>NZ_CP080492.1:0-2400000 GCF_019464495.1 Leucobacter luti | reverse complement strand
CCGCGGGCGCTCGGTGATTCGGAATCAGTGATCGAATCTGCCGCAGCTATCGAGACCGGCCAAAGCATCAACTCTGGTTTCGTAGCCGGGCCCGATCCGGCAGCTGATCCTGGGCCACAAGTCGCCGCACCCCGCTTCCCCACTGACTCGGAGCCAGCCACATGACCGTATCCATTTTGATTGCCGACGACCAGGGAATGGTGCGCGCTGGCTTCGCCGCAATCCTCGATTCCCAGGCGGATTTCACCGTCGTGGGCCAGGCAGCTGACGGGGTCGAGGCTGTCGCGCTTTCGCATCAACTGCGCCCGGATGTCGTGCTCATGGACGTGCGGATGCCGGGCATGAACGGGCTTGAAGCGACGAGGCTGCTGATGGCACCGACACCGCGCACCCCGCACGTGCCCAAAATTGTGATCCTCACCACGTTCGATATCGATGAGTACGTGCACGATGCCCTCGCAGCTGGCGCAAGTGGGTTCTTGCTCAAGGACGCGCCACCGGCGGACCTGGTGCACGCAGTGCGGGTGGTTGCGGCAGGGGACGCGCTGCTCGCGCCGAGTGTGACGAAGCGGCTCCTGCAGCGGTTCTCAGAGCAGCGTCCGCCGAGCGACCAGCACGCGTTGCGGCTGGCGGAGCTCACTGAGCGGGAGCGCGAGATTCTGGTGCGGATCGGGCGGGGAATGGCGAATGCCGAAATTGCAGCCGAGCTGTTTATCGCAGAGCAGACGGTGAAATCGCACGTAACGCGGATCTTCACAAAGTTGCGGCTGCGGGATCGGGTGCAGGCAGTGATCCTCGCCTACGATGCCGGGTTAGTGTCGCCGGATCGGTAGCAGGACGGGCGGCTAGGCGGCCTGCACCCGGCCTGGCGGCGAGCACCGACACGTTGCGGTGCCCACCCCCTACCCGGGTAGGGGGTCAAATGCGCTCCGCAGAGTGATGCAGCGGGCGTGAGCTGCGCGAGACGGTACTTCCAGCACACCGGAAGGACCGTCCCCATGACTCTCGTCGCCCCAAGCTCTGCCGTCTCAGCAGCAGCACACCCCACCAGCACCACTGCCCCCGCCACGCGCGACCGCGCCACCCGCGACCGCGCCGTCGATCTCGTCCGCGCGGCCTGCTTGATCGCGGTCGTGACGGTGCATGCGCTCATGGTTGGCGCGAGCGTGAGCGGCGGCGATGTCGTGCTCGAGAACGCCCTCGAGGGCTGGGATCTGTTTACCCCGTTCTCCTGGTTCGCACAAATGATGCCCTTGTTCTTCATCCTCGGCGGCTTCGCATCCGCCACGCACTTCCGACGGATGCGGCAGCGTGGGATGGGCGCAGCGGACTATGTCGCGCTCCGGCTGCGCAGGCTCCTCCCGGTGCCGCTCGCGGCGGCGCTCGCGGTCGCGACAGTGCTTGGTGCGATGACCCTCACCGGGCTCTCCCCGAGCTGGTCGCGACGGCGGGGTGGCGAATCAGTCAGCCCCTGTGGTTCCTCGGCGTGTATGTGCTGTGCTCGGCGTGTGTGCCGCTGGCACTGCGTGCCCACGAACGGGCACCGCGGTGTGCGCTCGCCATGCTCGGCGGCGCGGTGCTGCTCGTCGACGGAGTGCGCTTCGCAACAGGCATCGACGCCCTCGGCTTCGCGAATCTGCTGTTCGTGTGGTTGTTCGTGCAGCAGCTCGGATTCTGGCTCGCGGACGGCCGGGCACCGAAGCTGCGGCTCGCCGGGTGGGCCGTCGCAGGGATCGTGGCGCTCATGCTGATCGGGGCGAGCCCCGTGAACCTGTTTGAGGCACTGAACCCGCCCACAGCGCCGCTCGCACTCCTGGGGGTCGTGCAGTTTGCGGTGTTCGCCCGACTCCGTCCCCGTCTGGCCCAGTGGGCTGAGCTCCCTCGCGTGCGCACGGCCTCTGACGTCATCAACGGCACCGCGATGACGATCTACTCGTGGCACATGCCCGTCGTCGTGCTGCTGGCCGGTGTGCTGCTCGGTGTCGAGCCGCTCCTCGCTGAGGGCGCTGGCACACTGTTGCCCGTTCCGCTGTCAGCCGAGTGGTGGGCCAGTCGTCCGCTGTGGCTCGTCGCCGCTGGCCTCGCAGTTGCTGGGGTGGTCGCTCTCGTCGCTCGACTCGAGCGGCGACCGGGCACGGTGGCGGCAGGATCAGCATCCGGATCCGGCGCAGGGTCCCGAGCCGATTCCGGCGCAGGCTCCCGAGCCGATTCCGCAACAATCGCCGGTCCAGGGACTCGGGACTTCGCAGCCCTCAGCACAGGCCGCGCCACGCTCGCGGTGCTCAGTGGGGCAGGAGGTGTCCTCGTGATTCTCGCCGCGACCGGGGCGCTGTGGGCTTGGCTGGTCGGCGTGCTCATGTTGTGGATCGCGATCCAAATGACACGCCCCGAGCCTGCGGCCCGATCACTCCCAGTGCGTCAGAACGCGAATCCGATCCCCAGCAGCACGCCGTAGGCGAGCGCCGCGAGACTGGTGAGCTGCAGCACCAAGATCAGCTCGCGCGGTGTTTTCGCGGTGAGCACGATCAGCACGCACGGAAGCACGATGATGAGCACGAGCCACACGAGCAACAGACCGGGGTTCGCAAAGCCGAACAGCGCGGGCACCGCAAACGGCAGCAGCACGCAGAGTACGAACAGGATGCGCGACGCGCGATCCCCGATCCGCACCGAGAGCGTATTCTTGCCCGCCAACCGATCGGTGGGGATGTCGCGAATATTGTTGACGACCAGCACGGCCACCGCGAACAGGCCGACTCCCGCGCCAGCGAACCAGGCCTCCTGGGTCCGCACATCAGTCTGCAGCCACACGGTCCCGACAGTTGCAACGAGACCGAAGAAGATGAACACGACGACTTCGCCGAGGCCCGCATATCCATACGGGCGCTTCCCTCCCGTGTAGAACCAGGCAGCGATAATCGCGACGACTCCGAGCCCGAGGAACCACCAACGGCCGCTGAGCACCACTGCGACAACACCGGACACTGCAGCAAGCCCGAAGAAAATGAGGGCAAGCATGAGCACGCGCTTGGGATTCACGAGACCGGAGCCGGTGAGGCGCGCCGGCCCTACCCGGAAGGCGTCGGTGCCTCGCACCCCGTCCGAGTAGTCATTGGCATAGTTCACCCCCACCTGGAGGAACACCGCGACGGCGAGCGCGAGCAGTGTCAGCGGCCACGAAAAGCCCTGCACCATGTGCGCGATCCCAGCTCCCGCTGCGACGGGAGCCACGGCGAGCGGGAGCGTGCGCAGTCGCGCCCCACCCACCCAGTTGCGCCACGTGATCCTGGGCTCTGCGCCACCGGAGACACGTCGCTCGGCCGCTGCTCGCACAGCGGGATTGCCCGACTTGCGTCGATCCTTCGCCTGGTTCACGCCTGTTCCTCTCCTGCTGCGCGGTGCGCTTGGTCTCCTGTGTGGCCTGGCACGCCGACGACATCAGTTGCCTCGATAGCGTCGGCTGCTTCGACGGCGTCAGCGGCGTCAGCGGTGTCAGCCGTGCCGACGGCGTCAGTCACATCGGCGCCTGCATCCGGCGCTGCATGTTTGGGGGCCCGGCGCGTCTCGCGAAAGCTGTCGCGCAGTCGGCCCAGCCACTCACCCAGTGCGATCAGATCTGGTTTGCCTCCCGCAAGGCGCGGGATCTCAGGCGTTTCGGTGACCCACTCCGGCAGGGCGGCAACGCCGAGACGGGCGCGCACCTCCTCGCGGACCCGCTCAAAGCTTGCGTGCGCTGCATCCGCGCCAGCGTCGCTTTGGGCCTGGTCAGATGTCTCCAGCACAAGCGTGACGCGCTCGCCCCATTCAGGGTGTGGTGCGGCGAGGGCGACCGCGCTCGCCCAGCCAGGCTGCTCACGCACCACGCGCTCAACCTCATCGAGTGAGACGTTAATCCCACCTGAGATGAGCACACGGTCGATCCGGCCCGTCACGGTGAGCATGCCGCCCAGGAGCTCGCCAGCATCGCCGGTGCGATACCAGCGCGTCTCGGTGCCAGCGCTGTCGGTCTCGGTGATGAAACGATCAGCGGTCAGCTCGGGATCCCCGACGTAGCCGAGCGCCAGAGCCGATCCCGCGAGTTGTACTTCGCCAGCGCGAATCCGCACCAGAGTGTCGCCGATCTCAACGCCATCGTAGACACACCCCCCAGCAGTCTCGGTCATGCCGTAGCTCCGTTTGAGTGCCACACCAAGTTCGTGACAGCGCTGGCGCAGCGCGACCGTGATGGCCTGGCCCCCCACGAGCACTGCATCAAAGCGCTGCAGAATCGCTGCTGCCTCAGGGTCTGCCGCGGCGTGATCCAGCAGTCGAGACAGCTGCACCGGCACCAGCGAAACATAGCGTCGTTCAGCAGTCATCAGTTCGGCAGCGGCGAGCAGGCGCGCCGGATCGAATGCCCCGTCGACGAACACGGGTTCCTGCTCGGCAATGGCGCTGCGGATGAGCGGCTGAATACCGGAGATGAGGTTGCTCGGGAGGGGAACGAGCCACTGACCCGGCCCGCCAAACGCCTCGTGAGTTGCGTTCGCACTCGCGCGAAGGGCCGCTGCGGACAGCGCGACGGCCTTCGGGATCCCGCTTGATCCGGAGGTGCGCACCACGAGCGCCGTGCCCTCCGGGAGCGGCGTGTGTTGCAGTGCGAGCACCACCTCGGGACTCGTGTCCGGTGCGAGGGGAAATACCGGCGCACCACCAGCGAGGGCGTCTTGAAGCGCTGCGATAAGCCAGGCGCGATCCTCAGTGGGGATGGCGCGGAGTCCGTTGGGCTGTGTCACCCCTCCAGGGTACCCGCTGCCCGCGTGAGCTCTTCGACCGCACGCTTCACGATCGCGTCGGTCATCCGTGCGCTCGGGCCCGAAATGGAGAGCGCCGCTGGGGGCGTCGCGCCCGGCACTGCTACCGCGATGCAGCGCACGCCCACCTCCTGTTCCCCGTCATCAATCGCGAAGCCGCGGTGACGTGTGTCCCGCAGATCGGCAAGCAGGGCGGGAACGCTCACCAGAGTGGTTGGCGTGTAGCCCGGGAGCCCTGTCCGGTTCAGGATCTCTCTGACGCGACGCTCTGGCAATGTGGCGAGCATCGCTTTGCCGACCCCGCTTGCGTGTGGCAGCACTCGTCGACCCACCTCAGTGAACATGCGCATCCGGTGTCGCGAGGGAACCTGTGCGATGTAGGCCACGAGATCTCCGTCGAGCACTGCAAGATTGGCGGTCTCCTGCGCGATGTCTTCGAGGTGCACGAGTGCAGGGCGCGCAGACTCGGCGAGCGGCGGAGTGGCGCGCTCCCCGAGGCCGATCAGTGTTGGCCCCAGCCCGTAGTCGCGGTTGTCGCGCTGTCGGGCCACTCCGAGATCGAGCAGGGTGCGGAGCAGCCGGTGGGCGGTTGGGACCGCGAGTCCGGCGCGTGCTGCGACCTCCGCAAGCGGCAGCGAAGCATTCGCTTGGGCGAGGACCTCCAGCACCGCGAAGGCACGGGCGACCGATTGCACGTGTCCCCCCGATGCAGCGGGCAGCGTGTGCGCCTTGGAGCTCTCGCGTTCACTCATGACTCCACTATACGGAATGGATACTCCATTTTATTGCGCACCCTCCTATCGTGGAGCACAGCCGAGCAGATCCGCGAGAACGAACCACCGCATCGCGCTCTGCCCCACCACGTCCCCGCAGCATTGGAGCTCGTATGACTGCCTACGCCCCCCGCGCCGACCTCTCCGTCGCGAAACCCATCCTTGCGTTCGCCGAAGAAAGCCTCGCTGCACACGGGCTCAACGCCGAGGAATTCTGGGCCGGAGTCAGCGCGATCGTGCACGAGCTCGCGCCGCGCAACGCCGAACTGCTTCGCAGGCGGGATGCACTCCAGCTGCAGATCGACGAATACCACCGAGCCACTCCGGGAATCCCGGACCCCGCAGCGTACCGCGCGTTCCTCACCGAAATCGGCTACCTCAGCGCCGTGCCACACGAGGTCCGCGTCACGACCACACACGTCGCGCCAGAAATCGCCCTGTGCGCCGGGCCCCAGCTTGTCGTGCCGATTCTCAATGCGCGCTTCGCGCTCAACGCAGCGAACGCACGCTGGGGTTCACTCTACGACGCCCTCTACGGCACCGATGCGATCCCCCACGAAGGCGACCTCGCACCTGGCGCGGGCTACAATCCGGCCCGCGGCGCCGCGGTGATCGCACGCGGCCGCGAACTGCTCGACCTGATTGCGCCGCTACAGGCACTCGAGGGGATCTCCCTGAACGCTGAGGTGCCCAGTGCACCCGAGTGGTCACACTCAGCGGCGACTCGCTACTCAGTGCAAGACGGCGAACTGCGAGTCGAACTCGGAGACTTCACCGTCTGCGCGCTCGCCGATCCGGCCGCCCTCGTCGGATACACCGGATCCGCCGAATCCCCAGACTCGATCCTGCTCGTGCATCACGGACTGCACGCAGAGATCGTGATCGACCGAACCGGCCAGATCGGATCGAGCGACGCCGCCGGGGTGCAAGACATCGTGCTGGAAGCTGCGCTCACTACGATCATGGACCTCGAAGACTCGGTCGCAGCCGTCGACGCGGAAGACAAGGCGCTCGGCTATCGCAACTGGCGCGGGCTCATGGCGCGCACGCTCTCCGAAGAAATCACGAAGGGCGGCACGAGCTTCACCCGCAGCATGGCCGCTGACCGCACCTATCTCGCACCCGGTGGCGGCACCGTCACGCTCCCCGGGCGCTCGGTGCTGTTCGTGCGGAACGTGGGACACCTCATGTACGGTGACTCGATCCTCGATCGCGCGGGAGCAGAAACACCCGAGGGGATCGTTGACGCCATCATGACCGCGCTGGGCGCGCTCGACGACCTGCGCGGCGACCTCGCGAACTCGCGTACACCCTCGATGTACATCGTGAAACCCAAGATGCACGGACCAGACGAAGCGGCCTTCACCGCTGAGCTCTTCGCCCGCGTAGAGGCGCTGCTCGGTCTGCCTCCGCTCACGCTCAAGATTGGGATCATGGACGAAGAGCGCCGCACGTCCGCAAACCTCGCGGCCTCAATCGCGGCGGCGGCTGATCGCGTGGCGTTCATCAACACAGGATTCCTCGACCGGACGGGCGACGAGATCCACACGTCCATGCATGCCGGACCGTTCCTGCCCAAGGCCGCCATCCGCACTGCCCCCTGGCTCACCGCATACGAGGCGCGCAACGTGACGATCGGCGTGGAGTGCGGCCTCACCGGACACGCCCAGATCGGGAAGGGCATGTGGGCGATGCCGGATCTCATGGCGGCGATGCTCGAGCAGAAGATCGGACACGTGCGCGCGGGAGCCTCCACCGCGTGGGTGCCCTCACCCACCGCCGCGACGCTGCACGCGATTCACTACCACCAGGTCGATGCCTTTGCGGCCCGAGCCGAAGTGTCAGGGGACCGATCCAGCACCGGCACTGGCGCTGGCGCTGGCGCTCCAGACTCGCTTGCCACGTTGCTGCAGGTCCCGCTCGCCGAGCCCGCCGATCTCGACCCAGCGACAGTTGCGGCCGAACTCGAGAACAGTGCTCAGTCGATCCTGGGGTATGTGGTGCGCTGGATCGACCAGGGTGTCGGCTGTTCAAAAGTGCCCGACATCAACGACATTGGCCTGATGGAGGATCGGGCGACGCTCCGAATTTCCTCACAGCTGCTCGCCAACTGGCTCCTGCACGGGGTGATTACCGAAGACGAGATCGATGCGGCGCTGGTGCGCTGCGCGGCCGTGGTGGATCGTCAAAACGCGGCCGATCCCCTATATGAGGCGTTGCTCGGAGCGGACGGGACGACGCCCGGGCTGGCGTTCACCGCCGCGCGCAGGCTCGTGCTTGAGGGGGCTGCGCAGCCGAGCGGCTACACCGAGCCACTGCTGCACGAGCTCCGGCGCGCAAAGAAGGCCGCGCAGGCGCAGAGTCGTTGACCCGTGAGGAGTGGCGCCCCGAAGCTTCGCACTGCGACAAGATTCGGGGCGCCAGCCCTTCCGTGCACTGACGGGTTGAGGCCGGTGTCTGCATACCGATCGACGCCTCCCAGTGAGCCAGCCAGCCAGTCAGCCGGTGCCGGTGCCGGTGCCGGTGCCCTAGCCTGGCGGCCCAACCGCCCAGCCACCGGCCAGCCAGCCGGTGCCGGTGCCGAGCTGGCCCAGACCCTAGTAGTGGTACGGGAACGGGCTCCAGTCAGGCTCGCGCTTCTCGAGGAACGAGTCGCGACCTTCAACCGCCTCGTCAGTGCCATACGCGAGGCGAGTGGTCTCACCAGCGAACAGCTGCTGGCCCACGATCCCGTCATCCACCGCATTCATGGCGTACTTCAGCATGCGGATCGCAGTCGGAGACTTGCCCAGGATCGTGCGCGCCCAGGCAATTCCGGTGCGCTCCAGCTCCGCGTGCGGCACGACTTCGTTGACGGCGCCGATCTCGCGCGCCCGATCAGCCGAGTACTCCTCCGCGAGGAAGAAGATCTCGCGGGCCATCTTCTGCCCCACCTGACGGGCGAAGTAAGCACTGCCGTAGCCGGCATCAAAGGAGCCGACGTCAGCATCCGTCTGCTTGAACTTCGCGTGTTCACGCGAGGCAATCGTGAGATCGCACACCACGTTCAGCGAGTGCCCTCCGCCAGCGGCCCAGCCGGGGATCAGCGCAATTACCACCTTCGGCATGAACCGGATCAGCCGCTGCACCTCGAGAATGTGCAGCCGCCCAGCACGCGCCGTCGCCTCAGGCCCCACCGTGGTCTCGTCGTCGGAATACTTGTAGCCGTCGCGGCCACGGATCCGCTGGTCGCCGCCCGAGCAAAACGCCCAGCCACCATCCCGCGGCGAGGGCCCGTTGCCCGTCAGCAGCACCACGCCAACCTTCGGGTTCACCCGCACGCGGTCAAGCGCGTCATAGAGTTCGTCGACGGTGCGCGGCCGAAAAGCGTTGCGCACTTCGGGTCGGTCAAACGCAATGCGCGCGATCCGGCCATCACGGCTGAGGTGCGCGGTGATGTCGGTGTACCCCACCGCCCCCGGGGCGACTTCCCACTCGGCCTGGTCGAAGAGATCGGAAACCTGCTGCGTCATACCCCCAGCCTATTCTGGGCGGCGACGGATCGCGGTCGCTCACTTCCAGGTTCGGCGCGGTTCGCTGCCGTGCGTCTCGCTTCCGGAACGCGGATCAGGACACCGCAACGCCGAAGAGCAGCCCGATCACGTAAGTCGCGAGCATGGTCGCCACTCCCATCGTCACATTGCGCAGGATCGCTGGCCGCTTCGGGGAGCGGCCGAGTGCAGCGCTGATCCAGCCGGTCAGGAACAACCCCACTACGACCCCGACCGCCGCGACCCACACTCGATGCTCCCCCACGGGGAGCAGGATCATGAGGAGCGGGATCAGTGCGCCAACGGTGAACGAGACGAAGGAGGACAGCGCGGCGGCCCAAGGACTCGTAAATTCCTCTGGATCGATCCCGAGCTCGACCTCTGCGTGTGCCGCGAGCGCGTCACGCGCGGTGAGTTGCACTGCGACCTGGAGCGCCAAATCCTCGGTGAGACCGCGCTGCTCGTAAAATCCAGCGAGCTCCCGCAGCTCTTCCTGAGGTTGCTCGGCGAGCTCGCGTGTCTCTTTCGCGATCAACGCGCGTTCGGTATCACGCTGCGTACTGACGGACACGTATTCGCCGCCGGCCATCGAAAATGCGCCCGCCACGAGCGCAGCGAGTCCCGCGGTCACGATCGCGACCAGGTTGCCGGGCGTGGCTGCCGCAACGCCGATCACCACGCCGGCCGTCGAAACGATACCGTCGTTTGCGCCAAGCACCCCCGCGCGCAGCCAGTTCAACCGCTGCCCCACGTTGGTGTCGTGCGGTTCGTGCGGGGGCTGCCCGGGGACCGTGCTCGTCTGCTCGCTCGCCATACCCTGATTCTCGTCCGGGAGCCGCCCGCCCGCAAGCTTGGTGAGGCGCCCCTTCACCCGGTGAGGCGCGTATGCGTGTCTCACCTAGGTGCGCATGCGCACCCAAGGTACTCGTGGGCGTCCCCGCCTAGGTACACATGCGCCCGCCCCTCAGACGCTGGAGGTCAGACCGGCTTTCCGCGCCGGCACGGTAAGTTCGCGCATCGCCCTCCGTAGACTCGGAGCATGACGCATCTTCCCGCCGAGATTCCCCCGCTCGCCGAGGTGTTCGACACCATCCGCGTCGTCTCGATCCCCACCAGAACTCGGTTTCGCGGGATCACCGTGCGAGAAGCGGCGATCTTCGACGCGCCTCGCGGTCCGAGCGAGTTCTCCCCGTTCACCGAATACGCGGATCCTGAGTCAGCGCAGTGGCTCGCCGCCGCGCTGGACTTCGGCTGGTGTGAGCAGCCGGCGCCGCTCCGCGACCGGATCGATGTGAACGCCACGGTCCCGGCGGTTGCGCCGGAGGAGGTAGCCGGGATCCTCGCCCGCTTTCCCGGTTGCCGCACCGCAAAGGTGAAGGTTGCGGAGCGGGGCCAATCGCTCGCCGAGGACGTCGCCCGAGTGCGGGAGGTGCGAGTGCTCATGGGTCCAACCGCCCGTATCCGGGTTGATGCCAACACTGGGTGGTCTGTGCACGATGCGGTTGCGGCGCTCACGGCGCTCGCCCAGTTCGACCTCGACTACGCTGAGCAGCCCTGCGCAACGGTGCCAGAACTCGTCGAGGTGCGGCAACAGCTGGCTGCAGCCGGAGTGCCGGTGCGGATCGCCGCAGATGAAAGTGTGCGGAAGGCAACGGACCCGCTGGCAGTGGCCCGCGCGGGCGCGGCCGACCTGATTATTGTGAAGGCGCAGCCGCTCGGCGGGGTCTCGCGGGCCCTCGAGATCGTGCGGGAGGCTGGCTTGCCAGTGGTCGTCTCGAGTGCACTCGACACGTCGGTGGGGATCGCGATGGGCGCGCAGCTTGCGGCGTCGCTTCCTGATGGCACGCTGGCCGGGGCCTGCGGGCTCGGCACCGTCGCGCTGCTCGACGGCGACGTCACGGAGACTTCTTTGATCCCGGCGCAGGGGTCGATCCCCGTTGGCCGGCCGGTGCTCTCTCCGTTGCTGCTCGATCGCTACGCGGCGTCGCCTGAGCGCACGGCCTGGTGGCGCGAGCGTGTGGCCCGCTGCCACGCCCTACTCGCTGCGCACGGGTAGGGCGCCGTCGCAGTGTACGAGGCTGCGCTGCGCGCTGGGCGTTGGGTGATGGGTGCTGGGCACTGGTGCTCAGCCCTGGGTGCTCAGCGCCGGACTCCTGCGCCAAGCACTCAACGCAACTCTCTGATCCCGCGCGCTCAACGCAACTCCCTGGCCCTGAACTCATCCGCCCAGTTCGCTCATGGGTCGAAGTTCGGGGCTTCCCAGAGCTGAAGTCCCGAACTTCGACCCATGAATCGTTTCACCGCAGAGAGGGGTGCGACGAGACAGGCAGGCCTACCCGAGCCAGGCCAAGCCAGCCACATCACGAGCACGAGCACGAGCACGAGCACGAGGTGCCGGGGCGAGACGCTGGACCCCGGCGCTGCGCGCTCAACGCATTTCCCTGATGCTGCGCGCTCAACGCATCTCTCTGGCCCTGAGCTCATCCGCCCAGCACACTCATGGGTCGAATTTCGGGGCTTCCCAGAGCTGAAGTCCCGAACTTCGACCCATGAATCGTTTCACCGGAAATTCCGGTGCGAGAAGACAGACAGGCAGGCAGGCAGGCAGGCGCACCCACGCACCTCCCTCGCTCAAGTCCGTGCGTCACTCCCGCAGCGTGGAGCGAGCGGCGCTCTACACTCGCGCGCGACGAGCTCCCTCGCCGAGCGCCTCAAGCTTCGCCCAGGCGATCTGGGGTGCACGCGCCCGCCAAGGCCGCAGTCGGTCGCCGCGATCACACGCTCCGGGCCGACAATCTTCGCAAAGCGCTCAATGCGCTGCGCGACGAGGTCGGGGTGCTCGACGAGGTTGGTCGCGTGGCTCACCACGCCAGGCACGAGAATCAGGTCGTCTGGGATGAGGTCGCTCTGCTCCTCCCACACGGCCCACTCGTGCTCGTGGCGGGCGTTCGCAGCTTCGAACGAGACCTGGCCAACGTTGGCGCTGAGCACCGTTCTGAGGATGTGCTTGAGCTCGATGTCGGTCGTGTGCGGGCCGTGCCAGGACCCCCAGCACAGGTGCAGGCGAATCTGCTCCTTCGGGAGCCCCTCGATCGCCGCGTTGATCGCATCGATTCGGATCTGCGTGAATGCGAGGTAGTCTTCAATGCTCGGCTCCGGGTTGATCTGATCCCAGTTTTCAGCGATCGAGGGATCGTCGAGTTGCAGGATCAGCCCGGCGTCGGTCACTGCGCGGTACTCCTCGCGCAGGGTCTCGACCCATGCGTCAATGTGCGCCTGCTCGCTCGGGTAGAACTCGTTCTCGATCCGGGCGGCAGAGCCGGGTGCGATTGCCGTGAGGAAGCCGCGCTCGCCCGGCTGCAGTGCGGCGACGAGATTTCGAGTGTCATTCGCGATCGCGGCCTGGCCGGTGTACCGGATCGGGCCTGTTGTGGCGGGGAAGGCGGTCGCGTTCTTGCCCACGCTGATCCCGCTCTGCGGATCCTGGTACGCCTCTGAGAACGTGCTCCAGTCGCGGCGATCGGGGAAGGTGGTCAATCGCACATTGCCCGGTTCGGAGCGCACGGGCTCCTGGCTGAAGATGTCCTTCCCCGTGAGTTCGAGACCCGCAGTGCGCTGGAAGGAGTAGGTCCACCAGGCACCGTAGTCGACAGCGTTCGACATCGCTTTCCCGAACTCACCATCGCCCGGCTGCGTGATCCCGGCCTCACGCTGGCGCTCCACCACGTCCCGTGTCGCTTCGGCGACGAGCGCCTCAAACTCGGGAGTGGACTGCAGCGTGAAGCCGTCCTCTGCGAACGTGCGGGCCGCGTTGGCCTCGATCAGGGCCTCCGTGCGGGGGAGGCTGCCAGCGGTGGTGGTCTCAATACGGGTCATAGCTCGAAGCTATCGGCGGCTCACGGCCCGGCCCAATTCGTGACGATTGATGACGCAGTGGGCACGAGCGGCGGAGGGTCTGGCCGCTGCCAGGGATGCTGCCAGCGGTGCTGCCAGTCCTCGCTCAACCGCCAGATCCTGACGCCCCGCAGCTCGCTAGCCTTTGAGCCCGGGGAAGTCCTCTTCACGCCACTCGCCTGCGGTCCGCTCACCGGCGGCAAACGAGGTTTCCTCAGCCTGTCGCAGCTCGACACGGCGGATCTTGCCCGAGGTGGTTTTGGGCAAGTCGGCGAACTGTACGCGGCGCACACGCATGTACGGCGGCAATGCCACGCGAGCGTGTGCGAGGATCTCGCGGGCAGTCTCCTCCGTTGCCGGCACTCCTGCGGCGAGCGCGACATAGGCCTTCGTGACGTTGAGCTTCGTCTCGTCCGGTGCGCCGACCACGGCTGCCTCAGCGACGGCCGCGTGCTCCAGCAGTGCGCTCTCGACTTCGAACGGCGACACTTTGTAGTCACTCGATTTGAAGACGTCGTCCGTGCGCCCCACGAAAGTCAGCACACCGTCTTCGTCGCGGCGAGCTACGTCTCCCGTGTGAAACAGCCCATTCGCGGTCGCGCGGGCCGTCGCTTCCGGGTTGCCGAGGTACTCGGTCATCAGGTTGATCGGCGCGATACGGGTGGCCGCAGCCGCTCCTGACGCGTCCACTTCACTCACAGTAGGGTCGGGGTCCCGAGCCACGATCCGCAGGCAGTTCTCGCCCTCGACCGCCTCGGCACCGGTCACCGGATCGATCAGCACCGCGTCGACGCCTGGCAGCGGCTTCCCCATCGCGCCCGGCACGATCGGGTCGCCGGGCATATTCGCGATGAGCGCCGTCGTCTCGGTCTGGCCGTAGCCGTCCCGGATCTCAAGGCCCCACCACTCGTGAATGCGGGCGATGACCTCGGGGTTCAATGGTTCCCCGGCGGAGACGACCTCTCGGAGCGCGCGCGGCTTCGTCGCGAGCTGGTGCTGGATCAGCATGCGCCACACGGTTGGTGGGGCGCAGAACGTGTTGACCCCAGCTCGGTCCAGTTCTGAGACGAGGAACTCAGCGTCGAAGCGACCATAATTCGCGACGAAGATCGTGGCTCCGACGTGCCACGGACCGAAGAAGCTCGACCAGGCGTGCTTGCCCCAGCCCGGAGCACTGATGACGAGGTGGGTGTCGCCGGGGCGCACGCCCAGCCAGGACATCGTGGTGAGGTGCCCGAGCGGGTAGCTCGTGTGCGAGTGCTCGACGATCTTGGGCAGACTCGTGGTGCCCGAGGTGAAGTAGATCAACGCGGGATCGCCGCTCAGTGTCGCTTTAGGAATGCGTCCGGCGCCAGCCGCACGCGATTCTTCGTAGTGCTCCCACTCCCACAGCGCCGCGCGCTGCTCTTTACTCGCATCGGGCAGGCCGAGGCCGACCCCAATGCCACGGTAGCTGCCCGGCACCTCGGAGAACTTCAGGGCGTCTTCGGGAGCGGCGAACACCCAGTTCACGCGGCCTCGGGCCACACGATCTTCAAGCTCTGCCGCACCCAGCACGACTGAAGTGGGGAGGATCACGATGCCAAGCTTCATCGCGGCGAGCATGATCTCCCAGAGTTCGACGCGGTTGCCCAGCATCAGCATGGCGACATCACCCTTGCGAGCACCCGTCGCGCGTAGCCAGTTCGCCACCTGGTCAGAGCGGCGCTTGAGCTCGGCGAAGGTGAGCTTCTGCTCGCTGCCGTCCTCCTCCGCAATCCAGAGCGCGACAGTGTCGTTGTCCTGCGCGATCACGTCAAATACGTCGTGTGCCCAGTTGAATTCGGGGCCCACGTCTGGCCACTGAAACTCTGCGCGCGCACGTGCTGGGTCACCTGCGCAGGCGAGCAGCTGGTCGCGTGCGGCGAAAAATGCGGCGGTGGCATCGATCTGGGTCATGGGGTCTATTCTCCACCCGCCCGGCCGAGGCGGCGAACCAGGACGACGAACTGGACGACGACTGCAACCCACGTCACCCCGGAGAGGATAAACGCGCCGGTTCCCTGCGCATCGCTGCTGGCCATCGGGCCAACGATCCACCAGAACAGCACACACTGGGCGATGAGCAACAGCGGGATCCCGAGGAATCCGACCAGACTCAGTCCCAGTCCTGGTGCGCGCCGTCGGAGCGCAGCAACGGTGGTGATCGCGATGGCCGCTGCGAGCACTCCCCCCGTCAGCCACATCATCATCGCGTACGGGCGGTTGTATGCGGCGAGCGCGCGTTGCATCGCCCCCTCCTCAACGCCCGCAAAGGTATCTGCCGGGAAGTCGAGCCGCGCACCCAGCTCGGTGTAAGCCCCCACCTGCAACTCGTACGCGCCAAAGTTGTCGTTGACCTCAGGATCGACAGCGAACGAGCCGCCTTCCCCGAGCGCGTCGATCTCACGCGTTTCCACAGCATCGGCGTCAAAGATCAGCACGAGCGCGCCATCTTCGCGGAGAGTCTCTGCTCCGATCCGGAGCTCTCTGCGCTGCCCCGTGTCGTCATACCAGGAGGACTCGACCTGCCACGGGAGTACGGCGTTTCCGACTGCGCCTGGGATGCGCGGGAGGTCGAGATCCAGATCGATCCAGCCGCCCCCACGCAACTCTTTCGCGAGTTCGGGGGCCACAGTGAGTTCCAGCCGGAGCGGGCGCACGACTGCGGAGCCGTCGTACGGGTTGCTCGGATTCGTGTAGTACTCGTCTTCCCAGGTCTCGAGCCAAGCCGCCCAGCGCACCTGCTGAGCTTCGCCCACACCGTCTGACGCCGCGACCGCTGCGCCGTTCAGCGTGTAGCGCACTTCGATCTCATGTGTACCTTGAAGCGCGTCCTGGAACTGGGTCACCACGACGTGGCTGCGCGGCTGCGCAATCTCGCGCACCGGTGCGGCCGCGCCGTCAATGGTGACCGAGGTGAGATCGAAACCGAGATCCTGGCCCAGATACTGCGTCGACCACTCCCGCGCATACTGCGGCACGCGCGAGGAGCCGTCGGCGAACACCACAGTCAGAAGCTCGGTGACCTCCAGACGGGCTCCGCCGTCCGCACCGCGGCCGAGCTCCGCCCGCACATCGAACCCAGCGGTTTCGGTGTACAGGGTGCCGGGGAGGTTACTCGAGTCCTCGGTGTAGTGCTCCGTGTCGTCGTAGGGCGGCGATACGGTCGATACCGTCACGATCGCGCCCGCCAGCACGGCCAGCGCTGCGCCGAGCGCGAGAATCGCGGGGAGCGGCAGGAACCGGGAGCCACGCCAGCCGTTCGTGATCGACGGATCCCCGGTCTCCTCGATCGCGAGGGCCGCGACCCGCTTGCCTGCGCGCCTGGGGGAGGCGAAGAGCACGGCATACGGCAGCAGCGGGTCGGTGAGCGGCCCGCGATCCAGGAGTCGCGTGGCACGAGCGAACACGTGCACGCCTTTCAACTGCTGCACGGCGAGCGCACCCGCGCGGGTAAGCGGGCGCGGGCGACGCACCAGCACGAGTGAGATGATCGCAAACACGGTCGAGAGCAGCACGAACACCGCCGGCCACCAGACGACTGACAAAATAACCTGCTCTGAGAGCTGGCGCAGGAGCCCCCACTGGAACAGCGTTATTGCGACGGGCGCGAAGACGAAGAAGTCGCGCACGTAACTGTCAGGTACCCAGCGCAAGCCTCGGTCGACAACCTCGTCCGGGCGGCGCCAGCGTGAAGCGGCCTCGCGCACGGTTGGAAGGTTGCCCCAGCGGCCAGCCCGTCGGCTTGCACGAGCGAGTCGAGAGAACCATCGCTCCCGTTTCGCGCCGCGACCGGGGACGTCAGCGAGCTCCGCGACCAGCTCAGCGTGCGCTGCTTTGCCGAGCAGCGCAGCCGCGAGGTCTGGTGAGAGCTTCTGTGGTGGCTCGCTCCGTGCAAGGTACCAGGGGTCACCTGCGTTGTCGGCCCAGACCACTCGTCTGGCGGCCGCCGCGAAAAGCGCGAGAGCCGCGAGGACGCCCAGCGGGAGGAGCGGGCCGTAGCTCTGCCACCAGAACAGCGCCGTGGTGTCCGGTTGTGTGAAGGTGCCCTGCTCGAAGCTTGCTCTGATCAGGATGTCCGGGTAAGGCGGGAGGCTCTGATCATTGCTGAAGCTGTAGCGCACCTCGGATCCAGACGTGGAACTGGGTTCCGCCCCTGAGCTCGCTGGGTCCTCAGGCGTCAGCCACTGGGTGGCGCTCGCGAGCAGCCAACCGACGTACGCCTGAGGCTTCCGAATCAGTGCTGCGTCCAGCTCAGCCGGCAGCGTGAGCGAGACCTCGATCCCCTTGGTGGCCTGCGGCCAGAGGGGGCCGAACACCGGCCAGTCCCAGGCGTCAACGATGCTGCCCGTCGCGTCATCGGTGGCGGTGACGATGAGATTGTGGAGCTGGTACGAGACGGCGATCTCGTGCTCCCCCTCAAACTCGGCCCCGTCGGGTTGCGTAATCCGAATAGTGGTGGTGGTGGAGCGGCGTTCAATTTCGGCCGTGACCGGGGTACCGTCCACGGTCACTTCCCCGAGCTCGAACTCGGCGTCGTGCCCCGCGAATTCGGTGACAAGAACCCGCTCGACGCTCGGTTCGGGACCGTTCCGGAAGTCCGCGGTGTACCGCTCGGAGATCGCTGCCGCAAAGCCACCCGATGCGCCACGGGTGACGTCATACTCGACGCTGGCGTCACGCGCCACCCAATCGACCTCATCTACTTTCGCTGAGGCAATGACATCGTCGAAGTCGAGCGGCTTGTTGATGATCGGGCCGAACAGCAACAGGATCCCCACCGCTGCAATCAGGGCCCAGAAGATACGGAGCGCATTGCGCCAGACAGCGTCGCCGCGGGCTCGCAGCCGCGCCTCGACCCCGGTGAGGACTCGGGCGAGCCAGCGAAACAGCGGGGTGTGCTCGGGAGCTGGGTCAGGGATCCGCCCGGAGTTCAGCAGTTCCGGGTCGCTCCCTGCGAGGTCGAAGAAGTCTGCACCGGGCAGCCCCCGGCGTGCTGGCTTCGCGTCTTTGCTCATAGTGCTGGTTCCCCCCGAACCTGTGCCAGACCTCGGACCAGATCCGCTAGCTGTGGAAGACGGTGTGGAGCTGCGGGTCGTTGAGCGCTGCACGGCCGCCGAGATCTTCGATCTCGAACAGCACCGAGGTCCCTGCGACCTCGTATCCCAGTTCGCGCATCAGCGCGTGCGCTGCGATGAGAGTGCCGCCGGTGGCGAGTACGTCGTCGATCAGGAGCACCCGGGATCCGCGAGGGAAATCATCGTGCGCTTCGACAACGGCGACGCCGTACTCGAGTGCGTAGTCAACCTGCGCGGCAGGTCGGGGCAGTTTGCCTGCCTTGCGGACTGGCATGAGCCCGGCACCGCTCGCGTATGCGGCGGCGCTGGCGAACAAGAAGCCGCGGGCTTCCAACCCGGCAACAACATCGAAGGTGCCCGCGAAGGGTGCGATCAGTGCATCGACCGTGGCGCGGAATGCTGGGCCGTCCGCGAGCAACGGCGTGATGTCGCGGAACAGGATCCCGGCTGCGGGGTAATCAGGAACCTCGAGGATCAGCGACTCAGCGCGCTGAAGCGCCGCAGAGTTCGGCGTTGGTTGCGAGCTGGCGGACGTACTGGGGTTTTCAGGCACGAGGACCAGGGTACCGTGCTCACCTCTGCTGGTGGGTGCGTTCCGCACACGCCCGGGATCCCCGCCCGAATTTTCGTTTTCGAATCCGCTCGTGTAATGTCTTTCTAGTTGGGAAACCAACGGGCGCCCCTAGCTCAGCTGGATAGAGCATCTGACTACGGATCAGAAGGTCGGGGGTTCGAATCCCTCGGGGCGCACACAGTATCTGAATCCCCCGTCGCGAAAGCGGCGGGGGATTCGTCGTTTGTACGCAGATGATCCGGTCTGCTGCACTGGAGATCGAATCTCTCGCTATTCTGCAGCGGTAGCGTGCCGCCGTCGACGACCAGGTGAGTCTCCCCCGCGATTCGTTTGGGCAAACTGAGATGCAGATTGTTCCGATCACCATTTCTCAGCGCCCCGATGGGTCGCTTGTTCTGATCGGGGGCCCCAGGGTCTGCATTGCGGGCACGTGCGCTCATGGCTGAGCTCACTGAGCACGAAGCTGCGAGCTCGAGAACACACGAAGAGGTCGAGGAGCTCAAGGTTCTCGAGACAGAACAGTAGCCCCGCAGCCGAACTCACTATGAGGCAGAAACAACTCGCGATCAATTTCGTTGCAGTTGAAGCGGAAGCCCGTGCAGCGAATGGGCGAGCGCCAGGCGACGACCGCACCAGACAGAGGCCTTGTGCGCGCATCGCCTGTCGCTGCTTCCCACGGCAGAGCTACAACTTGTCGGTGTCCTCTAAGTACTGTTGATTCGCTTCAACAGCTCGCCGAGCGGCGGTGACTCGGTCCCGCATGAGCGAGGGCCCCACGAACATCACCACAGCGAGAAGAGTCGCGGCGATCCAGCCAGTGATCCAATACAACGCGACTACGGCGACGATCGAACCGACCCAGTAGTACCACTTGCGGTACAGCCGCGGACCCCCTCCGCGCTTCCAGGAATCGGCGTATTCCAACGCGAGCGGAGCGAGCTCGGCCCGGCTGACGGCATGGCCGAGCTGCACTGAATCCAGAATCTCTTTCCGATCTTCAGGCGCAAGAGCCTGAAGCCGAATCTCAACTGACTCTTGTGCGGTCACCGCCGAACTCCCTGACTAGTTGAAGACTCCACAGGTGGCGAGCACGCCCACGCAGCAAGTCCATACGCGAGGAACGTATCCGGGCCAGGTTGCCCCACATCCGCCGGCACAGACCGGGCAGAAGCCCGCACCACAAGCTGTCCAGTCATCGTAGCTCCCTCGCGCAGCGGCCACGCCCACGGGCCTCAGCTGACCAACACTCACCGTCTCCTCACCGCTCTGGCCTAGTACGACAGCGTTTGGAGGCTTCGACGCAAGCGACCGGATCAGTGCGAGTCGTTTCTGGATCTCGTCATCGAGCGTCAGAACACCACAGACTCAGCGCCGACGGATGCTACAACGTTGTAGCGGGGGAAGCGAGCGAAGCCTTGTCAGATGAGCCGTGCTGCAAGTTCTTGCATCTCTGTTGACTGCTTTGCCACAGCAGTGATTGGGGCTGCGCTCTCGCCTGTAACCCATTCGACAGGTGTTGCAGGACGGGAATGTGCGGACGCGCTCGCACTCGACAGTGCGCCCGCTGCAATGATTCCACCGACCACCACCCCAGGAACGGCGCGAAGCAGGAAGCGCCGTTCGGTTGAGTGGACTTGCTGAGAATGTTTGTAGGACTGACCGATTGCCGAGAGGATTCGTCGCGCATCCGCAATTCCAAAGATTGAGACGAGCTTCATGGCCACACTCGAACCGCTCCGTTTGTGGACGACATCGCCGTCGGCACGGCAAAGGGTTGGTGTCCAAGCCGCGGACCCCAAGCTTGAGGACGGCTTCCTCGCTGATCACTCCCGCGATGCAGGTGACCCGATGACCGATCGAACTGCTTGGCGGACCTACCAAGATGCTCAGCCGTAGCGTCAGTGTTTGTTGGGTTGAAGCTGGCGCGGGGCAGGTGGAAGGGTCCCTGCGCACCTGCGCAGGACGGTCTCGGCAACTACGAGTTCACAGCTGCTCCGAACGAGTTGTGGCCGCCTGACATTCAGTCCGGGCCGAATCATATGTACGTCACATTGATAGATTTTGTATTTCATTTGTCACGTTCTCGCCCAGTCGGCACAGGTACTAGATAACACGTAACCGGGAGCGAGAAGCCATGAATTTACAGCAAGACGCTGCGGATTTTGACGCAAGATTGAAGCGACAGGCACGAGTCACTCCAGAGATTAGTGAGAGTACATGTCGACAACTGGTGAGTCGCGCCGAGGGTGAAGCTCGGACTCGTCAAAAGCGAATCCGTATTGGACTTATCGGATCGTTCGCTGCGGTAGTTGCGCTTGGCGTGCCGTCCGCAGCTGTCGCAAACGTTGTGTTTCAGGCCCAGACCGGACGAATCAATGCGAGCGAGGAGCAACAGCTCCAACCCTCAGTCGATGGACCGGGCGGTGAATCTGACGAGGGCGTCTTTGACCCCGGCAGTGAAGGGGCGCCGGGGGCGGAGTGGATTGACATGGGTGCCAGTGACCTCGACCAGTACATTGCTTCTCGTGCGCCCAGAGATATCGCACTGCCAGATGGTGTGACTTGGGACGATGCGCTGGCCCACTTCTTCAGCAGATTTGATCAAGACGCGTACATTGCCTCAAATGACCTGGGCGGGAATGGGCAAGTGCAGGCTGAAAGCCTCGTCATCGACATCATGCTTGAGAACCAGGCGAGACGCGAGTGGCTCACGGCCTGGTTCGACGCCTACAACCGCAAGGATGGGGCGATGATGAGCAAAGCGGGACTTGTGCTCAGTCAATCAGCTGATTGGCCGGCTGAAGCGGCAAGTACGCGTGGAGCTTATCTGGAGCAAATGCACGAGTGGGGGCGCCTCATTGCAACTGGGGACTACGAAGCTGCGCAGGCTTTTGCCACCTACCACGAGTGGAGCGAATTCTCAGATGGAAAAGACTACTCGGTAGTCACCGGAGACATATTGACAGGCGCACGTGTGGTCGTTCCGGAAGAAGGAAATTCGTGAAACGCGCCACATTCCAGAGCGTCTCCGATACTGACACCTTGAAAGACTCCCTGGCGCGAATGGTGCCAGAACTCGTGGGGTACTTCAATCGGCGGCTGGGCAATTTGGACGATGCCTCGGACGCAGCAGGAGACACGCTCGTCGAGGTCCTCCGTTCTCCCCAGAAGATTCCTTCTGACCCCATCCGCTTTCGGCAATACGTGTTCGGAATTGCGCGTCATGTACTGGCCCGTACTCGGCGTGGCCGGATCCGGAACAATGAGATTGCTGATCGGTTGAAGGCTGAGCTCAAGGGTTCTGAACAGTACGCTGCTATTCCTGAGGATCCACTCCTCGCCGACGCAATCGGGCGTCTCGGGGGGAAGGATCAGGAGCTCCTACTTCTGGTCGCGTGGGAAGGGTTCAGCATCGTGGAGGCGGGCGCCACGCTCGGCCTGAAGCCTGATGCTGCAAGGAAAAGATACTCGCGACTCAAACAAGCACTCAGGGCTCAACTCGGGTGAAGGACGATAGCGTTCCCTCTCCCTCTGTGCGATGAGTGTGCCTTTCGGGAACACCTTCTGACTCGCGGGTCTTCCGAAGTCGCCTGCTGCTCCGAGGCATGCAGACAGCAAAGAGTCTGCTACACGTTGAGGTGAGAGTTTGCTCAGGCAGCGAGCGCGATCAGGCAAGGCTTGTCTCTGCAGCCACGCCAAGTACGCGGCATACGCTTCAACGGGTTGCGAAGACTCACCTGGCGAATGTGCTCGAGTGGATACCGCTCCCCGGACAAGGCCATCGAGGCCACTCCGCAGGTCAGTTCGTGCAATCGGTCTTGTCATGGCGCTCCTCCGAATATCTCCGTACTTTCATCCTGATCTGTCTGTGATAACGAGGGCGTAAACACTGGCCGCGGCACGTCACAACCGCGGCTTCATCCCGGCGTGGCCTTGCCGTGAAATGATCTCCTGTCCTTCCGAACGCCACCGCGAACCCGCTCGGGCCCGGTAAACCCGGCAACAAGGGCTGCCATCACGGATATTCTGGGCGTCGACCCCCAGCACGTTGTTGACGCAGAGTGGCTCGACAACGGTCCCGGTTGGGTCGGGGTCCTGCTCGACACCTCTGCAGCGGTTCTCGCTCTGCAACCCGACGCTTCTCGCCATCCTGGCCGGTGGGATATCGGAGTCATCGCTCCGCAGAGCGAACCCTCAGAGACAGCATTCGAGGTAGGCGCGTTCTTTACCGAGGGGAACGAGCCGCTTCGTGAAGATCCTGTTACGGGGCGCCTGAACGCTGCGGCGGCCGAACGGCTGATTTCCACTCAGCGAGCCCACGCACCATTCATCGCCGCTCAAGGCACCGCGATGAACCGTCAAGGCAGGGTCTATATCGCACAGCGTGACGGTCACGTGTGGGTCGGCGGGCGCACAGACGTGGTAGTCCGCGGGACGCTCACCACGAGTGAGACCCGGTGGTCCCCGGCCGCCTGCGTGCGGTCAACGACCTGGGGCTGGTCCGCACCCATCGGTGCGGACCAGCCCCAGGTTGAGCGTTGGCGTCAGATACTCAGCGCCGCCGTGGGCGGTGTTCGCGCTGCGCGCGCGGCCGGGTACAGACCAGCAACCGCCCCAATGCCCAGGGTGCTTCCTATCGCTGCCCCAAAAAGCCCTGGCGGTACAGAAAAGGGCCAGCCGTTGAGGGCCCCGACTACTGCGACAACGAGGGCGCCCAGTACCGACCCCATTACTCCGCCGAGGGCTGAAAGCAGCAGCGCTTCAGAGAGGAATTGCCGACGAATGTGTGCTCGAGTCGCCCCCAGAGCACGGCGCAAGCCGATCTCACGCCGCCGCTCAAGCACGGAAATGATCATCGTGTTCGCCACCCCAATGCCCCCCACGAGCAGGGCGATTGATCCCAACCCAACCAACAGGCCAGTGAAGGCTTGATCTGCAGCGAACTTGGCTGCGAGTGCATCCGATGGGCGAGAGACTGCCACTTCCTCTGGCGCTTGTGGGTTCACTGATGCTGGCAGCAGGTCGCGTACCTGATCGACAAGCTGCTCGTCGACTCGTTGATACACCGTGGATGGACTGCCATCAAATTCGAACATCGACGTTGCTATATCCAGGCCGATGAGCGCCGCGAGATCCAGCTCGGGAGCCAAAGGCGACGCGGCAAGGATTCCCACGACAGTGAAATACTGCCCACCCAACCAGACTTGACTACCAACGGTATGTATTCCCAAACTCGTGGCCGTGTCGGCCCCCAGAACGACCGCCGGGTACGCAGCGGTGGAAGAGTTCAGCCATGACCCGGTGTCCATCTCCGTCGCGGTCACATCGAGCAGGTCGAGATCCGTCGCGAGTACCGAAATCCCACCAGTCTCAGATTCGTTGACGAGTTCGCTGCGATAGACGTTCACGTTCAGCTTCGCAGTCCCGCTTGCGCTCTCTGCACCGTCCATCTGACGTGCCTTCGGTATCGTGCTGGGTGGAAGCTGTGTCTCGTCTCCAAACATGCTGGTGTTCGCCTCAGCAGTCAGAAGGTTCGTGCCCAGTGCATCGAGCTGAGCATTGAGCTGTGCCTGACTCGACGTGGAAATTCCCACGACAGCGATCATCGCTCCGATCCCGATAGCGATCCCGAGCGCAGACAAGACTGCTCGCAGAGGACGGGTGCGTAACCCGGAACCGCCGAGATGGACAATATCCGAGAACCGCAACCGTGAGCGCAAACGTACTCCGGTCATCGTTTTCATGTGTGCACTCCCACCCGGGAAGAATCATCGACGATTCGCCCATCTTTAATGGTGATCTGGCGGGGAAACTTCTTGGCCAGCTCGACATCATGTGTAATCACGACGACCGTGGTGCCTTGCCGATTCAGCAACTCCAAGAGCTTCACGATGGCCATTCCCGATTGGGAATCCAGATTTCCCGTCGGTTCGTCCGCGAGGAGTAGGAGGGGGTCACCGACAATCGCGCGCGCGATCGCCACACGCTGACGCTCACCACCAGAGAGTTGGTGCGGTTTGTGGTCGTGTCTGTGCCCCAAGCCCACCCGGTCGAGCGCTTTCCGGGCACGACTTCGACGCGCGCTCCGAGGCTCACCGAGGTAGAGCAAGCCATCAGCAACGTTGTCGACCGCGGTGACGCCGTCGCTGAGATGAAACTGTTGGAAGACGAAGCCAATGCGATGCGCCCGCAGTGCGGAGAGCTCCTGGTCACTGAGCGTTTGGACATCGGCGCCACCGATTCTCGCGGTGCCAGCGGTAGGCCGATCCAGCGTGCCAATGAGGTTCAAGAGGGTTGACTTGCCAGAGCCGCTCGGCCCGACGATTGCAACAAGTTCGCCCTCCTGCACCACGAGATCGACCCCAGCACATGCGCGCACAGGTGGCTCGCCATAGGACCGTTCGACGGCGTTGAGCTCGATGATCGGAATCATGAGCCTGGCACCACAACTTCCATCCCAGCTTTGATCTTTTCGCCGGATACTTCTACGCGTCCGCCAGCAAACAGGCCCGTCGTTACCGGAACCTTCGACGTGGTCCCATCCGCATGAGCTGTCTCAACTCCAAACCCGCCGTCCGGCAATGCAATCAGCGCCTCCACTGGCACTGAGAGGACTCCTTCACGAGTCTCCGAGGGGACGTCCACTGTCACGTTGGCTTTTTGGATACCTTGGGCATCCTCCGGTGTGTCGAGCGTGACTGTGAGGGGGATCACCACAGATTTTGAGCCGTTCGATTCACGCTCGGTGGGCTGACCGATACCCGTGATCTTTCCCGTCGTCGCAGCCCCGCCGGGCAATTTGATTTCGACAGGTGTGTCAAGCACGGCCAGTTTCTGGTCGCCGAGCTTCAAGTCGGCCGTGACGGCCTGTTGTAAGGCGGAGAGCTTCACCACTGGAATACCAGGCCCGACCCGGTCTCCCACGCTGGCGAGGACATCCGCGATGCGAACGCTCGAAGCGCTAAAAACGACACGTCCCAGATCAATTCGGCCGGTCTCTGCTTGGCCGGTGGATTCTTGCCAGAGATCGATGGCATTCTTCGTATTCCAGTCAAACTCCTCGTCCGGTGTGTATCCGAAATGCCCTGCCGCGCTGAGGTTCTCCTCTAATTGCTTCACATCAGGGCCATCCGACATCCCAGTTTCAAACGCTCTCCAGGCGGGGAGAGCGCCATTGAATAGGTAGACACCCTGATTATCGACAGAGAACAGGACGCCCCCATGATCAACGGTGCTGCCGGCTGCTGGCGTACCTGTGAGCGTGCCAGCGATCTCCGACGCCTGATCCCTGGTCTGTGCAAAGTCGAGAACACCCGGTATGGTCCGTGACCCGGTCAGGGTCCCTTCCTCGACCGTGGCGGTGTCCAGCGTTGGCTTGTCGGATTCCAGAGTCGGTTCCGACGCGCTTGCGTAGGCCAAATATGAACCGCCACCGCCCAATCCGACAAGGAGTGCGATCCCGGCAAACCACAAGAGCCGTGTGCGCCGTCTCTGGCCGGCACCGTCCTCTTCTGTAGGAGATGCGGCACTGAGCTCATGCGAATCACGGACATTCGACGTCTCCGACGTGCGACGAAACATCACTGCTCGACCCGAGTTGCTGCCTGGCCGCCACCGCACTCTTCCATAACCTCCTGGGGAGCATCCGACGGGAACGACAGCGTCTTACCGTTCGGGTCGGGGTCGGGCATGTCATAGCCGTTCTCTCGGTAGCATTCCGCGGCCTCCGTCGCCCACTTCAAGAACTCCTTGTCCGCGGCTGCCTGCTCTTCCGGCGATGGTGCCGGCGGATCCCCAAGCTTCTCCTGGCACGTTTCCGAAGCAGTCTGCATCGCCTCAGGATCAACGTCTCCCTGCGTCGACATCGATAGTCCGCCGCCAGCACTTTCTTCTGGGTCTGGATAGTCAATCCCCTGTTCGCGCATGCACTCGGCGTAATCGAGTTGCCAGCTCATCGTGTCGCTGGTCTCCGAACTATCGGTCTTGGATCCTCCGGTTTGGGGACTCTCCGTCTTCTCTTGGCCGCCCGGCGCGCAGGCGGCAAGGCTCAACGCGAGAAGTGGGACTGCAATGAGTGCTCCGGCAGAAGCGCCACGGTGACGGTTTTTGCTGATGAACATGGTGGTCTGTCCTTTCGTCGAACAGCGGAAGTGCTGCGTTGGGAACAGTTCACCAACTGGGAGGTAAAACCAGGGTTCAGTCGAAGCTTTACCCCATTCTTATGCGGAGAATGCTTGACTTATGACTCCCCCTCCCCCCCCCCACCTATCCGTTGGAGTGTCATGCGCACATTGATCGTCGAGGACGAGATTTACCTGGCCGAAGCCATTCGTACAGGTCTTCGGCGCGAGATGATGGCAGTGGATATGGTCCACGACGGCCACACAGCAGTGGAGTACCTGTCTGTAAATGACTACGACATCGTCGTGCTTGACCGAGATCTTCCGGGTCTCCACGGAGATGATGTGTGCGCTTGGGTCACTGCACATCGCCCAGAATGCCGCGTCCTGATGTTGACGGCCGCCCATTCGCTCCGCGATAAGGTGGCGGGGTTCGAGCAGGGCGCCGATGACTACCTTGCGAAGCCCTTCGCGTTCCCTGAACTCATAGCGCGGATTCGGGCGCTTGGCCGAAGGGCCGGAGCATCCCACCCACCGGTGTTGGAGGCAGAAGGGATCCGGCTTGATTCCTTTCGCCGGGAAGCGTATCGAGACGGCAGGCTGCTTCGCCTCGCAAACAAGGAGTTCGCAGTGTTGGAGCTTCTCATGTCCGCCGCTGGCGGGGTGCTCAGCACAGAGACCCTGCTGGAGAAGGCCTGGGACGAGAACGCCGACCCATTCACGAACACCGTCCGAGTGACGCTTTCCAATCTCAGAAAGCATCTCGGCGAGCCCGGCTTGATCCACACCGTTGTCGGATCGGGATACCGATTTGGGGCCGCAGAATGAAAGCTTCCACAAGCGCACTCGGGCCGAGCTTCCTTCGTGCATGGCGCCAACGGTTCACCATTCGAACCCGGCTCACGGTTGCCTTCACGGCGCTGCTGGGCGTCGCCGGAGCTGCCATTGTGTTTACCGTCACGGTATTCATGCGAACAGTGCCCGAATACGTCACTGTTGGCGTCCAAGAGGAGCGATCAGGAGACTTCGCTTCCGCACCCGACGTCGGTGCAGCGTCCCTGCGCCTCGGAAGCGATGCTGCTCCAGCGCAAGGGATTGTCCTCAGAGATCCGGCCGCCATCCTCAATACCTCGTTCGTCGTTTCCCTGATCGTTCTCGCAGTCCTCGTCGCCACTGGTGCCGCCGTGGCGTGGGTGATCTCAGGGAAGATGCTTCGCCCGCTTCAAGCCATTAATCAAGCCGCCAAGCTCGCGAGCACCGGGTCGCTCGATCATCGAGTCGCACTGCAGGGCCCGAAAGACGAACTTCACGACCTTTCCGACACGTTCGACATGATGCTCGGGCGGCTCGACGACGCGTTCCAAACGCACCGTCGTTTCGCTGCGAATGCCTCTCACGAACTCCGGACACCGCTGGCTGCGACAGAAACGATGCTCGAGGTGGCATTGTCCGACCCGAATATCACCGCTGAAGAGCTCCGCACTGTGGCCAGTCGCGTGCTCGAAACGAATCGTCGAAATGCAGAGACCGTCGAAGCGCTTCTCGCGCTCACAGAGATCGAGTATCTGCCAAGGACCCACGAGCCGGTCTCCCTCCACACGCTCATCCAAGACGTCCTCGCCTCGACTCGCGGGGAAGCCATGGCGATGGATCTCACGCTTCAGGTCACTCTCACCCCCTGCATGGTGGTTGGCGACGAAGCCGTCCTCCGCCAGGCACTGACGAATCTGATCACAAATGCCATCCGCCACAACCAGCATGGCGGCGTCGTGGAGATTGCCGCCTCTGATGCGACCGACGAGGTGCAGATACTCATCGAGAACACCGGCCATCCCCTCACAAACGAACGCATTCAGCAGTTGCGGGAGCCATTTGCCCGCGGTGACGGGCGTGTTGAAGGGGGACGTCGCGGGCATGGCCTGGGCCTGGCGATCGCCACCACAGCAGTGGAAAGCCATGGTGGCGATGTGTGCCTGACCCCCCGGACTGGGGGCGGCATGACCGCCCTGATTACCTTCCCCACTTCGACGGAGATAGACCTCCCGGCACCCAGGTGCGGGGAGGTGCTCACCAGCAAAGTCACCGCGCGCACGGGAGCAGACACCTCGGCCGAGCTCATCACTCAGGCTGACACGTAGCGTTGAATGCCGGACAACAGTTGGGACCATCACGACGCCTGTCGGGTTTCTTGCTTGAGGTGTTGAACCTCCGCTCGAACCTGTGCGTCATTGCGGCGAAGCCCAATCCTGCGATGCTGGCTTCCTCAGCACCTTGACAACCGGATACCTTGGGGAACTCCTCTACAAGCTCAATTGAAATTGGCCCCGGTTCCACGCCGCGCTGAACGTTGATTCTGAGACGACGAAACAACACATACTCAGCGAGTCGGTGCCGAGAGCCGAAAGACGTGTTCGATCGCGAGTTCGGCGGCGACGGCATCGTCATGTGCGACGGCCGCTCTCAACTCTGGGTACCCCTCCCGGAGGCTCTCCCAGTCTGTACTGCTGTCGGTGCGAGTTGCTGCGAGTTGAAAGGCGAGGCTATCAATCGTCTCGCGTGTAGCGCGCACCAGTATGTGGTTCGGACAGAAATCTATGAAGAGGTCAACAAGCTCCCACCCACGCTGGCCATGAGTGAGCGCATCCTGGGCTTGAACGAGTGGCATGAGATTGTCGAGTGCCGCGAGGATCGTCTCCCGCTGAGGGGCAGTGAGGTCTGGGACGGTGATTCGCACGACACCCCCCATGAGGGCTCCGAGCGTTTGTAAAATGGCGGTTCGGTCCTCGGGCCTTGGCCTCGCAACCCGGGTGTACCGCTGAGGGACCATCTCCACCAGTCCGACACGTGCAAGATCGTTGAGGGCTTCTCGAATAGGCGTGCGTGAGACACCGAGCCATCCTTGAAGCGCTGCATCGTTGAGCGCTTCTCCAGGTTCAAGCGTTCCATCGAAGATCGCAGCCCGTATCTTTTCCTCAGCAACTTCGCGAAGTGTTTTTCTGGATTCTTTCGACGGTGTAGTGGGTACTGGCATTTCGACTCCTCAAGCCGGTGCAACGTGAGCAAATCAGTATCGCCGAGTTTGGTACCGCGCTTCGGCCTATCCACACAACCTATATTTCAGCACAGCCTCAAACTCTGAGAGACAGCGCGATCTCCCTGGTTCTCCGGCTTCCTGGCGAGATACAGCGCCAGCAATCTCCCACGAGATCCGCGGCCCGTGCAGGAGCGGTGATCCCTCGACATTTTGCAAAGTTTCGAAATTGTGATCTTCTGATATATTATATACCGGCGCGTGTGTACGCGGCCACGATTGGGGGGACCAAATGTTATCTAGATTGCTCGGAGGAACTTCAGCCGCACTGGCTGTTGGTATAGCCCTGTTGGGTGTCGCAGTGCCTCAAGCGGCTGCCACAACCTCCGGCGACGCCTCAGTGTCGCTGGCGACAAGTGTTGAAGAAGCTATTCCCGACTCTGCTGACGGTGACAGCGGCTCGGCCAACACGAGGAACCCGGCAGCCGCGGAGAATCACACAGCGGAGGACGCGGGGCCCGAAGACATCGTCACCGCGCTTGCGGTATCCATCGATATGGACATCAGCGTGAACCGCGACGGGATGGGCAGCTTCAGCGACGCAGGAGACATCGGCCCGGGACTGGATGACAGTGCGACCAACGGGATTGTGCGCACCGGCGATTCGATCGAGTACAAGGTGTCCGTCAACGCATTTAATGGCACCGCGATCAACGAGATGTTCACGCTCGAAGCCCCAGCAGGGACGCAGTGGGTTCAGCTTCCGCAGGCGTGCCTGGCGAGCGGTTCGGGCATTAGCGGTGGAACTCTCACGTGCGCACTTGGAGACCTCACAAACGAGACGATCTCTGTGCCCGTGGTCCTCAAGGTCACGAACGACCTTGTGAACGCAGACACCGTGGCGATCAGCGGCACTGCCAAAGCGGACAACATCAGCGATTCGGTGAGTATCGACTCAAGTGCCACCAGCGTCTCGGCCCGCCCTGCTTTTGATCTGCGCAAGAAAGACAGCTACATCACCGATGTCAAGGTCAAGGACGACGAGAACGGTACCCCCGGCGTCGTCTACACGTTCCCAATGGTCGTGCAGACCGGGCCAGTAGATCCCAAACACCCGGAGTACCCGAACAATCTCGGCACCGAACGTTTGACTGACACAGTCACATTCACGGACGACATCTCCAAACTTGTCAACGGCAAGAAATCGCCGAGTGCAAAGCTATTCACCGCTGACGGCCAACCAGCGGCAGCACCGAACGTTCACAAGCCCAATGGAGAGGCACCGCCGATCTGGAATGCCCCACGAGGCGGCATCGCGAACGGTTCGGACACCTCGGTCGCAAATGGCGGCACCATCACTGCATTCCAACCCACTCCGGGTGAGAATATCGAGATCACGCTCGCGGGCTTCGATTCTTCACTGAACCACGTGCCCTCGAAGAATGCCGGAGGCGGGCAGATCCCCGCCAACACACAAATCATCATTTCAAATTATCTCCGCATCTGGATCCCGAAAGCGGAACTCGATGCCGAAGCACAAGCAGCGCCGGGTCGCACGATTCCGGTGAGCAATACGTACAGCGGGTTCGCTCCCGTCTCCGCCTCTGGGCAGCCCAATTCGGCGGAGAACTTGGCGAACAATACTGTCGACCTGAACTACACGGCCACTGATGGCGCGACGCTGGGCGGGTGGAAGAACTACTCGGGAGTCATTGGGTCGGGCTTTAACCCGTCGGGTAAGAACAACCGGCCAAATGTTACACCTGGGGACAAGTTCGTCTCCGAAGTTGGCATTCAGAACAACTCAAACAATGACGCCACGAGCACCGTGGTTATCGATACCTTTGACGCCACCTATCAGCGGGTCCGCTCCTCAGGGAATGTCGCGAACGTGATCCCAGGCGGAACCACGAAGTACGCATCAAATGGATTGACTGATGCCGAAGAGCTTCAAAACTTTAGTGGTCAAGGTGTGACCTGGTATGAGGACCCGGATGATGTCCCGGGAGGCCGGGCGGCGATCAACGCAGTGCGCTGGGAGTTCGACCTCGACGCAAAAGACGCACACGGGCTATACATCAATTTGTACGCCAAGGAAGACGCGCCCAAGGACGCCTACTTGCGAAACTTCATGAGTTTCGCGTCACCAGATGTCACACCACCTGGCGGGAATCCCGGCGATCGAGTGTTCGATACTGGCGATTCGGATAAGGCCAACGGCGTCCAGGCTGACTACCTCACCGTTACCCCAGCTATCGCCCGTGTAAATAAGCAAGTCATTGACATTGGCGGCACCATCACCAATCCCGGAGACACGACGCAATTTGGTCAAGCCGGGACCCCCATCAGGTATCTCCTTACCCCTACGCTGACCGCGGCAACTGACAGTGCCACTCGCTACCCGTTCACGGTGGAAGACACACTTCCCGTTGGACTGAGCTACGCCGGCAACGCCAGCGCCGAGCCCGACGAGATCGTCAACAACGCCGACGGTACGACCACGCTGAGATGGAACTACACTGGCATCGAACCAAATCAGACCATCGATCCAATCGCATTCGATGGCTTGGTCGATCCCATGTCGCATTCCGGCAGAGTTTTGACGAATAAGGTTCAGGTTGTCTCCACAGCCGATACCAGTGCAGCAAATCTTCGCTCCAAAGAACGCGCCATTACAACCCAAGCGTCGGAGGGACTTGCCATTGTCAAAACAGCCCCCACCGCTGTGGTCATCGCGGGCGACAATGTGACGTGGAATGTCCAGTACCACAACACATCATCTGAGGAATTGACGAACATCGACATTATTGATGTCTTCCCCTACCTTGGTGACGGTCGAGGCCCGGCATCCAATTTCCACGGCAAGCTCGAACTGAATGCAATCTCGGCTCCGCCGGGATCGAAAGTTCTGTACACCGACGAAGCTCCTGCAAACATCAGTATCGATCCCAACGACGCCTCGAATCAGCCAGGTGGATCCACCACGTGGAGCTCATCGAAGCCAGCAGGCGCCACTGCTGTCCGGGTAGTCGACGTCGATGGGATCGGCAGCGGGGAAATGAACCAGTTCGAAGTGTCATTCACCACTGTCGGATCACGCCAAAGCGATCTGTGGACGAACCATGCAGGCGCTCGTGCCGAGCAGCTCACGCTCCCTGTACGCAGCCAGGATGTCCCCGTCACCGCAGTCTCCGGATCCATCGGCGACTTTGTCTGGTACGACAAAAACCACAACGGTCTACAGGATTCCGACGAGGAGAATGCACCCGGCGTGATCGTGAAACTCAACGGGCATGATGATCGCGACACGAAAGTCAACCGTTCAACTACGACAGACACACACGGCAAATACAGCTTTGATGGTCTTCGGCCCGGGAAATACACCGTCAGTTTTATCGCGCCTGCAGGTTTCGGTTTCACCACACAGGGGGTCGGCAACGATCCCAGCATCAACTCTGTGGCCAATACAGCTGGCATTGCCGACAGCATCGCACTCGAAGTGACCGAGAAAGACGGGGTCATTGAGGCTGTAGAGAGCAATCTCGACCAGGATGCGGGTCTCATCGAAATCGGCCCAGTCGATCCCACTGATCCCGTCGATCCCACTGAACCGACTGTCCCGGGCGAGGTGACCAACCCGATCAATCCAGCCGACTCTCTCCACGGGACCGGTTCAGCCACATCAGTGGCAAATGGCCCCGGTGGTCTCGCGTCTACAGGCTCGCAGGCTCCCTGGTTCCTCGCGCTGCTTGCATTCGGCATCCTGATCGCAGGCGGTGTCGCTGTTCGTCTCGCGCGCACGTAGCCAAAACTGAGCTCTCGGTTGCGGGCGGCACCTCCCTCCGGTCGCCCGTAACCGAGCGCATTGCGCCGTGAACAACGAGGCGCTTTTGTTCTCCGAGAGAACATCGAGCCGATACCCGTCGCCTGGGGACTCGACGCAGTACAGACTTGTGAGCGCCCAACCCTCACGAATTCGTGCCGATACAGACGGTGCCAATGGTTCAACCCGGGTCTACTCGGAAGCGCACCTCGGGTGCGGAAACACGATCGATGTTGGTGTGCTGTTCCCCGGCGGCGAAACGGCCGTCGCGATGGTGATCACGCGAAAGCGCAAGATCCCGGGTACATCGGCCAGCGCACCGGAAGAGGTGAAGCTCGAGCCGCTACACCGCTCAACCAGAGGAAAGGGTTGCCCCCGGGGTGATCTCCGAGGGCCGCATTGTCCCAAACCTTCGAAGTTGGGCCACTCGAGATGAGTTCCGGATCCCGGTCGCGACCCGGATCGAGCTCACTGACCACCGCCGCCGGCAGGCACGACCTCGTAGGTTGACGCCCATTGAATACGAAGCCATCATGAACAAGCAGGTCGCGCTCGCTGCCTGACACGATTGTCACCTGTTCGTGCAGTAGACACCTCTGTCTCGTCGCCTGGGCACGTGTCCCTGCAACAATCACCGTCAGTGGAAACTATGAGCGAATGAGCATGAGCGTCAGCACCACCAGGACCGCGCGACCACACACCTCAAAATCGAGGGGTCTGGTGGTGCTGGTACTCATTGGCGCAGCAACAGCACAAACGGCTTACTCGCTGAGCATGGCCACCGTAGTTTCCACCCCGAGAGCTGCAATTTGGGCGATCATTCCCGCCGCACTCATCATGGCGGCACTTCTCGGAACACTCCTCAGAAGGCCCGGCCCCAGCCCTAAAATCGTGGGCCTCGCGGCGCTCATCTCAGGTATTGCATACGCCATCGCCTATACGCTCGCCCCAAGCTTCGTCGCTACGATCTCTGCATTAGCTGATTCAGGGACAGGCATTGCTTCCCTCGACTTCACCAATTTTGGCGCTGGCATCACCTACATGCTGATGTTCATCACATTCGTCACAGGCGACACTCTGGTCGCAATCATTCTCAGCTTGATCGCCGGGTATGTCGTCCGACGCATCACGACCAACCCTGCCCCTGCCAGCAGATACAACAGACGACGCTAACTCATTCCGGGTGTGCGCCTCGTTGCACGTGCGCACCAAGTCTTCCGACGCCGACACGCTTGGCGGCACACCGACACGTGGCTCAAGCGCGCACAGAATCTAGGTCGGTTCAATTCCCGTGCGGGTCATTTCTTGGACGACTGTGGTCGCACGGTACTGGTCGGTATTTGTTGCGGCTCATTGGGTGGCGCGATCGTTTGAGAGGCAGGGTCGAATCATGCATGAAGCTTCTCGATGCGCCCAGTTGTCGTGGTGCTGCGAACGGTGGTCTCGTACTCGTAGGGGCCGAAGTGGTTCCTCAATCTGACACCGGTGGAGATGCGATCGAGGCCTCCGATCCGAACCCACCGGTGGGGCTCATAGCCGAGCTCGAACAGCAGGGTCCAGAAGTAATGTATGAGACTTCGCAAGGTTCACGTGCGCCCTCCGGGAGTGCCGTCGGTGCCTGAAGTCGTCATGGCGTGTTCCATTCGGCACGGGTGATGGTGTGGTCGCTGAGGAAGTAATCGATCGTTGGCTGAGAGTGCGGCAGTGAACTATGAGCGTGTGCGCGGATCGGATGCAGCGTGCAAGCGCTTGACGTCGCACTCGGACCTTTCCTCAGGTTGAGAGACACAGGCCAGGATCTTGTCAGCTAGTGCACCAATCCGTAAGAATGCATGAGTCCATACTCAGCGACCTTGGGTGTTCCGCGGCTCACCGAGTGTGGAAGCTGCGAGACGCATGAAATGGATACGTCGTGTGAACGTTTTGGGGTCTGAGTAACCGTCTCGGCAGCCGAAGGGGCTCGCAATACACCAACGGAGATTCTCCCGAATTCGCCGCCTTCGTTCGTGCAATCGGGTTCCCCTCTCAGCTCGAACGAGCGGTGCGTGCCCGCAACCTTTCATCGCGCAGTGCGCCTTCCGTTCGTGGCCAGAACGATTCCCTGAGCGTCTTCGCCCCTCACAACGATTGGATCACCACGATGCGGCGCGCGAGTGCAGTCCGGCACTCCTCAATCGGTCGAGTGGATTGAGATCCACGATCCTGCAGAGATCAGAAATCCAGGGCATCGGCACGGGCCACTGAAGTAGCTGAAATCGGGCGAGCGCTGAGCGCCGTCACGACACCTCAGATGCGAGAGCCTGCAGCGAGCACGGCGATGCCCTTTCTGGATTGTGACGCAACCCACACCCGGAGTTTCAGGAGCACCATGACACGATCAAATCACGCCCTCTGATCCATGGCTTGAAACTGTGTGAGCACAGCGACACTCGCGAGCCAGAAGAGTGCAGCGCTCGCGGCGATTAGCTCCAACCAGCCCCCGAGTGCGGTCGTGCTCCCTGCGAGGGACAGCAGCCCTCCGGTGACGGAAGCAAGGATAACGAGCACGATGCTGGGCGCAGCGATCAGCGTGTACCGACGTCCGATTCCAAGTGTCTGCAGGATCGCTATCCCTGCGAGCGCGAATCCGAGGACAGCGGCCGAAGTATGAATGAGATCTTGTATTTCTGCCCCCTGGCTCAGGGGCAGCGGGCAGCCTGTGCTGCACGGGACACTCGCAGCGACAGCGAACATCGCACTGGTGATGAGCAAGGTCGCTCCAAGAGGTAAGCCGCCGAGTCTTCCGCGCCAGGAGGTGAGCCCCCAGAGCCCCACCGCGCTCAGTGCTCCGCCCGCGGCCACCATTCCGAGAGACGTGTTAAAAGCGGAGGCCGTGATTTCGCCATGCGCGCCCAGGCCACTGACGTAAGTATCACCGGCGAAGGTGATCCGGGCTGACCACATCATTCCGAGCGCGAGCAGCACAAGACAGGCGCCTGAGAGCCGCATGGTGGAGGCTGCTGGACGTCTGAGCCACGGAGTCAATGTATATGGCTGAACGTGTAAGCGACGGAAGATGCGCATGCCTCCATGCTAGAAAAAACACGCTCAAGAAGCATCGTTCTTGGGTGCCCAAATAGGTGGTACTACAGTTCAGTGGGGCCGAACCGTGGCCCACCCCGGGGTATTCGCGCTCACCGCTGGCCCAGATGCACGCTGAGATTGCTGTGTGACCGGGCAGCGAAACTGAGCGGTGCATTGAAGCTGGTCTTGTGCTCGATCAGCGGCAAAGCCGCGGGCACGCCTGCCTGCGACGCCGTCGCTCGATGCGCTCACTTCCCCAGCGAGAGACGTGCTGCAGCTGCCGTGCCGCGCGATCCGGCCCTGTCCTGCGCCCACGTGCACGGTACCGTCAGCGGCACGGTTCGCAAGGAACGGGTTGAGGATCTCCACGTCCTCAATGCTTGCAAGGAACCTGTCTACTAGCTACACCTGCGTTCGGTTGTCCCGCTCAACGACGAGGCTTTGGGGATCGACGTATTCAAGCGAACCTGCTGCGGTGGTGGTGGTGCTCATCGTCAATCGATCACGCAGCTCTAGGTGGAGCTTTGATCAGCGAAATCGGCTTCGACTCTCGCACACTCGCGAGGTCCTCCGGTTTCACGCGGCCCCAACACAAAGCCCCGCTCCCGGAGAGTTCCCAGAGCGAGGCTCACGCGTTGTTGGCGGCTGTCCGGTGGCGGCTGCTATCCGATGAACAACACTATGGGGGTGATGGCACAGTACCCAAAGACCACGAGTCCAAGAAGAGTGTTGAGGACAGAGAATACGAGGACCCGTTCGCGGTCTTTGATCTGCACGCAGAGGACAATGAGGCCCAGAACCAGCTGCACCAAGGCGATGAGCGCAATGAGCACCATCCAAAACGTCACTGCTTCCTGTGCCCCATCCCCAGCGAACGACATACTCACGTTGCCGAGATGAGACAGGATCCCCACAATGCAGATGATGTAGCCAATGAAAGACAGGGTGAAGACCACCCCTTGACGTTCGACATACAAGTTGTTTTCTAAGAATTTGAACACGTCAGCCGGCTTCCGTTTCTCTCGTTGAGACATTCTTGCAGAGCGCGGGAAGGTCTGGTCATGTGTGCTGGCAGCGGGAAAGTGACGGAAGGAGAAGCTGGCGATGTGCTTGCGACGTGCTTCCGCCCCTGAACGGCACCGCAGCCCTCAGCACCGCTGTCCTCTGCAGGCGGCCCCTCATATCGCTGCGCTCGACACTCCCGATCCTGAGTGCGGAGCACTCCTTGCTGGGCAGGTGTTGCGTTCGCCTCGGAGTCCACCACCGTATAGGGCCCGAGCCTGCCGAAACGTCGGTCCGGCACGACCCAGGCTCAGGCCCCAGACCCAGACTCGGGCCCAGCCCCAGATGCCAGCGGAGGACCCTCGTGATTTCGATCAGCGACACCGGACTCCGGGGGAGTGTCGCCGGGGCGCTCGGTGTATCGATTCGTGAGTCCCGCACCGATCACCGCCAATTGGGTGCGCACGGTGTGCGGGCTGGTGATTTCGAGCCACTCAACCAGTCCAGCGAGATGGCCGGCAATCCCATACACGCTCGGCGCATAAATCACCACGGGTACGCGACCGTCGCGTGCAGCCGGGCCAATCTCGAGCTGGTCTCCGACTGCGGCCTGGAGGAAGCCGATCCCTGCGGGGTCGCAATTGGCGTGCACCTCGACGACTGTGCGGTGGCGTTCGGCTTCGGCGGTGAGATCGCGCCAGCTTGTCGTGAGATCAAAGTCCTCGGTTCGATGAACGGGGGCATCGCTGAGGGCCACAGACTTGACGCGATCCAGGCGAAAAGTACGCCGGCCGGTCTCAGTGTGAGTAACGAGATACCAGCGTGCACCCTTGGCCACCAGCCCCAGGGGATGAACCGTCCGCTCGGATTCCTTGCCCGCACTGTCGACATAACGAAGCTGCGCTTGCACACCCCGAATGACGGCATCCTGGAGGATATCCAGGAACGGCGGTGGGGCGCTCGCCGCCGTTGCCGCTCCCCACGGCTGCGAATCCACAATCAGGGACGCCGCCGCTGCCTCGGCTTGTGTTCGAAACGTCTCAGGCAGGGCTCGGACGAGCTTGCGCAGGGCTCCCTTCACCTCAGAGTCGGCACCTTGCGCTGCTGCCGCTGGCCCTGCGGCCTGGAACAGCGCGCGAGCCTCGCCCGCGGTGAGGCCAGACAGGTCAGTACGCCCACCGCCCAGGAGACGCCAGCCGCCAGAACGACCTTGGATCGAATAGATGGGGATCCCGGCCATACCGAGGGCGTCCAGGTCGCGACGAGCAGTGCGTTCAGAAACTTCCAGTTCGTTGGCGACCTCCGCGGCGGTGACCTGTTCACGCCGTTGCAGCATCAAGAGGATGGCGACGAGGCGATCCGATTTCATGTTTTTCATACTTCCAGAAAAACCGGTCACTAGATGACCTGTTTAGAGAACTACCTTGGAAATATGAACACCTCAACACCTGAACTGCCCTTCCCTGAGCCCGCTATCATCTCCGTGAATGGCGTTGACCTCGAAGTCTTTGAGGCTGGCCGAGAGAACACGGGAAACCCCATTGTGCTCTGCCACGGCTGGCCCGATCTCGCATTCACCTGGCGCCATCAAATCCCGGCACTTGTCGCTGCGGGGTATCACGTGATCGCCCCAAACCAGCGCGGGTTTGGCAACTCGTCCACGCCAGACGAAATCGTCAGTTACGACATTGAGCATCTGACAGACGACCTCTGCGGCCTGCTCGACTATTTCGGGTACACGAGCGCGACCTTCATCGGCCACGACTGGGGAGCGTTTGTCGTGTGGAGCTTCACGCTGCTGCACCCCGATCGGGTCGACAGGGTCGTGGCGCTCAGCCTCCCCTACCTCGCACGCGGCGAGATGCCGTGGCTCGATTTCATGGAGGCAGCGTTCGGAAGCGACTATTATTTCGTGCACTTCACCAAGCAGCCAGGTGTTGCTGACGCGGTCTTCGATGCGGATCCCGCGCGATTTATCAATAACCTCTATCGGCGGGACGAGCCGCTCACGCCGCCGAAACCGGGCATGGCACTGATCGAAATCGCACAGGACGACTCCCCACTTGGCGATCCGCTCCTCTCCGAGCGTGAACTGGCAGTCTACGATTCCGCGTTCACGCACTCAGGGTTCACGGGCGGCATCAATTGGTACCGCAACCTCAACCGTAACTGGCACCTGCTCGCGGAAGCCGACCCGGTGATCCATCAGCCCGCGCTGATGATCTACGGGCTTCGCGACACGGTGGCTCGTTCGGAACACCTCTCGGCGTTCGTTCCCAACGTTGAAGAGCTCAGCCTTGACAGCGGACACTGGGTCCAGCAGGAACGGCATCGTGACACGACGAACGCGATTCTCGAGTGGTTGGCCAAAAACCCAGCCAGCTAGGAGACAGAAATGGTCAACCCGCTGTTGTTTACCCATGCAAACGCATTCGACGAATGGCTTGAAGCGCACCACACCCAAACGACTGAAGCGTGGCTACTCTTCCACAAGAAAGGCTCCGGAAAAGCCAGTCTGACCTGGTCTGACGCAGTCGATGTAGCACTCTGCTTTGGGTGGATCGACGGGCTCAGAAAAAGCGTTGACCGTGACAGTTACCAAGTGCGGTTTACGCCTCGCAAGAAAAATAGTGTGTGGAGCTCCGTCAACATCAGAAAAGTTGAGACCTTGATGCGGGCGGGCAGGATGAGGCCAACAGGGCTGGCACTATTCGCCGGCCGCACAGACCCGCACGGGTACTCATCTGAGACACGAAAAATGACGCTCAGCCACGCCTACGAGCAGCAGTTCACGGAACATCGGACGGCCTGGGAGAACTTTTCTCAGTTCGCTGCGTCCTATCGGCGTGACTCCGTGTGGTGGGTCATGAGCGCAAAGAAAGAAGAGAAGAGGCTGAAGAGGCTGGATATTCTCATTTCCTGCTCGTTCCAGGGGCAGCGAGTTCCCGTGTTCAGGGCCCGAACTGCTCCGACCTCCTGAAACTCTCGGCCCGCTGCTCCAACAATCAGCGGAATCTCTCCAGGGTATGTGCGCTGGGACGCGAGGACCGAGTTGAGACTCTCCGCAGCTTCGTTCCCTGCGACGAACTCGTCCGTGAGGTCGACCCCGAGCAGACGCTGTGCCCGAACACGAGGCTCCGCGGGTCGCCGTGCGCGTCCCAACTGGCTGGGGTGGCGCGGCACACGCCCGTGTTCACTCTCTCGCGGCCCCGCTCCAGCCCGACTGGGATGTCGAGCCTGTGCCCGCGCTCGAGAGTTGCACAGGCTTTCTCAACCGAGAATCGGCGCTGACGCGCGAACCTCTCGGAGCGGACGGGAGAGGCCACGCACACCGGACCATTGTGACGGCTTTCAGCGCTCCACTCGCAATGAACATGGCCAATCAGCTCACCGTCGGCGCCTGGCTCGCCCATCCTGACTAGGGTCCCCATCCCGTGCTTTTGTTCTGCACCTGTGCCAGGATCAGACACAGAGCCACGACGGTGTGGCCGCAGGGCCCGAGCAGAGGAAGTGCTGGAGTTGGCTGGAGATGAGACACGAGACGTCGATGCAGCACGGCGTTCGAGTACTTGGATCAACTCTCACGAGCTGCGAGCGCAGCTGGGACGCCCGGCACCGATTCAGACTGCCGAATCTGGTGAGGCCGCATCACCACGATCTGTCACGTACGAGCCGAACGTCAAGAATCGAGGATACTGTGTCTGAGTTGTACCGAAACGCGACTGAGCAGTCCAACTCTGCAGAGCTGCAGATTAGCCCCGTCTTTGCTCGGCCAGGGGAAGCCACCAGCCTGCCGAAGTTCAAGATGCCAGACGGCATGATGTCGGGAGATACTGCCTATCAAATCATCCATGACGAGGCGATGCTGGACGGGAATTCTCGCCTCAATCTCGCCACGTTCGTCTCCACGTGGATGGATGACAGCGCGCAGAAGCTGTATGTCGAGTCTGCTGACAAGAACATGATCGACAAGGACGAGTATCCTGCGACAGCGGCGATCGAGGATCGTTGCTGGCGGATACTCGCGGATCTCTGGAACGTTCCAGATGCCGCGGACACGATCGGCACTTCGACGATCGGCTCGTCCGAGGCCTGCATGCTGGGTGGACTCGCACTGAAGCGCCTCTGGCAGGAACGCCGCCGGGCCGAAGGCAAGGCAACGGACCGCCCAAACCTGGTGCTGTCGGCCGGAGTGCAGGTCGTGTGGGAGAAGTTCTGCAACTACTGGGATGTCGAAGCGCGCTACGTTCCGGTGACTGAGGAACACCTGGTGCTGGATGGATACGAGCTCGAAAAGTACGTGGACGAGCACACGATCGGGGTGGTCGCTATCCTCGGCCAGACGTACACCGGCCTCTACGAGCCCGTGAAAGAGATTGCGGCGAAGCTCGATCAGATCGAGGCTGAGACCGGTCTCGATGTGAAAATCCATGTCGACGGTGCCTCCGGAGCGATGGTGGCCCCGTTCTGCCAGCCTGAACTTGAATGGGACTTCACGGTCGCACGCGTCAATTCCATCAGCACCTCGGGCCACAAGTACGGTCTCGTCTACCCGGGCGTGGGGTGGGTGGTCTGGCGGAATACGGCGGCCTGCCCAGAGAGCCTCATCTTCCACGTCAGCTACCTCGGCGGAGACATGCCCACTCTGGCGCTCAACTTCTCGCGCCCGGGCGCGCAGGTGCTGCTGCAGTATTACCAGTTCCTGCGGTTGGGACGGGAGGGGTACCGGGAAGTGCAGCAAGGGTCGATCGACGTCGCGACGTATCTCTCGTCCGAGATCGGAGCAATGGAACCGTTCGAACTCATCAGCAGAGGCGACACAATTCCCGTGTTCGCGTGGAAGCTCACACCGGGCGAGCGCAACTGGGATCTCTACGACCTTGCGGATCGGCTTCGCATGCGTGGCTGGTTGGTCCCCGCGTATCCCATGCCGGACAACCTTGCCGACCTCGTCGTTCAGCGCATTGTGGTGCGCATGGGACTCAGCCGAGACCTCGCCGAACTGCTCCTCGCCGCACTCACCGAAGAAGTCGCGTTCCTCGAGAATCTTGAGGCGCCCATCCCCCGTGAGAAACAACGCAAGAGCTTCACCCACTAAGCGCAGACCGTCGGGCTCCGAAGCGCCGGTCATTTCTTCTCTCCAGAATCCGTGCACACCGACGTTCGTTCCTCCTCCCTCCTGAGATGCTCGGGGTCCGAGACCAACTCGGATCTGGAGGCCGGACACACTGCGATCAGCGTCACTTCGACAGTTGGAACATATGCCGCATCGACAGATCACTGACTCCCCGAGAGCTCGCACTCCCGTGCTCACTCCCACTGTGACGAAACAGAGCTGGTCCTTCATGATCGGATCTGCCCTGTTTGCGTGTGGCGCGGCGGTCAGCATTTGGGGGCTGGGCAGCGCCGATGCCACCAATGTGTTGTGCTTTGTCGGCGCATGGTTCTTCACAGCGGCTGGCCTGATGCAGGTCGTTTTGAGCGGGAATGCCGTCGAACCCGGGAACAATGCCGCAGGGAGAATGCTCAATGCTGCCTGGCTTGCAGCTGCGACCCAGAGCTTCGGCACCATCATGTTTAACATCAGCACGAGCGCGGCCCTCACCGCGAAAACAGTGCGGGCCGAAGAACGCCTCGTGTGGAGCCCCGATGCTGGAGGGTCGGTTGCATTTCTCATCAGCGCCGTCTTCGTCTATGTCGCGTACTACCGGGAACACGAACGGTTGTGGGACCCCCAGGCTTCCGGCTGGTGGGGAGCGCACATCAACATGCTGGGATGCATCGCGTTCGCCGTTTCCGCCGCAGGTGCAGTTATCTCCAAGACTGGATCCGCTGCGGACGCGACCCTCGCGAGTTGGGGAACTTTCAGTGGCGCGCTCTGCTTCTTCCTGGCGTCCATGATCGCGCTCCCCCAGCTCGGGTGGAATCGACGCAATGCATGAGTCTTCCGCGCAGATTTCACATGCGCCCAGGACCGACCACCCACCATGGCACACCCACCATGGCACCCCGACCATGATGACCAAGAACACACCCGAGAAAGGACGTGCAACCCATATGTGCACACGAGTTGTTTGGCCTGACGCAAACGGATCGGTCATTGTCGGCCGAAACATGGATTTTCATATGGACCTCTTGACCAACCTGTGGAAGTATCCGCGAGGAATCGAGCGCACCGACGGCGTACACGGCACTCTCGCTTGGAAAGCAACATACGGCAGCATCGTCGCGACCGCGTTCGACCTTGTTGCCACCGACGGCATGAACGAAGAGGGCTTCGCCGGGCACATCCTGTGGTTGGCCGAGTCAGATTATGGGAAGCCCGAGGCTTCAGCAACTCAGCTCAGCCAGGCCATTTGGCTCCAGTATTATCTGGACAACTTTGCGACTGTTGCGGAGGCCGTCGCCTGGACAAACGACACACAGGTGGAAATTGCTCAGCTGTTCGATCCGACCGGCCACCTGGTACCGACCCTGCATCTCGCAATCAACGATGCGACGGGGGACTCCGCGATCATTGAATACACCGATGGCAAGCCTCAGGTCTACCACAGCCGTGACTATAAGGTCATGACAAACTCACCGACTTTCGACAAGCAGCTGGAACTCGTCACGCAATTCGACGGCCTCGGCGGAGACAAATCTCTTCCCGGGTCCACTCTTGCCAGCGATCGTTTCGCTCGGGCCTCCTACTACGTCGAACACCAGGTGCAGCCGAAAACCCAGGTCGACGCGATCGCGGCGATGTTCAGCATCATCCGGAATGCCGCGCAGCCGTTTCGAACTCCCGAGCCCGGGAAACCAGACGCATCGCAGACGATCTGGCAAGTCGTGCTCGACCTGACGAACAAACGCTACGTCTTCGAATCCACCACTCGGCCAGGAATCGTGTGGGTGAATCTCGACGAGCTCAGTTTCTCCGAGGGATCGAAGGTGCTCAGGCTTGACCTTGTGAGCCGCCTCATGCTGGAGGGCGGACTTGCGGGCAACGTCAGCCACAGCTTCTCCGATGTGGGAGAAGCAGCCACCCAGGTCTTGGCAACCGGCACCCAGGCGCTTGAGTTCGTCGCCAAGAAACAAGACGAGTTCGCCGAAATTCAGGAAGTTGTTCAGAAGCTCGTGGGCGCGAAGAAGTAGTTCACCTGGAGTCGTGTGGGCACCCGTGCCCACACGGGTGCCCACAAGACTGACTCTTTCGCGGTGCTCCGCTCGATGTCACGTAAGCTCGGGGCTCGGTCTTCGGGGCCTCGGGGCTCGATGTTCGGGACCGGGAGCGGGGATCGAGGATTGGGAGCCGGACACGGAGCAGGCAGCGCCGACCACCGCGGCACAGCTCTCAGACTCGATCATTTGCCCTGCGGGCTTGGCCTGCGGGCTTGGCCTGCGGGCTTGGCCTGCGCGATTTCTCGCGCGCAGAGCGAGTGTCGAGACCACAGCTCCGGAAAGCGTGAGGGCCGCTGCTGCCCAGACCGCGAGCGCCATGGTCTGTCCCGTCTTCGCAAGATTCGGGGAGTTCGAGTCGGACTGTTGCGGGGTTGCGACCTTCGGTGGCGTGGTCGGTGGCGTGCTGGGCGGGGTGGTCGGCGGCGTAGTCGGCTTCAGCGCGCTGCGCACTTCAAGAGTTGCTGGTTCGCTCAAGACCGTGCCCGCCGTGTTTGATGCGACCGCCCGATACTGGACTCCGTTGTTCGCGTGGCTCCCCCGTACCGTCAAGACGCGAGAATCCTCCGAGAGAGAAGCGGCGGCACTCGCAACAGTCGGACTCCAGGTCCGCCCCTGATCGGCAGACGCTTCCCAGGCCACGTCTGGAACCGGCATCCCTGTCGTCTGAACCTCGAAGGTCGCAGTATCGCCGGCCAGTACGGACTGGTGGGCGGGATTGGTGACGGTTGGGGCGACAGTGGTGGGCAGGTACGTAAATGCCGCTGGGTAGCGCACTGGCTGCTGCACTTCCCCGTTGTGTTCCCATTCCACCACCACGTCCACGACCCCCGGTGCATGCGCCGGGGTTTTCACCTGGATCGTACCGTCGCCATTGTCAGTCAGGTCGTCTCCGTACTCCTCATCAAACGAAACCGCCGTAACCGTGACCGGCGGGGTCGACACCTGGACCGGCCGGTTTTCGTCTCCCGTGGCCCCGGCACCGAGTTGTCCACGACTGTTGTCCCCCCAGGCGTAAGCATTCCCTCGTTCATCAAGCGCGACGGTGTGTGCCTTCCCCGCGCTGATCTGAACCAGCGACGCCCCAGCGGGCAGGTCCACTTTGGCCGGCGCGTTGCGTGCGACCGTTCCGCCGTCGCCGAGTTGCCCGGCAGCGTTATACCCCCACGTGTAGGCGTTTCCGTCATCTCCAATTGCGGCTGAGTGGAGAAATCCGCCTGCGGTGTGCGTGAAGCTGACACCTGGTGGCGTCAGGACAGGCACTGGCGCGCTGCGCCGATCCACGGTGGTGCCATCGCCCAATTGCCCATATTCGTTTAAGCCCCACGCATATGTCCCGCCATCGTCCCCGATCATGCTCACATGGAATCCTCCTGAGGCGATCTCAGTGAGCGCCAGCCCATCCGGAGTCTCGACGAGCTTCGGCGTGCTGTACAGGGTAGAAAAAACGTTGCCCCAGGCATACACTTTCCCGTTGTCGCCGAGCGCAGCGGATGCCCCACTCCTCGGAGCGACCTTGACGAACCGCACTGCGTCTGGCAGCTGAACGGGCGTGAGCGGGCTGGAATACACGTGGTCCCGTCCATCTCCCAACTGCCCAAAGGCGTTGCCTCCCCAGCCATACGTGTTTCCGTCGCTACCGATCGCTAACGCATGAGTGTCTGACATGCTGACCTGCACGAACGCCACTCCAGCGACCCCCGGCACCAGTGTCGGCACACTGTGCTGACTCGGAGATCGGTACCCAAAACGGCCTTGGATGTTCAGTCCCCACGCGTATGCGTTGCCGTCGTCTCCCAACGCCATCGACCCATCGCGTGACGCATCGATCTGCACAAATCGGACTCCCTGCGGCGGCAACACCTGCACGGGTGTATCGCGCGAAGTTGTACTGCCATCGCCAAGTTGCCCGTACTCGTTATCGCCCCACGAGTACAGCTTGCCCGCGTTGTCAAGCGCGAGCGTATGCGTTGATCCGGCGCTCACCTGGGAGAACACCAGGCCGAGCGGGGCGGGGAGCACCACCTCCGTGCCACCGGTGTCGGGGCCCTCGCCGGGCGATGGGCTTGCAAATGCGGGCGCCGTTCCGCCGCAGAGCAGTAGGCCCAGTGCGGCCGCCGCCACGGTCAGACGGTTCAGCATTCGCTTCGACATGTTTTCTCCAAATCAGGGGGTGCAGCGGCCAGCGCGTGCGCTTGAGGTGCATTCGCTCACCTTCTCGGCACCAGACACGAGCGCTCACGACAACACCCGACGGAGCGGGTACGTGCGCCGAGGTTGCGTGGGTATTCACGGCGCAACGCAGGCACTGGTGTATCTATGCTCGGTTGCACGAGGGGTGCATAGGTAGCAGCGCAGGCAAACTAGGGATGGATCCTGCTCAGCCGCGCTGCAACGTAGGTGGAGGTTGAGCTGTCATCGAGTGCACTCTGTGCGACCTGCACCGCGAGGTGCACGCACGCCAGCACAGCGCTCTCGCGGGTCGTGGCGTGCGGATCTCACTCATGGCCGGTGTGCGCGCACAGCTGCGTGGTGACTATCGGGTGGCTATCGCGATGAGACCAGCGAGCCGCGATCCGCGACCCGCGACCCGCGACCCGAAAGGGCCGCCCGAGTGCAGCACCGCTGCCGCACCGGCGGCGCTGCACAGCTCGAGCCGTGAGTGGTCCCTGTCATTCAGATCAGCCCCGTTGAGCGAACACTGGGACCCGTCGCGCGGAGGCGACGGGTCCCAGAGGATGGACGAGAGTCGCGTTTACGCCCGCGGATGCCGGCTGAGGCGACGCGAGCCGGCGAACAGCACGGACGCTGCGAGCAGCACAGACGCTGCCCCCAGCGCGAACAACGGGTGTCCTCCGGGTGCGCCTGTCTGGGCAAGCGAGGGCTGGGCGGGCTGTCCTGGTTGCTCCGGCCCAGGGTCCGGCGCTGGTCCTGGCTTCGGTTCCGGCTTCGGTCCTGGTTTCGGGGCCGCGTCAGCCGTGATCTCTGCAGTGATCGACATACTCGATTTCAGCGCGTTGGGGTCTTCAGTGGGGGTGAATCGAATCTCGACGTCGTGCCGGCCTTCTGCAAGGCCCCTCAGTTCGACATCGGCGGCCCCTTCGGCCAGCCATACAGGGTCTCCGAGTGGTTCTCCTGCGACGAAGGCCTGCACGTATCCAGCCGCTGCGGAGCCACTTGACGCGGTGACCTCCTCCGGCGCAGCACGCAGCGCGCCCTTCGCTGCCGATGCAGGTCCAGCCGCGGGATCGACCGATGCGCGCACCAGCACACGGGCGGGATGCGCGGGGGTGCCCGCGACAACTGCCACGTCGCTCGTGATCCACGTAGGAATACCCTGCACCGTGAGCGAGACCGGCTCACTGCTGGACTCGGTGAAGCCCGGCTCGGGGAGGAACTGCACGGTGACATCATGTGTTCCGAGGCCGAGCTCGGAGCCCCCCAAAGGAACTGAGTAGCGCGAGACGCCGTTGCCCGATTCTGGATCCACGTCCTGGGCCTGAGCCATCGTCACTGCGACCGCTCCATCAATGAGCACTTCGATACTTCCAACGGGATCCTGGCTCGATCCCAACGTCTCGTTTGTGACGGTGATGTGAAGGTCAGTGGTGTCGTCGGCGCGGATCTGTGAAGGGTCAAGACGCACGTCGACACTCGTGTCAAGCGGATCGATGTGGATGGGAGTGCGCACGGAATCCGAAGGTGCCATATTGCCATCGGCGGAGCCCTGGTACCGCACCCAAAGCGTCTCGCCGTGAGCCGGGAGCCGCACACCAACAAAGTCGACACGGCTTCCCGCTGAGGGATCAGTGGCAGCTTCGAGCGCAGCTGTTGCAATTTCGGTGTCATCGAGCATAAGGGAGGCACTCCCGGTGGGCGTGTACCCGGGGACGAGCACCGATGCCGCGACGTCAACGGTGGCAAACGCATGTTCAGCGGTCGGTGCCGCAGTCACCGCGGTGGTTGAAGCGAGCGGCGCTACCGTGAAGCGGTACGGGCTGCTCTCAGAGGGCAGTGCACCCGCCGTTGTCGGCGTCGTTGCCTCAAACCCCGGAAATCTTGCGACGGCTGAGTATTCGCCCGCGTTCGGCACTTGTGAAGTGGCGAGAATTCCGGAGAATCGTCCGGATCCGATGTAGATCAGCGGAGTCTGACCGACATTCTCGCCGTTGAGCCACAGCTCGGCGAACTGGCCGGAGAGGTTCGAAGCGGCGTCGAGCTCGACTGTCACAGAAAAGAGGAACGGCGCCCCATACGCTTTCGGAATCAGAATGGGATTCAACCGAGTGGTCGAATTCACAGGTGCGGGTGCGCCGAGTTGCTGGGCCTGCACCAGCGGCATGGCTCCCGTGGACGGCGCGGCGAACGCGGGAGTTCCTGCCACACCCCACAGTCCGGTGAGCACGAGAACTGCTCCAGCGCTGAGGCCCAGCAACGAACGGCGGTGTACATGGTGCACGAGTGACCCTTTCTTGGGAACCGAACAACCCCCACTGGATACACTAACCCCAAACTTGGATTGAATGCACATTTAGCTGGCACCGCGCTTCGCTCCCCGCCCCGCACACCCCCTGAAGCCGCCAAGCGAGCATCCGTACGATCGAGTGCTCACCGAATCCGCTTCCCTGTGACACATGAGGCCTACACCGCACCACGGCACAGCCCGCACAGCGCTCGCGCACCACGGTGAACCGACGGGCTATCCCACGGAGTCACACCGCCACAGTGCCCCCGCGGGGCATGCCATACTCGTGCCCCGCAACAGCGCCCATCGAGCGCTGCCGGCGTGCAGCCCCGGGCGAGACTAGCGCTTGCGGACCGCCCGCACCACGAGCGCCCCAGCACCAAGCAGGATGAGGGCCCCCGCAGCGATACCAAGCATCGGCACCAGTGCGGATCCGGCTCCCGTTGACGCAAGTCCCTTCCCGTGCGCCACAGCCTCAGTCGGCACGGTTGGCACGGTGGGCGGGCCCGTTGGGGGCACCGTGGTCGGCGGCGTTGTGGTCGGCGGTGTCGTGGTCGGCGGCACCACATCCTCGACGATGAGCACAAAGTCTTGATCCACCACGGCTTCTCCCGCCGCTGTGATCGTTACCGTGCGCGTCCCTGCACCACTGACCCGGTATCCCTCTGGTGCGGTCACGGTGATCGTGTAGCTTCCGGGCAGCAGCCCCCCAAGGTCATACTCACCTGCCGCATCGGTGGTGAGAGCTGCCTGTCCGTTCGGGCCGTCGATGAGGATCCCCACCCCGGCACGCGGAACACCTCCCGCGACCACGGTGCCCGCGAGCGAGCCGGTACGTCGGAGCGCAAAATCAATCCCTGTGACGCTGCTGCCTGCCACCACGGTGGTGCGCGTCAGGGGTCCATCCGGGACGGTGCCGTCCGGCGCGGTGACCGTGATCACGTACTCGCCGTCGATGAGACCGGGGAACGAATACGATCCGTCGGTCGCGGTCACAGTGCTGAAGGTGCCGCCTGGCCCCGAGGCCGTCACGGTGACCCCGGACGCAGCGCTGCCGGCTTCGGTGACCTGGCCGCTCAGACTGGGCAGCGCGGAAATCACAAAGTCCTCACCGGTAATCGGCACCTCTGAGCCGGGCGGCACTGTGAATGGCGGAGCCACCGTCTGCAGGTTGAAGCCCGGCGGCACCGTAAGCTCTGGCTGATACGTCCCAACCGGCACCGTGTCAAACAGGTAGCTCCCATCAGCAGCGGTCGTCACGCTGCCAACCCCAGGTATCGTCACCGTCGCACCCGGGACAGGGGTGCCATCTGACTCGGTCACGATGCCAGAAACCGCAACCGGCACGATGTCGCGGACGTTGAAATCAACTGTCGCATCGGCTTCGGAGAGATTTGCTGGCTTCCGCGCTGGGCCGTCAACGATCTGACCGGACGGAGCCTGCACGGACACGGTGTACCCAGCGGATGCCTGCACTCCAGGGAAGCTGTAGCCGCCGCCCGCAACCGTGACTGCAGTAGCCACCACGGCACCCGATGGATCGGTGAGCGTGAGCGTTGCGCCACTCCCGTCTCCGCTCTGAGCGGTCACCGTGCCAGCAATGTCGCGACTCAATGCCGTGAACCAGGTTTGGTAGACGGGGAACCCAGAGCGTCGCGTGAAGCTGAACGTCAGCGCGCTGATGGGCGCGACTGGCTCGAACCAGGCTGCCGCACCGTTAGTGTCGGCTGCTGCATCGTTCCCCAGGAGCGTGAGTGTGGCCGGATCCCACTGCGGCACATCAGCCGCATCCCCCGCACAAGAAGGCTTGCCTGCCAGCCCGGGCGCGCAGTAATTGAAACCGCCGCGGAACCCAAGCTGTGCTGCCGTGAGCGCGACCCCGTCAGGGCCAACCGCACGGATCTGAAGCTGATCGGCATCGATGTCCCCGAGCACAAACGCCCAGTTTGACGTGGGGGTGGGCTGCGCAAACGTGTAAGTCGTGGACGACGGCGAGGCCGAGTTGTCAGCTTTCGGACGCAGATTGAGGTAGGGCAGGTTCTTACTCGAACCATACTTCAGGCCGACTGGTGTGGATGGGGCGAGCCACGTGCTCGCACCAGAAATGACACCAACCTGGCCTGCGCGGGAATCCGTCTTCGCCTGAGCGGTAATCGCGGGAGTACCGGGAAGAGTGAACCCTGTGGAGTAGGCACCCCCCACACCGGTGAGTGGATCCCACTCTGCCCAGGAAGGAGTGGTCACTGCGTGCGCCGGCGCGATACCGCCCCCGAGCGTCAGACCGATGAGCAGAGCAGCTGCAATTGACGCGACCGTGCGCCGCCGAGTTTCCCCCATGTGGATATCGTATGTCGCGGCCCCGTGACGCACCAGGCCCGGCGACATCATCCGTCATCGCTCCGAGACCACGCAGCGCCGTCTGGACTTCACGTTTCGAACGACGCTGCTGCACGGCTTTCACACCCCACCGCTGCACAGCATCAGAAATTCCTGACCAATGATGAGCTACGCGGGAACACGTGTTGGACCCGAGTGAAGTGCTGCGACACCGCTCAGCAATTGTGTGTCCACGGAGCGTGAGTGGACTGCCCGCAACAGTGAGCTGTATCCGATGTGAAAGCGCACCTCATCGCCGACCGACAGTGCAGCTGCGCCGATGTCGAGGGCAAGGTGATCGCTGCTCATACCCAGGAGGCGGTAGCCGTCCACCGCGGAGATACTCTCGAGAGCTGCATCTTGTCGCCCGATTGCCACGATGGCCTGGCGAACGATGCCCGCGGTGCTCCCGACGGGAGCAGGGCCAAACGCCGTCGTAGCGAGGCGGTCACCCCACGGCTGGGCTGGTTTTGTCTGGATTTCTATCACTTCTCCAACGAGTGACATCACGTCGGGAGAGAGTCCAGGAAGGGGCTCACCGCGCACCGGGTCTGTGCCGAGCAAAATGGCTTCCCCCAGCCGCAGCTCGTTCACCCTGCCGGTGTCCGCCGTTGCAGACACCCATCCCAGGTTTGCGGAATTGCCTCCTGAAACGGTATCGAGGGCGACGCCAAGCGAGAGTTCTATGCGGCAGGCGAGTTCTGACAGCTCTCCCATGTTCCGATCTCCAGGGATCACCCCGCTCATGCACGCAAGGTTCGCTCCGATCCCTGCAAGCGTCAGACCAGGCAGGCGGAGAACGGCACGGGCAACGGCGACGAGATCGCTGGCTGGAATACCATCCCGAAGATCACCCAACTCTGCAACTAAGACCACACGATGCTTCATATGAGCCGCCAGTGCCGCTTCCGACAGCGCCTGCAGCACCGTGAGTTCAGTGTTGAAACTGAAATCAGCGAGTTCAACCACTCGCGACACCTGGCTCAATATGGGAGTTCGGACGAGCGAGATCGGGGCCCCCACACCTGCCCTTCGGAGTGCCTCCAGATTGTCGATGCGTGAGTCTGCAATGCCATGCGCCCCGCCACGCATCATCGCGGCCGCGACGTGGGGTGACCCGGCGACCCCTTTTGTGACTCCTACGACACGGATGCCACGCGGGGTGAGGGTGTTGGTGAGAGTTCGAGTGTTGTTCTCGATCGCATCGAGATCAATCTCGAGTCGGGGGGTCATCAGCCCGCACGCGAGGTCGTGCTGCGTGTGAGCACAGGAAATGCCTGAAGCACGATGCTCGCGAGCTTCGCGGCTGGCCGCGTGAGCGGATCCGTCGTGGGCAGGCCAAGGTCTCGCTCGTAGTTCACAATCGTCGCTCCGACTTCGCGGTCGCTCATCCCCTCATGATTGATGGTGACACCGATGACGCGGGTGGGCGAGAATGCTTCGATCAGGGCGATCTCACTCGCCACCGTCGGGACCGCACACATTGGGAAATCATCTCGGACTGCTCGCTGCGGAGCGTGCTGCACAATCACTGCATCGGGGATGCTTCCGCGCAGAATCGTCGCCGAGCTCAGGTACGCGGGGTGGCTCAGTGCCCCTTGCCCCTCGATGACGATCACATCGGGAGCTTCGGAGTGAAAGGCCGCAACGATCTGGGCCTCAACCTCTCCAGAGCAGAACTGGGGCAGGATCGCGTCTAGTGCGACGCCGTACGGGGAGCCTTGCATCAGGGCTGTTTGCCCGGTGCCGACGAGCACTGCGTTCACGCCCTGCGCGCGTAGCGCCTGCACGAGCAGTGTCGCTGTGGTGCGTTTTCCAATGGAGCCGTCTGTGCCCAGCACAGCGATACGCGGGCAGGTGACCGTGTGAATGTCACCGGAGAACATTTTGAGTTCGTGCGTGGGTTTCGGCCGTCGAATGTCAGTAATCGTCACATTTGCGGCCTGCCCTGCAGCGATGAATTCAGGATCATCATTCAGGAACTCGTGCAGACCGCTCACCAGGTGGAGTCCAGCAGCGATACCTTCGAGAAAAGCCGTGCGCTCATCGTGCGAGAGCATGCCGTCTGCAGGAGCCAACCCGCAGATCATGTAGTCGAATTGAACACCCGTGCTGGTCAGTGCTTCCGACAGGGAGGCATACACGGGGACCCCATTCACTTTTCCATCGAGCACGAACCCCGCGTCCTCGCCGGCGTGCGTACTGTCGATGACTGCTCTGAGGTCGTAGCGCTCCGAGGAGCGGACCAGACCGTTCGCGGTTTTCCCGTCAGATTTTCCGAGTTGACCTTCGCAATAGACCACCGTCATGACACCCCGAGGTGGGTCACACTCCGGAGGCGCAGATTTCACCGTAGTTCGAACTGTGGCGTATGGAAGATTCTTAATCGGCTGCATGAGCATTCCTCCGAATAGATCAGAGGAAGCACCAGGATTGGAACGGTGCAGAGGCACTCTCGCGATTCGCTCTGAGGCCGGCGTACGCCAGCAAGGCTGAACGTAACACGGGCGCCTGTGTGCATTCAAAGGAAGCACGAGGCATGTACTGAGGAACATCACGTTTGAGTGGGACGACTCACGAGCGTGACCACCCCGCCGCATTGCATCTTTCGCATCGGCACGTAACGCAGTGAGCGGCTGTAAGCGCCGAGCGTTAAGACTCGACTTTCCGTTTCTGCACGTCGCTGGAGTTGCCTGAGCCCCACCGCTCCCGGTGAGAGCAGGAGAATGCAATCTCGCAGATTGCACGACACGACCCGCACACTCGTGAGAGTGAGCGGGTCGTGTGGTGTGATGCGGTGCAGTGCGTGAGTCAGCTGCTGGAGCGCTATGCGCGGTAGTCAGTCACCAGCCGATAGATAAACGCCGCCATCGCCTCACGCGACAACTTGGCCTTCGGCCAGAACTCTTTCGTGTTCCCCACCGTATTCCCCGTGGTGAGCATCTCCGAATACATCCACGAGATCTCCGTGTAGAACTTCATCCCCGGCTTCATATCAGCCAGCGGAGACACCTTCGGAGCCGTGTAGTTCTTTGGCGCTTCCAAGCGGTAAATGAACGCCGCCATCGCCTCACGCGACAGACCATCCTTTGGCTTAAACAGCGGCTTCCCTGTCACCTGCGCCGTACCAGTAGACAGCTTCGCTTCCCACATCCACACGATCTCCGCGTAGAACGCATCCCCCGGCTTCACATCAGCAAACGGGGACACCTTCGGGGCCGTGTAATTCTTGGGCGCTTCCAACCGGAACATGAACGCCGCCATCGCCTCGCGAGACAGATTATCCTTCGGCTTGTAGAGCGGCTTCGCGGGCGGCTGAGGCGTACCCGTGGACAACTTCATGCAGTGCATCCAGTCGATTTCGGTGTAAAACTTCTGTCCGAAAGCGACATCGGCGAAGACCGGTTCTCGCCGCGCTGGCACGCACGCGGGGGCTGGCGGGGCCACCGAAATACGGTACTCCTTCGAGTCGGTACCCACCGAGTTCTCGGCAGAGATGGTGACGTGCGAGGTTCCCGTGGTCGATGGCGTGCCTGAAACACGTCCGCTGTCGCTCAGCTTCAAGCCGGCGGGGAGTGTGCCAGCCGTCACTGTGAACGTGATCGGCGCGGTGCCGGTTGCACGCACTTGAGCGGTATAGGGCGTCCCGACCGTTCCGCCCGTGAGGGTCTGTGTTTGGATCTGAGGAGCTTCACCCAGGGTGAGTTCCACCTGAACGGTGTACTCACGCTCGAGAGTGTTTCCATGACGATCTGTGGCACGAACAACGATCGGATGGTTCCCCACCTGAGTGGGAGTGCCGGACAGTACCCCCGTTGCGCTGAGCGAGAGTCCTGGAACTTCGCCGGACGAAAGTTCATAGCCTGCCGGGGCGACGGACGTCTCAGGATCGACGTACCCGTCCGTGGTGGCGAAGGAAAAGCTATAGGGCGCGTCCGTCGCGGCGGCGGGCGGCGTGGAGTTCGTGAAGTCTGCACTCTGCACGGGATATGTCACTCGCGCAGAGAACGCTGGCCCACCCGGCACGATGGGTTGTGAGACGCTCACCGCGAGTTCGGTTGCGTCTTCTGCCAGGTCCCGCCAGATCGCGCCTTCCCCATTGTTCGTGGGGTCCGCTTCCGCAACCACCGTTTGGCGCTCGCCAAACGGCATCGAGAACGTGTCAGCGACATCAATCTTTGTATAGCTCGGAGCCTTACTCGGCACGAGGACGGGTGCACCGATGACCGTTTGGTTGCCAAATCCGACTCGACGGATCTGGGGCCAGGCCTCGAGCACTGACATGTCAGAAATGAAGTTGCTGTTGACGTTGACCGTGTCAAGCTTCTCAAGCCCCCGAAGCGGCTCGAGATCACTGATCCGTGCGGAGGGCGCGGAGATCGTGAGCATCCGGGAGAGCCCCGCAAGAGGTGCCAAGTCCGAGATTTCCGTGTTCTGAAACCAGATTTCCTGGAGACTCGTGACTTCGCTGAGCGGTTCGAGAGTCGTAATCGAGGTGTACGCCACCTGCAGCCAGGCCAGTGCGGTGTTTCCGCGAAGCGGTTCCAGAGAACTCACGTCGGTGAAGTTGATTTCGAGCCAGTTGATCGTGGTCAACGAGGAGAGCGCCGATATGTCGGTGATGGGGTTGTTCGAGATCGTCAATTGCCGAAGTCCTGTCAAATTCGACAGGGGTGCAAGAGACGAGATGCCATTGTTGTCGACGTAGAGGCTTGAGAGATTCTTCGCGAACTCCAGGCCGCTCAGATCTGTGATTCCACTTCCCTTGCTCTTCAGCGTCTGAAGCCTGGAAAGGTCCCGGTAGGTGATCGTCCCCGAGCTCACCCCGATCTCGCTGCCGATTGCCGAGCGGAGCACAGGATCCGGGAAGGTGATGGGATCGTTCGGTGATGGTTCGTCAGCGCGCGCATTCGTGCGCCGTGTCCCAAGCTCTGCGTCAGTGACGGGATCTGGCGTGCCCCCGAGGCCCTCGTCCGACGGGAATGGGATCTCCTCGAGCGCCCCCACTGCCTGGGCCGGTGTGGCCGGTCCCACCGACGACAGCACCGCGATACCCGCCAGCAGAGTGGCCGCCAAGGCCATACTCAACGCACGGAGGCGAGCTCTGGATCGATCAGATTCTCGTGTCAAAATACCGAGAAACCTTCCTGTGAATGTAGCTGAGTCGCAGCTCCAATTACCCCGGTCGTTTGAGTATCTGGCAGCCAGAAAGTCAGGAGTCCCGCGACGGGAATCGCTCAACAAGCTACGCTGCGCTCGCACCGACTAGGTACGCCGATTCCCGCAGTAGGGGCCTACTGCACACCGCTGAGGGTGCCGCTAAGTAGAACAGTTCGACGTAAGTGCCGGTTGCGACATCGAAGTGTCGGCATTCGCGCTCAACGGTTGCCCTGCTGGCGCTCAGCCGAAGCGTGCAGCCCACCCCTGGATCAGTGTGTGGCCCGAGAAGGCTGCGCCGACACGTCACCTGCTGCTGGGCCGGGCCGCGCTGCGAGCTGAGGAACGTCCGCGTGCGTGCCAGCTGGGTTGCCCCCTGCCGATGCAGCAGGCGCGCGCATGCGATGCCCTCGCGACACAGCAGGAACCTCATTCTGTGGGGGCGGTGCGCAGTATTGTAGTCAAAAAATGAGCGGGGATGAAATGAATACAGTGGATTGTCTAGCGAATACCGGGGCCTCCCCATGGGGGCCGCTATTTCTCGGCGCAGTGGCGGTCGTGTTGATCGCTCTCGGACTGATTGCAATGCGTGGACACAAGCGCCGAGGCCGCGCGGCAGCACTCGGCGCGCTCGCGCTCATCGGCGCACTGGCCTTGGCACCGCTCGCGCCCCCGACAGCCGCGCAGGCCGCGACCGGAGATTGCACCCCCTCGGCAGCGCAACCGACGACAACGCAGACACCAACTCCGACACCAACACCGACGCCGACACCCGATCCAGAGGTGACTCCGGTCACCCCTGTTGCCCCGACTTCCGCCCCGGTGTGCGGTGCGCCCCCGGTCATCACCACGCCACACAGTGACTACTTCACCTACACGACCACGCACGTCGGATCGGTCGCGACCGTGACCGCTCGTCTGAAGCCGGGACTCGACGCATTCACCGTCGATCCGGAAGCGAAAACGGCCTGGACCTTCGACCTGTCCTTTACTCCAGTGACGGTGCTCACCCCAGAAGACCTGGCTTTCACCTTCGATGGCTCCACCGGAGATTTGGCCCACGCAGATACCGCAGCATTCCTGGAGGCGCAGAAGGCTCCGTTCACCTTTGCAGTTCAGGCGGACTACCGACACACCTATGGAGTGTTCAGAGGCGGCGTCCGACTTCCTGAATACGGTGAGACGACTCAGCCCACGTCTTACACTGCACGCTACACAGCGTCTCAGTCCGGTCAGACGATGAACCTGGCCTACGTCGATGCTCAATTCGACGACGGCTACCCGAAGGCCATCGCCTACTTCACGGCTGACGGGTCGATCCCCGAGGACACCGTGGTGGGCATCGTCGAGGAAACTGCTCATGTGAGTTTCGCACAGTTGGGGGTGGCCTACGTCAATGAGTGCGGGATCACCAATACGGTCACTGCGACCACCCCGTATGAACTCCCCAATCCCTAGGGGGTGTGAACTCGGTCACACGCCCTCCCCCGCACGCTGGGGAGAACCGGGCCGCTGACACGCATCGGGAGGTCTGGGCGCACTGGGAAATTTGGGCGCACCAGTTTGCCGGTGCCTCGCGGATCAGGCAGTGCGCATGGCGGACCACCTGGTTCGCCAGCAGCGACCGGCTCGTGCTGCACTGGGAGGAGTGCAGCACGAGCCGGGCCGGGAATGCGTCGGGGTACGCAGAGGTATCACGGACCGCCGTTTCAGCACACGCGCAGTTCGGTGCGCGGATCATCGTTTCAGCGCACGCGCCCCTCGGCGCGCCTCGAGGGGCGCACCGCTCACGTGCAGGGTTCGGGCCCCGAACGCGGGCTGACACCGCGCGCTCCGATTACGATTCCCGCAGCGACTGGGATTCCGGCCGCGGCCCTGACCGCCGCACTCGCGTCGCGAGCCAGATCAGCAGCGCACCGACGGCCCAGACGGCAGCGCCCCACATCAAGGTGTTGGCGGCGAACGCCCCCCAGTCGTATTCGGCCGGGGCATCCCATGCACTGTTCCCGGTGAGGAGCATGCGAACATCGCTCGGGTAGGCCGCTTGCGGGCTCGCTGTCAGATCCTGCGCAATCCACGGGATGGGAGCGCCAAACTGGACGGCGGCAAGCTCCGAGGCCGCGGAGACGGGCACTCGCTGCACGACGCAGATCCACCAGCTCACCACGGCGCCCAGCACCGCAGCAGCCAGGAGTAGCGCCCCGGTCCCGGATCGCGCCATTCGGCTGTGCTTCGCTGCGCCCTGTTCCGCCGCCGCTTCGCCCATGCGCTCCACGTTACCGCGGTGCCGGGCGGGCGAGCATCCCTCGCCTCGCTCCTACTCCCCGTATGTGTAGAACCCCTCGCCAGTCTTGCGGCCGAGTTTTCCGGCCGAAACGTAGCTGCGCAGCAGCTCGCGCGGACCCTCGGGCAGCGTGGGCGTCTCGGCGGCGTAGTGCTCTTCGATATCGAGCACCACATCGAGGCCGACCTGATCCATGAGCGCAAAGGGGCCGGCTGCGAGCCCCATGTTGGCACGCATGATCGCGTCAACGTCCTCCGGCGTGCTCACCCCCTCAGCAACGACCGCGAGCGATTCACGCTTGATCGCAGCCCAGATCCTGTTGAAGATGAACCCCGTGCTCTCAGCGTGCGCAATGAAGGGTGCGAGGCCATAGCGGCGCAGTTCTTCTGCGACATCTTCGAGCAGCCCCTCCGAGGTCTGCCCATCGCTCATGAGTTCGACTGCCATGCTGGTGGGCGGCATGGCGAAGTGCATGTTGAACACCCGTCCGGCGTTCGTCACCTCGTCGATGACATACCGTGAGGCGTAGGACGACGAGTTCGTCGCGAGCAGCGCGTCATGGTCAGCGAGTCGATCGAGGTCGCCAAAGAGTGGGCGCTTAATCTCGAGCTTTTCCGGCACTGCTTCGACCACGAGCCATGCTCCGGAGAGTGCGTCCGCGACCTGCTCGACCGCGGTGACCGTACCTGCTGTCACCACGGTGCCCTGCTGGTGCAGGCGTTCGGTGAGCTCTGGGAGCGATTCAGCAATGTACTCGAGTGCGGCGGTTCGCTGCGCCTCCTGCAGATCCGCAATGCGGACGTCTGATCCGCCTGCCGCGAAGACGGCGGCGATGCGTCGGCCCAGCGTGCCTGCGCCGACGATGACGATCGGGCGGTCAGCGGAGTCGGTGGGGAGTGAGTAGTTCACGATGCTCCTCAATGGGGTGATGCGCTCACCCCGCTTGTTCGATACAATTCGTATTGAATTCATTATGCATCGAATTTACGTGAAAGGGAACCGGCCATGACGAAGGGCGACGCAGCAGGCGAGACCGAACACGCCGACAGGGCCACCCAGCCCACCACGCGAGCTCGAATCCGCACCCGAGCGGCCCTCATCGATGCCGCCGAAGCAATCTTCACTGAGCGCGGCACCCCGACGGCCTCCATTGACGAGATCTGCACGCGCGCCGGATTCACTCGCGGCGCCTACTACTCAAACTTCCGCACCGTTGATGACGTCTTTTTCGCACTCTACGAGCGCAAAACTGACGCGCTGATCGCGGGCATGGCCGGATTCGACCAGCATCTCCCCACCGCCGAGCGCACCGACACGGCCGTGCTCGAGGTGGCAGCAGACGAGATGCTTCGCGTGATCCCCGCAGACACCCAGTGGTATGCCCTCCGCGCACTCTTCGGCCTACGCGCCGCGTCCGATCCCGACATGGCAGCCGTGCTCCGCACACACGGTGAAGCACTGGAACACCACATGGTGCCAATTCTTGAGGGGATCTCGCGCATCGTCGGAGGTGAATTGATTACCGATGGCGCAGAGGCCACCCGGATCGTGATCGCCTGTCACGTCGGATCTGTCCTCCAGGGCCCGTTCGTCGATGACCCAGCTCGGCTGCGGCGCGACGCGATCCTCACAGCGCTCCGCGGAGTGCTCACCACCCACGCAACATCACACTGACCGGCCACCAGACTGGCGCAGCAGCGCGAGCGACCGCAAAAGAAAGGGAGAACACAACATGACTGCACCACGCGTAGCCATCATCGGAGCCGGGGTCATCGGGCTCTCCTGGGCCGAGCTGTTCCACGAGCGCGGATGGGACGTCGCAGTATTCGACGTCTCTCCCGACGCGGTGCCACGCGATCGCGGCTTCGAGATCGCGGCCTCCATCGCTGACGCGGTGCGCGGCGCGACACTCGTCCAAGAAAATGGGCCGGAACGCCTCGCCGTCAAGCGAGAGCTCCTCGCGCACATCGCAGCGGCTGCCACAGACGACACGATCATCGCATCCTCCACGTCGAGTCTGCTCCCCTCGCTCCTCGCCGAGGGCAACTCGCGCGCCGCACAGATCCTCGTCGGCCATCCGTACAATCCACCACAGATTATGCCGCTCGTTGAGATCGTCCCTGGCCCGGCCACTCGCACCGACATCGTGCAAGAAGCAGAGCGCATCTATCGCGAGATCGGCAAAGTGCCCGTCGCCCTGCGGCGCGAGATCCCCGGTTTCGTCGGCAACCGCGTACAGAAGGCGGTGCTCGATGAAGCAATGTGGCTCGTTACGCACGGGGTCGTTGACGCGCATGCCTTCGACGTGATCTTCCAGGAGTCGCTCGGCCTGCGGTGGGCGTCAATTGGCGTCTTTGAGGCCTCCCATCTCGGCGGCGGGCCTGCCGGACTCCGACACATCATTGAGCACGTCGGTGCCGCGCTCGACGCGATTGAGCTGCAGCGGCCTGACCTGTCTGAATCCGATCGCTCAGCGATTGTGCAACAGGTCGAGTCCGCGTACGGCGTAGCCGACACCTACCCGGCCCGCGCGGAACGGCGTGACCGAATCACGCGCGCGGTTCGATCGACCGTCGGTGCTGAGCAACGACGAGCGACGCTGTACGCGCTCGATCTACTCGCCGGCAGCGTGAATCGCGTCGACCCGTTTACGGGCACAGTAACCCCGCTGCACGCTGGTCTCACAGAGGCACCCGACGGGATCGTAGTGGATCCAGCAGCCGGCACCGTCACCTTCACGTGCATGGGAGCACCTGATGCCCCAGCGGCCCGCGGTGAGGAGCCCACCTTCACCCGAGCCAACGGATCCTTGCAGCGAATCCCGCTCGCTGGCGGTGCACCACAGGTCATCGTTGAGCGCGGTAGCTTCGTCACCGGGAAGCAACTCGCCGCCGATCCCGCCACCGGGCGTCTCTATTGGAGCGACCGCGAGGGCCGCGGGATCTACCGCGCCGAGGCCGATGGCAGTGGTCTCACGCGACTGGTGGATACGCGCGGTACCGGACCGAGCGAGGTCGAGGACTGGTGCGTCGGCATCGCGGTCGACCCAGTTGCAGGCCTGCTCTACTGGACCCAGAAGGGCGGGGCCGACGCGGGCCAGGGGCGCATTCTCCGCGCAGGAATCGAGATTCCTCGTGGTGAGGACGCCGCCACGCGCAGTGATATCGAAACGCTGTGGCAGGGCCTGCCTGAGCCCATCGATCTGGAGCTCGACACCGCTGCTGGCATGATCTATTGGACGGACCGCGGCGCTGGCCCCGAAGGAAACACACTGAATCGCGCCCCGATCCCCGCCCCAGGTCAGCGCGGGGCTTTCCCAACCATCCTGTCCAGGGGCTACCGCGAGGCCATCGGACTCGCGCTCGATCCGGTGCACCACACAGCCTACGTCTCCGACCTGTCCGGCGAGATCCGCGAGGTGCAGCTCGGGAGCGGGGCCGAGCGAGTCATTGCCACACTGCCCGGCGCGGCGACCGGGCTCGCACTCACCTGGGAATAGGGAAGAACGGGTCAAGATTAGGAAGCGGCGCGGCGACTCCCGTAGCCCTCATTCCACGTCGGCGCGCTCACGGCGATCCACCGGTCAAGCGCGCCGACGGGATCTCGCGCAAGGTCGTCGCGAGCGATGCCGGTCTCGCGGCTTAGCGCAGTGAGCAGGCCCGGCCGCGTCGCGTAGCCGGCAGCGCGCGCGGCCGCCTGGAGCGGCGCTCCACCCCGGAGCTGGGCCACTGCGACGTTGAGGCGTGCTCGAGCACGCCAGCTCCGAAACGATAGCCCGGTCTCCTCGCGGAATAGGCGTTGGATGTGTCGCGCGCTCGTTCCCGCGCTCGCCGCGAGCTCTTCGAGGGTCGCCGCATTCCCGGTCCATGATGATCCGGGAACGGCGCCGGCCCCACTGCCTGTGCCCACTGCCCCTGCCACCCCCGCGAGGCTTGCGCGAGCCACCAGCCGCGCAGCCGGGTGTCTCGGTGAGACGAGCGAAAAGCAGTCCTGCCGCATGGCGTTGAGGACTTCATCGAGCGCGACGCGGAACCGGTGCACCTCAGCACTGGTGCGCGGGCCTGCGCCCAGTATCGTCGCCACAATCCGGCTGAGATCCGGCACAATACCGAGCAGCTGAATACGCGCCGGTGGAATCGTGTGGGGCGACAGGAACGGGCCAAACACGACGCTCTCCTCTGAATACTTCGCAGAGTGTGCAACACGGGGCGCGAGCCACAGGTTCTCACGCGGTCCCAACCGCATCGCGCGTCCTTCCACCACGAGATCAGCGGTGCCACTCACGACGTGGATCAGGTGCGGCTCCTCGTGCACGTGGGTGTCGTGGCCCAGAAATCGCACGGCGTTTTCGGGAACCACCGAGAGGAGATCAGCACGCAGCATGATCCCCGCTCCGCCGGATTCCGGTGATGTCGTGTTTGTGCACACGCGGTGTCAGGTTTTGTCTGTTACGCATCGGTTTCACCCTCCCAGCACTCGCAGCTAAGTGTAGCCTGACTTACATCATATGAATGGGGCCTGCGCTCGCGCACTGCTCTGCATCGCCACTCGTTCACGATCCGAAGTGAGAAGTTATGTTCCCGCGTTCCCGAAAGCCGTCCATCGCGTTTGCTGCAGCACTCCTTGGCGCATCGCTCCTCTTCACTGGCTGCTCAGCAGCTACGGCCCCCGAGGCCGCACCGAGCGCGGTCGCCGAGCAGACGGAACGCACGGTCACGACCGAGCAGGGTGAGGTGACGGTGCCAGCAGTGCCGCAGCGCGTGGTGGTGCTCAACTACGCCCTCGCTGGCTACCTGTACGACCTCGATGTACCGGTGGTGGGCACCACATCAGAGGACTTCGATCACGAGCCAGAGTTCTCCGAGCTCTGGGGCGAAGGGCCGAAGGAAAACAACACCGAATTCATCACCTGGGGCATGGATGGATTTGATCTCGAAGGGGTCCTCGAACTCGAACCAGATCTGATTCTGGCGGGCGGCCTCGGTCTTCCCAACGGCCTGGCGGCAAAAAGCTACGACCAGCTCTCGCAGATCGCGCCGACCGTGATCGTCGGAAAGGACCTCGCCACCTGGCAGGACCAGTTCGCATTCATCGCGGACGACGTACTCGGGCGCAGCACCGACTTCGAGGACCGGGTCACGGCGTACGACGACCGTGTCGCCGAGGTGAAAGCCGCCATCGATGTGCCCGCAACGCCTGCGTCAGTGCTCACGATCACCTCAGACGGCACCCCCTATCTCCTGTTCGAAGACGCAGGGCTGCCACAGGAGCTCGAAGCGCTCGGTTTCACCGCTGCACCGCTCGTGCAGGAGCACAACCTTGAGCCGTACAACCCGGGTGGAGACATGGCAACACTCTCCACCGAGCAGGTCGGCCAGCTCCTGGCGGACGTCCCGACCCTGTTCATCACAGGCTTCAACACCGACACCACCGACGTCGCAACGCTCGCGGAGAACCCCGTCTGGGCAGGAACCCGCGCGTTTGCCGAGGGACACGCCTACGATCTTCCGTACTGGACGGTGCGCGGCGACTACGACAAGGCCCTCGCGCTGCTCGACATCATCGAAGAGCAGTTCTCCTAGGCTCACGCGGCGCGGACTCCCAGACATGGCGCATCACGATCTCATCATTCACCCCCTCGTCCTCCGGCGTGTTCACGTCGCCAGAATGCAGGACATCACACCGCGCATGCGCAGGGTGACACTGACCGGCACGCAACTCGGGGCATTCACACAGGACGGAATGAACTTTCCGGCCTTTGCGTCCCCCGGATTTGATGACCATGTGAAACTCATTTTCGCTGCGGACGGAGATATTGCTTCGGCGCTCCCGGTGCAGCTCGCCCACGGGATCGAGTGGGGGCCGTCCGAGTCACGGCAGGGGCGGGACTACACCCCTCGTCGCTTCGATCCTGTGACGCAGGAACTCGACCTCGACTTCGTGCTACACGGGGACGGGCCAGCTGCGAGCTGGGCCAGGGACGCACACGTGGGCGATGAGCTGTGGTTCGCCGGCCCGAAGTCGTCGACCGTGGTCCCCGCTGACGTCGACTGGGTGCTGCTCGCCGGTGATGAGACCGCAATTCCAGCGATCATGCGGTTTCTCGACGAGCGCCCAGCGAACGCACCTGCACGAGTCATCATCACGATCAGCGAGGAGTCTGCCCAGCACGCATTGCAGCTGCGTGATGAGGATCGAGTCGAGTGGGTGGTGGCGGACCCCACCGATGAACGTGCACTCGCGGACGCGATCACACGGCTCGCAGCGCTCCCCGGCACCCCGTACGTCTGGGCGGCGGCCGAGAGCCGTGCACTGCTGCAGGTGCGCCGGATCGCGCGCACACTCGGCGCACCCAAATCACACACCAATATCACTGGCTATTGGCACCAGCGCGTCGGACACGACGAAACAACGTCGCAGCCCCTCGTTCCCGTGCTCCCTGAACAGCCCGTGATGTGGTTCGCAGTGCGAGCGGCCCTGCAACTGGGCATACTCGACGCACTCGCGGCCGAACCGCTCCTGCCCGCCGCCCTCGCTGATCGATTGCGTATCCCCTCGGCAGCGGCGCTCGCTCCACTCCTCACCCTGCTCGCGCAGGGTGGAGTATTGACGTCGCTCGATGACGGCCGCTACACACTCGACCGGCTGGGCGAAGAGCTCAGCGAAGATGAACACGGGCAGGAGCGATTCACCGGATTTGCAGCGGATCAGGTACTCACGCTCGCGGCGCTCCCCGACGCCATCGCCGAGGGAGGATCGGCCTGGCAGCGCTCCCGCGGGGTCTCGCTTCGCACCGCGGTCGAAACGGAGCCCGAGTACTTTGCAGAGTTGCTCGAACAGGCCGGCAGCCTTCCCCACGTATTGACGGGCCTGATCCACCACCCCATCTGGACTGGTGCCGCGACGATCGTCATCACGGGGCCGGGCGCGGTCCACATCGGCAGCGTGCTGAGCGGCGCGACCGAGGCAGACTTCACGATTCACGAGTCCACCGGCCCCCTTGAGGCCCTGCGCGCTGAAGCTGGCGAGCGCGACTGGCGCTTCAGCTCCCAGCTTCCGCCGGATCAGGACCTCGCGGTCACTGCACTCGCGTTCGGACACCGGAGTGATACGGAGGTCATCGCGCTCTTGCGTGCGCTCGCGGTCGTTGCTCCGCGCGCTCTGCTCATCGAGCGCTTCACCCCGGACGGACTCAGCGAAGCGGCAGATGCCTCGCACGCGCTCGTTGACTTCGCGGCGATCGGCGCCCCAACTCGCACTCCAGGCGCCACACTTCGCCTCGCCGCTGCGGCTGGGTGGGTTGTCGGTGCGCGGCAGAAACTCGGGTGGGGGATCGAGCGTGTCGAGCTGAGCCGCGCGGCACAGCGCTCGTGACTGTCGCGCCCCCGGCCACCGTGACACGATCGGCTGTGCGCTTCCGGCGCAGAGCAGCCTGGCTCGCACTGTCCGCGGTGCTGCTGCTCGCCGTGAGCGCAGCGAGCATCGCGATCGGCTCGGCCGCACTCCCCCTGAGCACAGTGTGGTCGGCTTTTACCGCACCGGACGGCGGTATCGACCACGCGACGATCCTCACACTTCGAGTTCCCCGCACACTGCTGGGGCTGCTCATCGGTGCCAGCCTTGCTGTGGCGGGTGCACTCATGCAGGGTCTCACGCGGAATCCGCTGGGCGATCCCGGCATCCTCGGGGTGAATGCCGGAGCTGGCTTCGCAATCGTCCTCGGGGTGTCCGTGTGGGGAGTGACGCGGATTTCCGACTATTTGTGGTTCGGGTTTCTCGGCGCAGTGGTGGCCGGGGCCGTGGTGTATGCCGTTGCCGCGCGCGGCCCCGGTGGGGCGACGCCGCTGCGACTGACACTCGTCGGCGTTGCGCTGAGCGCCGTCCTGATGGGGTTCTCTTTCACACTCTCGCGATGCTAAACACCCAAACCTTTGACCGGATGCGGTTCTGGGGAGCGGGCACCCTCGCCGACCGCCCGGATGGCACGATCGCCGTGATTCTGCCGTTCATCACGGCCGGCCTCCTCCTCGCGATGGCCTGCGCGCGCGGCATGAACGCCCTCGCGCTGGGCGATGATCTCGCCCGGTCTGTTGGATCACGGATCGGCTGGACGCGCGCTCGCGGCATGCTTGCCGTGACACTCCTCTGCGGCGCAGCGACGGCAGCAGCTGGGCCGATTGGGTTTATTGGCCTCATGGTTCCACACGCGGTGCGTTTCCTCGTCGGACCTGATCAGCGGTGGATCCTGCCGTTCTCACTCGTGCTTGGCCCAGTTCTCGTGCTGTCGGCCGATGTCCTGGGTCGCATCATCGTGGCACCGGCCGAATTGCAAGTAGGCGTCGTGACCGCATTCCTTGGCGCCCCCGTCCTCATCGCGCTGGTGCGAGGCACGAAAGTCGGTGGATTGTGAGCGGAATCGCGGTGATCCGCGTCGGCCGCTTCAGCCGCCGCACCACGAAGCGCGCGATGGCTGTGCAGGCGCTCCTCTTCGTCGCCATCATCGCGTGCACCCTCACGGCGCTCACGCTCGGCTCCCGCACGCTGACGATCGAGCAGGTATTCCAGGCGCTTGTGCCGGGGGGCAACAGTATCGACCGCATGGTGGTGCTGGAGTGGCGCGCGCCACGCGCCCTCGCCGCAGCGCTGTTCGGGGCCTGTCTCGGCATCAGTGGCGCAGTGTTTCAATCGCTCACGCGGAATCCCCTTGGCAGCCCGGACATCGTGGGGCTCAACACTGGCGCCTACACCGGCGTCGTCGTCATGCTCCTGCTCGGCAACGCCGGCTACGGCGCGCAGGCCGCCGGTGCGATCGCTGGCGGGCTGGGCGCGGCCGCCGTAATCTACGTGCTCGCGTATCGACGCGGCATGGGCGGCTTCCGCCTCGTGATCGTCGGCATCGCAGTCTCGGCGATGCTCTCAGCGGTCAATGTGTGGTTTTCGGTGCACGTCGATCTCGCGCTCGCGGCCGAGGCCGCCGTGTGGGGCGCTGGGAGCATGCACGGCGTCGAGTGGCCGATTGTCTTCGCCTCCGCAGCGATCGCGCTCCCACTGTTGTGCTGCCTTCCACTGCTCACGTTCACTCAGACAGCTCCAACTCGGCGATGACACCGCGGCGGCGCTCGGTGTGCGGGTGGAGCGCAGCAAGGTGTTCGTCGTGGTCGTCGGAGTGGCGCTCACGGCCCTGGTCACCGCTGTCGCCGGCCCGATCGCCTTCATTTCGCTCGCGGCGCCGCCGATCGCTGCGCGGATGACCGGCCGGGCAGGAGCGCTCGATCTCACGAGCGCGGCGCTCGTCGGAGCCGTGCTGCTGACGTCCGCCGACCTCATTGCTCAGCACGCACTCCCCAATGCCACGCTTCCTGTCGGCGCGGTCACGGTGTGTCTCGGCGGGCTCTACCTCATTTGGCTTCTCTTCCGTGAAGGCGGTCGCTCATGACAGCTCATCCCCGCGCCAGCGATAGCACCAGCGACAGCGATCGGCTCCGTCCCCGGCATCTCAGCGCATCGGAGCTCTCCGGCGGGTACGATCGCACCGTTGTGCTCCACGACGTCACAGTAGAGATCCCCGCCGGCTCGTTCACCGCAATCATCGGGCCAAACGCCTGCGGAAAGTCCACACTGCTGCGCATGCTCGCGCGGCTGCTGAAGCCGAGCTCGGGAACGGTGCGACTCGATGGGATCGATATTCGCGACTACGCAGTGAAACGGTTTGCCCAGCAGCTCGGCCTCCTCCCACAGGCGCCGATCGCCCCGGAAGGGATCTCGGTCGCTGAGCTCATCGCACGAGGCCGTCACCCGCACCAGGGTGTACTGGCGCAGTGGAGCCAGGAGGACGAGCGCGCAGTGGATCGCGCGATGCGCGACACCGGCGTGCTGACTCTGGCGGAACGACCGGTGGCCGAGCTCTCAGGCGGGCAGCGACAGCGGGTGTGGATCGCGATGTCGCTTGCTCAGGAGACACCCATACTGCTCCTCGATGAACCGACCACCTACCTCGACATCGCGCATCAGCTCGAAGTCCTCGAACTTGTCGCGCGGTTAAAATCCGCTGGCCGCACCATTGTTGCGGTGCTCCACGATCTCAACCAGGCGGCAAGCTATGCGGATCACCTCATCGCGATGCGCGATGGCGTGGTGGTAGCGCAAGGCCCGCCCCGAGAACTCATCACCGAGACAACTATCGAACGCGTGTTCGGCTTGATTTCACGTGTCATCTCCGACCCGGACACTGGGGCACCGATCGTGCTCCCCCGCGCACAGGCATAGCGAGAAGTGCGTCACGCTCACTTTCCCCTCGCCGTGCGATGATATCCCTAGGGGAATGAGTACCCCTACTCGCGAAGTAGGTAGGAGCATCCATGTTCGTGTTTCGGCAAGCAATTGACGAGGCCTTCGTCGCACTCCAAGCCGGACAGAATGTGCGGCTCTCAGGCAAACGGTTGGGGGGACGCACCACGCTCCTGAGTTCCGTCGTCACCGCACTCGAAGCATCCTCAGTTCCGGTTCTCGGGGTTCGAGGAAGTCTCGTGGGGAGGGATCAGGCGGGATACGGTGTGGAGCAGATCCGCGCGAACCTGGGCTTCACCCTCCGCACGAAAGATGCCATGAGCGCTGTCGATGGGATTGCCGGTGCTCTCGGAGCGAACTGGGTGATTGCCGTCGATGATCCTCACCTGATCGACCCCCTCACTCTGCGAGTACTCTCCGCAGTTCGCAATCAAGCGGGGCTCCGATTCATCTCAACAGAGGTTGTTGGCCGACCGCAAGATCGAGACTTCCCCGCTGCATGGCCCGAGCGCCTCATTCGTGTCCCTGACCTCGATCTCCCGGCGACTGGCGCACTGCTGCATGATCTGCTGGGCGGACCCATCGACCCACTTGTTGCCGCTCGTCTCTATGGCAAATCAGGCGGAATCATCGGCATTCTCGTGGCGCTGGCTGAAGCAGCCAGGAATGATGGCCTCCTGGAGTCTGTCGACGGAGTGTGGCGCGGGGTCTCTGGCTCGCTCTGGAGCCCCAGCGTTGCGGCACTGCTAGATGGCTTGCTCGCAGAGCTTGACCCCGCTGAAAGCTCACTGATTCGATGGCTCGCTGAAAATGGCCCGGTCGATGTGTCACAGCTCGTCGACGCGCATGGCCAAGACACCGTGGAGCGCGGGCTCGAGCTTCGCTATGTCTCGCCTGCTGGATCAGAGAACTCCATGCAGTTGCAGGTGTGGCCTCCGGTGCTCGCCACCAGGTTTGAGGACATCCCCCGAATTGTGCGCCAAGAGCGCGCCGCCATGCTTCAGGACCCCAGCGCGGCCGCGCCGGTGCGCAGCGCCCAGCCCGGGCTCGGGAACGAGCTGGCGCTCCTTGCGCGCTCGTTCCGCATGCACGACGCTGCAGCCCTCGAACAAGCACTCGCTGCGTGGACGAGCGATCCTTCCCCGAAGAACGCGTCGGGGTATCTCTCGTTTGCGTTGGGGAATCGGAGCGAACGTCGAACAGTCCTCCGGGTCCTCTCTGAAACGACGGAGGGCTCCGCTTCGCCAGACCTCAACGACGTTGATCTCCTGTTCCGGCGCGCTCAGTGGCTCATCTTTGACGAAAACACTCCGGCCCTGGCACAGTCACTCTTTGCACACCACGCCGCTGCCCACCCGGGGCTGGCAACGACACTGGATGCGGGCCTCACCGTGCTCCTCGTGCTCCACGGGGACGCAGCGCCAGCGCACTACCCCGCTCCCACCACACCGCCCACTCCCGTGGTGCAGCTTTCACGCATGTTCTTGGCGCTCATTGCTGGAGATCTGTCGACCTGGGATGATGACCTGAAAACCACAGCCTCAATGCCGCAGATGGATTGGCTGCAGGATTACGCCACACCGCGAATTTCTTACCTCCGGGGTTCGGTCTCTGAAGCGCTGGAGCTCGCGCTGCAAAAGCGATCGCTCGCCAAAGACAGGCTCGATCGCTCTGCTTTCGTAGTGCTGAGTTACCTGGCGGTGCTCTGCGCGCACCATCTCGGGGACTATGCACTTATTAGACGACTACTCTCTGAAGTCACCGTTATCGGCCGGCCGCGCCCGGTACTCGATGCGTTCTATGGCGCCATATTCGTGATGGGCGCCATGGATGCGCACTTCTCGGGGCGACATCAGGTTCGGGAAGACATGTTGCTCGAAGCAGCATCGGTCTCACCTGAGGTTGGACCTTTTCTCGGCATGGGGCTCGACTTCACGAACGCGATACTGGAGGCAGGGTCGGACGCTGAACGCTTCGACGAGGCCATGGCTACCGCCGTAGCGGCCCGGGTGAAAAAGGGGTTCATTGTCGGCGCCATCCAGACCGCGCTGACCGCGCTCACGATTAGCTGGGGCGATCACACCGCTGATCAGCTCGCCACCGCCTACGGAAATGGGAATCTTCCGCTCTTCACGAATGCAGTTGCGCTGTGCAATGCGCTCCGCACGAACAAGAGCCCTCAAGAGCTGGAGCAGTGGGCGCGCAACGTCCACATTGGCGATGACTCCCACATTCTGACGCAGCTCCTGGGATCGTCTGCGCGGCGGGCTGAACGCGAGGGTGATTCGGGCAGATCGGCCGCGCTCCTGGGTGTGGCGGCGCAGTTCTTTGGGCGCGCCCCGGGCGAGAACGAATTGACGCTGTCAGATTCCGCGTCGCAACCGGACCTCGTGACCAAACGAGAGCGGCAGGTCGGAATGTTGGCGGGGAGGCTCACGAACACCGAGATCGCGGAGCGCTTGGGAATCAGCAGTCGGACCGTAGAGAACCACATTGCCAATGCCCGGCGAAAGACACACACGGCCACACGAATCGAGCTGGCCGACGTCCTCCTGTCGCACTTGACGCAGTAGGGTGCGACACCCGCAGCATTGCGGGCAGTGGGGCAGTCGCCGTCTTCCGCCGACTGCCCCACTCTTGCGCCGAGAACACCAGACAAGCCCTTGGGGGGGGATAGGGGGATGGCTCAGATACTCGAGGCGCAAGCGCCCAGCCAGGCCGGTAGACCGTGTTCTGGCTCGCTCCAGTCAAGTGCATAGTGGGCCCACTAGGTGCGGGATACAGGCTGCTGAGTACCTAGATCCGTAGCTCCTCGGGCGAAGATGGGTGCCCCACCTCTTCGCATAGGGGAAGCGCGTTCCACGGCGCGATACCCCGTCCGGGCGGCATCCCGTCCCGAATCAGGCAGCCCGTCGATCGCCGCTCCGAGGGGCCGTCACTCCAGCTCGGCCAGAACACTCGTTTCCTGCAACGCATGCACGACGGGCGCGAGCTCCGGTCGCTCCTCAGCTTGAGCGAGCGTTTGCTCGAGCGTTTCGTCGTGGATCGGGTGCGCGCGGCGATAGAGTTCGAGCCCGGTCGGCGTGAGCTCGGTATAGATGCCCCTGCGATCGTCAGCGCACAGGATCCGCGTCAGGAGCCCGCGGTCTTCGAGCCGGGTCACCAGCCGCGTCGTCGCACTCGCACTCAACGCCGTCGCTCTGGCGAGCTGCTGCATGCGCATGTGCCAGCCGTCCTGGCGGCTCAGCGCGTCGAGCACGGTGTACTCAACGACCGAGAGTTGCACGGTATCACCGAGCGCACGCTCGAGCGCTGCCTCGATGAGCGAGTGCAGGGCCGCAAGGGTGCGCCAGCCGCGGGCGCGGATCTCGACGGCGTCGTCGGCAATGCCCATGATCCCCAGCCTTCTCGACCCGTGACGGGGTCGGTCCAAGTAGTTGCTTGCGCGGACTAGTTGCGTGTGCAATGATTACATTCGGCATCGCAATATGCCGCGTTTGCAACTACTTTACCAGAAGAACGGGAATCAGCACATGCCATTGGCGCTCATCGCACTCGCACTCGGGGCCTTCGGAATTGGTCTCACCGAGTTCGTCATCATGGGGCTTCTCCCAGACGTCGCCCGTGACCTCGGGGTCAGTGAAGCCGCGGCCGGCTGGCTCATCTCCGGCTACGCCCTCGGAGTCGTGATTGGCGCGCTCGGCCTGACCGCTGCGACGACCAAGCTTCCGCGCAAACCCGTCCTCCTCGGCCTGCTGGTGCTGTTCATCCTCGGCAATCTCCTGACAGCCATTGCCCCGGGCTACGAACTCGCGATGGTCGGCCGGATCATTGCCGCGCTCAGCCACGGCGCATACTTCGGGATCGGTTCCGTTGTTGCCGCGAGCCTCGTTGCGCCACAGAAGCAGGCCGGAGCCATCGCGATCATGTTCACCGGACTCACCGCCGCCAACGTCTTCGGCGTGCCGTTCGGCACGTTCCTCGGTCAGGAGTACGGCTGGCGCGCGCCCTTCTGGGTGATCTCGGGAATCGGGGTCCTGGCCTTCGCTGGCATCGCCCTCCTGGTGCACGCACCGAAATCGAACACCACTCAGGTCAGTCTCCGCTCCGAACTGCGCGCCTTCCGCTCCGGGCAGGTGTGGCTCTCACTCATCGTCACAGTGCTCGCGTTCGGTGGCATGTTCGGCGCGTTCACCTACATCGCATACACGCTCACTAGTGTGACCGGCTTTGCAAGTGCGACCGTCCCCTGGCTCCTCGTGCTGTTCGGTGCCGGACTGGTCGTCGGCAACTGGGCGGGCGGACGCCTCGCGGATCGCAGCATCGATGGCACGCTCATCGCATTCATCGCGATCCTCACCCTCGTGCTGGTCTCCTTCGGGCTGCTCGCCAGCTCACAGCCCGCTGTCGTGGTCATCCTCGTGCTGATGGGCGGCTTCGGCTTCGGCACGGTGCCCGGCCTCCAGAGCCGCATCATGCGCTACGCGGGCGGCGCGCCCACGCTCGCCTCTGGCGCAAACATCGGTGCATTCAATGTTGGCAATGCCCTCGGTGCGTGGGCCGGTGGTGTTGGGATCACAGCGGGCCTCGGCTACACCTCGCCGATCTGGGTCGGTGCCTCCTTTACCGCCGTCGCCCTCATCTTCATGAGTGTCGCGGCCGTGGCCGCGCGCCGACAGACAGTCCGCGCCACGGAGGCAGCTCCCCAGACTCTGCGCTCCCAGGATCCGAGCTCGATGCCCGTCTCCGCGCACCCCACCCCCGCACCACTCACTTCTCAGACCCCGTAACCCCTGACCGCTCTCCGCACCACCCGAAGGAGCCCGCATGACCCTCCCCCATATTCCTACTGTCACTTTGAACAACGGCATCTCGATGCCGCAGCTCGGCCTCGGGGTGTTTCAAATTCCCGATGATGAGACCACCGCGGTCGTTTCGGGCGCGCTTGAGGCGGGCTACCGCAGCATCGATACCGCCGCGGTGTACGGCAACGAGACCGGCGTGGGCCGGGCACTCGCCTCCTCGGGCATTGCCCGCGAAGAGCTGTTCATCACGTCAAAGCTCTGGATTTCTGAGCACGGCTACGACGCGACCCTGCGGGCGTACGACGCCTCACTCGAGCGGCTTGGCCTCGAGCAACTCGATCTTTTCTTACTCCACTGGCCGGCGCCCGCACTGGAAACATACGCTGAGAGCTGGCGGGCCCTCGAATCCCTCGCGTCCGACGGGCGCGTGCGCGCCGTTGGGGTCTCCAACTTCGAACCGGCGCACCTGGCCCGGATCGCGGAAGACAGCGCGCTCGTGCCCGCGGTCAACCAGGTAGAACTCCACCCTGCGTTCCAGAACCGCGCGGTCGTCGAGGCGAACACCGCACGCGGCATCGTGACCGAGGCGTGGAGTCCGCTCGCGCAGGGCACGGTGCTCGCCGACGCTTCCGTCGCCGCCATCGCGGCACGCTACGAGAAGACCCCCGCGCAGGTAGTGCTCCGGTGGCACCTCCAACAGGGCCGAGTGGTCATCCCCAAGTCGGTCACTCCCGAACGCTACACCGCAAACCTTCACGTGTTCGACTTCGAACTCACGGCGACGGAAGTGGCTGCGATCGACAGCTTCGAGCGCGGCGGCCGGATCGGCCCCGATCCGGCCGTGTTCAACGGGTAGCCGGGCTACTCGAGCCCTCCGCCCCGGGGCCCGGTTGCTGCGACCACCCTCCGAGCGCACACCGTTCCATCGGCGGACCATGCCCGGCCGGGCGGACCACGGTTCGCGCACGCTCAGTGCGGAGAGCCCGGTCCGCACGGAAGGCCGAGGTCCAGGCGGCGCAGCAGCTTCGGGCGAGACCTCAGGTCTCGCCCGCCTCCGACGGGCGAGCACAAGCGATCCTGCACCCGCCAGCAGCACCGCAGTTGCGAGCGGGATCGTCACGTCAGCTGCTCCGGTCGCTGCGAGCCGCCCCGCCGCAGGGAGGGTCGGCTGCACTGCTATCTTCGGGGCTGCAGCTGGCTTCGGTTCGGGCCGCTCGGGGTTGCCCGGCTCGGGCTTGGGCTCGGGCTTGGGCTCGGGCTCGGGCTTCGGTGCCACCCCGCCGGCGACGACAGTGAGCGTCGCTCCCAAAGAGCGGGGGGAAGCCATGTGGTTCACATCTCCCGTGTACGCCGCTGAGATCACGTGCTTGCCCGCCGGCAGGGCGGTCGTCTCCAGCTTCGCAACTGCTCCGTTCAGCTCCACCACGCCAAGCGACTCTCCCCCCGCGAAGAACTCGACGTTGCCGCTTGGCGCTCCCCCCGCCACCGTCGCCGTGAACACCGCCGGATCGCCAACGCCGACCGTCGCGGCGGCGGGCGCAAGCGAGGTGCTCGTCCCTGCTCGCTCGATAGATGCCGTTACGGCAGGAGAGCTCGCGTCCCGATACGCACCGTCACCTGCGTAGCGGGCAGTGAGTTCGTAGGACCCAGCTGGCAGGTCAGGCAGCTGGAGCTCTGCGCGCCCAGCGTCATCCGGCTCAAGCGCAACGGTGCCGAGGGTGTTTCCCCCGGTGAGGAACTCAATCATCCCACTCGGGCTCCGTCCGTCGAACACCGAGAGCTGGGCGGCGATCGTGACGGTATCACCGAAGGACGCTGGAGTTGGCGACACCGTGAGCCCGAGCGTCGGGCTGTACAGGTTCGTGAACGTCACGGTCATGGGAGTCACGTTGCCGGTGCCATCTGAGACGCTGACCACCCAGGTATCGATCCCGGGGCTGGTCGCGCGGTAGGAGTACACGCCGTCATCATCGAGCGTGAGCGTGCCATGTGTCGAGGGGGTCAGAATTGCATAGCTCAGCTCTTCCCCATCAGCATCACTCGCGTAGTCCGCGAAGGATCCGTGCACCGCAGCTCCGAACACCCCGATCAGGCTGGGGTCAACCACGACAGGAGCATGCTGAGATGGGAGGGTCGAGCAGTTGCCTGAGGCAGTCCAGTTGATGTGCTCGGGCAGACCGTTTCCCGCGAGGGTGGTAATCGAAAACGTAATCGGGTTTCGCGTTGGTGCTTGGGTATAGGCGAGCGAACCACTCGTCCCAGATTGAACCCCTCCGAGCGGGAGCCGAATATCTGCCCCGAACAAGATGTTTCCATCTCCGTCAGTGACTCGGGTCTGGTATTGCTCCGCCCCTTGTCCGGTATTGTCGCGATCGACCTGCGAGGCTCCGTAGGTATAACGCGCCCCCGCGCAGCCGAGCACTATCGATTTGGGGTCGGAGAACGTGATCGCTTGAGCAGGCGCAGCGAACACGATGCCTCCGACGATCAGGGCGAGTATTGCGGCGCCAGCGCCAAGCTTTTTCTGCACAAATTAATCATAGTCCAAAATTACCCACTATCCCGGAGTCTGCGCACGTCGGGGCGGGAGACACACAGCCCACAAAGAGCGGCGGGTCACACGGCCCCGCCCAGGGCGGAGGCTGCTCCACGATCCCGCCCCTCGACCTCAACAGCTGCCACGCGGGCACGCAGTTCCTCAACCGGCACGCCAACCGCCCATGCAGCCACATCCGTGACGAAGTGCACATAGGCCGGGTGGTGAAACTCCCCCAGATTGTTCACGTATGCACCCCGCCCATCAATGGCAGTGAAGATCCTGACACACGCTCCCAGCGTGTCTGAGCACGCAAACTCTCCCACCGCGACTCCATCATCCAGGAGGCCCACGAGCTCCCTCCGATCGAGGCTTTCCTGCTCGGCGAGCGCGAGCGCGAGATCGGACCGGAAGCGCGAGAGGTTGCGCGCATTGAGCCAGAACCGCGCAAGCTCGTCGCCGGCACCATCCTGGACGCGTCGTATCAACGTCGCCAGGCGATCTGTCGGCGTGCCCTTCGCAGAGAACAAGACCTCTCGCTCGCCAGAAATCGCCAGCTCAAACGCTGCCACGACCAGCGCCTCGGCCGACGAGAAATAGTGATGGACGAGACTGGCGCGCACCCCCAGCGGCTCCGCAACAGCCCGCAGCGTGACGCATTCAAGCCCCCGCTCAAGCGCGATCGATGCCGCCTGCCTCAAAATCTCCTGGCGCCGCTCGGTGGGATCTTTTCGCGTCCGCGCACTTGACACCATGCGAGACATTCTATTTGATAAGAGATCAACACACTATTGAACACTCTTACAATAGAGTGCACCGCAGTCCGGTCCCTCACTCAAGAAAGCATTTCAATGCCGAAATCATCATCAGCGGCGGCACCCGCCACCCCGCCCCATCCGGACTCTCCCGCTCACCCCGAGACTCGCGGGATCGATCTCGTCAGCGATTCTGAGCGGCACGGCCGCGCACGCGACCTCTTCGCGGTATGGGCAGCACCCAATGTGAGTGTGCTGAATTTCACCATTGGCGCCACGCTCACGTTGGTGCTCGGCCTCGAGATCTGGCAAGCATTACTCGTCATCATCGCGGCCCAGCTACTGTGGGTGCTCCCCGGCATCGTCGCTGTGAGCGGCCCCGCCGCCGGCACGTCTGGGTCCGTGATTCAGCGCGCAATCTATGGCATCCGCGGCAACAAAGCAGTCATTGCTATCTACGGCTGGTTCATCTCAGGGGTATTCCTCGCCTTGAACTGGGTGGCGTCCTCCTTCATGGGCGCGGAACTCCTAGTGCGGCTCGGGTTCCACAATCGCACGCACGCACTGATCCTGGTCACCATCGCGGTCGCGGCCGTGACAGTGCTCGTCGCGGTCTACGGCCACGGACTCATCCTTCGCTCCTACACCTTCGTCACGATCGCGCTGCTCGTGATCTTCCTGTTGGTCACCGCTTTCATTGCCCCCCCAGATTGATCTCGCGTTTACGCAGGCGGAACCACTGAGCGGTCTCGGTCTGTGGTCAAGTCTCACGATCGGTTTCGCCATTCTCGCGTCAACGCCGCTCTCGTACTCCAACAGTGCAGACCTCGCCCGCTACTTGCCGCGAAGCACAAAACCGTCACACATTGTCGCGGCCACCGCACTGGGCGGGGCGGTCCCAGGATTTTGCTTCATTGTGGTTGGAGCCGCCCTCGGCACCACCGTTTCGAATGCCGATGCGTCCGTGGGAATCGAGTACGTGCTCCTTGACATGCTGCCCACCTGGCTCGGTCCACTCTTTGTGCTCGGCGTCGTCATCAACACCGTGGCACTCAACGGCATGACAACATATACGGCGAGCATGGCGTTCCAATCGATCGGCGTGCCAATCAAGCGCATCCCGTCGGCCGTGCTGATCGGCACGCTCGGAACGATCTTCACGATCATTCTCGTCCTCTCCACAAGTCTGCTCGGCGCTGTCAACCTGATGCTCCAATTCCTCATCATCATTTCGGCGCCCACCATGGCGGTGTACGTCACTGACATCCTCTTGCGACGCAACCGATACGACGGTGACGAGCTGTTTGACGAGCGCCCAGGCGGCGCATTCTGGTTCTGGCACGGTGTTGGACTCGCTGGGATCACGGCGGTCACCGCTGGGGCTGGCGCATCGGTACTGTTTCTCTCGACCGACATCTGGACCGGGCCTCTCGCGGTCGCCGCAGGCTACCTTGACCTCTCCGTGCCTGCTGGGATGCTCGTCGCCGCAGCTACATACGTGCTCCTCGCTGCGAAATCGATCCGGCAGGGGGCAGCCGCGTGAGCGAATCATTCGACCGGCCCACGCGACACCCGGGAGCCGCGTTGCACGAACCGACGCTCGACACGTGGCAGGATCCAGAGCACAATCAGTGGGCGTTCGCACACCTCACCGAAGTGGTGCCGACCGCCACAATCTCACGAGTACCGCCCGTACACGCTGTCACCTCGCGACTCGGTGGACTGGACCGCCGCATCACTGATCTCCGTGCACAGCTGGAGGCCACCCACACCGACGCTTTCCTCGTGCTCCGCGGCAACTCCGTGATCGCAGAGTACGCCAGAGCGGGATTCAGCACCGATAGCCCCCACCTCCTCATGAGCGTCTCGAAGTCACTCTGCAGCACCGTCGCTGGCGCGCTGATCGACGCACACCTCCTCGACCCCGCTGCTCCCATCACGAGATATGTTCCCGCATTGAAGGATTCCGTGTACGACGGACCAACAGTGCAGCAACTCCTCGACATGGAGATTTCAGTCAACTACTCAGAGAAATACACTGATCCCGCTTCTGAAGTCCAGACTCACGATCGTGCAGCCGGCTGGCGCACGCGCCACGACGGGGACCCCGCGACGAATGCAGAGTTTCTCACCACATTGCGCGGCAGGGGGGCGGTCGGCGAGTTCCAGTATTGCTCTGCGCACACCGACGTACTCGCATGGATCATCGAGCATGTGAGCGGCTTGCGCTACCCCGAAGCTCTCTCCACCTATGTCTGGTCAAAACTGGACGCGGATCACGACGCATCTATAACCGTCGATGCCACAGGCTTCGGGTACGCGAATGCTGGTGTCTCGTGCACCGCTCGTGATCTCGCCAGAGTGGGACGCATGATCCTCGATGGTGGGATGGCCCCCGGTGGCCGGGTCGTGAGCACAGGCTGGGTGGACGCACTGTTCCGTGGCGGGTCACGTGCGGCAATGACATACGACGGCTGGCTGACAGCCTTTGCCACGGGCAGCTACACCCGGCACTGGTGGTGCACCGGGAACGCGCGCGGCAATATCTCAGCGATAGGAATCCACGGCCAACTTCTCTGGCTCGATCCGCCCACCGACACCGTCATCGTCAAGCTCTCTTCTTGGCCGCAACCGGATGAGGCAAGCGATCACGCCGCCCAGACTCGCCTGCTGCTTGCGGTCTGCGCAGCCCTCGACACTGCGTAGCGGAAGACGAGCGGGGGACAACTCCCCAGCGCAGCGCTGAGTAGCGCCCCTAGCCGAGAGCGCAACAGCACTCAGCCGGCACCGATCCTCCCTGAGGAATCGCATTGCGCTACCCGTTTCCGAGCCGAATGCGCTCCCATCGTGTGCGGCGGCTGGAGAATAGGCGAGCCAGCCCCTGCGTGCGCCCCTCCCCGCGCGCAGTTCCGTCCACACGCAAGAAGAAGTCAGTGCTCAACACTTCCCTCCCCTCAGATAACTGCGCACACCACACCCACATCGATTTCCCGATCGGCACTCGCGACGCGAATCTGTTGGCACTCGGACTCCAGCAGCTCAGCAGATCGGCGCAGCCATGGAACGATCCCACCGCCGCCGCCATGAGCGAGGAACAAGCCACCGCAATCCGTGAATGGTGGGGGTTCCACTCTCGCGCAGATCTCGCGCAGGTGGTGACCTGGCTCAGCACGCAGCGTCGACGCCGTGAGCACTGGCAACAGCTCCTCGCGCTGCGTGACCGAGCGGCGCGGGCCAACGGCGGACAGCGTCCGTGCACTGCCGAATGGCTCTCACTCATCGCACAATCCGGAGGTACGGGGCTCGGTGATGAACTCGACTTCGTGCGATCGGTGGCCTACTTTGAGCGCAGCTTCGGACACGCAGACAGCGTCCTGTACCCCACCCAAGCGACAGTGACCAGCTTCGACGGGTATGCACTCGGCCAGGCAGCGGCGATTCCGATCTGGGGTGTTGGCCTCGGTCTCATCTCACCGGATGAAGCACTGGAGCTTGTCGAACAGGTGAACGAGATCGCACGCACCGAGTTCGGCTCCTGGCAGCAGTTTGGGTGCAGTTACGCACTCGGCCGCGCAATGCACTGGAGCGATGGGGCAGCCGCGGCACACCATGTTCACTTTGCCGCCGAGGCGGTCAGCTCCATGGAATCGGCGCTCGACCCCGCCAGAGGCGGCCCATGGGCCACCCTTCCCTGGTGGGTGTGAAGCTGCAAAATCGCTCCCTGTGCCCACCCACTCAGTAGGCTCTGTTCAGGAGAACTCTCGCGAGGCGACCGCGCGTCGCCCCGCGAAACTGAATGAGCGGGTCACCCCGCGGCAAGGAGCGCACCAGTGGAACTACTGATCATTGGGGTGCTGGGAATGCTGGGCATCGCAGGCGCGAGTCTCATCGCCCCGAAGCTCCGGATCCCTGCGCCGCTGCTGCTCGTGCTCGTGGGTATCGTCATCAGTTTTCTCCCCTTCGTCGCTGAGTTCGAGATCGATCCGGAGTGGATCCTCGCGGGCATCTTGCCGCCGCTGCTCTACTCGGCGTCCGTATCGATGCCCACCGTCGATTTCCGACGCGAGTTCAAGACGATCAGCGGCCTCTCGGTGGTGCTCGTCGTCATCAGTGCCGTTGTCCTCGGCGCTCTCTTCTCCTGGCTGATTCCGGGCCTCGGCCTCGCCGGCGGGATCGCTCTCGGGGCGATTCTGAGCCCCACTGATGCTGTCGCGACAACAATTGTCAAGCGTGTGGGGGTCTCACCACGGATCGTCACCGTGCTCGAGGGGGAAAGCCTCCTCAACGACGCCACCGCGCTCGTGCTCCTACGCTCCGCAATCGCGGCTTCAGCCGCCTCAGTATCACTCTGGGGTGTGCTGGGTGACTTCGTCTGGGCTGTCCTGATCGCGGCCGCGATCGGCTTCCTCATCGGAATCGTCAATCTGTTCGTGCGCAAGCGTGTCCAGGACGCAACGGTCAACACCGTGATCTCCTTCACGGTCCCCTTTCTGGCCTCGCTCCCCGCTGAGGCGCTCGGCGGCTCCGGACTCGTCGCCGCAGTGGTGGCCGGACTCGTCACCGGGATGGGATCCGTCCGGTTCCTGAAACCTCAGCACCGGCTCTCCGATGAGCAAAACTGGCGCACGGTCGAACTCCTCCTCGAGAGCACCGTCTTCCTCGTGATGGGGCTGGAGCTCTCGAAAATCATCAACGACGTACAACGGGACGGTGCTGGCGTCTGGACCGCAGTCGGGCTCGCAGCCATCGGACTCGGAGTCGTGACGCTGCTGCGCGCGCTCTATGTTGCGCCCCTGATCGCCTCTATCGGACGCACACAAAAGCGCGGGGAGCGGATCAAACCCACACTCGACAAACTGCAATCGAAGCTCGACCACGCCGGAGACCAGGACATCAAGCTCGAACGCGATGGACACTCCCGCACCGTTCCTGCCAAGCGGCTCTCGCAACTGCGCGGCCGAGTGCAGCGCAAGTCAGCAGACATCGATTACTTCTCGAAGAAGCCGCTGGGCTGGCGTGAGGGGACAGTGGTTGCTTGGGCAGGAATGCGTGGCGTGGTGACGCTCGCAGCCGCACAAACGCTCCCCGCCGAGACTCCCAGTCGATCACTGCTGATCTTGGTGGCGTTCCTCGTCGCTGGCTCGTCCCTACTCATTCAGGGCGGCACCCTGCCGTGGCTGGTGCGAGTGGTGCGCCCCGCGGCACCAGACCCCGAAGAAAACGCCGCAGAGCGGGCGGAACTCATGGAGCTTTTGCTCGAGGTGGCCAGGGACCAGGGGGCCTCAGCAGCGGGGACATCTCATGAGAAGCCACTGCCCGAGAAGCCCCTGAACCACGATCCACACCCGTCCCAGGAGGGCCACGACCCGGCCGCCGATCTCGCGGATCATGAGGCCGTTGAACTTCTCGGTGCTCTCAGCGCAGGAGCTGCCGAACGCCAGGAACGTATCAATCGTCGCTCCCTGCGCCTGAACATCCTGCTTGCGCAGCGTGAGCTCCTCCTCGCGTTGCGCAAAGAAGCGAGGTTTAGCTCCGCAACGCTCTCGCATGCCCTCGCCACGCTCGACGCCGAACAGGTCGCGCTTGAAATGCGTGGCGAGGCCGAGGGGCACTAGTCCGCGAACGGCCCGCTAACGCAGCGTGTCCAGCAGCACCGTCAGCTGCGCGAGCGTGGTGCGAGGGTTGAGCACAGCGAACCGCAGGTTCGTGACACCGTGATGCGAGCTCGGGGTCACAAATGCGGTCTGGGCATCGAGCAGCTTCTCTGACCACGACGCGTAGTCCGCGGCTTCCCACCCGATCCGCTCAAACACGACAACGGACAGTTGCGGATCGCGCACCAAACGCAGCTCCGGCCGGCTCCGAATCTCGTCGGCCACCTCGTGCGCTACAGTGAGCGCGTGCGAGATCGCCGCGCGGTAGGCACCCGCACCATAGGTGCTCAGTGAAAACCACAGCGGCAAGCCGCGCGCCCGGCGAGTGAGCTGAATCGCATAGTCCGAAGGGTTCCACTCCGGGGCCTCGTTCAAGGTGTCGAGATACGCGGCGTGCTGGGTGTGCGCACGGCGTCCGGTCTCAGGATCGCGATAGAGCAGCGCGCACGAGTCGAACGGCGTGTACAGCCACTTGTGCGGATCAACGATCACCGAGTCCGCCTCAGCGACGCCATCGAATCGAGCGCGGGCGAGTGGCGACAGGATCGCCGCAAGCCCGTACGCACCGTCGACGTGGAACCAAAAATCGTACTCTCGTTTCAGGTCCGCAACGGATCGCAGATCATCGACCAGCCCAAAGTTCGTAGATCCGGCGGTCGCGACCACGGCAAACACGGCATCGCCGTGTTCTTCGAGGGCAGGCCGCACATGGTCCCCGTGCAGCACACCGTCGTCACCCGTCGGCACGGTGACGACGGTGACGTCCATCACGGCCGCAGCTGAAGCGATCGAGGAGTGTGCTTCCTCGCTGCAGACCACGATCCATTCCTCGGGCCGAGACTTCCCTGCAGCGCTCCGTTTCCGCTTGGCATCGTCACGCGCCGCAACCAGTGCGGAAAGGTTGCCTGTGGTGCCACCCTGCACGAAGACGCCACCCGCGGACTCCGGCAAACCGAATTCCCCGGCGAGCCACCGGAGCGTCTCATTCTCGGCATGCACCACGCCGGAGCCTTCCATCCACGAGCCGCCGTAGAGCGCAGTCGCCGACACCGCCATGTCGAAGGCCTGCGCGGCTTTCGTCGGCGCTGACGGGATGAACGCGAGGTACTGCGGGTGGTCCGTGGAGATGCACGCCGGGGAGAGGATATGCTCAAAGACCGACAGCGCACGGTCGGCCCCCATACCGTCTTCTGAGATCTGCTCGTTGACCAACCGCGACAGTTCCTTCTCGGACATCGGCTTGTCGAGGGGGATCTCTGACGCGAGCAATCGGCGGCGCGAGAAATCGATCACACGGTCTATCAGATGCACGTTTTCTTCAGTGACCTCGTGCATGCGCGCGGCACCAGCGGTACCCGGCATCGGGCCGGTGGAAAAGCTACTCATGAGTGTTCCTTTTCGGGCTGCGAGTATTCAGTGGTGTGCTCAGGACTCCAGTGTCGTGTTCCAGCGTGCTGAGCGATCAACAAACAGTTGCACAGTGCATCATGTCCGGCAGCCACATCGACTGCCGGCACGAGCGTGTGCGCACCGTTGCAGACTACGCGGTTCCAGGCCAGGTTGGCAGAGCCAGCAGCACTTTCCTCACCCGGAGCTGGTCTTGTGTCCGCGGCACGGGTGTCACTCGCCCCATTCCCGCACCACGACCGCATTCTTGCCACCGTACTTCGCGGCGTACATTGCGGCGTCTGCAGCGTTCATGATCCCGTCCGCCGTAGGGTGCCCGACGTGATCCGCGGGATCCCACCGCACAACGCCCACGCTCGTTGAGAGGCTCGCGCCATCCGCAACGTCGTCAATCGGGGCACCCACCGCCGCTCGGATGCGCTCCGCCAACGCGGTGACTGCGTCTCGAGACGCGTTGCTCACCGCCACAACAAACTCATCGCCTCCCAGCCGGCTCACCGTATCTCCTGCACGGCAACTGGACCGGATCCGCGCAGCGACGAGGCGCAAGACCTCGTCACCCACGCTGTGACCTGCTCCATCATTGATTGCCTTAAATCCGTCAAGATCGATGAACAAGACCGCGCACGCCTCGCCTGTTCGCGCGGCGGTCGCAAGCAACTGGCTCAGCCGTTCAGCAAAGAGCACGCGGTTCGGAAGCCCGGTCAATCCGTCGTGCAGCGCCCGGTGCCGAAGCTGCTCCTGCAGTTGCAGATGCTCGATCACGCGCTCAGCTTGCAGCCCGAGCGCGTGCACGATCTCGAGGTCATCAGCCTCGAGCGCGCGCGAGCGCCGAAATCCACAGATGATCTCTCCCAACACCTGATCATCGACCCCAGGCCCGCGCACAATGGGGGTGAGCAGCACGGCTTCCACCCCGTTGGCGCCGAGCTCCGCTGCCATCTCGGGCAGCGCACTGCGAATCTCAGCCGGAGTGCGGCACACCACCTGTGTCGCCCGCGACGCGAAGCCACCGCCCAGGGCCCACCCTGCCGGCAGCTCTCCCCACGTTTCGATTCGCCGTTCAGAATGAGTAGTGGCCCGGTCACGGAGGGGGACGCTGCCGCCCAGATGGGCGGCCACTTGATCCTCGCTCTTCGGCTCCGCCACGATCCGGACCGCGGTCCACGCCGCATGCGTGGCACGGCTCGCACCAACCACCAGCGCCTCCGCAAGGTCGCTGATGCCGCGCGCAACGGCGAGCGCGCTCGTTGCTTCCTGAAGCAGTGCGAGCCGCTCATGGGCTTCATCAGCCGCACGTCTCGCCGTGACGAGATCGCGCTCGAACGAGATCCGGCCACTCACGTCGAGCGCCGCAATGTACACACTGTGCGACCCTGCAGCGTCGCGGTGCAACTCGGCATTGCAGAGCACCGGGCGCTCGACTCCTGCGGCATCGCGGAGGTCCAGGACCACTTCGCGTGCGTGCCCGGTCGCGAAAAGCTGCGGCATGATCCGAGTCTCATAGAGCAGCCGCGCACTCGGGGTCAACCATTCAATGAGGTTGCGCCCGCCAAGGTCAGGGGCGTCTTCTGAGATCCTGAGCCAGGTGCGGAGCGCACGATTGTGCGCCAGAATCGCGCCGTTCAGATCCACTGCGAGAAGCGCGGCAGGGCTGTGTTCAAGGAGCCGCACGTGTTCGGCCGCTGCGTGGCCAGCGATCACAACGCCGCCCGGATCTGGTCGATGATCAGTTCTGGCTCAGTGAGGTGCACGAAGTGGCCAGACGAATTCAGGAGAACAAGCGTCGCGTTCGGGATGCGATCTCGCAAGTATGCGCCAATATGTGGCGGACATATGATGTCTCCACTCGACTGCAAAATCACGCAGGGCACGTCAATCTCCGGCAACCGGGTGCGCACATCGCTCAGAAACACGACCCGAGCAAAGTGCTTCGCCACTCGCTGCGGCGTTGCGGCGAACAGCTGCCGCACACGATCCGCGACCTCTGGGCGATCATCACGCGCGGTGACGGCGGGGGCCAACGACGCTGCCCAGCTGGGTTGATTCGCGTCAATCGCGTCGATGAGTCCCAGCACGTCTGCACGACTAAACCCGCCGACATATCCGTCATCATCAACATAGCGTGGAGACGGGCACACCATCACGATCCGCGCAAAGAGCTCTGGCCGTCTGAGCGAAGCCAGCGCACCAATCATGCCGCTCGCCGAGTGCGCGACGAGCGTGACCTGCGCCGCGCCGACTGCATCAAGGACCTCGATCAGGTCAGTGGCATACCCGTCATAGGAGTCATATCGGCGTTCATCATACGCAGCAAGATCGGAGTCGCCAGAACCCACATAGTCGAACAGAATCACCCGGTGGTCGGCGACGAACGCGTCCGCAACACGGGCCCAGGTGGTCTGGTTCGTGCCATAGCCGTGAGCGAACACGAGCGCGGGCGCACCCTCTGGCCCGCGCACCGTCACTGCGTTGCGCCGGATCACCTCGGAAGCGGTCAGCGCCGAAGCGTCCGCCCGTACGACTCCGCTCACAGGATCCCCCTCACCCGAATGCACTCTCATCGAGAGTATGCCACGGCCAGTGAGCTACGGGCGAGATGAGGGTTGCGCTTCCCGCTCCTCAGCGATCTCCTGCGGCAGCTCCGGAAGAGGCGGCGCTGGAGCTGGCGTCACCGCCGGCATCGCAGTCGCGGCCCCAGCCGTGGCCGACACCCCGGCATCAGCATTCGCTGGTGCGCGAGACCCCCTGCGCGCTTTCCACGGCGCACGGCGCACCCACGCCATCGCACTCTCCCAGCTCCGGTCACGAATGAAGATCATGTCGCCAAGGATCATCATGAGCGAGAACCACGGTAGCGCGAGCAAAATCCCGATCGATGCGTGCATCCCAGTGACCAGAATCAGGCCGCCGATTCGTGTCCACCGATTCAGCAGAAACAGCGGGAACAAGAGCTGGCCGTAGACACTCAGCCAGGAAGCAATGTAGACGGCGGGGGTGATTTGCCACGCGAGGTGGTTCAGCCACGGGAACATCGTGAGTTCCTCAAGTTGCAGCGGGTAATACGAGGCGACGCCGGACACCCAAGTCGTACCCTGCAGTTTCCACAGCGCGCTCGTCACGTAAATGACGCAGAGCTGGTAGCCGATAAGCACTACCGCGAGGTTGTTCGCCAGAATAGGGACCCAGCGTGGCAGGCGCCACGCGCCAAATCCGAGCGCCGGGTCTTCCTCCCCTGTCCGCGCTCTGCGCCGCGCATCGAGCGACCACCGCCTGGACGTGTCGGCGAGCAGCAGGAACAGCAGGAAAATGCGAAACGTTTGGTAGTGCCCGGTGTTGAGAATCACCGGATTCGTGGCTGCAAAGCCGAGCCACAACATGACGAAGAGCGGGGAGACGATTCGCATCCGCCACCCCAGCGCATAGACGACCGCCACTCCCATCAGCACAAGGATCTTCACCAGCAGCAACTGATCGGGATCGTCTCGCGAGAACAGCAGCGGGATCGGCCACACGTAGTCGTTCACTGCAGAGTTGCGGAACAGGGCCTCGCCCCAGCGCGAACCTTGCCCGAACGAATAAGAGAAGTTGGGAAGGTACATCGCCAAGATCGTGACTGTCATCGCCCCGAACCCGATTCGCATCACCGCAAGACCGTAGCTCGCTTTCCGCGCGTCGAGGAGCCAGTGCAGGAATCGCTCCCACACGCGCGTGACCGGGTTTCCGACTACTCCGACCGTGCTCATGATTGACCCTCCCCTGCCTGCTCAGCCCACGCGCGGAAGGTGCGTGTGAACGCTTCGCGATCCTGCCCTGGCCACTCCATCGGTGGCACCCACCCCAGGTCGGTATACCGCGACGGTGGACGCTGGGCGTCCGGATCACGGCGATCGGCCCAGCGAATCACCGGATCGTAGACGGCTCTCGCCTGGACGCCAACAATTTCGCCCTCTTCGCCCCACATCGCGTGCGCTACCTGCGTAGCGTAGGAGGTGACGTAGTTGTCGGCACGGATGAACTCGCTGACGGCTGCCGCGTTAGAATCATCGGCCGCAAGCAGCGCGTCGTTCAGCGCATAAAGTTCCTTGCCGTCGAGGTGATTCTCCGCTGCGACCTGTTTCTGAGCATCGCCCAGCGCAGAGTACGCGGCCATCAGTCGCTCGGCACCCACCACTGAGAGCTGCTTTCGCAGCGTCTTCCGATAGGCCTCGGAAAGCTCGACATGGGAGGCATTGATCCAGTCCGTACGCACACGTTCACCGTCGGGCTCTTCCACCCATGCCCGCACCCACAGCTGCCGATCCGTATCTGCGGGATCGGGGGCGAAGATCTTGTAATCCTGCACGAGGTAGGGGCGAATGTAGCGATCCGCCACGGCCCCCGGCAGCACACCGTACTTGAGCTCTTCCGACGGTGCGTTGTACACGGCGGTGAGGAACATGTGTCCTCCGAGCAACACCACTGCGGCGCCAGCGATCACTTTCGCGGCGAACGGCAGCCGAGGTCTGTCCGTGCTTCCCTCGCTCGCCCGCCGTCGCGTGCTCACATCTTGATCGACCATGATCGTCCCCTTGCATCGGTCACTGCTGCTCAGCTTAGACAGCAGTGGCCCCCAGCTGCTACTGCCGCTGGGGGCCACCTCTGTGGTACAAGCGGGACGCTACTCGACGTCTGCGCCGAGCGCCCGCTTACGGCGCGGCGCGAGCACCAGCGCACCACCCGCGAGGAGCGTCAGGAGCGTGAACGGAATCAGCAGACCCGTGTCCAGACCGGTGACCGCGAGGCCACCGTTCTTCACTCCAGTGCCGACCGGGACGGTCCCGGTCGCCGCGATCACCGAGATGGTGGCCTCGGCCGTGCGGCCGCTGCCCAGTCCCTCAGCCGTGTACTTCGCCGCGCCGAGCGGGGTGGTGACCGGCACGAGCATGATGGCTTCGAAGCCGCCACTCGCGTTCGCCACCACCGGCTGGATCTTGCCGTTCGCGAGGGTCAGATTCACGTCCTCACCTGGCACAAATCCCGCACCCTTCAAGTTGACCAGGTTGCCCCGAACCACCGTGCTGGGTGTTGCGATGAGCGTCGCCCGCTCAGTGCCAGGATCAGTGCCTGGCTCAGCCGCGGGATCCGTCGCCGGGTCCGTACCTGGATCCGTTGCCGGATCCGCGCCCGGATCGGTCGCCGGGTCAGCGCCCGGATCAGTTCCGGGATCGGCCGCTGGGTCAGCAGTGGTATCCGTGCCCGGGTCCGTACCGGGATCCGTACCGGGGTCAGCGGTCGTATCCGTGCCTGGGTCAGTACCCGGGTCAGCGGTCGTATCCGTGCCCGGATCAGTACCCGGATCAACCTTCGGGTCGGTGCTGGGCTCCGTACCCGGGTCCGTACCAGGGTCAGCACCCGGATCGGTACCGGGGTCAGCGCCCGGATCGGTACCCGGGTCAGCGCCCGGGTCCGTGCCCGGATCAGTACCTGGATCCGTACCTGGGTCAGCGCCAGGATCGGTGCCGGGATCAGCACCCGGATCCGTACCGGGATCGGTGCCCGGGTCCGTTCCGGGATCCGTGCCCGGATCGGCACCAGGGTCAGTGCCCGGATCAGTACCGGGATCCGTGCCCGGATCGACACCAGGGTCAGTACCTGGATCGGTACCAGGGTCAGCGCCCGGATCGGTACCCGGATCAGTACCGGGATCCGTACCCGGATCCGTACCTGGATCCGTACCTGGGTCTGCGCCCGGATCAGTACCTGGATCGGTACCAGGGTCAGCGCCCGGATCGGTACCGGGATCAGCACCAGGGTCTGCGCCCGGATCAGTACCGGGATCAGCACCAGGGTCTGCGCCCGGATCGGTACCGGGATCAGCACCAGGGTCAGTGCCCGGGTCGGTACCAGGGTCCGTGCCCGGATCGGTACCCGGGTCTGCACCCGGCTCTACTCCGGAATCCGTGCTGGGCTCGGTGCCGGGATCGGTACCCGGATCGGTTCCTGGATCGGTGCCAGGGTCGGTACCCGGGTCGGTTCCTGGATCCGTGCCAGGGTCCGTGCCCGGGTCGGTTCCTGGATCCGTGCCAGGATCAGCACCCGGGTCCGTACCTGGATCGGTTCCGGGGTCCGTTCCCGGATCGGTTCCCGGGTCCGTACCTGGGTCAGCGCCCGGATCGGTTCCGGGATCAGTGCCAGGGTCAGCACCCGGGTCGGTACCAGGGTCAGTGCCCGGGTCCGTACCAGGGTCTGCACCCGGGTCCGTGCCAGGGTCTGCACCCGGATCAGTACCGGGATCCGTGCCCGGGTCTGTACCGGGATCAGCGCCAGGATCAGCGCCAGGATCAGCACCCGGATCGGTACCGGGGTCCGTTCCCGGGTCTGCACCCGGATCCGTTCCGGGGTCCGCACCCGGGTCTGTACCGGGATCAGTACCAGGATCAGCCCCGGGATCCGTGCCCGGATCCGTTCCCGGGTCTGCACCGGGATCCGTGCCAGGGTCTGCACCCGGATCGGTACCGGGATCAGTACCGGGATCAGCACCGGGATCCGTACCTGGATCGGTACCAGGATCCGTGCCCGGATCGGTACCAGGATCTGTTCCAGGATCAGCACCGGGATCCGTGCCAGGGTCTGCGCCAGGATCAGTACCCGGCTCAGTGCCGGGATCCACCGCGAGCGGCTTGACCGTGGACGAGCCCAGCTGCAGCGCAACCGCACCGTTCGGGGTGACACCGGGGAGCACACTCACGTTCAGTGCGCGGACCGTGAAACTACCGGCCCCCAGATCGCCAACAGCGGGCTGCTGGTTGATGGTGATGTTTGCGACACCGCGCAGCACAGGCCCGACCCCGTCAGTGAGCAAGCCTGTGACGATGGGGCTCAGTGCAGTGGTGAGCGTGGGCTGCAGAGTGTCGAGCAGTGTCACCACCGTGCTGTCGAGGGCACCGCCGATACTCGTCACCGCTCCGCCAAGAAGGTTCACGATCGGTTGCAATACGGTGCCGACCGGGATGTTGGCAACCTCAATTTCGCTCGTGTCAATCACGGGGGCAGTATGCCCGGCCGCGCCCGTGAATCCGCCCAGCGTGCCCGAGATCGTGACGGGGGCATTGACGAGATTTGCCGGGGGCAGCGGGAAGATCTCGACGCCAACCGAGACCTGGATACTGACGTTCACTGGCACGTTGTAGATCCCGACGCGCAGGAGATCGACAGCCTTCGAGATCAACGAGTTTTCACCGGCGCCGGTGAGCGCATCGGTGACACCGTCGAGGATCGCGTTCACTGTCGCACCATCGAGTACCTCGGTGTTCGCGGGAAGAGTGCTGAGGCTGTCAGCCCCGGTGCGATCCACAACGAGCTCGCCGAGGTTCACGCTGACCGTGCCTGTGCTCAGGTCAACGACCACACTGCCATCTGTGTTCGATAGCGGCTCAGCGAGCAGTGAGGTGCGGATCTCATCGAGCAGCGGGGCCGTGTCGATCGAGGCGCTGTTCAGCGAAGCGTCAACGAGCGGAAGTGCGCCGATCGTGTCCACCAGAGTGCTCAGCGTGCCCTCGATTGCTCCGCCCGGCCCGAGGAGGTCCTGCACCGGTTGGAGGGCTGACTGGAGCTGCGTGTTGAGCTCGGTCGTGAGGCCCCCGACCAGCGGACTGTGAAGATCGAGGCTGAGATCGGTGAGCATGTACTCACTCGTTGTCGGCGCGGTGCCCGTGGTCACGGCGCGAGATCCGAGTGCCCCGATTTCGATGGCGGCCTCGTCGACGAGTGAGTCGACGAATTCCGGGGCGAGGATCTGCGAGAGGAGGGCGTTCGCATCGAGCTTTGCGGTGCCGTACTGGCCGCTACTCGCGGCGTCGACGTTGAGCGATCCGTCAGAGTTGATGAGGCCGGTTGAGGCAGTCGATTCCGTGGCACTCGGCGAAGCGCTGTAACTCGAGATCGCTCCCAGATTTCCCAGCCGGAGCAGTCCGGGAGAAGCGTCATCCGGCTTGATCAGCGGCACGGAAAGGGTGCCCAGTTGCAGGTCTGCGAGTCCGCCAAGCACGCTCACGTTGAGTGGATCGGCCGGCGGCGCCGGAGTATCGGGGAATCCCGATTTCGTAGTCGCGGCTCCTACGACGTCGAGGCCGAGGCCCTCTGCCCAGAGCCAGTGCCCGTGCGCCGCGGAGTCTTCCGGTGCGACGTAGCTATCTGCGAACGCGGCCGGCACCGCCCCGTAACCGGCTGCTGCCATGACGACGGCCGCTGTCCCCAGGGCGAGCCCACGGAAGCGGCCGCGGCGACTGTGGGTCGCCGGTTTCTGTTGATTCAAGATCCCCTCACCTTCACTCAAAGGAGTACGTGACCGCGCGTATCGAGGAGACGGGAACCGCACATCGACTACGCAGCTTGGTGGGGAGCCTATGGTTTCGCTGGGTGTCGCACCTATCGCGCTCGGTATCCCTGAACCCGAATGATTTGACCACTGAAAAGCTGTGAGCGCACTACTGAGAAACATTGCGCACTCACCGAGCGGGCCTCGGCTCGAGCTATCCCTTTTCTCCCCGGCCCGCTATGCTCACGTTCAGAACGGCCATCGCAAGGTGTCGGCAACCGAGCGTGGCCCGTCGGAGGGGAACGACGATGGGAATAGCTGGCGCGAATATTCGCGAATCGGTCAGTACCGAAGTCCTCAAGCTGAGCCTGGAAGGCGCAAGCGTCCTCGTCTCAGGCCCGCTCGGCTCAGGGAAGAGCCACCTGTTGCGCGGTGTCGCGCGCCGCCTCGAGCGCGCCGGCGCTCTGGTGCAATCGGTGGACTGCGTTGCAGAGGACGCCCCCGACGCCGTCGCCTCGACGGCCCCCGATGCAGTGCTCGTGCTCGACAATCTTGAGCGCGCCGACGGAGCGCTGTTACAGGCGAGTTTTGAACGCGTCAGGCCCGAGCAACCCCTGTTGATGTCGCTCACTGTTGGCCCCCATCACGCGGCACTCATGCACACGCTCGACACGATTGCAGGCTCGTCCCCACGGGCGCGCTCACTGATTGAGGCCGTACGCCGTGTCGAACTCGAGCCCGTATCACCGGCCGGCATTGAACGGCTGTTGCACGAGCGTTCAGAACACCGCCTCAATTCGGCAACAGCGCACCTGATCACAACGCTCGCAGCCGGGCGTCCTGGCTGGGCGGTTGACCTTCTCAAATTGGCAGAGCACGGATATCTCAGTGCCCGCCCCCGGCCAGGAATCATTGAAGCACCGCACAGTGAGCTCGATCTGCCCGCGCTTCGTGCGATCGCCAGGTCCTTCGGGTCCGTCTCAGTAGCGGCGGCAACTGCCGCACTCGCGCTCTCAGAGCTCGGCCCGATCGACCTTCCTGGAGCGCGCGATCTCGTCGGAGCAGAGGCAACCACTGAACTCACGAACCTGGGGGCACTGGCAAAGGAGCCGGGCTCCGAACTCTTCTCCGTACCGGCCTTCATTGCAACCGCGCTCCGCCCGCATGCCGACGCAGAGCTACTTGAACAGCGACGGGAGGCTGTCGCACTCCGGCTCGTCGCGCAAGAGGCACTCGGCATTCCGCTGTCCGAAGCCGAACTACTGCTGTGCGCCCGCTCTCTGCGGACACGAACCGCAGAGAGCGAACCGGGGCTCCTCGGCCGAGCCCGGTCCCGCGTGCTCCAGCGGGCAGCAGCAAACCTGATCTCGTTCAATGGGGAAATTGAGGCCCGCACGTTCCTCCTGCGTTCTGGGGCGCTCGAGGACGAGCCGGACCCACTGCAGCATGCCCGCATGCTCAGCGCCTTGGTCGGGCCAGCTCCGGCGCTCGAAGCACTCACCCTTGCACCTCGCCCAACAAACACCTCCGCGCTGCTCCTGCACGAGTATCTTGCGGCCCGGTTCGCCGCCGAACTTCGGGGGAACAGCCCCAGCGCAGATGCGATCCAGCCCGGTTCCCTCCCGGAGACCGCTGCGAATCACGGTGTGCCCGACGCTGCCTCCCCCGGTCAGAATCCAGCCCAGGATCCACCCCCACCCCTGTCTGAAGATCACACGTTGGCACTGTGCGCTGACGCGACCACCGTGTTTCGGCTCTGGAACGACACCGCGAATATCGATGGGGAGACTCCCAAGCTGTACCCGATCGCCCAGCGCAGCTCATCACCGGAGGTGGCTGCGCTGGCAACGGCTCTGGCCGATCTTGAACTCGTCTGGCACGGGCAGCTTCCCCGGGGGTCATGGCTCGCAATGGGCACACCGATCCCCCACCCTTCACGTGATGCGACAGACCTCACTCGGACGATCTCGGGCCCCCTCTTGCTCGCACACGCCCTCACGGTGTTGCTCGCAGGCGAGCAAGCACTCCGAGGCGAGGAACTGCTCGCTGCGGTGGAGCACACGTCGCCGCGCGATTCCCACAAACGCTGGCTGCGGCACATCCTCGCCGCGGGGAGCGCGCTCGTGTGTGGCGATCTAGACCGAGCGCACCTGGAGTGGGAACTCCTCATCAGTACGGCGCCACGATTCACGCCGCTTCGGCTGCGCAGCTATCTCGACCACATCGGTGCGGCGATCCGAGACGGGCGCGACTCGGCCGTTGCCCCGGCGGCGCCGCTTGCTGACACGCTCGCCGAATCAATTCCCGAGCGAATCACTCGCTACCTCTCGGGGCGACACCATGCACTGGATACCGCGGCATCGCCGGCGGAGAACCCTCTCACCGCACTCCCTGTCGTGCGGCTCGCAAATGCGCACCTGCAGGCCGCACACGACCAGAATCCGGCCGAACTCCTCCGAGCTGCATCGCGCCTCATGCGACTCGAACTGTGGGCGCCGACCGCGTTCGCGTTGCGCACTGCCCGAATGATCTTCCTGAGCAGACGCGCCGTCGGTGGCGTGCAGCAGTGCGATGACAAGCTCGCAGAGCTTGAAGATCGCGTCAGTCGCTCGGTGCCGTGGTACCGCGAAGGTTCTTTGCCAGCGGCGTGTCACACGCGGTTAACGCCACGGGAGCGGGAAACCGCAGCGCTCGCCGCAGAAGGATTCTCCAACCGCGAGATCGCGAGCCGGCTCGGGTGCGGAGTGCGCACCGTCGAGTCGCACCTGGCTCAAGCGCGAGCGAAGCTTGGCTCCCCCTCCCGAAAGGAACTCGCTGGGAGGCTCGCGGCGGTCGGGAGCGGAGAGTAGGCTCCTGAATGTGAGCACACCCAAGCTTCCCGTCCGATTGGCCACCGTCGCGGACCGCGCCGCGATCACGCGGGTGCTGGTCCCAGCGTTCTGGGACGATCCCGTGTGGGGGCCGATGTTCCCCGCCCCAGATGAATCGGAGCGCCGCCAGCAGGCGAGCGGCTTCTGGGATTTCATGGTGGGCGAGGCCTTGCACTACCCCGACACGTACGTGGCGGTGGCGCCAGATGGAACGCTGGCTGCGGTGGCCGTCTGGTATCCCCCGGGTGCCGCTGAGATCCGGGAGGAAATGCTGCCGGCGTACGACGCGCTCACGCTCGAGCTCCTGGGCGCTGCAGGCGCAGCCGCAGTGCACGACTCCGGGGAACGCTTTGACGCAGAGCGACCGCGGCAGCCGCACGCGTACTTGAATTTCCTCGCGGTCGCGCCCGAATGGCGTGGGCACGGGATCGGTATGGCGCTGCTCAGGGAAACTCGGGCACGCTACGACGCGGCCGGGATTCCGAGCTATCTGGAGTCGACGAACCCCGGGAACGACCTCAGGTACGAACGCGAGGGGTACCGCCCCCACGGCACTGTGGTGTTCGCCGACGGCGGCGCAGCCACCACATTCTGGCGCGACGCACCCTGATCCGGCTCTGGATGCAGAGCACAGTCCACCTGCGCCATCATCCATTCGGGTGATCTGAAGGTCATCCTCCGCGCCGATGTTTCGCCCGCCCCACCCTGGTGGAGTGAGAGCATGGCACTCACACCAGCGCGTAGGCGCTTCTCGGACAGGCTGACCTCGCGCAGCGGCGCCTGGATCTCACTCGGAATAGTGGTGATGATCCTTGTGGGGCTCTTTGGAGCCTTCAGCTCAGCTCAGGCCCCGGCGCGCAGCGCAGCGGCTCCCGTGAACTCGGAATCAACTCACGTGTCTGAGCTCCTCCAGCAGTTTCCTGGAGCTGATCGCCAGTCAGTGCTCGTCGTGGCGACCCGGGACGATGGTGCGCAGCTTTCAGATACCGATCTCGCGGATCTCGACTCGCTCCGTTCAGTGCTCGACGACACCGGCGCCGCCCAAGCTTCGGGACCGCTCCTGAGCGAGGATAACGCGGCAGCCCTGCTCGTCGCGCCCATCACCGTGGGCGAGGACAACACGGAGACTTCGGCCACCATTGAGGGGATCCGCGCGGCGCTTGCTCAGGCACAGCCCGCTGGGCTCCACCTTCAAGTCACCGGTGGCCCAGCCTTCGGCGCGGATATCGCTGCCTCGTTCTCGGGGGCGAACTTCACCCTTCTCATCGTCACCATGCTGATCGTTGCGCTGCTCTTGATCATCACCTACCGCTCCCCCGTACTCTGGCTGGTTCCCCTCATCGTCGTGGCACTCGCAGACGGGCTTGCCGGGCGTATCACGGCCGCAGCAGGATCCGCGTGGGATCTCCAGTTCGACGCCGGAATAATCAGCGTGCTCGTCTTCGGAGCCGGGGCGAACTACGCGCTCCTCCTCATATCCCGCTACCGTGAGGAGCTCCTCCTCAGCGAGGACCACCGGGTGGCGCTCAGTATTGCCTGGCGCAAGACCGCGCCAGCGATCCTCGCATCCAACGTCACCGTGGTGCTCGCACTGCTGACACTCGTTCTCGCCGCCATTCCTGGCACCCACGGCCTCGGTGTCGCATCCGCGCTCGGTCTCGTGGTCGCCCTCGCAGCGGTGCTGTTCGCTTTGCCGCCACTCCTCGCAGTGTGCGGGCGGAAGCTGTTCTGGCCGTTCGTGCCGCGCCCCGGGTCGTCCCGCCCCCAGGGACGGGTGTGGCGGGCCGTCGCCGAGCGCGTGATGCGTCGTCCGCTCGTGAGCCTCCTCGCGGGGCTCGCAGTGCTCAGCGTCATGGCAACCGGCCTGTTCGGCACCGCCGTCGGCCTCGATCAGACCGCGAAATTCCGCGTCGAGTCCGAATCCGCTGCGGGCCTGAACACGCTCTCCGAACACTTTCCAGCGGGCGAAGCACAGCCAATCTGGGTGGTCACCAACAGCGCAGAGGCGCCCCAGGTACTCGCAGCGCTCGAGCGTGTGCCGGGAATCGTGCGCGCCCACCCCGCGGGTACGACGGCGGGGTCTGATGCAGGCTCCGGATCTGACGCAGGCTCCGTGCCCGATGCCAGCTCTATGCCCGATACAGGCTCCGTGCCCAATGCCGGCTCCGCGCCTGATGCCGGCTCTCTGCCTAGTGCCGGTGTCGCCCCAGGTACCGGATCGGACGGCGACTCCGGGGCCGAGACGGAGGCTGGATCCAAGGCTGGATCCAGCGGTTCCCGGTCCCAGCCTGGTGCCGAGTCCGGATCCGGAGCCGAGTCCGAATCCGAGTCCGGTGCCGGATCCGGCAGCACCGAGGGGCTCACCAAGATCATGGTGACGAGCGAGTTCGTGCCGAGCACTCCCGAAAGCCTCGCCCAGATCACAGCGATTCGGGCAGCGGTGCACACGGTGCCCGGCGCTGACGCCCGCGTGGGCGGTGCCGTCGCGACCGATGTTGACGCGCGCGACGGGAACGATCGCGACATGCTCCTCATTGCGCCCCTCGTGTTGCTCGTCAGCTTCGTCGTACTCACCATTCTGTTGCGCTCGCTCATCGCACCGATCCTGCTCCTGCTGGTCAACCTCGCAAGCGCCGTCGCCGCAATCGGGGCGGGAGCGTGGGTGAGCCGGATGCTCTTTGGGCAGCACGCTCTCGATCTGCAAGTGCCGCTGCTCGCATTCCTCTTCCTGATTGCGCTTGGGATCGACTACACGATCTTCCTCGTGCACCGCGCGAAGTCGGAGGTGGCGTCCATCGGCACTCGCGCGGGCATGGTGGAGGCAATTACTCACACGGGCGGTGTGATCACGAGCGCCGGGATCGTGCTCGCCGGCGTCTTTGCAGCGCTCGGGGTGCTCCCGCTCGTGACGCTCGGGCAGCTTGGCCTGATCGTGGGGATCGGCGTACTCGTCGACACACTGGTGGTGCGCACCGTGATCGTGCCGGCCCTCTTCGGCATCCTGGGCGACCGGATCTGGTGGCCCACTCGCGTGCCCGGGCCCCTTCGCCCGTGAATCGTTTCATGGGTCTTGTTTCGGGGCTTCACCAAGGGTGAAGGCCCGAACTTCGACCCATGAAACGATTCACCGCGCAAGACGGAGGGGGAGGGAGCCGGGGCGAGGTGATGTGAGGTGATGTGAGGCGATGGAGTGAGGGGATGACGGGAGCGGCGGGGTGACGGGAGCGGCGGAGTGACGGGGGCGGCGGGGTGTGCTGGATCGTGGGGCGGGGTGAAGGTGAGCGGGACGTGATGGGCGGGAGGAGGGTGAAGGTGGGCGGGACAGCGTGCCGTGAGGCGGGATCGGCAGAGCCCACCAGGCTCAGTCTTCGCCCTCAAACTCACGCGCCCGCCACCGCACGGAGGTCACCTCGGGCACGGGCACCACGTCCGCGATCGCTGCCTCGAACGCTGCGTCGCTGCGCTCGGTGGCGGTGAGCCGCGCGGTCAGTCCGACTTCGCCGGTGGCGAGATCATTCGCCTCAAGGGAGTGGACCGTAAACTCGGGCCGCTGCAACGCAGCCACAACCCGAGATCGGATCGGGACCTCGGATTCAGCAGCCGAGCGCACCACGAAGACGTACTCAGTTGTCACCGCCTCACGCGAGACCCGGTGGCCGCGTCGATCCAGCAGCCTCCCCAGCGGGCGCAGCACCACGTTCGAGAGCATGATCGCGGCGGTACCACCCACAGCTACGAGGATCATGCCACCCCCGGCGAGCGCCCCAACTGCCGCCGAAGCCCACAACGTCGCCGCCGTGTTGAGCCCAGACACCGAAGCCCCCTGTCGCATGATGACGCCGGCCCCGAGGAACCCGATCCCGGACACCACCTGAGCTGCCACCCGAGTAGGATCCGCGCCGGGACCCTCAAAGCTGAAGGCCCCCATGATCACAAACAGCGCGGCGCCCAAACTCACCAGCGCATTCGTGCGGAGTCCGGCCGTGCGAGATCGCATTTGCCGCTCAAAGCCAATGGCCGCGCCGAGGGATACCCCTGCAAAGATCCGGATCGCAAGGTCGAGTGTCTCCATGGGGAGCCTCATTTCGTCAGGTGTGAGTGCCGTGGTCCCTCAGCACGAGGGAACCAGCGGATGTCGAGATATGCGCCGCACCGAGCGGCGGGGCAATGGGGTACGAATGTGCGAGAGTTCCGAACCGAACGGCAGCGGTGATCAGCGGCTACGACGACCGAGGCGAAGGCGCGTGAGCGATACCGCAGGAGCGACGTCACGGGAGCAATACCGCCGAAGCAACGCCACGGAAGCAACGCCACAGATGCGTCGCCACGGGCGGCAGTGAGACCGGCGCCGGGAAGCACACACACGGTGGGACACACGAAGTGCCGCACGCCAAGTGCCGCGCGCGAAGTGCTCCGCGGTCAAAGCCCGGTCGCGCCCGGAGCTTCAGCCCGGAGCTTCAGCTGGGAGCTTCAGCGCAGGGCAACTCCATCGAAGGAGTGCGGGTCTCTGGGGATGTGAGATCGACTCGGTCCGTCGTTCACGAGCCACCTCCTCCACGTCAGCAGCGCTCCACTGGAGATGCGAAACCGTCGGTTCCGTCGAGACACCTCCACGTCAGAGCTTTGGCACTGCGTGACGTATCCGATATCGGAATCCGCTTGGGGCCGACCCTTAAGCCGGGAAGGCCTGTCCTCAGCCTGGGCGTCTCTCGACGTCGTGGGATGAGCGGACTGTGTTCACGCAGGAGCCTCGCCGAACGAAGCGCTACGCCCGGAAGTCTAGGCAGGAACACTTCGAAGCACAACCCGGATGCGCCGGTTGACATCCCTGGGACCGCCGCGCACACTGGAGCTGCGGGCACGAGTTCCGAGGTAGTAGCCTCGGTGGTCTAGCCACGGGGATGGGATTTCCTGGCGAAGGGCACCCCATGCATATTTCTGAGGCGACCTCGGTCGATGAGCAAATTCGAGCACTTCCGCTCGGCGAGCAGCGCGAGATCTTCGCAGCCGTTGCAGAGGGCCGAGCAGTGGCGGATCCGCGGCTCGCACCGTTCACCATCGCCTATGCCGTGCGCTGGCACACGTGCCTCGGGCCTTCCCTCTACCGCAGCCCCTGGTACCTTGCCGCAGCGCTCATGGGAACCGCGATCGCGTGTGCCACTGCTTCGTGGCCAGGCGCGCTCGTGGCTGCGGCAGCGTTTGCGATCAGCCCCCAGCTCACGCGGCGCAGGCGTGCACGAGCACAACGAGCCGAACGCCGCAACCGAGAGCTGCTGTGCGGTGCGAAGACGACGGGCCAGTCTGGAGAGACCGCAAGCGAGAGCTCCGGGACCTGGCCCAGCTACATCCCGAGGGCGGGGGCCTGCAGCCCGAACTCGTGGCGCAGCGCCGACTGTGCGGCGTACCATCCGGCGAGACCGTGCACGCCAGGCCCCGGAGACGTCGCCGATGACGCGAGATAGACGCCCCTCGCCGGGGTCCGCCACGGGTCGGTGTTGAGCGCAGGACGGGCGAGCAGCTGGCGCATTGTGATTGCGCCCGCGCTGAAGTCGCCTCCCACGTAGTTGCGGTTGTACCCGGCGAGTTGCGCGGCAGTGGTCACGGTGTGTGCCAGGATCCGGTCTCTGAATCCTGGCGCGAAACGTTCGATCTGCGCAATGACGGCCGGCGCGACGTCAACGTCTGAGCCTCGGGGCACGTGAGTGTAGCTCCACACGGCGTTCACGTCTGCGGGGTTCCGGCCGCTATCGAATGTGGTGGGCTGCGCGAGGAGCACGTATGGCCGCTCCGGGTGGCGTCCGTGGGCGACATCGAATTCGGCGGTCGCGAGCTGTGCCCGGGTGCCACCGAGGTGCACCGTGGCCGCGGCCGCAATGCGCGGATCCTGCCAGGGGATGGGGCCGTCGAGCACGAAGTCGACCTTTGATGCGGCATCGCCGAATCGGAAGCGAGACAGCGCCCGCCGGTAGCGTGCGGGGAGCACGTCCCCGCGATGCTGAGGAGTCCTCTCGTCGACGTGTCAAACAATTTGACGTCGTAGCCGTCGAGCTCGGCGATGCGATCGATGGGATGGTTCGTCTCGATCTGGCCACCGTGCGCGAGCACGTCGGCGGCGAGCGCGTCGGTGATCACGCGGGAGCCGCCCACCGGGACGGGCCAACCCCGCGCGTGCCCGAGCGCGCCCAGCACAATTCCCACGGCGGCGGTCGCGAGGTGCGGCATTCGTCCAATGCTGTGCGCAGCAACTCCGGACAGAAGCGCCGGGGCCGCGTCCTCGCGGAAGCGCATCCCCCACAGCGGGGTGCCCTGCTCCGCGGTGCGCAGCGCAGTGACGATCGCGGCGAGTGGGTCGCGCGGCCAGCGCAGCATGCTGCCGCCGAGCGCAAAGTCGGTGATTCCTTCGAGACGTTGCAGGAGCGGCCGATACAGGCGAGCATAGGCAGCGCCGTCACGGCCGAGCTCCGCCGCGGTGCGATCGAGATCACGGTAGGCGATGGCCGCGCGCGATCCCGCAGCCCCATCGAGCGGATTCGCGTACGAGGCCTCAGGGACCACGAAGTCAACGCGGCGCTCGATCTCAAACTGGCGGAAGAATTCGGTGGCAAGCGCCATGGGGTGGACGGCCGAGCAGACATCGTGCAGCACACCCGGTTGCACGAGCTCAGTGGTGCGAGTTCCACCGCCGATTGTTTCGGCGGCCTCAAACACAGTGACCGGGACGCCTGCGCGAGCAAGAGTGACCGCGGCGGCGAGCCCGTTGGGGCCTGCGCCGACGACGGCAGCACGCGCGGCGGTGCGCCTAGCCCTGGCAGTGCTCATGGCCAGATTGTATGGCACGTGACCGTGCCCGAAGCGAGCAATCGAGTTCAACAATCTCCGCAACCGACGCGTTCTGCTGCACCGAGGCGATGTCGTTGTGGGCTGCGGTGCGGGAGGAGTGGCCCTCGGACACCGCGAAGGATTCGCCGTTCCTGGCTCCCAGACGGAAGTGGTGCTCGCCGGCCGTATCGGTGGAGATCCCAAAGCCCGCAGCCATACCGTCCCCTCCGCTGAGCGTGTGCGCTCACCAGCGTGGCACAGTGCGGCGCAAAGCACCACACGCTCCTGCACACCACACGCCCCGGTGCACCACACGCCCCGGCTCACCACACACGGTGGCGCGGACTCTCGCGCGTGGCTGCGCGCAGGTGCAGGCGGTGAGCAGGCAGGGAGCAGGCAGGGCAGCATGCCGAAGTAAGAACGCCGAAGACGGTGCTTGTGAGCGCGCCATCTGTTATTCACTGCCCCACCGCGGAAATGCCGACATAGCCCCACCGCGGAAATGCCGAAAGCCCCCGCCTGGGCGGGGGCTTTCGGTGGTGTTCGACTGGCGGAGACGGGGGGATTTGAACCCCCGGTCGAGTTTAACCCCGACCCTTCATTAGCAGTGAAGTCCGTTCGGCCGCTCCGGCACGTCTCCATACGCGAACACCGTCATTCATCCTACCGGACCAATGCGGCGCGCAGGAAATCGACCAGCGCGCCGCGAGGGTCAGTGTCCGGATGAACACTCGACGCTGTCGTCGTTCTAGAACACCGTGCGTCCCGCAGAACACGCTGCCGTGTCGGCTTTGAGTCCCGTGATGTTGTCGGGCAGCTGCGTGGGCCCGGTGTCTTCGGTCGGGAGCGTCGCGGGGTCCACGGGGAGTCCGGTTGCCGGATCGACCGGAATACCGGTCGCAGGATCAATCGGGAACCCGGTGGTCGCGTCGATCTCCCAGCCGGTGGCCGGATCAATCGCCGGCGCCTCGGGTGTCGGCGCAGTCGTGGGATCAGCGGGAGCTGCGGGATCGGCCGCGTCAGCGCCTTCGAGCGCAACACCCTCGCCCACGCCGGTGACCTCAAACGGCTGGCCGCTCTTGAGGATGTCGAACAGCAGATCCGCGCTCTCGCGGTTCGGCGTCAGGCGACCCTCCTGGTAGGGGTGCGTCGAGCTCGGGTACTGCACGAAACTGATGCGATCCAGGTCGATGTCTTTGACGGTCCCGGCGACGGCCTGCAGGAACTCAACGCTGGCCATGTTCTTGGAGAGTGTCATATTCTCAATGCCGGCCTTTGCGAGCGCGTACACCTTCACGGGATCGGACAGCATGTCTGAATCCTTGAGTTTACGCACGAGCGCGGACATGAAGACCTGCTGGTTACTAATGCGGCTCGTGTCGCCGCCGTCACCGACTCCATGGCGGGTACGGAGGAATTGCAGCGCATCCCAGCCCTGCAGCGTGTTCATCCCAGCGGGCAGATCGAGGTCTGCTGCCGGATCAACGATTTCCTGAGTGAGGCACACGTCAACGCCGCCGAGCGCGTTGGAGACTCCAACTACGCCGTCAAACGTAATGAGCCCGGCGTACTGGATGTCCATGCCGGTGAGCTCGGAGATCGTGGCCGCGGCGCACGGCAGCCCCCCGTACATCATGGCGCTGTTCAGCTGCTGCTCACTCATCGCGGGGAAGTAGTCTGGCTCGCCGTTCGGCCCGGGGCAACTGGGGAACGGCACCATGAGGTCACGAGGCAGGCTCACGACCGTGGCGTTCTGATGGTCGGCTGAGACGTGCAGCAGGAGGTTCACATCATTGAGTTCACCCTCCTCGCCATCGTCCCACGACTGCCCTGCCCGGGTATCAGAACCTACGAGCAGGATCGTGAGCTCGCCGTCGATCGATTTTGATCCAGCACCGACCCCTGACGCTTCGTTGCCGAGATCAACGGTGTTCAGGTTCGAGACGAGCCCCCAGAACGCATACGCAACGGTCGCAGCTCCGGAGAGCGCAACAACGATCGTTACCGTCAGCAGAACGCGGAGGGCGTTCCCCCACGCGTTCGAGCGACGCAGCTTTCCGTGCCGCACGAATGATGGTCGTGCGACATCTCCAGCAGTGTTCTTGGCCATTCACAATCCAGTTCCTCGGGGACACCGCGAGACGGGCATCCGACGATAGCGTCCCAATTTACCGGACGCTACTGTATGCGACCTTTGAGCGGCATCGTTCGCGCCACTTTTTCAGCCCTGCGCCGGAACAACGGGCGCGGATCCGGCCCCGGCTCGATCCCGGGCGGCCCACACTCTGAGCTCGTCCCGATTCTCCACCCCCACTTTGGCGAACACGTTCGAAAGGTGTGTCTCAACGGTGCGCGCCGAAATATGCAACCGCTCAGCTATGAAGCGACTGCTGTGCCCGAGCGCCGCGAGGAGGGCCACCTCGCGCTCACGCGCGGTGAGTCCAGCGGCGGGTGGCAGCGGGAGCCAGACGCCGAGCTCGGCGAGCATGCGCACTTCGGGTTCGTCGGTATCCCTGGCCCCCGCGCCGGGCCCAGCCTCGATCCGCTCGATATGCGCAAGATACGCGCCTCCGAGTGGCGGGTCAACGTCCGCAGAAAGGGCGCGTACCCGTTCCAGCAGTTCAGGACGCACCGCCCGTGATTCGAACGCGATCACGTGCAGTGCCTGCAATTCAATGAGGGACAGCCCTCAGCGTTCGCCCACGCCGCGAGCCGCTCGGCTTCCACCATGGTGTCCGGGTCGCGCAGCCACTGCCGCGCGCGGAGCACCAGGAGCCTGCGGTGACCTCCGACGGCCTGCCCGATTCCCCTCGTGTGCACCGTGGCCGCCCGGATCGCACGCACCGCCCCATCACGCTCACCGAGGACGGCGAGTGCAAGCGCAAGCACGCTCTGGATCAGTGGCGCGAGCCCCCAGCTGTCATGGCGCCCCAGCCGGTCGAGCAGCCGCTCGGCAGCCTGGGTGGCATCAGCCCAGCGCCCCTCCTGCACCGCGATCAGCACGGCGCCCGCCTCCACAAGACCGGAGTAGTGCGCTTCAGCGTGCGCATCTGCTGTGGCCTCGGTGACAAGTTCTTCAAGCACCTGGCGCGCAGACTCGGTGCTGCCGCTCACCCAGTACCCCAGCAGCCAGGAGAACCCCTGCATGTCCACGAAATCGGGGCGCACACGCGGGCCGAGCCTGCTCAGCATCCGCGTATTCTCGGCGCTGGCAACTGCGCGGCCAAAGGCGCCCTGCTGGTCAAGGATCAGGGTGCCGATCGCACGCGCGGGCGAGCGCACCCACTCTGCTTTCAGATCGGAGGAGACCTCCGGTTCCGGAGCGGCGAGTGCAGCTTCGCGGAGTCGACCGGCATATGCAAGCGACTGCACTCTGGCGCTGCGGACTGCCTCAATGACGGGAGCGTCCTCGGCGGCGACACTGAGTTCCAAGCCCTCAAACGCAGCGAGCGCGATGTCGACATCGCCGTCATCCCACACGCCCTGTTTGATGAGCGTTGCCGCGATCCGCACGCGCAGCATCGGCGTCATCTGGGCGGCACTCTCAGAGCGATCGAGCATGTGCTGCATGATTCCTAGCAGCGGTCGCAAGCTTCGGGTATCCCCGATGAGGCGTGCCAGCCGGTAGGCCCTGAGCGCGGCCGCACCAGCCTGCATCGCATCTGCGCCAGGGTGCGCGGTCACGGCGAGGGCAAGATTGAGCACGAGACGCGGATCGCCGCCGCGCACCATGAGTTCGAATGCCGCCCAGAGCCAGCTGAATGGCAGGTCGTGCCCGCCCTCAATTCCAAACACCACGAGGCGCATCAGCCGCTCGGGTGCGTAGATCGGGTCGAGCGCGCCGAGATCGTCCGAGAGCACACGGAAGATCTGGTCGTTGAGTTGGATCCTGCGCACCGGCGACATGCCTGAGCGCAGCAACGACGCGAGGAGCGGATGGCCTGCGACGAGCGAGAGCCCCTCGGCGTGCGCACGTGACACCACGAGTCCGCGCTCGAAGAGGGCCGAGAGGCACGCGGCATCCACGCTGCGGAGCAGCACGGTCTCGGTCACTGGCTCGGCCAAAGCTACGAGTTCCAGTACTTCCAGCTCTTCGGGAGTACAGGTGCCGATGAGCACTCGCGCATACTCGCTCGGCACGTCATCGGTATCTGCGGTGGTCCACGCGGTGCCGCGGCTGCGGCGAAGCGCGCCTGATCCATCGCTGGAGAGCGCGAGGACGGCAAGTGCGTAGCTATTGCCGCCAGCTGCCTCGTGCCAACGCCGCAGCGTCTCCGCCTCGATCCGGTCGACCCCGAGCAGGGCACCCAGGTACACCCCCGCTTGGTGGAGATCGAGCGGGGCGACTGAAATCCGAGTGCGCCCTGCTCCGATCCCGAGCCGCTCAACCGAGCTCGTGAGCTGCCTCGCAGTTCCGATTGCGCGCATCCTCGGATCCCGCAGCACAATTTCGAGCACGCGCGCATCGTGCGGTGCGTAGAAGTCAACATTGGGGGCGATCAGTACGGCTTGCGAAGCTTGCGGGGCTTGCGGGGCTTGCGAAGCTTGCGAGGCTTGCGGGTGGACAGGGTCACGCGTGGCACTGGCTTCGCTCGCCTCAGACTCGGCGGAAGAATCGGCCTGCCATGTTGCTGCTTCGGCGTCGCGCCTGCCTTCCCTGCCCGTCCCCGCGTCGTCCCCCGCGTCGCCCGCCGCGTCGTCCCCCGCGTCGCCCGCCGCGTCGCCCACTGCGTCGCCCACTGCGTCGCCGAGGATCTCAGCGACGATTCGCATTGCGACCGTGGCTGCTTCGCCCTCACCAGCACCGGCGTCGGGGAAATCCGGAGTAAAGACGGAGGCGATGCCGCTCGTAGCGTGCGGCGGCTGCGGGAGCACCACCAGCCTGATGGGCTCCGCTACGGCGCGCATGAACGCGAGTGCGGATTCCTCGGCGATGGCGAGGCGACCGGTCCCCGCGTCGCCCAGCAGGACCACGACCGCACCCTGCGGGGCGAGCGCCTCGCTCACCCGCTCCAGGAGTTCCGGGATCGCGGCTGCGACACTCGCGCGCTGGCGGTCCAGGGCGATGGGGCTTCCTGGCGTTCCGGGCTCGGGGAAAGACTGGTTCAGCCGCATTGCCCCACCCCCGTACTACGTGCACCTATGGACTATGTACAAACATATTGTTGGCCCCGGTGCTCTAGTTTCTCAAATCGTGAGTGAAACTGGGGGAAAAATCTCAGCCAGATAGGCTGGACCCATGCGCATCGCCACCTGGAACGTCAACTCGATCCGCACTCGATTCGGCCGCGTGGTCGACTGGCTGGTGCGCGAAGACATTGATGTCCTCGCAATGCAGGAGATCAAGTGCCGTCCAGATCAGTTCCCTCTGGAGGCTTTTGAGAATGCCGGATACCACGTCGAAATTCACGGTTTGAACCAGTGGAACGGCGTGGCGATCGCCAGCCGCCACGAAATGACCGACGTCGCACGCGGATTTACCGACATGCCCGGCTTCGGTGCGCCGATCAAGGGCCAGGAGGACACGCAGGGGACCGGACCGAATGGACTGCCGCTGGAAGCCCGCGCGCTCGGCGTCACCGTCGGCGATCTGCGGCTCTGGAGCCTGTACGTGCCCAATGGCCGTGCGCTCGAAGATCCGCACCTCGAGTACAAGCTGAACTGGCTTGAGGCGCTCCGACGCGACACTGAGGCCTGGCTCGATGAGGATCCCGAACTGCCGCTCGCGCTCATGGGCGACTGGAACATCGCCCCACTCGACGGCGACATGGGGGATCCGAGCTTCACAGTCGGCAAGTCCACCCACGTCTCGGCGCCAGAGCGTAAGATGTTCGCCTCGTTCGCCCCCTTCGTCGAGGATGTCGTCCGCCCGATCGTCCCGGAGGGGTACACCTTCTGGGATTACAAAGCCGGCCGCTTCCCGAAAGACGAGGGCATGCGGATTGACTTCATCATGGGATCGCGCGCGTTTGCTGACGCCGTCACCGGGGCATCGATCCACCGCGACGAGCGCAGAGGCGATGCGCCGAGCGACCACGTTCCCGTCGTCTGTGACATCGATCCATCGCTGCTGGGCGGCACGTTCGAGGACGAGTACGACCGTCCCATGGTGTTCTAGCCGAGCTGGACACACGGGAGATCTCGGCCGCGCATCCCTAGGGTGGCCCAATTCTCGCCCGGCGGCAGGGAGGCTGACCGCCTGATTCCAGCGCACCCACCCGCCGTGTCGGTGCCCCCGCGTAGACTGTCCTCCATGGTCGAAACCCTGCGCGTCGCGTCCGTTAACGTCAATGGCATCCGTGCCGCCTACCGCAAGGGCATGGGCGAATGGCTCGCGAATCGCGACGTCGATGTCCTCGCTCTCCAAGAGGTGCGCGCGCAAGACGAGCACCTCGAGGAGTTCCTGGGAAGCCAGGGCTGGCATTTCCTGCACGATCCGTGCGAAATCAAGGGCCGTGCTGGCGTTGCAATTGCGAGCCGCGTTGCTCCTGTCGCGCATCGAATCGGGCTCGGCAGCGCCGATGCACAAGAGCACATTCAGTCCTCCGGGCGCTGGCTCGAGGCCGACTTCGATTTCGATGGCACCCCATTCACGGTGATCTCCAACTACACCCACTCTGGCGAGGTGGACACCCCACGGCAGGATGCGAAGTGGGCGTTCCTCGACGCGATGGGCACACGAATGAGTGAGTTGGCCGCCGAACGCGAGAACGTCGCGATCGTGGGTGACTTCAACGTCGGGCACCGCGAGCTCGATATCAAGAACTGGAAGGGCAACGTAAAGCGCGCCGGGTTCCTGCCGCGGGAGCGCGCCTACTTCGATCGCTTCTTTGGAGCACAGGGCGCCGCGATCACCGGCGTTGACGGAACCGAGGGCATCGGCCTCGGCTGGGCAGACGTGGGGCGCCGCTGGGCCGGCGAGGTCGACGGCCCGTACTCCTGGTGGTCCAATCGCGGCCAGGCATTCGACAACGACACCGGCTGGCGCATCGACTATCACGTGGTCACGCCGCAGCTTGCAGAGCGCGTCACCCACTACACCATCGACCGCGCAGCGTCATACGCTGAGCGCTGGTCGGATCACGCGCCGGTCGTCGTCGACTACCGCCTCGGCAGCTAGCGGTTCCTGGCCTCCCGGCCCACCACTGGGCAACCGCGCCCCCTCACTTTTCGCCCTCAACACTTCTGGGAACTGAACACACATGAACGCCACCCCCAAGCCTGTCCTTTTCTCCGGCATGCAGCCCTCAAGCGATTCGTTGCAACTCGGCAACTACATTGGCGCGCTGAGCCAGTGGACCAAAATGCAGGAAGACTATAACGCGTTCTTCTGCGTCGTGAATCTGCACGCGATCACGGTCGGGCAGGATCCGGCGGAGTTGGCTGCCCGCACGCGGCGCACCGCCGCGCAGTACATTGCGGCAGGGATCGATCCCGCCAAATCGACGCTGTTCGTGCAGTCGCAGGTCTCGGCACACGCCGAACTCGCGTGGGTGCTCAACACGCTCACCGGATTCGGTGAGGCGAGTCGCATGACGCAGTTCAAAGACAAGTCACAGCGCTTCGGAGCAGACACGGCCTCGGTCGGCCTGTTCACGTACCCGATCCTCATGGCAGCAGACATCCTGCTCTACCAGGCCGCCTCCGTACCCGTCGGCGAAGATCAGCGCCAGCACGTGGAGCTCACGCGCGACCTCGCGACACGCTTCAACAGCCGCTTTGGCGAGACGTTCGTGGTGCCGGAGGCACAGATCCCGCAAGGCACCGCGAAGATCTACGATTTGCAGGAGCCCACGGCGAAGATGTCAAAGTCTGCCGAGACCGAGGCAGGCCTCATCAAAGTCTTGGATCCCGCGAACGTCACGAAGAAAAAGATCATGCGCGCCGTGACCGACGACGAGGGAGAGATCCGTTTCGATCGCGCGGCGAAGCCAGGCGTTTCAAATCTGCTCACCATCTACTCGGTGCTGAGCGGACGCACGATCGATTCGATCGAAACTGAATACGCGGGCCGCGGCTACGGCGACCTCAAAAAGGGCCTCGTCGAGGTGGTTGAAGAGTCACTCGCCCCCGTGCGCAACCGCACGGAAGAACTGCTGGCAGATCCGGCCGAGCTCGACCGCCTGCTCTCAGGCGCCGCTGCGCGCGCAAACGAAGTGGCGAACCGCACGCTCGATACGGTCTACGAACGCATGGGCCTGCTGCGCTAAATCTCTAGGCCGGTTGGGCACGATGCTGCGTGGACGTGCGCCCACCGTCCGTTGTCGCGCTGTGCCTTCGAGCTCACGCAGGAGAACTGCGCTCACGCAGGAAACTCGATCCCACGCAGGAGGTTCGAGCTCAGGCAGGAGGTTCGATCCCACTCCGGAAACTCGAGCTCACGCAGGAGAACCGAGCTCACGCAGGTCGAACTCGGCGATTTCATCCTGCGTGAGCTCGGATTTCCTGCCTGAGTGCCGGTGAACGGCGCCGGTCCAGGGCGCCAGGCGCCTCACCTCGCCTCGCCTCGCCTCGCCTCGAGCACCGAGTAGCGTAGCGAGCATGATTTCGCAGTTGCGCGCCGTCCGCTTCCTCGGACAAGATTCCCCCGTCGACGTCACGCTCGCTGGTGCTCGCATCACTTCAATCACCCCGGCGGGTGAGCTCCCCGCGCTGCCCGGCGGCATCGACGCGGCTGGACGCTTCCTCACCTCCGGCCTGTGGGACGAGCACGTGCACTTTGGGCAGTGGGCACAGCAATCGACCCGTTTCGATCTGAGCGCAGCCGGATCCGCTGCCGCCGCGCTCGATCTGCTGGCTGGCTGGCTACGAGCGGATGAACAAGGCGCCGGGCCGGGAATTGGCGGAGATGGCGGGCCGGGAACGAGCGGCAATGCCGGATCCGGACGCCACGCTGGCCCCACCGCCCCCGAGTGTATTGCCGTACGGGCACGCGCTGGCGCCTGGACGGATACGCTCACTCGCACGGCGCTCGACGCGATCGCCGGCCCGCGCCCTGTCGTCGTCATCGGAGGCGATCTCCATGGAGTGTGGCTGAACTCCGCCGCACTCGCGGCCCGTGGTCTCCCAGTGACGGGCGACGGCCACCTGATCGAAGACGACTGCTTCGCACTGCTGCGCGAAATCGACCGGCTCGACCCAGCGGAGTTGGACGCACTCGTGACCCGCGCTGCCCAGGCAGCCGCCGCGCGCGGGGTAGTCGGCATCGTGGACCTCGAAATGCGCTGGTCCATCGACGACTGGATCAGGCGCGAGGCCAGCGGCTTCGACCTCCTGCGCGTGGAAGCCGCGATCTACCCGGATCAGCTCGACCGCGCCATTGGCGAAGGGCGCCGCACCGGAACCCCCTCAGCAGCAGTGGCCGGATCCACGTCGGCCCGCTGAAGATCATCACCGACGGGTCGCTGGGCACCACGACCGCGTGGTGCTGTGATGCGTATCCCGGAGGCGGCCACGGTCGCGCACTCGTGTCCGCCGCAGCACTCGACGACCTCATGGGCCGCGCGACCGCTGCGGGGCTCGGGCTCACCATCCACGCCATTGGCGACCGCGCCTGCACCCAGGTACTCGATGCGTATGAGCGGCTCGGCCGCGGCGGCAGGATGGAGCACGCTCAGCTGCTGCGCGACGAGGATCTCGGCCGGTTCGCTGCGCTCGGAGTCACCGCCAGTGTGCAACCCGAGCACCTGGTGGACGACCGGGAGAGCATGGCGCTCCACTGGCCAGGGCGCGATCGCCGCACGTTCCCGGTCGCCTCCCTGCACGCGAGCGGAGCACACCTTGTGCTCGGCTCGGACGCGCCGGTGGCCCCGCTGGATCCGTGGCGCTGGATCGAGGCTGCCGTACTTCGAGCCAAGCCGGGCGAGCGCCCCTGGGTGCCCGAGGAGCGTCTGCCCGTCGCGGTCGCCCTCGCCGCCTCAATGCGCGGTCCGCTCCGACCCGGCGTCGGTGCTATCGCCGATCTCGTCCTGCTCGACGCTGACCCGCTGCGGAGCGATCCGGAACAGCTCGCTGAGACCGCCGTCGCGGCAACTCTCCTGGGCGGGGAACCGACGCACCTGGATCCTGCGCTGCGTTGACGTTTGAGCTCAGCGCGCAGCAGAGTTCGACTCGGTTTTCAGCGCTGCCCTGTCAGCCCAGCGTTCAGCCTAGGTCTCAGGTCGACGAGGCTCAGCCCGGACCTCGCCCGAACTCACGCACACACCCCGAGCTCACGCGAGCACGCCGAACTCACGCACATGCCCCGAACTCACGCAGGCACCCCGAACTCACGCAGGAAATTCGAGCTCACGCAGGAGGAATTCGCGTGCTTCCGTCCGAACGAGCTGGAATGTCCTGCGTGAGCTCGACGCGCGGGCGCTACGCCGAGGCCGCGGTCAGACGCACAAGCTCAGCGTCGCTCAGCTCCGTCGTGAACGTTGCCAGGAGCGCAGCCAACTGCTCGGGCGTGCGGCCGCTCGCAATCGGCGCGGTGACCGCCGGCTGCTGGCGCAGCCATGCGAGTGCGACGGTGGCAACTTCGACCTCGTGGGCTGCGGCAATCTCGTCGAGCGCTGTGAGCACCGCGCGTCCCCGGTCATCGAGGTACGCGATTGCACCCTCGGCGCGGGCGCTCGCTCCGGGAGCAGTCGCGTCGGTGACCTCGCGGTATTTCCCGGCCAGGAAGCCTTTCGCCAGTGAGAAGTAGGTGAAAACGGCAAGCTGCTCGCGCTCCGCGATCTCACGGAGCCCGTTCGTCTCAAACTCGCGCTCGACCAGGTTGTAGTGCGGCTGCAGAGCGACGGGCAGGTGGAACCCCCCAGCGCGTGCGATCGAGAACCACTCGGCGATGCGCTCTGCGGTGTAATTCGAGACTCCAATAGCGCGGATCTTGCCGGAGTCAACCAGCGCTGAGAACTCTTCGACCGTCTCTTCGAGCGGTGTTTCTGCGTCGTCGAAGTGTGCGTAATAGAGGTCAATCGTGTCGATGCCGAGGCGCGCGAGTGAGGCATCGACCGCGGCGTGGATGTTCGAAGCGGCGAGACCAGGGAACTGCGGGTGCGTTGAGACCTTTGTGGCGATCACGACGCTGTCGCGGTTGCCGCGCTCGGCGAGCCACTCACCGATGATCGTCTCCGACTCCCCTCCGGAGTGACCCGGCGCCCAGTGCGAGTAGCCATCAGCTGTGTCGATAAAGTTCCCGCCTCCGGCGACAAACGCGTCGAGTACGGCGAATGAGGCGTCACGATCCGCGGTCCAGCCGAACACGTTTGCCCCGAGGGCGAGCGGCGTGATCTCAAGTTCGGAAGTTCCGATGCGGGTCCGTGCAATCTGAGTCGTTGGATTCTGAGTCACTTGGCAGTCCTTCACAGTTGGGAGAGCAACGTTGTCCCTCTCGGCAACATCACGCTATCGCGCACCATTCCTCCATGTCGCAGTATTACGACGCTTTCACGGCCACGGTGCGGTGCTGGTGCCAGATCGGTGTCGGATCGTCGCGGGTGCCAGATCGGTGCCGGTGCCGGATCGGCGCGATACCAGCGCCACATCAGTGCCATACCGGCCCCGAACGCGCTACGCTCCAGAGTGACCGTACTGCAGCCGTCCTACCCGCCGAGACCGTGTTTGGAGTCCCGAGTCATGAGCGCACAACAGCCGGCCATGTCCCCGTCTGACCTCCCGGTCGAGGTCGCACTTGATCTTGCCACCGGGCCACGTCGCGCTGAGGCAGACGAACTGCTCGCGCTCTTCCGCGAGCTCAGCGGCGAAGAGCCAGTGGTCTGGGCGGGCCGGATCGTTGGCTTCGGTGAGGTTGAGTACCGCTACGAATCCGGGCACAGCGGCCGGGCCCCGCTGCTGGCCTTCGCGACGGGGCCCCGCCAGCACACGATCTATCTCGCCAACGACTTCGCCGAGCGCTGGCCAGACTTGCTGGAGCGGCTTGGTCCGCACCGCGCGAGTAAGGTCTGCTTGTACCTCACCCGGTTGAGCAAGGTGGATCAGGACGTGCTGCGGCTGTTGCTCGAGCGGTCGCTGGCGGACACGCTCTCACCCGACGCCTAGTCGCTGATCCCGTCCCGCCACGCCGCAAACGCGACCGGGTCGTCGGTGATCACGAGGTCAATTCCTCGCTCAGCGGCTTCGCTCCAGGTGCGCTGGGAGTTCAGCGTGTACACGAGCGTGCCAATGCCGAGCCCCTGGATCTGGCCAATGAGTTCAGGACGCGCATCAAAAAGCTTGGCTCGTGCTCCGACTGCGGAAACTTGCAGTTCGGCGGCGATCTCGACCGTGGTGGCATCCCACTCACGGGTGAGTAGGATCCGTGCGAACTCCGGGGCGATCTCCACGAGTTCGGTCAGCGTATCCACTTCGAAGGACTGCAGAGCCACCCGGTTCACCATGCCGCGGGCACGGAGGAGCTCTGTGGCGGCGGTCAGCTGTTCCGGGGTCCATTCCCCTTTCAGCTCGACGAGCGCGCGCACACTGGATCGCGCTAGCTCGTCGAGAAATTCCGCCAGCGTCGGCACCGGCTCGCCGGCAAAGTCGGGCCCGAACCAGCTCCCGGCATCGAGCGCCTGGATTTCTGCGAGGGTGTGCGCTGCGACTTCACCGCTGCCAGAGGTGGTGCGGTCAAGCGTCGGATCATGCATGAGCACGGGCACACCGTCTGCCGTGAGGTGCACGTCCGTTTCGACAAACTCGACGCCCTGCTCGATCGCGAAACGCATCGCAGCGAGGGTGTTTTCTGGTGCGATGGCTGCGGCGCCTCGGTGCGAAATGATGCCCACGACGTCTGTGCGCTGCAGTGCGCCGTGTGTCTGCAGCACGCTGGCAGCGGCCGCGTGCGGGTTGGTGCCGAAGCCAATAATGAAGACCGTCGTCAAGGTCCAGGCGAGCAGCCCGAACCGGATCGCCCGTCGCGTTTTCACTGTTCCCAACTCGCGCATCTGGCCTCCTTGCCCCGCGCATCCCCCGCGCGATGGCTCACAGCCTAGCGGACCCCGTTACCAATTTGTGATCTTTTTGGGAACGTGCCCACGTGAATGGCCCGGTGCAATTTCACGAGGAAATCACACCGGGCCATGTAAGCCGCTCCGGAATTGCGACCAGACTCCCGGATCACGAGCGAGCGGTGGGCTCACCGGGATCGCCCTGATCACCGGGATCGCCGTGATCGCCGGGATCGCCGGGATCGCCCTGATCGCCGTGATCGCCGTGATCGCCGTGGGCGGTGTGCGCTACACCCCTGGCATCACCGCAAGCGCGAGTGTGTCCCCGCTCGGAGCAACGTCCACCCGTACCGCAGCGCCGTCACGCACCTCACCAGACAGGATCGCTCGCGCGAGCCGGTCGTCAATTTCTTTCTGCATCAGGCGCCGCAGCGGCCTCGCACCGTAGTTCGGATCGAAACCGCGCGAAGCGAGCCAGCCACGCGCCTCGGGCGTCACTGCCAGCGTCAGCCGGCGATCCGCGAGGCGCACCTGCATCCGGTCAATCGCGAGCTCAACAATTTGCGCAAGATCGGCTTCGGACAGCGGGTGGAAGATGACCATCTCGTCGAGTCGGTTGATGAACTCTGGTTTGAAGGATCGCCGCACCGTCTCGCGCACGGCTTCTTCTTTCTCGGCCCAAACGAGATCCGGATCCACGAGGTACTGGCTCCCCAGATTCGAGGTGAGGATCAGGATCACGTTGCGGAAATCCACCGTACGGCCCTGACCATCGGTCAGCCGACCGTCGTCGAGCACCTGCAGCAGCACGTCGAACACCTCGGGGTGCGCCTTCTCGACCTCGTCGAGCAACACGACGGAGTACGGGCGCCGCCGCACGGCCTCAGTGAGCTGACCACCCTGCTCATACCCGACATACCCCGGAGGGGCACCCACGAGTCGTGCGACCGAGTGCTTCTCGCCATACTCCGACATGTCGATCCGAACCATCGCATGTTCATCATCAAAGAGGAACTCCGCAAGCGCTTTCGCGAGCTCTGTCTTACCCACCCCAGTGGGCCCCAGGAACAGGAACGAGCCGGTCGGCCGATTCGGATCCGCGATGCCCGCACGAGTGCGCCGCACCGCATCAGCAACCGCTTCGACGGCCTGCCCCTGACCGATCAAGCGCTTCCCAAGCTCGGTTTCGAGCGCGAGTAGCTTCTCGGTCTCACCCTGCAGCAGCCGCCCCACGGGGATCCCCGTCCAGACCGCCACCACGCTCGCGATGTCCTCATCAGTGACCTGCTCGTTCACCATGCGGGGTTCGCCGCCGGCTTCGTCAGCAGCCTCGGCGCTTTCAGCCTCGGTGAGCTGCTTCTGGATCACCGGGATCTCCCCGTACAGCAGCTTCGACGCCTGCTCAAGCCGCCCCTCACGCTGGGCGGCCTCGGCCTCCATACGGAGCTGGTCGAGCTTCTCGCGCAATTCGCCCACACGGTTCAGGCTGGCGCGCTCTCGCTCCCAACGCTCCTCGAGCACATCCAGTTCAGCCTGCTTCACTGCGAGATCTTCGCGCAGTTTCGCGAGACGTTCCTTTGACGCGTCGTCCTTCTCTTTCTTCAACGCGAGCTCTTCGAGCTTCAGCCGGTCGACTGCGCGGCGCAGCTCATCGATCTCCATCGGTGCGGAGTCGATCTCCATGCGGAGCCGACTCGCCGCTTCATCGATGAGGTCAATCGCTTTGTCGGGCAGCTGCCGCGCGGTGATGTACCGATCCGAAAGTGCCGCCGCAGCTATGAGGGCGGAATCCGCGATCGTCACCTTATGGTGGGCTTCGTATCGCTCTTTCAACCCGCGCAGGATGGCCACCGTGTCCGCCACAGACGGCTCACCGACATACACCTGCTGGAAGCGGCGTTCGAGCGCAGCGTCCTTCTCGATGTACTCGCGGTACTCATCAAGCGTGGTGGCGCCAATCAGGCGGAGTTCACCGCGCGCGAGCATCGGCTTGAGCATCTGCGATGCCGCGACTGAGCTCTCACCACCACCTGCCCCCATCAGCGTGTGCAGCTCGTCAATGAAGGTGATGATCTTGCCGTCTGATTCCTTAATTTCAGCCAGCACCGCCTTCATGCGCTCCTCAAACTCACCACGATACTTCGCGCCTGCAATCAGCGCGGAGATGTCGAGCGAGATGAGTTCTTTGTCTTTGAGCGACTCGGCAACGTCGCCAGCGATGATTCGCTGCGCGAGGCCCTCTACGACGGCGGTCTTGCCGACGCCTGGCTCGCCGATGAGCACTGGGTTGTTCTTCGTGCGCCTGGTGAGCACCTGGCTCACGCGGCGAATCTCAGCGTCGCGTCCGATCACCGGGTCGAGCTTGCCCGAGCGGGCGACCTCGGTGAGGTTGACGCCAAACTGCTCGAGGGCGGACTGTTCGCCTTCGCCCTGGGCGGGCTGCCAATTTGCCTGCATGTGGGTCCCTTCCGTTCCGCAGTGCCGTGGGTGCGGAAGCGGGGTGCCCCCGCACTCCGTGCCACAAACTTGAGTGATGTTGACTCAAGTTTAACGGAAGCGGAGGAATTGCGCCAGTGAAATCCCTGAACGCGATCGACACCAGCGGGCACTGCATGGTGGTGCGGGATCTGCGAAGTGGGACCCGTGGTGTCGCTACTGTCGCGCAGAATCGGTGGTGTCGGATCGGTGGTGTCGGATCTGCGGTCTCGCGGTTGTCGTGCGGGATCTCTGGCGTGAGTTCTCCGAGGTCGCATCTGCGGCGCTTGATCCAGGCGACGGATTCGTCGCTGGATCAGGACCACCGGAACGATGCGACCCGATCAACTTCACCGGAACGGTGCGACCCGATCAACTTCACCGGAACGGTGCGACCCAATCAGCACCGCCCGATCAGCAACCCCGATCAGCAACAGCGAATTCCGCGAGCGGGCTTAGTCCTCGCGCGGATGCCGCTCCACTCGCCCACTCCCGAGCATGCCGGGAGCCGGGTAGCGGATACCGCTGAGCCGATGCCACACGAGCGCGGTCACGACAATCAGCACGGGGGCCGCGAGCGCGGGCAGCAGCAGGAACATCCAGTCAGCCCCGGTGGAAAGCGCAATCACGGCAACTGCGACGGCTGGCGGGTGAATGATGCGCAGCGCAGCCATCGCCACAGTGGCCACCGCAGCGGCGAGCGCTGCACTCCACCAGGTGAATGGCAGCGTGTACGCCGCAATGACGCCGACGACCGCGGAGACCACGCTGCCGCCGATCACTGCGGCCGGCTGCGACACGGGAGCCTCTGGCAGCACGAATACCAGGAGGCAACTCGGGGCAAACCCTAGGAAAAGCGCAATGTGGTCGTCTGCCCGGCCAACGAGCCCCAGCAACGCCACGAGCAGCGCAATGCCAGCAACCGCAGGCAACAACCGCCGCCAGGGGAGCCGCGGCTGACCGGACCAAAACACGCCCAACGCCCGCACGTACCCACTCCCCCATCGCTGCTCGGCCGCCTGGCAGAGCACCCGCGTAGTCTACTGGGAGGGCAGTGCGACAGACGCATCTGCTCCCCCACCCGCAACGCGGGCCAGCCCAGTAGAGGAGTTCTCCGTGCCGCTTCGTGCCCCCACTCTCCCGCTCGCGGGAGGATCCCAGATGCCGGTGCTCGCGCTTGGCACGTGGCCGATGAACGACGCCGAGACTGCTGCAGCCGTCGCTTCCGCACTCACTTCCGGCTACCGCCACATCGACACTGCTGAGAACTACGGCAACGAACGTGGCGTCGGTGAAGGAATCCGCAACTCCGGGATCCCACGCGAAGAGATCTTCCTCACCACCAAATTCAATCGTGCCCACCACAGCGTGGACGGCGCCCGCACCGCCTTCGAAGCGAGTTGCCACCGCCTCGGGGTCACCGAGATCGACCTGTTGCTGGTGCACTGGCCCAATCCGGATCAAGATCGCTACGTGGACGCCGTACGCGGGCTTGCAGCGCTTCGCGCAGAGGGCAGAATCGGCGCGTTTGGCGTGTCCAATTTCACGCCGCGTCACCTCGCCCGCGTCGTCGACGCTGGTTTCCTCCCAGAAGTGAACCAGATCCAGCTTGATCCGGAACACACTCGACCCGAGCTGCAGCGCGTGCACCACGAGCTCGGAATCGTCACGACGGCATACTCACCGCTCGGGCGGGGAGGTGCGTTCCTGACCTCACCCGCTGTGCTGACCGCCGCAGCCGAGCACGGCAAAACACCGGCGCAGGTGGTGCTGCGGTGGCACGTGCAGCAAGGGATCGCCGCGGCACCGAAGTCGTCCGATCCGGCACGGCAGCGCGAAAACCTCGACATCTTCGACTTCTCACTCACTCCAGCTCAGATGCAGGCCATCTCCGCGCTCGACGTTGGCGCAGCCACCCACCACGATCCGGAGGTGTTCGGGCACTAGCGCGGCACTCACTCCTGCGCCGATCACGAGAGTCAACTGCACACCCCACACGGCTCCCGGTCCGCGCGAGTCAGACGCACTGCACACACCCGGTACGCTTGAACTAACCAGACCCACCCAGCAGAAGCGCGGAGATATGTCGAAGATCGCCCTCGTACGCCAGCCCAGCTCGAAGCTCGACGACGGCATCGTCGACCACATTGAGAAGGTGGCGGTCGATCTCGACCGCGCCCGCGAGGAGTGGCAGGGCTACGTTGCCACGCTCCAGGCACACGGCTGGACCACGATCGAAGTTGATCCGGCCGACGATTGCCCTGACTCAGTCTTCATCGAAGACACTGTCGTGATGTTCAAGAACGTCGCCGTGATCAGCCGCCCAGGCGCCGACAGCCGCAAGGCGGAAACCGCGGGCACCCGCAAGGCGCTTGAGGAGCTTGGCTGCGCAATCGCGGAGATCCGTGAGCCAGGGACGCTCGACGGGGGCGACGTGCTCAAGGTGGGTGACACCGTATACGTGGGTCGCGGCGGCCGCACGAACGGCGAGGGGATCGCGCAGCTGCGCCGTCACCTCACCCCGCTTGGCGCACAGGTCGTCGCCGTGCCCGTCACGAAGGTGCTGCACCTCAAGACCGCGGTCACCGCGCTGCCCGACGGCACGGTCATCGGCTACCCCGAGTTCGTCGACAATCCCGCAATCTTCGACCGGTTCCTCCCTGTGCCCGAGCCGCACGGCACCGCAGTCGTGATCCTGGGCGATAGCGAGCTCATCATCTCGGCCTCAGCTCCGAAGACCGCGCAGATGCTGCGCGAACTCGGCTACACCGTCACCGAAGTGCCGATCGCCGAGTATGAAAAGCTTGAGGGCTGCCCCACGTGCCTCTCCGTGCGCGTGCGCGGCCTGCTGTAGTTATTCTCAGTAACTTTCCCGCCGGACGATAGTGCTGCCGTCCTACAGTGGGAGGCATGGTCAACTATCGATACCTCGGCAACAGCGGGCTCAAAGTTTCGGAGATCACGTTCGGCAACTGGGTGACACACGCGTCACAGGTGGCCGAGGAGGCGGCTGTGCAGACGGTGCACGCCGCCCTCGACGCAGGCATCACCACATTCGATACCGCTGACGTGTACGCGAACACCGCAGCGGAGTCGGTGCTCGGGCGCGCGCTGGCGGGGCAACGCCGCGCTGGGCTGGAGATCTTCACCAAGGTGTACTTCCCGACGGGGCCGAAGGGCCCGAACGACACTGGCCTGAGCCGCAAGCACATCCGCGAGTCGATCGACGCTTCACTCACCCGCCTCGGCACCGACTACGTCGACCTCTACCAGGCACACCGCTACGACTATGAAACCCCGCTCGAGGAGACCATGCAGGCGTTCGCCGATGTGGTGCGCCAGGGGAAAGCGCTCTACATCGGCGTCTCAGAGTGGACTGCTGAGCAGTTGCGCGAGGGCCACGCGATTGCGCGTGACCTCGGCGTGCAGCTGATCTCGAATCAGCCGCAGTATTCGATGCTCCACCGCGTCATCGAGGAACGAGTGATTCCGGCTGCCGATGAGCTCGGGATTTCGCAGATCGTGTGGTCCCCGATGGCGCAGGGCGTCCTCTCTGGCAAGTACTTGCCCGGCCAGCCTGCGCCCGCCGGCTCCCGCGCCACAGATGAGAAGTCCGGTGCCGATTTCATCGAATCGTTCTTGCACGACGACATCCTCACTGCTGTCCAGCGACTCAAGCCGATCGCCTCCGAAGCGGGACTCACCATGCCGCAGCTCGCGATCGCGTGGGTGCTGCAGAACCCCAGTGTCGCCGCGGCCCTCGTTGGCGCCTCCCGACCCGAGCAGCTCGCGGAGACGGTCAAGGCATCAGGCATCACGCTCGACGCCGACACGTTGAGCGCAATCGACGAAGCCCTCGGGGACACCGTGAACCGGGACCCAGAACACACCTACTCAGTGTCTCCGAAGCGCCGACTCGTGTAGCTCCCCTCCAGGAGCGGGGCGGCGGGCCTCCCCGCTCTCACCCGGTGCTCGAGCCGCCACTCTTCGACTTCCGGGCTGATCTCGCGTCTGCGCCGCCTCGCGTGACAACTGAGCGGCGCAGACACGAGGTACGCCAGCCAGCTCTGCGATAGGGTCAGGCGTGACCAAGCCACGAAGCGACGCTCGCCCCTGGGTGCTCCTCTTCGTCGCGGTGTGTCTCGTCGCGGTCAACATGCGGATGACCATCACCGGGGTTGGCCCTCTCCTCGAACAGATCGCAGCAGACCAGGGCGTGAGTGCAGCGGCGCTCGGCTGGCTCGCCTCGGTACCGCTCATCGCGTGGGCTGTCGTCTCACCGCTCGCGCACAGCTTGAGCGTGCGGCTCGGCCTCTCCCGCACAATCACCTGGTCGCTCGTCGCACTCCTGATCGGCACGGTGTGGCGGTCACTTCCCGGCGGCCCCCTTCACCTCTGGCTCGGCACCGCCCTGATCGGCGCGGCTCTCGCCATTGGGAACGTGCTCCTCCCAGCGGTGATCCGGCGCGACTTCGAGACTCGCGTGCCGCTTGTCATGGGGCTGTACACGGCACTGCTGGGAGGTCTCGGCGCGGTATCTGCCGGATACGTCGTGCCCGTCGCAGCCCTCGACATTGGGGGCGGTGCACTCGGCTGGCGGTTCGCGCTGCTCACGACCGGCGCGCTCATCCCCGTCGCAATTGTGGTGTGGGTCACTGCGACCAGGTCGCGGCGCACAAAGGATCCGAGCACGGCGGGGAACATACACACGAGCCCAGCGGGGAGCGCGCACACTGGCACAGCGGGGAGTGGAGGTGCGGGTGCGGGTGCGGCCACCGGATCCGGCGGGGCTGGGGGTCGAGTGTGGCTCGACCCGATCGCGTGGTGGGTGGCGTGCTACATGGGGCTCCAGGCTGCGCTGTTCTACATCATTGCCACCTGGCTCGCCCCAGTTTCCACCTCGGCCGGGCGTTCACCCGTCGAGGCCGGGATCGACGTCATGCTCTACCAAATCGTCGCGATCGCGGGCTCGTTGTTGCTTCCGTTCGTTTACCGTGGGCGTGGGAGGCGCTGGGTGCCCGCCGTGATCCCCGTCATCATCGCAGGCGCGTTCGCCTGCGTCGTGCTTCTCCCAGCTGATCCAACGCCCTGGATCATGCTCGGCGGCCTCGGATCCGGCATGTCGCTCAGCATCTCGCTCCTGTTCATGGTGGAGAAGGCGACCGACCACTGGACGGCGGGCGCGCTCTCCGGGATGGCGCAGTCCGTAGGCTATTTGATCGCCGCGGCCGGACCAATCACGTTCGGAGCCCTGCATGAGGCGAGCGGAGGGTGGGTCGTTCCACTCGCGCTGCTGCTCGCGATCGGCGCGGCGCAGGTCGTCGCGGGAATAGTGCTCGGCGGCACTCGACGCGTAGGTGAAGTACGCACGTAGCCGCTCGGGCACCCGCCACCGCGGGACCCCGCGGCTGCGAGGCTCCGGGCCGAGCGGCTGCGAGGCTCCGGGCCGAGCGGCTGCGAGGCTCCGGGCCGAGCGGCCCCTCCCCGCTGGATCGTTCCAAGGGTCGAATTTTGGGGCTTCGCCCGCCCGAAGCCCCCAAATTCGACCCATGAATCGTTTCACCGGGGAGGGCAGGGGGCGAAGTGCTTGACTTTCGCGCCCGAAGCTCTGGAGAATAGCGAAAGTTCCGAGTGCGCCACTCCCGGCGGACACCCGACACCACGATCCGGCCCGGCGCGCATCCCCACCCCCGTTGCGCTCCCACTCAGAATCAGGGAACCTCGTACCGAATCCGGTGCGAGTTCGCCGCCATGTGGCTCCACGGCCATCGCACGTCCCACGCCCCGGCATCCCACGCGCTGCACCGTCGCACCGTGGCTCGCACCCCACGCCGAGCCGAGTGGTCCGGGGCACCCGAACGAGAGTGAGATCGACCGTGACGAGTACCCAGCATCCCTCCGGAACGACTGCAGCAGCCCCGGCAGGTGCAGCACCCGCAGTTCCGCCAACGCCCACCCCAACACCAAAACCGACACCGACACCGACACCGACACCGACACCCACGCCAACGCCCACCCCGACCATCGCCCCCATCACCGAAGCAGAGATTTTCGCTGCGCACGAGGGCGGCAAGCTCTCCGTCGGAGTCGAGCGCCCCATCGAGACAGCGCGCGACCTCTCCATTGCGTACACGCCGGGCGTGGCTCAGGTCAGTCGCGGGATCGCGGCCGATCCGGCGCTCGCCGCGAGCCACACGTGGGCGTCGCGTCTCGTCGCGGTCGTCTCCGACGGCACCGCGGTGCTCGGCCTCGGTGACATCGGCGCACGCGCATCGCTTCCCGTAATGGAGGGCAAGTCGGCGCTGTTCAAGACCTTCGGCGGGCTTAACTCCATCCCCATCGTGCTGGACACGACGGACACCGACGAGATTGTGGAAGCGCTGGTCCGGATCGCGCCGAGCTTTGGCGCGGTGAACCTCGAAGATGTCTCAGCACCCCGCTGCTTCGAACTCGAGCGCCGACTCATCGAGGCCCTCGACATGCCCGTCATGCATGACGATCAGCACGGCACTGCCGTGGTGGTGCTCGCAGCGTTGCTCGGCGCGAGCACGGTGGTGGGCAAGCCGCTCACCGGGCTCCGCGTCGTAATTTCGGGCTCGGGGGCCGCCGGTGTCGCGGTCGCTGAGATGCTGCTCGCGGCCGGCATTTCCGATGTCATCGTGATTGATTCGAAGGGCACCCTGCAACTCGACCGCACCGATCTTGCCGGCAGTACCGGAGTGAAGCTCGACCTGGCACAGCGCACAAATCCGCGCGGGATCGCTGGCGGCACCCGTGAGGCGCTGATCGGAGCTGATGTCTTCGTGGGCGTCTCGTCGTCGACGCTGCCTGAGGAGCACGCTGCTGGCATGGCCGATGACGCGATCATCCTTGCGCTCTCGAATCCGGATCCGGAGATCACCCCCGACGTTGCCGCGCAGTACGCGACAGTCGTGGCAACGGGTCGCAGCGACTACCCGAACCAGATCAACAATGTGCTCGCGTTCCCCGGAATCTTCCGCGGCGCACTCGACGCGGGTGCGCGCAGGATCACGCTCGCAATGAAACTTGCGGCCGCGCACGCCATTGCGGACCTGGCAGCACCGGATCTGGCGCACGATCGGATCGTGCCGAGCGCGCTCGATCCGCGTGTTGCGCCTGCCGTCGCCGCGGCTGTGATGGCCGCGGTCAACGAAGGATAAGCCGGCGCGTTCCAGCTGGGCTCGGCATCATCTAACCGGGCTCGGCACGATCCAGCTGGGCTCGGCACGATCCGGCCGTGCTCCGCACCATCCAGCCGCGCGCAGCACTGGCGCGCAGCACGAGCGCGCAGCACGAGCGCGCAGCCCTCCCAGCTGCGCGCCAGCCCGAGCGCTGAGCCCGCTAGACCGCGCGCAGCACGAGCGCTGAGCCCTGCCCGCCGCCGCCGCAAATCCCCACAGCACCCAGGGTGCCGGATCCGGCGGCGGCGAGCTGGCGGGCCAGCGTCCCGACAATACGGGCGCCCGAGGCGCCGATCGGGTGGCCGAGCGCGATGGCCCCGCCGTGCTGGTTCACGATCACGGGATCGATCCCGAGTTCACGAGTGGACTGGATCCCGACCGAGGCGAAGGCCTCATTGATCTCCACCGCCGCCAAGTCGGCCGCAGTTGCTCCGTCCGTTTTCGCGAGTGCCGCCGCAATAGCGTTGGCCGGCTGCGAGTGCAGATGGGTATCGGGGCCGGCCACAAACGCGGTCGCCTCGACGCTGGCGATCGGTGTGAGACCGAGCCGCTCCGCCGCGGCGGCGCTGACGATCACGAGCGCGGCGGCGCCATCGGTGATCTGCGAGGCGTTGCCCGCCGTGATCGTGCCGTCAGTGGTAAAGGAGGCGCGCAATTTGGCGAGCCCCTCGGCTGTCGTGTCGGCGCGCACGCCATCGTCGGCCGCCACTACCGTGTCTCCGCGACGTGACGAGACGGTGAACGGTGCGATCTCGGCCGCAAGGAACTCGGCCGAGGCTGCGGCACGCTGATGGGACACCGCTGCGAACTCATCCTGTTCGGCTCGGGTGAGCCCGTGTGCACCGTTCCCGGTCTCGGTGAGCGCGCCCATCGCGACCTGGTCAAATGCGTCGGAGAGGCCATCCCGCTCGACGGTGTCGATGAGCTGCACGGTGCCATACTTCGTGCCGGCGCGCAGCGGGGTGACGTGGGGGGCGAGTGACATTGACTCCTGGCCGACAGCGACAACGATCTCCGCTTCGCCAGCCTGTATCAGCCGAACCGCCTGCGATACGGCCTCTGCGCCGGAGAGACACACTGCGTTCAGCGTGATCGCTGGGACCGTGAGCGGGATGCCTGCGCCCACGGCCGTTTGCCGCGCGGGGTTCTGGCCTGCACCGGCCTGGAGCACCTGGCCGACAACCACGGCGTCAACGTGATCCGGCCGCACTCCGGCGCGTTCGAGCGCTGCAGCGGCGGCGTGTGCGCCGAGCACTGTCGCAGGCTGAGCGGCAAGCTGACCCGTGAAACGCGTAAACGGTGTGCGCGCGTACCCGGCGATCAATGCGGTCATGGTGGGCCTCCTGGGGCATCGAGTGAGCCGCCACGCACCTGGTCGGCACGGTCGGTCGCCGCGGAAACGCGGCGGTGTACGGCCATCCTGCCAGCATCTCCCCATCCGCCGAGCGGATCCTGGCACAGCGATACCCCTGAACTCTGTGCAATCACGCGCGTGGCGCGGCTAGGCTGGACTGATGACCACTCCCGATCCAGCGGCGAGCCACCCATCGCGCCGCCGTGGCCCGTGGATCGTTGGCGGGGTCACCGTCGCGCTCCTTCTCGGCGCTGGCGGGTACACGGCCGCGTGCGCCATGACCCCGCTCGCGGCGCCGCGCGTCACTGGTGCCGATCAGACCGAGTGGAATGAGATGACCGCCGCCGCGGCAACGGCAGCCACCGAAACTGCTCAGGCTGCGGTGGACGCTCAGACCGGTGGCGCCGCCGCAATCGGCTGGCAAGACAGCGACGAGGTGTGGAGCAACGATCCAGCGCCGCGCCCGATCGCGAGCATCTCGAAGCTCGTGACCGTGCTCGTCGGGCTGGAGCGCGTTCCGCTGGAGCCGGGCGCCGACGGAGCAGTGCATGTGTGGTCAGGGGAAGACGCCGCGCGCCAAGCAGGCTACATTGCGCAGGACGGCGTCGCGTTCCCGATCCCGATCGGTACCGAGGTCTCCACCCGGCAGATGTTGACGCTTGCGCTCCTGCCCTCAGCCAACGACTTCGCCGCGGCGTATGCAACGATGACCATTGGAGATGATGCGGCCTTTTCCGCCGCTGTCAGCGAGTGGGCCGACCGTCACGGACTCGACAGTCTCTTCCTTGCCGAACCGACCGGGATGGATGAGGCAAACGTGGCGAGCGCTGCGGATGTCGTGCGCATCGGGCGACTCGCACTCGCGAACCCGACCATCGCCGAGTTCACGGGCATGCACAGCGCAGATCTGCCGTGGGGCATCGGGACCGTGAAGAACACGAATCCGCTGCTCACGAAGCTTCCCGGCGTCGTCGGGCTCAAGACGGGTCGCTCCAGCTCGGCGGGTTTCAACCTCGTGACCGCGCAGGAGAGTGACGCTGCTGGGAGGCCCGTGATCAAGTTCACCGCGGTGCTGGGCCGCGACTCGGGGCCGGATCGCGCCTACGCGAGCAGCGCACTGCTGACCGCGATGGACGGTGCGGCCCAGCCTCTGCAACTCGTGCACCCGCAGGAGGTGATCGCCACGGCGACCACAATCGACGGTGAGCAGATCGAGCTCGTCACCGATGGCAGCGCCAGCACGGTGCTCCTGCCCGGCGAGGCTGCGAGCCGCGACGTGGCACTGGATCCGGTCACGCCGGGCACAGCCGGTCAGCGCGTCGGAGTCGTCACCGTCATGTCTCCCACCGGCGACGCCGAGGTTCCCGTCGTCACCGCCGCAGCGATCGTTGCACCGGATCTGTGGTGGCGCCTCACGCACCCTGCGCTGGTGTTCGGGTGGGACTGACCGGCACCGGGAGCCCGCCGTAACTACTCGGCGGTCAGAGCACCGCTGGCCAGCTGCGCGACCACTCCGCTGAGGTGGGCGATGCCGGCAAGCAGATCGTCGTCTCGGGTGAACTCCTCCAGGTTGTGCGACACTCCGGCAACACTTGGCACGAACAGCATTACCGTCGGCACCTGGTCTTTCATGTTGGTGGAGTCATGGCCTGCGACAGTCATCACCCGATCGTGCGTGAGCCCGAGCTCTTCTGCGACAGCGCGCGCCAGTTCCACTCCCTCTTCCTGGTACGGATTCTGATCCCAGGCATGCTCTGCAACGATTTCGATGGTGACTCGGTCTTCCCGCTGCACCCGTTCCACGGTGGCCATGAGCGAGGCGTGCGCGGCGCGGATCACCTCGGAGCTCGGCGAGCGCAGGTCCAGTAGCAACTGCACCTCACTCGCAACGACGACCGGCGAGTTGGGGTAGACGTTCAGCTCACCGCAGGCGGTGTGCAGTTGCCCCGTTTCGAACTCGTCCACCAGTTCGCGGGCCGCGACCACGAGCCGCGCGGCACCGAGCAGTGCATCCCTGCGGTCGGCCATGAGGGCCGCCCCGCTGTGCGCCTGCTCTCCGCTCACCCGGAACTCAAACTTGTGTGCCGCCCACGTCGCGTTCACGAGCCCGATCGTGACGCCGTCTTCTTCCATGCTGCGCCCCTGTTGCACGTGGATCTCGGCATACGACGCAACTCTGCGATCAGTGCCGCTCCCGAGCACGGGGCCCGCTCCGAGTTCGTCGATCGCGCTCAGCGCCTCGGCTACCGTTGCGCCCTGCGGATCAGGTGTCGCGAGTGCGGTCTCGAGCGGCAGCTTGCCGGTGAACACCGAGCTGCCCATCATCGAAGGCTTGAAGCGTGACCCTTCTTCGTTAAACCAGTTCACCACCGCCAGGTTGTAGCGCGCTGCTGCAGGATCCGCGCGGAGCGCGTCCGCCGCGCGGAAGCAGGCGTACGCGGACGCCATGACGCCGTAGGCTCCGTCGAAGCGGCCGGCTGTGGGCTGCGAGTCCATGTGGGACCCTGTCAGCACGTACGGCGCTCCGGGCACGAGTTCAAGCAGACCGAATTGGTTGCCAATCTCGTCGCGCAGCACGGTGAAGCCGCGCGAGGTGAGCAACTGCTCGAACCACTTGCGCTGCGCACCGTCAGCCGCGCTGCCGGCCTGGCGATCGACACCGTTGGTGTTGGGGACCGCTCCAAACGCGGAGTGGGTGGCCCAGTCCGCGAGGAACGAGGCATCGTTCGGGGCTCCGAGGGAGTCGGTCATGGTGAGTCCTTTCATGGGAAGCGCTGCGCTACGAAATGGGCCGGATCAGCCGCGGCTGTCGTAGCTCAGCTCGCCGCCGACGACGGTCGCGACGATGTCCAGCTCCGCGATGCTTGGCGCGGTCAGCGGCGACCCTGAGAACACCGTGAGGTCCGCGAGCTTTCCGCGTTCCAGCGTTCCCTTCGCTGCGAGCTGCCCCGTCGCGCGTGCCGCCCATTCCGTATGCGTCTGCAGTGCTTCGAGCGGGGTAATCGCCTCACTCGCGGTGAGCGTCGCCCCGCTGTCCGTGCGGCGATCCACCGCGGACTGCATCCCACGACGCAGGTTGTTGTCCGCGACGGGCAGGTCCGAGGATCCGGCGAGCACGATCCCGGCATCGATCACCGAGCGCCCGCGATACAGCCAGGCCGAGCGTTCTGGACCCACCTGATCCGCCATCTGATCTCCGATGGGCCCGATGAACCCGGCCTGCGGGGTCACCGCGATGCCCAGCGCACCCGCGCGCACGAGCTGATCCGGGCGCGCAATCCCAAAGTGCTCGATGCGACACGGGATCTCGCGCACACCGTAGCGCTCCTGCGCCTCAGCGATGAGATCCAGCGCAAGATCAATCGCGGCATCGCCGATCGCGTGCAGCGCGAGCGCCCATCCTGCGCGGTATGCGCCGAGGGCGCGCTCGCGGTAGACCTCTGGCTCGTCGAGGAGGTAGCCCGTATTGTGCTCGTGTCCGCAATAGTCTTCAGTTACTGCAGCGGTGGCACCCAGCAGGGACCCGTCGAGGAAGACTTTCACGTGGCCGAAGCGCACGCGGTCATCGCCGAAGCCGGTGCGGATCCCGAGGTCGAGGCCGGCCCCGGCTCCTTCCCCGCTGAAGTCTGCGGCGTGTGCTGCGATCGGATGCAGCGCATCCAAGGCAGGCATCAGCTGAGCGCGTGCGTGCAGCCGACCCTGTTCCGCGGCGGCCTGATAGGCGGCGACTTCGATGGGACTGTGCCCGATCCACCCCCGCCCACGCCGGCCTCAGAGAAGCTCGTGATCCCCTCGGCGGCGTAGCGTGAGGTCGCTGCCTCGAGGGCTGTGACCAGCTGATCGGTCGAGTACGGGAGCAGCAGGGCCTGCACGAGCCCCTGCGCGGCCTCCTCCACAAGCCCCGTGGGAGCTCCTGCGTGGTCGCGCACCACCACGCCTCCGACGGGGTCGGCGAAGGCCGGATCTTCCGCGCCCACGAGCCGCAGTGTCGCGGTGTTCGTGATCGACGCGTGCCCGGAAGTGTGTCGCAGATACAGTGGGCGATCGCCGGTGAGCTCGTCGAGTCGCGTGATACTTGGGAAGCTGCCGCCGTGATGGGACTGGTTGAAGCCCGTCCCGTGCACCCAGGAGGTCGTATCCCCCAGCGCCTCAAGACGGGCGACTTCTGCAGCAATCATCGCGTAGAGCTCGTCGAGCCCGCGAAGGCGGCTCAGATCGAGCGCTGCGAGCCCCAGCCCCCACCACGCAGTGTGGCAGTGGGCGTCGATGAGGCCCGGTGTGATGCACGCAGCGCCGAAGTCGAGGGTCTGCGCCGCGTCTAGCCCCGCAATCTCCTCGTCGAACCCGACGATGCGGTCGCCGATGACGCCGACTGTGGTGGCGGAGGGGCGCACTGGATTCAGAGTGAGGATCTCGCGTGCGCGGACAATCAGATCAAGTTGCATGGCGCTCACACCTCGCTCGACGCTGGGGGCATCACTGATGCATCAACTACGAGATGGAGCAGGGCAGGTCCCGTGGCGGCCAGCGCACGATCCAGCGCCGCGGCGACGTCCTCGGTGCGGGTGACTCGCTCGCCATGGCCGCCAAATGAACGCATGAGCTCGGCAAAATTCGGGTTTGCCATCGCGGTGCCAGACGGGCGGCCGGGGTAGTGCCGCTCTTGGTGCTGCACGATGGTGCCGTAGATCCCGTTGTCTACCACGATCACGAGCGGAGCCGCTCCGTGTGCAAATGCGGTGGCGAGCTCCTGCCCGTTCATGAGGAAGTCTCCGTCGCCGCAGACGGCGACGGCACGCCGGCCGGGATGCGCGAGCGATGCCGCGATCGCAGCAGGCACGGCCAGGCCCATTGCACCGTTCCGAGCGCCGACGAGGCTCGCGGGGAGATGGTGCTGCACGAAGCGATGCGCCCAGATCGTCGCGTTGCCCGCTCCGAACGTCAGGGTCGCGTTGCCCGCAAGCCGGTCATCAAGCAAGCCGAATGCGACGCCGAGGTCGACGCCGAGATCCGCGGGTGTCGCCGCTGCCGGCTCGCCGGTTGCGACCGCAGCGTCTGCTCGGTGCGTCGCAAACGCCCGCTGCGCGGTGGCGCGTTCCTGCACCCACGTGTCCGCGCGGTTGCCGCGTGCGGCGGCGGGCTCGACTGCGGCGAGCGCTGCGGTGAACGTCGCAGGCGTTGCAAGGATGTGCTGGTCGATCCGACCGGCGTGCGTCGCGGCGTTGGGATCAGAGAGTACGAGCACTGTCTCGGTGTCAAGACCGAGTGTGTACCCCTCACTCAGCACATCGGATCGTGTGCCTCCCACAAAGACGAGCAGGTCAGCTGCGCCGTAGCCAGCTACGACCGCATCCGCTCGCCCGTATCCCAGCCACCCTGCCCAGGCGGGCGAGGTGTGCGGGATCGCGTCATACGCGCGCCAGTCACTGAACACGGGAATCCCCGCTGCACCCGCAAAGTCCGCGAGCAGGCTGCCGCATCCGTCGTGCCAGCCGTCGCCGCCGAGCACCAGCGCGGGCCGTTCTGCACGCGCGAGCCGCTGCACGAGTTCCTGCAACTCGTCTGCCGCGGGGGCCGGACGAGGCGCGCGCGTCACCGCTGGCACAGGGGACGCTGTCTGATGCATCAGCAGATCCTCTGGCAGTCCCACGACCACTGGGCCCGGCCGACCGCTCGCTGCGATCCGGATCGCCTCAGCAACAAGCTCGCCCGCCCGATCAGGATCATCGATGGTCATGACGCGCTTCGCAGTCGATCCGAACCATCCGGTGAGAGAAAACTCCTGGAATGCGTCGCGTTCTCGGTCCGCGACGGGCACCAGGCCGACGAACACCACCAGCGCAGTCGCGTCTTGCCAGGAAGTGTGCACGGAAATCATCACGTTCGCAGCCCCGGGCCCCCGGGTCACCATCGCAATACCTGGGCGGCCGGTCAACCGCCCCTCGGCGAGCGCCATGAACCCTGCACCGCCCTCGTGGCGGCACACCACAGTTTCGATCGGGGAATCGTGCAGCCCATCGAGCACGTCGAGGTAGCTTTCCCCTGGGACGGCATAGATCCGCTCCACGCCGTGAGATTCGAGCGTGCGCACGATCAGGTGACCGGCTGACTGTGACATGGTGATGTGACTCTTTCGGATTGGAGTGAATAGCTGAGATGGGGACCCGGTCAGGACGGCTGACCGGATCCCGCGGCGCTCGCCTGCTTAGTGTTTGAACCCTGGCAGTTTGACGCTCAGACGAGGCGCGAGAACGCCGGCCACTGCAGTGAAGAGCGACAAGAAGACCAGCATCGCAGCGGCGGGCCACCAGTGGTTGGCTGCCATGGCGACGAGGCCGGTCGCGGCGAGCGGGATGAAGCCGGAGAGCATGCCAGCGACGTTCTGGGCGAGGCCAACGCCGGTGTAGCGCGTTTTCGCGGGGAACAATCCCGTGAGCACGGTGCCGGACGCGGCGTACGGGAGCGAGAGCGTGCAGACGGCGAGGGTCATGGCAATCACGACGAGTACGGGAATGCCGGAAGACAGCAGGAGGAACGCGGGGACCGCGACAACGGCCGAGGCGACGCCGCCCCAAATGATCACGCGGCTCGCACCGTACTTCGCGCCCAGGCTTCCGCCCCAGAGCAACGCAGCAATCTCGACTGCCGCGGCTACCATACTGCCGAGCAGCATCAGGGAGGGCGAGTAGCCGAGCACATTGACGCCGTACCAGACGCAGAATGCCGTCACGAGGTAGAACCCGCCCACACCGAGCAATGCTGCGGCCATGCCGACGATGATCTGGCGCCAGCTGTCTTTGAACGTGGTGAGCACCGGGCTCTTCACGACCTCGCCGGACTCCTCCAGCTGCCGGAACACCGGGGACTCCTCGAGCTTGCTGCGGATGTACACGGCGACAAGCAGGAGCGGAATTGCGATGAGGAACGGGATCCGCCAGCCCCAGGCATCGAAGTTCTCCTGTGAGAACACGAGAGTCATGATGAAGAACCCACCCGAGGAGAGGATGGTGCCGATGGGGGAGCCGATCTGGGGAATCGCGGCGTACTTCGCGCGCAGGTGCAGCGGCGCATTCTCCACCACGATGGTCATCGCACCCGACCACTCTCCGCCGACGAACAGCCCCTGCACGACACGGAGTAGCACGAGCAGGATCGGGGCGGCGATGCCGATCGCTGCGTAGGTCGGCAGCATACCGATGAGCCCCGTGACAATACCGATGCCAACGATCGTGATCATGAGCACCTTGCGGCGCCCCACCCGGTCGCCCATGCGACCAAAGATGATGCCGCCGATCGGACGGGCGGCCAGGCCGACACCGAACGTCGCAAAGGAGGCGAGCGCTGCTGCCGTCGCATTCTCGCTGGCGAAGTACTGGACGTTGAACACCAGCGCTGCTGCGGCGCTGAACAGGAAGAAGTCGTACCACTCGAGTGCGGTGCCGATGAGCGCTCCGAGCGCCACCTTATTGGCGTCCTTCACGTCTAATTGCTGTGTCGCGTCATACTCGATTGACGTCGTGTTGGTGATCTCGCTCATTGCTCTCTCTCCGTCGAGGGTGCCGGTTCTGGGGCGGGGCGGCCACCGAGATGCCGGGGCTTGCTACTCGAGAATGCCAGGTGAATCGCCCAGCAGAAGCCACCTTTCGTCGCCAAATTTCCCCCAGAAACAGTGCATATGCACATAATATGGGCGATATGCCCGCTGCACCCCGCCCGCCGCTCAGTGACACCCCCGCTCCCGGCGACCGCAAGCGATGGCTCGAGCTCCTTGATCAGCTCGATCCCCACGCGCTCACGGACACGTTTCTGACGCACATCGTCACAGTGCCCGGGTACGATCCACCCCCTGTGCCACTCTCCGAAGTGCGGCGAACGGGGCGGCTCTCGTTCATTGCCCTCGTCGACGGCTTGCGGGCCGGAGGACTCACCGAAGCGATCCCCGTTGCGCGAGATGTCGGGGTGTCGCGCGCCAGAGCGCGGATCCCCATCACCTCGTTGATGACCGCCATTCGCGCCGACTTCGCCGTGCTCTGGGAAGCACTGACCAGAATTGCCGACCCAGCGGACGCCGAACTCATCGTGCGCCACACCGGCATCGTCCTGCGCACGGTCGATGAGTACGCCGGCCAGACGCAGCAGGCCTACGTCGCTGAACAACAGCGCATGCGCGAAGAAGAGGACTCGGTGCGGCGAGGCCTCATCGCAGCGGTGTTCCAGGATCCGCCCCCCGCGGCCGAACGACTCGCGGCGATTTCGGGCGATCTGGGCCTCCCACCGCACACGGAGCTGACGGTCACGGCGGCGGTGGGCGACGATATTCCCGCCCTCCGCTTCGCGGTGTCAGAGCTCGACCGTGCAGGCGGAATCACCTACACACATCACCTCGATGACACGCTCATCGCCTTCACCCGCCAGATCGATCTGCCCGGCTCGCACATCGACGAGCGGTACCGAGAACTCCTTGACCTCCGCATCGGGCTCGCGAGTGCGCGAGATGGGCTCGCCGATCTCCGCGGTGCGGCGCACGTGGCCCGCGATCTCGCACACGTGCTGGCCGCCGAGGAGACAGGCGCGATGACCTGGTCACGAGGATGGGCCCGGCTTGCGGCGCACAGCTTGCTGTCCTCGGGCAACCCAGTGATCGCTGATGTCCACGCCGCACTCGCCCAGTGCGGCGATGCAGAACGCACTCGGCTCGAGGAGGCTGTGCGGAGCTATCTGCGAACCGGGAACATCGGAGTTTCTGCCGAAGAACTTTTCTGCCACCGCAACACGCTCACGAACCGGCTGCATCGATTCACTGACCTCACCGGCGTCAATCCGGTGATCCCCCATGAAGCGGCTCGGCTCGTGGTGGGGTGGGCATAGCCGCAGGCGCCACTGACACGGCTGGCGCCCCTGGCCGAGCCAGCCCCGGCAGCTCCGGCAGCCCCGGGGGCTCCGGCGGCTCCGGTAACACCGGCGTGCATCGGGAACTCCGACGTGCATCGGCAGCTCCGGCGCGTGCTTGCCCGTTCCGCGTCGCCTCGTGTGCTCGCCAAGCTTCGAATACGCCCCCAGTTCCGGGCCATCCGCGCACACGAGATGCCCCGCACCCTACGCTGAGAACCATGAATTGCCCTAGCGACGGAACGACCCTGCTCATGAGTGAGCGACAGGGCATTGAGATCGACTACTGCCCTCAGTGCCGCGGCATCTGGCTCGACCGCGGAGAGCTCGACAAGATGCTGGACCGGGCCCAGGCCGAGGCCGAATCATTCACGGCTCAGCAGCAGGCACCGGCCCCCCAGCAAGTGGCTCCACCCCTGCCACCACAGCAGCAGTATTCACAGCCGGTGCCCCCGCAGCAGCCCTACGTTGACCCGCGGCACGGCCAGCGCGGCTACGACGAGCGCCGCCGCGACGGGTACTCGAGTGATGGACGCTACCGCGATCCTCGGTACAAGAAAAAGAAGAGCCCGTTCGACTTCCTCGGCGACATCTTCGAGTAGGGCGCTGCCGCCGCCTCGGCGGCTATGCGGCAGCGGCAGAGCGTGAAATCGAATCCAGGATCGCTGTGATCCCGGCTCGGTACACGGTGAGGCCGTCGATCGCGAGGAGCTGGTCGCGATGTTCCCGCACATGCGGGAACCCTGCAAGGTCGACCGATCCGAACGTGCTGATCCACGGGATCGATCCATCCCGCGCGATATCCCGGCGCACCAGCGCTTCCTGAGCCAACGCGGCACTCTGCGCGAGCGTAAAACCTGAGATCGCGGCGTAGGCACGGATGAGGCCCGCGCCAGAAAGTCCCGCGGACGTCAGCATCTCAAGAATGAACTCGTCAGAGGCGACGTCTCCGGGCCCGACCGGATCGAGCACTGCGCCCTCCGCTCCGATCGCGGGGTGCTCCAGGCTCAGCTCCGCCATCCGAGTTGCGAACCGCTCGATCCGGTCGCGCCAATCACCGGTGCTCGCGCGAGCGTCGGCGGTCGCCGTCTCGGCCAAGCGATCAAGTGCCGCGCGCGTCAGCTCGTCTTTGTTGCGAAAGTGGCGGTACATTGCGGTGGCGTCAACGCCGAGTGCTTCACCCAACCGCTTGAACGTGATCCGCGCCTGCGGCTCCCGACTCGCGAGTTCCAACACCGCATCCACGATCGTGCGCTGGTCGAGGCGGCCCCGCTTCATGCACGCCACCTCCGTGAGTCCCGCCCGAGCCGTGATTCCCGCACGGCAGATATCAGTCCATCTTAGTGCGCGCGGTTTCCCACGTGTAGCGTCCTCCCGTGGTGAAATAGACCGGTGACCTCACACCCACCGCACGCCGCGCAGCCGGCAGCCCCCTCCGCCCCCGCTCGCCTGAGCCTGATCTCGGACGGTGCACTCACATCGCGTCTGGCTGCTCTTGCATTCCGGGTCATCTCGCTCGCGCTGATTCTCACCGGCCTGATCCGCATCACGGGCGTATTCACCGCCGAGCCCACTTGGGGCGCACTGCGCTACTACACCGTGCTCAGCAATCTCCTGTGCCTCGTCTGGGTCGTGCTCCTGATCGTGCGCACGCTGCGAGATATCACGGAGACCGGCCCGCGCGGCCTCTCAACGCCGTCGGCCCGGTGGAGCGGCACCGTCATGATGGCGATCACGGTGACATTCCTCGTCTACCTGATTGTCCTCGTGCCCGCCACGTTCCAGCAGGAGGGCGACTATGTGCCGTTCTCACTGACCGACAACCTGATCCACATCATCACCCCGATTCTGCTGATCCTGGATTGGCTCCTCTTCGTCCCCAAGGGGCGGTTGCGATGGACTGATCCGTTGCTGTGGACGCTGCTCCCCTACGCGTACCTCGTGTACGCGATCAGCTATGGCACGTCGGGCGGTGAGTTTGCCGGCGGGGTCAACTATGCGTATCCATTCCTCGACTTCGCACGGCACGGTGTTGGCGGGGTCGCGCTGTGGATCGTGGTGCTGACAATTGCACTGGTTGGCGTGGGATACGTCTACATCGTGCTCGATCGGCTGCTTGCGCGCGCGTTCCGCGGGCGACCTTAGCCGGCGGGTCAACAGGTTCGCGTCACAGCGCCCTGGGGCCCGTACTCCGCCTATTCTTCGTCGACGGTCGCGCGCACGGCATTGCGGTTGGCGACGAGCGCATCGCGCACCTTGCGACGCAGCACCTTCCCGATCAGCGATTTCGGAAGCTCTTCCCAGACGATGTAGGTGCTCGGCCGCTTGAACTCAGCGAGCTGCTCACGAGCGGCGTCGCGTGCTGCCGCCTCGTCGAACACCGCGCCCGGTTCCAGAATCACGGCAGCGGTCACGATCTCGGCACCTCCACCGCGCGGCACACCGACCACCGCAGATTCGGCGACGCCCGGCACGCTGTTCACCACGCGCTCGACCTCGCTCGGAGAGACATTGAAACCGCCGGTGATGATCAGCTCCTTTTTGCGGTCCACCACGGTCACGAAGCCGTCATCATCCTGCACCACTAGATCGCCGGTGCGCAGCCACTCGCCGTCGTGCATCGCGGCGGCGCTCTCCTCCGGCCGGTTCCAGTACCCCTGGAATACCTGGGGTCCAGCGATCAAGAGTTCGCCTACCTCGCCCAGTTCAACCTGGCGGCTCGGGTTCTCCGGGTCCACAACGCGAATGTCGGTCGATGGGAACGGGATCCCGATTGCCCCGATCTTTCGAGCCTCATTAAAGGGATTCGCCAGCGCCACCGGGCTCGTCTCGGTGAGTCCGTAACCCTCGTTCAGCATGCTCCCCGCGAGTGCCTCCCAGCGGTCCACGACCGCCGGGGTCAGGGTCATTGCCCCGGAAATCGCGTACACCACTCCGCTCAGATCGAGCTTCCCGTCTCGTGCAACGCGAGCGAGCCGATCAAACATGGGCGGGACGGCGGGCACAAACGTCGGTGGAAAGCGCTTTGCGGCCTGCGACACGAGTTCTGGATCAAAGGTGGGAAAGAGCACCGCGCGCGAGCCCGTCTCAACGGAGTAGATCACTGAGAGCAGCACTCCGAATGAGTGGAACATGGGGAGCAGCCCGTAAATGCTGCCGGCTCCGCGTTCGAAATCGGGCATCCAGGCCGCGCCCTGGCGCGCATTCGCCCACAGGTTGCCGTGCGAGATCATGGCCCCCTTGGGCACACCCGTTGTCCCCGAGGTGTACTGCAGACATGCGATGTCGTCACGGCCGGGGCGCGGGTGCGTTCCGGCGAGCATCCGGGAGCGCTCAAGCTGCTCAAACGCGACCGTTCCAGTCGTCGCCGTGAACAGCTTCGCGCGCGATTCCTTGGCCTTCTGAATGGGCAAACGCAGCGCTGCACGCGTGGCGAACGGCATCGCCCGTGTCACGTCGACCGCAACGATCGTTTCGATCCCGAGTTCCGCCGGCAGCGACTGCAGCGTCGCGACCACGTTCGTCCAGGCCACCACGACTGTCGCCCCGTGATCCCGGAACTGCACCTCAAGCTCGTCCCTCGTGTACAGCGGGTTATGCTCCACCACAACGGCCCCGAGCCGCAGCACCGCGTAAAACGCAATCACGTGCTGTGGGGCGTTCGGCATGATGAGCGCGACCCGGTCGCCCGCTTTCACGCCCAGATCTGCGAGGCCCTGAGCGACCCGCGCCACCCGCTCGCCCAGCTCCCGATAGCTCACCGTACGGCCGAAGAAACTGATGGCGTCGCGCTCCGACCACTGCAGGCAGCGCTCATCAAGAAGATCCACCAGTGACCCTGTCACTGGTTCAATGTCGATCGGCGTGCCCGGAGCATAGGACTGGTTCCAGGCGCGAGTTTCGTTCAGGTGCATGCCCCAAGCGTAACCGTCGCTCCCGTATCATTCGCGCTTTGGGCCAGGGAATCGCGCTACTGCACCACCAGCCTGGCCAGTTCTTCGTCAAGCACGAGCTCCGTGATGATCCCGCCCCGCAGCGCGCCTTTCAGGCTCTGGAGCTTCGAGGTCCCGGTGACCACGCACAGGCGGTGGGGGATGCGGCGCACCGTATTGAACGAGGGACCGCTCGTGCGCGCATTGATGGGCACTCCCTCAGTTTTTCCGTCGGCCCGGAAGAACACTGTCGCGCAGTCTCCCACGACATCCGCTTCTCCGAGATCGCCCAGATCTCGCTGGGTGAGATAGCTGCCCGAGTAGACGTGTGAGCGAGGCTCACCGAGCCGCGATCCAAGCCCGAAGGCAAAGATGTCAACCGACGACTGCAGCCTCAGCACCCCCAGCACCGAGCTCTCGCGCCACAGCGCTTCACGCGTCGCCTGCTCATCAAAGATCGCGGGAACGGGGAATTCGTACACCGCAGAAGAGAACGCACGGTTGAAATCGCCCAGCAACTTGGCCGTATAGGAGATCCCCATACTCTGCACGTTTGCGGCGCCGTTCATCTGCACCACGCTCGTACCGTGCGCGGCTTTGACCGGCAGATGACGAGCGACGGCACTCATCGTGGTGCCCCACGCGACACCGATCTTTGAGTGGTCGGTCACTGCGGCGGCGAGGCGATGCGCAGCGGCACGGGCGGTCCGCTCCAACCGTTCCGGCCCTGATGCGCCTGGCGGGATTGCAACAACGTGCGCGCGGATGCCGTACAGCTCAGCGATTCGCTTCTCGAGCTTGCTGCCCAGTTCTTTCGGAGAGCGCACCGAGATCTGGACCAGCCCCGTTTCGCGCGCAGTGGTGAGCAATCGAGAGACTGTAGACCGCGAAACCCGCAGTTCCTGAGCAATCGCCTCCATGGTGAGGTGGTGCTGGTAGTACAGCTGCGCAGCGCGGAGCGCGTGTTCAGACTTCATGCCACCCATCCCTTCATCCCTGGTCACATTCTCTCTCACTCCGTGGAATTCTGCACGTTTGTGCAAACAGTTTGCACCGGGGTGCAGTCGCGGAGATCCTGAGGGTGCACATCAGAATCCCGATCCTGGAATGGCCTCATGTCACGCACCCGAAGCTCTGTCCAACAGCTCCGCGACCGTCCACACGCGGACGTCCTCATCATCGGGGGCGGCATCAATGGCATTGCGACATTCCGCGACCTGGCGCTGCAGGGCGTCGACGTCGCACTCGTCGAGCGAGGCGACTTCGTATCTGGTGCGTCCTCGGCGTCCAGCCACATGATCCACGGTGGGATCCGATACCTCGAGAACGGCGAGTTCCGCCTCGTCAAAGAATCCGTCACTGAGCGCAATCGCCTCCTCCGCGCAGCACCTCACTATGTGAAGCCGCTCGAGACCACGATTCCGATCTACTCGACCTTCTCCGGCATCCTGTCCGCCCCCTTCCGCCTTCTCGTCACGCACGGGCGCGGCAAAGCCCGCGAGCGCGGCGCAGCGCTCATCAAAATGGGCCTCATGATGTACGACACGTTCTCGCGCGATGGCGGCCAGGTCCCCAGGCACCGCTTCCTCGGCCGCAAGCGTTCGATGGCAGAACTGCCACACATGAACCCGTCGCTCTCCTACACAGCGACCTACTTCGACGCGTCGATGCACGACCCCGAGCGGCTCGCGCTCGATGTGCTGCACGACGGCGAAGTGGCCGGCGGAGATCGCGCTCGCGCGGCGAACTACATGCCCGCAGTGAACTTCACTGACGGAGGCGTGCGACTGCGCGACGAGGATACGGGCGAGGAGTTCGACTTCACGGCGCGCGTCATCGTCAACACCAGCGGCCCCTGGACGGACCTCACGAACGCAGCGCTCGGCACACCAACTGAATACATGGGCGGAACCAAGGGGTCGCACATCGTGCTCGACAACCCCGAGCTGCTCGCTGCAACCGGTGGGCGCGAGATCTTCTTCGAGCACTCGGACGGGCGCATCGTGCTGATCTACCCGCTGAAGGATCGTGTGCTCGTGGGCACCACGGACATCGACGCGGATCCGCGCGAGGCTCCGGTGTGCACCAGTGAAGAGGTCGACTATTTCTTCGATCTGGTGGCGCATGTGTTCCCGACCATCACCGTTGATCGCTCGCAGATCGTGTACACCTTCTCCGGCATCCGCCCGCTCCCCCGCCACGATGACACGACCCCCGGTTTTGTCTCGCGTGACTACCGGATCGTGGCTTCTTCCGTCGAGGGTGTCCCCCTGCTCAGCCTCGTCGGCGGCAAGTGGACCACTTTCCGCGCACTCGCGGAGCATCTGAGCAACGAGGTGCTCGAGCTACTCGGCGCCTCGCGCACACAGAGCACCGAGACACTCTCCATTGGCGGTGGTACCGGTTTCCCCCGCAGCGCAGCCGAGCGCACCACCTGGCTCACCACGCACTCAGATGGGCGCGAGTCGGATCGTGTCGCCCAGTTGCTCTCGCGCTACGGCACCCGCGCCGAGGAGTTGCTGCGCGCCGAGCCGGAGACTGCTCATGCACTCCCGAGCCTGCCCGGCTACACCGCAGAAGAACTCGCGCATCTCGCCTCGACCGAGCAGGTCGTTCACCTCGACGACCTCCTGCTACGCCGCACGTCGCTCGCGTTCGTCGGTGGCCTCACGGTGGAGAAGCTGCAGGCCGCGGCTGAAGCCATCGCGCCAGCACTCGGCTGGGGCGCCGACCGCGTCGCAATCGAAGTTGCGCGCATGGTCGATCTCCTGCGCGAATCGCACCGGATCGACACCGAGACTGGCGCAGCGTTGCTCGACGCCTAGCGTCGGCGCGGCTGCACCGCACGCGTTGCACAGCGCCCACAATCCGCAAGACCGCAAGACCGCAAGACCGCAAGACCGCAAGACCGCAAGACCAGGCATACCGCACGATCGATCCATAGCTCGACCGCACTTCCGTTGTACCGCAGTTCCGCGCACGGACGACCGTCATCCGTGCGCACCTTCACTCCGCTCCGCGCACCTCACGTTGAGGGGCTCGAAACCGAAAGGTCAATGACGACATGCAAGAACTCAACCTCGGGCTGTACTTCCTCTCCGAGGCCGTCGGCACGGGACTCCTCGTGCTCCTCGGCTGCGGCGTAGTCGCCAACGTCATCCTTGCCAAGACCAAGGGCAATGGCGGCGGGACGCTGATGATCAACTGGGGCTGGGGCCTCGCAGTGTTCATCGGTGTCCTCGCTTCGGCGTACTCCGGCGCGATTCTGAACCCCGCCGTCGGATTCGGTCTGCTCATTGCAGGCAAGATCACCGCCACCCAGTTCTTCATCGCGACCGCGGCCGAAATGCTCGGCGCCATTATTGGAGCGATCCTCTGCTGGGTTGCCTATCGGCAGCACTTTGATGAGGAGCCTGACGCGGCGAACAAGCTCGGCGTCTTCTCGACCGGCCCCGCGATTCGCTCCTACGGCTGGAACTTCCTCACCGAGGTCATCGGCACCTTCGTGCTCGTCTTCGCAGTCTTCGCGTTTGCCGACTACGGTGACATCAACATCGGCGTTCCCGGGGGTCTCGGACCGCTGGCTGCCCTTCCTGTCGCCCTCGTCGTCGTCGGTATCGGTGCATCACTCGGCGGACCCACCGGCTACGCCATCAACCCTGCGCGTGATCTCGGCCCGCGCATCGCACACGCTATTCTCCCCATTAAGGGCAAGGGCGCAAGCGACTGGTCCTACGCGTGGGTGCCGGTAGCTGGCCCGCTCGTCGGTGGCGCTATTGCAGCCTTCGCCGCCCCGGCGCTCTTGGGCCTCGCGGCGTAAGCGCTCGCACACAGAAAAGTTTTTACCGGTAAGAAGGGAAGATTATGTCTCAGTACGTTATCGCCATCGACCAGGGCACGACCTCTAGCCGCGCGATCATCTTCGACCGCCTCGGCACCATCATCTCGGTCGGGCAGAAGGAACACGAGCAGATCATGCCGCAGGCCGGCTGGGTCGAGCACGATGCCTCGGAGATCTGGCAGAACGTGCAGGAGGTGATCGGCATCGCCCTGGGGCGCGCCGATCTCACTCGGCACGACATCGCAGCAATCGGCATCACCAACCAGCGCGAAACCACAGTGGTGTGGAACCGCAAGACCGGCAAGCCGATCTACAACGCGATCGTGTGGCAGGATACCCGGACGCAGGACATCGTGGATCGCCTCGCGGCCGACGGTGGCATCGACCGGTTCAAGGAGGTCGTGGGGCTTCCCCTCGCGACGTATTTCTCGGGCACCAAGATTGCCTGGATCCTGGAGAACGTCGAAGGGGCCCGCGCGGCCGCCGATGCAGGAGATCTGCTCTTCGGCACGACAGACGCGTGGGTGCTGTGGAACCTCACCGGCGGCGCCGAGGGTGGCGTACACGTGACCGATGTAACGAACGCCTCCCGCACCATGTTCATGGATCTGAAGACGCTCGAGTGGCGTGACGACATCCTCGAGGCCTTCGGCGTTCCGCGCTCGATGCTCCCGGAGATCAAGTCCTCCTCCGAGGTGTACGGCGTGGCTGAGGACTCCTCGCTGCTGCGCGAAACCCCCATCTCGGGGATCCTGGGCGACCAGCAGGCCGCGACATTCGGACAGGCCGCCTTCACAGCGGGCGAGTCGAAGAACACCTACGGCACCGGCTGCTTCCTGATCTTCAACACGGGCGAGGAGATCGTCCACTCGAAGAACGGGCTCCTCACGACCGTCGGCTACAAGCTCGGTGACGGGCCTGCGCACTACGCGTTGGAAGGGTCGATTGCGGTCACCGGCTCGCTCATCCAGTGGCTGCGCGATCAGCTCGGGATCATCAGCAGCGCGCCCGAGGTTGAAGAACTGGCAGACAGCGTCCCCGACAACGGCGGCGTGTACATCGTGCCTGCGTTCTCGGGCCTTTTCGCGCCGTACTGGCGACCGGATGCGCGCGGCGCGATCCTGGGTCTCACCCGCTACGCGAACAAGGGCCACGTTGCCCGTGCGGCGCTCGAAGCGGTCGCCTACCAGACGCGTGACGTACTCGACGCGGTGAACGCCGATGCTGGCGTTGACCTCACCGAGTTGAAGGTGGACGGTGGCATGGTCGCAAACAACGCGCTCATGCAGTTCCAGGCCGACATGCTCGGAGTTCCCGTCGTGCGCCCCGTGGTCGCTGAGACGACCGCGCTCGGCGCCGCGTACGCTGCGGGCCTCGCCGTCGGCTTCTGGTCTGGGCTCGACGATCTATCCGCGAACTGGCAGGAAGACCGCCGCTGGGAGCCGTCACTCGACGCGACCGAGCGCGACCGCCTGCTGCGGAACTGGCGTAAGGCAGTGGAGAAGTCGAGCAACTGGGTCGATGAGGATGTGAACTAGCCTTCACCAGATGCGGGGGTGGCGCGTGCTTGGCACGCGCCACCCCCGTTGTCGTGTGAGGGGTGTCGCTTGGCCGGAGGCATGTGCAGCCAGGCGGGCCTGAACTCCCGCAGGAGATTCGAGCTCCGACAGGAGAAACTCACCGATCCCTTCCTGCCTGAGCTCGGAATTCCTGCGGGAGTTCAGAGCGCGTCTTCGGCGAGAAGTACGTGGAGCAGCGCTTCGCACTATCCGGCGTGGCGACCAAGCTGCTCGCCTCCGAGTGACGGACCAGGATTCCCGACCCCATCAGACGCGATTGAGGTCAGGACGGACACCACCGCTGCGAGGCCAGCGACTGACATCACTTGCCCCCATTCGACATCGAGCACTCCGGTAGCGCCTGCACTGAGGATCGCAACCGCGGTTTGTGCACACGTCTTCACTGCACGCTCAGCGGCAGCGATCCAGAACGATGTGTTGAGCATCTGGGCTCCTTTCACTTGAGGTTTTGAATGAGCACCACGCTCAGGCCAATCAGTGATCCGGTGCCGACGAGTGCGGACACGACGAAGCCAGCGATGCCCCAGCCCGAGACCCGCACAGGCTGAGTTGCGGCCACGGTTGCTTTCACGTCCCGAAGCTCACGGTCTACGAACTGTGTCCGCATATCCCACTCCGCCCGACTCACGTAGTTTCCTTTGAGTCGCTTCAGATCGGTGCCGAGCTCGTCGACGTTCTTGTCGAGACGTTTGAGTAGCCGGACGATCTCAGCCTGACTGTAAGACTCCGCATCTTCGCTCATTCATTGCGCCTCTCGATCCAGAGCTTGGCCGCAAGCACGACCGCGCTCAGCACAAGTGCGATACCCGCGGCCATCAGAATCTGCGCTACGACACTCATGCCGTGCCGGCTCTCAGCGTCGCTGCGTCGCGCTTGACAGCGTCGTAGTGCGACACCGAAACGAGCGACGTCGGGTCTTTCACGCCGAAGGTTCGTGCGACGTTCGTGTTGTACTCGCCGTCTCTGGACTCAAACTCGTGGAAGAATCCCGACTGGGTATTGAAGATCGCGTTGATCTGCCTGCCTGCCTCGGTCTTCGCGATGTAGTGGTTTGCCATTTCGAGCTCCTCGCTCCTCTCTTTCGTGGTGAGCGCTGAAGTTCTCTGCGCGTCTGGGGTCCCAACGATCGCCACGCGAGGTCGCAAGTACCCGACGATCCCGTCGGTGATCAGATCCGCGATCTGCACGGCTCCAGGGTTTTGGGTCAGGCAACGCAGCATGCGGTTGCCGGCCAACACCTCGAGCACGGTCGCGACGTGTGACGAGGGGTACCAGGCTGATCCGTACTCCCAGAACACAACATCTCCCCTGCGGGGCGTCACCGTCGCAGGCAGGATTTCGAACCATTCGTTCAGCCCCGCAGACGCTGCGTTGTGGTGCACATTGCACGCGTAGCCCCCGTGAGGGGAAGTTCCTCCGGCATTCGTGTACGTCGGCCACGCTGGGACGCCCAGCCACATTGCGTAGTGGCTGAACTGGTCCCAACACTGCGCACCGAACACAGCGTCGACATCGATGAACTGACCGCGCAGCGCGGCAATATATGCGTCAAGGTCTTTCGCCATGAGTCCGCCTCAAAATACGCTGGCCCGCGACTGGCAGGGCATGTACAAGTTGATCTAGTGCTGGTGGTGGTTTCAGCCCGGGGCCAGGAGCGTCCCCAATGCACCGCTACTCTCTGTCGTCGCAGTGCCTATTCCTGCAGGGACACATCAGCAGTGCTTTGACACTCAGGTGGTCATCGCGGCCGCAGTCTTCGCACTCATAGGTGTGGGGAAACGTGTCACTTCTCACCATCAAGCTGTTCCTCTCGGATGATTCACCGGCCACTTGAGCAGCCACGAGCTCGCCCTTCACCAGAGGTACCGTCACCTCCACGTCCCCGCCTCGCCGAGTCACTGCGCTCCAACGCTCGCAGCGTGAAGCGTTCGAGTCGCAGTGGCGAGGACGCTCACAACGCTCAGGCCATGAATGCTCTCTGTAGCGAGCGTGATACGCGGCTACGGTCCCGGAGCCGGTTGTTCCCGCTCATTCGCAAGGACGTTCGTCTTGCTCCTGTCACCGCTCGCGCCACCCACCTCGGAATGCAGTCGGCTCTCGCAGTGCTCAACGAATCCGAGGCGCAGCGATGCCCGCGTCTTCTCGCGGGGGCGCTGGCGCACGGTCCAGGCACGATCCGTGTCGTTGCAACTTTCATCCTCTGGTTTCCAGCGGCGCGGAGAGTCCGCAGGGGTGTGGCCGCCTGTTTGCTCACGCGCTCGTCGCAAGCAATTTCTTTCGTGTCCAGGCTCTGTTCTCGCGCGCAGAGTCCACGGCAAAGCACCCAGCGCAACAATTCACTTGAAACAGGTTCCCCGCACACCCGAGAACGCTCGCGATTGCGACGGCGGATCTGCTGTGCGATGGCGGGCGGCCGTAGGCGGGGGTCCACACCGAGGACGTGGACCCCCGCCCGCTACTCACCTAGTGCAAGAGTCGCTTTGACCGTGGCTAGGCTGCGGAGGCTGCAAGGAACTTATTCCACGGAGCCGACGACGTGCAGATGTATGCGTTGGCAATACCGAGCTGCCTTGCGATGTTGTTCGCTGCATCCTGCGAAGTGAGGATGAGGCGACGAGGGGTTCCAACAACATTCCAGCCAGGCTGGCCGGCACCGAATGCGTCTGCGTAGAAAACAATAAACATTTTTTTGTTCTTTCTGATCGAGGGGGTTGGCGGCGGGGTGATTTCGCCGCCAAAGGGGATGATGGTGTGGCTGCGCGGGTTTACGCGGCCAGAAACGACGCTCCAGTTCGGGTTGAGCGGGAGCGTCTCAAAGTGGCAGTGCGGACCGGTCGACATGCCGGTGGAACCGACATAGGCAATGACCTGTCCTCGTTTGACCGACTGCCCGGCGTACACAACGTAACTACTTACGTGCGCATATCCGGTGTAGCCCCACGAGTGACGAATGAGGACGTACAGCCCTGCAATCGCACCCATCCAGCCGTTGTCCGCACCGTCTCCGCTGCTATCGACGATCCCATCGTCAGCTGCGTAGATTGGAGTTCCCATAGGTGCAGCGAGGTCGATGCCGGTATGCCCTGAGTGGAACTCCTGGGTGATCGTGAAGTTCGCGAGTGGCCAACTAATGGTCGCCATCTTCATCCCCTTCCGAGTCGGGAACGATCGGTGAAGCGCCAAGTGTGCAGCTGCCCTGTTCGAATTCTTTGGGGTTGTGCTCCATGGTTCTCCTTTCGTGTTGTGATTGATATCGGATAGCTCCAAGCTCGCCCGCGGCTTTCGTGTCTTCGGGGGCTGGAACGTGTGGTCGGCACCCACCGCGCACTCTGACCGCATCATTGCGTGTGCTGCGTTACCGGTGGTGGGGTGGATGCCAAGTTGGGGCCCGCGATCAAGCGGGGAGGGAAGATATCTGCCGCGTATCGCCATGCAGTTTCCCAGTGTCCGCGTGAGCGGAGATTCTGCCGCGGCAAGCTTCGACGCGGTGGCGTACGTGAATACGTCTGTGCGTCATCGCTGGTCGCACACCGGTTCCGCCAGCCTCCGCCGGAGGCCGGTTCATCCCGGTTTTTAGTCCTTGTGGGCCGGGAAGCACGAGGGGCGCACTGGGGTGAGGCGCGCCCCGTAGAAACACAAAAGCGCCCCAGTTCGTTGCAGAGCTGTAGCGCGTAGTGAGAGCAGAACACACTTTCGGAGATATGTGCCGCACACTAACTCGATATTGTGAGGAGCTTCTGGAGTGCGGCGACGTCAGCCTCGATACCCATACCGGCGGCAAGGGCACTGAGGTCGCGTTCGGTGCCCCAATGCATCCCACAGCTGCGGCATTCGGCCACCAGGGCGCGCCCGCTCTTCACGGGGATGATGACGGCCGCCATCCGGACGGTCTCAATAACGGCCCCCCGCTCGTCGGTCGTCACCTTTTGGTGATAGCGCTCGCCACATGTCGGGCAGGGTGCCGTGAGCTCCTGCACCCGGGGAGGGTCAAATAGGTCTTCAATCTGCGTAACCCATGTGGCGAACAGTGCGTCCAGTCGCCCGCGCAGTGCGTCATCGATCTCGTTGAGGACGTGAGCGGCCTGGATCAGCCTCGGGAGGCGCCGGATGACCTGTGCGAGCTCCCCACGATGCCCCGCCCAGAAGGTTTGCTGCCAGCCCCGCGCGACTCCATCGATGTTGTCCCACAGGGTGAGAGCGGCAAGGTTCATGAGCCCCCCGCCCTCGCTCCCGCCGCTGGCCCCAGTCGATGAGGCGATGGCTTCGCGCAGCTGCGTGAGCAGCGCGGTGCATTCATACTCGGCACCATTCAGGCGCACAGTGTGGTTCTCGGTCAGACGCTCTACGGCGCGATCAGTAGTGAGCATTGGACTTCTTTCTGAGGTAGGAAACGCTCCGACCGAAGCCGAGGCGTACGTGGTGTGCGTTACGGAGCGCCCTGTTTGTCATCCCGACGCAGAACGAGTTGGTGCACCCCGGCCGAGAAGGATTTGGCTCGCCCCGCTGCACGCAATCGCCCAGGTAGGAGCCGTCCGTACCGACGGCGGGGCAGAAGAGTGAAGTGTTGGTCAATACGTGAGTCGGCCGTCGGCCTCCCCTGAAACCCTCACGACCACTCGCAGGCGATCGCCTCTGCTCAGGCATCCCACAGAAGTACCATTTCCCTGCCAAGGGTCTTCTGGGACCGAATGAACGCGGCCTCAGCGACACAGTGTTCTCGGTCGGGAAGTAATGAACGCCCTAGTGTGCCGCAGCACCCCGCGCGCTCCGTTTCTTCTTGATTCATCACCGACACGTGCGCCCGTGACACCTCACCTACGTGTGCTCCCGCCCGACGTGCATGGGTCGCCGCTTCGCCAATCTGGGACATGGTGACCCCTGCTGCGTTCGGTGCTCGACCGCCTTCCCACCAACGCTTCTGCCGGCAGGGCAGCCGATCACGTGCTCCGCGGTCAAACGACTCACCAGATGACCGTCCCTGATCCCGCGCCGTGGGGCAACGGAGATTTCTGCGCTTCACCCCGCGCCGGTTCCCGCTGCGAAGCGGGCCAGTTGCTGCCGGGACATACCGGCCAGGCTTTCCACTACCGCGCCACTCCCGCCTCCACCGCAAGGCAGTCACCATGACCAAGTAGTTATGTATCGCTACACCTGTAGAACCGGGCCGGTAGTTGGCATCGGACCCCGCGTTTGGGGCGCTCTTCCACCGCACAATGACGGCTAGACCTATCTGAGAGACATTCAGTGCAGCTATGTAGTTATTGTCCGAAGACAGTGCCGATGATCGATCTGCGAGCGCATCACGGGCGAAATTTGGGTATGCGGCAGCGAAGCCAGGGCCGAGATCCCGAACAATGAGCAACTTCCGGGTGAGCGCTGGCCCCGCCGCAGCAGCGGCCTGGATCAGTTGCAACGTCGTGATGCTCACGCCCCGGATGCCGCTGCCGCCAGCACCTCCTGCGAGTGAGCCGGAGCGGAAGGCGGATACACGGGCCCGGACCTCAAGCGAAGGAAACCTGCGGTATCGCGACTCACAACTGGTGCCAGCCGCGCCGGCGCCGGGAGCCCCTGGGAACGTTCCAGCTCTCGTCTGCTGGCCCATCGACGGGTCGCGTGCATTCCCCAGCGCTGGTGCGCACATCACACCCCTCGAAACGGCAGATACGCCGTCTGCATCGAAATCCGTTCGCGCGCTTTGAGGACCCGCTCACAGCAAGTTCATGACCGAGCGCAGCGCCGCTTACCGCGAGGAGTGCAGGCACTCCAATCGGTGCACGGACATTCCCGCCCCGAGAACCGCCACTCCAAGATGCTCATGCTGCGACCCTGCGGCGCGCTGACGCATCCACGACCTCGAACGCCTCCCCCAGCCCTAATCCGAACGCAGAGCAGAAGCATGCGATGAACGCCCCGGAGGGCTGACCCCCCGCCATGATCCGTCGCAGCGTGGTCCGATCGACTCCGACAAATCGAGCAAGGGCTGCATCCGAAGACAGGCCGCGAGTCTCACGCAGCCTCTCCACCAAGCCCGGCTTCAATCTGATTCCCATAAGGCACCCGCATTCTTTGTGTCATCTTCGCTTCAACCTGTAGCAAGTATGGCATGAATACTGTGCAAATGAGTCAGATGTGCGCCATCGCTCGCGCAACACCCTTGCTTTGGCGCAGTTTCGGCGCAAAATTTCTTGACTCTGACGCAAAGATGCATCAAAATGATCACATGGAGACCGCAGCGAGCATCTTTCTCGGACTTACCGGAGCCAAGAGCGTCCGAGCAATCGCAGCGCACGCTGGGTTGGACGCGTCAACCACGAACCGTCAGCTCAACGGGACGAATGCGCTCACGGTCGAAACGGTGGTGTCCATCTGCCGCGCCTACGACATCGACTTTGCCAGGGCGTTCGTTTCTGTCGGGTTCATCACTGAAGATGAGGCGCAGCACCTCGGGCGCGCTCAGAGCCTGGCTTCCTTTACCGATTTGGAACTCACGAAAGAGTTTCTGCGCCGGGTAGAGGCTGGCGAGACTCGCCTCAATCCCGCAGACCCGCTCAACTCTGAATCCGAATCGAACGTCATTGTCGGTGGCTTCGGGCACAATGCCGACCAACACGAATACACAGAAGTCCCCGACAACGTCGAAGAGGCATGGGCAGGCAAGTTTGCCGCCGACGATAAGGGCGACGACCCGATCGACCACAGTCAGAGCTAGACCCCTGAACACACAGCGGCACAGAGGCCGCGTAGATCAGTGCACCCAAAACACGGAAGGAGAAGCCATGTTCGTGCCTGAATACGACCCGGCATACGACCCTCTTGAGCACCTCGACCAGATGAAGATTCACCACGTTCGCCACACCCTCAACGGACACAATGCCATCTGGGTGCCCGAGCGCCGTATGGTCATTTCTGACAGGAACCTCCGCTCCGAGCTCCTGCGCCCCACCCTTGCGCACGAGTGTGATCACGCAGTCAACGATGACTGCGCAGGACACCACCCACGGAACGAGTCGCGGGCGAATCTCCACTCAGCATTTCGCCTCATCTATCCCCCACTTTGGGATTCCATGACTGCGCTCCACTCAGACTACGATCAGATCTGCTTGGAGATTGGCATCACACGTCGGCAGTTCCGCGCATACTACGATCACCACCGGCGCCTCGCAGCAGCTCGCGAGCGACGCGAACGGCTCGGAGACACCGTCTATGAAAACCCCAAAATGGGGGCTGGACAGTGGACGCGAAAGTTCGAGGTTGCGTGACTCACCGTGCCGTCACGAGTGAGAGGCGGGCTTCTGGCCCGCGCCGCGATTGGGGCTCACTCGCTGTCCGCTCACCGCAGACACCCGTGGTGACGATCTCAACACGGTCGCCGCTCGCTCGAGCGAGTGCCGAGCGGCTGCGCACGAAATGAAATGTGGGCAAAATGTCGGCACACCCAAAAATGCCCCCGCTGGGCAGTCCGCCTTGGCGAACTCACCCAACGAGGGCAATTTGAGAGATATAGCTTTTGAACCGGTGCTTTAGAAGTCCCAGTCCTCGTCTTCGGTGGCTTCAGCCTTGCCGATAACGTAGGAAGAGCCGGAGCCCGAGAAGAAGTCGTGGTTCTCGTCTGCGTTCGGCGAGAGCGACGACAGGATCGCCGGGTTCACGTCGGTCATTTCTTTCGGGAACATCGGCTCGTAGCCCAGGTTCATCAGCGCCTTGTTGGCGTTGTAGTGCAGGAACTTCTTGACGTCTTCGGTGAGGCCCACCGGATCGTACAGATCCTGCGTGTAGCGCACCTCGTTCTCGTAAAGTTCGTACATCAGCTCGAACGTGTAATCCTTGAGCTCCTGGCGGCGCTCCTCGGTCTCGTTCTCAAGCGCCTTCTGGAACTTGTAGCCAATGTAGTAGCCGTGCACAGCCTCGTCACGGATGATGAGGCGGATCAGATCAGCCGTGTTCGTCAGTTTCGCGTGGCTCGACCAGTACATGGGCAGGTAGAAACCTGAGTAGAACAGGAACGACTCGAGCAGCGTCGAGGCCACCTTACGCTTCAGCGGGTCGTCGCCCTCGTAGTAGTCGACGATGATCTGCGCCTTCTTCTGCAGATTCGGGTTCTCGGTGGACCACCGGAACGCGTCGTCAATTTCCTTCGTCGAGGCCAGCGTCGAGAAGATCGACGAGTAGCTCTTCGCGTGCACCGATTCCATGAATGCGATGTTCGTGTACACGGCTTCCTCGTGCGGGGTGAGCGCATCAGGGATCAGTGACACGGCACCCACGGTGCCCTGAATCGTGTCAAGCAGGGTGAGCCCGGTGAACACGCGCATCGTGAGCAGTTGCTCGTCAGGGGTGAGCGTGGCCCACGACTGCACGTCGTTCGACAGCGGCACCTTCTCGGGCAACCAGAAGTTATTGACCAAGCGGTTCCAGACTTCGAGGTCCTTGTCGTCCTCGATCCGGTTCCAGTTGATCGCCTGTACCGCGTGTCCCAGCTTGTAGTTCATTGCGATTGTTCCTCTACGTCCTCTGCGTCAGTGGTGGTCGTGCTGCTGGCTGGTTACAGCATGCAGGACACGCACTCGGTCATGTCGGTGCCCTCGAGGGCGAGCTGACGGAGGCGGATGTAGTAGATCGTCTTGATCCCCTTGCGCCATGCGTAGATCTGCGCCTTGTTGATGTCGCGGGTGGTGGCGGTGTCCTTGAAGAACAGCGTCAGCGAGAGCCCCTGATCGACGTGCTGCGTTGCCGCGGCGTAGGTGTCGATGATCTTTTCCGGCCCGATCTCGTACGCATCTGCGTAGAATTCCAGGTTGTCGTTCGTCATGAACGGAGCCGGGTAGTACACGCGTCCGAGCTTGCCTTCTTTGCGGATCTCCACCTTCGACGCGATCGGGTGGATCGAGCTCGTCGAGTTGTTGATGTACGAGATTGAGCCGGTCGGCGGCACGGCCTGCAGGTTCTGGTTGTAGATGCCGTGCTCCATGACGCTGGCCTTCAGCTCACGCCAATCCTCCTGCGTCGGGATCGCGATCCCGGATGCGGTGAACATCTCGCTCACGCGATCCGTCTCAGGCACCCATGCGGCATCGGTGTACTTGTCGAAGAACTCACCCGAGGCGTACTTCGAGTCAGCGAAGCCACCGAAGACCTCACCGCGTTCGATGGCGATCTTGTTGGAGGCTTGCAGCGCGTGGAACAGCACCGTGTAGAAGTAGATGTTCGTGAAGTCGATGCCCTCCTCCGAACCGTAGTGCACGTGCTCGCGAGCAAGGTAGCCGTGCAGGTTCATCTGGCCGAGGCCGATCGCGTGGGACTGCGCGTTGCCGTCCTCGATCGAGCGCACCGAGGTGATCGCGCTCATGTCGCTCACCGCGGTGAGCGAGCGGATCGCAAGATCAACGGTTCCCGCGAGGTCGCCGCCGTCCATGGCCATCGCAATGTTCATCGACCCGAGGTTGCAGGAGATGTCCTTGCCAATGTTGTCGTAGCTGAGATCCTCGTTGTAGGTGGTCGGGGTGTTGACCTGGAGGATCTCGGAGCACAGGTTCGACATGTTGATGCGACCCTTGATGGGGTTCGCCCGGTTCACCGTGTCTTCGAAGACGATGTAGGGGTAGCCCGACTCGAACTGCAGCTCAGCGACCGTCTGGAAGAAGTGACGTGCGCTGATCTTGGTCTTCTTGATTCGCGCGTCGGCCACCATCTCCGCGTACTTCTCGGAGATCGAGATGTCGCCAAAGGGAACACCGTAGATCCGCTCAACGTCGTACGGCGAGAAGAGGTACATGTCTTCGTTCTTCTTCGCGAGTTCGAACGTGATGTCAGGAACAACCACGCCGAGCGAGAGCGTCTTGATGCGGATCTTCTCGTCCGCATTCTCACGCTTCGTGTCGAGGAACTTCATGATGTCGGGGTGGTGCGCCGACAGGTATACGGCACCGGCACCCTGGCGAGCTCCGAGCTGGTTTGCGTAGCTGAAGCTGTCTTCGAGGAGCTTCATCACTGGGATGATTCCGGAGGACTGATTCTCGATCTTCTTGATCGGTGCGCCGGACTCGCGGATGTTCGAGAGTGACAGCGCGACGCCGCCGCCACGCTTCGAGAGCTGCAGCGAGGAGTTGATGCCGCGCGAGATCGACTCCATGTTGTCTTCCACACGAAGCAGGAAGCAGGAAACGAGCTCACCGCGCTGGGCCTTGCCCAGGTTCAAGAAGGTCGGGGTAGCCGGCTGGAACCGACCGGAGATCATCTCGCGCATGAAGCCGCGTGCGAGTTCCTCGTCGCCGCGGGCGAGGCCCAGCGACACCATGACGACGCGGTCCTCGAAGCGCTCGAGGTAGCGCTTGCCGTCAAACGTCTTCAGCGCGTAAGAGGTGAAGAACTTGAACGCGCCGAGGAAGGCGGGGAAGCGGAACTTCATGGCGTACGCCTCGTCGGTGAGCTGCTCAACGAACGACGTCGAGTACTGGTCCAGCAGCGCCTTCTCGTAGTAATCGTTGTCGATGAGATAGCGCAGGCGCTCTTCAAAGTTGTGGAAGAACACCATGTTTTGGTTGACGTGCTGCAGGAAGTACTGTCGCGCAGCCTCGCGATCCTTTTCAAACTGGATCTTGCCGTCTGCGTCGTACAGGTTCAGCATCGCGTTCAGCGAGTGGTAGTCCATCTCGCTGATCTTGGACGATTCGAGCCCCGACTCCATCACTGCTGTTTCCAAAACTGTTCCAATCCTTCATGGACGGCGGTCACGTCGTCCGGGGTTCCAAAGAGTTCAAATCGGTAGAGGAATGGCACGCGGCACTTCCTCGCGATGAGTTCGCCTGCGATGCCGTAGGCCTCACCGAAATTGGTATTGCCCGCGGCCATCACGCCGCGGAGGTGTTTCCGATTTCGCTCATCGTTGAGGAACCGGATGACTTGCTTCGGAACGGCCTTCGTTTCAGGGCCGCCCCCGTAGGTGGGCACGAGGAGCACGAACGGCTCATCCACCACCAGGGGCTCGTCTCGGGGATAGAGGGGGATACGGGCTGCTGGCCGACCCAGCTTCTCCACGAATCGAGCGGTGTTGCCCGAGACGCTCGAAAAATAGACCAGATCAGCCATTGTGTGCCTCCTCAGTTCACCGTGAGATCCCGATTGCTTCAGAAAACGCCCGCGTTGTTCGTAGCCGAAGCCACCAACCGCCGCGGGCGTCCACTGAGAATCGCTACTCGGCGAGGCGGCCAGCGAGCTCCGAGATCTTGTCGGGGCGGAAGCCAGACCAGTGCTCTTCGTCAGTCACGACGACGGGCGCCTGGAGGTACCCGAGCTCCTTCACCGTTTCCAGTGCAGCCTCGTCCTGCGAGAGATCGAGAATGTTGTACTCAATACCCTTGCTGTCGAGTGCGCGGTACGTCGCGGTGCACTGTACGCAGGACGGCTTGGTGTATACCGTGATGGCCATTTCACGCCCTTCTTCGAAAACCGTGTGCCCCACGCCGAGGCACTACATCTAGTGAACCACACCTCCGCCGACCACAACATGATGTAGTTACACCAATGTAGTTTTCTACAGACTTTCCACGGGTTTGCGGGGCTGCTTGGGGAGAACCTTCGGCGAGATTCCGCGCCTGTTGGGTGGTTATCCACAGGCACCGGGGGGCGAAAGATTTTTGCTCCACACCCCTACCTCGGCGTGTCGCTCGGAGGGCATTTCCTGCGCCCGGCGCGTGGCCGCTGGTGACCCGCTCACGACCTCTCGGTGGCCCGGGCAGAGCGCTCCTGAACGGCGCCGCGAGGGACCCAATTGCGGCAGCAGCGGGTGGAGCAGGAGGAGCCGCGAGTGCAGCAGCGAGTGCCGCAGGTGCCGCAGCCGGAGCGTCCCGCCCGAACCACCAGCAGCCCACTCCCCTACAACGCGATAGGCCACAGCAGCTCCGTCTCGTCGGGCTGAAACCAGCGCAGCACGAGCATGGCATCAGGCGCGAGCACCACCCCGTCCGCGTGTGTGCCGCGCAGTGTGACGCGCAGCCGCTCACCAGGGTGCACCGTGCGCGGCAGTGTCAGGCCGAGCATGCCGTTGCCCGCCAACGCAAACCGCACGGAGTGCAGCGGAGCAGCCCCGCACTGTTCCACTTCGATCACTCCAGACGCCGATCTCCGCGCCACTCGCCACGGCACGGCAACCGGCGACTGGATGCCCTCGGCGCTCCATTGCAGCTCTTGGCGCGGCTGCGCACGCCCCCGCGCGCCTGGCGCGGGCTGTACGCGAGCAGAAAGCCTGAACGGGTTCATGCGGAGAGGATACCGAGTACCTCAGACATTGGGCGGGGCCGACTGTGATACTTTCGGCTAGCGGTATCGACCAGCGCACTCTCGACCCTCACAGGAGCACCACATGTCATCGGTCAGCTGGATCGAGAACGGCGTCACCCACTCAGCACAGTGGCACTCCGAGAACGGCACCCCGGCTCCCACTCGGATCGTCGTGATCGGTGACGAAACCGCTACGAACACCGCGCTGCGCCTCGCGAAGCCCTCCACTGCGCTCCTGTGGCGCGGGGACTTCCAGAATGCGCGCAACCTCATGCGCGCCATGGATCGCCGCCTCCAGAAGCGCTCGGACCGCACGCCACCGAGCAGCGACCTCGGTGCGCTCTTTCGCGCACACCGGAAAGCCCGGGCCGATCGCGCAACTATCCTCGGCAAGATCCTGATCGCGCTCGAGCCTGATTATTCGATCCAGCTCCGCCGTGCACCGGATGTCCGGGATGCCTGTGCTCACGCGTACGGGCCACACGAGGCGGCGCTGCCACACCGGACAGACGAATCCGGCACCGCTCGCAGCACTGGCGGATCCGACCCCGCCCCCATCTCGGTGCTCCCAGCGACACCGGCGATCCCAGCGACACCCGCACCCACAGTCACACCGGCGATCCGGGCGGCGGGGGCGGGGTCACCCTCGTCTCACTCGCGGAGTTGATCGGAGTGCTCGGCGCCTACCAGTGGCATATGACGGGGATCGAGGTGCCAGCGCTCGGGGCCCGGCTCATTCCCGCGTACGGGGTTTTTGCCCCCACGCGCGATGAGTATCTTGATCTTGTCGCCCAGGCCCCGTTCCCTGCGAGGGCGGAACGCCCAGTGGTGTTCGATATCGGAACGGGCACCGGCGTCCTCGCCGCGATGCTCGCCCAGCGCGGCGCGGCCTCCGTGATCGCCACCGACATCAACCAGCGCGCTGTGGCGTGCGCGAGCGAGAACATGCGGCAGCTCGGAGTCGCGGATCGGGTGGAGGTTGTCGCGGCCGACCTCTGGCCGGAATCCGCGCAGCTCGCGGACGTCATCGTGTGTAACCCGCCGTGGCTGCCCGGCACCCCGACTTCGGATCTAGAACTCGGGATCTACGATCCGTCTTCTGACGTGCTGCACCGCTTCCTCGCCGGGCTTGCCCAGCGCCTCACGCCTGGCGGAGAGGGCTGGCTGATCTTGTCCGATCTTGCTGAGCTGCTCGGACTCCGCAGCCGCGAAGAGCTCCTCACGCACATTTCGAGTGCTGGGCTGCACGTCGTCGGTCGGCTCGAGACAGCACCGCGACACTCGCGCGCTGCCGACGCCGCCGATCCCCTCCACGAAGCACGAAGCCGTGAGCGCACCGTGCTCTGGCGCCTCGCGCCGCAGCCCGCCTAGCGGGTCACTCCCCCGCTCGCACCAAGCCCTGCCCGCTGCACAGCCTTGAGCGCGGGACGCACGTCACGCTTCGCTCCCTCTGGCCGAGGTCGCGAGGCACAGGCCAGATGCCTCGCGACACGGATGCACAGGCAGGCACGCAGGCAAGCAGGCTGGCTGGCAAGCGCAGGCCGACAGACGCGCAGGCTGGCTGGCAAGCGCAGGCCGACAGACGCGCAGGCTGGCTGGCAAGCGCAGGCCGACAGGCGCGCAGGCAGGCAAGCAGGACCGAGTGAGGACGCTAAACGTGGTGGTAGCCGCGGCCCGCGGAAATCTCCTGCGCGCGATAGAGCTGCTCGGCGAGGATGAGTCGGACGAGCTGATGCGGGAAGACCAAGGCAGACAGGCTCCATACGAAGTCGGCGCGCTGTCGCAGCACTTCAGTGACGCCATACGCCCCACCGATCACGACCACGATCGGACGGCTCGCCTCGAGCGCAGTCTGCAGTCGCTTCGCCAGTGCGGGCGAATCAACATTGCGGCCCCGCTCGTCTAGCACCACCACGAACGCGTTGCGGTCGAGCTTCGCGATGATCCTGTCCGACTCTTCGCTGCGCGCGGCATCGCCTTCACGGGACGAGTGCGGCACCAACTGCCAGCTCAGCTCATATGGTTTCCGCAGTCGCTGCTCGTAGCGCGCGATTCCGTCGGCAACCCAAGGTTCGTGCTTCTTGCCTACCGCGAGGATCTTGATGCTCACGCGACGCGCACCCGGTCGAGGTACTCGGCAATACGCCCGATCGCTTCGGTCAGCACCGGCACACTCGGCAGCGTTACGAAGCGCAGATGATCCGGTGTCGCGAGGTTGAATCCGCGCCCATTCGTCACGAGCACCCTGGTGGCCCGCAGGAGATCGATCACGAACGCCTGATCGTCCTCGATCGGAAAGCGCTCCGGATCCAGGCGCGGGAACAGATACATCGCGCCACCAGGCATGACACAGCTCACACCCGGGATCTCGGTCAACAGGCGATGCGCCACGTCGCGCTGTTCTCGCAGCCGCCCTCCCGGCGCGCACAGCTCTGCAATCCCTGACCAGTTCGATGCGGGATCAAGCGCGATGGGGATCGCGTGCTGCGCCGGCGCGTTCGCGCACATGCGCATGTTGGCCAGCAGGGTCAACCCCTCAAGGAAATCGTGCGCACGGCTCCGATCCCCCGAGACCGCCACCCAGCCTGAGCGATAGCCCGCCACTCGCTGCGCTTTCGACAGCCCGCTGAACGTGAGGCAGAGCGTCTCGTTCACATGGGCGGCAGCATGCTCGTGCACTGCGTCATCGAAGAGAATACGTTCGTAAATCTCGTCGGCCATCAGCACGATCCCGTGCCGCTCCGCGAGAGCCGCGAATCCCCGCACCAGTTCGGCAGAGTACACACCGCCGGTCGGGTTGTTCGGGTTGATCAGCACGATGCCCTTGGTGGCTGGGGTAATCAGCCGTTCGATCGCCTCCAAATCCGGCATCCACCCGTTCGACTCGTCGCACGGGTAGTGCACGGCACTGCCACCCGAGAGGGTCACCTGCGCCGTCCACAAGGGATAGTCAGGAGACGGGACGAGGATCTCGTCACCGACGTCGACGAGCGCTTGCAGCACGAGTGAGATGAGCTCGCTCACCCCGTTGCCGAGAAACACATCGTCTGGGCCGATCCCCGAGATACCCTCGGCCGCGTAGTAGCGTGACACGGCCTCGCGGGCGGGGAGAATCCCTCGCGAATCGGTGTACCCCTGCGCTTCGGGGAGCACGCGGCGCAACTCCTCAAGAATCTCGGGCGGCGCTTCGAATCCAAAGGGCGCGGGGTTCCCGATGTTCAGCTTCAGGATCTGATGGCCTTCACGCTCCAGGCGTTCGGCTTCCTGCAGGATCGGCCCGCGAACGTCGTAGCGGACACCGGCCAGTTTGCGGGACTGCGTGATCTTGCGCACACGCAGCATCCTACTCCGGCCCGCGGGCGTCTCTACTCACGATGCGACACGTTCCAGCACTCGGAAAGAGCGGCGCATCAGCCCCGGTTCACGTGAGGTCTCGGACATCGGATCCCGCGCGCGTGCCGCGCCGTGCACTGACGGTGCGCAGGCAACGGGTGGTCGCCCCGCGGGGCTCAGGATTCCTATTGTTGCTGTTGGTACAGCTCTGCATACGCGCCGTCGAGCTCCAGAAGTTCTGTGTGCGAGCCTTGCTCCAGGATCCGCCCTGCGCCGACAACGTAGATGCGATCGGCATCAACAACGGTCGAGAGGCGGTGCGCGATCGCAATCGTGGTGCGGCCGCTGCGCGCGTCTTCGAGCGCGTGCTGCACGATGCGCTCGTTGACGGTGTCGAGCGCACTGGTCGCTTCATCGAGCACGAGCACACGCGGGTTCTTCAGCAGCACGCGGGCGATGGCGATGCGTTGCTTCTCTCCGCCGGAAAGCCGGTAGCCGCGCTCTCCGACGATCGTGTCGTAGCCCTCGGCAAAGCTCGCGATGGTGTCGTGGATATTCGCCTGGCGCGCGGCCTGCTCAAGCTCGTCAAGCGTCGCGTCCGGCTTCGCGTAGCGCAGGTTGGCGGCGATCGAGGCGTGGAACAGGTACGCCTCCTGCGTCACGACGCCAATGCGATCCATCAGCGCCTCCTGCGCGAGCACTTTCACATCGTCTCCGCCGTACCGCACCGAACCGCCCGAGGCATCATAGAGGCGCGGGATCAGGGAACCGATCGTCGTCTTCCCTGATCCGGAGGCTCCGACGAATGCGACGAACTCGCCGGGTTCGACCGTGAATGAGATCCTGTCGAGGGTGGGCCGGTCCTCCTCACGCGCGTCCGGGTATCGGAAGGTGACCTCGTCAAACTCGATCTTGCCACCGCGGCCAGGCGCATCAGACGGTTCTTTTGCGCCCGGCGCATCGACGATCGCGGGCTTCAGATCGAGGTACTCGAAGATGCGGGCGAACAGGGCACTCGAGGTCTGCAAGTCGAGCGCGATCCGCATCAGCGCCATGAGGGGGAACAGGAGCCGCGACTGGACCGTCGTGAATGCGACGATGGTGCCCGCTGTGATCCCTGGATCGAAGTCTGTGCCGATGGCCTGCGTCATGAGCCAACCGGAGACGAGATACACAATCGCCGGCACTGCGGATAGAAATACTTGCACGAGGGCGAAGAACACCTGGCCGCTCATGGTCTGCTGCACCTGCAGCGCGATCTGGTTCCGATTCTCGCCTGCGTAGCGCTCGGTCTCAGCGCCCTGGCGTGAGTAGGTCTTTGCGAGCAGCACGCCGGAGACCGAGAGCGCCTCCTGTGTAATGGCGGTCATCTCAGACAGGGATTCTTGGGTGCGCCCGGCGATCCGAGCGCGCACTTGGCCAACGCGGCGCTGCGCGATCACCAGAATGGGCATCAGCACAACGGCCACGAGTGTGAGCTGCCAGCTCAGCAGGATCATGGCGACCGCGGCAGCGACGACCGTCACGGTATTGCCGATGATGTTCGACACGGTATTGGTGAGCACGTTTGCCACACCACCGACGTCGTTTTGCAGGCGGGACTGAATGATGCCTGTTTTCGTGCGCGTGAAGAAGCCCAGCTCCATCGCCTGCAGGTGCGAGAACAGTTTGACCCTCAGGTCGCCCATAACTCGATTACCGACCCGGGCGGTGAAGTAGGTCTGCACGATCCCGAGCCCGGACGAAACGATGAAGACAATAATCATGGCAAGTACGAGCCAGCCGAGCACCGGCATATTCGGCCCGCTGCCGTCGAGCGGGAAGAGTCCGTCATCGAAGACTCGCTGCGTGATGAGCGGCGGCAGGATCGCGATTGCCGCGGAAATGATGACCAGCGTGATGATCACAGCGAGCGGCGCGCGGTATGGACGGAACAGCTCCGCGATCCGATGTCCGAGCCTCGCGACCTTCGGCGCTTGACTATTGAGCTCGCGCTGCCGCTCCGCGTCACCGCCAGAGACGCGGCCGCCTCGGCCGCCCATTCCGCCGCCCATACTCATAGTCGGAGACTAGCGGACACCGCAGACACTCTGCAGAGGTTTCTGGGCTGCGACTCTGGCTGTGCGCGTCGATCGGCGCGTTCACCGCGACGCAGTCGGATGAACCCCCTGAAGATGTGCGAGTTCGAGTTCGATGAACGCGCCAATCATGGCGCGGTAGCTGCGCTCGACCACTTCGGGAGATGCGCCAGCTTCGGTGGCAAGCCCACGCACTTTCGCGATCACTTGATCCACTCGCGCCGGTGCACGCACACCCTGTTCGTCCGATTTCAGCGAGCCCGCCGCGACCACCCACTGTTGGCGCTCGGCAATGAGCTCGACGATGCGTCGGTCGAGGGCGTCGATCTGCTCACGCACTTCGCCGAGGGACGCTGGTGCTGTGGGATCTGGGGCTGTCATGTGTTCAGCGTACGCGGGTGAACGGCGCGCTAGCCGGCTCCGGTCGCCATCGCGCCGGCCCGATCCTGCGAAGCCTCACCCCAGAGCTGGTCAAGTGAAAGGTCCAGCGTTGCCGCGATCCCAGCAACGGTCGAAAATGCCGGTGTCGCGATTCGCCCTGATTCAATCTTGCGCAGCGTTTCGGGTGAGATGCCCGCCGCGAGCGAGACCTCCAGCATTGAGCGCGCTCCGCGAGCCTGTCGCAGCAGTGCGCCGATGCGCTGACCCCGAGCGACTTCATCCTGTGTGAGTGGCAATCGAACCATGCACCCATTCTAATACCGGTATAGTCATACCGGTATAGTTATTGGAGCTTGGGAGACCCGCAGATGATCGAGATACTGAACGACAGAGAAATCGAGCGTGCCCGAGTGAGCGGCCGTCTCGTTGGCGGCATCCTGGAGGCCCTCCGGCAGCGCTGCCGAGTGGGCACGAACCTGCTCGACATCGATCGCTGGGCGCAGCAGATGATCCTCGATGCCGGCGCTCAGTCGTGCTACGTCGACTACGCGCCATCGTTCGGGCGCGGCCCCTTCGGCCACTACATCTGCACCGCAGTGAACGACGCGGTGCTGCACGGGAGGCCGCGCGACTATCGACTCGCGGACGGCGATCTCCTCACCCTCGACCTCGCAGTGCTGCAGGACGGGATCGCTGCGGACGCCGCGGTGAGCTTTCTCATCGGCACTGCCACAGATCCCGAGGATCTCCGCATGATCGCGACCACCGAAGAAGCGCTCGCAGCCGCGGTGGCGGCAGCGCAGCCCGGAGCCCGCATCGGAGATATCTCACACGCGATTGGCACCGTGCTCTCCGGGGCTGGATATCCGGTCAACCTCGAGTTCGGCGGGCACGGGATCGGGACGACGATGCATCAGGCGCCGCACGTGGCGAACAGCGGACGCCCGGGGCGAGGCTACCGACTCCGCCCCGGATTGATGCTCGCGCTCGAGCCGTGGGTCATGGCGGACACCGATCAGCTCGTCACGGATACCGATGGTTGGACACTCCGCAGCGCGACCGGCGCCCGCGCCGCGCACAGCGAGCACACCGTGCTCATCACTGAGCACGGTCCCGAGATCCTGACGCACTAGAGCGCGGGGGGCATGCGCTGCTCAACGCTCAAGCCTCCGAAGCCGCGCGTGGGGTCGCGCAATCAGCAGGGCGAGAAGTGCGATGATTGCAAACCCCCCGAACACCCACACCACCGACCACACCTCGGCCGGGCTCGCCCCGGGGGCCGCCAATTCCGGACGCGGCCAAGCGATGTTGATCGTTTCACACCCGAGCCACAGCAGCGCAGCACCAGAAATCACCGAGAACCACCGCTCCTGCCACTTCGTGCCGATGCGCCACGGCGCCCACCGCCCTGACACCTGGGCGAACACCACCGCAGCAACCACGAGGGTGAACACGATGTAGAGGCCACCCGTGCCGAATCGGATCATCGTCCCCATTGCACCGTCACTCAGACCCAACAACAGTCCGCACAGCGCCACCACCGTGGCCGCCGAGATCGCGCGCACAGGAATCCCGGTTCGTGCGGAGACCTGTGCGAGTCTCAGCTTTGCAGGCAGTGCATCCTCGCGGGCAATAGCGAAGTACACTCGCCCCAGATACGTCTGCATTGAGAGCACACACGCAAAGAATGTGATGGCAACGAGGAGCAGGAACGGCTTCTCTGCCATCGGCCCCAGGTTGCTGGTCACCGCATCCAACACCGGATCCGCCACTTCACCCCGTGTCAGCGCGGGAAGGTCCCGGGTTGCCAGGATCACAGCCACGGCGACCATCAGCACGATCCCACCAACAAGCGCGGTGGCTCCCACGATCGCCTTCGCAGCCGTCGCACCCGAGCCGTGCGCCTCTTCAACCACTGAAGCGCTCGCATCGAAGCCCACGAACGCCCAGCCACACACGGCCAAGGCGGTCATCGCCGCTGGAATCAGTTCGAGCGGTTGCCCCACGATCACCTGGCTGCTCTCCCAGGCAAAGACTTCCCAGGGCTGATGCTGGAACGCAAGGAGCAAGACAATTCCCAGGGCGATCGACGCGAGCACTTCACACAGGATGCCGATGTTGATGACCGCCTTCGTCACCCGAAGGCCCTGACAGTTTATGAGCAGGCCGAGGAGCAAGAGGCCGGCACTCCACAGCAGCGCGGCTGGCCCGGTAACGGTGACCCCGAAGAACAGATTGCTCATCCAGGGCGCCGCCAGGTATGCGACCGTGGTGAGGGCCGCCGATACCGCAATCAGGTACATCACACCCGTGAACCACGCGTATTTCGGCCCCACAAGACGGCGCGCCCACTGGAATGGGCCACCAGTAATGGGGATTCGTCGCGCCAGCCCCGCGTAGACGACCGCCACAAGCAACTGGCATCCCAGTGAGATCAGGAGTGGCCAGATCCACCATGGCCCCGCGGTGACCATGCCGAGCGAGAAGATCGAGTAGAGCCCAACAACGGGTGCAACCGTCGCCACTCCAATCGAGAGCATGCTGACGATGCCGAGGCCGCGGCGTAGCTGTGGGGTGCCCTCGTGCGCAGTCGCGCGAGGGCCTCTCACAGGCTCTGCCTGCTCGGCTGTGACCTGATCCATCATGGCGACTCCGCTCCTTTGCGTCGATTGGCCTATCAAGTGATAGCCTGACTCGAAACGAAAGACTATCACTTGATAGGCCCACAGTCGTGCAAGTCAGTAAGGAAATCCACCTATGCGCACAACCGTTGCGATCGCCCAGATCACGCCGCTCATCCTTGACGCCCACACCGGAGTACGCGCAGCAGCTGACGCCGTCGCCGAAGCCGCCCGAGCAGGCGCACGGATCATAGTGTTCGCGGAAACGTGGCTCGGCGGTTACCCCGCTTGGGCATTCGGACACGCAGGATGGAGTGATCCGACAGGACGAAAACTCTATGGCGATCTCCTGCGCGAGTCCGTCGTGCTCCGTGCCGGCGCGGATGGCCACAGCGTCAACGATGATCTCTCCCCACTTCGCACCGCAGCGCGCGCACACGATGCTGTGGTCGTGATCGGGGCCAATGAACGCTCCTCGCCCCATTCAGGGACGGTCTTCAACTCCCTGATCACGATTGGGACCGACGGCCGGACCGTCAACGTGCACCGGAAGACGACCCCCACGCTCACCGAGAAGCTCGTGCACGCCCCCGGTGACGCAGCAGGCTTGGGAGCCGTCGACACGCCGCACGGGCGCCTGGGCGGACTGATCTGCTGGGAGCACTGGAACCCACTGGCCCGCGCCGCGGCACACGCCACCGAGGAGCAAATCCACGTCGCCGCCTGGCCGGACTTCCCGGAGGCACATCTCCTCGCCTCCCGGTCCTACGCCTATGAGGGGCGCACATTTGTGCTCGCGGCCGCCCAGTATCTTCCACGCGAGGCCGTGCCAGCCGCGCTCCAAGAGGCGTTCCAGCTGGGCGCGGGGTCTGGAGAAACTGGCCCGTTTTTTGATGGTGGCTCGTGCATCATCGCACCGGATGGATCCTGGATCCTCGAACCGCAGTACGGCAATGAGGGCGTCTTTGTGCGGGAACTCGACCTCGCGGTGATCCCTGACGAGCACTACGCCCTCGACGTCAATGGACACTACGGCAGACCCGACATCTTCGACCTCCGTGTCCGGGCCGAACGTCGCAGCCCGGTCACCCGGATCCCCCGAGAGCTCGTGACCGCACCCAGCGTTGAGCACGGTGATGATCGTGGGGAGTGAGCTGCTCGTTGTCGTCGGCCTCTGCTCGGTCGCACTGGGCGGCATCTCCGGCTTCGCGCTGCTCGCAGCCGTCGATGCACCAGAGTCGCTGCGGCGCCTCGGAGTCGTCGACCCTCGACGTGTGCAGCAACTTCACCTCGATTGGATCATCATGGGCTGCGTCATCGGGTTCGTCGGCCTCGCGGTGCCCACACTCCCGGACTGGCTGAGCATCCCCGCCGCCCTCGGCGGGATCATCAACCCGCTCACCTTTCTCCCCATGGCATTCTCGAAGTCCATTGCAGCGACCGGGTGGTTCAAACTCGTGTCATTCGTGTCGTTCTGCAGCCTGTGCCTCGGGCTCGTGGGTGCGTGCGTCTGGCAGATCGCTACGCTAGTGGGATGACTGACGAGCGAGGCCGATCACGTGTTCGATAGCGACACACCCCCGCCCTCGACGTGGAGGACCGCTGCCAGTGGAACGAAACACGACATCCTGGTAGCGGCCTCCCAGCTGTTTTGGAAGCAGGGCTACAAGGGCACGTCCACTCGCGAGATCGCCGCTCAAGTCGGCATTCAGCAGCCCAGCCTCTTCCACTTTTTCGCCAATAAAGCTGCGATTTTGCAAGCGCTCCTCGCGATCAGCCTGGACGACACACTCCTCGCGTCCGACACGGCAGTTGCGAGAAGCGGTTCACCCGCCGCCAGGCTGCACGAGTATCTGGTGTGGGACCTCACCGAGATCCACCAGATGCCCTACGTGCTTGCGGGCATTCACAGTGTTGACATCCTCACCACCCCGGGGTTCGAGGTCTGGGCCGACAAGTCTCGCCGGCTCTACACGAACCTCCGCACGCTCATTGCCCAGGGCGTCGCGGCTGGGGAGTTCCCGGAGCAGAACCTCCGACTCTCCCAGGAGCAGGTCGCGTGGCAGGTGCTCGCGCACATCTCCTTTCACGCGGAGGGGCTCAGCACCGATCCGGCTGCTGAAGCGCGCGCGGGCGCCGACTTCATCATTCGCGGCCTCGGAGGATCCGTGAGCGCGATATCGAAGTGACGCCTCGGCTTCGCGAGCGCCAGCTCACATCTCTGAGCCTACGCGCAGGGTCACCCATGCCAGTGTCGGCAGCGTCTGCGTCCTCACTTCGAAGCAGAGTCGTCCGCCCCGGCAAGAGGTTCACATCCTCCAACGGAAGTACTCCTGCTACAGAACTCACCTCCTTCACCACACCAGTCGCAGGACCACTCCGGAAACGATTCAGATCAGCGAGATTCTCCGAGCGCCACAGGCCACGCGGAAGATGCGGCACTGCTGACACCGCTGCACGACACAGAGTACCCACGATCACAGGCATCGAAGGGGCTGTCAAAGAACCGGATTTTCGAAACCCGGACGTCCGACGAGCATGAACGAATGTCGTCAGAACGAACCGCACCGCGCCGCCGCTCGTGGTGCAAATACTGAGTGCTCGCCACCAAACTCCACCTGCCACGTTTCCCACTGAATTGGGTCCGGAGGAGACTGCGAAACACCCTGTTCAAAAAGCGGAGGGTTGGTGCTGGGAAGAGAACCGGTGAGAGCTGTTTCAGTATTTACTCATGAATTTTGACCGCTCGGCTGCCCTCATCGAGACGCTGCGCCAGCGCAGCCAATTCGGTTTCTCCTAACCGTTTGAAGCCGGATGCAAATTCCTGGCTGAACGTCGCTTCTGGGATATCCGCGGTGAGCGGCAAATCAGACAGAACATCTTTCAGGCTTGTCATTGCAGCGGCTCCAGCAGCAAGAGTTCGCATTGTCATCTTGTCCGCAGCTTGGGGAAGCCAGAAGAGCTCAAGAAGATAGATGTGCGTTGTCTTTGTGGCTGCGGAGAGTCGCTCAAAGGGGGACAAGGATTCCAGCCACGCTTCGACAAAAGCATCGCAAGACTCCGGGTGCTCTGGAGCTGCTGTGGATTCGAGCGCATCGACAACGGCATCGATAGAGAGGCCCTGCGCGAGCTCTACTGCACGGGGAATTTGATTCTGAGCGATAGCACGGAGAAGCTCAGTGTCACTAACGAACCCAGCCATTGCCAACCCTTTTCGTCTTGATGTCGTAAGTGACAGAAATGCTTCTGCCCTTGTATTTCATTGTCGCAATTCCGACCCTGGGGTTGCCTTTGTAGAGCGTGTGCCTACCAGCAGACATGGTTTTCGCCATCACATTCGCTACTTGCGTTTTCGTACGCGCTCCGACAGCACTCCACTTGTGTTTTGGGGCCATGATATGTGACCACTTCGCTGCATTCTGCTTGAGAAGAAACCTCTTCGTTCCACTCTGCACGCCGATCTTCTGCGCCGGCTGTGAAATGTACTTCCATCCCCGCTGAAGGAGCTTGATGAGAATCCCCCAGAACGCTGGCGTCGTCTGCCCTGCCGGGAACGCTTGAGGAATCAAGCTGTGCAGCACAGCGACGTTGATGATCTGTTCTCGCATGGGGAGCGCCCCTGCGCGCACGAGGATAGGGTCCCCAGTGTGCGCGGTTGCGACCAGTGCCGGATCCGCGGCAACGACCAGTTGAGTTGGGGCCGAAAGAGCATAGGGGCTTGCTGCAGACGCGGTTGCAGGGGTGACCCCTCCTGCTGCAAGCAGGAGGCTTACGGCGACAAGCGGAATTATTCCGCTTCGGATTCTTTCCCCGACCACTGCCGCCAGTTTTCTCTGAGAACCGTTCGGGCGGGGGGCAGGTTGGCTTTTCTCGAAGGGAAACATTCGAAAGTTCAAGTAGACGTCCTTATTCTTCGTACGCCGAAACCTGCCCGGCGTGAACTGTGACATCCCCGTGGATCAGTATACAAAGCTCAGTGAATCTTGTGTCCTAAAGATCGGCAAATTATTACGAAAATGAGGGGGTACCTAAGGTGAATGAAGTACTGATACTGAGAATCGGCGAGAAGTCGCCGGATATCCCATAGAGACCAGAACGCTCTCTAGCTCCAGGTGCGTACCCATCATTGGTCAGTGCAGAATCTCTGATTCAGACACACGCGCACAATCCGCATAGGACACCTGGCAGGGGTGACCCGCGGCCACGGCTTTCGAACACGCAGCTGTGGCACCGGGCCGTCTCGAACACGCACAGGTCGGCGCCGGCACGTGGGTCCATCCATCAGCCAGTGCAGCACGTGCCCCTGGCTCACTCCCCCGCCGTAGTGTGTGCACACAACCACGCTGTGCCTCAGTCTCATACGTGTGCTTAGGGAACTATCCGCCCGACTCAAACCGAGACGAACACCGCGTCGTCCTCATCCCACTTTTCGCTCAACAGCTCAAACACTCACGCCTCACGCATGTCCGCCACCGTCGCTGCGGTAGTCGATTTCCTCCCCACCGAGTCACGGGCCGTGCTGCGGTGGCGCCTCACCTCTGGGGGAATCAGGACTGATGAGCGGGATCGCTGCGGCGCTGAAGATGAGCACCAGCCCGCCAATATCTGGGAGCGTGGGAGTCTCCCCCAGAAACGCAGCGGACGCGAGAACTCCGAAGACGGGAACAAGGAGCATTCCGATCCCCGCCGCACCCGCAGGAATCCGTCGCAAGAGTCCAAACCAGATCAGGTACGCTGCGACCGTCCCGAGCAGGATGTTATAGAGCAGCCCCAGGAGAGCGGTGCCCTCAATCACAAGAGGTGTGTCTCTGGGGCTGAGGAAGAGGCCCACGAGGCACACCACGGTGGCAGCCACGAGCTGCCACGTCGTGATCACGATCGGCGGCGCGTCTACCCTGCTGCGTGTGAGATAGACCGTGCCCAGCGCCCAGCTCACCGCAGCGGCTACAGCCGCAAGCGGCCCGAGCCATGCACCGCCGCTGATGAGAGGCCATGCGAGAACTGCGAGCCCTGCTCCTCCGAGGCTCACGGAGAGCGCTTTCCCTCGCGTGATCGGTTCGGCGAGCACGACGCGGGCGAGGAGAACCACCCAGATCGGCATCGTATAGACACAGATCGTGGCGCGCCCCGCTGTGGTGTGGAGGAGCGCAAGCGCCGAGAACACCCCAAATCCACCGATTCCAAACGCTCCCGCGATCAACAACCTCACGACGTCGGCTCGGCGCTGCAGCCGGAGCGGTGTTCGCTTCCAGATTGCGATCACCGTGAGGATGAGGGCGGCTCCCCCAAAGGTGACCACCCGCAGTTCCCACAGTGTGAATGCGCCAAGCGCGGCTTTTGCCGCAACAAAGTTCACTCCCCACAGCAGGGCGACAAGAACGAGCGCCCCGCGATCGGCCAGTCTCATTCTGCGCAGGAGTCCGCATCTGACGAGTGGAGCTTGCTGAGTTGCTGACCGCCTCCGTCGAAGTTCGTCGGCTCCAGCCACGCGAGAAACCCGGCCTTCAGGCGCGGCCATTCAGGCGCGATGATGGAGTACCACGCGGTGTCGCGGTTGCGGCCCTTATAGACAACGTTGTTGCGGAACGTGCCTTCATAGTGGAAGCCGAGCCTGAGCGCCGCGTTTTTCGAGGGCTCGTTGAGGCTGTCGCACTTCCACTCGTAGCGCCGGTACCCCAGTTCCTCGAACACGTAGGCCATGAGGAGAAATTGGGCTTCAGTGGAGATCGGGGTGCGCCGCAGCCTGGGGGAGAACATCACCCACCCCACTTCGATCACTCCAGACACGGCGTCATGCCTGAGCAGCGCAAGCGTCCCTACAGCTACACCTGCCGCGACATCAATGACCGCATAGTGGCGGGGGTCGGTGCGTGTCGAGGCGGATTTCGCCCACTCTCGGTAGGATTCCCGCGTCGGATACGGGCCAGTATCCAGGTAGGTCCAGTCCCGATCGTCGGGTGCTTGTGCGTACGCTTCGTAGAGTTGATCTGCGTGCAGATCCACGTCGAGCACTTCCAGCCGGCAGTATCGTCCAGCCAACTGAGGCGCCTCCGGCACGGGCGCTGGCACCCACCCCGGCACAGGCTCCCCGACCGGCTGACCGTACTCGTTAGTGCGCACCATGGTGCTGCTCACCATCCCAAGCCTGTTCCGCCGCGGGCGCAGCGTCATACGTCACCCAGTTCGTGCGCACCGCAAGCTGGTCGTACAGCGCTTGTGCTTGTTCGTTGTCGTTCGCGGTGATCCATCGCACCACGGAGCGTTCTTCCGCTCCCGCGATCCGTGTCAGTCGCTCGATGAGCGCTCGAGCAACGCCGCGTCCGCGCGCGTCTGGGTCCGTGAACAGATCGTCCAACCAGATCCCCACTGTCCCGGTCGACGGTCGCGGGAACGCACGGTAGTGCGCGATCCCGAGAATTTGACCGTCCGCCTCCGCGACGAGGGCGTTGCACTCATGGGCGGGAGCGATCAGCCAGGCCCACGTCGTGGATACGACTGACTCGTCTTCCTGCAGCAGGTAGAAGTCGCGGTAGCCGCGGAAGAGCTGTCGCCACCGGTCTTCGTCAGTGCGGGCGAGCGGGCGGACAGCGAGCGAAGAGGCACGGGTCATGGTCCTACCGATCCTTCTGTGTGTCCGGGCCGGAGCCGGGCGAGAGCGGCGAATGCGCCTTCCGGTCACCACTGACAGTAGAAGCATTTCCGGTTGGTCTGAAAGACCGGAAACCGGCAATATCACGAGACCAGTATCATGAACGTGTGCGGCATCCTTTTCCGATGAATCTGATCCTCGCCGAAGCGCTGACGCCCGGGCGAGGAGCGCGCGAGGACCTCACAGAGCTCTTGCGCGCTGCACTGCTGTCAGGACAGGTGCAGGCTGGCGATCCGCTGCCTTCCACCCGCGTGCTCGCCCAGTCGGTACGGGTGTCGCGCAGCACCGTCGTTTCGGTCTACGAAGACCTTGCGGGCGAAGGGTACGTGACCTGCATTCCGGGATCAGGCACCTATGTCGCCGAGGGACTCCCCGCCCGCAGGAGCACGCATACGGCTCCTGGGAGGCCGGCTGCGGCGGAGCGGCGGGTGCGCGGCGCAGCAGCGGCCGTGGCGAGTTCTGACCCCCGCACGATCAATTTGTCTCCGGGGAGCCCTGACACGAGTTTTCACAGGAATCGGGACTGGGCCGCCGCCTGGAACCACGCGCTGAAACAGGACCTCCCCGCGTTCCCCCCACCGCCGGCCGGCGACCCGGCCCTCCGGGAGCTGATCTCTCAGCATCTGCGCAGCGCCCGCGGAATCGACTGCGCTGCCGAGCACATCATTGTGACCGCGGGCACGAGTGACGGACTCGCGCTGGTACTCAACAGCCAGAGCGGAGGGGCATCTGGCCTGCGCATCGCGACGGAGAATCCTGGCTATCCTGCTGCGCGACGCGTAATCACAGCGTCAGGCGCAATTCCCGTCCCGATTCCGGTGCGCAACGGGGGCATGGACATTCAGGCGCTGAAGCTTGCACGCGGAAGGTTCGACGGAGCGCTCATCACTCCGAGCCACCAGTACCCGCTCGGGGGCAGGCTGCCCGTCACTGCTCGCCTGGAACTTCTCGCATGGGCGAGCGAAACCGGTGCGCGCATTCTCGAGGACGACTATGACAGCGAGTTCCGGCACGGCGCGCCCCCGCTCCCCGCAATCGCATCGCTTGATCGGGAAGGCCGAGTCGTCTTGATCGGCAGCTATTCCAAAACTCTCACCCCCTGGCTCCGTTGCGGCTACCTCGTCATAGCTGACCCTGATCTGCGCGCACGAGCCATTCACCTGCGGGAAGCGCTCGGGCAGCCCGTGTCCGGGATGCTGCAGCTCGCGCTCGCGCGCTTCCTGGAGAGCGGGGGCCTTCGACGCCACCTCGTGAGGACGGGCCGAGCATATGCGCACCGGCGGAACCTGGTGCTCGAGGCGTCCTCCCACCTTGCGCCCCGTTTCAGGCTCGACGGCACCGAAGGCGGGCTGCACGCCACGATCTCATGGGAGGGCGCTCCCGAGGCAGGTCTGGTGGTGGCACGTCTCGCGGAACGCGGGATTCAGCTCGTGTCTCTTCACCAGTATTCCCACGAGGGCACCAGTTCCCGGCGCAACGGCATTGTGTTCGGCTACGGTGCCCCCACTGACCTCCAACTCCGCCGTGCTCTTGATGAGATCGTCACCGCTCTCCACGCCCCGGAGATCGCCCGCGCCCCTCGCTGAGCCTGGCACCGGCGGCGGGCGGAGTTCCCAGTACGGCTCCGCCCGCTCACGGGGCAACGCTCAGCGAACGGCGAGCTGTGCGGCGGTCTCTTCAATGACGTCGACAATCGCGACGCCAACTGACTGGAATGCGGTGTCATCGATCGCGACAATGCGCCCATGCTGCGCCGCGGGGGCGTTGGCGAAGAGCTCACTCGCTGCTTCGACGGCACCAGTGGCGTCCGCCTCAGGAGAGGTCACGAGGATGACGTCGAGGTCCGACGCGAGGACAGCCTCAGGCGTGATTTCGGACCAGTTCGAATCGAGGTCGGCAAAACCGTTGGTGAGTCCGAGTGCATGGAGGATCGCGGCATAGTAGCTGCCGCCCAGCGCGTACACTTTCCCGTCAAAGATGGTGACTGCACCAGCTGTGAAATCTGCCTCGAAGGAGAGTGGCGCGGTGGCCGCGGTAACGCGGGCTTTCAGCTCCTCAACGAGGGATGCAGCGGAGTCAGGAACGTTGTAGATGGCGCCGAGATGCTCGATGTCGTCGTACACGACATCGAGAGTGGACTGTGCAGGCGCGTCGACACAGTAGTCGCCCAGGACATAGAGGTTGGCGGGGATGGCACCGAGATCGTCCACGCTCGCGGCGCCGTCGCCGAGAAGCTGCTGTTCATCGTTGGACAGGAAGAGGTCCGGTTGAGCTGAGATCAGAAACTCGCGTGATGGCGTGTAGTCCGCAGAGGTGACGGTGAGGTTGGGAAACTCGTCGAGGCCTTCGACGGCATAGTCGGAGAGCGTGTAGCCGATTGCGCTGTCGGCGACCCCCAGCGCGTCGAGCGTGCGCACGATGCCCGGAGCCCCGAGCAGCACCCGTTCGGGGGCGCGATCGTAGGTGTAGTCCGTGCCGCAACTCGTGACGGTCACGGGATACCCGTCTGCTCCGTGAGCAGCTGCATCCTCTGGGCGGGGGCTGCCGGTGCACGCGGCAAGGGTGAGCGCGAGCAGGCTGGCAGCGGTGATGCTGAGTGTGCGCGTGAGTCGGTTCATAGCGGTGTGCTTTCTGTGCTGAGTGAAGGATCAGGAGCGTGAGAAGCGTCAGCGTGGTGCTGGCCTCGGTGGCGGAGAGCTGGGCCGAAGTGCAGCACGCGTCGACCGGTGATGGCGTTCGTGCCAACTGCGGCTCGGACGCCGTATGTGGCTTCGATGAGTTCCGGAGTGAGGATCGTTTCGGGCGGTCCGGCTGCGGCTACACGCCCCCGAGTCAGGACCACGACGCGGTCGCTGTAGGTTGCGGCGAGGTTGAGATCGTGCAGGGCGATGACGACCGTCGCCGGCAGATCGACGAGCAGTTCGAGGAGTTCGGTCTGTGCGAGGAGGTCGAGGTGATTCGTGGGCTCATCGAGGACCAACACGGGAGTCTGCTGTGCGAGTGCCCGGGCGAGGTACACCCGTTGGCGCTCCCCGCCTGAGAGCGTCGCGACTGTGCGATCTTGCAACTCGGACACCCCGGCACGCGTGAGTGCCTCGTCGATGGCGACCCGGTCCGCCTTCGAGACGCGCTCGAACGCCCGCCGGTGCGGGACTCGGCCCAACGCCACGACCTCTCTCACGGTGAACTCGAACTCAGGGGAATCATCTTGCAGCACGACAGCCGTGCGCATCGATGAGGCCCGTGCGGAGAGGCCCCAGACATCGTCGCCATCAATCCAGATGGTGCCGCCTGCCGGACGGAGGCTGCGGTACACCGCACGGAGGAGCGTCGACTTCCCAGAACCGTTCGGTCCTACCAGCGCGACAACGCTCCCGGACGGGGCATCCATGGTGACGTCGTTGATGATGCGAATCCCGTCGACCTCAACGGTGACGTCTTCCGCTACCACTCTCATCGCTCGCCTCCTCGTAGCCCGCGGCGCCGGGGCAAATCCTGCCCGCGGAGCACTGCGGTGTAATGCCGAGCACTGCGCCCCTGCGCCCAGCGAGGCGGAGGAGCTGGCTCGATCGCACGAGGTGACCGCCCCTGCCGTGTGACGCGCGTGCGCGTGCGCCTGCCAGACCCGGCGACCAGCAGCCACAGGAAGAACGGTGCGCCGACTGCGGCCGTGATGACGCCGATCGGAAGTTCGGCGGGCGCACGCAGCAACCGGGCAGCGATATCCGCGAGCGGCAGGAACACCGCTCCGAGGAGGAGCGAAATGATGAGCACGCGTCGATGATCGGCCCCCACGAGGAGTCTGGCGATGTGCGGGATCACCAGCCCCACGAACCCAATGCCCCCGGCCACGGCCACGATAGAGCCCGTCACGAGCGCGACCACCAGCATGAGGAGCAACTGGAATCGTGCGACGTTGATGCCGAGCGTGGCGGTGAGTTCAGTGTCCGCCGAGAGAGCGTTCAGGCGAGACCCATTGAGAGCAAGGAACAGGCTCCCGGCGAGCACCACGACCGAGAGGGTCACGAGATCCTCCCAGCTCGCACCTGCGACGCTCCCCAAGCTCCAGAACAGTACCCGCTGGACCTGATTCGGCGTCGCAATCGTCTGCAGGAAGAACGTCACCGAGGAGATGAGGTACCCGACGGCAACACCGGCCAGCACGAGACGAGCAGGTGGCCACTGCCCATTGTGGCGGCCCAGTAGGAACACCACCGCGAACGCCAGCATCGCACCAGCGAATGCAGCACCGGAGAGCCCGACCCCGCCAACGGCAGACGCCCCGAGCACGATGACACTCACCGCGCCGAGGGACGCACCCGGCATGATGCCGATCAGATAGGGATCACCCAGCGGGTTTCGCACGACGGCCTGAATGACGACTCCTGAAATCGCGAGCCCCGCCCCGACGAGCGCGCCCAGCAGGGCACGGGGGACGCGCACCGTCCACACGATCTGATCGCTGATGGGGTCGCTGTGGACTCCGGGGACCCCGAGATGGCCTGCAACCGCAGTCCATACGACGTCCACAGGCACCGTGACCGCGCCCAGGCTCACTGACGCGATGAGCGTGGCTGCCAACAGTCCGAGCAGCCCCACGGTAAGTATGCGGAATCGGCGCGGTGATGCACACACTGCTCGCCGGGGTGCTGAGCGTGTCCCCAAGAGGGCCTCCAAACTGAGGCCCGATGACCTGGTTGTTGAGAATGATTATCAGTATCCTATACTGAGAATGATCTCGCTGCGCACCACAAGAACTTCGCGCGGTCCAGCGACTCGCTCGGAACCACCCCATAGACACTGCGAGAGGCGTCGACCATGGACGATCGCGCGCTTGCGCTCCCGGCATTTCGCCTCTTTCTCACCGCCCGCACCATCTCCTGGGCAGGGAACGCGATCACGCTCGTCGCCCTGCCGCTCCTCATGTTTCAGATCACAGGAAGCCCGGCGCTCACGGGGCTGCTCACCGCAGTCGAGGCAATCCCGTACCTCGCGCTCGGGCTTGTCGCAGGCGCCCTAGCCGACCGCTGGAATCGGAAACGGGTGCTCATCGTGACAGGGGCCTTCAGCGGGCTCACCCTGGCAACGATCCCCGCTGCCGCCGCGCTCCACAGCTTGACCGTGCCCCATGTCTTCCTCACCGCCCTCACCATGTCCACGCTGTTTGTGTTCTTCGACGCCGCCGGCTTCGGCGCGCTGCCAGAGCTTGTCGGCCGAGACCGCATCCCCTCGGCGACCGCAAACATGGTCGCGTGCAACACCGTCATCACGCTGCTCGGCCCCGCCGCAGGCGGCGCACTGGCGGCCGCCATTGGGCCTGCCTGGGCACTCTCAATCGACGCCGCCGCTTACCTCATCGCCGCTGGCGTCACCGCCCGCGTGCACTGGCAACCGGCACGCCTCACCCCACCCACACCACTCAGCGCACAGGCGCTGTGGGACGACATCGGGGAGGGATTGCAGTACATCTGGCGCACGAGGATCGTGCGCTGGCTCACGATAATCGGAGCAGGCGCCAGCATCTCAGCGGGAGCGATGCTCGGACTGATGATCATCGTCGGGCTTCGGCAATTCACCCTCACAGAACATGATCCGAAACTCGGCCTGCTCTACTCAGCGAGCGCGCTCGGCGCGCTGATCATCAGTCTCACCATCTCCCGCATCCAGCGCGCGCTCCCCACCGGTTGGATCACGATCCTGGCCCTCAGCATCAGCTGGCTGGCTCAGCTCGCATGGGCCGCCACAACCTCCGTCAACGTAGGACTCGTCATACTCGTGTTCTTCCAGGCAGCGACCACGCTCTCCATCATGAACGGCATCATCGTGCGCCAGTCACTCGCCCCAGAGCACCTGCAGTCGCGAGTCAACACAATCGCCAGAATGATCGCCTGGGGCGGCACTCCCGTCGGCGCGCTCCTCGGAGGCACACTCGCCGAGCACTTCAGCACCTCGCTCGCGATTCTGATCTGCTCGGCAGGAACCGCCGCGGGTCTTGCCGTTGCCGCCGGCGCGAAGCTCTGGCGCGTCCCCACACTTGCACGGCTCAGATCCGGCCCTCACGCACACTGACGCCGCGATTGCGGGCTCGGGGCTCAGCGGAATCCGTCTGCGCGCTCAGCGCACACCCGGCCCCATGATTCACGAGTCGGGCGCTCTCGCGTCTCGCAGAGCAGCTTCCGATTCTCTCAATCCAGGGCATCAACCACGAGCACCCGTGCGACACGCGATGTGTGCCGGCCTGTGCGGAGACACGGACTCCTTCTCGAGTGGCAGCTCTTACCCACCGGGCCAGAGGCCCAGCGAAAGCACCCCACTCACTGCCCGGCCCACCATCTCCTTTGGCTGGCCCTGGGCCAGGTGCAGCCCGTCCTCCTGGAAGAACGTGGTCTCCCGCTTCTGGAACTCCAAGGGAGCGAAAGCAAATGCATGCTTTGTGAATACCTTGCTTTTCCTGTCCGCGAGAGGCGGTCTTCCCTGGCACATGATTAAATATGAATTGGGTTTGACTTCGAATGCGTTTACTTCATTCGGGGATGCACATTGGGGTGCAGACATATCAGCGGGGGGACGCGTGTGAACAACTCATTGAAGGTTGCGAGTCGCGACCTCCAAAGGATTCTGCGCGTGCCACAAGCGCTCCTCATACTCATCGGCATAATTATCATCCCCTCGCTCTACGCATGGCTCAATATCGTTGCCTTCTGGGATCCATACGGCGACACCAAAGACGTGCGAGTAGCTGTCGTCAATCTCGACACGGGTGCCTCATCGCCCCTCACCGGCAGCTTGGACGTCGGGACGCAGGTGGTGGCTCAGCTCAAGGAGAATGACCAGCTCGGTTGGCAATTCATGGGTCTCGATGCAGGGATGCGAGCGGTGAAATCTGGCGATGTTTACGCCACCATCGTCATCCCAAAGCAGTTCAGCAAAGATCTTCTCAGTCTGACGACAGGCGACTTCGTTCGGCCCAAGCTCGAGTATTTCGTCAATGAAAAGGCCAACGCCATTGCTCCAAAGATCACTGACGTCGGCGCTACCACCCTTGAAACAAAAATCAATTCAACATTTGTCTCCACGGTTTCTCAGACCGTTACTACGTCTTTTCAGGAAGCTGGCGACAAGATTGGTAGTGACTTACTCGGAGCGCAAACCCAGTCACTCAACACGCTGTCTCGCGCAACCGCCCAAGTCTCAGCAGCCAGGTCGGGAATCGCAGATATCCAGGAGAGCCTCTCTCTTGGAGAAGTTGCGATGGAAGATGCCCGGGCCGCGCTCGTCAATCTCGACGACGTAATCGGAAATGTGCGACTCGCAATCGGTGAGGCACAAGGGATCGCCGCTGAGACACAGAGCGGGGTTGCCGATTTCACGAGTGCAGTGACGGATTCCTACACCACGGGTGCAGCTCAGCTGACTGAGATTTCCGCAAAACTGAATGAACGACTCTCAACTCTCGCCGCCGGAGCCACGCAAGCCAATGGCGAAATCACCACTGCGCTCAATGATGCAAATGCAGTAATCGCCGCAACGAGGCAAGCAATTTCCGAGCTGCAGCAGCTCCAAGACGCGCTCTCACCGACGGATCCACTGCGCCAACACATTGCGGACGCGATCGCCAGCCTTCAAGAACGCAACAGCGCAGATACCGTGCTTCTGCAGCAGCTGAGCCAGCTGAACTCCGATGTCTCGGGGGTCACCCAGGATATCCTCGGCTCGGCTAGCGCGTTGAACATCGCTGTTCGCGAGAGTGCTTCTGCAGCGGGTTCGGTTCGAGACGTAATCGTGCACACCCTTCCCGAAGTGAACCGCTCAATGAATGCACTCTCGACCAGCGCCGGTAGTTTCTCTGCGGCGCTGGATTCCCAAAAGTCGTTGGTCTCAGAGGCCGCGGGTTTACTCGACGCCTTCGAGACCCAACTCGAACAAGCCAACTCAGCGAATACGGCTCTCGACACGAGCCTTGCCGGAGTCGAAGCAAATTTGCGCAGCGTTCAAGCTGACGTTGGAGCACTCAGCTCTGCCGACGTCCTCAAGCAGGTCGAAGCGATGAGTGGGCTCAACCCTGGGCAGATCGCCGAGTTCATGGCATCCCCGGTGCAAGTCAAAGAAAAGGTCGTGTTTTCGGTTGCGACGTACGGATCCGCGATGGCCCCCCTCTTCACGAATCTCTCGCTGTGGATCGCCGCATTTGTGCTCGTGGTGCTTCTCCGACAGGAAGTCGACACAGAGGGCATCGACGGGCTCACGGTCCGGCAAGCTTACTTTGGCCGATGGATGCTGCTCGCATTCATCAATTTCTTCCAAGCGTTGCTGGTGAGTGTCGGAAACGTTGTGATTGGCGTGCAGATGGCGAGTGCAGTTGCTTTCGTGGCAACCAGCGTTTTCATCGGCTTCGTCTATATGGCGTTGATTTACTCACTCGCGGTATCGTTCGGCTACGTGGGCAAGGGCCTCATCATCCTCCTGGTGATCATGCAGATTCCAGGCGCATCAGGCATCTATCCAATCCAAATGATGCCGAGCTTTTTCCAAGCACTGTTCCCATTCTTTCCGTTTACGTACGGAATCGATGCGCTCCGCGAGACGGTCGGCGGATTCTACGGCGGCGACTACTGGAAGTTCACCGCGGTGCTCGGACTCTTCGCTGCGCTGTCGTTTGTCCTCGGTTTGTTCTTCCGTCAGCGGCTTGGAAACTTCTCCCGGCTATTCAACCGCAGGCTGAGTGACACCAATCTATTCGTAAGCGAGAACGTCCAGGTGCTCGGGTCACGCCGCAGGCTGACGCAACTCGTGCAAGCCCTCACAGACCGGCAGGCTTTCCGAACAAAGGTTGCCGGACAAGCGCAGTGGTTTGCGGACCATCATCTCTCGATCATGCGGATCGCGCTCTTGAGTGCCGTAGTGACAACTGCACTGCTCGCGTGTTTGGCTTGGGTCATCCCCGAGGCCAAAGCGACGGTCTTGGCCCTGTGGGGAGTGCTCTGTCTGCTCGTGATCGCGCTGGTCGTGACCCTTGAGTACGTGAAACAAAACATCGCATTCGCCACTCAGGTGGGATCGCTACAGGCACAGGAGTTGCAGTCGAGACTGGCCCAAGAAGAACGGGCCATCCACTCGAACGCGCAACTCGACAAGCTCGAAGAGCAGGTCTGAATCACATGAGAAACATTGCGCATATCTTTGCCACAGACATTCGCCGCGTGCGACGAAACGCCATTGCCATCGTCGTACTATTCGGGGTCGTCGTGCTGCCGTCCTTCTTTGGCTGGTTCAACGTCCTGTCTAGTTGGGACCCATTCGGAAACGTTAAGAGCTTGAAGGTCGCGGTCGCGAACGCCGATCATGGATACACGAGTGACCTGTTCTCGTTGAAAATCAACGTGGGCGAGCAGGTCGTCTCAAATCTTCGCGCGAACACTGATCTGGATTGGGCATTCACATCCGAAGCCCAAGCCATAGCGGGCACGAAATCGGGGGAATACTACGCAGCGCTCGTCCTGCCTCCATCTTTTAGCCGGGACATGATGACGTTTCTTTCTCCCGGCGCGGAGCCCGCAAACATCGACTACTACACCAATGAAAAAAAGAATGCGCTCTCCCCGAAGATCACCGATGAAGCTGCGACTGAAGTCTCAACAACCATCAATTCAACATTCACCAAGACACTGAACGACGTCGGGCTCGCGCTCATTTCCTCTCTCGCAGACCGCGCAGGCGATGAAGAGTCGCGTGCCGCGCTCACGCGTGTGCAAACCAGCGCACAGACCGCCGCGACAACGCTCGATTCTGGCGCGGCCACGCTTGAGATGTTTAGTTCACTCCTCGCTTCGAGCAAAGCACTTGTCAGTAGCGCCTCGTCATTGACCGACGCTTCGCTCACTTCGGTAGGGAGCGCCTCGAATGCGATCGGAGAAGGCGCCAGCGCAGCGCACTCACTGGAATCAGTGCTGACCAGCACCAATGCGGCTATCTCGGAGGCTCTCAACAAGACCTCCACGAGTTATACCTCTCTCATTGACCAGATCTCAGCTCTCGACTCCACGTTCGTTGGCCAGTCACAACAGGCAACAGCGGTACTCACTTCGGCCAGCGCAGATGTCTCGGTGCGTATCGAGCAGCATCAGAAGCTGCTGGACCAGCTGAAGTCCCAAGCCGCCGCGACCTCGGACCCGAAGCTCAAAGCCGCACTTGAGCAGGTCATCACTGATCTCGAAACCGCAATCACCCGGCAGGAGGGGCTGCGGCAACGAGTCGATGACGCGGTGACCAAACTCAGCGAAGCCAACTCGGGACTCGGCGGAACTCGCGATGAGGTCATCGCGCTCGCCGAGACCGCGCGTGCTGCAGTGAATAGTGCCTACAACTCCTACGACGGGGCCCTCAAGCCTCGGCTCGACCAGCTCGCGAGTTCCCTCTCCGAGGTAAACACGGGATTTGGTCGGGTCGGCGATGACCTCGTTTCCGCGGCTCGTTCTCTATCTGGCGGATCGTCCTCGCTGCTCGCATTCCTCACTCAAGCGGAGGAAACGACGGCGACCATTGCGGCAGATCTACGCGATGCGTCAAGTCGTTTCGTAGCTCTCGCCCAGGCGTTAGGACAAGCTGCCCAAAGCGGAGACTTTTCCAAGGTCTCCGCTTTGATTGGCAACAACCCTTCTGTGCTCGCTGGCGAACTGACAAGCCCAGTTGGCCTTGAACGCATTCCGGTCTACCGGGTCGACACATTCGGTGCCCAAATGGCCCCGTTCTACACCGTTCTGGGTCTCTGGGTCGGCGCTCTGCTACTGTCAGTCCTCATCCGCACTGACGTCTCGCCAGGGACGCTGCCCGCCAGAGGATCTTTCTCGAAAACTCAAGAGTATTTCGGGAGATTTGGCATCTTTGCGGTGCTTGGCATCCTCCAAAGCTCGCTTCTCTACCTCGGGCTCATGGGATTTGTCGGTGTGCGTCCGGTCCACCCCTTCCTGCTTCTGCTGGCGGGATGGGTAATGTCGCTCGTGTTCTCGCTACTCACCTACACGCTGGTGTTGTCATTCGGAGAAGCCGGAAAAGCGCTCGCCGTTTTCCTCTTGGTCGTACAGATCTCGGCTGGCGGCGGGGCCTACCCGTTATCGGTGCTGCCCCAATGGTTCCAGAGTATGAGCCCATGGCTCCCCGTCACTCACGCCACAAATGCCGTGCGCGCTGCGATCGCGGGCATTTACGAGGGCGACTACTGGATCGCCCTGGGGCAGCTCGCGCTCTTCCTCGTCCCGGCGCTGCTGATCGGTTTGCTCTTGCGGCTGCCAGTCCTCAAGATAAATGGGAATCTCACTCGAGCGCTCGAGTCAACCAAACTCATGTGAGCGTTCAGCCGGCTGCATCCCCGAGGCCGCTGACCCTGGAAGCACCTCTCGAATGAGGTTCTTCACAGTCCAATGATTCATCTCATCCACCCAAGACACGGTGGATCGGCGAAGCATGGCTTCGCCGACTTCACGGGTGAGGAGTGGGTGCCGCCGTAAAGCTGGCCACGCTGTGGAGAGGATTTGCTGAGGGCAGCCTCCCAGGCAGTATGCCACCTGGAGCCGTTTGGCACCGCAACATTACTCGCTCAGACTCACGGCCGTAGCATCATGTTCGTTGGCGTCTGTGTCCTCAGCCTTTGCTAAGCGGAACACTCCGATAACCGCAACGGCTCCTGCGAGCACAAACGCAAACACTGACCACATCGGAGCGCCCGCAGCTTCTTGCAAAATCGTGATGCCCAGGACGACCGCCAGCGCGGGATCAATCACGGTGAGGCCAGCAATGACGACGTCCGGTGGGTTGCACGTGTGTGAATACTGGACAAAGTAGATGGACAGTATTGAGGCGATCCCGATTCCGAGAAGGCACAACAGGGTGAGGAGGCCCTCTGAGCCGAACTCAAAGTGACCTCCCTGAAACATCGCCTCGACCCTCAACATCACAGTCTTACCCAGGGTCGCAACGAACCCAGAATAGACGCCCCCCAAGACCACGTAGAGCAACGGGGAACCGCTCCCACGCTTGCCCGCGAACATGACCACGATCGATACAATGAGCACCGCCGCAAGCGTCGTCATCATCTCAATGAGCTGCTGATCGCCAATCGGTTTCTGGCGGCTGACAAGCGCGGCGACGCTCACGAATACCGTCACGCCTGTCAGGGAAGTGATGATCGCGGTGACAACAGCCCGCGTCGGTTTCTTGCCCGTAGCCCTGGTGGTGAGCAGAGTCGTGAACACCAGCGCCGCAACCCCGATCGGCTGCACCACGATCAGCGGGGCGAGCGCGAGGCTGCCCATCTGCACGAGGATCGCAAGTCCGAACAGCGCTGTTCCGCCCAGCCAAATGGGGGTTTTGAGGAGCCGCATGAATGACGCGTCGTGAGGAGCCCGCTCGGCGGCGAGATTGACTCCACGGCTTTGCCACAGATTCCCGACGGACAGGATCGCTGCTGACAGCAGCGCGAGGAGTACTCCGAGAACAGGCAGTGAACCGACAAACATCTCAACTCCTTGAGTGGAAGCTCGGCCTCCAAAAAAGTCCCTCCCGCACCAAAACACAGACAAGAGGATTGCAGCGGAATCGTGAGTCTCGTGGGCACCCGCGAGGGCACGGGTGCCCACGAGACTCCAGGTGAACTACTTCTTCGCGCCCACGAGCTTCTGAACAACTTTCTGAATTTCAGCGAACTCGTCTTGTTTCTTGGCGACGAACTCAAGCGCCTGGGTGCCGGTTGCCAAGACCTGGGTGGCTGCTTCTCCCACATCGGAGAAGCTGTGGCTGACGTTGCCAGCAAGTCCGCCCTCCAGCATGAGGCGGCTCACAAGGTCAAGCCTGAGCACCTTCGATCCCTCGGAGAAACTGAGCTCGTCGAGATTCACCCACACGACTCCTGGCCGAGTGGTGGATTCGAAGACGTAGCGTTTGTTCGTCAGGTCGAGCACGACTTGCCAGATCGTCTGAGATGCGTCTGGTTTCCCGGGCTCGGGAGTTCGAAACGGCTGCGCGGCATTCCGGATGATGCTGAACATCGCCGCGATCGCGTCGACCTGGGTTTTCGGCTGCACCTGGTGTTCAACGTAGTAGGAGGCCCGAGCGAAACGATCGCTGGCAAGAGTGGACCCGGGAAGAGATTTGTCTCCGCCGAGGCCGTCGAATTGCGTGACGAGTTCCAGCTGCTTGTCGAAAGTCGGTGAGTTTGTCATGACCTTATAGTCACGGCTGTGGTAGACCTGTGGCTTGCCATCGGTGTATTCAATGATCGCGGAGTCCCCCGTCGCATCGTTGATTGCGAGATGCAGGGTCGGCACCAGGTGGCCAGTCGGATCGAACAGCTGAGCAATTTCCACCTGTGTGTCGTTCGTCCAGGCGACAGCCTCCGCAACAGTCGCAAAGTTGTCCAGGTAATACTGGAGCCAAATGGCCTGGCTGAGCTGAGTTGCTGAAGCCTCGGGCTTCCCATAATCTGACTCGGCCAACCACAGGATGTGCCCGGCGAAGCCCTCTTCGTTCATGCCGTCGGTCGCAACAAGGTCGAACGCGGTCGCGACGATGCTGCCGTATGTTGCTTTCCAAGCGAGAGTGCCGTGTACGCCGTCGGTGCGCTCGATTCCTCGCGGATACTTCCACAGGTTGGTCAAGAGGTCCATATGAAAATCCATGTTTCGGCCGACAATGACCGATCCGTTTGCGTCAGGCCAAACAACTCGTGTGCACATATTGGTTGCACGTCCTTTCTAGGGTGTGTTTTCCGTCACCGAGGCAGGTGTGCCACGGCGTGTAAAACCGTTTCGGGGCCAGCATGAAAGACCAGAGTGGTTGCTCATGGCGTGTGTCGATTCCATCTGAGCTGAGGCAGCACGATCATCGATGCCAAGAAGAAGCAAATGGCTCCGATGAACGTTCCCCAGTTCGCGAGCGCCGTGTCAGCCGTGGAACCGTTCGTTCGAACGAAAGCACCGACTGCTGAAACAGCGAACGCGATGCAGCCGATCATGTTGATTTGGGCTCCCCACCACCCAGAATCTCGCGGCTCCCAAATGCGACCGTGTTCCCGGTAGTAGGCGACGTAGACGAAGACGGCACTGATGAGAAACGCAACGGAACCCCCAGCGTCGGGATTCCACACGAGACGTTCTTCGGCCCGCACTGTTTTCGCGGTGAGGGCCGCGCTCGTGCTGATGTTAAACATGATGGTGCCGAAGCTCTGGATCGCAGCTGCAAGCCAGACCGCCCGGAACATCTTTCCTGCGCCATAGTCCACTGGCACGCTTGCGTTTCCACTCAAGATGACCTGCATCAGGCCTGCTGCCGTGAAGAACCACGCACCGATGAAGCAGAGAATATTGGTCAGATTGGCACTGCCCAGATCCCAGATGCTGATGGCAGTGCCACCAGCGAACAGCGCAGATCCGATCATGAACGACCAGCTCTGCTTCGTCACGGTGGGAGCAAGAAAGGGAACGGGCACTCGAGGCGATTCGATGATCTGTTGCTGGGTCATATGTTCCAACCGTCAGGGTGACGCTGATGAGAGTTCGCCCCAGGTCGGTTCGAGAATGGGGCACGAAGTGGAAGCGGTTTCAATGGCGGGCTGAACGCCGAAGCCCGATGAACGCGTAGAGGACGCAGACTCACCGGCGCTTCGGCGCCCGACGATCTGCGCTTAGTGAGTGAAGCTCTTGCGTTGCTTCTCACGGGGGATGGGCGCCTCAAGATTCTCGAGGAACGCGACTTCTTCGGTGATTGCGGCGAGGAGCAGTTCGGCGAGGTCTCGGCTGAGTCCCATACGCACCACAATGCGCTGAACGACGAGGTCGGCAAGGTTGTCCGGCATGGGATACGCGGGGACCAACCAGCCACGCATGCGAAGCCGATCCGCAAGGTCGTAGAGATCCCAGTTGCGCTCGCCCGGTGTGAGCTTCCACGCGAACACGGGAATTGTGTCGCCTCTGCTGATGAGTTCGAACGGTTCCATTGCTCCGATCTCGGACGAGAGATACGTCGCGACGTCGATCGACCCTTGCTGCACTTCCCGGTACCCCTCCCGCCCCAACCGCAGGAACTGGTAATACTGCAGCAGCACCTGCGCGCCCGGGCGCGAGAAGTTGAGCGCCAGCGTGGGCATGTCTCCGCCGAGGTAGCTGACGTGGAAGATGAGGCTCTCTGGGCAGGCCGCCGTATTCCGCCAGACCACCCACCCCACGCCCGGGTAGACGAGACCGTACTTGTGGCCCGAGGTGCTGATGGAATTGACGCGTGCGACCGTGAAGTCCCATTCAAGTTCAGGCTGGCAGAACGGGGCCACCATCGCTCCGGAGGCACCGTCGACATGGATTTTCACGTCGAGACCGGTCTCAGCCTCGATCTGATCGAGCTTCGCCGCAATCGCTCTCACGGGTTCGTAGAGGCCCGTGTACGTCTGGCCGAGGATAGCAACCACCCCGATCGTGTGCTCGTCCACGTACTTTTCGAGCTCGTATCCATCCAGCACCAGGTGTTCCTCAGTCACTGGAACGTAGCGCGCTTCGACATCCCAGTAGTTGCAGAACTTCTCCCACACGACCTGTACTCCGGCCGACAGCACCAGGTTCGGGCGGTCCGTTGCCTTGCCTGCGGCCCGGCGGCGTTCCTGCCAGAGGCGCTTCAGGGCGAGTCCACCGAGCATGCAGGCCTCGGACGAGCCGATCGTCGAAGTGCCGATTGTGTCCGCGGCATCTGGAACGTTCCAGAGGTCCGCCAGCATCCGCCAGCATCGATCCTCGATCGCTGCTGTCGCAGGATACTCGTCCTTGTCGATCATGTTCTTGTCAGCAGCCTCGAGATAGAGCTTCTGCGCGTTGTCGTCCATCCAGGTGGAGACGAACGTGGCGAGATTGAGTCGAGAATTCCCATCCAGCATCGCCTCGTCATGAATGATCTGATACGCAGTATCTCCCGACATCATGCCGTCAGGCATCTTGAACTTCGGCAGGCTGGTGGCTTCACCCGGCCGAGCAAAGACGGGGCTAATCTGCAGCTCTGCAGAGTCGGACTGCTCAGTCGCGTTTCGGTACAATTCAGACAAGATATCCTCATTTCTTGATGTTCGGGCTTACTCAGGAAAGGGTGACGGGATCAGAGTGACATGCGCGCCTCGACGAACGGGTGAACAGGCCGCGACATCTCCCGGGCTCGTGACCGCCGCGTCTGGGTGTCCATGCTTGCCCCTCTGGCGGAACCGAGACCACGGTGCACGCGAACTCGCTGCTGCAGCCGCTCACGCGGACGTTCACGTGTGAGTGGCTGCAGCATTGCAAGACATGTGTCAACGATTGATTCGTAGCCGCGGGAAGAACAAAAAATTCCGGGCCCGATTGAATTGTCGGGGCCGTCGAGAGACAACGAGCGACAGACTCATATTTCTCCGAGACGAGTCGGGTCCGGTCAGTGGGTGAGCTCACTGCCTGCGACCGAGTCTGGCCCTGGACGTACTTGATTCGAGCATCGCTCCGAGGCTGAACGCTCTTCGGAGCGTGAAAGCTGCGCGCTGCATTTGCCGTCAACACAAGCACTTCCCCTGCCTAGGCCCCTGTGGCCACGTCTTCGTGGCCCCTTGTCTGATCCTGGCATAGGTAGGGTCAAAAAATATAGTGCGGAAATTCGGTTCAGCGCAAATTACGGAATGAAGCTACGTGATCTCTCAACTGAGATATTGGATCTCCACAGCTCAGTTCTGTGCACGCACAGACAATTCGTTGATCTCCTCTTGTCAGCAGGCTGCACCCCAAATGACACGAGTCTCGTTGTCCTCATTGAGGCTCGTCGCGCCTGAGCGTGAACCCCTAGTCACATGACGCCGCACTCAGCGGCGTCGATGAACCACAGCACCGCCGTTCCTGCAGCGAAGAACGGGGCGACGAGGAGAGCAAGGAACGCCAAGTAGGCAATGACCCGTGGAAGAATGTGCGGGTTTATCTGGGATCTGACCCGCCCCGTAAGGTGCATCACGGGGAGGATGGCCACACCGATGACAGAGTCGCTCAGACCGATCACATAGGAAGTACCCCGCCGAAAGTTCACCCCCGCAGCTTGTGGGAAAGCGATAGGGTCTGAACAGGTATTCCATCAATGGGGAAGGAATGTACATGCGGGTACTTGTCACGAGTTCACGAAACACCTTTGCGCTCGATATCATCCGAAAGCTCGGGAGCTCAGGTCACACTGTCTTCGCAAGCGACACCTACCAGGGCGCAGTCGGCAACCACTCGAAGTACCTCACTGGGCATGCGATCACTGCGTCGCCTCGATTCGAAACCGACCAGTTCATCGCGGACATCTCGGCACTTGTCATCACACACCGCATAGAGCTGATCATCCCCACCTTCGAGGAAGTGTTCTACCTATCAGCCCGAGCGCACGATCTCCCTCCTGGGGTCAAGCTCTATGCCGGGAGCTTCGAAAAGCTCGCTCGCTTGCACGACAAGGCGAGCTTCAAACGGCTCGTCATCGAAGCGAATGTCCCAGTCCCGGAGACTGTGGTGGTCTCCAGCGAAACCGAGCTATACGCTGCAATTCAACGCACGCCGAGGTACTTCGCCCGGGCGGCATTCTCCCGAGGAGGTGTGGGGCTGCTGACAAACACCGGTCCGCTCGCTGGCAAGATGAACGTATCCGAGTGTCACCCGACCCTTGAGCAGCCTTGGCTCGTGCAACCATTCGTGGATGGCCCGATGTTGTGCACCTACAGCACGATCGTGGACGGCAGAGTCACCTCCCACTGCACATACAGTGTGCCTGAGCAGTGGGGACACAGCACCGGAATCACGTTCCTCTCGGTCGATAGCACCGAAACGCTTGCCTATACCCAGCAAATCATCGACACACTTGATACCGGATTTACTGGTCAGCTTTCCTTCGACTTCGTCAATAACGACGGGAATCTCTATGCCATCGAGTGCAATCCGCGCCCCACAAACGGTGTGATCCTGCTCGGAGCTGGGGAATTCGCTCGCGCGCTCACGGGGGACGTCGCCGAACCGGTGGTCGTGGCTCCCGGAGTCGAGCGTCAGGTCGCGCTCGCAGTTGTCGCGGACGCCTTTGCGCAGCCGATCGCTCACCTCAAAGACACTTTGCACGACCTTCTGTCGGTGAGGGACGTCGGTGCCGGATGGCACGATTCAGTCGCGATGATGTGGAGCCCTGCCACACTGATCCATGGCGCGAAACTCAGCCACGGCTCCCGCACCGAGCTACTCGCAGCGCTGGGAGACGACATCGTGTGGAACGGGGAACCCATCGCCGGGATGACGCCAGAGGACCGTGAAGCACTTGAAGCCGTTCACCTGCAGCGTGCGTAGCGGCGCTCATCGCTGTTCCGTTTCCGGTTGCACTGTCACTCACCACAACTAGGGAGCGAGTATGCAAGGTGCGAAGGGTGTCGCTTCGACACCCGCGAGGTCAGTAGTCCAGCGACAGCATGCAGTCCTCGGGCTCAAGGTCCTCGCCGGACTGCTGATCATCGCAGCCCCAATTGCTCTTGCCTCGCTCGCTGTTCCCGGAGTTTTCGGCGTTGCGTTTTTCGGGGTCCTCGCCGCAACATTTGGTTGGATCAGCGGTGGTCCACGAATCGGTGCCGCCGTCGTACTCTCGCTCTCAGTGCTTGGGGTAGTCGCCATCATGCTTCGCGAGAACCCGGTAGTGCTCGCGGCAATCCTGCTCCTACTCGGAGTGGCCTACGGCCTTGCTGCACGGAGAGGCGTTGGCAAGGCCGTACTGCAACTCCCCATTCTCGTGCCGTATTTCATGATGAGCCCGCCCCCGCTCTTCTCCGCTCCTCCCGCGTTCGACGCGGCCTACTTCATCGGCGTGCTAGTGGTGGTAAACGCCACCGGTGCCTGGGCGATCCTTGTCTTGCATCTCGCATTGGGCAAGCGTGAACTCGCGGCGCTCAGCGTGCCCGATCCGCGCGTACCGGTACTGTACGGCACTGTGCTCGGCCTTATATCTGCCCTGGTAATGCTGCTCGGCACCACGACGGGAGTGAAATCCCACTGGGTCTGGGTAACACTGACGCTGTATGTCCTCGCCGATCCCACACAGCTCCTCACCCCCAAGCGTATGCTCGGCCGACTCATGGGCACGTTCGCGGGGTTCGCAGCAGTAGCGCTCATGGCACTCTTCGGGATCCCAGACCCGGTACTGCAAGTGCTGGCATTCCCGGCGCTCTGGCTCTGTCTCACCTTCCTCGTCATCCACAAACCGTACTGGGAGTACAGCCTTTTCCTCACGATCTCGGTAGTGTTGATGAACTCACGCGGCATCAGTACGCTCCTCCTCGATGCGGAGCGGTTCGCCTTCACGCTCGTGGGTGCCGGCTTGGCGGCGCTCGCGGCAGTCACTGTCCACTGGATCCTCGACAGGAAGACGCAATCGACTCAGTCCCAGCACGACACCATCAGCGCACACTGATGAGAAGGGGCTTCAAGGTAGGAGCGAGCGAGCGAGCGAGCGCCGCACTCGCGAGGCGGGCGCCAGGACTACGCTTTCTTCATAGGGAGGCAACCTCGACCACCCCGGCCTTCGATTTGGCCTACGTGAGAATCGGTCCCCGCTCACAGAGACCCGGCCTGCTCCCAGCTGTTGTGATCCCAGGAGGCCCCGGCCTCGGGTCGGTGCTTCCCTACGGCACGCTGCGAAGGCTCGCCGCCACACGCGGGCTCGATCTCATCATGGTTGAGCACCGCGGAGTCGGGCTATCGCGACGAGATATCTCCGGACACGACCTGCCCTTGCCTGCGCTGCGAGTCGATGAGGTCGCCGACGATATCGCAGCAGTCCTTGAGCGGGAGCGGGTACCGCTCGCGCATATCGTGGGGTCCTCCTATGGGAGCTACCTCGCCTCGACCTTCGGCGCGCTCTACCCGGAGCGGGTCGCGGGCATGCTGCTTGACTCAGCATTGCAGTCCGCCGAGCACCTGGAAATCGAGCGCGCCGCGATTCGGCAGCGTCTTTGGAATGCCGGGAACGCAAGTTCGAACGCCGTGCAACGCCTCAGCTCAACGGGGATCGACGCGCGCATCTTGTTGGATGTCACCCGCGCGGCGTATGAGCTGGGCGGAGATGAACTCCTGGTGCCGCTCATTCAACAGCGGATGCGCTCGCCACGCTCTGCAACGTGGCGAATGCTTGAGGCATACGCAACACGCGACGCCTCGATGACAAGGCTTCCGGGGATCTACGAGTTCGATCTGGTCGGCGCTCTTGCGTTCCGGGAACTCGGCTACGGCGGCCGCCCGGACGGGCTGCCGCTTGATCCGGCACTCACCTACGCGCAATTAGCGAGCCACTTTCCACCTTTCAGCGGAGAGCCACGCAACCTCGAGGTCACGATGGCCTCAGCATCCTGGCCACTTGTCTTACTTTCCGGATCCCGGGATCTTCGCACGCCGCCGGCAATCGCCGAATCACTCGCTCGTGCAGCGCCCGACGCAGTGCTGGTGCCAATCACGAACGGTCATAGCGCGCTCGACACGCACCCCGCCGCACTGTTGAACGCACTCGCGTGGCTCATGGCTGGAAAGCATCGCGCCCTTCCTGACGTAGCGCGGGCGTTTGATCGCCTTCCTCGACGAGGTGTTGCTGCCCGGTTCCCAGAACTGCTCAGCGCGGTGCTGCGCATCGAGAGATTTGCGCATCCGTATCGCGCACGAGCAACTCACGACACCGGGGCAGCGAGCACCACTTGAGGTTGATCACTGGACCACTCGAACCGGAGCCGCTTCTTCTCCAATGTCAGACCTGATGCGTACACTCGCCTCTATTGGGAGGTGTACCGCCGAGACTCAGGAGACCACATGGACGGCGAGAATTTGCCGGAGAGAGTCCGGGCGAGGGCCGACGCGCTCCCGGGCGTTATCTTGGAGGATCCGTTCAACCCAACTGGCAGTCATTCAAAGTGGGCGTTGGAGTGTTTATGCTCTTGACGGCCGACGCCAGGGAGCCCCTCGTGATCGTCAAGGCCGGATCTGCGGCCAAATTGGCGCTCCAGAGCACATGTCGTGACATCACTCCCGGGTGCCACATGCGCAGCAGTCATTGGATTGCTCTGTCCCCCTCCGGAAACGTGCCGACGCTGCTCATCGATGATCTGGTCACTACTCCCTCTGCCCTGGTCGAGCCCCCCCCCCCCCGCAAAGAGGTCGGGCGCCCTCGTCCACTTCGGGCGCTGGAAGCGGTGACACGTTCGAGGGCGGCAACATACGATCGTCCGCGCCACCTCACGAAAGGTCGACCGTGACTGAGCACACACCATCACTGTTCAATGTCGATGATGCCTCCCGTCCACTCGCGGACCGCCTGCGGCCGCTCAGCCTGTCCGATGTCGTCGGTCAGGATCATCTCCTCGCAGCAGACTCTCCCATCGGGCGGATGGTGAACGCAAACCGCTTGAGTTCGATGGTGCTCTGGGGGCCGCCCGGGTGCGGAAAGACAACAATTGCCAGGTTGCTCGCTGAGCAGACGAACCTCGCCTTCGAACCGCTCTCGGCCACCTTCGCCGGAGTTGCGGATCTCCGGCGCGTTTTCCAGTCCGCGCAGCGCCGGAGGGAGGTCGGCCAGGGCACTCTGCTCTTCGTCGATGAAATCCACCGTTTCAACCGCGCCCAGCAGGACTCGTTCCTCCCGTATGTCGAGGATGGCACCATCGTGCTCGTAGGAGCGACTACCGAGAATCCGAGTTTCGAGCTCAATGGTGCGTTGTTGTCACGCTGCCAGGTATTCGTCCTGAAACGCCTCGACGACATGACCCTCGGAGCACTCGTCGCACGGGCGGAGCAGTTGTTCGCCGGGGGCCTACCGCTTGACAACGACGCGCGCAACGCGCTTATCACCATGTCCGACGGCGATGGTCGGTACTTGTTAAACATGGTCGAGCAGGTGCAGGCCCTCCCCGCGCCAGTCGACTCGGCCGCACTGGCAGCCGCTGTGTAGAAGCGGGCCCCGCTCTATGACAAGGCCCGAGAAGGCCATTACAATCTCATCTCCGCGCTTCATAAGTCCATGCGGGGTTCTGATCATGATGCCGCCCTGTACTGGCTTGCACGAATGCTTGATGGCAGAGAAGATCCTCTGTTTATCGCACGACGAATCACTCGGTTCGCGAACGAAGATATCGGCCTTGCTGACCCCGATGCCGTGCAACAGGCCCTCGCAGCATGGGATGTCTATGACCGACTTGGCTCACCCGAGGGCGAACTTGCTATCGCGCAAGCGGTGCTCTACCTCGCCACCGCCCCCAAATCAATTGGGATCTACCGGGGGTTCAATCGGGCGCGGGCGGCCGCAAAACGCACCGGCTCGTTGATGCCACCACCACACATCCTCAACGCGCCCACGCGGCTGATGAAGGACCTCGGCTACGGCAAAGGAACCAATACGACCCCGACACTGACACCGGTTTCTCCGGCGCCAACTACTTCCCCGTCGGTCTCCCCCGAGAAACGTTCTACGAGCCCACTGCCCACGGATACGAACACACCATTAGTCAACGACTCGACCGATGGGCTCACTTGCGCAATGGCACAACGGGCACTCCGACAGCACAATCCGAAGGCAACTGACCCGCGCCGTTGCAAGCCGCCAACACGAGCTGGCTTGCACCAGACAATGGGCGCAGTGAGCACTGCTTCAATCTCAACCTTTGGGCGATCGAGGGAGTCTGCGGCAGCGTTCACCACAATCGACTTTCATCGAAACCGCTCACAGTTCAGTGATAACGATCCAAAAACTGAACCGAATCTCGTAGGTGGCAAGCATCGTCTTGCTTCCCGCAATGTCATCCCGCAGAAGAGAGGCGTCCGCGAGACGCGTACCCCAGGGCTGCGCTGATCCGATCATCGCCGTCATTGACCAGCGGAACCTCGTTCCCGAGGCGGGAACTCAATCCCGGGAATGTACCGCTCAGTGAGTTCGCGCAATCGACGCAACTCACGCGCCTCGGCCTCCCCCTGGAACACGACCCGCAGTTCTTCAGCGATCAGCGGTGGGTCACTGCGGAGCATGGGAAGAAGTATGAACAGGTGCATCGCAGCTACGCCGAGTGGGGCGAGGATGAACCAGCTGATCACCTCGTTGCTGTATGCCACAGCCATACTGCCGATCGCCGCTGCGAGAGCAAGCATGGTCCATACGACATAGCTCGCAAAGCCCCACCTCATATGGCCAACAACCCGCACGCCAGCTGGTCCTGCTCCCAACTCGCCTGGCAGGGCCTGTTCGATCCGCCCTCGCAAGGTGCCGTTGGGGACGTAGGCGCCGCCGAACGAGTGCACCGTATGAGTCTTCATTCGAGCGGTGATGCGGGCTCTCCCCCTCCGATCATCGCGGATCCGAATCCACAGTGGAGATTGGTCGCGTTTCACTGCGTAGGTCACCGAGAGTTTCCTCGCGTCCTCAACACGAGGGCCGGGAATCACGACCTCAAAGCGTCTGGAGAACACCAGCAGCCCTGTCCACCGTTGGGGCGTGCGCGTGCCGCACGTTAGCCTGCACTCTTTCCCTGCGTGTCGTCTATCGCGCGCTCCAGCCGCTCCAGCTTCCCGTCGAGCTCGCCCTCGAAGCCGGGCCGAATGTCGGCCTTCATCACGAGCGACACGCGAGACCCATAGGGCAGCACCGCCTCCGTGGCGCGCTTCACGACGTCGAAGACCTCGTCCCACTCGCCCTCGATCTCGGTGAACATGCTGCTCGTGCGGTGCGGCAGTCCCGATTCGCGCACCACCTTCACCGCCGCTGCGACCGCGTGTGAGACGGATCCCGATTCGCTCGTTGCTGGTCCGGCTGGGCCGACCCCGTTGGGTGCGACGGAGAATGCAAGGATCATGGTGTGCCTTTCATCGGGAGTGCGTGTGACAGCAGGCTACCCCCAGTCGCGACAGCCGCCGCACGACACCTCAGGGTGCTGCGCACTGGCATTGCTCAGACGCCGCGCCCTGAGGAGGAAATGGACGGGAGCGCCTAGTCGACTGACACCGTGTTCGGCAGCTTAATCTCGCCGGTGCGCGCGGGGCGCGGCGCAAACCAGATCGCGATGAACGCGCCAATGAGTATCACGCTCATCGGCATCATGATCGACTGCATCATGGCCGTGGCAAAGCCCTCGCGCAGTGGCTCGGGCAAGGCCGCTACGCCACCGCCTGCCGCGTGGCCAGCTGAAGCGGCCGCCTGTTCACCGAGCAGCGCCGTGATCCGCGAGTCCATGAGCATTGCCATAGCGGCCGAGCCGAGCACGGCACCGACCTGGCGGCTCGTGTTGTACACGCCAGAGCCGGCTCCCGCGAGTTCCGGGTCCAGGCTGAACGTGGTCAGCGAGGCCATCGGCCCCCACATGAAGGCGTTTCCGACGCCGAGGATCGCGCTCGGGATGAGCAGCATCCAGATCGGGGTGTCCGGCTTCGCGAGGAGCACATACCCCACGAGGCCCGCGGCCACGATCAGCAGACCGATGATCGGGATCCTGCGCGGATCGCGGCGATCAATGAGCAGGCCAACTGGGCGCGCGAGCGCAATTGAGAGCACCGCCATCGGCACCATCATGAGCGCGGACTGTGTCGGGGTTTGGCCCCGCACGAGCTGGAGGTAGAACATCAGCGGCAGGCTCATGCCAGTGACGCTGAAGCCAACCGTGACGATCACCGCTGATCCGACGGAGAAGTTCCTATCGCGGAAAATCTGGAGCGGGATCAGGGGCTCACCGCGCTGCACGCGCTGCCAGACCACGAAGAGGACGAGGATCGCCACACCCGTGATGATCATGCCCCACACGGAGATCGGACCCCAGATGACGCCCCAGTCGTAGCTCTGGCCCTCTTGAATACCGAACACCACGAGGAACATTCCCACGGCGCTCAGGATCACGCCGAGCCAGTCAAAGCGGTGTGCGCTCGTCGGCAGCTTCGGCACAAAGCGCATTGCGAGCACGAACGCCAGCACGCCAACGGGCACGTTGATGAAGAAGATCCATTCCCAGCCCCAGGCATCGAGCAGGAATCCGCCGAGGATGGGGCCGACGAGGGTCGCAACTCCGGCGGTCACACCCCACACCGCCATCGCTGAACCGCGCTCGCGCGGCGCGAAGATGCGCGTGATCACGGCCATCGTCTGCGGAGTCATCAGCGAAGCGCCGAGCCCCTGCATGACGCGGGCGAGGATCAACAGCTCAATGCTGCCGGACAGGCCACACGCAAGAGAGGACAGTGTGAAGATCGAGAGTCCGAGCAGGTACATGCGGCGCGGGCCAAAGCGATCGCCCAAGCGGCCGGTGATCAGCAGCGGCACAGCGTACGCGAGCAAGTAGGCGCTCGTGGCCCACAGGGTCGCGACCATCGTGGTGTCCAAGCCCTGCATGATCGAGGGGTTCGCAACCGACACGATCGTGGTATCCACCAGGATCATGAAGAAGCCGAGGACCAGCGACCAGAGGGCGGCCCAGGGACGGATTGGGGAGCTCGTTGACTCTAGCTTGGTGATCACCGAGACAGACTACTCCTTGGGACTGACACTCAGTGCAGTGATTCGATGGGTGCTGAGCGTTCGACGTCTCCGCGGCTGAGTGCCGCGAGGTGCGCCCACCGATCACGCATCGTCGAGAGGCGTCGGCAGCGAAGCCGGGCCGAAAGCCTCGGGCAGCAGTTCATCGATCGTGCGGAATCCGGCTCCCGTCTCGAGCAGCATGCCCGGGGCCGCGGCTTCATAGAGCACCTGGCGGCAACGCCCGCACGGAGTCAGAGAGGTACCGGATCCGTCAACGCACACGAACGCGACGAGCTGGCCACCACCGCCCATGTGCAGTTCCCCGATCATCGTGCACTCGGCACACAGGGTGACTCCATAGCTCGCATTCTCCACATTGCAGCCGGAAATCACCCGGCCGTCGGTGACCAGCGCCGCGCAGCCCACCGCGAGCCCTGAGTACGGAGCGTAGGCGTGCGTCGTTGCGGCGAGCGCCGCAACGCGCAGGGCGTCCCAGTCGATCGAGATCAGACCCGATCCGGCACCAGCACCAGCACCAGCACCAGCACCAGCACCAGCACCAGCACCAGCCTGCGGCTTCACGCTCTCGCTCATGCCGTCCAGGCTACCCCGATGCTCCCGGCCCACCCCAGCTCCTCACCCCAACCCCACCGCGAGGATTCGGGAGACAACGACGACTCGGGAGACAGCAACGACTCGGGAGACAGCGACGACTCCGGGGAGAGCGAGGACTCGGAGGACAGCAATGACCCGTGAAAGAGCGATGGGCCCCAGCTGGCGACTTCCCCGGACGGGGAGGAGTCAGCTGAGGCCCATCACTCACGTTCACGCGCGGGAGCTAGCCCCTCAGCGCGTCGCCGAGCTTCACACGGGTGCCGGTGCGCAGGATCGAGTTGCTGTAGATTCGCGAGCCGATCCAGAGAACGCCAGCGATCGTAGCGGCGAGGATCCCGAGTGACACGAATGGCTCCCACCATTCTGCGGTGCCGAGGTACAAACGCATGGGCATCGCGGTCGGTGCCGAGAACGGGACATAGCTCATCACCGCGAGGGCGACCGGGTTCTCAAACAAGAAGATGATCAGGAAGAACGGGATCATCACGAGCATCATCACCGGGCTTGTCACCGAGCCAATGTCTTCCTGGCGCGATACGAGCGCGGCCGTCGCGGCATACATTGCGGCGAGCAACACGAATCCGAAGGCGAAGAGGATGCCGAACCAGATCAGCGCGGTACCGAGCTCACCGAGCAGGATGTCCTGGCCGGTCGCGAGCATCCCCACTGCGGCGAGTGCGAGGATCGCGACCACCGTGCCCAGCGCAAGAATGCTGTTGCCGAGGATCTTGCCCGCGAGCATCGTGCGGGCGGACACCGTGGCGAGCAGGATTTCAACGATCCTGGTCTGCTTCTCTTCGACCACGCTCTGTGCGATTGTCACGCCGAAGGTCATCGCGATCATGTAGAACACCATGCCGAATCCCATGGCGATCAGGTAGCCGGCCATGAAACTGGTGCCGCTCGGATCGAGCAGTTCGATCGTGGGCGCGGCGGAGAGCGCCTGAATCAGGTCTACCGGGGCATCGTCGTTCGCGATGATGGTGAGATCGATCGCGGTGTCGCCACCAGGAACCACCGCTGCCTCAACGTCGCCGTCGCGCACGAGCTGCTCGGCCGCCGCACGATCCGGCACGGCGCTCAGTTCGAAGCTTGCCGTGTCGAGCCCCGTCGCTGCCGAGCCGACCGTGGCGACTTTCGTGGCGCCGCCGAGCCCACCGCTCTGCGAGACCAGCCCGCCAATGACGACGCCGGCGAGGACGACGAGCAGCAGGATTCCAGTCGAAATGAGGAACGCTTTCGAGCGCAGGCGCGTGGTGATCTCACGTTCGGCGACGATCCATGCCGCCTGAGGGCCACTCAACTGCCGATGTGTCGCGTTCGACGTGGTGAGGTGTGGAGTGCTCATCGGACGACCTCCTTGAAGATCTGGGCGAGGGACGGGGTGACGGGAGCGAAGCTGCGCACCGTGGTGTCGGACTGTTGCACGGCACACGCGAGGACGGCCTGCGCGGCCTGATCGGTTTCGGCGTCGAAGCGGACAAAGCCGCCGTCGAGATGGGCCACGGTAATTCCGGCCTGTTCACGCACCCAGCCGGCGTCTGCTCCTGGACCGTGCAACTCGAGTTCGAAGCTGCGCCCGGAGTGCGCGGCACGGAGCTCTTCGCGGGAGCCGTGGGCGCGGATCTTGCCGTCGCCGATCACCACGACGTCGTCGCAGAGCCGCTCGACGATATCGAGCTGGTGCGAAGAGAACAACACGGGTGCGCCCTGCGCCGCGTAGTCGCGGAGCACTCCGAGCACTACCTCGACGGCCATTGGGTCGGGCCGGAGAACGGCTCATCCAGCACCAGGGCGGTCGGTTCGTGGACCAGCGCGGCCGCAATCTGGGCGCGCTGTTGGTTGCCGAGCGACAGGCTCTCGAGCGTGTCGTTCGCGCGCTCGGTGAGGCCAAGCCGTTCGAGCAGGCTCGTCGCGGAGGACTTGGCCGCGGCGGCATCCATGCCGTGGAGCCGACCGAGGTACACGAGCTGCTCGAGCACGGCCATCTTTGGGTAGAGCCCGCGCTCCTCCGGCATGTAGCCGAAGCGTGCACGATCGGCGGCGGTAATCGGGCTGCCGTTCAGGCTGACCGTGCCCTCGTCCGCGGCAAGCACCCCGAGGATGATCCGCATCGTGGTGGTCTTGCCAGCGCCGTTGCCGCCAACGAACCCGGTCATACGTCCGCCCTGCACGGTGAAGCTGACCCCGTCGAGCACTCGGCGCTCGCCGTAGCTGCGGGTGATGCCTGAGATATCGATCATCACGTTCCTTTCGTTGCGTCCACGCTATTGCTGCGGTGGGGTGGGCTACCTCCCCCTGGCGGGTGAACGCACTCCCCCTGCGGGTGGAGGTGGGGAGACCGGAACGCGCTTACGCTTGACCCATGACAGAACACCCGGTCGAGTGGGCGCGGCCACGTCCCAACCGTGAGCAACTGCGCACCGATGTGCTCATTGCGCTCGTGCTGGCGTTCGGTGCCACGACGACAGCGCTGCTCTATGCGCGCACCGGGATCCTCGAAGAGCCGGCCCCCCTGTGGGTGTCGGTGCTCGGCCTGGGCCTGTGTACGCTGCCGCTTGCGCTGCGCCGGGTCGCTCCGATTCCGGTGGCGATTGTGGTGACGATCGGGTTCTTCGTGTGCGGTCAGTTCGCGGTACCCGAGCTCTTAATTGTGAACATTTGTTTGTTCCTTGCCCTCTATACCGTCGGTGCGTGGGAGCGGAACCGAAGCGCGGCGATGTGGACGCTGATCGGCGCGACCTGCGCAATCATGATCTGGCTGGTGGTCTCATTGATCATCTCGTCATCCACCGAAGATTCCTTCCCAGGACTCCCGCGCTCCGGCCTATTTTCGGCATTCGCCACGTTCGCGGCGATCGGCATCATCACCAACCTGCTCTATCTGGGCGGCGCGTTCTGGTTCGGCTATCGCGCGTGGCGTGCGGCCCGCACACAGGCGATGCTCGAGGCGCAGGGCCACGAACTGGAACTCGAGCGGCAGACGAGCGCTGCGCAGGCTGTTGCACTCGATCGAGTTGCGATCGCGCGCGAGCTGCACGACGTCGTGGCCCACCATGTCTCGGTGATGGGGATCCAGGCCGCGGCTGCACGGCGGAGCCAGGAGCGGGATCCGGATCGGGCGTCGGTGGCTCTCGCTGTGGTCGAGGAAAGCGCGCACACCGCGGTGACCGAACTCCATCGCCTCGTGCACACACTCCGCACGCCAGAAGCGGAGGACGGATCCACCACCGTGGGAATCGCACAGTTGTCGCCCTTGGTTGCGGAGTCGCAGAGCGCGGGAGTGCCGACAACACTGATCATTGCGGGAGAGCCGCGGCCCGTCCCGTTGCTTGTGGATGTCGCGCTGTACCGGGTGGTGCAGGAGGCGCTCACGAACGTGCGCAAACACGCGGGGCGCGCTGCGGAGGCCACGGTGCGGCTGCGCTTCAGCGACGACGCGGTGGAGGTCGAAATCAGCGACGACGGCATGGTGCAGCGCCTGGCGGCACCGGCTCGATCCGGCGGCTCAGGGCTCGGCCTGCGCGGAATGCGCGAGCGGATCGGCGCTGTCGGTGGCGAAATCTCCGCTGGACGCCGCGAGCGCGGGGGCTTTATGGTGCGTGCGCGTGTGCCGCTCGCGGGGCTCACTGAGCCCGCTGTCGAGGTGTCCGCCGTTGGGCCCGCGCCCACAGCACCGCGATCCGACTCGTCGGAGGTGACCGCGTGATCCGGGTGCTCCTCGTTGACGACCAGGCGCTGGTGCGCTCCGGATTCCGGATCATCTTGGAGTCGGAGCCCGATCTTGAAGTGGTGGGCGAGGCGGCGACCGGGGCCGAAGCAGTGGCGCTCGCCCGGGATCTGCGGCCCGACGTGATCTGCATGGATGTGGAGATGCCCGTGATGGACGGCATCGAGGCCACACGGCAGATCCTGGCCGACACCTCACCTGCGATCTTGATCTTGACGACGTTTGGGCACGATCGCTATCTCTTTGACGCGCTTGCGGCAGGGGTCAGCGGGTTCCTCCTGAAGACCTCACGCGCCGAACAGTTGATCGATGCGGTGCACGCGCTCGCGCGGGGCGAGGCGCTGCTCGGCCCGGATGTCACGAAGGCGGTGCTTGAGCGGATCGCCGGCGCACCCACCCAGTCCGCTCGCTCCGCTGCCGCCGATCCCGCACTACGCGAGCCCGGTGCTCCGCCGATGGTGCCAGCAGGGGCGCACACAGCGGTACCCGCAGTATCGCCCGCAGTATCGCCCGCAGGGGACAGTACCGCGCTCGATGCCGCTGGCCTCACAGAGCGCGAGCGCGAAGTCTTGACCCTGATCGCGCAGGGGCACTCGAACGCGGAGATTGCAGCCGCCCTGTTCCTCGGCGAGTCCACGATCAAAACCCACGTATCAAACGTGCTGCAAAAGCTCGGCGTGCGCGACCGGATCCAGGCGGTCGTCTGGGCTCACACCCGCGGCGCCGCGTAGGCCAGCCCACCTCCCACCGCGCACCTTCAGCGTGATGCACGAGGGGAAGGGGTGGCGCACACTACGGGGTTGGAATCTGGCCTGAGGCGTGAGCGAGTGCATAGTCCGTGCGGATCCGACGGCGCTCCTCGCGCCCTTCCGGATGGTCAGCGGGCGTCGCACCAAGCAGTCGCTTCGTATAGGGGTGCTCCGGTGCGTTGAACAATCGTTCGGTGCCTGCGAGTTCGACGAGTTTGCCCAATCGCATGACCGCTATCCGGTCACAAATATTGCGCACGAGGCCCAGATCGTGCGCAATGAAGAGGTAGCTGATCCCGGTTTCCTCCTGCAACTGCGCGAGCAAATCAATGATCTGGCGCTGCGTAAGCAGATCAAGCGCGCTTACTGCCTCGTCGCAGACCACGAGTTGCGGCCGCAGTACCAAGGCGCGGGCGATCGCAACCCGCTGCTGCTGTCCGCCGGAAAGCTCCGCCGGACGCCGAGCAAGGTGGTCCGTCGTGAGCCCCACCTGCGCAAACGCCACCTCCGCGAGATGCTCCCGCTCGGCACGGTCGCCGATTCCGTGTCGAGCTAGCGCGGCGGTGAGCGCGGCCGCAACCGGCTGCTGTGGGTTCAACGACATCGACGGGTCCTGGAACACCGCCTGCACGTGTTTGCGGTAACTCAACGGCGTGTGTGCACCAAAGCTGGTGATATCGGTGCCTTGGAACTCAATTGTGCCGCCCGCCACGGGGAGCAGCCGCAGGATGGCACGGCCCGTGGTGGACTTGCCGGATCCGGATTCCCCTACCAGGCCGAGCGTTTCGCCCGGCGCGATATCAAAGCTCACGCCCTCGACAACAGGCTTCGACGCCCCTCCGAGCAGCGTGGGCGTGCGGTACGCGAGCGCGAGGTCACGTACCCGCAGGAGCGGAACGGCGTCACCCGCACCGTCGTCGGCACGCGGACCGCCAGACACATTTCCATCTCGCACGAGCATGGCCTGAGCGGTGGCGCGCTCCGACATATGCAGTGCAGGGTTCGCTGCGAGGAGCCGCGCTGTGTACTCATGCTGCGGGCGGTCGAACAGCTCCCACACCCCGGCAGTCTCAACTACTTCTCCTTGGTACATCACGACCACACGATCACACGCTTCAGCGGCAACGCCGAGCCCGTGAGTGATGAACAGAATACTTAGCCCCATTTCGTCGCGGAGCTCGAGCAACAGATCGAGCACTTGTGCTTGTGTCGTCACATCGAGCGCACTCGTCGCTTCATCAGCGATGATGAGCTCGGGGTTTGACGCGATGGCAATGGCGATCGCTACGCGCTGCGCCATACCGCCAGAGAACTGGTGTGGGTAATCATCGAGTCGCTGCGCCGCGTTCGCCACGCCAACACGTGTCAGCAGTTCGGCAGCGCGAGCGCGCGCTTCAGGCTTCGTAAGCTTGGCGTGCGTGCGCAGCGTCTCACAGAGCTGCTGCCCCACCGAATGCACAGGAGAAAGCGAAGCCATCGGATCTTGGAAGATCGCGGCCATGCGTGCGCCACGGATCCCGCGGAGATCTTTTTCGCCGAGGCCGGCGATGTCTTCGCCGTCCAGAAGGATCGCACCACGGGCGACACCGATGCCCGGCTGCATCAGCCCGAGTATGGCACGTGCAAGTGTGGACTTCCCCGATCCCGATTCACCAATGAGGCCAACGATCTCGCCTCGTCTCACCGTCAAATTTACGTCGCGCACGAGCGAGCGGGTGCCTTCGGGCGTGTTCAGCGCCACTTCGAGATCGCGCACCTCCAGCACCGGTGAGCTGACAACGTCTGAGATCGTGGCACTATCCGCAGTCCGCGCCCCAGCCACACGTTTCACGGGCCTCACGAGTTTGCGCTTCTCTCCGGCAAGCGCGTCGTTGATGCCGTCGCCGATCATATTGAATGACAGCACGGTGAGCACAATGGCGATGCCAGGCGGGATCGCGAGGAATGGCTGCACGGCGAGCTTCGCAGCAGCAAGACCCAGCAGACCGCCCCATGAGGGAACAGCGGATTGCAGCCCAATACCGAGGAAGCTCAGCATCGATTCGATGATGATCGCAGATCCGGTGAGCACTGCACCCTGGATCACGAGCGGCCCAATGAGGTTCGGCAGAATCTGCTGAAACAGGATGGACACCTCGCGCAGCCCCGAGACTTTCGCAGCATCGATATACATCTTGCCGCGTTCGGTCAGCGTGATTGCACGCGTCATCCTGGCAAAGTTCATCGCGAAAATCAGTCCAATCGCGAGCATGAGCGCCGGCAGTCCGCGTCCGAGGATAGCGATCACCGCGACCGCGACGAGCAGGCCCGGTAGGGCATCAAGAATGTCCACGAAGCGCGTTCCGATGCGATCCCACCAGCCGCCACGGTACCCGAGTAGCAGACCAATCGGCACACCGATCAGAATCGCGATGAGCACGGAACCGAGACCAACCAGTAGCGCGATCCGCGCCCCGAAGATCATGCGACTCAGAACGTCGCGGCCATTATCGTCCGTGCCGAGCCAGTGCTCAGCACTCGGTCCTTGCAGGAGTGCGTCCGGCGTGAACTGGTTTTCCAGCGGATCGTATGGCGCGAGCGCGCTTGCGAACACAGCGCACAGGACCACGATGAGTAGCCAAGCGAGCGACAGGAGCGTCGCGGGTTGGGCAAGAAAACGGCGCAGGAACGCTGGGCGTTGACGCTGCTGGCCGAGCGGAGTAGGCACTCCGAGCACCTGGGTCTTGGGTGGAGTTGGATGGGTCACTGCGGCCTCGCCTTCGGGTTGATGATGCCGTAGCAAATGTCGACGATGAGATTGACGGCAATGATGATGATCGCCACCACGAGCACGGTGCCCTGCACCACGGGGAAGTCTTTGCCGATCACGGCATTCACCAGCATCGAGCCGACCCCGGGGAAGGCGAACACGCGCTCCATCACCAGGCTCGTGCCGAACAGAATCGAGACCGCGAGCGCAGCCGCGGCGAGCACTGGAACCATCGCGTTCTTGAGCGCGTAGACCCAGATGATCTTCCGCCTGGGAACGCCGGCTGCCGTCAGCGTGTCCGCGTAGCGTGAGGAAAGCGCAGCCGCGGTGGCAGTGCGCGTCTGGCGAGCAATGAGCGCTGATGCACCAGCCCCGAGTGCGAGTGACGGCAGAATGAGGCCGCGCATCCAGCCGAAGAAGTCTTGTTCGGGAGGCACCCATGCCACGACGGGGGCTACGCCGAGCTGAATGACAAACACCAGCACGAGCAGTAACCCCAGCCAGAACTCCGGAATGGCCTGCAGTAGAGAAGTAATCGCCGTCACACCGCGGTCAACCGGACGTCGAGCGTGCGTTCCAGCGAGCACTCCGAGCCCCACCCCGACAATGATCGCGACAATGAGTCCGCCACCGATCAAGGACAGTGTGGCGGGCAGCTTTTCCGCAATGAGTTCGGTGACGGGGCGTCCGCTTTGCAAAGAGGTCCCCAGGTCACCCTGCAACGCGGAGCCGATCCACCCGAAAAGCCGCACGAAGAACGGCTGGTCCAGGCCCAATTGCGTCTCGACGCGAGCGATCTCCTCGGGGCTCGCGGCCGCGTCGCCGAGGATGAGCGACGCCGCGCTCCCTGGTACGAGATACACGAGCAAGAAGACCAGGGCCGACACGAGCAGGAGCTGCGGCACCACGAGCGCGAGACGCGTGCCAATGAGTTTCAGCATCGTCCCTCCCTCGGTGTGATCACGCGAGATGCCATTGTTTCCTTCTCCTCAGGGTTCGTTCTGGTGCTGATGACCCGCTGCGGGGCCGGATCCGGGCTCAGACGCTACGAGCGACTGGATCCGACCCCTGAGCAGCCACCGACGGAATGGGCTGATTGAATGTGAGCGGCTAGAGCGGCTATGCCGCCGGCTTGACCGCGCGGTAATCGATCAGGTTCTGCTCCCAGACCTGAATCGCCGGTTGCACATCAGCAACGGTGTCGGTGTTGTACGCGATGCTCTCGAGGTTGACGGAGTGGCTGCACGCCAGCGCCTCGTCCGAGATCTCCTGCATCACCGCTTGCCAATTCGCATCCGCATCTGGCGTGCCCGTGGATCCGAGTGCTTTCCCAGCAAGGCCAGCGAGCTTCTCGCTCACTGTCTTCGATGTGTTCAACGGCGCGTTCTCAGAGAACCAGCTGCCATACCAGTCCGCAGGCGTGATCTGGGCGTTGTTGCCGACGCCCAGCGGGTAGCTCCCCGCATTCCAGGTGGAGAAGTACTGGGGAGCAGTCAACTCCTGCACGGTGATGTTCACATTCGGGAGCTGACTCATTTGCTCGGCGCGAACGGTGATCTCCTGTTTGTTGAACGGCGCTGCACCGATTTGTGCCGTGATCTCGGGGTTGCCGAGCTCCGCCCAGATCTCCTTCGCCTTCTTGAGGTTCGCGTCGTAGCCGACAATCTCAGGGTTGTAGCCGATTTCACCCTCGATAAAGTGCTGGGTCTCAGCAGTGCGATCCTCGCTCAGACTGGCGATCACGCTGCCGTCAATTGCGTAGCACAGGGCCTCACGAACCTGCTGATCCTCGAATACCCCACCAGTACCGCGGTCGAAAAAGTTAAGGTTGACGCGGATCGCAGGATAGTCGAACGTTTCCACATTGATCGCTGCCTCGATGCGCGGCAGCTCGTCGAGTTCGGTGTCGGTGACGTCGAGATCACCGCTGAGTAGGGCCGCGGTTGCCGCGGTGTCGTCAGCGATGCCATAGAGCTCAACGTTGGCGAACCCCGGCTTCTCGCCCCAGTACTCCGCATACTCGCCAAAGAACATCTTGGTGCCGGCGATCGATTTCGACTCGTCATACGCCCACGGGCTCGTGCCGACCGGGTTCGTCTTGATCGAGCCGTCCGCGATTGCGGCAGGCGAAGCCATCGGCAGGTTGCGTTGGCTCAGCAGGTCCAGGAAAGTACCAAACGGACGGCTGAACGTGAATTTTACGTGGGTGTCGTCAATCGCCTCGACCGAGTCCACTCCAGAAGCGAGCGGCCCTCCAAACTGGCCACCAACGACGTCACGCACGTACTCGACATTGGTCTTCACAGCCTCCGCGTTGAACGGCGTACCGTCTTGGAAAGTGACATCGTCGCGCAGCGTGAGCGTGAGCGACTTCGCGCCCTCACCAAACTCCCACTCGGTTGCGAGGTACGGCAGAATCGTGCCGTCTTTTTGGCGCAGCACGAGCGTCTCGTACGGTACACGCATGTAGCCAGGCTCCATCGCCTGCGAACCCGGTTCCCAGCTTTCGGGGAACCCGCCCCAGTTGGCGCGGAGTGTGTCGCTCGTGGTGGCCGCTGCACTGTCGCCGCCGGATCCTGAGCTTCCGGATCCGCCAGCGCACCCCGAGAGGAGCAGGCCGGCGATACTCAGCGGAACTAGAGCTTTCATGAGGAACTTCGTTGTGGACATGGACGCCTCCTTGCGTCTAACAGTGCGTACGGAAACGACCGCTGCACATTATTGCGAACTTCGGATCTCGGGATGAGGTGTTCAGGTAGGTGGCGCAGATTCTGCGGTGATCGGGCTCGGATCGGGACTTCTCTCACCCAAGACTGCAATGAGATCGCAGTGGATGAGCGCGCCGCCGTCAAGCGTCGCGGCCATCACTTGCCGCGCCGGGCGGTTTTCCGGCTCGGGGAACATCACTTCCCACTCAAAGTTCAGCGCCGCGCGGTCGCGATATGACACGAGGTGGCAGCTGATCTTCGCGATGTCGTCGGGGGTACCGCCAACGGCCGCCATGAGCTCTCGGATGTGCGCAAACACATTGGCGCACTGCTCCGAGAGCCCGACTGGCATCTCGCCCGTGGCTGGGTCACGGCCCGTGAGCACACCCGAGTGGACGAATGGCCCGATTCGGCTCGCAACCGGCACCGGGTTCGCGTGCGCAAACCCGGTGAGGTAGATACTCTGTCTCCGGGGCATGTCAGCCCTCGCCCACCACAGCGTTTTCGATGACGCCAAGTCCCTCGATCTCCGCGCGCACCACGTCGCCAACGCGCAGAAAACTGCCGGTCGGGGCCCCGATCCCTGCTGGAGTGCCTGTAGCGATGATGTCGCCTGGCATGAGCGTCATCACCGTAGTGAGCTCAGCGATTTGCGCCGCGATGTTGTAGATCATGTCGTCCGTGCGCCAGTCCTGCCGCACCTCACCGTTTACCGTCAGGCGCATGCGCAGATTCTGCGGATCGGGGATCTCGTCCGCGGTCGTCAGCCACGGGCCGATCGGACCGTGCGTGTCGAACGATTTTCCCAGCGTGAACGTTGGCGAGCGATGCTGCAGCCAGTCGCGCACCGACACATCGTTTGCGACCAGGTAGCCGGCAATCACCGAGTATGCGTTTTCGATCGAAACGTGCCTGCACTCGCGACCGATCACCACCCCGAGCTCGATTTCGTAGTCCAGCGCGTCCGACACGTCCGGCTTGACGATGTCAGCGGTGGGACCAACAATGCACGACACCTGTTTGTTGAACCAGAGCTGATTCTTGGGGGTGGGGATCCCGGCGGCGCGCGCTTCTGCAGCATGCTCACGGTAGTTCATACCGATCGCCAAGTACTTTTGCGGTGCGTCGATCGGCGCCTCAAGTGTCACACTCGCCAGCGCGTAGCGTTCCCCCTCGGCCGCGAGCAGCTCGGAGCGGCGACGATCCAGCTCGGGGATCAGCTCGCGAAGCGAGGAGTTTCCATTGGTCACAGCAGCGAGATCGGTAATCTGCTCGCCGTCAACACGGCCCAGCCGGATCACTCCGTCCGCAGTGCGGAAGCGTGCGAGCTTCATGAGGTCTCCCCTTCAGTTGCGAAGGCAGTCTGCTCAGCAGTCCGCTCGCCGTGTTGCTCCGAAGGGAGTTCGCCCCACACTTTTTCCCCGAACGGGGTCATGTGGAAGCTCACAAAGCGCCAGGCCCCGTCGACCCCGCGGTGCAGCACCTGCGTGACGGGGCCGCTGAGTGTGCGCTCGCCGCCTCCCGGCGCGCGCATCCGATTCGTGAGCACGCCAGTGACGATCGCAACGTCGCCCACCACGCGAAAGGTGAGCGCACCGCGCGTGATCTCTAGGTAGGGCCGTCTCACGGCAACGTGCTCGAGTAGCTCAGCTTTCCCCTGCACCACACCGGGAGCGTGCACGTGCACAATACTGTCTTCGAACAGATCGGTGAGCGTATCGATATCGCCGTCGACGAGCGCGCGCTGACGACGGTGTTCGGCCGCGAGCAGTGCCGCCTCGATCTCGGCCGAAGCGGTCTCAACGACGCTCACAGTGCAGACTCCCCGCGCGGAGCCTCGGCCGGCGCTGGCGCCAGAACTGCGGCTTCGGATATCGCCGATCCGGGGACAGCCTCGGCTTCCCAGGTACGGAACCCGCTCGAGTAGGTGTCGTGGCCGGCGCGCAATGGCTGGCCAACGAGACGATGGTAGTTCGAGAACAGCTCATCGGCCTCAGCGAGCGGGAGCACGCCCTCGATGTCCGCGCGATCCGCAAGCGGTCTCCCCTCGGTGCGCTCGGCCACCATGCGCCGGATCACCTCGTAGCCCTCGCCGCGCATGTTCATCACGATTCGGTTCACCGGAACGCGCCGCGCCTCGTCGTAGGCGAGAAAGGCGGTGTGCGGATCAGAGTGGGCCGCGAGCTGCTCCGCCACGACGCGTGCGTCGAGGAAGGCCTGGCATACTCCGTTGCCGCCGCGCGGATACATCGCGTGCGCAGCGTCGCCGAGCAGCACCACGCGCCCATCAACCCAGGTCTCAAGGGGCTCGTGTCGAATCAACGGGAAGAGGTACACCTCCCGTGCGTCTGCGATCAACTGTTGAACATCGAGAAAGTCGATGTCGACGCTCTCGTAGAACGGCAGGATCTCATCGACGGATCCGAGCTGATTCCAGTCTTCAACCGATTCGTCGCGCTCCGCCTCGACCACCCAATTCACGAGCGTCTTGCCGCTGCCCTCAAAATTGTCGGCGATCGGGTAGACAATCATTGAGGAGATCCGCGGATCGCCGATGTGCAGGATCGTGTGACCGTCGCGGTACGGCTCGCGCAGCGTCGTGCCGCGGTACATGGTGATGCCTGAGTAGTGCGGCTCGGACAGTTCAGGGTGCATCTGCTTGCGCACGACCGAATTGATGCCGTCGGCCGCGATCACAGCGTCGTGGCGGACGCTTTCGGAGCGCCCGTCGCGGTGTTCCAGGTGCAGTGTCACACCAGCATTGTCCTGCTCGTAGGAGCCAACGCGGGCGCCCAGAACGATCGCGTCTTTCCCCAGTCGCTTCTGCACCGTGCGATAGAACAGCATCTGGAGTTCGCCACGGTGCACGAAGCGCTGCTCATGCTCATAGCCCATGTGCACGCCGCACTTCTCGGCGTAGATCTCCTGGCCGAAGTGGTTGTAAAACACCGAGTCGACCGCGTCGACCGACATCATCCGGAACTCTTCGAGCAGCCCGATCTCCTCAATCTCCTTGAGCCCGTAGACCTTGATGTCAACGCCGACGCCGAGCGGCTTGAGTTCTGGCACAGTCTCATAGATCGTGGGGGCGAAGCCCTGTTGCTGCAGCCGGAGCGCGGTGATGAGCCCGCCCGGGCCTGCTCCGATGATTGCGATGTTCACGTGGTACTCCTCTGTACTCTGGGGCTGCGATGCGGCGATGTGGTCGTTCTGGCTTACGGGTTGCCCGGTTTCAAGGACTGGCGGTGCCGCTCATTTCGGGGAATATCTCGCGCAGGAAGCGCAGTGTCGCGTTCCAAGCGCGCCCGGCGTTCGCCGGGTGGTAATTGAAAACTTCCGGTTCGGGCGAGTGCGCCGCGTTCGGACTTGTGAACGCGTGCACCGTGCCGCTGTACAGATCGAGCTCCCAGTCGATCCCGGCGCGGTCAAGCCCCGCCTGCACCACCCTGTGCTGCTCCGGGGTGGCCATCGGGTCGTCTGCCCCGCTGCAAATCAGCACTCGTGGCGCGAGCCATCCTGCGTCGGCTTTCTTTGCCGCGCCAGCCGCCGCGGCTGTGTCCCAGTCCTCAGCGAGCAGGTCAAGCCCAGCGTGGATCGCGACGACCCCGCGCAGCGTAACGCTGGCAGCCCCGGCCCCGCTGCTCGCGCTGGCGTCGAGCAGCGCCCCAGTGCGCAGCAGTTCCAGCACAGAGGATCCACCGAAGCAGTGGCCGAGCCCAACGACAGCGCGCGGATCCACTTCAGGCTGCGTGATGGCCGCGGCATGTGCTGCAGCAACGCGACCGTGCCACTGGGCGCGATCCGCCACCATGCTGCCGATCAGCGGGCCGATCTCAGCTGGCGACGCCGGCAGCTGCCTCCCGGCCCAGACGTCGGCCGCGAACACGGTGAGGCCGAGCGCCGCGAGGCGAGACGCGATGGATTGGGTCTCGGTGCCCAGCCCGAAGGCATCGTGCACGAGCAGCACCGAGGGGAGGCCCGTGGCACCGGTGGGCGCGACGAGCAGGCCGAGCATTTCGGTGCCGCCGTGCCGGTAGGCGATGTCCCTCGTGACGAGCTCGATCATGTGTTTTCATTCCTCCTTGAACGCGATTGTGAGCGTACGCAAGATCGCACACGATTTCAAGTGCGATCATCAATATGATCAATCCCGCGCGCGCCGCGACCACGCGGAGCACTCCGTAACGTCACCCGGAAAGCCGTCTTGATCGGGGAAATGCACCCCGCCTTCCACCCCGACGAGCTCGCATCACTATCCGTCGAATCGAAAATCACGTATGATTTCACACACGATGGCCTCCCGCTCAGCGAGGGGGCGCTCATCCCGGACCGCAACGAAGCAGCACCACGAAGGAGCACTCGACATGACCGTTGTCGACATCAACATCCACCATCTGCCGGAGGACCTCTTCACCAACGAGAAGATTCTGAACGGCTTTCTCAACAGCGCACCGCGCGGGTTTGGCGAGATCGCCTCGGTCACCACGATGGAGAGTGGGAAGAAACAACTGATTCTCGAGAAGCCGAAGGGGTACCAGAACCTCAATTACGTCGAGGGAGACTACTCGGTTGAGTCAAAGCTCACCGCGATGGACGAGGCCGGCGTCGACTACGGGGTCATGCGCGTGCCGGTGTGGCAGGAGTGGCTCGATCTCGAAACCTGCAAAGCAGTCAACGACAACGCCGCGGACATCGTGTCCCGATCAGGCGGCCGCTTGTTCACCACCGCGTGCGTTCCCCCGTGGGGCGGCAAGGACAACGTCTATGAACTGGAGCGCTGCGTCAACGAGCTCGGCGCCGTCGGCGTGCAGCTCGCCTGCCACTATGGTCAGCTCTACCTCGACGATGAGGTGTTCGAGCCGTACCTGAAGGTGATCGAGAAGCTCGATATCCCGGTCGTGGTGCACCACACCCCGCTCCCCGTCGAGTACAAGTCCGTGATCGACTACACGAACCTCCGCCGCGAATACGGCCGCATCGTGGACCAGGGCGTTGCCGTCGGGCGCGAGCTGTTCAGCGGCATGTTCGACCGCATGCCCGGCCTGCGCTTCATCCACACGATGATGGGCGGCAACTGGTTCGCGAACACCGCGCTGCTGACCCCGCACAAGACGAACAAGGCCGAGGCGATGCAGCGACTCGATCCGACCGGCGGCGAGAAGATCAAGCAGTACCTCGAAGAGAACATCTTCTTCGACATGACCCACCCGCACTCCTGGGGCAAGGATCAGGTTGAGGCCGCGCTCAAGATCAATGGCGCGGATCACTACCTCTTTGGTTCCTCGTTCCCCGTGTTCTACAGCTGGATGGGCCAGGGCGTCGACTTCGTGCAGAACGAGCTGGAAATCAGCGACGCGGATCGCGAGCTCGTGCTCTCGGGCAACGCCAAGCGCCTGTTCAACCTGCCGATCTAGCCGGGGCCAGCATGACGTCGCCAGACGCTCCGGATCAGGCCAACGACATCGATGAGTTCTTCTCGACCGACCGCACGAGCGGCCGGTCCGAGTCGATCGAGCTGTCCTCCGGGAGCTACCACGAACACCTCTACGATCTGGGCGATCCGGTGCTCGCGCCGTATCGCGGCATGAGCTACGAGGAGTTCGCCGCGGATCGATACCAAGCACCATTCCTCAGAGAGCTGCTCGACTCCTGGCGCGGGCTCTACGACGAACCGTTTGTTGGCATCACCACTGACGGTGTCGTGCGGGATGATGTGCATCGGCTGCGCCCGGGATCGGGCGGAGTCTTCCCGGCCGATCCCGCGCCGGCTGCCGCGGCCGCCATCCTCCTCGACCTGCTCACCGACTCCGAGCAGGCCACAGTGCACTACCCGCTCGATGCCCCTGAGTGGCGCGGGTGGAGCAACCCCGAGTTCGTGTTCTTCCGCACCGGGTTGCGGCTCGAGGATCAGCGCACTGAGGTCGTTGACGCCGCGCTCGGTGTGGTGCGCGCATCGCTCAGCCCCGCGGGCTTTGAGCGGGTGCGCGAGGCGATGGACCTCAACGGCTACCTCGGCGAGCTCGTCGAGCTGCCGACGATCATGAATCCACGCAGCTACTGGTTCGCGCTGTTCGGCGATCCAGCGGCCGATGCACCGTGGGGGTGGCAGCTGTTTGGCCACCACGTCGCACTGAATTTCGTCTCGGTTGCCGGGCGCAACGTCATTGCACCGGTGTTCCTCGGGGCCGAACCGGCGCTGGCGGAGGGTGAGCGGCCGCCGCTGTTTGACGCGCGCGAGCGGCTGGCGATCCGGCTCGCGGAATCGTTGACACCCACGCAGCGCTCGCGCGCCGTGGTGTTTGGCTCGGTCCTGGATCCCGCGATGCCGGAGGGGCGACTGCACCCAGCGGATGAGCGGCACGTTGCCGGGGCGTTCCGGGACAACCGCGTGGTGCCGCAGGAGGGGATCCTGGCGTCTGAGCTCGATGACGCGCAGCAAGCCACGCTACTGCGCATCATCGAGGACTTCTTCCTGCTGCTGCGCGACGAACATCGCGCAGCGACGATCGCGGAAGTCGCCGCGCATCTCGCGGAGACGACGCTGTCCTGGTACGGCGCAACGGACGGCTCTCAGCCGTTCTATTTCCGCGTGCAGGGGCCGACGGTGCTGGCGGAGCTGGATCACCACGCTGGCGTCTGGCTGAGCAACCGACTGCCCGCGCGGTTCCACGTGCACACCACGCTGCGCCACCCGAACGGCAACGACTACGGCAAAGCGTATCTCGCGCAGTGGCGGGTCGCTCGCGGTGACAAATAGCGGTTTGCCACGGTACACAGCGCGGCGCCGGGGATTTCCCCAGGCGCCGCGCTGTGTACATCGTTGCGCGTGCGGATCCCAGCGTTGCTGGAGCGCGGCGCGGCTAGAGCGCTGTCTCCTCGTGAATCCGACGCTCGTCGTGCTCCAGCACCGCATTCAGAGTGTTGACGTCGTGGCTGCACGCCGCTGCTTCGATCGCTTCCGCATCTCCGCCCGCCTCGATGAGGTCAAGGATCGCGTCGTGCTCCGCGAGGGAGGCGACCGCGCGGCCTGGCGCATACCAGAAGGCCGATCGGCGGATAATATCCATGCGCGTCCACTCGGTGTCAACGAGTTCGATCAGGCGCTCGTCGTCGCAGTGCGAGCAGATGAACTGGTGAAACTTGCGGTTCAGGCGACCGAAAGTGGCGGTGTCGAAGTTCGCGATCGCGTCTCGCATATCGTTGTTCAGGCCACGGGCCGCGGCAATGTCCTCCGGCGTCATGCGCGATGCGGCAAGCGCCGTGGCGAGTCCCTGCAGCCGCGCGAGGAGGCGGATCGAACGCTTCCAGGTGCCAGTGTCAAACGTCTTGACAAGCGCGCCGGAGTTGGGGACGATATCCACCCAGCCCTCAGCTTCGAGCCTGCGCAGCGACTCGCGCCACGGGACCGAGCTGATTCCGTGCTCGCGCCCGAGCTGATCAATGACCAGCCGGTATCCGGGCCCGTAGGTACCGTCCATAATCTTGGACTTGAGGATGTCGTAGCACTGCTCTGCTTTGCTCTTGGCCATCTTTGCCTCTCTCGAGAACTTCCTTTCCGACACGACGCTGCGTCGGCAGGAACTCACCCTAATCCTATCTGATTTCACACACGATTCGAGGCGGCGTCTGGAATATGATCCAGCAAACGACGCAGCGCCGGATCTGTCGTCTGGCCCTTACGTGTCAGCACCAACGCCCGGAGCGGCTGTGGAGCCGGGTGCACAGGCCGCACTGCCACATTGAACCGCTCGAGGCTGCCGTGATCTGGATCTGGGAGGAGACCCCACGCAAGCCCCGCTTCAATGAGCGGCATGCCGCCCTGGATTGTCTCAACGGTGCGGATCGCACCCGGCACGATCCCGTGGGTGCGGAACGCGGCCTCGACCGATTCCGGCAGACTCGGCACAGCGGCAGTGCGGTGCGGGAGCACGAGCGTGGCGGCGTCGAATGCGCGCAGCGGGAGCGGGAGTGCTGCGTCGTCTGGCGCCCGGAGCTCGGGCGGCAGCGCGGCCACGATCGGCACCGCTCCCCAGTCGAAGATGTTGAACTCGTCGCGGTGGCGCCGCGCAAAGCGGCGCGGATCTGCCACCAGCACGGCGGCGAGATCCACTCGGTTCTGCTGCAACAGATCGAGCGCGACCCACGGAGGCGGATCCAGCGGCCGCACCTCAACCTCGGGCGAGGCACGCGCGAAGTCTCGGAGCAGGCGGGGCACCCGCGCCCACATGAGCACGGGGACCGCCGCGATCGTGAGTGAGCCAGCGAGCCCAGCACCGAAACGCGAAAGCGTGGCGCTGATCTCAGCAACGTCCCCCAGCACACGGGAAGAGGCGTCGAGCAAGAAGCGGCCAGCGCCCGTAGGCTCAACCCCCCGCGAGGAGCGCGTGAGCAGCGGGACGCCGACTTCGGTTTCGAGCTGCGAGATGGCGACGCTCAGGGACGGTTGGGAGAGCCGCAGCTGGGCGGCCGCGGCGGTGAGCGAGCCAGCTTCGACGACGGCAACGAAGTACCGCAGGGCACGGAGTTCAATCGACATTGATATTAAGCCACTCTCTATAGCCGCAAACTATGGCCAGTCTAGGCGAATCAGCGGTTCCGGTCACGCCTCGATCGGCCAAGACTGGAACCACGCAGTACGCGCGGCGTCGTGCGGGTGATGCCGCAGTGCGCTGGGCACGCCACGCAGTCGACGGCAGTCGCACAATCGAGCAATTCACGTAATTCACACGAAAGAAAGGCAGCCCATGCTTCCCGTCACGAACCCGCATCCCGAGTTCCAGATCACACGAGCGAGCCACGTCTCTCTCGGGGTCACCGATCTGGAGCGGAGCAGAGACTTCTATCGCGATGTCATTGGCCTCGTCGTGACCGCTGAGACCGACGATGTCGTCTACCTGCGCGGGCTCGAGGAGGCCGCGCACCACAGCCTGGTGCTGGAGCGCGCCGACGTGGCGCAGGCCCACCGCATCGGGCTGCGCGTGCGCACGGACGAGGACATCTTCGCTGCTGAGCGGTTCTTCACAGCGGCCGGGATCGAACACCAGCGGGTTGAGCGGGATTACCAAGGCCCGACACTGCAGTTCCGCGATCCGGTTGGCACGCTGATGGAGTTCACCTCGTCAATGGACGTGGTGGACCGCAAAATGCAGCGGTACAACGAGTTCGTCGCGGGCGCTCCACAGAGACTCGATCACTACCAGGTGGTGACGTACGACGTGCAGCGGGCGACTGAGTTCTGGACGGGGCTCGGGATGCGCATGTCGGAGTACACGGCGAAGGACGGTACTGACGAGCTGTGGGGGTCCTGGATGGAGGTCAAGGGCAATACACACGACCTCGTCTTCACGAACGGCCGCGGGCCCCGCCTGCACCACTTCGCATTCGCGGTGCCGGACGGGGCGTCGCTGCTGCACGCAGCCGATGTGGCTGGGGCACTCGGCTTCGGCGATGAGATCGACCGCGGGCCGGGCAGACACGGGATCAGCAACGCGCTGTTCCTCTATCTCCGGGATCCGGACCAACACCGCGTGGAGCTGTTCAATACGCACTACCAGTTCATCGATCTCGAAACGCCACCGATCCGGTGGGACATCAGCAATCCACGCCGTGCGCAACTCTGGGGCATGCCTGCGTCACATCGCTGGTTCTTCGAGGCGAGCGAGTTCCCGGCCGAGCCGGTACGAGATCCGCTGCTGCAGGCCTCCCCCGAAACACTCGAAACCTACCTCGGCTTGCACTAACCGCCGCGCGGCGGAGCGCCCCTCACTCACGTCTGAATAGCGTCTCGGCGAATGCGTCGCCACGAGGGTTCACCACACCTGCACGTTCGTTCGATCGATCGCCGATGATGTGCGGCCGGCCAGTGGAGCAGCGCACACCTGCGCCCAGCAGAACGGAGCACCATCGGCCGGGCTATGCACCACCGGTCGACGCCCGCACGGCGAGCTCGGGCTGGAACACGATCTGCTCGCGGGCGCGACCGCGGCCAGCCTCGGCTTCGCGCAGCAGGAGATCGACGGCGGTGGCACCGATTTCGAACGCGGGCTGACGTACCGAGGTGATCGGAACGACGGCAGAGCTCGCGAAGTCGATGTCGTCGTATCCGATGAGCGCGATGTCTTCGGGTACGCGCAGCGATCCGGTCATGACGAGCGCCTGGAGCACCCCGAGCGCGAGCAGGTCATTGGCCGCGAACACCGCGTCCGGCCGGCGATCTGGCGGCAGCAGCGCGAGCTCGTTGCCGATCCGCCGCCCCTCCAGCACGCTGAGCGCTTGCGTGGGGTATATCTCGAGCGCGGCTCCCTGTTGCGCGGCCATCACTTCGGTGACCCCGGCGAGACGATCGGACACCTGCTCGATACTGCGCGGGCCACCGACGAATGCGATCCGCGTGCGTCCGATTTCGAGGAGGTGCCGCGCCGCAATGCGCCCCCCTTCGACATCGTCCACCGACACCGAGGGGAACGACTGATCACTCGAGCCACGGTCGACGAGTACGACAGGGATCCCTCCGTCTCGGAGCCGTCGCAACTGCGACAGGTCCGTGTGCACCGGGGAGATCAGCACGCCCGCGACGCGATGTTCCTCGAACATCTCGAGCAGGCTGGACTCCCGCTCGCTCGACTCATCACTGCCGCCCATCAGCACCGTGTAGCCGTCGTCAAGTGCGCGGCTCTGCGCACCGTGCGCAACGTCCATGAAGAATGGATTTCGTGTGTCGAGCACCACGAGGCCGAAACTGTGGCTGCGCCCGGCCCTGAGCTGGCGGGCAGCATCGTTGCGCACGAATCCCAGCCGCTCGATCGCTCCGTGCACCCGGGCAATCGTGGCGGCTGCAACACGATCAGGGCGGTTGAGCACGTTCGAGACGGTGCCGACAGAGACGCCTGCCTCGCTCGCGACGTCGCGGATACTCGCTGCCATGTCGCCTCCGTCTGCCACCGTTCGGGGCCCATCCGGGCCGTGTGCGCTCCATCCTAATTCAGCAGGAACCGAAATTGAAACGCTTCAATAACGGATTGGACACGGCACATACTCTCACTTGACGCGGAAAATATTCGGGGCTTAAGCTCTGCGTAACGCGATTGAAACGATTCATTAATCGTTCATCGCTATCCATCGCGAGATGCCGCAGCTGTGGCAGAAAGCCCCGTGAGTTCAATGCAGAGATCACCTAGCCCCGAGCCCCTCCTCGAGCTCGCAGGCGTCACCAAGGCCTTCGGCGCCGTGGTCGCGCTCCGAGACGGCACGCTCGCCCTCCATCCCGGCTCGATCCACGCCCTCGTTGGCGAGAACGGGGCCGGAAAGTCCACGATCGTCAAGATCATTGCCGGTCTCTACCACCGCGATGCCGGCGTCATCCAGCTCGCAGGCGAGACGGTCGACTTCACGACCACTGCGGAAGCGAAGGCCGCCGGTATTGCGGTGATCTACCAGGAGCCAACGCTGTTCCCTGATCTCTCAGTCACCGAGAACATCTTCATGGGCCGTCAGCCACGCGGCCGTTTCGGGCGGATCGACCGGGCACGCATGCGCACCGAGACCGACACACTGTTTACCCGCTTGGGCCTCCGCATGGATCCGGATCGCACCGCAGACGGCCTCTCGATCGCCGATCAGCAGATGATCGAGATCGCGAAGGCGATCTCCCTCGACGCCCGCATTCTCATCATGGATGAGCCAACTGCCGCGCTCTCCGGTATCGAGGTCGATCGCCTCTTCACCGTTGCCCGCGCACTCCGCGACGAGGGCCGAGCGCTCGTATTCATCTCCCACCGATTCGATGAGGTCTTCGCACTCTGCGACACCATCACCGTGATGCGCGACGGAAGCTACGTCTCCACGCGCGCCATCTCCGAGACGGATCCCGACAGCGTGGTGGCTGAAATGGTCGGCCGCGAGATTACCGAGCTGTTCCCAAAGCTTGACACCACGGTCGGCGATCCGCTGCTCGAGGTCACCGGCCTCACCAGCCCCGGCGTTTTCAACGACATCAGCTTCACCGTGCGTGCCGGCGAGATCGTCGGCCTCGCGGGGCTCGTCGGCGCCGGCCGCAGCGAGGTCGCCCGCGCGATCTTCGGCGTCGACGACTACCGCAGCGGCGAAGTACGCCTCGCCGGGAAACGCGTGCGCAAAAATCAGCCGACCGCTGCCATGCGCGCCGGGCTCGCACTCGTGCCGGAGGATCGGCGCAAGCAGGGACTCGTGCTCGACGAGAGCGTGGCCCGCAACACCTCCGCCGTGATTCTCGACTCGATCGCGAAGCTCGGACTCGTCACCGCGCGCGCGGAGCAGCGGGCCGCGCGGCCGTGGTCGGAACAGCTCGAGGTCAAAACGACCGCGCTCAGCACACTCGCTGGCACGCTCTCCGGCGGCAACCAGCAGAAGGTGGTGCTCGGCAAGTGGCTCGCGACGAATCCGCGCGTCCTCATCATTGACGAGCCTACGCGCGGGATCGACGTCGGCACGAAGTCCGAGGTGCACCGCCTGCTCTCCACACTCGCAAGCGAGGGCATGGCCGTGCTCATGATCTCAAGCGAGTTGCCCGAGGTGCTCGGGATGGCGGATCGCGTCGTTGTGATGCGCGAGGGCAGGATCACCGCGACGATCGATCGAGCTGAGGCCACGCAGGAGAACGTCATGCGCGCCGCCACCCAGCACCCCACCACCCAGACGGAGCAGGCCGCATGACCACCACGATTACTGCCCCGGCGCCCCGCGTCACGTTCCAGATGGTGCTCGGTCGCCTCACTCGGGCGCGCGAGGCAAGCATCCTGCTCGCCGTGCTCATTGTCGTCGCCGCAGCGACACTCAAGAACCCCAACTTCCTGTTCTCCGTCGATGGCTACCGCGACCTCTGGCTCACGCCGTCGCTGCTGATGCTCGTCGCGGTTGGCCAGGCCGTTGTCCTCATCACCCGCAACGTCGACCTCTCGGTCGGCTCGATCCTTGGGCTCAGCGCCTACCTCACCGGCCGGCTCTTCATCGATATGCCGGGCATCCCGGTGCTCGCGGTCGTGGTGCTCGCGGTGGTCTTCGGGGGCCTCCTCGGACTCATCAACGGTGCCCTCGTGGCCTTCGCCCGCGTTCCGGCCCTCGTGATCACGCTCGGCACGATGTACGCGTTCCGCGGTATCAACGTCTGGTGGACGGGCTCGGATCGAATCAACGCCTCAGACATGCCGAAAGAATTCCTCGGCCTTGGCACCGCGCAGATCTTCACGATCCCCGTGCTCACCATCATCGCCGTGGTCGTCCTGATCGCCGTGGCGTGGTGGATGCGCAACACCCGGGCCGGCCGCGAGAACTACGCGATTGGCTCGGACCCCGATGCGGCCCAGCTCTACGGCCTTCCGGTCACACGCAGAGTCATCACCGCGTTCGTGCTCTCCGGCGCGCTTTCCGGATTCGCAGGGGTGCTCTACGCCGCACGCTACGGCACGATCAACTCGCAGGCCGGATCAGGGTGGGAGCTCGACGCGATTGGCGCTGCGGTGATCGGAGGCGTCGCGATCTTCGGCGGCGTTGGCTCCGTGTGGGGTGCCGCGATCGGCGCCCTACTGCTGCTGACTATCAACCGCGCGCTTCCCGTACTCGGGGTGCCCGACTTCTGGCAGCGCGCCGTCGTCGGCGTCCTGATCATCGGCGCGATCGTCCTCGACAGACTGCTCGCCGTACGACAACATCGAAAGCTGATCGAAGCACGGGAGACGACGCGATGAGCGCACCGGCAACCACGACCACCCCCGCCACGTCGGGGTTCCGACCGATCGCGAACTACGATCGCCCGCTGTGGCAGCGCCTACTGCTCACCCGAGAAGCCGCCATCATCGGCCTGTTCATTGTCGTTGTCATCGCAGCCTCGGCGATCGTGCCGAACTTCAGCGGTCAGATCACCATGACCTACCTGCTGCTCGACATGTTCCCGATCCTCATCATCGCGCTCCCGATGACCGCGATCATTGTGACCGGCGAGATCGACCTCTCGGTCGCGAGCGTGGTCGGATTCTCGAGCGTACTCACGGGTGTGCTGACCCAGGCGGGTGTCCCGTTCGGACTCACAATCGTGATCGCGATCGTCGCGGGGATCCTGTGCGGCGCATTCAACGGCTTTCTGATCACGGCGGTCGGCCTGCCGTCGCTCGCAGTGACAATCGGCACGCTGGCGCTCTACCGCGGCCTCGCCGTCGGCTTGCTCGGCACCACGGCGGTCACGGACTTCCCGGAGTTTTGGACCGGGCTCGCCAAGGCGAAGATCGGCTCGACCGGGATCCCCGTCGTCATGATCCTGTTCGTGCTCCTCGCGGCAGCATTCGCGATCCTGCTCCACTTCACCCGCTTCGGCAGGGGCGTATTCGCGATTGGCCTGTCCCCGGAGGCTGCGCGCTTCTCGGGCGTCAACGTCGCGCGCACGAAGCTGCTGCTCTTCGCACTCAGCGGCGCGGTGGCGGCGCTCGCGGGGATCTACTACACGCTGCGCTACGGCAGCGCTCGCGGCGATAACGCAACCGGGATGGAGATGCAGGTCATCGCTGCCGTGCTGCTCGGCGGCGTCTCAATCTTCGGCGGACGCGGGGCACTGCACGGCGTGATCGCCGGCGTCTTGCTGATCGGCGTGCTTGCGAGCGCGCTGCGTCTCGCGAATGTCACCTCGGACGTGATCAACATCATCACCGGCGTCCTGCTCATCGCCGCGGTCGTCTCCTCCAGCGTGTTCGCCGCGTTCAAGAACCGGCGCAGATCTGGCCCGAAGCTGAGGCTCGCCGGCACCCCGGGCACCGGTGCCATCTCCGTCGCCGGATCGTCCGCGCCCCGCCCTGGCGCAGGATCCTGAGCTGGATCCCGCGTACCCGCAGTCCTCATCCGTTCCAACACCGCACTCACCACCTCCCCGCACCGCGGGATCTGAAAGGAAACGAACAATGTGGTTCTCACGAAATAAGAAGGCCGGCGCACTCGTCGCCATTGCGGCAAGTGCCGCGCTCCTCCTCTCCGGCTGCTCGGGCGGCACCGACTCGGCCGACGGCGGATCAGGCGATGCCGGCGGATCAGGCGAGAGTGTCAGCGTGACGTTCCTGCCGAAGAACCTCGGCAACCCGTACTTCGATACCTCAAGCAAGGGCGGCAAGGCCGCAGTCGAGGCGTTCGGCGGCACCTTCAACGAGGTCGGGCCTGCAGAGGCCACCCCTGACGCGCAGGTCAGCTTCATCAACACCGCCACACAGCAGGGCGTGGACGCGCTCGCCGTCTCGGCGAACGATCCGAAGGCGATCTGTGACGCACTGAACGAGGCGCGCGACGCCGGGATCAAGGTCGTCACCTTCGACTCCGACACCAACACCGACTGCCGCGATCTCTTCGTGAACCAGGCAGACGCCGCCGGTATCGCCAAGGTGCAGGTGGACATGATCGCTGAGCAGATCGGCGACGAGGGTCAGATCGCCGTGCTCTCCGCTGCGGCAAACGCGACGAACCAGAACGCCTGGATCGACATGATGAAAGAAGAGCTGAAGGCGAGCCACCCGAAGATCGAGCTCGTCGAGGTCGTGTACGGCGACGACGACGACCAGATGTCCTTCGATAAGACCGCTGCCCTGCTGCAGACCTACCCGGAGCTCAAGGGCATCGTTTCCCCCACCACCGTCGGCATCGCCGCCGCGGCCCGCTACCTCTCCACTTCAGATGCCAAGGGCAAGGTTGCGCTGACCGGACTCGGCACCCCGAACCAGATGCGCGAATACGTCGAAGACGGCACGGTCACCGAGTTCGCGCTGTGGAACCCGGAGGAGCTCGGCTACCTCACCGCATACGCGGCAGACGCGCTCGTCGCTGGCGATATCACCGGCGCAGAGGGAGATACCTTCGATGCGGGCGACCTCGGCGAGTACACCGTCGGCAAGGACGGCGTCGTGCTGCTGGGTGATCCGTACCGCTTCAACACAGAGAACATCGGCGACTTCGACTTCTAAGTCGAATCCCACCGCTGCTGGATCCCGGGCACGGGCCGCGAACCGAATCAAGATCGCGGGCACCGATCCGGATCCGGGATCCAGCAGCACCGCACCTCTGCACCACCGTTCCACCCCGCCAGCCCACCGCACACCCCAGGGAGAACCGATGCGCGTCTGCTTCGAAATGCGAGTCAAGCCTGAGCGGCTCGCTGAGTACACGCGCCGGCACACTGCGGTATGGCCGGAGATGCTGTCGGCGATCCGCGACGCCGGGCGTCGCAACTACTCGCTATTCCTCCGCGCAGACGGCCTCCTGATCGGCGTCTACGACACCGATGACGATGAGGCGGCGCAACGCGCGCTAGCCGCCGACCCGCGCACCGAGCGCTGGGAGGCCGAAATGTCAGACTTCTTCATCGCTTCTTCCGGTCGCCCAGATCAAGAAGCCCCCAGACTCCCCGAGGTATTCAACCTCGAAGACCAACTCGCCCGCACGCAGCAGGGCCCGGATCGCGCGTAAGCGCGGGACACGATAGAAGGCACAGATCATGAGCACGCAGCTGACCCCAGAGCACTTCAGCACCCTCGCGCAGCAGGCCATCGAGGTCCCCTCGTGGGCGTACGGCAACTCGGGGACGCGCTTCAAAGTGTTCTCGACGCCTGGCACTCCACGAAACCCGTTCGAAAAGATCGCCGACGCTGCTGAGGTGCACCGGGTCACCGGCCTCGCGCCCCGCGTCGCACTCCACATCCCATGGGACGTCGTCGAGGACTACTCGGCCCTCCGCGCACACGCTGAAGATCTGGGGGTCGGGCTCGGTACAGTCAATTCGAACACGTTCCAGGATGAGGACTACAAGTTCGGTGGACTCACCCACGTGGATCCCACAATCCGGCGCAAGGCGATCGACCACCATCTGCGCTGCATCGACGTGATGGACGCTACGGGTTCGCGCGACCTCAAGCTGTGGCTGGCTGATGGGTCGAACTACCCTGGCCAGGTCGACATGCGAGGCCGCCAGGATCGGCTGCAGGAGTCGCTGCAGGAGATCTACGCGCGCCTCACTGGCGAACAGCGGCTCGTGCTTGAGTACAAATTCTTCGAACCGGCGTTCTACCACACCGATGTACCAGACTGGGGCACCTCCTACGCGCAGGTCACGGCGCTGGGCGAGCGAGCACTCGTCTGCCTCGACACCGGACACCACGCGCCCGGCACGAACATCGAGTTCATCGTGATGCAGCTGCTGCGCCTCGGCAAGCTCGGCGCTTTCGATTTCAACAGCCGCTTCTATGCCGATGACGACCTCATCGTCGGCGCTGCCGACCCGTTCCAGCTGTTCCGCATCATCGCCGAGGTGGTGCGCGGCGGCGGGCTGAACAATCCGGACGTCGCGTTCATGCTCGACCAGTGCCACAACATCGAAGACAAGATCCCTGGCCAGATCCGCTCCGTGCTCAATGTGCAAGAGATGACGGCGCGTGCACTCCTGCTCGACCGCGCCGCGCTCGCCACCGCCGAGGCATCAGGCGATGTGCTCGGCGCCAACGCCGTCTACATGGACGCGTTCTATACGGATGTGCGCCCGGCGCTCGCCGAGTGGCGCGAGTCGCGCGGGCTGCCCGCTGATCCGATGGCGGCCTACGCGGCGTCCGGCTACCAGCAGCGCATCACCGCCGATCGCGTCGGCGGGGCTCAGGCGAGCTGGGGAGCGTAGCGGGCGCAGGGCAGGGCGATGTGTCCCAGTTGGCTGCTTCCCGCACTGGGAAGCAGCCCACTGGGACACATCGCTGGAAGCATGGGGCCTTGAACCGCTTAGCGCCGGTGCTCGTTGAGCTCGCTCAGCACGCTGAAGTGCGCCGCGCGTTCAGCGTACGCAACCGTCTTTTCCGCATCGGGCGCAAACGTGGCCTGCAGCTCACGTCCAAGCGAGCGCACGGCGTCGAGCGTAATCACGCCCGTCGCGAAGCCAGCGAGCACTGCTGCACCCTGGGCGGCACCGTGGCCACTGGCCGGCCGTTCCACACGCACGCCGAGCACGTCGGCTTTGATCTGCGACCAGGCGCGCGAGGAGGATCCGCCACCCGTGGTAACTACACGGTCGATCAAGAACCCCGCCCCCGTCATCGTGCTGACATCTCTCGCGAGCGCGAATGCGTTCCCTTCCATCGCGGCGAGCATCAACTCTGAACCGGTGGTGGCGAGCGAGATCCCATCGATGACCCCGCGTGCATGCGGATTCCAGTTCGGAGTGCGCTCGCCGGCAAGGCTCGTGACCATCGTCAGTCCGCCAGGCCGCGGCAGCGCGAGCAGCGCAGCGTCATCACGCAGATCCGATTCTGCAGACAGATTGTTCACCCAGTCGACCGTCGCCCCAGCCGTCACCTGGGCGGTAATCAGTAGGTCGACGTCGGGCACGCAGTGCCGAGTGTGGATGAAACCTGGAATTCGAGTGCCGCGCGGCACCGCGAGGATTGTGACGCTGGAAAAACCGGTCATGTCGACGAGTGGATCACCGACCTCGAAGATGCCGGCCTCGAGCGCTGAACCTATCGAGTCAATGCCCCCCGCGACCACCTGCGCACCCGCGGTAATCCCGGTCACACGTGCGGCTTCCGCGGTGATCGTCCCTACGACCGCGGCCGCTGGCACGATCTGCGGCAGGTAGGCGAGCGCGGGCTCCGCGGCGAGCAGAGCAGCATCAAAAGCACTCTCCTCGTCGTCGAACCCCTGCATCAGCGCTGCAGTTGTGTCGTCCAGCACCGCGACTCCGGTGAGCAGGCGCACAATGAACCCATTGGCCGAAAGCACGTGCTGCGCAGCCGCGAGCGCTTCCGGCCGGTGTGCAGCAAGCCATGGCAGCTTCGCAGTGCCGAAGTACGGATCGGCCCCATTGCGGGAGTTCGGCACAAGCTCAGCGATCCGCGCGGCCTCAGCGCTTGCGCGGCGGTCGAGCCAGGTCAACGCAGACGAAGTCGGTGCACCATGGGCGTCCACGGGCACGAAGGTTGGCGCCTGGGCGGTCACCGCGACCGCCAGGACGGTACGCTCGGCAACAACGCGCTGGGTAAGCTCGCAAACCGCGTCCCACCACGCGGTCGCGTCTTGCTCGGCAGCGGCACCATTCGTCGCGGTCGGGTACCGCTTCGAAGCGTCTGCCACGAGCGTGCCGGTGAGATCGGTCGCGACAACCTTGACCGAACTGGTGCCAACATCGATCCCTAGTAGTAGCTCACTCATGTCTGTCGTCCTCCGTGGTCGAAGCATCATCGCTGATGATGCGGTGTAGCGTGCAGACTTGAGCAGGCTATCGCTGCGCGAGCCCTGCACCCGGCCACGCGGGCCCGGGTGCAGCAACGAGTGGATGGAGTAGCGCCTCACCTGCGAGGAAACGGCGGATCTCTTCTGCGACGCCGTCTGCCGCGCGGTTTGCTGTTTCTCGGCTCGCACCGGCAATGTGCGGTGTCAGCACAATATCGTGCCCTGCTGCGGCCAGGGCGAACAGCCGATGGCTAAAGTCGACGGGTTCTTCCGGGTACACGTCAAATGCCGCGCCGGCGAGCTGGCCACGCTCCACGGCATCTGCCACCGCGTCATAGTCGACGAGTCCGCCACGGGCAGCGTTGACCAGACGGCTCCCGTGACGCATCAGTGCGAGCCGCTCGGCGTTCACCATGTGCGTTGTCTCCTCGGTCAGTCGCGCGTGCACGGAGACGAGATCCGACTCGGCAAAGACCTGCTCGACGCTCTCGGCCTTACGCACTCCCGATCCCAGCGCGCCCGGCTGCAGATACGGATCAAACACCAACACATCGGCTCCCATTGCCGCGAACACGCTGGCGACGTGTCCCCCAACGGCGCCCGCCCCAAGGAGCCCAATGGTGGAACCCTTGACCTCGCCCCCCACCTCGTCGAGCCGGTAGAACTCGCCGCGCCACTCGTGTGCAAGCAGCGTGTTGTGGGAGAGCGGGATCCTGCGCAGCAGCGCAAGTGCGAGCCCGATCGTCATCTCAGCGGTGGAGATGCCGTTCCTCCCCGGCACATTCGCGACGGCGATGCCCCGAGTGCGGGCCGCCTCAAGGTTGACGTTCGTGGGGCCCCCACGAGAGACCGCAATAAGCCGCAGCTCTGGACTCGCAGCGAGCACCCGATCGGTGATCGGGGCAAGCTGCGTCGCAATCGCAGTGACGCCGGTGAGGGCTTCAATCAACTGCTCCTCGGTACCGGAAGCCTCATTAACTTCGGCAACGCGCCCGAAGGGCGCATCTGGCCAGGGGAACTCGATTTCGCGGATGTCCGCCGCGCGACCTGCGAGCGCCCGCTCGATCGATTTTCTCAGGTGGGCAGACCGTATGAATCGGTCTCCTGCAGCAAGAATGTGTGTCATGTGGTGTGTCCTCGACTCTCGCGTCTCATGACGAGACCGCGCTGGCAGTGGCGAGGTGGCACGGACCTCCGGTCGGTCCGCACCACCCGACGACGAATTAGTTCGCGAACGTCTCCTCGAAGTACTCCTGAGCGTTGCTCTTGTCGATGACGGTGACTGGCATGTACTGGTCTTTCTCGACGTTTTCACCGGCGAGCAGATCGGAGGTGATGTCGATCAAAGTGCGGCCGTGGGCTTTGCCACCGCCGAGGCTAATCGAGCTCTTCTGCGGATCGCCCTTCAGAATGTTCTGGATCTCGATCTCGGTGGCGTCGATACCGAACAATCCGAAGGAATCGAAGTCGGTGATTCCGCTGGCCTTCACGCCCTCGTTGCCGCCCTGTGCGCCGCCACCGCCGATCGTCGCGATCATCTTCAGATCAGGGTTCGCCTGCAGGAAGTTCTCGGCGTTGGTGACCCCTTCCTCAGCGGTGAGCGCGGAGTTTGTTGCGACAAGCTTTGCGTTCGGAGCGGTCGCGGCAACGGCTTCCTTGATGCCGTTGGCTCGGTCAATGATCTCCGGGAACGTCGGAAGGTCCATGAGTGCCCATTCAACGACCTTCTCGTCGCCGTAGTTCTCGGTGATCCACTTTCCTGCGGCCTCACCGTTCGCGTAGCCGGTCTCGTAGGCGTCAACGAGGTACTGAGCGTCGTAATTGTCGAGCACCTGCGTGTAGCCAACCACCTTGATGCCGGCATCCTGCGCCTTCTTCGTTGCAGCCTCAAGCGATTTCGAGTCGACGGCACAGATGATGATCGCGTCGACGCCCTGCTGAATGAAATTCTCGATCTGGGTGACTTGGGTTGCAGCGTCGCTCTTTGCATCGACGTAGTTCACCGCGACGCCCTCTTCGGCGCCGTAGCGCTGCGCCTCTTGTACCAGCTCGGCCCACACCGGGTTCGAGAGGTCGGAGAACGTCACCCCAACGGTGTGCTCGGTTGCCGCAGGAGCGGAGGTGGTACCACCTGTGCTGCACGCAGCGAGGCCGAGCAGCAGTGCTCCAGTAGCCGCAATTGAAATGAGCTTCTTCATGATGTTCCTTTCGTCAAACTTCGTGGACTTGCGTGGCCGGCGAGTGGATGCCTCGCCCGTTAGGAAAGCGGGATCGTGGAAGTCCTCGACTCCGGAGCAGGCGTACGTGAGACCGAGACGCCTCCGATCTGCTTGCGCCGCCCGCCGGAACGCTTGGACATAGCGTCATAGATCACAGCAGTCAAGAGGATCAGGCCCTTGATGACGAGCTGCACGTACTCACTGACGTTGAGGAGCACGAGGCCGTTGTCGAGCACCCCGACGATGAGTACGCCAATAAACGCACCGAACAGGCTGCCTCGTCCGCCCATCACGCTCACGCCCCCAAGGACGCAGGCGGTCAGCACGCTGAACTCAAAGCCTGCGCCGGTGGCCGACTGTGCTGAGTTCAACCGCGACAGCAGTAGTACGGCGCCGACGGCCGCGAACAGGCCGCACATTGCGTACACAAGCAGCAGCGTGCGCCGCGTATTCACCCCCGAGAGGCGCGCGGCCTCAGCGTTGTTCCCAATCGCGTAGAAGTAGCGACCGACATAGGTCTTGTTTGCGATGAAGTACCCGATGGCCCAGACGATGACGAGCACGATCACAGAGATCGGCACCCCTATGAACGCGCCCTGGCCTAGCACAGAGAATTCGCTGGGGAAGCCCGAAATCGGGAGCCCCTTTGACAGGAGGTAGCTCACGCCATTCAGGATCGTCATCATCGACAGCGTCACGATGAGCGGCGCGACTCCGGTGAGGGTAATGATCAGCCCGTTGATCAGTCCAATGAACACCCCAAGCACCAGCACAAGTGCAATCGCGAGAGGCCACGGCACATCAAACTGCGACATCATAATCCCGCACACCACCACATACAGCGAGATCTGGTACCCCACCGAGAGGTCGATCCCGCCCGTGAGCAGCACGAACGCGAAGCCGACAGCCACGATCCCGAGCGTGGTCACCTGGCGCAGGATGTTGAACAGGTTCGTGGCGTCCAGGAAGTTGGGGGAGAGCGCGCTAAACCCAATGATCAGGAGCACCAGGACCAGTACGATCCCGAGTTCATGCAGGCGTGGACGAAGCTTTGAGATCATGCGAGGTCTCCTTCTGAAGCCAGCGTGAGGATGGCCTCCTGAGTAATGTCGTCTTTCTCGAGAAGTCCGCGCTGCAGGCCCTCCTGCAGCACAACGATCCGGTCAGACATTCCAATGAGTTCTTCCATATCGGAGGAGATCATGAGGATCGTCTTCCCTTCTTCCGCAAGGCGGTTCATGATCAGGTAGATCTCATGTCGCGCTCCAATGTCGATGCCACGCGTTGGCTCGTCGAAGATCAGCACCTCTGGGCTGGTCGCGAGCCACTTTGCGAGCACCACTTTCTGCTGGTTGCCCCCGCTGAGGTTGCCAACGATCTCTGCACCGCTTGGCGCTTTGATCCGCAGCTCACGCATGTACTGGTCCGAGAGCTCCCGCTCCGCGGATTTCGAGATCACGCCTCCCGGTGACAGCGACTTCAACCGTGGCAGCGATATGTTCTGCTCGATTGAGAATTCGAGGATAAGGCCGTGTCGCTTGCGGTCCTCAGGCACCAGTGCAATACCGTTTCGGATCGCTTCGATGGGGTTCAGCGAGAGCACCGAGTTCCCGTGCAACTCGACAGTTCCGGATTCTGGGCGTTTGGCACCGAAGATGAGCTCCATGAGTTCGGTTCGGCCTGCCCCGATCAGGCCTGCGAAGCCAAGGATCTCGCCCTGTCGCGCTTCGAAGCTGACGCCTCTGACCCCGTTTCCAGAGAGCCCGGAGACGGTCAGCGAGGGCGCCTGCGGTGTATGATCCCGCTGCGGATATCCCTCTCCGAGCTCACGACCCACCATCAATGAGATCAGTTCCCGCTTCGAGGTCTGTGCGGTAACCAGGGTGTCGACGTACCGGCCATCACGGAGCACGGTTACGCGATCGGACAGCCTGAAAATCTCTTCCATCCGGTGCGAGATATAGACGATCGTCATTCCCTCGCGCCGCAGGGTCTCAACGATCGCGAACATCGCGTCGACTTCAGACGCGGTCAGCGGAGCCGAAGGCTCATCCATGATCAGGAGCTTGGCCTCTTTCGACAGCGCCTTCGCAATCTCGACGATCTGTTGATATCCGGTCGTCAGAGTCTCGACCAGCGCGCTGGGCTGGATCGTGACACCGAGCCTTGCGAACAACGCTGCAGACTTCGCAGCCATCGTCTTCCGATCGAGCACTGGCCCTTTGCGAATGAACTCGCCGAGGAACACATTCTCAGAGGCGCTGAGGTTCGGAAACAGGGTGAACTCTTGGTAGATCACCGCGATGCCTAGCTCGCGCGCAGACTGTGGTGTCAGTCGATCGTGGGCCTCACCGTTGACCGTGATGGTACCGCTCGTCGGGGCGATCGCGCCCGCGAGCGTCTTAATTAGCGTGGACTTGCCCGCGCCGTTCTCGCCGATGATGGCGTGCACTTCACCGGGCCGGAGGTCGAGACTGACCCCGTCGAGTGCCCTCACACCCGGATACTCCTTGACGAGTCCGATCGCCTGCAGCGACAGACCAGCCGCGCGATCTGTGACCGCGGATACGTCGTGTGCTGACATGCTGCACGCACCTCACTTCATCGTGGCTTTCCCTACGTGACATGTAGTTTGTTCTAAGTTGTTAAGTTTTGTCAAATTTTGTGAATAGCTGTTTGCGCACTGATTTCACGTGGTGGCGATTCAGCTGTGATTTAGCGGCGCACTGAAGCGCGGCTTGCCGGAAGGCCCGTCCAAAATTGGCACGGACTCCAGCTAGCCCGAGATCAGCACAGGACCCAGCAGGCCGAGATCAGCGCAAGTCGGAGACGAGCGCCCGGTATGCAGCAACATCGCGGGAATCGGGCGCAAGCTCCGTTGCCAGCGTGTCGATCTCTGAAATGTCGACCGCGCGTGCCACCGAAACATTGTCCAGCTTCTCGCGATGCACGCCGATCAGTACCCGAGCAGACGCCGCAGCGATCGCCCGCTTCACCTCCGCCTCCTCGAGTGTGCCTTCGTGGCACCCGCGCTCATCCAGCGCTGCGGCAGAAGCGAAGAACGCCGAGAACCGCACTCGCGACACGAATCCGGTCGCAACCGGACCAATCAGCGAGTCGCTCCGCCGATCAGCAGCCCCTCCCGTCAGCACCGCGGTGAGCCCCGGCCGCTCCTGCAGCGCTTGAAACGTGAGCATCCCGTTCGTCACCACCGTGAGGTCCCCAGAGCCCGAAATCCGTTGCGCGAGCTGGTGCATCGTCGTTGAGGAATCGAGCGCGATGATGCCACGATCCGGCACGAGCGGAAGCAGCTTTTCGGCGATGACCGCCTTTTCGGCCGCGTACGATTGCTCACGGCCATGAAAGCTCACCGGGCCCGTGTACATCGCACCGCCGCGCACGCGCCGGATCGTGCCGCCGAGTTCTAGCCCGTCCAGATCACGCCGCACGGTCATCTCACTCACGCCGAGTTCGTCGGCCGCCTCTGCCAGGGAGACGCGCTGCATCGCGCTCAGCCGCTGCAGCAGCCATGCGCGACGTTCTTCAGCGGCAAGGGAAACCATCGTGGTCCTAGCGTAGCGGCGAGTCACTACACTCGGAATCATGGCCGTAAACAGCAGTGTCGACGGCGAGCGTCGACGACGGGAACTGGTCGAGCATATCCAGCGCGCTGGCGAGATTTCGCTCGAGCAGGCTGCGAGCGAGTTCGAGGTCTCGTCGATGACGATCCGGCGCGATCTCGAGATTCTCGAGCTTGAGGGGGCCCTCAAGCGTGTGCGCGGCGGTGCCGTGAGCGCAACGGGCCCGCGCAGCTACGACGAGCGGCTTGCCATGCGCGGCAGCGCAAAGCGCGCGATTGCCAAGAAAGCACTGGAGCTCGTTCCGCTCGGGGGTGCGATCGCGCTTGACGCATCTACGACGGTGAACGCGCTCGCGGAGATGCTTGGCGATCGAGGTGAGCTCACCGCGTGCACGAACTCGGTGCAGACATTTGAGCTCCTCACACGACTCGGCAGCGTCACGGCACACCTGACTGGCGGCACTCACGAACCGGTCACCGGCAGCCTGGTCGGACCGATTGCGAACGCGGGCGCCCGCCTCCTGCACACCCGAGTGTTCTTCACCTCGGCCGACGGCGTCAGCCCAGAGGGCGGCAGCTCAGAAGCATCTCTGGCCGAAGCGGAGGTGAAGCGCCACCTCTCAGACTCCGCCGATCGCACCGTGCTGTGCGTCGACTCCTCCAAGCTCGGCAAGCGCTCGACGGGCATGGCATTGCGACTCGCCCAGGTCGCCACGCTCATTACGGAGCTTGACCCAAATGACCCCCGACTCGACCCGTACCGTGACGAAGTGGAGATCCGCTAACCCCATCAGCCCCACACACTTGTCGGTCATGTTATTTCGTGTTACATTCACACGAAACAACACACTCGGATCAGGAGCACCCATGACTCTCCCCCTCGCCGCTGAGGAACTTCTCGCCCGCTCCAACCGGCTGGGCGCCGACAAGAAGAACACGAACTTTGCCGGAGGCAACACCTCCGCGAAGGGGCCTGCCATCGATCCGGTGACCGGTGAGACGATCGAGCTCATGTGGGTGAAGGGCTCCGGCGGGGATCTCGGCACGCTGACCGCCGCCGGCCTCTCGGCGCTGCGCATTGATCGACTCCGCGCGCTCACGTCGGTGTACCCCGGTGTTGATCGCGAAGACGAGATGGTCGCTGCTCTCGACTACTGCCTGCACGGCACGGGCGGCGCGACTCCGTCAATCGACACGGCCATGCACGGCCTCGTCGATGCCGCGCACGTTGACCACCTGCACCCCGACTCCGGGATCGCGATCGCGACCGCCGCGGACGGCGAAGCCCTCACCGCCAAGATCTTCGGCACCCGCGTCGTGTGGGTGCCGTGGCGCCGCCCAGGTTTCCAGCTCGGCCTCGACATCGCCGCGATCAAAGAAGCGCACCCAGAAGCCATATCGGCATCCTCGGCGGGCACGGCATCACCGCGTGGGGCGATTCGAGCGCAGAAACCGAGCAGAACTCGCTCTGGATCATCGACACCGCCGCCGCCTACATCGCCGAGCACGGAGCCGCTGAGCCGTTCGGCCCCGTGATCGCCGGCTTCGAAGCCCTGCCGGAGGCCGAGCGCCGCACCCGCGCCGCACAGCTCGCCCCCGTGATCCGTGGCATCGCGAGCCGCGATAAGCCCATGGTCGGCCACTTCACCGACAGTGACGCCGTACTCGATTTCATGGCGCGCGAAGAACTCGCCCGCCTCGCCGCCCTCGGCACCAGCTGCCCGGATCATTTCCTCCGCACCAAGGTCAAGCCAATGGTGCTTGACCTCCCCGCAACTGCGTCGGCCGAAGAGCAGATCGCCCGCCTGGGCGAGCTCCACGAGGCCTACCGCGCCGACTACCGGGCGTACTACGACGCGCACGCCGACGAGGCCAGCCCGGCGATGCGCGGCGCCGATCCGCTCATCGTGCTGGTCCCCGGCGTCGGCATGTTCAGTTTCGGCGCGAACAAGCAGACCGCGCGCGTCGCTGGCGAGTTCTACCTCAACGCCATCAATGTGATGCGCGGTGCTGAAGCACTCTCCACCTACGCTCCGATTAGCGACGCCGAGAAGTTCCGCATCGAGTACTGGGCGCTCGAAGAAGCGAAGCTGCAGCGCTTGCCCCGGCCGAAGTCGCACCAGGGCCGGATCGCGTTTGTCACCGGAGCAGCCTCCGGCATCGGCAAGGCCATCGCCACCCGCCTCGCGTCCGAGGGAGCCTGTGTCGTCGTCGCCGATCTGGATCTCGAAAAGGCGCAAGCGGCAGCCGCCGAACTCGGGAACTCTGACGTCGCCATCGGCGTCGCAGCGAACGTTGCTGATGCCGCGGCGGTGCAGGAAGCCATCGACACGGCAGTGCTCGCCTTCGGAGGCGTTGATCTCATCGTCAATAACGCTGGGCTCTCACTTTCGAAGTCACTGCTCGACACCACCGAGGCGGATTGGAACCTCCAGCACGACGTCATGGCTAAGGGCTCCTTCCTGGTCTCTCAGGCTGCGGCTCGCGCCATGATCGCGCAGGGCATGGGCGGCGATGTCATCTACATCTCTTCGAAGAACAGCGTCTTCGCCGGCCCCAACAACATCGCGTACTCCGCCACAAAGGCCGACCAGGCCCACCAGGTGCGGCTGCTCGCCGTGGAGCTGGGCGAGCACGGGATCCGCGTCAACGGGATCAACCCCGATGGCGTGGTCCGCGGATCTGGCATCTTCGCCTCGGGCTGGGGGGCGAACCGCGCCGCAACCTACGGTGTTGACGAGCAGGATCTCGGCCAGTTCTACGCAAACCGCACGATCCTCAAGCGCGAAGTCGTGCCTGAGAACGTCGCCGACGCGGTCTACGTACTCACCGGCCCCGAGCTCACCCGCACGACCGGCCTGCACATTCCCGTCGATTCCGGCGTCGCCGCCGCATTCCTGCGATGACCGAGCAGCGCGCGCGGGGCGCCGTCGCCGCAGTTGATCTTGGCGCAACCAGCGGCAGGGTGATCGTCGGCCGCGTCGAGGCCGACCGCGACGGCGGAGTGCTGCGGACCGAGCACGTCGCGCGCTTTGCGAACGATCCAGTGCGCACCCGCGACGGGCTGCACTGGAATTTGCTCGAGCTCTATCGGCAGACGCTCGCCGGCCTCACCGCCGCTGAGCGCAGCGCGCCTGGCGAGATCGCCTCGGTCGGGATCGACTCATGGGCCGTCGACTATGGCCTGTTCCGCGACAGCCGGCTCCTCGGAATTCCGTACCACTATCGTGATGCCCGCTGCGATGCCGGGGTCGCTGCGGTGCACGCGCGCGTCTCCGCCGAGGAACTGTACGCCAGGAACGGGCTGCAGCACCTCACCTTCAATACGATCTTCCAGTTGGCGACCGAGGGGGAACTGCTCACCGAGGCAGATCGGATGCTGCTGGTGCCGGATCTGCTGAACTTCTGGCTCACCGGCGCGGAAGCCACCGAGCGCTCGAACGCCTCGACGACCGGGCTGCTCGATCCGCGCTCCCGCGAGTGGGATCTTGCGCTTGCGGACCGGGCTGGAATCCCCCGCCGGATCCTGGCTCCGTTGGTTGACGCAGGGACCAGGCTCGGCCCGCTCACGCCAGACGTGGCCGCGATCGTGGGGCGGCCACTCGACGTTGTCGCAGTCGCCTCGCACGACACGGCCTCAGCGGTAGCCGCGATCCCCAGCACCCGCTCAGACTTTGCCTATATTTCCTGTGGCACGTGGGGTCTCGTCGGCCTCGAACTCGATGCGCCGGTGCTCACGGAGGCGGCGCGCGCAGCGAACTTCACGAATGAGGGCGGCGTGGCGGGGACCACTCGGTTCCTCCACAACGTCATGGGCATGTGGTTGCTGTCCGAGTCACTGCGGCACTGGGAGCGCAGCGAGTCCGGCGCAGCGAGTCTGAGTGCCGGCGGGGCGAGCACGCTGAGTGCACTGCTCGACGCGGCGGCACGCGTGTCCGGCCCGGTCCCGGTGTTCGATGTCAACGATCCGGTGTTCATGCCGCCTGGCGATATCCCCGGCCGGATCCTGAGCTGGTTCACCGAGCGTGGCGAGCGAGCCCCAGAGGGGCCGGCCGAGATCGTGCGCTCGATCGTCGAGAGCCTCGCGATTGCGTTTGCCGACGCGGTGACCACCGGGGCGGCGCTTGCCGATCGCGACGTCTCGGTGATCCACATCATCGGAGGCGGCTCGCAAAACACGCTGCTGTGCCAGCGGCTCGCGGACCGCTCCGGCTTGCCCGTGCTCGCCGGACCGGTTGAGGCCACCGCGATGGGCAACATGCTGCTGCAAGCACAGGCCCTCGGTCAGCTCGGTCCCGAGCTCGCCGATCTGCGTGCGATCGTCGCACGATCCACCCAGATCACCACCTATCAGCCTCGCGCCGCGGCGCGACCCTAGTCCGTCACTCTGCCCGAGCATTCCGACTGGAAGCGAGAATCATGGTCAAGCGCCAGGTCCCCAAGCCCACTGAGCTGTTCGAACTCATGCAGTTCAAGCGTCCTGATTTCAACGGGAAGCGTCGTCGCCTTGAGGGCGCACTCACGATCAACGATCTGCGGACGATTGCGAAGCGCCGCACCCCGAAGGCCGCCTTCGATTACACGGACGGTGCAGCCGAGGGCGAGCTGTCGCTTGCGCGCGCACGCCAGGCGTTCCAAGACGTCGAGTTCCATCCTGGGATCTTGCGCCCGGCCCCCACAGTGGACACGAGCGTTGAGATCCTCGGCGGTCCGAGCGCTTTGCCGTTTGGCATTGCGCCGACGGGTTTCACGCGCCTGATGCAGACCGAGGGCGAGGTCGCCGGAGCCGGGGCCGCTGCCGCTGCCGGGATCCCGTTTACGCTGTCAACGCTGGGCACCACGTCGATCGAAGATGTGCGCGCCACGAATCCGGCCGGCCGCAATTGGTTCCAGCTGTATGTGATGCGGGATCGCGAGATCTCCTATGAGCTCACGCGCCGCGCCGCCGCCGCTGGCTTCGACACGCTCCACTTCACTGTCGATACCCCAGTCGCGGGCGCCCGGCTGCGCGATAAGCGCAACGGCTTCTCGATCCCGCCACAGCTCAGCATTGGCACCGTGATCAATGCGCTGCCGCGGCCCTGGTGGTGGGTCGATTTCCTCACGACGCCGAAGCTTGAGTTTGCCTCGCTGTCAGCGACCGGCGGCACCGTTGGCGAGATGCTCGACGCCGCGATGGATCCGACGATCAGCTATGACGATCTGGCGATCATTCGCGAGTTGTGGCCGGGCAAGATCGTGATCAAGGGCGTGCAGAACATCGAGGACTCACTGCGGTTGCGTGACGCAGGGGTGGACGGCATCGTGCTGTCGAATCACGGTGGGCGCCAGCTCGATCGTGCGCCGATCCCGTTCCACCTGCTCCCGAAGGTGCGCAAGGCCGTCGGCGACGACTTCACCGTGATGATCGACACCGGCATCATGAACGGTGCGGACATCGTGGCCTCGATCGCGCTCGGAGCCGATTTCACGCTGATCGGTCGCGCGTATCTGTACGGGCTCATGGCCGGTGGCCGCGCGGGAGTAGATCGCACGATCGCGATCCTGCGTAGCGAGATCGAGCGCACGATGCGCTTGCTCGGGGTGACCTCGCTTGCAGAGCTCGAGCCGCACCACGTCACTCAGCTGCAGCGACTCGCGCCGGTTGAGGTCACCGAGTAGCGCTCGGGGCGCTGGGGGCACACCTCAGTGCCCCGCGCTACCCCAGCTGAGCCGCGCCTGGCACCGCGAGATGGCGCGCAATGCGATGCTCAAGCCCGCGCCGCACGCCGGGCCACTCGGCCTGTGTGACTGAGAACACCACCGTGTCGCGCAGGTACCCCGCTGCGCGACGGTGCGCGCGGAGCACGCCATCCTGCTTCGCCCCGAGGCGGGCGATGGCCGCCCGCGACTGGTGATTATGGAAATCAGTGCGAAACTCAACGGCAGTGCAGTCCCACACCTCAAAGGCGTGCTGCAACAGCAGCAGTTTCGACTCCGGGTTCGTCCCGCTGCCCTGCGCACTCGCAGCGTTCCACGTGGAACCAATCTCCACCCGCGGCGTTTCGGCTTCAATGTTCATGTACGTCGTCATGCCAATAATGCGCCCCGTATCCGCCATGCGTGCGGTGAACGGGATCATCGTGCCGAGTTCCTGCTGTTCAAGACGGCGCCGGATCTCGGCGGACATCTGTTCCGGGCGCGGCACAATCGTGTACCACAGCGACCACAGCTCGCCGTCGCGCACGGCGTCGACCAGTCCGTCATGGTGTTCGGGAGCCAGCGGTTCGAGCACGACAAGGCGGCCGCTCAGCGTGCCTGGGTGAGACAGGGTCATACGCCTATTCTGCCGCCTGCGACGGCAGCTGGCCGCAGAATTTTCACGGTGCACCCGTGAAACCTCGGGTCACACTTCTTTCAGTGCGCAGCAGAGCTGTGTTTGTGTTGAGCTCCGACTGATCTGAGGGAGCCGATATGTCCAGCCCAGACCCCACCACGTTCGCTGATGAGCACGCCGCTTGGCACACAGGCATCGAGCGTGCGCGGACCGCGCCGTATGGCCCACTGAGCCCCACCGCCCTGCACTGGCTCACCACACAGCCACAGTCTCTTCCTGGGGTACCGGGCACGTGGTCGGCCACAGCGGAGGGCCTCGTCACACTCACGGTCCCGGCTTCCGACGGCGTGACCCGCGACGGTGAACAGGTCGCAGGAACCGTCACCCTCGGCCCCCTCACTGGCACGGCAGGCACGGCCCTCGCGTGGGGTGATATCCAGCTTGAGATCGCCGCGCGAAGCGGTGGCATCATCGTGCGTCCGCGCGATCCGGCAGCCTCCGCACGAGCAAGCTACTCGGGGACGGCGACTTTCCCGCCGAGCACCGACTGGGTGATCACCGGCCGCTTCGTTCCGCACATCCGCGGCTCAGTCGAGGTGCCCTCAGCTGCGGGAGCAGACCGGCTTCAGCACTACGACTCTCCGGGGCGCGCGGAGTTCACCGTCGCAGGGCAGGACGTCGCGCTCACCCTCTTCGGCTCCGCGGAGCACGGCGACCTCCGAGCGCTCTTCTCCGATGCGTCTGGCACCGACCTCACCTTCCCTGCTGCTCGATTCGTTGAGGTCACGGCGAAGGATGCAGGCACCGTTGTCATCGACTTCACCCGCACGACGAACCCGCCCTGCGCGTACTCGGACAGCGCCACATGCCCGTTCCCGCCTCCCGAGAACCGGCTCTCTGTCCGCATCGAGGCAGGCGAGCTCCGACCAGGCGTTGCACTCTCGGAGACTCGCCCTGCCGATCCTGTGCAGCGGTGAGCTTCGATGAGTGCTGCCGTCGGCCCGTCACTCCACGGGCATGGCACAGCACGCACTCAGCGCACCGAGTGTCACACGAATTGCTCAGTCGCAGATCGGAAGTGCTCCCTGCCGGTACCGCGGATGCGCGGCGGAACCGCAGCGTCTATCCCGCCGCGATCTGGCGCAACGCGATCACGAAGCGATCAATCGTTTCTTCCGCGTCCACCAGCGAGGTCGCCGTCTCTTCTGGACGATTGAGGTAGCCGTGCACCGTGCCCGGCTGGATCGACGCTGTCACGGGAACGCCGGCAGCGCGCAACTGCTCGGCAAATTGCTCGCCAGAGGCTCGCAGGTCGTCGGCATCGGCGTTGACGATGGTGGTGGGTGGCAGCGCGGCGAGACGCTCAGCCGGCAGCTCACCCGCGACAGGGGCGTCGCCAGCCTGGAGACCGGCACCGCCTTCAGGGCCGGCTCCGAGGTAGAACGCATACATCTCGGCGATACGATCATCGCTGAATCGCCGCTGCTCGGGGAGCCCTGCGGTGGCAGCGGCGATTGCAGGATCGGGCAGCTGCACGCGGTGCATCGTGGGGTACTCGAGGATCAGCGCATCGGCGACTCTGCCATCCTCCGCTGCCGCGCGATCAGCACGGTCGAGCGCGGCCAACGTCGCAAGGTGTGCACCCGCGCTGGCACCGCCAATCACCAAAAGGGCCTCCGGCTCGGCACGTTCAGCGGCCCAGCTGAGCACTGCGGCCACGTCATTGCTCGGTGCGGGAGCCTGCACCGTATCACTCGCGAGGATGTAGTCGACGGAATAAACCTGGATCCCCGCGTCAGCGAATTGTCGCGACACCCAATCGGCTTCCGGCCAATCGAGCGTGCCCCGCAGGAACGAGCCGCCGTGCGCCCACACGAGCGTCGCCCATGGTTTCCCGCCCGGTTCGAGCACCGGCTCGTACGCGCGCACGCGGATCCGATCTGAGCCAATTCGGTTCGGGGTGCCTGGGTGCTGCGCTGCCGCCGGCCCCGTGACCTCAATGTCCGTGATGCGCATGTGTGCTCCCTGCTCCTGCTCCGCTGGTGTCAGGCCCGCCGTCACCAGTTCGGCGCTGGCCAGCTCCTTGGTCCCGCTGTCGCACCCCACGAGCGCTGCGGCGAGCGCGAGGGCCACGACTGCGGCCGTCCACGTGGGGCGCGGTGCGCGCAGGGGCCGCAACCCGCTGGCTCCGGCACGACCAATTCCTGGCACAGCCCCAGTGTAGGTCAGGGCGCGCAGCCGCGGGATCAGCCCGCGGTCTCCACGCGTGCGCGAATCCCCGTCATGATGAAGTCGAGGCCGCGATCGAACACGCGCCGGTTGCGCTCCTGTCCCACTGGGTGGCGCCGGATGAGCTCCGCCAGCTCTGGCCCAGCGCTCTCCGGGTCGAGAATCGTCTCGGGTGAAAGCGCATCGAGCGCGGCACCAAAGGTGAAGGCGTCAATCACTTCGATCGTCGTGAGAATCTCGTCTTCCGGGAGTCCTGCCTCGGCCAGCGCATCTGCGAGGGCGCTGTAAAACCGGAGGACATCCGGCTCGTCGATGACGACGGTGAGCATGAGCTGCAACACACCGGGGTGATCAGCGTACATCCGCCAGGTGTGCTCGACCTCGCGGCGGATCCGCGCTTCCCAGCCCTCGGCTTCCGGCTCGCTTGCGATGTACTGCGGCACGAGCACCTGCCGCATCGCTCGGATTACGCCCTCGCGGCCATCGACGTGGTGGTAGAGCGAAGAAACGGTGACGCCCAGCTGTTTCGCGAGTGGAACCAATTGGAGCTCGTGTCCCGCCGCGACATAGTCGATGGCGGCACGGCCGATGATCTCTCGGCTGAGCCGAGCAGTGCGGGGTCTCGCCACGGGGTTCCTTCCTCGTTCCTGCTTGACAGATCTTCTCACACGAGGCACGATAAACCTGGGTTTACCGAAATCGTTTCGGTTAATCACAATCGCGCGGCTCGCCGCGTCCCACACCGCCAGAGCCGCCGGAGAGAGCCCTCGTGAACACCACCACACCACGCGCGATCGACCCGCGCCATCCGCTGTCTCTGCGCAACGGGAGCGCCACGTTCGTCATTGCCCTGGCGAGCCTGATGATGGCAAACCTTGCGCCGTTCATCATGACGGCGCTCGCGCATCTCGGCTTCGACGTCATTACGAGCGGCAATATCCTCACCTGGGGGCTGCTGGCCTCCGCTGTGGTGGGCCTCGGAACATCGCGCCTCGCGGCAGGAGCCGCACGCCGCACACTCGCCTGCGCCGGGCTTGCGGTTGCGGTCGTGGCGTTCGGCGCCGCGGCACTGATCCCGAACCCCACCCTCGCCGTAACCGGACTGATCGTCGGCGGCGCAGGCGTCGGTGCCGCAATCTCCACCTCAGGGGCCGCGATCGCCGCACTTCGGAACCCGAATCGAGTCTCCGCCACGAGCGGGCTCGTCAACCGTGTGCTCATCACTCTTGTGCTCGCCGTGATTCCGCTGATCGGAATCACGCAGGGCACCGTGTTCGGTGCGCTTGCGCTGATCTCGCTCGCCGGTCTCACGCTCGCGAGATGGCTCCCGGACTCCCCCGAGCACGCCGAGCCCGTCGATGTGACCACCAGCCTTGCCATTGCAGAGCCGCGACGGATCACGGTCGCCGGCTTCGCTATTCTCCTGGTGTTCCCGCTCTGGGGCACCAGCGAGGACGCGATCTGGACAATGGCACCGGTGCTCGGTGACGCCGTCGGTCTCGATGAGCAGGGTCTCGGCTTCGCTCTCAGTCTCGCCGCGGCAGGCGGCATCCTCGGCATGCTGCTCGTCTCGATCTGTGGCGCGCGCATCGGCCGCGCGGCCCCGCTCGCGATCGCGCTCACCACCGGGGTGCGCTCAAGATCTGGATCGGCTTTGCCGAAGATCCGACGCTGCTCGCCGCGCTCATCATCGGCGTCAACACGATCTATGCTTTCGCGTTCTCTCTGTTCATCGCGACGGCGGCGGGGCTTGATGCCCGCGGCAGGTGGTCTGGCCCCCTGCTCGGCGCGTACCTCGTGGGCTCCAGCTTCGCGCCGCTCATCGGCGGCGCACTCATTGAGCAGTTCGGAGTCCCCACGTTCTCGCTGATCATGGGCGTCATCAGCTTCGTGGTGATCGTGCCGACCGTCATCATCGCCCGCGTATCCGTTGGCGCGGAGCGAGCACTCGCGCGCTCCACGGCGGGCGCATCATCCGCACAGCCCGTGACCCCATAACATCTGAGGGGGAGGAACAATCCGCGGCATGGGTCACCATCACCGCGGATCACTGCGACTCCCACACTGCAGCACCCGATCACCGCAGCACAGCATCACGCAGAGGAAAGCGAGCACCATGACCAGCGAGACCACGATCTACCGGAACGCCACCGTCTTCACCGGTGAGGCTACGGTGGCCCCGCGCGAGTGCTTCGCTGTGCGCGACGGACTCGTGCTCGCAGCCGGAGACCTCACCTCCGTGCGCTTGGCCGTCGGGGGCGACGCCGCGACGCCGCCACCCGGCGTCACGGAGATCGACCTCGGCGGGGCAGTGGTGACCCCCGGCATCATCGAGGGCCACTCCCACATGATGATGCTGGGCGAATCGCTCTCAAAAGTGCAGCTGCGGGATGCCGGATCGATCGCCGTGGTCCAGGAGCGGCTCGCTGCCGCACGCGCGGCGAACCCTGAGGCCCCGATGCTGCTCGGGACGAGCTGGCTGTTCGACATTTTCCCGGAAGGCGAGCGCCCCACCGCGGCGCTGCTCGACGCCGTCGTATCCGACGTGCCCGTGATCCTGGACGCCAATGATCTGCACTCGGTGTGGGTCAACACTGCAGCGCTCGCGGCGATGGGAATCACCCGCGAAACCCCTGATCCCGTCGGCGGCGAAATCGTGCGCGATGCAAACGGAGACGCAACAGGCTTCCTGCTCGAGACCGCGGCCATGAGCCACGCGTGGGGCTACCTCGATTCGGTGCGCAGTGAGGTAGACGAGGATCGTTACCTGCAGGCCGCGTTCGACGCCTACCTGGAGACCGGCGTCACCGGCGCAACCGAGATGTCCTTCGGAGCCGCAGACCTGGCGGCCTACCGGCGGATCCTCGACCGCGACGGGCGGCTCCCCTTCCCGGTCAACGCGCACTGGCTCCTCACCGCCACAGGCGACATCGCCAGCGATGCAGCCCAGATCGAGCAGATCACCCGCGTGCGCGACGAGATCGCAGCGCAGTATGGCGATCAGTGGTTGCGGATCACCGGAGTCAAGTTCATCCTCGACGGCGTGATCGACGCGTGCACCGCGACGATGCGCGAGCCCTACGCGAACGGAGAGCTGCCCGGCGCGATCTGGGAGCGCGAGTTTGCCCTCCCAATGGCGGTTGCGGCAGATGCTGCCGGGCTGCAGCTCGCGCTGCACGCCATCGGAGACGAGGCGAGCACGATCGCGCTCGACATGGTGCAGGAGTGCATCCGGGTGAACGGCGCGCGCGCCGACCGCCGCCCCCGCGTTGAGCACCTCGAATCGGTCGCGGATGACACGATCGCCCGCATGGCTGCGCTCGGCGTCACCGCCTCGATGCAGCCGGTGCACTGCGACCCGGCCGTGCTCGACAACTGGCAGGCCGTGCTCGGCGACGAGCGCGCGCGCACCGGCTTCCCCTGGCACAAGTTCCGCGCGGCCGGCGTCACGCTCGCGCTCGGCACAGACGCCCCGACGGCACCGCACGTCGCGCCGGACAATCTGTTCATTGCGCTCACCGCGGAGTCTGCGCTCGATCGCAGCCGCGAGGCGTACCAACCGGAGCGCGTATTCACCCCGGCGCAGGCGCTCGAGGCGCTCACGCTCGGTGCGGCGTTCGCCACGAAGCGCGAGACGGAACTCGGCCGAATCGCGACAGGCTTCCGCGCCAACGTGGCGGTCTGGGCTGCGAACCCGCTCCAGGGCGCACCCGCCGAGCTGCTCGGCACTGGTGCGGCTCTCACGCTGGTCGACGGCCAGGTCGCCTACCGCCGCGAGGCATAGGGGCGAAGCTCACAGGCCACCCGCCGAGCTCTCACCCCGCTCGGCCTCTGCGCCGCCGTCAGTATCCACGCTGCGGTCGTTCCCGCCGGGCGACCGCAGCGTGGGTGCGCTTGACGGGCGCGGGCGCGGATGCGGGCGCGGCTGCGGGCGCGGCTCGCCCGGGGCGGGCTGGTGCTTCCCAGGCCCGACCGAGAGAATGGCCACATGAGCATGGCACCCGGATCCCCCACCGAATTCAGCTATGTCGATGCCACAGGCGTTGAGATCTTCGCGACCGAGTGGACGGCCGAACACCCCATCGGGGTCGTGCAGATCTCACACGGGATCGGAGAGCACTCGAAGCGTTACGCCGCCTTCGCACAGCACCTCGTGCGCGCCGGCTTCGCCGTGTTCGCAGACGATCACCGCGGACACGGCGAGACCGGCCGCCGACAGCACGACGGCGATCTGAGCAAGCTCGGCAAGCTCGGGCCGGGAGGCCTGCACGCAACCGAGAACGCGATCCTCCAGCTGACCGCGATCGCTCGCGAGCGGTACCCGGATCTGCCCGTCATCATGTTCGCGCACTCCTGGGGCTCCCTCATGGCGCAGCGCACGCTGAACCTCCATCCGCACGCGTGGGACGCCCTCGTCCTCTCCGGCTCAGCGTTCCGCACGCCGCGCTTCATGGAGAGCGGCGATTTGAACGCCACCTGGACGGGGCCTGACGCGAACGGCTTTGAGTGGCTGAGCCGCGACACGGACTCCGTCGCCGCATTCATCGCAGACCCGCTGTGCTTCGAAGCCGACATCTTGAAGCTATTCGGCGTGCGCGATGGTCTTCGCCTGTTCGGCAAGCCCGCCGCTGGCCTCGACCCGGACGTCCCGATTCTCATCGTGTCGGGCAGCGCAGATCCCCTTGCCCGCGGCGACGGCTTGCAACGCCTGGGGGCCGCGTACCGTCACCGCGGCGTGCGCGATGTCACCGTGAAGCTCTACCCTGACGCGCGACACGAGCTCTTGAATGAGACGAACCGCGACGAGGTCATCGCGGACGTGGTGACCTGGATGCTGGAGCGGGTCGGCGCTGAGTAGCTCTGTCCACGGCGAACGCCCGCACTTCGAACGCGCGCGGCACAAACTCGGCTCCCCACTTTGAGCGCCGGAGGCGTACGCTGATGGCATGAGCATGCACGGAGAATACAAGGTTCCCGGCGGCAAACTCGTCGTCGTAGATTTTGACGTGCTCGATGGCCGGATCAGTGATTTCCGGCTCTCGGGTGATTTCTTCCTTGAACCCGACGATGCACTCGAGTGCATCAACGGCGCCGTCGAAGGCCTGAGCCCCAACGGCACCATTGAGCAGTTTGCGAACGCAATTCACGAGGCGCTTCCGAGCGAAGTGCATCTGCTCGGATTCACGCCAGACTCCGTAGGCATTGCCATCCGACGCGCCATTACGGGCGCCGCGCACTGGCGCGACTACGATTGGCAGATCCTGCACGAGCCCCCCATCACGCCAGTGCTGAATGCCGCGCTCGATGAGGTGCTCACCACTGCCGTCGGCGAGGGCTTGCGCGGCCCGACACTGCGAATCTGGGAGTGGAACGAGCCTGCCGTGATTATCGGCAGCTTCCAATCGGTGCAGAACGAAGTCGACGAGGAGCAGGCCGCGGCCCACGGCGCCCAGATCGTGCGCCGAATCTCGGGCGGCGGGGCCATGTACATGGAACCGGCATCGAGCATCACTTACGCGCTCTACGTTCCCGGCGAGCTCGTGCGCGGCATGAGCTTCGCGGACTCCTACGCGTACCTCGATGAGTGGGTGCTCGAAGCGTTGCAGGCGCTCGGGATCGACGCGCACTACAAGCCGCTGAACGACATCACGAGTCCACAGGGCAAGATCGGGGGAGCTGCGCAGAAGCGGCTTGGATCCGGTGCCGTGCTGCACCACGTCACGATGGCGTACGACATGGATGCGGCCGCTATGACGGAGGTGCTTCGGATCGGGCGTGAGAAACTGTCCGATAAGGGCACGACGAGTGCGCAAAAGCGCGTCGACCCGCTGCGCAGCCAAACCGGCCTGACTCGCGAAGCCATCATCGAGAAGATGATCGAGGTCTTCAAACGCCGCCACGGTGGCACCGACGGCGAGGTCACCGAGGGCGAGTGGGACGCGGCCGAGCTGCTCGTCGAGCAGAAATTCACCACGGAGGCCTGGATCCGGCGCGTGCCGTAGGCGGCGCAGCGCTGACACCTGATCCGGCTCGCTGGGGCCTCGCGGTGCTACGGCGCTACGGCGCTACGGCGCTACGGCGCTACGGCGCTACGGCGCTACGGCAGCAGGATCACCTTGCCCGTCGTCTGGCGGCTCTCGAGCGCGGCGTGTGCGGCCGCAGCTTCTGCGAGCGGAAAGCTTGCACCGATCCTGAGGTCGAGCGCACCTGCGGCGATCAGGTCGAAGAGTTCTCCGTAGCGCCAGCCACGTTCTTCCGGGCCGCGCACGAAGTGGCCGAGCGAGGGTCGGGTCACGGAGAGTGAGCCACCCGAGTTCAATCGCTGAAGGTCGAACGGCGGCACCGGCCCGCTCGCAGCGCCAAAGAGCACGAGTTCTCCGCGCACTCTGAGGCTGCGCAGCGAGTCATCAAACGTGTCTTTCCCCACGCCGTCATACACCACGGCCGCGCCAACGCCCGCCGTGTGATCCCAGACCTGCTCAACAAACCCGGAGTAGTCGAACACCGCGACCGCACCAGCAGCGCGGCTCAGCTCCTGCTTCTCCGGCGTCGATGCCGTAGTGAGCACGTGCACTCCGCGGGCCGTGAGAATCTGCGTCAACAGCAGCCCCACTCCGCCAGCTCCGGCATGCACCAGGACAGTGTCGCCAGGTTCAGGGGTTGCGGCCGAGGTGGCAAGGTAGTGCGCGGTTAGCCCTTGGAGCGGCAACGCCGCCGCGGTCTCTGCCGAGATCCCCGTGGGCACGGCCACCGCGCGCGCGGCCTCGACCACGAAGCGATCGGCATAGGTCGCCTGCGCCTCAGCGGTTGTCACGAGATCGCCAACAGCGAATCCGGTGACCCCCGCGCCGAGCGCACGCACGTGACCGGCGCCTTCACCGCCCGGCGTGAAGGGGAGGGGCACCGAGTATGCGCCGGAACGTTGATAGGTCTCGATGAAATTCACACCGATCGCAGCGGTCTCGATGAGCAGTTCACCGGGCCCTGGCACCAACTCGGGTGCCTCGGCAATTCGCAGGACCTCAGGACCGCCGATCTCAGTGGCGATAATTGCGCGCGTCATGCCCTGAGCCTACGCCGCTCGCTCCCGATCCTGCCAGCACCGCATGCTGGTGTGCGTCATGTGAGGTCACGTCCCACCCGCCGCAGTGGCCGCAGCGACACCGCCCCGCCGAACACGCACTCCATGCGCGCTCGGCACCTCAGCAAAGCGCACCGCCGGGAGCGCGCGAACTCCCTAGCGCTGCACCGGTTCGCTCGCGTGAAGCAGGGCGAAATCCTCGCGCCGCGGCAGGCCCTCCCAGTCCCCGGCAGTGAGGCAGGCACAGGCGCCCGCCATCACTGCAGTCTCCAAGCGCTGCGCGAGCGAAGCGCCCTGCACCCACTCGGCGAGGTAGCCGGCAACAAACGCGTCGCCAGCGCCGACGGTGTCAACCGCAGTCACGGGAACAGCGGCGAGTTCCCGTGATCCGCTCACCGTGTCCGCGTAGCAACCGCGCTCCCCGAGCTTGATGATCGCGTCGCTCGGCCCCAGCTCACGCAGTCCGGCAGCGAGCTCCGTGACGCTTCGCTGGCCCAGCAGTATGGCCGCTTCGTCGTCCCCTGCGAACACCAGATCGGCATGAGCGACCAGCTCGATGAGACGCGCAGCCGCTGCGGCGCGCTCCCACAGCGCGGACCGGTAGTTGAGATCGATGGAGACCGGGACCTGTGCTGCGCGAGCACGAACCATCACGGATTCCACGGTCGCGTCGGCACTCGGTGAGAGCGCCGGAGTGATGCCGGTCACGTGCACGAGTGCCGCATTCGCAATCAGCTCATCTGGCACATCCGCCGGTGTCAGCCGCGATCCAGCACTGTGCGTGCGGTAGTAGACGACCTTTGAGGTGCCGGCAGTCGGACGTTCCTTGAGCATGAGCCCGGTAGCGGCTTGCGCATCCCACGTAATCTGCGGGTGAACGCGTTCGGCGCGCAGTTCTCGCTCGATGAGTTCGCCGACGCCGTCCGTCCCTAACCGCCCACACCACACTGAGTCGATACCGAGCCGGCTCAGTGCTATCGCAACGTTGGACTCCGCGCCGCCAAACCCGAAGTCGAGCGACCGTTGCGTCACGAGGCGTCCCGGGGTGTGCTGTCTGAGCAATCCCATCGACTCACCGAAGGTCAGCACGTACGGCGCGCGCGTGCCGCTCATGCGCTTCCCCGCTCCGAAAGCCCCGCGTCAGCGATCCTGGTGACCAGTTCTCGCGCACGAGCGGTGAGGGCGTCAAGGCTGCCGCCCCGGAACACATCCTGCAGCAACGGTCCCCCGAGGCTCACCGCGCAAGCACCGGCGCGGAGCCAGTCGAGCGCCCCATCAATCGTCACACCGCCTGACGGCACCACTTGGATATCCGGGAACGGACCGCGCAGATCCGCCACGTAACCCGGCCCGAGGTGTGACGCTGGGAACACTTTGACCGCGGTCGCCCCTGCGGCCCATCCCGCATGCAGCTCCGTGGGAGTGAAGCCGCCGGGGAACACCGGAAGACCCGCTTCGAGCCCAGCGGCGATCACCTCCGGTTGCGTCGTCGGCGTCACGAGAAAGGCGCTCCCTTGCGCCGCAGCGCGAGCCTCAGCGACCGTCGTGATCGTGCCGACTCCCACAGCGGCATCGGCCCCGAAGCGACGCGTCAGTGCGGGAACCGCTGCGAGCGTTCCCGGAGTACTGAGCGTCACCTCGACGTGCCGGACCCCACCAGAGAGCAGTGCCTCAACGACCGGAGCATAGGCATCAGCGTGGCTGGCGCGCAGGACCGCGATGACGGGGGAAGCCTGCAGCGCGGCTGGCACACGAGAGCGCACGAGGTGAGCGGTCGATGCGGTCATCGGCCCAGCCACCCGCCGTCAACCGGCAGCACGGTGCCGTGGATGTACGAGGCGTACGGCGTGCACAGATAGACGACCGCGTTGGCGATGTCCTCTGGGGCAGCCCAGCGTCCCGCTGGGATCCGTTCGCTCAGCTGTCTGAAGCGCTCAGGATCGGCGAGCAGTGCCTCGTTCATATCGGTCTCGACGTAGCCGGGCGCCACAGCGTTCACATTGACCCCGTGCGAGGCCCACTCGTTGCTCAGCGCCTTCACGAGCTGGGCGACCGCTCCCTTTGACGCGGCGTAGGCTGGCACCCGCAGTCCACCCTGAAATGAGAGCAGCGAAGCGAGCGCGACGATCTTGCCGTGCCCGCGCTCCACCATCTGGGCCCCAAAGCCCTGGCTCAACTGGAATACGGCACTCGTGTTGATGGCCAGCACTCGCTCAAAATCAGCCAGCGGGAAGTCAACCGCATCGTGTCGGATCTGTGTTCCGGCATTGTTCACAAGGATGTCAACGGGGCCCACGGCGCTCATCGCTTCCGAAATTGAGGCGGAATCGGCAAAGTCAACCGGAACGTGCGTCAATGCGCGGCCCAGTTCCGCTGCGGTGCGTTCCAACCGCTCGGAGCCCGGCCCCCGCTGCAGTGTCGTAACGTCGGCGCCGCTGCGCAGCAACCCGATGGCCACCGCCTCACCGATGCCACGGGATGCTCCGGTGACCACTGCAGTCTGCCCGGCGAGTACGTGGTCAAACATGGCTGCCCATCCCTGCCGGCCGAGCCGCAAGCGCCGCCGCATTCACGGTGTTCGGCACAGCCGCTCCCGCGCACACATTGAGGATGTTCTCCATAGCGCGACGCTTGAGTTCCGTGAACGATTCTTCGCTGTACCACGCAGCGTGTGGCGTCACCATGACCTGCTCGAACTGCAGCAGCGCACTCGAGAGCGGCAACGGCTCTTCTTCAAACACGTCGAGCCCCGCGCCCGCGACGATTCCGCTGGACAGCGCACGCACGAGCGCTGCGGTATCCATGACTCCGCCACGGCACGTGTTGACGATTTTGACGCCGGGCTTCATCCCGGCGAAGGCCGCATCGTTGATCAGGTGCTTCGTCTGCGGCAGCAGGGGCAAATGCAGCGAGAGCAGGTCTGCCTCCGCAAGCAGGTCAGCTTCGCTCACCACTTCAGTCCCGTCGGGGGTGCTGGATCCTGCTGCGTAGCGCGGATCCGTTCCGATCACGCGCATGCCGAGGCCTCGCGCTTTGCGGGCCGTCGCCTCACCGATGAGGCCCAAGCCGTACACTCCGAACGTGGTCGCGCTGAAGCGGTGCAGCGGCCGCGCAACGCCCAGGTCAGCGCTTCCCCGCCGCAGTGCCGTGTCGAGAGCAGGCAGCCCGCGCAGCAGCGCCACAGCGTGCGCGATCGCGTGGTCACTCACATCTTCGGTTCCGTAGTCTGGCACGTTGCACACGGCCACTCCGTGTGCCGTAGCGGCGTCGACGTCCACGGTGTCGACGCCTACGCCGTAGCGTCCGACGGCGACGAGCGCGGGCAGCGCGCTGAGCACCTGCTCGGTGACAGGCGCGTACTGCGTCAGAATCGCAGCGGCTCCCTGCGCAGCAGCAACCACTTCGGCTTCGGTCGTGCAGTTGGCGACGACAAGCTCGTAGCCGGCCCGCTCAGCGACGCCACGTTCAATGTCCACACTGCCGTGATCACAGTCAGTGATCACCACTTTCGGCATTTGCTGCTGCACAGATTCCTCCATCGGAACTAGAAATTTGAAACATCATTTCATATTTCCGAGCGGAGTCCAACCGCATTGACGTCGTGCGCGTACGAGAGCGGTTATCCCAGCAGCTCTTCAGGGGCTCCGAGCACACTCGATACTCTGCGCCCAGCCCGGGCCACGAGATCCCCGAAGTTCCGCTTCGCATCCTCGGCATCCAAGCGCGCCGTCGGCCCGCCAACGCTCAGTGCAGCACAGACATTTCCCGTGAAATCAAAGATTGGGGCGGCAAAGCCACGGATCCCCTCGCGGTTCTCGCCGTCATCGATCGCATAGCCCCGGTCGCGCGTCTGCGCCAGGTCGAGATAGAGCTGCTCAAATGAAGTGATGGTGCGCGCAGTGCTTCCCGAGAGCGACTCGGGAAGATGCGTCCGCCGAACATCACCGGGCAGCTGCGCGAGAATCGCCTTGCCAATCGCTGTGGCATATGCCGGCCGCGAATCGCCCACTTTGCTGAACATCCGAATCGGCTGCGGGCTATCCACCAGCTCGATGTAGACCACGTCCTTGCCGGAGAGCACCCCGAGATGAGCGGTCTCCCCTGACTCTGCAACCAGATCTCGCAACACCGGGAGTGCGGCGCGGCGATAGTCGAGACGGCTCAGGTACTCCGACCCCAGCTTCGCAGTCAGCATGCCCAGCGAGTACACCCCGAGCTCCTCATCGAAGTGCAGCAGATTCCTCCTGGTGAGCGTCAGGAGCATGCGCTGCGTCGTTGCTTTACTGAATCCCAGGATTCCGGTGCACTCAGCCAGCGTCACCCCCGGCCGGGGCGCCGCCGCAATGTACTCGAGGATGTCCACCGCCTTTTCCAGGCTCTGTGTTCCGGTCACTCGCTCCGCCGACGTCAGTCCGCCAGTCGAAATCACGCGCTCGCTCATGGATCTCCGCTCTTCTCGGTGACCAGCGCCCGCATCCTCGCGGGCGGCAACTCACCTTCTCATCATACGAACCGGCCATTGCTGATTCATTCGTGTTGACAACATTTCATCACTTATGAGACAGTGTTTCAAATTTGCAAAGACGCTCGCGGAGTTTCCCAGGCGCGTCGCCACCCGGAAAGGCGCACGACACCATGACCACGTTCCCGTTCGACCCAGTCAGCCTGCAGGATCTCGCTGGAGCGACACTCGGGCCAAGCGCCTCACCGGCACGACTCATCTCGGGCGCCCCGCGCGCACAAGAACTCGTGCTGCACGAGGACCCCACGACTGAAATCGGCATTTGGGAGATCACGGCTGGCAGTTTCCACTCGTCGAAGCTCGGAGTCTCCGAGTTCATGTACTTCCTGAGCGGGGCGGGCACCATTACTCGGGAGTCAGGCGAGGTCGTCCCGATCACCGCCGGCAGCTTCGTGTCACTCCCCGACGGTTCGCACGTGATCTGGGACGTCACCGAGCCCACTCGCAAGCTCTACGTGATCACCCAGACCGCAGCGTAGCCGCTCACCACCATGAACCCCAAGGATCGACGATGACCCTGAGCACCACCGGGATCCCGACCGTGCGTCCACCGAGGCGCAGGTTGTTCGAGCTCTCCCGCCTTCCCAAGTTCGCGCTCGCGCTCGGCGCGGCCGGCTTTTTCGTGATTTTCTTCTTCTGGCCCCTGCTGGATGTCGTCCTCCGCAGTATCAGCGTGGACGGCGTGATGGACTGGGCCCAGCCGCAGATCACCTTCGACCACTACCTCACGATCCTGCAAGATGAGTATCTGCATCTGGTCGAGTGGCGCACGATCGTCCTCGCGGTCAATTCAACGCTCCTGGCGCTGCTCCTCGGGTTCCCGGCCGCGTACTTCATCTCCCGCCTGCCCGCCAAAGCCGCCGGCATCATCCTCCTGCTCGTACTGATTCCGTTCCAGGTCTCGATTGTGGTGCGACTCTTCGCAGTCACCTCCATCCTGAGCCCCAACGGCCTCCTGAGCGAGGCAAGCCAAGCGCTCGGCGGGGAACGATTCTCGCTGCTGTACACGCAAGGTGGCACCCTCGTCGGCACTGTGATGTACCTCCTGCCCTACATGGTGCTCATTCTCTACTCAGGCATGACCAGCGTCGACCACAATGTGATCCTCGCTGCCCGCACCATGGGCGCCTCAGGGATCCAGATCTTCTTCAAGGTCTTCCTGCCGCTCGTGCGCACGTCGATCTTGAGCGCCGCTTTGCTCTGCTTCATCCTGGCGCTGAGCTTCTTCATCGTCCCGGCGATCCTTGGCGGGCCACGCGAGCAAACTGTTGCCGTCTATATTCAGCAGCAGATCGACCTCTTCCAGTGGGGCGTCGCGTCCGCACTCGGCGTGGTCCTCCTGCTCGCCACTCTCGTGCTCTATGTGGCCGTGATCCGCATAGGCGGCGGATTCCAGGCACCCGGTCTGGGCGCACAGGCGAAGGGCGTGAGCGCCGAGCAGCGCTTCGCGTGGACGCCAGGGACGGTCTTCACTGGAATCGTCACCCTGGTATCGCTCGCGGTATTGCTCATTCCCGTGCTGATCGTGTTTCCGCTCTCGGTCGGGGAGACACAGACGGTCGTGTTCCCTCCGCGTGGCTTCACGCTTGAGTGGTACGGCCAAGTGCTCACCACCACCACCTGGCTGGACCCCACAGTTCGCAGCTTGCTTGTCGCAACGCTGACTGGCATCGTCTCGACCGCGCTCGCGCTGTATCTCGCGCGCGTGGTGCAAACAGCGAAGTCGGAGCGCACGAAGCTGCTCATCTCGGGCCTCGCCTTCGCCCCGATCATCACCCCGGCAATCCTGCTGGCGATCGGCATCTACGCCGTGGAGCTCCGCCTCAATCTGGCTGGCACCATCCCCGGTCTCGTCTTCGCCCACACGGTGGTGGCGTTTCCCCTCGCCTTCGCGATGCTCAATACCTCGCTTGCCTCCCGCGGCCTCGACCTCGAAACAGCTGCGTGGACGATGGGCGCCTCGCGTACTTCAGCCTTCTGGAAAGTCACCGTACGCGGCATGGTGCCCACACTCCTCGCCGCCTTCGGTCTCGCCTTCGTCACGTCGTGGGACGAAGTCGTGCTGGCGCTCTTCCTCCAGACCGGGCCGGTGAAGACGCTGCCGGTCACCATCTATCAGTACCTCGAGAGCGGCATCGTTCCCGCCGTACCCGCGGTCGCCGCCCTGCTCACGCTGGTCGTCGTCGCCGTCATTATTATCCAGCGCATTACGCAGTCGCGGCGGTCAGCGGCAGCCGCACGTGCACACCAGAAATGAGGATCGACATGTCTTCCACACACGCGGCCGCGCCCACTGCACCAGCGCGCGGAGAGACGAAACGCGGAGAGGTCATCGTTGACCAGGTCAGCTGCGATTTCAGTGGCACGCGAGTGCTCCACGAGACGGACCTCACGGTCGAAGCCGGTGAGTTCTTCACACTGCTCGGCCCGTCAGGATCGGGGAAAACCACGCTCCTGCGCATCATCGCCGGTCTGATTGATTTTACTTCAGGGCGGATCGCCATTGATGGCGCCGACGTCACGAAGCTGCCCACCCAGCAGCGTGACATTGGGTTCGTATTTCAGAACTATGCGCTCTTCCCTCACCTCACCGTTGCCCAGAACATTGCGTTCGGGCTCAAGATCCGGAAGGTGCGCGGCCAGCAACTGATCAAGCGTGTCGACGAGATCCTGGAGCTCACGGAACTCGGCGCTCTGAAGGATCGCCATCCCGCGCAACTCTCAGGCGGTCAGCAGCAGCGCGTTGCCCTCGGCCGCGCACTGGCGCAGCGCCCGCGCGTACTGCTCCTCGATGAGCCGCTTGGCGCCCTGGATCGCCGCCTGCGCCAAGACCTGGGCTCAGAGATTCGGCGGATCCAGCAGGAATCGGAAACCACTGCGATCTACGTCACACATGACCAAGAAGAGGCGTACATCCTCTCCGACCGCATGGGGGTTATGGAGGCGGGGTACATTCGCCAGGTGGGCGCCCCACGCGAGGTGTATAGCGCACCCAACAGCGGTTTCGTCGCGAACTTCCTCGGTGAGACCAACAGCTTCGCCGGCGAAGTACGCGGGCGTGAACAGGGCGGTACGGTCGTTCGCGTCGGGGAGTTTGCTGTCATGGCAGCGGCGCAGCCCGGGCTCGCTCCCGGCGCAGGCTGCATCGTCAGCGCCCGTCCGGAACAGATCCGGCTCAGCGCCACTCTCAGCGATGTGCCAGCGGGGTACGACCCCGTTGCACGCGTCACGGTCACCGAAGCGCGATTCTTCGGCCAGAGCATCCGCGTGCGGCTCGCCGACGCGAACGGGAGCTACCTGGTCGATCTCGATTCCGCGGACCCGATTCCCGAGGCCGGATCACCCGCTGTGATGAGCATCCGCTCCCACAGCGCCGTCCTCCTCCCCCCAACCCAGTAAATGCATCCAAGGAAGGACACGCATATGAATTCACGCTTGACCCGCGCCGTCTCGTTCGGCGCACTGACCCTCGCAAGCGCGCTGGTGCTGACGTCGTGCAGTGCAGCAGACTCTGGCACCAGCGCCTCGAAAGAGGACGGCGCAGCCGCACTCTCCGGCGAGGTGCTCTTCTACGACACGAGTGGCGGTGACGTGTGGGAGGGGCTCAACAAGACGCTCTTTGCTGATTTCACGCAGGACACCGGCGTGAAGGTCATCGACGATTACAACGAGGCATCAACGAAGTTCTTCGCGGCCGCACAGAACGGCGCGGTCGACTGGAGCCTCGTGTTCCTGCCCTCGCTGAGCGATGCACAGCAGGCGGCCGATGCCGGCTACCTCGCAGAAATCGACACGAGCGTGGTTCCGGTGGATCAACTCGTCGAAGGCACCTATTCAAAGACCGGAATCGAAGTCGGCACCTTCGGCATGGTGCTGGCGTGGAACTCAGAGACCTACCCCGAAGGCAGTGCGCAGCCTCAGACCTGGGAAGATCTGTACGACACGAAGAAGTTCCCCGGCCAGCGGTGTTTCTTCAACAACCCTCAGTACGGCTGGACGCTCGAGTCCGCCCTGCTCGCCGACGGCGTTGCGGCAGACGATCTGTACCCGCTCGACACGGAGCGCGCGTTCAAGAAGCTCGACACGGTCAAGGACAGCGTCACCTGGTGGTCCAGCGGCGCGCAGTCGATCGAGAGCTTTGAAAACGGATCGTGTGACCTCGGGATTGTGTGGGCGAACCGCGCGTTCACCGCGAGCCAGAACGGCTTCCCCCTCTCCGTGAGCTGGGATCAGGCCGGTTACGCCAACAGTGTGTGGGCGATCCCCGCTGATGCGCCCAACCCTGAGGCTGCACAGGCGCTGCTGAAAAGCGTGATCGAGAACACCGAGGGCCAGGTTGCGTTCGCCTCCCGCGTGCCCACGCCTATTCCTGCCGCGAGCACCGGGGTCAGCGTCGGCGACTTCCCGAAAGACATCCAGCCCTTCCTCCCCGTTGGAGACAACATCTCCACCGCAATCACGCTCGACGCTGACTACTACAAAGAACACAACGCGGACCTGACGGACCAGTTCAACCGCTGGGTCGCGAAGTAACGAGTTGCGGGGGCTGGCGCGACACGTCCAGCGCGCCAGCCCCCGCGCACTGCACCACCACACACTGAAAGGGACTCCCCCGTGAGAATTGTTTGCATCGATGGCGAGCGGCAGTACGCTGACATCGTCAAGCGAGACGTGATCGAACCGCTTCGCGCAGCAGGCCACCAGCTGGACTGGTTCGAAGAGCGCTTCGAAGACGTCGACGCCACTATTGCCCGCGCGCAGGGCTACGACGCGGTGTACATCATCGCAGATCAGGGTCCGCTCCCCGAGCGGTTCCTCTCGTCTGTGCCCAGCCTCAAGCTCGTCAGCTTCGTCGGCACCGGAGCGCATCGCTTTGTGAACGTCGCCGAGGCAGAGAGCCTGGGGATCACCGTCACCAACGTCCCGGACTTCGCGAGTCGCAGCGTGGCTGAGCACGCCATCGCGCTGATGTTTAGCGTGGCACGGCGCGTGCCGGAGGGCGACCGTATCGTCCGCGCGGGCGAGTGGGCGAAGCACCAGGGCCTCAAACTGCGTGGCCGCACGCTCGGTGTTGTCGGGACCGGCGCAATCGGGCGCGAAGTGATCCAGATGGGTGCTGCGCTCGGCATGGACGTCGTGTTCTGGAACCGAACCGAGCGCCCGGAAGCGGAGGCCGAGCTGCCCGGTCGCCGCGTCGCACTCGACGAACTGTTCCGGGTCAGTGATGTGGTGTCGCTGCACGTGACGCACACCCCGGAAACCGAGGGGCTCGTGTCCGCTGAACTGCTCGGCTCGCTGAAGCCATCGGCGATCCTCGTGAACACCGCCCGTGACGAGATCCTGGATCGTACAGCGCTCTTCGCGCTGCTGCGCGAGGACCGGATCTTCGGCGCCGCCCTCGATGTGTTTGAGACCGAGCCACCCGAGATCAGCGAGCTGCCCCTCGATCACCCGAATCTGGTGCTCACGCCGCACATCGGCTTCCACACCGATGAGGCTGACGAAGTGTTCGCCATCGCGGGCCGCAACATCATCGCTTTCGCCGACGGCACTCCCCGCAACGTCGTGCACAGCATCACCCAGTAGTCAGGAAACACAGACTTGAAGGAAGTAATGGACGTCCGTCACGCCACCCACCCGGATGAAATCGCGAAGATGACCGACGAGGAGCTGCGCGCCCGCTTTGTCATCAGCGATCTCTTCGAGGCTGGCCGCCTCACTGTCGTCTACAGCCACGAGGATCGCATGGTGCTCGGTGGCGTGCAGCCGGTGCCGGGAACCACGCTCACGCTCGAGAACTACCCCGAGCTGCGCGCCGAGTTCTTCTGCCAGCGACGCGAGCTCGCGGTCACCGCGCTCAGCGGCAGCGGCACGGTCACGGTCGACGGAACCGAGTACGAACTCGCATACATGGGGGCGCTCTACATTGGGCGCGGTGCTCGCGAGATCACCTTCGCAGCGGCGACGGCTAACACGCGGTTCTTCCTGTCGTCAGCGGTCTCCGAGACGGCGCACCCGACAACGCTCGTACCGGCAGCTGACGCGCTGACCACGCAGACGGGCGAGCAGGAGCACGCGAACCGGCGCACTGTGCGCAAGCACATCCACGAGGACGGAGTCTCGAGCAGCCAGCTGGTGCTCGGGATCACGGCTCCCGAGACCGGCAACGTGTGGAACAGCATGCCGCCGCACACGCACGACCGGCGCACTGAAGTCTACGTGTACTTCGATCTCGCCGAGAATGAGCGGGTGTTCCACTTCATGGGGCTGCCCGGCCACACCCGCCACCTCGTACTCAAGGACGGCGACGTGGTGATCTCCCCGGCCTGGTCGATGCACTTCGGCGTTGGCACCACGAACTACTCGTTCCTGTGGGTCATGGCTGGCGAGAACCAGTCGTTCGCCGACATGGACCAGATCGCGGTGCCGCAGATCTAAGCCCTGGCCAACACGACAGCGGGGGTGTACCGAAGTTCGGTACACCCCCGCTGTCGTATGCGGCCCGCTCCAGGACTCCGCCCGGCCCGGCCTCCGAAAGCTACGCCGCTCGTTCCCTCCGCACGGCGAGAGCGGTGAGCACGAGCCCTGCACAGGCCCAGAGCGTGAGCAACACCGCCGCACCTCCAGCGCCAGCCGCGCCGGTAGCAACGGCCTGGAACCCAGACAGTGCTGCCCCAACGGGGCTCATATCCCCGATCGCCGCGAGCGGACCCGGCACGGTCGATACGATTCCCACCGCGAACGCCACGACGAGCAGCACAAACGCGATAAACCTTCCGAAGCCGCCGAACAGTGCAGACAGGCCCTGCACCAGCAGCGTAAACGCGACACCGGCGAGCAGCGCGAGCCCGAAGAACTCGGCCCCCTGCGCAAAGCCGTAGCCGAGCGCGATCGGCAGCACGAGGCCGGCGATTGCGCCCTGCGCCGCGCCAAGTCCGAGCGCGGGAAGCGCACTGCGGAACGTGATCGCGCCCACACCGCGGGCCGCTTCACGCGTGCGTCGCCAGAGTGGCGCAAGCATCAGGAATGCCGCCAGCGCACCTGCCCAGAGCGCGATGCCCGCGAACAGTGGCACCCCAGAGGCGTTGAACAGCTCGTCGCTGCCTCCCTCCGCTTTCACTGGCGTGAGCGCCGTCTCGGCGAGCTTGTCGCGCTGCGACTGCGAGTAATTCGGGATCCCGCTCACGGCCTCACCGAGGCCCGTTGCGAGCTCAGAAGCGCCTTCTGCAGATTTTCCAGCACCATCGGCGAGCTGAGACGCACCCTTGGCGAGTTCAGGCGTCTGCGCGGCGAGCTCTGACGTCCCTGCCGCAAGGCCGGACGCACCCGTGGCCAGCCCGGAGGCGCCGCCCGCGAGCTCCGAGGCGCCACCGGCCAGCTGCGACGCACCGCCGGCAAGCTGCGACGCACCACCAGCCAGCCCCTCGGCTCCGACAGCGAGCTGCTCAGCACCCGCGGAGAGCTGCACCCCAGCGCCTGCGAGCTGCTCAGCGGCACCGGCTGCGGTATCCGCTCCAATTGCCGCCTGCCGCACGCCGCCGGCAAGGGCACCCCCTGTGCTTTCAACTGTTCAACCGGGGACTCTGGGGCCGAGCTTGATGCGCCCTGCAGCTCGGTGATGAGCTGACCAAGCTGTGCGGCAACCGCGCCCGGATTTTCAACGGGAATCGCGCCGGCCTCAATGGCGGTCTTCAGCTGGGTGAGGGGTTCGATCGCGGCTCCGGCCCCGGCCTGCAACCCGGTGAGGGCCTCGTTCACGCCGCTCGTATAGGCTTCGACACCGCTCGCGAGCCCGGCAAGGCCCGGGTTCGTCTCCGTCCCATCGCCCGTTGCGAGTACACGCGCGCCAGCGGAGTACTGCGTCAGTCCGTTGGCAAACCCGCTCATCCCGGGGTTCGCTGCGGTCCCGTCCCCGGAGGCAAACAACCGCAGACCCCCGGCGAGCGTCCCGGCGCCGCCGGCAAGGTCGTTCGCCCCGGACGAGAGCGATCCTGCGCCCCCTGCGAGTTCCCCAGCGCCGGACGCGAGCGATCCCGCCCCCGAAGCCAGCTCCCCTGCTCCGCTCGAAAGCTGCTGCGTACCGTCAGCCAACTGCTGCGTGCCGTCAGCGAGCTGATTCGCCCCGTCTGTGAGCTGCTCCCCGCCGTCGGCCAGCTGAGTAGCGCCATCAGCGGCTTCACCAATGCCCTTGTGCAGCTCGGTCATGCCCACAAACACGCTGCCGACGAACTGCTCACCCAGCTGCTGATTCAGTACCGTGGTGGCGGTCTGGGTCACGATTCCGGACAGCGCCGTATCGATCAGGCGGCCGCGGTCGCTCTCCGCGATGTCGATCGTCGCTTGCTCTGCGTCGTCTGGGTCTCCCGACAGGGAGGTTGCCGCAGCCGAGAAGCTCTCCGGGATCGTGATCACGGTCGCGTAGCGGCCGTCATCGAGACCAGCGGTGGCGTCTTCTTCGTCAGTGAGCACCCACGTGAAGTTCGTCTGATCGTCCGCGGCCTTTTTCTTCGCGTCACCGATCAGTTCGCCGGCGAGCACGCGGCCCAGCGGCACGAGCTGCCCATCAACTTCCACGGCCTCGTCGTTGTTCACGATCGCTGCGGTGACCGTGTCGAGCCGCTCGGTCGGATTCCAGAGGCCCCAGAGCAGGACACCCGCGACCGTCAGCGGCACCAGCATGAGCCCGACGATCGTGGTCCAGCGCACAGGCTTGCGGCCGGACAGGCGGGAGAGTGCGGCGCTCATCGGGCGCCTCCTTCGTGAATCGATGCTGCGGGAAGACTGTGTGCTCGTGCCGGACCGTGATCAGATGCTGGATCGGCGACCGACGCGGCGGCGCTCGCTGGCATCACGAATCGTGTGTCGCCGGGCAGGATCCGCTGCGCAAGTTCGCGTTCTCCGAGCACCACAAGTGTGAGTTCGGGGGCCGCGGAGCGGAGGTTTCAACGGTGCGCGCTGCGAGTCCAGAGCGCATCGCGTCAACGAGCGCGAGCGGAAGGGGCCGCTCCGCTGCCGCGCGCAGATCCAGCACCAGCACCGACGGGCGTTCTCCGAGCGCCTCGCGCAGCGACTCTGGTGTGGCCCACGCCGATCGGGCGCGCAGCGACGAGGCGCGCTCCGGCAGCAGGAGACCAGCGACCTTCACGGACCCTCGGGTCACGGGTGCGCGGCCGACCACAGCTTCCGCAAGCGGCAGGCTCACCGGATCACGCGGATCGAGCACGAGCACGTCGCCGGGGGCAACGCGCAGCTCTGGCAACTTGGCCGTTGCCCCGATCTGCGCCCGCTCACTCGCGATCACCGCGGTGGGCTGATCCGCTGGCCACTCTGCGTAGGCGAGCTCCCGCGCGAGTCCCTCGCCCTCGACATCGAACGAGGGCAGCACTTTGGCGAACCAGCGCGGCATCCACCACGCGCGGTCGCCGAGCAGCGCAAGCACGGCAGGAACCAGGGTCATGCGCACAATGAACGCGTCCACGAACACTCCGACAGCGAGGCCGAGCGCAATCACCTTGATACTCGGATCGCCTTCAGGAACGAAGGCCGCGAACACGGCGAACATAATCAGCGCGGCCGCCGTCACCACCTTTGCACTGCCAACGAACCCCCGCCGGATCGCGTCCTGCGCATTCGCACCGTGCACGTACTCTTCGCGGATTCGAGCCACGAGGAACACTTCATAGTCCATCGCAAGGCCGAACAGCACACCCATCAGGATGATCGGCATGAAGCTCAACACCGGGCCGGCCGAGTGCACGTTGAGGAGATCACCGAGCCATCCCCACTGGAACACTGCCACGACCGCGCCGAACGCGGCGCCAACGGAAAGCAGATACCCGAGCGTTGCCTTAATCGGGACCCACACGGAGCGGAACACCATGGCGAGCAGGATCAGCGATAGCCCCACTACCAGGATCCCGAACGGCAGCAGCGCCTCCCCCAGCAGGTGCGACACGTCAATGCCGACGGCGGTGAACCCGGTCACCGCGAGACTCACACCATACTTCTGCTCCCACTCATCATGGTGGGATCGGATCTCGGCAACGAGTTTCTCGGTGCTCTCCGACTGTGGGCCGTCCTCCGGTACCACCTGAATGATGCCGGTGTCTGCGTTCTGATTCGGAGTTGCGAGCGGCACATCTGCCACGCCAGGGAGCGCCCGAACTTCGTCGGCGAGATCCTCCATCAGGCCGAGCGGATCCTCGCTCGTGATGATCGAGCCGGTGAGGATCAGCGGGCCGTTCGCGCCCTCACCAAAGTGCTCACCCGTGAGTTCGTAGGTGACCCGAGCCGGGTTCGTCTCTTCGAGCGTCTCGGCGCCCGGGAGAGCGAGCCTCAGACTCATCGCTGGCAGCGCGGCGGCGCCAAGGCCGATGAGCACCACGAGGATGGTGACGATCGGCTTCGCAGTGGCCAGTCGGACCCATCCGCCAAAGAACCGGTCCGCTCGGCTCGGACCGGCCGCGGCCGGTGCTGGCGCGGTCGCCTTCGCTGGCTTTGCGGCCTGACGGGAATCCGTGAGAGCCGGGTGGTCGCCGCTATCCGGTCCGGCTGTCGCTTCCGCCTCCGTGAATTCGAGCGCTTGCCCCGTCGCCGCGAGATACGCGGCGCGCTGCTTCTTGGGCAGGATCTTGACGCCAGCCATGGCGAGCACGGCGGGCGTGAGCGTGATGCCGATCAGCACTGCGATGCCAACACCTGCGGCGGCCGCGACGCCGAGCGCGGTGAGGAACGGGATCCCCGCAACGGCGAGGCCGAGCAGCGCGATGATTACCGTGAGGCCGGCAAACACCACAGCAGATCCGCTGGTTGCGGTAGCGCGCGCAATGGATTCGTTCACGCCCAAGCCCGCGCGTAGCTGCTCTTGATGGCGGCTCACAATAAAGAGGGTGTAGTCGATGCCGACGGCGAGGCCGAGCATCAGCGCGAGCATTGGAGTGGTCGAGGTCATGTCCGCGAACGCGGTCGTGACGAACAGGCCAGCGATGGTGACGCCGACACCCAGGATCGCAATGAGGAGCGGCATGCCCGCCGCGAGGAGTGACCCGAGTGTGAACAGGAGCACGATGAACGCGATCACCACACCGAGGGCCTCGGTGATCGTGAAGCCAGGAATGGAGACCGAAAAGAGGTCGCCGCCGTAGGAAGTTTCGGAGCCGGCAGGGAGTGCGTCCTGCAGCTCAGCGGAGACCCGCGTGATGCCGTCGCTCGTCTCCGCCGGTGTATCGCTCTGCGTCGCATCAATCTGCACGGTGAGCAGTGCTGCGCGGCCGTCATCGCTGAGCCCGGTCGCGCCCTGGTCGGCGAAGGGATACGAGACGGCGTTGACCTGCGGCAAGTCCGCGAGTTCCTCCGCCGCAGCCACGATCTCCTGCGTGAACGGAGCTGCGTCGACTCGTTCACCCTCCGGCGCGACGACGATGATCGTGGCGCTCGTGCCACTCACCTCGGGGAACGTACGTCCCAGAGTGTCGATCGCCTCTTGCGATTCAGTACCTGGAATCGAGATCGGGGCATTGGCACCCTGCGAAAACAGGCCAGCGCCGATCCCCAGCACCGCCAGCAGCGCGATCCAGAGGATGAGGACGAGCTTCCGTGCACCGGTGGCCCACCGGCCAATCGCATAGAGCAGGGTCGACATGCGTGGTGGGGCCTTCCGATCATGAACGGACGATACACGAGCGTATCCGTTTCGATACACTAATGTATCCGGCCTCCGCTTCGAACCAGCTGAACGTGAGAAACTACGCACTATGACCACCCAACCCGCGAGCCACGTGGCACCCGCCACCGAGCTACCGCCGAGCGCGCGACGCCAAGAGACTCGCACTCGTTTGCTCGACGCGGCGATTGAGGTGTTCGCGGAGGCCGGCCTGCAGGGTGCGGCAGTCGAGGCCATTTGCGCGCGGGCCGGGTTCACACGCGGGGCGTTCTACTCGAACTTCGACAGCAAAGAACAGCTCTTTCTCGCGCTGCTCACGCGCGAGTTCGAACGTCGCGCGGCGGACCTCGCAGTGAAAGCACAGGAGCTGGAGCCCATTCTCCGCGAGCGAGCCGGTTGTGTCTCCCCCGCTGAGGCAGCCAGCTACATCGTGCAGTTCTTCGCACCATCGCAAGATGCCACCGCGTGGTTCGTACTCGAGGCGGAGTTCTTGCTGCTTGCGATGCGGGATCCGGCCCTCGCGCCTGGCCACGACGACTTCATGGACAATTTCTACGCGAGCATCTCCGGCGTCGTGGAACGCGTCCTCACAGCAGCCGGGCGGCGCTTTGTCATCCCGGTAGAGCGTGTCATCCCCGTGTTGAGCGGGGTGTACGAGCAGGCGCTGCGCGTCACGGCGCTTGCAGGCGAACGCTCGTCCGAGGCGTTCGAGCAGCTGGGCGATCGACTCGCGGAGCTGCTGTTCGCCTTGACCGAAGAGATGTAAGGCGCCCGCCCACTCCTAGCCCCGCTCCCGAGGGTTCCCGGATGCCGGCTGCGGCGCGACCGCAGTCGGCATCCGGGGTCCCTCTGAGACGGAGGAAGTGCCAGAAGCGCGCGAGGGAAAGCGCGCGAGTATTCGCGCCTCGAGCGATAAGGCGCGCGAATCGAATATCACACGAGCTTATAGTTAGTGCGTCAACATTCACCCAAAGTTATGCTCGAGATCAGCCGGATCGTCTGCGTTTGACGGCCCACTCTCGGCTCTTCGTGCGCCTTCCCCATTGCCGACGGTCCCGCTTCATGACCCGCGACTGCGCATCAAAGGAGAACGAGCACATGGGACACTTCCGCACACACCGCCTCGGCGAACTCACGTGGACTGAGGCGAGAGACGCCGCAGCACAGAACCCCATCGTGCTTCTCCCCTCCGGCGCGATCGAGCAGCACGGTTCGCACCTCCCACTCAACGAGGACGCGATCACCGCCGAGTGGGTGTCTGAGTACATCGCAGCACATCTGGAAACGCCCGTGCTCGTTGCCCCCACCCTGAGCTATGGCCACTCACCGATCTTCGACGGTTTCGCCGGCACGCTGAACCTCTCATTCGAAACCCTGCAGGCCGTGCTATTTGAAGTCATGGACAGCCTGGTCAAGCACGGATTCCGACGCATCGTGATCGTCAACAACAATGGCGGAAACCAGGCTTCGGCCGCGCACGCAGCAGAGCAGCTCCGCGCGAAATACGGGGTGCTCGTCGGCAGCGTGTACCCGTGGGGCATCGGCTACCGCGTCATGCGCGATTTGTACGAGGATCCTGCAACCGCCTATGGGCACGGTTCAGAGCCCGAGCACAGCGCGATGCTCGCCATGTTCCCTGAACTCGTGCAGTCACAGCTCATCACCGACGGCGGACTCGCCCCGTTTGAGGGCTGGACGCCTACGAACTACACGGAGGGCGCAATCCCAGGCACCGTCGAGTCGGGAACGCTGTACTGGGACTTCTCCGATGTCGCGCCCTCCGGAGTCACTGGCAATCCAAGACTCGGCTCAGCCGAACTGGGCGCCGAGTGGATCAAGCGCGTTGCCCACGACGTCTGCCTCGGCTTCGTGGCAGAGTTCGAACGCAACACCGCGAACGCACTGTGGGCGAGGGCGTAGACCATGGCTGAGTCACTGCAAATCAGCGTCGGTCAATTCCCCGCACTCGAGGACAAGGCCGCAAATCTCGCCGCAATCGCAACTCTCGCGGAGCGGGCCGCAGTTGCGGGATCGCGAGTCCTCATCCTCCCCGAGATGGCAATGTACCACCGCGTCAGTGCGCCGATCCGCGAGGGCGTCGCTGCGGCCGAAGAACTCACAGGCCCGTTTACGACCGAGATCCGCCGACTCTCACTGGAGTACGGCCTGTTCATTGCGGCCGGCATGTCAAAGCGACTCCCAGGCGAGGCGAACCCTGATCGCGCCCTCAACATTCTGCTGCTCGTCGACCGCGGGGAGATCGTCGCGGAGTACGAGAAGATCCACCTCTACGACGCATTCTCAGTCCGCGAATCCGACTCGATCACCCCGGGCAACGAACTGCCGCCGGTGCTCGACATCGACGGGATCAAAGTCGGTTTCGCCATTTGCTATGACCTGCGGTTCCCAGAGCTGTTCCGGCTGCTCATCGACCAGGGCGCGGAAGTGTTGGCACTGAGCGCGGCGTGGGCGCGCGGCGTCATGAAAGAAGACCACTGGCTCACACTGCTGCGAGCGCGCGCGATCGAAAACACCGCGTATGTGTTCGCGTCCGATGAGGTGAGCGTGAAGTCGGTAGGCCGCAGCGCGATCTACGACCCGCTCGGTGTGCAACTCGGCGACGCGGGCGAACAAGACCTCGCACTCATCACAGCGACCGTGGATCGCTCACGCCTCGCCGCAGTTCGGACGACTGTGCCGTCACTCGCCAACCGTCGCGTGAGCGTAGCGCCGCGGGTGCAGCCCCTCCCTTCGGGTAGTTAGACGGCAGCCAGGCCCGGCCGGCGGTAACCGCTCCCGGCCGGGTATGGCGAGCCCCAATTTGGCGCAAAGGGCGCGGAAAATCTGCGTTCTGATCGGGTATTTTCCGAAGTATAAGCGCGGCGTTATCTCCCTCTCCCAATTCTTACTTGCAGCCTATGTTGCAACCTCATACATTGGGGATCGAGCGGTACACCCGCTCGCCCAGCACCCTCGAACGGCGGCCGCAAGAGCTCTCAGCGCTGAGACTCCTCGCCACACAGAGATCACCGGCCACGCTTCGGGGTGGGGTTCCACCCAACGAAGGGAATACCCGATGTCATTCACGCGCCCGAACCGACGCAATACCTGGCTTGCTGCACTCTCGCTCGGGGCCGTCGCTGCCCTTGCCCTTACCGGTTGCGGCGGAACAGCTGCTCCCGATTCGAGCGGGGGTGATTCGAGCGCCACTCAAGTCCTCACCTTCGGGCTCTCGGCTGATCCTGCACAGCCCATCACCGGCGCCTCACAGGGCACAGCGGTGAACCAGCTGCTGACCATGGTGCACCGCGGCCTGATGAGCTTCGATGCCGATGGAGCGGCGGTGCCCGCGCTTGCGCAGTCCGTCGACACCCCTGATGACACCACGTTTGTGTTCACACTCCACGACGGTCTTACCTTCAGTGACGACAGTGAACTCACGGCCGACAACGTCAAGAACTCGCTCGACTATTACCGCGATGTCGCGAACGGATCGCAGCTCGCAGCGCCGTTCGCCGATATCGAGTCGATCGAAAGCGATGGTGGATCAACGGTCACCGTCAAGCTGTCGCAACCAAACACCGCATTCCTGCAGTATCTCGCGCTTCCGTTCGCTGCGATCGTGCCGGACGCCTCGCTAAATCCCGACACCGCGAACTGGGTCGGCGCCGGTCCGTGGGAGATGACGAACCTGGATCAGGGCATCGGCCTCACCATGGAGAAGAACGACGGATACTACGATGCCGAAAACATCGCGCTCGATGAAATCGACGTGAAGTTCTACGCAGACGGGGAAGCCCGCACGAACGCGTTGCTCTCTGGCGACGTCGATCTCATCGATTACGTCACCTGGGAGAACTTCGATCGCGTTGCGGATGCGGGCTTCACCGTTGATCAGGTGAACGGCCCGTTCCAATACGTCCAGTTCAATGTTGAGGAGGGGCCCTTCGCTGACCCGAAGGTGCGGCAGGCCGTCGCATACGCGCTCAATCGCGACAACTCAGTGCTGGCAGCATTCCAGAGCAATGGAGAGCCACTCTACGGCGTCTCGATCTCCGAGAAAGACCCCGCGTACGAAAAGAATCTCGCAAACCTTTGGGAGTACGATCCCGAGAAGGCGAAGTCCTTGCTCGCCGAAGCTGGCTACCCCGATGGGTTCCCCGCGACGCTGCTCGCCACCTCGCAGTACACCTTCCTGCAGGACAACGCGCTGTCCGTCCAGGAGGACCTCAAAGCGATCGGCATCGACGTCACGCTCGACGCCCCTGACTGGTCAACGCGAGTTTCCAAGGGCAACGAGGGTGACTACGACATCGCTGTTTCCGGTGACAGCGGCATGGTCACCGATCCGTCCTACCTCATCAACTGGGTCACTGGCGACAACACCTACAACGTCAGCTGGGGCTACAGCAATGACGAGATCGCAGGCCTGATCGGCGACGGTCTGCGCACGACAGATGATGCCGAGAAGCACGAGATCTACCAGAACATCGGAAAGATCTGGGCCGAAGACGTCCCCTTCGCCTCACTCAACACGCGAGCGCAAGCATACGGCTTCTCTGAGGACGTGACGGGCTTCACCAACATTCCCGGCACCGCAACGTTCTACAGCGGCTACATGCTCGCGAACACCTCGATGCAGTAGTCGACCGAGACAGAAAAATCACATCGTGCTTGCATTCATTGCGAAGCGCCTAGCGATGGGCGTGGGACTCGTACTCCTGGTTCTCACGCTCATCTTCTCGGCCCTACATTTCGTGCCGGGGGACCCGGCCGTCCTGCTCCTCAGTGTCGGTGACGGAGGGGCCCCTACGCCAGAGGCAATCGAGAAGGTACGCGAACAGCTCGGGCTGAACCAGCCCCTCTTCGCGCAGTACCTCCACTTTCTCGGCGGCGTCTTTACCGGCGATCTCGGCGACTCGTTCAAGACTTCTCAACCAGTGCTCGAAGCTATCGGCGCACGGCTCCCCCGCACCCTGTTGCTTGTCGGCTTTGCGACACTTCTCTCGGTCGTCTTTGGCGTCGCCCTCGGCGCACTCGCTGGCCGAAAAGGCGGGTGGGTTGATACCTGCGTGACGGCACTCAGTTCCATTGGCGTCGCCCTCCCGGTGTTCGTGTTCGGCGCCGTGCTGATTCTCGTGTTCTCGATCTCCCTGAAGTGGTTCCCTGCCGGCGGGTATGTCGACTTCGCAGAGGATCCCGGCGGGGCGCTCTGGTCGCTCACTCTGCCAGCGATCTCGCTGGCAGTGGGATTCTCGGCACAGATCGCCCGTATGACTCGATCCGCGGTACTCGAGGTGCAGGGCCAGGACTGGGTCCGGACAGCAAAGTCGATCGGGCTGGCACCGCTCACTGTGTTCCGCAAGCATGTGCTGCGGAACTCGCTCACGCCGGTGGTCACGGTGATCGGCATCGGCTTCGGCACGCTGCTGGGATCCACGGTGCTCGTCGAACGAGTATTCAACTATCCGGGCATGTCCAGTCTCCTGGTCGACGGCGTCACCAATCGCGACTACCCAGTCGTCCAGGGCATCGTGATCGTGATCGCCCTCATGTTCATCCTGATCAACATTGTCGTTGACATCATCTACGGCATTCTCGATCCCCGAGTGAGGCGATCATGAAACTCAGTCCCCGCGTGCGTCAGGCGATTACGCCGCTGCGCGCCATCATGGCCATCTACCTGCTCGTCATGCTCATCGTCATGGTGTTCGCCCCGCTGCTGGCACCCTATGATCCGATTGCACAAAACGTTGCCCTGCGCTTGCAGCCCATCTTCTCCGAGGGTCACATTCTCGGCACCGATGAGCTGGGTCGCGACATTCTCTCGCGAATTATGTACGGTGCTCAGATCGAGCTCTTCATCGCGCTGGGGGCAACGCTCCTCGCCACGGCGCTCGGGACGCTACTCGGGCTGCTGGGAGCGTACTTCAGCGGGCTCACCGAGTTCGTCACGATGCGGCTCATTGTCGACGTGGTGCTCGCGTTCCCGCCGATCATCCTCGCGCTGCTCGCGGTCACACTCTACGGGCCTGGATCAATCACCCTGATCATCGCAATCGGAGTGCTCTTTGCCCCGATCTTCGCGAGAATCACCTACGGCCAGGTGCTCTCGGTCAAGCGTGAGGAGTACGTCGACGCCGCCAAGACATTCGGGGCCCCGACGCCGGTGATTCTGTTCAAGACAGTCCTGCCCAACGTCTCGGCACCGATCATTGTGCAGTTCTCGCTCACGATGGCGGCCGCGATTCTCCTCGAATCTGGCCTGAGTTACCTCGGCCTTGGCGTGGTTCCGCCAACGCCGTCATGGGGGTCGATGGTGGCCCAGGGGCAGCGCTACCTCACCACTGACCCACACGCACTGCTGGTGCCCGGCGCATTCGTGGTGATCACCATCCTCGCGTTCGGCATTCTTGGCGACGCGCTCCGTGACCTCCTCGACCCGAAAGCGAAGCAGCGATCATGAGCACACCACTTCTCACTATCGACCAGCTCTCCGTGGAATTCCAGACCCCCGACGGGTGGCGTGCGGTGACGCACAACGTTTCGTTCGAGCTGGAGAAGGGAAAGACGCTCGCGCTCGTTGGCGAGTCCGGATCAGGGAAGTCAGTCACATCGATGTCGATCCTGGATCTCCTGCCCCCGAACACACGTAGAACTGGGACGATCCGATTCGACGGCGTTGACATCACGCAGTTCTCGGATCGGGAGCTCCGCAAGCTACGCGGCTCCCGGATCGCGACGATCTTTCAGGAGCCAATGACGGCGATGAATCCGGTCTACACGATCGGGCAGCAGTTGATTGCAGCGCTGCGAAGCCACCGCGATATTAGCGCCCAGGAAGCGCGCACCCGCGCGATCCAGCTCCTCAGGGACGTGCATATGCCCGATCCCGAGGCTAAAGTCGACGACTACCCGCACCAGCTCTCGGGTGGACAGCGGCAGCGTGCCATGATCGCGATGGCGATCTCGAGTGAGCCTGAGCTGCTCGTGGCAGATGAGCCAACTACAGCGCTCGATGTCACCGTGCAGGCTGAGATCCTCGATCTCATTGCCGAGCTGCAAGAGCGGCTCGGCATGGGGGTGCTGATCATCACGCACGATATGGGTGTGGTGGCCGATGTGGCCGACGATGTCGTGGTGATGAAGGACGGCGCAGTTGTGGAGGCCGCCCCAGCGCGGCAGCTGTTCGAGCAGCCCCGCGAGGAGTACACGCAGAAGCTGCTCGCCGCAGTGCCCCATCTGGGCCAGGCGAAGGATTTTTTGGACTCCTCGAACGCGAAGCTGCGCATCGATGGCGTCACCGCACTCACCGTGCTGCCCGAGGTCGTGCTCTCACTGGATCAGGCCGTCATCAGGTATCCAGGGCGCTGGCGGCGACCGGGGTTTCAGGCCATCAACGGTATTGATCTCAAGGTCGCGAAGGGTGAGATTGTCGGTCTGGTTGGAGAATCCGGATCGGGCAAGTCCACGATCGGGAAGGCCGCAATCGGCCTGATCCCGATCGCGGAGGGCACACTCGAAGTGGAGGGCGAACAGATTGCGACTCGCGGCGGCGCCGCACTCAAACAACTGCGCAAACACGTCACGATGGTGTTCCAGGATCCGGCCTCCTCGCTGAATCCACGGCGCACCATCGGCCAGGCGATCGGTGATCCACTGCAGTGGCAGGGATTGATACGTGACAGCAAGCGGCGTCGCGCGAAGGCGCAGGAGCTGCTCGAGCAGGTCCAGCTCAACCCCGATTGGGTTGACCGATTCCCGCACGAGCTCTCGGGTGGACAGCGGCAGCGGATCGGCATTGCCCGCGCGATCGCGACGAACCCGGTGCTCATGATTGCGGACGAGCCAACTTCTGCTCTGGATGTCTCGGTACAGGCGCAAGTGCTCGATCTGTTCCTCGGGTTGCAGCGCGAGCTGGGGTTCTCCTGCCTGTTCATCAGCCACGATCTCTCCGTCGTAGAGACGCTGTCGAACCGCGTGGTGGTGCTGCGCAACGGCGACGTGGTGGAACACGGGCCAACAGAGCAGGTACTGCATCACCCGCAGGACGAGTACACGCGCAAGCTCATCGCTGCCGCCCCAGTACCCGATCCCGAGGTGCAGCGGGAACGTCGCGAAGTCCGCCTGGCAGCGAAGCGGGTCTGATCATGGAAACGCGCCGCCTCGAAGCCTTCGTCGCTCTCTGCGACGCCGGGAGTTTTCGGCTCGCCGCCGAAGAGCTCTTCATCACGCAGCCAGCGCTCTCCCAACAAATTGCGCGCCTCGAGAAGGATGTCGGGCTGCAGCTCATCGATCGCACAACGCGGCCCATCACCACGACGGAGGCTGGGCGCGAGTTCTACTTCCGGTGCCGCAATGTGCTCGATTCCATGGGCGAGATCTCGCAGCTCCTTGAGGAGGCGCGCGAGGCCCAATTCGGTCGCGTGCGCATCGGAATCGTGCCGGCGATGCTCTTCGCGTCGCCGGCACGGGCCGTGCGCTCCTTCCAAGAGCGGTTCCCTGAGGCAGAGGTGAGTCTGCGAAGCATTGCCACCAGCACACTCATCGAGGAACTCGAGCAGGGCAGCGTCGACGTCGCAGTGCTGCTCACGCGCCCGGATCTGAAAGATCTTTCCTCATCTGAACTCTTCAGCGAGGAGTACATGGTCTGCCTCCCCAGCGGTCACCCACTCGCGGAGGAAGATGAGGTGTGCTTCGCAGATTTGCGCGACGAGCGCCTGATTCAGGGGCCGCGCTCAGCGAACCCGATGGGCTTTGACTCAGTAGTCGCCGCGTGCATGAACGCTGGTTTCTCACCGAACAGCCTGAACGCGTTCGGCTCCTACCTTGACCACGCGGGGCTGGTCTCCGCTGGGATGGGTGTGTCATTCGCGCCAGAGTCGTTTTCCTATCTCCGGCCGAACGGGGTGGTGTATCGCAAGCTCGTGAAGCCCCGAGCGAGCATGACTACGTCGATTTCTTGGTACTCCCGACGCCTCGATTCGGTGGGACGCGCGTTCGTTGAACACTGCATCGCCGAGTGCACGACGGGCGGCTGATCCGGCCGCCGCAGAACCTGCCCCAGGCGCACTTGAGCTCGGCTCCACCAGCCGAGCGGGGCGGAGCCACCCCAAAAACTCCCCAGAAGCACGACTATCCATCCCGAAAGGACTCCCATGAAACTCTCCATCTGTCAGATGGTCTCGACCGAGGACATCGCCGCAAACCTCGCGGAGATCGACCGCTTGGCCCAGGTCGCGTCGACAGAAGACGCTGACCTCGCCGTGTTCCCCGAGTTCGCCATGATCGGGGTGACTGCGCTGACCCCCGAGGTGCTCGCCAAGGCCCAGCCACTCGACGGGTCGTTCGTCTCCGGCCTCGCCGCGACGGCGAAACGCACCGGCGTCACAATCGTCGCCGGCATCCTGGAAGAGATTCCGGGCGAACAGCGTGCGTACAACTCGCTCGTCGTGCTGACCCCAGCCGATGGGCTCGCCGCGGTCTACCGGAAGACCCATCTCTACGACGCGTTCGGGTTCAAGGAGTCCGACAACATCTGCGCTGGGCCGCTCGACGGCCCCGTCACCATCGATGTTGCCGGAGTCAGAGTCGGCATGCTCACCTGCTACGACCTCAGATTCCCAGAGGCGTCACGGCAGCACGCCGATGCCGGTGTCGACGTGCTCGTGTACCCGGCAGCGTGGGTGCCCGGCCCTCGAAAGGAGGACCACTGGCAGACCCTTGCGCGTGCGCGCGCGATAGAGAACACGTTCTACGTCGCGGCGGTTTCGCAGGGGCCAACGCTCGGCACCGGTGGCAGTCTGATCGTCGACCCCATGGGCTTGATCCTCGGCGAAGTGGGCGAACGCAGTGGCGTCGCTACCACCGCAATCAAGCCAGAACGAATCGCTGAGGTGCGCGCAACCAACCCCTCACTCGCGAATCGTCGTTTCACCGTCGCCGCCGCCCCCGGCGTGTGACCGCTTACACCGAAGGAAAGGAACACTCACATGTCCGGAAAACTCAAGCAGGGCGCCTGGCTCTCCGACGCAAGCGTCGCGACCGGCGAGATCGTCGCGAATCTCGGCTACGACTTTGTGGTGCTCGACATTGAGCACGGCGCATTCGATCTCTCGATCCTGGAACGTTTCGTTCCCGTTCTTAAGGGGCTTGGCCTCGAAGTGCTGTCAAAGGTGCTCGTCCCTGAGCGGGGCGCGATCCAACAGGCACTCGACTTCGGGTCCGACGGCGTCATCATTCCCCATATCGAGGGGCTCGAACACGCCAAACGGGTGACCGACTTCGCGAAGTTCCCGCCGCTCGGGTCGCGCAGCCTCGCAGGTGGACGCACGATGAATTACGGCGGTTACGACGACGAGTGGGTGGCCGCGCAGGATCGCGACATCAAGATTTTCCCGATGGTCGAGGATCCGGGAGCGCTGCGTGACATCGAGGCTATCGCTGCGCTCCCCACAGTCGACGGTGTGTTCATCGGGCCCGGGGACCTTTCGCTGATGCGAGGGCGCGGGGTGTACCGCCAGACCGAGGCCGACTTCGATGATTTCCGTAAGGTGATCGCCGCAGTCCGCGCGAACGATAAGCCGTGGGTACTCCCGGCGTGGACCCCGGTCGAGAAGCAGTTTGCTGTCGCAGAAGGGGCAGACTACGTCCTCCTGACGATGCAGCACGCGGCGATCGCTGAGGGGTACGGCAGCGCCCGCACCCTCATGGACGAATTCGTGTCAGAGGCAGCTGCCTAATCAGACCAGGAGTGAGCGGGCCAGGGGATGTATCAACACACTGGCCCGCTCCTCATCGCACAGACAGGAGCACCCCGTGAGCACCCTCGATCGCCATTCCTCTGACCCCGTCGGCTCGCCTGCCGCTGAACTCCGGATCCAGCGGTATTCTCCGGACCATCTCGCGCCACCAGTGGGCGCATACTCTCACCTCGCCACCGTGACCGGGGCCGCGCGGTGGGTGTTCATCTCAGGCCAAGTTGGCGCGAATCCTGCTGGCGATGTTCCAGCTGATGTGGCGGCACAGACTCGGCACACGCTCCGCAACATCGAGGCACTCATTGCCGCAGCTGGCGGTACGCCGCAGTCGATCGTGCGGCTCATGACCTTCCTTGTCGGCCAGGAGAACATGGTCGCGTACGCGGAAGCGCGAAACGAAATTCTCTCGGAGTGGTTCCCCGCTGGCGACCTCCCCGGGCACTCGCTTGCAATCGTCTCAGCGCTCGCGCAACCCCAGCTCCTCGTGGAGATCGAGGGCTGGATCGCACTGCCGCACCCGGCCTAGCCCCGCTCCCGAGGGATCCCGGATGCCGGCTGCGGCGCGACCGCAGTCGGCATCCGGGGTCCCTCTCGGGTGATCGCGCGGGGATGCCGGCTAGGCGGGCTCGGGACGGGCGGCGAGCTCGCACACGCGCCATCGCCTGCTCGAACTCGGCCGCGGCGTACTCTGGCCCGAGCGCGGGGATGACGTTCGCGAGCGTGCGGCTCGTTGAGACCACTTCGAAGTCCATCCCGCACGCCACCGCAAGCACCTGGCGCAGCGGCCCAGTGACGTATTCATCAATGCCCGGCTCGGCTGCGATCCCCCGCGCCGTGACGACCACCGCGCGCTTGCCGCGCAGCGGCTGGTCCGCGGGGTCGGTGAACGCCGTCTCACCGGGAATGTGCACTAGATCCAGCCACGCCTTGAGCGTTGACGGCATGCTGTAGTTGTACATCGGCGCCCCGATCACGACCACGTCGGCCGCCAGCAGCTCCGCGAGCACGCGGTCCTGCAGCTCAGCCTGCGCCGGGTCGAACCCAGTCTCGCCCCGTGCCGCCCGCGGCCGGTGCAGCGCAACCGAGCCGAGGTGCGGGAGCTGATCCGCGTGCAGATCGCGCACCACGATCCGGCGCTCCGGGCCCGCCGTGCGCCAGGTCTCGGCGAACGCGCGGCTCAGTGCGCGCGTCGCTGAGAGCTCACCCGCAGCCGAAGAATCAATGTGTAGCAGTGTTGCCATGGTGTTCCTCCTCACGGTTGCGGCCGGCACGCGGCCAGGATCCGCATCGGATCTCCATTCCCTAGACGAGAATACTCAGCGGGTTCTCGATCCGCTGCGTGAAGGCAGCCAGCCACTCTGCGGCGAGCGCGCCGTCGAGCACGCGGTGATCCGCCGAGAGTGTCACCGTCATCACCGTGCCGACCCCCACCGTGCCATCGGCCTGCACGACCGGTCGCTGCTGCGCGGCCCCGACCGCGAGAATTCCGGACTGGGGCGGGTTCAGGATCGCGGCGAACTCTGAGGTGCCGTACATGCCCAGGTTTGAGACGGAGAACGAGCCACCCTCGAGTTCATGCTGTTTGAGCTTTCCCTCGCGTGCGCGCCCCGCAAGATCCCGGATCGCCGTTCCGAGCTCACCGAGCGACATGCGCTCCACCCCGCGCACCACGGGAGTGAGCAGACCTGCTGGCACCGAGACCGCTACAGCGATGTCCACACCGGTGAACCGGCGCGTGGCCTCCTCGGTCCAGATCGCATTCGCCGCCGGCACGTCGCGGAACGCTCCGGCTACCGCCTTCACGACGAAGTCGTTCACTGAGACACGCACGCCCTCGACGGCATTGATCTGACTGCGCAGCTCAAGCAGCGCGTCCACCCGGCAGTCCGCCACCAGGTAGAAGTGCGGGACTGTGCTCTTGCTCTCGGCCAGCCGTCGTGCGATTGCGCGCCGCATGCCGGTGTGGGGCACGTCGACCCACTCGGCTGACGCGCTCGCACCCGTGGATGCCAGAGGAGCAGCCGCTGGCTGGGGTGGCAGGGAGGGCTGAGCCGGCTGCGGGATCGCAGCTGGGGCTGCGGTGCCCCCGCCGATGCCGTCAAGATCACGCCGCACAATCCTGCCCCCGGGCCGGATCCGCGCACCGACACGAGGTCGATGCCGCGCTCACGCGCGAGCTTGCGCACCAGTGGACTCACAAAGCGGCGCGCGCCCGGTGCCTCGGGCGCGGCCGCCGCCTGCACCGGCACCGGCACCGGCACCGCCGTCGGAACGACCGCTGCCTCCGCCGAGACCGGCTTGTGCGCCTGGTCCGCTCCGGCCTCAGCTGACGGAGCAGTGCCCGCGCCAGCTGCGCCAGCCGCGGCGAGCGCATCAGCCATCGACTCACCGTCAGCGGCAAGCACTGCAATCGGAGCCCCGACCGGGGCCGTGCTCCCCGCCGCGAGCAGGATGCCAGCGAGTGTGCCCGGTTGCTCAGCCTCGAACTCGACAGTTGCTTTCTCTGTCTCGATCTCGACGAGGGCCTGTCCCACTGCGACAGTCTCCCCGACGGCGACCAGCCACCCGGCAATCGCTGCCTCGTCGGAGCCGGTCGCGATCTCGGGCATGCGTACGATCACGGTCATGAGTTTCCTCCCATTGCCGCGCGCACGCGCTCGAGGCCAGCGACGACCTCTTCGGTGCCCGCAATCGCTGCTCGTTCGAGCACCTTCGAGATACTGGGACTCGCTTCGCCCCCGGTCACCCGCTCGATCGGCTGATCCAGCCAGTCGAAAAAACGGCGCTGGATCTCGTCTGCCAGCCATGCGCCATATGAGGATCCTTGGGCTCCCTGTTCTACGATCAGCACAGCGTTGGTTTTCTTGATGCTCTCCTCGATCGTGCCCCAGTCAATGGAGGCGCGATCAAGCCAGCGCAGGTCTACCACCTCGGCGTCGATCCCGGTTTGGGCGACGGCCTCGAGTGCGTGATCCACCATCGAGAGATAGCTCAGCACCGTGACGTCGGATCCCGCCCTCCGGATCGCAGCGCTCCCGGGGGGAATGATGTAGTCGAGGTCCCCGTCGGGCAGGCTGTCTGCCTTGCCGTACAGGTCCATGTGTTCGATGACGAGCACCGGATCTTCGAGCGCGAGCGCCGCGTTGAGCAGTCCAACGTAGTCTGCTGCCGTCGAGGCTGCGACGATGCGCCACCCGGCCTGGGTTGCGAAGACTCCCGCGGGATCCATCAGGTGCTGTGAGCCGTAGCCCGACCCCATGGCCACCTTGGTACGCAGCACCAGCGGCACCGTGTTGTTGTCGCCAAACATGTGGCGTGCCTTGCCAGCCTGGTTGAATACCTGGTCGGCGGCTACCCACATGAAGTCGGGGTACATGAACTCCACGACGGGCCTGATCCGGCCGTCCAGTGCCGCCCCCGTCGCGAAGCCAAAGAAGGCGTTCTCGCTGATCGGCGTACCGATCACGCGCTCCGAGCCAAACTGCTGGGCGAGCCCCTTCGTCGCGCCGTTGGTGCCGCCACCGAGCTTGTGCACGTCTTCTCCGAGCACCACGATGCGGTCGTCAGTTTCCATGCGGCGCGCCATCGTCTGTGCCACGGCCTCCACGAATTTGACGTCGCGCCAGGTGCCGGCGGTGGGATCCGGCTCGACCGCTGTCCATGCTGCGAGCTCGCTCGCGTCGCTGCGGATCCCGGTATCGACCACCGCAGGGTCCGGCCAGAGCGCTGGCTTGATCCGGCGTTTCCCTTCTCGCTCAGGATCATTCTCAATGATCTTCGCGACGGCATCGGCCATGGCCTGTTGTGCCTGTTCGCGCACCGCCTCCGCCTCAGCTGCGGTGAGGTGACCGAGTTCCTGCATCTTGCGGGCCACGAGCGCGATCGGATCGCGCTCTCGCCAGTCCTTCTCCTCCGCTTTGCTGCGGTACCCGAAGGCGCTGCCTGGGAATGGGCCATTCTGGTGGAAGAATCGGTAGACCTCAGCCTCGATGATCGCGGGACCCTGCCCGCTCCGCATCCGCTCCAGCGCTTCCTGGGTCGCGAGGTGCACCGCGAGGGGGTCCATTCCGTCAACGCGCCACGCCGGGATCGAGAAGCCCTGCCCGCGGACCGAGAACCGTGTGTCTGCGCTGGCCTCGCTCGCGTGCGTCGACACGGCATAGAGGTTGTTCTCGATGAAGAACATGACCGGCGTCTGCCACACCGCAGCTAGGTTCATCGATTCGAGCACGGAACCGATCTGGCTCGAGCCATCTCCGAAGTAGTTGATCGATACGTCATCGGTGCCGGCGAAGCGCTGCGCCCAGGCGTTGCCGCCGGCGATCGGGGCCCCACCGCCCACGATCGCGTTCGTGCCGAGCGCGCCAGCCTCGAGCCACTGCAGGTGCATGGAGCCGCCGCGACCGCCTGAGAATCCCGCAGCGAGGCCGAGGATCTCAGAGAGAGTGCGGTCGAGCATGGCCTGCATGTCGGTGTCCACAAGCGCTTGGAGATCCAAGGCACCGCCCGAGACGTGGGTCATTGCCTTGGCAAGGAACTGGTGGTGACCGCGATGCGAACCGTTCACTCCGTCGCTGGAGCGCAGCGTCAGAATGGATCCAACGGCGCCGCCTTCCTGGCCAATGCTCGAGTGGGCTGGACCGTGCACGAGACCAGCACCCGCGAGCTCCAGCACGGCTTCCTCAAAGGCCCTGATCAGCTGCATCTCGCCGAGCATCGTGGCGAGCAGCTGAGGGTCAGCGCTCTTCCAGTCCGCGTCAGTGGTGGTCAGCTCGATCCAGGGCACCCCGGTATCGAGTTTGCGGCGTCTCGGCATGCGTCTCTCCGTCTTTGCATCAGCACTCTGCGTTGTCCCTGCGGCGAGCGTCGCGAATCATCGCGACGTCGAACAGGCATTGGATACATTAGACCACTTCTCCCGAGAGTCACAACCGTGGTTCGACTCGTCAATTCACCCATTTCAGCACCGCTCGCCTCGTGGATAGTCCACAAATATCGAGCTACAGAGTAGAAACCGAACGGAAATCACGCGCCGGGTTTGCGCGCTCCAATTCGTGGGATAGTGTTACACGGCGGCGACGTTTGGATACATTCATGGCATCGCTCGAGATTCTCACGGGGATCTGCGTCACGCGCAGCCCACCAGGCAAGTTCCCGTTTTCGCGCGATCAAGCAAAGGAGCAACGATGAGTGACACCACGCTCGACTTCACGGACAGGGTCGCTGTGATCACCGGGGCAGCGGGAGGTATCGGCGGAGCACTGGCGGATCTGCTGGCGCGCTCCGGGGCGCATCTCGTCCTCGCCGACCTCGATGAAGCAGCTGTACGCGCACGCGCCACGTCTCTCAGCGGGCAGTACCCGGGCCGCGCCATTGGCGTCCAACTGAACGCCGCGGACGCCGCGAGCATTGACGAGCTCATCGAGCTCGCACGCCGCGAATTCGGCCGGATCGACTTCCTCGTCCCCTCAGCCGGCATCTACCCCGAATCACTCGTGGCTGACACTGATGATGAGCTGTGGCGCCGGGTTCAGAGCATCAACCTCGACGGGGTGTTCATGCTCATCAAGCGCGCAATTCCCCTGATGCCAGCGGGATCCGCAATTGTGAACTTGACCTCGGTCGCTGGTCACCGCGGCAGCATGGGACACGCGCACTACGCCGCAAGCAAGGGCGGTCTCATCGCGTTCACTCGCACGCTCGCCCTTGAGCTCGGCCCGCAGGGGATCCGCGTCAACGCGGTCTCGCCCGGCATCATCGACACCGCAATGACCGCGAGCGCGCGCGCCGCGAAGGGCGACGAGTGGATCGCGGCGACGCCGCTACGCCGCGACGGGACCCCCGAAGAGATTTCCGCCACGATCGCGTTCCTCCTGAGCAACGCCGCCAGCTTTGTGCACGGCGAAGTCCTCCACGTGAACGGTGGACTCTTCATGGCGGGCTAGGACTTCCCTCAACAAGTGATAATCATCGGCGCTCATCACGAAAGGAACCTCATGAGCTCACCCACTTCCGCGGCACCAGCCGCTGCACCACCCGCCAGTCCTGAGCAACTGAAGAACGCACGCAACGCTGCGACGTCGGGCTTCGTTGGCACCACGCTCGAGTACTACGACTTCTATATCTTCGCTACGGCAGCAGCGCTCTATCTCCAGCCGCTGTTCTTCCCGGCCGAAGGCGGTGTTGGCCAGATCTTCGCGCTGGCCACCGTCGGCGTTTCATATGTCACTCGCCCGATCGGCGCAATCATGTGGGGGTGGCTCGGCGATGTACTCGGCCGCAAGACCGCCCTGATGGCGTGCATCATCATGATGGGTGTCGCGACGTTCATCATCGGGCTGGTACCCACGTACGAAACGATCGGCATGTGGGCACCGGTGCTCATCGTGCTGATGCGCTTGCTCCAGGGCCTCTCCGCTGGGGGCGAGTCCCCCGGATCCGCCTCGCTCTCGATGGAAACGGCCCCGGATCATCGCCGCGGCTTCTACGCCAGCTGGACGATCGCCGGTGCGACCGCCGGTCTCGTACTCTCCTCGGCGATCTTCATTCCGCTCAACATGCTGCCAGAGGACTTCATGCTGTCCTTTGGCTGGCGTATCCCGTTCCTCCTCAGCATCCTGGTTACTGTCGTGACCGTGTTCATGCGCAGCCGCCTCAAGGAGCCCGAGGTCTTCGAGGAGGCACAGGAGCAGGAAGAGACCGTCAAGGTGCCCCTCTTCTTCCTGCTGAAGAACTACCCGCTCGAGATGCTGCGTGTTGCGGGCATGGCGCTGTTCCTTCTGATGGTCGGGCTGTTCAGCACGTTCTCACTCTCCTACGGCACCCAGGTCGCCGGAATCTCGAACGGTGAGATGCTCGCGCTCATCACCGTGTCCAACCTCGGCACGCTCGTGATGATCCCCTTCCTCGGCCACGTCTCGGACAGGATCGGACGCAGGCCAGTATTCATCAGCGGCTGTGTCGGCATGATCGTGCTCGTCATCGCCTACTTCGGTGCCCTCTCCAGCGCGAGCCCCGGCAACACCTGGCTCGTGTGGATCCTCGGAATCCTGCTGATGTCCTTCGCGTATGCCGCGGCCAACGGCATCTACCCCGTGTTCTTCCCCGAGCAGTTCCCTGCGAAGGTGCGCTACAGCGGCATGGCGATCAGCCTCATGGCCGGTCTCGTCATTGCGGGCTTCGCCCCCGCGATCGCCCAGACAATCAACGGCGATACGAATAACTGGCTCGGCGTCTCCCTGTTTGCCGCCGGTGGCATCGCAATCTCGGCGCTGTGCGCCCTGTTCACGCCCGAGACTGCCAAGATCCCAACGGCTGAGCTCGGACTGAAGGCCGAGAAGTAACCCCGACGACGCACGCACAGTGTGGGGTGGCGCTGGGTCAACTCAGCGCCACCCCACAGCTGTGACCGGAGGAGCACTATGGACCACCATCAGCCCGTCGCCCTGATTACCGGCGGCGCTTCGGGAATCGGCCGCGCGTTCGCGCAGCATTGGATCGCGGCAGGTGGCCGCGCCGTGATCGCAGATCTCAATGCACAGCACCTTGCCGAAGCAGTCAGCGAGCTGGGTCAGGATCACGCGCGGGGAGCGATCTGCGACGTCACCAGTTCCGCCTCCGTTGCGGACGCCGTTGCAGGGATCCTCGCGGTCGAGGGCAGGATCGACACCGTGTTCAACTCAGCGGGGATCGCCAGGCCTGAACCGAGCGATCGCTGCACCGACGCCGCCTTCTCACTGCTCCTTGATATCCACGTGACCGGCACGATGCGCGTGTGCAGGGAAGCCTTCCCAGCGCTCCGTGAGTCGGGTGGCACCATCGTCAACGTCGCCAGTGTCGCGGCCTTCGCGGGGATGCCCGGCCGTGCGAGTTATACATCCGCGAAAGCAGCCGTTGGTGGCCTCACGCGCACACTCGCAGTTGAGTGGGGCACACACGGGATTCGCGTGAACGCCGTCGCCCCCGGGTACGTGCGCACCGCGCTCACCGACGAGCTGCTTGCTGCCGGCAAGCTCAACGACGCTGCGATCCTTGCCCGCACTCCGGTAGGACGCTTCGCCCGCCCCGCCGAGATTGCGGCGGCTGCACACTTCCTCGCGACGCCGCAGTCGTCATTCGTGACCGGGCACACACTCGTTGTCGACGGCGGACTCACCATCGATGGTGACTGGTATTGATGCCGCCGCGGGCAGCGATTTCCCGGAACGCTACTATCGATGAGGGGCACCCGCGCCCCTCGCTCACCAGCCGACGGAGTCACCGACGATGACAGCTCGACCTACACCCACGATCAGCGCAAACACGCGCGTGGCCGCGGGCCTGCGCCAGATGATCCTCGCAGGCGAATACGCCCCTGGCGAGCGTATTGTGCAGGAGGAACTCGCGGATCACTTTGGTGCGAGCAGACTTCCAGTGCGCGACGCTCTGCGGCTGCTTGAAGCCGAGGGCCTCGTCACCTTGATCCCCAACACCGGGGCGTGGGTGGCCAAGCTCAGCCTCGAAGAGTGCGAGGAGGTGTACCAGATCCGGGAGCGGGTCGAACCGCTCCTCGTGCGAATGAGCATCCCTGCGCTTGCACCGTCAGCCGTGCGGCAGTTGCGCGAGCTTTGCGACGCGATGCGAGAGACGGACAGCATTGAGGAGTTTTTGAAGCTCGACCGCGATTTTCACAGCTTGTCGTACTCCGGCGCGCAGACAAGCGTGCTCGGCGAGTTCGTGTCACGGCTCTGGAACACCACGCAGCACTACCGACGTGCCTACTCACAGATTTTCGGTGTGCACGCGAATCGCACGGTGCACCTGGAACACGAATTGCTCGTGCTCGCAATTGAACGCGGTGACGTCGACGAGGCAGAGCGCATCGTGCAATCGCATATCCGAAGCACGCGGTTAAGCCTGGTGCAGCATCCCGAGATCTTCCAGGAGCCCGAGGTGCGCGACTAGCGCTGCGCGCGTATTCCGCAGACACCGCAAGCACCGTTCGCTACTCGCGGGTGTCCCACAGCAGCACGTCAGCCGTCGCTTCGTACGCTTTGCCTTGCGGGAAGCTCACGAGCTCAAACTGCATCCCCCACGGCGCGAGGAAGTACACCCAGCGCTTCCCGAAGCTCGGCCCCGAGCTCGCCGTTGGCGCGCCGAGTACGCGGATGCCACGGTCTTTCAGAAACTCCACCGCAGCGTCGAGGTCGTCCACGTAGAGCGCCACGTGGTGACCCCCGACGTCGCTGTTCTTCGGGGGCACCGTCGCGGCGTCGGCGACGTCATACTCGAACACCTCGAAGTTGGCACCATTGCCGCAGCGGTAGAACCGGATCTCGCGCATCACCGAGTGGTCCTCGATATTGAGGTGCTCACTCATCCAGGAGCCGTTGGGCAGGAACGGACCGAGTGTGTACACATACGCGCACCCAAGGATCTCGGTGAAGAACTCGTGCGCCTGCTCGATATCGGGCACGGTCACGCCGATGTGGTCGGTGCCGCGCAGGCCTGGCAGTGTGGTCGTCACGCTGATCCTCTATCCCCGGCTACGGTGGCAGCGGTGAGCCGGTCGTTGTCGCTATGGTGCTGGCGCAGTCTTGCCATCGCGAGCCTCGCGCCCGCTCCCTCGCCGCGCTCCCATTGTATCCAACCGGAGCCAAAATTAGGGTTTACCTTGGAGTATTCCGATGAATGTCGATGCTCTGGATACGATGTGGATCTGGTCTGCGAGGAACACCAGCACGCCGCAGTCCCCGATTGCAGCTCCCGCCCCCTCCGCTCGGCCCCAGCCCAGCCCGGCCCCGTCTCCCTCCGCCCGGCCCCAGCCCCAGCCGCAGCTCGGGGCATTCGCGCGCCACTGCAATGGACCGCGTAGACTGCGAGCGTGAGTTCTCCCGAAGCATCAAAGGTCGAGCTGCCGGCACGCCGGTAGCTCACACCACATCGTCGCGCTTTTCACCAGGCGCCACTCGGTGATCCCATCATCCACGCTCTGAACCGCTGCGTTCTGAGCCCCACACGATGACACCGGTGATCCCACACGCGTGAGCACTGCTGTGCCGGTCCGCCCACGACCGTCGCTTCCTCACGAAAGACCCACGATGCCATTCATCATCTTCTTACTCGCGTGCGCCGTTTTCGCGCAAAGCACCTCCGAGTTCATGCTGGCCGGGCTGTTACAGCCCATCGCCGCAGATCTCGACATCACGTTGCCCCAGGCCAGCGCCCTCACCTCCGCGTTTGCGGCCGGTATGGTCATCGGCGCACCCAGCGTGGCCGCGGTAAGCCGCCGCTGGTCGCCCCGGCTGGCGCTCTCCACACTGCTCGCACTATTCATCATGCTGCACGTCATTGGCGCGATGTCGGACAGTTTCGCTGTGCTCCTCCTCACCCGCGTAGGCGCGGCGCTCACCAGCGCCGGGTTTCTGGCCGTGACCCTCGCCACCGTCACGGCGCTCGTGCCAGCTGACCGCATCGCTCGCGCGCTCGCGGTTGTGCTCGGTGGAACCACACTCGCCCTCATCGTCGGAGTCCCAGCGGGCGCCGCAGTGGGTGCGGCACTGAGCTGGCGAGCCACGCTCTGGGGCGTCGCGCTCCTGTCGCTCCCAGCGCTCCTCGCGGTGCTCACTCTCGCACCACGCCGCACGAGCGGTGCAGCCCCACTCACCCCCTGCGGCGCGAGTTCGCCGCGCTCCGTCGCAGCACCCTCACCGTGCCGCTCGGAGCCTGCGCGCTCGTCAACGGGGCCACCTTCTGTGCGTTCACCTACCTCGCCCCCGTGGCCACTGAGATCGCAGGGCTGCCCACGACGACGGTTCCCGTGGTGCTCGCGCTGTTCGGCATGGGCGCCTTCGGCGGTGTTGCCGCGGCCGGCCGCTGGGGCGATGTCCACGCGCGGCGCGTCCTCGCAGTGGGTGGAATCGCGCTCTTCTTCGGCTGGGCAATCCTCGCGAGCTTCGCCGCGATTCCTGCAGTGCTCCTCCTCCTGGCTTTCGCGCAGGGAGCGCTGTCGTTTGCCGTGGGGAGCACCCTCATTGCGGCCTCGCTCCGCGCTGCCCCCGATGCTCCCACGATGGCGGGTGCGTTCGGGACGGCGGCGCTCAACATCGGCGCGATGACCGGTCCGCTGCTCGGCGGTATCGCGTACGCGTCAGCAGGCGGCGCTCAGGGGCCACTCGTGATGAGTTGCGCCTTCACACTCGCCGCGGCACTGCTGTTCGTGACGCAGTTGCGCCGCCCCCGGCCGCGCGTTTCCTTCCCGGGCTGACCTCCCTCACGTAGGATAGGCACCGTGCTGCTCTCAGATCGCGATATCAACGCTGAACTCGAATCCGGCCGGATCCAGCTCTCCCCGAGCGACGCGTCGATGGTGCAGCCATCGAGTGTCGATGTACGGCTTGATCGCTACTTCCGGCTCTTCGATAACCACAAGTACGCGGTGATCGATCCTGCAGAGGAACAGCCGGAGCTCACCCGTCTCATCGAAGTGGATCCCGCAGAGGGATTCATCCTGCATCCCGGCGAGTTCGTGCTCGGCTCAACGTTTGAGCAGGTGGGCTTACCCGATGACGTTGCCGCGCGGCTCGAAGGGAAAAGTTCGCTGGGCCGCTTGGGGTTGCTCACCCACTCAACTGCCGGGTTCATTGACCCGGGGTTCGAAGGGCACGTGACACTCGAACTCTCGAATGTCGCAACCCTCCCAATTCGGTTGTGGCCAGGGATGAAGATCGGGCAGCTGTGCTTCTTCCGGCTCACCTCGCCATCGGACCGCCCGTACGGATCCGGCGCAACCTACTCGCGCTACCTTGGTCAGCGCGGGCCGACTGCCTCACGCTCGCACTTGAACTTCCACCGTGCCGACGTGACTGGCACCGAGGCGGGCGCCCCGGGCGCATAACCGCCCTGCCGCCCGCAGAGAGCACGGCTGACGGGGGCTCGCACCCCTGGAGCCTCCGTGTGCCACTCGTCCGCAGTGCGCGGGCGCGCCACGGGCGCTATCGCGACAGCACTAGCGCGCTACGGCCGCTGGCCCGCTACGGGCGCTGCGCCGTGCGGGTATCGCGCTTCGCCTGCGCGGCAAGCATGTCGTTGTAGGCGTGCAACTCGGCTTCGCCCGAGCGATCCGCGAAGCGATCCTTGCGTTTCTGCTCTTTGTCATCGCTGCGCGACCATTGCACGGCGACGACCAGTGCAAGCGCGAGCGTGGGCAATTCGCCGATTCCCCAGGCGATCCCGCCCCCCGTTGATTGATCCTCAAGCGGTGTCGCACCCCACGTGCGCCCCATGGCGCCGTACCAGTCGGCGAGCATGAGCCCGTCGCCGGTCATGATCGTCACGCCGAAGAACGCGTGCGAGGCCATCGTCGCAAAGAGCGTGACGAGGCGGAGCGGATACGGGAAGCGATACGGCACCGGGTCGATGCCAATCATGGACAAGCTGAACAGGTAGCCAGCGATCAGGAAGTGGATGATCATCCACTGGTGCCCGAGATGCTCTGACGCTGCCCAGCGTGCGATCGGCGTGAAGTAGAACACCCACAGCGAACCGGCAAACACGATTGCTGCGACAGCGGGGTGCGTGATGAACTTTGAATACGGGGTCTGCACGGCCCACATGATCCACTCGCGGCCGCCCCAGGAGCCGTCGGTGCGCTTCTCGGCGGCGCGCAGCGCGAGTGTGACAGGGGCGCCGAGCACGAGCATCAACGGAATCAGCATCGTCAGCATCATGTGCGCGAGCATGTGCACGCTAAACATGTACTGCTCATAGGCATTCAGCGCACCGTTGGTCGTGTAGAACAGGAATGCGATGCCGAGCGCCCAGGAGATGGTGCGGCCGATCGGCCAGCGATCGCCGCGCCGGGCGAGCCGGATCACCGCAGCGAGGTAGAGCCCGAGTGCGAAGACGCACACGAGCGCCCAGGCGAGGTCGAACTTCCAGATGGTGAGGTAGCTCGACGGGGTAAGCTCCGGCGGAAGTGGATCACCGGTGAGCCACTCGGCCGGGCTGATCTTGCCTCCCTGGTCTCGTGCCGGCTCCAAGGCAACGGGGGTCGCGGTGCGGCCCAGGGCGCCTGCAACACCGCTCGCGATGCCCATTACGGCTAGCTCGGCGGTCACGAACCACACGAATGCGCGCTGCCCTCGGGCAGAGTCGGCAATGCGCGGGATCAGCCATTGGCGCTGCACCGCGCCGAACGTGCCGAGCGCGATGAGCGAGACCGTCTTCAGGATCACGAGCACGCCGTAGCCCGTGCCGAACAGGGCATCGAGCGAGCCGATACGCAGCCAGGCGCTGACGACCCCTGAAGCAGCGACGCCGATGAAGGCGAAGAGCGCAAGCGTGGAGTAGCGGGCGGCGAGAACTGAGAGCCGCTTTCGGTCGACGGTCCACGCGACGAAGACGAGAGTCAGCAGTCCGCCCAACCACACGGCAGCGCCGATCAGGTGCACGAGGAGGGAGTTTACGGCCTGGCTGTGTCCCGAAGCGCCTGCGGCGTGGCCCTGCTGTGCGAGCGGCAGTGAGGTGGCAAGCGCTGCAATGAGCACCAGCAGCACCAGGCGCCGATCACGCACCGCGAACGCCAGCACGGTCGTCGCCGCGGCGAGGAGGAGTTCGATGAACCACAGCTGGCCGAGCTCAATCTCGGTGACGAACTGGGCGAGGCCCGCGCCGAAGCTGGCGTCCCCGAGAACGGGAGGCCGGAAACGTCAACGTAAGTGAAGATGAGGGTCGCGGCGCTTGCGACGGTCAGGACGGCGGCGGAGCCGGCCGCGATGTCGAGCGCCAGGCGCATCTCGGGCCGCTCACTCGAAAACGCCCAGATTGCCATGACGACCGAGCCGATGAGGCCAGCCATGGCGATGTTGACGAGCGTGCGCGTGATGGGGACGCCGTAGCGCACGACGGCACCGGGATCCACCAGGGTCCGCTCGGCGGCAGCCCCGCCAATTGCGAGCCCCACGAGCAGCATCCCAAGAGTTGCCGCGAGCAGCAGGGCAGGAGCAAGAACACGCAGAGAACGAGGCACACACCTAGCCTACGGCCTGCTCCATGTACACAAGATCAGTCTGGTGCCCGAGAAACACCACACCCCCGGAGCAAATGCCCCGGGGGTGTGGTGAGGTGGGTGAAATTACTTCACGGCAGCCTTGAGCTTGGAGCCAACCGACACCTTAACGCGCTTGCCAGCGGGGATGTTGATGGTCTCGCCCGTGCGGGGGTTACGGCCGGTGCGGGCAGCGGTCGTCGCGGTCTCGAACGAGATCCAGCCGGGGATCGAAACCTTCTCGCCTGCGGCGACAGTCTCAGAGACAGCGGCGAACAGCCCGTCGATCACGTTGGAAACTGCGGCCTGGCTCTGGCCGGTCTCTGCGGCGATCTTAGCGACAAGCTCGGTCTTGTTGAGTGCCATGTTGTGTCCTTCCAGGGCGACGACATTCAATGGCCGAGCCCCTGATCTGGTTCAGGTGTCCCCACCGGTTTGGGAGGGTCCGATCGGTTGATCGCTACGAATCTACCCCAGTTTGGCGGTTTTATGCGGATCCCGTCACGGCAATTCGGCGTGGCGTGTCGCAAACAGACACAAAAATGGGCGCGAACCCCGAAGGATTCGCGCCCATCTCGCGTAGTTCAGCACCTACCGAATCACACGTGCGAGCTGATTACCAGCTCGACTTGGTGATGCCGGGAAGCTCGCCACGGTGCGCCATGTCGCGGAAGCGAACACGGGAAACACCGAACTTCGACAGCACGCCACGGGGGCGGCCATCGATGACGTCGCGGCTGCGCACGCGCACCGGCGAAGCGTTGCGGGGCAGCTTCTGCAGGCCGTTCCGAGCTGCCTCACGGCTCTCGTCGGTCCCGTTGGGGTCAACGAGGGCCTTCTTCAGCTCAAGGCGCTTCGCGGCGTAGCGCTCAACGATCACCTGACGCTGCTTGTTCTTAGCGATCATGCTCTTCTTAGCCATGTTTAGCGCTCCTCTCGGAAGTCAACGTGCTTACGGACTACCGGGTCGTACTTCTTGAGCACGAGGCGGTCCGGGGTGTTCCGACGGTTCTTCTTGGTCACATACGTGTAACCCGTGCCAGCCGTCGAGCGGAGCTTGATAATCGGACGTACGTCCTTATCCTTAGCCATTAGATCTTCACCCCACGCTTCTGCAGATCAGCAACAACGGACTCGATGCCGCGGGCATCGATGACCTTGATGCCCTTAGCCGACAGGGTGAGCGTCACCTTGCGGCCGAGTGAGGGCACGAAGTAGGTCTTCTTCTGGATGTTCGGATCGAACCGACGCTTGGTGCGACGGTGCGAGTGCGAAATGTTGTGTCCAAAGCCGGGGACGGCTCCGGTCACCTGGCACACTGCTGCCATGATGTTTCCTCTCATACCGTGAGACCGGACGGCCTCACCCAAGATTTCTTGTCTGCGAGGGCAACTACTCGATCTCGGCCGAAGCCACGAACGAGCGGAAACGCTCCCACGGTCTGCGCACTGGGACGGCGCACAGCCAAGGAGCAAGCTTACGTTGCTCCGTGACTGCGCGCAAGCCGGGCGTGTCGGCGGGTTACCCCAGCGGACTGTCGGATGCCCGCGGCTGCGCCACGACAGTCCTCACTCACCCCAGCTCGCAGGCATATGCTGGGGAGGTGGCAGCAGAGCAGGCACCGGCGACTATTCGATATGTTGCGATCGGCGACAGCTTTACCGAGGGCGTTGGCGATGAGCAACCCGACGGCTCGGTGCGCGGTTGGGCTGATCTCGTGGCCCAGGGCCTCGCTGACGCACACGGAGCGCCGATCCAGTACGCCAACCTCGCGATCCGCGGCCGCCTGCTCCGCGCAATCCTCGCGGAGCAGCTCGGACCGGCGCTCGCGCTCGCGCCAACGCTCGTGAGCTTTAACGGTGGCGGAAACGACATGCTGCGCCCCGGAACCGATCTCGCCTGGATCGCCTCGGAAACGGAATCCGCGCTGCGCCAGATCCGGGAGGCGGGCGCCGAGCCGCTGTTGCTCGCGGGCGCGAACCCCACTGGCGGGCTCCCAGGGGTGGCCGGGTGCGCGCCAAGGGCGACGAGCTCACGCGTGCCGCTGCGGTAATCGCTGCCGGGCTCGACGTGCGCTTTGCCGACAACTGGAGCGACGCAGAGCTCGCCGGCCGCCAGTATTGGTCGCACGACCGGCTGCACCTCGCTCCCGTCGGGCATCACCGCGTTGCAGCCAACGTGCTGCGCGCACTCGACCTGCCTGCACCAGCTGACTGGATCGTGGACGCTCCGGCTACTCCGGCGCCCACCACTCGCGAACAGCTGCGCTACACCAGAGAACACGTCGTCCCATGGATCCAGCGCAGACTCACTGGTCGTTCGAGCGGCGACGGCCGCACCGCGAAGTACGGCGAATGGACCTGGGTGCTGCCGCGAGGAGCGAACACCTAGTCGAGTCGGGGTGGCGGCGGGAAGCCCTCATTTTCGCGGGTGCCGTCGCTCGCGGCCTCCCCAACTATGTGGCTGCGAAGGTAGTCACGGAGGTAGGGGAAGGCGATCGTGACGAGGCCGTACCCCACCGACTCAATCAAGCCTGTACCGAGGAGACGGTCACGGTACATCGATACATACCCGGGCGCGACCCCACCCATGCGAACTCGGATGTCCTCGGATGTGCTTGGGCCGTCATCGTGCGCCATCGCCGCAAGATAACTGCGGTCCACCTGTGACAGTCCGGAGAGCGCCGGCTCGTGGATAAAGCTGCCCATCGTGCGAAGTGCAAGTCGATGCCCGTGCTGAGCGTCTCGGAGCCTGATCTCCGTCGTTTCGGAGTTGCTGCGCCAGGCGATGTCGCCAATGGACTGCACGAGGAATGGGTACCCTTGCGCGGCGCGGGCTAAGTAGTCAAGTGTCTCGTCTGACACCGTCCGTCCACGCGTGACGATCGGTTCGCGGAAGGCCTCGAGCGTCTCCGGATAGTTCAGCACCCCGATCTTCACCTCTGCGCACCTGCGCAGGAACGTCGCCGTGGTGCTCGCGAGGAAACTCCGCACTTCTCCCTGCACTCCGGCGCCGATGAACGCCACTTCGTGATCCTCGCGCACGAGATGCTGGTACTCACCCGCAAAGACTGCGAACTCCTCAGCGGACGCTCCGCCGACCTCGTCGATGCTGAACAGCACGCCCCCACGACCGTCAAGCAGTCGCAAGATTTCAGCGACCATGCCCCGAAATGTCGGGGTTTCTTCGCGCCCGTCTGGGTATTGGACCGTGATGCTCCCCAACCCAGCCGCGGCAATCTGCGTCACTCGAAAGTTCGCTTCAGGAGCGAGTTCGTTCAGCAGCGCAGGGAGGTGGGTGCCAACGATGCGCTCAGTGAACCCGGCTGATGCCGTCTCGGAGACCACTCGCCAGCCTGATTCGGCCGCGAGGTCCTCTGCCTGATTGAGCATGACGGTCTTTCCGACACCTCGCATCCCGGTGATGAGGATCCCGCGTTCCTGCGGCCACTGCCCAATTTCCAGGCCAGAGCGAAGTTGCTCGATTGCCCCGGATCTGCCAGCGAGAAACGGTGGGTTCTTTCCAAACCCCGGCCTGAATGGACTGTCCACGGCGTCTCCGATCCGAACTTCTTGAGTTCCTTTATACCATGAGATGACTTTATATCCTTTATATCTTCATAGACCTTTATATCCTTTATATCTCTCGCTGAGGCCTCGGCCGCGGCGCAGCTCACCCCCCGGTCTCATCCCTGGGGCGGAGAGGAATCGTACCTGGGGACGATGTGCACAGGCAGCAGATCCGAAAAACTGGAATCCTCGACCGTGCTGCTCCGGACGAGGCGCGGCTGAGCGAGCTCTGTGCGCCCTGGGGCCCCATCCGAAAGGCGCTATGTCCTTCCTCACCCGCACCAGCCTGATGAATCGGCTCATCGTGGGGCTCATCACGCTCGCCATCGCGGTGCTCGGGATCTTCTCGATGAACTCGCTCAAGCAAGAGCTGATGCCTTCGATGCAGGTGCCCATGGCCATGGTGTCCGTGCAGTCCCCTGGCCTGGCCCCCGAGGAACTCTCGCGACTCGTCACCGAGCCGACCGAACAGGCCGTCGGCGCGGTACCCGGCATCACGAAAGTCTCATCGACGACTTCGGCGGGCGACGCCACAGTCATGGTCGAGTGGCCGTTCGACGGCGACAAGGAGACGCTCGCCAAACTCCGTTCCGCGGCCGAGGCGCTAAAGCCGACCTTCCCGCAGGGCACCGAGATCACCGTGTTCTCTGGCGGCGCCGATGATATGCCCGCCATGATGCTCAGCGCAGCGTCGGAGGACGACCCCGGCACGCTCGGTGACGCTCTGAACCAGACCGTCATTCCCGCGCTCCAGGGCGTGCCCGGCGTGCAGAAAGTCACGCTCGAGGGGCGAGAAGAGCTGCGGATCATGATCGATCTCCGCCCGGCGGACGTGACGCGACTCAAGGTTGATCCCACTCAGATTCCCGGAGTGCTCGAGGCCCACGGCGCCGCACTGCCGGCGGGCGAAGCTGAGGCCCCCGAAGGCGCCCTCGCGGTAACGGTTGGTGGCGCGTTGACCTCCGTTGAAGAAGTCGCGGCGCTCCCGATCGCGGTCGAAAACGGGGTGGTCAAGCTTTCCGACTTCGCAGATGTGAAGACCGAGGCGCAGCCGACCGAGTCCATCTCTCGCGTCAACGGCAACCCGGCGCTCACGCTTCAGGTCAAACCCGGCCAGGGCGCAAACGTCATCGACATCTCGCACGGGGTAAACGAAGAGCTGGATCGCCTCGCCCCCACCATCAACGCCGAGTTCATTACGATCTTCGACCAGGCGCCGTTCATTGAGCAGTCCATCGAGGATCTCTCGGTCGAGGGCGGGCTTGGCCTGCTATTCGCTGTGCTCGTGATCCTCGCGTTCCTGGGCTCCTGGCGATCGACGATCATCGCGGCGATCTCAATCCCCCTCTCACTCCTCATCACCCTCACCGGCCTGCTCTGGAGCGGGAACACGCTGAATATCCTGACTCTCGGCGCGCTCACGATCGCCATCGGTCGCGTAGTGGACGATTCGATTGTGGTGATCGAAAACATCACACGCCGCAAGGGAGCCGGCCACCTCACCATCGAGGGCGTCGTGGCTTCAGTGAAGCAGGTCGCTGGCGCAATCACTGCGTCCACGCTCACCACCGTTGCCGTCTTCTTGCCGATCGCCTTTGTCTCCGGCATTGCCGGGCAGCTGTTCCGCCCGTTTGCGATCACCGTGTCGATCGCGCTCATCGCGTCGCTCGTCGTCGCGCTCACCATCGTTCCGGTGCTCGCCTACTGGTTCATCCGCGGCAAAGAGCGGCGCGGAGCTCCCTCCGCACCGAACGCCGAAGCTGCTGCAACCCCGGGCGACTCCGCTGTGCTCGCCTCCAGTCACCCTGCGGACACCGCAGACGCAGTGCACACCTCCGAGCTCGCGCAACCTACCCCCGGTGATGACACGGTGGAGCTCGCGCGCCCTGTGCCAGCAACGTCGGCCGTATCAGCGGTGTCGGACGGCCCCGTAACCGGGTCCACCCCGGCAGCGGGCACGGTGAGGATTCAGGACGGAGGCGAGCACTCAGATCTCGACGAAATCCACACCGCACCTGACCGCCTACAACGCGCGATCATGCCAGCGCTGAACGCGACACGGCGCCACCCTGTCATCACACTCGTGACCTCTGCGCTGATCCTGGTCGGCACGCTGGGCATGACCTCCATGCTGCAGGCCGACTTCCTCGGATCGTCAGGAAACGAGAGTCTGCAACTCACCCAGTCCCCCAAGGAAACCACGGCGGACGAGCTGGTAGCCGTTGCTGAGCCCGTCGAGGCGGCACTCGGCAAGGTGCCTGGCGTCCGCGACGTCATCACGAACATCCCCGTGAGCGTTGCAGGTGCGCCCAGCACGATCTCCTACGACGTTCAGCTCGAAGAAAACGCTGACGTCGAGACCGTGAACGCCGCGGTGCAGAAGGCACTCGACGGACTCACAGACGCCGAGGAAATTCAGATCCTGACTCAGGATGCGTTCGTCGACGCCGGCGGTTCCGGGATTGCGTTGCAGATCCGCGGCAACGATCCGGCAGCACTGCGCGAAGCAAGCGATCTGCTCGAGAAACAGCTCGCCGATGAATCCGGCGTCCAGTCCGTGAAGAGTGAACTCGCTGGCGAGCAGCCGATCGTCCGTGTGAAGTTGAACGAATTGCAGGCCGCGAACATTGGCTTCAGCCCGGCCACCGTGGCGCAAGCGGTGCAGGAGGCACTCGAGGGCAAGAACGTCGGCAGGATCATGCTCGAGGGCCGGGATCGCGACATCATCGTGCGTACTCCGGGCACTGAGCGCACGGCTGAGCAGCTCGGCGAGATCCTTCTCCCGGTCACCCCGGTGCAGACCGCACAGGCGCAGAAGATCGCGGCCGACGCGCTCAAAGCGAAGGGCGAAGAGGAAGCAGCGGAAGCCGAGCGGAAGCAGGACGCTGAGCTCGCGCAGCAGATCAATGATGCCGTTACCCAGCGCGCCGAGATGGCGGCGCAGGTGGGACCGCTCAATGAGCAGCTCGCCCAGCTGTCAGCTGCTCCGATCGTCGCTGGTCCGCCACTCTCGCCGGAAGATGACGCTATGGCGCGCGCCGTGCAGGAACGGATGGAGCAGCTCGCTGCCCTACAGGGTGCGATCGCGAGCGCCCAGGGCGGGGTCGAGGGAATCGACGAGCAGATCACCTCGCTGCGCGATATGCAGAATCAGACGGCCGAAGGGCGCGCCAAAGCTGCAGAGGCAGAGGCAGAGCAGAAGGCGGCCGCCGAGATTACCGGCTCGGCGATCCCGCTCAGCGCCATCGCCGAGGTGAAGCAGGAACTCACCGCCCCCGTGATCACCCGAGCTGACGGCGAGCGCCAAGTGGCACTCACCATTACGCCGGAGAAGGGTCAGCTCGAAGCTGCCACCGCGGCCATCGACCGCGCGATCGCCACGACAGAACTCCCCGCCGGCGTGAGCTTCGAACTCGGCGGCGCAAGCGCCCAGCAGGACGACGCGTTCGGACAGCTCGGCCTCGCCATGCTGGCAGCGATTGCGCTCGTGCTGCTAGTCATGGTGGCGACGTTCCGCAGCTTCCGCGGACCGTTCGTGCTGCTGGTGTCAATTCCCTTCGCTGCGACCGGGGCGATCCTCGGCCTGCTGCTCACGAACACACCACTCGGGCTGCCCGCACTCATCGGATTGCTGATGCTCATCGGCATCGTAGTGACCAATGCGATCGTCCTCATGGACCTCGTCAATCGACTCCGCTCAGCTGGCGCCGACCTCGACGAGGCGGTGGAGCACGGCACCCGCCTGCGCCTGCGCCCCATCCTGATGACGGCGGCAGCCACCATCTTCGCGCTCGTCCCCATGTCACTCGGTCTCACCGGAGGCGGTGTCTTCATCTCGAAGCCACTCGCGATCGTCGTCATTGGTGGCTTGATCTCCTCGACATTGCTGACGCTGATCCTGGTGCCGATCCTCTACACGCTCGTTGAGCGGCGCCGCGAGAATAAGCTCGCGAAGCGGGCGACACGCAGGGAACGGCGCGAGGAACGGCGCGCCGAGCGTGCAGAGACCCGGGAAACGCAACGGCAGCTCGCAGGCAAGGGGAGGCGCGCACGCCAAAGCCGAAGCGCGATCCCAAGCCACCGCGTGAGCCGAAGCCAAAGCGTGAGCCGAAGCCGAAGCGAAAGTCCAAGCGCGGCGAGCCTGAGCCGCCCACCGAGTTCACCGAACTCGCGTAGCCCCCGGCCACGGCAGCCGCGGGTGTCAAGCCAGAGGCCCCGCCCCAACTCTCTGTTGGGGCGGGGCCTCTGGCAATCCGCAGCGTTGACTCAGAGGAGCTAGCGACCCGCCGCGCGGCACCGTTCGCACAGGCCGAAGAGATCCACGATGTGCTCGATCTCCGTGAAACCGTGCTCGGCGCCCACACGTTTCGTCCACTCCTCAACCACTGTCGCGGAAAGCTCTCTCGTGTCACCGCAACTGCGGCAGATCAGATGGTGGTGGTGTCCCTGGGTTGCGCAGGATCGGAACAGGTTTTCGCCCTCAGGGGACTGCAGCGAGTCGGCCTCGTCACTCTCAACGAGGCTCGCCAGGTTGCGATACACGGTCGCGAGACCGATCGTTGATCCGGCGTCGCGCAGCACCTGGTGCAGTTGCTGTGCGCTCACAAAACCGTGCGCCTCAGCGAGCGACGCGCGCACCGCTTCGCGTTGCCAGGTGTTCCGTCTTGGCTGCATCTCACCCCTCCTGGGCTGGTGTTCTGCTCCCCACCGTAGCGAACTCGGCGTCGCCCCGCCCACGTTGGCCAGCACGGCTGCGCTGCACGAGAGCCTTGGCAGCAACAGCGAGTAAGAAAATTGCTGCAATGACGAGGCCAACAGCGCCGCCCGCAGCGATCCCGAACTCGCGGGAAATCCAGAGCCCAAGCAGGCCTCCGCCGATACCGATACCGGCGGCGAGCGGCGGGATCCATTCCAAGCGCGACGTCAGCGCGCGCGCTGTCGCTGCTGGACCGATGATCACCGCGACGCCGAGAATGGCACCGACCGCCGGCATCGCGACGACCACGGCGGCCGCGATGACACCCGTGACAATGAGCTCAACTGGCCAGCTCCGGAATCCGGCTGCAGCAAAGCCAACCGGGTCAAAGGAGTGGAACAGGATCCGCCGCCAGCTCACTGCGAGCACGAGGAACACCACGACGAGGACCGCGCCGGTTGCCGCAACGTCAGCCGTCGACACGCTGAGCGGAGAGCCGACGAGCAGCGCTTCGACGGGAATACCGAGGCCAGGGTTCAGGCTCGCCAGCAGTGTGCCGAGCGCGAAGCCGAACGACAGCACCACGCCACTTGTGACTTGGCGCCCCTGCCCGGGAATCCTGCCGAGGAGCGTCATCAGCAAGACGAGCACGAGCGCGAATAGGGCCTGACCGAGCAGCAAGTTCCAGCCGACGATCGCAAATACGACGCCGCCTGGGAAGGTCGCGTGGCTCAGCGCCACTGCGAAGAACGAACGCTTGCGCAGCACGATGAGCGTGCCAGCGAGCCCAGCGAGGAGTCCGAGCAGCGTGAGCTCCAGCGCCGCAAGTGCAAAGTAGCTCATGCGCGCACCTCCCGCCGTGTGAGCACTCGCGCAAGCGCGGCAATGCCATAACAGGCAACAAGCAACAGCACCACGATCGCGCCGGGCGAGACCGTTGCCCCTGCGCCAACTGACCACTCGAATGAGAGCCACAGGCCGAAGATACCAGCCACGAGCGGCAGCAGGATCGCGATCGGGATCAGCAGGGCAAACCGCGGTGACAGCAGTCTGGCCGCAGCCATCGGCACGGTGAGCAACGCAAGCACCATCAGCACGCCGAGCGCCTGCACCCCGGCGACCACGAGCAACGCGACCGCGATCCCGAGCGCGAGGTCTGCAGCAAGGGGTTTGAATCCCGCCGCCTCTGCGCCAGCTGCATCGAACGCGCGAAAGAGCTGTGCACGCCAGGTGACCCCGACCACGGCAATGGCGGCGATCGCCACGACAAGGATCTGCCACAGCTGCGCTTCCGTGACGGTCAGGAGCCTGCCGAAGAGCAGCTCTTGCAGTTGGGAGACGTAGCCCTCTTGCCGAGAGACAAGCACAATGCCGAGGCTGAACAGCCCGGTCAACACGACCGCAATCGCTGCGTCAGCGCCCACCCCGCCCCGGTGCTCCAGCACCGTGAACAGGACGGCAGCGACGATTGCGGCGAGCACAGCGCCCGGCAGCACCCCGCCAGATCCGCCGATGGCCGCCCCGATCACCAGTCCGGGGAACACGGCATGCACGAGCCCGTCGCTCACAAATTCAAGCTCGCGGAAGCTAATGAATAGCCCGACGACGCCTGCGGCAATCGCGAGAATCACGACGGTTCCGAGCGCGCGCCACATGAACGGCAGCGCAAACACCTCAAGTGGGCCGTGCGCCGCCACGATACTGGCGAGCTCAGTCACTCCTCAGTCTCCCGAGTCGTGGTCACCGTGTGATGATCCAGCTCCACCGTCGCGTCGTGGAACGCGTGCTGCACCGCGGCGAGTGTGAGCGCTTCATCGAGTGGGCCAAAGCCCGCCGGGTGGCCCGGCTGGTTCGGCTCATGACCGCTCGCGAGTAGCAGCACATGCGAGCACGCCTCGCGAGCAATCTCCAGATCGTGTGTCGACACCACGATCGTCCGCCCCTCGTCCCGCAACTCAGCGACGAGTTGCAGCAGAACCTCGCGATTCTCACGATCAAGTCCATTGAAAGGCTCGTCCAGGAGGAGGAGCTTTGGATCCGACACGAGCGCCCGCGCGAGGATCCCGCGCTGCTGCTGACCACCGGAGAGCTCGCCGAAACGGCGGCCAGCAAACGCCGCGAGCCCTACCCGTTCAAGTGCGGCGGCCACCGCTGCTCGCCCGGCACCACCAATCGGGCCCAGCGCCCCCGTGAGCGGTACAGCCCCATGGTGACGACCTGGCGCAGCGTAATCGGCAGCGTTGTGTCCCGCGTATCCGCCTGCGGCAGCGAACCGACCGCACGGCGGGCGCGATCCGGCGCCATGTCCAGCACCCTGATACTGCCAGCGGTGCGATCCGCGAGCCCCAGGATGCCCCGCAACAGTGTGGACTTACCCGAGCCGTTGGGCCCGATGAGCGCGAGGGCAGCGCCCGTCGGCAGCTGAAACGTGAGGTCCTCTACTCTGGTGACCCCCGCGTAGCCGAAGGCGGCGTGGTCAAGGGCGAGTGCAGCAGTCATCACTGCAGCGTATCGGGGAGCGGAGCAGCAGTTTCGCCCCACGCCTCCAGGATGGTGCGCGTGTTGTGGACCGTCGCGCTGATGTAGGTGTCTGCGCCGCTATCGGCGACGCCGAGCGAGTCTGCGTAGAGCGACTCGGCGTCGATCACGCGGACTCCGGCCTCAGCCGCGATCGTCCGAGCAAGCTTCGGGCTCATCGAGGACTCGACGAACACTGCCGTCACGCCGCGGTCCTTGATGGCAGCCACAAGGGCATCGATATCGGCGGCGCTCGGTTCAGCGTTGTCCTCGAAGCTTGGCAGGATCGCGCCGGCGAAGTCGATGTCGTAGTCGTGCAGGAAGTAGCGGAGCGAATCGTGTCCGCTCACGAGCACGCGCTTGGCCTCGGGGACCGCTGCGAATTGCTCGCTCACCCAGGTGTCGAGAGCCTGCAACTGCTGCACGTATGCCGCGGTGCGTGCGTCGTAATCGGCAGCGTTCGCTGTGTCGATCCGCGCGAACTCCTCGCCGATGTGTGCAGCCATGCCCTCCGCGTAGCGCGGGGAGGTCCACAGGTGCGGGTTCGTGGCACCGTGATCGTGGCCGTCGTGGTCAGTGTGGGCACCCTCGGCAGCTTCCGCGGTTTCTGTGCCGTGGTCGTGCTCGTGGTCCGAGTGATCCGTACCAGCCTCTGCTGTCTCGGTAGCTTCAGCGGTCTCGGCGCCCTCGGCCGCGTGGTCCTGGTCCTCGTGGTCGTGATCCGCGTGGTCATGCTCCGCGGCACCACCCGCCTCACCCTCTGCGGTGATCTCCGTGGCCTCCGCGAGATCAATCCCATCGCTCGCGGTGATGACCTCACCGTCGAATCCGGATGCGTCGATCGCGTCGTCGATGAAGCTCTCAAGACCAGCTCCGTTGACGATGAGCACATCGGCTTCGCTCAACGCAAGCAGGTCAGCGGGTGTGGGGTCAAAGTGGTGCGCTGAGCCACCCGGCACGAGCAGGCCGCGCAGTTCGATGTCGTCCCCACCAATTTCCCGCGCGAAGTCCGTGAGCTGCGTGGTCGTGGCGACCACCTTGAGCGAACCGTCCGCGCCGGAAGCGCCGGCGGTGTCGGCAGAGCAGCCAGTCAGAGTCAGGGCCGCGGCTGCGGCGAGCGCAATGCCGCCAAGGAGCGCGGACTGGGGGAAGCGGCGAGTGCCGTGGAGGGAGAGTGTCATAGTGATCTTTCTAAATGAGAACCACTATCACTCTACTCGCTCATGAGAACGGTTCGCAACAGGGGCGGGGTGCAGCTTCGCAGCGCTCGCCCAGCTCGACGCCACACAGGGGATTCGAGCTCATGCAGGAGATTCGAACTCATGCAGGACAGAACAGGCAGAACCCTCCTGCACGAGCTCGAATCTCCTGTGTGAACCCGACTCCCCGCTCGACCCCTTCAGCCCGCGTGAACTCGACGCCCCGCTCGACCCCTTCAGCCTGCGTGAACCCGGCGCCCCGCGCGGCCTGTTCAGCCCGCTCGCCTCCTTCAGCCCGCTCGCCTCTTGGGAAAGACAGCGGGCGCGCATAGGCTTGACGCATGAACGGCACCAGGCGCCGGATCGCTCCGGCACTCGCGATGGCAGTGGGGATCATCGGGGCACTGGCGCTGCTCGCCCTGTTCCCCGCCTACGCGCTGGGCGACTGGAACCGACCGGTTGACCCGTGGGAGACGGCGCGCGTGCAGCTGCTCGAGATCAACGACTCCAACGCGAGCAGCGCACTCGGCGCCCCCATTGACCCGGACACTTTCACGCTGCTCGAAGACACTGGTGACGGCGGGATGCTGTTCGCCGCCCTCACTACTCAGGGCGCCGTCGTCGCCGGGGTCGCGGACACCACAGGTCAGTGGCAGTCGCTCTGCTCCTCTGCTGACACGGGACCGAGCGCGCAGGTCACGTGCGAGACCTGGGCGTCTGACGGCGAGCGCGCATACGGGTTCTGGGTGCAGCGCTCCGACTCCGCACCGAACGGCTTCCGGTACGACATCACCTACGGGCCACGAGGCAGCTAGGACGCACACTGCTCAGCTATGGTGAGTCTATGAACTCGCAGCGCCGCGTCGGCCCAGCCTTCGCCATGACCGCGGGGGTCGCCGGCGCACTGGTGCTCGCCGCCATGTTCCCCGCCAACGCAGTCGGCGAGTGGAATACGCCAACTGACCCGTGGGAGGCAACGCAGGAGTGGATCATGACGAACTCGCTCCACGCGGAGCCCGGCATGGCGCCGATCCCCGACTCGATCGAGCCGCTGGAGCAGACCGCGGAGGGGTACTTCCTCTACGGCGCGGTGTCCCAGGCCGGCAGTGTCATGTTCGGCTTCGTGAACGAAACCGGCGGCGTCACCTGCGGGGCTGCTGAGGGAACCCCGGAGGAAGAACCCGAGTTCAGCGTGGCCGAGTGCGGCTGGGGCTTCAGCGACCCGGACTACTTCGGTGCTGCCTGGGTCGAGCTCGCCCCGGCATCCCCCACTGGGTACCGCCACCACCTGCGCAGTTTCGCCACTCAGGCAGAACTCGACGCCTCCTTCGCTGATCACGAGAACTCCGCGGAGTAGCCCGTTCCCGACGCAGGCATAGGCTGGGGGCGTGATCGACATTTTTGGCGGCACGACCGCGAACGCAGATTTCCCCGCGACCGCACACGAGCTTCGCAGCGCGATCCAAGCGGGCGAGCTCTCGGCCCGAGAAGCGGTGGCGTGCTCACTCGCTCGGATCGCAGATCGCGCCGACCTCGGCGCCTTTGTCACCGTGACAGCGGACCTGTCCCTCACCGAGGCCGCAGCGCGTGACGAGCACTATGCGGCCACGCCGCGCTCCGAACGCGCAACTCCCGGCACTGCACGGGATCCCCATCGCGCACAAGGACCTCACCGACGTCGCTGGTGTACCCACCACGCACGGCAGCGCTGCGTTCCCACACCCCCGGCGAGCAGTGACGGCCTGAGTGCCAGAGTGCTGCGCGCGGCGGGCGCGATCTCACTCGGCAAGACCCAGGTGCCAGAGTTCGGGCTCACCGGCTACTCCGAAAACCTGATTGCCCCACCGGCACGCAATCCACTCGATCCCGAACGCACCGCTGGCGGATCCTCTGGCGGCAGTGCGGCGGCGGTCGCGGCGGGAATGCTGGCACTGGCACCAGCGAGCGACGGGGGCGGCTCGATCCGGATCCCAGCACTCGCGTGCGGCCTGATCGGACTCAAGCCGGGGCTCGGCGCGATCCCCGCAGACATGCAGCGCGGCCCGCACGACGAGTTCGGGGCACCGCGCCTCACGGTGACTGGGCCGCTCGCGCGATCGGCGGCCGACGCAGCTCTGCTCTTCGACGCGATGCGCGCTGAGCCAGGCGATCCCGCCGAGCCAGCCGTCGCAGCCGTGCAGCGCGCGGACGCCCTCACCGGGCTGCGGATCGGCGTCTCTGCGACTTCCCCGTTCGAGGCGGCGCACCCGGTTCCGCTCTCCCCGAGGCCAGGGCCGCGCACGAACGGGCCGCCACGCTGCTCGCAGATCGTGGGCACCGGATCGAGGCGGCGGACTTCAGCTACGATCCCGTCTACCCACACGCCTTCACCACGGCGTGGACGGCCGGCCTCTCGCTGCTCGAGCTCCCGGAAGGCGCGGAGGAACAACTGACTCCGCTCACGAGACTGTTTCGCGAGCGCGCGCTCGCTCGCCCACGCAACGCACACGTCACCGCCGCCTCACAGCTGCGCGATTTCGCGACCGAGGCGCGCGCCCAGTGGGGCCGCACCGACGTCGTGCTCACGCCCGGGCTTGCGATGCTCCCGCCCCGGATCGGCGCGTTCACCTCGCTCACCCCTGACGAGGATTACCAGTTGCAGTGCGAGTGGGCGCCCTACACATCGATGGTCAACGTCGCAGGGCTCCCAGCGATTGTCGTCCCGATCCTCACGACCCCGGCCGGCCAGTCCTTCGGCGTCCAGTTAATCGGTCGCTACGGCGCCGAGGAGACGCTGCTGCAGCTCGCGGCGCAGCTCACCGCGGCTTAGCTCGCGATCTCCCCGGCACCCTACTGCTCGCCGAGCTACGCCGGGTCCGCCATCAACGCCCTGGCTTCCCCGATCAATGCGACCGTCGCCAGCGTCTGTGCGAGCGGACGCAGCGGCGATTCGGTCAGCCCCGCTTCAAGGCAGCGCGCCACCTCAAGCGCCTCCCAGAACAACTGCGTATGCGCGAGCGCAGCTTCGTCGTGCCGCAACACCGTGCCGTCGTGGAACCGCACGACGACCGGGCCCGGCTGGTAGAACGGGGCCGCGAGTTCCAGCGTCGCTTCTGTGCCAGCAATGAACGCAGTGGTCGGAGTCTCGGCGAGCATCGACGCGCTCACCGTCGCGAGACGGTCAGCGGGATCCGCCAGCAACGCATGGAACTGCCCGATCGCGCCGTGCTCCGGGTGCCGCTGCCCGTGGGCGGCCACGACGCGGAGCCCGGGCAATACCTCGTTGGCGAACATCAGCGTGTAGCTGCCGATGTCGTTCATCACGCCACCGCCCTGCGCCGGATCCATCGCCCGGTGGTGATCGACGAGCCGCTCACCGAGGTTCGCGGAGACGGAGACCACGTCGCCCAGCATCCCGCTCGCAAGAATCTGCCGCACGACTGAGTATCTGGGCAGCGCAAGCGTCCACACGGCCTCCATCGCGAACACCCCGCGGGATCTGGCGAGCGTGACGAGGCGCTGCGTGTCCTCCAGTCGCGGCGTCATCGGCTTCTCCACGAGCACTGCTTTGCCAGCCTCGATCGCGAGCGTGGCGTGTGCGAGGTGATCGAGGTGCCCGGTGGCGACGTAGACCACGTCGACGTCCTCCGCCGCGACCAGCTCCTCGTAGCTGCCGTATGCCCGCGCGATCCCGTGCTCCGCCGCGAACTCCGTCGCGCGCTCACGCGTGCGCGATCCCACTGCCACGACTTGCTGCACGGTATTCGCCTGGAGTGCTTCAACAAAACGGGCCGCGATCCACCCCGTCCCGAGGATCCCCCAGCGCTTCGCAGGAACCGCGCGCGGATCGGGCACCTCGGGGTGGGGAGCGCTGCAGGGACCGCGGCAGGAACCGCGGCAGGAACCGATCCAGTGCGCTCGATCCCGCTCATCGCGCTTCCGCCACACGCACGAAACCGCCTCCGGCCCGCTTCGACGCCACTGCAGCGGCAGCGACACGGGTCGCCTGTGCGCCGTCATTGACAGTCGCGAGCGTCGGGGCGCGGCCGGCGTCGGTGCCGATACTGCCAATGCGCATGCGCTGCTCTCTCAGTGAGTGCGGGAAGCCCGCGTTCGGGGGATGATCTACTGGTCGTAGGCGCCGGGAACGTTCTGATCCCAGTCGATAATGGAGCCGGTAACGACGCCGCTGCGCTCGCTGAGCAAGAAGACGACCGCATCGGCAATCTCATCCGGTCGCCCAAGCTTGCCCATGGGTTGGGCCGCCTCGGCCGATGCGAGCCAGTCGTCAGCCGCGCCGTGGAAGTTCTTCTGCGTTGCAGCCTCACCGGGGGTCGCGGTCCAACCGATGTTGAGACCGTTGATCCGGATCCGGTCGAAGCGATGCGCGAACGCCACGTTCTTCGTGAGCCCGGCAAGGCCTGCCTTCGAGGCAGTGTATGGCGCGAGGTAGGGCTGACCGCCGTGCATCGCCATGCTGATGATGTTCACGATGGTGCCTGATGAGCCGCGCTCTCGCATGTCCGCGACCGCACCCTGCATCGTCATGAACGGCACGACGAGGTTGAGGTTCAGGTGCTCCTGCAGCAGCTCGCGGCTCGTATCGAGCAGCGTGCCGCGAGAGGTTGCACCCGCAGCGTTCACGAGGCTATCGACGCGGCCGAAGCGCGCGCCGGTCTCTGCGACGACACGCTCCGCCTCACCAGGCACCGCGAGATCCGCGATGATCGCCACCGCTTCGAAAGCCGGGGTCTCGTCCGCAGCACTCGCGGCAGCACCAGGAGCACTGGGAGCACCGGCAGCAGCGCGCGCGGCAGCACGGATCGCGACGAGCGCCACCTCTGCCTTTTCAGCGGTCCGGCCCACGATGGCGACGCCGGCGGCACCCTCGCGGGCCGCCGCCTCAGCGATCGCTCGGCCGAGCCCCTGTGTGCCACCGGTGACGAGGAGGACCTTCTGATCAAGCAGTGGCTGCATCGTGGAGCTCCTTCGAACCAGGGCGGAGGGGGAAGCCGCTCAGCGTGTAGATGGCGTCGATGAGTTCCATCGTGCGGCGTGAACGATCGAGTTCCGCTGCTGAGCGCTCACCAGCGTGCAGCGCCTCCCGGATCCGGCGGAGCTGGTACGCATACGAGGAGATCGTGCCAGTGCGTTCCTCGCGCGTCTCGCTGCCGACCGTCACCAGCAGACGGTCGTCCTCTTGCGGCTTCACGAAGTTCGGGGAGCGCACCTCGCCGCGCTCCCCGATCACGCGGTAGCTGAATTCCCACTCCGCGCTGACCATGCTCGCGCGCAGTGTGGCTGGTACGTCGCCCAGACGCAGCTCTGCCGCGATCGAGGCGTCGAGCCGCGCATCTGGTTCGTGCGGCACCCCGGTCGCGGTGGCGAGCGAGACCGGCAGTGCCAGCGCGTCAGCGAGCACCAGCAGCGCGTTGACGGCGTAGCAGCCCAGATCCATCATCGTGCCGCCCGCGAGCTCGAAGTTCCAGCGCGGATCGGTCGCTGGCGGTGACGGCATCAGCATCGCCACCTGCACCTCGCGCAACTCCCCGATCTCGCCGGATCGCACAACGTCGAGGAGACGGCTCATGAGCGGGTGGTCAGCGTAGTGGAACGCCTCCCACGCCCAGCCCCTCGCGCGCTCCAGCTCGGCCGCGACCACGTCGAACTCACCGAGGTTCGCGGCAAACGGCTTCTCCACAAGCACAGAGCGCCCGGCGCGGAGCGCCTTGACCGTCCACTCGGCGTGCAGCCCGTTCGGGAGGCCAATGTAGAGCAGATCGAGCGACTCGTCGGCGATCAGTGCTTCGTAGTCGGCGTGACTGCTCTCGAAGTCATGCTTGGAGGCGAAGACCCGGGCGCGCTCAGGATCGCGCGCGGCAACTGCGGCGCGCACGTCACCGGTGTCTCGGCTCGCCTCGATGATCGCGAGCTCAGCGATCCGCGAGGCGCCAAGCAGCCCGATTCGCAGTGGGGCACTCATGCCCCAACCTCTGCGCGGATGAACGCGATACTGCGGCGCGCATTCTCAAGCGCGCGCTCGGCGTCTGCTTCGGATTCCACCACGGTGTCCTGCTCGATGACGTACCAGCCGGCATACCCGGCATCGCGCAGGGCAGCGACGATCTCCGGAATGCGCGCATCTCCTTCCCCGAGGGCGCAGTACATGCCCTGCTGCACGCCGTCGCGATAGCTGATCTCTCCGGCACGAACGCGCCCAGCGACATCCCGGCTCACGTCTTTGAGGTGCGCGTGCACGATGCGATCGGCGTGATCCCGCACCAGTTGCACTGGATCACCGCCGCCAAGGGTGAAATGCCCGGCGTCGAGGCAGAGCCCGATCCGGGACCCGCTCAGCACACGTTCGACAGCGGCAGGCGACTCGACAACGGTCCCCAGGTGCGGGTGCAGCGTCGCAACCACACCGACCGCCGCAGCCGCGTCGAGTGCCCGATCGAGATTGCTCACGAGCGTGCCCCACTCGGTCTCGCTGAGCTCACTCACACCGTCATAGCCTTCGCGGCCGGTCACTGCGGAGAGCACGAGCGTGTCAGCCCCTGCGGCGACATACGCCTGAAGCTCACGCTCGATGGCGGGCAGCGGATCCTGGTCCGCGTCGTGCAGCACGATCGGGAAGAAGCCGCCCACCGCGGTGAGTCCGGCCTCGGCGAGCACCTGCGCGCGCTCGGCAGGAGCATCGGGCAAGAATCCTTCCGGCCCGAACTCAGTCGCGCTCACGCCCAGGCTGGTCATCTCGGCGAGCACTCGCTCGCGGTCCAGCTGCACCCCCCAGTTCGGAACCTCGATAACGCCCCAGCTGATGGGTGCGGCGGCAATTCGTGCGTTCATGGTGACTCCTTTGGACGTGTGCGTGGGTGCGGGTGTGGAACCGATTTCGGAACGATCAGGCTGACCCGATCAGGATTCCGTGTGCGACTCGTGGCGTGTAGCGGCGGTCGTTCCCGCGACCGCCGTGCTGGCTTCCCAGGTGCGCCCTTCTGCCGAGCGCTCTGCTGCGGTGATTACCTGGGCGGCAGAGAGCGCGTCCTGGATGTTCGAGTTCAGCTGTTCTCGGCCGAGCACGGCTTGCAAGAACTTCTTGGCCTCGATCACCTTGAGATCGTCATAGCCCATGGAGGTGCCAGCTCCCGGCTGGAAACGGCTGAAGTCCCCCATGCCGGCGTGCGCCATGACGCGGGCGTAGCCCGGATACTCGGCCCCGAGTCCGCCCGAGACGTGCAGCTCGTTGAGCCGTTCGAAGTCCCAGTGCGCCGATCCTGCGGTGCCGTAGACCTCGATGCCGTAGCTCGCCCGGGGACCCACTGCGACACGGGAGGCCTCGAGCGTGCCGACCGCGCCGGCGGCCGCTGCATCATCTGCGAGGCGCACGAGCATGCCCGCATAGTCCTCGTTCTCGACCGGCTTCATCACTCCGTCTTCAATCACGGCGAAGTGTGTGCCGGTTCCCATGGGCAGCTCGGGCCGCTCGGAGTAGACCGTCGATGTGACCGCGGTGACCTCTGCAATCGGCCCCAGCGTGTACTGCACGAGGTCGACGAGGTGGCCCATGAGATCACCCAGCACGCCGGTGCCGGCGAGACCGCGGACGAAGCGCCAGGACAGGGCACCCCGCGGATCCGCTGAGTAGTCAGCGAACATTTGGCCGCGCACGTTGGTGATTCGACCGAGCTTGCCCTCCGCTACGAGCTCTCGCAGGTACTCGATTGCAGGCGCATGCCGGTAGTTGAACCCGATCGACGAGACGACTCCCGACTCGGCAGCTGCCTCGGCGACGGCGCGGGTCTCAGCCTCGCCGCGGCCCACTGGCTTCTCAATCCAGAAATGCTTGCCCGCCTTCGCCGCCGCGATTCCGATCTCGGCATGGAGGAAGTTCGGTGCGCAAATCGAGACAACGTCGACTTCCGGGTCGTTGAGCACGTCCTGGTAGTCCGCCGACGCGCGTTCGTAGCCGAGCACCTCGCGAGCTTCAGTGGCGCGCGCGGGGGCTGGATCAGCCGCGTGCACGAGGCGAGGGCGAAGCTTCAGATCCGGATATGCGTAGCGCAGATTCGAGTACGCCCGGCTGTGGAGCTGCCCCATCCATCCGACGCTGATGAGGCCTACGCCGATCGTGATGCTGCCGTCTTCGTTCGTCTGCATGAGGAGTTCTTTCCGTCGAGGTGTCGGGCCGTTCGAGCACCGGGTGCGTCGTTGCGGAGCCCACCGTCAAGAAATGGACCGGTCCAAATTGTAAGTACATACTGACTTAAGTGTCAAGCTCATGGAGCGCGAGATCGCAGCAGTCTGGTGTAGCCAAAAAACGCGACCAACGCGATGATGAGCAACGCACCAGCACCGATCGGAATCACCCCCGGGCCGAAGCCCGCCAACAGCCCTGCCCCGAAAAGCGCGCCAGCAAAACTGCCGAGATTCCCAGTGCCAGAGGGCAACGACGCCGCAAGCCGAGGGAACCGGCTGAGCTCTCGGAGATATAGCACCTGCCCGGCAGGCCCCTGCCCACCCAGCAGCACCCCGATGAGGAGCACCCCGGCGACCGTCATGACCCCACCAGCACCCGGAATGAGCAGCAACGCGGCACCGAACACACCTGCGCAGATCGCTCCCCCGAACGCGAGCCCTGCTGCGCGATCCGCGAGCATCCCCGACACCAAATTGCCGAGATTCATTCCGATCCCGAACGCCAGCATGGCGATCGCCGCGGTGACCCAGGTATCGTCCCCGCGTGTCCAGAGCGTGACCGGAGCGACGTACGTGAGAATCGTGAAGCCACCAGCGGCCCCCACGATCGCGGAACCAAACAACAGGACCAGATTCTTCGTGCGCACGCGCGCCGTGCTCGGCGCGCTCGTGCCGTGCGCCGCATCTGGCACATCGACGAGCACCAACGCCAGGAGCGGAGCGGCGAAGAGCAGCGCGCAGGATCCGAGAATCACGCGCCAGTCAACGACGGCTCCCAACGCGGTGAGCGCTGGTACTCCGGCAAGATTGGCGAGCGCGAGCCCGCCGTGCACGATCGCGGAGCCCCTGCCGTAGCTGCGCGAGCCCAGCACATGCGCGATCGCCATCGCCCCCAGACCGATGAAGCTCGCGTGGGTCAGTGCCGAGAGAAAGCGCAGGGCGAGTGCGATGGGAAGCGTCGGCGCGAGGGCGGTGAGCACCGTCCAGAGCACCATGCTCCCGGCGCACACCAGAAGCGCGTGGCGCTCCGAGAGCCTGCGGACCAGCAGCGGTGTCGTGAAGATGCCAACGGCGACACCGGCTGCGTATGCGGAAGCCATACCGCCCGTTGCGGCGAGCGCGGCATCGCGGTGGCTCCGCACCAACTCAGGCAACAGATCCTCGGCGATCTGCGGGAGGAGTCCCATCACCAGGAACTCACTCACCCCGATACCGAACCCGCCGCACGCGAGTGCTGCGATCAGGATCCAGCGCGAGACGCTCATCCGGTTCCCCCTTGTATGTATTTCAGGCACTGCCTGCGTGTGCCTGGCAGTGGGATGGCCCCCGTTGCTGTCCGCCGCGCTCACCGCTCGTGCGCATCGCCCTGGACACACAGAGGGGCGCTCTCCCTGCCTGGAGAGCGCCCCTCTGCATACTGCGAGAAGCGCTAGCGCTCGTCGTCCTCAGGAAGCACGACGCTGACCACCTCGGTCACGGTGACGCGACCGACTCCTGCGGCAGCATCGTCCTCGATTTCGTCGCGGATGGTGCGCACAGTGTCCGTGCTCGTACCCACCTGACGCAGCTCATGCACCAGTTGCTCAAGCTCTGCGCCACCCGCCATCAGACCGGTCAGCTCCTCGAGCGTGATGTCGGCCTTCTCGTGGTAGCCAATACTCTGACCGCGTTTGAGCAGCAAGAATCGATCGCCAACCGGGTACGCGTGGTGCGGGTTGTGCGTGATGAAGACCACACCGAGGCCGCGATCCCGCGCCTGGATGATGTAGCGCAGCACCACACCCGACTGCTTCACACCGAGCGCCGCTGTCGGTTCGTCCAGGATGAGCACTTTCGCCCCGAAATACACTGCGCGAGCAATCGCGACGCACTGTCGCTCGCCGCCCGAGAGCGTTCCGATCGGCTGATCAACATCGCGCAGATCAATGCCCATGTCGAGCAGTTCCTTTTTCGCGGTCTTCCGCATGAAATCGATGTCCAGGCGCTTGAACGGCCCCCAGCCCTTCGTCTGCTCAGAGCCGAGGAAGAAGTTGCGCCACACCGGCATCAGCGGAGCGACCGCGAGATCCTGGTACACCGTCGCGATGCCCCGGTTCAGCGCCTCGCGCGGCGATCCCAGCTTCACCTCTTCACCCTCGATGAGAAACTCACCACCGGTGTGCTGGTGCAGGCCCGCAATGATCTTGATCAGCGTTGACTTCCCTGCGCCGTTGTCGCCGAGCACACACATGACCTCGCCTGAACTCACCTTCAGGCTTACGTCTCGTAGCGCGATGATGTTGCCGTAGCGCTTTTCAGCGTCACGCAGCTCTACGAGCGGCGTTGCAATTGCCGTTGAGGCGTTCACTTTTTCCCTCCCTGCGCTGCACGTCGCTGCAGCGTGAAGTTGAGCACGGTTGCGCCGAGGAGCATGGCTCCCAGGAAGAACTTCAGCCAGTCCGGATTCCACTCAGCGTAGACAACACCCTTGAGCGCCATGCCGTAGATCAGCGCACCGATTGCGCCGCCAATGGCTGAGCCGTAGCCGCCGGTCATGAGGCAGCCGCCGACAACGGCCGCGATGATGTAGAGGAACTCGTTGCCGATGCCCTCACCCGACTGCACCGTCTTGAAGGCGAACAGCTGGTGCATACCGAGCAGCCAGGCGCAAAAGCTCACACCCATGTACAGGCCGATCTTGGTGCGCACCACTGGTACGCCGACTGCACGAGCGGCATCCGGGGCACCGCCGCTCGCGAAGATCCAGTTCCCCACCCGGGTGCGCTTCAGCACCCAGGTCGCGATTGCCACGAGCAGGATCCAGTAAAAGACCGTGATCTTGACCTTCACTCCGAACACCGGGATGTCCGATGCGAACACGGCTGCGGCTGATTCGAAGCCGGGCCAGTTTGCAATCGACGGGGCTGCGACCCCGCCCGTGATCAATCGCGTCACACCCAGGTTGAGGCCCGTCAACATGAAGAACGTCGCCAGGGTGATGATGAAGCTTGAGAGTTTCGTTTTCGTCAACAGCCAGCCGTTGAGCAAGCCAACGAGCAGTGAGAACACCAGGCCGATCGTGGCACCAACCCAGACGTTGCCGCCGAACCAGTACATGAACAGTGACGAGGACAGCGCTGCCGAGATGACGCCAACACCGGCCGACAGGTCGACCTCACCGCCGATCATCAGGAGAGATACACCCACCGCCATGATTCCGACGGTGGAAGCACCGTAGAGGATCGTGGCGATCGAATCGGGCTGAGTGAACTGCGGCGCGACCACCGCGAACATGATTGCCAGGACGAGGGCTGCGGTGCTCGCTCCCGCTTCAGGCTTCGAGAAGAAGCGCGTGAAGAGGTTGCCAGTGGCAACGCGCTCGTCGAACTTCGGCGCTGTGACTGTAGACATTGATTTCAACTCTCTCGCAGGGTTACTTGAACTGCGCGGCAACGCTCTCGGCGTTGGCGGCGTTCACTACTGCGGGTCCGGTGAGCACTGCCTGGCCACCGCCGAGGACATATCCGCCCTCGTTGAACAGACGCACGGCCTCGACGGACTGGTAGCCCTGCATGAACGGCTGCTGGTCGATGCCGAACAGCATCGTGCCATCCTTGATTGCCGCGTACACATCCGGGTTCAGATCGGTTGTGGCGAGCGCGGCGCTGCTGCCAGCGTCCTTGATCGCGTCGACTGCGGTCATGGCGAAGGGAGCGCCGAGCGTCAGCACGGCGTCGATGTCCTTGTTGGTCTGCAGCTTCGACGTGATCGTCGACGCAACGTTGGTCATGTCCGTGCCCTGCACGTACAGCACCTCAGAAGTTCCTTCGAAGGTGTCAGCGAGACCCTCGCAACGGGCTTCCAGGCCCACGTGACCCTGCTCCTGAATCACGCAGATAGCCTTCGTCTTGCCTGCCTCGTTCAGCTGCTCACCCGCGGCCTGGCCAGCGATGAACTCGTTCTGCCCGAAGTGCGCGAGGACGCCCATCGATTTGAAGTCGTTCTCGCCAGCGTTGATGCTGAAGACGGGGATCCCGGCCTCGGCGGCCTTCTTGACTTCGCCGGACATGGCGTCTGCCTTGGCCAGCGTGACGACAATGCCATCGACGCCCTGGTCAACCGCCTGCTGCACGAGCTGCGCCTGGCGCGCTCCATCGGGGTCAGAGGTGTAGAGCAAATCAATATTGTTCAGGTCGGCCGCGTTCTCGGCCCCGGCACGGATCGTGTCCCAGAAGGTGTCGCCCGGTGCCGCGTGGGTGACCAACGCGACCTTCAGTTTCTCGGTCTGCGGCGCTTCAGCGTCGCCGCCGCCCGCTGCGCCGCCAGCACCGGCAGGACTTCCGCAGGCTGCCAGTAGCAGCGCACCGGTTGCCGCCAAGCCGGCAACGCCGACGCGACTCCACCGTGTGATTCGAGACTTCAACATAGTTTCACTCCATCGTGTTAATTGAACTAATGTCGTTACAAAGCTGTTCGCTTGGTGTAACAGTACCGCAACTCTGAGCGTCAGTCACCGTTTCTGGTAAAAGTTGGATAACGACCGCCGAAGGCCTCCGCAATCGCCACTGCCGCCATTCTGAACGTCTCCCGCGTTGCCCCGGCCGACAGTCCGCTGGTGTGGGGGCTCAGGAGCACGTGAGGCCGACCCGCCAGGGGATGGCTTGTGATGGGTTCTTCATCAAACACGTCAAGCCCAACCCCGCCAAGAATGCCGGCATCAAGTGCGCGCTCGATCGTGGCGGTCGCCACGAGATCGGCGCGGGCGCAGTTGACCAGCACGAGACCAGGCCGCGCCGTCTTCAAGAGCTCGATCGACAGCAGCTCACCCCCACCTCCGGGAAGGTGCAGACTGATGACGTCCGCACGCGCAACGGCCTCGACGAGGCTCACGTTTTCAGCGTCTTCTGCGGCCACGAATGGATCGTGCACCAAGATGCGCATCCCGAATGCGCGGCCAAAGCCGGCCAGGATCCTACCAATCCTGCCGTAGCCCAACACCGCGAGCGTCAGGCCGCCGAGATCACCCGGAGTGGGCGGCGCAGCGCTACCCCACTCCCCGTCCGAGACAAACGCGTTGGACTCAGGCACCCGCTTCACCAGCGCTGCAATCATCGCGAACGCCCCCTCGGCAACGGCTCGGCTATTGCTCCCGGGAGTCGTCGCCACCAGGATCCCGCGCTCCTGCGCAGCCTCGAGATCCACGCGCTCAACGCCGACACCGGTGCGCGCGATCACGCGCAGGGCGGGCATACGGCCGAGCACGTCTCGGTCAACAGCAACGGCCGCGCGCACGATGGCCCCCTCTGCGGCGGCGAGGTCCGACGCAGTTGGGTGCTCCACGAACACCACATCGGGGCCGAGGTGCGGCTGCACAAGCGCCGCATCGACGGGGCCAAGCCCCACAACGATGCGCGCAGCGCTGCCTGGCGTCGTAGCTCCCGTGCCTGCGCTCACCACGGGACCCCGAGCCCTTCGGGGATCGCGCCACGCACTGCGGCCGCGAGCAGTGTGGCATCTGAGCCCACAGCGAGGAAGCCAAAACCGCGCTCGCGGTAGCGCTCAATGGCGGCGCGATCGTTCGCCAAGATCCCAGCGACCTTGCCGTGTGTGCGGCAGGCCGCGAGCACGTGATCGAGCGCCGCCTGGAATACAGGGTGATCAAACTGACGCGGGACGCCGAGCGCGTAGCTCAGATCCTGCGGCCCGATGAACAGGACATCGGCGCCCGGGGTCGCTGCGATCGCATCGAGCTCGGCCATGGCACCGCGGGTTTCGATCTGCACGATCCCGATCGTCTGCTCGTTCGAGTGGTCCAACGCCTGCGTGTCGAGTGCCCAGCGAGCCGCTCGGTTGTAGCTCGCCACCCCACGGTCGCCCTCGGGCGGGTAGAGCTGGTGCGTGCGCGCCGCGACGGCTTCCGCAGCACTCGAAATACGCGGAAACATGATCCCAGCAGCCCCGGCATCAAGCGCACGACCGATCCGGATCCGCTCCGGCTGCTCTACACGAACAAGCGTCGCCGCACCGTATGCGCCAGCGGCGGCCACGATCTCACCGATCTGGCCCTCAGCGCCGCCACCGTGTTCGAGATCCACGAGCACCCAGTCGAGACCGGCCGCCGCGCACACTTCCGCGGCCGCCACCGAGCCGAGCCCCAGGAAGGTGCCGATCGTCGGCTCGCCTGCGAGGAACCGCTGTCGCAGCGACCTGCCCGGGATAAGCGGGCCCGGCTGACTCTGCCGCGTCTCCCGCCCGCTCATCCGTGCCACCGCTGCTGGGCGAGACCGAGACCGTACTCGGCGAGCTTCTCAGAGGTGTCAACGCGCTCGTACACTTCGGCCGGTGAGACATCCCACCACACGTCAGAGGATGGCAGATCGGCGTGGGGAATCGTCGGTACGACAATCACGACCGGGCCACGGATATCGCGCGTTTCATTCAACGCACCGCGCACCTCATCCGCGGTCATCGGCCTGCGCACCTCAGCGCCGAGACCTGCGGCAATCTGCACGAGATCGATCCGGAGGTAGTCTCCTGCCAGACCCTCAGCCCGCGAATTCGCAAGCCCGGCCGGCACTTCCCCCTCGCGGTAGCGGAACTCGTTCCCGAACTGCTCGCCGGTGCGCCACATCTGCAGCCGCCGGATCACCTGGTAGCCGTGGTTTTCCGAGATCACCACCGTGAACGGGATGCCCTCCTGCGCCGCAGTCACGATTTCGGTCGGCATCATGATGAAGGTGCCATCGCCGATGAATGCGGTGACGCGATGGTGGGGATCCGGATCCGCGAGCCGCGTCCCCATCGCAGCCGGCAGCTCGTAGCCCATGCAGGAGAAGCCGAATTCGAGGTGGGCGGCGCGGCCGCCAGTCGCATCCCACACCTTCTGCAGGTCACCGGGGGGCCCGCCAGCCGCCGCGACGATCGTGTCGCCAGCGCGTGCGTGCTCCTGCAGCAGCCCGATGAGCTGACCTTGTGTGAGCACGGCGTCGGTCACGGGAAGCTCCGGGAAATCTTCGCGAGGGAACCGGACATCCGGATCCAGCGCGGCGTCGCGCACGGGCACCCATGCCGCGCGGGCAGCGACCACATCCTCGCCCCAGCCCGCTGGCACTCGGTAGTCGCCCAGCGCTGCGGCGAGTGCTGTGAGCGCGAGCTGTGCGTCGGAGATCACCGCGGTGGCGCCCTGTTTCACCGCGTCGTGCTCGACCACGTTGATCGAAGCGAAGCGCACACGGGGGTTCGCGAAGATCGACTGCGATGCCGTCGCGAAGTCGGTGAGCCGTGTGCCCACGTGCACGATGAGGTCAGCACGCTCGACGAGCCGGTTCGTGCTCGGCGACCCTTCCAGCCCCACCCCGAAGACGCTCCACGGACCATCCTCCGTAACCGCGCCCTTCCCCGCAAAGGTCTCGCTGATCGGGAGCAGCGTCTGCCTGCCCAGTTCCGTCAGCTCTGCCTGCGCGTCGGAGTACATCACGCCGCCGCCAGCAATGACGAGCGGCCGCTCAGCTGCACGAATCAGATCTGCCACCGCGGCGACCTCGCTGGCAGCGGGCTCTCGGCGGCGGATCACCCAGTCACGCTCCGCGAAGAACTCGACGGGGAAGTCATAGGCGTGCGACTGCACGTCTTGCGGGAGGGCCAGCACGGCGGCGCCAGTCTCCTCGGGATTCGCGAGCACACGGAAGGCCTGCGGCAGCGCAGTGAGCAGCTGCTCAGGCCTGGTCACCCGGTCAAAGAAGCGCGAGACCGGGCGGAAGGAATCGTTCGCGGTGACGTCGGGAGTTCCCGGCACATCGAGCTGCTGAAGCACGGGGCCCTGGCGCCGGGTCGCGTAGGTGTCTCCGAGCAACAGCAACAGCGGGAGCCGGTTCACTGTGGCGAGGGCTGCAGCCGTGACGAGGTTCGTCGCGCCGGGGCCGACCGACGCAGTGACGGCGAGCGTCCTGCGTCGACGCGAGGCCTTCGCGAACCCTGTAGCCATGTGCCCGAGCGCCTGCTCGTTGCGGCCCTGCACAAACGGCAGCGTCGCGGTGTGCTCGGCGAGTGCTTGGCCCAGGCCGGCGACGTTTCCGTGGCCGAAGATACCGAGCGCGGCCGGAACAAAGCGCTCGCGCACGCCGTCGGCGACCGAGTGCTGCGCCGCAATGTAGCGCACGATTGCCTGCCCGACGGTGAGCCGGACGGTCTTCTCTGAGGTTCCCAGAACCATGATCTTTGAGCTCCCTTGCTGCTTCGTGAAGTGATCGATGGCTGACGTCAGCCGTGGAGGATGACGGTTTTGACCTCCGTCATCTCCGCAACGGTTGAGCGCACACCCTCTTTGCCGTAGCCGCTGGCCTTGAACCCCCCGTAGGGCATCAGGTCAGCACGCCACAGCGGGGTCCAGCCGAGGTGAATGCTGCCGGCATCGATCTCACGCATGGCGCGTACGCCCTCCGCAAGCGTGCCGCCAAATACGCCCGCCGCGAGGCCATACGGCGTGCCGTTTGCTGCGGCAATTGCGGCGTCAAAATCGGCGACGGTGGTGACGGCGACGGCTGGCCCGAAGAGCTCCTCCTGAGCGAAGGCCTGGCGCGTGTCGACACCGGTGACGATGGCGGGTGAGACGAACGCTCCGTCTCGCTCGCCTCCGGTGAGCAGCTGGGCCCCCTCAGACACGGCGCGCGTGATACTCGTGGCGACGCGCTCCGCTTCACGCTCGGAGATGAGTGGGCCGAGCGTGGTTCCCGCAGCGAAGGGATCACCCATGCGAATCGCCTCGACCTTTGGCTGCAGGGCGGCGAGGAAATCGGCCTCTATATCGCGGTGCAGGATCACGCGCTGCACCGAGATGCACACCTGTCCGCCGTTGACGTACCCGCCTGCCGCGACGGCTGCCGCGGCCTGCTCGAGGTCAGCGCCAGGCAGCACGAGAGTCGGTGATGATGCACCGAGCTCGAGTGAGAGCTTCGTGATGCCGGCGAGCGAGGAGATCCGCTCGCCGACTCCCGTCGAGCCGGTGAATGAGACCTTGCGCACGCGCGGATCTGCCACGAGCGCATCGCCGAGCACGCCGCCGGATCCGGTGAGCACCGAGAGCACGCCAGCTGGCACACCGGCGTCGACGAAAATCTGGGCGAGGGCGAGCGCTGTGAGCGGAGTTGCACTCGCGGGTTTGAGAATGACCGCGTTGCCGGACGCCAGGGCCGGGCCAACCTTGTGGAGCACCAGCAACGCGGGGTAGTTGAACGGGGTGATGGCGACGACGATCCCGACAGGCTGGCGCAGCGTAAAGCCCACCTTGTCCTGCCCCGTACCTGGGTTTGCGTCGAGCGGCAGGCTCGCCGTACAGCTGGGTGCCCTCGTGAGCCGAGAGGCGAATGATCGCGCCCGAGCGACGCGCTTCGCCGAGCGCCTCAGCAAGCGGTTTGCCGTTCTCGGCCGAGATGATGGCTGCGAGTTCGTCCGCGCGCTCATCAGCGAGGACCGCGGCGCGATTCAGAATTGCCGCCCGCTCGTGGCCGGGGGTGCGACGCCACAGCGCGGCGCCATGCTCGGCTGCGGAGAGGGCGAGTTCGACGTCGGCCGCGCCCGCTACCGCAATGTCGCCGACGGCGCTGCCGTCGAATGGTGAACGGATCTGGCCGCGAGCTCGGTCGGCGCTCTCGCGCCACTCGCCGCCAATCAACAGGTCGAACTTCTTCATTCGACGCCTCCTTGTTTCCAGGTTGGACCGGTCCAAATCATAAGCACATGGCTTGACCCAGGTCAACCCCGAGCCGCTATGGTGTGTAGATTCCGCCGGAATGCACCGCGACGCAAAGGAGCCGCATGACCACGCCACCCGAATTGATGGCTACCTGTTGGACCTCCGCAGGCACGGCAATGCCTGGCCCAGGCACTGGTCGCAGCCCACTCCGACTCAAGGACCGGATCGCGGCCGCCGCGGCCGGCGGCTGGCGTGGCTTCGGCGTCGTACACTCCGATCTCGCTGCGTATCTTGAACGGGGCACACTCACCGAACTCCGCGGCATACTGGCAGATCACGGGATCACACAGCTCGAACTTGAGCTCATCGAGGACTGGTGGACCGAAGACGAGCGCCGGCCTGAATCAGACCGGATACGCCGCGAACTCCTCACCGCAGCTGAGGCACTCGGAGCACAGACCATCAAGATCGGTCCTGAAACGAGCTCGCGGGCAGTGGATCCAGACCGCTTCGCGGCAAGCTTCGATGCCCTCGCCACTGAGGCGGCCGAGCACGGGACCCGCGTTGCCTTCGAGTTCTTGCCGTTCGCGAGCTACGGCGACTCACTCAAGGCCGGAATTGACCTCGTCACCCAGGTCGCGAACCCCGCAGGCGGGCTCTGCGTCGATATTTGGCACGTCGCACGCCCAGGAACCGACTACACCATGATCGCCGAGTCACTCCCGAGCGAGTACCTATTTTCTGTTGAGCTCAATGACGCCGCTGCCGCACCGATCGGCACGCTATTCGAGGACACCGTGCAGAGGCGTTTGCTGCCAGGCACCGGCTCGTTCGACGTGCCGGAGTTCATCAACGCGGTCCGCGCGGCTGGGTTCACGGGGATGTGGGGCGTCGAGATGCTCTCCGATCGGCACCGCTCGCTTCCGCTGGAGCGCGGCCTCGCCGAGGCGCGGGAAGCGACCCTCGCCTGCTTCGCGGAGGCTGATCGTCGGCTTACTGCGTCGGCATAGCAGGCGACCGGGGCTGCGAGGCCTGCTTCGCCTGGCTGCCGGGCCAGGTGGAGGCGCGGCACCACCTCGCGGCACCACCTCGCGGCTCCCCGGCGCGACGCCCCGGGGCGATGAGCTCAGGGGCTCACTCTTCCATGCGCACCGCGGCCCGGTGGGTCTCATCCGCACTTGCCCGGTGAGCGGGCGCAACTGACGAAGCGCGCACCACGAGACGCGGTGGGATCAGCACTTCGCCTGCCCCGCCCGACAGCAGCGCTTCAGCGGCTTCCCGTCCGATCCTGCGGTTGTCCGGATCAATGCTCGTGAGCGAAATCCGCGGGATCGCAGCGAGGCTCGTGTCGTCGTAGCCCGTAACACGACAGTCGCGCGGTACTTGCACACCGGCGGCCTCGAGCGCGGTGATCACGCCAACGGCCGTGAGATCGTTCACCGCAACAATGGCCTGCGGGATCCGGTTCTCCGTGAGCATCCGCTCGACCGCGCGGCGGGCGCCAGCCTCGGTGAAGTCAGCGCGCTCCACCCAGCCCACACCGAGCTGGTGTCGCACCAGGGCCGCACGAAACGCAGCCTCGCGCGAAGCAGAAACGGTACCGCCGGCACCGCCGATAAAGGCGATACGCTGCAACCCCTGCCCGGCGAGATGCGCCACCACGAGATTGATCCCGGCGTCATCGTCGCTGCGCACCGTAGCGATCACGTCGTCGGTCGCGTCAATGGCACTGGCGACGACAGTGGGAATGGTCGCCGTGAGATCCGCGAGCTCGGAGAACCCGGGCATCGTACCGACGGTGATCAACCCGGACGGGCGCAGATCCTGCAGCACCGCGAGATTGTCCCGGTCCAACACGGTGGAACCGCTGCCATCGTCCACTTGGGCGCTCACGATCATCGTGCGCTGGCCCGACTCGGCGAGCCTGGCCTTTGCGGCACCGACAATCTCGGCGAAGAGCGGGTTGTGCAGGTTCGACACGAAGATCGCAACGAGATCGCGTCGGCCAGCCGATAGGGACTGCGCCACGAGGTTCGGGCGGTAGCCGAGCTGCTCGGCGGCGGCCTCAACACGCAGCCTGCGCTCCTCGCTCACGTTCTCGCCCCCGTTAAACACGAGCGACACGAGCGACTTCGACACTCCGGCGACGCGGGCGACGTCTCTGATCGTGGGCGGTCGAGAGGCAGCACTCGTGGCGGCATCAGCCTGATCCGACATTGCTCCTCCTTACGCCCGTCTCATCTTACGGTGCCGCTCGGAACATCAAGCAAAGGCCGCCGTGAACGCATCGAGCGCAGCATCAGGATCCCCGCTCGCCCAGGCCTCCATCGCCACCACTCCGGTGTAGCCCAACTCGCGCAGCGCGGCAGCGACCGCCTCATAGCGGATCTCACCCGTGCCTGGCTCACATCGACCAGGAACGTCAGCGATCTGGATCTCCCCGATCCATGGCAGCGCCTCCCGCACCAGTTCGACGAGGTTCCCCTCACCGATCTGCGCGTGGTACAAATCGAGGTTGAGCCGCACATGTGGGTGGTCGACAGCACGCACGAGGGCGAGTGTGTCTGCAGCCCGCGCAAACGGGGTGCCGGGATGGTCCACGGCAAGATTGAGGTTCTCCAGCACGAAGGTTCGCCCCGCCGCAGCGCCGAGTTCGCCCAGCTCACGCAGCGTGTCCGCGGCCTGGATCCAGTCCTGTCCGGTGACGGCTTCCCCTGGCAGGACTGGGATCCCGCCATCGCCCAAGCCAGTGCCGTGCAGGTTGAGGCGGGGCGAGTCGATGAGCTCCGCGGCCACGAGCGACTCCTTCGCTGTCGCAATGAGCGCCGCCCTGCCCTCCGCGGTGGTGAAGTTGCCGCGCAGATATCCGGTCATCGACGAGAACTCGGCCCCGGTTGCCGCCAGCGCGGCGAGATCCTTCGTGCTCCAGTCCCAGATCTCCACGAGATACCCGCGCTCATGGATCCGGCGCACACGCTCCTCAACGGGGAGGTCAAGGAACAGCATTTCCGCGCAGGCGGCGAGACGATAGCTCATGAGTCCCCCGTGCTCAGAGCTGAACCTGGACGGCGACACCCTCGGTCGCAGAGCGCTGCGCCGCATCGGCGAGGACCAGTGCCGCGCGGCCGTCTTCGAACGTGGGACTCGTGGAGGCTTCGCCCCGCACAAGCTTCACGAACTCGGTGAGCTCGTTCGAGTACGCCGCAGCGTAGCGCTCCAGGAAGAATTCTGGGTAGGCCGGCCGCGCCTCAACGGCGTCGGCTGTGGAGAGCGTGACCGTGTTGCTCTGCACGTTGCCCACCTGCAACATGCCCTTGGTGCCGAACGCCTCGATCCGCTGGTCGTACCCCACAGCGCTATGGCGGGAGTTGATGATCGTGACGACAGCGCCAGCGGAGGTGGTCAAGGTGACCGTTGCAGTGTCGAAGTCGCCGTGCTCGCGGGCACCCGGATCGAAGGCCCGCGTGCCCGTCGCAGTGACCGAGACAATGTCAGAGACGAAGAACCTCGCCATGTCGAAATCGTGGATCGTCATGTCGCGGAAGATGCCGCCCGATACGGAGATGTACTCCGCGGGCGGGGCTGCAGGATCGCGGCTGATGATGATCAGCTGCTCCAGCCCGCCGATCTCCCCGGCTGCCACGCGCGCCTGCGCCGCCGCGTGATTCGGGTCGAAGCGACGGTTGAAGCCAAGGGCAACGGGCACACCGGACGACGCGACGAGCGGGCGAAGCGCGTCAACACGGGCGATATCGAGGTCGATCGGCTTTTCGCAGAGCACGGGCAGGCCCGCTGAGATGGACGCCTCAATGAGATCGACGTGCGTGGGCGTTGGTGACGCGATCAGCACGGCATCAATCTCGCCGGATGCGATCAGCTCTTCGGGGCTGGCGGTGGCCGTGCCGCCAAAGCGCTGCGCCACCGAGTTCGCACCCTCGATGAACGGGTCAGCCACCCAGGCCAGCTCCGCGTCAGGGGAGGCCGCGATACTGGCGGCGTGGACCTGGCCGATACGGCCGGTTCCGATGAGTCCGAAGCGGACAGGGTTCTGCGTCATTGCGGTTCCTCGTGATCTCTGTTTCAGCGGGTCTGCCTGTGTCGGCGCTGGGCACTGCACCGGGGTGGAGCCGGAGTGGCGCCGGGGTTTGGCGCTGGGTTGGCGCCGGGTTTGGCGCCGAGCACTGCACCGGAGTGGCACCGGGTGTAGCGCTGGGTTTGGCGCCGACCACTGCACCGGGTACGGCACCGGGTACGGCGCGATTGTCAGGACATAGTCATAACGTACACGAATTGCGCGCCGAAACCGAGCGGTTTCTGAATTTTGTTGGACCGGTACAAGACCTGTGCTCGCGGGGATCGCTGCGCACACGGGCACCACCTTGCATTGGCGCGCTGCAGGCGGTCACTACCTTGCATTGGTGCGCTGCAAGCGGGCCGGGTCCCTGCTTACGGCTGCGTATTGCTGCCTGCTGTAGGGATCTGGGTGAACTTGGGGGCTTTTCGTTCTGCCCATTCGCGCTCACGCAGGAAGTTCGAGTTCGCGCAGGATGCATTGCGTAATTCCTTCCTGCGCGAACTCGAACTTCCTGCGCGAACTCGGCTGCGCGCGATGATCGGCGCCCAGCCCAGCCCAACCCAACCCAACCCAATCCAGCCCAACCCAATCCAGCCCAGCCCAAATCAGGCCAGCCCAGCCCGGCCCAATTCATCTCGGGGCGGTTGAACCCCGCTGCACCAGGCGCGGCTGGAGGAGCGTCTCAGCCGGCGCGTGTCCGCCACCCAGGACGGCGAGCAGTTCGCTGCCCGCAGCCTCTCCCAGCTCTCGCGGGTCGCCACTGATCGAGGTGAGGGAGATGAGCTCGTACTCTGCGAGCGGTGAGTCGTCGTACCCCAGCACCGAGAGATCCCTCGGCACGCTCAGCCCGAGCCGCGCGGCGACCCCCATGACCCCCAGCGCCATCGGATCATTCACCGCGAAGACCGCCGTCGGCCGCCGCGCCTCGGGCTCCTCCAGAAGCTCCGCTACCGCGGCACCGGCGGCGGCGCCACTCGTCTGCGCGGCACGCACTACACGGACCGAGAGCCCCCGCTCCCGCAGTTCGGCCACACAGCCCGCCTCACGCGCGGCGGCCGAGGCGCCGGGCGCAGAGACACAGAGCACATCGCGGTGCCCCAGCTTCGCGAGGTGCGCTGCAGCGAGCCGGCCACCGGCGAACTCGTCGCTTGCCACAACGGGCACCCCGGCACGCTCACCGCACGCGTTCCCAGCACCACTACGGGCACGCCGAGTTGCGTGAGCGCCTCCTCCGATGCCTCGCCCGCAAGGATCACTCCGTCAACGCGGAGCGCCCGGAACGCTTCAAGTGAGTCGAGGCCGAGGTGTGCGTTGAGGCGGGCATCCGTAACGCTCAGGCTGTACCGTGCATCGGCAAGCGCCGCCCGGATTCCCTCCAGCACCGGCGCGAACCACAGGTTCTCAAATTCATCGATCACCACACCAATGCTGCGGGTCTGGGAGCCGGCAAGCCCTGCGGCGAGGCGACTCGGCGAGTACCCGAGTGCAGCCACCGCTTCGAGCACCGCCGCGCGCTTGTCTGGGCGCACGCGCGGTGAGCCCTGGAGCACGAGGGAGACGAGCGACTTCGAGACGCCTGCCCGAGCTGCGACATCGTAGATCGTTGGCCGATTCCCCATAGCTTCTCCGTTCGCTCCCGTCGCCGGCGGCAACACGCTGCTTTCCCCCTTGACAGAAGTATGTCAGGACATTAGCTTTGACGAAATTGGAGCGCTCCAATCCTATCGCGCTCATCCATCGCAAGGGAGCATCGTGTCATCATCGCTCGGCGTCGCCGTTATCGGCGCAGGAATGGCGGGCAAGGCTCACGCCGCCGCCTACCGCGCAGCTACCACCGTCTACAGCCCTGTGCTGCCCGAGATCCGGCTCGTGTCGATCGCCGACGTTTACGAGCCCCTGGCCCAGGAGACCGCAGCGCGCTATGGCTTCTCCCGCGCGGACAGCGACTGGCGCGCGATCGCAGCGGCAGACGACATCGACGTCGTCAGCGTCGTCGTCGCCAACTCGCTGCACCGCGAGATCGTCGAGGGTCTGCTCACAGCTGGCAAGCACGTGCTCTGCGAGAAGCCGCTCAGCGACACGATCGAGGACGCACGCGCCATGGCTGAGTTCGCCGCGGCAGCACAATCGCGCGGCCTCGTCGCCCGGATCGGCTTCAGCTACCTCCGCTCACCCGGGATCGCGTTCCTCCGCCAGCTCATCGACGATGGCCGGCTCGGCGACCTGCAGCACTTCTCAGGCCGCTACTGGACCGACTACGGCTGCCGGCCGGACGCCCCCATCAGCTGGCGGTACCAGGGACCGGCCGGATCAGGGGCGCTCGGCGACGTAGGGAGCCATCTGAGCTACCTCGCGGAGTACCTGTGCGGCCCGGTCAGTGAGGTGTCAGGTGGCCGATTCCACACTGCGATCACCGAGCGCCCCAAGCCCCTCGGACAGGTGGTCGGTCACACTCGCGGCAACGTCAGCGAGGAGCGCTCGCCCGTCACCAACGACGACTACGCGACATTCAATGCGAGCTTCGAGCGCTGCGTGGGAACGCTCGAGGTCTCCCGCGTGGCCGCCGGCCACCCCAACGACCTGTTCCTCGAGATCTTCGGCTCGCGGGGTGCCGCACGCTGGTCGCAGACGAATCCGGCCCAGGTCGAGGTCATGCTGCACGATGAACTGAGCGATCTCGTCGGGTACCGCACCGTGCCGCTTGGTCCGGCGCACCCCTACTACTCCGGCGGCTGGGCCATGGACGCCCCGGGGTCGGGATCGGCCAGAACGACTTGTTCGTGCACCAGGCACGCGCATTCCTCGAGGAGGTCGCCGGCATCGCCGAAGGCCAGTCGCTGCCGCGCTGCCGCAGCTTCGCGGACGGCGTGCACAACATGGAGTTCCTCGCCGCGGTCACCGAATCAGCGGCGGCAGGCGGATCCACCGTCACGGTCGCATAGCCACGACACGCACCTCAGAATCGGAGCATTGAATATGAAACTTGGCGTCTACAACGCGATCCTGCACGATCGCCCACTCCCCGAGGCGATCGCGGTCGTCGCGGAGCTCGGCCTCACCGGACTCGAACTGAACTCAGGAGGCTTCCTCCCCGCCACGCACATTCCAACGCTCGCCGAAATCCTGGAGTCAGACGCCGCGCGCGACGACTTCCTCGGCCTCTTCGAGGGGACGGGCGTGGAAATCGCCGGCCTCAACTGCAACGGCAACCCGCTGCATCCGCAGCCCGTGATCGGGGACGCGCACGCCGCAGATGTTCGCCGCTCGATCCAGCTGGCCGCGCGGCTCGGGCATGATCGCGTCGTCACCATGTCCGGCCTGCCAGGCGGCGAGCCGGGGGCCACCCGCGTGAACTGGGCCGTCAATGCTTGGAACTCCGCGGCACTCGACATGCTCGACTATCAGTGGGATATCGCGGCACCGTTCTGGCGCGAGATCGACCGCTTCGCTGCCGAGCACGGCGTAAAGGTGGCGCTTGAACTGCACCCGCAGAACCTCGTATTCAACTCCGCGGACGTCCACAAGCTGATCGAGCTGACCGGCGCAACTCACGTCGGTGTTGAGCTCGACGCCTCGCACCTGTTCTGGCAGCAGATGGACCCGGTAGCCGTCGTGCGCCACCTCGGGGAATTGGTCTTTCACGCCGCGGCAAAGGATGTGCGCGTCAACCCGGAGTGGGCCAGCATCAACGGCGTGCTCGATAACTCGTTCCGCCGCCTCTCCGCAGACGAGGAACGCACGAACCTGGGCGGTGATGAGTGGGCGAACGAGTGGCCGAAGCAGGCCGCCTGGGATTTTGTTGCCCTCGGGCGCGGACACGACACGATCTTCTGGACCGAGTTCCTGCGCGCACTGCGCGAGGTGGATCCGGGAATGTGGGTCAATATCGAACACGAAGACGTGTCTCTGGGGCGGATCGAAGGCCTCGAGGTCGCGGCGGGTGTGCTGCTCGACGCGCACGCCCGGCTCGGCGGTGACGCGTGAGCTGAGGCGCGCACGGGGACGAGCCACCTGCCGCAGGCCGCCCGTTCAAGAGCGCACGTTCAGCAGTGCGCGGTTGAGCGACGCGGTCTGAGCCGTGGCGGCAGCAGCGTCTTCGTGGGAGCGTGCGCACCGTCGAGCAGAGCGAGCAGCTCGCGTCCAGCCGCCTGGCCCAGCCGCCGCGCGTCACCACTCACCGAGGTCAGGAGACCAGTCCATAGGCCGCGAGCGGGGAATCGCCGTATCCGAGCACGGAGAGCTCGCCCGGCACAGCGAGGTTGCGCGCGGCTGCGGCGCCCATCACGCCGAGGGCCATCGGATCAGACACCGCGAACACAGCGGTGGGGCGAGGATCGCTCGCTGCACCATCCAGCAGTTCGGCAACCGCGGCGTCAGCCGCAGCCTCGCTCGACTCCGCCGCGTGCACAATCCGAACCGGTAGCCCACGATCCCGCATTCCGGCAACGTATCCTGCTTCACGCGCTGCGGCGAGCGCTCCGGGCGCGGAGACGCAGGCGATGTCGGTGTGCCCGAGCTCGACAAGGTGGGCGACGGCGAGCCGGCCACCGGCCACTTCGTCTCCGGCGACCACCGTGATCCCGGTGGCCTCAACCCCTCTGGTTCCGAGTACCACGACGGGCACTCCGAGCCGGGCAAGCGACTCCGGCGAGGCTTCCCCAGCAAGCACGACGCCGTCCACGCGCAGGGCCCGGAACGCCTCAAGCGGATCGAGATCGAGGTGAGAGTTCAGGGCCGCATCTGAGATGCTCAGCGTATAGCGCTCAGCCGCCAGCACATCGCGGAGCCCGGCGAGTGCCGGCGCGAACCACAGCCGCTCGAACTCGTCGATGACGACTCCGATGCTGCGCGTGCGCGATCCGGCCAGCCCGGCTGCCAGCCGACTCGGTGTGTATCCCAGCGCCTCAACTGCGGCGTGCACTGCTTCGCGACGCCCGGTGCTCACGCTCGGTGACTCCTGCAGCACGAGCGATACGAGCGATTTCGACACTCCAGCTCGCGCCGCCACGTCATAGATTGTTGGTCGTTTCCCCATGTCGTTCCTCCACCCAGCCCCGTTCAGGGCACTACCGTGCCATCGTCGCAGGCGAGTGTGTCGGGACTGTTTTCAGGAGAATTCCGAGAGCGAACATCGAGGCGCCCCTGCACTCACGCAGGAGATCCGAGCTCACGCAGGAAGCAGGCGGCAGAAACCATCCTCCTGAGCTCGGATCTCCTGCGTGAGCTCGACAGCCACCATGCCCCGCAGAACAGGCAAAATACCCGGAACAGGCAGCACACCCAGAACAAACAGCACAAACAGCACAAACAGCACTGGCGCGGCACCACAGGTGCCGCGCCAGTGCAGAGCAGCGCGCTACCGCTGCGTGTAGATCGCGCCGGTGGTGACGTCCTCTTCGAGCGATTCAAGCGTGCGCCCCCGCGTTTCAGGCACCCATCGCCACATGAACAGCAGCGCAATCGCGCCCACCACAGCGAAGAGGAAGAACGTCCCGGTAATCCCTACGGTGTCAACGAGCGAGAGGAAGTACAGCGACAGGAACCCGTTCGTGACCCAGAGCATGAACACGGAGATCCCCATGCCGAAGCCGCGCATGTGGAGCGGGAAGATTTCGGACAGATACACCCACACTGCAACGTTCAGGAACGTCTGCATCGAGCCGACGAACACGACCACGAGGAGCAGAATCACCCAGGGCCGTGCAGCGGAGCCCACCGGCAGGAGCATCGAAGCGAGTCCGATCAGCAGGTGGCTCAGTGTGGTCAGCGTGAATCCGATAATGAAGGTTTTGCGGCGATCCAAGCGATCCATCATGGCCAAAGCGATGATGGCGCCGATGACGGCGATGATGCCCGGCGCGATGTTGGCGATGAGCGCGGCACTCTCATCGAAGCCCGATTCGATGAGCACGGTCTGCCCGAAGTACATGATCGAGTTGATGCCGGTGAGCTGCTGGGCAATGCCAACGCCGATGCCGATGAGCAGGATGCGCACCAGGTTCTTGTTCGTGAGCACCGCGCGCCATCCCAGCACGCGCTGGTGGCTTTCCGCCTCTGCGAGCGCAGCGAGTTCTTCGAGTTCAGCCTCGGCACGCTCGGCGCTGCGGACAGTTGCGAGCACCGCGCGCGCTTCAGCAACGTTGCCGCGCTGCACGAGCCATCGCGGTGACTCCGGCATCCGGAGCATGCCGAAGAACAACACGATGGCGGGGATCGCGGAGATGGCAAACATGATGCGCCACACGCCGTCGAGGTGGCCGAGGGTGTTGCCGATGATCGCGTTCACGACGAACGCAGCGAGTTGCCCGACGACGATCATGAGCTCGTTGCGGCCGGCGAGGGACCCTCGGATCTCATACGGTGCGAGTTCGGCAAGGAAGACCGGTACGACCGTCGAAGCGCCGCCGACCGCGAGGCCGAGCAGGATTCTGCCCAGCACGAGCACGGCAAGGTTCGGGGCCACCACGACCGCGAGTGTGCCGACAAAAAATAGCACTGCGAGGGCGATGATGGTCTTGCGGCGCCCCCAGCCATCGGAGAGTCGGCCACCGATCATGGCACCGATTGCCGCGGCAAACACGAGAGAGCTCGTGGCGACGCCCTCGGTGAACGGGGTGAGGCCCAGCTCTGCGGCCATCGGTCGCAGAGCGCCGTTGATCACTCCGGTGTCGTAGCCGAAGAGCAGGCCGCCAAACGTGGCGATCAGCGCAACGAGACCCAGCCTTCTCCGGTGCGGCCCCTCCGTCAGCGGAGGCAACGCCACTCGTCCGGGTCGGGCTGTACCTGCGGGCATTTCGACTCCTTCGTCATGCAAGCCCCGCGATTGCGGAGCGCTCCAATCGACTCTACTATGTTCTGACATTTGCACAAATTCGGCTGTCCGCTAGGGTGACTCCATGACTCTGCCGGATCTCGCGCCAGCCGCCTGGCTCTTGCTCGCCGTCGCTGCGATCTTGGTCGGGGTCTCAAAAACGGCAATTCCGGGGATCAACACACTCTCCATCGCCGCGTTCGCCGCTGTCCTCCCGGCCCGCTCTTCGACTGGCGCACTGCTCATTCTGTTGCTGCTCGGAGACGCGTTCGCACTGCTCAGCTATCGCAAATACGCGCACTGGCCCACGCTCCTCCGCCTGATTCCAGCCGTGGTTACCGGACTCGCGCTCGGGGCGCTCTTCCTCGCCCTGGCGGATGACACGTGGGTGCGCCGCATCATTGGGGTCATCCTGCTATTCGTCGTGGCATTCACCCTGTGGCAGCGTGCGCGCAGGGCGGCCAGCCCACCCCAGTTGTCCGTGGGCGACGGAGCGGTTCCCCAGAGCGGCCGCCTCGCGGCGGGTGGATACGGCACACTCGGCGGCTTCACCACCATGGTTGCGAACGCCGGCGGACCCGTGATGTCGATGTATTTCCTCGCCGCGCGCTTCCCTGTGCACGCGTTCCTCGGCACCGCGGCCTGGTTCTTCGCCGTGATCAATCTCGCGAAACTGCCGATCTCCATCGGCCTCGGCCTCATCACGCCCGAGCTTCTCTCGCTCGATCTGCTGCTCGCGCCCGGAGTCATCCTCGGCGCAATCCTGGGGCGATGGATCGCCGCGCGGATCAAACAGCGCGCATTCGATTGGGCCGTCACGGTGTGCACGATCCTCGGCGCCTGCTACCTCCTCATCGCGTAGCTCACCGCGGGAGTGCAGAAGCTGCGCTGGCTACACCCCGAGCATGGCGTTGGCTGCCACGACGTAGTCAGCGAGGGCACCGTTGGCCTGCACCGATCCGGCGGACTGATCCTGCGCCGCAGCCGCGAGCGCACGCAACTCCTCTGCGGCCTCAGTGCCGTCCATCCCAGCCTGCATGATGACCGCTTCGCTCCCATCAATCGCTGCCGCCCTGAGCTCCTCGGACACGAGCCCGAGTGCGGTCACCACAGGGGCCGCAAGTGCATCGCTCGCAGGGCCGTTGTCGCGCGCGGTGACAAAACCATGGCGCGTGTCAGCGAGTTGTCGGGCAGCCTGCTTCGCTTGGGATCCGGTGACCAAAAAGTCGGCGACCTGCGCGTACGGCCTCGGCTCGGGCTGCGCCCGCAGTTCAGTGAGCTGCGCGATCGGGTCCGCGCTGCGCCACGGGATCGCTGCCGGATCCACGTCATTCGCGCTGAGCTCCGCCGCGACCTCGGCGGCGACTTCCTCACACGCGGTGGTGTCCATGGCCGCGAGGCCCGCACGCGCCGGGTCAATCCCCGCCGCAAGGTTCTCGGTGAGTTCGCTCGGGAGCGCGATCGGCGAGGCGGTCGCGACGGTCTCGAAGCGATCCAGCTCGGCGAGCGCGTCCGGGTGCCCCAGGCACGCAACGGCGAGCTTCGCCTCGTTCTCAGAGTCCAGCGCGAACTCCTTAGGCGTCCAGTAGTCAATAGCCTCGACGGTGGTGCGGTGCTCTCAGCGAGCCGCAGCTGCGCGGCGCCCCACACCGCTCCACCCGCCAGCACGAGGGCGACAACGGAGACGGCCACGATCGTCTTCGTGCGTCGGCGACGACGCGGCGCGGCAGCCGCACGCGCAGCAGGATCCTCGGCGAGCTCAGCGCGATCCATCCGGCGCGTGGTCATCGCGTAGCCGAACACCGTGACCGTCGCGAGCAACAGCGTGATCGCAAATACTCCGACCCCTTCGGCGAGGAGTGGGACTCGCCCCGGCATTTGGAACAGGATGATGGCGGCGGCCGCGACGATCACGAGGCACAGTGTCCACAGCCCGCAGACCACGCCCGCAACTTTCCGGGAGGTCAGCGGATTATTGACCTGGGCAACTGAGGCAAACAGCGTGAAGAGCACTGTGAGGAACGCACCAACTGGCGCGACGATCAGCCAGCCAAACAGGGCTGAGGCGAGTCCGTCTCCGGCGGACGGAAGCGCAAACGGGATCACGAGCGCGGCGGCAGTGATACTGCCGAGGATGATCGCAATGGCGCGGTAATACTTCACGGTGTTCCCATTCTGTGGCCCCGAGCTGAGCCTACCCGAGGCCCGCTGAGTACGTGGCGAATGTGCCTGGCGCGCTGCGAGATGCGCCTGTGCTCGGGTACGTGCCCCCGCGACCCCTATGCCGCGCTGATCAACTCCCGGATCTTCGCCAGCTGGAACCGCGAGATCTCATCCGCGCGCTCGTCCTCGGCAAAGACGTTCGATACGATCAGCGCGTCTGGGCGCTCGAAGTACCCGGCTGCGCGCAACACACCAAACAGCTCCGTCCAGTCAACATCGCCGTCACCGATCGCGAGGTGCTGGTGCACGCGCACAGCGTTGCCCGGGGGGTTGGTGATGTAGCGCAGTGCGTTCGAACGGGTGTGGTCGAACGTGTCTGAGGCGTAGACGGCGCCGAGGCGCCCGCCGAGTTCCGGAATCAGCGTCGCGGCCCGATTTCCCATATGAAAACTATGCGCTGCGACGTAGACGAAGCCCACCTGGCTCGTGTTGAGACCACGAATGATGCGCCACGCTTCGAGCCCGTCCTCGACAAAGTCATCGGGGTGCGGATCGATGTTGAGTGTGACCCCCTCGCGCTCAAGCACGGGAATCAGCTCCTCCATCGAGCGGTAGAACCCAGCCTCGGAGTCTTCTTCACGTTCGGGACGCCCCGAAAACTCCGTGTTCACGATCGGCACGCCGAGCTCAGCCGCGAGCTCGATATAGCGCGTCATATTCCGCACCGCCGCGATGCGCTGCGGCTCCTCCGGCCACGAGAATCGCTGCACCGGGAGCAGCGAGGTGATCGTCACCCCGGCATCACGCGCCCTCCGCTTCAGAGTGCTCACGAGCTCGTCATCCAACTTCGGAAAGTGGAAGTGGCGACCGAAGTCAGGGTTCGGGGTGAGTTGCAGGTACTCATACCCGAGCCGCGCGGCGAGCTCCGGGAAGTCGACAAGCGCAACGGTGTCGTTGTACGGCGTTGGGTCGAGGGCAATGCGGACCATGGTGCTCCTTCGCGGTCAGTGGGTCAGAGTCGTGAGCGGGGGCCGGATCAGCTTCCAGCGGGGCGTCGGATTTGCGTGAGGTTACGCGTAGAACGCCGGTCGATCGACCGCTGCGACGCGCTGTGCGCCGGGCTCGGTGAGCGCGCGCACGCCTGCCTCGCAGGAGAGGGCGACCAGGTAGCCGTCGAACGCATTCGGGCCGTCGACGAAATCGCCGCGGCGCACCGCGTCGACCCAGCGCTGGATCTGTGCGTCATAGGCGGCGGCGAAGCGCGTGGTGAATGATTCGTGCTCCTTGACGATGAACTGGCCGGCTTCCCAGCGCTGCATGCCGGAGGGCTGCCCGATGCGGGCGACGCCGCGCTCCAGCACGGCCTCGGTGCTCACCTGGTAGCCGAACTGCACGCTGACGTTCATCTCGACATCGACGAGCACCCCGTTTTCGAGTTCCATAATCACCAGGATCGGCTCACGCAGGCGCTCGGGCGCGAGCGCGTTGCGGCGCGGGAACTTCACCTCGACGCTCACGACGCGGGATCCGGCGAGCCAGGGCACCACATCAAACTCATGCACCACCGAGTCGGTGATAAGCATCTGCTGCGTGTACGACCCGGGCACGGACGGGTTGCGGTGCACTGCGCGGACCATGAGCAGTTCTCCGGAGTCGCCGGAGGCGATCAGCTCGCGCAACTGCTGGTACTCAGCATCAAAGCGGCGCATGAATCCGACCTGAATGTGGGGCCGGTCGAGTTGCTGCTCGAGTTCGAGGATCTCGAGCGATGAGGCCGAGTCCTGGGTCAACGGCTTCTCGCACAGGATCGGGAGGCGTGCTTCAAGCGCGGGCCGCAGCACCGGGGCGTGGAACTGCCCGGGGTCGCGATCAGCACGGCGTCGACGGCGTCGGCCGCGATCGCCTCTCCCAGGCTGGCGAAGGCGAGTGCCCCCGGCGCGTGTTCCGCGGCGGCGGCTGCGCGTCCGGCATCGGGTTCAACGATCGCCGCGACGCGTGCGCCGCTGATTCGGTCGGTGATGCGCCGGATGTGATCGGCGCCCATCATGCCTGCGCCGACGACGGCTACGCGGAGTTCTGCGGTCATATCTGTGTTCCTTTGCGTGTGTGGTGTGGGTGTCAGCGACGGTGCTGGCGCGATGCTCGGTCCGAGCATCTGGCGAGGGTGATGCCGGCAAGATTCTCGCGAAACCGCTGGCGCGTTCGTGCCTAGGAGGTTCGCGCCAGATGCGTGCAGCCAAAAATGTGCTCGCGAGTGCGCTGCGCAATCGGGAACGGCGCGTCGACATCGCAGCCGTACATGTCCTGCTCGACGATCGCGAAGATGTCCGAGTCGATCTGCGCAACAGCCTCAATGATCGGGGCCAGATCCGGGATCCCGTGCGGCGGTTCGATCATGATCCCGTCGGCGACGGCAGACGCGAACGGCTGGTCATTCTTCAGCACATCGAACAGCAGCGTCGGATCAACCTGCTTGAGGTGCAGGTAGCCAATGCGCTCTGGGCGATCCTCGATCAGCTTGACGTTGTCGCCGCCGTAGTACGCGAAGTGCCCGGTGTCGAGGCAGAGGTTCGTGTAGCGCGGGTCGGTCTCGTCGAGGAACCGCAGCACCTCCCGCGTTGTGCCGATGTGACTGTCGGCGTGGGAGTGGAACTGCTGGCGCATACCGAACTCTTCGAGCAGCGCTTTGCCGAGCCGGTCGTGGCCCGCGGCAAGCTTCTGCCACTGCGCATCGTCTAGCGTGCGCGACTCGAGCACTTCACTCGTCGCGTCGCTGCGCCAGAGGTCCGGGATTACGACCAGGTGCTCGGCACCAAGCTTCGAGGCGAGGCCGGCAACGTCGAGCGCCTGATCCCAGGCCCGGGTCCACTCGTCCTCACCCTTGTGAAACCCGGTGAAGACGGTGCCGGCGGAGAGCTTCAGCCCGCGGGATCCGAGCTCGTCTTCCAGCTGATGCGGGTCAGTCGGAAGGTAGCCGTAGGGACCGAGCTCGATCCACTCGTAGCCGGCCTGCACTGCCTCGTCGAGGAAGCGCTGCCACGGGACCTGCGCCGGGTCGTCCGGGAACCACACGCCCCACGAGTCGGGCGCTGTCCCAATGCGGAGTCCGGGGTTCTCAGCTGACAGTTCGTTCACGGCGTTCACTCCTCGTGCTGCACTCAACGTTCACGCATCCTCGCTGCTGTGCGTGATTTTCGGCGTCTGGGTCTTCGGGAAAAGGTGCGACGCTGAAGCTGAATTCATGCGTCGCGGATCAGGCTGGCGCTGCGCCGGATGGGGCGCCCAGCGCTACCCGAGCAGGGGCCGCTGGGCCTGCTGCTGAGCTTCGTACTCGGTGCGGGCGCGCTGCGTCGACTCGATCGTCGACACCTCGGCGACGGGGACATCCCACCAGCCGGCGCCGTCCGGCGCGTACCGTAGCGGATCGCTGTTGATGTGGATGAACGTTGCCCGCTCAGACGCCTTCGCAGTCGCCATCGCGGCCTCGAGATCAGCGATCGCATCGGGCCCCGGCTCCACCTCGATCACGTCCATCCCATAGCTGCGCGCGTTCATTGCGAGATCCACTGGCAACACCTGTTCCCCCTGGAAATTGCGGGCCGCGGGATCGTACTCGCGATACCAGGTGCCGAAGCGCTCGGACCCGACGGTTTCAGAAAGGTGCCCGATCGAGGCGTAGCCGTGGTTCTGGATCAGGACAACAATGAGCTTGATCCCCTCGGCCACCGCCGTCACGAGCTCCGTGTTGAGCATCAGGTAGGACCCGTCACCGACCATCACGATCACATCGCGGTCGTCGCCAGCTGCGAGCAGCCCACGTTTTGCGCCGAGCCCACCTGCGATCTCGTAGCCCATGCACGAGAATGCGTATTCAACGTGGTAGCCGAGCGGATCGCGCACCCGCCACAGCTTGTGCAGGTCGCCTGGCAGCGATCCTGCTGCCTGCACCACGACGTCTGCGGGATCGGAGGAGCGCTGCACGGCGCCGATGATCTCGCTCTGGCCGGGTAGCGCCAAGCCGGTCGGCGCGAGCGCCGCATCGGCCAGCGCATCCCACTCGCGCTTCTCCCGCACGATCCGCTCGGCGTAGTCGGCGTCGATCCGCAGCTCGCCTGCGACCTCAAGCAGCTCGAGCAGCGTCTCACGCGCATCAGCAACGACGGGCAGCTGCGAGCCGTGTTTGTACGCGTCGAAGGCCGCGACGTTGATGTTCACGAACCGCACATCGGGGTGCTGGAACGCGGTGCGCGAGGCGGTCGTGAAGTCGCTGTAGCGCGTGCCGATCCCGATGATCAGATCGGCCTCCGCTGCCAGGCGGTTCGCCGCCAGTGTTCCGGTCGCCCCGATCCCCCGAGGTTCTGCGGGTGATCCCAATCGAGCACGCCGCCGCCGGCCTGCGAGCTCCCCACAGGAATCCCGGTCGCTTCGACGAACGCGCGCAGCTGAGTCTCGGCCTCAGAGTAGAGCACCCCGCCACCCGCAACGATCAGCGGGCGTTTGGCTTCCTGATCGCTCGCAGCGCCGCGGCGAACGCGTCGCGCTCGGGCCGCGGGCGCCGGATGCGCCACTCGCGCGGCTGCAGGAACTCGGCAGGCACGTCAATCGCCTCGGCCTGCACATCCTCGGGCAACGCGATAGTCACGGCACCGGTCTCGGCCGGATCGGTGAGGACGCGCATTGCGGCGAGCGCGATCGCGAACAGCTGCTCGGGGCGCTGCACGCGATCGAAGAACCTGGACACCGGGCGGAACGCGTCGTTCACTGTGAGCCCGATGTCGTGCGGCTGCTCCAACTGCTGCAGCACGGGATCCGCAACGCGAGTCGCAAACGTGTCGCTCGGCAATAGCAGGGCCGGCAGCCGGTTCGTGGTGGCGAGCGCCGCGCCCGTGAGCAGGTTCGCTGCTCCCGGGCCGACCGACGCCGCGGCAGCGTAGGTGCCGCGCCTGCGGTGCATCCGGGCGTAGCCGACGGCCTGGTGCACCATCGCCTGTTCGTTCCGTGCCTGGTAATAGGGCATCAACTCGGGATCGTGCGTGTTGAGCTGTTTCAGCGCCTGCCCGATCCCGGCCACGTTTCCGTGCCCGAAGATCCCAAACGTGCCCGGGATGGTCCGTTCACGGATCTCAGCACCCGCACCATCACGGTCCAGCGTCCACTGATTTGCGAGGAACTCGATCAGCGCCTGGCTGACCGTCATGCGGCTGGTGGTCATCGAGGATCCTCCGTTTCTGGTGCGGGAACAGTGGTGGTGGTGCTGGCAGACGGATCAGCGGCAGCCGGGACGGCTTGGATTCCAGACGTCGCGGATGCAAACGGCAGGCGCGGATCCAGCTCCTGCCCCTCCCAGGTTTCGCGGACCCAGCCGTGCGCCGGGTCGTCGCTGATCAGCCAGCTGCGCTCCGGATCCGGGCCTGCCATCACGTTCAGGTAGTACATGTCGTACCCGGGGGCGGCGACGGCTGGGCCGTGGTAGCCGTGCGGCACGAGTGCGACGTCTCCGGTATACACCCGTGCGTCGATCTCGATGGGACCCGCTGGGGAGGAGTACGTGCTGAACATGCCAAATGCGTGTTCTGCGCTGACCCCCGCCGGGGCGTCCTGTGTCGGCGCGACCTCGAAGTAGTAGATCTCCTCGAGCTCCGACTCGTGGCCCGGCACGTGCTCATCGTGTTTGTGGGGCGGGTAGGAGGACCAGTTCTCGGCCGGAGTGATCACTTCCACGACGATGAAGCGGGCCGCGTCGAGCGACTCCTTGCGACCGAAGTTGTGCACCTGGCGACTGGACGCGCCGGCCCCGCGCAGCTCAACGGGCACGTCTGCGACAGGCATGTAGTGGCTCGGCCGCACGATGTCCGTCGGTGAAGTCGCGACGAGAAAGCGGCTCTCGCCCGGCCCGGTCGCAGTGACGGTGCCTGTCGCATTCGCGCCGAGGTACAGCACGTCGGTTGGACCGTCGAACACGGAGGCGCGACCCGCAAGCTCGGTGACCGTGTCTGCGACGGTGTCGGCACCGGCGCCCGATCCCGCACCAGCGCTTCGGTACCGCACGGAGAACGAGCCAGAGAGCGGCACAACCAGCCGCTCCACACCAGTGCCGTCGAGCGCGAGGGTGTCACCAGCGCTGAGTCGCCCCACACGCAGTCCAGTGTGTGCCCAGCCCGGAGTGTGCTCGTCAACAACGGTTTCCCACCCTGCTGCGGCGAGATCGCCACGGCGATGGAACCAGCGTTCAGCCTGCTGCGTCATGTCTTCAGTCTCCACTTTCAGTGTCGCGGTGTGCGCGTGCGGTGTCCGCGCGTTGCGAGGATCGCCAGCTAGTCGTTCTGCGGGAAACCGAGGTTGATCCCGCCGTGCTTCGCCGGATCAAGCCAGCGGCTCGTGATCGCTTTCTCGCGTGTGAAGAAGTCGAAGCCGTGCACGCCGTACGCTTTCGCATCACCAAACAGCGAGGCCTTCCACCCGCCGAAGGAGTGGTACGCAACGGGGACCGGGATCGGGACATTGATCCCGATCATGCCGACCTGGATCTCGTGCTGGAATCGGCGTGCCGCTCCCCCATCGTTCGTGAAGATCGCGGTGCCGTTGCCGAACTCACCCGAGTTGATCAGCGCAACACCCTCATCGAACGTGGCGACCCGGACAATCTCCAGCACCGGGCCGAAGATCTCCTCGGTGTAGGCGCGGGAGGTGGTGGGGATCCGGTCGATCAACGTCGGGCCGAAGAAGAAACCGTCTTCGGCGCCGTCGACGCGGAAGTCACGGCCGTCGACGACGATCGTCGCGCCATCCTGTTCGGCGATGTCGACGTAGGACGACACCTTCTCGCGGTGTGCCGCGGTGATCAGCGGCCCCATGTCGGGTTCGGGGGTCGTCGCGCCGTTGCCGATTGTGAGCTGCGCGATACGCTCCTGGATCTTGACGATCAGCTCATCGGCGACCGGCTCCACCGCCAGCACCACGGAAATCGCCATGCAGCGCTCGCCTGCCGCGCCGTAGCCGGCATTGATCGCTTGATCAGCAACGAGATCGAGATCTGCATCCGGCAGCACGAGCATGTGGTTCTTCGCACCGCCGAGTGCCTGCACGCGCTTGCCGTGCTTCGACGCGGTCTCGTAGATGTATTGCGCGATCGGTGTCGAGCCGACGAATGAGATCGACTGCACGATCGGATCGGTGAGCAGCCCGTCAACTGCGAGCTTGTCCCCATTGAGCACGGTGAACACGCCGGCAGGAAGGCCAGCCTCCGCCCACAGCTCTGCGAGCCAGAGCGCTGCCGACGGGTCTTTCTCCGACGGCTTCACGATGACGGCGTTCCCCGCGGCGATCGCAACGGGGAAGAACCACATCGGCACCATCGCTGGGAAGTTGAACGGCGAGATGATACCGGCGACGCCGATCGGCTGCTTGATCGAGTAGACGTCGATCCCGGTCGAAGCGTTTTCCGAGAACGCGCCCTTGATCAGGTGCGGGAACCCCGTCGCGAGCTCTACGACTTCCTGGCCGCGCAGGATCTCGCCCATCGCGTCCGAGCGCACTTTGCCGTGCTCGGCGGTGATGATGTCGGCGAGTTCGCCCTTGCGCGCGTTCAGCAACTCGCGGAACGCGAAGATGATGGTCTGGCGCTTTGCCATGGAGAACGCGCTCCAGGTCTCGAAGCCGCGCTGGGCCGATTGGATCGCCGCGGAGATCTCTGCTTCGCTCGCGAGCGCAACGTGCGCCTGCAGTTCGCCGGTGGCCGGGTTGTAGACGGGGGCCGTGCGGCCGCTCGTCGACTCGAAGCGTGCGCCGTCGATCCAGTGCGGGATAACGGGGAGAGTGTCGGTGCTCATAGTGGGTCCTCTTCGGGGAAGTCGGTGTGAGTCGGAAGTGTGGATGCGGTGCGCGGGATCCGGCCGTGCTACGGCAGGTTGCGGTGCACGAGACGCGCGGCAGTGTCGACGGCGCCGGCAACATCGCCATCGCTCGGGTACAGCAGCGTGCGGCCGACCGTCAGGCCGCGCACGCCTGGCAGCGCGAGCGCGCGCTCCCACGCGGAGTACATGATGTCGGGGGCGTCGCCGTTGTCGCCGCCCAACAGCAGCGTCGGCATCGTCGTTGCTTCCATGACGCGCTCCATCTCGGGCACGACTGGCAGCTTCATCCAGGTGTGGGCACTCGAGTTCCCGAGGCCCGAGGCGATTGCGGTGGAGAGGATCACGGCGTTCGCCGTCAGATCATTGATGACTTTGCCGTCGACTCGGCTGCTCATGAACGGCTCCAGCATGATTGGGAGTCCGGCGGCAGCAGCGGCGTCCACCGCCCGCGCAGTCGCCGCGAGCGTTGCTGCCGTGCCCTCGTCCTGCAGATCGACTCGGATCAGAGTCTTCGCAAAGTCAATCCCCTGCCGCACCATCGCTGGCACGTCGTACGCCGTGTAGCGATCATCGAGCTCGAAGGAGGCGCCGCGGAGGCCGCCGCGGTTCATCGAGCCGACAATGATCTTGTCGTCAAGCAGCCCGAGCGCTGCGAGGTCGTCAATAATGTCGGGGGTGCCGAGCACACCGTCAACGCCGGGCCGGGACAGCGCGAGCGCCATCCGCTCGAGCAGGTCGTAGCGGTTCGCCATTGCGGTCGGATTCTGACCAACGGCGATCGCGCCACGTGCCGGGTGATCCGCGGCGACGATGAACAGTCGCCCGTCGCCTTGGATCACATCGCGGCGGCGGCGTTCCGCGAGCGCGCGGGAGATCCCGGTGGGGTCGGCGGCGCGGAGTTCGCGCAGGCGATCAAAATCCAGTGTCATATCAGGCTCCCTGAGCGAGGATGGTGTTGACCTCGGCCGCGTCTGGCATCGCCGTCGAGCACTCGAGACGAGTGGCAACGATGGCACCAGCGACGTTGGCGAAGCGGAAAATCTGTTCGAGGTCCCAGCCCTCAAGGAGCCCGTGGCAGAGGGCGCCGCCGAACGCATCACCGGAGCCGAGGCCGTTGACGACGTCGACGAAGTGCGGCGCCACCTCGACCCGCTCAGCGCGGGTCTTCGCGAGCACGCCCTTGGGGCCCTGCTTCACGACGGCGAGCTCAACGCCGCGCTCAAGTAGCGCGTCAGCTGCCCGGTCCGGGTCTGTCTCGCCCACGGCGATCTCGCACTCCTCGCGGTTGCCAACCGCAACGGAGACGTGGTCGAGCGCGCGGCCCACCTGGGCGCTTGCCTCGGCGGGGTCTTCCCAGAACATGGGCCGGTAGTCGAGATCAAGGATCGTGTGCGTGCGGCGGCCACGTGCAGCGAGCGCCGCGTGGTGCGCCGCTCGGCTCGGCTCCTGGCTGAAGCCGGTGACGGTGAGCCACAGGATTTGAGCGGCCTGGATGGCCTGCTCGTCCAGATCCTCCACCGCGATCTCCAGGTCTGGCGCCTTCGGTTCGCGGTAGAAGTAGAGCGGGAAGTCGTCAGGCGGAAAGATCTCGCAGAAGGTGATCGGCGTCAGATACTGCGGGTCGACGCGCACCTCACGGGGGTCGACGCCGAGCCGATCAAGCTCTGCGAGCAGGTAGCGGCCGAAGGGATCATTGCCGACTCGGGAGACGAGCGCACTCGAGTGGCCGTATCGCGCAGCGGCGACTGCGACGTTTGCCGCGCTCCCGCCGAGATACTTCCCGAACGTGTCGACTGTGTCGAGCGTTACGCCGCTCTGGAGCGGGTAAATATCGACTCCGAGTCGCCCCATCACCAGCACGTCATCCGGACGTCGAGCCTCCGACATTCGATACCGCCTTTCCCCGCACGAGAGCGACATCGAAAGCGTCGCTGCATTTGTCCTAACAATAGCACGAATGCCGTAATCCACCAGGCGGAGCTGCGATGCCGGTAACATTGTCCGTACATAACGACATCGATGTCGGATATGTCACAGTCACCTGCAAGGAGAGCACATGAGCACCGACGCCGTTTGGCCCGATGAGGTTTTCGCCGACCTCGACCGCTCGGGCCCGGTGCCCCTCTACTTCCAGATCTCCACGCGGCTTGAGCGCGCGATCCGCGAGGGCACGATCCCTGCAGGCGCGCGGCTCGAAAACGAGATCGCCATCGGTGAGCGGCTCTCCCTCTCCCGGCCCACCGTCCGGCGCGCGATCCAAGAGCTCGTCGACAAGGGTCTCCTGGTGCGGCGGCGCGGGATCGGCACCCAGGTGGTGCAGGCGCGCGTCTCTCGCCCGGTTGAACTCACCAGCCTCCACGAAGATCTCGCGCGAGTGGGTCAATCCCCGACGACACGTGTGCTGTCACTCGAGCGCGTGCCGGCCGACGAAGCCACAGCGCTGCTGCTGCGCGTCGATCCGGGCACCGAAATCACCAAGATCCGACGCCTGCGCGGCACGGATGGCACGCCCGTAGCGATCCTCGAGAACTTCCTCCCGCCCGAATTCGCAGACATCACCGAGGAGGCGCTCACTACGCACGGCCTCTATGAGATCTTGCGCGCACGAGGCACCACGATCAAGGTAGCGAACCAGACGATCGGTGCCAGGCGCGCACACGGTGACGAGCACGAACTCCTCGACGTGCCGAAGGGCGGGCCGCTGCTCACGATGGACCGCGTCGCATTCGACCAGGGCGGCCGAGTGGTTGAAGCCGGCCACCACTGCTATCGACCCGATCTCTACTCCTTCGAAACCACGCTCGTCTCGCGGTAGCCCAGGCCCCCGGCACCGGTACCGGCACCGGATCCGCGAATCCGCGAACCCGCCCGTCGAGTTCACGCAGGAATTCCTCACTCACGCAGGAAGAAAACGCCGAATCCACTCCGCACGAGCTCGAATCTCCTGCGCGAGCTCGACAGCGGTGAGCGCGCCGCCGAGCTGCGCGCCCAGAAGCAGCCCCACCCCACCTATGCGGCGGAGTGCGCACCCAGGAGGCCAGCGTACGCCGTGAGCAGCTCCTCGGCCGACGCGCTCCAGCTTCTGGTGAGCGCGTGCGCCCGGGCGGCGGCCCCCATCGCGGCCATGCGCTCCGGATCTCCGAGCAGCTCTGTGATCGCCGCGGCCCAGGCTGCAGGATCCTCCTCAGTAACGAGCAGCCCGGTCACCTCGTCAAGCACGGCCTCGCGCAGCCCCCAGCTGCACGAGCAATCACGGGAATCCCCGAGGCCGCGGCCTCGAGCGCGACAAGCCCGAACGTCTCAGTGTGCGATGGCACGAGCACGAGCGTCGCCCGGCGAATACGCTCGGCGAGATCGGTGCGGCGCAGCGCTCCCTCGAACGCGGTGGTCGCGAGAATCCCGAGCCGGGCGGCCTGCTCATGGAGCTCACGCGCGTACTCATCCCCGTCAGGGGGCGGAGCGCCGACGATGCGCAACGCCGGGCGCTGCTCGGCCGGAATCTGCGCGACTGCGTCGAGGGCGAGATCAAAGCCCTTCAGCGGGTGCAAGCGGCCAACGGCGAGCACCTCAGCGCGGCCGCCGTGCGCGAACCAATCCTGACGCTCGGCGCACTCGCGCTTGGCACAGGGACGAAACAGCTCAGTATCCACCCCAAGCGGGACGACGCGCACACGCTCAGGATCGCCGCCCAGGTCCGCAATGATGGTGTCGCGCTCCGCGGCGCTCACTGCAATGAGCAGATCGGCTTCTCGGGCAAGACGGCGCTCGCCGGCGAGACGGCCCGGTGATTCGGGTCGCTCACCCGGCTGCTCTGACTCCTCGGCCACCGCAATCGAGTGGAAGCTCTGGACAAGCGGGATCTGCTGTTGCCGCGCAACTGGGAGCGCTGCAATCCCCGAGAACCAGTGCTCCGCGTGCAATACGTCAACGGGATCGCGCTCAAGTTCGGCCGCCAGCTGCGCTCCGAACGCGACCATCACTGGCTCGTGCTCCGCTTTCGCGAGCAGCCGTGCAGGCCCAGCATCAAGGTGCACGACCTGGAGCCCCGGAGCCAGTGTGACCCGCGGTGCGGATTCCTGATCCGCGCGACGCGTGAAGATTCGCACTGTATGGCCCGATCGCGCGAGCGCTTCGGCCTGTGCGCGCACCACAACGTTCATGCCGCCCGCATCTTTCGTGCCAGGCACGTCGAGCGGGGAGGTGTGCAGCATGACGAAGCCAACCCGCAGGCGCGGTGACTCCCAGGAGACGGTCATCCATCGAGCGTAGTCCGAAAATCACCGCAACGGGAATAGGCGACCATGAGGTTGCGTTGCGTTGCACGATACCCCTCAGGGGTATAGCCTCAGTGTCACACCCCCACGAATGGAGCACCATGAGCATCGCATCCGCCACCACTGATTTCCTCGTTACCGGGATGACTTGCGGCCACTGCGAGATGTCCGTCCGCGAAGAAGTCGGCGCAGTCCCCGGCGTCGCAAACGTCGAAGTGAGCGCCCAGACCGGCAAGCTCCGCGTCGAAACTGACGGCACAGTAGACGACGCCGCAATCGCCGCCGCGGTCACCGAGGCCGGTTACTCCGCGACCCGCGCCTAGCACGTGTGCACGGCGCCCTCCGAGAGAAACGGGTGTGGCCCGTCATCGCAGACCACACCCATTCCCCGGCGACTCGACGCTGCGCGGTTCGCAGCGCGAGCCCAGCGCGGATCCTCGTGGACACTCGCCGTGCACCCCATCAACGGGCTTGGTATGGTCGCAGCATGAACAGCGGTGAGGAACGCGAACCGGCCTGTGATCCCGATTTCAGTGCCGGCCACCCCGAGCGGCCAGCGACTCCCGAGGGCAGCGGCCACGCGCACGATCACGGCTTGCAGGGCGCCACCACGGCGACGGGAAAGCACCGCAAGCGACTCATCATTGTCCTTTCGATCACGCTGAGCGTCTTCCTCGTCCAGGTGATCGGCGCGCTGATCTCGAATTCACTCGCCCTGCTGGCCGACTCCGGGCACATGCTCACCGATGCGACCGGCGTCGCGATCGCGCTCATCGCCAGCCTCATCGCGACCCTCCCAACGAACTCCAAGCGCACCTACGGCTATCTGCGCGTCGAAGTGCTCGCCGCGCTCGTCAACGGCATTGTGCTCGGCGTGATCGCTGTCGTGATCTTCGTGCAGGCGATCGCCCGTTTCGGCGCCGAGGTCGAGATCGAGTCCGGGATCATGCTCTGGGCTGCGGTCTTCGGCGGGATCGCAAATCTCGTGTCGCTCCTGATACTGCGATCCGGTCAGAAAGAAAGCCTCAACGTGCGCGGCGCGTACCTGGAGGTGCTCGGCGATCTTCTCGGCTCCGCCGCCGTCGTCGTCGCTGCCCTCGTGATCATGATCACGGGCTGGACCACCATTGACCAGATCGCATCGATCGCCATCGCTCTTCTGATCTTCCCGCGTGCGATCAGCCTGCTCCGCGATGTCGTGGCCGTGCTGCTCGAGGGCGCACCCCAGAACATCGACGTCGACGTGGCGCGCGAGCACATGCTCGCCGTGCCGGGCGTCTCAGAGGTGCACGACGTGCACGCGTGGACGATCACCTCGGGTGTCCCTGCGTTCTCCGCACACGTCACGGTCACAGATGCCGCGTGGGACGAGCGCGGCTACCACGCGATCCTTGACGAACTGCGGGCCTGTCTCCACGAGCATTTCGACACCGATCACACGACGATCCAGCTCGAACCAGTGTCACACGGAGACGCCGGGCAACACCCGTAGCGACGCGTTACCCAACGCGGTGGTGTAGAACCGGTCTGCCGCATTTTCGACCACCACCCGTTCATCGCTCCGGACTCGTGATCGTGCACCAGACAGTCCGTCGGTGGTGCCTGCGACCGTCCACATGTCCACGCGATCCGGCCCGAAGCTCTGCAGGAGCTGCGGCGAGAGCACGAACGCGTAGGTGAGCGCCCCGGTGCCCGGCTCGTGTCCAACGAGTCGGCCAGCCAGCGCGACCGTGCGATCGCGCCGTCGGCTCCCGAGGACGAGCCACACCCGCGGCGCTCCGCGGGTCAGCCCGGCCGCGATGCGCCGGTTCAGGCCCCGGGCGGCACGGCTTCCTCCGAACAGCCGCATGGCCCGATCAATACGGCGCACCGCGCCCAACCGCGGCGCTCTCGGTATCCCACGCCGGAGCTGCGATCCGGCAGCAGCGGGCACCGCCGCGAGCGTGAGCTCAGTGCCGCGATCCGTTTCACGTACAGCCATGGCCTGAGCCTGATGCGCGCACTGCGATTCAGCGGCGATGATTGCGTCAAGCCCAGGAAGATCCCCGGCCCGAATGAGCGCAATCTTGCGGCGATCCGTGGGGTGCGCCACCCAAGCATCACACGCAGGTGGGAGGAACTCTTGCAGGAGTGCTCGATGCAGCGCGACCCAGGTCGCTCGAGTCGCCGGTGCCATGCGATCCCAGCGCTGCTGTGCGTAAAAGCGCAGCCCCTTACGCTGGAAGAACTGCAGCACGAGGCGGAGACCTGCGGCCTGATCTGGTGTGCCATCGATCAGGATCTGGGCAATGCGCCGGCACGACGCCACGTAGTTCTCGGGCTCTATCGCACGCGAGGAGATGTTCTGCCCGTCATCACGCAGCGCAATGAAGTACAGCGGGTGCTCTCCGCAGAGCATGATGTGGCGCGCACTCGTGTACGCCCTGGCGACAAAGATGCCGTCTTCGAGCCGCACCCGCTCCTCCGGAAACCTGAGTGCCGCCCGCTCAATGAGCTCGCGCCGGAAGAGCTTCTGCGGTGAGAGCGTCTCCATGGCCCGCGCGACCGAGATCCGCCCCGCCGGATGCCGCTGAAACAGCGATTGCACCCGCCTCCCTCCGGTGCCCGCAAAGCGCGGGATCACGATGTCGGCGCCACGCCCATCAGCCATCTCCACCATGTCGCGCAGCGCGCTTGGGGCCATCGTGTCGTCAGCGTCCATGAAAAACAGGTACTCGCCTCGTGCGCGTTCGATCCCCCGGTTGCGTGGACTGCCCGGCCACCCGCTATTGGGTTGGTGCAGCACGACCACGCGATCGTCTCCCAGCGCGAAGCGATCGAGTTCTGCTCCGGAGTGGTCCGTCGAACCATCGTTGATCGCGATGATCTCGATGTCGCCCAGATCCTGTGCGAGCACCGACTGCAGCGTGCTCGTGAGGTACGGCATCGCGTTGTACACCGGCATGATGACGCTCACTCGTGGTGCGTGCACTTCGCTCATCTGGTCCTCCACCCGTACGGGCGCAGAGGACGCTCCTCGTGCGCCCCCATGAGGACACTACCGAAGCGACGCTTGGGGTTTGCTGGCCGGGCGAGTGAGCTGAGAATGTTGCCAGCTCCCCCGGCCCGGCACCCGCCCCGAGTGCGGCCCCAGGGTGGCCCCAGGTCTCGGGGCGCCGTAAGGGTGGACCCTACAAGTTGCCAAGTAGCGTGAAGGAGAGGAAGCACCCTGGGAGGCAGGCGACGAGGCCGACAATGCCCCAGGTCCGGATCGCGCGCGATCCCACCGAGTGCCCGATCGCAGCGCCCACGCCAGCCAACGGCGCAAACAGCAGACAGGCGAGCCACATCCCATATAGCCACATGAGCCAGGAATAGCCAGGGGAGTGTTGCGTGGCACCCAGCCCGATCCAGCACACCGCGAGTCCCAGGAACGCACTCGCGACGAACCAGGCAGCGAGCGTCCGTCGCCTATTCGTCGAGCCCGCGCGGGCGCCGGAAGTCTCTGACCGTTCTGCGGCGCCACCGGCGTCATCTCCCGGTGCCCGTTCGGGTGCTGGAATCATTGCATCTCCGCTCGACCGAGCCCCGTGGTGCCACTCAATCGAGCAGCAGTGCCGGCTCCTCAAGCACGGAAGCGACGTCGGCCACGAAGCGGGAGATCACATCACCATCAACGATGCGGTGATCGAACGATCCGCCAACGGTCGTGACCATGCGCGGGCGCACCTCACCGTCAACCACCCACGGCTTCTCGCGAATCGTGCCCATCGCCATGATCGCGCACTCCCCCGGATTGAGGATGGGGGTGCCGAAGTCCATGCCGAACACACCAATGTTCGTGATCGTGATGGTCCCGTGTGCCATCTCCGCGGGCTGCGTGCGGCCGTCGCGAGCGGTGAACGTCAGCTGCTCGATCGCCTTCGCGAGTTCGAGCAGGCTGAGATCCTGCGCTTCTTTGATGTTCGGCACGACGAGGCCGCGGGGCGTGGCCGCCGCGATTCCGAGGTTCACGAAGTTGTGCCGGATGATCTCGGTTTCTGTGAAGGTCGAGTTCACCTCCGGGTTGCGTCGGATCGCCCACAGCATCGCCTTCGCAAAGATCAGCAGCGGCGATACCTTGACGCCAGCGAAATCCGAGGAGGTCTTCAGTCGCTTCACGAACTCCATGGTTCGGGTCGCATCGACGTCGGTGAACACGCCAACGTGCGGTGCCTCCGAAGAGCTCGCGACCATCGCTTTCGCGATCTGCTTCCGCATCCCCTTGAGCGGAATCCGCTCTTCGCGGAGCTCGGAGGGTTCTGGCGTCTCGCGATTGCGGAACACCCGCGCCTGCGTCACCTGGCGCTCGATGTCGGCGCGGAGGATCTCGCCTGCGGGCCCCGTTCCCTCGACCTCAGCCAGTGAGACACCCAGATCCTTTGCGAGTTTCCGGATCGGAGGCTTTGCAAGCACCGCCCCCGGTGCCGTCCCGGCAGCGGCAACCGCTGCAGGCAGGCCGTCCGCGCGAGGCAGCACAGGTTCGCCACCGCGGCGGCGACGTGACTTGGGTGCTCCGGTCGTGCCGTACCCGACGAGCACAGCCCCTGCCGGTTCCTCGTGCTCGACGCTCGCGGCGGTATCTGCCTCAATGTCTCGGGCTTCAGCTGAGACTGAGGCAGCGGAATCGATGGCACCCGATCCCCCTGCATCGCCGTGGCTCGGTGCCGCGTCAGCCGCTCCAGCCGCAGCTGCCACATCGGTTGATACCCGCATGATGGGGTCGCCCACTGGCACGGTTTGGCCGGGTTCGGCGAGCAGCTCGGTGACGGTGCCGACGAACGGGGAGGGAAGCTCGACGACCGACTTCGCGGTCTCAATCTCGCAGATCACCTGGTTGAGGGCGACGGCATCGCCGGGAGCCACGTGCCACGTGACGATTTCGGCTTCGGTCAATCCCTCACCGACGTCGGGCAGGGGAAACGACATTTCACTCATAGTGGTTCCTCCGTCGGGTTAATACTGCAGTGTACGGTCAACGGCCTCGAGCACGCGATCCGCGTCGGGGAGGTACAGCCCCTCGAGGTGGGCCGGTGGGAACGGCACGTCGTAGCCGGAGACGCGCAGCACGGGCGCCAGCAGCGCAGTGAACGCGTGTTCAGTGACCGTCGCGGCGACTTCGCTGCCGAGGCTCAGGCCGCCCTGTGCCTCCTGCGCAACGACGAGCCGTCCCGTCTTCCGAACGGACGCGATCAGTGGCGCGTAGTCGATCGGTGAGAGGCTGCGCAGATCGACAACCTCGAGGCTCGTGCCTTCTGATTGCGCAACCTCAGCGGCTTGCAGGAGCGTGGTCACCATTGCGCCGTGGCCGACGACGGTGCAGTCGGTGCCAGTGCGCGCGACCCGGGTCTGGTGCAGTTCGGCTGCTGGCGCGCTCGGATCGACTTCACCCTTCTGCCAGTACTTCGCCTTCGGCTCGAAGAACAGCACTGGATCCGGCGACTGAATCGCCTGCTGAATCATCCAGTACGCATCATTTGGTGTCGAGGGCGCGACCACCCGCAATCCTGGGGTGTGTGCGAAGTACGCCTCAGGGCTCTCCTGGTGGTGCTCGACCGCACCAATGTGCCCGCCGTAGGGCACGCGGATCACGATCGGCATCGACACGGCGCCGTCGTGACGGTTCGTGATCTTCGCCAACTGCGTCACGATCTGGTTGAACGCGGGGAAAATGAACCCGTCGAACTGGATCTCGCACACGGGGCGGTAGCCGCGCATCGCGAGCCCAATCGCACTCCCGATGATGCCGGCCTCCGCGAGCGGCGTGTCGAGGACGCGCGCTGAGCCGAACTCGGCCTGCAGCTTGTCCGTCACGCGGAACACCCCGCCGAGCGGGCCGATATCTTCGCCCATCAGGATGACTCGCTCATCCGCGGCCATGGCTGCGCGCAGCCCCTCATTGATGGCGCGCGCGATCGGCAGCGTACCGGGCTCGTTCAGTGTGGTCACCTGGCTCATGCGCCCACCCCTTCCTGGTGTTCAAACGAGGCCTCATACCGCGCCTGCCAGGCGCGCTGCTCCTCAATTCGCGGGTGTGCTGCTGAGTACACGTGCGCGAACATCGAGTCGGCAGTCGGCTTCGGCAGCTGCAGGATCGCATCGCGAGCGACCTTCGCCTCGCGGTCCGCGGTCTCCTGGACTTCGGCGAAGAAATCGTCCCCCACTCCGAGTGCACGGAGGTGATGCTCAAGGCGGGCGACGGGATCGCGCGCCTCCCAGTGGGCCAACTCTTCGGCCTCGCGGTAGCGAGTGGGATCATCGCTCGTGGTGTGCGCGCCAATCCGGTAGGTCAGGGCTTCAATGTAGCCTGGGCCGGCACCGGTGCGGGCAAGTTTCAAGAAGCGGCGCGCCACTGCGTAGGCAGCAAGCGGGTCGTTGCCATCGATCTGCACGGCACGGATCCCGAACCCGAGTGCGCGGCGGTAGAGCGGGGTGCGCGACTGTCGTGCCACCGGCACGGAGATCGCCCAGCGGTTGTTCTGCACCACGAAGACCTCGGGCGTCTGGTAGCTCGCGGCGAAGATCATTGACTCGTTCGCGTCCCCCTGACTGCTCGTGCCATCACCGTAGAACACAATCGTCGCCTCACCAGTGGCGGTTCCTGCCTCACCGGCGTCGAGCGTCGTATCCGCCGCCGCACGCTTGGCATCGAGCAACTGGCCGAGGGCGTAGCCCGTTGCGTGCTGCGTCTGCGCACCGAGCACGAGTGTGTACAGGTGGAAATTCCCGTTGGCCGGATCCGTGATGTCCCAGCCGCCGTGCGTCAGGCCGCGGAACTGCGCGGCGAGCTGCACGCGCGGCACGCCGCGGATATGCGCAACCGTGTGTTCCCGGTACGCGGGGAAGATGTGATCCTGCGGCTCAGCCGCGCGGCCGATGCCGGCCTGGCAGCCTTCCTGGCCGATGCTCGGAACCCAAAGGGCGAGCTGCCCCTGGCGCTGCAGGTGCGTGCACTCCACATCGAAGGCGCGCGTGGACACCATGTCGCGGTACCACTGCTGGAACTCGGCGACGCCGACCTCCGCCAGTTCATCCGCGTACTCCGCAGCGGTCGCGGAGGGCGCGTAGTTCCCCTCGTCGTCGAGGAACCGGATGGGGTCCGGATCCTGCAGGTCAATCGTGAGTGCGGATTGAGTCACGCGGCTCCTCCCAGCTGCGCGAGAAACTCGCGCACCGTGTCAATAATGAGGGCGAGGCTGTCTTCCTCGCCGACTGAAATTCGAACACCCTTGCCCGCGAATGGCCGCACGAGGGTGCCGACTGCAGCGAACGCTGCGGCGAGCGCGAGGGCGTCTGGGACACCGGCTGCGGCGTCGGGAGTGCCGAGGTCCGCGGCCTCCGGGATCCAGACGAAGTTGCCCTGGGCATCTGGCACCGTGATCCCGAGCTCGCGCAGGCCTGCGACGAGCCGGTCGCGGCGATCCACGATGGCGGCTACTCGCTCCGTGTGCACCTCGCGGGCCTCGGGAGTGAGTGAGGCCAGGGCGGCACTCTCGGCGATCCCGGTCACGGAGAGCGGGATCGCGACACTCGCTGCCGCGCGGAAGATGGCCGGATCGCCGACGCCGTAGCCAATCCGGAGGCCGGCAAGGCCGTATGCCTTCGAGAAGGTGCGCAGCACGACGAGGTTGGGGTGCGCGCTCAGCACATCTTCGCCGCGCACCGCTGCCGGATCCGTGACGAACTCGCGGTAGGCCTCGTCGAGCACGACGAGCGTGTCGCTGGGGACACGCGCCATGAAGCGATCGAAGTCGGCACGGCGCAGGGCGGGGCCGGTGGGGTTGTTGGGAGTGCACAGCAGGATGACGCGGGTGCGCTCCGTGATGGCGTCGGCCATCGCGTCCAGATCGTGTTCCGCGGTGGCCGTGAGGGCAATACCTGCGGGTGTCGCGCCGGAGGCGAGTCCGAGTGACGGGTACGCCTCGAAGCTCGGCCAGGCATACATATAGCTGTCGCCGTGGCCTGCCGCGGCGTGCACGAGCTGGTAGAGGATCGCAACGGAGCCCGCCGCGAGGTGCACGTATTCGCCTGAGGCCCCAAACTCAGCGCCGATTGCTGCGCGCAGCTCAGGCATTGCGGCCGCGGCGTAGCGGTTCACGTCGCCGCGGGAGGCGATGGCGTCTGCCACTCCTGGGAGCGGGGCGAACGGATTCTCGTTGCTGGAGAGTTTGAATCCGGCTGCCGACGGCGCCGCACCCTGCCGGTAGGCGGGTACAGCGAGCACATCGGCGCGGAGCCGCACCGGCGGCAATGCGTTGTCGCTCATAGGGTCCCAGTGTACTGAGGGGGTATCTCCGAGCGGGGATACACGCGTGTGGAGTCCCTGTGCGTGCGCGCCGGCCGGGGCGCACGCAGGCGAGCGCGAGTTCTCCACAGTTTTCCCCAGGCGTGCCCGATTCTGTGGATAACTTCTCGTTATTTAGAACACACGTGCCGAACATTGTGCACAGTCTGGGGAGAGATGTGTGGATAACTCGAACTTTTCTCCGAAATTACACCGCTGTAATTCACATGTCTGCCTTGCGATGCCGCCCGCAGTCCCCCGCAGCCCGACCTCAGCCCGCCCTCCCGCTCACCTTCTCGCACTCTGAACGATGGAATGCATGGCGGCGTTGCGCACTTCGGAGAACTTCCAGGCGGCGAAAGCACCTGCCCGCTCCGGGTGGGGTGCGGGGCAGGCAGGACGCAGCAGCAGGCCCCCACCCGGATGGGATCCGTGTGGGGGCCTGCTGCTGCGCTGAGCCGTGGCGCGCAGGAGTGCGGATTAGCTCTCGCGGCTCACCTCACGTCGGCGTGCCAGCACGATGGCCGCACCGGCGATCAGCAGGCACGCACCCCCGAGCACCAGCGGCAGTACGACGCCACCCGTGGTCGCGAGCGTTCCGTCCTTCGCGCCGGTGCCATTCGGGCCACCTGGCGCGCTTGGCGTGCCGGTGCCGGCATCCCCATCGGTCGAGCCGCCATCGGTGCCACCGTCAGTCGAGCCACCATCAGTGCTGCCATCGGTGCCACCATCAGTGCCACCATCAGTGCCGCCGTCAGTGCCGCCGTCAGTGCCGCCGTCGGTGCTGCCGTCGGTCGAGCCGCCATCGGTGCCACCGTCAGTGCCGCCGTCAACCGCGGGGGTCACAGTCAGCGCGGTCGCCACCTCTGCGCCATTGGGCAGGATCACCACGAGCTGGTGTTCACCGGCGGGCGTTGCCGCAGGCACGGTCGCGGTGAGCGCAAATGACCCATCAGCGGCAACGGTTGCGCCTCCGAGCGAGACGGGCTCGGAGCGCAGCTCCACCTCGACCTCGGATCCTGCAACGAATCCAGAACCCGTCAGCGTCACTTTGGATCCTGCAGCAACCGAGCCTGCCGAGACCTGCAGCGCAGGACCAGCAGGAATGTCAACGCCGGCCTCAGTCACGTACTTTGCCCCAGTGGCGTACTTCGTGATGGTGAACTCGTCGTACAGATCCCCGACAGCCTTGTCCGTCGTGGAGTTCGCGGTCTTTTCGGCCAGGTAGGAGCGGTAAACGAGCTGATCCGAGCTGACGTCAACCACCTGATAGGTGGTGACGCCTTCGCCACGCAGCACCTGCGTCGCACCGTTGTTCGTCCACACATTGTCCTTCTCCGGGGCGAGGTCGTAGTGCTTTGCACCAGAGTTCGACACTGCGTAGACGGGACCAGACGTGATCCCTGGCACATCCGTCGCAGTCTCATTCACGAAACCGCGCCCGTAAGTGTGGTCATGGCCCATGAGAACCAGGTCGATGTTGTGCTTCTCAAAGACCGGCACCCATCGCTTGCGCAGTTCGGGCTCATCCCGTCCAGCTGACGTGGAGAACACGGGCTGGTGGAACGTGACCACATTCCACTGAGACGGGCTCTCCGACAGGATAAAGTCGAGCCAGGCCGCCTGGTACTGCGTCCACAGGCTCGCCACCTGCTTCGATGGGCAGGTCGCTGCTGCACACGCCGGGAGGCCGTTCGGGGTGAGGAAGGTCGTGTCGCGCGTCGCATTCAGCGTGATGAAGCGGACGCCCTGGTAGTCCGTGTAATACACCGTCTCGGCGGCGAACTCGGCCCAGTGCGCAAAGTAGGCTGCTGCCTGACGCGCTTCTTCGGTGTCGCCCTGCGCAAGCTCGGCAAGCGCACCAATTGTCTCAAGCTTCGGCTGGTTGCGCGGATACTCGAAGTTCGCCTTCCACGCAGAGAGGAGCTTGTCGCCCGTATATTCATGGTTGCCAGGCGCGGCCATGACGTTGGTCGTCGCGGCTGAGGTTTTCATACCCTTGAACCAGTTGAGCCACTGCGTCTCATTGCTGGAGGAATCAATGAGGTCTCCGGCGTGCACTGAACCGATCGAGTTCGTGGTGCGCTCCTCCGCCTGGCGAACAACCTCGGGCCACGTGGTATCCAGGCCGATCTGCGCGTCACCGTAGTAGATGAACTGGAAATCGGTCTCAGCGGGATCCGCGGTACCGAATTCGATCCACTCGCTCCAACTGCCCGGCAGTCCGACTCGGTAGCGGTAGTCGGTGCCCGGAGCGAGCCCGTCAACCGTCGCCGAGAAGTGCTGATTCGGGTTGCCGTTGACCACGCCTGCGGCGTAAGCGTCAACGGTGCGGGTGTCTCCGCCAGCAGCGAGCCCGATTTCGACCTGCCCGATGTTGTGACTCGCATCGCCTGCCAGCCACGAGAACGACTGCGATGTCTCGGGTGTTTCAGTGGGCGTGAGGATCACGCGCGTCGGCGGCACGTCGACAACCTGACCGGGCTGCCCTGCGGCCGTGAGCGTGAGCGTTGACATGTCGAAATACGCATCGGACGAGCTCGCGCGATCCTGGTAGAGCGCCACAGCGATCGTGTTTTCGCCGTCGTGCAGCAGCTCACCACTCGCAGAGAACGTGCTCGAGACGGGGTCCCCATTGCTGTTGCCCGCATACTCGAGGTTCGTCGTCTCGGTGATCCGCTGATCCTCGTAGCTCGCGACCTTCGTGCCGTTGATCCACACGACGAGAGCGTCGTCGTAGATCACAGTGCTCGTGAGCGAGGCGACCTGCTCCGCGACGCCGGCGTCGAGATCGAAGCTCGTGCGGAAGAAGTAGCTCGGGATCGTCGGCGCAGCCGCACCGTCAATGTAGTGCTCCAACTTCGTGGCCGGCGTGTAGGGGCCGACCGCGACGAGCTTATTGTTCTTCACTCCGAAGCCGCCCGCAGCGGTCTTCCAGTTCGTATCGTCGTATTCGGGGGCGACCCACGATCGGACGTTCGCGTCGCCGCGTGCCGGATCGGTGTTGTCGTCGAGATACTGCCACGACGTACCGGTGCTCACGAGCGGAGCGGCCGGCACCTCCGGCGTCGCTGACGCCGCGGTCGGGATGAGCAGACTGCCACCGAGCAGTGTGGCAACGGCAACGGCGATGCCGCCCCGTCTCGCACGCGCCGCGGGGTTTGACTGGGACATTGCATTCCTTCGCTTGAGTAGTGCAGAGGTTCGCGCCCCGCGCACAACGGGGCCTGAACCATCCCAGCAACTCGGGGTGGCCACGCCGCGGCTGGCGAGTAACCGGGCGGCGACCCAGCGGTGTCCGCACTGTGAACAGGCGGGGCGGCTGCCCTCGGGGAAGGCCAACTGCACCCGCGCTGGGGGAACACGCCGCGCAGCGAACGCAGGCTGCGCAGAGCGCGCAGTGTCACGCTCCAGCTCCAGCTCCAGCTCCAGCTCCAGCTCCAGCTCCAGGTGTCAGAATAGAGGTATGCGATCGATCATCCGGGTACTCGTCAGCGCGTTCGCGCTGTGGCTCACCACGCTCATCGTTGGCGGCAATGGTGACCACGGCGTCTGGATCAAGGCGATCGAAACCGACGCCTACGGACATCTGATCACACTGCTGCTCGTCGCGCTCGTGTTCGGTCTCGTGAACGGCACACTCGGGCGAGTGGTGCGGTTCGTATCGATCCCGCTCTACATCATTACGTTTGGTCTGTTCGGACTCATCGTGAACGGCATCATGATTGCCGTGGTGGCCTGGATCAGCAGCCTTGCGGGCTTCGGCCTGCAGGTGGAGAGCTTCTGGTGGGGCGTGCTCGCTGCGCTCGTGCTCTCGATCCTCTCCGGCATCATGAACAGCCTCCTCGGCACCAAGAAGAAGCGCGGGCGGTAGGCGGTCATATACTCCGCATACGCCGCAGGCGACTCCGCCGCAGGGGCTGCGGCTGCGGCTGCGGCTGCGGCTGCGGCTGCGGCTGCGGCTGCGATCAGGGTTCCACGCTGTGATGCAGCTTCCGCAGCGCGCGGCGAGACACCAGCAGAGTGCTGCCCGCGCCGAGGGCGACTCCGCCGCAGGCGAGCAGGCCGAACAGCTGAGAACCCGTTGCGGCAAGGTCGCCCGCGTCCGCCTTGGGCGCATCGGGTCCCGGCACCCCGGTGGCCGCACCGCATGGTCATACTTCGAGTCCGGCGCAGGCGTCCGATCCAGATCCGGCCTCTGCCCCGGATCCGGCTCCTGCTCGCCATCGGGTGCCTCACGTGCCACCCTGAAGTGGCGAGTCACCACCGTGCCGCTCGGTTCAGCTCCGAGTTTCAAGACGACGTTTGTTCCCGCGAGTGCCTCTGAAACCTCAACCGTTACTCGCGCTGCGCCATCCACAATCTGCACGGAGCCCAGCTCGGTGTCATTCACCACGACGTTCAATCGAGTGTTCTCTGGCGCACCAGCGCTCGTCAGATCGAGTTCTGAAATGTCGAACTCCAGCGTGCTTCCCGCAGCAACTTCCGTCCCCGCCAGCAGTGAGGCTGATCTCTCGGCTTCGACGAATTTGACCCCGTGCTTCACAAAACTCGGAGCGATCGGCGTCTGCGCACTCAACGCGGCAAAGTACTGCTGAAATCCTTCGACATCGAGCATTCCCGAGTCCGTGACGTTCGTCAGTGTCGAGCCCTCATGGAAGTTCACAAGGCCGAGTAGGATCCCGCCCGTGAGCCCCACCCGATAGCGTTGCGCGGCATCCACCGCTTCTCCATCGACGGTGATCGAGGTGATCCGATCGCCCTCCGGTCTGCCGTCGTCATAGGTATACGTGAGGTTGTCCGAGAGGGCCAGCTGGACGTATCCCTGTGCTTCTCCCTGTGCGGTTCGCTGCCACTGCTGCTCGAGCAACCGTTTCAGCTGGGCACCCGTGATATCAGCGGAGGTGATCCTGTCTCGGATCCCGAAGGTGTCAATGATCTGCCGCACAGGAACGTCCCCTGCCGCGTCAGGGAGGAGGTCGCTGCGGATGAAGTTGGGGAGCGAAAGCCCGATCTGCGGGGGCACTTCCTGATCCTGCTGCACATCACGGAACATATTGGCCACGAGTGTGCCGAGCGCGGACTCCAGCGTCCGTTGACCCGTGAGCCCACCCGTGTAGCGCCCGTCGATAACCTGGCCCCCACTAAACGCTGTCGTGATGGGGGCGGTGGCCCGTCCCGCCGACGTGTTCCCCGTCATTTCGGCGTGCAGGAGGGCCTCGTCCACGATCCGCTCGACGGCCGCCACTCTTGGGAACTGCGAAACCAACGCAGTATCCGGCACCGTGCTTCGCGGAACCAACTCAGCGGTCGAGGAGATCACTGTTTGGGACCCGCGGTCGTAGCGCAGCGTCACTTTGCCGATCATCTGGCCAAACGAGCCAGTCTGAATGACCGGCCGGGTCTGCTCAGAGCTGCCAGGGACAGGCGCTTGGTACACGTATTGAGTGTGCGTGTGGCCGGTGAAGAGCGCGTCAACCAGCGGCGATGTTTGGGTCATGAGGTTCGCAAGAACACCGCCTTGGACAAGCTCATCGTCCACCGTTGCTGGCGGCGACTGCAATCCGCCCCCGTCGTGTACGACCGCGACTGTCAGGTCGGCGAGGTCGTGGTGCTCGATCTCTTCCGCCGTGCGATTGAGCGTGTCAATTGTGGCGAGGAACTTGGGGTCCCCTGCGGGGAACTGGACTTGCGTATCTGGCGTAGTGACGCCGATGATGGCGACTCGCAGGCCGTCGACCGTGTGAACGGAGTAGGCGCCGGTCTCCAATTCCCCCGTGGAGCCGTTGACCATGTTTGCTGCAAGAAACGGGAACCTCGCTTCGTGCGCCAACTTCGTGAACTGGTCATATCCGATAAACAGCTCATTGTTCCCCACGGCTGAAGCGTCGAGATCCAGCGCATTGAGCACGTCGATCGTGGGCGTATCTCGCTGCACCGAAGACGCATAGAGCGAGTTGCCGAAGTTATCGCCTGCGCTGACAAAGAGCGTGTTGTCCGCCCCTCCGGCTGCACGGATCTGCTCGATCGTTCCCGCCCACTTCACCGTGTTCTCATCGATTCGGCCGTGGAAGTCGTTGACAAAGGCGAAGGTAATATCGCTCGTGTCACGCTCCGCCGCCGCCGCGGCGGTCACGGGCGGGACGAGCGTGAGCGCAAGCGCTGCACCTCCGGCGAGCGCTCCCCACATACGGGGTCCGCGGCGTTTCGACATGGGGTGATCTCCTGGAATACGGCTCGGCAGCCGGGCTCTCCCCCCAAGTGCTCACGCTAATTCGAATCCACTCATTGGTCAACCCTTGTGGAAAAACCAGGGGCCCGCGCCCCGACCCCATCACCAGCCGCCTCGGCATCCGGAAGAAGCGCGGGTGGGAGACGCTCCTGGCCCACCGGCGCCAGATCAGGCACACTGGACACGTGACTGCCCCCTACCGCATCAGCTTCATATGCACCGGAAACATCTGCCGCTCCCCCATGGGTGAGGTGGTGCTGCGACAGCTCATCGCCGACGCCGGGCTTGCCGACCGCTTCGAGGTCACCTCACGCGGCACTGGCGGCTGGCACCAGGGCGATCCGGCCGATCCCCGCACCCTCGCAGCCCTCGCAGCGCGCGGGTACGACGGCGCCACACACCGCGCTGCCCAGCTCACAGACGCCGACATCAGGGACCACGACCTACTTATCGCCCTCGCACGCGACCACGAGCGGGCCCTGCTGGATCGCGGCGCTGATCCAGATCGCGTTGCGCTCCTCACCACGTGGGATCCGGATCAGCCCAGCGATCCCGATGTGTTCGACCCGTACTACTCTGACGCTGACGCGTTCGACACCGTCCTCACCCAGGTCGAGCGCAGCGCGGCCGCGGTGCTGGAACAGCTGCGCGCCTCACGGCGTCACTGAGTCCACGGGCCGGCCCCGCGCATGGGAGAATGAGCGTGGATCGCGCGCCCGCACGTGAGGGCAGCTGCGCCACGCCCCAGCCGCCCGACCCGCACGGAGACGCCATGACACCCCTGCCCCCGCAGCCCATCAGCCCCCTCGACGGCCGCTACTTCGCCGCCGTCGCACCACTCGGCGACACGCTTTCCGAAGCCGGGCTGAACAAGGCCCGCGTCCACGTCGAGGTGGAGTGGCTCGCGTACCTGACCGAGCACTCGCTGCTCGGCGGCACGCCGATTCCCGCGGACCAGCTCGCTCAGCTGCGCGCGTGGGCCGCCGATTTCGGCCAGGCCGAGATCGACGAGCTCGCCGAGACCGAGAAGACCACACAGCACGATGTGAAGGCCGTCGAGTACCTCGTGCGCGCCCGCCTGGAAGCACAGGGCCTCGGCCACCTCGCCGAGCTCACCCACGTGTGCTGCACGAGCGAGGACATCAACAACCTCTCCTACGCACTCACGGTGAAGCAGGCGATCGCCGAAGTGTGGCGCCCCCGCTTCGAGCGTGTCATCGCGGAATTGGCCCGCCAGGCCGAGGAGTACCGCGAGCTGCCGATGATGAGCCGCACACACGGCCAGCCGGCGACGCCGACAACGCTCGGCAAAGAGCTCGCCGTGTTCGTGTACCGCCTCGAGCGGCAGCTGAACCAGATCGATGACATCGAGTACCTCGGCAAGTTCTCCGGTGCGACCGGCACCTTCGCCGCGCACCTCGCCGCCGATCCGGATACTGACTGGGCGCAGGTCTCGCAGCAATTCGTTGAGGGACTCGGGCTCGATTGGAATCCGCTCACCACACAGATCGAGTCACACGACTGGCAGGCGGAGCTGTACACTCGCGTCGCTCACGCGAACCGGATCCTGCACAATCTCGCCACCGATATCTGGAGCTACATCTCCATCGGCTACTTCCGGCAGATCCCGGTTGCCGGCGCAACCGGCTCCTCGACGATGCCGCACAAGGTCAACCCAATCCGCTTCGAGAACGCTGAGGCCAACCTCGAGCTCTCGAACGCGATTCTCGATTCACTCGCGGCGACGCTCGTGACGAGCCGCTGGCAGCGCGACCTCACGGACTCTTCGGCACAGCGCAACATCGGGGTCGGCCTCGGGCACTCGGTGCTCGCACTCGACAACATCCTGAAGGGCCTGGGCCAGATCGATGCGGCCCCTGAACTGCTCGCAGCGGATCTCGACGCGAACTGGGAGGTGCTCGGCGAGGCGATCCAGACGGTGATCCGTGCGGAGGTGGCTTCCGGGCGCTCGACGATCAGCGATCCCTACGCCGCGCTTAAAGAGCTCACGCGCGGGCGCCGGATCGGCCAGGCCGAGCTCGTTGAGTTCGTCTCTGGCCTCGAAATTGGTGATGCGGCAAAGCAGCGCCTGCTCGCGCTCACCCCAGCGACCTACATCGGCGACGCTGCGAAGCTGCTCGACTACCTGACTCGCTAGTCGCCAGCGTCCCACACAAGAGCGCCCGGTGCAGCCTGCAGGCCGCGCCGGGCGCTCTTGCTGTGCAGCCCGGTGTCCATCAGCGTGCGACGAGGCTGGCGTCGGCGCGCGACGAAGCTGGCACCGGCGCGCGACGAGACTGGTGTCATTCAGTGGCCTCCCACCCGGCGCCATAGTGGAGCAACTCGCTACGATGTGAGCATGAGTACCGCGCCGAAGCCTGCCAAGAATGCGCGGCGCCGTGTTCCGATTTCGGCCCTCTTCGACCAGTTTTTCTTCATCTATGCTGGCCTCGCCGCCGTTTGGCTTGCGTGGTTGATCCTCACCGAAACCTTCCACATCGGGTGGTTCGGGATCCTGTTCTTCATTGCGTTCTGGGTGCTCCTCGCGTATCTCGTACTCCCCCGGCTGCACCGCATACTGACGTCAATTTACGTGCCCGACTACTTCATCGGGCGCACTCGAACGAGCGACGGATTGCTCGGTGATCCCATCAACTTGGCCCTCCGCGGCCCAGCAGATGAGCTCCACGCAGCCATGCTCGCGGCAGGATGGACACGCGCCGATGCGGTGACGCTGCGCTCCTCGTGGGGCATCATCGTGTCGACAGTGACGAGGCGCAGCTACGACCGCGCACCCGTGAGTCCGCTGTTCCTGTTCGGGCGCATGCAAGACTTCGCCTACCAGCAAGAAGTTGAGGGGAACCCCGCAAAGCGGCACCACGTGCGGTTCTGGCGCACGCCCGATGATTGGCTGCTGCCCGGTGGCTCGCGCGTCGATTGGCTTGCTGCTGGCACGTTCGACCGCGCTGTCGGTTTCTCGCTGTTCACACTGCAAATCACGCACCGGATCGACGCCGATACAGATATCGAGCGCGACCATGTCGTGGCGACCGTGCGGTCAGCCAACCCGGCAGTGAGCCTGGTGACCCTGCACGACTTCTCGACCGGGTACCACTCCCGAAACGGTGGGGGCGACAGCATTCGGACGGATGGCGATTTGCCGATCATCGTGCTGCCGGGAGGTGACGCTTCGGATGTCAACTGAACCACGGAAACGGATCGCGATCGAGTCGGCTACTGACCTGCTCACAGCCGAGCCGCCGCGTGCACAGACTGGGCGCCGCCCTGGCGCGCTCACCGGGGGCATTGTGCTGGTCTTCTTGCGTGCGCTGGGCGGGCCGCTCTGGATCCTGGGGTTCCTGACCGAGTGGCCGGGGCTGCGCGACGACTTCGACCTCGATAGTGAGAGCGCCGCCGTCGTGCTGGGCATCGTGGTCGGGGGCGTGGCACTCTGGGCGCTCGTGCTCCTGTGCTTCGCATTCGGGCTGGTGCGTGGGAGCAACACTGCGCGCATGCTCACGCAGTTTTGGGCGGCGATCAGCATCACGGCTGCGGCGATTACGTACTTCTCGACGAGCGAGTCGATCACCGTGCGCGCGACGCTGCTGACGCTGGCACTCGATATCCTGATCCTGCTGGCGCTCTCAAGCCGCAACGCCCGCTCCTGGACCCGCGGGAGGTCCCGGCGGTGGATCGCGTTCTCCAGCGCCGCACCGCGCCGCACCCCGCACCACTAGTCCACTGGGCGGATCAGAGGCTGCGCGGATCAGAGGCTAGCGGCTCAGACACTGGCGCGTCAGCTACTGGCGGCGTCCTGCGCTGGCAGCACCGTCGAGCTCACGCAGGAGATTCGAGTTCCCGCAGGCCCAAGGCGCCGAATCGTTCCTGCGTGAGCTCAGAACTCCTGCGCGAAGTGAAACGCGGGACGGCACTGCTCAGCGCGGGTTCCTCAGGGCCGGACCCTCAGTGCAGGTTCCTCAGGGCCGGACCCTCAGTGCAGGGTCCTCAGCACCGGACCATCAGCCCCGGACCCCCAGCGGCACATTCTGAGCGCCGGGCCCCAAACGGTTCCCCTCAACACCACGCTCGGGAGCCCAGTGCACCCGAGGAACTAGTGCCAGTTCTTGCCGTCTGGCGACTGGAGATCTTTGCGGGCCTCGAGGTCCTCCGCGCTCGGCTTCCCGCCGAGGCCCACGAGCGCAACCATGACGAGTGAGCTGATGAAGCCAATGCCGAGGAAGATCACGGCGAGCAGGGGCTCTCGGGTCGTCAGGAGCACGATCAGCCCGGCGAAGACACCGAGGACGGCGGAGAACACAATGAGCTCAAGCGGCCGCAGTCGATCCCGACGCGACGGAGTCACGGGCTGGGTCTTGGCGGGCTCAGGGTTCTGGGTCATCGAGTGCTTTCAGTTCAGGAGCGTGGTTACGGGGCGGCGGGCGTTGCGCCCGCTTCGTCTGTTGTCGGCTGGGCTGTGCGACGTGTGTCGAAGGCCGAGATGCCGAGAAAGACACCGGTCAGCAGCGCATAGGCGCCAAAGAATCCAACGATCGCGACCTGGTCTTCGCGTGCAAACAGCACGAGCAACGCGAGTAGGAGGCCTGCGCCACCGAGCAACGTGGCATCCTGGCGACTGCCTGGCCGGACGGTGGCTCCGATGAACTCGAGCAGCCCCGAGACCAGCGACCATGCGGCGATCACGACGGCGAAGCCGATTGCGGCAGTGGTGAACGGCAGGATGATCGCGGCAACGATGGCAACAATTCCGAGCAGCAGTGGCACGGAAGTGCGGTGCGGTGCGGTGAGCGACCACCATTCAAGGAGGTGAGCGATACCGATCAGTCCGAGTGCCGCGGTGGCGACCACGATATCGAAGCCGAATTGCTCATGCAGGGGCGCGGAGAAGGCAATCACGAGCCCTGAGACGATCAACACGCCGACCCTGGTCAGCCGGATCGGGCGTGTGACCGGGGAATCGGGGGCCGTGGATCGCGCTGATGTTCGTACCGCAGCGGACATGCCACCCCTTTTCTGTGTCGTGCTCAAGTGTACCCCGCACACCGGAGAGCCAGCTCACAGCGGCCTCAGGCACTGCCTGCACAGCGGGCTCGGGCCCACGGCTGCACAGGAGTCTCACGCGTGCACCCGGACAGCGGGCTGGGGCGGACACCGGCGCAGCGGGCTCGGGCGGACACCGGCGCAGGCGTGCCAGCGCGCCTTGGCGCGCGCTGGCACGCCTGCGAGATGCCATCGCAGCGCTGTGCTGCAGCGCTCGGTGAGGAATCGCTCGACTACAGGCCGCTCGGCATGTCTTGGAAGCGTGAGTAGTGGCCCTGGAAGGCGACGGTGACCGTGCCGGTCGGACCGTTGCGCTGCTTCGCGAGAATGAAATCGGCCTCACCCGCGCGCGGACTGTCGCGGTCCCCCACAGCCTCGCGGTGCAAGAGGATCACCATATCGGCGTCTTGCTCAAGCGAGCCGGACTCACGCAGATCGCTAATGGCCGGCATCTTGTCGGCGCGCTGCTCAGAAGCACGGTTGAGCTGTGACAGGGCGATCACGGGAACGTCGAGTTCTTTCGAGAGCAGTTTGAGCGCACGTGAGAACTCCGAGACTTCCTGCTGACGGCTTTCGGACTTCTTTCCGCTTGAGAGGAGCTGGAGATAGTCGATTACCACCATGCGCAGTCCGTGCTGCTGCTTGAGGCGTCGGCACTTCGCCCGGATTTCGACGAGCGTAAGGTTCGGGCTGTCGTCGATGTAGAGCGGGGCCTCGGCGACGCGCGCCTGGGTCGCGGCGAGCTTCTGGAAGTCGCGATTGTCGAGCGCACCCTTGCGAAGCGTCTGCATCGGGATGCTGGCTTCCGCGGCGAGCAGTCGCATCGCGATCTCAGCGCGACCCATCTCGAGTGAGAAGAACACTGTTGGGGCGTTTGCGTGCACCGACGCGTTGCGGGCCACATCCATGGCGAGCGTCGACTTACCCATTGCGGGTCGTGCGGCGATAATGATCATCTGCCCGCCCGCGAAGCCGTTCGTCATGGCATCGAGCTCGGCGAATCCCGTCGGCACGCCGAGCATGCCTCCCGTCGAGCTGTTCGCCTTATTGATTTCCTCAAGCGCGGCGTCAACGGCGAGGTGGAGCGGCACGTAATCCTCACCCTGGGCCTCACCTGTCACGCCGTAGATCTCGGACTGTGCGACGTTGACGAGGTCAATGGCCTCACCCTCACCCGCATAGCCCATCTGCACGATGCGCGTTCCGGCCTCGACCAGGCGTCGCAGCAGCGCCTTTTCGCCAACGATTTCGGCGTAGAAGCTGGCGTTTGCCGCGGTGGGAACAATGCTCGTGAGCGTGTGGAGGTATTCGGCTCCGCCAGCGCGCTGCAACTCACCGGTCTTGGTGAGCTCATCGGTGACCGTAATGACGTCGGTCGGCTCGCCGCGAGAGTAGAGCGAGAGCACAGCCTCGTAGATGACCTCGTGTTTGGGAACGTAGAAGTCAATTCCCTTGAGCACACCCGTGACGTCCGCGACGGCATCCTTCGACAGCAGCATGCCACCGATGGCGCTCTGCTCTGCGAGCAAATCGTACGGCGGCGTACGTTCGTGCCCCCGGGGAGCTTCCTCCGCGAGCGAATCTGGGATACCCAGGTGTGCGATCGACACTCGACCACTCCTTTTCGATGCTGTGGGATTGGCGATTCACACATCGAACACCCAACCCCGGACATTCACGTTACGGGCACCCGGGGCGCGTCTCAAGCGGACGCTCGGAAGCCTGTGGATAACTTAGTGGATAACTTGCCCTTTTTCGCCACAGGTTATCCACACGCTTGGGGACAACCTGTGGACAGGAACTGAATATGACGAAATATATATCACCTGACCAGGCATTTTCACTTTCAACAGGGTGAAAGTTATTCAAGCTTCAGGTACACCTTGAGGCTGGAGAGATCCCCGGGTCATGTGGAGAACTACCCGGCCAGCACGCCTGTGTCAATTGCGACACGGCACGAATTCGACGACACGCCGACACGCTGCGTTCACCTGAGTAGCACTGAGCAATTCCCCGGATGAATACACGCTGCGCGGCCGAGTACTCAGTGCGTTCGGCCTAGAAAAACTGAACGGCGGGGCGACGATTCCAAAGAACCGTCACCCCGCCGAACGGGTGCGAGCGACTAGCGCTGCGAGATGACCTGAATGGTCACCGTTGCGTCGACACCATCGTGCAGGTGGACGATCGCCTTGTACTCGCCGGTCGACTTGATGCTGGGCACCGTGATCTTCCGCTTATCGATCTCGCCGATGCCGGCCTGCGACACCGCAGCGGCAACAGCAGCCGGCTTCACCGAGCCGAAGAGACGCCCGCCGGTGCCAGTCTTCGCCTGGAGACGAATCTTGCCCTCCTGCAGCTTGGCCTTGAGCGCCTGAGCGTCCTCGACCGAAGCGAGCGCACGTGCATCACGTGCGGCACGGATCTGAGCAACCTGAGCCTCGCCACCGCGGGTCCAGTGCACCCCGTAGCCCTGGGGCACGAGGTAGTTGCGCGCGTAACCGGTCTTGACGTCAACGACATCGCCGGCGGAACCGAGGCCCTGGACCTCGTTCGTAAGAATTACCTTCGCCATGATTCTCGTTCTCCTTAGCGGCCAGAGCCGGCGTAGGGGAGGAGAGCCATCTCGCGGGCGTTCTTCACGGCCTTTGCGATCAAGCGCTGCTCCTGCACGGACACGCCGGTGATCCGACGTGCACGGATCTTCCCGCGCTCGGAAATGAACTTGCGAAGCGTTGCGACGTCCTTGTAATCAATGACGCCTACGGTCTGCTTCTTGGCGGGTGCGACGACCTTTGCGTTCTTGCCGCGACCCGGCTTGCGGGCTGCGCCGCTGGACTTGCCTGCCATAGTTGGTCTCTTTTCGTGTGATTTCCCGCGCGAGCGCAGGACTCCAAAGTTGATGCTCGCCGTCTGAGAGGACGGGAGGGTGCCCACCGCGTGACGCGGCAGAGAGGCTGCCTAGAAGGGCTGCTCGTCGTCGAAACCGCCACCGAAGTCGCCTGCGCCTGCAGCCGCACCACCCTGCTGCGGCTGGCCGCCCCAGGGAGTTTCCTGCTGCTGCGGAGCGGCTGCGGGCTGGCCCCAGCTGCTCTGCCCGGCTGGCTGACCGCTGCCGCCACCGAAACCGCCGACCTGGCCACGGGACTGCCCCCGGGAGATCTGCGTGGTAGCGAAACGGAGCGACGGCCCGATCTCCTCGACCTCAAGGTCGAGAGAGGTCCGCTGCTGGCCCTGGTTATCGGTGTAACTGCGCTGCGTGAGACGACCCTGCACGATAACGCGCGAGCCCTTCGTGAGCGAAGCGGCAATGTTGTCGGCGTACTCTCCGTACGCACGGCAACCGAGCCACAACGCTTCGCCGTCCGACCAGTCGCCCGACTGGCGGTCACGCACGCGCGGGGTCGAGGCGATACGGAACGTCACCCACGACTTACCGGCCTGGCTCACGCGAGGCTCGGGGTCAGCAACCAGGTTGCCAACAACAGTGATCAGCGGCTCGCCGGCCATGAGCTAGGCGCTCACCTTCGCGGCACGAGCCGCCTTCGCCTGCTCGTGCTTCGCCTGCGCTGCGCGCTGGGCGATGAGCTCGTCGGAGCGCAGCACCTTGGTGCGGAGCACTGCCTCGGAGAGACCAAGCTGACGATCAAGCTCAGCGGTGGCTTCGTGCGACGCGGTGAAGTTCACCACGACGTAGATGCCCTCTGACTGCTTGTTGATCTCGTAAGCAAGACGGCGCTTGCCCCAGATGTCGACGTTCTCGATCTCGCCGCCCGCTGTGCGGATGACGCCGAGGAACTTCTCCATGCTGGGAGCCACGGTGCGCTCGTCGATACCCGGATCGAGGATCACCATGAGTTCATACGGATGCATTACTGACCCACCTCCTTCGGACTTCACGGCCACAGGATTTCTGTGGCAGGAGGGTGTTATTGCATCGTGCCAGTGGGCGAGCGAAGATTACGCCGCACACAGACAACCTGGAAAGCTTATCACTCTTCCGGCCGCAGCGCGGGGAGAGATCCACAGCCGAGGGGTGAGATCGCTCACACGGCGTGAATGCGCACCCCTGACCGTCGCCCGGCTAGAGCGCTGCCGCCATAGCTCGGCCTGCGGTGCGCCCGGTAAACAGGCAGCCCCCGAGGAATGTGCCCTCGAGCGCCCGGTACCCGTGCACCCCGCCACCCCGAATCCGGCGGCCTCCCCAGCCGCGAAGAGTCCGGGCACCGCCGTCCCGTGCGGCCCGAGCACCCGTCCGGACAGATCGGTGTGCAGCCCACCGAGGCTCTTTCGCGTCAGCAGATGCAGTTTCACCGCGACGAGGGGACCGGCTTGGGAATCGGTGAGCGCGTGGGGTGCCGCGACGCGCACGAGCTTGTCGCCGAGGTAGTTCCGGGCCACACGCACGCGGTCCAACTGCGCATCGCTCACGATTCCGGTGGCACCCGCGCGAGCGTGGGGCAGAGGGCCGGATCCGCGGAACCCCCGATCTCGTTCGTTCACCGCGGCATGAATGGCGCTGCGATCCAGCGGTACGGGGGATTTCATCTGCATGCCGTCGATCAGCTGGTCGAGCGAATCGGCGACCACGAAGTCTGCGCCGCGGTCGAGAAATGCTTGGACGGGTGCTGGGGCTCCTGATCCGAGCCGGTCACGGAGTAGCCGCAGCGATTTCCCGGTGAGATCTGGGTTCTGCTCGCTCCCTGAGAGTGCGAACTCGGTACCCGCGATCCGCTCCGTGGTCACGAACCAGGAGTGATCGTGCCCGGTCGCGCGCAGCCGTGTCAGGGTGTCGAGCGTGTCGAATCCGGGATAGTGCGGGGCCGGTAGACGGTGCCCGCTCGCATCGAGCCACAGCGAGGAGGGGCCTGGCAGGATCCGAATCCCGTGCGCCGGCCACACTGGCGAATGATTTGCGATGCCCTCGGTGTAGTGCCACATCCGGTCGCCGTTGATGAGGCGCGCACCCGCGCGTTCGGCGATGCCCAGCATGAGACCGTCGACGTGAGCCGGCACGCCAGCGAGCATCTCGGCCGGGGAGCGCCGAGTCGCGCGGGCCAGCGTTCCCGCACGAGCTCGTGATTCCCCCGATCCCGCCCGAGCTCACCAGCACTGCGTCGGCAGCGAGCTCGAAGTCGCCGATCACCTCTCGCGACGACGATTTGCCCCGCGCCGCACTGTCCTCGCGGAGCCGCTCACCGCGCACTCCTGTAACGCCGCCGTCTGTCACCACGAGCTCGGTCACCCGGTGCCGTGGCACGTACGCGGCACGGCCTTCAGCGATTCCGCGTCGCAGACGCGCAATGAATGGCGCGAGAATTGCGGGGCCGGTGCCCCACACGATGTGAAACCGTGGCACGCTGTTGCGCGCTCGCTCTGCCCAGCCGACGACCGGGAAGAACCCAATGCCACGTTCGCGCAGCCACGCGCGCTTTTCGCCTGCCGCGAAGTCCAGATAGGCCTCGGCCCACTGCCGGGGAGCGCGTCTTCCTCACGGTCGAACGCCGCAGCGTCCATCCAGTCGCGTCCTGCACGTTCGCGAGAGTCGTGCACGCGGAGTCGGCGCTGCTCGGGGAGTCGATGAGGAACAGCCCGCCGAACGACCACCAGGCCTGCCCGCCGAGGTTCGCCTCGCTCTCCTGGTCCAGGACGGTGACGCGCTGGCCAGCGTCGAGCAGCTCGGCCGCGGCAACGAGCCCCGCGAGGCCGGCACCGACCACGATTGCGTGTCCTGTGGGCATGCCGCTCCTTTGCGCCAGGCGAGGAATCCCCGCGTGTGCCCCCGAGTGTAGCGAGTGGCCGCGATCTGCGGGAGGGGGAGAAGTGACGGCACGAGGCCGCCGGATCAGCTGCGTCTGCGTCGCACCATAGGCTGACACTCATGCGGATCGCGCTCATCTCCATGCACACGTCACCCGCGGCAGTTCCCGGGAGCGGGGATGCTGGCGGCATGAACGTCGTGGTGGCGTCAGCTGCCCGGGCGCTCGCCAGGGCAGGGCACAACGTCACCGTGTTTACACGGGCGGACGAGACCACGCCCGCGGGTACGAGCCCGCTCGGGCACGGCGCGCGAGTCACGGCGCTCATCGCGGGGCCAGCAGAGCTCGGCAAGGGGAGCTTCCGGCTGCGGTGCCGGAGTTTGCCTCCGCACTCGCGGAGCAGGGCAGCTTCGACGCAATACACGCGCACTACTGGCTGAGCGGGCTCGCAGCGCTCCCACTCGCAGCGGCCAATCGCGTCATCCCAGCAATCACCATGCACACCGTCGCTGACCAGAAGAATCTGCGACTTGCGCCTGGCGATCAGCCGGAGCCCGAATTGCGGCTCGCGGGGGAGCGCGCGCTCACTCGCGGGGCACACGTGATCGCTTGCAGTCGCAGTGAACTGGCGGCCATCACCTCCGGCTACGGCGAACCGACTCATCCCGCAACGATCGTGCACCCTGGCGTTGACACCGAACTGTTTCGGCCAGTGAGTGTTTCCCGTGAAACACCGAGGCGGCTCCGGATCACGGTGCTCGGACGTGTGCAGCCACTCAAGGGGCAGGACCTCGCCATCGCCGCTGCCGCACGGCTTGCGCACGCCGATCCCGAGCTCTGGCGGAGCTGCGAGCTCGTCATCGCGGGGGAGCCGACTCCGGGGCTGAAGGTTACGCCGCCGAACTGCGCGAGCTCGCGCATCGCACGGGGATTGCGGCGCAGGTCACGTTCCTGCCAGCGCAGGATCGCGTGGCGGCGGCGCGGCTCCTCGCCGAAAGCAGTGTGGTGCTCGTGCCCTCACACTCCGAATCGTTCGGCCTCGTCGCACTCGAAGCTGCAGCGTGCGGCGTGCCGACGATCATCGCTGCGCACACCGGCCTGTTGGAGGCTGCGGCGCCGAGCGGCGCCGAACTGCGGCTCGCCACGCGGGATCCCGCAGCCTGGGCCAGCGCGCTGAGGGCGCTCCTGCGGGATCCCGCACAGCGCAGCAGGCTCGGCGAGCAGGCCCGCGCACACGCCCTCAGCCACAACTGGGATGCCCACGCCGCTCTGCTCGCACAGGCCTACTCCGGTGCACGCCCCGCCAAAGCGGCACCTCTCGGGGCTCCAGAACTCTCGAATCCCCGCTAGGTGCCGCTTCGCCTGACAGTGCCTACGCGTTCGGCTCAGCCAGGAACTTTTCCAGCGCAGCGCGCGCAGCATGGTCCGGCATCTGTACCGGAGGCGACTTCATGAAGTAAGCCGAGCCGGCTTCTACCGGACCGGCGAGGCCGCGCTCTTTCGCAACAGCGGCAACCCGGATCGCGTCGATCATCGTGCCGGCCGAGTTGGGGGAGTCCCAGACCTCGAGCTTGTACTCGATGCTCATCGGCACGTCGCCGAACCCGCGCCCTTCAAGCCGCACAAAGGCAAACTTGCGATCCTCGAGCCACGGCACGTGGTCGCTCGGGCCGATGTGCACATCGTCTGCGGAGAGATTGACATCAAGGTTCGAGGTCACGGCCTGCGTCTTCGAGATCTTCTTCGACTTCAGCCGGCTGCGCTCCAGCATGTTCTTAAAGTCCATGTTGCCGCCGACGTTGAGCTGGTAGGTGTGATCCAGCGCCACGCCACGGCTCTCCATGAGGCGTGCCAGCACGCGGTGCGTGATCGTTGCGCCCACCTGGCTCTTGATATCGTCACCGACGATGGGAAGCCCCGCAGCCACAAACTTCGCGGCCCACTCGGGGTCGCTCGCCACAAACACCGGCACAGCGTTCACAAACGCCACCCCCGCATCGAGCGCGGCCTGCGCGTAAAACTTCACGGCGTCGTCGCTGCCGACGGGAAGGTAGCACGCGAGCACATCTGCGCCGGAGTCGCGCAGCACCTGTGCCACATCCACCGGCGTTGCGCTCGATTCCTCCACAGCGTCACGGTAGAACTCGCCAAGCCCATCAAGTGTGGGGCCGCGCTGCACCGTGATGCCGAGATCCGGCACATCGGAGAACTTGATCGTGTTGTTGTGCCCTGCCCAGATCGCCTGGCCGAGATCGAGGCCGACTTTCTCGGCGTCTACCTCGAACGCGGCGACAAATTCCAGGTCAGACACATGGTGTCCGCCGAGACGGACGTGCATGAGCCCGGGAACCTGCTCGTCGTCGGCGGCCCCTCGGTAGTATTCGACGCCCTGAACGAGCGAACTCACGCAGTTGCCAACGCCCGCGAGGGCTACCTTCACACTCATTGCACCCCTATGTTTTCGAGTCCGGCGCTCGGCGCGCCCGACGTCCCACTCTACTCGCTTGGCTCACTCGAGGCTGCTGGGCTGGGGCACAAGCGGAATGCCTCACTGCGCTCAATCCGCTGCCGTTGGCCCCCAACGTGCACCATTTCGTCGTCTTCAACGGTGAGCTGCGTGACGTGGGAGCGAAGTGCTGCGACTTTGCGGTCGAACCACGGCGAAATATCGTGCGTCTCGACGGCCGGATCGCCCTGGGCCGAGTTCAGCGCACTCGGATCCGAAACAATTTCCCAGAACGGGAGGCCGAGCGCGTGGGCAACAGCGCGCGCGAGACGGTGTGCAAACACGTGGTCTGGGTGACCGTACCCACCACCGGAGTCATAGCTGACCACGGCACGCGCACCTGCACCATGCGCTGCGGCGAGCAGATCGTTGAGCGCTTCGACGGCGGGCGCACGCGTCAGCGCGTCGGCGGTAGCGTCCGCAGCCGCCTCGGCGCGGCCATCGGCGCCCCACACCATGCCAGAGTCCTCGTAAATCACCGGGGTGAGGCCCTCAGCGCGCGCCGGCTCAACGCCGAGGAACGCGTGGCGCTCCACTCCGAGCATAAATAGGGCCGCCGCGAGCTCCGCCTGGCGGTGGGGGCCAGTGCGTCAGTGCCTGCGAGGTGCGCGAAGGGGCCTGGCACCACCTCACCGCGCTCTCCGCGGGTGAGGGTCACGAGCAGGGGTTCGCGCCCAGCGCTCGCCAAGGCGGCAAGTGTTCCACCGGTGCTGATCGATTCGTCATCGGGGTGCGCGTGCACGAACATCACCCGTGGCGCTCCGCCGAACCACTGTGCTGGATCCTGCATGTCGTTCTCCTTCAATTCCGTCTCCGCCACAGTGCCGTCGCCGCTCACGAGGCCGCCGCCGGCTCAGCCCCCGCGGCCGGTGCACGCCCTGCAGCACCTCTCGGCTCGGATGCCTCGTCCGCTTCCAGTTCGGCATACCACGCGCGCAATCGCTCCTCCGCGGCCTCCGGCCCGATCGGTCCCTCGTCCAACCGCACATCGAGCATGTGCTTATACGCCCGGCCCACGAGCGGCCCCGGCGCAATGCCAAGAATTGACATGATCTGCGCGCCATCGAGCTCGGGCCGCACCGCGGCAAGCTCCTCGGCTGCCGCGAGTTCGTCGATCCGGCGCTCAATGTCGTCGTAGGCGTGATCGAGTCGTTCCGCCTTGCGCCGGTTGCGGGTCGTCACATCGGCGCGCGTGAGAATGTGCAATTGCGCGAGTTCGTCACCGGCATCGCGCACATAGCGCCGCACCGCAGAGTCCGTCCACGGTTGATCGCTGTATCCGAAGAAGCGCAGGTGCAGTTCAACCAGGCGCGCTACTCGTTTCACGGTGTCGTTGTCGAAGCGGAGCTCGCGCAGCCGCTTCTTCGCGAGCTTCGCCCCCACCACGTCATGGTGGTGGAACGTGACGCCGCCGCGCTCGAATCGACGGGTGGCGGGCTTGCCGATATCGTGCAACAGCGCCGCGAGGCGGAGCACCACATCAGGTGCGGTGGTGTGTGCTCCACGGCGCTCCGTTTCGAGCGCGATCGCCTGGCGCAGCACTGTGAGGCTGTGCTCGTACACATCCTTGTGCCTGCCGTGATCGTCCTGTGTGGCTTGGAGCGCGGTCAGTTCCGGCAGGAACCGCTCGGCAAGGCCAGTGTCGACCAGCAGACGGATGCCTGGCACTGGGTCGGTCGAGCTCAGAAGTTTCACGAGTTCGTCCCTGATCCGCTCAGCGGAAATGATGTCGAGTCGCTCAGCGAACTGCACCATGGCCTCCTGCGTCTCAGCAGACACTTCGAAGCCCAGTTGAGCAGCGAAGCGTGCGGCACGCAGCATGCGCAGCGGGTCGTCGGTGAAGGAGGCCGCAGGGGCGCCCGGGGTATGGATCCGGCCAGCCACCAAGTCTTCGAGCCCGCCTGAGACGTCAACCAGCCGAAGTTCCGGGAGCATGAGCGCCAGCGCGTTGATCGTGAAGTCACGACGCACGAGATCGCCTTCGATCGTGTCACCGTAGCTCACCGTCGGCTTGCGTGAATCGTCGCGATAGATCTCCGCGCGGTACGTCGTGATCTCGACCGTCTCCCCCTGCACGCGTGCGGCAATCGTTCCGAAGTCGCGACCAACATCCCAGACGCTCGCTGACAGGTCATCAAGAATCGCGCGCGTCTCATCCGGCAGCGCTGAAGTGGTGAAGTCGAGGTCGGTCACGGCTCGGCCGAGCAGTGCGTCGCGGACGGGGCCACCGACGAGCGCGAACTCGTGCCCGCGCGCAGCGAAGGCCTCGGCGAGCGTCGCGACGGGCGCAGAAGCGGCGATGGCGCGCATGGCGGCCATGGAATCGACGAGTGAGGGCATCCCATAAGGGTACCTGGACCCTGATCACAGAGCCGGTCCATAGACTGATGCTCATGGCTTTCCCTTCTCGGATCCGCGCACTTCCGGCTGCCGTGCTCGCGGTCGGCCTTGTCGCGGGCAGCCTGGCCGCCACGTCGGCGCCGGTCACCGCTGCACGAGCGGCAGACAGCTCGGAGGAGTCGGCTTCGGATCCGGCTTCCCTCGTCGTGTCACCGCGGGATCCGGTCATTCGCGCCGACACTGCCGAGCTGCGCTTCGATGTTCTTTTGCGGAACCCTGGCACGGAGGAGCTCCCCGCTGGCCGGCTGCAACTGCGTTTCGGATCCGCGCAGCTCGCGGATGCGGAGCAACTCGACACGATTCTGCCGGTGACCTCCCCCTCATCGCAGAGGCGAGTATCGGCGCCGTTGCAGCAGGGGAGGATCGCACGGCAACGCTCACGGTGCCGCGCGACGATATCCCGCTCGGAACGAATGCCGCGTTCGGGGTGCACTCGGTTCAGGCGAGCTACACGCCTGATCCGGATCCCGACACCACTCAGGATGAGAAGCAGGACCCAGCCGAAGGCGCCGCTGGTGCTGCGAACACCGCGGAGGCCGGCACCGCTGACGCAGCTTCGGGCGCAGCGCAGAAGGCCGACACCGCCTCCGCAGTCGACCCGAGCGATGCCGACTCGAGCGATGCCGACCAGAGCGATGCCGACCCGAGCGATGCCGCGGACACCGCCGATCCGGGTTCAGGGGTACTGACCGGGCTCACCCAGCTGGTCACGGAATTGGGAACTCCTGGGGCACCGCCCGGCTCGGGAGCAAACGCACCGACGCCGATCGTCTCGCTCGGTCTGATTGTGCCGCTCGTGCTGCCCTCTGATATCCGGACGCTTCCTACCAGGCGACAACTCGAAGAGCTCGCTCCCAAGTGGGATGCCTTGCTCACAGAAGCGAGGATCCGGCAGGCCACGCTCGCGATCGATCCGCGCATCGTCGCGGGGATCCGTGCGTACGGGGAGGAAGCGCCGGAGAACGCTCGCGCCCTGCTTGAGCGCATGTCGGCACTGAGCTTGCCGACGTTCATGCTGCAGTTCGCCGACGCAGACCCAGCCGCACAGGCCGCGCTCGGATACTCCAAATTGCTTGCCCCGTCGAGTCTCGACTTCGTCTCACGGTTCGGCGTCTTCCCGGCAGCCGACAGTGACTCAGTGAGCGGCACAGAGCCCCGTGAGCAGACCCCGCAGGATGCGGCCAACGAGGATCAGCCCGACCTCGATTCCGCCGCTACGGAAGCTGTGCCCACTGATCCTGCGCCCACTGAGGATGGCAACGATCCCGGGCCAGAGCCCACGGCGCTGCCGACACTCGCCGAACTGCTGGCGTGGCCAACAACAATCGCAGCTGCCTGGCCAGCCGAGGGGGCGGTGGATCAGGCAACGCTCTCGCTGCTTGAGTCAAGTGGCATCCGCACCGTCGTGCTCGACTCCAGCAATGTCTCCGGGAATGACACACCGCGCGCCTCCGTCGGCGCCACCTCCGCACTCATTACGGATGCGGCACTCGGCGACGCCGCGCGCACAGCGATCGGGGGTGCGACATCCGCCGACCGGAATGCGGGCACGGCCAGATTGGGTGCGATGCTCGCCCTTGCTGCGCAGTCCAATTCGTCTGGGGTGCTTGTCGGCCTCGATCGCGGCGCACTCGGCGACGCAGAGGATCCGAGCGCACTGCTCACAAAAATTGGCACCTTCAATTGGGTTTCGAGCTCGACGGTGGCCGCGCTGCCCGAAGGGAAGGCGTCTCTGCGTGCCGGCGATACGCTCGAAGAGCGGCGCGAACTCTTGCGCACGGCTGCTGGCAGGGAGACCTCCGTCAATGAGCTCGGCGCGGTGCTCGTCCATCCCGAGTACCTCAGCGGCTATCAGCGCACCCGGCTGCTCGAATTGTTCGCCACACGCTTCGCCGAGCCTGAGGATGAGTTTGCGGCGGTCGCAGCACACTACCGGGAGCGCGACGCCGAGTTGCTCGAGGGCGTCCGCGCTCTCAGCACCGAGCACACCCAGCTTGTCGGCACCTCCACGAGAGTGCCCGTTCAGCTCCACAATTCGCTTCCGTTCGATGCCCTCGTGAGCGTTCGCGTTGACCCGTCGTCCGCCGCGCTTTCCCTCCCCGAACGAGATTTCCCTGACATCACGGTGCCAGCCGAGGCGAACCAGCGGATTCTCGTTCCCGTGCACAGCCGCGTCTCCTCAGGAGAGTCCGGCCTCGTCGTGAGTGTTTCGGCGGCGACGGGAGATCCGACGGTGTTCACCGGAACGCTGTCGATCTCGATCCGCAGTGTCGTTGAGACCATCGGCCTGTGGACCCTCGGGAGTCTTGCCGCACTGCTGCTCGGGTTCGGTATCTGGCGGAGCCTGCGCAGGAAGCGCAGTAGCGAAGCTGGACAGACAGCTGCCCACCAGGAATAGCACGCACCTAGGATGGGTTATACCCACCGAGCGGCCCGCAGGCCGCACCACAAGCGATGCGTGCGAGGAGCCTCATGCAGCAGATCATCATCATCGGTTCCGGCCCGGCCGGCTTCACCGCAGCCATCTATGCGGCGCGCGCGGGGCTGAAACCGCTCCTGTTCGCGAGCTCGATCGGCATTGGCGGCGAGCTGATGAACACCACCGAGGTCGAGAATTTCCCCGGCTTCCCCGAGGGCATCCAGGGCCCAGAGCTCATGCAGCGGATGCAGGAGCAGGCTGAGCGCTTCGGCACCGAAGTCGTGTATGACGACATCACCGAGGTCGACTTCTCCGGCGACGTCAAGCGTGTCACCGCGGGCGACGGATCTGTGCACGAAGCACAGACCGTGATTTACGCGACAGGCTCCGCCTACCGCAAGATCGGCTTGGCCGACGAGGATCGCTTGTCCGGCCATGGCGTCTCGTGGTGCGCGACCTGCGACGGGTTCTTCTTCCGTGAGAAGACGATCGCCGTTGTCGGCGGCGGCGATTCAGCCATGGAGGAGGCAACGTTCCTCACCCGCTTCGCTTCCAAGGTGTACGTGATCCACCGCCGCAATGAGCTCAAGGCATCGAAGATCATGCAGCAGCGAGCGTTCGACAATGAAAAGATCGAGTTTGTGTGGGACTCCGAAGTCACCGCCATTCACGGCGAAACGGAAGTCACCGGCGTGACCCTGCGCAACACCGTGGACGGAAGTGAGCGCGAGCTTCCCCTCGAGGGCCTGTTCGTCGCGATTGGCAACGATCCGCGCACGCACCTCGTGCACGGCAAGCTGGATCTCACGGCGGAGGGCACGATTGCCGTCGAGGGCCGGAGCGCGCGCACCTCGGTGGCCGGTGTCTTCGCGGCGGGTGACGTCACCGATCCGAGCTACCGGCAGGCGATCACTGCCGCAGCATCAGGCACCATCGCGGCGCTTGATGCCGAGCATTACCTGGCCGCACGCGAGCAAGAGCACGCCTCAGCGCTTGCCGCGGTCTAACCACACCCACACCAGCTGCGTCACCGAAGGAGTCATCATGAATGAACCCGTTATTGTCGACGAGCAGACCTTCGAGAAGGTCGTGCTCCAGAGTGAAGTTCCCGTCCTCGTGGATTTCTGGGCTGCCTGGTGCGGTCCGTGCCGCGCCGTTGCGCCGATCCTCGACCAGATCGCTGCCGAGCACGAGGGCAAGATCATCATCGCGAAGTTGAACGTCGATGAGAACCCGAACCTCGCTGCGCAGTACCGCATCACCTCCATCCCCGCGATGAAGGTGTTCAAGGACGGCGAAGAGGTGCGTGAAATCATCGGGGCCATGCCGAAGCCGATGATCGAGCAGCACCTCGCAGGCATTATCTAGGCTGCCTCATACGCGAGAGGGCCCCGAATCCCAGTGGGATTCGGGGCCCTCTCGCGTATGGAGGGACGGATATCCTCGCTGACTAGTCCTGCTCGGCGAGCGCCACGAGTCGGTCCACCGATGCCAGGAGCGCCTCCGCGGTGTTCTGCTTGGCGCGCTCGATCCGCCGTGGATCGTGCAGCTCAGACCAATCGTATGTGTGCCGCACGAGCGTGCCACCCTCGCGAGGCTCCAGCTCCCACCGCCACAGATGGCCCGGTGGTGTCTCACCGACAGGCGAGGGCAGCCATGCAATCTTGCGCCCCTCAACGAACTCAACAATGCGGTTCTCGCGCACGCGGTCCCCGGTGTTGGTCATCACGAACACGTCTCCCACGGCATGGACGCGCTGCCCGTCAGCAGCCTCAGCGAGGTTGTCGTTTCCGTCCCACCGCGGTTGCTGTGCGGGATCGGCGATCAGTTCGAAAAGCACCTCGGGGGAAGCGGAGCTGAGCCGCTCGGCCGACACCACTCGGGATTCAGAAGTCATGCCTCCAGTGAACCACATAGGGTCCGTGACCCGGCCGCGAGGGGCGCAAACGTGAGCTAGTTGAAGCCAGGATCTCCGAGCTCGGAGAGGATGCGCTTGAGATCGGCGATCGTGGCGAAATCGATCACGATCTGCCCCTTTTTCGCACCCAATTTCACTGCAACCCGCGTATCGAAACGATCGCCGAGGCGATCAGCGATCTCGCTGAGCTGAGCCTGCACACCGCCGGCACGAGCCTTCGGCGTCTTGCGCTGAGGGCCCTCAGCAGCTGCCGCCTCTGCTGCGCGTACGGAGAGTCCCTCGTTTACGATCTTGTCCGCGAGCCGCTGCATTGACTCGGCATCACCATCGTTCGAGAGGATCGCGCGAGCGTGCCCAGCGGTCAGCACGCCAGCAGCCACCCGTGCCTGCACGGCTTCTGGCAGGCGGAGCAGTCGAATCGTATTGGAAATCTGCGGCCGCGAGCGGCCAATACGCTCGGCGAGCTGCTCCTGAGTGATCCCAAAGTCCGCGAGCAACTGCTGGTAGGCAGAGGCCTCTTCAAGTGGATTCAGCTGCGCGCGGTGCAGGTTCTCGAGCAGCGCGTCACGAAGCATATGTTCATCTGCGGTGCTGCGAATAATCGCGGGAATGCTCTCGAGACCCGCGCGAGTGGAAGCGCGGAAGCGACGCTCACCCATGATGATCTCGAACCGCGGCCCGCTTTTCGGCGCTGGCTCAATTTCACGGACCACGATCGGCTGAAAGACGCCGAATTCGCGGACGCTGTGTGTGAGCTCAGCAAGCGCTTCTTCATCGAACTCCGTGCGCGGCTGCACCCGGTTCGGCGTGATGTCTGTGAGGTCAAGCCGGGTCAGGCGAGCGCCCGGCACTTCCTGCAACTGCGGCTCCTCGGAGCTGGTCGCGGCGCTCGCACTCGCGCTCGTGCTCGCACCGTTGGTGTCCGTCACGGCGTCATCTGCCGGCACCACCTCTGCGACTGCTGCGGTGGATCCTGCAGCCGGGAAAAACACATCAACCGGGCGTTCTCCCGTCGTGGGCGCCTGCGGGATGAGTGCCCCGATACCCCGGCCGAGGCCGCCTCGCTTCTTCGTCGCCATCAGTCGCGCCTCTCCGTGGAAGTGTCTACCGCTGCTCCGCGTTCCGCCATCTCCGCGGCCGCTTCAAGATACGCAAGTGCGCCGATCGAAGCGCCATCGTACGCGTGCACCGTCTGGCCGTAGCTTGGTGCCTCCGAAATCCGCACAGAGCGTGGGATCACTGCGGAGAGAACCTGCTCGGGGAAGTGCGTGCGCACTTCGCCCGCGACTTCCTGCGCAAGGTTGGTGCGCGCGTCGTACATGGTCAGCAGAATCGTCGAAACGCTCAGCCCAGGATTCAAGTGTTTCTGGATGAGCTCAATATTTCCGAGCAACTGGCTCAACCCTTCCAGCGCGTAGTACTCGCACTGGATGGGGATCAGCACTTCATCTGCGGCGACGAAGGCGTTGACCGTCAGCAACCCGAGCGACGGCGGACAATCGATGAAGACGTAGTGGTAGCTCTCCTCGGACTCGGCGAGGAAGCTGTGCAGCGCCGTGCGCAGCCGCTGTTCGCGGGCGACGAGCGAGACTAGCTCAATCTCGGCTCCGGCGAGGTGAATCGTTGAGGGGACGCACCACAGATTGTCGTGATCACTCGTCGGCTGCAGCGCGTCCTCAAGCCCGCTGTCCCCGAGGAGTACGTCGTAGACGCTCGTGACCTCGGGCCGGTGAGCCACCCCGAGCGCGGTCGAGGCGTTGCCCTGGGGATCAAGATCGATCACCAACACTCGAGCCCCGCGACGCGCGAGCGCCGAAGCAAGATTGACGGTGGTGGTGGTCTTTCCCACCCCGCCCTTCTGGTTGGACACCGTGATCACCCGCGTTTCCGAGGGAAGCGGCGACACAGTTTCAGCGAGCTTGCGGCGTCGCCGGATCTTGTCAACGAGGTGATCGCCGACGAGTGACTTCTCAGATTCAGTCATGACTTCTGATTTTAGCCCGAAACACCCGGGTCGTTTCAGCCAGCTGCCCAACCCCGAGCTCTTCAACCGTCACATCGCTTGCGCGATACTTGCGCAGCGTCTTTGCAGCGGCCTCAATTTCTGCGTCAATCGCAGCGCCCTTGAGGAACAGCATCTCACCGCCGTCTCGGAGCAGGGGAGCCGTAATCGGTACGAGCTTACGCAGTGCCGTGACCGCGCGGGCCGTCACCTGATCCACCTCAAATGCATCGTGGAACTCTTCAGCGCGCCCGCGCCGCACCTCAACATTCTCGAGTTCAAGGCGGTCGATCTGTTCGTTCAACCACGCACACCGGCGCTCCATCGGCTCGATGAGCAGGAACTGCGCATCGGGTCGAACAATCGCGAGCACGAGGCCCGGCATCCCGCCGCCAGTGCCGATATCCGCGACTCGCGCTCCGGACTGGATCAGGGGCGCGAGGACCGCGCTGTTCAGCAGGTGACGGGTCCACAGACGCGGAAGCTCAACGGGGCCGATCAGTCCGAGCTCCTCACCCCGCTCAGCGAGGTCAGCTGCAAACGCGCGCAGCACCGTGATCCGTTCGCCAGCGATTTCTGCGGCGGCCGTCGGTTCTCCTTCGAGCGTCAGCTCGCTTGCATCGGACATCACACGCTCCCCGCGCGTTTCACGTGAAACGAGTTCACTGCACACTCAGGCGCGGCTAATAACGAGGCGGCGATCGCGGCCCTCACCGCGAGACTCCGAGAAGTACCCACGCTCGGCGACATCGTCGTGGACGAGTTTGCGCTCATACGATGACATGGGCTCGAGCTCGACCTCATCGCGCCCCGCGGCGATCTGAGCCACCGCTGCATCAACCATGCCCTTGAGCTCAGTTGCGCGAGCATTTCGCGAGCCGCCGACATCAATGATGAGACGTGAGAATCGACCGGTCTTGGCCTGCACCGCGAGACGAGTGAGATCCTGGAGGGCCTGCACGGTGTCCGCGCCGGCGAGGCGCTCGAGCTCAGCGTCCCCTCCCGTGACAGACACATAGGCGCGACCGTTGGCCACGTCAATGTCAATATCTCCATCGAGATCGGCAATATCGAGGAGCCCCTCGACATAGTCCGCCGCCAAGTCGCCGTCAGCTTCGAGTTCGGCGAGGCTGAGTTCGCTCGATTCCTGGGTGGGAGCGTCGTTGTCCTGGGTCACGATCACTTGCCCTTCTTCTTCGCGCGCTTCTTGCCAATCGGCTGATTGCGCTGGCCCTCAGTCTTGGTTGGGGTCTGTGCATCGAGTGCGCGGACCTCATCGTCGGTCAGCTTCCCCTTGGCCTTCAGGCGGGCCTGGCGTGCACGCCAGGCGTCACTGCCGGGGGTCGGCATGTTGCGAATCACGATGAACTGCTGCCCCATCGTCCAGATATTAGACGTAAACCAGTAGACGTTCAGCGCGAGCGGGAAGGTCACGCCCGAGAAGAGGAAAGCGAAGGGGATGATGTAGAGCAGGATGCGCTGCTGGCGGTACATCGGGGAGTTCTTCGTCTCGTCAGAGACGTTCTTCGACATGATCTGGAGCTGCGTAAAGAACTGCGAGGCGATCATGAGAATCACGATGACGCCGAGGAGGATCACGACGGTCCAGTTGCCGCTTTCCCAGCCCTGGGTGAAGTTCATCTTCAGCGGAGCACCGAAGATGCTTGCCTCATTGAAGCTCTGCGTCAGTGGCTTCGTCATGAAGCCAATACCCGTCTTGTTCTCAGATGCGTGACGCAGCACGTAGAACAGTGAGAAGAACACTGGCATCTGGATCAAGATCGGAAGGCATGAGGAGAAGGGGTTGGTCCCATGGCGCTTGTACAGAGCCATCGTCTCGCGGCTCATCGCCTCGCGCGAGAACTGATCCTTCTTGCCCTTGTACTTGTCCTGAACCTTCTTCATCTCGGGCGCGAGATCCATCATGCGTCGCTGCGACTTGATCTGCCGCACCGTCACCGGAATGAGCGCTGAGCGCACCACGATCACGAGGCCGATGATGGACAGCACCCAGGTGAGGCCTGAAGCGGGCTCCATCCCGAGCCAGGTCAGTGCCTGGTGCCAAACCGCCAGCACTAGCTCGACGAGCCAGCGCAACGGCCAGAGTATGGTCTCGAAGAAATCCACCGCGTTAGGCCTTTCGCTCGATGGGGCGGACAAAGCCGCGCGAGTTAATCACAAAGTTCTGTTGCATTCGGGTTGGAACATCGTCGATCCCACCCGGCGTGAAGGGATTGCACCGGAGCAATCGCCAGGCCGTGAGCGCCGTCCCGACAACGAAGCCGCGTAGTTGATACGCCTCCAAAGCGTATCGGGAACACGATGGATAATACCTGCACACCTGCCCATAGAGCGGGGAGATGAGCTTCCGGTATCCCCGCATGATCCCAATCGCGAGATTCCGGGGCAGCCACCAGATTTCAAGGAGTACCCGTTTCACCGGACACCCGCGACTGGTTGCAGCGTTCGTTCCACGCGGTCCAATGCCCGGCCAATCTCAGCCTCCAGGTCCGCGAAGCGAGTATCCCGGATCGCGGGGAGTGCCCGGAACACGATGTCGACGCCCCCAAGACCGGCGGCAATGCGCCGCTCCGCGATCGTCTTCAACCGGCGCCGCACGAGATTGCGGTGCACGGCGTTTCCCACTGCCTTGGACACGATGAAACCGAAGCGAGCTGGTTCTCCGGGCGCACGCAAAACCGCGTGGGTGATGCAGTGTGCACCACCCACGCGGTATCCGGATCTCACGACCCGGCGGTAATCATCCCCCCGGGTAACGCGGTGCCGTAGGGCAGGCATATGAATCCCGGGACTGCGGGTATTACGCGGTGAGCTTGAGCGGCCCTTGCCGCGGCGTGCGGCAACGATCGCGCGGCCCGCGCGGGTACGCATGCGGGCGCGGAAGCCGTGCACCTTGGCGCGACGGCGGTTGTTTGGCTGGAAAGTGCGCTTGCTCATAGAAGACTCCGTGACTTATGGAAGTGATCCCCGAAGCTCGGTGGCATCGAGGAAGTCATATCTGGGCAGGGCAATATTCCGCCCATACAAGGAGTTCACTCTACGCCCTATCTGGCGCTGCGTCAAAAGAGTCGTGAGATCTCTCTCAGCAAGCGATCTTCTCGGCCTGAAACTTGGCCCGAATCTCTCCGGGACTTGCCTGTGGACAAATCTGTGACTAACGTTGCTGCAGATGCACTCACGCCACCGATAATCCCCGGAATTCCCGGAATTTTTCGTTCCTGATCTGTGGATAAGGCTGGGTATAACATTGGCCAACCACCACCACTATTGAGCTGGGTAATTGCGTGACTGAGGACGAAGTACAAGAGGTGTGGGACCGCGTCACACAGGCCGTGATGCAGGATCCGGCGGTCGGACCCGCGGTAGGCGCCCAATTGGCGTTGGCGCTTCCCCGCGGAATTGCGGCTGGGACGCTCTACCTCGCTGTGCAGCTAGAGTTCACGCTCAAGCTGCTCGAGAGCCGGTTGCGCCCGGCCATCATGAACGCGATCGCTGCGATCCCCGAGGCACAGGAGATCCAGAATTTCGTTGTGATCGTCGATGAGGATGCGCACCCCTCCCTCGATCCAGAGCCGGTGCAGGAAGCTCCATCGTCACCGCCGTCCCCCGGCAACAGTTTCGATGATGGGCACTTCATCGCACGTTCCGAGCCCACGCGGCCCGTGGATGAACCGCGTGGCCGTCACGGAGGAGACGACCCGGGCGATAGCCGACTCAATGAGAAGTACCGGTTCGATAGTTTTGTGATCGGCCAGTCAAACCGCTTCGCCCACGCCGCGGCCGTTGCGGTGGCAGAGGCACCAGCCCGTGCCTACAACCCGCTGTTCATCTACGGTGATTCAGGGTTGGGCAAGACGCACTTGTTGCACGCAATCGGCCACTACGCCCGTGAGCTCTTTCCCGATGTTCGCGTGCGCTATGTCAGCTCCGAGGATTTCACCAACGACTTCATCAACTCGATTGCGAACAATCAGGGCGCGGGCTTCCACGCCAGGTACCGCAGTGTCGACATTTTGCTGGTTGACGACATCCAGTTCCTGGCCGACAAAGTGGAGACTCAAGAGGCGTTCTTCCACACGTTCAACACGCTCCACGACCACAACAAGCAGGTCGTGATCACCAGTGACGTGCAGCCGAAGCAGTTGCGTGGATTTGAAGAGCGCATGCTGTCCCGATTCGAATGGGGCTTGCTGACTGATATTCAGGCTCCCGACCTTGAGACTCGAATTGCGATCCTCCGCAAGAAGGCGCAACGCGAGAACCTTGAAATCGACCACAACATCCTCGAGTTCATTGCAAGTAAGTTCTCATCGAATATCCGCGAGCTCGAGGGCACGTTGATCCGCGTGACGGCATACGCAAGCCTGAATCAGCAACGCATCGACATGAACCTTGTCCACACAGTGCTCAAGGACCTCATCACACTCGACGCCGACAATGAAGTGCAGCCCTCGGACATCATCAGCAAGACTGCCGAGTACTTCGATCTCTCTGTGGATGATCTCTATGGTCCGACGCGCGCACAACAAATTGCAACAGCACGGCAGATTGCTATGTACCTCTGCCGCGAGCTGACCCCACTGTCACTCCCCAAGATCGGACAGCTGTTCGGCGGGCGCGACCACACCACGGTGATGTACGCGCACAAGAAGATTTCCCAGCTCATTGCTGAACGTCGATCGATCTATAACCAGGTCACCGAACTGACGACGCGCATCAAACAGGGCTCCCGCTAACAGGAGTTATCCACAGGCTGGGGTGAATATGTGGATATCTGGGGAGAACTCGGGCGTGTCTGTGGAGGAATCGCCCTCGCCTGTGAGTGGCATCGACTCTCACAAGTTCCCTGTCATTCCAAGGGAGTCGGTCTATCCCAAGGCCACCAACAACTCACACAGCTGTAGTTCTCTACGAAACATTGATATCCACCGAGTTATCCACAGTTTCCACAGCTGTTAACACTGTTAACAATCTCTCACTTCTGAAACGGGAACTCGATCACGCGATCGGAATCGGCGGAAACCACGAGAACCGACAATCCTCGGATCACACACCTCGCCGAGTGTGCAAAGATTGTCAAACCATCGAAATTGCCACGCTAGCGGGGCGGGAGGAGAAGCCACATGCGATTCACCGTTAACCGTGACGTGTTCAGTGAGGCAGTGTCATTTGCGGTGAAGCTCTTGCCACAGCGTCCAACACAGCCCTTGCTGAGTGGCGCTCTCATCGAAGCCGAGGGTGAACTGCTCACCGTGTCGTCTTTTGACTATGAGGTGTCAGCGCGCACGAGCGTTCTTGCGGAGGTGACTGAAGCTGGTCGCGCACTGGTCTCGGGTCGTCTCCTCAGCGAGATCGCGCAGCGGCTCCCGCACTCCGATGTCGAGGTTTCCTTGCTGGAGAGTCGTGTAGAGGTGCGATGTGGCTCGGCATCGTTTAGCCTCCCTGCAATGCCAGTAGAAGAATATCCGCAGGTGCCCCGGGTCGAGGACGTGACTGGTGCTGTTCCCGCCGACGTGTTCTCCGACGCTATCGCTCAGGTCTCCCTGGCAGCTTCAAAAGACGACGTCACTCCGGTTATCACGGGTGTGCAGTTTGAGATCAGCGAGAACTCACTCACCCTGACTGCAACCGATCGATACCGCGTTGCAACTCGCGGTATCGACTGGGAAAATGCCGGATCACAGGGCGATTTGACCGCATTGGTGCCGTCAAAGATCGTGACTGAAGTAGGGAAGACATTCTCCGGCGACGGCCAAGTCAAGGTTGCGATCATCAAGGATGGCGAGCGTGAGCTCGTAGCCTTTACGGGTGGGTCGAAGACCGTTACTTCCCTGCTGATCAAGGGAAACTATCCGCCGGTGGGGCGCTTGTTCCCCGAGAGCGTCGACAATTACGCAGTCGTCAACACGGCGGAACTCGTGGAAGCTGTGGGTCGTGTTGGACTGGTGCTGGAGCGCGAAGCAGCACTTCGTTTCTCCTTTGCTGAGGGAACGGTGACGCTTGAGGCTGCTGGCACCGAGTCCGCGCAAGCCGTTGAAACAGTGGATGCCCACCTTGTCGGGGACGAAATGGTTGTCTCGCTGAAGCCGCAGTTCCTGCTCGATGGGCTACGTTCCACTCATTCGGAATTTGCTCGCATTGCGTTTACGCGCACGGACAACCCTGGGAAGCCGGGTCCGGTGCTGATCACGAGCCAGCGCAGCAAAGACGAAGTGGACGAAGAAAGCTTCAAGTATCTGCTGCAGCCTAACCTGCTGTTGCGCTAAGGGGGACTGCGGTGCGGGTCGCGCATCTGTCACTCGGCGACTACCGGAATTACCGCACTGCCGAGTTGACACTCGCGGCGGGGCCGAACCTGTTGATCGGGCGGAACGGCCAGGGGAAAACTAATCTGGTTGAGGCCATCGCCTATTTCGCTTCGCTTCGCTCGCATCGCGTGACGGGGGACGCACCACTCGTCCGCGCTGGAAGTGAGTCTGCAATTGCACGCATGCGTGTGGTCGCCGATGAGCGGGAGGTGCTGCTCGAACTGCAAATCAACCGCGACCGAGCGAACCGGGCACAGGTCAATAGAAACAACGTTCGCCCACGCGAGGTGACTCGATGGTTTTCGGCGGTCGCTTTTGTGCCGGAAGACCTCAGTATCGTTCGTGGAGAGCCATCTGTTCGGCGCCGATTCCTGGATGAGGCGCTCGTCGCCCGCCATCCCGTCGCTGCGGGTGCCCTGTCGGACTACGATCGCGTCGTACGCCAGCGGACCGCGCTCCTCAAATCTCAGCGAGGGAGGGGAGGTGCGCTCGGCGCTGCCCTGGAAGTTTGGGATGATCAGCTCATTGAGTTCGGCTCGCAGATTATGCTCGCACGGCGCGAGCTCATTCGAGACCTCCTGCTGCCCCTTCAAGCGAGTTACCGTGCACTCGTCGAGCAGGACCACAAGCCCCTATTGTCACTCGCCGAATCTGCCACTGACGCGCTCCAGCCGCGCAGTGTTTCACGTGAAACAGGCTCAGTGACCCACGCGGCGTTGGACGCGGAGGTTTCACGTGAAACACTGGCGTCTGAGCTGCGCGCGGCGCTCGACGTGGTGCGCCATCGCGAACTGGAGCGTGGCGTCACCCTTGTCGGACCTCACCGAGACGACCTGATTCTCACGCTCAACGATTTGCCCGTAAAGGGATACGCGAGCCACGGGGAGTCGTGGTCATTTGCCCTCTCCCTCAAACTCGCTCTCGCATCGCTGCTCCGCGATGAGTCTCCCGCCGGTGATCCGGTGATTATCCTCGACGACGTGTTCGCGGAGTTGGATGGTCGGCGCAGGGCTCGACTTATGGATGCAGTTCGTGATTTTGAGCAGGTCATCGTCACCGCGGCCGTTGAGGGAGACGTTCCTGACGAACTATCTTGGCATCGTGTGCGCATCGAGGCCGGCGAAATCCTGAAAGCGGCCCTGTGATGGAGCCTCCGAAGGAGCTGGGATTTGCGAGCGAAGCGTATCTTCGCGCGAAGGCGGTGTGGAAAGGTACCCCGATTCGTCGTCGTCGCCGTGTCGGCTCTGATGGACCGGGTGGTGAGGCCTTTGGCGTTGGCCGTGACCCACGAGCACTCGCTGATGTTCTGGCAACGATGGCTGGTGAGATGGGATGGAGTAGCGAGCTTGAGCAGGCGCGAATCATCGGCGAATGGTCAGAGTTCGCTGGGGAGGCCACGGCCGAGCACACCACAGTGATCGGGATCAGTCACGGTGTGCTTCAGATCCAATGCGACTCGACCACCTGGGCCACCGAACTGCGGCGATTGCGCGCGGAGATGTTGACGCGATTGCTGCGGGAGTATCCCGATGCCGAGATTCGTGACGTTCGATTTCTCGCACCGGGTGCGCCGAGTTGGCGGCACGGTCCTCGGACAGTTCCCGGGCGTGGACCACGAGATACGTACGGATAGGCTGCTGATTTAGGCTTCAGGGCTGTCACTACGGGGGAGAGGGAACGATCCCCGGCGTGAATGTGCCGCCAAACGGCCCCAAACCCCCGTCGAAGGCTACATTCTTGATAGACTGGTGTGCGGAAGTATCCGGGGTGAAAAAGCGCTCTGAGACGCCCAGAAAAGGATCATTCAAGGCATGAGTTCAGAACAGGCCGCCTCAGCGGAAGAATATGGCGCCGGAGCAATCCAGGTGCTTGAGGGTCTCGAGGCGGTACGCAAGCGTCCCGGCATGTATATCGGGTCAACCGGGCCGCGAGGCCTGCACCACCTGGTCTACGAGATCGTAGACAACTCTGTCGATGAAGCGCTCGCGGGGTACTGCGACACCATCGATGTCACGATCCTCGAAGATGGGGGTGTGCGCGTCATCGACAATGGGCGCGGCATTCCTGTGGACATGCATCCCACCGAGGGGCGCTCGACAGTTGAGGTCGTGCTGACAGTGCTGCACGCCGGCGGCAAGTTTGGCGGCGGTGGCTACGCGGTTTCCGGCGGCCTACATGGCGTCGGATCATCTGTCGTTAACGCGCTCTCCTCGCGATTCGAAGTCTCGGTGCTTCGCCAAGGTTTCACGTGGAACATGAGTTTTACTGGCAGCGTTCCGGACGCGCCGCTCGCGCCGGGAGAGCCCAGCGATGAGACCGGCACCATTATTACGTTCTGGCCAAGCCCCGACATCTTCGAAACCGTCGAGTTTGACTACCAAACCCTCCGCACGCGTTTTCAGCAGATGGCGTTCTTGAACAAGAATCTGCGGATCAACCTTACAGATCTGCGCCCGCAGGAGCCGGTGGAGAACGCTGACGGCGAGCTTGTCGTTCCCGCCCCCAAACATGATTCCTTCCTCTACGAGAAGGGCATCGCCGACTACGTTGAATATTTGAACGCCGCGAAGCGCGCTGACATCGTCAACGAAGAAATCATCGGCTTCGAGTCTGAAGACACTGAGCGCAAAATCGCGGTGGAAGTCGCCATGCAGTGGACGACTTCATACACGGAAAGTGTCCACACGTACGCAAACACGATCAACACCCACGAGGGGGGCACCCACGAAGAGGGCTTCCGCGCTGCCCTCACGACGCTGGTGAACCGCTATGCGCGCGAAAAGAACATCATTCGTGAAAAGGACGAGAACCTTTCAGGCGATGACGTGCGTGAGGGGCTTACCGCGGTGGTCTCAGTAAAACTGGGAGAGCCGCAGTTTGAGGGCCAGACCAAGACCAAACTGGGCAACACCGAAGCGAAAGCCTTCGTGCAGAAAGTTGTAGGCGATCAGCTCGGCGACTGGTTTGAGCGAAACCCCGGTCCGGCCAAGGACATCATTCGGAAAGCGATTCAGGCCGCGACCGCTCGTCTCGCTGCCCGCAAGGCTCGCGAGACTGCCCGGCGTAAGGGACTCCTCGAGTCCGGAGGCATGCCTGGCAAGCTCTCGGACTGCACCAGTAAAGATCCTTCGGTATCAGAGATCTTTATCGTGGAGGGCGACTCGGCCGGCGGCTCAGCCAAGACGGGACGTAACCCGCATACGCAGGCCATCTTGCCACTTCGTGGCAAGATCCTGAACGTAGAGAAAGCACGTCTTGATCGCGCGCTGAACAATGCTGAGGTCCAGGCCATGATTACGGCATTTGGTGCCGGCATCGGTGAAGACTTCGACCCGGACAAGGTTCGCTACCACAAGATCGTGCTCATGGCTGACGCCGATGTCGACGGCCAGCACATCACCACGCTGCTGCTCACGCTGCTGTTTCGCTATATGCGCCCGCTTATTGATTTGGGCTACGTATACCTGGCACAGCCGCCGCTCTATCGCATCAAGTGGGTGAATGCTGAGCACGAATACGTGTACAGCGATGACGAACGAGACTCCCAACTCGAGGCAGGCGCAGCCGCTGGCCGTCGCCTCATGAAGGAGAGTGGCGTGCAGCGCTACAAGGGCCTCGGAGAGATGAACCACGAAGAATTGTGGGATACCACGATGAACCCGGAGTCCCGCACACTGTTGCAGGTCACCATGGAGGACGCGGCGATGGCCGATGAGACCTTCGCCACCCTGATGGGCGAAGACGTTGAGGCGCGCCGGAACTTTATTCAGCAGAACGCGAAGGACGTGCGCTTCCTTGACATCTGAGAATCAGACCCCAGAACTCGACAACGACACGGATCCGGAAACCGGAGCGCCCATGACGGCGGTGCACGGACGGATCGATCAGGTCGACCTGCAACTCGAAATGCAGCGGTCGTACCTCGACTACGCCATGAGCGTCATTGTCGGGCGTGCGCTTCCTGACGTTCGCGACGGTCTCAAGCCGGTGCACCGTCGTGTGATTTACACAATGTATGACGGTGGCTACCGCCCAGACAAGGCGTTTTCCAAGTGCACCCGTGTCATTGGTGACGTCATGGGCCAATTCCACCCCCACGGCGATACTGCGGTGTATGACTCGCTCGTGCGACTCGTCCAGCCCTGGTCACTGCGCTACCCGCTGGCGCTCGGCCAAGGAAACTTCGGTTCGCCCGGAAACGACGGCGCGGCCGCACACCGATACACCGAGACCAAGATGTCCCCGCTCGCCATGGAAATGGTCCGAGACATTGACGAAGACACCGTCAATTTTCAGGACAACTATGACGGACGCACCCAGGAACCCACGGTCCTGACCAGCCGGTTCCCCAACCTGCTCGTCAACGGCTCTGTTGGTATCGCCGTTGGTATGGCAACGAACATCCCACCGCACAATTTGCGCGAGGTATCCGAAGCCGCGATCTGGCATTTGGAGCACCCGGAGGCACATCGTGAGGAACTGCTCGACGCACTCATGGAACGGGTGAAGGGGCCCGACTTTCCGACGGGCGCGCAGATTCTCGGGACAAAGGGAATCAAGGACGCGTACCGCACTGGCCGTGGCTCTGTCACGATGCGCGCTGTGGTCAACATCGAGGAAATCCAGGGCCGCACGTGCCTGGTTGTCACCGAGCTGCCCTACCAGGTCAACCCGGATAACCTCGCGGTTAAGATCGCGGATCTCGTGAAAGATCAAAAGGTGCAGGGCATCGCCGACATCCGCGACGAGACCAGTGGGCGTACCGGCCAGCGTCTCGTTGTGGTGCTCAAGCGTGATGCCATCGCGAAGGTGGTGCTGAACAACCTCTACAAGCACACGCAGCTGCAGGAAAATTTCGGCGCGAACATGCTTGCGATCGTTGACGGCGTACCGCGTACGCTCCCGCTCGACGGCTTCATTACTGCGTGGGCAAAGCACCAGATCGAAGTGATTGTGCGCCGTACGGAGTTCCGTCTGCGTAAGGCGGAAGCCGAGGCTCACATCCAGCGTGGGTACCTCAAAGCGCTCGACGCGCTTGACGAAGTGATCGCCCTGATCCGGCGTTCTCCGACGGTCGACGAAGCACGCGAGGGACTCATGCAGCTCCTCGCTGTCGACCAGATCCAGGCAGACGCCATCCTTGGACTGCAGCTGCGCCGGCTCGCGGCGATGGAACGGCAGAAGATTCTTGATCTCGCCGCAAAGCTTGAGCAGCAGATCGCCGAATACGAGGCGATTCTCGCGTCGCCCGCACAGCAGCGGGGAATCGTGACGACCGAGCTCACCGAGCTCGTCGAGAAGTTCGGTGACGAGCGGCGCACCACAATTCTGCACGGCTATGACGGCGATATGTCGATGGAAGACCTCATCCCGGAAGAGGAGATGGTGGTCACGGTGACGCGCGGCGGGTACGTCAAGCGCACGCGTATCGACAACTATCGTTCGCAGCACCGTGGCGGCAAAGGTGTCAAGGGTGCGCAGCTGCGCGCAGACGACATCGTTGAGCACTTCTTTGTCACTACAACTCACCACTGGCTCTTGTTCTTCACGAACACCGGCCGTGTGTATCGTGCGAAGACATATGAGATTCCCGAGGGAGGCCGCGATTCAAAGGGGCAACACCTCGCCAATCTGCTCGCACTCGCCCCGGACGAATCTGTCACCCAGATCCTCGATGTACGGGATTTCGAGAGTGGCTACTTGCTGCTTGCGACACGTGACGGACTCGTGAAGAAGACTGCCCTGGGGGAGTACGACACGAATCGTACCGGAGGCATCATCGCGATCAAGCTTCGCGAGGGCGACGAACTTGTTTCTGCGTTGATTGCGGACGCGGAAGACGATGTCCTGCTCGTATCTCGGCAGGGTATGTCCGTTCGATTTACCGCTTCTGATCAGGCGCTTCGGCCAATGGGGCGGTCAACGAGTGGCGTCCGCGGCATGAACTTCCGCGAGGGCGATGCGCTGCTGTCTGCCTCCCGGGTCAGCGACGAAGGCGGCTTCGTCTTTGTCGTCACCGAGGGTGGATACGCGAAACGGACCGCTGCGAACGAGTACCGCGTCCAGCAGCGCGGTGGGTACGGCATCAAGGTCGCCAAGCTCGACGAAGGCCGCGGCGATCTGGTTGGTGCGCTGATTGTTGATGAGGGCGACGAAGTGCTTGTCGTACTCGCGAGCGGTAAGGTAGTCCGATCGGGTGTCGCGGAGGTCCCCGCTAAGGGGCGCAACACGATGGGCGTCGTCTTCGCACGATTCCCAGAGGCGGACCGTATTATTGGCATCGCGCGAAATTCGGAACGCGGGCTCGACGACGCTGAGTCCGAAGCACCGGGCGCCGAGAGCGCGGAAAACGAGGAAAACCTGAATGAGTAATACTGTCGCCGACAAGCTGGCAAAGAAGACCCGCAAGAAGGCCCCAGCTAAGCAGGTACGTCTGAAGCTGGTGTACGTCGACTTCTGGTCCTCCGTGAAGTTTTCTTTCCTGGTATCGATCTGCCTCGCTATCGTGGGGGTCGTCTCCACGATCCTGATTTACACGGTGCTGATGCAGACCGGCGTGTTCGGGAAGGTCGACGAACTCTTCATGGACATCGTCGGTGAAGACAACAGCCTGATGAAGATCATTGGCTTCCCGCAGGTCCTCGGACTCTCGGTCGTTGTCGGGATCCTGAATGTCATCGTTGGCACCGCACTCGGCGCCATTGGTTCCCTCGTGTACAACCTTCTGGTGCGCGTGCTCGGCGGATTCCAGCTCGGTTTCACGAGCAACTAATCCGTTTGGAAAAGCACAGTTCAGTGGCTGCGAGTTCTCTACGCCGCCGCGGAACTGTGCTTTTCTGGTATCCGGACGCCTCGCTCGCGGCGGAACGCGCCCGAGACGCGAATTCGATTTCGGTTTTTTCTGGGGTTCCGGTAGAGTCATTTCTTGGTCAAGGGGCTATAGCTCAGGTGGTTAGAGCGCTTCACTGATAATGAAGAGGTCCCAGGTTCAAGTCCTGGTAGCCCCACTGACAAATACGCTAGTATGAGTCAGTCAGGGTCCTTAACTCAGTTGGTAGAGTGCCTGCTTTGCAAGCAGGATGTCGGGAGTTCGATTCTCCCAGGATCCACCAGTACGGCCCCGCAGAAGCGGGGCCGTTTTTGGTTTCCGGGCGCTGTGGACGGCCACCGAGACCACGCCGTTCGCGCACGCGGGCGCTGTGTGTGCACTGAGCGCCTCCAGGCGGCGCGCTGCGGCGTCGGAGCCGGTCCTGGCACCCCGCTCTTCGTCCGAGGGCTCCGGTGCTGCGAGACTGCCCGTTGGGACGTGCACATGCTCCAGACCATCCACTGGGGGGAACGGGGCCAGTACCGGCTCGTGTTTCCGTGTGTGGTGTCACACCACGAGGGTCAGCCTGGGGACGTGAGCCCCGGTCGGGGGGAGAGCCCCAATGGGGGGAGCCCCAACGGGGGAGAACACCAACGGGGGAGAGTTCCGACGGGGGAGCACTCCGACGGCTGACCGCCTCGAGAGTGTGGACCACCGAAGGTAGGGAAACCCCGAAAGGTGTTCTCTGGCCTGCCGGGTGCCACAGGATACGCCAGCGGCCTACCGTAGAAGTATGAGCAGTTCCCCCATCACCTCCAGTGTCGCCCCGGCGCAATCCCGGCCGCCGCTTCGCATCCTTCTGACGATCCTGCATCTTGCAGCGCTCGGGCTGTTCGGTTGGTTTGTCGTGAGTATCCTGCTCGCGCTGTTCAGCGTGGGGCTGGGCACCGCGATCATCCTCGGTATCGGATTGGTCTTCCTCATTGGCCTCGTGTACTCGCTCTATGGCGTCGCGTGGTTCGAGACCGAACGAGTGAGCGGCCTGTACCAGCTTCCCGTCCCATCGTTGCAGCTGGTTCGTCAGGACGCCCCAGGATTTGGAGCATATCTCCGAGGCGTGTGGTGGCAGTTCGTTGATGGCCGGATGTGGCAGGGCTTCGCCAGTTTCATGATCGGCACGGCGCTCGGCACCGCTCTGCTCGTGTTCGCGCAGAGCCTGGTGTGGTCAGTGGTCTCGACGATCGCCTCGCTCGGGGGCGGCCCCGTTGCGGCTGATCCCACAGTCGGGTCCGTATTCGGACTGTTTCCCGTGCTGAGCTCCCCGCTCACTGGCATTCTGACGGCCGTGCTCAGTGCAGCAGCGATCGTTGGACTTGCCCTGCTGCATCGCCTCATCAGTGTCGCCATTGCCCGGGCTGGCGCGCGCACCCAGCAGCTCACGCGTCAGGTGCAGGTGTCAGCTCACCAGCGCGAGGGCGCCGTTCGTGCCGCCGAGGTCGAGCGCACCCGGATTGAGCGTGATCTTCATGACGGTGTTCAGCCCAGGCTTGTTTCTGTCGGGATGACCCTCGGTCTCGCGCAGCAGCAGATCGATGCGGATCCGGAAGGCGCAAAAGCCTTGATCTCCGAGGCGCATACGTCAACGAAGGCCGCGATCACTGAATTGCGGCAGCTTGCGCGTGGAATCCACGCCTCGGTACTCGACGACCGCGGCCTCGACGCAGCGCTCTCGGCGCTGGCCGGCCGATCCCACATTCCCGTCGTCCTTGATGTGCGGCTCCAGGGACGGTGCAGCCGAGAGGCAGAGACGGCCGTGTATTTCGCGATCGCCGAGTCCCTGACGAATGCTGCGAAGCACTCACGCGCCAGCGAGTGTCGGGTGGTGGTTCGCCTCCGTGACGGCAACACGCTGTGGGCTCGTGTGGAGGACAACGGTATTGGGGGCGCACGCGTGCTGCCGGGGGGCGGTCTCGATGGGATCACCAACCGGATTCAGGCCGCCGGCGGCGACGTCCGCATCGACAGCCCGCAGGGCGGGCCAACATCACTGGAGGTGAGCGTCCCGTGCGCATCCTGATCTGTGAAGATTCCGTGCTGTTGCGAGAGGGCCTGATCCGCCTCCTGGAGCACTCTGGACACGAGGTGGTTGCCGCGCACCCGGACACCGACGGTGTCGCAGCTGCGGTCCGGTCGGAAGCTCCAGAACTGTGCATCCTGGATGTTCGATTGCCTCCCACGTTCACCGATGAGGGAATTCGGCTTGCACGAGAACTCCGTGCTGAACATCCACAGCTGCCCGTCCTGGTGCTCTCACAGTATGTTGAGGAACGCTATGCCAGCGAACTGATCGCGGCGCAGGGAGGTGCCTTCGGATATCTCCTCAAGGATCGGGTTGCAGATGTGGCCGACTTCATCGATGCCGTCGAACGGATCGCCGGAGGAGCCACCGTGCTGGACCCAGAAGTTGTTGCGCAGCTCCTGAACCGACGCGGCAGAGACGATCGAATGGCGGCCCTCACTGACCGAGAGCGGACCGTGCTATCGGCGCTGGCCGAGGGGCGATCGAACCAAGCCATCGCGGGCCTCCTGTTCCTCTCAGAGGCGAGCGTCGAGAAGCACATCACTGCAATCTTCCAAAAACTGGGGCTCGAACCAGATGAACACGGCAACCGGCGCGTCCTCGCGGCAATTGCCCACCTCGAAAGCACCGGAGCGGTGCCAGCCCAGAACCCCACCACCCCGCAGAGCGGAGCCTCCCAATGACGCACAACCAGCCTCCCGCCCCGGCTCAGCCTCAGCAGCCGGCGCAGCACCCACAGACGTCTCAGGATCCCCACAGCGGCCCCACCAGTCAGCGGCCACCGCAGGGTCCGAGCCGCACGGCCAAGACGATCATGTACATTACCGCGGTCGCTGGCGGAGTTGCCTTACTCGGAATCGCGGCATCGGCTGCCTACTCGGCAGCTGGGACGAGGCTCGGTACGGCATCGGGTGACAGCAGCAGAAGCGTGTCCGTCGAAGGAGTAACCGAACTCGATCTCGACATCAGCCTCGCCGACTTCACGCTCAAGTTTGGTGCTGTCGACGAAGCGCAGCTCAAGGTCAGCGGAACCGACAGCGACCGCTGGGCGCTCAAGCGAGACCGGGACACGCTCGTCGTCACGAGCCCACAGCGGCTGGGTGGGAGCAGCTGCCTGTTCGGATTCTGTCCACCGGATCGCGCTGCTCACACGACCGTCATCCTCACGCTCCCAGAGACGCTAGAACGACAGGCAGTGAATGCGGAGATCGACGTCTCAGTGGGCTCCTTCACCTCAACAGGCACCTTCGGCGACCTTGCGGTGGAGGTCGGCACCGGCGAAGCAACAGTGGCGGGAGATGCGCGCACGCTCAGCGTGAGCGTCGGGGTGGGATCCTTCTCAGGTGATCTCACTGGCGTGACCGCAGCAGACTTTGAAGTCTCCATGGGAGATGTGCGCACCACCCTGCGCGGCGACGCCCCAGATTCGGTTGACGTTGAGGTGGGTACCGGATCAGCGGACCTGCAACTCCCCGACGTTGAGTACCGAGTCGACGCCTCGGTCGAGCTGGGGGACCTGCGCAACCAACTCCGCACCTCTTCGAGCGCCCCGAATCGCATCACTGCAGACGTCAGCCTCGGAGATCTCGCACTGCGGCCGCTCCGCTAGCGCTGATCCACCCGATCCGCCCGCCCCCGCCATAGACTGACGCTATGACGGAGTGGCGGGCGGATGTGCTGGGTGCGGGGTTCACCTGCACCGAACTCGACTTGGGGTCCGACGAAGAGGGGCCACTGAGCGCAACGCTCGTGCGGTCACTCCCAGAACCGCGCAGCTTCTTCGATCGCGTACTCGGGCGCAGGCGCCCGCTCGAAGGCGTGGACGTGCTCTACGTGCACGGCTGGTCAGATTACTTCTTCCAGCGCGATCTCGCGGCGTTCTGGACCGAGCGCGGAGCCCGGTTCTTTGCACTCGATCTGCGAAAATACGGGCGCAGCCTGCGCGAAGGTCAGACTCCCGGGTACATTGACCGCCTCGAGGAGTATGACCTGGAAATCGGGCTCGCACTCGACGTGATCCGAACAGTGGACGGCGCAGATCCCACGCGGAAACTCGTGTTGTTGGGGCACTCCACCGGCGGGCTGGTACTGAGCCTCTGGGCTGGGCGGCACCCCAAGCAGGCCGACGCGCTCGTGCTCAACAGCCCGTGGCTCGAGTTTCAGCTCTCAACGGCCGGCCGGCAGCTACTCGTTCCGCTCGTCTCGCTCGGTGCGCGATTTAAACCGAAAGAGGTGACCCCGCAGCTCGATTACGGCTTTTACACCCGCGCGCAGCACGAGGTTGGCCCGCAGGAGGAGTTGGCGCTCGTGGATCCGCGCTGGCGCCCCGAACGCAGCCATTCGGTTGCCACCGGCTGGCTGCGTGCCATCCTTGCCGGCCACGAGCAAGTGAATCACGGACTCGGGATTGACATCCCGGTCGCCGTACTCTTGTCAGAGCGCTTCGCTGTACCACTGCGTTGGACCGACGAGCTCACGCGCGCGGACACGGTGCTCGATGTCGACGCCGTTGCACGATCGGCGTTGCGGCTTGGCTCGTCCGTCACGATCGAGCGCGTAGCCGACGGCCTGCATGATCTCTTCTTGTCGGCGCCAGGACCCCGGGCAGACGCGTACGCGCGGCTCAACCGGTGGCTTGTGGGCTGGCGTGCAGAGACTGCGCATGAGGCCCCTCGCAGCGCGGCACCGGGGGCCGCGGAGCCCGACAGGCTAGGCTCATAGCCATGGATCTTCGAGTGGCCGCCTACGCGGTGGTTGAGCGGCGCGGCAAGATCCTGCTGACCCACTGGCGGCGCGGACACCTGCATGGTTGGACGCTTCCTGGTGGCGGACTTGAAAGCGGGGAAGACCCGAAAATCGCCGTGGTGCGCGAGGTGCTTGAAGAGACCGGGCTTGAGGCACGGGTGGGGAAGCTCATCGGAGTCGACTCACGGGTGATGGTGCGCGAGGAGGTGCCGGAGGGCACCGACCCGGAGCTTCACACGATCCGGATCGTCTACCGCGCCTCGGTCAAAGATGGTCCGTTGCAGAACGAGATTGACGGCTCCTCAGACGAGGCACGATGGGTGCCGATCCGGGAGATCGGATCGTTGCGCACCCTTTCGCTCGTGCAGACCGGGCTGCGAATGGCTGGGATCTCTCGGCGGCAGCCCGCGCGCTCCGGGAAGAACTCTGGGAAAACCGGCAAGGCCAGCGCTAAGCCAGGCAAATCGCAGGGGAAGCCTGCGGCGAAGGCCGGGAAGCCCCGGAAATAGCGAAAGCGCCGGGCCTGAGGCCGCGGCGCTTTCGCAGTGCACTCCGCTGGGCGGCGCACGCGTGGAGTGCTAGTGCTCGGGTGCGACCCAGAGCTCATCGTCTGTGCGGAACGCCTGCCACAGTGCGTAGCCGACTCCTACGGCCGCCGCAGCTCCGAGGCCGAGAGCGATGAAGCCGCCAACGCGGCCCTTCTTCTTCTTTGCCGGCGAGAGGTAGCCTGCGCGTTCGCCGAAGCCGCGCACCTGCGCTGCGGCCTCGCCATTGTCGATTTCGTCGAGTGCACGAATGGTGCGCGCGAGAGCGCTCGCAACGATGGGGGTGGTGACCCGGCGCACGTTGTCCGCTGCACGGCGTGCAGTGGCGACCCCGCGGTCCACGGTCGGACGCACGGCCTCGATGGTGTGGTCCACCCGCGGTGCGATGTGCTCGTCACTCAGGTACTTGGCCTGACGGCCTGCCTGGCCGAGTACGTCACCTGCCTGGCTGAGCACGATCCGCTGCTGGTCAAGCAGATCCTGTGCGTCACCCCGCAGGCTGCGTAGTTCACGGCGGCGCTTGCGTGAGAGATTCATTACGGTCCTCCTAGCTGGGCGAGGCTGTGAGCAAAGTGCTCGCTCTCCCAACGCTACACCGATCGGGCCGTGTTGCGCTGTGCTGGAGCGCAGAGCGCAGAAATATCCTGGCCGCGAACAGAGCCGTTCGCGTCCGGCGAGTGCTCAGTTCTTGTGCGGGGCCGCGCCTACACTAGTTCGTATGACCATTCACACCTCTGTAGCCACCATCCACACGAACCACGGCGATATCGTGATCAACCTCTTCGGTGATCACGCGCCTCGCACGGTCAAGAACTTCGTCGAACTCTCTGAAAAGGGCTTCTACGACGGGGTTATTTTCCACCGCATCATTCCGAACTTCATGATCCAGGGCGGAGACCCCACAGGCACCGGGACCGGCGGCCCCGGGTACAACTTCGACGATGAGATCCACCCTGAGCTCGGCTTCACACACCCGTACCAGCTCGCCATGGCGAACGCAGGAAAGCGCCCGGACATGACCGGTCGCCTGGCAGGCACGAACGGCTCGCAGTTCTTCATCACCACGATTGCTCCGGACTGGCTCAACGGCAAGCACACCATCTTCGGCGATGTCGCAGATGACGCGTCAAAGGCCGTGGTTGACGCCATTTCGGGTGTCAAGACCGGGGCCATGGATCGCCCCGTCGAGGACGTGGTCATCACCGGCATCGACATCGTCGAGGCCTAAGCACCATGGTGGCGAGTGGATCGGGGCCCGCATTCGGCGAGCGCGTTGAGTACGGGCCAAACGACGTCTGCTATCGCCACCCGCAGGTGCACAGCTTCACGCTGTGCCAGCGCTGCGGCCGCACCATCTGCCCTGAGTGTCAGGTGGTGTCGGCCGTCGGCGTGCTGTGTACGGACTGCGTCAAGCAGACGCAGCCGAGCACAGCGAAGCGTGCCGCACGCGCCTCGCGCGTGACGGGGCGGAGGCTCGCGGCCTCCGATGCCCCAGTCACCTACGCAATCATGATTGCGTGTGGAGTGGTGTTCGCACTGCAACTCATCAGTCACTACTTCGGCACCGACGAAGTAACACGTGCACTCTGGTACGCGCCGCTCTACTCACTGCCGCCCGAGTTGCTTCCTGTGGGAATGGGCTTTGAACCGTGGCGAATGCTCACCGCGATGTTTACCCATTCAACAGGGTTCATCTTCCACATTCTCTTCAACATGTATGCACTGTGGCTGTTCGGCCGCAATCTTGAGCAGATGATTGGGCGGATCGCCTATCTCACGCTCTACGTCTTTGCCGGCCTCGGGGGTTCGCTCGGTGTTATGTACTGGGCGTACGTCTCACCCGAGACGATCAACATCCCGACCGTGGGTGCCTCGGGCGCGATCTTTGGCGTGCTTGCGGCAACGTTTGTGGCCTTCCGTGCGGCAAAGGTGAATGTCACGTCGCTCGCGGTGCTGCTGGCGATCAACATCGGCATTGGGTTCTTGCCAGGAGCGAATATCTCCTGGCAGGCACACCTCGGCGGCATGGTGCTCGGCGCAGCAACGATGGGGATTCTTCTTGCGACCCGCGGCCCGCGCCGCAAGAAGGCGCGCATCGGATCGCTCGTCGCACTGGGTGCGGTGCTCGTTGCGCTTGCCTGTGGGTATCTCGTGGCCACTCCGGCGATCTTCTAACCGCCCACAACGCAGCAGGCCCCCGACCGGGAATCCGGTCGGGGGCCTGCTGCGTTGTGCGGTGTGATCGGGAAGGTGTGACTCATTCCCTCGCTGAAGTAAAGTTATCCACAGCTTTGTCCCCAGCCTGGGGAGGAATTACAGCGGTGTGATTTCAGTCACGACACCGTGCCGCACACGCTGCGTGAGCTGCGAATCGTAGGCTACTTCCACCACGGAGTCATGAGGAAGCCCACGAGCACCAGCCCGAAGCCAACAAAGATGTTCGCTTGGCCGAAGGCAGGTACGGGAAGCTGCAAGCTGCCGCTCGTGATGTAGTAGAGCACGATCCATACGAGCCCGAGCAGCATGAAACCGAACATCACCGGCTTAAACCACACGGGGTTCGGGGCGTCCTTCCGCGCAGCGGCGAGATCCGCCCGCTCGCGATCGAGCTCGCCCGACTTGCGCTTGCTTACATTCTTGCCTGCTGCTGCCATGAGACTGATTCTAGCCGGTCCGGCGCTCGGACTCAGGTGCACATTCTAGAATGGCCGTATGACGGACACTTCAGGTCGGCGAAATCGTCGCCGCAGAGCGCGCCTGAGCCCGCTGACCGTACTCGGAGAGCTATTGCTCGTCGCGGGAATCGGTGTGCTGGGGTATATCGTCTGGCAGCCGTGGCACACCGGGGTCACGGTTACCGCGAAGCAGACCGACCTGTCAGCCCAGACGTCGGCGCAGTGGGACGCAGAGGCGCAACCACTGCAAACTGAAGGCGTCCCCGTCACCGCGGTTCCCGAGAAGTCCGAGGTGTTTGCCACGCTCCACGCGCCCGCGTTCGGCACGACATACGCGAACAGAATCGGCGAGACCACCGACTGGTGGACCGTGCTCAACCTTGATGAGAAGGGCATCGGCCACTATGAGACGACGCAGATGCCGGGTGAGCCAGGCAACTTCGCCCTCGCCGGTCATCGCTCCGGCCCCCTGATCAACTCGTTTCGTGAGGTCATGAACCTTCGGGTCGGAGATCCGCTCTTTATCGAGACTGCGGACGGCTGGTACACCTACCGCTTCCGCTCGATCGAGTACGTGCTTCCCACCGAGACCGATGTGCTCAATCCGTTCCCCCGGCTCGAAGGACAGCCCGGTGTCGATCAGATCATGACCCTCACCACCTGCCACCCGAAGTGGGCCGGGAGCGACGAACGTGCGATCGCCTACTCGGTGTTTGAGGGATTCCAGCCGAGAAGTGACGGGCCACCGTCGGAACTCCTGGAATTGAACCCCGCACTGAAGGGAGCGGCAAGCTGATGTTCTCCATTCTCTGGCGATTCTTCCCCGGCCCCGCCTGGCTGCGGGTCATTGTGCTGCTCGCTGTCGCAGCGGTCGCGGTCTACGCGGTGATTACCTTTGTCTATCCGTGGGTTGCATTGCAGCTGCCCGCGCCTGAAGTAACGGTGGGAACATGACCCGCATCCTGGTCATCGACAATTACGACAGCTTTGTCTACACGCTGAATGGCTACCTGCAGCAGCTCGGTGCCAGCACCCGGGTGATCCGAAATGACGAGGTCACCACTGGTGAGCTTGAGCGACTTGCCGGCGAGTTCGACGGCGTATTGATCTCACCCGGGCCGGGCACTCCGGCAGACGCCGGTGTCTCGATCGCGATGGTAGGGATCGCTCTGCGGACCGGCGTGCCGCTGCTGGGCGTGTGCCTGGGGCACCAGGCGATCGCTGAGGCCCTGGGCGCCACCGTCACGCACGCCGAAGAGTTGATGCACGGGAAGGTCTCACGCGTGCGGCACAGCGATGATTCGTTCTTCGCTGGCGTGCCTGCTGAGTTCAACGCGACCAGGTACCACTCGCTCGCCGTCGTCCGAGCGACCGTGCCTGCGAGCCTGACGATCACTGCTGAAACGGCAGGCGGAGTGGTCATGGCGCTGCGTCACGAGGAACTCCCGATCTACGGAGTGCAATACCACCCCGAGTCGGTGCTCACCGAGGGGGGCTACCAGCAGCTCGGGAACTGGCTCGTCACCACCGGACTCACGAACGCCGCCGAGATCGCGCGATCCCTGACGCCGCTCTTGCGCTGAGCACAGTGCTGTTTCGTGCGCATGTCGCGCACAACAACTGAGGCCGGACACCCGCAGGGTGCCCGGCCTCAGTTGTATCCCGAGAATTACCCGGTGCAGAACTTCAATTCGAGTTCGGTGCCCTGCGGCTGCTGGCCCACGACCGACTGTGACAGTACGGGGTACCCCTCCTGCGTGGGGCAACTGTCAACCGGCACCTGCTTGTTCTCCAGGCCGAGCCCATCGATTTGCGCGTTCGCGACTTCAAGCGGCTGGCCAACGACATCCGGGATGCTCACCTTGCCACTGGACACTTCCAAGTCAACGCTGTCACCGGACGACAGCTCGGTGCCCACCTCAGGCGTGACCTTGAGTACGCGATTCTCCGCCTCGAGTGCATTGTCAACCGTCGTCACGAGACCGACGGTGAGTCCGAGGTCCTCGATTGCCTTCGTATACTCGGCGATCGACATGCGGGAGAACGCCGGCACGGGTGCCGATTCAGGCCCTGTCGAGATGTACAGCGTCACCTTGTCGCCCGGGCTGAGCACGACACCCTTCTCAGGATCGCTGGAAATCACCTTACCGGCCGCGGTGTCAGCGCTCGTCTGCTCGATGGGCACGCCCAGGAGGTCGCGCTCCTGCAACGCCTTCAGCGCCTGACTGCGATCCAGATCGATCAGGGTCGGGATCTCACGCGATGAATCCGGGAGGAACTGCTTCGGAGCAAGCGTGACGAGCCAGAACACGACGGCGATAATCACGGCACCGATCGTCAGAATCGCGGCCCACGTCCACATCACTGGCGGCCGGCTCTGTGTGCGAGAACCGCCACCACCCTCAGCAAGCTGACGGAGCGCCAAATCAGACTCGGAGACCTCTTCGCCGCCGGAGAACAGCACAGCGTCCTGCTGCTGCACCTCAAGCTTGGGCATGGTGCCGTTCGCGGCGAGGCGCAGCGCCTCACGGAACTCGGAGGCAGACTGGAACCGCTTGGCGCGATCCTTCGCAAGACCAAAGAGCACCACGCGGTCGAGCTCAGGAGTCACCTCAGGGGCGAGCTCGCTCGGCGGCTTGGGGCGCTCACTGACGTGCTGATACGCGACGGCTACCGCACTGTCGCCTCGGAACGGGACGACACCGGCGAGCAGCTCGAACAGCAGCACGGCCGTCGAGTACAGGTCAGTGCGGGCATCAATCGCCTCGCCCTTCGCCTGCTCAGGCGAGAAGTACGCTGCGGTACCGAGGATCGCCGTGGTCTGCTGCAGTGTTGAAGAAGTCTCAGATACCGCGCGGGCGATACCGAAGTCCATGACCTTGACCTGGCCGCTCTGGGTGATCATGATGTTCGCTGGCTTGATATCGCGGTGCACGATGCCTGCGCGATGCGAGTACTCGAGTGCGGTGAGCACCGAATCAACGATCCGGCAAGCCTCGGACGGGGAAAGCTTGCGCTCAGCGGTGAGCTGGCGCAGGTTCTTCCCCTCGACGTACTCCATCACAATGAACGGGAGCCGCTTCGCGCCGTCAGCGGTCTGGATCAGATCGTCGCCAGCATCAAACACGCGCACCACAGTGGGGTGCGCCATGCGAGAAGCCGACTGCGCCTCCTGCCTGAAGCGTGAGCGGAACTGATCGTCGCCAGCGAGCTCGGCCTTCATGACCTTGATCGCAACCTGGCGGCCCAGCTTGGTGTCAGTGCCGCGATAGACGGTCGCCATGCCGCCCTGCCCGACAAACTCGCCTATGGCGTAGCGGCCGGCGAGAATGCGCTGCTCGCTATTATCTGCCGTATCGGGCATGGTCACCTCTTCCGTGCTCATAGAATGCCTCCAAGTTTATCGGGATCGCAGCGTGGTCTGCCGACGGTCACCCGTGTCGAATTAGGGCTTGTCGTCCGGGTCCGTGTTTCCGGGGTCCGGCTTCGTATCGGCGGGCGCCTTCACCGTGATCGTTACTGCCTCGGAAGCCGGTGAGACCCGAGTCACTGAAGAGCCATTGCCGCAGGTCACGGTGTAGCTGACCGTAATGGAACCGTCAGCTGCACCAGCGGCGAGCTGGTTCGCGGTCACTGCAACACCGGGGGCCTGCACGGATCCGGCACCAGATCCGTCACCCTCGATTGAGACGTTGTACGCCTGAATCGTGAGCCCTGTCGGGCAGCTCGCGACGCCCCAGCTGATGTTCGAGACTCCACCGGACTCAACGGTGGCGGGGCTCGCCGACGGAGCACCCGGCTGCGCAACCTCGCCAAACGGCACGTTATAGGTGAGCTTGATCGCCTGGTCGAACGGTACCTTGTCGCCAGACGGATTCACCGACGTCACGATATTGACCTGGTCGTCAGGCACCTGATTTCCGGGCACCGCGGTGATGTTGGTGAACCCGAGTCCCTGCAGGTATCCGGTCGCCTCTTCAACGTTCATGCCGACGACCTGGGCCTGATCAACTGCACCAGTCGAGGGCGCAGGCGGTGTCGTGGTGGGCGGTGTCGTGGTCTTCGTTGGCTTTGGCGTCGTCGTCGTGGGCGTTGGCTTGGTGTTCGCAGCGTTGTTGCTCATGATCGCGTAGACCGTGCCGCCGCCGATGAGCAGCAGCAGTGCGATCAGCGTGATGAGCGGCCAGGTCCAGGCGCTCTTTTTCTTCTTCGGCTGGTCTTCAGCCTCGTCCTCGCCGAGCTCGTCACCGTCAAGCGCCGCAGTTGCAGCGGTCTGCCCTGGCAGTGCGGTGGTGCGCGGCAGCGCGGTCGTTGCCGCGTCCATACCGCTCGTCTGCTCCTGCAGCACCGTGGTGGTCGGTTCAACCTGGCCGAGCACCTGTGGCACGTAGCTCGCTGCGAGCTTCACATCGCCACGGTGCAGCGCGGTTGCAGCCTGGGCCAGCTTCGCGGCGGTCTGCGGCCGTCCTGCTGCGTCCTTCGCGAGGCACGCGTATACGAGGTTCCGCACCGGCTCAGGCACGTCGTTCGGCAGATCCGGCGGCGTGTCATTGATCTGCGCCATCGCGATGGCCACCTGCGACTCACCGGTGAACGGGCGCCGCCCGGCCAGGCACTCGTATGCCACAACGCCGAGGGAGTAAATGTCGGTCGCAGCGGTCGCCGTGTGACCACTGGCCTGTTCAGGCGCGAGGTACTGCACGGTGCCCATGACCTGGCCAGTTGCGGTAAGCGGCACCTGATCGGCGATGCGCGCGATCCCGAAGTCGGTGATCTTGACGCGGCCCTCTGGCGTGATCAGCAGGTTGCCCGGCTTGATATCGCGGTGGACCAGGCCAGCATCGTGCGCAGCCTGCAGCGACGTCGCTGTCTGCGCAACGATGCCGAGCACACGGTTCGGTGGGAGCCGACCCTCGCGCTCGATGATCGCGGAGAGCGGCTCGCCTGGCACGAGCTCCATCACGATGTACGCGGAGCCCTGCTCCTCGCCGTAATCGAACACGTTCGCGATGCCCTCGTGGTTGACGAGTGCGGCGTGGCGAGCTTCTGCGCGGAAGCGCTCGAGGAACCCGGGATCCCCCATGTACTCGTCTTTCAGGATCTTGATGGCAACGGTGCGACCGATAATGCTGTCGGTCGCGTTCCACACCTCACCCATGCCCCCGACGGCGATCCGAGAGCTCAGCTCGTAGCGTCCGCCGAATGTGATCCCTGCAGCTGGTCTCATTCGCTCAACACCGCTTCCATAACTCGTTTTCCGACGGCCGTCGGGAGATCATACGAACCCCCCAGATAACCGTATGCCTCTCCGCCACCATCTTCGACCACAACGGCGACGGCAATTTTTGGGTCGTCCACCGGAGCGAACCCTGTGTACCACAGCGTAAAGGGAAGGTCATTCCCCGCAGCGTCAGTTCCGTTCTCGGCGGTCCCCGTCTTTCCCGCGACACGCACACCCTCGATGGCAGATTTCGCGGCGAGTCCCTCCGTAACGCCCTTCTCCATCATCCCAGTGACCGCGTCGGCAGTCTTCTTGGAGATCGGCTTGCTGAGCTCAACAGGAGAGACCTGAGTCTCAACGCGCAGATCCGGCGTAATGACCTGATCCACGACGGTTGGCTTCATCACCGTGCCGCCGTTCGCAATTCCGGCCGAAACCATCGCGATCTGGAGCGGGGTGACGCGCACGTCCAGCTGACCGATGGAGGAGAGCGCGGTTTGCGCCTGATCTTCCGGCAGCGGTGACACACTGGGGGTCACCGCGAGCGGCACGGTGAGCTCCTGCTCGAAGCCGAATGCTCGCGCCATCTCAGGGACGGCGCCGCGGTCCATCTTCATCGCGAGCTCAGCGATCGGGATGTTGCACGACATCACAATGGCCTGCTCAAGTGTGGCCTTGGCGCCAGTGCCACAGGTGGTGCGCGACGCATTCTGCATCACGCTCGTCGACTGCGGAAGTGTCAGCTGCGCCGGGTTCGCGAACTCGGTCGTGGGCGTGGCCTCGCCGTCCTCGATGGCTGCGGCAGCAACGAGGAGCTTGTAGACCGAACCGGGGTGGTACAGATCGCCAGCGATCGCGCGATTCTGCAGCGGCTGCTCAGGATCCTTATCGAGCTGCGCGTAGTTCGCGATGATATCCGCGTTGTTATTCGAGGACAGCAGGTTCGGATCAAAGGTCGGAGAGGAAGCCAGTGCGAGGATCCGCCCCGTCTTGGGCTCGATGGCGACGACGGCACCCGTGAAGCCCTCTTCGGCCATCGCTGCGACGGCGGCTTCCTGCGCCTTCGGATTGATCGTGGTCTGCACGGAGCTACCCTGGGGGGCGACCCCGTTCAGGGTGTTCATGATCCGAGTGAAGAACTGCGCGTTGCCACTGCCGGAGAGCTCGAGATTCATCGCCGATTCTAGGCCGGTGACGCCCTGTGAGTGCGAAAAGTAGCCGGTGATCGGCGCGTAGATCGAACCGGGATCGTACTGCCGCACGAAACTAAACGAGTCGTCGGTTGGAGTCGAGTACGCGATGGGGTCGCCATCTACGAGAATCGAGCCGCGCTCCACCTTGTAGCTGTTCTTGACGGTGCGGGAGTTGAGCTCGTTCGCGCGCAGCTCGTCGGCGTTCACGAATTGAATCATGGTGACCGAGAAGAAGAGGGCGATAAACATCGTGAACACGACGCGGGTGGTGAACTTCAGCTGCTTATTCATGCGCGGATCACCAGCTTCGGTCGGTTTCGGACAGAGTTCGACAGCAGTATCAAAAGCGCGATGATGATCCAGTTCGAGACAAGCGAGGAACCACCTGCTGCAAGGAACGGTGCAGTGAGACCCGTAAGCGGGATCAGCCTGGTGACACCGCCGACGACGATGAATACCTGCAGCGCGATTGTGAAGGCGAGGCCGGAAGCGAGCAGCTTGCCGAAGTCATCCTGGCCGGCGAATCCGATGCGGAGTCCGCGGCCCACGAGCAGCAAGTAGGCGGCGAGGATCACGAACAGGCCGATGAGGCCCAGCTCCTCGCCGAGGCTCGGGATGATGTAATCGCTTTGCGCGAGCGGAGTGTCTTCGGGATAGCCCTGGCCGAGGCCGGTGCCCGTCATTCCACCGTTGGCCATGCCAAAGAGGCCCTGCACCATCTGGTGGCTGGCATTGAACGGATCGGCGAAGGGATCCAGCCAGTTCACGAAGCGTCGGTTGACGTATTCGAGGGTCTGGCTCGCGGCAAGCCCGCCAACGAGGAACAGCCCAACGCCGAGGATGATCCAGCCGATTCTGCCGGTCGCGATGTACAGCATCGAGAGGAACAGCCCAAAGTAGAGCAGTGACGTGCCGAGATCCCGCTGGAACACGAGCACGCTCATCGCGGCCAGCCAGAATACAAGCAGCGGGCCGAGATCGCGACCGCGGGGGAACCGGATCCCGAGGAGCTTCTTCCCAACCATCGCGAGTGAGTCGCGGTTGCGCACGAGATATCCGGCGAAGAATATGGCGAGCAGGATCTTGGCAATCTCGCCGGGCTGGAACGAGAAGCTCTCGCCGATACGGATCCACACCCGCGCACCATTGATGGTGGCGCCAATTCCTGGCAGCATCGGGAGCAGGAGCAACAGCACTGCGGCGAGGCCTGTGAGATAGGTGTACCGGAACAGCACAATATGGTTCCGGATCAGGGCGAGCACGACGATCGCGGCCACCACGGCGACTGCCGACCACACGAGCTGGCGCACGGAATCGGCGCCCCAACCGCTCAGCCCTTTCGCGAGGTCGAGCCGGTAGATCATCGCCACACCGATCACGTTCAGGAACGCGGCAATGGGCATGATCAGCGGGTCTGCGTCAGGGGCGATCCTGCGGATCGTGAAGTGCAGCGCAAGCAGCGCCGCGATGAACAGCGCGCCCGTCGGGAGCAGGGTGGTGGTGACCTTGCCCTGGATGGTGAGGTCGATGATCACTACGGCTGCAACGCCGACGGCGATTGCCAGCAGCAGCAGCGCGAGCTCGAGGCCGAGGAGGAGGCGTGGAGCGCGCAGCGCGGTGATCCGCTGCAGCACTGTCTCGCTGGTGCGCGTCTTCTCGAAGGTGCGCGGCTCGCTGGTTCCGTTGCTGGCGTTACTCATTCTGCACCCCCAAGCGCAGCACGATCTCGCGTGCCTCTTCGATCGAGCCGGCCGCGAGTGTGCGTTCGACCTGGCGCTGTTCGAGGCCGTCGAGTTTGGCGACGGGAATCTCAGTGTCTTCTGCGACTGAGTAGAGCGAGAACGAGCCGATATCTTGCTGCACGCCGCGATAGATGATCACGGTTGTGCCGTCGGTGCCGACGAAGTAGCGCGTCTGGGTCCACTGGTATCCGAACAGCACTGCTCCACCAATCGCGACGAGCACGGCAACGACGCCGAATGCCCAGAGGAGCCGGCGGCGGCGATTGCGGCGGCGCGTTTCGGCGATCAGCTCGGCGAGGTATTCGTCGACGCGGGGCTCGAAGTGGCTCTCCGCGACGAGCGGTGGGCGACGGACGGGGCGGCGGCTCAGGATCCGGTTGCGCGCCGTCGATACCGCGCCGTCGCGCGGGGCGGGTGCGGTCGCGGCGGATCCAGCGAAGCGGCGATTCGGAGCCGGGAGCTCGAGCGTATCGTTGGGGTTGCGGTCGGGAGCTGCCACGGTTTCAACAAGCACCGCCGTGACGTTGTCAGGCGCACCGTGTGAAAGGCTCTTGTCGATCAGGCCGTCAATCGCGCTCTGCAGTGAGGAGCGCCGCTTGAGGATCTTCTCGATGTCGACGTCTTCGACATAGCCGCACAGCCCGTCGGAGCACAGCAGCCAGACATCGCCCGGCCGGGTATCGAGCACCTGCGTGTCGACCTGCGGGGAGGAATCGACGTCGCCGAGCACGCGCATGAGGACGGAGCGGCGAGGATGCGTCTTTGCTTCCTCTTCAGTGATCTTGCCGCTGTCCACGAGCCGCTGCACGAAGGTGTGATCCTTCGTGATCTGCTGCAGTTGGCCGTCGCGCAGGAGGTAGAGCCGTGAATCGCCGATGTGCGCGAGCGCCAGCTGATCTCCGACCGTGATGAAACCGGTGAACGTGGTGCCCATACCGGCGAGCTCAGGACGATCCAGCACGGTGGCGCGGAGCTTGGCGTTCGTCTCGAGCACCGCGGTGCGCAGCGTATTGGTGGTCGCTTCGGGGCTGCCGAGCGGGGCGACGTCGAACTCCGCCATCTCTTTCGCCGCGATCGCCGAGGCAACGTCGCCGCCGGCGTGACCGCCCATGCCGTCCGCGACGAGATACAGATGATCCCCGGCAAAGCCGGAGTCCTGGTTGTTCGATCGCACCATCCCCACATGGGAACCGATGGCGCTCTCGTAGGCGACGGTCACGCTCAGGGCCTCAACTCGAAGGTGGTCGTGCCAATCGTGACCGGCGTGTACATGGGGACTGTGACGGGCTTTGTGACGCGATCACCGTTGAGGCGGGTGCCATTGGTGGAGTCAAGATCAGTGAGCACCCAGTGGTCACCGCTCCGAGCCAGGCGTGCGTGATAGGTCGAGGTGTACTCGTCGACGATGACGAGCGTGGAATCTCCGCTGCGACCGATCGTGACGAAGTCTTCGTCGAGCGCGATCGTGGTGCCTGTAGCAACGCCGGAGGTGATCGCGAGGGTGCGCGGGAAGCCTGTTGCTGCGGCTCCCGCGGAGCCGCCCGCGGCGGCCGTGGGGAGTGCCCCGGCTGATGGTGTGATGGGTGGGGCAGAGGAGACGATCGGCGCGGTGGCCTGCGCCACCTGCTGGGCCGCGGGTGCTGGTGCCGGCGACTGCGCCGAGACGACCACGGGGGAGCCGGATCCGCCGCCATTGGCATCACCGCGCATGCGACGCACTGGAGCGCCAAACAGATCGCTGCGCAGCGCGTAGACAATCGCGAAAATAAAGAGCCACAGCAGTAGCAGGAACCCGATCCGGAGGATCAGGAGGGTGAGTTCACTCATAGGCCTCTCCAGAAGTCCTGATCAATGCCGGGCGTGTCGCCACCCTGAGGGTCAGCGGCATTGGGACGCGCAGACCGCGATTGCGGCGCGGCAGATCGTGGTCCGCGAGCGGCGGGGAAATTCCCCGGATCCGCTGCGGGCGGAACACTCGCAGAGCGTTCCGCCGGGGAGCGGTGCTGTGGAGCAGCCGCTGGGCGGCTCGGCTGGGCGGTGCGCTCGCGCGCTGGCACCAGCTGGAACGTCAGCGACGTTTGGCCGATCGTAATCGTGATTCCCGGGGCCAGCGCTGCCTCCCGGAACCGCTGCCCGTTGATCTTCGAGCCGTTCGTGGAGCCCAGATCCCTGGCAATCCCTGCGGAACCGTCCCAGATCAGCTCCAGGTGTTTCCGAGAGGCTGCGTTGTCGGTGATCCGGATCCCGCAGTCGCTTCCGCGACCGACCGTGGTCGTGCCACGGGGGAGTTCGTGCCGCGTCCCGTCGACGTCGACGGCCGCGGTCCAGCTCACGGAGCCCTCGACACGCGCGGCATCGATCTCCAACACGCCGGTCGTGAGCGATTCGTCGGCGCGCACCTCAACATCAGGCTCGCCGAGCAGCTGGTAGCTCTGCCGTTTAGCGTGCTTCAGTACGACACCCCGGAGCTCCTGCTCGAGGGCGGCGCCCAGGTTCTGCAACCGCTCAGCGTCCTTGAGAGAGACCCGCACCGTAAACCGGTTCGGTGCCAGCACACGGTCGCGATCCACAATGACCGCGCCAATATCCAGCTCCCGCTTGAGCGCCGAAGCGATCTCCACCGGCTGCACGCCGGAGCGGAAGGTGCGAGCGAAGGCGCCATTTACGGCGCGTTCGAGCCCGCGCTCTACGCTGTCGAGAATGCCCACGTGTTGGTGACGCCCTTTCAGTACACACCGCCATCGGCGGCGTCGGTCCTGTTCAGTTTAGCCCGCTTTGGTGAGAGGGGCATGGGCCTGCTAAGCTAGGGGAGTTGTCTGGGGCGGAAACGCGCTGGGAAACAAACTCGCGCGAGTGGCGGAATGGCAGACGCGCTGGCTTCAGGTGCCAGTGCCCGCAAGGGCGTGGGGGTTCAAGTCCCCCCTCGCGCACGAGATTAACGAGAACAGGCTCCCTTTGGGGGCCTGTTCTTTTTTGTGCCTCCGAGTGCCGGTGCGCCCGCCTCATCCTTGACGAGTGAATTTATCTTGAGCGCCGCGATCTCGGCCACATGAAGACGAAGCCGAGGATAAATTCCCGCTGCAAGGACGAGTGGGGGCGTCAGAGTGGGGGCACCAGGGCCGGTGCACCATTGCGCGAGCACCGGAGCGCGAGCCCTCAGCTGGTGGCGAAGTGCGGCTGCTGCTGCGTGGCGCAGTGGATCCCGCCGCCACCGGAGGCGATCGGATCAATGTTGAGCTGCACGATGGTGTGGCCAGGGAACAGTTTCGTCAGCGTCTGTTTGGCGTGTGCGTCGGCTTTCGGATCCCCGAATTCTGGGGCGATGACGCCCCCGTTGCACACGTAAAAGTTGATGTATCCCGCCGCGAAGTCATCGTGCAAAAACTCCTTCCGGAGCTTCTTCGGCGCTGGCAACACGTGCACCTCGAGCTGCCGCCCGCGCGCATCTGTCGCGGCGCGCAGGATCGTGAGGTGTTCCCGCGTGACGTCGTAGTCGAAGCTCCCGCGGTAGTCATCTCTGGCAGCGACCACCACCCCCGGCGACGTAAACCTCGCATAGAAGTCAGTGTGCCCATCGGTAATGTCTGCACCAGCAATCCCGGGCAGCCAGATCACCTTCTCAATACCGAGTAGCTGCGCAAGTTCTGACTCAACGTCCGGCTTTGTCCAACCGGGGTTCCGGTTGTCGTTGAGGACGCAGCTCTCCGTAATGATTGCAGTGCCCTCGCCATCGACTTCGAGCGCACCGCCCTCGAGCACGAGCTCAGTTTTCAGCTCCTCGACGCCTGCGAACGCGCAGACCCCGGATGCGACTGTTGCGTCCGCGGCGTGCTCCTGCTTCTCGCCCCACCCGTTGAAATTGAAATTGACGGCGGCGATCGGATTCTCACCGGCAGAATGCACGAAAACTGGCCCGGTGTCGCGCATCCAGAGATCGTCGCACTCGTGCTCGTGGAGCGTGACTCCCGTACCGGCCCCCACTACCGGCTCGCCGAAAGGTACGAGCGCGTGCACCGGCTCGAACTCCGCGATCGCGTTGGCAATTTCGACGAGGGTCGCCCGCACAGCCGGGGCGAGTTCGGGAGACCAGATATCGTCTCGCACTGCAAAAGACATCCAGGTCGCGGTGTGGGGAGCTGCCTCGTCGGGCATCACCCAGGCCTGAGGCTCACTGGAAGCATCCGGTTCCGGATCGGCGCCAGGAGTTCCGTGCTTGCGAGTTGTGGGCGCGCAAGCGGTGAGCCCCAGCGTCACGGCGCCGAGGCCGAGCAGAGTGGTGAAGCTGCGGCGGGAGGGAGTCATGACGCCAGAGTAGCGCTGGGTCTGCGGCGGCGTGCTCGGGCTGCTTCAGAGAGTGATTTGGCGTCAGAGCGTCGAATCTGCCCGATTTCAACTCTCCGGAGCGCGAGTTCTCTGCGCAGCAGTAGGCCGTGTGTTTCACGTGCAACACTCTGAGAGCGCACGCAGGCTACGCGGAAACACCCGCTTGCGCGTTCGTTGTGGATGCGCGCTCCAGGAGCCGATCGGGCAGGATTCGGGTCAGCGGCCCCATGAGCCGATAGCGCCAGTCTGAGAGCAGGACCGACCGGCCGGCATGCAGCGCGCGGAGACCTTCTCGCGCCACGCGGCGGGTGTCGGCCCAGGCAATCGCCGGCAGCTGGGGGAGATGATCCTCACCCATGCGCTCGTGAAACTCCGTTGCGAGCAGCCCGGGGCACAGCGCCGTGACCCGCACACCGCGTCGCCGATACCGGGCATTCAGTGAACGTGAGAGCGACACGACCGCCGCCTTCGCTGCTCCGTACGTGCCGGTCGGCGTGAAGGCGGCGACGCTCGCGACATTCAGGATCCAGCCCTGGCCACGATCCAGCATTCCAGGAACCGCCGCGTGGCAAAGTCGCAGCGGTGCCCATGACAGCAGTTCTTGGAGTCGGCGCTCGTCAGCGATGTCGCTCGTTTCGAAGCTCGCGTATACGCCGAAGCCGGCGTTGTTGATCAGAATGTCGACGGGGCGATCCGGATCAGAAAGCCGTGTGGCCACGCGCTCAAGCCCGGCTTCGGTGGTGAGATCGGACGCGAGGACCTCAGGAGTTGCTGCATCCGTTGTGAGTTCGTTGGCGAGCGTTGTGAGGCGATCCTCCGCCCGTGCCACCAGGATCAGGTGTACGCCAAACCCGGCGAGTTGCCGCGCGAATTCCTGTCCGAGGCCAGCAGAAGCACCGGTGATGAGAGCCGTGTACGTCATGGGCACAGTCTGGCACCGAACGCTCCTGATCGAGCCAAACACCTGGCCGATGCACAGATCCGCTGAGCAGCGCCAGTTCTTCCCACCCAGTGTCAGGGGTGCCTGCAAGAATCTGGATCAGAGCCAACAGCCCGGCCCCCGGAGACCACACAGATCGGAGCCCAGCATGAGCACACTGTTCGGAGACGACATGATCGATCGTCCCGTCCCAGAGCTCCCTGCCGGTGCGCACTTCGTGCCCGGCTGGCTCACGCTGGACGAACAGCGCTGGATCGTCACCCGCTTCCACGAGTGGGTGCAGGGGCCGGTGCCCATCCGCGCCGCCAAAGTGCGTGGGCACGAGATGAGCGTGCAGACCGTGTGCCTGGGGTGGCACTGGCGACCATACGAGTACTCGCGCGAGGCGGTCGACGTGAACGGGAATCGGGTGCTCGAGTTCCCGGATTGGATGGTTCGGCTCGGTCGCAAGGCTCTGAGCGCCGCAACGGGGAATCCGCGCGCGGGGGACGACTACACACCCGACACCGCGCTGGTGAACTACTACGACGACACCGCCCGCATGGGCATGCATCAGGACAAAGACGAGCGCTCCGCGGCGCCGGTGGTTTCGCTGTCGATCGGAGACACCTGCAAGTTTCGTTTCGGCAACACTGAGACTCGCAATAGGCCCTACACCGACCTTGATCTCGCGTCTGGCGATCTCTTCGTATTCGGCGGCCCGTCCAGGCTCGCGTTCCATGGCATCCCGAAGGTGTACCCGGGCACCGCGCCGGAGGGCTGCGGACTGGAGCGGGGGAGGATCAACATCACGATGCGTGTGACCGGACTTGCGGGCTGAGCGGGATTCGGAATCCGACGTCCGCTGCAGAAACACGAGCTGAGAGAAACCGAGAATCGCAACAAGAACTGTGACGATGACGTCTGAGGAAAGGCGCAGCGGCAGCGGAGAGGCCCATAGAGGCTGTGAAAGGAGAATCGTGGGTGGCGGTCTTACCCGGGGATTCGTGCCGAATCACAGCCATACGAAAGGGGTGCCGCAGTCCTGGCGGGGAACCTCGTGCTGGAAAGCTCGGGCGGGAAACACTCTGCGGGGGAGTTGCCGCAGTCCTGGCATACGCCGCTGGATACCCTGAAGAGAGAAGTACCGTGTCGGGGCACAATTGCCCCGCCAAACGAAGGAGCTCGGCATGACAGGTACGACAGGTGGGACCGGCGTGAGCGGAGCGATGGGCGTGGGCGGGCGACTGACCACGGGTGACCGATCCAAACGCGGGTTCTGGATCCTGATCAGCGTGCTCGCAGCGTCCGGCGTTGCGATCGCGCTCATTGTTGCACTCGGGCTGTTCGACTCGATCACCTACTCACTCACCTGGCGAGTGTTCGTCGCTGACCTGTACCTCATTGCCTCGCTCGCGGCGCAGCATACGTGGCTCCGCAGAGCGGTGTGGATCGGCGCCGGCGTCACTTTCGTGCTGGGCATCGTGAATGCAGCGTGGGACTACACCCCGTTCTCCAAGTGGGCGGATGGTCGCACCTCGATTACGGCCGGCGACCCGAGCACGGGCTGGAGCCCGTGGTTCGGATTTGAAGACCAGCTCGAGGGGGCCGGGCACTTTGTGGTGGGTGGCCTCGTGCTGCTCGGCTTCATCTCCTTTGCGTACCGATGGATCTCGGCCTCGCAGATGCTCCGCACCATCTATTACGTCACATTTGCAGTCGCGGGATCAGTGCTCGTCCTCGGCGTCCTCCTGATCCTCGACAGTCCGTGGCGGCTCGACCTCGGCTCCGCCTGGTCGCAATTGCAGATGGGTCTCATCATCCTGGCACTCACCGGTGCCGCGATCGTGATCATCGCTGGAGTGACGCAGCGGAACGCCGCACGAGCCGCTGCGCGAAGCTTGCAGGGTGCCGGCATCACAGCCGGCACAGTCGTTCAGAACCCTCGCACCCCGCAGAGTCAACAGGCTGTCTCAGACAACCACGCCTCTCCGCACATCGCGGCCCTCCCTGAGCACGAGACACTCGCGAGGCTCACTGAGGCACAACTGCGGGAGCTTGTGCGCAAACACGTCGACGAGTACCTGAACGAACGGGGAATCTGAGCCATGCAGGAGACCGGACGAAACCCCACGGCACGACAGGAACCGGGAAAGCAGCAGCCAGATCCGGGCATTGTGATCGGCGACGACGGGCTCGCCCGCCCAGTCTGGGCCGCGACCGACCCTCTCATGCGTGAGTACTACGACACCGAGTGGGGTGTTCCGGTGCGCGACGAGCAGGGCCTGTTCGAGCGGATCAGCCTGGAAGCATTCCAAGCGGGGCTTTCGTGGGCGACGATTCTGCGGAAGCGGCCAGCCTTCCGCGAAGCATTCGACGGCTTCGACCCGGATGTCATCGCGCAGTACGACGATGACAAGATCGAGCGGCTGATGAGCGACGCGGGTATCGTGCGGAATCGGGCCAAGATCCTGGCCGCGATCACCAATGCCAACGCCACGATCCGGCTCCGAGACCACACCGGTCTCGTCGAGTTTGTGTGGTCGTTCCAGCCAGCTGAGACGCCACGACCATGCACCTTCGCGGAGATTCCCACGAAATCGCCTGAATCGCTCGCGCTCTCAAAAGCACTGCGCAAGGAGGGTTTCGCATTCGTCGGACCCACCACGATGTACGCGCTCATGGAAGCCATCGGTATCGTCGACACCCACCTGCTCGGTTCACACCGCCGAGGCACGTCCGGCGTCTGGCCGGAGTAGCCGCGGCACACAACATCAGCTGAGCATGTCAGCACAGAGTGCCAGCACAGCTGTTGGGGATCGAAGCTCCGCTCAGAGCTCAGGTAGGCGCCGTGCGGAGTGCGTAGCGCTGCGCTGGCTGCACATACTGCGTTGGCTGCGCGAACTGCGCTGACCGCGCCGACCCCGCCGACTGCGCCGATTGCGCCGCGCTTGCTCCGCTTGCGCCGACTGCGCTGACCGCGCCGCGCTGCACCGCTTGTGCCACAAGGAGCCGCTTGGGAAACGCCGCCACGCGGTGAGGCTGCGTCGCTGTCGCTGTCGCTGTCGCTGTCGCTGTCGCTTCCACTTCCGCTCTGCGGTGCTGCGGTTCTGCGGTGCTGCGGCCTTGCGGTTCTGCGGTCCTGCGGCCTTGCGGTCCTGCGGTCCAGCGGTCGAGCGGTGCCGCGGTCCTCCGGTGCTGCGGAACTATGACCCCACAACCTCACGGCCCGACGGCCCGGAGACCTGGACGCGGAGATCGCCCATCTCCCCGGCATCCACCGCCCGCACCGCCGCGCGGCGGGTGGTCACGCCGAGCTTGCGGTAGATCGCGCGAATGTGTGTCTTGACCGTTGGGTACGCGACACGGAGCTGCGCGGCGATCTCGTCGGCGGTCATGGTGGTGCGGAGATAGCCGAGGATCTCCCGCTCGCGCTGTGTCAGCACTCCCGTGACCACCTGAGACACTGCGTCCCGCCGCGCGAATACGTCCCGGAGCACGCGCTCCTGCACCGTCCCACCGGGAGTGTGGGCGCTCAGCAGGTCGCTCACTGTCGGATCGGGGGCGAGGAACGGGCTGAGGGTCCGCTCCGGCGCGGCCGCCTCGAGCGCGCGGTCCAGAAACTCGTGCGCCTGCTGCCCGCGCCCCGCCACGGAGCTCAGGGCCGCCGAGGTGACGAGCGTGCTCACCAGCGCGTAGCGCGGCGGCGGTGTAGCCGTTGCGTGCCGCAGCGCCTGCCGCGCCAGATCAGCCTGATCCAGTCGCTGATACAGCTCGCCCAGCAGCGCGTGTGCCACTGGCGCGCCAGTGCGTGTCACCGCCGGCGCCGCCAGCCGCAGCGCCACCGCCGGCTGGCCCTCGGCATAGGCGAGCCAGGCCGCCACCACCCGGCGCAGCGTGCCCCACGGCACCCCGTGTTTATCCGCGGTGCTCACCCCCTGCAGGAGCTCAGCGGCCTCGCGGTAGCGCTCCTTCTGCTGCAGTGCGATCAGTGTCAGGATCAAATAGAGCCGCGCTTGTGCCTCAAAGTTGGTGCCTGGCGCCTCAGTGCTCACAATCGACCGCAGCTGGGTGGCGGCCGCTTCGTATTCCCCGCGCCAAAACGCAATCGTGCCGCGGGTGGAGGGCCTGAGACCTCCCTCGAAGCGATCCCAATCGGCGGTCTCCACGGCCTCTGGGAGCGCATCGAGTCCGTCCAGGATCCGCTCCGCCTCTGAAAATGCCCCGGCGTGGGTCAACGCGAACGCGAGATTCGACTGCGCGAGCCGGAACGTCGCGTCTCGCGACTGCAGTCTGGCCTCCTCGCTGGCCGAGCGCAGCAGCGAGATTGCCTCCGGAATGTTGCGCCTGAGCCGGATTTCCGTCCACCCGAGTAGGAAGAGCGCCGACGGGTAGTCGTCTTCTGGCCCGCACTCCGACAGCGCGAGCTTGGCCCGGTCCGCAATCGCCGCCTTCGTTGAATTGTCCGGCGCGAGCAGCAGGTTCGTGAAGCAGGCGACGAAGTCGTCGGCCGCCGTGCGCAGCCCCTGGCCGCGCAGAAACGCCGCACCGTGCGGGTCACCTGCGAGATCGCGACAGCAGGCCCGGATCAGGAGCAGGTGCGGATCATGCGGATCCGGGAAGTCAATGCAGAGCCGCTCGAGCTCGCTCGTGTGTGATTCCAGCAGTAGCCGTAACCAATTCTGGCGCAGCATGCTCGTGGCACGCTCTCGCTCTCCTGATGCCAGGGCCCCCCGGATGGCTGCAATCATGATTCTTAAGAATAGTCACGGACCTCCCTCATCCGAGAAGGGTGAGACCCCTGCCCGCGCTGGCCAAAGTAGGCGAGGATGCAATCAGCGCGGGGGACGCGTCTGGTGTGTGCGGGATCACACGCTGCGCCACAGGAACGAGGGGACTGGCCGTGCTGGGAACTGTTATCGGGGAGCTCCTCCCCATCACGCTCGCCATCGCGATCAGTCCGATGGCACTGATCTCGGTGATTCTGATGCTGCTCTCACCCAACGCGAGGCGCACCGGCCCCGGCTTCTTGCTCGGGTGGACCGTCGGCATCGCGGTCCCACTCATCATCTTTGTGTTCTTCGCCGGGTTGCTCCCCGCCCACGAGTCTTCCGACGGCCCCAACGTCACGCGCGCCATCGTGCAGTTCGTGCTCGCTGCCCTGTTGCTCCTGCTCGCCGCGGCCCAGTGGCGCAGGCGCCCGAAGCCGGGAGCCGATCCGGCACTGCCCAAGTGGATGGCCGCGATCGACTCCTTCGGCTTCGGTCGCGCCTTCGGCCTCGGGATCCTGCTCTCCGGCCCGCGCCCCAAGAACCTCCTCGTCGCCGCCAGTGCCGGCGTCACCATCGGCGGCGCTGGGATGTCCGTGTCGGCCGAAGCCATTGCGATGGCCGTCTTCGTGGTGTGCGCGGCATCCACTGTGCTGATCCCCGTGATCGCATTCGCAGTGGCATCGGACCGCCTGCGTGCCCCGCTCGAGACGCTGCACAGCTGGCTCGCGCGCGAGAACGTGGTGATCACCACGCTGCTGCTGCTCGTGATCGGCGTGCTCATGCTCGGCAAGGGAATCGCCGCACTGTGATCCGCATGGCCAGGACCCACACTCCACTCCATCGAAAGGAATCCGTCATGACCGCAATCCCCGTCAACGTCCACAACTTCAACCGCGCGGAGAGCGATCTGATGTTCTCCCGCCTCGCAGCCGGCACAGGACTGGGGGCGTGGAATCACACGTATGACCTCAAGCCGCTCGACGATCAGCCGATCATCCGCCAGAACCGGGACACGCTCTACAGCAGTGCGATCGTTGACGTCCGCGATGGTGTGACGGTCACCCTGCCGGACACCGGCGACCGCTACATCTCGGTCTGGGTCATCAACCAGGATCACTACGGTCCGGTGATCTTGAGCGAGGAGGGCGATCACGTCCTCACCCGCGAGCTCGTGGGCACGGACTACGCCGCCCTGATCGTTCGTATCCTCGTCGATCCGAACAGCCCAGAAGACATCACCGAGGTCAACCGGCTGCAGGACGCGCTCACCCTCGTTGGCGGCGGATCTGGCGCGTACCCGCTGCCCGAGTACGACGCGCAGTCGCAGGCCGAGACGCGCGACGCGATCCTCGTGCTTGCTCGTGGCGTGAGTAAGTACGACCACTCCTTCGGCACCGCAGCTGAGGTGGACCCGATCATGCACCTGCTCGGCACTGCTTCCGGGTGGGGCGGCCTGCCTGAGTATGAGGCGACCTACATTAGCGTCGACGAGAACCTGCCCGTCGCTGAGTACCGGCTGCGGCTCACGGACGTCCCGGTCGACGCGTTCTGGTCCGTCTCGCTCTATAACGCTGCGGGGTACTTCGAGGAGAACACACTCGGCGTCAACAGCATCAACAGCCTCACGGCGACGCCGGACGCGGACGGTGGGGTGACGATCCGCTTCGGTGTGGAGCTCGACGGCGCCGCGAACGCCCTCCCGATCATGCCCGGCTGGAACTACGTGCTGCGGCTGTATCGTCCGCGCCCCGAGGTGCTCGACGGCAGCTGGACCGCACCGCGGCCAGAGGCGCTGTAGCCCGGCAGCGGGAGGCGCAATAGCGCCGCGCACGTGGGCGGGGGACTCGGGACGAACCGCGTACCCCACCCGCGGTACCGCGCCTGCGGACACTTACCGGCATCCCATCAGGATCCGCGCAAACACTGCGCGGATCCATAGTTTCGCTGCATTCCATGGGGGCATGGAAGCGAATCAGAGCCCCCAAGATCACACACCGGCTGCGCATCCGGACCCCAAACGACGCCGGATCCGGCCGCGCACGATCATCCTCTCCGCGACGCTGGCCGTCGTGCTCGCAGCAGGGGCGGCGCCGCGTGGGCCGCCGAGCGGTTTCTGATTCCCGATGTGCAAGTGGCCGACGTCGCCGCCTACGAGGCCGCGCACAGCACGGCAGGCACGAACACGGCAGGCACAGACGCGGACGCCGCAACTGACGCCGCCACGCTCACCGCCGACAGCTACACCAACGGCGACACCGCTGTCACGGTGCAGCAGCTCAGCACCGGATCAGGATCCGACACGGTCACGTACTACGTCGCGGACGTCACGCTCGGTGACGCGACCGAACTCCGCTCCGCCTTCGCCGCCAACCAGTTCGGCACGAACGTCACAGCGACCACGAGCGAGATCGCGGCGGATCACGATGCTGTGTTCGCGATCAACGGCGACTACTACGGCTTCCGCGAGACCGGAATCGAGATCCGCAACGGCGTGATCTACCGAGATGAACCGGCGCGCACCGGGCTCGCCTTGTACACCGACGGCACGGTGAAGGTCTACGACGAAACCGCGACGAGCGCCGCAGAGCTGCTCGCCGCCGGAGTGTGGAGCACTCTCAGCTTCGGGCCGGCGCTGCTCGTGGACGGCGCGGTGCTGAGCGGCATTGACGACGTCGAAGTCGACACGAACTTCGGCAACCACTCGATCCAGGGCGAACAACCGCGCACTGCCGTCGGCGTCATCGACGAGAACCACCTGGTATTTGTGGTGGTCGACGGTCGCAGCGAAGGTTACAGCCGCGGTGTCACCATGACCGAGCTCGCCGAGATCATGCGGGAGCTCGGCGCCGAGACCGCGTACAACCTCGACGGCGGTGGATCCTCCACGATGGTGTTCAACGGCGAGGTGGTGAACCAGCCGTCCAACGGCGGTGAGCGCGGCACCAGCGACATCCTCTACGTGGCGGGCTGAGCCGTGATCGCACTCATCCCCGCCTACGAGCCGGCAGAACACCTCCCGACGCTCGTCACCGCGCTCGCCGCAGCCGATCCCGGGCTCGGGATCGTGGTTGTCGACGACGGATCGGGCCCCGCCTACGCCTCAATCTTCGCCAGGGCGGCCGCGGCTGGCGCCACGATCCTCCGCCACGATCGCAACCTGGGCAAAGGAGCCGCGCTCAAGACCGGGCTCGCTCACGTGCACGGGGTCGCACCGTCCGAGGGTGTGGTGTCGGCCGACGCGGATGGGCAGCACACCTGCGCCGACATCGTGGCGGTGGCGGATCGCGTCCGCGCCCTCGGCGAGCGCGACGGTCGAACACTGGTGCTCGGCTGCCGCACCTTCGACGGCGCTGTCCCGCTGCGCAGCCGCCTGGGCAACGACATCTCCCGCAGGCTGTTTCGAGCGGCTGCCGGGTGGCCGCTTTCGGACACCCAAACCGGGCTGCGCGGGTTCCCCGCTGCGCTGGTGCCGTGGCTGATCGGTCTGCCTGGCGAGCGGTTTGAGTACGAGCAGCGGATGTTGCTGGGACTGCACGGGGCCGGCTTCACGGCCGAGGAGATCCCGATCGCGACCGTGTATCTCGCGGGCAACGAGTCGAGCCACTTTCGGCCAGTGCTCGATTCCGTGCGGGTAACGCTGCCGACGCTGGTGTTCGCAGCGTCCTCGCTGCTCGGCTTCGCCGTCGACACGATCGCGCTGTTCCTGTTGCAGGCGGCCACGGGTGCCCTCGTCCCGTCGATCATCGCGGCCAGGCTGGTGAGCGCGAGCGTCAACTTCTTCGTGAACCGGCGCGTGGTGTTTCTTCGGCGTGGGCGTGAAGGAATGTGGCGGCAGCTCGGCTCCTACGTGTTGCTTGCTGCCGTGCTGCTCGCCTCCAACATCGTGTGGCTGTCGTACCTCACGGGGATCGGGATGTCGCTCTGGGGCGCCAAGCTCCTTACCGAAATCGTGCTCTTCTGCACGAGCTACCGCACGCAGCGCTCCTCAGTCTTCGCCCCGGCGTACCGCGCTGGCGGTATCTCTCGTACAGCGGTGGCGGACTCTTCGCCTCACACCGCCTGTTGAGCCACATAAACATAGCTCGCACCAAGGAATATCGAGTGGGCTGGCTCCAGCCCCAAACTCTAGGAGACCTCAGTGAACACCCCCGATTTCATCCTCATCGCTGTCGACCTCGTCGCGGCCCTGATCCTCGCCTGTGGCCTCTACTATCCGCGGCACCGCAGGCGCGACCTCGTTGTCGCGTTCCTTGGTGTGAACGTTGGAGTGCTCGCCGTCACGAGCGTGCTGGGATCGGCAGAGATCGCAGCGGGCCTCGGCCTGGGACTCTTCGGCGTGCTGTCTATCATCCGGCTCCGCTCCTCCGAGATCTCGCAGCGCGAGGTGGCGTACTACTTCGCGGCGCTCGCGATGGGGCTGATCGGCGGGCTGTCCCAGAGCAACGTGATCATCCCAACCGGCCTCATCGCCCTCATCGTGGTGGTGCTGTGGGCGGTGGATCACCCGGCCGTGCTCGCGAACAGCCGGCACCAAGTGGTGCGTCTCGACCGGGCAATTGCCGACGAGCGGGAGCTGCGCGAAGAATTGGAGGCGCGGCTGGGGGCCACGGTCACCGCGATTACCGTGCAGCAGCTGGACCTCGTGAACGACTCGACGCTGGTGGATGTGCGCTTCCGCCTGGACACTGCGGCGAAGCGTGAGAAGCGGCGCGATCCGGCACTAGTCGCGACGGCTGGAGTCGAGCGATGACCTCCGTGCACCCTGGGGCTGCACCCGCCGCATTCACCACAGCTGTGGCATCTGCTGCACCCGTGGCAGAGGAACTCGCCCCACTCGACTGCCTGGCCCGGCTCGCGCCGATCTCGCTCGATGAACTTGTGTCCGAGGCCGAACTGCTGACTCGAGTCGATCGGAAATACCTGATCCCCGTTGCAACCGCCACTGCGCTGCTCGAGCGTATTGACTCGCGCGCTCGCGTCCTCGAGATCGACGGCCGGCGCGACTTCTCCTACGACTCGGTGTACTTCGATACCCCGGATCACCTGAGCTTCAGGCTCACCGCCCAGCGCCGCAGGCGCAGGTTTAAGCTCCGCACCCGCAGCTACCTCGACACTGGATCGACGTTCCTGGAACTCAAAACCAAGAGTGGCCGGGGCACCACGGTGAAGGAGCGAGTCGCATACGCGCCGACGGACCGCGCGACGCTCACGGCTGCGGGCCGGAGGTACGTCGCCGCGCAGTTCACACACCACGGCCACGATGCCGCGCTCGTTGCTACCCTGCGGCCGACGCTGGTGAGCCAATACCAGCGCACCACGCTGCTCATGCCGGAGGGGAGCCGCGCCACGATTGATACGCGGCTGCGCTGGAGCGACGGCACGGATCTTGGCGGTGCGGTTGCGTGCGGGATCGGGCTGCCTGATCACGTGATCCTCGAGTCGAAGTCCGCCGGCCGCGCGAGCGAGCTGGATCGCGCACTCTGGCGTGCTGGCTACCGCCCCAGCGGGATCAGCAAGTTTGGCACCGGCACCGCTGCCCTGCACCCCGAATTGCCCAGCAATAAGTGGGCGCGCACGCTTGCCGGTCCGTTCGCGACGGCCACCCCGCTCAGCATGTCGCGGCTCCCCGCGCCAACTCACCCCGTGTCCTCCACCCAGCAGTTCCACCTCCCAGCGCAAAGGATCGCATCATGAAACGACCAGTCTTCCCCTTCATTGCCCTCGCCCTGAGCGCGGCGCTCCTTACCGGCTGCACGGCAGTGTCGGGGGCCGGATCGGGCGCCGCGCCGTCGGCGAGCTCCGAGTCCGCCTCGTCTGGGGAATCCACCGCGGCAACACCGGCCGTCAGCACCACGTTTACCGGCGACCTCAGCCCCACTGAGGTGCTCGCGGGGAACGCGGATTACACGACGGTGAACGACGACGAGTGGGCGGCGAGCGACGCGGTTGAGGTTGTGCTGAGCGGGTCGAGCGCAAAGACCAGCTCGGACGCGGTTGCGGCGGCAGACGGCACCATCACCATTTCTGCTGCTGGCGTCTACCGGCTCAGCGGCACGCTCGACGGGCAGGTGGTGGTCGCGGCCCCGGAGGACGCGCTCGTCGTGCTGATCCTCGACGGTGTCACCATCACGAACTCCGCTGGCGCGGCGATCGACGTGCAGACCGCCGACGACGTGGCGATCTCGCTCGCCAAGGGCAGCACAAACGCGGTGTCAGATGCGGCCTCATACGCGGACGACGCTGAGGCAAACGCCGCCATCTACGCCGCGGCCGACCTCACGATCTCGGGAGACGGCAAGCTGCAGGTGACGGCGAACGGCAACGACGGGATCACGAGCAAGGATGATCTGGTGATCCTCTCCGGCACGGTCACGGTGACCGCGGTTGATGACGCGCTGCGCGGCACAGACGCGCTCGTGGTGGAGGGCGGCACTCTGGCGCTCACGGCTACCGGAGGCGACGGGCTGAAGAGTGACCAGGAGGGCGACGAGACGAAGGGATACATTCTCGTGAGCGGCGGGACGATCGACATCACCGCTGGCGATGACGGTGTGCAGGCGCAGACTGACACGGTGATCACCGGCGGCACGCTCACTGTCGCTGCTACCGACGACGGCGTGAAGGGTGAGGTCGTGCTCTCGATCGGCGGCGGCGACATCACCGTGACCGAGTCGAACGAGGCAGTGGAGGCAGGCAATATCGGCGTCTTCGCCGGCACAGTTTCCCTGGTCTCCTCCGACGATGGGATCAACGCATCGGGCAACAGCGCGACCACGGATTCCCAGCAGTCCGGCCCAGGTGGCATGGGTGGCGGTGGGATGGAGGACTCGGGCGAGCGGCTGGAAATCTCAGGCGGCACCATCACCGTCGATGCAGAGGGCGACGGCATCGACTCGAACGGCTCCCTGCGCGTCACCGGCGGCGACATCACCGTCTATGGACCGACACGCAGCGGCAACGGTGCGCTCGACTCGAACGGGGGGATCACCGTGACCGGCGGCACAATCATCGCGTTCAGTGCTGGCGGGATGGAGGAGACACCCGGCACCGAATCGACACTCGGCTGGGCGATGGTGAGCGCGCAGATCGCAGCGGGGCAGGAGATCGAGTTGGCCGATGCCTCCGGTGCGGCAGTGGTGTCCGCAACCGCGCAGAAGGCGGCGAGCTCAGTGGTGATCGCGGCGGCAGGGATCACAGTGGGCGAGAGCTACACGCTGGTGTCGGGCGGCGCCGGCGGCAACGAGCTCGGCACGGCGACCGCCGGCGAGGCGGCGGCCGGGATGGGCGGAGGTATGGGCGGCCCCGGCGGCGGGCAGCCAGGCGGATTTCCCCAGGCCGGCTAGCGATGAGTGTGTTTGACGCTCCGCAGTGCGGCAACCCTGCCCTAGACAATGCGCATAACGTGCACTATCGTGCACTGTGTGGACACGGAAACCGAACAGCTGGCGCGCGTCATCGGCGCGCGGGTGCGACAGGAACGCAAGGGTCGCGACCTCACCCTCGATGAGCTCGCGGCGGCCGCTGGAGTGAGCCGCCGCATGCTGGTGAGCGTGGAGCAGGGGGCGGTGAACCCGAGCGTTGGCACGCTACTGCGGCTCTCGGATGCACTCGGCGTCGGGCTGCCAGCACTCGTCGAGCCACCAGCGCAGCGCGCGGCGAAGCTCGTGCGCGCCGGGACGGGCGCAGCGCTCTGGAGCGGTGATCTTGGCGGCCGCGGGGTGCTCGTTGCCGCGACCGCGGCACCGGACGTGGTCGAGCTGTGGGACTGGACGCTCGCACCGCATGAGCGCCACGAGAGTGAGGCTCACAGTGATGGCACGCGTGAACTCTTGCAGGTGCAGGAGGGAGCGATAGTGGTCGAAGTGGACGGCGCGACACACGAACTGCAGCGCGGCGACGCCCTGAGTTTCTCTGGCGATACCGCGCACGCCTACGCCAATCCGAACCCGGCAGGTGCGCGGTTCTCGCTCACCGTGTTTGAACCGGGTGTTGGCACCCGGCGTCAGGCGGAGGGGCCTCGTGGCTGAGCCGGTGGACGCCGCGGCCTTCCTCGATGCCTGCCGCGTGGATCCCGCAGTCCAGGAGCTCCGGGGAGACTACCGCGCCGTGCTCATCGTGGTCGAGGGCATCGTTCCGGAGCGCGCGCCTGCGGATCCCGGCGCGATCGACGCACTCGTGGCCGCAGCCGAGGCGCACGCGCGCGCACTCCTCGCGCAGCTGCCGGTGACCGAGCTGCCGCACATTGCTGCCTGGCGGGAGGCGTACCAGGCGTTTGGTGCGAAACCACAGCGCACCCGCAACAGCCTGGAAGCGCTGACGCGCCGCGCTGAAAGCGGCCTGCCCAGGGTGAACCCGCTCACCGATATCTACAACGCCATCTCGGTGCTGCACCAGATTCCACTCGGAGGGGAGGATCTGCTGGCTTACCAGGGGCCAGCCCAGTTGGTGCGTGCTGCTGGCGACGAGCCGTTCGACGCGATCGCCAATGGCGAAGCAACTGTCGAGTACCCGGAGCCGGGCGAGGTGATCTGGCGCGACAACGCCGGGGTGACCTGCCGGCGCTGGAACTGGCGGCAGGGGAGGCGCACCGCGCTCACCGAACAGACCACATCCGCGCTGTTCATCTGCGACAGTCTCGCGCCCATGAGCGCTGCCGCGCTCGCCGCAGCGGCGGACGCGCTCACGGCCGCGCTGCGCGGTCTCGGCCCCGATGTTCGGGCAACGCGTCGCGTGGTGACCGCGTGAGCGCCGAACCGGTGCTGCGCACGGACACCCGGATTCGAGGCACAGGGATCCCGCCGTGGTCCCTCGCGATCGCGGCGATGCTGCTGATCCAGCTCTCGAACGCGCTCTCGGTTACCGCGATTGCCGAGGTGGGGCCTGCTGGCACGGCCTGGCTCCGGATGACCATCGGCGGCGCGATCCTGTGGCTGATCGCGCGGCCGCGCGTGCGCTCGATCCGGCGCAGCGATATTCCACCGCTTCTGGGGCTCGGCCTCGTGACCGGATTCATGACCACGTTCTTTCTCGCGGCGGTGGAGCGCATTCCGCTCGGCACCGCGGTGGCGATCGAGTTCCTCGGGCCACTGCTGGTGGCGGGGATCGCGAGCAAGAAGCGCGGCTCACTGATCTGGCCGCTGCTTGCCTTCGTGGGCGTAGTGCTGCTCACCGAACCGTGGCACGGGGAGATTGACCTGATCGGCGTCGGCTTCGCGCTGGCAGCCGGCGTCTGCTGGGGACTCTACAACGTGCTCACCCAGCGCGTGGGTGATCGGTTTTCCGGGATCAGCGGCCTCGCGCTCACGATCCCGATCGCTGCCGTGTTTACCGCGGCCGTTGGCATCCCGCAGGTGGTGACGGGCAATCCCGCGTGGTGGGTGCTGCTGCTTGTCGCTGGGATCGCGGTGATTACCCCGGTGATCTCGTTCGGGCTCGAAATGCTCGCGCTGCGCCGAATGACGCACACCGCCTTCGGGACGCTACTGGCGATCGAACCGGCGTTCGGGATCCTGATCGGGCTCCTGGTGCTCAGCCAATCGCCGACGCTGATGCAACTCGTGGGGATCGCCATCGTGATTTTTGCCGGTGCCGCAGCTCAGCGTGGCAGTGCGCGGGCCCCCGCCCACCTCGGCGAACTTGAGCGCCGCCGCGTGGATGAGCGCGCGCGGCTGGGCGAGGTCACTCGGAACCTGAATCTCGATCGCGAGCACTGAGTCTGCGGGTCTGAACACTGCAGCATTTTGGCTGACGCACGGTTCGGGTCAGAGTTCCCGTCGGTGCTCTGCTCGGGCTTCTACCGTTGCATGTGTCAGCGTGCAGATCAGATAGGAGCCGCAGAGTGAGCCAGCATCCAGAGGTATATGCCCTAGCGCTCGGGCTCCAGCGTTCGGAACCGTGCCAGGGGGACGGGGCGGACCCACTCTCCCTCCTCGGCCCGACTGATCCAACCGGCCCGACTGATCCGACCGGCCCGAGTGATCCAGCAGACCCCAGCGCCACCGGCTGTCCGCACCAGTTTGAATGAGGCGCTGCAGCGCTGCAGCGCACGGTGGCGGGGGAGGGCCGGTGAGGCTCGTGAGCGTGCCGTGGCGACGAATCCGTACTGGGCATAGCCCAGGGTGCGAGATACTGGGAGATGGCCCTTTCGGGCCAGCACGTATTCTCGGAGGGCACACATCATGGAGCAGTCAGCGGCACACGAATCCATCCTGAACCGCTACGGTTCGCTGGAGGAAGCCCTGGTGCACCGGCGTGCTCCTGTGGCCAACCGCGTGTTCCTGCGCAGCCTGCTGAACCGGGTGCCGATCGAGCGGCTGGTGCGCTCAGACGCCGGAATCACCGTCGTGCGTTCCGATGACGCGCCCGACCTCCAGGTGCACAAGGGATACACGGTCGGATTTCTGACCGAGGATGAGATCATCGCCGTGGTCGGAAATGCGCCCCGCTGGCAGAGCGTGCGGCACTCCGGTGCATGGGCCGTCGATCACCCCGTGCACGGGAAGGGCGCGGCGATTGAGGCCGAGGAGCTCGCGGCAGAGCGCGGCCCGGTGAAGGCAGCGCGATCCGGGGCTCGCAAAACCGCCAAGCCAAAAGCGGAGCCCAAGGCGAAACCGAACGCGCAGCCTGAGCGCGTGCAGCCCGTGTGCCCCAACTGCTTCATGCTGATGGCACTCTCGGGTGTGTGCGGCAACTGCGCCTGATCCGGCAGTCGAGCCAGAACCGGGATCTGCGTCTGATCCGGCGGGACAGAGGGGGAGCTGATGGCAGCCGCTGAGTCGGCTCTGAGTTCTTCTGGCAGCCCGCGCGGCTGGCGGCGGCTCGGCTTCCTCGATCTTGAGGTGGGGATCAGAGCCGGGATTGCAATCGGCCTGCCGCTGCTGCTGCTCTTCGTGGCTGGGCGGCTCGATCTCGCGCCCTACGCAGCGTTCGGCGCTATGACGGCGCTCTACGGTCGGAATGAACCGTACCGCCTGCGGTTGCGCTCCCTGCTGCTCGCAGCGTTCACGCTACTGGTGAGCCTCGGGACCGGTGCCCTGCTTGCGCTGCTTGGCGCCGAACTGTGGTTGATCGTTGCCGCCCTCGTCGGCGTGCTCGTGCTGAGCATGCTGGTGGCGCAGGTGGGGCAGCTGTTCCCACCAACGCCGGTGTTCCAAACGTTCGCGTTTCTCGTCTGTGTGCAGGTGCCGGTGCCGGCCGGCGGGCTCGGGCTGCGGCTCGGGATCGCTGCTGCCGCTGCGTGCTTCGCGATTCTGATCTGTCTGTCCGGCTGGCTCCTTCGCTCCGCGCTTGAGCGGGAGGGCCGCCCCTCCTGCGGCCGTTGTTGCGCACGCCGGAGCTGCGGCCGGAGCGTCTGCGCGCCGGTGAGGTGTGGGTGAGCGTGGCGCAGACCGTCGTGGCCGCGCTCGCCGCCGGTGCGCTGGCGCTGGGCCTTGGCCAGGGCCACGCGTACTGGGCGGTGGTCAGCGCCGTCGCGGTGATTCCGCCGCCGGGTGCGCCGCACTCGGTATCGCGCGCGCTGCACCGGGTGGTCGGCACGCTCGGCGGGGTCGTCATTGCCGCGGCCGTGCTGCTGCCGGATCCACCGCCCCTGCTCCTGATCGGGGTCATTGCGCTGTGTCAGCTCCTCGCGGAGGTGCTGATCGGCCGCAGCTACGGGATCGCGCTGCTGTTCGTGACCCCGCTCGCGCTCGCCGTGGTGCAGCTTGTGACCCCGCAGCCGGTGACAGGCATGCTTGTGGATCGCGTGCTGGCGACTGCGCTCGGTGCTGCCGTGAGCGTGGTGCTGGTGCTGGCCGTGCGGTGGGTGGCGCGGCGGAGAGCTAGGCCGCTTCCGAGGTGAATGCGGCGACGGGGGCCGTGACGCCCCACTCGTTCATCGCGTCGAGCACCGGACGCAGTTGGAGGCCCAGTGGCGTCAGCTCATAGACCACGCGCGGTGGGATCTCCGCATAGGCCGTGCGCGTCACGATCCCACGCGACTCGAACAATCGCAGTCGGTTCGTCAACGTGTGGGCACTGATCCCATCGAGCTCAGTGCGGAGTTCACCAAAGCGCTGGGAGCCGTGCATGAGTTCGCGAATGATGAGCGTTGCCCACGGGCCGTCAAACAGCATCAGGAAGCGGGCGACACCGCACTCGGGGAGCTCTGCATCGTTCATGTGAGTCATCCTACGCGCCATTGGTGCAGTTGACGTAACCGGTGCATCGTATGCACTAATAGAGACATGACGATTCTCGTACACGGCGCCACTGGCGCTCAAGGCTCACCCGTTCTCTCCGCGCTGCAGGCCGCAGGCGTCCCCGCGGTCGCCGCGGTCCGCAACACCCAGTCGGTCCCTGATGGCGTCGCCAGCGTCTCAATTGACCTCGCCGACCCGGAGGCGCTCACCGCAGCATACGCCGACGCAACTGGCGTCTTCGTGCACCTCCCGATGGGGCCGCCCGAGCAGACACGGGCGCAGGCCGAGGCCATCGCGCAGGCCATCACGGACGCACGCCCAGCCCGCGTGGTGATCTCGACCAGCGGGGTCATCGTCGATGAGCCTGGCTCGCCGCTGCAGGCCCCGGCGGACCACCCGCTCGTCACGCTGATCGACGCCGTGGCAGCTTCCGGCGTCTCCTACGCCGTTGTTGCGCCCCGGCTCTACCTCGAGAATCTGCTCCTCCCGGTCGTGCACGGACCGGCCCGTGAGACAGGGATCCTGCGCTACCCGTTGCCTGCCGCGTACCCGGTGTCGTGGAGTTCCCACCGTGATGTCGCCGAGGTTGTGGTGCGACTTCTCACCGACCCGGCCGTGACCGGGACCGTGGCAGTGGGCCACCTGCCCGGTCTGGAAGGCGCCGATCTTGCCGCAGCATTCGCGGCGCAGCTCGGCCGTGAGGTGCGCTTCGAGGGCATCACGCCGGAGCAGTTTGGGGAGCTCATTACGCCCATCTTTGGGCCGGCCGCCGCTCCCGTCGTCGCCCTCTACGAGGCGCTCAATGCGCAGGATCGCAACACGATTTCGGCCGAATCGAGTGCGCAGCAGCGACTCGGACTCACCCCGCGGTCCGTCACCCAGTGGCTGCGTGAAGTCGGGCAATAGCGAGTCCGCATCGTGTCTGCACCCCCAAGCCGATGTGCGACTTGAGGCTGCAGACACGAGCCCCGGGCACGGAACAAGCGGATCTTGCACACCCGGAGCTTTCTCCGCTGACACTGGCGTAAAATTGGCCCAATGACCGAAACACCGAGCGGCTCGGCGCCCGCCCCAAGCGACATCGATCCCGCTGAGCTGGAGATCGCACTGCGCGTGCTGGCAGCCGCACAGAACCTTGATCCGGAGCACTCCGACCACACCGCACTGCGGCGGGCGACGTCCTCCATGTTCAAAGCGCAGAAGCGTGAGCGTCGCCGCACGAAGCGCGAGACCATCGCAGCCGCCGACCGCGCGCGGTGATCGCAGCGACCGCTACAGGCGCCGCCGATCGCATCGACGATGAGACTCGTGGCCTTCCGCTCTCCACCAGTGCGGAGACGCCGATCGCCGGTGAGTTGCTCGTGCCGCGCAATTGCTACATCTGCAAGCAGCCATACACCGTCGTCGACGCGTTTTACCACCAGCTCTGCCCCTCGTGCGCGGCGTTTAGTCATGGGAAACGCAACGCGCGCGCCGACCTCACGGGCAAGCGGGCGCTCCTGACCGGCGGCCGTGCGAAGATCGGGATGCACATCGCACTGCGATTGCTTCGCGACGGGGCACACACCACGATCACGACGCGGTTCCCGCGTGATGCTGCCCGGCGCTTTGCGTCGCTCCCCGACTCGGACGACTGGATTGACCGGCTTCGCATCGTCGGCATCGACCTGCGCGACCCTTCGCAGGTGATTGCGCTGGCCGATTCGGTGGCGGCCCGCGGTCCGCTCGATATCCTGATCAACAATGCTGCGCAGACGGTGCGCCGTTCGCCCGGCTCGTACTCGCTGCTGGCCGACGCGGAGTCGCAGCCGCTCCCGGCAGGACGGCTCCCCGAGACAGAGACACTCGGACACCCGGCGGAGCTGCACCCGCGCGCACTGCAGTCATCGGTTGACGCCTCGGGCACCGTCTCGCTCGACGCGCTCTCCACGTCAGCGCTCTCCGGCACGGTTGCGGCCGGATTGGCACAGCACCTCACGGCGACGGATCTCACGGCGCGTGCGATGGCGCCGGGATCGTCCTCGCTTGAAAAGCACGCCGACGGTACGGCGATCGACGCGGGCGGGCTGGTCCCGGATGTAAGCCACGTCAACAGCTGGGTGCAGCACGTGCAGGAGGTGGACCCGCTCGAAATGCTCGAGGTGCAGTTGTGCAACGCCACCGCACCGTTCATCCTGATCAGCCGCCTGCGCGCCGCCATGGCTGCGTCGCCTGCCCGCCGCACCTATGTCGTAAACGTGTCAGCGATGGAGGGGCAGTTTTCCCGCCGCTACAAGGGTCCTGGCCACCCGCACACGAACATGGCGAAGGCTGCGCTCAACATGCTCACGCGCACCAGCGCCGGTGAGATGTTTGAAACCGACGGGATCCTCATGACCGCGGTGGACACCGGCTGGATCACCGACGAGCGCCCACACTTCACGAAGGTGCGTCTCGCGGAGGAGGGCTTCCACGCGCCACTCGATCTCGTCGATGGCGCTGCCCGTGTCTACGACCCCATCGTGCGCGGTGAGGTCGACGAAGAGGACGTCTACGGGTGCTTCCTCAAGGATTACGAGCCGCACGCGTGGTAGCTGGCCCGGACGGGATCCTGCGCCACGTCGGGATCCAGCACCGCACCGCACGGCGGTAGCGCTCGAAGGCTTCGTCAAAACGTACGCTGAGATTCGCTTCCTCGTGGGGGCGGATGAGCCAGTCCCAGATGAGTGCGCCGGCGAGCGCGTAGAGCACGATGAGCCAGGAACCGGCCATGAGCCCCACGGCAATGCCCTGGGTGATGCTGCCCAGTGCCATCGGATTGCGCACGAAACGGAATGGGCCCGCGATCACGAGCTCAGTCGTCATTGCGGCGGGGAGCGGTGTGCCGCGGCCGCGGGTTGCCATCGTGACGGCGGACCAGATTCCGAGCACACTGCCCGCGAGAAACAGCACGATTCCGATCAGCCGCAGAGCTGGGGGGAATGTGATGGCGAGGTCCCACCGGCGTTCGAGCAGCACGATCGCCGCGGGGAAGACACCGAGAAACAGGACCCAGAATACGCTGGTCTGGGCCGCGGTGAGCCAGAGCAGAGAAGCACGCTTCGTTACGCGTGCAGTTCGGAATGCAAATGGGCCGGAGATCAGCCACTCGCTCGGCACACGGCCGACCCAGAGGATGAGTGCTGCGCCGGTGCTGCCGACGGCCGCGGCCAGCATCACGAGCGCGCCCCAGCCGGCGAGGCCGGTGACGGTGGCGTAGATCACCATCCCGACCGTGACGAGCACGGACCAGCATGCAACACCGGCGCTGGCGCTGCGAATCCCCGCAGCTGCAAGAGCTGACGCACACACGAACAGCGGCAGATCGAGCCAGAAGACGAGCACGGGATCGAGCCCGCCGAGCGTTGCCAGACGCACCCCGTCGAGGGTGAATACTCCGATCCACCACAGCGCCCCCGCCGCGGCCTGCACCGCAAAGTACCCTCGTGCGACGCGGCGGTCACGCAGGAACCACGGACCAGCTGCCCGGGGCGACGCGTTTTCCATGTCTCTCAGACTATGGCCCGCGTGGTGGGGACACCTCCTCGCGTTAGCCTGATCTCATGCCAGTACTCACGACTGCCCACCTGTCGCTTCGGGAGATGACGCGCGATGATATGCCGGCGCTGCGCGCGATCCTGCAGGATCCCGAGACGATGGTGGCATATGAGGGGGCGCTCGCTGACTCGGAGGTCGGGGCGTGGCTCACCAAAAACCTCACGCGATACGCCACCGATGGATTCGGGCTCTGGGCGGTGGAATTGCGCAGCAGCGGCGAGGTCATCGGGCAGTGCGGCATCACCTGGCAGGAGATCGCGGGCGAGCGGGTGCTCGAAGTGGGGTACCTCTTCAACCGGGCGCACTGGCACCTCGGGTACGCGACGGAAGCCGCTGCAGCGTGCCTTGACTACGCGTTCGAAACGCTTCTTGCCCATCGCGTCTACGCGCAGGTCCGCGACACGAACACTGCGTCCGCCAGAGTGGCCGAACGGCTGGGGATGACTGCGCGCACGCGCTTCGTGAAGCACTACCGCGGAGTGGAGATGCCCCACATTGCCTTCGCGATCGATCGTCCAGGGCCCGAGGCAGGCTGATCGCTCGCTGCATCCCGGCTGCGGCGTGGGTCAGGGTTCCGGGAACCTCGCTCAGAGGGTCCGCTTTGAGCGGTGACCGCGGCACCCCACGTCAGCGCGGTGTCGCTCAGCCACGCGCGATGAACACTCCACACACTCGTGCGGCTGCCTCGCTGAGCAGCTCAACGCAATTCGATTGAAGCTCGGAGAGCGTTGCGGGGCCGGGCGCGATCGAGAAGGCCGCGGTGACGCCCTTTGCCCGGAGCTCGGCCCCAGAAAGCGCGACTGATCCGGCGATCACCACGACGGGGGTGCCGGGAGGGGCATCCGAGATGACCCGCGAGACTACTTTCCCGTCGAAGGACTGGCGGTCGAAGCGGCCTTCCCCCGTAATGATGAGCGTCGCGTCTGCGAGGGCCGCTGGCAGCCCGACAGCGGTGCTCACCAGCTCGGCACCGGGAACGAGCGTTGCCCCCATGAGCGCGACCGGACCGAGCGCAAGGCCGCCAGCTGCTCCGAGCCCGGGCTGTGCGCGCAACTCGTCCGGACGGAGTGGGCTGTGCGGCGCCAGAGCATCCGTGAGTCGAACGATCCCCGCATCGATGTGGACCACCTCGTCCTCGGTTGCCCCCTTTTGCGGGCCGAAGACGGCAGCGGCACCGCGCGGCCCCGTCAGTGGATTCTCAACATCACAGGCAATGCGCCAGGATGCCGCACGCGCACGCTGGTCGAGACCGGTGAGATCGATCGTCGTCAGCTCAGTGAGGCCGCGCGCGCCGGGGGCAATATCGGCCCCAGCCGCATTGAGGAGACGTGCACCCAGCGCGCGAAGCAGGCCGGCGCCCCCGTCACTGGTCGCAGAGCCGCCCAGGCACAGCAGCAATTCATCGGCCCCGGCGTCGAGTGCGGCCAAGACGAGTGTGCCGACACCGAAGGAGTCTGCGTCGAGTGCCTGCTGCGGAACATCTGACACCGCGAGGAGCCCGTTGGCGTCCGCTGTCTCGATGATCGCGAGCGCACCTGCCCGCACACTCGCCGCAGCAGGCGGAGGCGCGTGGAGTCCAAGCCGACCGATAGCGGCACGCCCGAGCGCATCGGTGGTGGGGATTGAGACGATACGCCCGTCCCAGGCGGCAATCAGTGCGTCGAGTGTGCCCTCGCCACCGTCGGCCAGAGGCACTTCTCGCACGGTGGCGGTCGGCCCGAGCACTGCCCGCACCCCGCGCGCCAGGGCGGCCGCGGCTTCACCCGCGGTGCAGCTTCCCTTCAGAGAATCTGGGGCGACGACGACGATTGGGGCTGCGATGCTCACCCCGCAATCCTATGCATCAGGCAAACTCAGGAGCGGGCGCCTCCTCAGACCTGCGCCGGGGCAGGCCGGCATGCGCAGCGCTGCTAGAGTCGACGCGGGCGATTGCGCCCGTGGGGTGTACTGATCGTGCGATGGGGATCGCGCGGTCTCGGTTCAGGGGTTTGAACCGCACAGCCCACACATACACGGGGGAATCGGTGCGCCCGTCTACGGCGCCCGAAATACATATTGGGGGATATATGCCTTCGGCATATCAGGGTGTACTTGGTGCGCCCAATCGGCGTCGGCGCGGGCGTTCTGCTCTGCTCGCTGGCGTCTTGACCGCACTGCTCGTCGCGACAGGAGTGAGTGCCGCGCCAGCGATGGCCGCGACAGGATCCGTGGAGATCGAGATCCCAGGCGGATCCGAACACCACAACGGCCAGCCGGTCTACGTTGAGGGGAAGTCGTACACGCTCAACATCAAGTACAGCCGCGACGCAATTGCGGCCGGCCACACGGCCGTCATCTCGGTGCCGAAGGGCTTCTCGATTTCCCAGGCACCGGCGGAGAATTCCGCCGTCGAGTCCTTCGAGCTGGGTGACGGCACCCTCACCATCACGTTCAAGGATCCGATCCCCGTGGCGAACGGGAGTATCGACTTGGACTTCACGGTCGATACCCTCACGGAATCCTCCGAGCAGGTGGTGAACTGGGGCGTGAACGGTGAGCAAACCGCGCAGGACGTCATCTTCAAGAAACAGGGCGACAGCTTCGCTACGTTCGGCAACGGGAGCCGCAAGGAGAGCAACAACCCGGGCTTCTCCGGTGTACAGATCGTTGACGGCCAGGTGGTGCTCGGCGCTGACTACCTCACCCGTCCGATCCGCTACTCGATCACTGTGGATTCCCAGGACGCGCGCCCAGTGACGATTGCAGACACGCTGGCAACCGGTATGACCCTGGTCCCAGGATCGTTCGCGACGCAGACCACGGTGTGGGACGCGCAGGGCATGAACAAAATCGTCGAGGCGGAGCAGGCGATCCCTGGCTACTCGGGCACCTCGTTCAGCCACACCTTTACTGCCGCGCAGAACTCGATCACGGTGCTGAGCTACGAAGCGAAGATCACCGATGCGGCGGCGCTTGAGCAACTCCGCACCGCACTGCAAGCCCAGTACGATGCTGTCGCAGATGAGGAGGGTGCGCCCTTCTCGATCGAGCTGAAGAACTCGGCAACGATCAACGGGGAGACGAAGTCCAAGAGCATCTGGGTGGGGGCCACCACCCCAACAGACCCGCGACCCGACACCGGCGCCGCGTTTCTGAAGAGCTCCGATCTCAGCTGGAACACGCCGATCACGGTGAAGGACGACGGGGTGACACTTGACCCGGCCCTCCCCGTGACCTACACGCTCACGGCTGATCTCACGAAGTTCGCGGACTTTGCCTCGACCAAGTACGCGCTGAACCGCAACGTCGTCATCACGGACACGCTGCCGGCGAACCTGCAGTGGATGCTGAACGATGACGCGTTCATCTCGGGCGAGTACACGCTCGTCTCAGGGGTGACGCCCGAGGCGTTGGCCGGCGATGAATACATCGGCTCGTACACGCTTGAGGGCCAGACAATCCGGATCAATGTCGGCAAAGACACCACCCAGTCGCACGCCGTGCGCGTGAAAGCCGAGCTCGTCAACGTCGCTGGCACGACGGTGACCGAGGATCCGAGCGACAACCCGTATGCGAAGCGCTCGTTCTCTGGCATTGAGAACCAGGCGCAGTTCGCGTATGCGGCTAGCGGCACGCAGCAGGCGAGCACCTGGCACCAGGTCGTGACGGCGAAGGATCCGAAGTCCGGAATCGACGATCAGAACAAGTTCAGCAAGCGCACCGACTCGAAGCCGATCGTGCTCGAGCCGGGTCAGACTGTCGCTCAGGTACCGTTTACTTTCACCGTTGCCAACGGGATCGGTGACGCGGCGAAGTCCACGATCGTTGATCACGTCGATCACTCAGTGCTCGACGTCTCCGAAGACACGCTGGCGCAGATCGCAGCGTCGATCACGGGCAACTACGGCGGGGGCTTCACGCTCGATGAGACCAGTTTCGATCTGACGTTGAACCAGGCGAACGATCTCGTCTTCACCCCCACTGCCAGCTTCCCGCAGGGCACAGCGTGGGGCGAGGCGAGCCGCCCGCTCACCGAGGGCTTTACGTTCACCGTGCAGATCCCGACTCGACCCATCGAGGGGAAGGCCGCGATCTCGGTGAAGAACAGCGCGGAGTTCCTTGGCGCGGATCGCGAGATCGTATTCACGTCGAAGACGACCGCGCGTGCTGGCGCTGGCGGCCGCGAGATTGACGTGACGAAGACGGTGTACAACCCGGCCACAGACGAGTTCACCACGAATCTCCGTGCTGAGGTGGGCCCAGACGGTGCCCTCGTGAACGATGAGTACATCTATCGTGTGCAGTTCATCCCGACGCTCGGGTACACGAACATGCTGTTCGACATCACGGATGAGCTGGTCAAGAACCTTGAGTTCGTTGGTTTTGTCGACGCGGATCAGGTGAAAGACGGCGTGACAGTCGGCACGGGTGACTACCGGATTCCCGGGAGCCAAGTCACTGCGAAGTACAGCGCCGCTGACAACCGGATCACGATCGCGAAGAACCAGGGACTCGAGGGCGGCACGCTTGTCGAGATGTTCTTCAAGGTGCGGATCGCTGACTTTGACTACGGCGTTGGGGTGGAAAACGTTATCGGCTCGGACAAGGTGACGATCACCCCGACCAACGATTTCCCGCTCGACATCTCGAAGCTCAACGAGCTCGATCCCACGGGTACGCCGATCACAGACCGCGATGCGCGCTTCGAGCTCCGCGACTCGGCTGGCCAGGTCGTGCTCTCGGATCTCTACGTTGTCGGCGGCAAGCTGCGTATGGCCGGTCCGGCTGGCGGCGACTTGGTGCCAACGGTCAAGGTACCTGGCACGTACACCGTGCATGAGATGAAGGCCCCAGCGGGGTACGTGCTGAATCGCACTCCGGTCGCGCTCGTGGTGAATGGCGACGGCACCTCGCCGGCCACCAAGTTCTTCAACACCCCGCGCAGCGCGGTGAAGACGGTCTCGGTGGGCGATTACGTGTGGCTCGACGTTGATGGTGATGGTGTGCAGGGTACGCACCCTGACGAGCAGCCGATCGCTGGCGTCAAGCTCGTGCTGACCGGGCCGACGGGCCAGCCGGTGCTGGGCGTTGACGGCAATCCGGTTGAGCCGCAGGTGACCGACAAGAACGGCTTGTACGAGTTCACTGATCTGCCAGCGCTGCAGCCGGGCGAGACCTACACGGTTTCGATCGACCGCGACGATGCTGATACGCGGAAGGCGCTCGCGGGCCTGACTCCGACACGGACCGGTGGCAGCGATGATCGTGCCCAGGACTCAGAAGCATGGGTCGCCATCTCGCGCGATGACCTGGTGAATGACGGGGATCGCGACCCCACGCTCGATTTCGGGTTCCGCATGAAGACCTATGCGATCGGCGATGTGGTCTGGATTGACGCGAACAAGAATGGCCTGCAGGATCAGACGGAATCCGTCCTCCCCGGGGTCACCGTCCGTCTGTTCGACGCGCAGGGTGCGCTCGTCGGCGAAACGACGACCGACTCGCACGGGTTGTACGTCTTCGACGAGCTACGCCCTGGCCGCTACCGGGTGCAGTTTGAACTCACTGAGGCGCAGGCGAAAGTGTACGAGTTCACGAAGACGGGCGGCGGGAACACGGCGCTCGATTCCAACGCGGGCAAGGATGGCTTCAGTGCCTGGATCGTGCTCAACGACACGAACTCGAGTCTCACGCTCGACTACTCCTACTCAGACCTTGTGGGCGGGATTCGGGCGACACAGGGGATCGACCCCACGTGGGACGCCGGAGTAATCGTGCGGGAGCTGGTTCCTGGGACGGGCACGGTCCCACCGACGAAGACGCCACCTGTCACGGACCCGACGCCTGGTGACTCGCTCGAGCATCCGAGTGGAGTGGTGACTCTGGGAGGCCTCCCCGTTACGGGTGGCGCAGTCCCATGGCACTACGCGCTGGGCGGGGCTGTGCTGCTCCTGCTGGGCGCCGCGGCACTTGTCTTGCGCGGCCGTCGCACGCGGGGAGCAGGCAACTAGCGATACTTCCGCGGGCGTGAGAAACGCTCACAGCGGAACGAGGGGCACGCACCGTACGGTGCGTGCCCCTCGTTCGTCGGTGGGGGCGTCTCGCCGTCATCAGTAGGGTCCGATGACATCTGCATCTTCCGCACGTTCTGCGCTCGCACTACACCGTTGAACACCCGTGTGAGTGATTGACCGTTAGGGAACCGTCAGGATTGTGGCTGTTTCGAGCCGCCGCCGTATGGATCTCGTGAGGGCCCCGAATCGGTGACTGCGCAGCGTGGTGCACTGACAGGAGCACCCGGTCAGGGTGCTCCGCGGGCCACGCCCGCGGCGGTCCTGTGAACGGAGCTCCTCGTGCTCGACGTCGTCTACATTCTCGGCGCGCTCGTCCTTTTCGCGCTCGTCGCGCTGATCGGCAAGGCGGTGGACAAGCTGTGATCGTCTTCGAAACCCTCGCCGTAGTGCTCGGCCTCGCAGCCATCGCCTACCTCGTGTTCGCGCTCGTGAAGCCGGAGCGGTTCTGATGGCCTGGGTCGCATTTCTTGCCACCGTGGCCACGATTGTTCTGGTGCTCGCCATCACCTATCGCCCCCTCGGCGACTACATGGCCTGGGTATACACGAGCGGAAAAGACTGGGCCGTTGAGCGGCTCCTGTACCGAGTCATCGGAGTGGACCCGCGCAGCGAACAGTCCTGGCAGGCCTATCTGCGTGCGGTGCTCGCGTTCTCCCTCGTGGGCGTCCTCATGCTCTACCTGCTGCAGCGGACACAGCAGTGGCTCCCGTACTCGCTCGGCCTGCCGCCGGTTCCCGAAGGCGTCGCGTTCAACACCGCGATCTCTTTTGTCGCGAATACGAACTGGCAGGCTTACTCTCCTGAGTTGACCGTCGGCTACACGGTGCAGCTCGCAGGCCTCGCCGTGCAGAATTTCGTGTCGGCGGCGACCGGGATCGCGGTGGCGATCGCGCTGGTGCGCGGCTTTGCGTACCGTCGTTCCGGCACGATCGGCAACTTCTGGGTCGACCTGATCCGCGGATCATTCCGGATCCTCCTTCCCATCTCACTGCTCGGTGCGCTCGTGTTGATCGCGGGCGGAGTGGTGCAAAACTTCGCTGGCTTCACGGAGCTCTCCACGCTCAGCGGCGGCACGCAGCAGGTGCCGGGCGGGCCGGTTGCCTCCCAGGAAGTGATCAAACTGCTCGGCACGAACGGCGGCGGATTCTTCAACGCGAATTCCTCGCACCCATTCGAGAACCCGACGGGGTGGACGAACCTCGTGCAGGTGCTCCTGATCCTGCTGATTCCCTTCGCGCTCCCACGCACGCTCGGCACGCTCGTCGGAGACCGCCGCCAGGGGCTCGCGATCCTCGCCGTCATGGCGTCGCTGGCACTCGTCTCAGTGACCGCGCTCACGGCATTCGAGCTGGCAGGCGCCGGCACGGCTCCCGCGCTCGCTGGCGGTGCGCTCGAGGGCAAGGAATTGCGGTTCGGGATCGTGGGGTCAACGATCTTCGGCTCTGCCTCGACGCTCACCTCGACGGGCGCCGTCAACGCGATGCACGATTCTTTCACGGCGCTGGGCGGCATGATGCCAATGCTGAACATGATGCTGGGAGAGATCGCACCCGGCGGCGTCGGATCGGGCCTCTACGGCATGCTGATCATCGCGATCATTGCCGTCTTTATCGCCGGCCTGCTCGTCGGCCGTACGCCGGAGTACCTCGGAAAGAAGATCGGCCCGCGCGAGATGAAGCTTGCGAGCCTGTACATCCTTGTAATGCCGGTGCTCGTGCTCGTCGGCACCGCGCTGAGCTTCACTCTGCCGGGGGTGCGCGACAGCGTCGTGAACGAGTCGATCTGGAACCCCGGTGTGCACGGGCTCTCCGAGGTGATTTACGCATTTGCGTCCGGTGCGAACAACAACGGGTCCGCCTTCGCCGGTCTGACCGCGAGTACCCCGTGGTTTACCGCGACGATCGGTATTGCCATGCTCCTCGGCCGGTTCGTTCCGATCGCGCTCGTGCTGGCGCTCGCGGGCTCGCTCGCTGCGCAGGATACGGTGCCAGCGACCTCCGGCACTCTGCAGACGCATCGCCCGTTGTTTGTCGGTCTCATGGCCGGCACCGCGGTGCTTGTCACCGCGCTTGTCTTCTTCCCCATTCTGACGCTGGGTCCCCTGGCTGAAGGGCTGATGTAACTATGTCCACACTCACTCACTCTCCCGACCAGGCAGCGCGGGAGGCCGCCGAACAAGCGGCAGCCGTGCGCGCCGCCGCTCGGCCACGCACCACGCTCACGTGGGCGCAAATACGTCGGGCGTTGCCTGACTCGTTCCGCAAACTCCGGCCGCGTGACCAGGTCCGCAACCCGGTGATGCTCATCGTGTGGGTCGGCGCTGCCCTCACCACGGCGCTCGCCATCGCCGAGCCGTTTCTCGGCGGGCCGCAGGCCTCGGGTGGCACGCCGGTGCCCTGGCCGTTCACGGCGACGATCGCGGTGTGGCTCTGGCTCACGGTGCTGTTTGCCAATCTCGCAGAGTCCATCGCGGAGGGTCGGGGCAAGGCCCAGGCAAACTCACTCCGTCAGACCCGCACGCGCACGATCGCGCACCGGGTCACGGACTATGACGCCACGGCGGATCCTGCCGCAGGGCACACAACGCTCGAAGAGGTGGCCTCGTCTGAGCTGCGACTGGGCGACGTGGTCGTGATCTCGGCAGGCGAGCCAGTGCCTGGCGATGGCGACATCGTCTGGGGTATCGCTTCGGTCGACGAATCGGCGATCACCGGCGAGTCCGCGCCGGTCGTGCGCGAAGCTGGTGGCGATCGCTCGGCGGTCACTGGCGGCACGCGCATCCTCTCGGATCGCGTCGTGGTGCAAATCACGTCGAAGCCGGGGGAGACCTTTGTCGATCGCATGATCGCACTTGTCGAGGGCGCGGCACGCCAGCGCACGCCGAACGAGATCGCCCTCAATATTCTGCTCGCTGCGCTCTCCATCGTGTTCGTGACAGTCACGCTGACACTCGGCCCGATCGCCTCATTCGCGGCGGCCCCGGTCAGCATCACGGTGCTCGTCGCGCTGCTGGTGTGCCTGATCCCGACGACGATCGGCGCGTTGCTCTCGGCGATCGGGATCGCTGGGATGGATCGCCTCGTGCAACGCAACGTGCTCGCGATGTCCGGTCGCGCGGTCGAGGCGGCCGGCGACGTCACCACACTGCTGCTCGACAAGACCGGCACGATCACCTACGGCAATCGCCGCGCAAGTGCGTTCGTGCGCATGGGAGGCGTGGACGAGACTGAGTTTGCCAGGGCCGCGGCACGCTCCTCGCTCGCGGATCCGACGCCAGAGGGCACTTCGATTGTCGATTTCGCCCGCATGGAAGGTGTGCAGCTTGACGCTGATCCGGCCGCCGTCATTGTGCCGTTCACGGCGCAGACTCGGATGTCGGGGCTCGATTTCCCCGATGGATCGCAGCTGCGCAAGGGGCGGGATCGGCGGTGGCCGCGTGGCTCGAAGCGTGCGGCGAGCCGATCCCGGATGGCGCAGCGGCTGAGTTGCGCGCCGTGGTCGAGCGGATCTCGCAGTCCGGTGGCACTCCGCTCGTTGTCGCGGAGAAACGCGCTGACGGTACGGCACACCTGCTGGGGTGATCCACCTGAAGGATGTGGTGAAGGAGGGGCTCACCGACCGGTTCCGTGAGCTCCGTGCGATGGGGATCCGCACCGTTATGGTGACGGGAGACAACCCCCTGACTGCCGCAGCGATCGCGCACGAGGCCGGAGTCGATGACTTCCTGGCGGAGGCCACGCCGGAAGACAAGCTGGCCTATATCCGCGCGGAGCAGGAGGGCGGCCGGCTCGTGGCCATGACCGGCGACGGCACCAACGATGCTCCCGCGCTCGCGCAGGCCGATGTCGGGGTGGCGATGAACACGGGCACCTCTGCCGCGAAAGAAGCCGGCAATATGGTTGACCTTGATTCGGACCCGACAAAGCTCATCGATATCGTGGCGATCGGCAAGCAATTGCTGATCACCCGCGGCGCGCTCACGACATTCTCGATCGCGAACGACGTTGCCAAGTACTTCGCGATCATCCCGGCCCTGTTCATGGGAGCGTTTCCTGGCCTCGCCGTGCTGAACATCATGGGGCTGCACTCGCCAGCCTCCGCCGTGCTCTCTGCGGTGATCTTCAATGCGATCGTGATCGTGTTTCTCGTGCCGCTCGCGCTGCGCGGTGTCCGCTACCGCCCGGCAACTGCAGCGCAGCTGCTCGGGCGCAACCTGGCGATCTACGGACTCGGCGGCATCATCACGCCGTTCATCGGAATCGGGCTGATCGATCTGCTCGTGCGCCTGATTCCCGGGTTTTAGGCACCCTGCACCTCTGCAGCACTCAATTCGACCGAATAGGAACACACATGATGAACACAGCAACGCGCACCGCGGGAAAGACTGTGTGGGTGTCCATCCGGGCACTCCTCGCCTGCACGCTCGTGCTCGGCCTCGGCTACACCGCTCTCGTCACGGGCATCGGGCAGCTCGCGCTTCCGGCGCAGGCGAACGGCTCCACCGTGACCACCTCAGATGGCGACGTCATCGGCTCCGCGCTGATTGGACAATCGTTCACCGATGCTGATGGGGCAGCCCTGCCGGAGTACTTCCAGTCGCGACCCTCTGCCGCGGGTGACGGCTACGATGCGGGGGCCTCCTCCGGCAGTAACTGGGGCCGGAACATCCCGAGCTGATCGCGGCGATCGCGGCGCGCAGGGCCGAGATCGCGCTCCGTGACGGCGTTCCGGAGTCGGTGATCCCCGCTGACGCCGTCACCGCATCGAGCTCCGGCCCGACCCGCACATCAGCCCGGAGTACGCTGCCCTGCAGGTCGCGCGAGTGGCAGCCGCACGTGGGATCCCCGCGGCGGAGGTCGCCGCGCTCGTGGCAGCACACCGAGGCTCCGGATCTTGGAGTGCTCGGTGACCGCCGGGTCAACGTGCTACGGCTTAACCTGGACCTTGACGAGAGTGAGGGTACGGCATGACGGCACGGGGGCGATTGCGAGTGCTGCTCGGTGCCGCCCCGGCGTGGGCAAGACCTACGCGATGCTGGAGGACGGGCGGCGGCTGCTCGGGGCTGGTGAAGACGTGGTGATCGCGGTCGTCGAGACTCATGGCCGCACGGCCACTGCCGCGATGACCGCTGGGATCCCCGCGCTGCCGAGGCGCACAGTGTCACACCGAGGGGTTGCGCTCGAGGAGATGGATCTTGACGCCGTGCTCGAACGCCGGCCAGGCCTCGCGCTCGTCGATGAGCTCGCCCATACGAACGCTGCAGGATCCCGCAACGAAAAGCGGTGGCAGGACGTCGCGGAGCTCCTGGCAGCCGGGATCGATGTGCTGTCGACGCTGAACATCCAGCACATTGCCTCGGTGAATGACGTGGTCGAACAGATCACTGGAGTGCCGCAGCGGGAGACGGTGCCGGATCGGTTCCTGCGTGAGGCCGATCAGATCGAGGTAATCGACCTCGCGCCACAGGCGCTGCGGGATCGCCTCGCAGGCGGCGTCGTCTACCCCGCGGAGCGAATCGATGCGGCGCTCTCCAACTACTTTCGGCTCGGAAACCTCACCGCGCTGCGTGAGCTCGCGCTGCTGTGGCTCGCAGACGAGGTGGATCAGGCGCTCACGAACTATCGGAGCGAGCACGGGATCGACCGCACGTGGGAGGCGCGCGAGCGAGTGGTGGTCGCACTCACCGGTGGGCCGGAGGGGAGACCCTCTTACGGCGTGGTGCAAGAATCGCGGCGCGCGCGGCGGCTGGTGCCCTCGTCGCCGTGCATGTGACGAGTCCAGACGGGCTCCGCAGCGGCAATCCTGCGGCACTTGCGCAGCAGCGCGCGCTTGCGGAACAGCTCGGCGGCAGTTATCACCAGGTCCTCGGCTCCGACATTCCCACTGCGCTCGTGGAGTTCGCTCGTTCGCACAACGCGACGCAGCTGGTACTCGGGGCAAGCCGGCGGGGCCGCCTCGCCGCGGCATTCACCGGGCCGGGGATCGGCTCGACGGTGATCCGAGAGTCCGGCGATATCGACGTGCACATTGTGACGCATGCAGCCGCAGGCGCGACACGCACGCTGCCGCGACTCGGGGGCGGCCTGAGCGGCCGCCGCCGCCTCGCCGGATTCCTGCTCGCGCTCGGCGGTGGTCCGCTGCTCACCTGGGTGCTGTACGCCATGCGCAGCCAGGAGTCGATCACCGGTGACGTGCTCAGCTACCAGCTCCTGGTGGTGATCGTGGCGCTCGTCGGCGGGCTCTGGCCCGCGCTGTTCGCGGCAATCCTGTCGGGGCTGACCCTCGACTTCCTGTTCATCGCCCCCTATTCACGGTGACGATCACGGACCCCTGCACGTGGTCGCCCTGCTGCTCTACATGACGATCGCGGCGCTCGTGAGTTATGTGGTGGATCGGGCCGCCGCACCGCCCGCACCGCCCGGAGAGCAGCGGCCGAGTCCGAGCTGATCCAGACTGTCGCGGGCAGCGTGCTCCGCGGTGACAACGCCGTCCAAGCGCTCGTGGATCGCCTGTGCGAGGCGTTCTCCCTGGCGGGTGCGCGGCTCGTGGAAGCCGACGTGGTGATCGCGTCGGCGGGGACGCGGGGGCAGGATCTCGCCCGCCGCATCAGGGTGGGGCAGAACGCGGAGCTTGAGCTGTACGGAACTGACCTGCCTGCCTCCGAACAACGGCTTCTCGCGGTCATCGTCGCACAGCTCGACGCCGCACTCGAGCACCAGCACCTCGCCGAAACCGCGAGTGAGATTGAGCCGATCGCGGCCTCGGATCGTGTGCGCGGCGCCCTGCTCTCAGCGCTCAGCCATGACCTGCGGCGCCCCTCGCGGCGGCCACCACGGCCATCGGTGGTCTCCGTGCGGCCGGCACCGCGATGTCACCCAAGGATCGGCGGGATCTCCTGGAGACCGCCGACGAGAGCCTCACGGCGCTCACAGGGCTCGTGACCGATCTCCTGGATGTCAGCAGGCTGCAGGCCGACGCGATGGCGATCGACACCACCCCACTCGATCCAGCGGACGCGATCGGGCCAGCTCTTGACGAACTCGGTTTGGGACCGGCGGAGGTTTCGCTGGCGCTGGGTCACGGAGAGCGGCTCGCCTCCGCGGATCCCGTGCTGTTGCAGCGCGTGCTCGTGAACCTGCTCGCGAACGCCTGTCGCTTTGCGCCTCCGGGCACTACGGTGCTGATTGCAACGAGCACTTTCGCGGATCGCGTTGAACTGCGCGTGATTGACCACGGGCCCGGAATTGCGCCGGATCGCCGGGGCGAGGTCTTCGTTCCATTCCAGCGACTCGGGGACACCGACAACAGCACCGGACTGGGGCTCGGCCTGGCACTCTCGAAGGGCTTCGTCGAGGCGATGGGTGGCACACTGGAACCGGAGGACACCCCTGGAGGCGGACTCACGATGGTCGTGGCGCTGCTGGCGGTCGATCCCACACTTGCTGGCGGCGCGTCGGAGCGTGGTGATTGTGAACCGGGAACTGATGGTTCTGAGCCGCGTCCGATACCACCCGAGGAGGCCAGCGAGTGAAACTGCTCATTGCCGATGATGATCCGCAGTTGCTCCGCGCGCTGCGCATCACCCTGACCTCGCAGGGCTATGAGATCCTGACCGCGACCGACGGTGCCGAGGCGATCACTGCGGCAATAGCGCACCACCCCGACCTTCTGATCCTCGACCTCGGGATGCCGAACCTCGATGGTGTCGAGGTGATCCACGCAGTGCGGGGCTGGTCGCAGGCACCGATTCTGGTGGTGTCGGGCCGGGCGGGCACCGTCGACAAAGTGGAGGCGCTCGATGCGGGGGCCGATGACTACCTGACGAAGCCGTTCTCGGTGGAGGAACTCCTCGCCCGCGTGCGCGCGCTGACGCGAAGACTTCCCCGGCAATCGCAGAGCGAGGAACCCGAGCCGCTCACCGTTGCGCTCGGGGAGATCACGATTGATCTTGCGGCCCGCAGCGTCGTTGATGCTTCTGGGGGTGGGAGACGCCAGATTCGGCTCACGCCGACTGAGTGGCAGATGATCGACCTGCTGGTGCGCAACGCAGGGCGGCTCGTGACGCGGCAGACGTTGTTGACCCATATTTGGGGCACCGATCACGTCACGGACACCGGGTACCTCAGGCTCTATATGTCGCAGTTGAGGAAGAAGCTCGAGCGCGATGCGCGTGCTCCGCGGCATCTGCTGACCGAGCCGGGGATGGGCTACCGCTTGGAGCTGGAGACCTCGAATGGCACGGAATGACGCGCGCTTAACCGGAATGTTATGTGCCGGGAATGCGACGCAAAATTGGCTGAACCGCGCGATTTCCTCGATAGGATGGGTGCCATCTCGACCTGGCACCAGATCCACTATGGAGCCTGGTAGAGACCCTGTAATCATTCGGACTTCCCTGCACAGTACACTCAGACCGACACGCAGCACCGTAGCCATGTCAGCTCACAGGGAGACTTGACCTGGTTCCACATTGGAGAAATCAATGAAGATTCGTTACGCGATTCCCGCGCTCGCCGCAGCCGCACTGCTCACCCTCACCGGGTGCACCAACGCCGATGGCGCCACTGACACGCCGAAGGAAGAAACGCCCTCGGCCTCGATTACGGCAGATGAAGCAGCGGTTGCGCTGCTCCCCGCGGAGATCAAGGACGCTGGTGTGCTCCGGATCGGCACCGACGCCGAGTACCCGCCCAACGAGTACAAGGACAACGACGGCAACCCGGTTGGCTGGGGCGTCGACCTCGCTGAGGCCGTGTCATCCAAGCTGGGGCTGACCCCCGAGTGGGAGATTCTCGGCTTCGACAGCATCATTCCTCGCATCCAGGAGGGTGCACTCGACATGGGCTCATCGTCGTTCACCGACACGGTTGAGCGTCAGAAGTCGGTTGACTTCGTGAACTTCCTCAACGCAGGCAGCCTGTGGGCAGCGCCCGTTGGCTCCGATGTTGACCCCGACAATGCATGTGGCCTCACGGTCGCAGTGCAGGCCGGCACCGTGCAGCACACCGACGAACTCCCCGCAAAGACCAAGGCATGCACCGACGCTGGCAAGGAAGCCATCGAGATCCTGCCGTTCGACGGCCAGCCAGAGGTCACCAACGCCGTGGTCCAGGGCCAGGCGGACGCGTTCTCCGCTGACCTGCCGGTCACGGGCGACGCAGTGAGCAAGCTTGACGGCAAGCTCGAGACGGTCGGCGAGGTGTTCGACGCGGCTCCGTATGGATTCGCGACGCAGAAGGACAGCGAGATGACGAAGGCCGTGCAGGCTGCGCTTGAGTCGCTCATCAAGGACGGCACCTACCTCGAGATCCTCACGGACGCTGGTATCGAGTCGGGCGCGCTGACGGAAGCAACCGTCAACGCCGGCGAGAACTAACCGAGGACGCGACAGGGTCATGTCCGAAACCACCCCCGGCGCTGCGGGGCGACCCGCCCCGCAGCCCGAGGCCGAGATCGACCCGCAGGCGATTGAAGCGATTCGGTTGCGCCACCCGTGGCGCACCGTCTTCGCGGTCGTTCTTGCTGTCATCGCGGTACTGTTCATTTATGATGCCGCCTTCAATCGCCCGGTGTACAACTGGGGCGAGGTCGGCAAATACCTCTTCGATACCCGCGTCATCTCGGCGATCGGGTACACGCTCCAACTGACCATCTACGCGATGATCATCGCCGTGGTGCTGGGCGTCACGCTCGCCATCATGCGACTCTCACCAAACCCCGTGGTGCGTGCGGTGTCCTGGGTCTACCTCTGGGTGTTCCGCGGTACTCCGGTGTACGTCCAGCTGGTGTTCTGGGGCATGGTGCCGGTCGTCTACAAGACGATCGACCTGGGCATCCCGTTCACCGAGGCCGTGGTCTCACTCACGACCAAGGATCTGCTCAGCTACTTCGCCCTCGCCGTGATCGGCCTCGCGCTGAATGAGGCCGCGTACATGGCTGAGATCGTGCGCGCCGGCCTCCTGTCGGTCGACAAGGGCCAGGACGAAGCGGCAGTAGCGCTCGGCCTTGGCTGGTGGCACACGATGACCCGCGTCGTGTTGCCGCAGGCAATGCGCGTGATCATCCCGCCGACGGGCAACGAGCTGATCTCCATGCTCAAGACCACATCGCTGGTCACCGCCGTGCCGTTCACGCTCGAGTTGTACACGCGTACCCGAGACATCGCGTCTGTCACTTACCAGCCGGTGCCCATGCTGATTGTGGCGTCCTTCTGGTACCTGGTGATCACATCGATCCTGATGGTTGGCCAGTATTACGTCGAGCGTCACTTCGGACGCGGGGTCGCGCAGCGGCCTGATGTGATGAAGCCGAGCATTGCGACCGGAGTCATTGGCGTCGTAGGTCCGAACGATCCCGACTACGTCGAAGATGATCCGTCCACGCGTCGATCAGGGGGAATCCTATGACCGCCACAGAAACACCGATGGTGCTGGCCGAGGGCGTCTCGAAGTCTTTCGGCTCAAACCTGGTGCTGAAGTCCATCTCGCTTGAGGTGCAGCGTGGTGAAGTGCTCTGCCTCGTGGGGCCCTCCGGTTCCGGCAAATCGACGTTCCTGCGCTGCATCAACCACCTGGAGACGGTCAATGCCGGCCGGCTGTCAGTGGACGGCGTGCTCGTCGGCTACCGCCAGCAGGGCGACAAGATCTACGAGATGCACCCGCGTGAGGCCTCGAAGCAGCGCCGAGACATCGGAATGGTGTTCCAGCGCTTCAACCTGTTCCCGCACATGACGGCACTGGAAAACGTGATGCTCGCACCGACGCTGCTGCGCAAGGGCGACCGCGCAACGCAGAAGTCGCGTGCGCTGGACCTGTTGGCGCGCGTCGGTCTCGCTGATCGGCACGACTACTACCCGGCGCACCTGTCGGGTGGGCAGCAGCAGCGTGTTGCTATCGCTCGCGCGCTGGCAATGGAACCGAAGCTGATGCTGTTCGACGAGCCCACGTCAGCCCTTGATCCCGAGCTCGTCGGTGAGGTCCTTGACGTGATGAAGGGGCTCGCGCAGAGTGGCATGACGATGATCGTCGTGACGCACGAGATGGGCTTCGCGCGTGAGGTCGCAGACAAGCTCGTGTTCATGGACGGCGGCGTTGTCGTCGAGTCCGGAGTGCCCGCCGAGGTGCTCTCCAATCCGCAGCGCGAGCGCACGAAGGCGTTTCTCTCGAAGGTGCTGTAGCGCGCTCCGCGCCCGGTCCCACTCCTGAGGGGTCCCAGCTGCTGGCTTCACGCGTGATGAAGCCGCCAACTGGGGCCCTTTAGTGGTGCGGCGCGCACGAGTGCGGAGCGAGCGGGTGCCAGGGCGCCGGGGCGCACCGCGGATCAGATCGTGGTCGTATCCCGTCCCGACTGAGGACGCGGAGCTGCCGGGGCGAGGCGCGGGCTAGGCGTTGACGCCGAGGTCTTTTTTGATCTTGGACGTGGAGACGCCCTCGGTGCGGTCGAGGTAGATCACCTCGCAGTAGTCGCGCAGCACCTCGAAGCGGGGGTCGCCCTCCCAATCGCCGCCCATGACGACGGTGTCGATCTCGTACTTCTGCACGTCGCCGATCTTCTGGTCCCACGCGTGCTCCGGGATCACGAGGTCGACGTAGCGCACCGCCTCGAGCATGTTCTTGCGGGTTTCGAAGTCATGGTAGGTCTTCTTGCCCTTGCCCGCGTTGAACTCTTCGCTCGATGCGGCGACGACGAGGTAGTCGCCGAGGGCACGGGCACGCCGCAGCAGTCGGATGTGACCCCAGTGCAGGAGATCGAACGTGCCGTAGGTGAGGATCCGCTTCATCCCTCCATCCTAGGCGTGGAGCTGATTCCGCGCTGAGAATCAGATCGGCCAGGGGTAGCCGTGGCAGTGCGACGGGCGTATTCTGAGGCCACGTGATCTCATCCGACGTGGTGAGATCCGGATGGGAGGACACGATGTTGAATGAACAGCGACGGGGTGTGACTGATCACGAGTCGGACCCAGCTCACAACACCGATGAGGGCCACGAGTGGGTGGACGAGGGCGGAGCCTCGCATCTCGGACCAGCGACGCACACGGACTCTGGCCGCCACGAGACTGTCGAGCCCGAAAGCGAGCCTGCGGAGCACTAGGGCTGCAGGAGCAGCATGACGCCGGCGATGGCAGAGACCACTGCGATGAGCAGTGCGATCCCGATGAGGATCGCGTGCACCTTCAAGAAGCGCGTGGCGCGCCCCTGATCATCCCGGGCGCGCGGATCGTGAGCCACTCGCGTCCAGAATCGGGGCCACACCACGATGTTGTAGACGGCATTGATGAGCAGCACGATTCCGGCGAAGACGACCATGCCCACAGTCTATGCTCGCCTGGGCCTGGGCCTGGGCCTGGGCCTGGGCCTGGGCCTGGGCCTGCGCATGCTGCGCAGCGCACTCCGCGCGGCGGAGGCCTCTTCGCTCGCTTACTCCCCGGCGGTCGTGACGGCAGCCGGGGAGTGCCCCGTTCCGCGCTGCGAGGCGCGCGATCCGGCCACCCCGAATACCAGCTCGACACCTGCAATCCCCACGAGCAGAAGCAGGATTGCGGACCACTCGATTTTCGCCTGCGACAGCAATCCGAGCACGAGTGGGCCCGCTGCGGCGAACGCATAGCCCACGCCCTGACTCACCGCGGAGAACGCCGCCGTTTGGCTTGCGCTTGGAGCGGTGAACACGATGAGTGCGATCGCGAGGCCGAACGCCCCGCTCTGCGCGATTCCGAGCAGTGCCACCACGAGCGGAGCGAATTCGATCGGGCCGTAGGCCAGCCCGAGCAGGGAGGCGGCTGAGAGCAGCGCGACTCCCACGATCAGCGGGGTGCGCAGCCTCGGTTTCGACGCAAGCGTTGGCGCAACGAGGGAGGCGGGCAGGCCCGCGATACTGAGCCAAGCGAGCAGCAGGCCTGCCGCGCTCGGGCTGAGGCCGCGATCCAGAGCGATCGTCGGGAGCCACGCGGTGAGTGCGAAGTAGATGAGTGCCTGGCATCCGAAGAACCCGGTCACTGCCCAGATCCCCGGTGCACGAAACACCGAAGTGCGCGGCACGGGGGCAGCGAGCTGCTCGGACCCCGCCGGGGCGGCAAGGCCCGGCCCGAAGCCGAGTGCAAGCCCGAGTGCGATGAGCAACGGCACGGCCCACGCCATCAGCGCCGCCGACACGCTCTCGCCGAGCACGTGCAGCAGGGGGACGGAGAACGCTGCGCCGACTGCCGCGCTGACTCCGAACGACGTCGTGTACACCCCGGTCCAGAAGCCACCGCGGTGGGCGAGCCCCTGGCGAATGATCTGCGGCGCGAGGATCCCGAGCAGCGCGATCGCAGCTCCGCCAAGGATCACTCCAGCAAAGAGCAGTGGAGTCGCGAGCGGGCGCACGAGTGTGGCGAGTGCGAGCAGCGCGAGGAGCAGTGTCACCGCGCGGGAAAGCCCGAACCGGCGCACGAGCAGCGGGGCGAAGGGTGATGCGAGCCCGAACATCAGTACGGGAAGTGAGCTCAGCGCTGCGAGCCCGCTAGCCGAGAGCCCGTAGGCGGTGCCGATATCGGCGAGCAGCGGGGAAACGGACGTGATGGGGAAGCGGACGCTCAAGCCGATCGCGAGGATCAGGACACCGGCTGAGACCCCCCTGCGCCGCTCAGTCGAGCTCATTGAGGAGACGCTCTTGCTGCTCCAGTACTCCGAGCGCGGCAGCGGCCGCGCGATTCGGATCCTGCGCGGCGATGGCCTGGAACAGCGCGACGTGCATATCGGCACGATCGGGATCATTGCGCTGGGCGAGGCACGAGGCGTCTGCCACTGATTCACGGAGCGAGGCGTCGAAGCTCGCGTAGATATCGGCGAGCAGCCGGTTGCCCGAGGCGTGCGCGATACCGAGGTGATACGCGACATCGGCGTCGGCGAATGCCTCGGCGTCACCCGCGGCGATGGCCGCAGTGCGCTCTGTGAGTCGCCCCTCGAGCTCCGCAAGTTCCGTATCGCTGCGATGCTCTGCAGCCTCCCGGGCTGCCAGTTCGTCGAGCGCGCGCCGCACCCGGATCACTTCGCGGCTGTCCGCCGAGTGAATCGCGCGCCGCAGCGCCACCTGCGTTGGATCGGTGGCGATGACGTAGGTGCCGTCGCCCTGTTTGGTCTCGAGGAGCCCGAGTTGTACGAGCGAGCGGACCGCCTCGCGCACGGAGGGCCTGCTGACGCCGAGTGTCGTGGTGAGTTCGGCCTCCGAGGGGATCCGATCGCCAGGCACCCAGCGGCCAGCGCTGATTTCGCGCTTCAGCTCGTCGACGACAGTGTCGACGAGGGAACGTCGGTTGATTGGTTGCACAAGCACATCCTTGCAGATTCGATAGGTCGTATGGTTATCATATGTCTGACGAGTTGATTCGCGCCATCCCAAACTGTGGCCGGGCGAGCAACCTCACTGAGAAAGGCCTCACATGACGGTGCTCCCGAATCCCCACCTGCTCGCGACCCCGGGCCTCGTGGACAGCCATATCCACCCGGACAAGACCACCTGGGGCGACCCGTGGATGTCGCGTCGCCCGGCGCACTCGCTCACCGAGCTCATCGAGAACGATCGCGCGACCCAGTTCGACCTGCCGTCAAGCGTCGAGGATCGCTCCTACGCGCTGATGCAGCACGCTCTGGCCAACGGCACGCTCGCGATGCGCGCGCACGTTGATGTCTCCACCGAGCTGGGGCTGCGCAACGTCGAAGGCGTGCGCGCCGCGGCCGAGCGCCTCGCACCCCACCTCACCGTGCAGATCGTGGCGTTCCCCCAGTTCGGGCTCCTCACGGATCCCGGCACGCTCGATCTCATGGCAGCCGCGCTGACTGCGGGCGCCGATCTGGTCGGAGGGATTGACCCACTCGGCATCGAGGGAGACCTGCATGGACACCTCGACGCGATCTTCGGGCTCGCGGATCAGTCCGGACGGGATCTCGACATCCACCTGCACGACGGCGGCGAAGACGGGCTCGCGGAGATCCGCGAAATCGCAGCGCGCACGGTCGCAGGCGGCCGCCAGGGGCGCGTCACGATCGGGCACGCGTTCGCGCTGTGCGACGAGACGCTCCCGTCGCTCGGGGAGACGCTCGACTGCGTGGCCGAGGCCGGGATCTGGATCGCCACTTGCGCGCTCGGGCCCGATCCCGTGCCGAATATCGATCGCTTCGAGCAGCACGGTGTCAGGCTCGTCGCCGGGTCAGACGGTGTGCGCGATACCTGGAGCCCGTTCGGCTCTGGCAGCATGGTCGACCGAGCCCACCTCCTGGCCTACCGCACCGGTGCCATGACCGACGCTGAGCTGGAGCGGGCGTTCCGGATCGCATCGACGGCTGGCGGAGAGATGCTCGGGCTGCCGGATCTCGCCGAGTGGGCGGGCGCCACGGCGCCAACCCGGCTGGAGTTCGCCGCCCAGAACCTCGCGCAGCTGGTCGTGGACCGCCCGGCGCCGACGCGCGTGCTGCGCCACGGCGCTGACGTGACCGGCTAACCGCGAGCGGCCGTCCGCACCACACCCTTACGACCACCCACCACAACACCCACCCAACACCCGCACCACCACCGCACCACACTGGAACAAAGGAGTCCCCGTGACTAAACGAACCCTGCTGCTCACCGGCGCGCTCGCCGCAGCGGCACTGACGCTCACCGCCTGCGCTGGCGGAGGAGCCGCACCTGGCGGCGGAGGTGGCGGTGACGCCGCCGCGAAGTTCGACATCGATGCGGCCAGCCTCGCCACCACCACGGAGCCTGGCGCACACCCGGTCGCCGAGGTGACGTGGAACCTGCCGTACGAGCCGATGTCGCTCGACCCGATGCTCTCCTTCAACTACGCGGAGAACACGGTCGATTCCAACACCTGCGAGGGACTTACCCGCATCACCCCCGATCTCACGATCGAGAACGCGCTCGCGGAGAAGATCGAGTCGCCGGATGACACGACGTACGTCTACACCCTGCGCTCCGGCGTGACGTTCTGGGACGGCACACCGCTCACCGCGGACGACGTGGTCTACTCGCTCGGCCGCCAGGTCGGGCCGGAAACGGCGAGCTACTGGACCGACTACTTCCAGAACGTCGCCTCGGTTGAGAAATCAGGCGAGAACCAGGTCACCGTGAAGCTGACACAGCCTGACGCCCTGTTTGAACAGGGCATGTCGAGTGCCGCCGGAGCGATCGTGCAGCAGGCCGCGGCCGAGGCGGCGGGCGAGCAATTCGGCACACCACAGGGCGGCATGATGTGCACCGGCCCGTTCCAGCTCGAAAGCTGGGAGCCAGGCAAGGCGATCACCCTGGTGAAGAACGAGAACTATTGGGATGAGCAGCTGATCCCGAAGGTCGAGAAACTCTCCTTCAGCTTCATTGCGGACGAGTCGACCGCGGTCAACGCGCTGCGATCCGGCGATGTTGACGGCCAGTTCTTCTACCTGCCGCCCGCTGGCCTGAGCCAACTCGAGGGCAGCGACGCGAGCATCACCTTCGGCAAGTCATACATCTTCTGGTCGTTGCGCGCGATCCAGGAGACCGGCACCTTCTCGAACCCGAAGGTGCGCGAGGCGCTGCTCGCGGCAATCGACAGCCGGGCGATCGCCGACGTCGTGTTCCAAGGCGCCGCGATCCCATCGCCGGTGCTCACCGGGCCCGCCTACTACGGTGACGACGAGGCTGGCGCGATGTTCCAGGAGGCGTTCGACAGCTACGAGATGCAGCCGGACATCGCCCACGCGAAGGAACTCCTGGCCGACGCTGGTGACATCTCCGCTCCGATCGTGCTCGGCGTGCAGGGCTCCTCCGCAGTGCACGAACAGACGGCCAACCTGATCCAGGCTGCTGGCCAGGCCATCGGCCTCACGATCGAAACCAAAGTGATCCCGGTTGAGCAGTTCGGTAACCTCTACTTCGACCCGAAGGCGCGCGAGGGTCTCGACGGCTTCTTCACCACCTACTACGGCAATGTGACGGATCCGCTCGACGTCTACACGACGTTCATGCCGGAGAGCACGAACAACTTCATCAAGTACGACGGTGCGGCCCAGGAGCTCACCGACGCCCGCAAGACGCTGGATCCGGTCAAGCGTGCTGAGTACACGATCGCGGCGCAGGAGAAGATCACGCGAGATCTGCCGTGGCTGCCCATGGGGGATCTCCCGGTCATCCTGGTGCAGAACACCGAGATCTCAGGCGCCACGGCGTCCTCGGCGTACCTCGGATACCCGTGGGCCGCCACTATCGGAGGCGTGGAGTAACACGTGTCCATCCCTGCATTCCTCTTGCGGCGATCGGGGAGCTTGCTGCTCGTTCTGCTGATTACCTCGTTCGTTGTCTTCGGTATGCTGTATCTCGCCCCGGGGAGTCCCCTGAGCTTCGTGCTCGGGCCCCGCGGCGGGACTGCCGAGCAGATCGCGCGGGTCACGGCCCAGTACCACCTGGACGACCCGTTCTTCGTGCGCTACTTCGCGTGGGTGGGCGATCTGTTCCGCGGAGACCTCGGCGACTCGGTGGTGTACCGGCAGCCGGTTGCAAATCTGATCGGTGGCCGTGTCGGCACCACCGTTGCGCTCATTGCGCTGGCAACGCTCATCATTGCGGTGGTGGGCGTCGGCCTCGGGCTGCTGGGCTCGCTGCGCGGCGGCTGGGTCGACCAGCTCGTTACGACGCTCGCCACGCTCGGCCTCGCCACGCCGGCGTTTGTCATCGGTGTCGCGCTGATCAGCGTGTTCGCGGTCGGGCTCGGGTGGTTCCCCACGAACGGCAGCGGCAGCGGAGGGATCGACACACTCGTGCACCTGATCCTGCCGGCCACAGCTCTCGCCGTGGCGAGCACCGCCTACCAAGCGCGGATCACGCGCGCCTCGGTGCTTGAGGAGGAGGGGCGCGAACACGTGCAGACCGCCGTCGCACGTGGTCTGCGGCCCGGCCTCATCATTCGCCGCCACATTCTGCGCAACGCGCTCATCCCGATCACGACCGTGCTGGGGCTGACTGTGGCGACGCTGATCGCCGGCGCCGTGGTGATCGAGAACGTGTTCGCGCTTGACGGCCTCGGCTCGCTGCTCGTGCGTGCGATCCTGCAGCGCGACTTCGCGGTGGTGCAGGCGGTGATCCTCGTGCTCGTCGTGGCATTTGTGGTCATCAACGCGATCGTCGACTTCCTGTACACGATCATCGACCCGCGGATCCAGCTGGGGAGCACACAATGACCGCACCATCGACGACTCAGATCGCACTCCGCCGCGTCGCGCTACAGGATCCCGGCTGCCTCACCCGGCTGAGCCGCAAGCTCGGGCCGACGGGAATTATCGCGGCAGCGGTGCTGACCGTGTTCGTGTTCGCAGCGCTGCTGGCGCCGTGGCTTGCGCCGTATGATCCCGACTACCCTGATCTGCTCGCTGCGCTCTCCGGGCCGAGCGCGCAGCACCTGCTCGGCGCCGATGCGCTCGGCAGGGACCTGCTCTCGCGCCTGATGTTCGGGGCGCGGATCACGCTGCTCGGACCCACGCTCGTGATCCTCATCGCGACCGTCGTTGGCACCGTGCTCGCGCTCGTTGCCGCGTGGAATCGAGGCCGCGTCGACACGGTGATCTCGTGGGTACTCGATGTGCTGTTCTCGGTGCCCGGAATCGTGTTTGCGCTGATCGCGGTCGCAATCTTCGGGCCGAATCTGCCCACTGTCGTGGTCGGGCTCTCGATCGGGTACATCCCATACGTCGCCCGCGTGGTGCGTGGCGCTGCGCTGCGGGAGCGCGGCATGCCCTATGTGCAGGCCGCGTGGCTCCAGGGCCAGTCGGGGGTGGGGATCAGCGTGAAGCAGATCCTGCCCAATGTGCAGCCGATCGTGGTCGCACAGGCTGTGTCATCGCTCGGCTTCGCGGTCATCGATCTCGCCGCCGTCTCGTTCCTTGGCCTCGGAGTGCAGCCGCCCACCGCTGATCTCGGCCTGATGGTCAAGAGCGGCTTCGACTCGCTGCTGCGCGGCAACGCGACCGAGGCGATCGTCGCCGGTCTCGCGATCGTGCTCATCGTGTGGAGCATCACCATTGTTGGCGACCGCCTCGCCTCGAACGCAAGGAGCCTCCGATGAGTGCACCGCTGCTCGAAATTGCAGACCTTCACGCCAGTCTGGTCACCAAGTACCGCAGGCTCGACCTGCTCAACGGGGTGAGTCTCACGCTCGACCGCGGTGAGGCGCTCGGCCTCGTCGGAGAGTCGGGATCAGGGAAGTCGCTCACCACGCGCGCGGTGCTGCGGATGCTGGCGCCTGGCTTCCAGACCACCGGGGCGATCCGGTACAACGGGGAGTCGGTGCTCGACATGGGGCGGGAACGCCTGCGGCGATTCCGCGCCGCAGACGTTGGGATGATCTTCCAGGATCCGCGCGCCCACGTGAACCCCGTGCACACCGTTGGGGACTTCCTCACAGAGGCACTGGTGCGGGATCGGGGCCTGCCCCGCGCCGATGTTGAGCGCCGCGCGGTGCAGCTGCTCGACGAGGTCGGGGTGCGGCACGCTGAGCGTCGGCTGAAGCAGTACCCGCACGAGCTGTCCGGGGTCTGCTGCAGCGCGTGATGATCGCAAGTGTGCTGCTCGCTGAGCCGGAGCTGCTGCTGGCGGACGAGCCGACAACGGCGCTCGACGTCACCGCGCAGTCGGACGTGATGGCGATCATCGACGAGCAGCGCAGGGCCCGCGGCCTCGCACTGCTGTTCATCACCCACGATCTGGAGCTCGCGAACGCCTGCTGCGATCGGCTCGCGGTGATGTACGCCGGGGAGATTGTCGAGCAGGGTTCACACGTGTACGACGCACCGACGCACCCGTACACGGTCGAGTTGCTGGGCGCCCGCCCCAGTATCGAGGAGCGGCTCGACCGCCTCCCCGTGCTCGAGTACAACTTGGAACTGCACAACGAGCTGAAGGAGAGGGCCGCACTGTGACCTCACACACGAACGCGCACTCCGCTCCCGCCGGCACGCCGCTGGTGCGCGTCACCGACCTCACGAAAGTGTTTCCAGCACCCCGCGGTACGAAGGGGGAGGATGTCACCGCGGTCGACGGCGTCAGCTTCGAGCTGGGCTCCGACGAGTGCCTCGCCATTGTTGGCGAGTCCGGATCGGGCAAAACCACGGTTGCGCGGATGATCGTCGGCCTGGAACGCGTGTCCTCAGGGCATATCGAGGTTGGCGGCCTGGACTGCACGGCCGCGCCGCGCTCCCTGCGTGATCGCCGCACCCGCGCGCGGGCGGTGCAGTACGTGTTCCAGGATCCGTACTCCTCACTGAACGGGCGGCAGCGGATCGGGGACGTCATCGCGTCGAACCTGAAGCTGCACGGTGCAGGCCCGCGTGAGGTGCGGCTGCGCGCGCAGGGCATCCTCGATGCGGTCGGCCTGCCGAAGCGATTCTTCGACCGCTACCCGCGCGAGCTCTCCGGTGGGCAGCGGCAGCGCGTGGCGATCGCGCGTGCGCTCGCCGCAGACCCCGGGGTGATCGTGCTCGACGAGGCCGTTGCCGCGCTCGACGTGTCGATTCAGGCGCAGATCCTGAACCTGCTGGCCGACATCAAGGCTGAGCGTCAGGTGAGCTACCTGTTCATCTCGCACGATCTCGCGGTCGTGAATCAGATCTCCGATCGCATGATCGTGATGGAAAACGGGGCGGTGGTGGATCAGGGGGTCACCGCGGAGCTGCTGGCGAACCCGACGCACCCGTACACGCGGGCGCTGCGCGCCGCGGTGCCCGGCCCCGGCTGGAAGCCGAAGCGGCGAGAGCAGCTGGCCTCGTGAGTGGGGGCTCGGTCGTTGGCGATGATGCTGAGGCCGCTGCCACCCGCACCGTCGCGCTGCGTGCCTCGCACGTGATCGCGGCCGATCCGGCAGCGGTTCCAGGCTCGCAGCATCCGGGGTTCGTCGAGCTGCGGGACGCAGTGGTCCTCGTCGCCGGCGACCGGATCGCAGCGGTCGCCACTGGCGAGCGCGGTGCGACACTCGCGGCGCGGGCCGACGAGGTGATCGAGCTGGGTGAGAGCCTGCTCATGCCGGGCCTCATCGACCTGGAGGGGCTCGTCGATATCGACCACCTCCTGCTCGACTCGTGGTGGAGCCCGGATCACGAGGCCCGTCTGGAGTGGTCGGAGGTCTACGCACGGCAACCGCGAGAGGTGCTCAGTGCGGCCGAGCGGTCGACCCTGCGTCGCTACGGGCTGGTGCAGTTGCTGCTGCACGGAGTAACGACGGCCATGCCGATTGCGACGGAGCTGCACGGCGCGTGGGCAGAAACCCACGACGACCTGCTTGACACGGCCCACACGGCGAGCGAGCTCGGGCTGCGGGTGTTCCTCGGCCCGTCGTATCGCTCCGGTGTGCACATCACGCGCGCCGACGGATCGCACGGTATCCACTGGGATGCGGCGCAGGGAGAGGCAGCGTTCGCTGGTGCTGCCCGCTTTCTCGATACGGTCGAGGAGCTGGCCGATCCGCTCGTGACCGGTGTGCTCGTGCCGTGCCGAGTTGAGACAGTCACGGACGAGCTGTTGCGGCGCACGGCTGAGCTCTCTGCGTCGCGCGACGTGCTCGTGCGCGTCCACGCCACGCAGGGTCTCGAATCGGAGCGCGGGATCCTGTCGCGCGAGCGCGGCACGACGCCGCTCGGCCTGCTTGAGCGCACCGGCCTCCTGAACGAGCGACTGATCCTCGCCCACGGGGTGTACCTCGATGTGCACCCCGAAGTGCACGGTGAGGATCGCGGCGACCTCGCGACGCTTGCTGCTGCTGGCGCGTCCATCGTGCACTGCCCGGTGACGAACGCGCGCTACGCGTTCTGGCTCGACCGGCTTTCGCAATACCTCGACGCGGGCGTCAACATCGCGCTCGGCAGCGATTCGTTCCCCCAGACCTGATCCGCGCGATCGATACCGGGGTGCAGCTGTCGAAAGCGCAGCATGGCGACCTCGGGCGCGGCATGCTCGCCGAGTACGTCTCGGCTGCGACGCTCGGGGGCGCAGCCGCACTGCGACGGCCCGATCTCGGCCGGATTGAGCCGGGAGCACAGGCTGATCTGGTCGCGTTCTCGCTCGCCGATCTTCGCATGGGGGTGATCGACGATCCGATTCGTACGCTGACGCTCGCGGGCACGGGCCGTGACGCCCACTTCAGTATGGTGGCGGGGCGCGTCGTCCTGCGCGACAGCGCGATCCCCGGCCTGGATATGGCGGCGCTGCGCCGCGCGGGGCAGCTGGTGTTCGAGCGGCTGCGGGCCGCGTACCCGGAGCGCGACGCGCTCGCTCCGGTGGCCGGATCGAGCGCGTCCGAGCTGTTTCCCCGGTGTTCCCGCGGGGGAGTAGCTCGCGTTCCTGGTGCGCCGGCGCCATGTACCGGCGCCGGCGCACCAGTCAGTCCTGGTACTGCAGCGTCGGCATCGTCTCCGTGGCGGCGCCGTCGATCTGCAGCGCCAGCGGCCCGCCAGACTGCTTGCGGCGCACCACGTAGATCGCGATCCCGATCGCGAGCCACACCCCGCCGAGGGCGTAGGTGAACGGCGCGAGTGAGGTCCAGAGCCACGCGATCGATACGAAACCGATGGTGGGCATGATGAGGTGCCGCACGAGGCCCCAGCCGCTGCGCAAGCGCATGTCGAAGAACAGCACCTTGATCGTGGCGAGGTTCACCACGGCGAACGCGACGAGGGCGCCGAAGTTGATCATGTAGACCGCTTGGTCCAGCGTGATGAACAGGGCAACGAGCGCGATCACAGAAACGAGGATCGCTGCGACGTACGGGGTGCGGAAGCGCCGGTGCAGGCGGGCGAGCACGGGTGGCAGGATCCGGTCCCGACCCATTGCGAACAGCACGCGGCTGACGCTCATCTGTGCCGCGGTGCCGCAGAGCACGATACCGACAACGTTCACAATGACGAATACGACCATGAGCACGTCGCCACCCGCCTGTTGCATCAGCTCGGTGCCGGCAGCGTCGAGGTTGTCGAGCTGTGTCCAGTCGGGCACGATGAGGCTGCCGGCGACCGAGAACGCGAGGTAGCCCAGCCCGGCGAAGAGCGTAGAGAGCACGATCCCCTTCGGCACTTTGCGGCGGGGATCCTTTGTCTCCTCCGCGAGCGTTGAGACACCGTCGAAACCGAGGAACGCGAACGCAACGATCGCCGCCGCGGCGAAGATCGGCCCGATCCCACCCTCACCGAGTGAGAGCGGGGTCATTACGGCCTCGAAGCTGAGATCGGGGGCGTTCAGGATCGCGAGCGTGAGGAACACGATGATCACGAGCACTGAGGCGACGATGACCACAGAGTTCATGCGCTTGATCCAGCTCACACCGATGACGCTCAAGAACGCCACGATCGCGATGCAGATGAGCGTGCCAACCCACGACGGGATCATCGTGAACAGGCTGTTGAAGTAGAGCCCGAACAGGAGGAAGTTCACCATCGGGAGGAACAGGTAGTCGAGCATCATGACCCAGCCAGTGAGGAAGCCGGTTGCTGGGCCGAATGCGCGTGTGGCGTAGGCGTATGCGCCGCCGGTGATGGGGACGTGCGCGGCCATGCGCCCGTAACTGTGCGCGGTGAACAGCATGATGATGATCGCCGCAACGTAGGCGGCGGGGAGGTGGCCGTCGCTCAGCGCAGTTGCCGGACCGTAGACCGAGACGACGGAGAGCACGCCCATTGACGTGAGACCGTAAGCGATCAGCGCTGGCAGGCCCAGCGATCGCTTCATGGTGCGCGGCCTCGATGATTCGGAGGCGAGGGTGGGATCGGTCATGCACAGACTCCTTTGCTCTGGTGGACGGCCCACTGGGGCGCGAAACCAGCCCGAGCCCGAATGGATTGTATGCCAGAAATTGCTAAAGTGCGAAATTCCTCGCCATTATGGTGTTCAAAACCGATTTTGGAATGCCAGAATAGAAGAAATTGGTGCACCGCTGCTCCGCGGGCATCATAGAGAGCACGCGCGGTCAGGGCGCCTGATGAGTGCGGTTGAATGGAATCGGTGCGAATGTCAATGAAGAGGGAGCTGGATCACGCCGCGGAGGCGGGTCCCGAATCCGGGCACCTCACACGCGGCGAGGCCGTGTACGAGTGGGTGCGCGAACGGATTATCGACGGACGCCTCCCCACCGGCAGCCGGATCCGGGAACGCGATCTCGCCGAGGAGATCCGTGTTTCGCGCGTGCCGATCCGCGAGGCCTTTCCTCGGCTCGAAGCAGAGGGCTACATTCGTACGCTACCCAGGCGCGGTGCGGTGGTGGCTCCCATGGCGCTGTCAGACGTGATCGAGCTCTTCGACGTGCGCGCTTCGCTGGAGGTGCTGGCGGCGCGGCTCGCGGCTGCGCGGTGTGCGGCAGGCGAACCGGGCGACGAACTGGTGCGCGCGCTCTCCGCAGCGGAGGGTGCGCTCGCAGGAGAAGACAGTCACACGATCGCCAGCGTGACCTCAGATTTTCACGGTGCCATCGTAGATTTGGCTGGCAATGCGCTCCTCCAAGACCTGATGCTCCCGATTCGGGGACGCGTCAAGCGCCTGTTCAACATCGCCAACGAGCGTGACGACGTCGACCTGCATCGCGAGCATCGCGACCTCTGCGACGCGATCGTGCGTGGCCAGGTCGAACGCGCGGCCGCGCTGGCACTGGCGCACGTTGAGCACAGCCGCGCGGACACGGTGCCGATCATTGAACGGATGTCACGGCTGTCGCAGACCTAGTGGGGGCGGAGCGCAGACGTAGAGCAGGCGGCGTGCACACGGCGTGCACACGGCGCAGGATCTCGGTGACAATATTGCCCGTGGCGGAGTCGCCGTGAGTAGGCTTGCGCCATGAGTGAGTATCGGCATATCGTGCGCAAGTGGGTCAAGCCCGAAGACCTCAACCAGCACGGTGCGCTCTTCGGCGGACGCCTGCTGCAGTGGGTGGATGAGGAGGCCGCCATCGTCGCGGTCGCGCAGCTTGGGTCGATTGACGTGGTGACGCGCCACATGTCAGCAATCAACTTTGTGTCGCGCGCAGACCGCGGTGATCTGCTCGAACTCGAGTATCGCGTTGCGGCCTTCGGGCGCACTTCCATCACGCTGAGCTGCCGCGTGGAAAATGCGGTGACCGGCAGCGAGGTGCTCACGCTCGACGAGATCGTGTTTGTCTCGGTTGACGACAGCGGCGCTTCCGTCGCACACGGCCGCTCCGAGCCAACGACCGGCACGGAGCGGCTGCGCGAATAGCGGGGCCGCTGAGTAGGCGGGCCTCCGTGTGCGGCGCTGGGCCCGAGATTCGCGACCGTTGGGCTGCGGTTGCGCTATCGCTGAGCTACCGCTGCGCTGGTGCGAGATCGTAGGTGACCCACGGGGTCTGCGTCGCGACACCGTCGTAGAGACTGCGCGCTGTCGCGTTGCTCTCAGCGGTGATCCAGCGCACCATCGTCGCGCCCTCCTCTGCTGCAATCTCGGCTAGGCGCTGGAGGATCGCACTTCCTGCGCCCGTGCCGCGCGCTTCTGCCGCGGTGAACAAGTCGTCCAGATAGAGCCCGTGTGCGCCGTCGATTGGGCGGGAGAAGCGGCGGAAGTGGCCGATCCCGACGGGCTCGCCACGCACCTCCGCAATCAAGCCACGCGACTCGTGGGCCGGATCCATGAGCCACCCCCAGACCGTTTCAAAGACTGCTGGATCGTGGGGCTTGCCGTAGAAATCGCGGTAGCCACGGTACAGCCGCTCCCAGGCTGCACGATCCGATGGGGCGGCAGCGCGCACCAGCACGGGGCTCACGAGAGACGCTCCACTTCCACGAACACCACGTCGGCGTCGCTGCCGCGATTCTCTACCTGGTGCTCTGAACCGGCCGAGCGGGTGTAGCTCTGTCCGGTGACGAGGGCGGCGACGATCTCGCTGCCGTCGGCGTTGGTCACATACATGGTGCCGGTGACGAGCGGAACGACCACATATTCACACTCGTGGCGGTGCATGGGGATCACGCCACCGGGCTCGATGGTCCACTTCGTGACGCGGAAGTGCTCGTTCTCGAGCTGTACTTCGCCGTTCGATCCAGTGCTCATGATCCTCCTTGATACGCGAGATCCGGGCCTGGCCCGGGGAGCCGCACGTGCGGTCATCCTCAGCCTATGGGATCGCTGCGCCGTTCCGCGGGGGCCAGAACGGCGTCCGGCAATTGCGTGAGGTCGGCGGGGGACCTAGTGGAATTCTCCCTGATGCGGTAAAGATGAAGCATAGCCACGTCCTGGAGGGTCGTGGCCACATCACAAAGGGGGACTCGTGTCCACAAACACAACTGAGAACGCACCGGGCGGCGTTGCGGGCAGTGACGCACAGGTTACGACCCGACTGACTGACGGGATCCGCACCGCCTTTGGCGTTGGCGGGCTCATCGCCTTGGTGCTCGGCTTGCTCATCATTTTCAACCCGGCGAAGTCAGGCGCCGTCGCCATGCAAATCCTGGCTGTGGTCATGGCCGCGTACGCGCTCGTCGTGGGCGTCGTGTACCTCGGCTCCTCGATCTTCAGTCGATCAATGGGTGGCTGGTCGCGAGTAGGCCACATCCTGCTCGGCCTGCTCTACATCATCGGTGGCATCGTGATGATGCTCAACATCGGTGCGGCCGGTGTCGTCATTGCGCTCTTCTTGTCGATCACGGTCGGCATCCTCTGGTTGTTCGAGGGTGTGATGGCCTTCACCGTCGCGGGCAAGAGTGACAACAAGGTGTGGACCATCATCTACGGTGTCGTGAGCGTGATCGCCGGTCTCGTGCTGCTGTTCTCGCCGCTGCTCGGAGCGGTCACCCTGTGGCTGCTGCTCGGTATCTCCATGGTCGTCATGGGAATCGTGCAGGTGATCCGCGCGTTCTCGGTGAAGTCCATCTAGACTGCCCAGCACTTAGCGCAACTTCGCGAGCGGCTCACCCTTCCGGGATGGGCCGCTCGCGATGTTTCCGGGGGAGATTTTTAGCGCATCGCTTCTAGCGCATCGCTTCGAGCGACTCAGCGGTGATCTGATCCGTGCCAGCTGCGAGAGCGACATACTTGCGCAGCACCACGAGTGCTGCGGAGCCTTTGTCGAACTCCGCTGCGACGAAGCGGTCAGAGGCGATCAGCGCGAGCGCCTCGCGCGCCACCATGACTGCTCCCTGCAATTGGTCGCGGCGATCGGCAGGCACGATCTCGCGTAACTCTGCCATCGACGTGAAGATGGGAAGCACGAGCTGGCCGGAAGTGGACCGGATCGTGCGCACGCGTGCACCGCGCTTCCGAGAGGTCGCACCCGTGACATCGATGACGAGGTACCCGTCGCGTAGCGCCGTGAGAAACGCCGCGAGATGCGGGTAATCCGGGGTCTGCTGGAAGGCGTCGAGCGCTGCGCGCGCACCCTCATTCGCGTACTCCGCGTGGACATCCTCGGGAATCTCGGCGTGAACCATGTCCTCTAGCCTACGTGGTGGGCGGCTATCGCTCGTCGCCGTCGTGGTTGCCGGCGCCCTCGGTGTCGTCGTCGCCGATGCCGCGGGCCGTCATTGCCTCCCCAGTGAGCTGCGCGTGTGCGACGGAGCGCAGTACGAGCGGCACGACCCGTGCGCGCAGGCTGTGGTCGAGCCCGCGTGCCCTGGCTGCGGCCCTCGTCTCCTGGGCGACCTCGAGGATGCTCGGAATCGCGCGGATCACGAGCGAGAACGCGAAGGCGACGCGTTCGGGATCGACGCCGAGCGGGCGCAACGGTTGGAGTGCCCAGGCGACGGTGTCGAGCATGTCGTCAACGGCCGTGCTCGCGGTGACCGCGCTTGCGGCGAGGATCAGTGCGAACAGGTCGCCCACGACCTCGAAACCGCGCTCCCACCCGTTCTGCCACGCCTGGAATGCGAACAGTGGGATTGCGATCAGCGCGAAGCCGCGCGTCACGCGCCAAAAGTCGCGGCCGCGGAGGCCGGCGAAGAGCGCGAGCAACACCGCGATCCCGAGCAGGAGCGCGGTCGTCACGGTGCCACGGAGTGCGACGACAGTGGTCGCGAACGCGAAGAGGCCAAGCAGCTTCGCCCCGGGGCGCAGCCGGTGCAGCGCGCTCCGGCCAGGCAGATACGCGCCGAGTGGGCTCACCGTGCTCACGGAGTGATCTCTGGGGCGGACGGCAGATCCGGATTCGGTGCCGCAGCGCGGTGGGTGTCCGCTGCGGGGGCGGTGCCCGCGCGGGTGTCGGGCTCCTCAGCGACGCTCGCTCGGTAGTGTGCAATCGCCCCGGCTGGGGCGCCGTCGAAGACGACAGCGCCGTCGGCGACGACGAGCGTTCGATCCGCGCGGGCGGCGAGTTCGAGGTCGTGGGTGACGATCACGAGCTGCTGCGGGAGGGTGAAGAGGAGATCGCCGATACGGAGTGAGTTGCGCAGGTCAAGCAGTGTCGTGGGCTCGTCGGCGACGAGAATGGCGGGGTCTGTGGCGAGCACAGTGGCAATCGCGAGCAACTGCTTCTGGCCACCGGAGAGGGTGTGCACACTGCGGTCGGCGAGTTCTCGCAAGCCGAACCGTTCCAGCGCAGTGAGGGCGGCGGCGCGGCGATCGGCCTTGTTGCGGATGCGTCGGCGCAGCGAGAGCGCGATGTCCTCTGCGACGGTTGGCATGATCAGCTGAGCCGCCGGATCGGTGAAGACGAAACCGACGGCGCGGCGCACAGCGGCGCCGTCGCGCCCGGTGTCCAGGGGTGCAGCGGGGGCTGCTTCGGCGGTTCCTCGCTCGGTGGATCCTGCTGCGTGATGTCCTCGCCCGATGCTCGGAGCGGCCCCCGAGTGCTCACTGCGATCCGGGGTAATGCGCACAGTCCCCGCGCTCGGCTCCACCAGTCCATTGATGAGCCTGGCGAGCGTCGACTTGCCCGAACCATTCGCCCCAATAATGGAGATCCGACGTTCGGTGAGCGTCAGGGAGATGGGGTGCAGTACCGTCGTGTCACCCCCAGGGCCGGGTGCGACAACGGCGGTGCTCCGAAACTCAATCACGCAGCGATCTTACGCGCTGGGCGCGGCGGGAGGATCGTGGGGAAGGCGCGGTGCACCGCCGTGGCGACGAGGCCCATGAGGAGATTTTTCACGACGTCACCGGGCCAGAACGCGAGATCGGCGAGGAATGCCTGGCCGAGCGTAAGATCGGCACGCCAGGACATCCCGAGGATCCCGAGCGGGTGGATGAAGATGAAGCTCGCGGCGAGGCCGGAGATGAAGATGAGCGGGATGCTCGAAGCGATCCGCTTGCGAGGAAGGCGCTCCACGAAGAACCCGGTGGCAAGAGCGGCGAACGGGAACGCGACGAGGTACCCAACTGAGGGGCCGGCAAACGGGGCGAGGCCGGCGGCGCCGCCTGAGAATACGGGGAGGCCAATCGCGCCGACGGCGAGGTAGAGCAATACCGCGAGGAAGCCGCGGCGAGCACCGAGCACCGCGCCAGCGAGCATCACTGCGAACGTTTGCAGGGTGATGGGCACGGCGCCGCCGACGCTGATGGCTGGCAGTAGCGCACAGACCGCAATGAGCGCTGCGAACGTGGCGATGAGTGCGAGATCTGTGGCCGGGTTGCTGCGGCGGGTCTTGCGCGAGGTCGAAGTCTGCGCGGCGGTGTCAGTCATAGGGCTCCTCTGAGCAGGTGGGCTGGGTCGAGACGACTCAACCTGAACAGTGTTCTGGTGAATGGTGTTCAGGTTAGCGCTAGGATCAAAATATGCGCAACTCACTCGCCGATGTCGTCGCCGCAGCATTGCGCGTGCTTGATGAACAGGGGCTCGAGAACTGCTCGATGCGGCGCGTCGCGGCGGCGCTCGACGTGCAGCCGAGCGCGCTGTACCACCACGTGCCGAACAAGCAGACGCTGCTCGCACTGATGGCTGACGAGATCGTGCTCGGAGTGGGGCCGCGGGTCACCACGGTTTCAGGAGCGGGGACTGCCGGGGATCCGCGTCGGTTGTGCATCGACCTCCGCGAAGCGATGCTCGCGGTGCGCGATGGCGCAGACGTGGTCGCGACGGCAACAGCGTTCCGGCTTGGCCGCTCGCGCATTGAGAATTCGCTCGCGCAACTCGTGGGGAGCGATGGTGCGCGCACGCTCCTGTTGTACACATTCGGGCACGCGCAGTCGACGCAGACGCACCGCCAGGCTGCCGCGCTGGGCGCACTTGTTGACGCGGGCGCTGCGGTCGCAGGCCCTCCTGTCGCAGCTTCCACCGCCGCAGATCCTGCTGTTGCTGGCGCGATCCCGGCTCGAGCGGATCGTCCCGCAGCCGACCTCACTGTCGACCCCGCTGTCGACCTTGACGCCTCCTTTGGCCGCGGTCTCGATCTGATCCTCGCGGGGCTCGCGGCCAGAGAAGCCGCCGAGTTCGTGACGCAGTAGGAGAGCGTGTGGCGAGAAACCCGCGTGCGTCTGCAGCGCAGCCCGAGCGGTGAGATGGCCAGGGTGCCACGCGGATTGAGAGATGTGGTGTAAGCGCGTGGTGGCCCTTGACCGGGCTGGCCTCTCGGGGGATCAGCGGCGCAGGGACACGCCCGGATTTTCCCAAAGCACTCAGCTTGGACTCGTGACGTTCCCAGACTTTAGCGCAAGACTGGTGGTCCACCAACGGTTCACGAAGGGGGAAACCACATGGGATTTCTTGAAGACGCAAAGCACAACGCTGAGGACGCAGTCAAGAAGGCCGGTCAGGCCGTCGAGGACACCGTCGATAAAGCCAAGGACAAGGTCGATGAGCTCCGGGCTGAGGCGGACGTCAAGCGAGCAGAGGCTGAGCGCGATGCCGTGAAGGCCAGAAACGATGTCAAGGACGAGCTCCGCGACAAGTAGTCTGCTCCCAGAACGAACCAGCACTGCCCGCCTTGACTCTGTCGAGGCGGGCAGTGCCGCGTTCGGGGCACGACTGCGGTTGCTGCACGGGTGCGTTTGGTGCACGATTGCGTCCGGGGCACGGTTGCGTTCGGGGCACAGTTGCGGGTGAGAGATCAGGGGAGCCATGGGAATCCGATCAAGCACGGAGTTCGGCGAGCAATACTCGCGCTTTGATGCTGCAGCGGCAGAGGATACGCTGCGCGAACTCGACGAACAATTTGCAGCAGGGGAAATTGAAGCGCACGCCTACTTCGAAAAGAAGCAATCGCTCGTCCGCCTGTTCCTCAAGGCCACGACGAACCCGAGACGTATCCGCCGCGCGGAAAACTACGACGGCGCATAGCCGCGCGGTCGAGGGGCCAGTGCGAATGGATGCTTCGGGGCGAATGGACGTTCCACGGCGGATGGGTGTTCCACGGCGGATGGACCTCACGAACCAGGGCTGAACGGCACCCCTGCTGGGTGCTGGCCCTGGAGCGGTGCGCGACCCGGCAGAGTTGCGCTACTTGGCCGAACTGCAGGGTCGCGCCGAGTTGCAGGGTTCGGCAGAACTGCGCGACCCGTGGAGCGCACCCAAGTGCTTCGCCCACCGCGCTTCGCGGCGCTGTCCAGAAGCGCATCCTTCATACTGGGAGGCATGGGTGAGCGACTGGTGCTGAGGCGTGCCGCGGGCACCGATGTACCTGCCATTCAGGCCCTCGTGCGTGCCGCATATGCGCCGTATGTCGAACGTATCGGGCGTGAGCCTGCACCAATGCACGCAGACTATCCTTCTGCGGTCTTGGCGGGGAACGCGATCGTGGCTCAACATGAGGCGCGAATTGTGGGGGTACTCGTGTGTGAGCCCATCAACGGGTCACTCCATATTGAGAATGTGGCCGTGCACCCCGATGCGCAAGGCCTCGGAGTGGGATCTGCGCTCCTGGCGCACGCCGAAACTCTGGCCGTCTCACTGCGGCTCCCCGAGATCCGGCTTTACACCAACGCGCGAATGACCGAGAATCTTGCGTACTATCCACGACGCGGATTCACAGAGGTCGACCGTCGCGTCGAGGACGGGTTTGACCGAGTGTTCTTCGTGCGTCGGGTCGAGGGCCCGTAGCGAGCCCGCAGTGAGCCCGGCGGGACCGATCAGAACAGGGTGTTCTGATCCTCCATGCCGCGCATCGCATCGTAGTCGAGCACGAGACAGCGGATCCCACGATCCTCGGCCAGCGTGCGCGCCTGCGGCTTGATCTCTTGCGCGGCGAAGACGCCCTGCACCGGCGCAAGCTTGGGGTCACGGTTCATAAGTTCGAGATAGCGAGTGAGCTGCTCGACGCCGTCGATGCCCCCGCGACGCTTGATCTCGATGGCCACTGACCCACCGCTTGCATCCTTCGCAAGGATATCGACAGGGCCGATTGCCGTCATGAACTCGCGGCGCACCAAGGTGTGGCCCGCGCCAGCGAGCTCGATTTGCTCGGCGAGCAACTCCTGGAGATGCGCCTCGACGCCGTCTTTGATGAGGCCCGGGTCGAGCCCGAGGTCGTGTGAGCTGTCGTGGAAAAATTCGAAGATTGAGACGATGAGCTTGTCGGCGGTCTTCTTGTGCACCACCTGCCAGGCCTCCACGATGCCGGCTGCTTCCTGCTCGGCATCGAGCTCGACGGGAGCGAGCGAGCACGGGGGGCTCATCCAGTTCAGTGGCTTGTAGGAGCCACCGTCAGAGTGCACGAGGATACTGCCGTCGTTTTTGAGCATGAGGACCCGCTTGGCCCGGGGCAGGTGGGCCGAGAGCCGGCCGGCATAGTCGACAGAGCAGTCAGCAACAACGATTCGCACGCGCCGTAGTTTACCCGTACTTTGCAGCCGCAAGTTGTGCACGGTGACGGGCCGGGCGCGGCTGCACCGGATGCGGTTCCGCTACGACGCCTCCGCCAGGCCCTTCCGCGCAGGTTCGCGCGCAGTGCCAGCGCAGATGAACGCGATTGCAGCAAAAACCACGATCGGCCAGAACGCGCGCAGCAGCCCGAAGTGCTCGCCCAGGAACCCGATGAGCATGGGGCCGAGGAGATATGCGGTGTACGCGATCGCAGACACGGCTGCGACATCGCGCACCGCCGTCTTCGGGTTGTCGGCCGCGGCGGAGATCCCCACCGGGAAGCCGAATGCGCACCCCACGCCCCACAGCACTGCGCCGACAACGCTCGCCCACGTGCTCGGCACGAGAATCACTACGACCACGCCGAGCACCACGAGTAGCGCTCCACCACGCAGCACGGCGACGCGTCCAAAGCGGGTGAGGAGCCAGGAGCCCGCGATGCGCGTCAGTGTCATCGCGACGAAGAATGCGCCCAGCGTCAATGCTCCGGCCTCATTCGCGAAGCCGCGACCATCAGCGAGCGCGAGCGGCAACCAGTCACTCGCGGTGCCCTCGGCAAGGCTCATGCTCATCGCGATCACGCCGATGATGAGAATCCGTGGGTCTCGCCACGGAGAATACGCACGAGGTGCCGGCCCCACTGGCGTCACGGGCTCAGCCGCGGCCACAATCGGGATCGGACCCGTGTGCACGCTCGCGGGCGGCAGCTGTTCGTGATCGCTTGACTGCGCTGTGTTCGGGATCACTCGTAGCGCACACAATACGCCGACGGCGATGAGCACGAACAGCGCGCCGAGGTGCACGGGGACGGGGATCTTGAGTGCTTCTGCCACGGCGCCGAGCCCCATGGAACCCACGCTGCCGAGGCTGTACGCAGCGTGGAACAGCGGCATCCTCGGCTTGTCCAGCGCGCGCTCCGCCGCCGCACCGCTCACGTTCATTGCAACATCGGAGGTCGCGAAAGTGATGCCGAACACCGCGAGGCACGCGGCGGCGGGGACCGGCAAGTGCGCCCAGAACAGCGCGGCAGCTGCGGGCATCGCGATTGCTTGGCCAATCACGCCGACAGCGAGGGTGCGTTGCGGCCCCAGCCACGTGACGGTGCGACCAGAGAAGATGAGGCCGGCGAGCGAGCCCAGCGCCAGCGTCAGACCAAAGACGCTCATCTCGAGCGTGGTGGCGCCAAGATGATCTCGCACGGCGGGGAGGCGGCTCAGCCAACTCCCGAAACCAGTTCCGAGCAGGGCGAAAACGGCGAGCACGCCGAGGGTCCATCGTCTGGCGGAGCGCAGTCGGAGCGCGGCGTCGGGGGTACTCACCAGATGAGTCTAGGGGGCCAACCACGCTCTGTCACGGGTGCCCACTGAGGCAGAGCGGGGAGAGATCGCAGGCGGTTCCGGATCCCTGTCGCGGATCGCGAGTCATACTCCGAGCCGCACCCAGCGTCCGCCGCGTGTGCGCAGCCCAAGGGTAACTGCGCGGGCCAGCATAAACACGATGGTGAACCCTGCAGTCAGTGCCACCAGCGCGGGCGCGCCACTCGGCACCAGCACAGTCAGCGCCCACAGAATGGGCAAGTACACGGCCAGGTTGAGCACGCTCGTCCACGCGAGATAGCGCGCATCGCCAGCGCCCATGAGCACACCATCAAGCACGAACACCAGCCCTCCAAGCGGGAGGGAGATCCCCAGCACGAGCAGCGCAGGGGTGAGGATCGCGAGCACAGCGGGATCGCTCGTGAATACTCGGCCGAGCACGGGGCTCGAAGCGGCAAGCAGGAGCCCGAACACGATTCCGCAGCTCACGCCCCAGAAGATGCTGCGCCTGGTTACGAACCGGGCCCGCGCTGCGTTGCGTGCCCCGAGCGCATCGCCGATGAGGGCTTGCGCGGCGATCGCGAGCGCGTCCAGCGCGAAGGCCGCGGTCGAGAAGATCGTGAACACGATTTGGTACCCCGCGGTGGCTGCGGTGCCGTGGCTCGTGGCGGCGAACACCGTCGCGAGCAGGGCTGCCCGCAGCCCGAGTGTGCGCACGAACAGCCAGCCGCCGCTCCGCCCAGCATGCCCGAGCCCGTCACGGCGCGGCAGGAATCCCGCCCCAGCGCGGCGTGCGTGGCGGACGATCACCAGCAGGTAGACGGCCACCATGCCCCACTGCGCAATCACCGTGCCGAGTGCGCTGCCGCCGATACCCAATCCGAGTCCGTAGATGAACCACCAGTTCAGCACCGCATTGATGGCAAAGCCGATCGTCGCGACGGTGAGTGGAGTGCGGGTGTCCTGCAGGCCGCGTAGCAAACCGCTCGCGGCGAACACCACGAGCATCGCTGGGATCCCTGCGCACGAAATCGACAGGTAGATCCGTGCCTGCTCGGCAGCGTCGGGTGCGACCCCGAACGCGGTGATCAGCGGCTCACTCAGGAACCAGAGCGCGGTGCCGACGACAGCCCCGATCCCGAGCGCAAGCCAGAGTCCGTCGATACCTGCTTGCACTGCGCCGCGGACATCCCCGGCGCCCCGACGGCGTGCGACGAGTGGGGTGGTGGAGTACGCGAGGAAGATCATGAGCCCAACTGCGGTCTGCAGGATCGCGCCAGCAACGGCGAGCCCCGCGAGCGGAGCCATGCCGAGATGGCCAACGAGCGCAGAATCGACGACGAGGAAGAGCGGCTCAGCAATGAGCGCACCCAGTGCGGGGATCGCGAGCCGCGCAATGCTGCGGTCGATCGTGCGGCGGGTGCTGCCGGACTGCAGGGGAGCGGACGGGGCAGGGAGGGAAGGCTCTGCAGGCAATCCCGTGGTGCGCTCTGCGGGTGATCCCGTGGTGCGCTCTGCGGGTGTCGGCTCACCCTGTGACGGGGCCGAGCCCGAGCCCGAGCCCACAGGGCTGGGATGGGAAGCATCGAGGGGTTCCGAGGGCATGAGCAATACCGTAGCCGGTGCGGTGATCGCTGGCAGCGTATGCGCCACCACCCGCGCTGTCCGTAGCCGCGGCTAGGCTGGGTCGCATGAGCAACGTAGCGCCCGCCTCCGGTATCGACATCGCTGAACTCGACCCCTCCATCCGCCCGCAGGACGACCTGTTCCGACACGTCAACGGCAAATGGATCGAGCGTACTGAGATCCCGGCGGACAAGGCGCGCTATGGCTCCTTCGCCGTGCTTGCGGAGAACGCAGAAGAAGCGGTCCGCAATATCATCACCGGCACTGAGGCGCCGGCGGCCGGAGCTCCCGCTGAGACGGAAGCCGACAAGGTCGCCGCGCTGTATGCCAGCTTCATGGATACGGCCCGCGTGGACGAGCTCGGCGCACAGCCGATCGCCGCGGAAATCGAGCGCACGCTCGCGGTCGCCTCCACCTCTGAACTCATCGCACATGTCGCGCGTCTGGAGCGGCGCGGCATCGGTGGCTTCTTCGGGATGTTCGTCGACAACGATCCGGGCGACCCTGCGCGCTACATCGTGTTCGTGATGCAGGGCGGCATCGGTCTCCCAGACGAGTCCTACTACCGCGAAGAACAATCGGCCGAGATCCGCGAGCAGTACCGCGCGCATATCGCTCGGATGCTCGGCCTCGCAGGCGTGGACGATGCGGATCGCCTGGCGGGCCTCGCGTACGAGCTCGAACGCAGGATCGCTGCGACGCACTGGGATAAGGTCGCGAGCCGCGACATCCAGAAGCTCTACAACCTCCGCACACTGGCTGAACTGGGCGAGATTACGCCGCAGCTCGACTGGAACGCATACCTGAGCGAAATGGGCGCTCCTGAGGCAGCGTTCGCAGAGGTCGTTGCCGCACAGCCGGAGGCGCTCGCTGGCCTCGCCGAATTGCTGGTCGACGAAGAGCTTGAGGCGTGGCGTGCCTGGGCTGTGTGGGGCATTGTGCGCAGCTCGGCCGCGCTCCTCTCGCAGGAAATCTCGCGCGCCAATTTCGACTTCTACGGCACTGCGCTCACCGGGGCGCCCGAGCAGCGCGAGCGTTGGCGCCGCGGTGTCTCGTTCGTTGAGGGCGCGATGGGCGAGGCCGTCGGCCGGATTTACGTGGAGCGGCACTTTGATGAGGACGCGAAGGCAGCGATGGACGGCCTCGTCGAGCACCTCATCGAGGCGTACCGCGACTCGATCGAGCGGCTGGAGTGGATGGGCGCAGACACGCGCACGCGCGCGCTCGAAAAGCTGGACCGCTTCACGCCCAAGATCGGCTACCCCGTGAAGTGGCGCGACTACTCGACGCTCACCGTCGACTCAGGCGATCTCGTCGGAAACTCGCGCGCCGTCGCCGAGGTTGAGTTTCAGCGCGAGCTCGGCAAGGTCGGCAAGCCGATTGACCGCGACGAGTGGTTCATGACGCCGCAAACAGTAAACGCGTATTACAACCCCGGCTTCAACGAGATCGTGTTCCCGGCAGCCATCTTGCAGCCCCCATTCTTCGACAAGCGGGTCGACGGGGCAGCGAACTTCGGCGCGATCGGTGCGGTGATCGGCCACGAGATCGGGCACGGCTTTGACGATCAGGGCTCGCGCTACGACGGCGACGGCAAACTCACCGACTGGTGGACCGAGTCTGATCGCGCAGCGTTCGAGGAGCGCACAAGCGCACTGATTGGCCAGTACAACGCACTCTCTCCCGAGGGAGCAGACGGTCAGACCGTGAATGGCGAGTTGACGATCGGTGAGAACATCGGCGACCTGTCGGGCCTCGAGATCGCGTGGAAGGCATACCTGCGATCGCTCGAGGGCGCTGAGCCTCCCGTGATCGACGGGCTCACCGGAGCCGAGCGCTTCTTCCTCTCCTGGGCGCAAGCCTGGCAGCAGAAGTCACGGCCGGAGGAGACGGTGCGCCTCCTCACGATTGATCCGCACTCGCCGAACGAGTTCCGCTGCAATCAGATCCTGCGCAACCTCGCGCCGTTCCATGAGGCCTACGCCACGAAGCCTGGCGACGCCCTCTGGCTCGATCCCGAGGAGCGCGTGAGTATCTGGTAGCCGCTCGGCTGGCCCGAGCGCGCCACCTCATCCCGCCTGACCGCAGCCGCGGCAGGCGGGATGAGTGCGTTTGGGGCAGTGCGTGCGTTTGGGGCGGTGCGTGGGTGTGGGGGCGAGTGGGAGTCTAGGGCGAGTGCGCCGCGCATCCTGGGCACCCATGGGTCCTTATTTGGGGCTTCACCGCGCTGAAGGCCCAGAAAAGGACCCATGGGCGAGTTGAACGGGGCTCGCTATGCGTTGCTCCGCGCTCGCGGAGGGGCGCATGGCGCAGGTGCTTGCGCTGACTTTCGGCGCTCGTGTCCCTCTCTTCTCTCGCCCCGCCTGGCACTCATGGGTCCATATTTGGGGCTTCGGCGCGGTGAAGCCCCAAATATCGACCCATGAACCTGAGCGCGGCGCGGCGCAGACGCATTGCAGGCGCATCTCGTGCGCAACCGGCGCCGCGGATGGCCGGCGCTGGGGTCCGGGAAGTGCCGGACCGCTGAGGCGTCGGGCTCATAAGGTGCCGGAGAGTCGCAGGACCGCCGAGGCGTCGGGCTCATCAAGTGCGGGAGAGGCGCCGGACGGCTGATGCGTCGGGCTCATGAAGCGCGGGAGAGGCGCCGGACCACCGGACCACCGGACCACCGAGCGGCCGGGTCACCGGATCACCGGGCGGCCGGGGTGCCCCGCGGCGCAGCGGAGGCGCGGAGCGCTTAGTTTTCCCGCTCGGCCTCGGCCTTGAACTCGGCCTCGGCCTTGAACTCGGCCTCGGCCTTGAACTCGGTCTCGAATTCGGGCACCGGCGCCCCATCTTCGACGAGTTCGAAGTGCGGGGTCGCGCGGCGGACGGCGCGCTGGGCGCGGCGCTGCACGGCGCGGTCCTTCAGCGTTGCTCGCGCGGCCGTTTGAGCCCGCAGCTCGGCGAGTTCGTGCGGGAACGTGTGCGGAGCCGGGCCGAATGCGGTGCGGGAGCGGGCCACCACCCTGCGCGCCATGACGTAGTTGCCCGAGCCACCCAGCACCGCGCCGATTCCGTAGGGCATGACCTTGCTCACCACAGACGCGCCGCCAGCGCGCGCGGCTCGCCGGATGAACATGTCTTTGAGTTGCCCGGCGAGCGGGCCAACGAGCTGCTTCGGCAGGGACGTCGAAACGAGATCACCCCAGAACGAGGTGCGCGAAGTGCCGCCCGTCGCCTGCTGGGTGATTTGACGCAGGAGGCCGAGCCCCTCGTCACCGAGCAACAGCGTCAGCACAAGGATGCGCGCCCGATCCGGATCCCGCAGTGTGATCCCGTGCAACTCGGCGAGAGAGTGCGCGTAGAGCGCCGTCGCCCGAGGAACCCGACAGTCTCCGCGCTGGCGATGCCGAGCGCCGCGATCGTGCCAACGCCCGGAATTGCCGCCGCCGCGCCTACGCCGCCGCCACCAGCAGTGACCGCGCCAACGTAGCGCCGTTCGAGTGCGCGCGTGAGCAGCGCTGGCGTCATCCCTGGGTTCTTCGACCCGACACGGCGCAGGTGAGCGAGCACGAGCGGGCGCTGGATCGAGAGCACGCGATCGACGGCGCGGTCGAGCATCGAGTGCGCCGCAGCGCTCTCGGCCACCCGGTACTGCGCTTGCTGCGGCCCCGGCAACGAAACGGGACCGGCAGGGCCCGCGGGCTCGGCAGCGCCCAGAGCCCCTTCCACCTCAGGCGGATAGGGCTCCGGCGGGAGCCAGCGATAGGCTGGCACCTCCTCAAGCGGCTCGGGCTGTGCGTTCATTCTCTGCAGACTAAACGACCTCGCTGAGTGTGGAGTCGGCTGATCGCTCAGGGCGTGACTCCGACGTGCGTGCACCGCCTCCTGACACGGGAAGAGCGTCTGTGCCTGAGCTCGGATCGAGAGTGCTCAGACTCGAAGTGAGAGCGCCGGATCGTGGAGCACGAGCGCCGGAGCTTGGAGCAAGGGTGCCCGAGCTCGAATCGAGAGCGCCCGAACCGGAAGCGCCTGCGCCAGGGCCAGAGCCAGGGCCAGATCCGGCGCCAGAGACGTGGCCTACTCCAGACCCGGCGCCAGAGACGCGGCTAGCGCCAGCACCATCCCGCGCCCCATCAGCAGCGCCGAGAGCGGCAGCGCGCTCGAACCATCGTGCGATGCGCGCTTCGCTCGCTGCGCCCACGCCGAGAAACCGGTGCACGCGGAAGGGGCGCAGTCCCACAAAGCGCATGGTGTGCCTGGCAACCTGGCCCGCGGCTGAGTTCCCGGTGAAGGGCAGCGCGATCGCCGGGGTGTCGGCGAGCATGAAGAATCTGCCGCTGCGCCCGGCGAGCAACCCAATCGGCATACCGAGCTTTGACATGCGATACTCGTCGCCGGGCAAGAGCGCGCGGTCGAAGAATCCCTTCAGGAGTGCGGGCACGCCGCCCCACCACATTGGCGCCACGATAACGATGCGGCGAGCCTCGTGCAGCGCGTCTCGCGCGGCCTGGAGATCCGGCTCGATAGGGATCCGACGCCGATATCCGAAGCGCATATGGGGGTCGAAATCGAGATCCCTGAGTGCGAGCACGACAGCGTCGCCGTGCGCCGAGGCGTAGCTCTGGGCGAGCGCAGCCGAGAGGGAATCAGGGTTCGGGTGGCCGTCAATCACGAGTGCGTTCGGCACGGGGATCCTATCTTGACACTGTCAACTAATGTGGTCGGTGTCAAGATAGGGGACAATGTTGCTCATGTCAAGTTCCCGCGATTCGTATCACCACGGCCGCCTGGCAGACGCGCTGGAGGAGGCTGCCTTCCAGCTGCTTGAGCGGATGCCCGCCGCGGAGATCAGTCTGCGCGAGGTGGCGCGCGCGGCAGACGTGAGCCACAATGCGCCCTACCACCACTTCCGTGACCGGCGTGGGCTGCTCACGGTGCTGGCCGAGCGCAGTATGGCCGGGCTCAACCGAGAGGTCGAAGCGGCGATCAATGCGGATGAGCCCGCGGCGGGCGCGGCGGGCGCGGCGGGAACGATGGGCGCGACGGGAACCGCGGGCGCGGCGGGAACGGCGGGCGCGGCGGGCGCGGCGGGAACGATGGACGCGGCTGCGCGGCTCCGGGCTGGCGCCGCGGCCTATATTCGCTTTGCGGTCGCCCACTCGCACGCGTTCAACGTGATCTACGACCCGCTCGTCTGCATCCCCACACAGCCCACGAAGACGATGGCCCCGCTCATTGAGCGCCCGAGCGGGTGCTCGGCGAGACTGCGGGGCGAGCCGGCTTCGGTGACGAAGCCGAGGTGCGCGCACTCTGGGGCCTCGTGCACGGCCTCGGCACGCTGTGCGCCGCCGGGCACTTCTCCGAGGCGGACGCTCACGCGGCGTGCGACGCTGCGATCACTCGGATGCTCGCGGGAGAACGCGCGGGCCAGGAAAGCGCGCTCGGGTCGGAAGCCACCACAGGCCCCGCACCTCACACAGGCCCCGCACCCGGGCCCGCCGCAAGCGCGAGCGCCGGATCCTGATCAGTCTCAGGCCGTAGCGACCAGGTGCTCCTCGCACCGCGCATCAGCGTGCGAGCCGCAGGACACGAAGCGAACCCGGCAGGCTGGATCGGCGCAGTTCGCGAGCTGGTTCGTTGCCGTGCCGCACTCGACGCAGCGACCGATCCGAGCCGCCCCGGGAGCGAAGTCCAGCGCTTCGCGGCCGTCGAATACGGCGAGCGACCCCTCCCACAGCCCGTCGTTGCCGAAGGCCTCGCCGTAGCGGACGATGCCGCCATCTATCTGGTAGACCTCACTGAAGCCGCGCTCGGTCATGGCCGCAGAGAGGATCTCGCAGCGGATTCCTCCGGTGCAGTACGTGACAACGGGGCGATCCTTGATCGCGTCGAATGCGCCGCTCTCGATCTGCGTGATGAAGTCGTGTGTGGTGCGAGTGTCTGGCACCACAGCGCCCTTGAATCGGCCAATTTCGGCCTCCCACGCATTGCGTCCGTCGAAGAAAACGACGTCGTCACCACGTTCAGCGACGAGTTCGTTGACTGCGGCAGGGGAGAGGTGGACGCCGCCGCCCACGACGCCCGCAGCGTCCACCACGGTTTCTTCGGGGATCCCAAAGGCGACCAGCTCATCGCGTACTTTGACGCTGAGCTTCGGGAAGTCGGCGATCGTGCGCCACGGTGCACTCCGGTCGACTCCGTGCAGCAGTGCGGGCGCAGTCTCTTCGAATCCGGTTCCGTCGCTCCACTTCACTTCGAGGCCGGCGAAGGGTGCGTACTCCCGTGTGCGCCGCGCATACTGCTTGCACGCATCGAGCTCACCGCCCACAGTGCCATTGATCCCGTGCTTCGAGATGATGATGCGTCCGCGCAGCCCGAGTGATTCGCAGAGCTCGTGCTGCCAGAGACGCACGGCCTCGGGGTCAGCAACCGGAGCGAAGACGTAATACAGCAGGATCTTGGGGGTCACGCTTGTAATGGTACGCGGGTGATCCTGGCTGACCCCTCACTCGCGGGTTGACATTGACGTAACGTCAACTCGTATCGTGTGTGTTGCGACGCCACCCTGGCGCCGCGGATTCACTGGGAGAGAGACCGAGAGAGACATGGAGCGTTCGATTCAGGAGGTGGCGCGCGCTGCTGGCACGACCTCGCGTACCCTGCGTCACTACGACCGAGTCGGGCTTGTGCAGCCCAGCCGGATTGGGAGCAACGGCTACCGCTACTACGACGACCGCGCGGTCGTGCGGTTGCAGCGAGTGCTGCTGCTGCGAACGCTCGGCCTCGGTCTTGACACGATCGGAGAGGTGCTCAGAGCGCAGGATGCACAGGCCACAACGGGAGATCACCCGGCAGCCGCTGAGGCCCGGATCCTGAGCGCCCACCTTGAGCTGTTGCACAAGGAAACGGAACGCATCGCAGCCCAGATCGGCGCGGTTGAGCGCACAATCGCCGCGCTGCGGCGGGAGAGTGCGAGGCCGCAACACCACGGAACGCAGGAGGACTTGATGTCCGAGAACATATTTGAAGGATTCGACCACGCGCAGTATCGCGACGAGGTGGTGGATCGCTGGGGCGAGAACGCCGCGGCGAAGAGCGACCGCTGGTGGAGCAGCCTCGCCGACACCGAAAAGCACGACTGGATGGCGCGTGTGCAACAGCTCAACTCAGACTGGGCCGCGGCCGCCTCGCGCAGCGTCGCTCCTGAGAGCGCTGCGGCACAGGAACTCGCCCGCCGACACATCGAGTGGTTGCGGAGTGTGCCTGGGACACCAGCGAGCTCACCCGACGGCGACCTCGCTGGGTACGTGCGAGGGCTTGCTGAGATGTATGTCGCTGATGAGCGATTCGCTGCCAACTACGGCGGGCGTGCCGGCGCGATGCTCGTCCGGGAAGCGCTCAGAGGCTATCTCGACCGCGCGTAGCGCAGCAGGCCCAAACCGAGCTCAGTTGGGGCGGGAGTGCACGAGAGCGCCGCGCCCGAACACTCGCCAGCGGCAGTGCCTCGGTGCCTAGAGCTGCGCCTTCTCCTGTGCCTCGCGGGCGACGTCGATGCGCTGTTGCTGCTCCGGGGTGCGCGTGAGCGGTGGCACGACCTCGTACTGGTCGTTCACAATTACTACGTCGTGGTCCACGTGCTCCACCATCGCGTGGACGGCATCGATGAAGTCGCGGCGGCGAATCGCGTCGAGCACGCGCGCGTGGTCCCGCTCCATCTCAGCGCCCGTGGCAACGTTGGCGAGGCGTCCGCGGTGTTCCGGAGTGCGCAGCCGCTCATTGATACCCGAGTACAGGGCGGCAAGCAGGCGGTTTTTCGCTGCGTCGAAAATGAGGCGATGGAACTTGCTGTCGAATGCTGAGTCGCCGCCATCGGCAAAGCCGAGCACGGGGCAGCGTGTGCAGCCGACTTCTTCAGTGGCAGCGAGTTCGAGCGCGAGGATGTCTTCCTCTGAGCGGTGCAGTGCTGCCTGCTGCGCGGCCTCGATTTCGAGGGCGCGGCGGTAACTCAGGATCTCTTCAAGCGTGAAGTCGGTGAGGAACTCGTTGAGCAGCGAGCTCGTCGGCGCAGCCGAGCGCACGAACGTGCCACGTCCGGGCAGCGTTTCAATCATGCCAATGCTCGCGAGTGAGCGCACAGCCTCGCGGACGGTTGAGCGCCCCACGCCGGTCTGTTCCGCGAGCTCCGGCTCGATGGGGATCCGGCTACCCACCGGCCACTCGCCGGTGGTGATCTTGCGGCGGAGGAATGCAAGGGTCGCGCGAGCGCGGTCGGAACCTGTCGTCACTGCCATGTTTACTCCGAATTCTGTTGGCGTAGGTACGCCGCTGTTGCCTCCCCAGTATAGCCTCCACTCTCTGGCCGCCCGTGGAGCGGAGACGTATGCTGGGGCGGGACAGGGCATGCGCGCGCCCACGAGAAACTCCGTGCGGCGCCACACAGAGTTGGGATGAGTGATGACGCAGACACAGCAATCACAGCAGGGTCGCGGTGCGATCAACCCGTACGCGGGGATGCCACAGGTGGCGGGGTTTACGTTGACCAGCGCAGATATTCAGGATGGTGAGCCGCTGCCGGCAGAGCTTTACGCTGAGCACGCTGGCGGCGCGAATCGCTCGCCGCAGTTGAGCTGGTCGGGCTTTCCCGCGGAAACACAGAGTTTTGTGGTCACCTGCTTCGATCCCGATGCTCCCACGGGGTCGGGCTTCTGGCACTGGGCGGTCGCCAATATTCCGGCGTCCGTCACTGAACTCGCCGCTGGCGCTGGTGCGCCGAGCGGTACACCGGGGAGTGAACTCCTGCCACCAGGTGCGGTAACGATGCCGAACGAGAAGCGCGAGCCCGCGTTCACCGGCGCGGCTCCGCCCGAGGGCTCCGGGGTGCACCACTACTGGTTTGTGGTGCACGCGCTCAATGTGCCACACATCGACGTCGATCCGAACGCGACCCCGGCCGTTCTGGGGTTCATGATGCGCGAGGCTGTTGTGGCGCGCGCCGTCATCGTTGCAACGGGCGAGTACGGCCAGGCAGCCTAACCCCCCAGGCTGGACAATCGAGCGGCGGAATTCCCGAGCGGCGGCATCGCCGAGCGGCGGCTGCACTCGCAGCACTCTCCCGTGGGCGCGTGGCAGTGTGTGCGCTACGAGGCGTCGGCCCGACGGCTGCCCTCTTCAGGGACAGTGCTGCGCACGAGCGGGAGCGTGCGGTTCTTGAAGTGGCTCTCGAGCGCCAGCCTGGTCGACGCACGCGCTACGCCTTCAGTGTTTGACATCTGATCGAGCACCCGTTGCAAATCGTGGGTGGAGCGGGAGACGATCGTCGCCATCATGTCGTAGTCGCCCGTAATGGTGTGCAGTTCGAGGAGTTCAGGAATCTTCGCGAGCCCCTCGGCGACGCGCTGGTGTCCCACGGACTGCTGGATCTGGATCGTGCAGAAGGTGCGCAGGGGATAGCCCAGGGCAGCCGGATCAATGCTGGGGGCTTCCGAGGCGATGACTCCGGTGCGGCGCAGGCGGTCGAGCCTGCCTTGTGCGGTGGCGCGTGCCACGCCGAGACGTCGCGCGCACTCCACCACGGAGATCCCGGCTTCTTCGCTGATGAGCGTGATGAGCCGAACGTCGAGCTGATCGATGCTCATGGTCCCCCTTGTGCTTGCAACTTGTATCCGTATTTCGTGACAAGGCTATACGAACTGAGCACATTGTCGAGAGAAACTTGTACCGTTTGACGTGAGTGTCTGACGGTCCCTAGAGTTGCCCGAGTCAGAATGGGTGGCCGCGGATTGCGCGGCGGGAAGCCCCAGCAACTTAGAGGAGCGTGCATGTCGACGACGACGCAGTCATTTCGTCCCGGTCTCGAGCAGATCGCGGCCTACCGCGCGGGCAAACCTGCCCCGGTTGGCCCGAGTGGCCGCAGCATCAAGCTCTCGTCCAATGAGAATCCATACCCGCCGCTTCCCGCGGTCGTTGCGCATCTCGCGGAGGTGCTGCCTCACGCGATCAGTCGCTACCCGAGCATTGCAGCGGAAGAGCTCACCGCTGCGCTCGCGCAGCGCTTCGATGTGGCTACGGAGAACTTGGCGCTCGGCGCTGGATCCGTCGAAGTCGCAGCGCAGCTGATCCACGCGATGACGGCCCCCGGTGACGAAGTGATGTTCGCGTGGCGCTCCTTTGAGGCCTACCCGATCCTCGTGCGCGTGGCCGGAGCAGTCCCGGTCGAAGTGGCGCTCGACGCTGACTCGCGCCACGACTTGCAGGCGATGGCCGATGCGGTCACGGACCGCACACGCTTGATTTTCGTCTGCAACCCGAATAATCCGACCGGCACGGTGGTGAGCGAGGCCGAACTCGAAGCGTTCATGGCGCGAGTGCCGAGCAACGTGCTCGTCGTGGTCGACGAGGCCTACGTGCACTTCGACCGGAACTCCGATTCGCCCAGCGGCATCGACTTTTTCCGGCGCTACTCCAACGTTGCCGTGCTGCACACCTTCTCGAAGGCGTACGGTCTGGCCGGTCTTCGCGTGGGGTACGCGATCGCTCCCGTCCCGGTCGCTGAGGCGCTGCGCAAGGTGTCCGTGCCGTTCGCAGTGTCCCGTCTCGCCCAAGACGCCGCCGTGGCATCGCTTGCCGCCGAGGATGAACTCCAGCTGCGGATCGACGAAATGGTGACGGAGCGCGATCGGTTGACTACTGGGCTGCGTGCGACCGGTCTCCCTGTTGTGCCGTCGCAGGCAAACTTTGTCTGGTTGCCTCTCGGTGAGGCGAGCGCGGCAATGGGTGAGGCGTTCGAGGCGCAGGGCATCTCCGTGCGCACCTTCGCGGGCGAAGGGGTGCGGGTATCAATCGGCGACCCGGAAGAAAACGACGCTGTCGTTGCCGCGGTCATCGCAGCAGCAAATCGCGTATAGCTATACAAGTTGTCTAGCAAGATTTCGATCTGGCTGGCCTAACTGTCACATCTGTCACGCTCTTGTGTGTCAGGTTTGCACAGAGCTTGAACGTCACTACGATCGAGCAACGGACATCGACGTCACCACGACGCCGAGAAGGAACGCCCTCGGCGGCCGCCGACCGAGGATCATCACACTGAAGTGAGGAACACCCATGGCAATCACACGCTTCCGCCACCGGACGCTGGCCGTCGTAGGGCTGGCCGCCGCGACCGCACTCGCGCTGAGCGGCTGCACCTCGGGTACGAGCGGCGCAGACGGCGCTTCCGGGGACGCCGCGGGGGACGCGAAGATCACCGTCGGCATCAGCCAGTTCGTGCAGCACACTGCGCTCGATGCGGCCGCTGAGGGCTTCAAGCAGGCGTTCATTGACGCTGGGTACGTCGACGGCGAGACCGTGGTGTTCGATGAGAAGAACGCGAACGCAGAGGTGGCAACGGCCACGACGATCGCGCAGACTTTCGCGACGGACGGAGCCGATCTGGTGCTCGCGATCGCGACGCCGTCGGCGCAGGCCGCGGCGCAGAACCTGGCCGACGTTCCCGTGGTGTTCACCGCCGTCACCGATCCCGTCGCTGCCGACTTGGTGGCCTCGGTAGACAAGCCGGGTGGCAACATCACCGGCACGAGCGATATGAGCCCGGTGGCCGATCAGATCGCGCTGATCCAGGAGATCAAGCCCGACGCGAAGAAGATCGGCGTTGTCTACGGCTCCGGCGAGGTGAACTCCTCGGTGCAGGTGGAGTTGGCACGCGCGGCGGCGCAGAAGCTCGGTATGGAGGTCGTTGAAGCCACCGTCACCAACGCTTCTGAGCTGATGCAGGCGACCGAATCACTCGGAGATGTCGACGCGATCTACACTCCGAGTGACAATCTCGTTGCCTCCGGCATTGGCGCCATTGTCGGCGTCGCCGAGGACAAGGGTATCCTGGTCGTCGGATCTGATTCGACCCACGTTGAAGGCGGTGCGGCCGCCACAGTCGGGATCGACTACACGAAGCTCGGACACCAGACCGGCGAGATGGCCGTGCGCATCCTGAAGGATGGTGAGGATCCCGCAACGATGGCGGTGGAGACCTCCAAAGACACCGAATTGACCGTCAACCTCGGTGCGGCGAAGCGCCTCGGAGTCGAGCTCCCCGCTGAACTCGTCGACCGCGCCGTCAACGTCATCAAGTAGTCGTCATGATCGGTGCAATTGAACTCGGCCTCATCTACGGGGTCATGGCGCTCGGCGTCTATCTCACCTTCCGCGTGCTCAACTTCCCCGACCTCACGGTTGACGGCAGCTTCACCACGGGTGCCGCGGTTGCGGCTTCACTCATCACCGCGGGTCAGAACCCGATCCTCGCGACCCTTGCTGGCGGCGCTGCCGGTCTCGTCGCCGGTGTCATCACCGGCCTCTTGCACACGAAGGGCAAGATTGACGGGTTGCTCGCCGGTATCCTGACGATGATCGCGCTCTGGTCGATCAACCTGCGGATCATGGACAAGGCGAACCTGCCGCTGTTGCGCTCGGAGACGATCTTCACCCCGCTGAAGGACGCCGGGGTGCTTGGCACCTGGGGCGGCATCGGGATCATCCTCGTCGGCGTCATCGTGCTGAAGCTCGTTATTGACTGGTTCCTGTCGACCGACTTGGGCCTCGCGATTCAGGCAACGGGAAACAACGAGCAGATGATCCGGAGCTTCGGGGTGAACACCGACGGCACCAAAATCCTGACCCTCGCACTCTCGAACGGACTCGTGGCGCTCTGCGGCGCACTCGTGGCGCAGTACCAGGGGTTCGCAGATATCAGCATGGGCATCGGCCTGATCTTGATCGGCCTTGCCTCAGTGATCCTCGGGCAGGCGATCTTCGGGCAGCGCTTTATCTGGCTCGCGAGCCTCGCGGTGGTCTTCGGCGCGGTGCTGTACCGCCTCATCATCTTCTTCGCGCTGCAGGCGGGCCTGAACCCGAACGATATGAAACTGGTGACTGCGGTGCTCGTGGTCGCTGCGCTGCTGCTCCCGCGTTGGGGCTTCCTCAAGAAGCTGCCATCGCTGCGGGACCGTGGCAACCGACGGCAGGGGGACCCTGCACCCGATCCGGTTGCTTCGGCGACCACAGGCGTGACCGTTCCGGTCGAGAGGTAGAGACCATGCTCAACATCGACCGGATCTCAAAGACCTTCTTTGCTGGCACCATCAACGAGCGGAAGGCACTCGTTGACCTGAGCCTGCGGATGGACGAGGGCGACTTCGTCACCGTTATCGGCTCCAACGGCGCAGGCAAGTCGACGCTGCTCAACGCGGTAGCTGGACGCTACACCGTTGATACCGGCGAGCTCACGATTGACAGCAAGCCCGTCTCGAAGCTCAAGGAGTATCAGCGGGCGCGCTACGTTGGCCGCGTGTTCCAGGATCCGATGGCCGGCACGGCGCCGGACCTCACGATCGAGCAGAACCTCGCTCTTGCCCTGCAGCGCGGGAAGACGCGCGGGCTCGGGCTCGGGCTCACGAAGGCGCGCCGGGACCTGTTCCTTGAGGAACTGAAGTCGCTCGAGCTCGGCCTTGAGAACCGACTGCCAGCGAAAGTCGGCCTCCTCTCGGGTGGCCAGCGCCAGGCACTCTCGCTGCTGATGGCCGGGTTCACGCAGCCGCGGATCCTGCTGCTGGATGAGCACACTGCCGCGTTGGATCCGCAGCGTGCGGCGCTCGTGACGGATCTCACCGAGCGGATCGTGTCCAACGGCGGGCTGACGACGCTGATGGTCACCCACAACATGGAGCAGGCGTTGAAGCTCGGCAACCGTCTCATTATGATGCACGAGGGCCGGATCGTGTTCCAGGCCTCGGCCGAGGAAAAGCAGCATCTCACGGTGCCGCAGCTGCTCGCTGAGTTTGCCAAGATCAAGGGCGCGACCTTCGACGATCGGGCGCTTCTGACATAGCGGCCCGCCCGAGTCACCTCACACGCCAGGCACCCTCCCGTTCACCGCGAGAGGGTGTCTGGCGTGTCCGGTTTCGGAGACATGCGGGCCACTCTCGCTGGCACCAGCGAGCATTTCGCAACGTCCCCATTACGATGCGTCGCGAACTTGCGCCCGACAGGTGCACGCAGTCTACGATGACGATGTCGGCGCATTTCGCCGGAACACACAGTTCATCGCGGCACTGGTCGCGATGGAGTCTATTTTGCTAAGGACCTGATACACATGCGACAGATTTCTTCTCGCCGCCGCGTGCTCGCCCTCGCGAGCCTCGGCGCCGCCGCCGCACTCACGCTCAGCGCCTGCTCAGCACCTGCCGACAGCTCGGGTGGCGACGACGCCGCTGCGCCGAAGGCCGTGAGCATCGGCATCAGCCAGCTCGTGCAGCACCCAGCGTTGGATGCTGCAACGGAGGGCTTCAAGCAGGCGTTCATCGACGCTGGCTATGTCGAAGGCGACACGGTCAAGTTTGATGTCCAGAACGCGAACGGCGAGCAGGCAACCGCGGTGACCATCGCGCAGACCTTCGCGACGTCCGACGTCGACCTCGTGCTTGCAGTTGCGACTCCGGCGGCGCAGGCGGCAGCGCAGGCGATCACGGATAAGCCCGTGCTCTTCACCGCAGTCACCGATGCCGTCTCCGCTGAGCTCGTGAAGTCGGACGAAGAGCCGGGCGCGAACGTGACCGGCACCGTTGACGCCGTTCCTGCTGACGCGCTGAAGACCCAGTTCGAGCTCATCACCGAGATGAAGCCCGATGCCAAGAAGGTCGGCATCGTGTACGCATCGGGTGAGGTGAACTCTGAGGTCCAGGTCAAGGACGCACAGGCGGTCGCTGACGAGATGGGACTCGAGATCGTGACGAAGACCGTCACCACCGCGAACGACATCGCACAGGCCACCGAGGCGCTCGGCGACGTCGACGCGATTTACGTGCCGACCGACAACATGGTCGTCTCGGGCATCGCATCGCTCGTGCAGGTCGCTGAAGCGAACAAGATCCCCGTGATCGGCGCGGAGCCGGGCACGGTCGAGGGCGGCGCAGTTGCCACGTACGGCATCGACTACACCAAGCTCGGCAAGCAGACTGGCGAGATGGCACTCAAGGTGCTCGACGGTGCGGATCCCGCGACCACTCCGGTCGAGACTCCCGCTGAGCTGAGCTACGTGGTCAACCCGGCCGCAGCTGAGCGCATGGGTGTCGAAATCCCGAAGAAGATCCTCGACGAAGCGACCGTCGTAGAGTAGAGCAGTACGCAGGACAATTGACGCAGTGGCTGTCGCATGAATATGCGGCAGCCACTGCTCCCATGAGCGGACACTGCGCCCACACGGGTGGGTGCCCCCAACGCAAGGAATGAAGACCGGATGATCGGCGCGCTCGAACTCGGCCTCCTATACGGAGTCATGGCACTTGGGGTGTATCTCACCTTCCGCGTGCTCAACTTCCCTGACCTGACGGTCGACGGCAGCTTCACGACGGGCGCCGCGGTGGCTGCCGCGCTCATCACTGCAGAGCAAAACCCGATCGTTGCGACACTGGCTGGCGGGGCTGCCGGCCTCGTTGCCGGTGCGATCACCGGCCTGCTCCATACGAAGGGCCGGATCGACGGACTGCTCGCCGGTATCCTGACGATGATTGCACTCTGGTCGATCAACCTTCGGATCATGGGCAAAGCGAACCTGCCGCTCCTGCGCGCCGAGACGGTGTTCACTCCGCTCAAAGACGCCGAGATGCTCGGCACCTGGGTTGGCATCGCCATCATCATTGCCGGTGTGCTCGTGCTGAAGTTCGTGATCGACTGGTTCCTGTCGACTGATCTCGGTCTCGCCATTCAGGCGACAGGCAACAACGAGCAGATGATCCGCAGCTTCGGCGTGAATACCGACGGCACCAAGATCCTCACCCTCTCGCTCTCCAACGGTCTCGTCGCGCTCTGCGGCGCCCTTGTTGCGCAGTATCAGGGATTTGCCGACATCAGCATGGGCATCGGCCTCATCCTCGTGGGCCTCGCGTCAGTAATTCTCGGCCAGGCGATCTTCGGCCAGCGCTTTATCTGGCTCGCGAGCCTCGCCGTGATCCTCGGCGCAGTGCTCTATCGCCTCATCATCTTCTTCGCGCTGCAGGCCGGGCTCAACCCGAACGACATGAAGCTCGTGACCGCGGTGCTCGTGGTCGCTGCGCTGCTGCTCCCGCGCTGGGGCTTCCCGAAGCGCGTGCCTACGCTGCGCGGACGCGGCGGACGAGTTCCCCGAGCGCGGATCCGGGGCGCCTGCTCCAGGATCGCCTCCAGCCTCAGTCGCGGCCACCGCTGCGGCAGATTCCGCGCCCAAGACGGCAGGGAGTTAATCACATGCTGACTATCGATCAGATCGACAAGACCTTCTTCCCGGGCACCGTGAATGAGCGGCGCGCGCTCGCAGAGCTCAGCCTCAAGCTCGACGAAGGTGACTTTGTCACCGTGATCGGCTCCAATGGTGCAGGCAAGTCGACACTGCTCAACGCCGTTGCGGGGCGCTACACCGTTGACACCGGGACTATCGAAATCGACGGCCAGCGCGTCAACCGTCTCAAGGAGCACCAGCGGGCCCGCTACGTCGGCCGTGTGTTCCAGGATCCGATGGCTGGCACGGCACCGGATCTCACCATCGAGCAGAACCTCGCACTGGCGGTGCGACGCGGCAAGAACCGGGGTCTCGCCCTCGCGCTCACCCGGCAACTGCGAGCGCGGTTCCATGACGAGCTCACATCGTTGGAGCTTGGCCTCGAACACCGGCTTACCGCGAAGGTCGGCCTGCTCTCGGGCGGCCAGCGCCAGGCGTTGTCGCTGCTCATGGCTGGATTCACGCAACCGCGGATCCTGCTGCTGGATGAGCACACCGCCGCGTTGGATCCGCAGCGCGCCGCGCTCGTGACGGATCTCACCGAGCGCATCGTGACCCAGGGTGGGCTGACGACCCTCATGGTGACGCACAATATGGAGCAAGCGCTCAAGCTCGGCAACCGGCTGATCATGATGCACGAGGGACGCATCGTGTTCGAGGCTTCGGCTGCGCAGAAGCAACACCTCACCGTGCCGCAACTGCTTGCCGAGTTCGGAAAGATCAAGGGCGCACAGCTCGACGATCGCGCGCTTCTCGCCTAGCCCAGCTGGAGCGCAGCTGAACGCTTGACGTTTCAGACAGTGTGCTCCGCGCGCTTCCCCGCGTTGTCGGAAGTGAACCCTACAGTGGAGACATGACGCGGGACACGAGCTCTTCGGTGCAGGGGCCGGTGTGGCCGAGGGTCGTCGACGCGACGCAGTCGCGCGCGACCGCGTGGATCGATGCGATCGGTGCGCGCGGAGACACCGCCGCTCGGGCGCCGCTCGGCGGGATGCACCGTGACCCAGAGAGCTTCGATTTCACTCGGCGCCTGCTTGAGCTGCTCGGGAGCACTGAAGACGCATTCGCTTCAGCGGTGGGACTGCGGGATATCGCTCAGGAAGTTCCTGCTTCGATGAGCGCGCGTGACCGGCTCGCGATGCGGGCCGGTGGTGCGGCGTCGCTGGGCCTTCCCTGGGCGATCATGCCGGTTGCCAGGCGTTGGCTGCGATCCCGGCTGTCGAGTCTTGTGCTCGCAACTCAGCTCCCCAAACCCGGATCCGCTGCGGACGCTGATGGCACTCTGGAGCCGGGCCGGCTGACTGCCCTGGCCGAGGAGCTGCGACGATTGCGGGATGCAGGAACTGTGCCTGTGGTCGCACCCCTCGGGGCGGCTGTCCACGGGCCAGCGCAGGCGGCAGCGGAGGTGCACAGGCTCGCTGCCCTCGCCGCCCACGCCGCGGTGACCCATCTCGTCGTCGACCCTGCGCGCATCGCGCCCGGCGGCAACGACTGGTCCGCTGACACGGACACGATCGTGGCGGCTGCAGCCCTCCAGCCGATTCTTGCGGCAGCCGCCGAGCACGGCACCACGATCCACCTCGAGCCGCGCAGCGTGCGCTGGGCGAGGCGTGTCCCAGCGGTGCTCGCGCGGGCACTGACGGATCCTGCCCTGGATCGGGCACGCGTCGCGACACGAGTGTTCGCTGAGCTGCCGGAATCGCGCGAGCTCTACGACCAGCTCAGCCGTTGGGCGCAGCGCAGAGTTGCTGAGGGTGGTGCACCCGCGGAGGTCGTGATCGGCGTTGCTGGTGTGGCCGGGGCCGAGCGGATTGCGTCGATCCAGAGCGGCCTCGCGGTGCCGGTGCTGGAAGATCCCCACGCTGTCGCGGCTCAGCTCCTGCGCCTCACCGAGCTGGCACTGCACCCCGGCCGTGCCGCGGTGCTGCGCCCGGTGATTGCGAGCGAGGATCCGCTCCTCCTGGCAGCTGCGATCGAACTCGCGGAGCAGCGAGGAATCACGGAGCTCGTCTCAGTGCAGTTGCGGGTCGGCGTCGTGCCTGGCCTTGCCGAGGTGATCGCAGAAGGTGGGACACAGGTCCGTACGGTGCTCCCCGTTGTCTCGCCGGGAGAGTTCGCTGGAGCGGTTGACCTGCTTGTGGGGCTCGCAGCCGAGGCTGCCGATCCCATCTCGCCCGCGTCGCGAGTGGAAGCGCTTCTGCGCGCAGGCGGGAGCGCCTCGGGTGCTGGTGCTGGTGCTGATGCTGATGCGCCGAGTGTTCCGTCCGCCATTGACCGCGCAGCTGCCCTTGCCGCCGACGCCGCGACCTTCCGGGCGGCCGCCGAGCTCGCGGCTGAGCCGGCACCGACCTCGCACCGCACACAATTGCGGGCACGCGAGTGGGATCCGAGCGAGCGTGACAGTGCACTGTTCTACCGCGCACCGGACGAGCCAGCGCGCTTTGAGACGGGCGGTCTCACCGCGGCAGTGCTCGGCTTGAGCCGCGGGGCGACCGGGGCGTTCCAGCTGGAGGAGTTTGCTCCAGTGCGCGCGATCCCAGCGGTGTCGAACTCGGGGTTCGCCAATGAGCCAGGCACTGACGCGAGCATCCCGGCAAACCGTGACTGGATGCGAGAGCAGTTGCAGCGCGCGGCCGACCGGGTGGCCGCGCAGGATCCAGTGCATGACACAATTGCGCTCTCCGCTGCCGATCTCGATCCCGCCCGAGCTGCGCTCACCGCTCACGAGTCTGCGGAACAGTGGTCGATGCACGGACCAGCGGCCCGCGCAGTGCGGTTGCGCCGCGCGGCGCTCGCTGTGGTCGCCGCGCGCGATCGCCTCGTCCAGGCACTTGCGGCGGACACGGGAGCTCCTGCGGCGGAGCTTGACGCTGAGATCAACGACATCGTGGACGCGGCCAGGTATTCCGGCCAGCTCTCCGAGGGCCTCGGCGCCGTGCGTGGGGCGAGCTTTCTCCCGGGAAGGGTGGTGCTCGTCACAGGTGATCGGGGGACCTCGCTCGCGCGGTACGCCGAGGCAGTGTTCTCCGCGCTTGGCGCGGGGAGTGCAGTGCTTCTTGCGGTGCCGCAGCGATTGCTCGCGTCGGCGACTGCGCTCATCGAGGAATGCGAGGCCGGTGGGCTGACCCCGGTGCTGTGCTCGTCGAAGCGGTTGCCGCGCACGCCACTGTTGCTGAGCTGGCTGCGCACGAGCAGATCGACCGAGCACTCGTGCTGGGCGGCCGCGAGATTGGCCGGGAGCTCGCCAGGAGGCGGCCGGATCTGCGCATCGAGGGGCAGTTCCGCGCGCGCGGTTCGATCCTGGTTGCCCCATCAGCGGATCGCGAGAGCTCGATCGACGACATCGTGGCATCCGGGTTCCGAGCAGCCGGGGCCGATGTCAGTGCCGCGCACGAGGTAATTCTCCTCGGTAGCGTGGCGCGGTCCCGGGGCTTCCGCGAGGATCTCGCCGACGCCGTGCGCGCCCTCCGTGTCGGCGACACGGCGAGACCAGGGAACGACGATCCGCTCAGCTTCGATCTTGGCCCGCTCCCCGGCCCCCCGGACGCCGCTGGTCTTCGCGCGCTCACAGAGTTGGGGCGGGGCGAAGAATGGCTGGTGGAACCCCGTCAGCTTGATGACGCAGGAACGCTGTGGAGCCCCGGCGTGCGACTGGGCGTTGCACCGGACGCCGGTTTCTGGAGGGACGCACTCGAAGTGCCCGTGATCGGGATTACCACTGCGCATAGCCTGGCAGAGGGAATCGACCGCCAGAATGCCCCTGGCGCAGGCAGCGTTGCTGCGCTGTACTCGAACGACGGCGATGAGATCGCGGCCTGGCTGGAACACGTGCGCGCGGCGGCGGTATCGATCAATCGTGCCACGACCGGTGCGCGAATTGAGCGACACCCGAGAGGGGGCTGGGATGACGCGGTCATGGGCCTTCCCGCGCTCTCCGGTGGGCCGAATCGGCTGCTCGCGCTCGGATCGTGGCAGCCGCGGCAGGGCACCAGGAGTGACACGCTGCACTTGCGGGGGCTCGACCCTGAAGTACGCTTGCTTATCGCTGCGGCCCAGCCGAGCCTCGCGTACGAGGAGTTCGACGCCGTGCGGCGCGCGGCGCTGGCTGATGCTCTCGTATGGCGGACCTCGTTTGCGGCGACGCGCGACGCCATCGGGCTGGGAATCGAGCGCAATACGCTTCGCTACCGCTCGGTGGTGACGCAGGTGCGGCTGGCCGAGGACGGGCCCGCTGCAGGCTTGATCCGGGTGCTCGCTGCCGCGCTGCTGGTGCGTGCGCCGATCGCGGTCTCGACGGGGCAATTGCTCGCCCCGGAGGTCGCCGAGGTGCTTGAGGGGCAGGGCATCGAAGTGTCGCTGGAACGCGACGAGGATTGGATGGAGCGCATTGCCGTGACCGGGCCGCTGGGGCCGGGAGAGGCACCCGCCTCACGGGTCCGGCTCATCGGCGGTGACGCGATCCGAGTTGCTGAGTGGATGGGCGGGCTCGACCGCGCTGCACTGTGGGCGGAACCGGTGACGATGGCGGGGCCTGTTGAATTGCTGACACTGCTGCAGGAACAGTCGGTGTCGGCGCGTGCGCACCGGCACGGGCTCGCGATCCCGGTGCCCGGATGGGATGAGGCGCTCGGCGGAGCGTAGCAGTGCCTGTTGGGCGGTGAGGAGCTAGCCGATCCGCATGGGCGTGTGTGGGATCCCGTCTTCGACGAACTCGGGGCCGCTGGCCTGGAAGCCGAAGCGCCCATACCAGTCGGTGAGATATGACTGCGCGTGGATAAGGATGGGGCCGCCGTCGCAGCTCTGAATCGCAGCGTCGAGGAGCACCGCGGCGACGCCGCGCCCGCGCCAGACAGGAGCAGTGGCGACGCGGCCGATGGAGGAGAGGCCGGGTTCGAGCGCGTCCTCGCGCAGCACCCGCATCGTTGCGGCGACGTCGCCTGCAGCGTCTTCGGCCCAGAGCAGCGTGGTACCGGCCTCGGCGTCACGGCCATCGAGATCGAGGTAGACGCAGTGTTGCTCCACAACGAAGACCTCTTGGCGCAGCCGGGCAATGCGGTACAGCGCGGCTGCTGACATCGCGGCGAGGTCGGACGAGGTGTGCATGGTGAGCTCGTTCGGGAGAGTGCGCATGCACTGATCCTGCCACGGCTGGGGTGGTTGAGGGGGTGCAGTGCGGGGCGAGGCAGGCCCGGGAGCCACGGTCGATTTCCGTTCGGGGGATCGAGCCGGTAAAGTTGACTCTCGGTCGTGCACGCACGATCTTTGGCGGATTACCCGAGCGGCCAAAGGGGGCTGACTGTAAATCAGCTGGCAATGCCTACGGGGGTTCGAATCCCTCATCCGCCACAGAAACACAGACCCGGACACTGTTGAGAAATCAACGGAGTCCGGGTCTTTTCTGTTGTGCGGGTAGCAGCGCTGTGCGGCGATCTGTGCTGCGCGGAGCCGGACGAAGCGCGCATCGACGCGGGTGTCGGCCAGACCGTAAGGCCCTGGCGGAATCGTGCAGACAGGCCTAGTGTTGGCAGCCCGAGTGACAGGAGACATCATGACGACTGGACATCACTCCAATGTGCCGCACCACGCAACGCGAACAGAAGCGCCCAACGGTGAGGGTACGGCGCACCCATCGCGAGAGGGCGCCACGCTCGACCATCCCGTGCTCGACGGCGCCACAGAATACTACGGTGACGACGCCGAGGTGAGCCGCGAAGAGGTGCCGCGAGCCGATATCGCGGAGGCGCAGCAGGACTAGCCATACCGGATAGGCGAGCCTCGGGGGCGCTGGGCGTCCTCGAGGACTGGCCGCGCCGAAATTATTCCCGCACACCGTCCGAACTTCGATATGGTCGATCCGGGGGATGCGATCGCATCCAAAAGCAGTCGGTTCGGTTGGGGTGCGTCGGAGTCCTCGCTCGCGTACGCGCGAGAAGGGCTCCTCACGGAGCGCCCTGAGGAGCCGCGACGTCAGAGAGGACGCCAGCGGACAATGCAGTCACGCAATAACGTACATACGGAGCCGAGGCCGCGGAAGCGGCTCGCCTTCGCTTTGGGGGCCGCGGCGATCACCGTGCCCCTCGTCTTTACCCCGACCGCGGCGCTCGCCGTGCCGTACGCACCCGTGGACGGGATCGAAGCGATCCGAACCGCGACCTACCTGCCGGACTACCTGCAGGAATTCGCGGACCAGGTGGACGACGCAGCCGTGTATGAACACGTGCGGCACCTCGCCGTCGATATCGGCCCGCGCGTCGCTGCGACCACGGCCGAGGCAACCGCAAACGCGTACGTGCAGTCAACGCTGGACTCGTACGGCTTCACCACTGAGCTTGAAGCTGTCACCGTGGGGGTGTCCACCTTCGCGAATGTGGTGCCGGATCGTGATCTCCCCACACAAGTGAGCTGGCAGTATCGTCCAGCCAGCAACGCACTCTTCACTGAGGCAGCGGCCCCAGTGGCGGCACAGGTGGTCGACATCGGTGACGGTTCCACCTTCGCCCCGGCAGACGTCGCGGGCAAGTTCGTACTGGTGACCTTTGGGGGGAGCGCGGCTTCGCGATCCGCTCAGCTGACGGCCCTCGCCGGCGCTGGAGCCGCCGGAGTGATCTTCACTAACACCAATGCGAACCAGTCCATGGCAAATCCCGGCACTGTCCCAGCAGAGGCGACGGGGATCCAGGTGGTCGGAGCATCGCTCGGGCAGGGGCAGCGCGTGCGCGACCTGCTCGCAACGGGGCCGCTGACGCTCAGTATCACGACGGAACGAAGTGGCACCCAGAGTTCCAACGTGATCGGTGTGCGCCCAGCAGTTGGAGACACCGACGGCACCGCTCCCATCGTGTACATCGGCGCGCACGTTGACTCGGTGGTGGGGAGCCCCGGCGCGAGCGACAACGCGTCTGGCATCGGGATCATGCTGGAGTCCGCTCGGATCCTGAGCCAGTATTCACTCGACACGGAGATCCGCGTTGGCGCGTGGGGCGCTGAAGAGAAGGGGATCCTCGGCTCCAAGGCCCACGCGCAGAGCCTCACGCCCGAGGAGATCGACCGTGCAGTCGGCGCCTGGAACATGGATATGGCGGGGACTGCATACGCGGGAACGGCGGAGCGACCCATGCAGTTCTGGGGCCTCAGCCTGAAGCCTGAGGGGATGCAGAACTCCGTGCTCAACCACGCCGACGCACTCTCCGAGCACACGAACCGGGGCCCGCTGAACCGCGGCAACGTCGCGCGTAGCGATCACGAATCATTCCAGAACGTCGGCATTGACGCCGCAGTGTTCAGCTGGATGTTCTGGTCAGCAGACTCGTCTATCGTGCTCGAACCGACCTATCATCAGACCTCGGACACAATCGAAAACGTGTCGCAGGAGCGGATGGGGATCTCCGCCGAAATCATCGGGGGCTCTGCGTTCCGTGCCTCGCTCAACAGTGTCACCGTTGACGTGCAGGACGACGCGGGTGCCGCTGCCGCCGGAGTACCCGTTGCGATGTCCTGCGGTGCAGACGAGGGCTGGCGTGAGGTGGGCACGACCGCCTCGGATGGGAGCGTGACGACTCTGGCGCCCGAGACCGAGTGCGATTTTGCGGCGCTCGCCCCGAATGACGCCATCGGCGGGGCGCTAGATCAGGCAATCTCGGGGGATACCTCGGTTCAGTTGAAGCTGATCAACGACACGACGCCTCCGACCGTCACACTCGACACCAGTGCCGAGGCAAACGCTGCCGGGTGGTACCAGGGTCCGGTTGTGGTGAGCCTCGCTGGCGCTGACGATATCGACCAGGCTCCGACGGTGGAGTTCTCGCGGAACGGCACAGACTGGGAGGGGTATACCGCGCCCATCACGCTCGCGGACGAGGGAGTCAATACGCTGCACGCTCGCGTGACCGATGGCAGCGGCACGACCACTCCGGTGGAGCGCAGCTACCCGATCGACACCGTGGCCCCAACGCTCACCGCAGCGGTGGACACCGGGGCATCCGCCCAGCGCGGCGAGGTGACCGTTGCGGCCAGCGACGCCACCTCCGGAGTGGACAAGATCGAGTACCGGATGCTTCCTGACGGCGAATGGGGCTCACTCCTCGGCGCAGGAGGCAGCACAGGCGGCAGCGCTGGCGCAGGCGCAGCGGCTGCCGGGGCAGCGCCCGCTGCTGCTGATGAGACGCTCACTGCGGAGCTTCCGCTCGGCGCAGCGGCTGCGACCGCTGAGATCCGGGCCGTCGACGTGGCCGGTCACGCAAGCGCGACGGTGACGCTGGAGTTCGCCGCGGACGAGTCGGTGAAGCCGGAGCCAAAGCCGGAGCCGGAACCGAGCCCGAAGCCGACTGATACGTCGACGCCCCCTGCGAAGTCGTTGGCCACCACCGGTGGCGCCGCGTTCCTCGGCACCGGCGTCTTCGCAGGCCTTCTGCTCCTCGTGGGCGGCGGGGCGATCGCGATCGCGAAGCGCCGCCGCGCAGGAGGCGCGTCGGACAGCTCGGCGTAGCAGACTGCGCCAACACCTGCCCTGAGCCGCGGCTCGGGTGGCACCAGCGGCCCCGTGGAGGATTCCACGGGGCCGCTGGTGTGTGCGCGGCACGACCCTGGCGCATGCGACTTCGAGCGCTTAAGGTTAGCCTCGGAGCGCTGAGGAGGGCGAAGCCACCATGACGAACACACACGCACTCGCGTCGGAGGCCATCGATATCGTGCTCGCAGGCGCGCCGCAGCGGGTCACGCGCCTGGAACTTGGCGCGATCCTCCGTCGGATGTTCGGTGCGGACATCTTCGTGTCGTACGTCAACGACGGCACTGGGCCGTACGCCGATCCAGTGGAGCTCAACATGGGGGCCGGGCGCCTGGAAGCATATGACCGGCACTTTCGATACGTCGACCGCCTCACTCCGCAGCTGTACTCGGCAGGCACCGCCGTCACCGTCACAGTAGATCGGGCGGGCGGGGACGAGTTCGTTGCTGACTTTCTCAGGCCGCAGGACATGCGCCACGGACTGAACTACTTCCCGCGTTCTGGGGGTTCAGGCGGAATCGATCTGCGGCTGTGGCGTGGGCGCCGGGCGCGGGCGTTCACCGAGGCTGAGGCTGAGTCGTTTCGCGCGTTCGGCGACCTGCTCGCGCGCGTGCTCCCCAAGCAGCCGAAGCCAGGAAGCGCAGCTCTCACTCCCCGCGAGCTGCAGATCGCCGAGCTCATCGCACATGGTGAGGGCGACAAACAGATCGCGCAGCAGCTCGGGATTTCGCTCCCCACTCTCAGGACACACCTGGGGCACGCGTTCGAGAAAACGGGATCTGCGAATCGGGTCTCGTTGGCCGGATACTACTTCCGCCATCATCAATAGTGACGATGTCGTGCGGGTCCGCGAATGGTCAGAATCGAGAGAGCTGATCCATTCGCAGACAAAGGAGTTGACGAGTGTCTTCCACACCCAGATCCGCCGCGCAGACCGTCCCGGCTCCGCGCACCGCAGACGCAGGACGCGTGGCAAGCGCCGCGATCCTCCGCCGCATTGATCGTTTCCCTCGTTGGGGACTGAGCCTCGCCTCGGCATTCACAATCGGGCTCGGCATGCTGTTCGTGCAGTACGACATCTTCAACATCAACGTCTCCTTCGTGCAGACCTGTGTGCAGATCATCGAGGGGTGCGATCTTACGAGCACCGATGGCTTCATCGGTCTCCCGGTGTTCCTGAGCTTGCTGGGCTACGGTGTCGGCGCCCTCACCCTTGGCCCGCTCTCCGACCGCTTCGGGCGGCACAGCATGCTGATCGTGGCGATGGTCATCACCGGCCTCGGTTCGCTGTACTCCATGCTGGCGATGAACGAGGCGCACTTCGGGCTCTCGCGCCTCATCACGGGCATCGGTGTTGGCGCAGATCTTGCCATCATCAACGTCTTCATCAGTGAGATCTCTCCGCGACGCATGCGCGGCCGTTACACGGGCCTGATGTTCATCATGGCCTCGCTTGGCTCTGCGCTCGGAATCTGGCTGGGACTGTTCCTCACCACTCCGATGGGCCCCTGGCCCTCCGCGCTTCCGTTCGCGCTCGCATCCGATTCCTTCACCGCGGGCTGGCGATGGGTGTACGGCATTGGTGCGGTTCTGGCGGTCCTGTCGTTGCTGCTGCGGATCGCGCTTCCGGAGTCACCGCGGTGGCTCGCTGAGCAGGGGCGTACGGAGGAGGCGACAGCGGTGGTCGATCGCATGGAAGTGATCGCCACGAAGCGTGCCCCGCTGCTTCCAGCCGATGCCGTGTCTGATGCTGCGCCCGAGCCGGCGCAGCACGGTTGGGCCGGGGTGAAAGAACTGTTCACCACGCCGAAATACCTGAAGCGGCTGTGCGTGCTCGGCCTGGCATGGATGCTCGGCTACCTCACCATTTACGCCTTCTCTGGCGCCTACACCTCGGTGCTCGTGCGACAGGGCTTCACCGCAAGCGAAGCAGGCATGGTCTCCGCGGTCGGGCTGCTCGGCTTCATTCTCGCGGCCATCGTGGTGCGGCCGCTGGTGGATCGGATCGAGCGCAAATGGTGGATGCTGATCGGTGCGGTGATCACGGTCGCTGGTGCGCTGCTCGTAGCGTTCGGTGACCACTCCCTCGGCGTCGTATTCATCGGTTCGATCGTGTTGTTCTTCGGCCAAAACCTCTGGGTCCCTGCGCAGTACGCGCTGACGGCGGAGGTATACCCCACGCGTTTTCGCACCACGGCGTACGCGGTGACGGACAGCATCGGCCACGTTGGCGGCGGCCTGGGCGTGCTCTTGCTGGTCGGAGTCCTCAGCCGATTCCCGCTTGAAGGCACCATGCTGGGCCTGGTGGCGTTCCTGGCGCTGGGCTCGCTCGTGAACGTGCTGGCTCCGAACACGAAGGGCAAGAACCTGGAGGAGAGCTCGCGGTGAGTGTGCAGGATCCCGAAATCGAGGCGTCCGGCGAACCCTCTCGGTGGCACGCCTGGACGCAGCTTCGCCCGCGCGCGGCGCTGCTGCAGGAACTCGCTGAGCAGGGAGAAGGGGCGTACCTGCTCGGGGTGAAGGCCAACATTGCCGCGCGCGGGTTCGTGCGATCCGCGGGCAGTGCGGCGTTGGATCTCGTGCCTGAGCACGCGGATGCGCCGATCGTCGCCGCACTCCGCCGCACCGGTGCGGTGGTGGCTGGTATGGCGAATATGCACGAACTCGCCTTCGGCATCACTTCGCAAAACCCGGCCTTTGGAGCGGTGACGGTTCCGGGGCACCCGGACCGCTCGGCCGGCGGATCGTCCGGTGGGAGCGCCGCAGTCGTGGCGGGTGGGACTGTCTCTGTTGCGCTCGGCACCGACACCGGGGGTTCGGTCTCGATCCCGGCCAGCCTGTGCGGGGTCGCCGGGTTCCGTCCCACCACGGGGCGGTGGCCCAGCGCCGGCACGATCGGACTCTCCTGGACACGCGACACCCCTGGACTGTTCGCCGACACTCTGCGACGCATCATCGCCCTCGACAGGGCGGTCACGGGGAGGACGCGCGCACGGAGCTCGCGGGGCATGCGGCGGTGCCAGGCCCCGATCCGTCGCGGCGTTTGCGGCTCGGCATTTCAGCGGAGCTCGCAGCGCAGCTACAGCCGCATACTGAGCGGTCCTGGGATCGTGCGGTGCAGGCGCTCGCCGCCGTGGCTGATCCGGTGTCGGTGGATCTTCGTGAGTTCCTTTCGCGTGCTCGCAGTGTCACGGCGGACCTGATGGGCTGGGAGACTCCGCGGTTGCTGGCGGCTGCCGCAGCCGAGGCGTTCGGAGTGGAGCCGAGTGAGGGATTGAGGCGGCTGCGCGCAGGGGTGCAGACGCCTGACGTGCGTGCGGTGCTGGAGGGTATGGCGGAGGCGCCGGTTACTGCGGATGCCTATGCCTCCGCGCAGTTCGCGGTCGCCGTGCTGCGGGCGGAGTATGACGCGCTGCTGCGGGAGCACGAATTGGACGGGCTCATCTTCCCGACGACCCCGGCCGCGGCGCCGCCGATCGACGTGGGTGCCGTGATTACACACTGCGGCGCACCGGCCGCGGTGTTCGATCTGTATACGCGCAACACTGAACACGGCACGGTTGTTGGCGCCCCGATGGTCACGTTCCCGCTCCCGGTCGCCGAGGGAGAGCTCCCCGTTGGTGTCACTCTGCAGGGTGCGAGATTCGGCGATGCTGCTGCGCTCCAGGCTGCGCTGCGCTGCGCTATCGCCGTTGGGTCCCCTGCGGGGCGGGGCGCGCACTAGTTACTCGCAGCCGACGCCGTCTCCGTCTCGATCGAGGTGGGGGCCATACCCGGGTCCTCCGATGGAGACCGGAGCGCCACCTGCCTCTCGTGCTGCTGTGCAATTTTGGTAGTACACAGTGGTCTCGGTGACCGGGGGTGTGTCCACGAGGCCGCGGGGTGTGGAGTCCTGTGCTGCCGTGCTCACTGCGGCCTCAGCGGTTTCTGCCCTGAGTGTGGCAGCCGAAGCGAGCTGCGTGGCATCATCTGCCGCCTGTGTAGCGGCCTCGTGCAGGCGCGTGAGTTCCTTTTTTTCAGTGGCAAACTTGGCCTGCTGCTCGTCGAGCGCAGCCTGTGCAGCGTCGAGCGCCTCTGCGGTGGTTGCAAGCTCATCGTTCGCTTCGACGGTGGCAGCTTCGGCCTCCGCCGAAGCCAGACACTGAGTGATAGGTGACATGCTGGCAGTATTCTGTTCAAACATGGAATTGGTGCAAGTTTTGCAGTCCTAGTGCACGGAGAATCCGCCGTCCACGGCAAGTGATTGGCCGGTGACATACGCGGCGGACGGACTCGCGAGGAACACCGCGGCCCCGGCAAAATCCTCGGGGAGCCCGTTGCGCCCCACAAGCGTGCGTGCGGCAAGGGCCTCGACTACGGCCGGGTCCGAGCTCAAACGCACGTTCAGCGGCGTCTGAACGAAACCGGGGATCAGTACGTTCGCCGTCACGCCCTGTGCAGACCACGCCTCGGCCTGTGATCGCGCGAGTGCTTCGAGGCCTGCCTTGGACACTCCGTACGCGCCGCTCGCCGCAAACGGCCGGTGTGCCTGCTGTGAACTGATGTGAATGATCCGGCCGTAGCCGCGCTCAGCCATGGCCGGCGCGAGACGTTGGCCAAGAACGAACGGTGCGTCGAGGTTGACCGCCATTGTGGCGTCCCAGGTCGCCTCGTCGAGCTCCGGGAGCGGCGGACGAAGGTTGATCCCGGCCGAGTGTACGAGGATGTCGACGGCGTCGGTGGCGGCGATCGCAGCGTCGGCGAGGTCGTGTGCTCCTGCACGCGTCGAGAGGTCGGCGACGATCCCGGTCGCGCATCCTCCCGTGGCGGTAATTTCTGCCACGGTACTCGCGATGGCGGTCTCCGTGCGCGCCGCGATGAGCGTGTGTGCTCCGGCGCCGGCCAGCGCTCCGGCGATTGCGCGGCCGATGCCGGAGCTCCCGCCCGTCACGAGTGCGGTGCGCCCGTCGAGCCCAAAGAGTCGCTGCAGATTCATGGCGCCAGGCTACCAAGCGGCCGGTCTGCAGCTGAGTGCTGTGCGTCCCCACTGAGCTGAAACGCGCGAAGTTGATAACAAAAAGATAACGGGGCGTCACTTATTCCGCAGTCTCCGCACCTGTTTCGCGTAGGCCGCTCAGCGGCTGCACAACGAAGTGGCCCTTGGGGGGCTCTCTACGAGAGGAATGAACGGGTGAATGCAGGAAATGTGCGACGTCGCACAACCACAGCACTGATTGCGGGGGCACTCGGGGTGGCAGCGCTCATGGGCGCAAGCTCTGCAGCGAACGCAGCTCCAGTGGAGTACGGCAACATCGACACGGATCGCCAGGGTTCGATCACGGTGCACAAGTATCTGCACCAGACCGGCAGCGGGCCGGGCGACATTAGCCAGGCTCCAGCTGATGGCGAGTTCACTGATCCCGTCGCTGGGGTTGGCTTCACCGCCTTCCCGCTGCTCAGCGCAGGCGCACCGCTGAACCTCGACACCACCGCAGCATGGAGCAGCCTGAAGGACCTCGCGCCGGGCGCCGGCTGCACCGCACCCACCGGATTCACGCTCGGCACCGCCCGCGCACTTCCCCTCACCACCGCGCTCGGCGTGGCAACGATCTCGCTTCCCGTGGGCGCGTACCAGATCTGTGAGACCTCGGCTCCAGCCAACATCATCGACCGCGCGACGCCGTTTATCGTGACCATCCCGATGCCGCACGAGAGCGGATGGGTGTACGACGTGCACGCGTACCCGAAGAATGGTGAGGGCGTCATCGAGAAGACAATTGAGGAGCAGCAGGAGACGGGCCTGGGATCCGTCGTTCGCTTCCCGGTCACGGTTCCTGTCCCCACGAGCGAGCAGACCTGGACCGGCTTTGCGATTAGGGACACGCTCGACGCCCGCCTCGCCCCGATCCCCGCGGCGGATATCGCCGTGACCGTCGACGGCGCCGCGCTCAACCCCGCGTACTTCACGACTACGGTCACAGGCCAGCAGATCACCGTAAACTTCAGCGCTGCCGGCCTTGCCTGGCTCAACGAGGGCCCGAACGCCCACGCTGGCAAGAAGATCCAGGTCGTCTTCGCGGGCACCGTCGTCGCACTCGGCAACGGCACGATCGAGAACACGGCTGAACTGTGGCCGAACAACCCCACGTTCGATCCCTCGCTGCAGCCCCCGATCCCCTCGAACGAGGTCGAAACCCACTGGGGCAGCCTTGCCGTGCAGAAGCGGGCAGCGGGCACCACTGGCACCGAAGGCCGTCTGAACGGAGCCGTGTTCGAGGTCTACAACGCTGCTGATCCCTACGCAGCCGACTGCAGCACCGCCGTCGCAGCCGGCGCGGCCGTCACCGTCAACGGGGCGACTCAGTTCACATCGGCCGGCACTGGCGTGATCTCCGTCCCCGGCCTGTTCGTGAGCGACAGCGTCAACCCGGTGATTGATGCGCAGCAGCGCTGCTATGTCCTCAAAGAGGTTGCAGCTCCCGCAGGCTATGTCGTCCCGGCCCAGCCCTTCACCCCCGTCACGGTGAAGATTGGGGAGACCACGGTCTCGGACAACGTAGAGATCACGAACACCCAGACCGAGGTACCCGAGTTGCCCCTCACTGGTGCAGCGGGCCAGGCCGTCCTGATCGGGAGTGGACTTGCAGCCGTTGTCGCCGCTGTAGCGCTGATGAACTGGAAGCGCCGCCGCACAGCCACCGCGTCACAGCGGTAATCAAGCCACCTGTCGGGGCGAGGGGCCTATCCCCTTGAGTCTCTCGCCCCGCTGGGTGAACCCCCGGCCGTCCAGCTTCCCCTGGGCGGTCGGGACAGCGCTTCGGCGCTGAACAGTACAGCAGAAAGGCCTCCTGTAATGCAGAACAGTCAGCGAACACGTCGAAGGCTGCGCAGCGCAGCCCGTGCGACCGGGTTCGGTGCGTCGCTCGCACTGTTGGGCGGGTTGGTGTTCCCTGTCGGCCTGATCGCCGCCGTCGCAGCGCCAGCGTCCGCGGAGATCACCGCGCCCGAGACGGGGACCTCCGCGCAAACGGATCCCGCACAGCCGGATTCCGTACCCGAGAATTCCACCGTCGACACCGGCGCTGGTGCCGAAGAAGGCAGTGAAGCGAGTGCAGGCGGAGGCACTGAGGCCCCCGCGGACACGCCGACTGGCGCAGAGGTCGGCGAGGGCACCGACGTCCCCGGCGGCACCGAGACCACTCCAGCACCCGGATCGGGCGCTGGTGAGGATCCCGCCGCCCCAGTCGTTCCGGGCACTGACGCCGTGCCGATTGCGCCGCGCTCGGTGCCGACGGCCCCAGCGGGCAGCGCAGTGCTGTCGGTCAAGGTCGGAGGGAACCGACTCGCAAACGGCACCGTGCAGGGACTTGCCGGAGTGAAGCTGGGCCTCTACAACACGGGTACCGCGACAACGGGTGGTGGCTCCGGGGGCGCTGGCATTTTGCCCGTCCAAGGCGCGGCGGGCACCAGGGTCGATGCAAGCTGGCCGTGGACGACCTGCGTCTCAGACGCCGACGGCGATTGTAACTTCATCATCCCCATCCGCTCGGGAGCTGCTTCCAGCACCGGCACGCCGCAGGACTCCCGGTTCTGGGTGGTGCAAGAGACGAGCCCCACCGGGTGGTATGCGAACCCGCAGCTTCGGGTCGGTACCTTCGGTGCCACACCCGAGGCCTCGTGGCAGTACCGATTCCGTACCGATACGCAGTTGCGAGCCGGGACGACCTACCGATCCACGACAGCGATGCCGTGGGACACTGTGGCTGCGGATCCTGATCGGTACTTCATGCGGAACCGGATCGATGCCAACACCGAAGACTGGTACGCCGCCAACGTGAGCCGCACCACTGGGGTGTGGAACCAGTCACGAAACAACCCAGAGCTTCCCGCGGAGTGCGGGATCAATATCGCGCTCATCGCGGACACTTCCGGTTCGCTGGGAGCCACCGGAATTGCCGATATGAAAGCCGCGATGACGAGCTTCGTCAACGCATTCCGAGGCACGAACACCCAAATGTCGCTGTTCTCGTTCTCGAACGAGACGCCCGGAACCGGAGCGAGCAACCACCCCAATCTCCTCCCCGTGACGACCGCGGCGCAGGGTGCGGCTTTCTCCGCGCAGTACGCTGCGTGGGCCTCCGGCGGTGGCACGAACTGGGATCGCGGGATCGCCGAGGCTGCCAACAGCGGCAACGCGTACGACCTCGCTATTCTGCTCACCGACGGGAACCCCACGGTGATCCGCGGCAACACCGGTGCCGGGTCGAGTGCGTTTAACTCGCTGCAGGATGTCGACGCGGGCATCTTCTCCGCGAACCAGCTGAAGGCGCTGGGAACGCGCCTGGTGGCGCTCGGTGTCGGGCCAGCGCTCACCGCCGCGAGCGAGGCAAATTTGCGCGCGGTATCCGGGCCAACGAAAAACAGCGACTATTACCGCACCTCCAGCTTTACCGAAGCGACGCAGGCTCTTGTTGCACTCGCCAACAAGAACTGCAACGGTACGATCGGCGTGCAGAAGATGATCGTGCCGGCCGGAGGCACCATTGCGCAGGCCACGCCCGCCCCTGAGGGGTGGCGCTTCGACGCGAGCACGACGGCGACCGCGATGACGGTGCAGGCGCCCGTCACGCGCACCACGGCGACCGGTGATGACGGCAAGGTCGACTTCGGCCTAGCCTTCACGGCCCCGACGACCACCGGGCCCGTTCAGATCCTGGAGACGCAGCAGACGGGCTACGAGTTGGTGCCCGTCGGCACAGGTGCCGCTGCCCGCAACGCCGTGTGTGTGAACACTGAGACGGGAGCTCCGACGGCCGTCACGAACGCCGGCACCGCGGCTCAGCCGGGCTTTGTGGTCCAGGGGCTTCGCGCCCAGCGTGTGGAGTGCAAGATCTACAACCGAGTTTTGGCGCCTGGCAAGCTCGAGATCGCCAAGAGCTCCAACCCGCCGACGGGTACGACAGTGAAGCCAGGCCAGAGTGTGACCTACACGCTGACATTCAAGAACACGGGCGAGCTCCCTGTCGCGGTCAATCACGACGACGTCCTCACTGATGTGCTCGACGACGCCGTCCTCACCGGGACGGTGACGGCCCAGAGCCCGCTCACCGCGGCGCTCAACGGCGCGGGGGACCGGATCCGGATCACCGGCACGCTGCAGCCGGGCACCGAGCGCACGGTGAGCTACACCGTCACGGTGCGGGACCCACTGCCCAGCGCAGCCAACGCTTCCGTGCGCAACTATGTCGTCCCGACTGGAGAGCAGCCGCCCACCACCTGCCAGCCGGGAGAGCCATGCACGGTTCATCCGGTCGTCGGCGGACTCACCTGGAACAAAGTGGATCAGACCGGTGTGCGACTGGGCGAGTCTGAGTGGCTCCTCACTCCGGTGAACGCGGCGGGGCAGCCGGTGCCAGGATCCGCGATCACGGTGACCGATTGTGTTGCAGCGGCCGCGGCGAGCTGCACCGGAGCAGATCGAGACCCCACAGCGGGCGGCTTCGCGCTCCGTGACCTCCCGATGGGGAAGTATCAATTGCGTGAGACCAAAGCCCCGCCCGGGTACCAGCTCCTCGCGGATCCGATCGCAATCACGATCAACACGAATGTCGCCTATGGGAACATCGAGAACCGGCAGGTTGACGTGCCAGCCATCCCACTCACCGGCGGATTGGGGAGCTTCGGTTTCCTCCTCACCGGTGGGGGACTCGGCTTGAGCGTGATTGCCGGACTCTGGTGGCAACGCAGGCGCAAGCAGGTGAACGCGGCGTAGCCGCGCGCAGAGCGGGGGTGCGGGATGGGTGCAGCAGGCACCCGGCTCGCACCCCCGCTCACCCGTTCGATTCCCCTTTCACAGACGGAGCACACCATGCGGCATGCAGACGTAGACGCAGCTGAGACGCGCACCGCTGCGCGCACCGCAGCGCGCTGGAGGCCAAGCGCCCTGACCATCGTGATCGCGGTGCTCGCGCTCGCCGGAATCGGCGCGGGCCTGTACCCGATGAGCGCAGGGTGGCTGTCCTCCTACAACCAGTCCAAGGTGCTGAGCACGTCGGTCGCGAATCTCGACTCGCTCACTCCCTCCGCCGACGAGCAGCTTGCAGCGGCCGAAGCCTACAACCGAGCGCTCAGTGCTGGCGTGGTGCTCGGCAAGAACGCGCATGTCCCGGTTGGCGACTGGACGCTCGCCGATCAAACGTTGGAGTACGACGAGCTCTTGCGAGGCGGCGCGAACGGGCTCATGTCTCGCATCAAGATCCCGTCGATCGGCGTTGACCTTCCGGTATTCCACGGCACGAGCGACGCGGTGCTCGCCCGCGGTTCAGGCCACCTGGAGGGCTCGCACCTCCCGGTTGGCGGATCCGGCACCCGCTCGGTCCTCACCGCTCACCGCGGCCTCGCCAACGCGACAATGTTCACGAATCTGGATCAGGTCACGCTGGGCGACACATTCGTTGTCGAGACCCTGGGCCGTGTCATGACCTATCGGGTGCGCGACATTCAGGTGATCGCGCCAGAAGACACGGGCACACTGCGGGCTGAGCTGGGGGAGGACCTGGTGACGCTCATCACTTGCACTCCGCTCGGAATCAACACCCATCGGATCGTGGTCACCGGTGAACGCATCACCCCCACACCCATCGCCGATGTGCAGGCGGCTGGAGCGACTTCTGCGATTCCGGGCTTTCCGTGGTGGGCTGTCTGGTCAGGTCTCGGCCTCCTCCTCGTGACGGGGTATGTGGCGAGGCAGGGGTTCGTTGAGGCCGCGGCGCGCAGCCGCGACGCCGAATAGCTACTGATAGACGAGTGGTGCCGTGCCAGTCACGCCCATGCGCTCGCCGCTGCAATAGCTGTAGTTCAGGCTGAGCGCGAAATCTGCCACCCGCAGTTGCAGTGATCCGGCGCCCTGCGCGTCAAGTGCTACCCGCTGCATCGCCACGCGGGATGACCACACGCACACTTCCGTGAGCGGTTGGCCGGTGACGTCGGCCCAGATTCGAGGCCCGAACACCCCGTCTGGTCCCTGCACCACACTGATCGTGAAGGTCGCGCTCGGCTGCGCCAGCGTAAAGGGAAAAGTGGTGGTCGCCACAATGGCGCCGTCCACCACCTGAGTAATCACGGCAACATGCGCGCCCGCCGCAAGCTGAGTGGGAGCCAGATCGATGTGCCACTCGCCCGCTGCAGAAGCCGTGGTCTCCGAGCGCTGCCCGGATACGTCGATGCGCACGGTCGCGAGCGGGGCCGCTCTGCCGGTCAGCAGCGGCGCGAGCGTATCGGTGTCTGCGTCTCCGCGTGCGACGGTGATCACCGCTGGCACCTCAGGAACTGTCGGCTTTTCAGGCTTCTCAGGCTTTTCCGGTTTCGTTGGCTCGACGGGCTTTTCCGGATTCGTTGGCTCGACGGGCTTTTCCGGATTCGTCGGCTCGGCAGGCTTTTCTGGATTCGTCGGCTGCTCCGGAGGAGCGGGCTCATCCTCTGGGGGCGGAGGAGGCAGAGTCGGCTCTCCCGGCGGCACCGGATTCTGCGGCACGCCAGACGAATCGGGATCCGTGACCGGCGTGCTTGCCGGCTCCGCGCGGAGCTCAGAGCCGGGCGTTGTGTCAGCCTCAGCGGGGGGAGCAGTGTGTGCGGGGGCACGGTCATCAGCTGGGGTGCGCTGCGCGTGGGCAGACTCCGACTCCGACTGAGCTTCGGTGTCCTGCTCTGAAGTGGGAGCGCTCTCGGTGCTTCCACCCTCCGGCAATAGCGGCAGGATTGCGGTGACGCCAACCGCGAGCGCGACGGCAGCTGTGGTGGCCACCGCTATCCCAGCTGTGAGCGCCCCGCCCCCGGCCTGCGAGAGGGCTTGGGTTGCTCGTCTCGTGTGCCGAGCAACGGCCCTGACACCGCGCGTAGCGAGATCTCCAGCCCAGGTGCCTGATCCGGCGATCTGGGCGCCGCCTGCGGGAGCCGCGGAGAACGCTGCAGCGCTCGCCGCAGTGGGCGCCGCCCACAGATCCGTCGTGAGTGTGCCGCCCAGTGCAAGAGCGAGTGCCCCGCCCGCCGCGATCTTGCGACCGAAGCGATGATTCTCGCGGCGGAGGCCGCGTTCGAGCCCAGCGCACTCGGTGCAGGCGGACAGGTGCGTTGCGACGCCGCGCTGCAGTTCCCCGCTGACGGCGCCGCGAACGAACTTCGGGAGCAGTTCGACGATGTCTTCGTGCCCGGAGGCGACCGCATTCGGGAGCTGCTGGCGGAGCCACTCGAGCCGCAGTCCTTCGCGAGCGCGGCGCGTCAGCGCAGAAACCGAGTTGGGGCTGAGACTGAGTCGCTCGGCAATCTCGGTGCGCGGCCGCTCTTCGACTTCTTGCCACCACAGGATTTGCTGCCACCGGTCGGGCAGTGAGGCGAACGCCGCGATGATGTCCCGCGTCTCTGATCCGCCATCCGTGAAATCCGTGGAGTCCTCCGCCGGAGTTTCTTCGAGGAGCTCGCTCGTCACTGTGCGCTGGCGCTCGTGATAGCGGCGTGACGCGATGTTCCGTGACACCGCAACCACATAGGCGCGAAAGTGTTCGACGGGGCCACGGCCGCGCTGCAACTGATCCCAGACCGAGGTGAAGGCCTCTGAAACGGTGTCCTCCGTGTCGGCGAACGCAAGCGGGTAGGTCAGGGCGCACACGGCCTGGTGGTGCTGTTGCCAGAGCTGGCCGAACGCGTCACGATCCCCGTTTCGAGCTGCCGCGATCAGGTGTCCATCGGCGGCGTGTAGCGCGAGTTCTGCATCGCGGCGCTGCAAGATCTCACCGTGGTGTTCGCTCTGGACCTTTGCTGCTGTTTTCACTGGTCCCCCTCCCAATTTCCCCAGTGGCCGCGCGCACGTACCCGCGTCTCACCGAGTGAGTGCTACTTTCCGGGAAAAAGTGACGCGGGGCAATCAAAATAAATGAGCCGTCTGCGATGCCGGGTGATCTGCGCGTTTTGCGGAGGTGTTCGCGCGATTTGCGCTGTGGGTCTCACTTGGGGTTACGATGAAGCAACTTTCGCGCTGTGCGCGGCGAGTACTGCATGACCGATGGGGGCACATGGAGCGGACGCGTGCGTTGCGAATGGGGCTCGGCAATGATCGAGACTTCCACCGCTTCGACGTGCACGCGCAGCGTGTCACGGACCTGCAGCAGTCGCCCCGCGTACGCACCCAGTTGAATGCTGCTGAGATCCAGATTGAGAGCTTCGCTGCGCAGCCACCGCTGCGGATCCGGATCGCGAGGTTCTCCGAGGTCGCGCTCGCACATGCCAGGGTGTCGGAGCTCCGCAGTCGCTGGAACAGGGGAGCCTGGCCAACGGATCGGGCGTTGCTCATGATCGTGCAGCATGGATCTCTGAGCGTGACCGGGCCGGATGGGAAACAGAAGCACGGCAGAGGTGCCTTTCTTATGCCGCCTGGCCCCGGTACGATCCACTTCGCGACGCCGACGGAACGCACCGACTTCGTCTGCATGAGTGTGCCAGCGCGAATCACCGCGGCGATTCTCTCGAGCGGCGGTGCCGACATCGTGCACAGCGCGGAGCACGGTGTCGCTGCTGCGCTCTTCGCCCCCACTGCTGCGTATATTTCCAGTGTGTGCGGGCTGGCGCAAACCGATGTGACCGACGGCGACCCGCTGCAGCACGCGCTCGAGGAACTTGCCCACTCGGTCGTGCGGCTCGCTGGAGGAGACGAGGCACGGGGGCCGAGGACGCTCTATGGGTCTGCAATTGCCGCAATTCGCCGCGGGTACGATGCGCCGTCGTTGAACCCGGAAACCCTCGCGCTGACACTCGGCGTATCCGTGCGCACCCTGCAATCAGCATTCCGAGCGGAGGGCCGCACCGTCGCGGGCGCGATCCGCCAGACGCGTGCCGCCGCCGCCGTCCAACTGCGGCACGAGCACCCGCACATGCCGCAGTCACGGATCGCAGCACTGACAGGCTTCGGCTCGGTTGACTCGTTGCAGCGCGCCATGCAGCTCGGCGCGGCGGTCCAAGCGCCGGAGCAGGCGCCCGAGTTACGCTAGGGCCATGAGCGATCTCGAGTCACGTCTCCGCACACTGCCCGCGTTCCCGAACCCGCTTCCCGTGCTCGACACGACGGGGCTTCCGCAGCATCCAGATGCGCTCTTTCGCGCGTGGCTCGACGAGGCGATTGCGAGCGGGGCACGCCAGCCGCACGCGATGGCGTTTGCGACCGTCCGCGCTGACGGCCTCCCCGCCGTGCGCACGCTGATCCTTAAAGACCTTGACGCTGACGGCTACCACTTTTCCACACACCGCACCTCGCGGAAGGGGCTCGAACTCGCGGCCAATCCGCGTGCGTCGATGCTGTTCTTCTGGCGCGAGTCGGGCAGGCAGGTGCGAGTCACAGGTGACGCCATCCCGCTCTCCGAGGACGCCTCGCAGCGCGACTGGCGTGAGCGCCCGAGCTACACGGGGGAGCCGAATCTCGAGTGGCAGCGCTATGCGCTCCGGCCCACTGAGTTCGAGTTCATGCAAGCGCGCGAGGATCGGCAGCACACGCGGATCGAGTATCGGCTGGGCGAGCTCGGTTGGGCGCATGAGCCAGTGGCAACGCCGGCCGGCTGAGCCGATCGCCAGTGATTCGCTCGCTGGCTAGGCGCAGCGCTCGAAGACATAGCCCGCGTGCTCCGGCGACGTGAGCTCCCGATCCCGCAGGACCATTGCGGGCGGGGACTCCGCATCGTCGCACATCTCAGCAAAGGTGCGCGGAAGGAAATCAGTGTACTCGATGTCAATCACGTGGCCGGCATACACCTCAGTGAAAGCGGCGCACTCCCGGTAGGCGGCGCATGTCTCGGTCACCGCGAAGTCGAAGCCGGCCCGATCGTGTAGCTCTGTGGCATCTTCCGCAGCATTCTTCTGGCCAGCTGCGAGACCTGCCTCATGGGCGGAGGCGACCAGATCAGTTGCGAGCGCGAGGTTGTCGGCCAGCGTGAGCGCCCCGTCTGAGCGCGTGTATGAATCCAGATTGTCGAACTCCACCGCGTCGAACCCGGACGCAGCGCAGCCGACGATCCACGGTTGCACGATCGCGAGAATCTCGGCCCGCTGCGTGGCCGAACTGGTGTCAAGCAGCACCTCGTCCGGCCACGCGGGGTCAACCACCGTCGCACCGTCTGCCGTACGCAACAGCGCGTTCTCCGGCCAGATCTCGAGTTCGCCCGGTTGGGTCTGGAAGCCGTTCACGTAGCAGATGGAGTAGCGGGTGGGATCCGGAGCCGCGGTGCGATCCCGTGCCACCAGCGTGACCGCTGTTTCAGGCTCATAGGCTCCGCCGAGCTGATAATCAGGCACCGCGTCCACAGGAGGCAGCGCGATCTCGGCGGAGCGGGGTGCATCCGGATCGGCGGCTGCGCACCCGACAAGCCCCAGTACCACGGCTGCGAGTACCGCGGTGAACGCTGGAACAGAGGTGCGGCGCGAATGATGCATAGTGACGATGCTATGGCCCCGGTACACTCGGGGCATGAGTGACTTGGTTGTCTCCCTGCCCGCCGAAGGTCTGCGCGAAGCGATCGGGGAGGTGCCAGACGTCGAGTTTGTCGAGTGGGATCTCGCCGGGGACGCTCCCCGCTCCAGTATCGACATCGTCGTCCCGCCGTACTGGGGCGGGAACCGGCAGCTCGCGGCGCTCGCCGCAGTGAACGCGCGTCTGGTGCAGTGGCAGTCGATCGGCTACAACGGTGCCGAAAAGTACCTCCCTGCTGGGGTGCCGCTCGCGAACGCAGCGACCGTGCACGAGGCGTCAACGGCGGAGCTCGCGCTTGGACTCGCGCTCGCCGCACAGCGTGGGATCCCCGATTTCGTGCGCGCTGGCGATGCACACCGCTGGGAGCTGCGCTCGTATCCGAGTATCGCTGATCGCCGCGTGCTGCTTGTGGGCTACGGAGGGGTCTCGAAAGCCATCGAGGCCAGGCTCGCCGGCTTTGAGACGCACATCACCCGCATCGCACGCACGGCACGCGAGGAGCAGAACCTGGCGGGCGAAACGGTCGCGGTGCGTGGCTTTGCTGAGCTTGCGGAAGCGCTCGCTGAAGCCGAAGTGGTGATGATCGCGGTGCCGCTCACCGCCGAGACGCACGGCATGTTCGGCGCAGCCGAGCTCGCGGCGCTGCCGGACGGTGCCCTGCTCGTGAACGTGGCGCGCGGCCCGGTCGTCGATACTGAGGCGCTCGTCGCTGAGCTGCAGGCTGGCCGCATCCGGGCTGCGCTCGACGTGACCGATCCAGAGCCGCTGCCCGCCGACCACCCGCTGTGGGACTGCCCGAACACGCTGATCAGTCCGCATGTTGGTGGGGACTCAACGGCGATGCTGCCGCGCATGGCGGCGCTGATCCGGCGCCAGATCGGCCGGTTGCAGGCTGGCGAGCGCCCCGAGAACCTCGTGATCGGCGACTGGGCATAACCACGTGGTGATCCGCGAGCCGGGGATTGCCGCGCCCACCACGCTCGTGGGCGCCAACGGCCGCCTGAACCGCGCCGCCGTGGGATGGGCCCCTCAGCCCATCATCGACACGAGTGCGTTGGGCGCTGGCCGCGGACGCACCAAGCGATGGGAGTACTGGAACGTCATCACCCCGACGCACATCCTCGCGGCGACGGTCTCGTCGATCGACTACGCCTGCGTGCCGGAAGTATGGGTGCTTGAGCGCGCAACTGGCCGCGAGTGGGGGCGCACCGCCACGGTCATCCCGCCGCGCGACACGGTGCTTGCTGCACGACTTGAATACGGTCCCTCCTGGACACGCGCGAAAGAGCTCGAGATTGAGATCACGGAGGAAGCGGGCGGCACCAGAATCCAAGCTGAGATTCCGGATGTCGAATTTAACGTGTTCGCCGCGCTACCGCCGGGGCACGAGCGCCTCGCGCTCGCAGTTCCGTGGAGCGATACCCGGTTCCAATACACCGTCAAAGACGTCGCGCGCCCGGCAACCGGCACGCTGCGGCTCGACGGTGCAGAGGTGCGATTGCCCGAGGGGGAGAGCTGGGCGGTGCTCGATCACGGTCGCGGTCGGTGGCCCTACAACATCTCCTGGAACTGGGGCGCAGGATCCGGCCGCAGTGACGGCCACGTGATCGGTGTGCAAGTGGGTGCGCAGTGGACCGCCGGCACCGGAGTCTCGGAGAACGCGTTTTTCATCGACGGCCAACTGCACAAGATCCACGGTGAAACCGAGTGGGAATATGACCTCGCGCAGTGGCGGGCACCGTGGCGAGTAAGTGGCGGTGGGCTTGAGGCGGTGTTGACGCCGTTCCACGTGAAGCGCAGCCGGACGAACCTCCTCGTGCTCTCCGGCCGCACCGATCAGTGCTTCGGAGAGTGGGCGGGAACGTTCACCACTGCCGCTGGATCTGCGATCTCGTTTGCGGGTATTGCGGGCTGGGCGGAGGCCGTCCACAACCGCTGGTGAAGCGGATGCACACCCGGAACAGCGCACACTGTGCAGCGCGGTGTAGGCCGTGGCGCCGATCCTGCTCTATGCTCACTCGCGTGGGGGCGGATCGCGCCGCCAGGATCAATGCCGATCCGAAAGGAAACCAACATGTCCGATGCACCAACTCCCGGTCGCCTCGCCGACGAGGAACACCTCGCCGTTCTGGGCTACGAGGGCAAGTTTGATCGCTCGATGAGTCTGTGGGCGAACTTCGCTCTCGGCTTCACCTACCTCTCGCCCCTCGTGGGCGTCTATTCCCTCTTCGCAACTGCGCTCGCAACGGGCGGCCCGCCCTCGATTTGGTGGATCGTGATTGTCGCGTGTGGGCAGATGCTCGTTGCCCTGGTGTTCGGCGAAGTCGTGTCCCAGTACCCGATCCACGGCGGTATCTACCCGTGGGCCCGCCGGCTCTGGGGCCGCCGCTACGCGTGGCTCGCTGCCTGGGTGTATATCTGGGCGATGATCGTTACGATCACCGCTGTCTCCGAGTTTGGTGCTGGCTTCGTCACGAGTCTGCTCGGGATCGAACTCACCCCTGCGAGCACCCTGTTCATCGCGCTCGGCTTGCTGCTGCTCGCGCTCGCGATCAACTTCTCTGGCACGAAGTGGCTGGCACGCATCGCTCGAATCGGCCTGTTCGCCGAGCTCATCGGCGTGATCGGACTGGGACTCTACCTGCTCCTCTTCCAGCGCCACCACTCGTTCAGCGTGTTCTTCGACTCGATGGGCACCGAGGGAGACGGATCCTATGTCCCCGTGTTCTTCGCCTCTGCGCTCGCTGGTCTGTTCTTGTTCTACGGCTTTGAAGCCTGCGGGGACGTCGCTGAAGAGGTGGCGGATCCAGCTCGTCGGATCCCGCGTGCCATGATCATGACAATCCTCGTCGGTGCGGTGTCTGCGCTGTTCTCCTTCGCTGGCTACGTGCTTGCTGCACCCAATCTCGAAGACATCGTCGCTGGCAAGGAGGGGGATCCGATCCCCGCGATCTTGGAAGCAACGCTCGGCACCGCTGGCGCGAAGGTGTTCCTCTGCGTCGCGATCCTCGCGTTCATCTCCTGCGTGCTGAGTTTGCAGGCGGCCGCGAGCCGTCTGCTCTACTCCTTCGCGCGTGATGGCATGCTGCCTGGCCACCGGTGGCTATCGAAGGTGTCCGAGCGCAACAAGGTGCCGACCAATGCGCTGATCGTCGCCTGCACCGTGCCTGCGTTGATCTGCGTGCTCATCTACTTCAATGAGGGCATCCTGTTCTCGGTGACGTCCTTCGCGATCCTCGGTATCTACCTCGCCTTCCAGATGGTCGTGTTTGCCTCGCTGAAGCAGCGCTTCCAGGGCTGGCGCCCAGCTGGTCCCTTCTCGCTCGGCAAGCTGGGCATTGTTGTGAACGTGCTGGCGCTCGCGTACGGTCTGTTCGCGATGTACCTGCTGGCCAAGCCGGGGGAGAGCGGGGACTTCTTCACCGACTGGGTCGTGCTGCTCGGCCTGGGGGTCGTCCTCATCTCCGGGCTCGCCTACCTCTTCATCGCCCGGCCGGATCGCCTGTCGGATGCGCCCTCGGGTGACGCGAGGCACGTGGCCGACGAAATCCGCCGTCGCACCGGGCAGGTGTCCGTGCGGTAACAGCGACGCCGCGCTGCGTGAGCGGCGACTGTAAGCGGCGACTGTGGGCGGAGCGCCGGGACGCGTGAGCGATCCGACGCCCCGCCCACTGCTCAGTGTTTCTCCTGGCGCGAGCATTCTCTCTGCCTCGCCGCCGCAGTTTCTGCTCGAGTTTCTGGCGCGTGCCCCGCGCGAGTGGGACGATAGGAGACGTGCGCAGACATCTGCGCGCTGAACACTAGACAGGAAACGATAAATAATGGCGAAGTATCGAGTTCAGAACCCAGCGACGGGCGAGATTGTCGAGACCTTCGAATCCGCAACGGACGGACAGATCGAGCAGACGCTCACGGCAGCGGACTCCGCGTACCGGGAGTGGCGCGAGCGGAGCGTGCAAGAGCGCGCTGCCGTGGTGAAGCGCGTTGCTGAACTGTTCGAGGAGCGCAAGGACGAGCTTGCGCACCTCATCGCTGTAGAGATGGGCAAGTCACTTGCCGAGTCGATCGACGAGGTGGAGTTCGCCACGGCGATCATCGACTACTACGCGGTCTACGGGCCCAGCCTCATCACCGACAGCGAGATCCCGAGCACCATTCCAGGCAAGGCGGTCATCGAGCACCTGCCGATCGGCGCGCTGCTCGGCGTTATGCCGTGGAACTTCCCCTACTACCAGGTTGCGCGTTTCGCAGCTCCGAACCTGCTGCTCGGCAACACGATCATCCTGAAGCATGCAGACATCTGCGCGCGCTCCGCACTGACAATCCAGGAGATCATGGAGCAGGCCGGCGTTCCCGTGGGCGGCTACCAGAATGTGTTCGCCTCGCACGACCAGATCGCAACCATGATCGCTGATCCGCGCGTGCAGGGTGTCTCCCTCACCGGTTCCGAGCGGGCCGGTGCCATCATTGGCGCTCAGGCCGGTACCCACCTGAAGAAGGCGGTGCTCGAACTGGGTGGCATTGACCCGATGGTGGTGCTCGACAGTGATGATGTCGCCGCAGTTGCCGCTGACGCGTGGGGTTTCCGCACGTATAACGGTGGCCAGGTGTGTAACTCGAACAAGCGCCTCATCGTGATGGCGGATATCTATGACGAGTTCGTTGCCGAGCTGAAGAAGCTCGCCACCGGGCTGGTGCCAGGCGACCCCATGACGCTGGGAGAGGGCGAGTTCCAGCCCCTGTCTAGCCGGGCTGCCGCCGAGACCGTCCACGCGCAGGTGCAGAAGGCGCTCTCCGAGGGAGCGACCCTCGAGGCCGGCGGCGTGCTGAGCGACGGACCCTCCGCGTACTACTCGCCGGCAGTGCTCACGGGTGTGCCGCGCGACTCCGAGTCGTATCGCGAGGAGATCTTCGGGCCCGTCGCCACCGTGTACAAGGTGCACAGCGACGAAGAGGCGCTCGAGCTCGCGAACGACTGCGCGCTCGGCCTTGGCGGATCGGTATTCTCGACCGACGAGGCACGCGCGACCCGCGTCGCAGCGAAGCTCGAGGTCGGCATGGCGCACGTCAATATCATCGCTGCTGAGGCCGCTGAGCTGCCGTTCGGCGGTGTGAAGCGCTCCGGCTTCGGCCGCGAGATGGGCCCGCTCGGAATCGGCGAGTTCTCGAACAAGCGGTTGTTCTTCGTAGCCAAGTAGTGCTGGCGGGGACGCATCCCGCATAGTGCCTCGTGTGCCACCAGTGGCCGTCGCTCTCCGTGAGCGGCGGCCACTGGTGTGTGTGGGGGTGCTTTGGGTGCGTGCTTGGTGTGTGTCCGTGGGGGAGTGATGTGGCGTCGGGGGTTGTTCGGTTCGTGTTTCGACTCTTGAGCGCGGGAGCTCTCTCTGAAGCGTTGCTGCCTGGGGGCGTCGCTGGTCTGCCGTGTGTGGGCGCGCCCGGGATGTGGGGGTGTGGGGGTGTTTTGCTGGGCTTTTGGGGTGTGGGTGGTGGGTGTGGGGTGGGTGGTGTGGTGTGGGTGGTTTGTGAAAAGTGGCGGTTTTATGCGGGGGCGCGCCCGAGATGTGGGTGTGGTTTGCGGGTGGGGGTGGATCCACGTAATCTATTCCCTTGTCACCGCAACGGAGCCGGGCAGCGAGGCAGAAGCTGAGCGGTCCGGCTTATAGGAATGCGAGCAGCGCAAGTTTCTTGTGCTAAGCTAGACAGGTTGCCGTTCGGAAGGGCCGTGAGGGTTCTGACGGGTGGTGTCTGGTCTTTGAGAACTCAATAGTGTGCACTTTATTGTCAAGTGCCAATTTTATCCCGTCGCCAAGTTTTCTTGGTTGATGGCGATTCCTTTTGGACAAATTATATGAACGTCAGTAATGATGTTCGTTTTGTCAGGTTGAACTCGTTCATGGGTGGCTTATTCCGCTGCTTGTGGGCATGTAATTTTTTACGGAGAGTTTGATCCTGGCTCAGGACGAACGCTGGCGGCGTGCTTAACACATGCAAGTCGAACGATGAAGCCTAGCTTGCTAGGTGGAAGAGTGGCGAACGGGTGAGTAACACGTGAGCAACCTGCCCTTCACTCTGGGATACGCACTGGAAACGGTGTCTAATACTGGATATGACCCATCACCGCATGGTGTGTGGGTGGAAAGATTTATCGGTGAAGGATGGGCTCGCGGCCTATCAGCTTGTTGGTGAGGTAGTGGCTCACCAAGGCGACGACGGGTAGCCGGCCTGAGAGGGTGACCGGCCACACTGGGACTGAGACACGGCCCAGACTCCTACGGGAGGCAGCAGTGGGGAATATTGCACAATGGGCGCAAGCCTGATGCAGCAACGCCGCGTGAGGGATGACGGCCTTCGGGTTGTAAACCTCTTTTAGTAGGGAAGAAGCGAAAGTGACGGTACCTGCAGAAAAAGCACCGGCTAACTACGTGCCAGCAGCCGCGGTAATACGTAGGGTGCAAGCGTTGTCCGGAATTATTGGGCGTAAAGAGCTCGTAGGCGGCTTGTCGCGTCTGCTGTGAAAACCCGAGGCTCAACCTCGGGCCTGCAGTGGGTACGGGCAAGCTAGAGTGCGGTAGGGGAGATTGGAATTCCTGGTGTAGCGGTGGAATGCGCAGATATCAGGAGGAACACCGATGGCGAAGGCAGATCTCTGGGCCGTAACTGACGCTGAGGAGCGAAAGCATGGGGAGCGAACAGGATTAGATACCCTGGTAGTCCATGCCGTAAACGTTGGGAACTAGATGTAGGGCCTGTTCCACGGGTTCTGTGTCGTAGCTAACGCATTAAGTTCCCCGCCTGGGGAGTACGGCCGCAAGGCTAAAACTCAAAGGAATTGACGGGGGCCCGCACAAGCGGCGGAGCATGCGGATTAATTCGATGCAACGCGAAGAACCTTACCAAGGCTTGACATATACGAGAACGGGCGAGAGATCGTCAACTCTTTGGACACTCGTAAACAGGTGGTGCATGGTTGTCGTCAGCTCGTGTCGTGAGATGTTCGGTTAAGTCCGGCAACGAGCGCAACCCTCGTCCTATGTTGCCAGCACGTTATGGTGGGAACTCATGGGATACTGCCGTGGTCAACACGGAGGAAGGTGGGGATGACGTCAAATCATCATGCCCCTTATGTCTTGGGCTTCACGCATGCTACAATGGCCGATACAATGGGCTGCGATACCGCGAGGTGGAGCGAATCCCAAAAAGTCGGTCTCAGTTCGGATTGGGGTCTGCAACTCGACCCCATGAAGTCGGAGTCGCTAGTAATCGCAGATCAGCAACGCTGCGGTGAATACGTTCCCGGGCCTTGTACACACCGCCCGTCAAGTCATGAAAGTCGGTAACACCCGAAGCCGGTGGCCTAACCCTTGTGGAGGGAGCCGTCGAAGGTGGGACTGGTGATTAGGACTAAGTCGTAACAAGGTAGCCGTACCGGAAGGTGCGGCTGGATCACCTCCTTTCTAAGGAGCACTCACACCCTTTGGGTGTGCAGAATGGATTGTTCATCACCGAATGTGTGATGCAGTCTGCTCATGGGTGGAACATTTGACAACGTGGATTGTTGTTTGTGGCAGTGTTTTGAGTACGCCGGTGACGGTTGGAAAGAAATGGTGTTGTGGATGATGGTTTCTAGAGTGCATACTATTGGGTCCTGAAGGACCAGCCGGCTTGAGCATCTTTTGGGTGTTTGGGTGGACTGCCTTCTGACTCTTGGGCGGGGAACGTGTTGTTCTCGTTTGGGAGATCGACCGTACGTTGAGAACTACACAGTGGACGCGAGCATCTTATAACATCCCTTTTTTGGGGTGTTATTGATACTAATAATTTCATTGGTCACACATGACTGTGATTGGTCTTTCGGGACTGGTTGTGGTGGTGTGTGTTTCTGAATACTTATGTGATTTCAAGTTTATAAGAGCAAACGGTGGATGCCTTGGCATCTGGAGCCGAAGAAGGACGTAGTAATCTGCGATAAGCCTCGGGGAGCCGATAAACGGGCTGTGATTCGAGGATTTCCGAATGGGGAAACCCCGCCAGGGCGCGTGCGTACCTGGTGACTCCCGCCTGAATATATAGGGCGGGTAGAGGGAACGTGGGGAAGTGAAACATCTCAGTACCCACAGGAAGAGAAAACAACAGTGATTCCGGTAGTAGTGGCGAGCGAACCCGGATGAGGCTAAACCGATTATGTGTGATACCTGGCAGGGGTTGCATAGTCGGGGTTGCGGGACATACCGTGAGGCGCTGCTGAGCCTCGAACGTGAGAGTGAAGCTATAGGAGAACCGCTTGGAACGGCGGACCGGAGTGGGTGAGAGTCCCGTATCCGAAATGGTTTTACCGCGTGGTGTGTATCCCAAGTAGCACGGGGCCCGAGAAATCCCGTGTGAATCAGTCAGGACCACCTGATAAGCCTAAATACTTCCAGATGACCGATAGCGGACTAGTACCGTGAGGGAAAGGTGAAAAGTACCCCGGGAGGGGAGTGAAATAGTACCTGAAACCGTTTGCTTACAATCCGTCGGAGCACCCTTGTAGGTGTGACGGCGTGCCTTTTGAAGAATGAGCCTGCGAGTTAGCGATATGTGGCGAGGTTAACCCGTGTGGGGAAGCCGTAGCGAAAGCGAGTCTGAATAGGGCGATTCAGTCGCATGTCCTAGACCCGAAGCGAAGTGATCTATCCATGGCCAGGTTGAAGCGCGTGTAAGAGCGCGTGGAGGACCGAACCCACTTAGGTTGAAAACTGAGGGGATGAGCTGTGGATAGGGGTGAAAGGCCAATCAAACTTCGTGATAGCTGGTTCTCTCCGAAATGCATTTAGGTGCAGCGTTGCGTGTTTCTTGCCGGAGGTAGAGCTACTGGATGGCCGATGGGCCCTACAAGGTTACTGACGTCAGCTAAACTCCGAATGCCGGTAAGTGAGAGCGCAGCAGTGAGACTGTGGGGGATAAGCTTCATAGTCGAGAGGGAAACAACCCAGATCACCAACTAAGGTCCCAAAGCGCGTGCTAAGTGGAAAAGGATGTGGAGTTGCTGTGACAACCAGGAGGTTGGCTTAGAAGCAGCCACCCTTGAAAGAGTGCGTAATAGCTCACTGGTCAAGTGATTCCGCGCCGACAATGTAACGGGGCTCAAGCACGCCACCGAAGTTGTGGCATTCATATAACAGGTAGGCCTTCGTGGTCCAGCCGTATGGATGGGTAGGAGAGCGTCGTGTGGCGAGTGAAGCGGCGGTGTGAACCAGCCGTGGATGCCACACGAGTGAGAATGCAGGCATGAGTAGCGAAAGACGGGTGAGAAACCCGTCCTCCGGAAGACCAAGGGTTCCAGGGTCAAGCTAATCTTCCCTGGGTAAGTCGGGACCTAAGGCGAGGCCGACAGGCGTAGTCGATGGACAACGGGTTGATATTCCCGTACCGGCGGTAAACCGTCAAAGACCTAACTAGTAGTGCTAAGCAATCCAAAGCTGACTGGATCCTTCGGGTGATGGTTTGTGGCGGCTGCGAACCCGAACTGGGGTGGTGAGCGTGAGGTGTGACGCAGGAAGGTAGCCTGTGCCGGGCGATGGTTGTCCCGGTGTAAGTGCGTAGGCTGAGGGATAGGCAAATCCGTTCCTCGTGAAGGCTGAGACACGACGCGGACCCGTATGGGGAAGCAGGTGATCCTATGCTGCCAAGAAAAGCATCGACGTGAGGTTTGCTGTTGCCCGTACCCCAAACCGACTCAGGTGGTCAGGTAGAGAATACTCAGGAGATCGAGATAATCATGGTGAAGGAACTCGGCAAAATGCCCCCGTAACTTCGGGAGAAGGGGGGCCATCCACTTATACGGATTTACTCCGGAAAGGGTGTGGTGGCCGCAGAGACCAGTGGGAAGCGACTGTTTACTAAAAACACAGGTCCGTGCTAACACGCAAGTGGACGTATACGGACTGACGCCTGCCCGGTGCTGGAAGGTTAAGAGGAGAGGTTAGACCTTTGGGTCGAAGCTTTGAATTTAAGCCCCAGTAAACGGCGGTGGTAACTATAACCATCCTAAGGTAGCGAAATTCCTTGTCGGGTAAGTTCCGACCTGCACGAATGGCGTAACGACTTCCCAGCTGTCTCCACCGTGAACTCGGCGAAATTGCAGTACGAGTAAAGATGCTCGTTACGCGCAGAAGGACGGAAAGACCCCGTGACCTTTACTACAGCTTGGTATTGGTGTTCGGTGTGGCTTGTGTAGGATAGGTGGGAGACTGTGAAGCGGGCACGCTAGTGTTCGTGGAGTCGTTGTTGAAATACCACTCTGGTCATATTGGATATCTAACTACGAACCCTGATCGGGTTTTAGGACAGTGCCTGGTGGGTAGTTTAACTGGGGCGGTTGCCTCCTAAAAAGTAACGGAGGCGCCCAAAGGTTCCCTCAACCTGGTTGGCAATCAGGTGGCGAGTGTAAGTGCACAAGGGAGCTTGACTGTGAGACTGACAGGTCGAGCAGGGACGAAAGTCGGGACTAGTGATCCGGCAGTGGCTTGTGGAAGCGCTGTCGCTCAACGGATAAAAGGTACCTCGGGGATAACAGGCTGATCTTGCCCAAGAGTCCATATCGACGGCATGGTTTGGCACCTCGATGTCGGCTCGTCGCATCCTGGGGCTGGAGTTGGTCCCAAGGGTTGGGCTGTTCGCCCATTAAAGCGGTACGCGAGCTGGGTTTAGAACGTCGTGAGACAGTTCGGTCCCTATCCTCTGCGCGCGTTGGAGATTTGAGAGGATCTGACCCTAGTACGAGAGGACCGGGTTGGACGGACCTCTGGTGTGCCAGTTGTTCTGCCAAGGGCATGGCTGGTTGGCTACGTTCGGGATGGATAACCGCTGAAAGCATCTAAGCGGGAAGCCGGCCTCGAGATGAGATCTCCTTACACCTTTGAGTGTGTGAGGCTCCCAGTAGATGACTGGGTTGATAGGCCAGATGTGGAAGCACTGTAAGGTGTGGAGCTGACTGGTACTAATAAGCCGACGACTTGATTTCATCCCCACTATTGTGTGGGGGCATGAGTTCTTCAGTAACGATGTATTCGCGTCCACTTTGTGGTTCCCAACGGGCGGCCACACACTTTCCCTGATGGGCGGTTGAACCGTTCGTGGGGGTGGTGTGGTTGACAAGTTGATAGAGTTACGGCGGCTATAGCGTCAGGGAAACGCCCGGTCACATTCCGAACCCGGAAGCTAAGACTGACTGCGCCGATGGTACTGCACTCGGGAGGGTGTGGGAGAGTAGGACACCGCCGGACACCTTTTAGAAAGGCCTCAGAAGAACACGCACCAGTGATGGTGGGTGTCTCTTCTGGGGCTTTTCGCATTTTAGGCACCCAACCCCCGTGCCACACCAGCTCGCCGCGGGCGCCCCACCGGGGGCCCAGCGTGCGCCGCACTGGGGTGCCCCACACCCGAGCCACACTCCAATCAGGAGCCTCGCGCGAACGCGAGTAGACTGATCGGATGCCGGCTTGAGCCGGTTCCCAAGATCCCCACTTGCACCTTGGAGTGATACAAGAATTATGGCTGAACAGTCCCGCCTTGATAAGGTCATCGCCCTTGCCCGCCACCGCGGCTTCGTCTTCCAGGCGGGTGAGATCTACGGCGGATCCCGCTCTGCATGGGACTACGGCCCCCTTGGAACCGCGCTGAAGGAGAACATCAAGCGCCAGTGGTGGAAGACCATGGTGCAAAAGCGTGATGACGTTGTGGGTATCGACTCCAGCGTGATCCTCCCGAAGCGCGTGTGGGAAGCCTCCGGACACGTTGAGGTATTCAGCGACCCTCTCGTCGAGTGCCTGCAGTGCCACAAGCGCTACCGCGAGGACCACCTCATTGAGGAGTTCGAAGAGAAGAAGGGCCGTGCGCCGAAGGACGGCCTTGCCGAGATCGTCTGCGTGAACTGCGGCACCCGCGGACAGTGGACTGAGCCGCGCGCCTTCTCGGGCCTCCTGAAGACCTATCTCGGGCCGGTGGACGACGAGGCGGGGATGCACTACCTGCGCCCCGAAACGGCGCAGGGCATCTTCGTGAACTTCGCAAACGTGCTCCAGGCCGCACGCATGAAGCCGCCGTTTGGCATTGGCCAGATTGGGAAGAGCTTCCGCAACGAGATCACTCCGGGCAACTTCATTTTCCGCACTCGTGAGTTTGAGCAGATGGAGATGGAGTTCTTCGTTGAGCCCGGCACAGACGAGGAGTGGCAAGAGTACTGGATGGCCGAACGCATGCGCTGGTACACCGATCTGGGTATCGACGCGGACAACCTGCGCTTCTTCGAGCACCCGAAAGAAAAGCTGTCGCACTACTCGAAGCGCACTGCAGACATTGAGTACCGCTTCGGCTTCACCGGAAGCGAGTGGGGCGAGCTCGAGGGTATCGCGAACCGCACGAACTTCGACCTCACCACACACTCGGAGCACTCGGGCAAGGATCTCGCATTCTTCGATCAGACGAAGAACGAGCGCTACACCCCGTATGTCATCGAGCCCGCTGCTGGCCTGACCCGTTCACTCATGGCGTTCCTCGTCGATGCATACCGCGAAGAGGACGTGCCGAATGCGAAGGGCGGCACTGATAAGCGCACGCTCCTCGCACTCGATCCTCGTCTCGCTCCCGTGAAGGTCGCCGTGCTTCCGCTGAGCCGCAATGAGGCCCTTTCGCCTGCGGCGCGCGAAATCGCCCAGGAACTTCGCGAGGACTGGAACGTCGACTTCGACGATTCGGGTGCAATCGGCCGTCGCTACCGTCGCCAGGACGAGATCGGTACGCCGTTCTGTGTCACGGTCGATTTCGACTCGCTCGACGACAACGCGGTAACCGTGCGTGAGCGCGACACGATGCAGCAGGAGCGTGTACCCCGCGCCGAGCTGCACGCCTACCTCGCTGCGCGCCTCCGCGGCGCGTAGTTCATCGTCGTTTCAACGACGCACGCCCCGAGTCTGGTCTCTGGCTCGGGGCGTGCGTGCGTTGGAGGAAGCATAGGCGGGAGCGAACGGTGACGAGCGCCCCGGCTATGTGTGTTTTGGCAGCCTCGCGGCCTGTGCGGGATCACGGTGTGGGAGTGTGAACGGGAGCTGCTCAGCGCGAGATGAAAGAATAGATGCATGACGAGCATCGGCCCGGATCCCACCGCCCAGCCTGAGCCAGGGAATCCTGCTGCGCAGGTTCCGCCACCTCCCGAGCAGCTTCCCCAGCAACCCGCTCAGCCACTGCCCGGCCAGCCGGCGCCTGCCCACCCCACCGCCCCACCGCAGTGGGCATGGGCACAGCAGCCCGTGCAGATGCGCACCGTGGAAACGGAGCCGCTGGAGTATCACCGGCTCCTGCGTGGCACGCAGAACTACCGCTGGTGGAAGCCGCTGCTGCTCCTGCTGATCTCCGGCGCCTACTTCGGAATCCTGACAGTGCTCGTATCCGTGCTGTTTGTGCCGATCATGCTCGTGTTCGATCCGAACTATGCCATGGACGTCACTACGGGCGCTTCGGAGATGCTCGACACGCAGCGACCCGTTTCGATCCTGCTCAGCATGGTTTCGATCATCATTATGATTCCCGCAGTGCTCCTGGGCATGCTCACACTCGGCATGCGCCCCATTGCCCGGGTCTGGTCGGTTGCCACACGCATCCGGTGGGGGTTCCTCGGTCGACTGTTCGGTGCTGCCGTGCTCGCGGTGATCGTGATGAACGCGGCAGGGATCGGCTTCGATTTCCTCCTGAACCCCACTGCGTTCACCGAGCCAGCTGGCGACGCAGCGAGAGACTTTGACGTCAATGCCGCCCTGCTGTCCTTGCTGTTTATCGTGATCCTGGTGCCGTTCCAGGCCACCGCAGAAGAGGTGGTGTTCCGCGGCCTGTTTATGCAGGTGATCGGCTCTTGGCTGAAGAATCCCTGGTTCGCGATCCTCATTCCCTCGGTCGCGTTTGCGCTTGGCCACATCTACGACATCTGGGGTCTCACCGCCGTCGGGCTCATGGGCGCTGTCGCCGCGTGGCTGACCTGGCGCACGGGTGGCCTCGAGGCCGCGATCGCAATTCACATCGTCAACAATCTGGTCGCCTTCGGCTTCATGACAGCTGGTGTCGGCGGCGAGACCGCACAGACCGCTGAGGGTGCGGGCCCCGGAAGCTTGGTGGGCGAAGTTGCCGGGCTCGCGGTCTTCATCTGGCTCGCACTGCGGATCTTTAGGCGGGGAGGGCATGGTCGGAGCCGGATCGATCTGATCCAGGTAGCGGCGCCGTCTGGGGCACTCCCCGGAGGAGCGGAGCCGGGCCAGACACCCTTCGGCGAGACGTCATCGGTGTTGCCGGGCGCAACGAGCCCGGACTCTGACGCGCGAGAGGGCCGCAACTAGCATGGTCGATGTCGTTGTCCTGGGCGATAGCCTGCCAGAACTCGCGTCGGCGCTTGAGCTCGCTGAGGTCGGTCTGTCGGTCCGCATCTATCCGCATATGCGGGAAGATGACCGGGCTGACCCGCGCGATGCCGACGGAGTGCGGGATCCTGACGGGAGCTTGCGTTCGTTCCTCGCGCACGTAGCGACTCCCATCGGTGGTGCCGGAGCGCCAGAGAACGGATCCAGCCCCGGATTCACAGAGCTGCCCCCGCCCCCGCCGCTGCTGCAGAACGCACAGGGGGAATGGCTGCCGCAACCGCAGCCCGCAGTGTTCGGGATCCCCGCCGTGCCATTGTCGAGCGCGTCGCTCGCGCTCTTGGGCGGCGGTGCTGCATTCCGCGCGGCATTGGATCGGATCCGCCCGGTCTTGACGATTGGCAAAACGCACGAGTTCGGCGAACTGGTGCGCAACCGCATGGGTGGCGGCGTGCTCGAGCGCCTCGTTGAGCCACTCACCCGGGAGGCGTACGGCGTGCCCGCCGCTGATGTCGACGTAGCGATCATTGCGCCCGGCCTGAACGAAGCGCTTACGCGCATGGGCTCGCTCTCAGGCGCCGCGCTTGACTACGCGGAGCGGAATGTTGCACGTGAAACTCGCGTAGCTCCCTCCGTCGGGTGGGGTGAGCTGCGCACGGCGCTGCTGCGGCGCCTGGGGCTCTACGCCGTCGAGTTCGCCGAGTCCCCCGCAGGTATTGTGACCGCAACGGAGACTGGGTGGACCGTGGCGACAGGCGCCGCAGCGGCTTCGGGATCGCTGCATCCGGAGGAATCAGGGCCCCAGCCCACTGCGGGAGTTCAGACACCAGAGCAGGCCACCACCGCGCGTGCGATTGTCCGAGGCGCCGCAGCGAGCGGCCACGCACCACAAGACCCGGAGCTCAGTGGGCTACTGGGAGGCGCTCGCCGTATCTGCGGACGGGTGGCCGTGGCGCAACCCGCCTTCCCCTCGACGCACCCAGAGGGCCCAGGGGTGCGGGGAGTGCAAGTGGGGGATGGGTCTTCATGGACCGTTCGCTTTGCTCCCGCTGGTGCAGGGTGGCAGGCCATCGTTTCCGGACCCGCTGCGCAGGGTCTCGCGACGACCGAGGCCGCACGCAGTGCCGCGGAAGCGTGGGTCAAAGACGCTGCAATCGCCGCCGGGGCAAGTTTGATCGAAGGCACAGCTGAAGTATCAATGCCGTTTGCGCCATATGTGACGATCGAGCAGCGCGATGCAGCGCAGGGCCAGCTCTCGGCCTGGGCTGATGCCCGGCCCGGCCAGATCCCGACTGGGGGAGCGCTGCACGGGGGAGACCTGGCTGCGGCAATCGCGGATGCGCGAGCGCGCGCGATTCAGCTGCGGAGGCACCTGACTGGCATTACAGACTAGAGCGAAATCGATCGCTATATAACCGAATCGGTATGCAGAGTGCGACGAGCCGGAGTAGGCTACTCGTGAGTACCGGACGTTATCGGCTGGAGGCAGTATGAAAGGCAAGATCGCATTCGTTCTTGGCGCGGCCGTTGGCTACGTCTTGGGCACACGGGCGGGCCGCGAGCGATACGAGCAGATCAAGCGAGGCGCGCAGTCCGTGTGGAACACGGAGCCAGTGCAACGCGGGGTTGGCGTGGTTCGCACGGCCGCGCAGGGGCGCGTCGACGAGTTGAAGGCCACTGTGGTCCGCGCTGGCAAGGGTGCGGTTTCCGCCCTCATGCGCGAGTCTCCTGCGCCCGCGCAGGCACCAACACCGCCGCAGCAACAGGCTGCTGAAGGAGTTGCTGCAGCCGCAGAGGGCGTGGTCGCTGCGGCTGAGGGGCTCGCGGCGGCAGTGCAGGATTCAGCTGGCACCCCGCGTGCGGCATCCTCGAAACGCGCGAGTGGGGCGCAACGCTCATCCGCCGGGAGTGACGGTACGGCATGATGCGCAAGAAGGACCAAGCTGGCACATTTGAACTGCTGTCCCGCCTCCCACAGCAGGTTGTTTCGCTCGCAAAGATCGAGTACGAGAACGCCAAGCAGGAGGTCGCCAGCAAAGCAAAGAAGGCTGGGATCGGCGCTGGCGCGATCACGGTCGCATTGTTCTTTGTGTTCTTCATGCTGCAGGCGCTGGTCGTCGCAGCCATCGCTGCCCTCGCGCTGGTGTGGCCGTGGTGGCTTGCGGCGCTCGTAGTGGCAGCCGGACTGCTGGTACTGGCAGCAGCTGCGGTCCTTGCGGGAGTCATGTTGATCAAGCGAGGGAACCCGGTGCCAGAGCAAGCGCTCGGCCGGGTCGGTGATGACGTTGCTGCGCTTGGCGAGGTGCGCTTCAACGCGGAGACCGCGATGCCGCGACCAGGGGCAGGCCCCGCGCGTCCCGCGGGTGCCGCAGGCGGCTCACACACCACCGAGGGCTTCGGCGCTCCCGGTGCCACCGGATCCGTGCGACACCACCGGATGCCACAGGCTGGCGAAGAGGGGAACTGGCGATGAGCGCGAAAGATCGTGAGCAGGGCGTCGCTGAGGCTCAGCATGCACGTGCAGAGTTGTATGACACGCTCTCGCAGTTGCAGAACCGGCTCAATTACGCGCAGCGCATCGACGATTCGGTCGCGGATGCGAAGCGCAGGATCGCGGAGGAGAAGGAGCAGAATCCGCTCCGTTTCATCGCGGGAGTTGCCGGAGTCGCGGCCGTCGCGGGCCTGGTTGTGTGGGGAATCGCGCGTTCGGTCGCAAAACGCTTCCCCTGAGGGGTGCAAAGCCCCGTAGAGTGAGGTCACAGTTCCATTGCGTTCTGTCCCGTGGAGGCGTTCATTTTGCTTCCGCGGGGCCTCAGCGTAAGAATAGGGGCAACGGTTTTCCGTAGCAGTGACCAGCTCCAGGTCCTCGAGTGACTATTGAGTTGGTCTTTTCTTGTTGTTTCGAGTGAGTGGGGTCTATGTCGTCTGAGGCGAAACCGCTCAGTGGCCTGCGGGTACTTATTCCCCGCGGTGGCACGTGGGGGGATTTAGTTTCGAAGGCGCTGCGTGAGCAGGGGGCTCACACCGTCACCGCGCCGCTAGTTGATTTTGCCCATACCAGCGAAGAAGACCAGTTGGTCGATGCGCTCAAACGTCTGGAGTCTGGCGAGTTCGATTGGATGACCGCGACAAGCTCGACGGTTGCTGACGTACTCACGCACCACAATGCCGTGATTCCCGCTGAAACGAACGTCGCCATCGTGGGAGAGGCCACGGCTGTGGCGTTCCGTGATGCGGGGTACCACATCACCCGCACCCCTGAGCGGGAGAACAGCACGCACGCGCTGCTCGAAGAATGGTCGGAGATCGACACGGGTGACGTGCTGAAGGTGCTCACGCTGCGCTCCGATGTTGCGATCCCCGTGCTCACCGAGGGACTGATCGATCGCGGGCACGACGTCACACAGGTGCTGGCGTTCCGCACTGTCGGAGTGCCAGCTTCGGTGCATATCCGCGAAGACATCGAGTCCGGCCGGATCAACGCTCTGCTCGTCGCTTCCGCAAAGATCGCGGAGGAGGTCGCTGCACAGTTCCCGCAGCTCCCAGAGAACACGATCGTGGCCTGCGTTGGCGTCAACACGCTTGAGGTCGCAGCCGCTCTCGGACTGCCCGCTGACGCGGACGACCCGACGCACGGTGATTACCGTCTGAAGCGAGCCTTGATCGAGTCGGTCGAGTCAGTCATTGACCAGAGCGACATGCTGGACTGATCGATGGCGCGCGTAGAGGTACACCGCGACCGCGTGGTCATTCGGCTCACGAATGCTGAGCGGGTGGCCTCGCTGCGGCGTCGCGATATCACGCTGGATCGCGCGGCAATCACGTCCGCGGTGATCACCGATGATCCTTGGGTGTGGTTGCGCGGTGTGCGCTCTCCCGGCACCCACATCCCGGGGGCGCTCGCCTCTGGTACGTGGCGAAGCTTCGCAGGGCGCGATTTCGTGCTCGCCCGCAAGGGCCGCGAAGCAGTCGTGATCGACCTCGAAACCTCGCAGGACGCAGCGGAAGATCGCGGCTGGGTGGGCGAATACGACCCGTTCGCGCGCGTGATCCTATCGACCACACACGCAGCAGAACTTGTGCGTGCGCTGCGGCTCGACGACGGTGAGGGCGGGATCACCGTCGATACCGACCGCTAGGGAGTGGGCGACACTCACCTCGGTTCGGCCCGCAAACACCACGGGGGACCCGCAGCTACTGCTGCGCGTCCCCCGTGGTGTTCATCGCGTTAGTCGCGTGCGAAGAAGAGCTCTTCGAGCTCAATTCGGCTGCGCGGTGCTACCTCGCGCTCGCGCAATGGTTCAGGCAGCTGATCAGCGGAACCGAGGGCACCGATCACCATGACCGAAATGGGGCGGAAGCGAGGGTCGATGCCGAACGCGGCGCTGATCGCGTCGCGGTCAAACCCACCCATCTGGTGTACGAAGAGCCCCTCGGCGTGTGCCTGCACGCTGAGGTGGGCGACAGCCTGACCCAGATCGTACTCGGCCCACGGCTGTGCGTCGCCTGCAGCGTTCGTGACCTCTGCGACGTTCACGACGAGCGCGGCGGCGCTGCCTGCCCATGCGCGGTTGAATCCGGCGAGGGTGTCCTCAATCTTGGCGAAGTTCTCAGTGCCGCGGCGGGCAAGAATGAATCGCCATGGCTGCGTGTTGCTGGCGCTCGGTGCCCAGCGGGCCGCTTCGAAGACGCCACGGAGGGCGTTCGCGGGAAGTGTGTGGTCTGCATCGAATGCGCGGGGGCTCCAGCGCTCGGCGAGGGTGTCGAGGACGGGGGCACTAGTTTGTGCGGTGCGCGGGCTCACGGTGTTCTCCTTGGTGCTGGGATACGGCTTGCGGGCCCGGCTGCGCCGTGGTCCGAGGAGGTACAACGCGGAGGCGCATGCACTATTCCCGAGGGCTGCGTGCGGCCCCTGGGCGGCGCTGCGCCCTGACTTGCTGCAGCACCATCTAGGTCCCGCTGAGCACCCACGCGATACATGCGATCACGGGGAGTGACGCGAAGGTGGTGAGGAACACCGTGTCGCGCACCATCGTCTCAGCGCGGCGATAGGTGGCTGCGTAGTTGTAGACGTTCTGTGCGGTCGGAAGCGCGGCGATCGTTGTGGCAACGAACACCTCGTGTGCAGAGAGCCCGAAAGCGGTGGCGAGCAGCCATGCGACCGCAGGCATCACGAGCACCTTCAGCCCGGCAGCGGCGAACACGGCAGCGCGGCCCGTCCCGGCCTGCAGCGCACGCTGTCCGCGCAGCGACATGCCAAAGCTGAGCAGCACCATCGGGATCGCTGCTGCGCCGAGCATCTCGATCGGGCCCAGCACCAACTCGGGGATGGGCACGCGCACGAGTGCCACCAGGAGGCCGACGACAGACGCAAGAATGATCGGGTTTGATGCCGCGCGGCCGAGTGCCACGAGTGCGCCGCGTTGATTCCCGCGGGTCGTCTCGAGGATCGCGAGCACGGCTGGCGCGAACACCACGAGTTGCACGAGGAGGAGCGGTGCGACGTACGCAGCATCGCCCAGAATGTAGACGGCGACGGGAAGTCCGAGGTTGTTGGAGTTTACGTACCCGGCGCACGTTGCCCCGAGCGTGGTGCCAGCGAGGTCGCGGCGAAACCAGAGCCGTGAGGCGAGTACGAACCCGCCTGCGACGAGCACGGCCGCGAGGCTCGTGACCAGAATCACGGGTGACAGGATGATGGCCGGATCGCTGTCGTGCAGCACCGAGAACAGGAGCGCTGGCGTCGCGACGAAAAATGCGACGTTGTTGAGCACTCGCCGCTGTTCACCTTCAACGACGCGAAATCTGGCCGCGAGGTAGCCAGCACCGATGATCCCGAGGATCAGAGCGAAGCCTTGCAGCACACCGAGCACTAGACGCCCGATTCGGTGGGGCCGGACACTGTGGCAGCGGTTCCGGCTGCCCGCAATCCGGCCACGAGCGCCGCGAGCCCGAACTCAAACGTTTCGGTGGCCGCCGAGCGGCCGTGGGTGCGCAGCTGAGCGCGGGCTGCTTCCTCAGCGCTGGTGAGGTGCGGGGTGCGATCGGGCGCACTGACCGGGCGGAGGTTGTCCTCCGGCGTGAGCGAGTCGAGCGCCGATCCGATGATGAACGATTCGAGCGCGACGATCGCGGGGACGATCCGGTGTTCCGGGTAGCCGTCGCGGTGCATGGCGCGAGCGATCCGCTCATAGTCGAGCATTGACTCGGGTTCGTCGGCGACGGGTAGTGTCGCGAGCGCGGCGACGATCCCCGGGTGAGCGCCAAAGGTGACCCGGTACGTGCGTGCCCAGGGAATGATGGCTTCGTGCCAGGGCAAGGTATCGAACCCGTGGTCACCCACACGCGAGGTGAGCTGTCCACGCATTCCCGCAATGAGTTCGTCCTTGCCAGCGAAGTAGTGGTGCAGCGCAGAGGGGCGCACGCCGAGGCTGCGGGCGAGCGCTGCGAGTGTGAAATCGCCTCCGCGCACGTCGGCGAGTGCGAAGGCGGCAGCGAGGATCCGCTCGCGCGACAGCACCGCGGTCCGGGGTCGCCCTGCCGAGCGGTGGGCGTCGGGCGCCGTCGTCATGGAACTCCCTCGTGCAGCGGAGCTTGCAGTCGTTATTGAATCTGCGTAAATTAAGGGTGCTCCGCGTCTCCATCGAGGATACGCGGTGTCATGAACTCTGGGAGGACACCGTGGCGGAACTGAAGGCCGACTTGATCATCGCGAGCGCGCGCGTGCACACGATGGTCGCCGGTGACGAGAACACCGCACCGCGCTCGATTGCCATCGCAGATGGCCGTGTCCTCGCTGTCGGCTCGGACGATGACATTGCTGAGGCATTCCGGGGCCCGCAGACCCGGGTCGATGATGGCGCCGGTGCGACGGTCACCCCGGCCTCATCGACGCGCACCTGCACCCGATTCAGGGCGTCGAACTCTGTCAGGGCGCCGATCTCGGGGCCGTCCGTGATCTGCGGGATCTCCGCAACGCTCTCAGCGCCGAGACTGCCCGAGTCCGGGAGCGCGGCGGTGACGGTTGGGTCCGCGCCTGGAACCTCGACTACGCTGCCTTCGACGGTGCGACTCTCAGCTCACACCTGATCGACGAGGCCGTGGACGGCATGCCAGCGTTGCTCTTCTTTTTCGACTTTCACACGGCGATCGCGAGTACGGAGGCGCTGCGCCGCTCCGGGATCACGGGCGCACGAGCATTTGAGGACAGCTCCGAGATTATCGTTGACGCGTCAGGCGCCCCCACGGGAGAGTTGCGCGAGGACAGCGCATATCAGCCGATCCTCGAGGTCGCGCCGAAGCCGAGTCGCGCGGAGACGCTCGAGTCAGCCCGCGCAACGTTCGCCAAGATGCGTCGCTCCGGACTCACTGGCGGCACCATCATGGACGGCAACTCCGAGACGCTCGACCTGCTCGAAGCGCTGGACACGACTGGTCTGGGGCTCCCCGTGCGGATCGTGAGCGCGATGGATGTCAAGCCGACGTACACTTCCGAGCAGCGTGCCGCGATCAGGAACCAGCGCGATCGCGCTGGCGCACGTTGGCGCGGCGGCGTGATCAAGCTCTATGCCGACGGTGTGATCGATACGGGGGCCGGGTGGCTCTACGAGGCAGACACTGACGGGGACGGGCTGGCCGGATTTTGGCCGGATCAGACGGACTTTGTCGCGGCGGTGCAGGAATTCACCGCAGCCGGCTTCCAGATCGCGACGCATGCGATTGGAGATCGCGCGGTCGGCGAGACGATTACCGCGTACGAGGGTGTCGGCGCCCGATCGCGCGCTGGGATCCCGCACCGCATTGAACACCTCGAGACCCTCGACCCGCGCGACGTCGCGCGACTCGCCGCCGCGGGGATCACCGCCCGATGCAACTGCCGCACCTGCAGTGGCGGATTGCTGACGGGAGCGATGAGTGGGCGCGTCGGCTTGGCCCGCAGCGCGCCGCTCGCGGATGGAATGCTGCCAGCGTGCTGGCTGCTGGCGCTCCACTTGCGCTCGGCTCCGACTGGCCGATCGCCGATCTGGACGCCCGGTTTGGCCTCGCCTGGGCGATGCTGCGCCGAGCTCCAGGCGCGCGCGATGCGTTCGTGTATGAGCCGGAACAGCGACTCAGCGCGGCGCAGGCGCTGCACGGCTACACCAGAGGGGCAGCGCTCGCGCAGGGCGACGATGATCTGGGAATCATCCGTCCTGGCGCGCGCGGACCTCGCGGTGTGGGCCGAGGATCCGCTGACCGTGCCGGGCGATGATCTCGCCGAGCTGCCGGTCATTGCCACCTACCTGGACGGACTGCACACCTCGCACGCCGCCTAGCGCGGGCTGACCCACCGCACCCAGCTCGCAGTCGTGATCCGGCACCGCGAGCTGAGGCGCTTCTCGTCCGCCACACTATCCACCCACTTCCACCCCCTGAGCGGCGCTGCCGCCGCCCCTTGAAAGGCCACCGTGGTCCAAAACACTGCACTGGCGTTGCTGCCAGTCCTCACCGTCCTGCTGGTCTCGGTGCTCACCAAGCGCGCCTTGCTCGGCCTCCTCGCAGGCACCGTCGTCGGTGCTGTGCTCCTGGGCGGGTGGGGGTTCTTTGACACCCTCGTCGGCACATTCGGAGCCTCACTCACGAATGAGACCGTGCACTGGCTCGTGCTCGTTGTCGTACTGTTCGGGATTCTGATCGCGTATTTCAACGCCTCGGGTGCAGTGAACGATTTCGCTCGCTGGACTGAGCGTTTCGTGAACTCGCGCCGCAAGTCGCTGCTGCTCACGTGGCTGCTGACCGTGGCCCTGTTCATCGATGACTACCTCAACGCGCTGACCGTCGGCACGTCAATGAAGCGCGTCACCGACCGTTACAACGTGCCCCGCACGATGGTGGGCTCGATTGTGAAGCTCACGAGTGCACCGATCGCCGTCATCATTCCGTTCTCTACCTGGGCCGTGTTCTTCTCTGCGCTGCTGGAGCAGGACGGCGTCACCGTCAATGGTTCCGGGTTCGGGGCGTATCTCTCCGGGCTCCCCTATGTGTTCTTCGGCTGGTTCGCGCTCGCAATCGGCCTGCTGCTCGCTCTCGGTCTCCTCCCGCTCGTGGGTCCGCTGAAGCGCGCCCAGGAGCTCGCTGATCGCACGGGTGATCCGTTGCCGGAGGGGCTGAGCCCGGAGGAGCGCGCATTCGAGCTGGCGGAGGACGGGAAGGACAGTACGCGTCCGCTTCCCTTCAACTTCCTGATCCCGATCGTCGTGCTCGTGCTCGTCACGATCCTCACCGAGGTCGACATCGTGAAGGGTGCGGCCGCTGCTGTGGTGGTCGCGATCATTCTCTACGTTGCGCAGCGCCGGCTCACGCTCAAGGGGGTGCTGGATCACGCCTTCGAAGGCATCACGAGCATGGGCTACGTGATGGTGCTGTTCGTTCTCGCGTTCATGGTGCAGCAGATCAACATGGATCTGCAGCTGGCTGACTGGGTGATCGGCGCGACTGAGCCCGTGATGTCCGGCGCACTGCTGCCGGCAATCGTGTTCCTAGTGTGCGGAGTGTATGCGTATGCGACCGGGGCATTTTGGGATCTCGCCGCTGTGATTACGCCGGTCGTGCTGCCGCTGGCGATCGCGGTCGGCGTGGATCCGGTGCTTGCGGGCACCGCGGTGTTCTCCGGAGCTGCGCTCGGATCCACCACCTGTCTCTATGGTGACGGGATCATTCTCGCGTCGAAGTCCGTTGGCGTGAAGCCGCTGAACCTGATGCTGTCGATCCTGCCCTACGCGGGGCTCGCGGCGGCGCTGTCATTCATCGCGTACCTCATCGCTGGATACGTGTCGTTCAACGCGTAGCGGGGTACTGGCGCGGGGGTGCGTGCCCCCGCGCCAGACACACACTAGTACCCCAGTTGGCCCCTGAGCTCATTGAGTTCCTGGGACACTCGCAGCGCGGTGTCTGGCCCCACGGCGACGATCCCCTGCACGAGCACATCCGCGATGAGGATCCCAATGAGCCCCTCTGCGGTAATGCCGGTGGGAGTGTGCGGTGCCGAGAGGACCGCTGTGACTCGACTGGCGAGTGATTCGCGGAGCTCATCTGTGATCAGCAGTACCTTGGCTCCCACCCGCTGCGCGCGATCTAGCAGCGCTTCGATGTCGCGCGTCACGCGGCCCGGTGCGAAGATCACCACGGCGTCGTGCGCGCCCAGCTCGAGCAGCTCGTCAGCAAGCCGGAAACCGTCGACCGCCAGCCGCCTCGTTGCGACGCCAGTGCGGCGCAGCCGGAGGGACAGGTGATCCGCGGCAATGCCAGATGCGCCGAGGCCGTAACTGTACACCGTGCGCGCGTGGATCAGGACGTCGATCGCTGCTGAGTAGTCGGCGTCGGAGTTGCCTTGTGCGCCGAGCGCGATCAGCGACTCGGCCTCACGCCACACTTCCTGCTGGATCGTGGCGAGATTCTGCCCTAGGAACTCGATGCGCTGTCGGAGTCGAACCTCTGGCGCGACCGCCGAGGTGAAGGGCGCCGCGACCTCCTGCTTCAGCTCGGAGAGGCCAGCGTAGCCGAGCGACTGCAGCGTGCGGATCACGGTGGCGTTTGAGGTCTTCGATTCGGCGCCGAGCTCCGCAGCGCTCGCGTAGAGCAGATGCTCGGCCGAGTTCCCGGTGAGGATCCCGCACACGGCGCGTTCGGCTTTCGAGAGCTCGTCCCAACGCTGCGCGATCCGCGACCGAAGCCGCACCAGCGCGGGATTCTCGGTATCGGTTGTTACAAAAGCTTCCATGTGTGTATCATCCATTTTGTGGGGCGCTATTCTTGTAATAGCTGTTCCAAGCATCATGCCCCGTCAAGGAGTCCCGCGCAAGGCCGAAGGAGACCGCTAGTGAGTGTCACCCCCATCCGCACGATCGAGATCAGCGGCACCCCGCGCGAGCGCGGCCGCCAGTACGGCGCCGCCGCTGCCGATCTCATCGAGCGCGCGATCGGCTACTACGAGGCGGCCCTCACACAGCAAACCGGTATGAGCTGGGCCGCGATTACCGATTCGGTGAAGCGCTGGTTGCCAGTGTGCGAGGCACACGCCCCTCACCTCGTCGAGGAGATGCGTGGGATCGCAGACGGATCAGGGCGCAGCTTCGCCGAGATCCTCACCCTGAACGTGCGCGGGGAGTTCGTCTACAACCACCAGGCGAGCCAGACCACGGCACCGGTGCAGGCAGAAGCTGACGACGAGCGCGATCCGGCAGACGGCTGCACCTCGTTCTTCCTCACCGGAACGGCCTCGGGCACCGGCCATACGCTTGTCGGCCAGAACTGGGACTGGCGCACGCTCACCGCCGACACCACGCTGATCGTGCGTGTGGTGCAGGATCCGCTTCCCACGGTCATCCTGCAGGTGGAGGCTGGGCAGGTGGGCCGCCACGGGGCCAACTCCGCGGGGATTGCGCTCAACGCCAACGGTCTCGGGGGCAGCTTCGGCAACGAGATTGGGCTGCCGCAGACGCTCATCCGCCGCCTCGTGCTCGATCACTCAGACCTCAACCTCGCGCTGAAGACCCTCGTCAAGATCCGGCCACACATCGCGAGCAATGCACTCCTCGCGCACCGCAGCGGCTTCGGGATCGACCTCGAGACCACGCCTGACGGTGTCGACTGGTTGTACCCGGAGGGCGGGCTGCTGGCACACACGAACCACTTCCAGGCGTCCGTCCCGCCGCAGCTGGCCGGCCGGTATCGGCCAGTCTCGGCGGACTCCCTGCTCCGCCTGCCGCGCGTCACACAGGGGCTCGCGCGCGTTGCCGACGCCCAAACGAGCCAGGAGAGCTACGATCTCGTGCGTGCTGCGATGTCGGATCACCTCGGCTACCCAGAGGGGGTCTGCACGCACCCCAGCGCGGACGCACCCGAACTGAAGCGCTGGTCGACGCTGCTCTCCAGCTGCGTTGACCTCACCACAGGCGATTACCTCGTCGCGGCAGGCTTCCCGTGCGAGACGGAGTACCAGCTGCTGCCCTGGAACATCTACGACGGACCAGCCTTCGCCGATCCGGCGCCCAGCTTCGCGGTCGCAGCGACTGCGTAGCCCCCAGACTCACACCTGCACCACCATTCACCCCAACGCAAGGAGGCGTCACACACATGAGAGCTCACCGGCATTCCGCCCGTACCCTCACCCTCGCCGCGAGCGCTGTCACCCTGACGGCACTCGTGCTCACCGGCTGCGCGACCGGCTCCCCGGACAGCGGCGACACCGCGGGAGCCGAGGTGCCGTTCGGCCCCAGCACCCCAGCGGCGTCCGGCCCGCTCGACACGGTCACCTGGATGCTCGGCGGCGAGCCGACAACGCTTGACGCTGACGTCGACGCGACGACGGCCGACGATACCGTGCTCGCCAATGTCTGCGACCGCCTCATGCAGGTGCAGCCGGATCTCACGCTCGGTGAGGGGATCGCGGAGTCCGCCGAGTGGATCGATGACACGCACGTCGTATTCACGATCCGCCAGGGCGCCCAGTTCCACGATGGCAGCCCACTCACCACCGCGGACGTGCTGTGGAGCATGCAGCGGCACGCCGAGGAGGGCGCGGCCGAGTCTGATGAGTACGCGAACGTTGTCGACATGCAGCAGACGGCGGAGAACCAGATCACGGTCACCACGAGCCAGCCGGACGCGATCTTTGTGCAAGCGATGGCCGGCGATGGCGGCATCGTCTGGAACCCGCGCGTGATCGAGGAGGCAGGCGATTCCTTCGGCAAGCCGGGCAGCCCTTCGGCCTGCAGTGGCCCCTACGAGGTCACCTCCTGGGATGCAGGATCGCAGCTCACCATTACCAAGACCGACACCTACTGGAACCCGGAGCGCGCCGGCCAGGTCGAGGAGGTGGTGTTCCGCTGGGCAGACGAGTCCGCGATCGTCAACAGCATCACGACCGGCGAGGCGCAGGGCGCATTCCTGGAGAATGCCGCTGGCGCAAAGGCCTTCCTCGGCAGCGACAGCGTCGGGGTATTCCAGGGGCCGTCCACGAACGCGTGGGTGCTAGAGACCACGGCGAAGGGCGCGCTCACCGATGTGCGGCTGCGTCAGGCACTCTCGCTCGCGCTCAATCGCGAGGGCATCGCGCAGTCGGCATTTGCCGGGCTCGCTGAGCCGTGGAAGACCCCCGTCGGTACGGGGGCGTGGGGCTACGAGCAGGAGGCCTTCCAGACGGCCTACGACGCACTCGAGGGCGCACCGGCTGAACCGAGCGACGAGGACCTCACCGCAGCGAAGGCCCTCGTGAAGGAGGCTGGAGCGCCATCAGAGCCGATCGTGGTCGCCTCGAACGGCTCCTCTGCGCACAATGTGATCGCGAGCGCGCTGGTCGACGCAGCAGGCAAGATCGGGCTGCAGGCAGAGATCCTGACCGTGCCAGCCGTGCAGTACGGCGATCTCTACACCGATGAAGCGCTGCGCAACCAGGCTGACCTGTGGCCAGACGAGTACTACATCTCGAAGAACGACCCCATCGGCTTCTACAAGAACGGCAAGTCCGACGCGAGCGTCAACTTCGCCGGGTTCGCTGACCCTGAATACGACACGCTCGTCGCCGAGGGGTACGCGGCGACCGACGACGCGGAGCGCGCACAGATCGCGATCGAGTTGCAGGCCAAGTGGGTCGAGAATGCCGTGTGGCTGCCTGTTGTTGCCACACCAGCGACGCTCGTGATGTCGGGCGACGTGACCGGAGTGCCGTCATCCGCGGCGTTCATCTACTACCCGTGGGCAGCCGATCTCGGCAGCACGAAGGGCTAAACCATGCCGCACGCAATCCGAAAGCTCGCCGGCATGCTCGTCACGCTGGTGATCGCCTCCTTCATCATCTTCGCCGCAATGTATGCGGCACCAGGCGACCCCGTGACGTTCCTCATCGGGAACCCGGAGAATATGACCCCGGAGCGGATTGCGAGCGTCCGGGCCCAGTACCACCTGGATCAGCCGCTGCTGGCGCAGTACTGGCACTGGGCCTCCGGCGTGCTCACCGGCAACTTCGGTGAGTCGTTCAAATACCACCAGCCGGTCGCAGACATCATGGCGGCGCGTGTTCCCACAACGCTGTCGCTTGTGGCCTACGCGTCCGTCCTGCTGACCGTGTTCGGGATCGGCCTCGGCGTGCTCGCCGCGGTACGCCGCCGTACCGCGGTCGATTCTCTCGTGGTGAGCGGCACCACGCTCGCCGCGAGTATCCCGTCGTTTGTGCTCGGGATCGCACTCGTCGCCCTGTTCTCGGTGCAGCTGCGCTGGTTCCCGGTCGCCGGCATCGGCGGCCCAGGCTTCGGCGAACGGCTGTTCCACCTCACCCTGCCAGCGCTGACCCTCGCGATCACCGCACTTGCGATCGTCAGTCGCGTCACGCGTCAGACCATGATCGAGCAGTTCACCTCAGAACACGTCGAGGCTGCGCGGGCGACCGGGCTCCGCGAGCGCTTCATCGTGCGCGATCATGTGCTGCGGAACGCGTGGGGCCCGATCATCACGATGGTCGCCCTCGTCATCGCGTCGATGATCGCGGGCACCGTCGCCGTAGAGACCGTGTTCGGGCTCTCGGGCGTTGGGTCGCTGCTGGTCGACGCGATCAACACCCACGATTTCCCCGTGGTCCAGGCCGTGCTGCTGTTCATGGTGGTGGCCTACATGGTGGTCACCACAGTGGTCGACCTCCTCCTCCCCGTCCTTGATCCCCGAATCTCAGGGAAGGTGGCCCCCCGATGACCGCGCTGCTCCCACCCCGGCTTCGGAAGAAACCGGCGAAGCCAACAACTCCGTTCGGATTCTGGCTCGCCGCGGGCTTCCTCGCCATCGTGATCCTCGTTGCGCTGCTCGCCGGGTGGCTTGCTCCGTACCAGCAGGATGAGATCGACTTCACGGCGCTGTGGGGATCCCCCTCGGCCAGCCACTTGCTCGGCACTGACCAGATGGGCCGGGATCTGCTCTCCCGCGTGATGCTCGGCACCGCGGACACGCTGATCGGCCCGGTCGTGCTGCTCCTGATCGCGACGGTGCTCGGCATCACGATTGGCATGCTCGCCGCATGGCGCGGTGGCTGGGTCGATACCTTGCTCGCACGCGTCACCGACGTCATGTTCGCCTTCCCCGGCCTGCTCTTTGTCGTGCTCGTGATCTCGGTGTTCGGCAAAGGGCCCGTCACCGCGATCGTCGCGCTCGCCCTGGCGTACACCCCGGTGATTGCCAAGTTCGTGCGCAGCCTCGCGCTCAGCGAGATCTCGAAGGCGTACATCGATGCGTACCGCACCCAGGGGATGAGCGGCCTTGCCATCTGCGTGCGCGGCGTGGTGCCGAACCTGCTGCCGCCGCTCGTGGGCTATCTCGTCGTGTTGTTCGGCGAGGCGTTGATGAGTATCGCAACGCTGAGCTTCCTCGGCTTCGGCGCGCAGCCGCCCAGCTCGGAGTGGGGCCTGATGGTGCAGGAAGGGCAGGCCGGGATCGTGCAGGGCCATTTCCTGCCGACGCTGATCCCAGGCGCCGCGATCGCGCTTGTTGTCATCGCCGTCAACGTTGTTGGCGTGCGCGTTGCCGACCGCCTGCTGGCACGGAAGGAGCACTGATGCTGCTCGAACTCACTGACCTGCACCTCAGCTTCAGCTCCCCTGCGGGGCCAGTTCCCGTGCTGCGGGGGATCAGCCTGGCGGTCGGGCCGGGCGAACTCGTCGGCCTCGTCGGAGAGTCGGGCTCGGGCAAATCGACAACAGTGCGGGCCGCACTGCGGCTCTACGGTGATGAGGCAACGCTTGCCGGCAGCGCCGTGATCGACGGCACCGAAATGATCGGGGCTGGCCCTGAGACGCTCCGGCGGGTGCGTGCCGCAGACACCGCATTGATCCAACAGGATCCGCGTGCCGCGCTGAATCCGGTACGCAGGATCGGCGACTCGCTGACCGAACGGCTGGTGCGCGTGCACGGCCGTCCGCAGGGCGAGGCGAACGCGACCGTACGCGAGCTGCTTGCTGCAGTCGGTCTGTCGCAGCCCGAGCGGCGCATGCGGCAGTACCCGCACGAGCTCTCCGGCGGAATGCTGCAGCGCGTGGTGATCGCGGGTGCGCTCAGCACGCAGCCGAAGCTGATCCTGGCGGATGAGGCGACGAGCGCACTTGATGTCACCACGCAGGCCGAGGTGATCGCGATCATGCAGCGTCAGATCCGAGAGCGGGGGCTCGGAGTGCTGTTCATCACGCATGATCTGCACCTCGCCGCCGCGATCTGCGACCGGGTGCACGTGCTGCAGCGCGGCGAGATCGTGGAGTCGCTCGCCGGGCAGCGGCTGTTCGAAGACGCCGCGCACGAGTACACGCGCTCGCTTATTGACGCGGCGCCCACGATGACCAGGAGGGCACAGCCATGACGCTCGTGCAGGCAGATCAGCTCCACCGCGTATTTCGGATGGGGCGCGGTGCAGAAGACGTGACCGCGGTGAACCGGGTGTCGTTCGCGATCGAGCGCGGGGAGTCGTTGGGGCTCGTCGGCGAGTCTGGCTCGGGCAAGTCCACGATCGCGCGCATCCTCGTCGGGCTGGAGCGGCCTGACGCGGGTGCGCTCACGGTCGGCGGACAGGATCAGCTCGCCCGTCCGCGGGGCCGTGCTGCGCGGCTGGCGCGCGCGAGGGCCGTGCAGATGGTGTTCCAGGATCCCAACGGCTCACTGGATCGCCGGCTCTCCGTAGCTGAGACGCTGGTACGGGCGATGCGGTTGCACGGGATCGCGAGCACCGCTGCTGAGGCGCGAATCCGCACGCTTGCATTGCTGGATCGCGTGGGGCTGACCGAGCGGCACGCCGCTGCGAAGCCGCACGAGCTTTCCGGTGGACAGCGGCAGCGCGTCGCCATCGCGCGGGCACTCGCCGTAGAACCTGAGCTGCTGGTGCTCGATGAGGCGGTCTCCGCGCTCGATGTGTCCGTACAGGCTCAGGTGCTCGATCTGCTGTCCGAGATTCGGCGCGATACCGGGGTTGGCTACCTGTTCGTGAGCCACGATCTCGCAGTGGTCGAGGAGGTCTGTGAGCGGGTGCTCGTGCTGTACCGCGGCACCGTGGTCGAGGAGGGGCCGACCGAGCAAGTGCTCAGCGCCCCGCAGCACGCGTACACGCAGTTGCTGATCTCCTCGACACCAGGGCCTGGCTGGGATCCCGAGCGTGTGGTTCGTGACAGGATCACGTTCACGCAGGCGATCGCGCTCGACGCGCTGTAATACCGGCGCTACCCTGGGGCGGGTCAGCCCAGGGCAGCGCCGGCCTCGTCTGCAATGATCTGCGAGAGCGCGTCCAACACAGGGGAGCGGAGCTTCCACCGCTGCCAGTAGAGCGGGAGTTCGATGGCAGCGCCGGGTGCGAGATCGACCATGCGCCCCTCCGCGATCGGCACGGTGCACTGTCGTTCAGGCAGCATGCCCCACCCCATGCCGAGTTCGACCGCGTGGGCGAACTCTGCTGACGACGGGATGAAGTGGCGCGGTGGTCTCACTTCTGCCCGCGTGATCTTGCGGAGGAATCGTTGCTGAAATGCGTCATGGCGATCGAAGTCGACCGATGGTGCGCGCCTGAGTGCCTCAGCCGTGAGCCCGCAGGGGAAGTGCTCGGCGGCGAAGGAGGGGCTCGCGACCGCGTGATAGTGATCGGTGCCGATCCGAGTGGAGGTGCACCCGGGAACGGGCTCGCTGGTTGAGGTGAGCGCTGCCATGACCGCTCCGCGGCGCAACTTCTCAGTCGAGATCGTCTCGTCCGCGCGCAACACCTCGAAGCGTGCGCCCGTTTCACGTGCCGCGCGAGCAAGGGCCGGGACGAACCAGGTGGCGAGTGAATCAGCGTTCACCACGATCGGAATCAGCGAGCCGGCCTCTGGGGCGGTGCCGAGTTCAGCACCCACGTCGTCCGTGATCCTTGCGATCTGCCGCGCCGCCCGGAGCACGGCGGCCCCTGCCTCGGTCACGCTGACCGGGCGGGTGCGTTGCACGAGCACGGATCCTGCGCGTTCCTCCAGTGCACGCACGCGCTGGCTCACGGCTGAAGGGGTCACGTGCAGCTTGCGCGCCGCCCCTTCGAAGCTGCCCTCGTCGATCACGGCAGTGAACGTCGCGAGGTGTTCGACCGGGAGATCCATCGTGCACCCTCCAGTGAAGAAATTCTTATGTTGCATGAAAATATACAGGCACGCTCAACTTGGGGCGCGCGGGTGGCACCCCGTAGCGTCGACAGCATGATTGTTCCTCTGCTCATCGGGGCCGGCAGCGGCCTCTCCTTGATCGTCGCCATCGGTGCGCAAAACGCGTTCGTGCTGCGGCAAGGGATCCGGCGCGAACACGTGCTCCCTGTGGTGCTGATCTGCGGTCTCACGGATGCGCTGCTCGAAACACTGGGGGTCGTCGGGATCGGCTACGTGATCGAGCGCGCGCCTCTCGTGCTCGAGATCGTACGCTGGGGCGGCGTCGCTTTTCTGCTGTGGTACGCGTGGTCGGCTGCGCGGCGGGCCATGCGGCCACAGGTGCTCGTCGCGGATGGTGAGACGGAGAGCTCACTGAAGAAGACGATCCTTGCATGCCTCGCCATCACCTATCTCAACCCACATGTGTACCTCGACACCGTGGTGTTGATGGGATCGATCGGCAACGCGCAGGGCGATCCAGGGAAGTGGTGGTTCGCGGCAGGCGGTGCAATAGCGAGCATCGCTTGGTTCTTCGTGCTCGGCTACGGAGCTCGCGCCCTGACCCGGTTCTTTGCGACACCGCGGTCCTGGCAGATCCTTGACGGCGTTGTGGCCGTCGTGATGCTCGTGATCGCGGCGCGCCTGGTGTTCGGCGGGATCGGGGTCTAGCTGCCTGTGCCCCGAGCAGGATCTGTGGCGGTGCAGGTCCCGCAACTCCGCCAGGCACTCGCCAGGTGCGCTACAGTTTCGGCGTGCGCGTACTACTCGGCTCCTACTCGGTTCCGTCGCCCTGGACAGCCACTCCTCTCGGCCACGGCGCTGGGATCGTCGGGCTAGCGAGCGCGGCCGGAGTCAGATCCGGCGGAGGCTCTCCCACAGGAGCCCGTGCGGGATCGACGCTCACCCGAACCGGCGTTTGGGCCGCATCGGAGATCAATCCGTCGTTCCTCGCGCTCGCCGCAGACGGCGCGGTGTGGGCGGTGACCGAGCCCGAACAGGGCGGTGAACTGCTCCGCTTTGCACCTGGCAGAGGCGGATGGCCAAGCACGGTAGCGCCAGCGCGGGTCACCACGGGGGCCGACGCCCCGTGTCACCTCGCCCTGGGGAGCCCGAACACCACAGGCGGTGCGGGATCCGGGGCAGCCGCCCCACCCGCTGTGGTCTTCGTGAGCCACTATCACGGCGGGGTCGTGACCGCGATCGTGTGCGACGCTGACGGTCTCCCCGAACGGGTCGCCGAGACGATCACGCTGCCGGAGCGCGGGTCCGGTTGGGACCGATCGGCCTCCCGCTCCCGTCCGCACTCCGTGCTCGTCTTGCCGGGGAGCGAGGGCTTCCTTGTCGCCGACTGCGGCCGTGACCTCATCGCACTGTGCACGTGGGATCAGGCCGCCGAGACGGCGACACTGCGTGATGTGCTCGCGCTTGCACCGGGTACGGGGCCGCGACACCTGGCTCGGCACGCGGCCTCCGGGACACTCTATGCGAGCAACCAAGAGCGCGGCGGGGTCACCGTGTTTACCCGTGAAAACGGACGACTGCGTGTTCGAGAGCAGGTGCCGGGTCCCGGCCGTGGACGCGCCCGTCCGGTGCCGTCGGAGATCGCGGTGCACCCGGACGGTAGCAGTGTCGTGCTCGCGAATCGAATCGATGACTCCCTCACGGTGTACGCAATCGCGAAAGATGGTGGGCTCACCGAACGCGTCACGGTCGACTCCTGTGGCGGAACACCACGCCACTTCGCGTTCACCCCAGACGGGGCTGCACTGCTTGTCGCGCATCAAGATTCCGACGAACTTGTGGTGTTCCGGTGGGAGGACGGACGCCCCGTGGACCCGAGCCGGACCCCCGTTGCAACGCCGACCGCGGTACTGGCCCTGAGCGGGAACTAGGAACTCGCGCGGCGCGCGATCTCGTCCGCGAGCTCCTGCACCTGCGCAGGATCAACGTTGCGGGCGAGCGCCACATAGTGGTCCATGACGGTCGGACGGTAGCGCACAGGCAGTGTCTGGCCCTGCTCGAGCCTGGTGAGCTCAGTGATCGTGAGGTCCTCGTCCGCGATGCCACGGAACGCGATGCCGTCGGCGGTCTCGACGTCGAACATCAGGACCACCCGGGGGCTGCCATCGCTACTCACTTCTCGCCAGTCGACGAGCGTGCCAAGTGCCAGGCGCCCAGAGCGCAGTGCTGCGATGCGCTGCCGCGCCGCGCCGCTCAGGAGCGGATTCGGGGCAATCCCGGGGAAACTCGGGCCAACGCCGAGCGCTTCACGACTCAGATCTGGCCGGAGCTGCGCCATCAGATCGTCGAGCTTTCGTGAAAAACCAAACATCCTCATCCCTCTCCCGCGCCGGTGCCGGGGTCTGTGCCTGGACTCCCCACCGCGAGTGTACGTCACGAGCCGGGGGCCGGGAGCCCTCCCCTCTGGCGGCGGCACGAGCCGGTAGAGCACCTCCGGCCGACCGCGCTTGCCATAGCGGTGCGCGAGATCGATGGCTCCGGCCTCGACCAGGTGGTCGAGGTAGCGGCGGGCCGTCGGCACGGAGATGGCGCAGTTTGCTGCGAGTGCGACCACTGTGGTCGGTGCGACCGGATCAAGGGCGGCGATCACACGATCGAGTGTCACGCGCGAGATCCCCTTTGGGAGCGCTCCAGGAGCGACGCCTGGCCGCTGGCCGGTGCCGATCGGCGACGTGCGCGCGATCACGCCGATGCGACCCGTCGAGAGTAACCGGTCAATCTCCCCTGAGCCAGCGGCACTTCACGGGTGCTGGATCCGGGAGGGTTGGTGTCTGCGCCGCGACGTCCCAGGTGCTCCGCGCGATAGGTCGCCAGCCTCGCCAGCAGCGCGTCGGAGGTGAACGGCTTCACGAGGTACCCAACGACCTGACCCGCGAGCGCCTGCCGCACAGTGACGCGATCTTGCGAGGAACTGATCACGAGCACATCGGGGGAGTGCTCGCCAAGTGTGCGCAGCCGATGCAGGACCTCAACTCCGCTGATATCGGGCAGTCGCATGTCAAGCAGCACCAGGTCGACGCCTCCGCGCAGCCCGTGCTCTACCGCGGCCCGCCCGGTGCCAACAGCTGCAACCAGCGTGAAGCCCGGCGCCTCGCCCACGAATCGGCTGTGCAGTGTGCGGGCACCAGCGTCATCATCAACCACGAGCACGTGAATTGCTGCAGACTCGGGCGGGCCCGAGCACGAGTCGTCGCCGGGGTGTGCTCCCGCTCCCGCTCCTGAGCCCGGCCCCGCACCGCCCCCGACAGCACGCATCACCGCACCGCCATATCGAATCGAAATCGCGCGCCGCCGAGATCCGCCCGGCCGAGCTCGACCGAGCCGCCGCGATCCGCGACAGCGCGGCGCACGAGATCGAGCCCGATGCCGCGACCAAGACCGGAGGGGTCGCGCTTCGACGATACTCCGCGTGTAAACACGCGCTCCGCGTCGGCGGGGTCGACGCCGGTGCCATTGTCCGCTACCTCCCCGGAGAACCGCCTGTCCCGTTCGATGAGTGCGCAACGCACCACCGTTGCGCCAGCTTCACCGGCGTTCCGGCAGAGGTTTGCGAGCACGAGCGTCACCTCCTCGTCGACCTCAGAAGTTACCGCCACCTCGGCATCCAGCCTGGCCCCGTGCGCGCCGAGCTCGGCGCGGAGCACATCGAGTGTTGCTCTGAGCAGAGGCTGATCGCTGAGGGCTGCTTCTGGGCCTGCCGAGGTCACCGGAGTGATCCCTGCGATGTAGGCGAGCGCCTCCTCGGCATCCCCGTGGGAGACGAGGCCGTGCACCACATGCAGTCGAGTGTGAAACTCGTGCGACTGCTCGCGCAGGGCAGCGGCCGAGCGGCGCAGCTCGGCCGCCTCGCGTGCGGCGTCGTCAAGCCGGCGGAACCGGCGCTCCAGCAGCGCCGCGATCAGCGAGCTCGCCAGCGTGCCCACCACGAGTGCGCCGATCACCCACGGCAGCAAGCGGTTCAGAGCTTGTGCCGCGTCCGCTGCGATCCGACTCTCGAGAATGCCAACCGACAACACCCCAATGACCTCGCCGGCGTCGTCCCGCACAGGCACCTTTGCCCTGAGCGTGGTGCCGATTGTGCCCGTCTCCGTGCCGAGGAACGTCGCGCCTGCAAGCACCTCTGAATTGTCAGTGGAGAGCGCCTGCCCGCGCTCAGCCGGAGTGGGGTGCGTGACGCGGATCCCCTCCTCGTCTGAAATGACGACGTAGTCAACGCCCGCGGCGCGCTCCACCACAGTCGCCAGCGGCTGCAACTCCGCCATCGCGGCGGGAAAATCCTCGTGTGCGAGCGCGAGGACATCGCGCACCTGAGTCAGCTCAGCAAGGCTCAACGCAACATCTGAGACCCGTTCACCGGTTGCATCGCGAATGCTCCGCTCCTGCACGGAGAATGCGATACTCGCGGTGAGTGTGACGGCAGCGACCACGATCACGGTCGGCAGAAACAGTGTCGCGAGGCGCGCGCCGCGTGAAGTCAACACGCTCGTCATCCTGGCCACCTCCTCATCGCCGACACAGTCTATTCCGGGCGTCGGTCTCCTGCCTCCGGCGCCGTGAGTATCTAAGAGGTTAACTCCGCACGCGGCGCAGCGGTGGCGGGAAAGCTGTCATCTTGGACTCCACACCGTGGCGCACGTGCGCCCTCACAAAGGAGTGAAGCAGTGGAGACACCTCTCTCGGGAGCGCCCCAGCCCCCGCCCCAACCGGAACGTCCAGCCCAAAAACGCACCCTGTCCCGGGTCATCGGCGGCACGATCGCGGTGCTCGCCATCGGGGTTGCCTCGTTCGGCTCAATCAGCTCGGCAAACGCGGGCCAAGACATCCACTCATCGCTCACGCTCATCGCCCCGGCCGCGGCGGGCGGAGGCTGGGACACCGTGGCACGAGAGATGCAGCAAACGCAGCGCGCGAATGGGCTCGCCGCAAACGTGCAGGTCGTGAACATGCCCGGAGCGGGCGGCACGATCGCACTCGGCAATATGTCGCGACTGGAGGGCCGTGCAAACACGCTGCTCGTCGGGGGCACCGGCCTGCTCGCTGCGACAATTCAGTACGGATCGGACGCGACGCTTGATGACGTCACCCCGCTCGCCGTGTTGTTCGAGGAATACGACGTGATCGTAGTGCCGGCTGACTCGCCGTACGAGACGCTCAGCGATCTCGTCGCCGCGTGGCAGGAGAACCCCGGCGCCGTACCGTGGACGGGAGGCGGATCGTTCGACCAACTCGTGGTCACGGATCTCGCGCTCGCCGCAGGAATCAATCCCGTCGACACGACGTACATCTCGTCTGACGGTGGAGGCGAGGCGGTCGCCGCTTTGCTCAACGGCACCGTGCAGGCGGCAGCCGGGGGCTACCCAGACAACATCGATCAGATCCAGTCCGGTCGTCTCCGCGCGCTCGCGCTTGTTGCTGAGGAACCGGTGCCAGGCATCGACATTCCCACTGCGCGCGAGCAGGGCTTCGACATTACGCTCGCCAATTGGCGGATGCTCGCTGCCCCCGCTGGCATCACCGGAGACGAGGCCGGTGAGCTCACCGAACTCATCGAGGACACCCTCGCGACGCCCGAGTGGACCTCGGCTGTGGAGCGCTACTACTGGACTGAACAGGTGATTACGGGCACGGACGTCGCGCCGTTCCTCGCGCAGGAGCACACGCGCATCACCCGCTTGTATGAGGAGATGGGGCAATGATGCCGTCCAACAATCCCACCGCGATGTCAGCGGTTGTGGGCGAGGAGATCCTGCTTGCTGCAGGCCCAGGCCGCCGCGCCGAGCTCCTGAAAGAGCTCATCATGCCGGTGCTGCTCGCGGCCTTCGCCACGTACTTCGTGGTCGGCATGATCACGATGCGCGTGCCGGAGGGCACCGCGTTTCCTGGGCCGCGGTTCTTTCCCGGCCTGATCGCGGCAGGACTGTACCTCTTTGCGATCCTGCTCGGGGCCGCCGCTGTGCGCAACGCGCTGCGCCCGCGCGCTGCGCAGTCGCGCACTGTCGGCTCCGATGGTGACGCATTCGAGCTCTTGTCCGCCGAGCACGATGCGGTGCGGGCGGATGATCTTGCGCGCGAGGGCACTGAGCTCACAGCCGACGGGACCCCGGTCCCAGGAAAGGCCGTTGGTGTTGATTGGCGCTCACTCGCCTGGGTCGTGGGGTCGTTCCTCGCCTTCGCGATGCTGCTCCCGTACCTCGGCTGGATCATCGCCGCTGCGCTCCTGTTCTGGTGTGTATCGCGTGCGTTCGGCCTGCAACAGCCGCTTGCTGCCCTCATCGTCGGATTCACGGTGAGCTCGCTCATTTACATCGCATTCGACATCATGCTCGGGATGTCCCTCCCGTCCGGTGTGCTCGGCTGGGGGTTCTGAAATGGAAACACTGCAACTGCTCCTTGAGGGGTTTGCTGGTGCGCTGACCTGGCAAAACCTGCTGTGGGTGTTGGTCGGCTGCCTGCTGGGCACCGCCGTTGGCGTGCTGCCCGGTCTGGGATCCTCGATGGCCGTGGCGCTGCTGCTCCCCGTCACGTTCTCGCTTGAGCCGACCGCCGCGTTCATCATGTTCGCAGGCGTCTACTTTGGTGGGCTGTTTGGCGATTCGACCATGGGGATCCTGATGAATACGCCCGGCCAAGCCTCGGCGATCGCCTCGACCTTCGAGGGCCACAAGATGGCGCTCAACGGGAGGGCAGCACAGGCGCTCGCAACGGCGGCGATCGGCGCGTTCGTTGGCGGCTTCATCGCATCGATCGTCGTCGTGTTCCTCGCCCCCGTGCTCGCCGACTTCTCAACACGCTTCGGGCCAGCCGAGTTCTTTGCGCTCGCGGTCTTTGCGTTCGCCGCGACCTCGACCGTTGTGACTGACAACCCGACGAAGGGCCTGGCGGCCCTGTGCATCGGGCTCGGGATTGCGGTGATCGGAATCGACGGCGTCTCCGGCGCCCCACGCTTCACGATGGACTCGCCGAACCTGTTTGACGGCATCTCGCTCGTGACGGTAACTGTCGCAGTGCTCGCGCTGGGCGAGGTCATCTACGTCGCGTGCCTTGAACGGCACGTGTCGAACCGCTCATTGATCCGCCCGAAGGGGCGGCCGTGGCTCTCGCGCCGTGAGCTGCGCGAGGCGACGCCGGCGTGGCTGCGCGGCACAGCGATTGGCCTGCCATTCGGGGTGATCCCCGCGGGGGCTCCGAGATCCCCACGTTCCTCGCCTACGGCGTGGAAAAGCGCCTCGACGCCCGCCGCGACACACCACAGTTCGGCACAGGCGCGATCCGGGGCCTCGCTGCGCCTGAGGCTGCAGGCAACTCGACGACGGGCATGGCGATGGGAGCGCTGCTCGCACTCGGGCTTCCGATTTCCGCGACCGCGGCGATCATGCTGGCGGCGTTCCGGCAGTATGGGCTGCAGCCCGGCCCGCTCCTGTTCGAACGCGCTCCAGAGCTCGTGTGGGCACTGCTCGCCAGCTTCTTCATCGCGATGGTCGTGCTGCTGATCCTGAATCTGCCGTTCGCGATGCTGTGGGCGAAGCTTTTGCTGATCCCGCGTCCGTATCTTTATGCGGGCATCACCGTGTTCTGCGCGTTTGGCATCTATGCGACCTCGGGATCGGTATTCGATTTGCTGATGTTGCTCGGAATCGGGCTGCTGGGGTTTCTGATGCGGGCGCTTGACTATCCGATCGCGCCACTCATTATCGGTATGGTGCTGGGCCCGCTTGCGGAGACGAGTTTGCGCGACGCCACGATGAGTGCCGGAGGTGACTTCTCGGTGCTGCTGCAGGGCCCGATCGTGCTCGTGCTGTATGGGCTCCTGCTGTTGGTGCTCGGATTTGCAATCCGGAATCGGATCGTGTCGCGTCGGGCCGCCCGAATTGCCGCGTCGGTGGCGTCTGAGCGAGAGCCAGTGTCGTAGTTCGCGTGGCGGCGCCGGGAGCGGCGGGTATGCCCTCGGCCGCTGGCCGCACGCACTGCACTGAGGGTTCCGCAAGGAGCGTGCGGCTTCCTGCACTGTGGGAAGCCGCACGCGCCTCAGCAAGGTCATGGTCGTGAGGTCGTGGTCGCGAGCGAGTGAGCGAGCGAGGGCCGGGCACGAGGCCAGCCTGCATGCCCGGGCGCGATACGATTTTGGCTATGGGATTGAACGACACCGACCGCACGTACCTCGACCTCGCAATTGAGCAGGCGCAGCTCGGGTGGGACGAGGGCGGCGTTCCGATCGGCGCGGCGCTGATCCACCACGGACCGGAGGGGGACCGGGTGCTCGCGGTCGGGCGCAACCGCCGGGTGCAGGACGGCAGCGTGATCCGTCACGGTGAGACCGATTGCCTGGAACGCGCTGGCCGCCTCCCCGCGAGTGTCTATCGCGAGTGCACGCTGTACACGACGCTCTCTCCCTGCACGATGTGCGCGGGCACGGCGATCCTGTATGACATCCCCCGCATTGTGATCGGCGAGAACCAGAGTTTTGAGGCATCGGAAGAGTGGCTCCGCAGTAAGGGCACCGAGCTCGTTATTGCAGACGACGCGCGCTGTCTCGCGCTGATGCAGCGCATGATGGACGAGCGCCCCGAGATCTGGGCCGAGGACATCGGCGTGGAGACCAGCGAGCTCGGCACCGCGGCCGCTGGCATCGAGCCGCGCGCGTGAGCGCCGGGACGCCAGAAGCGGTCTCCGCTGAAGCTGCCGCAGTCCCTGCTCCCGCGACTGAGGCGATCGTCGACCGCGACTACCCGGTGACGCCGGTGCCGCGGCACGCGCGCAAGGGATTTTTCTCCCTGATGGTTGTCCTGCTGGGGTTCACCATCTTCACGCCGACGATGCTCGCTGGTGCCGCACTGGGTCAAGCATTTGGGCTGCGCGAACTGCTCGTCGTCATTGCGGTGGGGTCCCTCGTGCTCGGCGCCTATGTCGCCGTGCTGGGCTGGATCGGCGCCCGCACGGGCCTCACCACGGTCGTGATGGCGCGCTACACACTTGGCACCCGCGGGTCGAAGCTCGCCTCGATCCTGCTGGGCGGCACCCAGATCGGCTGGTACGGCGTGGTCATCGGCACGATCGGGGAGCTGACCGCTCAAGCCTTTGGGTGGGAATCCTCACTTGCGCGCGCAGCGATCATGATTGGGGTGAGCGCTCTCATGTGCGCCACCGCCGTATACGGCTATCGCGGGATGTACTGGGTCTCACTCATCTCGACCCCGCTGATCCTCATCCTCGCCTTCTGGGTCATGTTCCGCTCGCTCGAGGAAGTCGGCGGCTGGGCAGGCCTCGCCGCGATCGAGCCGTCGGGCAGCATGACCCTCGCGGTCGCTGTCACCACCGTCGTCGGCACCTTCGTCTCGGCGGGGACGCAGGCGCCGAACTGGACGCGCTTTGGCCGCAGCGGCAAACAGGCTGTCATCGCGTGTGTTGTCGGGTTCCTCATCGGCAACGGTCTCATGATCTTCTTCGGCGCGATCGGCGCGATCACCTTTGGAGAGGGCGACTTTGTCCTCGTCCTGTTCCAGCTCGGGTTGATCGGCTGGGGGCTGTTTCTCCTGTTCGGCAACCTTTGGAAGTCGAACGCGGACGCTGCGTACTCCTTTGGGGTTGCCGGCGCAGAGTTGTTTGAGAAGCCCAGCAAGACGCGATTTGTGATCGCCGGCTCGATCATTGGCACCGTGCTGGCCCTGCTCGGTGTGGGTGATCACCTGCCCCAGTACCTCGGCTTGCTCGGCACGTTCATCCCACCGCTCGGCGGCGTGATCATCGGCGACTACCTTGCGCGCTGGCGGCGCACGCAAATGCCCGTCGGTGAGACGTTGCCCCGCTTCAATTGGGTGAACCTGGGCGTGTACGTGGTCTCCTGCGCAGTGGCGTGGAGCGCCGGCCAGCTCGAGATCGGCATCCCCCCAGTGATTGGGATCATTGCTGCGCTGGTGCTCACGGTGCTGCTGTCGCGGCTGACCCCGCGCCGCGCCGCGGCCTAGGCCCGGACCGCGCCGCGGCCTAGGCCCGGGCTGCACCCTCGCACGTATCCGCACGAGCGGACACGACCGCTCTGGGCCGCCGCGGGCTATGCGCCCGCGAGCGCCTCGAGCAGGGCGTCCACTTCTTCCTCCGTCGTGTCGAACGCGCACATGAGGCGGTACTGATCCGCGCCTCCCGGCCACGCTCCGAACGTGAAGCGCTGCTGCGCATGCGCGGCTACCTCGGGCGGGAGCTGCACGAACACGGCGTTCGACTCGACGGGGAAGAGGATCCGGAGTCCGCGCGACGGATCCTGCGCGGCGAGTGTCTCGATCCCTCGAGCGAGCCGCGCAGCCATCGCGTTCGTGTGGGCTGCCGAACGACGCCACAGCTCGCCCTCATAAAGCGCGAGCAACTGTGCAGATACAAAACGCATCTTTGAGGGCAGCTGCAGGTTGATCTTCCGCAGGAACTTCATGCCTTGCGCTGCGTCTGGCCGCAGCAGGATGACCGCTTCAGCGCCGAGCAAGCCGTTCTTTGTGCCGCCGAGGCTCAGGAGATCCGCTCCGGCCTCGCTGGTGATTGCCGCGAGCGAGACGCCGAGGTGGGCGGCCGCATTGCTGATCCGTGAGCCGTCGATGTGGAGCACCATGCCGTGCTCGTGCGCAAAATCAGCGAGGGCGCGGATCTCCTCCGGCGTATAACAGGTGCCGGTCTCGGTGACCTGCGCGATCGAGATCGCCAGTGGCTGCGCCCGGTGTTCTGAGCCGTAGCCCCACGTCTCACGTGCGGCGAGTTCCGGCGTGATCTTGCCGTTGGGCGCGTCGACGGGGAGCAGCTTCAGCCCACCGGTCTTTTCTGGAGCGCCCGTCTCATCAAAGTTGATGTGCGCGGTGCGAGCGCAGATCACGGCCCCCCAGCGTGGGAGTGCAGCCTGCAGGGCGAGCACGTTCGCTCCGGTGCCGTTGAACACGGGATACGCCTCGGCCTCGGCGCCGAACAGTTCCTTCGTCACTTCGGCGAACCGCGCCGTCCACGGGTCGCCGCCATACGCCGCCGCGTGTCCACGGTTCGCTGCGGTGAGCGCGGCGAGGACCTCGGGGTGCATGCCGCCCCAGTTGTCGGAGGCAAACGACTTCGGGGTGAGGAAGGAGGGAGGAGCGTCAGTGCTGTTCACCACACCAGCCTACGCCCGGAGCATGGCATCCACCGATCGGTGGATGGAAAAATACACCGCTCCACCGCTGCCGCTGCCCGCTGCCGAGCAGCAGACTTGAGACATGATCCAGACAGAGCACGAAGCGCCAATCCGCGTGCGCGGCCTCACGAAGCGGTATGGGCAGCGCAGCGTGCTGCGCGGTCTCGACCTCGATGTCGCAGCGGGCGAGACGTACGCGCTCCTCGGCCCCAACGGCGCGGGCAAGAGCACGGCGATTGAGATCCTGGAGGGGACTCGGTGGCCAGACACGGGTGAAGTTCGTGTGCTTGGACGTGAGCCGCTCACGGCTCCGCGTTCGTGGAAGGCCGGGTTCGGCACGGTCGCCCAGACCACCGGTGAGTATGGCCCTTACTCGCCGCGGGAATTGATCTCCTACTTCAGCAGGCTGTACGCGCAGCCCCGCGGTGTCGATGAAGTGCTCGAACTGGTCGGGCTCACCGACCAGGCGCAGGCGCGCGCCGCACAGTTGTCTGGCGGTCAGCAGCGCCGGCTCGACGTTGCGCTCGGCATTGTCGGGCGTCCCCGGCTCTTGTTCCTTGACGAACCGACCACGGGCTTTGATCCGGCTGCGCGGCGTCAGTTTTGGGACATGCTCGAGGGGCTCTCGAGCGAGGGCGTCTCGATCCTGCTGACGACGCACTATCTTGATGAGGCCGCGCGCCTTGCAGATCGGGTTGGAGTGCTCTCGGGCGGCCGGATTGTGGCGGAGGGGCCGCCAGCCGAGCTCGGTGGCGTCGAAGCGCGCACGCCAATCGTCAGCTGGCGAGACGCGTCTGGAGAGCGACGCGAAGAGCGCACTCACCTGCCCGCGGCCGTAGCCGCGAGATTGCGCGAAGCGGCGCTCGCCGCGGGGGACTCGACTGGCGAACCTGCGGAGCTTGAAATCAAGCGACCCGGGCTTGAAGACATTTACCTGGAGCTGATCCGGAGCGAAACCGAGGACGCACAGCGCGCCGAGCATGCGAAACTCACCGAGCACGTCGAGAGCGGGACGGAGGCCACGCGATGAGCGCCCTGAATACGCGGTCCCCCATGAAGGCCCCCAGCATTGTGAGCTCAGGGCTTGCCGCGATCGGGTTCGAACTGCGCGCGTACTTCCGCGTCCCCGATGTCGTGTTCTTCACGTTCCTCTTCCCAATCCTGATGCTCGGGATCTTCGGGGCGGCGTTTCAGTCGATGGGTGATGTCGGCACGCTTCCCGACGGTTCCGGCGGTATCTCACTGGCCGCGTACTATTTGCCTGGCCTCGTGGCAGCAGGCATTCTCCTCTCGGGCGTACAAAACCTCGCGATCGACATCACTCGTGAACGGTACGAAGGGTCGCTCCGGCGTCTCGGAGCGACCCCGATGTCGCCGGTGAGCTATTTCATCGGCAAGATCGGCGTCGTCGTCGTGACTGCGCTGCTCCAGTCCGCACTGTTGCTGGTGTTCGCAGCGGTCGTGTTCCGGGTAGAACTGCCAACAGACCTGTCCACGTGGCTGCGCTTTGCCTGGTTGTTCGCCCTCGGGATCGCCACGATGACGCTGCTTGGAATTGCGCTCTCCGCGCTTCCACGCTCGACGCGCAGCGCATCCGCGGTGGTCATCCCGATTGTGCTGGTGCTGCAGTTTGTTTCCGGCGTCTACCTCCAGTTCACGATGTTGCCGGAGTGGCTGCAAAATGTCGCGTCCGTGTTCCCGCTGAAGTGGTTGGCTCAGGGCATGCGCAGCGTGTTTCTGGCCGCACACCTTGAAGCCGCCGAGGCGGGCGGAACCTGGAACCTCGGGCTGGTGGCGCTGATGTTGCTGGTCTGGCTTGTGGTGGGGTTGGGAGCGTCGCTTCTGACATTCCGGTGGCAGCGCCGTTCGTAAGACTCCCGCACTCGATGTCGGGGGATCATGAGAGAGTGACGTACATGAGCAAGCCCGCGCAGCCCGCCAAGTCCCCGCTGCGGTGGTGGGATCTCGGCGTCGGTGCTGTGTGCATCGTGATGTTGATCCCCGGTGGAGTGGGCGTGGTAAGCCGGCGGGGTGATGCCGCGAATATGCAGCCGTTCGCAGCACTGTTCCCAGAGCTGGGCATACTTGCCGGATTTCTCGTGCTCTATGTGGTCACGATCCGGCCGGCACTGCGTCGCGAGCACGCGGGCCTTCCGCCCGCGGGTCGAGACTGGGTCGCTCTTGCGCTCCTCGCCATTGGGCTCGGTGCGGCGGTAGCGATGAGTCCGGGCTTCGCGACGTTGCAGGCGATTCTCTATCCCATGATCTGGACGATCACTGGGGGAAGCGGACGCCCGCGCGCAGTGCCTATCGGGTGGAGCGCCGCGCTCGCTGCCGCTACAGGGGTCGGCGCATATTTCGCCTACGCGCGGCTCGGGTTCTCCGATGCGGCGTGGTCCGCGGCGATGATCGCCGCGTGCTCGTTCGGCTTCGCGGTGTTCCTGGGGCTGTGGCTCACTCGGGTGTACTCACAGAGTGAGCAGCACCGCTCGCTCGCCGAACGTCTGCGGGAGTCCCAGGCGGAAGTCGCCGCGCTCTCCGAGGCGAGCGGGGCTGCTGCTGAGCGCGAGCGACTCTCACGCGAACTGCATGACACGCTCACACAGACTCTCACCGGGCTCGTGATGCTCAGTGAGCAGGCGGAGCGGGCGCTCCTGGCAGGAGATGCTGAGCGAGCGCTTGAGCGCACTGTCAGAGTGGGGGCCACTGCTCGTGACGCCGTGGGGGAAGCGCGTGCACTGGTTGCCACGACGCAGCCGCTCGGCGAGGGCGAGCTGACCCCGGCGCTTGAGCGCATCGCCGCGCGGCTGCACGCCGACACCGGGCTTGAGGTCGAGTGCTGCTTCGGGCCTGTGCACTTGGACCGCGAACAGGAAGTCGTACTGCTGCGCGCTGCACAGGAGGGGCTCGCGAATGCGCGCCGCCATGCGCATGCAACGCGCGTCGTCCTGGTCTTGGACGAACGCGAATCTAGCAATGCTTCTCTGCCGCCCCGTGTGGTGCTCCGGGTTGAGGACAATGGTGTGGGGCCCGCCGCCGGGCCTGGTCGCGCCTCGGCCTCGGGCTCGGCCTCGGGCACACCGGGCACACCGGGCGCTCGGGAAGCGGGGGCCGGGGGCTTTGGCCTGACCGGCCTTGCGGATCGGGCGCGGGCGCTCGGCGGCGAGATCAATTTCGGCCCGCGCGAGGGCGGAGGCGCGTGTCTTGAGGTATCGCTCACAGGCCGGCAATCTCCTGCCGTGCCCGCAGATCAACGTGTCCGGCCCAGGCGCGCAGCTTCTGCACGCCTCGTCACCCCTGGAAGCGAGGGAGTATGAGCCGCGTCTTTGTGGTCGACGACCACCCGATCGTGCGCGCTGGAATCGTTGGTCTCCTCGAAACCGAAGCCGAAATTACGGTCGTCGGCGAGGCCGCGTCGGGAGAAAATGCACTTGAGCTGCTCGCGGATGCGCGTCCCGACGTTGTGTTGATGGACCTCCGCATGCCGGGCCTTGGCGGAGTCGAAGCAACGAGGCGCATCACCCGGGGTGAGTATCCCGGCTCCGAACGGGTGCCTGCAGGGCCAGGAGTGCTGGTCTTCACGACCTACGAGGATGACGAGCAGATTCTCTCAGCGATCGAAGCGGGCGCGAGCGGATACCTCGTCAAGGCGGCGCCGGCTGCCGAGCTGATTGCTGGGGTGCGAGCGGTCGCTGCTGGCCACACCGTGCTGGCCCCGTCTATCGCAGCGCAGCTCGTTGCTCGGGTGCGCGAGCCGGTCGAGCCGGTCGAGGCGCCGCGGCTCACGCCACGAGAGACGGAGATCCTTGCACTTGTGGCTCAGGGATACAGCAACCCGTCGATCGCAGCGCGGCTGGTGATTGGGGAGTCGACGGTGAAAACGCATCTGCTTCACGTGTTCGAGAAACTCGAGGTGTCGGATCGCACCCGCGCGGTCACCCGCGCGATGGAGTGGGGGATCCTGCCGTAGCCTGGCATATCCACAAGTTGTTCACAACGTTATCCCCAGGCTGTGGATGAATTACACCGGTGTAGTTTCATCGTGTCCCCGACGTGCGCGCCACACACGCCACGCGATCGCGACGCCGATCAGATAGACCGCCGTCGTCACCAGGCTTCCTTCAAGGCCGAAGCTGCCGCCGGAGATCAGTTCGTTCGTCGATCCTGAACTCGTGATCGTGAAGAGAGAGTCCGCAGCGGCGTTGCCGGAGACTGCCACGCCGAACAGATTGCCCTGCGCCCAGTTCCACACTCCGTGCATCGCGCAGATGCCCCACAGGCTCCCGTCGGCCAGCGACAGGAAGCTCGCGAAGCTCGCAAACAGCAGTAGGTTCACCACGGGAAGCACCCCCACTCCGGCGTTCGCGCCGTGAATCGCGGCAAATACCACGGCCTGGGTGATGACCGCAGCCACAAGCCCCCAGCGTCGTGCGACGGCCTGGGTGAGGAAGCCGCGAAGCAGGATCTCCTCGGCGCTCCCCTGCACCAGAAACGCCGCGAGCATCAGGAAAATAAAGGTAGCGCCCGCACCGCTGGGCGCCGCCCAACTGAGCTGCACCTCGCCGAGTGCGAGCGGGACGAGGAGGCACACGATGAGCATCGCGAGGCCGATTCCCGCGCCGCGGAGAGCGACCCGGAGGGCTCCGCGGCGCGACTCAAAGCCGAGCGACGCGAACGGCCGTTGTTCTTTCGCGCGAACCCACAGCCACAGCACTCCAATCGTCAACGCGAACGACAGGAGTAGGACACTCAGCCGCACGCGCTCGTGGGTTTCGGCGAGCGCTGGCTCACTGGCTGCGCCGGCCGGTGAGGCTCCGGTGAGCGAGTCCGCGATCGTGATGCCAACGGTGGGGATCGTCTGCGCCAGGAGCGCGATGAAGAGCACCACGAACGCCATGATGATGCCTGTGGGGCGCTGCGCCCGGAGCATCCCGGCGGTGGGTGCCGGGAGGGTGCGAACGTTCATGATATTGAGACTCCGTCCAGAGTTGGTCGTAGTCACCTTACACTGTCCACAAGCTATCCCCAGGGCTGTCCACAGGCTGTGGATGAATTACAGCTGTGTAATTCGAGCCAGCGATTGGCGCTCTGAGCGCGGCTCACGACGACCCGCACGTGTTCGGGTGCAGCGTCGATCCTTTTGCACGGACGCCCGCTCTGGTGAGGCCCCGTGCGAGCCGTGGCAGGCGTGATTACTGCAATCGCGGGTCGTAGCTCGGATCCCAGTAGAGCTCGGGACAGCCGGTTGTCGCAGCGTTGGGACGCAGCTCGAAGTGCCACGGCTCATTGTCATACACCTGGCAGAGGCCAAACTGGGCTCCATTGTCGGCGACCCATTGCGCCGCGTCCCACGGCCCGACGTCGACCGCTTCGCCAGAGACGTGCACGGACTTCTCCGGGAGGCCACCCAGCGCGCGGCCTCCGCTTCCGAGCCGTACTCTGCAATGGCATCCACGCGCAGCTGCTGCTGGTACGCGGGCGAGCGCCAGCCGCTCGTCACGGTCATCGTGATGCCCTCGGCTTCGGCCGCGCGCGCTGCCTCGCGCAGCGCGCTCAGCAGTTCGGGAGCGAGCCCGGTCACGCCAGGCTGTGCATCGTCGAATGGTGTGGTGCCGTCGGGCAGGAGGCCGTCGACGTCGCCGGATCCGGTTGGCCCAGCTCCAGCGCCGCGTGCGTCGACAGATCCGGATCCGCCACCCTCCTCTCCAGCCACCTGCGTGCCGGCTTTCCCTTCGCGTGCGGCCCCGGCGATGGCTGGCGCTGCAACCTGGGCGACTGCGACCCCCGCAATGAGCGCGAGGAGAGATGCCGCCCCGGCGATGATGAGGGCGGGCACGAGTGCTTTGCGGAACCTGAGGCCGCGTGATTCGTAACGCATAGAGCCAGTTCACCGCGTGCCATGTTGCCAGCGCGTACACGGTTTTCGATACACCAACGATAGGTCTCGGATCGTACGATGGGTCCCATGCGCGTACTACTCGTCGAGGACGAGCCTGATCTGGCTTCCGCGATCCGTGATGGGCTCAGGCTTGAGGCGATCGCGGCCGATGTTGCGGGCGACGGTGACACTGCGCTCGAGTTACTCAGCATCAACGACTACGACATCGCTGTGCTCGACCGCGATATTCCCGGCCCCTCGGGTGACGACGTGGCAGCAAGCATCGTCGCGTCCGGCGTTGGCACACCGATTCTGATGCTCACCGCCGCGGATCGCCTGGACGATAAGGCGTCTGGGTTCGAGCTCGGTGCGGACGACTATCTGACGAAGCCCTTCGCGCTGCAAGAACTGGTGCTGCGCTTGCGCGCGCTGGATCGGCGCCGCGCACACCACCGGCCGCCTGTGCGCGAGATTGCTGGCCTCACCCTCGACCCATTCCGGCGCGAGGTGTATCGGGACGGGCGCTATATTGCGCTCACGCGCAAGCAGTTTGCGGTGCTAGAGGTGCTCGTCGCCGCTGAAGGCGGAGTGATGAGCGCTGAGACTCTGCTGGAGCGGGCGTGGGATGAGAACGCTGACCCGTTCACCAACGCGGTGCGAATCACGGTGTCTGCGCTCCGGAAACGGCTCGGGGAGCCGTGGCTGATCGCCACGGTGCCCGGAGTTGGGTATCGGATTGATGTGGGGACCGGGGGCGCCGAGTGACGCCAGGGCTGGGGCGTCCGCGCGGCATGAGTGCGCGGCTGAAGCTCACGCTGAGCTATGCCGGATTTCTGATGGTCGCCGGGATGCTCCTGCTCCTGGTGGTGTGGGCCTTCTTGCTGCGATATGTGCCGCCGGACGCCGCAGCGCTCCCGGACGGGTTTATGCCCGGTCGCGACGACTTGGTGCGCGCGTTTCGACCGGCCGCGCTGTGGGCGTTGGTGTTTTTGCTCCTGCTCGGACTCGTCGGCGGTTGGCTACTCGCCGGACGGATGCTGTCCCCGCTCACGCGGATCACACAGGCCGCACGGGCGGCCGGCGCCGGTGCCCTCTCCACGCGGGTCGCGCTTGAGGGCCCGCAAGACGAGTTTCGCGAACTCGCCGACAGCTTCGATGCGATGCTCGCACAGCTGGAAGCGCATGTCTCAGAGCAGCAGCGCTTTGCTGCGAACGCATCACATGAATTGCGCACACCGCTCGCGATTACGCGCGCGCAGCTTGATGTTGCGCGCAAAGACCCGGATTGCGACAGCCCCGAACTCGTGGCGCGTCTCACTGCGGTCAACGATCGCGCGATTGAGCTGACTGAGGCGCTCCTGCTTCTCAGCCGGAGCGGCCAGCGCTCGTTCACGCATGAGCGGGTCGACCTCTCGCTGCTCGCAGAAGAGGCGACGGAGACACTGCTGCCGCTCGCCGAGCAGCACGGAGTCACCCTCGTGGCGGTGGGCGAGGCTGCGCATGCCGCCGGATCGCCGGCATTGCTGCTCCAGGTCACGATGAATCTGGTGCACAACGCGATCGTGCACAACCTCAGCGCGGGCGGGGCGGTGTGGGTCACCACTAGCACCGCCCCAGAGGCCGCTGAGCTCACCGTCACAAGCACTGGCGCCGCGCTTGATCCCGCAACCGTGGCGACGTTGACCGAGCCATTCCAGCGAGGGGCTGAGCGCCGTCGCACTGAACGCCCCGGAGTCGGGCTCGGCCTCGCGATTGTGCAGAGTATCGTGCGCGCACACGACGGCGAGTTGACCCTCACGCCGCTTGAGCCGGGTGGCCTGCGGGTCTCGGTGCGGCTCCCAGTAGCTCGATAATGTGCGGGTAGCGGGTAGCGGGTAGCGGGTAGCGGGTAGCGGGTAGCGGGTAGCGGGTAGCGGGCAGCGGCCGCGTTGCCGAGGGGCTATTTCTGGCGCCAGTAGCCGCAGAAGGTGACATCAGCCTTCGCCACGCCGCGCTCTGCAACGAGGGCGCGGCGACCACCGGTGGCGAGTTGCTGCTCGCCGGCAACAAACGCACGGAACTCGCGATTGCTCGGCGTTGGATCCCATGCCGGCAGATTGCGCAGGCGTTCCAGCGCCGCAGTGCCCGGGCGGTCGTGGGGTGAGCGCGTGAGCCAGTGCACTGCGACCCCGTCCGGGGCGTGCAGAGGCTGTCGGTCCGCGGGATCAGGCACCTCGATCAACGCATCGCCGGTGGCGTCTCGCGGAAGATCCCGCAGAATTCCAGCTACGGCCGGAAGCGCGCTCTCGTCCCCTGCGAGGACGATGTGGGGGGCTGCGCCTCTCGTTGGCCGGTAGCCACAGCCCTGATCGATGAGAGCGACGCGGGCTCCTTGGGGGAGGGAGGCGGCCCAGGGGCCGGCGATGCCTGCGTCGTGCGCCGATCCGGCGCTGGGGTCGTGCGGAGCCCCGTGCACCACACAGTCGACATCGATCTCACCGGCCTCTGCGCGGAATTCTCGCACGGTGTAGCTGCGGATCGCGGGCCTGGTGGCTTTCGGCAGGGTGAGGTAGCGCAGGTAACCTCGCATGTCGAAGCGCTCTGAGAGGCGATCAAACCGTGTGGTGTCGCCTGCAACGGGGATCGCGAGCCGGAACCACTGGTCGAAGCCAATGTGGCGCCACTGTCGCAGCTCGGGGCCGACGAGCGTGAGGCGCACGAAGCTTGGCGAAATGCGCTCGGCGCGCCCCACTTCCGCGGTGACGAGGCCGGTGTCGGCGTGGCTAATGGCAATATTTTGTGCTGGCATACCGGCTTCCTGGCGCGTGAATGGGGCGAGATGTAGGCGCCCCTCACAATCATCCGATGAATGTCGGTGCTTGACAACCCCGACTCGAACCACCTAGGTTCATTAGTGAAGTAACTAACCAATGAAGGAGGTGGGAGTGTTTGATGACACGAGGCCGATATTTCTCCAGCTGGCCGACCGCTTATCTGACGAGATCCTGACCGGCGTGTACGCCGAAGAGGAGCAAGTTCCCTCTACAAACGAGTTCGCCGCGCACCTGCGCATCAACCCCGCGACCGCGGGAAAAGGACTGAATCTCCTTGTAGATCAGGGCGTGCTGTACAAGAAGCGCGGCATCGGCATGTTCGTTGCTCCCGGAGCACGCGCCCAGATCGCGGCCGGCCGCCACACCGCCTTCGTCACAGACTTCGTCGATCCACTCATTGCTGAAGCGACACGGCTCGGGCTCAGCACTGACGACATCATCACCCTCATCTCCGAGAAAGGGGAGGCAGCATCATGACCACGACAGCCATACAGACCCGCGGACTCACGCGACGTTATAGCGGGGGAATCGCGCTTGACGACGTCACGCTCGACATCCAGGCAAATGTCATCACCGGACTACTCGGACGCAATGGCGCTGGGAAGACCACGCTGATGGCGCTCATCACCGCGCAGGATCGGCCGGGATCCGGCACGATCCGCGTCGCGGGGCACGAACCGTTCGAGAACGCGGCCGCCATCGAGCAGATGTGTTTTGTGCGTGACAACCAGCGCTATCCGGACGACTACAAATTGAAGCACGCAATCCGCGCTGCGGCGGTGTTCTATCCGAACTGGTCGCAGGAGGTCGCGGACCGCTTGATCGCGCGGTTCCGGATCCCGACGAAGCCGGTCGTGAAGAAGTTTTCGCGCGGCCAGCTCTCGGCGCTCGGCATCGTGCTCGGCCTCGCATCGCGCGCCCCCATTACCTTCTTCGATGAGCCGTATCTCGGGCTGGACGCTACGGCGCGCGGAGTGTTCTATGACGAGCTGCTGCACGACTATGCGGAGCATCCGCGCACGATCGTGCTCTCAACGCACCTCATCGACGAGATGGACCGGCTGCTTGAACGCGTCATCATCCTCGAACAGGGCCGCGTGGTGCAGCACGCCGATGTCGAAGCACTGCGTGGCGGCGCCCACCAGATCGCGGGCAAGGCGGGTGCGCTCGAACAATATCTTGGCGGTCGCGACGTGCTGTCCCGCCGCGGGCTCGGCGGGCTCGCGTCGGCTGTGGTGAATGGCGCGCCAGCGGCGGCAGATCGCACGCTCGCCGCGGAGCTCGGGCTGGAGATGAGCTCGGTCTCACTGCAAGAACTCGTGGCCGCATATGGCTTTGATCATGCGGCAGCGGAAGCCTCGGAATCGGTATCTCAGGAAAGGAGAGCCGCATGAACCGCGCGCTCAAAGTGACCAGGCTACACATGAACCGGCTCGACAATTTCTTTGCGACCCCGGCAATGATCCTGGGGCTCGTACTGATCGTCTCGATCATTATTGCCCTCGCGATTCAGCGCGCCACTGGTCTGACCGGGGGCGGTGCCGAGTACATCGATGGTGCGCGCATGAACATGGGCGTGGTGTGGTCGCTGCCTGGCTTCCTGATCTACTACGGAGTGCAGGCGGTGGCCACGACCTACCCGTTCGCCCTCGCGCTCGGGACCACCCGCCGGAACTTCATTGTCGGCACGATGCTCTCGAATGTCTTGCAGTCCGCCTATGTTGCCGTGCTGCTCGTCGCGCTGTTGGGTGTCGAGCTCGCCACGGGGCACTGGTTCTCGAATACCTATGTACTCGACACCTATGCTGTCGGCGCGGGGAACCCCTGGATCCTCGGCGCAACAGGGTTCATCGGCGTGCTGTTCTGCCTCACGATCGGTGGCTTCTTCGGAGCGGTCTGGGTGCGGTTCGGAGCGAAGGGGCCCGCGATCGTCGGCATCTCGTTTGGCCTCGCGCTCGCCTTCCTGCTGTTGATCCTGGCGCCGAACCTCGGGGAAATACTTGCGAATGCGACTCGCGGTTGGTTTGCGCTGATCGCGTGCTGCGTGATCGTCGCGGCGTTGGTCGCCACCTGGTTCGCGATGCGTCGCGCCTCGGTGCGGTAGATGCTTGGGGGCGGCTGATCGCAGAGCTGACCCCCAAGTGAACTACTGACCCTCAAATTGAGCGATATTCGCTTCATTCGAGGGTCAGTAGCTCACTTGGGGGTCAGTTGTGGCTTTGCGGCCGTATGCGGTGAGGGGCTAGCGGGTGGCCGGCTCCGCGGCGTCCGCTGCATCGGCGGCGTTGGCCGCTGCGAGTTCAGCGTCCACATCGTCGTTGTCGAAAGCCTGGCCGCGACGAGGCGCGTTGTAGAGGTCCATATCGATGATCCCCTCGCGCTTGGCGACGATTGCCGGCACGAGTGCCTGGCCAGCGACGTTCACCGCAGTGCGTCCCATGTCGATGATCGGGTCGACGGCGAGCAGCAGGCCAACGCCCTCGAGCGGCAGGCCCAGTGTGGAGAGCGTCAGCGTGAGCATCACGGTCGCACCGGTGGTGCCGGCCGTAGCTGCCGAACCCACCACGGAGACGAGGACGATGAGCAAGTACTGCACGATCGTCAGTTCAATGCCGAAGAACTGGGCAATGAAAATCGCAGCCACTGCCGGGTAGATCGCCGCGCACCCGTCCATCTTGGTGGTCGCGCCAAGCGGCACGGCGAAGGACGCGTAGCCGCGGGGGACGCCAAGGTTGCGCTCGGTCACCCGCTGCGTCAGCGGGAGAGTGCCGATCGAGGAGCGGCTGACAAAGCCAAGCTGCACCGCTGGCCACACGCCTGAGAAGTACTGTTTCACGGAGAGGCCGTGCGCGCGCACCAGGATCGGGTACACCACGAACAGGACGAGGGCGAGGCCCACGTAGAGCACCGCGACAAACCAGGTCAGCGATCCCATCTTGCTCCAGCCGTATTCGGCAACAGCGTTACCGATCAGTCCGACGGTGCCGAGCGGGGCGATGCGGATGATCCACCACAGCACCTTCTGGATGACGGCAAGTGCGGACTCAGTGAGGCGGATGAACGGTTCGGCCTTCTCGCCGATCTTCAGTGCGGCGATGCCGACCGCGGCGGAGATCACGATGACCTGGAGCACGTTGAAGCTCGGGCTCGCACTCAGTGCGCCCGTCTCAGCATCGACGGAGCCGCCGACCGTGAGGCCGAGGAAGTTGCCGGGTACGAGGCCGGTGAGGAAGTTCCACCAGGTGCCAACGGTGTACGGGTCGCTCGTGGCGAGCTCGGTCTGCGAGGCTGAGGCGCCTGGCTGCAGTGTTACACCGAGCACGATGCCGATCGTGACCGCGATGAGGGCGGTGATGGCGAACCAGAGCAGCGTCTGGCCGGCGAGGCGGGCCGCGTTCGTGACCTTGCGCAGGCCGACGATACTCGACACGATCGCTGTGAAGATCAGAGGAACCACGGCGGCGCGCAACAGCGACACATAGCTGCCGCCGATGGTGGCGAGCGTTGCGTGGAGTCCGTTGGGGTTGTCCTCAGCGTCGGGCCCGAGCGACATAGCGATCCCGCCGAGGACAAGGCCGAGGACGAGCGCCGCGAGGATCTGCCACCCGAAAGAGGTGACCCAGCGGGGGAGTCTGCGGGCGGGCTGGGCGGTGACCGATGCGGTCTGTTGCGACATACGAGCTGGATCCTTCGAACGGGGTGGAGCGATTGGTGCGATGGCGGGTCGGCGCTGATGGTCGTGGTACGGCGCGGGCCAACGAAGAGTGTAGCAACATATTCACTCCAGTTATTCCATCTATTAGGAACCGTGGCCGCGCGGGATCGGTATGCTGAGGGCATGGCTGATTCTTCGTTTGACGTGGTGAGCAAGATCGATTCCATGGAGGTCGAGAACGCGATTAACCAGGCCCGCAAGGAGGTCGAGCAGCGCTACGACTTCAAGGGTGTGGGTGCGGACATCTCCCTGAGTGGTGAGACGATCCTGATAAAGGCGAACACCGAGGAGCGCGCGAATGCGGTGCTCGATGTGCTCCAGTCCAAGTTCATCAAGCGCTCGCTCTCGCTGAAGTCGCTCGAAACCGGCGAGCCCTACCCGAGCGGCAAGGAATACCGCATCGAGTCGAAGCTCAAAGAGGGCATCGACCAGGCCACCGCGAAGAAGCTGAACAAGCTGATCCGCGATGAGGGACCCAAGAGTGTGAAGTCGCAGATCCAGGGCGATGAACTGCGGGTCTCCTCCAAGAGCCGCGATGATCTGCAGGCGACGATGGCGCTGCTCAAAGGCGCCGATATCGACGTTGCGCTGCAGTTTGTGAACTACCGCTAGACGCGGCAGCTGTTCCGCAGCGCACGTTCTGCGATGGCGGTGGCCAGGGAAATGGGGAACTCATGAAGACACGGATCGCTCCGCTCCTTGCGGCGGCAGTGCTCTCGATCGGGATGCTCGGGCTCAGCGCCTGCGCGCCTGAGCCGACGACCCCGGATCCCAAGCCGACCGCGACGGCGAAGCCGACGCCGAGCCCGACGGCAACGCCCACACCAACGGCGACTCCGACGCCCACGCCGACGCCGACCCCGGAACCCTGGGAACGCTTCACCGATGTGCGCATGTCGCAGTCGTTCGAGGTGCCGCCAGGCTGGGAAGTCGAGGACATCGGCACCCCGAACGACATGGGCATCGTGCAGTTCGGGGTGTTCGACCCGGCAGGGGTGCAGCGGCTCTACTTCGCCAACGCGCTGCAGGGTCTCGGAGGTGCGTGCGGCGAGCTGCCGCAGCAGATCGTCGAAGAGCTGGACTCTCAGCCCGTCGAGATCCCCGGCTACGTTGCCGCACCTGACGGGGTCACCCAGCTCGTCGCGCCTCGGGTGGTGTTCCGCGCGGCCCAGGTCGCGGAGGGCGTCATCGCGAGCCTGTCCCTCGCCGATGACGTGCCGCCGCAGTCCTGTATGTACTACAACATGCTGCACACGGATGGTGGCCTCACGGCGTTCGCGACCAAGGTGCAGGTCGACACCTCTGATCCGCAGGCGCAGTGGCTATTTGGATCGATGGATGAGGCGCGCGCGTACATGCAGACTGAGGACTACGCGCTGCTCGTGCGCACTCTGGCCTCGTTCCGGATCGCGTAGCCCTCAGCGCTCGGACACTATCCGCTGAGCGCGGCCGTCGGGGACACCCTGGCAGCTCGCCACGCTGGGGACAGCCCTGCGAGTGCACCCACGACGAGTGTGGCGCCGACGGCTGCGCCCGGGACCAGGAGCGGCAGGGCAAACGGCCAGCCATTGGCTCCCGCGAACGCGAGCGTGATCAACGCGCCGAGACCGGCCCCAAAGACGCCGCCCAGTGCGGAAAGCACGAGCGCCTCGCCGAGGAACTGACGCCGAATGTGTGCGCGCCTGGCGCCAATTGCACGCCGAAGACCGATCTCCTGGCGGCGTTCCATGACGGAAATGATCATCGTGTTTGCCACTCCGATCCCTCCCACGAGCAGGCCGAGCGAGCCCAGACCGAGCAGCAATCCGGTGAACGTCTCGTCCGCCGCGCCCTTCGCTGCGAGCGCGTCTGAGGGCCGCGAAACTTTCACGGCCTCTGGCTGTTCCGGGCCGAGCGTCTGCGGCAGCAGCTCCCGCGTCTTCGGCACGGCGTCCTCCGCTGCCCTGACGTAGAGCCGGGTGAGCGCGCCGTCGAAGCCGAGCCGCTCCTGCGCGACCGCGGAGCTGACCAGCGCCGCGGTGTCGAGCTCTGGCGCGAGCACAACGGGGTCCAGGATCCCGATCACCGAGAACTGCTGATCTCCGAGCCAGATCAGGGAGCCGGGCCGCTCGATCCCCAGCTGCTGCGCCGCGGCCGATCCGAGCACGACCGTGGGGAACGCCGCGGTTGCCTCAGTGAACCATGCGCCGGCGCGGAGCTCGGCCGCGAGCGCTGAGCGCAGCTCGAGGTCGGCCGCGCGCACGGAGAGCCCGCCACTGCGCGCGGCCGGAATCAGGTTGCTGCGGTAGACGCGCGTGTCTGGCACCTCGCCTGCGCCGGCAGCCTCGAGCACACCGGCGATGCGCTGCACCCGCCCGGTCGCGTCGGTCGGCAGCGGAGTTTCCCGCCCGAACAGGTCGGTGCCCGACTCGACGGTCAACAGGTTCGTGCCGAGCGCGTCGAGCTGCTGCTGCAGTTTTGCTTGGCTCGATGCGGAGATGCCAAGGACAGCGACCATCGCTGCGATCCCGATCGCGATGCCGAGCGCTGAGAGGATCGCGCGCAGCGGCCTGGAGCGGAGCCCCGAGGTGCTGAGCGCGAGCAAATCTGTCAGTCGCAACCGCGAGCGCGGCGGCATTCCTGCTGGGGTGGGGGTCATTCGTGCGCTCCCTCTTCGTGGTGCCCGTCGTCCTGGAGCCGGCCATCGATCACGCGTACGCGGCGTGGTAGCGAGGACGCGAGCTCGCGGTCGTGGGTAATCATGACGATCGTCGTGCCGTCACCGTTGAGCTGATGCAGCAGGTCCATGACGCTGGCACCAGCGGCCTGATCGAGGTTCCCAGTCGGCTCATCCGCGAGGAGGATGAGCGGCTGCCCCACGGTGGCCCTGGCGATCGCCACCCGCTGCCGCTCGCCGCCGGAGAGCTCGTGCGGCCGATGGCGCAGGCGGTGCCCGAGCCCGACCCGCTCCAGCGCCTCGGTTGCCGCACGCCGCCGCGCTGCGCGAGACGCGCCGCGATACAGCAGCCCGTCACTCACGTTCTCCAGCGCAGAGCGGCCATCGGTGAGGTGGAACTGCTGGAATACGAAGCCGATGTGGTGGCCGCGCACATCGGCGAGCGCGTTGTCGCTGAGCGCACCGACATCGTGCCCCGCGATCCGCACGCTGCCGGACGTTGGCCGATCGAGTGTGCCGAGGATGTTGAGCAGAGTCGATTTGCCGGAGCCCGACGGCCCGACAATCCCGAGAAACTCGCCTGGTAAAACGCGCAGATCGATGCCGCGCAGCACGTCGGTCGGCGGGCTCCCAAAGCTGCGTGTGATCCCCTCCAGCGCGATCATGACTCCGCCACCACGACGACGGTGCCGCCGTCGATGCCCTCACCCGAGACCTCGACGAGACCGCCGGCGAACAGACCGGTCTCAACCGGTACCTGCCGGGTCGCCCGTTTCCCAGACTGCACAACCTCGACGCCGTAGCCCCCGCCCGGGAGCGCGAGCAGGGCACCGACGGGAACCGAGAGCACATTTTCACGTGTCTCACTCGTGAACGACACCCGGACCGTGGCGCGGTCGATCGTTGCGGCGGCATCCGGATCATCGAGAGTGACGGTGACGGGCACGACGGGCGGGGTGTCCCCGCCGCCCTGTGCGTCTTTCTCGGGCTCGCGCGGGGGCTCGACCGCGGTGATGGTGCCGGCCGTCTTCGTGCCGCCTGGCAGTTCGATCTCAACCGCGGCGCCCACCACGGCGAGTTTTTGCTGGGCAAGCTTGAGGTTCACGGTCACGCTTTTCCCGAGATCCGTGACGCGCAGGATCGCGGTGCCCGGTGCGGTGGGAGCGCCGGTCGCGAGTTCCGCTGCGGCGACGCGCAGTGGGCCGGGGGCGAAGTGAATCTCACCCAAGCCGATCTCGCCGGTCACCGTGCGCCCGGTGCCCTCCTGCCAGAGCCGGATCCCGACCCGCGTGTTCTCATCAAACACCTCGTCGGCGTCTGCCCAGAAATACCCCAGCTCGGCGAGAGATGCTTCGAGCTGCTGCACGTCAGGGCCGTTTGACATGCCGAGCGCGAAGTCGCGCCACTGCGGGAGCGAGCCGGAGAAGAGCACCACGGGCACGTTATCGACCGCGAAGAGCTCTCCGCCGACGGCCACAGTTGATCCGGCAGCCGCGAGCGAGGTCAGCGTGCCAGCCCCGCCTGAGATTGTGCGCTCTCCGGTGTGGCCGAGCGCGCCCTGCACGAGGGTCTGCTCAGAGAGGTCGCCGCGGACGATCTCCGCCGTGTTGCGCGGCGGGGGTTTCTCTGCCGCAGGTGCCGCGGCCGGGCGCAGCAGGACGAAACCGGTTGTCGCGAGCCCTGCGACGGCGACTGCGGCTGCGGCGACGATCCAGATTTTCCGCATCGCTTACTCTGCGACGCTCGTGGCCATACCCGAGAGGCCACAGGCCTCGAGCGCTTCTGTGGACATCGACTCGTCAATGGTGATGCCGCCGGTGGTGCCGGGATCCTCTACGTCAATGCCCTGCTCACGCAGGCACTCGGTGACCTCGAGCGAGTCTTTGCGCATCTGCTCATCAGAGATCGGCTTCCCGTCTTCGCCCGTGGGCTGGGGTGGATCTCCGATTTTTCCGCGGCAGGTCTTGTCCGCAGCGCTGAACGCGTCCATGCCTCCCAAGGCTTCAATATCAATCGCGGCGACCATGCCGTTCGCGTTCGGATCGGGCTCGGGGTAGTCGAGGCCCTCGTCTTGCATGCAGCCCGCGTATTTCACGTGCCACGCCTCGGCGGTCTGATCCGTCTGCTGCTCAGACTTGTTCGCTGCGGAGTCTGTGCCGCCGCCGGCAGCGGTGCAGCCGGAAAGCAACAGGGCTGCGACGGGGAGAGCGAGGAGCACGCTGCGACGGAACTGGGTGGTGTAGGTCATGGGGGACTTCCTTCTGTGGAATGGAGCGGCGGCGGGTGCTGCCGTGATCAAGTCCACCGGGACCGCGGTTGCGGGGGCGTCTGCGAAAACACAGATCATTTCCTTATGTGCGCCGTGTTTGACTGTGGGAACACCGCGGGGCGCACTCCGCAGGGATCGCGAGTGAAGGAACCGGCATGCGGGTATTGATAGTGGAGGACGAGGCGTACCTTGCCGAGGCCGTGCAGACGGTGCTGCGGCGGGCCTCGATTGCCGCGGATATCGCGCTGGACGGTGAGAGCGCCATTGAGATCCTGGGTCATACGGAGTACGACGTGATGCTGCTCGACCGGGATCTTCCCGGCATGCACGGTGATGAGGTGTGCCGCTGGGGGGTCGCGAATGCGCCTGGCACGCGCGTCCTCATGCTCACGGCAGCCGGCCTGCTTGACGACAAAGTCGATGGCTTCGCACTCGGAGCAGACGACTATCTCGTCAAGCCGTTCGACTTTCCTGAGCTCATTGCCAGGTTGCAAGCTCTGCACCGTCGCAATGCCCAGCCGCTGCCACCCGTGCTTGAAGCGAATGGCGTGACACTTGACCCGTTCCGGCGCGAGGTGTTCCGCGATGGCCGCTATGTGCGACTGAGCCGCAAGGAGTTCGCACTGCTCCGCGTACTGCTCGAGGCGAACGGCGGAGTGCTCAGCGCCGAGCAGCTGTTGGAGCGCGCGTGGGACGAAAACGCCGACCCATTTACGAACGCGATCCGGGTCACCATCTCGACGCTGCGCAAGCGGATGGGGGAGCCCTGGATCATCCACACGGTTCCCGGTGTTGGCTACCGCGTGGGGGCCCCAGCGTCGCTCGGCACTGACGCGGCAGGGACTGTCGCGTGACCCGGCGTGCGCGCGGCCGATTCTGGCTCACCATCCGTGCCCGCATCACCCTCAGTGTTGCCCTGCTCGTCGCGCTCGGAGGCGGGATCATCGTCACGGGGCTCAACCTGTTCATGCGCTACGGTCCCGACTGGGCGCTTCCCGTGATGCAGGCAGCCCCAGCGGATCCGGTGGACGGAGCGTTTCCGAGCTCGAACCTCTCGTACTCGGACACGGGGGTCGCGTCATTTCGCGCAGACGGGTTCACGGGGATGCAGGCCACGGTGCCCGCGATCCAGATCCGAGATGTCTCGGACGTGCTGGGCACACTGCTGTGGTCGTCGACGATTGCGCTGGTGGCAATTGTGGTGCTCGGTTCGATTGCCGCGTGGGTGCTCGCGGGCCGCGTGCTGTCGCCACTGCACGAGATCAATGCAGCAGCGCGCTCTGCAACGCCAAACCGGCTCGATCGCCGGGTTGCCTTGCGTGGCCCCCGCGACGAACTGACAGACCTTTCAGACACTCTCGACGAGATGCTCGAGCGGCTTGAGCGCGCGTTTCGAGCGCAGCAGCTCTTCGCCGCGAACGCCTCACACGAACTCCGCACCCCGCTCGCCACCGAAAAGGCGATGCTCGACATGTTGCTCGACGGTCCAGAACCGAGCCTCGCGGAGTACCGTGCAGTTGCTGAGCGGCTGCGCGAGGTCAACAGCCGCAGCATCGCCATGGGTGAGGCGCTCCTGGAGCTCACACGCGCCCAGGTGGGGATCGGCGGCGTGCAGCCACTCGAGTACGAGCGACACCGGGCCTCGGACGTGCTCGCGGAGCCGCTCGCGCGGAGCCGGGCCCGCGCGGCCGAGCGCGACATGGAAATTGTGGCGGAGGTCGAGCCGCACACGGTTCCGGTCAATCCTGAGCTGATGGGCAGACTCTTGGACAACCTCCTCGGCAACGCGGTTCGCCACGGCCGTGCCGGCAGCACGGTCCAGCTGCGCTGGGCGCCGGGCTCCGGCGCTGGGGGAGGCGGGGAGTCCAGCGAATCGGTGCTGTGGATCCAGAACGCGGCGGCACCGCTCGACCCCGAGACCCGCGAGCGACTCCATGAGCCGTTCGTGCGCGGGAGTGGGCGGGTGCGCGCGGAGACCGGGAGCGGACTCGGGCTCGCGATTGCAACGGCGGTGGCCCAGGCTCACGGCGGGACCCTGCGGGTGCTCGGATCAGACCCCGTGCTCACTCACACGGCCGCAGGAGCAGGATCCGGAACCGATGCCCGCTCGGGGTCCGGATCCGGAACCGATGCGGATGCCCGATCCGGGCCTGGAACCGGCGCGGGGCTCGACCAGCGCGGCGAGGAGAGCTTCACCATCGAGGTTCGGCTGCCGCTGAGATCCCCGGTCGCTACACTGGCGCCATGATCGGTGAGAATCTTCTTGGACCAGAACCCACACTCCTCGCACCCGAGCCGGAGGTGACGGCTGCGCTCGCCGCAGGGCGCACTCCAGAAGAGGTTGTGCGTGAACACCCTGAGTCACCGCTCGCCTGGGCGGAGCTGGCTGACGCGGCGAACGCCGAAGGCCGCGAGATCGAGGCCTACGCCTTTGCGCGAGTGGGGTACCACCGGGGCTGGATCGGCTGCGCAAGTCGGGGTGGCGTGGAGCTGGGCCGGTGCCGTGGTCGCACGAGCCGAACCGAGGCGTGCTGCGCGCGCTCTACGCGCTTCGCCGCGGGGCTGAGCAGATCGGGGAGACCGGCGAGGTCGAACGCCTCACGGAGTTCCTGACGGGAGCAGATCCCGAGGCGATCGCCGCACTGGAGGGGTAGCGGCGATCGTGGGGTCCGGACGCTACCGGACCCCCTCCATCAGACGAAGGATCGGCGTGCGGGCGAGGAACAAGGCGACGGCCACGACGATCGAGGCGCCGCCGATGATCAGGAAGTACGGCACTTCGTTGCTCGGGTTGTAGAACGCCGAGAGCGAGCCGGAGGCCGCCGAACCCAGCGAGATGGAGAGGAAGAACAGCGCCACCATCTGCGAGTGGAAAGCGCGCGGTGCGAGCTTCGTGGCAAGTGACTGGCCCACGGGGGACAGGCACAGCTCGGCGATGGTGAACAGCAGCAGAATTCCGGCAAACGCGATCAGCGGGATCGTCCCGTTGGCGCTTCCTGCGAGTGGGATGAAGCACAGGAACGCGATACCCATGATTCCCGCGCCGAGCGCGAACTTCACTGGTGTGCTGGGCTGACGATCGCCGAGTTTCACCCACATTGCCGCGAAGACTCCTGCGAGCACGATGATGAAGATCGGATTGATCGACTGCACCATGCTCGGGGGCATCTCCCACCCGAAGAGGTCTCGGTTCAACCGCTGATCTGCGTAAATCGCGAGCACCGTGAACTGCTGCTGGAACAGCGACCAAAACACGGCGGACGCGAGGAACAACGGGATGAATGAGGTCACTTGGCGGCGCTCAACTCGATTGATCGCGCGGCTCGACAGGATCACGGCGAACAGGGTGATCACGGCGATGATGATGAGCACAACGACGATGTCGGAGAGGTTCTCCGCGGTGACCCAGCCTGCGAGGACCGTCGCACCGATCACGATGAGTGCGACACCCAGGATCAGGAGCCACACGCGCCGTTCGCGGGGCGAGAGCGGGTTCGACGGGGCGGCACTTGCGGCGCTGCGTGTGTGGCGGCGCAGCGCAATGTACTGGATCAGGCCAGCAGCCATGCCGATTGCGGCAAGCCCAAAGCCCCAGTGGAAGCCCTGCCAGCCCCAGAGTGCGCTCGTGGCAAGCGGGCCGAGCAGGCCGCCGATGTTGACGCCCATGTAGTAGATCGAGAATGCGGCGTCGCGGCGCTGGTCCGTCTTCGCATAGAGGTCACCGAGCACGGTCGACGTTGTCGTCTTCAACGATCCAGATCCGAGGGACACGCACACGAGTCCAACCGCAAGCCCCGCAAGGCCTGGCAGCACGGCCAGGGCAATGTGGCCCACCATAATCAGGCAGGCTGCCGCGAGCAGTGTGCGCTCGGCCCCGAGCACGCGGTCGGCTACCCAGCCGCCGAGCACCGCCGAGAGGTACACGAGCCCGCCGTACGCGCCCACAATCGAGGTCGCCGCGGTCTGCGAGAGCCCGAGGCCGCCGTCGGTGACCGAGTAGTAGAGGTAGTAGGCGAGCAACGCCTGCATGCCGTAGAAGCTGAAGCGCTCCCACATCTCGACGCCGGCGAGGTTCGCGAGTCCCCACGGGTGGCCGAAGAAGCCACGCGACTGGGACGGGTCGGGGAGCGCGGCCGGGCCGGCACCGGATTCAGCTCCGGTGGGAACGTCGTCGGACGCAGTAGTGCGGGGTGTAGGCATGATTCCCCCTTCCGGGGACAGCGTATCTTGCCTACTCCCCGGCTGTTCTAAGCCCCGCGCCGATGTCGCGCAACGCTGGCTCTAATTCGGGCCAGCGGAACTCGAAACCGGCGGCGAGCAGCGCCTCAGGTGGCGCCCACCGGCTCTTGAGCACCATCTCCGATTCGGTGCGCAGCACCCAGGCCGCTGGCTCTAGCATCCACCGAAACGCTGGCAGCCCGATCGGTGCTCCCACGCAGTGGCGCAGGATCCGCATCAGCGTGCGGTTATCGCTCACCCCCGGCGCGGCGATATTGATCGGGCCAGCGAGCTCGTCATGCGCGAGGATAAAGCGCACGGCACCGACGAAGTCGTCGATGTGGACCCAGGTGAAGCGCTGCCTGCCGCGGGTATGGCGACTCGTTGGGGGTTCCGGGGACGAAGCCTCCGGGCCGATGCCCCGGTAGCGGCGGTGCGGGAACCAGCGGCCATCGATCTGCGGCCCGCCAACACCGAGCCGCGCGAGCCTGAACAGGATCTTCGTGGCCGGGCCATCGCAGAGCACCACAGAGGTGCGCAGCGCGACTCTGCGAGTGCCTGGCAGTGCTGCCGCGGTGAACTCGCGTTCCCAGGCGCGGGCGACATCGACGGAGAAGCCGCTTCCGAGTTCCCCGTCGCGCTCCGTTTGCGGCCGGTCCATTGCGTGCCGGTAGATCGTGGTCGTGCTCGCGTTGAGCCAGACCTGGGGCGGCTGCGCACTCGCAGCGATGGCGTCGGAGAGCGCGCGGGTGGTGTCGACCCGTGAGCGCAGGATCTCGTCGCGGTTCGCATCCGTGTAGCGGCAGTCAACGCTCTTCCCCGAGAGCCCGATCACGGCGGTTGCGCCGTCCACCAACTCCAGGAGGCGAGCCGGGTCATCCCAGCCAGCATCTGCCGCGCCGCGCCCGACAGTGGCAACCTCCCAGCCGTCGGCGGTGAGCTCGGCGACGAGCCGGGCTCCGAGGGTGCCAGACGCCCCTCCGATGACGATGCGACGGGAGTTCATGGGGCCTCTTCTGCGCTCGATTCGCGGTCTGAACACCCTCAGCCTAGACCGCTTCCTGACCGCGTCGGCTGTGTTGTCTGGGGCTCCGGGTAGACTAGGCCAGTATCTGCCAGTGCTCAGAAAGGGGCTGAAATGCCCGCAGTGCTCATCACCGGTGCCCAGTGGGGCGACGAGGGGAAGGGTCGCGCGACCGATCTCCTCGGAAGCCGCGTCGACTATGTCGTCAAATTCAACGGCGGCAACAACGCCGGCCACACCGTCGTCATCGGCGACCAGAAGTACGCGCTCCACCTGCTGCCGTCCGGCATTCTCACGCCGGGGGTCGTCCCCGTCATCGCGAACGGGGTCGTCGTGGACCTCGCCGTGCTGAAGTTGGAGCTGGACGCGCTCAAGGAGCGCGGAGTCGACGTGTCCAAGCTGAAGGTGAGCGCCAACGCGCACGTCATCACCGAGTACCACCGCACCCTCGATAAGGTCACGGAGCGTTTCCTCGGGAAGCGGCAGATCGGCACCACCGGGCGCGGGATTGGCCCCGCGTACGCGGACAAGATCAATCGTGTCGGGATCCGGATCCAGGACATCTTCGACGAGGGGATCCTGCGCCAGAAGGTGGAGGCGGCGCTCGAGTTCAAGAACCAGGTGCTCGTCAAGATCTACAACCGGCGTGCGATCTCTGCCGATGAAGTTGTGGCAGATCTGCTGAGCTATCGCGAACTGCTGGAGCCGATGGTGTGCGACACCGGGCTGCTGCTGCACAACGCGCTCGCCGACGACAAGACCGTGCTGTACGAGGCGGGCCAGGCGACGATGCTCGACATCGATCACGGCACCTACCCGTTCGTGACGAGCTCGAACGCAACCTCGGGTGGCGCCTCGACCGGCTCGGGCGTTCCGCCGCACCAGATCGACCGGATCATCGCCGTCATCAAGGCCTACACGACCCGTGTCGGCTCGGGGCCGTTCCCCACGGAGCTCTTCGACGAAATGGGCGAGTTCTTGCAGGTCAAGGGCGGCGAGGTCGGGGTGACCACCGGGCGTGCGCGCCGCTGCGGCTGGTACGACGCTCCGATGGCGCGCTACGCGGCTCGGATCAACGGGGTCACGGACTTCGTGCTCACCAAGCTCGACGTGCTCTCCGGCCTGGAGACGATTCCCGTCTGCGTCGCATACGACGTCAATGGCGTGCGCCACGACGAGATGCCCGTGAACCAGTCGGACTTTCACCACGCGACACCTATCTATCAGGAGTTCCCCGGCTGGGCAGAGGACATCACGGGATGCCGCACCTTCGCTGAGCTGCCGAAGAATGCGCAGGACTACATCACTGCGCTCGAGGCCATGAGCGGAGCGAGGTTCTCCGCCGTCGGCGTAGGGCCCGAGCGCGAGCAGGTCGTCGAACTGCACGATCTCCTGAGCTAGCGCGCCCGAGGAACCAGAAGGAATCATGACTGACCTGACCCCTGTGGAGCGGCTCGACCGCCTCCGTTCGAGCATCGACAACATCGATGCGGCCCTCGTGCACATGCTCGCTGAGCGGTTCAGATGCACGCAGGAGGTCGGGCTGCTGAAAGCCGAGAACGAGATGCCGGCGTCTGATCCGTCGCGGGAGACGCGCCAGATCGCACGGCTGCGGAGCCTCGCTGAGGACGCGCACCTCGACCCGGAGTTCGCAGAGAAGTGGTTCAACTTCGTGGTCGCTGAAGTGATTCAGCACCACACGGAAATCGCGGCGGAGCGCTAGCCCGCCGCTAGCCCGCCGCTAGCTCGCCCGCGCGACCTGCACCGAGGGGTCCTGTCACGCGCGGGAGCTCGGCGCGCGGTTCATGGGTCGAAGTTTGGGGCTTCGGGCCGGGGAAGGTCCGAATTTCGACCCATGAAAAGGGGGAGGCCAGGTGAGGCGGGCACACGCCCACCCCACCTGGCCTCAGTTCGAACTAGCGGATCATGCCGTGCGGGTCGATCACGAACTTCTCCGCGGCGCCGGCGTCGAACTCCGCGTACCCGCGTGGCGCCTCGTCGAGGCTAATCGCGGTGGCACCGACGGCATCTGCGATGTGGGCCCGATCCGCGAGGATCAGGTTCATCAACTGCCGGTTGTACTTTTTCACCGGGCACTGACCTGTGACGAGCTGGTGCGATTTCGCCCAGCCCAGGCCGAGGCGAACCCCGATTTGCCCGCGCTTCGCCGCGTCATCCACGGCGCCCGGATCCCCCGTGACATACAGTCCCGGGATGCCGAGGGATGCGCCTGCTCGCGCGATACTCATCACGTCATTCAGCACAGTTGCCGGGGCCTCCGATGCGCCCTCGCCGTGCCCTCTGGCCTCGAATCCCACCGCGTCGACTGCTGCATCCACCTCCGGCTCGCCGAGGATATCGGCGATCATGTCGGCCAGGCTGTTGCCCGTCGAGAGGTTGACTGTGGCGCAGCCGAAGCTCTCCGCTTGCCGCAGCCGGTCAGCGTTCATATCCCCAACAATCACCGTGGCTGCGCCGAGCAACTGCGCGGAGTACGCCGCAGCGAGCCCCACCGGCCCTGCGCCGGCGACGTAGACCGTGGACCCGGTCGTCGTCCCCGCAGAGACCGCGCCGTGATAGCCAGTAGGGAAGATGTCCGAGAGCATCGTGAGGTCGAGGATCTTGTCGAGTGCTTCGTCGCGATCGGGGAATTTCAATAGGTTGAAATCCGCATACGGCACCATCACGTATTCGGCCTGGCCGCCCAGCCAGCCGCCCATGTCGACATAGCCATATGCCGCGCCAGCGCGGGCCGGATTCACGTTCAGACAGATCCCGGTTTTCCCTTCATTGCACATTCGGCAACGGCCGCAGGCGATATTGAACGGCACCGAACAGATATCGCCGACCTTGTGGAACAGGACGTCATCACCCACTTCGATCACCTCACCGGTGATCTCGTGTCCGAGTGTCTGCCCCACCGGCGCTGTGGTGCGGCCGCGCACCATGTGCTGATCGCTGCCGCAGATATTCGTGGTGACGAGTTTTAGGATCACCGCGTGCGGCGCCGAGCGTTTGATTCCGAGCCAGTTGGCCACTTCTGCGGGGATCTCGAGGGTGGGGTACTCGACCTCCTCAACCGCTACCTCGCCGGGCCCCTTGTAAACAACAATCCGATTGCCAGTCATGCCAGTCTCCGATCTGTTGTGGACGCTTCATCACGCCCATCTGCACCGTGTACACTCACCGGTACCACCACGGTAGGTTGCACTCGGCACAGGTTGTGTTGCCGGGGCTGCACGAGCGTTGGCCCAGGCTGCGGCGTGCACCGCGTGCCTGCTGGGGACGCAGTGTCGCGGCTCTGGCCGCGGGAGAGGTGCTCGCCAGGTGAACTATGGAAGCCAAGAGCGTGTGGGATGCCGACGGATGGCGAGCGAGCGCGAATCGGATTTTCGGACCGATCAGTTGCCGGCCATACGATGCGGAGTTCTCAGCGTGGGCAACCCAGCGGGAATTCTCGCCTGATCTCCGCGTGAGCCGGATCGAGACCGGCGCGCAACTGCTCGATCGTCCGGCGGCGTTGATCGACGCGGGCCAGGCCCAGGAACTGCTTGTGCTCATGCAGCTCAACGGCCAGTCGACGCTGATCCAGCGCGGGCGGGCCGTCTCGATCGGAGAGGGGGCTGTGGCGATCTGCGAGGGCGATGTGCCGTTCCGCTTCGAATTGCCGACACCACAGCAGTCGCTGATCGTGCTGCAACTCAGTCGCTCGCTTGCCGGCCTCCCGGCACACATGGTGTCGCAGGCGAGTGCGCACCGGATTGGTGCTGATGTGCCAGGCCAGGTTGCGTTGCGCGGCCTCGTCTACGGGTTGCAGTCTCCGCAGCTCGCGCTCAGCGCCGGCGCAGGGGTGGGCGTTGGTGCAGCGCTGGCGCGCGCCGCTGCTGAAGTGTTTTCGGCCGTCGTGCGCGGGCTGCTGGCGCAGCGCGGCCCCGAGGTCGGAGAGCGGCTCAAGCGTCTCGCCGCGCTTCGCTCGTCACTGCGTGAGCAACTTGCAGACCCGGAGCTGACGGTGGAGCAGCTCGCCGCCCAGCATTTCCTGTCGCCGCGGCAAGTACACGCGCTGTTCGCTGAGGAAGCCGATACTCCGGCAGCGTTTCTCAGACGCACGAGGCTGCAGCACGCTGAGCGTCTCCTGCTGCAGCGGGACCAGACCGGGATGACGGTCGCGGCGATCTCACGCGAGAGTGGATACTCGGACTCCGCAGCCTTCATCCGTGCGTTCACGCGCGAACGCGGTCGCTCACCCGTGCGCTGGGCGGAATCACGCCGCGGGGGATCCGGGTCCCGGGAGACCCGAGAACGCTGAGCACTGCGACACCCCCGCTCGCGCCGGGAGACCCGGGGGCCGCAGTCACCTGCGAGTCCCCGAGGCGCGCGGCACGCGGGGGCTGAAACGGCGCGAATGCTGCGAAATCCGCCCGAGTGTGGAGAGAATGCAGCTATGACCCAGCTCCGTCGCGCAATCCGCGCGTATCCGCTTGTCGCGGCGACCGCGGCTGTCGGCATCGTTGGCTTGCTCCTGCTCGCCACTCCAGCGCGGAGCACAGCGCCGTGGCTCGTCGGCGGCTATGCCCTGCTGATCGCGGCCTGGCAAGCCGTCGGCATGGTGCGGCAGTTGCTGCGTGGCCATGCGGGCCTCGATATCCTCGCGGTCACAGCGGTCGTCGCCGCGGTGCTCGTCGGCGAGCCGTGGGCTGCGCTGGTGGTCGTGCTGATGCTCACGGGCGGTGAGGCGCTCGAGGACTACGCAGAGAACAGGTCCAAGCGCGAGCTCACCGCGTTGCTGGAGCGTGCGCCAAGCCAAGCCATCCGCGTGCTGGAGGGGCAGCTTGATGAAGACGGGGGTGAGCGCACGGAGGTCGTCGATGTGCACGAGATCATGATCGGGGATACGTTGCTGGTGCGCCCTGGCGCCCTCGTACCGGTCGACGCGATCTTGTGTGAGGATGCCGCCTCCTTTGACGAATCCTCGCTCACGGGGGAAAGCCTGCCGGTGGATCGCGCCGCGGGAGAGAAAGTCGCGAGCGGTGTGATCAACGGCTCGGCTGCTGTGCACATGCGGGCGACCGCACTTGCGAGCGACAGCCAATACCAGCAGATCGTCCGCCTGGTCGAGACCGCGCAGCACAGCAAGGCGAAAACGGTGCGCATGGCGGATCGCTACGCGGTGCCGTTCACCCTCGTGTCGCTCGGGATTGCGGGGCTTGCCTGGTGGCTCAGCGGTGATGCCGTGCGTTTTGCAGAGGTGCTCGTCGTGGCGACTCCCTGCCCTTTGCTGATTGCGGCACCCGTCGCGTTCCTCGGGGGGATGAGCCGTGCGGCGAAGGCAGGCCTGATCGTCAAGGGAGGCGGCACACTGGAACAGCTCGCGCGAGTGCGCTCAGCGGCGTTCGACAAGACGGGCACGCTCACGACGGGCAAGCCCGAGCCCCGGCGGATTCTGACCCAGCCTGGCTTCACCGAAGAGGATGTGCTGCAGCTCGCCGCTTCTGCTGAGGTCTACTCCTCACACGTGCTTGCGAGCGCCGTAGTCGGAGCCGCGAAGGCGCGCGACCTCAGCTTGCTCGCCGTCACCGAGGCGGAAGAGTACGCGACGAACGGGGTTTCGGCTCGCCTCGCTGGCGGCACGGTCCGTGTGGGGAAGCCGGCCTGGGTGCGCGAGGTCGCATCCGACCTGGTGCACGCCGAGTTGGAGCCGGGTGAGCTCGCGATTTACGTGGCCCGCAACGATCGCTTCGCGGGGGTCATCGTGATGCGGGATCGCCTGCGGGAGGACGCGATCGATACGATTGCTGCGCTTCACGGCCTCGGTGTCGAGCGGATGTTGGTCGTGACGGGTGACGTTGCGGCGACAGCGTATCCGCTCGCCGCCCAGTTGCGCATCGGTGAGGTGCACGCTGAATGCACACCCGCTGACAAGGTGCGGATTATCGCCGACGTGCACCCTCGCCCACTGCTCATGACGGGTGACGGCCTGAACGATGCTCCGGTACTTGCAGCGGCAGATGTCGGCTTCGCTATGGGCGCGCGTGGCTCGACTGCCGCGAGTGAATCAGCCGACGTGGTGAACCGCTTCGACCGTATTGCTGGAGTCGCGGATGCCGTGCAGATCGGCCGCGACACGGTGCGGATCGCCGTGCAGAGTATCTGGCTAGGGATCGGGTTCAGCGTCGTGCTCATGATGATCGCGGCGTTCGGCTTCCTCCCCGCGTTGCTCGGCGCATGGCTGCAAGAACTCGTTGACCTGGTCGCGATTCTCGGCGCATTGCGTGCGATCCGCGGCCCGAAGCGTCGGCGGGGCGCGGAGTGAGCTAGGCGACCCGCTGCGTCGTCCCCGCAGCCATCGCCAGTGCATCTCCCGTGCGCGCGACTGCGATGGCTGCAAGCACACTGCTGCGGATCGCGTTGCCGCGATCAGCGAAACCGCGCTGCAGCCGCGCGTACGCTCGCTTCCCCGCGGGCGTTTCGATCGGGATCGGGGTGAGCAGGCTGCCGTCTGTCCCGACGAACCCGGTGACGTCGTACGGGGAGGCCCGCATGTCGACCTCTCGAATGTCACGCGCGAGCACGAACGCGTCGAGCAACACCTCTCCTGGCACGATCGGGCCCAGCTTTGCTGCCCATTTGTACACATCCATTCCCGCGTGCAGGCACCCAGCCTGCTCCAGCGCAGGCTGCGTCTCGCGAGTGGGGCGCAGCGTGTTGAGCGGCGCAGCCTCGGGGGTGAAGAACCGGTACGCATCGAAGTGCGTACACCCGATCGAGTGTGACTCGACCACCTGGTCCGTCGCAGCATGTCCGATCCGCAAGGGCAGCGTCGTGTGCCGCAGCTGTTCTGGCGTCATCCGGTACACCATTGCCCACTCGTGGAGGCCGAAGCAGCCGTACTTGGGCGTGTGTGCGAGCGTCGCGGCGAGCAGCCCTTCAATGTAGTCGACTGTGCCACGGCGGCGGGCAAAGAACTCTGGGAGATCGACGACAGCGTCCCTGCCCGCAGCACCTGTCTCCCGGTAGTGTCTCCACCCTCCACGTTCTGGACCAGCACCGGCAAGCACTCGTCCGGCGCCGGGGTGCCAGCGCCGCAGCTCGCCGGGGCTCACCGAGTAATAGGTCCACAGAAAATCTTCAATCGGGTGGCGCTCGCGGCGCTGCGTGCGCTCACGGTGACCTGCGGTGAGCGCATCGGCGCGATCCGCGTGGGCCGCTGCCAGCTCCCGCCACTCGGACTCCGCGATGCGCGGTGCATCCGCGATGCGCGGTGCATCAGTGGCGCAGCGCGCTGGGGCGAACTCTGGCGCACTCACATCGCGAGTGTACCCGGCCAGGCTGAAGGATGAGGCGAGCGAGGCCGGGGTGAAACCACGGGTGATCTTCTCTCGCAACCCCCCAGTGCGACCGTTCCGCTTTATACGATGGGGCACGTTTGGCCTGTCGGGGGACGGGCCGACATGCGTGCGCGCTACGGAGCGCGAAGTCGCCTCGACGAATCGGTACTGCCGTTCGTGGGTGTGACTGGTGCGCGCATGTCGCAAAAATGAGGGGGAACTCATGACGCACGCGTCGACCGCACCATCCGACCATGCCCAGAGTCAGCGTGGCTGGCGCTCCTGGGTGGCCGGTATTGTCGCCGGAACTCTGATCGCGGGCGGCTTTGTTGCCGCAGGTGTCGGGATTCAGGCGGCAGCAGCTGAGCCGCTGGCCCCCCGGGTCTCCGCAACGCCGAGCCAGACGTACATCGCTGGCGAGGACGTCGAGGTGCAGCTGCGGTTCACGAGCGCGTATCCCGCCGATTCCTCAGATCCTGCAGCGAAGCAGTACAACTTGAGCGCGGCCGTGACCCTGTCCGCTGACGTCACCGTCGTGTCATCGCCAACGCTCGGGACGCCGAAGACCTACCAGGCTGGCGCGATCGTGCGCGGACTCGGTGCCTCAGCAGCAGCCTGTGTTGCGCTCGGCCTTGAGGCCGCGCCCGGCCAGACTGCAGCCTGCCGTGTTCCGGCCGGTGCCCAGTATCTCGTCTTCGAGAACATTTCAGACCTTCCCGCCGGTGCAGGCACGAGCCACTCCCTCACGCTCCGCCCGAAGGCCGACACGTACCCCGCAGGTTCCTCCCTCGAATTGGGTATCACCGCGTTCACCAGCGGCGAAGAGCGCCTCGTCCCCGGCTTCCCCGGCGCAACGGGCACCACCAGCTCAGGCACGCACACGTCGGCTCCCGGCCGCGTGGCCCCTGAGATCCCGGTGAATGCGGTGCGGATCGAAAAGAGTGAGCCGAGCCCTGAGGGCGAGCTGCTCCGCGGCGTGCACACGAATTCAACGACCTATACGCTGCGCGTGTCGCACACTGGCGAGGGCGACCTCACGAATACCCGCGTCGTCGACTACTTGCCGGCGGGCCTCGAATACCTCGGTGCAGGTGGCACGGACCACAGCACCGCGGCAAACGGTACTCGCCCAGACGGCACCGAGTACGACGGTTCAGGCGATCTTGCAGTCACCCCGGCACCTGAGGGCGGCCAGGGCGCCTGGTCAGAAGAAGAGTCGGTCGAGACCGTAGCGCTGAGCGCCGCTGAGGCCGAGCAGCTCGGACTTGCCGGCGCAGGCGTGTACACGAAGGTGACGTGGAACATCGGGCAGTTGCTCGGTATCGGCGATCCGCTCGCGACCACGGGGGCAGACGGTGTCAAGCAGGGCTACTCAAGCACGGCAGGCCAGGCGGGCTACGTTGAGATTCGCTACCGCGCAGCCGTCCCGCTCTTCGAGAACACGCTCGATTTTGGCTACGAGGCCGCCACCGATGGCCAGCAGGGCTCGAACCTGGACAATAACCGCGGCCGCTCAACGCGTCACGGCATCGACGGGGATCCGTACGCGGCCCAAACCATGCAGAATGCCGCGATCGTGACCGCAGAGTACGCGGGAGTCGAGACGAGCGACAGCGACACGGCGTCAATCGACGCGGTCGATGTCCGACTCCTCAAGAGTGTCAACGGCGGGGTCGCTGGCGGCTCAGGCTCCTTCGAACAGGGCGAGCTGGCACGCTACGCACTCGATATTTCGACGAGCGAGTATGTGGGCGCCGCCATCGGTGAGCGCCCGCAGCGCCTGGTCGACGACCTGGGCGATGGCCTGTGCCCCGTGTTCCCCAGCGGCACCGCGGTTGCCGACGGCTCCAGCACCGTTGCTGGCTTGCCAAACCTCCTCATCGGTGATCCGAGCGACCCTGCGAAGATCATCTCGCAGAACCTCACGGCAAACGAGTGGGCTGCCGCGCTGCAGAGCCATGGTGTTGCCACGGACTGCGCGTACCCGTCACCCGCGGCAGACGCATCGTCTGGCCTCGTCGGTGCGGCACTCGAGGGCATCGGATTCGACCCGCAGACGGGTCACTTCTTCCTGCGCCTCGCGCTCAACCCAGCAGATGCACTCGCTGGCCCGAACCAGACGCACCGGGTGCAGTACTCGGCCGCGCAGAACGAGAGCTACGTCAGCAATGACGGCAAGCAGGGGGCCACGAGCTCCGGAGACCTCGTCACGAACACCGCCGCGCTGCGCGCAGGAACGACCTCGATTCCGGCGCTTGACGGCGTCACCTCAGCCAGCGGTGCGGAAGCGTTCGGCGAGAACGACGCCTGGGACGATTCGCAGGCCACTCTGAAGGCCGCACTCAGCGGGCTCACCAAGAGCGTGCTGAAGCGTAGCGCGGGAGTGCCCGATGCGGCACAGATTCAGTCGGTGCCGGGCTCAGAGTGGGTGAAGACCGCTGGTGAGAATGATCCGTTCGTCTCGGGCGACGAGGTCTGGTACCACGTGCGCGTGGATCCGCCAGCCGGCGCCGATATCCGCAACCCGCGCCTCACCGATTTCCTTCCGGTAGGCACGCGCTTCGATGAGTCCGCGCAGACCGATGGGCGCTACGACGACATCGTGGTTCGCCCCGCGAGCGATCGCGGCCTCGGCAGCTGCAGCCCGGCAACTCCGGCAGAGTGGCTCGATACCTTCGTGCCGAATCCGACCGTGCAGGGGCAATCCCTGACCTGGCTCCTCGGCTCCGCTGACTGCTCTGGTTCGAGTGACGATCGCTTCTTCCCGATCGATGTTGCGCTTGATATTTACATCAAGGTCACCATCACCGACGTCTCTGCGTTCGGCGAAGTCGACCTTCCCGACAACCTCGCGAAGTACCAGCAGGAAAACGTGAATGGGGAGATCTTCTTCCTGCGCGACGCGGCGGCAATCGAGGCCGGTCACCAGACCGGTTTGCTCAAGGGCATTCTCACGAACCCGCGCGGTACCTCGGGCAACGGCTTCAACAGCAACGTCGACGGCGAGTACACCGCACAGCAGGACGAGGTGCGCTTCCGCGTTGACCTCGCGGCTCCGGAGTACGAGACGGGCGATTACGTCGTCTGGGATGCGCTCCCCGTCGGTATTACGAAGCACGACTTCGTCGGCGCTGGAGCTGGTGCGCCGGCGCTTGAGCTGTGGGATGGCACGGCAGCGACGCCGCTCGCCCTGCCCGCTGGGGCCTCTGTCACCGCATATGATCCGGGCGACCCCGGTCGCCCGGCAACGGTCGCGGCAGCCTACGCGGAGCGGACCATCGTGGTCTGGAACCTCGCTGGCGCCACGGTTCCCGCGGATCCCGCCCGCGGAATCGCAGATCGCACGAGCACCGATCGGCCAGGCCTGTCACTGCAGTATTCCCTCCGTATCCCGGACGAGTCCCAGGGCGAACGCGCTGCGCTCGTTGGGCAGCGCTATGTGAATGACGCTTCGATCGTCTCCTACGACGTCACGACGAACGCTGACTCGCAGGTGACTCATATCGTTGAGAGCCCGATCTCGACCGCCCGCGCCACAGCGGGATCCAACACCGAGTTTGGTGTCGGCGGCGACGGCACCCATGATCCCTCGTTCGTTGAACTGCCGAATGTTTCCGTGGACAAGCAGCTTGTCAGCACGGAAATCGCGCCCAGTGGCACGACTCCGAGCGACGCGAACAACGGCACCGGATCCCCGCGAGCCGACACCGCCATCGTGCAGGGCGAACTGGCCGTGTACGACTACACCGTCACCATCCCGGCGCGCACCAGCGTGCGAGACGGCCTGCTGACGGATGACGGCGTGCTGCGCTGGACTGGCGCGCCCAACACGAACGGGCGCGAGCTCGCGTACCACGTGACCGACGCCGAACTCCGCGCGGCCCCGTGGCTGCCCGGCGAAACCGCGCCAGCAGGGTTCTCCTTTGACCAGGCCACTGGTGACCTCGCCTTCCCGAGCGCAGCGGATGGCTTCTACAACGCGACGGACGCTGAGCGCGTCTTCACCGTGCGCCTCACCGGCTGGATCGAGGATGCCGACGCGAGCCACCCGAACCGCACGCCAGACCTTCCACATGCGAAGCAGTTGCGCAATACGGCGGGGTTCACCTCGGCCGACGCCACAGGCGGCACGCAACCCCGGATCATCGACACCGCAGACGTGAACTATCTTGAGCCGTTCCCCACGCTCAGCAAGAGCGTGATTGATCCGAGTGACGGGGTCGTGAGCGTGAACGGCGATGTGAAGTACCGGCTCACTGCCGGGAATGGCAACGCCCAGAACCTTGGCCGCCCCGCACTCTATAGCGCAGTGGTATTGGATTGTGTCCCGGCCGATCTGCGCGTCGATCCGGATCAGTTCGATGCGGCGCTCGACGTGACCGTGGAGGAGCAGGCCTGCCGGATCACCGGTTCCGCAGGGAACACGCGTGTGGTGACGACGGGGGCTGATCGCACGGGCACTCTCATCACCTGGAACGCTGGCCGCATCGACGGCTTTGTTGCTGCGGGCAACCCGGTGTTCCCGACGCTTGAGTACCGCGCCACGGTGGTGCCGGATGCCGGCGGCGGTGCCCGTCTGGTCAACGGTGCGCAGCTCACTGGAACGACGCTGCCGGATCGCATTGGCGGCGAAAGCACGGCAGAGCGTCGCGGTGACCGAATCACCGGTGTGAGCGCCACAGTGCACCTCAGCGAGGCGAGTATCGTGAAGTCGGTTACTCCGACGAGCGCGCCCGTTGGCGCTTCCGTCGAGTACACCCTGAAGACCACGCTGCCGGCGCGCGCAAACTTCTACGATGCGACGCTGACCGACACACTGCCAGCCGGCGTCGAGTACGTGGCAGGCTCTGCACGCGTGACGCTTGACTGGGCAGGAGCGGCCAGCCCTCCCGCGATCGCGGACGAGCCGAGCCGGAGCGGAAGCACGCTGAACTGGGCCATCGATCCGGCAGATATCCGCGACCATGACAAGGTTCGCACCATCACCGTGACCTTCTCAGGCAAAATCACCACTGCGGCAGCAGCTCCGGTGCGCAACACCGGGACGTTTACGTGGAACACGGTGAACGACGATGCCGCGACCAAGCAGACCAAGCAGGACCGCGCGGACGTCACCTTGCTCGATCCTGTGCTCGCGATCTCGAAAAAGGTCGACGGACAAGACACGATAACTCGCAACCCTGATGCGAGCTTCGAGTACACACTGAACGTCACGAACACGGGACGCACGCCGGCGCACCACATCGCGGTCACTGACCGCGTGCCAGCGGGCGTCAAGGTCGACGCAGACTCGATCACGCCGACCCCGAGCGCAGTTGATGCCGGTGTCGCAGCTGGTACCGGTGGCGTGATTACCTGGCAGCTCGCCGGCCCGCTCGATCAGCAGAGCGGCGACGGCACGCAGAAGTCGCTGGCCATCAGCTACTCGGCAAAGTTCGTGAAGTCGGGTGGCCTGAACGGCACAAACAGTGGGCTCGGTGACACGCTGACGAACACCGCGAGTGTGGTGAGCTTCACCTCCTTCGCGACGGACGGGCGCGAGTACCGCCCGAGCGACGTGCGCGACACCGCGACGGTGACCCCGGTCTTCCCGAAGATCGTGCTCGAGAAGACGGCGACGGGCGGTGCGCTGGCGCGCGTCGGCGAGCCGTTCGACTGGACACTGAAGATCTCGAACAACGGCCTGGGCGACGCGCAGACCATCGAGATCACCGATGTGCTGCCGGCCAACTGGAGCTATGTCGAGGGCTCGGCCAAGCTGCAGCTTGGCGTCGGCGCGTACGCCACGTTGCCCGATCCCACCACCGTGTTTGCCGCGGGCGGATCCACGCTCACGTGGTCGCCAGCACAGACCCGGTTCGGGCTCAACGACACCACTCCGGTGCTTCCTGGCTCCGCCCGCTCCCCGCTCGCCGGGCCGCGGACTGCGACGATCACCTACCAGGCGATCCCGACGGCTGCTGCAGTGCAGACTCCTGGCGTCGGCGTTGGTGTGCATCCTCACGTCAATACGCTTGCTGTGCTCGCCACTGACACCGACGGCTCAACGAGTAACCACAGCGGAAACTACGTCGGGGCGAAGGACGACGCGCAGACGTTCCTCGCTGCCGCCGATCTCGAGATCCAGAAGCGGGGCGCTGCAAAGCCGCTCTCCGCTGGTACCACCGGCACTGGCTGGACCATCGCGGTGCAGAACAACGGGCCGGACACCTCTGAGGGATCCATCACGGTCACCGACACCACACAGGCGCTGCCTGCCGGCGTCGTGGTGACCGGGGCGAGCGGAGACGGCTGGACCTGTTCCGTGCCGAACCGCGCGGCCAACGGCGTGACAGACTTCAGCTGCGCACGCACCGACACCACCGAGTCGCTCGCGAATGGTGCGTCGTTCCCGACGATCGCTGTCGCCGTGAAAATCGCGGAGGATCAGGCACCCGTGACCGTGCAGAACACCGCAACGGTGCACCCGGGCCGCACCTACGACCCGAAGCCGGAGAACAACGAGAGCACGGCATCGTTCTCGATCGTCACCGAGGCTGACCTCGCGATCGTGAAGACCGCGGCGACCGCGCTCCCCACCGCGGGCGCCAGCCTGTCGTGGACGCTCGCGCCACGCAACATCGGTCCGTCGATCTCAGTGAGCACCGCTGAGAAGCCGATCCGGATCACGGACACCGTACCGGCAGGCATGATCGCCGTAGCCGATCCGTCTACCGCGAGCTGGAAGGCCACCGTCGCGAACGCGGCGAAGGCATTCCCGGCAACGGCGGGCGACACGATCACCTGGACCTACACCGGTGCATCGCTTGCAGTGGGGGCGGCCCCAGCGATCACGCTGACTGGCACCATCGACCCGAACTGGGTCGGCGGGAACGAGATCCTGAACGCGACGGAGATCGTGCCAGGCGCAACGACCGATCCGAAGGAAAGCAACAACACGAGCGAAGCTACGGTCACTCCGGGTGACCGCACATCGCTCGGGATCGCCAAGGTGCGCGTCGTCAACGACGGCGGGGTCTGGAAGGACGCCCAGCAACTCGGCTCCGCGCTGCCAGAGATCGTCGCCGGCGAAAGCGTGAACTATCGGATCATTGTCGCCAACAACGGGCCCGCCGCTGCGCGCAACGTGCACGTGGTGGACACTCCGCCTGCGGAACTCACCTTCGAGAGTGTTGCAGACGAGAACAATGGCGCGTGGACCCAGGCTTCAGGGCCAGGGGCGGGGCAGGACACCTTCACGCTCTCCGGGAACATGGCGCCGAGCGCGAGCCGCTCGTTCATCGTGACCTACGCTGTTGATTCGACGCTCCCGATCGGCCACGACATCGTGAACTGGGTGCAGGCATTTGCCGACAACTCGACGAACGAGCCGAAGGCGAATGACACGAATGTCACGGACCGCCAGGCGGATCTCGCAATCGCGAAGTCGCACACCGGCGATGCTGTTGCCGGGCAGCCGCTCGCGTACCAGCTCGTTGTCACGAACAACGGACCGAGCACGTCGAGTGCTCAAGTTGTTGTGACTGACACGCTGCCAGCAGGGTTCAGCTATGTGGCGGACACGGCCAGCCTGGCCTTCGCAGGTGGCGCGGCAGCCGCTTCGGCCCCCACAGTGAGCACCGAAGCAGACGGGCGCCAGACGCTCGTCTGGAGCGGCCCGACGGGGGCAGCCGGGGATCTCGCCATTGGCGAGACGATCGTGATCGACTTCACGGTGCAGATCGCCGAAACGGTTCCCGAGCAGCACGCGCTCATCAACGAAGCGTGGGTCGAAGGCCCTGAAGACAAGGACCCGACGAACAACTACGCCACTGATCCCGTCGACGTCGCAACTCAGGCGGAGATGACCATCACCAAGGATGTTGCGCCAGGTCCGTGGGTTGCTGGCACGGATGTGAGCTACACGCTCACCGTGCGCAACGAGGGCCCCTCGGCGGTGCAGGCAGCCGTGCGCGATCTGCTGCCAGCAGGGATCTCGCTCGTCTCGATCACCGGCAGCGAGGGCTGGAACTGTGACGATGCCGCGGCGGCGTGCGTCTTCCCGCTGCACCCGGTCGGGGTCGACAGCACGATCACCGTGGTCGGTCACATCGACTCGGCAGTGCCGACCGGCACCGAGCTGGTCAACACCGCCGAACTGAGCTGGACCGACAGCCGTGGCGGCCACAAGGACGACGATGACGCGGCGATCGTGGTCGAGACCGCTGCTGACCTCGTACTCGAGAAGTCCGTGGTCAGCGCGAAGACCGGTGACGTGATCGCTGATCCGGCAACTGCCATTGCCGGTGAGACCGCGCGCTTCGGCATCGCCGTGCGCAACGACGGCCCGAGCGACGTCATCGCGCCGCTCACCGTCGTTGACGAGCTCCCGGCAGGCACGAGCTTCGTCGGGCTCGTCGGAGACACCGCTGCAGAGTGGGCGGCGGCCGTTGATCCGGCCAATGCGCAGCTCGTCACCTTCACCCGCGTACCGGCCGATGCCGGGCTCGCGATGGGAGTGAAAGCGCCAGCGATTGTGTACGACGTGCTCATCGACGCAGCGGCCACGACGGGGGCCGAACTCACGAACACGGCAACGGTCAGCTCAGGTACGCCCGAGCTGAACGCGGACAACAACACTGACACCGCGCAGGTGCTCGTGCAGCGTACTGCCGATCTCGGGATCACGAAGTCACACGATGCAGCTGCGGTGCGGATCGGTGACCCGCTTGAGTTCACAATCAACGTGACCAATAGCGGTCCGTCCCTGTCGTCCGGCGCGCGCGTCGTCGACACGGTTCCCGCGGGGCTGACGGTAGTGAGCGCGGTTGGTGACGCCGGGAATGACTGGATCATCGAGTCGGTCACGACGCAGCCGAACGGTACGACCGAGGTGGTGGCGAGCCGTGCGTTGCCGCTCGCGGTGGGGGAGCAGGCGCCCGCTCTGCTGATCACTACCGAGGTCACGGCAGCGGCCTACGCCGAGGTGGTGAATGTCGCGACCGTTGCGCCGGTGGATCCTGCAGAGCAGGATCCGAACCCGAAGAACGATCGTGCGGAGGACCCGGTCACCGTACCGGCCCAGGTGACACTCATCACTGAGAAGACCGCGGTCGGTGCATTCCAGGTGGGCAAACAAGGTACGTTCCGGATCACGGTGGAGAACCGCGGTCCAACGGCGGATCCCGGCCCGATCACTGTGACGGATGCGCTGCCGCGCGGACTCACCTTCCACTCCTCGCCCGATGACGGTGTGGTGGCACGAGGGTCGACAGTGACCTGGACGCTCGCGGACGGCTTGGCCGTAGGTGAGCGCGCGGAGCTCACGCTCGTGGTGAATGTTGCCCAGGGTGCATACCCGGAGGTCACGAACGTGGTGACGGTGACCACGCCGAGTGAAGTGACGCCGAACTCGAAACTGACGGACGACGCGACGGCTCGCGTCGCCGCGGCTGACGGGCTCGCGATCACCGGGAGTAGCCTCGGACTCCTTGCCGCACTCGCCGTGCTGCTGCTCGGGCTCGGTGGCGTTGCTGCCGTGATCGCGCGCAGGCGGACGCGGGAGGCCTAGCGGCGGGGCTGGCTGGCCCGGGCTCGACGCCTGGGCTGGCCGGCCTGCGTGCAACAGGCTCTTGGCTTGCTGGCTGACTTGTCGGCCCGCTGGCTTGTGGGCCCGCTGACTTGTGGGCCCGCTGGCTTGTGGGCCCGCTGGCCTAGTCGAAGAAGTGCTCGTCGCGACCGCGGAGCTTGTCGATCTCGCGGCGATCTCGTTTCGTCGGGCGCCCGGCGCCCGGATCCCGCACCACCGTTGCAGGCCGCTCCACCCGCGGAGGCGGGGGAGGGGTGAGATCTTCAAAGTGCTTCGCGGCCTCAACCGCGCTGCCACGGCGCACTGGAAGCCCGGTCACGCGGTAGATCCGGTCGATACTGTGGAGCCGCACACGCACCTCGTCGCCGAGGCGCACTGCCTGGGCGGCCTTGGCGGTGGAGCCGTTGACGCGGACGTGCCCAGCCCGGCAGGCCGCGGTGGCCTGGCTGCGCGTCTTCGCAAGCCGGACGCCCCACACCCAGGTATCTACCCGTACGCTGTCGCCCGCCATAGACTCGATGCTATCGAGAGTCAGCGTGTCCTGCTCAGGATCCACCGCAGGCACTGGATCTCGCACGACACACGCGATCGCTGCGCACCGCTTCGCACCGCTGGGTCGCCGCAACCGGGGAGAAACATGGAGTACGAGACGATCAGGGCCGCAGTGGATGCGGAGACCGAGATCTCACGATCCCGCTTCATTACCCGTCTGGAGCGCGTGTCTACGGAGGAAGAGGCGCGCGCCGTGATCGCGCGTGTGCGCGCCGAACATCCCCGGGCACGCCACCACTGCACCGCATTTGTGATTGGCCCGGATGGCCGGATCCAGCGCTCGAATGACGACGGCGAGCCGAGTGGCACCGCGGGTGCCCCAATGCTTGATGCGCTCACGTCCTCCGGGCTGTACGACGTCGTCGCCGTGGTGACCCGCTACTTTGGTGGTGTGCTGCTCGGCGCTGGCGGGTTGACACGGGCCTATCGGGCATCGGTGGCGGACGCCGTGCATCGTGCCGATCGGGTGCGACGCGCGATCCGGCAGGAAGTGACCGTGCACTGCAGCTACGAGGTAGCAGCGCAAATCGAGTCAGAGGCGCGCCGCCGCGGATTTGGGATCGGGGGTGCCGAGTACAGCGACCATGTTGCGCAGCGATTCGCTGTCGCCCGCGCTGAGATTGTTCCGTTCACCGAGCTGGTGGCCGAACTCAGCGCTGGCGCAGCAGAGTTTGAGCAGGGTGCCGCGGAGTTCGTCGACCTTTCTGCGTAGCGGCGAGGGGCTGCTGTCAGGGGCTCGCGGTACGCTTCTGTCGTGGAGTATTGGGCAGAAATCGTCGGGCAGACGGACGCGGTCCGTACCCTGGACCGCGCGGCAGAGACCGGCGTCGTCGCGGCGCACGCCTGGCTCATCACGGGCCCTCCAGGGTCGGGACGCTCGAACCTCGCGTTTCGCTTCGCCGCCGCGCTGATCGCCCGCACTGCTGAAACGCGAGAGAGCGTGTTCGAGCAGGTGCGCGCGCGCACCCACCCGGACCTCGGGGTGCTCACCACACAAAAGCTTCTCATTGACATTCGAGCGGCGCGGGACATCGTGACGACCGCCCACTATGCGCCAGCCGAGGGGCGTTACCGCGTCATTGTGATCGAAGATGCTGACCGCATGCCAGAGCGGACCTCGAACGTGCTCCTCAAAGCGCTCGAGGAGCCGCCTGAGCGGACGATCTGGATCCTCTGCGCCCCCAGCGAAGCCGATCTTCTTCCGACGATTCGTTCCCGCGCGCGTTCGCTGCGCCTCGTGACGCCGAGCCCCGCAGACATCGCGAAACTGCTCCACGAGCGGGACGGCATTGATGCTGCCGCTGCTGAACGCGCCGCCCGGCTCGCGCAGAGCCACATCGGCATGGCGCGCCGCCTCGCGAGCGACGAGGGCGCCATGCAACGCCGCGATCGCAGTGTCGAGCTGGCGCTCGGCATCGCCACGCTCGGAGACGCAATGCGCGCCGCAGCCGCACTCGTGAAGGTCGCCGAAGCCGACGCTGCTGCGCTGACTGAGGCGCGTGACCTGCGCGAACGAGAAGATGCGATGCGCAGTCTCGGGCTTGCGCCTGGCGCCGCGATCCCGCCGCAGATGCGCTCGCAGATGCGAGCGCTCGAAGAAGATCAGAAGCGCCGTGCGACCAGGAGCCTGCGCGACGGGATCGACCGGATCCTGACCGACCTGCTCTCTGTGTACCGGGACATCCTGCTGCATGCACTCGTGGCGAGTGACGGAGCCGACGGCGGCATTGACCTCATCAATCGCGAGGAACGCGCAAGGATTGCAGATCGTGCCGAGCGCTGGGGTCCGATCCGTGCCCTGGCCGCTGTTTCCGCCGTGGAGACTGCACGCACCCGACTCACGAGGGGGATCACCCCCGCACTCGTACTCGAGGCACTGTTTGCCGGAATCATCGCCGCGGAGGAACCCGTATGACCCACCCACCCGTCGCCGCCCGGGGCCGCCGTCGCACGCTCGCGCTCATCGTGCTGGCACTGAGCGCTACCGTGGCGCTGACCGGCTGTGCTGGCCTTGCAAACCTGCCTGGTCTGGCGTGGCTCGGTGGCTCCTCAGACGCGGGCGAGCCGCTCGCCTTGCCTGAGGCCCCCGAGGGCACGATCGCCGGGTTCGGCGCTCAGAAGCCGAATTGGACACCCTGCGAGGGCGGGATGGTGTGCGCAGATGTGTACGCGCCGCTTGACTGGGAGGATCCGGCAGGCGAAACAGTGACACTTCGGCTCGTCAAACACGAGGCGACAGGCTCGCAGCGCCTCGGCACACTCTTCGTGAACCCGGGCGGACCGGGGGCGTCCGGTGTCGACTACGTGAAGAACAATTTTGGCTACGCGGTGCGGCCGGAACTGCAGCGGGCATACGACGTCATTGGATGGGATCCCCGTGGCGTTGGCGCGTCAACACCCGTGCAGTGCCTCGACGCTGCGGGCATGGACGAGTACCTGTTCGGACAAGATAAAGCTGCTGGCCTCGAACGCGGGAGTGACGCGTGGATCGACGCTGCTCTGGCAAACGAAGCCGAGTTTGGCGCTGCGTGTGCAGCCGCGTCTGGCGACCTCATCGCCCACGTCAGCACGGCATCGACAGTGCAGGATCTTGACATGCTGCGCGCGATCGTGGGCGATGCAAAGCTGAACTACCTCGGTTTCTCGTACGGCACCTACATCGGTGCACGCTACGCGGACGCGTTCCCGAAAAACGTAGGCCGACTCGTGCTCGACGGCGCGATGGATCCGAGCGCCGGCATGGGCGAAGTGGTGCGGGCACAGACGATGGGCTTTGAACAGGCGCTGCGCGCATACGCCACCGACTGTCTCCAGCGTCGCGGGTGCCCGCTGACCGGCAGCGTCGATGCGGCAATGGGGCAGATCGGACAGTTGCTCGATCGGGTGGATGCGAACCCGTTGCAGGGATCCGACGGCCGCACGCTGACCGTGAACACGGCACTCACCGCGATCATTACGCCGCTCTATTCGAAAGACATGTGGGGCTACCTCGACGAGCTCTTCACGACTCTCGCTACGGATGACGCCGATGTCGCACTCTCGCTCGCGGACTTCTACTATGACCGCGAGGGCGGGAAGTATCTGAGCAACTCCACTGAGGCATTCACCGCGATCAACTGCCTCGATTACCCGAGCGCGGCAACGCTTGATCGTGCGGCAATGCGGGAGAACGCCACTGCGCTAGCTGCAGCCGCGCCCACGATCGGGCGGTTCCAAGGCTACGGGGACGTCGGCTGCTCTGCGTGGCCGGTCCAGGGCGCTGAAACGCGTGAACCGGTGACCGGGGCCGGTGCTGCCCCGATCCTCGTCGTGGGCACCACCGGCGATCCGGCCACACCGTACCAGTGGGCCGAGTCGCTTGCCGAGCAGCTTGAGAGTGGGGTGCTCATCACCTATGTGGGGGAGGGTCACACGGCTACGACCTCGAGCGACTGTGTGGCAGACACCGTCGTTGAATACTTCATCAACGGCGCCGTCCCCACTTCCGATCCTCGCTGCTCATAGCTGCCGCAGATGCTCGACACGTCTCGAGCAGTTGCGGCAGCTGCGCCTAGGCGATCGCGGAGGGACGCGGCCAGCACTCGAAAAGCGGCTCGGCAGGGCAGTGTGCCACGCGGTCGGGAGGCGCTGCCGTGGTGAGCATGCCGTCCGATCGCGGAGTCTGGTGAGAATTCGACCGTTCGTTGATGGCGACCGCCCCGGCAACACACAGCACGCCCGGCCGTACTCGATGTGCCTGCGCCTCGACGGTCGTGCTAGAGTAGTTGCTTGTGCGCGAGAGCAATCTCACGCACAGGCCGCCTTAGCTCAGTTGGTAGAGCGATTCACTCGTAATGAATAGGTCGTCAGTTCGATTCTGACAGGTGGCTCCAGTTCAGAAGTACTTTTCCCTCATGTGGCGGCCCCGCATCACTGGATGCCTGCCGCCCGCATAGGATGGCCGCATGAGCGATCTCGGTGCTGGGCACATCCCCATCCGGCCGCTGTCGGCCAGCCCTCGCACCTCACAGCGCCCCATGGCGTTTACCTCGCTGGAGTTCATCTTGGGGGTCTGGGTCGCGTTCCTTGCGTTCAACGCTGTGTTGTTCCTCTCCGTCCTAGGATCCGGGGTTCTTACAAACGTCTCGGAGGGCCGCCCTATCTTCGACGGCATGGCCATGATGTTCACTCTGACGCTGTTCAGTCTCCCTATTTCTGGGCTGGTGTTCGCCACCTACGGCTGGCTGGCGGCGCTCGGACTCGGCAAGTTCCTGGCGCGGGAGCCACGCAAATGGGTGCACCGAATTGCGTACCTCGGTCTTGGCTTCGCGAGCGGGTACCTCAGTTCTCTGGTCCTCGTTGAACTCACCCTCGGCTATCCCACGGAGGGTGCACCCGAACGGTTCCTGAACCCGCTGCACTTCTGGTGCGCGGTGACGGCTGCACTTGCGGCGTTGGCCGGCTGGGAATTCGCCAGCCGCCGTGCGCTGCGTAAGAATCCTGCCACCGGCACTGTCGTCGCAGCCACCACCACGGCCTGAACCGCGGACGCCGCGAGCGCCATCTAGGCTGGAGGTGTGAGCACTTCGTCAAAACCCCGCATCGCGCTGTGGGATAACGCCCGCTTCCTGCTCATCGTACTCGTGGTGATCGGGCACCTGATCTCCACGATTCGCACCGATACGGCGCTCGGGTACGGCCTGTACGCGTACGTGTACCTGTTCCACATGCCAGCAATGATCGTGCTCGCCGGAATGTTCTCAAAGCCGGAGGCTTCTCCGAAGGCTGTGCGTTCAACCCTGCAGCTGCTCATCACGTGGGGGCTCTGGGAACTCATCTGGGCTGGGATTCGGGCCGCCGTCGAGGGCCGCGCGCCCGGCAGCTCCTTCCTCGTGTCTCCAGCGTGGACCCTCTGGTTCCTCGTCTCGCTCGCCACCATGCGGATCCTGCTCCCGTACCTTGCGCGACTGCGCCACCCGCTGCTCGTGTCGATCGGACTCGCCCTGATTGCGGGCATGCTGCCCGCCATCGGAACCGAGTTCTCCGCGTCGCGTACCTTGGCGTTCCTTCCGTTCTTCGTCGCCGGCTGGCTCGCACGGGAGCGTGGCTGGCTCACCGGTGTCTGGTTCACCAGGCCGGCGCTCGGCACCCGTATCGCCGCGTGGGGGCTGCTCGGGGGTGTTGCGCTTGCGTTCGTGTGCGCACCGCAGCTGCGGGAGTTCTGGCGGATTGATCGCTGGCTGACGTGGCGCGATGACTACTTCTGGTTGTTCAGCCACGCCCCGATCGGCAACTGGCAGCCGACCCAGTGGGGCGAGGTGGTCGCGGGCGGAATCCTCGTCGCTGCGGCCCTGCTCGCGCTGGCGGCAGCGATGACACTCGCATTGCTCATTGTTGTGCCGCGTGGCCACAGCGTCGCCACCACGTGGGGTACGCGCACGCTGTTTGTGTACCTCTTACACGGGCCAATCATTTATCTGTTGCGCGAGAGCGGTGTGATCGCGTGGTTCGGGGCACTGGGAGAACTGGGTCTACTCGCCCTCGTCGTCGGAGGGGTCATGCTTGCGATCGTGCTGTCGATGCAGTGGGTCTCCCGTGCCACGAGGATGGTGATCGAGCCGCGTTTCGATGGGATTCTCGTGCGCGACACAACGACGCAAGCACCGAAGGCCCCGTAGCCCGGCGAGACAGCGGAACAGCGGATAAACGGACGCCTACTCCGCAGGCGCAACGAGCAATTGGTGCTGGGCAAGCTCACGATACAGCGGTGTGCTCTCGACGAGTTCGGCGTGCGTCCCCTCGCCAACGACCCGTCCTGCGTCAAGCACAATAATCTTGTCGGAGTCCACGACGGTTGAGAGGCGGTGCGCGATCACGACCAGTGTGCGCCCAGTCGACACCGAGTCGAGAGCGTCCCGCATCAGCCGCTCGTTCACGCCGTCGAGGCTCGCGGTTGACTCGTCGAGCAGCAGAATGGGCGGTGCAGTGAGCAACGCGCGGGCAATTGCGAGACGCTGCTTCTCACCCCCGGAGAGCATGATTCCGCTCTCGCCCACCTGGAGATCGAGGGCCGCCGCGAGCTGCGGCGGATCGAGTGTGGTGACGGTGGCAGGGTTCGCTGAGGTGGAGGCTCCCCCAGCCGCGCGTCCGAGCAGGCCACCGAGGTTCACCGCGCGCAAGACGCGGGCGCAGGCCTCATCGCTCGCGTGAGGTGCTCCAAGTCGCAGGTTGTCGCGCAGCGTTCCAGCGAGTACCGGAGCGTCCTGCTCGACATAGCCGAGCTGGGACCGGAGCTCCGCCCGGTCGAGCGAGCGCAGATCTGCCCCAAACAGCGAGACGGCACCCTGCTCCGGATCGTAGAACCGCTCGATCAACCCGAGGATCGTGGACTTGCCAGCGCCAGATGGCCCGACGAGTGCCACGCGAGTGCCACGCTGCACCGTGAAATCAACGCCGTGCAGCACGGGAGTCTCGACAATTTCAACGGGCGGGAGATCCCGGGAGCGGCCGCGACCGTTCCGTACGAGGGCGCGCACGTCGGCCCGCTCGGGTGCGGCGGAGCGGTACGTGAAGTGGACGTCTGAAAAGGCGATTGCGGGAGCTCCCGGATCGCTCGCAGCGGCGAGCGGCACGATTTTCCCCTCGGGGGAATGCTCCGCATCGTGCGCCGTCTCGGTCGAGAGTGACGTGATCTCCTGAATTCTGCCGAGTGCTCCGAGCGCCTGATTGACCGCCGTGATCGCACCGAAGGCCTGGCCCAACGGGGTGATCATGAGAAACAGGAACACGATGAACATGACGAGCTGAGCGATGGTGATCGCGCCGGTCGCGACGCGGAAGCCGCCCAGGCCCAGAACCACGAGGAACGAGAGCTGCATCGCCAGGAAGGAGATGGGCACGATGACGGCCGAGATCCGCGCAACCTTGAGGCCGAGCCGGTACGCCTCGCTTGCGTCGCGCTCGGTCGCAGCCTGCTCGCGTTCGGCCGCACCGGCGGCGCGTATCGTGCGGATCGAAGACACTGAGCGATCCACCTGTGCGGCGAGGTCACCGACCTTCTCCTGTGCTTGCGCGACAGCGGGGCGGATCTTGCCCGATACGAGCACGACGATGACGAGCGCCACCAGGATCACGCCAAAGGTGATCGCGAACAGGAGCGGATCGATCACGAGCATCCCGATCAGCGCGCCTACGAAGACGAGCATGCCACTCAGGGCTTCGACGAGCCCCTGAGTTAGCACGGCGCGCAGCAGTGTCGTATCGCTGCCAATGCGGGAGACCAGGTCTCCGGTGCGGCGGCGATCGAACTGCGAAATTGGCAGGTGCAAGATCTTCGCAATTAGTCTGCGCCGGCTCGTCAACACCACCCCCTCGCCCATGCGCTGCAGCACGTAGTGCTGAAAGCCGCTGAGTACGGCGTTGACGATGACGATTGCCGAGAGCAGCACGAGCAGCCCGGTGAGAGCTTCCCCAGACTCCACCCGGGTGATGAGCTGACCGAGGATGGCTGGCTGCACCAGCGCGGTGATCGCACCGATGACGCCGAGCACGAGCGCCAGAATGAGGAGCTTTCGCTGCTCAAAGAGGTAGGGGATCAGCTGGGAGAGCGTAGCGCGTGGCCCGCGTGCACCGGATACTGTCGGCTTCCGCCGTCCGCGTCTACGTGAGTTCTCGGCGGGGGCATCGGGCTGCTCAGGCATGGTGCCAACTCTACCGAGCGCCGCTGACAGGGGGCTGCTGTCAGCGGCGTCTCCGCGTCGTGCGCGACAAGCGGTGCTCAGTGCGTCGTGCGAGTTACCGTTCAGTGCCGGGGACGAGCCGCAGTGTCGGCCCTGCTTCGCGAATACTGCGCGCCGTGACGGCGAGATGCAGGGCGGCTTCTGCCGCCTCGTGACCCTTCGACTCTGGCGCGCCGGGGCGGCCGGAACGATCCAGTGCCTGCTGCTCAGTGTCGGTGGTGAGCACCCCGAAACCGACCGGGAGGCCTGAGTCGAGCTGCACCCGGGTGAGCCCGTCGGTGACGGCGTTGCAGACGTAGTCGAAGTGTGGTGTCCCACCGCGGATGATGATGCCCAGGCAGACGGCAGCGTCGAAACCGCCGCCGCCAGCACTCACCGGGGTGAGTGCGATCTGGGCGGCCAGCGGCAGTTCGAACGCCCCCGCTACTCGGAAGAGCGCGTGCTCGGCGCCGGAGGAGGCGAGCGTCTCTTGCGCGCCGCTCACCAGTGAGGACATGATCTCCTCGTGCCAGCTTCCAGCAATGATGGCGACGCGCAGACCGGTCGCATCGACGGCGAGGTTGGGGGCTCCCGCTCCACTCATGAGGACTCCTTCAGATTCGGTATTGGATCGGTGGGTGTCTGAACTCGGGGATCAGGCGACCGAATTGGGCAGCTGGTGCCCCATGCGATCGCGCTTTGCGTTCAGGTACCCGATGTTCTGTTCGGTGACGCCCACGAGCAATGGCACGCGCTCGACGACACGGATCCCGTGGTCCTCAAGCTGGGAGACCTTGTCGGGGTTATTGGTGAGCAGGCGCACGCTATCGACGCCGAGGTCGGCGAGGATCTCGGCAGCGGCGGTGTAGTCGCGGCTGTCCGCTGGCAGACCGAGCTGGAGGTTGGCATCGAGTGTGTCGAGCCCCTGCTCCTGCAACTGGTAGGCGCGGAGTTTGTTCGCGAGCCCGATTCCACGTCCTTCATGCCCGCGCAGGTATACGACGATGCCACCCCGCTCGTGGATGAGGTCGAGCGCCGCGTCGAGTTGCGGCCCGCACTCGCACTTGAGCGAGCCAAACGCTTCGCCGGTGATGCACTCAGAGTGCACGCGAACAAGCGCCTCGCCTGTCGGGAGCGCCCCGTCGGGGGTGGGGGCGATCAGCGCGATGTGGTCAATCCCCATCCTGCGGTCGCGATAGGCGAGTGCGCGGAAATCGCCGTGCTCAGTGGGGAGGAGGGTGTTGGCGCGCAGGCTCACGCGGCGATTGACCGCCTCGCACTCCGGGGCGCCCTCAGGGTCATGCTCGTTGAGGTATGCAACCAGGCGCTCGATCGTGGTGACCAGCACGCCCTCGCGCGCACCCAGTTCGATGAGACCGGGCAGCCGCATCATCTCGCCGTCCTCGGCGACGATCTCGGCGATCGCAGCAACGGGGCGAAGCCCCGCCAAGCGCATGAGCTCGACCGCGGCTTCGGTGTGCCCATCACGAGCACGCACGCCACCGTCGACGGCGCGCAAGGGAAGGATGTGACCGGGGCGGCGCACGTCCCCGGGAACCCCGTCAGGGTGTGCGAGGGCATGGAGCGTCGTCGTGCGGTCGCTCGCGCTGATCCCCGTGGTGATGCCCTTCGTGGCATCCACTGTCACGGTGTACGCGGTGCTGCGGACATCTTCATTGCGCTCCACCATCATCGGAAGATCCAGCTGGTTCGCGACCTCGTTGGTCATGGGCGCGCAGAGCAGTCCGGAGGACCAGCGCACAGTCCACGCGATCCATTCCTGGCTCGCGAGTTCGGCCGAAATGATGACGTCGCCCTCGTTCTCACGATCCTCATTGTCGGCCACGATGACTGGAAGACCAGCCTTGATCGCGGCGATGGCGTCTTCGATGCTCGCGATCCCAGGAGTGCTGGGGGCTGCTGTTGATTCGGTGCTCATGCGTGGTGTCCTTCGGTGATCGTGGTGGGGGAAGCCGGGCCGACGCCGAGGCGCAGCATGCGGGCGACGTGACGGGCAAGAATGTCGGTCTCGACGTTGACTCGATCGCCGGGGGTGAGACCGCCGAGGATGGTCGCGGTGAGGGTTTCGGGAATGAGAGACACCTCGAACCACGCGTTTGGTTCTTCGGGTGCCGAAATCGCCGAGACGGTGAGCGAGACGCCGGAGAGCGTCACCGACCCCTTGTCGACGAGGAGCGGTGCCAACTCGGAGGAGAGGGTGAATCGCAGTACGCGCCACGCCTCGGCAGGCGTGGTCGAGAGCAGCGTCGCGGTGCCATCGACGTGACCCTGCACAATGTGGCCGCCAAGTCTGGTATCGACGCGCACGGCGCGTTCGAGGTTCACGGTGCTGCCGGTCGTGAGATCTCCGATGGCCGACATCCGGATCGATTGCGCCATGACGTCGGCGGTGAAGGTACCCCGCCCGTCTGGAGTCGTGCCTTGATCGATCACAGTGAGGCACACTCCGGATACGGCGATTGAGGCGCCGTGTGTTGCGTCACTCGTGACGAGCGGCCCGGCGATCGTGAGCCGGAGCGAATCGGCGACAGGTTCAATCGCGATGATCTCCCCGATCTCCTCGATGAGTCCCGTGAACATCAGTTTCCTTCCTCGGCCGAAACGAGAGCGGCCTTGATCAGTAGGTCGACGCCCAGTTGGGCGATATGAGTGACGCGCAGTCGTGAGATGCCGGAAATGCTGGGAATCCCGAGATCACCGAGTGCGAGCATCGGTCCTCCGAGCAGGGCAGGCGCGATGTAGACGAGCACCTCGTCGACGAGACCTGCTGCAATGAGCGCGCTGGAAACGGTGGGCCCGCCCTCGACAAAAATGTGGCGGATTCCGCGCTCGTGCAATTGGGTCAGCTCCGCAGCGAGATCATCACCCGGGATCTGCAGTGGCACTGTGAGGCCGTGGGCCGTCAGCGCGGGGTGCTGCCTGATCCGGGCCGTGGCTGGAATCGCGCGGTGTCCAACAACGATGGGTACTGGCTGCTCGGCGGCAGGCACGAGCAGGCCGCCGGTCTCGGCGCGAGCGGTGAGCGCGGGGTCGTCGGCGAGCAGCGTACCGGTTCCGACCAGGATCGCGTCGGCTTCAGCGCGGCGACGATGCACGTCGCCTCGGGCATCGGCGCCGGTGATCCACTGGCTCGTGCCGTCAGCCGCTGCCGCGCGCCCGTCAAGCGTCTGGGCCCACTTCACTGTCACGAACGGCCGCCCAGTGGCAGAGGTGCTGGAACTGCGGTCGGTCTGAGCGTCAGGAGAAGCTTCGCGTCGTCGTTCGAGCCAGCCGGCGAGCAGCGCGCGCGCTTCGCGGGCCAGCACACCGCTCGAGACGTCGACACCCGCCGCGCGCAGTGTTTCGGCCCCACCGGAAGACGACTGCCCCGGATCGCCGAGCGCGTATGCGACGGCACCGATTCCCGCATCGGAAAGCGCGACCGCACAGGGGCCGGTGCGACCGGTGTGGTTGCACGGTTCAAGTGTGACGACTGCGGTAACTTCGCTGAGTCGAGCGTGCCACTCGGCAGGCACTCTGCTCAGCGCATCGATCTCGGCGTGCGGTGTTCCTGCGCCGCGGTGCCAGCCCTCTGAGATGATCCGGCCTTCTGGATCGAGCAATACGCAACCGACGCGCGGATTCTCATCCTGTGCCGGGCCGCGACTCGCGAGCTCCAGCGCGCGGCGCATTGCCGCTTCGATGAGCACCTGCTCAAGCATCCCGTCCGCCCTGTTCTGCGAACCGGGTGCGCGCGGGGTCGTGGGGTCACCACGACTGCGCGTTCCTCTCATCCGGACTAGCGCGAGTATTTTCGCGCATCACCGTCGGTTCCGGAATTTCACCGGATCCACCTCGCGGAAGCGAGGTTCGCGGACTATCACCGCCGGTTCGGATTCTCACCGACCCCGGAACACGGCACTATGCTACTCCCCTCGCGTGAGCGGAAGCTAGCTGTGTGCCCTCGTATTACGCCACCGGCGCAACAGCGCTAGTCGAAGAGGTCGGCGAAGAGCCTGCCGTTCGCAATCACGTTCATCGTGAGCACGATGATCAGCGCGTTGAAGAAGAACGCGATCGTCGTGTGCCACACGATCGTCCAGCGCATGCGGCTGTCAACGATTTTCACGTCGGACACCGCGAACGTTGTTGAGTTGGTGAAGGCGAGATACACGAAGTCGACGAGCCGTGGATCGTCGGTGCCAGGGAACTGGATCGGAGGCTGCTTCGCTCGGTGGTACCGGGAGAAGTAGATCCGGGCGTAGCCCCAGTTGAACATTGCCCAGGCCAGCAGCATTGCCCAGACCGCAGTAAATTCACCTGCTGGATCATGCAAATCTTTCCCGATGCTTGTGATGAGGTCGATTGCGACGCTCAGGCCGACAAGACTCGACCCGAAGGTGAGCACTGTGGCAAGTGCGCGCGTGAGCGGATGGCCCACGAGCACCCGGGTGACCACCGGATCGGGCTGATCGATGCGCACGAGAATGTTGAGAGTGAGGATTGTCGGCACCAAATACAGCGTTGCGATTCCGCACCAGGTCAGCATCTCGACGAGCGCGAAGTCTTCATCCGTGCCCCACAGGAGATACCAGCCCACCCAGATCAACAGCACCTGCATGATGAGCCCGATGATTTCGCTGCTGACGCTGAGAATCGCACCGAACGTGAGCAGCGAGGTGCGCGGCTTCGGGGCGCGCCTCAGGCGCCGCCGTGTCCAGGGTTCCGCGGGCGCCGGAGCGGGCTCATGAGGCGGCTGCGCCGGGTTGCTGGGCGCGCTCACTCGCGGGCCTCGGCAGTGGCGGAGGCGACCAGATCCCGCAATGACGCGTCAGGCAGATACGCCCGAGTGAGCGCGATTCCGATGCGGGGCAAATCGCCCTCGTCACGGAATAGAAGATACAGCGCGGCAGAGCGCGGGTTGAATTTCTGTTTGAAGCGGTGGAGCGACTTGAAGCCGTACAGCGGTTCGATGAGCCCGCCCAACTGCTCAAGTACCTGGTCAACGGGCCCGGCGGCAACTTCCTCCGGGCGCACGAGCGGTGCGCCAGAGAGTGACAAGAACTCATACCCTGATTCGGAGAAGTGCTGCGCTGCCGAAGCAATGAGAAACTCCATCACGGGCCCGAACCCACCGTCTCGGCGGCGCATGAGGTCGAGCGTCCACCCGATCACTCGGGGTTCTCCGCTTTCGGGATCGGCCGGGCCGTGTACCGGGAGCCAGGAAGTGATTCCGTGGAGGCTTCCGTCCGCATCGACTGCGATCCCGACGCGGACCGCAGGATCGAGTGCTTCCTCCACAGTCCCCAGCGTGAACCGCATCTCAGGGAGTCCCTTGTCGCCGGTCCACTGTTCCGAGATCGCGCGCACCTGCGCGAGTGTGCTCCACGGCTCGTCGGCGAGCCGCACCATCCGGAACTCAATCCCCTCGCGACTGGCTCGATTGATCGCAGTGCGCACGGCACCCCAGGCTTTCCCGGTAAAGGCGAGGCCGGGGAGGTCGACGATGGTGTCCTCGGCGACCACGACAGAGCGCCAGCCCGCCGGCATGGCCTGTGCGCTGACCTCGCTCGCGGAGAACGCGCAGGGGATCAGCCCCGCCCGCTGCGCTCCGCGTTCGAATTCTGCAAGCGCTGCACCGTGCTGACCGGGCCCGACGATCGGATCGCCGAGCATGATGGCGACTCCTGCGTGGCGCTGGAATGTGATGGATCCGGTGGGCGTGGAAGACCCGGACTGTGCTTCGGACCCTGCGCCGGCCGCAACGTGTCGATTGCCCCGCCAGGTGGTCATCCACGAGATCGTTCCGCCTCCCCAGTGCAGCAACCGCGACGTTGCCTCTTCCGTGGTGAGATGTTCGGTCGCGAGGGTCCGGCGTGAGCGCCGCAGTGTGACGCGGAAAGCACCGCGGCCCGCGATGAGAATCACGAGTAACGCCGCCCAGAGCGCGGCAGGCGCGATGATCGTGCCCAGTATTTCACTCGGGGAGGCGATCAGTTTGAGGTCGACCATGAGGGGCACGACCGCGAAGGCGAAAGCCGCTGCGAGGAGATTGAATACGCCGAGCGCGAGGGCGAAGATCCACGCGACACGGACGCCCTGCCTGATCCCATTGGCGATCAGCGCGATCACCAGCACATCGATTCCCACATCAACGAGCGAGGAGACCGGGTCATTGTGCCCGAGTGGACCGTTGTACGGCACGATCAGATCCAGCACCTGGATCACACCGATCGCGATCAGGCCAGAGAAAGCGATCAGGCGCCACTCTCGCTCGCTCGGGCGGCCGGCAGGGTGCCGGAACGCTGGCAACCAGCCGCTCGCGACAAGTGCTGCAACCATCGCGACCGCGTGTTCGAGATCGTGCAATTGCCCGAGATAGAGCACTGAGATCCCGGTCCAGAGGACGACGGCGATTCTGGCACGCAACCGCCAGGGGGCTGGCAGCGTTGCGATTGCGAATACGAGGGCCGCAAGTGCGCCGCAGGATGGGCCAACATCGTATGCCCGCGTGAGGTCGACCGCCCAGTGCCAGCCCGATTGTGACACGAGCAGCAGGATCCCTGCGGCGCCGAGCACGCCAACGATGTGGCCAGAGACGACGATCGCCGCAGTGCGGAGCCAGCCAAAGCGCCATTCGGCCCAGCCGATCCCGCCGACCACGAGTGGGAGGAGCGTGAGATAGACCACTGGGTGATCGACAAAAAATGGGGACGTCGCGATGGTCCACCAGCGTCCGTCTGCAAATGCCGGAAGCCCCGTAGCGACGCGGTCATACCAGGGCTTGTCGGCTGCGGCGGAGAACAGAGTGCCGCTTGCGGCGCCCACCGCGAGAAGCGCGAGGACGAACGTGATGGTGAGGGGAAACCGGCGCAGCACGGTGAGGTACCGCGGCTGCTGGCGTGCGGGCGCTGCGGAGACGGCGTCGTCGGTCATGGACCCAGTCTAGAGTTTTCCGCGTTCTCAGGCGTACGCTGATTTGGGGGACTTCCCCGTCTGATTCGTGACGGCCCCGCGGGGCCAGAGCAGGAGAAGCACATGCGCGCCGTGACCTACGTCAAGCACAACACCGTCGAGGTGCTCGAGAAGCCGGTTCCGGAGATTGGCTCCGACGAGGTGTTGCTCCGCGTCGGTGGCGCGGGGGTGTGCCACTCGGATCTCGCGATTATCGCGCTGGGAGACGAGAACCCGCTGATTGGCGGCACCCTCGGCCATGAGGTTGCTGGCACGATTGCCGAGCTCGGATCTGAGGTGGCTGGGTGGAGCGTGGGGGACCATGCGATTGTGTCGTTGATCTTGTCGTGCGGTCAGTGCCGCGAGTGCCTCGCCGGGCGCGACAATCAGTGCGAAGTGGTGTATCCGCGCGGCGCGCTCGCCCCGCTGTCCCCGGGGATTGGGAGCCCGGGCGGCATGGCTGACTATATTGCGGTGAAAGCTCGCCACCTCGATCCGCTTGGCGAGCTCGATCCCGTTTCGGCCGCGCCCCTCGCGGATGCAGCGCTGACGCCTATGCACGCGATCAACACGGTTCGCGATCGCCTGACTGGCGACGCAACGGTTGTCACGATTGGGCTGGGCGGGCTCGGGCATCTGGCGTTGCAGATCCTCGCCGCGACGACGGGCGCTCGGGTGATCGCGCTCGACACGGATCCGGAGAAGCTGGCATTTGCCGCAGCACACGGCGCCGACCTCGTGCTGCAGAGTGATGGCGGGGCCGCGGACCGGATCCTCCGGGAAACCGGCGGGAAGGGGGCTGACGTGGTGTTCGACTTCGTTGGTGTGCAGCCCACGGTCGAGCTCGCGGTCGCGGTGGTGCGCGGTGGCGGCGCGATCAGGTTCGTGGGTCTCGGTGGAGGCAGTTTCCCGTACGCCGCCGGCACTGCGACGCCGCTTCCCTGGGGCGTGAGCATTGAGCGCGCGTACGGGGGCACCCGCGCCGACATGCGGCAGGTTATCGCGCTCGCCGAGGCAGAGAAGATTGCGGTGGAGGTCGTGCGCTACGACCTTGCTGACGCGGTGCAGGCGTTCGACGATCTCCATCACGGCCGGGTCGCTGGCCGAGCGGTATTGGTGCCCTAGTCCGGGCTCGTTGGGACCTCGGCTCCTCCGCTTCGGCCGCGCAGTATTCGCGTCTCTGGGAGCACGGCGCATTCCCCGAGACGCGAATACTGCGACAATGGTCCAGTGAATGAAACGCCTGCTGGACCGCATCCTGAACGCTCCACTTCGGGCGTTGGCCCGTGGCCTGGGGGCCGAGACGAGTGGCCGACAGAGGATCACTACGATCCGGAGCTGCTGGAACACGGTGACACTCGCAACGTCGTCGATAGATACCGCTACTGGAATATGCCTGCGATCGTTGCCGATCTCGACGAGCATCGTCACCCGTTTCATGTCGCTATTGAGAACTGGCAGCACGACATGAACATTGGATCGATCGTGCGGAGCGCGAACGCATTTGCAGCTGACACGGTGCACATCGTGGGGCGGCGCCGCTGGAACAAGCGCGGCGCAATGGTGACTGACCGCTACCAGCATGTCGAGCATCGAGAGGATGTCGATGCACTTGTGGAGTGGGCGGCTGCGGAAGGAATCCCGATCATTGCGATCGACAATGTGCCTGGCTGCGTGCCGATGGAGACGTTTGACTGGCCGGAGCGCTGCGTGATGCTGTTCGGTCAGGAGGGGCCGGGCCTCACCTCGGAGGCGATCGCGGCATCACAGGCAGTCGTCGAGATCACACAGTATGGATCGACGCGCTCGATCAATGCCTCGGCTGCTGCCGCGGTTGCGATGTTCAGCTGGGTGCAGCAACACTCTCCGCTGGTGCCGCGCAGTGGCCCCGTTACCGGGAACACTGCCTCGGCGTGAGCCGCGGGCCCGGCTAGCGCACGTCACGCCGCCAGCGGGTCGCCCAGCCGATCGCCACAGCGACAATGGCGTATGCCGCGAGCACTGCAAGTCCGCCCCAGATACCGAGGGGCTGCGCTGAAGCTGGCATTGTCGGATCCACGGTGGACATGCTGTTCATGACGCTCGCTCCGACGAATGAGTCGCTCGCGGCTCCCGGGAGAAATTTCGCGAGTTGCGCGCTCCAGTCCCAGAAGCTGGCTGCCATTCGCAGCACCGGTTCGATGAACTGCGTGAACACGAGTGTGAGGACGATGGCGAACGCTTGATTGCGCAGCAGCACGCCGACGCCGAAACCGATCACCGCCCAAATCGCGATCGCGCCGATGATTCGCGCGAGCAACGCGAGAGTGACGGTTGATCCGAGCATGGGATCGCCACCGGAGGCCCCGAATACTGAGGCAGCGGCGGCGACAGCGCCGATCACACCGATCAGGCCGAGCACGATTCCGATCCCGAGCAGCACGATGACCTTGCCGAGTAGCACGATTCCTCGCTTCGGCTCGTACGTAAACGCCAGCCCCAGCGTGCGATGGCGGATCTCACCTGTCGCCATGAGTGCTCCGAAGAGCAGCGGGATCACGTACCCAAATGTCGACACCGAGGAGTATGCGAGGTTTGCCGCGTCCTGGCTCGGGACGGCAATGCCGCCCATTTCGGAGGCCATGGAGCCAAACATAAACGCGAACACCGCAGCCATCATGGCGGAGTACCCGGCGAGCACGATGGCGAGTACCCACCAGAGCTTTGTCGCCCGGACCTTGCGCCACTCGGCAGAAATACTGCGGGCGAGCCGGTTCATGAGTGGGCTCCTTCGCTCAGGGTCGGCTGGTCGACGGCGGAGCCGCCATGGTGGGAGTCGACTCCGTCGATCAAGTCGAGGAAGCTCTGCTCGAGCCCGCCCTCTTCGATGCTGAGGTGGATCAGCGGGATCGCCGCAGCAAGGGCGATGACACCGACCGTATCCGGCTCAATGCCGGTGACCCGCATCGTATCTCCGCGGACACCGTGTACCTGGGCGCCAGCGGCCACCAGCGCGTGGCCGAGGCCGGTCTGATCTGCGGCGGCGACGAGCACGGTGCGCTCGCCGTTTCCACGCTGCAACTCTGCGAGTGTGCCAGTGAACGCGATCTCACCGCGGCGAATCACGACTACATCATCGACGGTCTGCTGCACCTCGCTGAGCAGATGAGACGACAGGAGGACGGTCTTGCCGCTGCTCGCGAGGTGACGCAGGAGCACGCGGATCCACCGGATCCCCTCGGGATCGAGGCCGTTGATCGGCTCGTCGAGCAGGATGACCTCTGGATCGCCGAGGAGGGCGGCTCCGAGCGCGAGTCGCTGTCGCATGCCGAGTGAGTACCCACCGGTCTTGCGATCCGCGGCATCGCTCATGCCCACGAGCTCGAGTACTTCGTCGACGCGGGGAGCTGGAACGCCGATCGCACGCCTGGCGATGTCGAGGTGCGCGCGCCCGGTGTGTGCGGCGTGAAAGTCAGCTGAGAGCGATGCGCCAACGGTGAGCCCGGGGCGTTCGAGATCACGGTAGGCGACGCCACCGATCGTGGCGGTGCCGCTGTCGGGCCGCACGAGCCCGAGGGTCATCGCGAGCGTGGTGGTCTTCCCCGAGCCGTTCGGCCCGAGGAACCCGGTGACGCGCCCCGGTTCAGCCGTAAAGCTGAGGGAGTTGACGGCGCGCACCTGGCCGAAGGACTTCGTGAGTCCGTCGATGCGTACGGCGTGGCCCATATGTGATCCTCTCTCGCATACCCGTTCAAATTAACCCTACAACAAGTAGAACTAATGGGGAGAGGAATGGGCATCGGAAGCGGGACGCGAGAGCCGCGCGGAGGGTCTAGTTGGTGAAGATGCCCGATACTTCGCTCAGGCTGTCGACGAGGTGCGATTTCAGCAGTGACTTCGCCGTCTCCACATCGAACTCGGCAATGGCCTGTGCGATCTCCTCGTGCTGGTGAATTGCTGAGCATCGCCGCGACTCCACCGCCTGGAACATCGCGATACCGATGCGCACCTGGCGATCGTGGATGGAGTTGTAGAGCTGTGCGAACTCCGTGTTGCCAGTGGCTCGGACGAGTGTCCAGTGAAACTCTTTATCGGTGAGGACCATATCGACAATGCGATCGGGATCGTCCTCATAGATTGAGCGCTGGCTCTCCACGAGGGCGAAGAGTCGCTCCGCGATTGGTACTTCATGCTCGCACACCCACTCAACGCCGTAACTCTCAAGTACCACGCGAGTTTGCGCCTGCTCGTGGATCGAGCGCAGGGTGATCTCTGACACGACGGCGCCGCGATGCGGGATCAGGCGGAGGAGCTGCTCGGATTGGAGCCGCGAGAACGCCTCTCGCACTGGTGTGCGAGAGACGCCGGTTGCGGCGGCGATCTCGTTCTCGGTGATAATGGACTGCGGCGCCAGCTCAAGGGTGACGATCAACTCTTTGAGATAGGAGTAAGCGTAGTCCGCCGCTTTCACCTCGGGCGGGCGCACGCCTGGCGGCAGCGGGGCCTTGGTGGACCAGCCGCCGAACCTGGCGTGCGCCACATCCGGGATGAACTGCATGCGTAGAGTCTATGCTCAGTGCTGCGGCGCGACCGCGAACTGCCGATTGTCCAAGCACGGGTTCGTTGCTCGCACCTGTTCGACTCGTGCGGCTCGCACCACGGCGATGGCGAACGACTCCTGTGCTTCGCCTGCTGAGGCGAGCGTCACTCCCAGTGGATCGATGATCTGGCTCTGCCCAGTGCAGTGCGGTCCGGTCTGGCCAGAAGCCGCGACGTACGCCGTGTTCTCGATCGCCCGCGCCCGCAGCAGTGTCTCCCAGTGCAGTTCCTTCATCGGCCCGACGGCCCACGCTGCGGGGTAGAGCAAGACATCGGCAGCATGGTCGATGAGCCAGCGCGCCATCTCGGGGAAGCGAAGGTCGTAGCACGTCGCTGCGCCAACGGTCACGCCATTGATCTCGAATGTGAGCGGAGACTCGGCCGGAGCTGCCTGCACGGTGTCAGATTCCCGGTAGCCGAAGGCGTCGTACAGGTGGATCTTGCGATAGGTGCCCGCCAGTTCCCCCGCATTGTTGAGATGCACCAGGGTGTTGAACGGGCGGGTGCTGTCGCTCGTTTCCGTAAAGCCGGCGACGACGTGCGTGTTCGCGCGCGCTGCGGCCTCGCTGAGCGCGGTGACGAACTCGCCAGTGAGCGGCTCGGAGTGTCCGCCCGTGCTGCTCCGCGCTGGGTCGGAGTACATGGCGTTCTCAGGGAGTACAACAAGATCGGCCTGCGCCCCCGCTGCTGCCACCAGCGACACCGCGATGTGCCGGTTCTGCGCGATATCCGTTGTGGCCGCGAACTGCGCGACGGCGAGACGAAACTCATTCATGATGCGACCTCGCTTGGCTCGAAGAACTTGGCTGCCCCGCTCCACTCGGACAGCATGCGCCCCGCGGTGATTTCAATCTTCTTGTCCGGCTCGGCGCTCTCCTTGGACTGGAGATCGGCCACGATGTCATCGATCTCGGCCTCCGTGAGCACTGCGATGCCATCGGAATCGGCAAAGATCGCGTCACCGGGCGTGACGACGACGCCGCCGACGGTGATGGGCACATTGATGGCCCCTTCAACTCCGAGGATGCGAGTGGTACGAGCCGAGACGCCGCGCGAGTACACCGGAAGCCCGAGTTCCAAGACTTCGTCGAAGTCGTTCATGGCGCCGGCCAAAATGACGCCCTCAGCGCCACGCGTTTGTGCCGTGAATGCGACCATGCCACCGAAGCTCGAACGCTCATCACCCGACTGTTCAACGACGAGGACGTCGCCTGGGCGAAGATGGTCGGCTGCCACGTGGAGCGCCGTTGAATCCATGTGGGGGAGGCGTACGGTGACTGCCGTACCGGCGAACTGAATCGGACGTCGGTTGGGAGTGAGGCCACGGATGAATCCAAAGTCCCGGAGGTGACCGAGCGTGGAGGTTTGGACCGTGAGGAGCGCGTGCCGTCGCTCTTCACGGATCTGTGGGGGCATGGGGCGGAATTCAAACATGAAGCGTGCCTTTCCGGCGGTGTTGCGCGAGAGCGCACACACCTCGTTGTGTGGTTGTGCGGGAGGAGACCAGGCCTGTCGCACGGATTGTGTACGTGTTGTATACACGTGCCATGCACAGTAGCAGGGGAGGGGTCGGAGCGGAACCCCCAGCTCGAATCTTGGCCAAGAAGCCCAGATCAAGTGGCATAAAGTTCTGACTCTGGCGGTGCGAGGTTGGTTGTAGCTCCACGCGGAGGGCTGAGAAATCAGGGCTTGCGCTATCTGAAGCTGCCGCGTATCGTCGCTCGAGACCAGGCTTGTTGACATGGGTCGCTGAGGCAGGGAAACCGCCCTCACTTCAAAGGAGAAGAACCATGTCACTACAGACTCGACTCGGCATGTCTGCCGTCATCGTTTCGGCCCTTGCGCTCTCCGCCTGTAGCGGCGGCGCCGCAAGCTCAGAGAACGCGAACCCGGACGCAGTAGAACTCAATGTCTTGGGCTACGCCGCGCTTTTCGAAGACCAGTACACGGCGGCGGTGATCGACAAGTTCAACGCCGCTCAAGACGACATCGTCGTGAACTTCGTGCCCTCACAGAACAGTGCCGAAATGCTGGGAAAGCTGCGGAGTGAATCGTCAGCCCCCACGGTCGATGTCGCGATTCTCGATGCTTCGGTGGCGCACACGGGCAACCAGGAGGGGCTCTTCTCCAAAGTCTCCGCGTCCGATGTGCCGAACCTGGCGAATGTCGTGGAACTCGGTCAGAGCGCAGATGGATATGGGCCCGCCGTCACGTTTGACAACCTCGTCGTGCTGTACAACACCGCTGAGGTGAAAACTCCACCGAAAGGCATCGCTGACCTCTGGGACGCCCCAGAGAACTCCGTGTCGATCCCCGCGCCACCGGACATCCAGGGACACACGCTCACGATCCTCACCGCCAACAACCTGGGTGTTGACTACCGCGATGGGATTGAACCGGCAGTGGAGAAACTGGCTGAGCTCGCACCGCTTGTCAACACCTGGGAGCCGGTGCCCGATGTCTACCAGCCCGTGATCTCTGGCACCTCACAGTACGGGGTCGGCTGGAACGCGCGTGCGCAGTACTTCGCAGAGGACTCCGACGGAGCGATGAGCGTGGTGCAGCCGGACGACGGCATCGGATTCCAGATCAACACGATCAACCTCGTCGAGGGCACAGAGAACGCCGAGGCGGCCAAGAAGTTCATGGACTACGCGCTCTCCTCAGAAGCTCAGCAGTCCTTTGCTGAGGCGCTCTTCTACGCTCCAGTGGTCTCCGGAGTCGAGCTCCCAGCAGACGTGTCGGACCGAGTGGCTGATTCTGCTGATCCCAACATCGTCGACATTGATTGGATCTGGCTCGCCGACGAACGCGATGCGTGGACTGAGCAGTGGCGACGCAGCGTGATCGGGGGATGATCGTGGCGGCATCGGTCAACTCCGAGTACCTGTCGATTCGAAATCTGCGGAAGACCTATCCAAAGACCACTGCCCCTGCTGTAAACGACGTCAACCTCGACGTCGAGCAGGGAGACCTTGTCGCCCTGCTCGGGCCCTCGGGGTGCGGGAAAACGACGACGCTGCGCATGGTCGCCGGCCTCCTCGAACCGACGTCGGGCCAGATCGTCGTGAACGGGCGCGACGTCGTTTCGACGCCCGTTCATAAGCGCGGCATGGGCATGGTGTTTCAGTCGTACGCTCTGTTCCCACACCTCACGGTGGAGGAGAACGTCGCCTTCGGGCTGCAGATGCATCGGGTACCGAAGGCCCAGGTGGGGCCGCGCACCCGCGAAGCGCTTGAAACCGTACAACTGGGACACCTTGCAGCACGCAAACCGGCGGAGCTCTCAGGTGGGCAGCAGCAGCGGGTCGCACTCGCGCGCGCGCTCGTGATCCACCCCACGCTGCTCTTACTCGACGAACCGCTCTCGAACCTCGACGCGAAGCTGCGCGACGCGATGCGGCGGGAGATTCGCAGTATCCAGCAGCAATCGGGCACCACCACGTTGTTCGTCACCCATGATCAGGACGAAGCACTCGATATGGCCGACCGGATTGCGATTCTCAACAACGGGGTGATTGAGCAGTACGATCGCCCAACTGCCATCTACGAGAGCCCCGCGACGAGATTCGTAGCGAACTTCGTCGGGAAGGCAAACTTTCTCAGCGTTGCCTCCGTCTCCCCGGAGGGCGCTGGTCGCTACAAGGTGGTGACCGAGCAGTTCGGAAGCTTCTCCGTCGCTGGTGCGCCGGGGGTCACATCGGGTGCATCTCTCGTGGTGCGACCGCACCGGGTTGATCTGGCGCCAACAGATGTCGGAGCGGGGTCTCTCCCGACGGCGCGCGGCAGAGTCGTCGCATCCAGCTACACAGGCAACGTGCGCAGTTATGACCTCCATCTCGACAGCGGGCAGGTGATGCGGGCAGACAAGCTCAGTTCGATCTCGGACGAGCTCCGAATCGGTGACGAGGTGTACGTGTCGTTCGAGCCCGGTGACGCTCACCTCGTGCCGGAAGAGTGAGGTGAGACCGATGACGGTATCGCACACCAATACTGAGTTCATCAGCATCGGGTTGAAATCGGACCGGGCACGGAACCGAGGCCGGTTCTCGGCCTACGGCCTCGTGCTTCCCGGAATCATCGGGCTGTTCGTGAGCTTCTTGCTGCCGCTGTTCGTCATGATTCGGATGTCGCTCAACGAGAACGGTTCGGGGGGCCAGCTCATTGAGTCGCTGACATTCGATTCGTATGGCTTTGCGCTTTCTGATCCCTTCTACTGGAAAGTGGTCGGGAACACCCTCCTGTTAGGCCTGGTGTGCGGACTCTCGGCCGTGGTGCTGTCCTATCCGATCGCCCTATTCCTGACCAAGACGACCTCGCGGTGGAAAGGAGTGCTGATGGCGCTCGCCATTGCGCCGCTCTTGACTTCGGCGGTGGCCCGCACCTTCGGGTGGATGGCATTGCTCGGAGACAAGGGTGTCATCAACGAGTCACTGCTCAGCTTTGGACTCATCAGCTCCCCGCTGCGATTGAGCAATAACTTCCTCGGCAGCTCGATCGCTCTCGTGGAGATTCTGATGCCGTACGCGATCCTCGCAATGATTTCGGGGTTCGGACGGATCAACAGCTCCCTCGAGGAAGCGGCAGGCTCGCTCGGAGCCTCGAAGCTGCGGGTGTTTCTGCGGGTGACGCTTCCGCTCTCGCTTCCTGGAGTGTTCACCGGTTTTCTGCTGGTGTTCGTGCTGGCAGTGAGCTCGTTTGTGACGCCGAAGCTGCTCGGGGGCGGGCGTGTCTTTGTCCTCGCGACGGAGGTCTACAGTGAGGCGACGCAGACGCTGAACTGGCCGCTCGCATCGGCGCTCTCGGTCATTCTGCTCGTGGTGTTCGGCGGCATTGTCGCCGTGTATCAGCGGCTCATCAAGCGATTCGAAGGGTGAACGGACCATGGCAAAAATACTCAACCGAATTGTCGTGACAGTCGTCTATCTGTTTCTGCTTGCGCCTATCATCGCAGTGGTACTGATTTCGTTCAACGACTCGAAAAGTCTCGCGATTGAGCTCGGTGCTCCTTCGTTCCAGTGGTACGAGAGCATTCTCGCGAACTCTGAGCTCATGGCCGGAGCTCAGGTGAGTCTCGTGACGGCAGTGGTGACGGCGATCGTGGTGCTGGCGCTCGGCGTTCCGGTCTCGCTCGCGATCGCGCGCTACGAGTTTCCGGGGAAAGCCGCAATCTCCGGGTTCTTCTTGTCGCCGTTGCTCGTCCCCGGGGTAGTGCTCGGCCTGGGCCTCCTGCTGGTGTTTCAGCCGGTGGGCCTCGTCGGGACATATCCCGGGATCGTGATCGCGCACTTTGGGGTCACGGTGCCGTACGTCATTCGTACGACGCTGTCGAGCCTGCTCACGAGTGACATGCGCTGTGAGGAAGCGGCGCGCGTGCACGGCGCAAACGCGGTGACGACATTCCGGCGGGTGACCCTCCCGATTATCGCCCCCGGCATTCTTGCTGGCGGCGTGATGGCGTTCATCATCTCGTTTGATGAGGCCGTCATCTCGCTGTTCGTTGCCGGCTCAGGGCACACCACTCTGCCGGTCGAAATGTTCCGGTACCTGCAGTACCGCTCGGATCCCGGGCTCGCAGCGCTGTCGGTGATCCTGATTGCGCTCTCAGTAGTGATCGTGCTCGTGATTGAGCGGGCGGTCGGATTGCGGAAGGTGGTGGGAAGCTAACCCGCGCTGAGTTGTCGTGATCCACACCGGCCGAGCTGGTGGCTCCGTGTGGGAGCCGCCGGCCCGGCCCGCGTGCGTTGTCGCTTCCAGCTTCTAGCTTCCCGTGCACCCAGTGAGCCCGGCTAGTGCCCGCCTCCGGAGTACGGTCCAGTCTCGGCCAGCCGCTTCATATGTGCTGGGAGTGCGAAGCGGGGATCGACGCCCGCGTCCTCACCCGTGACCAGCTGTGCTGCCCACTCGCCCAGCTTCGGCACGAACTTGAATCCGTGGCCGGAGAGCCCCGTCAGCGTCACGATCCGGCCGCTCGCGCTGCGGTCAACGACGGGGAGGCGATCCGGCGTGTATGCGCAGTGGTGCACGCTCTCGCGCACGGGCTCCGGGTTGATGCCGTTGAACAGCTCTGCCGCGCGCTGCCCGATCCGGATCAGTTCCTCGCGAGTATGGTGCGTCGGCACCTCAGCCACGTCGCGGAAGACCGGCCACTCCGGGTTCGTGCAGGCCTTGAACGCGTAGCCATCGAAGCTGGGGGCGCCGAAGAAGTGCACGGAGCCCGCGTCGCGCAGAAACGCTGGGAACTTGGCCGGAACGAACAGCGACGGATCCTTGGGCATAAACCAGGTCAGGCCGAGGACCTGAAGCCGGAGTAGTTCATTGAGCTCCGGGGAGAGCCGTGTCGACCAAGAGCCGGAAGCCACAACGACCGTCCGCGCCAACCACGCCCCCTGTGTGGTGCGCACCACAACACCGTTCCCCCGCTCCTCGATGTCGATGACGGGGGTGTTGAAGTGCAGTTCGGCGCCGTTGGCCTCGGCCAGATCCAGTGCGCTCATGATCGCGACCTCGGGCCGCAGGCCGCCGCCGTGCGCGTCGAGCAGGCCAACGTCTCCATCTTGAATGCGATGCTGAGGGAACTCAGCGCGCAATTCCTCGGTGCTCAGCATCCGATGCTCGAGATCGAACTCACGCACGGTGCCCTGCGCGGTGACGAGATCCGGGAAGCCCTCGGGTGCGATACTCAGTGCCCCGACCTCAGCGTAGATGTCGCGGCCCGACTCGCGCTCCAGTTCGCGCCAGAGCTCACGGGAGCGTTGGATCATGGGGACATAGGTGCCGCCCTCGTGGACCGCGGTGCGGAACACTCTCGACTCGCCAGCGTAGGAGCCGTGCGAGTGCACACGGCCATACTGCTCGATACCGACAACGCTGAGGCCCTCGCGCTTACTCAACTGCCACAGCGCCATGGCGCCTACGGCGCCGGCTCCGATGACGACAACGTCGGTCTGCTGCAGGTCCATGGGGTTCCTCTTTCTTGTGTGCTGATGCTTGGGGGCGCGAATCGCAGCGCCTAATTCCCCGGGAGTGCGAGGCGCGCTGCGTGCGGCAGCTAGGCCATTGCCGGGGTCTCCCACAGGTTCAGCTTTGTGCCGATCCCGTCGCGCACCGCGTTGCGGTATACCTGCGTTGCCCAGGCCACGTCTTCGACCGGCATGCCGCCGACCGAGTAGATGAACACCTCATCTTCATGTTGGCGCGCAGGGGTCTTCCCCTGGATGATTTCGCCGATGTCCTCGAACTGCTCGGGGCGCATGCGGCCGTCGCGCACCCGATCGAACAGGTGCATGCCCCAGATCCCGACGGTCTCGGAGGCGGGCGCCGGCAGCTCTTCGCCCCAGGCCTCATAGATTTTCCGTGCGTCGGCGACGTGACGGGACCGTGTGATGAGCGACTCATCGAGTGATAGGTGAGCCGAGCAGCAGATAAACGCCCCCGGCTTCACCCACTCGTCCTTGATGTGGGGGTAGTGTTTCGAGCCCGATGGGCTGGGCACCGCGACGCTCACGATGTCGGAGCCACGCACGGCAGCCTCCATATCGGCGACCTGCTCGATCGTGCTGATCTCAGGGAAGCGCTCTTGTGCCCAGCGGATGAATGCATCGATGCCCGCTTGGCCGCGGCCTGCAACCTTCACGGTGTCGATGCCGGGTCGTGTGGCCATGAATGACTCGAGGGAGGTGCGGTTCATGGGGCCGGGGCCAACGATACCGATCACGCGCGCGTCTTCGCGTGCAAGGTACCGAGCGCCAACGCCTGGGATCGCACCCGTGCGGTAGGCACTCAGCAGATTCGCCGACATGATCGCGAGCGGGGCGCCAGTGTCCTTGTCGCTGAGTGTAAACATCAGGATGGAACGGGGGAGGCCGCGCTGTTTGTTCTCGACGTTTGAGCCGTACCACTTGCAACCGGCCATCTGATAGTCGCCACCCAGGTAAGCGGGCATCGCCATGAATCGGCGATCCGGTCCGTCAACGGGCATGCCGGGGAAGAGCTCAGTTTCCGGGAAGTAGATCTGCGCGCCGTGCGAGTTGTTCTCGGTGCCCGCCATCCGGTAGTCGCCCGCGGCGAACAGTCCGAGCATGTCTGACATCGTGTCGACGCATGCCGCCATGTCGGTGACGCCAGCGCGGATCATGTCTGGCTCGCTGAGGTAGAGAAAGTCGATCTGGGTATCGGTCACGTCGGTGTGTCTCTTTCGCTTGGCTTCCCGAGCGACATCGCCCGGTGCGGGACCCGGCGGTGGGCCTCGCGAATAGCGTCAGCTTAAAACTATCCATTTGGATAGTCAAGTGTGAAGGGAAATTCGCGACGGGTGACCCCGAGGGGTCCCAGGGTGGCTGCTTCGCGCGTGCCGAAGCAGCCACCCTGGCAGTGACCCTGGTTGGTGGACACTCTCTAGTGGAGGAAGGTCTTTAGGCGAAAAAGGCGCAAGGCGTACACGCCTGAGTTCACAGACGAGGCCGTGAAGCTGGTGATGAACACCGGCCGGCCGGTCGCGCCTGTCGCTCGCGAGCTGGGCATTGTTGAGCAGACCCTGGGCAACTGGGTCAACGCACATACGGCCCGGCACGAAGCCAGTGCTAGCGCGTTGAACGGGACAGAACGGGCCGAGCTGGCCCGGCTGCGGAAAGAAAACGCGGACCTGAAGCTGGATCGGGCGTTCTCGAAAAAGCGCCACTCTTCTTCGCTCAGGAAGCGTCGGATGCGAACGGGAAGCGTTCAAGCTGATGCTGGCGGAGAAGAACAACTTCACGGTCGTGCGCACGGCACGGCTTTTGCGTGTGGCACGTTCTGGGTACTACGCCTGGCTGGGCCGCGGCCCGTCAACACGCACTCTCCGGCAGGAACGCATTGAGCAGAGAGTGGCATGGTTTCACGGTGAGTCTGACGCAGCGAACCGGGAATGGGACACCTGTGCGTTGAACCAGCTTTGGGCCGGCGACATCACCTATCTGCGCATTTGGGAAGCGTGGCTGCATTTAGTGACACTGGTCGACGCGCACTCGTGGCGGGTGACCGGTTGGGCCATTGATGAACAGCTGCATACCGATCTCGTAGAGCAGGCCCTGCAGATGGCAGTCACGCTCCGCGGAAGCTTGTCTGGCCAGGTCGTGTTCCACACTGACTGGGGCACCCAGTACGCATCGGCACAGGTCACCGCGTTCGCCGCGAGCAACGGCATTCCCCGCTCGATGGGGCGCACCGGCGTGTGCTGGGACAACGCGACGGCGGAATCGTTTTCGCGACTCTGAAAACCGAGTTCTATTGCCGCCGGATCTCGCCGACGAAACAGCGTGCCAAGCAAGCTGTTGGGGAATGGATCGAGGACCGCTACAACCGACGTCGCCGACACGCCTCGCTCGGCCAGGTCACCCCAGTCACTTTCGAGCTCCGATACTCAGATCAGACCGCGAAGTTACAACAAGCCGCATAACCCTGTTTCCACAAAACAGGGTCAAGGTCGACACACGCAGCAGGCAAGCACACCCAGACCGAACTTGCGGAACTCTTCGACATATCCCGCGCCACCGTCTACCGTGAACTCCAACGCACCCAAGCAACCAAAAGCGAGCTTTGATCGCTACGCCTCAACGGCAGAGCAACTCATTGGAGAACCGTGAACACGAATCCCGCCACCGCTCATTCAGAGACAGTCGAGCTCAAGCACGCCCGCGCTGAACTAGTCCGAGCAGCGCATGACCCAGGGGTTATCAACGTCTTGGCGTGCCGCGCGGGCAGGAGGGTCGGTGCGGCACTTGAAACCCCAGAATCGCTACTCGGAAAAGCGCACATTATCGACAAATACATCGCAGTTGACAACGCCAACAACCGCAATGAGATGCCGCACGAATATAGCTCGGTACCACCGGAGAAAGCCAAGCGTTCGTTCCTGCGCTCCTTCAAGGGCAGGCTTCCCCGCTAGACCATTCCCCGACGCATCGGCGGGTGAACGGCCTTCCGCGCTCGATTGAACTATCGAGCTATCACTGCAGCAGGTTCGACCCTATGCGGCGCTGAGCTCAACCCTCCTGCGGGGCCGATGGTCGCACCGACAGGGCTTCGTGGAGCCCTTGTGCAGCACCCTCAGCGACAGCAGCCCGAGCCCGAGTCTCAGCGGCCGCTCCAGCAGCAGCTTCGGTAGCAGCAATGGCCCTGGAAGCCTCATCTTCGAGCGCAGCAATTCGGGCGCGAAGCTCGGACGCTTCCGCTTCCGCGGTGCCCTCGCTTCTCCAAGCTCGCGTTCGACCCGCTCAATCTCCTCAGTAGGCCCGACCGCTCTTTTTCTTCCTGCACTCAGGCGCGCGGCCCACCCTTCCTGCTCGGTGTCGTGCTCAGACCTGGCGCGCTCGACAGTCGACCGCCCGATCGCATCAACGCGGGCGAGTACCTGGCTCGGGGCCTCGGGGATCTCGCGCGCTGCCGTCGCTTGCGCGTTCCACTCCCGTGCAGCGGTAGCAGCCACCGACATACTCACGCGCGCACGCGCTTGCACCGTGCGAGCCGTCACCGACGTACCCTCAGCAGCCAACACTGCTGGCAGCGAGATATAGACGGAAGTCAGCAAGTTGCAGAAAGAAGGCTCAAGCGCATACCCTCTTCAAAGGGGGGAAATTCACTACTCAAAGGAGAATGAGTGTTCAGGCAATCCCGCCCCTTTCAGCGGTTGGTGGCTATCACCGCAGCATTCACGATTGCAGCAGGTGGACTTCTTGTCGCCTCGACTTCAGCCATAGCTGTACCGCAGGATCCTTCTGACCCAAGTGTCGCCGCGCGAGACGTGCGCAACAGCGGAACCGCCTCTGAAGTGTTCGTAAATCGCCCGACAGCTTCGCTTGGAGGCGGAGGTAGTGCGGCAAATAGTCAGCTGAGTTCCGGGGTGTGGGTAGGCGCCAGTGCGAAAATCACTGTGAATCCCTACAACTGCTGGGCCCACACGGAGCGAGTTCACCGGAGCAAGGGACTTGCGTCAGTGCATGCCAGGAATTACAACTGCACCAAGAACCCCACGCTTAGCGTTGTAGGGACCGAAATCATGAAGAAGGGTTGGTTCGGTCAGTGGCATCGAATTGTCTACATGCAGAAAGAGAAAAAGACGAACAACAGAACACTTGATGTCAACGCGAAGAGCTACTGCTCGAATTTGTCGTTCCAGACCTATCGAGGCAACGGCTACCATCGGATCATGATTGGCAAGAAGAGCTACGTTGCGCGGACAAGTAGCGACAAAGAAACTAGGTTTGGGTGCAACGCAAACTGATAGTTCCTCTCGCCGTGCTTGTGATGGCTGTTGTCGGTGTCGGCGGTTGCGCTTCGTCTGGAACAGCCCAGGAAGGTATCGACGTGATCGAACAACAACCTCTGGTGGCAATGGGTGATGTGCCTCTAAGCGTGCCCACGCTTGCAATCAGCTCCTCGATGATTCCAGCCTACTCCTTGGACTGGAGTACATCGGAAGGGCACGAATCCATCGTGAGTGATGGAGAACGGCCAAAGGACGAGGTTGAAATCGGAAGTGATCGTGTTTCTTTCCGAATCTCCGCCCCTGAGCGCCCGCTAAGCCTGACCGTCCTAGTTTTCTCGGGAACAGTTGAGAGTGTCGACCCAACCTCCGACCCGGTCGAGCAATTTGATTGTCTGGAATCAGAAACCGCCTGTGAACTGAGCGACACAGAAACTGGGATGGAATTTTCGATCGATGCCAGTGGACTTCCTGAGGACTTTGTAGTGTCAATCTTCGTTGAGTACTACAAAGCTTCTGAACTGCCGACAGAGGATGGCTCAACAAATACTGTCGGGTGGGTCGCTGGAATTCGTCGCCAGTAAAGCGACGATTCTTTGTTCCCTAGAAGAGGAGGCATGTTTTGAACGTGAACCCGGAGCCTGAACTGGATCCTGTTGCAGTCCTCAATAGTCTTAGGCCGGTTGACAATGCGCTTTTGAGGTCTACTCGGATCCTCAGGAACCCGTCGGACGCTCCACTGCTGCTTGAACGGCTAGGCGAGCATCTTTCCGCAATATCTCAAGTTTGCGATCAGCTTGAGGTTTGGCACGGCTCTGCAACCGCTGGTCTCGAATTACGAGGAGATACCACTTCAAGCTTGGAAGCGTCACATGTGTTGGAAGATGCCGCCCAGGAGCTTCGCACAGCCATTGACTTGATCGATATCGCTCGGGCGCACAGCAGCAACGTTCGTTGGAACTTGCGAGTTTGAGCGGGCGCACGACGCCGCAGAATTGGCGAAGGTCTGGCTTACCCCGCACTAAATGACGAGGCTTGCGCCAGACCTTCGGTCAAGAGCAGTCTTCAATGCGGATTGGGGCTTTCACGTAGGCGCAGGCTATCGAGGTGAGGTGGCAGCTCGCGTGCACCTCACCTCGATAGCCGCTTACAGACGTGTGTAGATGTTCCAACACTCATTGAGGCTTGGGTTCAGCTGCTCTGGTTGAGATACCGCTGAGCCCGTTGAAGAATCCAACGCCCATCGCCAGCGTCAGGTGCGTCTTCTAATACTGGTTCCAAGCGGCACGTAGCGCACTGTCGTTCCATTGTGACGGAACGTAATTTCCAAGTAGTTTGTCACGTTGATCGGAAGCCCCTCCGAGTTGGGCCTCCAGGGCTCATCTGTTTTCTCCACGGCTACGCGCGCAGTGTTCGCCGTGTTGATCAATACACACTGTCGAGTGTTCACTTCTGTGAGACGCTTCAGTGCCATAACATCTGGATTCCTCCTTGCGAGGTGAAATTTACACGCAACCTAGTTTCACTGATCTGTGGGTTTTGTCGTTCGGTGGCGCTGATTTCACATCTTTGAATGGCAGGGTCAGGTGCCGATGACGAGGGTGCTGACGGCTGCTTCGATCACTTCGTCGGTGATGGTTTCGAGCTCGTTGATTTTCAGGATCCTGGGGATCTGCGGGAAGAGTCGTTCGAGGAATCGAAAGTTGCCGCGGGTGATGCGGTCGACAGCGACGATGGCATGCGCGTCTGTGAAGTCTTCGGGGTCGAGCGTGCGTCCGAGTCTTTTCCAGTGTCTGGTGAGCACGAATAGCAGTTCGTCGCGGCCGAGGATTCGGTGTCGGTGCGAGAAGCCGAGTCGACTGTGGAGTTGGGGGTAGTGCCGAAAACGCTGATCGATCCCGGGCATTCCGATCAGGACTATGGCGGTGTGCTGCCGGTCGTGTCGATCTCGGAGTACCTCGAGTGCGGTTGCGGTGAGTCTCTCTGCCTCATCATTGATGATGATGCCACCCCAGTCACTTTCGAGCTGAGATAGTCAGACCAGACCGCGAAGCTACAACAAGCCGCATAACCCTGTGTTCACAAAACAGGGTCAAGGCTACCTGGGCTCTTTGGGGTGTGACCGTTGTGCGGCTACGCCGGGTGGGAACCCGCGTTGGCCGGGTTGGAGAGTGTCAAGTGCGAGGTCCTGAGCGGGGCACCCACAAGTGCTTTCTGAATCTGACTATTGTCTCCGGGCATCATCTGCGACAACGAGTTCGTCATCGATTGGCGTGCTACTCAGGCAGAACCTCGCCAGACTTCCCCACATGCTTGAGGGATTCTCGCCATCCGGTAGTGCGGATCGAGGGGCTGAACGTCCTTTCAGCCAAACTTCATCCCCGGCTGTCACAACATCGCCGCCTGGCAGCTGGATACTGTCCTCCGGTGTCTCAACCCGCTGGCTTCCGGGCGGCCATACAACCCAGCGCTCAGCTCCTGAGTCGGTTGAGATGGGGAGACATCCAGTTCCTTGATCAACAATTCTCCCAGAGAACTCCTCCAGTTTCCCCTCCTGTGGAGGGAAGCCGTCTGCGCCCACTGGGGTATTACCGGCAGTGTCACTGCTGCACCCGGCGGAGAACATGATGATCCCTACTGCCGTGATCGCGAACACTGGGTACGTGAGTCTACTGCGGCGCATGGTTCCTTCTCTTCCGGTGAAGTGAGCTGGCCACGAGCGCGGTGGCAGAGACTCCCGCGATTCCAATTCCTAGGGTCAGTAGCGGGTCGAATTCTCGGTGTCCGCGCAACTGTTCGGCATAGGAGAATCCACCAATCATCCCAGTATTTCCGGGTCCTCTGACGATGTTCAACACGAATGAGTGAAGTGTCCTGCCTGTAATTCAAACGATGGGTGATATCAGCAACGCACACGGTGAGAGTTGAGTGTTGCGACCTGCGGCCCGGAAACCTGTTCGGGGCATAGTGCGAAGGCCGAATGAAGCGGCCGGTCCCCGCTCGCTCGGATCAGGATGCCGAAGGCGCGGGCTGTATGCCGGGCCGGCCCGCGTCGCCGGGCGAGAGAAGATCGTGCTCGATAAGGTTCGAGGGGTCCCAGGCGGCTGCTTCGGGTACACCGAAGCAGCCCTGTCGGGTACCTCGGAGGTGTGCTCGGGGAGTGGTCTAGGGGTGGATGGGGCTAGCGGGGCGATCCGGCCGCGGCCACGAGCTGCCTGATCCGGCGCACTGCGGGGGTGACGTCCTCGGAGATGATGAGCTGCTTAAACACAATGCCGTCGAGTGCGAACCAGATCAGCTCAGTGAGATCGGCATCGTCAACGCCGAGCCTGGCGAGCTGGCGCGAGATCGCGTCGCGGTACGCGCGATAGTGCAGCTCCGCGAGCGGGCGCAGCTCAGGCCTGCGGCGGCTTTCCAGGAGCAGTTCGTACTGGAACGACTGAATGCTCGCCTCACGATCGGCGAGCGATTCGATGCCGCCGGCGAACTCGTCCGGGGTCAGCGCATCGTTCAGCATGTTCGAATCGCGCAGGCTCGTGTGGATCGCGTACTCCATCGCCTCAGCCACGAGCTGATCTCGCGTGCCGAAGTGGTGCCGCACGAGCCCGTGTGACACCCCGGCTTCGGTAGCGACCGCACGGTAGGTCAGTGCCCGCAACCCTCCCGCGGCCACGACGACGACAGTAGCGCGGAGCAGGGCGGTGCGCCCGGACACGTCCTTCATGTTCTCGAGCGTACGCGAGCGGGCAGCAGCGAGGCGCCACCGAAGCTAGAACCCGCCCACCACGATGTCCGATTTCCGCGTGCGTCGCGGCATCGGGCGCGGAAGAATAGACCCGTGCCCATCACCGAAACCACCCTCACGCTCGACTTCGACGCCTGCTACCGCGCGGCGTCGGGTCGCGACGCGCGCTGGGACGGCCGGGTCTACCTCGGGGTCACGAGCACCGGAATCTACTGCCGCCCATCGTGCCCGGCGCGCAAGCCGAAGCCCGAGAACTGCCGCTTCTTCGGCACGGCTGCTGCGTGTGTCGCTGCCGGGTTCCGCGCCTGCAAGCGCTGCCGCCCCGACGCAGTGCCAGGTACCCGCGACTGGGACGCCCGCGGCGACCTCGTGGCGCGCGCGGTGCGGCGGATCCGCGACGGCGCCATCGACTCCTCAGGCGTCGCCGGCCTCGCAAGCGAACTCGCGGTCAGCGAGCGCCACTTGCGCCGCATGCTGCTCGACGGGATCGGCGCAACACCGCTGCAACTCGCCCGCACCCGCAGAGCGCATGCTGCCCGCGCACTCATCGAACAGACGGATCTCTCGCTCGCCGATGTCGCGTTCGCGGCGGGTTTCGGCAGCGTGCGCCAGTTCGGCGACACCATGCGCGAGGAGTTTGGGGTCGCACCGTCGGAGCTTCCCCGGCGGGGTCCTGGATCGCACGGTGCAGGATCGCGCGGTGCTGGATCGCGCAACACCGAATCCGCCACCCCCGTTTCTGGAGACCCCGTCTCTGATGAGCGCCCCCGAATCCCGCTCCGCCTCCGCACCCGCGCTCCATTCGACCCGGGTGCCATGCGCGCCTTCCTGCTGGCGCACGCAATTCCGGGCCGCGATCAGGTCAGTAGCGCAGGAACCACCGGCACTCCCGATGTCACTGGAATCACCGCTCACGCCGTCGACGTGCCTGGCGGCACCGCAGTCGTCCGCATTGACTGGGATGAGATCCCCACTGTGGCTCAGCAGGCCGGAGCACATACCGTCGGCATCCCCGTCGTGCTTACACTGCCGGAGCTCGCGGACACGATGCCGGCGATCCAGAAGGTGCGTCGCATGCTCGACCTCGACGCCGATCCCGGCCAGATCGCCGAGGCGTTTTCGGCGGATCCACTCCTCGCCCCCTTGCGTGCTGCGCGCCCCGGCCTGCGGCTGCCGGGAGCGCGGGATCCGCACGAGTTCGCGCTCGCGACCGTGCTCGGTCAGCAGGTGTCGCTCGCGGCGGCACGCACGCTGCAGGGTCGGCTTGCAGCGGCGTTTACGGGACCGGGGCCGGGCGCTTCGGGGGTGAGTGCAGCTGGCGCAGGATCCGGACCAGCCGATCCTGCGCCAGCGTTCCTCCCGCGCGTCGACGTCACCCGTATCGCCACCCGCACCGCAGCAGAGCTGCAGACTGAGCTGCGGATCACCGGGGCGCGCGCCGAGACACTGCGCGCGCTCGCCGCAGCACTCGCTGGCGGCCTCGACCTCGGCCCTGGCGCGGATCGGGATCGGGCACGCGCCGAGCTTGCCGCGATCCGGGGCGTTGGGCCGTGGACCGTTGAACTCATCGCGATGCGTGCGCTCGGCGATCCGGATGCGTACCCGGCGGGCGATCTGATCCTGCGCCGCGCGCTCGGTGTCGAGAAGCCGCGCGACGCCGAACTGCTTGCTGAATCATGGCGCCCGTTCCGCGGCTACGCCACACAGCACCTCTGGGCCGACTTCCTCGCGGAAGCCGCACGAAAGGACACGAAATGACCGCCGCAACTCGGGGCTCACAGGAGGCCATGCTGGGCCAGCACGCTCCGCTCGCCCACGCCGTGATTGAAATCGTTGGCCACCCGTTCCGCGTGATCTGGACGCCGGAAGACGGGGCCGTACGCGCCGCCGGTTTCGCGACCGCGGCGGATCCGACGGCCGATAGCCTCGTCGAGCGCCTTGCGCGACTCGACCCCGCGTTGGCAGCGCGTGGGCTGGCCGCAGCACCGGATCCGGCCGGCCCGATTGGTGACGCCCTGCGCGCCTACGCCGCAGGAGACACAGAAGCGGTCGAAGCGATCCACGTCGCCCAGCCGGAGACCCCGTTCCGGGGCGAGGTGTGGCGCGCGCTGCGCGGAGTTGCCGCTGGAGAGGCCGTGACCTACACGGAACTCGCGGGACGCGCGGGACGGCCGACCGCGGTGCGGGCAGCGGCCTCGGGTTGCGCCAACAACCTGGTCGCGCTCATCGTGCCGTGCCACCGGATCGTGCGCACTGACGGCGGGCTTGGCGGCTACCTGTTTGGGGTGGACATCAAGGAGCGGCTGCTGCGCCACGAGGGTGCGATCGGCTAGCGTCTTTTGGCGCCCTGCCAGGGGCGGGGCGATACGGTAGAGACCATGTTGCCTCGCACACTGTTCCGGATCTTTGCGTTTGCCGAACTCGTGACCTGGGCGGGACTGATCACCGCACTCATCCTCCGCGGCACCGGCGTGACGGACTCGCTGGTGAGCGTCGCGGGTGGTGTGCACGGCTTCGTGTTCCTCGCCTACTGCGTGGTCACAGTGTTCGTGTGGGTGAACCAGAAGTGGAAGGCGGGGGTCGGCGTTCTCGGACTCGTTTCAGCCGTCGTGCCGTTCGCGACGCTCCCGTTCGAGCTCGCGATCGACAAGCGCGGCCTGCTTACCGGTGAGTGGCGGCTGGCGCCGGGCCGCGACGAGCCGCGCGGCTTCATCGAGCACGTACAGGCGTGGGTACTGCGGCACCCGATCCTCGCCCTGATCGTGCTGCTCGTTGGTGTTACCGCGGTGTTCACGCTGCTGCTGTGGCTGGGCCCGCCGGTTCCGAAGGCGTAGCGCCGGGGAGCACCGCGCTGGAGCCCCCAGTGCGGCCGGCGTGGAGGGAACGGTGCCCAGCTCGCCGATGCTGAATTTGCGAGCGCAGCGCAAACTCAATCAATCGATTGAGTCGGTCGAGCGACGTGCCCCGTAGCGTCGAGAGTGACTCCATCCGCGCTGCGCGACAGCGTGCATCGAAAGGATCCTCATGTCTTCCGCTCCTCGCCTGCCTCGACTGTTTTGGGCTACGGCCGTTACTGCGCTCGCCGCGCTCGCGCTCGCGGGCTGCGCCCCTGAGCCGGACAGCGCTGCACCACCAGCCTCGACGGTGACGCCCGCGCCGAGTGCCGTACCCACACCCGCACCGAAGCCGACTGTGCCACCTGCTCCGATAGTCCGCGAGGATCTCAGGGGTCTCGCCCAAGCGGAACTCGATTCACGACTCATCGCGGCCGCTTGGGCGAACGACGTTCCGGAGGCGGAAGCGCTGATTGTGGCCGGGGCCGATGTGAATGCGAAAGACGAGACTGTGCAGAGTGCGTATCTGGTTGCGACGAGTGAGGGGTACGCGGAGCTGCTCGCGCTGACACTGGCGCACGGTGCCGACCTCGCAAGCCTTGATTCCTACAACGGCACTGGCCTGATCCGCGCAGCGGAGCGAGGCCACACGGCAGTGGTTGGCACGCTCATCACGTCCGGGATCAGCCTGGATCACGTGAACTTTCCCGGGTACGTCGCGCTGCATGAGGCGCTGATCTATGCCAAGCCCGAACAGGTGCAGGAATACCAAGACACTGCGCGTGTGCTTATTGCGGCGGGCGTCGACCTATCGATTCCCACTGTCAACACGGGGGAGACGCCCGAGATGCTCGCGGTGCGCTACGGGTTGGGGCGCCAGGCTGAGCTGATTCGACTCGCACTCCAGGCGCCCATTCCGGCGGCAGACGCGCAGGCCGCGCTCTACGCGGCCGCCGCGGCAGGAGACCCTGATCGCACCGCACTGGCCGTGCGGGCGGGCGCAGAGATATCCGCGGTGAACGCGGAAGGCGAGACGGCACTCGGCCTCGCCACCGCGGGCGATCACCCGGTCACGGTCACCCTGCTCACGAGTTTGGGCGGCTCATAGCCGCCGCTGAACGACGCACATGTACGGAGCGGCATCGGTGCCTCACCCGGGGTGAGAGTGAACAGTGGCTGATATTCCCACCCAGCCGGAGGCAAATGCTGGAATACTAGCCTCATGCCCGTTCCGAAGCAGCGCATTGAGATTCCCGCCAGGCGCCTGCTTCGGGACGATGTTCACGACGCGATTCGTGAGGCAATCCTCACTGGACAGTTTGCGCCGGGGGAGCGGCTTGAAGACAGCGCGCTCCAAGCATGGCTCGGGGTATCACGCACTCCCGTGCGGCAAGCCATCGACGCTCTCGTGCGCGAGGGGCTCGTCGAGACTGCGGCGCAGTCGTTTACACGCGTGGTGAACCCGGACCCGAGGAACTCCAGACACGTGAGCGGCACCGTGGGAGTGCTCATGTCGGGGGTGACGCGATGGGCAGTCGTTCGCCTGAGCGTGAAGAAGCGTGAGCATGCGGCGGCTTTGGCGGAGCAGATTGCTCAGGAGCTGCGCTCGCGGGATCGCGAGAGCTTCGCTCGTGATGTGGTTGAGTTCTTTGCGATCATGCAGCGCGAGTGTGGGAATCCGGTGCTGCAACAGTTGTGCCACACCGTGGGGCCGAGCTATGCCTACCACTTGGGTATCACGCTGGCGAACGCTGAAATCGAGTGGGATCGTCTGTCGCTCGAATATGACATGCTGGCCGCGGCTGTGCGGTCGGGAGACGGCTCCGGAGCGGGGCGAGCGGTAGAGTCCATTCACCCCGGATAGGCCCGAATTTCGAGCGGCGAGACGAGCTCAGGAGTCGACTTCCATGCCGGCTGGGTTTTCTCCCTCGCAGGGCTTCGCGATACTATCCAGTGGCATGCTCGTATCTCGGCATGCCAATATGCTATTCGCGCACACCGAGGAGGACCATGCCCATTCCTGGTACCAAGACCACGACGGCGGCCCGGCGTGTGCTCCTGCGCGACGTCGTCGAGGACCGGTTGCGCGAGGCCATTATGGACGGCACGCTCGAGCCCGGCGAGACACTTCACGACAAAGAACTCCAAGACTGGCTCGGAGTCTCGCGGACACCGATCCGGGATGCACTCAACGAGCTCGCGCGCACCGGGCTCGTCGAGATGGAGCCGAACCGATACACGCGCGTTGTGGTGCCGCGCGAGGAAGAAGCGCTCGAAGCGATGCAGACGCTGGGCGTTCTGCTCGGTGGAATCGTGCGTCTCGCTGTTCCGAGGCTCGATAAGAAGTCCCGCACGCGGATCATTGCTGATCTGAGTCACATCCAAGAGGACCTCGAGTCGGCAGGGCTTCCACAGACGCGAAACACCGTGCTCAAGATGTGGGAGCGCCTGGCGCAGCAGTGTGGCAATGCGATCTTGCAAGGCGTGTATCAGGACGCTATGACGGGGCTCTTCTTCAAAGTCCCGGTCGAGTTTTTCGCCCGCCTCTTCGATCAGGACGAGATTCGAACGGAGGTGGCGAAGCTCTCATCGGCGATCGAATCACGGGATGCCATTGCAGCCGAGCTCGCCACGGAGCGGATCTATCAGTTGCCAGCTGCGGACGCTGCTTCCGACTGACGTCGTGCCGTCATAGGCTCCCGCGCTGCGCTATCGCCTGGACCGGTGCGCGAACCCCACGCCGGAGAGGACAGTTGTGTCCCCCTTTCCGTGCTTCGGGAACTCCGTTGAGAGCGACGTTCGGAATCTCGGCAACTCCGTACGGCTCGCGTCGAAGGAAACTTGTGGCGCCTCGCGGAGTGACGCCACTACAGTTGCACCCGTAAGGGAACTGATCGTCCAGCGTAGGGGGATACATGAGCGACGGCAGTAGTACTGAAGTGACCCACGAAATGCCTGGGAAGAAACGCAAGCACCTGGGTGGCTTGAGTATTCAATCAAAGCTGCTGGTGATGCTGCTGGGGGTCAGTCTGGTCTCTTCGATCGTTGTCGGCGCTATTGGCTTTGTGAACGGGCGACAGTCGCTGCACGAGGCCGCGGTGGACCAGCTCGTCACGATCCGCTCGATGCGCGCGACAGAGATAGAAAACGCGGTGCGCTCCTTCCGGCTCGATGCCTCGTTGCAGTCTCGCAACCTCAGTGCGCAGACGCTCTCGAAGGAAATGAACGCTGGCTTCGCGCAACTGCAGAGCCGTCCGGCTGTGAGCGAGGAAGAAGACGAGCAACTCGCGGCATACTACCGAGACGTGTTCATCCCTGAACTCGAGCAGCGCAACACAGAGGCGTACGGTGATCGCGCGTTTATCCCGGAGTCGAACGCCGGAAAATACCTGCAGCTCCAGTACACGGTGCAGAACCAAGACTTTGACGCCGACTACGACACACTGTTGCGGTCCAACGATGCCGGGGACGGAACGTCCTACTCGGCCGCTGCTGAACGCTACGGCGACTACTTCGGACGCCTCATTGAGCAGGCAGGATATGAGGACGCGCTGCTATTGAACACCGACGGCGACGTGGTGTTCTCGGCATACAAAGGTGCCGAGCTCGGCACAAACCTGAACACCGGCCCCTACCGGGAGACGGCGTTCGCCGAGGCGTATCGCACGGCGATGGCTACAAACTCGGTCGACACCGTTGTCATGACCGACTACGAACGCTGGATCCCGTCTCTGAATGTGCCAGCGATTTGGATCGTGTCACCCGTCGGCAACGACAGTGGGGTCACAGGCGCGATGGCATTCCAAGTCTCGATCGACCGCATCAACGACGTCATGACCGGGGAAGAGCACTGGAAAGAGCAAGGCCTGGGCGACGACGGTGAGGTCTACCTTGTCGGGCGCGACAACCTCATGCGCAGCAACTCACGCAAACTCATCGAAGAACCGGAAAGCTATGCACAGAAGGCGATCAACGGGGGCAACTCTCCGCGGGTGGCTCAGCGCATTGTTGACGTCGGAGGCACCGTGCTGCTTCAGAAAGTCGACACGAAAGCGGTGGATTCGGCGAAGCTCGGGAAAACAGGCGCCATTGTTGGCCGTGACTACATCGGTGGGGAGAGCATCACTGCCTACGCTCCGTTGGATGTCGAAGACGTCGACTGGATGATCGTTGCGCGCATCGACACGAGTGAGGCGTTCGCTCCGGTGACGACTTTTACTCGCAACGTCCTGCTTTCTCTCCTCGGCATTCTTGTTGCGGTATCGCTGCTGTCGCTGGTGCTCGCGCAAGTCTTCACGCGACCGATCCGGCGCTTGGTCGATGCAACCCACCGGGTCGCCGAAGGGGACCTCGACGTGAGAGTGCCGGAGGGCTCGCGCGATGAGTTCGGCGGACTCGGAATCGCATTCAACGACATGGCATCGAGTCTGCAACTCAAACAAGACCTTATTGAGGAGCAGCGGGCGGAGAACGAGAAGCTCCTGCACACGCTCATGCCCGAAAGTGTCGCTGCCAAGTACAAACAGGGCGACGAAGCGATCAGTGAGGCACACGAGAACGTCTCAGTCGTGTTCGCGGAACTCGTGGGCTTCGACGAGAACGCGCGGGGGCTCTCGCCGGAAGAGGAGATCCGTCAGCTCAACACCCTGATGCGTGGGTTCGACGAGGCCGCAGAAAAGGCGGGGGTCGAAAAGGTGCGCACGCTGCGCGGCGGCTACCTTGCGTCTTCCGGTCTGGTGGTGCCGCGCGTCGATAACGTGCGGCGGAGCGTAGAGTTCGCGAAGTCGCTGATCGCTGTCGTCGAACGATTCAACGCACAGAACCGAACATCGATCTCCGTGCGCGCTGGTGTCGATATGGGCACCGTCACGAGCGGGCTCGTAGCCCGAACATCGCTGGCGTATGACCTCTGGGGCGACGCGGTGAGCCTCGCGTATCGTGTGCGCTCAGTGACCGATGAGCCAGGGGTATTCGTGAGCCAGACGGTCTACACCCGCACCCAAGAGATCTTTGACTACGTCGAGGCCGGAACGATCGAGTCTCGCGGCGAACGTGAGACGGTTTGGAAGGTGGTCTAGCGTGGCCGAGCTCTTCAGCCAGTCTTGGACCTGGTGGATCATCACCCTTGCGGTGGGGGTGCCAGTGGTGCTCGTGACTCTCACCGAGCTCAGCAACGCGCTGACGCGCCGGCGGCACCCGATGGCGGGGCCGATCAGGTTCCTGCGCAACTGGGTAATTCCGGCCGGTGCGCTGTTCGCGCTACTCGCCTTTGCGCTGACCTCTCCGGCGGATCTGGTCTGGGTGCGCGTTGCGGCAACGGTGTTCGGCTTCCTGCTGATCCTGCTGGTGCTGTCCTCCTTCAACGCAGCGCTATTCGCAAGCGCGACGCCGGGCACCTGGCGGGAGCGGATCCCGTCGATCTTCGTGGAGATCGCGCGACTCGTGCTCGTGGCCGTGGGGCTCGCGATCCTGTTCTCGTGGGTATGGGAAGCCGATGTTGGCGGGCTGTTCGCCGCACTCGGAGTCACCTCGATCGTTATTGGACTCGCGCTGCAGAATGCGGTGGGCGGAGTCATCTCAGGTTTGCTGTTGCTCTTCGAACAGCCGTTCAAAATCGGCGATTGGCTCGACACGGGAAGCGTGCGCGGTCGAGTGGTTGAGGTGAACTGGCGTGCAGTACACATTGACACCGGTTCCGGGATCCAGATCGTGCCGAACTCGACGCTCTCGGGGGCCTCGTTCACGAACCTCAGCGAGCCGGATGGACCGTACAGCGCCACTGTGGCAGCGAAATTCACGACCGATGATCCACCGCACGAGGTAATGTCCCTGCTGTTGGAAGTTGCGAGCGGCCTGCCAGTGCTTCGTCGAGGTGAAAGCCCCAGCGTTGAGTATGCCGGCAACGCCAGCTACGAAGTGTCGATCCCGCTGGACGGGCCAGCCGACGCGCAGCGCGCGCAGTCGCTGTATCTGTCTTGGCTCTGGTACGCGGCCAGGCGGCGTGGGTTCGCGCTCGACGGTGACGGCACCGATCCGCTCGCAGATCCCGCGCGACTTGAGGAAGCGATCGAGTTCGTCACCCCGACACTGCACCTCCGTGAGACTGGTCAGGAGCTGCTCCGTCGTACCTCACGTTTGGAACGCTTTGGGGTGGGCGAAGTGGTGCAGCCTGCGGGAGTGGTGCCTGATGCCGTGCACGTCGTGCTCTCCGGCCGCGCTGCGATTGCCCTCGATGTGGACGGGGGGCGGTTCGAATTCTCATCGGCGAGTCCTGGTGATCTGATCGGCCTGACCGCACTGACGCGGGAGCCGGCGCACGCGGTCTCCGTAGCTGGTGAGATCCTCACCGTGTTGACGCTTCCGATTTCGACCGTTGACGAGCTCATATCATCACGACCGCACCTCGCCGAAGAGATCGGTGCCTCACTTGATCTCAAACGCAGGCTCACCGCGGAAGCTGTGGCGCAGATCGACCTCACGCGCAGGGTGACACGCGGCAGATAATTCCGCGCGTCACCCGGTGCGAGGTTAGGCCGCGCGCAACTTCCGAGCGATCACGATGCCAGAACCGGTGAGGAGCAGTGCCGCGGCAACACCCAGGGGGAGTGCGTGCCCAGCAGCGCCCGTTGTGGCGAGCGCCACCGGGGTGCTCGCGTGGCTGGCTCCCGTTGGGGTGATGCGTGCACTGTTCTGCCCCGCTGGAGCGGGCTGCTCAGGTGCTGGCTTCTGAATCCCGGGCTTCTCAATGCCCGGAACGACAACGATCGGTTCCTTCACCTCGGGTTTCGCCACGGTGATGACGAGTGATGCAGTGTCAGTCATGCCGTCGACGTTGGTCACCTCATAGGTGATCACGGTCTCGCCTGCGAAGTCGGTGTTCGGAGTGAAAGTGACCGTGCCATCGACGACGGTGTACTCGCCAGCGTCTGTGGTGACAGTGCTCTGCGGGGCGTTCGCGGCGTCCCTCACGGCAAGTGTTGCGGCGTCCAGCGCCGGTTCGTCCGCGTCGCCGTCGTTCGTCAGCACGTCGACGGTGACCGGTGTCGCAGCTGGCGTGGTCGCTACGTCATCATTCAGCGTCGTGGGGAGCGCATCGGTTACGACCTGGGCGAAGTTGCCGCTGAATGCATGAGTGCCAGCGGCGTTCGTCTGATTCCATGAGAAGTAGTTCGTGCCAGCAGTGCTGGCGCTCCACGACAGGCCGTCGGGTGCAGGCGTTGCGCCCGAGAAAGTGAAGATGGAGAGGGGCGCGCCATCCAGGTCGATAACAGGGGACTGGTAGGTGAGCCCGGTCTTGCCGTCTGGGAATGCGATGTTCTGTCCCACTGCGTTGATGATACTCGCGGGGTTCGACTGGTCGGCCGCCGGCAGCGAATTGAGCGGCGAAAGGTCGGCGATTGCGTTGCCGCCAACGTACACCTGTCTCAGTGAGGTGAGGTGCTCCATCGCAGAAATGTCCGAGAGCTTGGACTCCTGGATGTTGATCGATGTGAGCTGCGTGAGCGCGGCGAGCGGCGTAGCGTCTGCGCCGTTGATGTGAGATACCGAGAGGGACGTCAGGTTCGTGAGTCCCGCGACTGCCGAGAGGTCAGTGTTCGGGTTTCCCTGGTAATCGAGGCTGGTGAGGCCCGTGAGCCCGGCAATCGCGGAGATGTCCGTCAGCTGGTTGTAGCCCATATCGAGCGAGGTCAGATTCGTGAGCGAGGACAGGGCTGAGATATCTGAGACTGCGTTGTTCGAGAACGCGAGCGTCTCTAGGCCGCTGAGGCTTGCCACCGCCGAAATGTCGGAGATGCTGTTCACGGCAAGGCGAAGCTCAGTCGTTCCGGTGAGGGCCTCGACTCCGGTGATGTCGGTGATGTCAGCGAAGTTGCAGTTCAGGTACGGCAAGTTTGCCGCCTGTGCGTCAGAGATGGGGCTTCCCGCGGGCTGGCCCAGAGCCTGGTTGATGCAGTTCGCGAAGTTCGCGTCGGGAAATGAAATATCTGCGGCGTGTGCGGGCACTACGCCGAACCCGACCGCGGCGACCCCGATGCCCACGGCAGTCATCCCCGTTGCCCAATTTTTCCGAGCCCGGCGAGCTCCTCGTGTCGAACGTCTCATTTCGTGTACCCCCAAATTATCCATAACTCCAATATATTACTATACTGATGTTGAAATACCGCAATTTCATTTGTGGTCGGTATCAGTGAGCTGCGGGCTTGAACTCTGTGAGCCCAGCTCACCCTCACCCGTGAGGGCTCCCGGCGGACCGCATCGAATGCAGTTGAGTGGTCTGCTGTACGCAGCGATGCCCGGGTTTTCCATGATCAGGGGATGACGAGAATCGAACTCCGGCCGGCCGCTTGGGGCGACGCGGAGCGTTGCGTGGCCACGGCGCTGGCCGAGCGTGCGAGGTCAGTTCCGAGTTCTTGGGATTCTCGGAGTCGTTACATGGAAAGTTCCCCCGGCCGTGGGCCGGGGGAACTGAAGTGGAGGGGATGACGAGAATCGAACTCGCGCTGTCTGCTTGGGAAGCAGAAGTTCTACCATTGAACTACATCCCCGAGAGCGTGATCTCAGTGGATCGCACCAGATAAACCCTAGCAGATCACGCTGTTGTTGTGAGCCGCGAGGCCTCTGCGAAACGGGGCAGCGCGGCTCACAACTGCGCTACTGGCAGACAGCACCCTTCGCGAGGATCGCTGCCTGGTCGTCGGCGGTCCAGGTCATCTCCGGCGCAGCGCCGGCTCCCGCGGAGACTGCGGCGATCTGCTGGGCGAGGGCCTTTACGAAATTCGCACCAGCCGAGGAGTTGTTGAGTGAGACGACCACGGAGTAGCCCGATTCAGGGTCGTGGTACGCGGCGGTCAGCGTGCCGGTGATGGCGCCAGCCCGGCCGTACAGCGGTCCGACCTTTTCCATGCCGAATGCCCACTGGCGCCCTGCGGTGTCGGGCTCTTCGGTGGGCTCGCCGTTCTCGTCGCGTGCCGGGTTCTTGGTGGGCTGGAGTTCCTTCACGACACCTGCGGCGCTGCCGCCGAAGGCGCCGTCGAGGTACTGTTCGTAGAAATTCTTGAGGTCCGAGACTGTGGTCACGGTCGCGCCAGCACCGCCAAGCATGGTGGGCGAGACTTCGGCGACCTCGACGGGTCCGGCGTCACAGACTGGCTTGCCGCCGCTGACAGGGTAGACGAGCCCGGTCATGGTGGAGCCGGAAACGGTCGTGCTTTCAGACGACGGGTAGTACGAGGAACCCATCTTGGCCTTGGCGAAGACGTGTTCGGACAGGAGGTCTGAGATCTCTTCGCCGGTTTCCACCTTCAGCACGCGCGAGAGGAGGAGCACGTTGGTGTCGGACTGGTGGAAGTCCTTGCCCGGCCAGGCCAGTGGTGACTTCGCGAGGCCCTGCGCGATCAGTTCCTGTTCCGGCCACGGGCGGGTTGGGTTGTTTACGAAGAGTGAAGAGAACGCGCCCTTGAAGTCAGCGATCCCGGATCGCATATCGCAGAGCTGGCGGTAGGTGATGCCTTCGACACCCGATTGGCGGGTGAGGTCCTTCGAGATTTCGCGATCCAGATCGATGCGCCCCTGCTCGACCAGATCGAGGAGGAGCGCGCACATGACGGGTTGGGTGGCTTGGGCGCCGCGGATCCGGCTCGCGCCGTCCACTGAATCCGAGCCGTATCCGCGGACGTACTCGCTGCCGTCCCCGCTCCAGACGCCGACGATTGCTTCGGTGGATCCGCTGAGCGCGAGTGCACTTTCGATGGCACCGTCGATGCTTGTTGCGAGCCCCGCGTCAATGGTGTTGACGTCGCCCGAGGAGGAGAGTGGACCCCCTCCGGAGCAGGCGGTGAGGCTCAGAGCCGCGGCCGCAGTGAGGGCGACGACTGCGAGGCGGACGCGATGAGCACGTTTCGGGATCAAACTCGACCGCCAATCTACGCGGGGTATTCGGAGACACAGAACAGAGGAGAGTCTACTGTGTGGTTGCCGTCTGGGCTCTCAGGGAGGCGCAGTGAGGCTGTCCTTACTAGACTGAAGCGGTGACGATCTTTACTGATGACGTTGTGGCGGCAGTGACCGGACACATGAACGGCGACCATACGGACGATAATCTCCTGATCGCGCGGGCCTTTGGGTATCCGGGTGTGACGGAGAGCCGCATGGTCGGCGTAACTGGCGACGGCGGGGTGTGGGTCGTGACCGATGCCGAAGGTGACCACGAACTCACCGTGGCGTGGCCGGGCGGGGAGATTTCTGAGCGCCCGCAGATCCGGCGTCAGGTCGTTGAGCTGTACAAGGTCGCCTGCGACAAGCTCGGCATCTCGGCGCGCGACGAGCACGCTCCGGAGCCGACGGGAGGCGACGATGCTGCGACGCCGCACGCGGCAGCGCACCCGCACAGTGGGAACCCGCACGGTGGGAACCCGCACGGTGGGAACCCGCACGGTGGGAACCCGCACGGTGGGAACCCGCACGGTGGGAATCCCCACGGCGGGAACCCGCACGGTGGCGGACGCCACGCCGGAGCCACAGATGCCGAGGGTGAGCAGCCGTTTTCAAGCGTGATTCGTGAGAGCTCCTGGTCGGATCACTCCGACAGCGAGGGCGCGACCTTCATGGAAGACATCATGCGCGGGATCGGCACGAAGCAGGACTACATCGACCTGGTCGTGCAGCACTACTTTATGTACGAAGCGCTCGAAGCCGCCGCGACTCAGCTCGTGGCCGACCCCGCATTTGCCGGGTTCCACCCTACGGCGCTCGTGCGCATGCCGGCGCTCGAGGCTGACCTCGAGTACCTGATCGGCTCCGATTGGCGCGAGCAGATCGCACCCGTTCCCGCCACTGCGGCCTACGCGGCCCGGATCCGCGAGATCGCCGAAGAGGGCTGGGCCGCGGGCATCGTCGCGCACCACTACACGCGCTACCTCGGCGACCTGTCCGGCGGGCAGATGATCGCAAAGCGCGTCGCGAAGCAGCACGAGCTCGACGCGGCCGGGATTGAGTTTTACGACTTCTCAGCGCTGGGCGCCATCGCTGATTTTAAGAGCGGATACCGTGCCGAGCTCGACGCGCTCGGTGCACGCCTGGACGACGCCGAGCGCGGGCGCATGCTTGATGAGGTGCGCACGGCCTACGGCTTCAACACCGCAGTGTTCGTTGACCTCGGGAAGGCGAAGGCCGCCGCCTAAGCTTCCACTGCCTACGAAACGCAGAACGCGCCGCATTCGACCTCGGTCGGGTGCGGCGCGTTGCTGTTCACGGCTCCGTGATCCTGCAGCGCTGTGATCCTGCAGCGATCCGAGCGCGAGCGGTTACGCCTCGTCGGGAATCTCGCGGCTCTGCATGAAACGCACCACGTTGGGATCGACGATCACGTCGCGAGGCTGCAACGGGCGCTGCAAGAATAGCCCGTCGAGCGAGCGTACTCGGCTCAATGCAACGTAGGTCTGCCCGGCGCTAAACGCGCGTGGCCCGAGATCGATCACGGCGGCATCGTAAGTGTGGCCCTGTGACTTGTGCACGGTGACGGCCCAGGCGAGGCGCAGCGGGAACTGCTCGAACTCCGCGACGACCTCTTTCTCAAGTTTTTTCGTCTCAGCGTCGTAGCGGTACCGGTACCGCTCCCAGGTGGTGGGCTCGACCTCGAACTCCTCGTCGTCGACCGACACCCACACAGTGCCATCCACGCGGGAGACCGTGCCAATCGTGCCGTTGACCCAGCGCCCATCGGAGTCGTTGCGGAGGAACATCACCTGGGCGCCCGGCTTCAGCTCGAGCACCTCATCGGCCGGGTATGTGTTCTCGCGGAACTCACCGTTTACCTCGGCCACCGCGCGCAGCGGAGTGCCACCAATCTTGGCGAGCCGCTCTGCGTTGATCCGGTTCACCGTTGCGTTCGTTGTTGCAAGTGTGATCACGTCTGGCGGAGCGGGCCTGTTGCCAGCGGCGTTCAGTTCTTCGGCTTGATCGGCCTGCACGACACCGTGGCGCACAGCGCCGAGGATCTGCTTGAAGCGATCATCACGCTGGCGGTGCACCTCGACGAGTTCGACCGTCGACAGCTCGGCCGCGGCCCATACATTCGCGTCGAAGAACCACAGCGAGCGATAAGTGTCGTCGAAGTAGGCGCGCTCGTGTGGATCGCGCGGCGGCACAGGAGGCAGCTGGTACGGATCCCCGAACATGATGATCTGCGCGCCGCCGAACGGGTCGTGCCGTTTGCCGCGGGCCTGCCGCAGCGAGCGGTCGATCGCGTCCATAAGATCGGCCGAGACCATCGAGATCTCGTCGATCACGAGCGTGTCGATCGCGGCGAGCATCTTCTTGAGCTCTGCGGGCTGGTCGAGCTCCTGATCGGCGATCACTCCGGTGGGGAGCCGCAGCAGCGAGTGGATCGTCTGACCACCGACATTGAGCGCCGCAACGCCCGTCGGCGCGCAGACCGCGATGATCTTGCTGGTGTTCCACGCGAGGTGATTCAGGATCGTGGACTTGCCGGTGCCAGCGCGACCGGTGACAAAAATGTGCTCTCTGGTGTGCTCGATCCGTTCGTACACGGCGAGCTGTTCGGGAGAGAGAGGGGGGCGGGCCACCCGACTAGGCTACTGCCCCGGGACGCGCGTGTGCAGCGCCCCGGGGCAGTTGGGAGTGTTCCCGGTTACGCGGCTCGGCGCACGAGGCGTACGACGAACGCCGCTGCGCCACCGAGCACCGCGAGCACGCCGCCGACGACGCCGGCGATCGCCGGTGAACCTGCACCCGTTACCGCGAGCGCGCTGGGAGTCTTGGCGCCCGGCGCAGAGGGTGCTGGGGCCGGGTCAGTCGTACCGGGATTGGTGGATCCTGGGTTGGTCGTTCCTGGGTTGGTCGTGCCGGGATCGGTGGTTCCGGGGTCGGTGGTTCCGGGGTCGGTGGTTCCGGGGTCGGTGGTGCCGGGATCGGTGGTGCCGGGGTTCGGCTCTGCGTGGTCCGTGGGGGTGTGCACGATGTCGTAGTACGCGCCGGGGACTGCCGCGTCGGGGATCACGCGGTAGGTGAACTCGTCGCCGGTGAGGACGGTGATGGGGACGACGCGGGTGAAGAGTGGGTTGCCGTCGGCATCGCGGGCGGTGATGGTGCGGCTGGTGCCGTCCTCGGAGACGCTCCAGTCGCCGTGCATTTTCGGGGTGTCGTCGAGGTTGTACATCGTGAAGGTGCCGTTGACGTTGTAGTACGCCCAGCCGACGAAGTTCGACACTGCTGGGTTGTCGAGGGCGACAGGGTTGCCGTCCTGGTCGACGGCGCTCGTGGTTTCCCACGGGGTGGAGGCGAGCACCTCGGAGTAGTTGATCGTGCCTGGTTCTGCGTGATCCGTGGGGGTGTGCACGATGTCGTAGTACACGTCGGGGGTCGCGGCGTCGGGGATCACGCGGTAGGTGAACTCGTCGCCGGTGAGGACGGTGATGGGGACGACGCGGGTGAAGAGTGGGTTGCCGTCGGCATCGCGGGCGGTGATTGTGCGGCTGGTGCCGCCCTCGGAGACGCTCCAGTCGCCGTGCATTTTCGGGGTGTCGTCGAGGTTGTACATCGTGAAGGTGCCGTTGACGTTGTAGTACGCCCAGCCGACGAAGTTCGACACTGCTGGGTTGTCGAGCGCGACAGGGTTGCCGTCCTGGTCGACGGCGCTCGTGGTCTCCCACGGCGTCGAGGCGAGCACCTCGGACGGAGTTAGCGCCTCACTCACCGCTGCGGCGGGCGCAGCGGTCGAAGCAGCAGCGGCCCCAAACGGGCTCGCAGCCGAAGCAGCAGCTCCAGCAGGAGCCGCCGCCGCGAACGCACCTGCCGCCGGCAGCAGGCACATCGAGGTCGCAACGAGCGCCGTCGCGGTGAGGAGGGGCCGCGGGCGCGAAGCCGGCTGCGCTGATCCTGCGCAGCGGGGCGTGAAGCTGAAGGGGGAGTGTGGTCACGCATGTGGGGGATCCTTGTCATCGGCGTTTGACGGAGCCAAAGACCGACGCTGCGGTCTTTGCGATCGCCCGCCAAACTTCTGAAAGGCATCGGAGTTCGAGGGCGACCACTATTCAGGCTATGAACGCCGCACACGGGGCGGATCAATCGATCGGTTGAACCTGCTCGCGATCCGGCACCCGGGTGAAGATGACCCCACCCACCCCGCGCCTCAGATCCGGATCAGGCCCCGCTTAACCGCCGTGGCCACCGCTGCCTGCCGATTGTCCGAGCCCAGCTTCGTGAACGCGTGGTGCAGATGCGTCTTCACTGTCGCCTCGCTCACCACCAGCCGGCTCGCGACCTCGCGGTTTGACAGCCCGGCAGCGACCAGCGCGAGCACTTCAAGTTCGCGCCCGGTGAGGGCATCGTCCGGGTGCTCAGTGCGGCGCCCGAGCCGCTCGGCGATGTTCCCCGCACGCACTCCGTCCCCGTTCGCGGCGGCGCGGATCGCGTGGAACACCTCGTGCGGCCGACTGTCCTTCACGAGATAGCCTGATGCCCCAGCATCTGCCGCCCGCACCACGTCGGCGTCGGAATCGAACGCGGTGAACACAATGACGCGGGCCGGATCGGGGATCCCCCGAATCGCGCGCGTCACCTCAATACCACTCGGCTCGCCATCGCCGAGATCGAGGTCAACCAGTGCGACGTCAATCGGGTGCGCCGCGGCCTGTGCTTCGGCCTCTGCGAGCGATCCTGCCTCCGCGAGCACCGCAAAGTCGGCCTGGGTCTCGAGCAGCGCCCGCATTCCGTGGCGCAGGATCGGGTGATCGTCAACGAGCAGGATCCGGATCATGCGGGGGTCTCACTCTCTGCAGCGGGGCCAGGGCCGGATTCTGCGCTGGACTCAGCACTGGCGTCGATACCGTCGAGCGGAATGCTCGCGGCGATCACAGTACCGTTTCCCGGTTCCGATTCGATCGAGAGTGTGCCTCCGAGATTCTGCGCGCGCCAGCTCATTGCCCGCAGGCCGAAGCCGGCCCCGTCCGCTCCCACGCCGTTTCCCGGGTCAAAACCGACACCGTCATCGGCAATGTCGACGCCGACGGAGTGTGGGAAAAAGGTCACCGTCACGCGCTTCGTCGCGGATCCCGCGTGCTTCGCCGCGTTCACCAGCGCCTCGCGCGTGATGCGCTGGAGCGCGTGCACAGTCATCTCGGGGACCAATCGCTCGTGCCCCGACAGCGCAAACTCGGCGCCCGCAGCCGCTGCTTCTGCTGCCAGCGCGCTGGAGATCGTTGTGCCGATGACCCGCGGATCCGCCAAGCCGTGCACCAGCCTGCGCGTCTCCGTCAACGTCTCCCTGAGCGCCTCGCTCGCGTCGGCAACAGCCGGTGCAGGCGTCGACCCGGGGCCGAGCTGCTGGGCGGACTCCAGCAAGAGCAGTGCGCTCGCCGTGCGCTGCACCACAGTGTCGTGGAGCTCACTCGCCACCCGATTGCGCTCGGCCAGCGCGCCGGCCTCACGCTCGGAGCGGGCGAGCTGCGAGCGGGTCTCGGTGAGCTCGGCAATCACGGCGCGCTTCGCATCGAGGGTCCTCGTGACTGTCGCGTAGGCGTAGGACAGTACGAGTCCACCGAAGAAGGGGCCGAGCACGAGCCCGAGATCCTGCCCCTGTGACATGATCCACAGCCCGAGGCTTACCGCGACGACGATCGCCCCGGACACTGCGAGCGCGAAACGAGGTGTGAGCACGCGGTGCACTGCGAAGATCAGCGCGAACGCGCACCACCCAAAGGACGGCGCGATGACGGTGAGGGGGAGCCACAGCGCCGTGGCGAGGATCAGCCCGATCCGCTGCCCGGTGACGGAGCCGCCGACTCGCGCAGTGCGCTCCACGCTCACGACAGCGGCCGCGTAACTGATGCCAGTGCCGATTGCCAGCGCGAGCACGGCAACACCGGTGCCCGCGAGCGTGTGGAACGCGAAGTAGCGCAGGGCGCAGACGATCAACAGCAGCGCGAAGCCGACGTCGACGGTGCGATCAAGCGCCGGTCGCGGCTCGCGCGGGGTGGATCGAGTGCGGGTGTTCACCCGGGTAGGTTAGCGCGTGCGCACGGGAAGGAGCAGGAGGAGCCCGACGATCAGCACGAGCGCGATCCCGAGGATGCCGAAGATTGCCGCCCCGCCGAGCATGACTGCAAGGGTGAATGCACCCGGTGCGAGGAACGAGACGGCGCGGCCAGTGGTGGCGTACAAGCCAAAGATCTCGCCTTCGCGGCCGGGCGGGATCAGCCGTGCGAGGTAACTGCGGCTGGCGGACTGCACCGGCCCAACGAAGATGCACAGCAGCAGGCCGAAGACCCAGAACACCCAGGTGCCAAGCGGTGCGAGCAGGAACACGAGCAGCGCCGCGAGAATCATGCACGCGATCGACCACACCATGATCGGCTTCGCGCCGATCCGGTCTTCCGCGAAGCCAGCGATGATCGTGGCGAGCCCGGCGACAACGTTGGCCGCGATCGCAAAGATGATCACCGTGGTCGCGTCGAAGCCGAAGCTGCGCGCGGCGATCACGCCGCCAAAGGTGAATACACCGGCGAGCCCGTCGCGGAAGACGGCACTGGCGACCAGGAAGAACAGGGTTTGGCGTGCGGTGCGCCACAGATCCCCGATCGTGCGAAACAGTGTGCCGTACGCGGTGACGATACCGCGGATTCCCGGCTTCCTGGCCGGGTCAACCGAGATCTCAGGTACGGCGAAGAATACGGGGATCGCGCTCAAGCCGAACCAGGCTGCCGCGACGATCATGGCGACGCGGATGTTCCAGCCGCCGTCGTGGGTGACACCGAACCAGCCGGGATCCGGGAAAATGAAGCCGACGAGCAAGATGGCGAGCAGCACGATTCCGCCGAGATACCCCATGCCCCAGCCGAAACCGGAGACGCGGCCGACGTTCGCGTTCGTGGACACCTGACTGAGCATCGCGTTGTAGCTGACACTTGCGAATTCAAAGGCTACGTTGCCAATGGCGAGCAGCACGAGGCCGAGCATGAGGTAGTTCGGCTCCGGAGCAACGAGGGCGAGCAGCGCGGTGCACCCGACCACGACTGCGGTGGTGATTCCGAGCCACAGCTTACGTTTGCCGGCTGCGTCCGTGAGCTGTCCGGTGATCGGGGCGAGCAACGCGACGATGATACCCGCGATCAGGAGCGCAGTGCCGAGCTGCGCGGTGACCACTTCTTCTGCGCCAAACGCAGGCTGTGTGATGTAGACGCCGAAAACGAACGTCGTGACGACCGCCTGGAACGCCGCAGACCCCCAATCCCAGAGCGACCACGCGAGGATCTTGCTCTTCTTCACGGGTGGGGCCGGGGGAGTCACGGCGGGAAAGACGACCGGCGCGGTTTCGCTCATGCTGCTCACAGTAGTGGCTCCGCGGCCTGTGCGGGAGGGGGTGGCACCGCCAAGAAACTGCGGAGGCACTCGTTCATGTGTTGTGAGGCTAGACTCGACCTGGTTCATTTGATATTCATAGTGGTCACCAAAGTAGATGCGGAGCTGTGCAACCTTGACTGAATCAACTGTCGGACTCGTCGATGCCCCCGAGGTGGCGGATCTTTTGGGGGTGGCCCCGCACGCCGAAGCGCTTGCTGACTTCGTTGTGAGATGCGCGACTCCGATGACGGTATCCGTCCAAGGAAGCTGGGGAAGTGGCAAGAGCTCGGTCATGGCGATGGCTGTCAAACGCGTGCGCGACCGTGATGATCGCCAGGTAAATGTTGTCGAATTCAATACTTGGCAGTATTCGCAGTTCAACCTCGGAGAGCAGCTGGCGGCGAATCTCATTCGCAGAATTGCCGACTGTGTCGCGCCGGCCACCGCAACGCCAGAACAGTTGGAACGAAAACAAAGACTCAAGCAGCATCTGGGAACGCTGGCTCTGGCGGGAGCAGATTTTCTATTTGAGGAGGCTGCGCCCTGGATTCCTCAAGGTCACAGGCTCGCCTCCTTTTGGAGGAAGCTCAATGATCGAGTCGAGCGAAGAAAACCTGAGAATGAGCCAGCTGACCAGGTCCAGGCAATAACTGAGCTCCGTGATACCTTTGCAAACCTCGTGGCACAGTCAAAGGAACGTGTTGTTGTGCTCATTGATGATCTCGACCGTTTGGAACCGCGGCGCGCTGTCGAACTGCTGGAATCTATCAAGATATTTCTCGACGTTCCAGGCTGTGTCTTCGTGCTCGCTGTTGACATCGAGATCGTTGAAGAAGGGGTCAGCGCAAGGTACGGCAGTAGCGGAGACTCCGCCAAAGACGCGGCACGCGGGCGGCGGTACTTTGAGAAGCTGATCCAAGTGCCTTTTCATGTTCCTGTGTACGCGTACGACGTAGAAGCTCTGCTCGAGGCCGGCGTGGAGGCGGCCGGCTTGACGACCGGTGAGCACGCCAAGTCCTATCTGAGTTTTGCTCGGCAAGTTGGCAGTAGCAACCCGCGGGCAGTGAAACGTCTGACGAACACTCTGGCCCTGCAGAAGCTTGTCAAAACGGCGGAGTCTCCCGATTCAAGTATCGGCGATCAGGGTGGCCTAGACCTCTTCGCGATGCTCTGCCTGCAGAGTGCCCACCCCGAAGTTGCGGCCTTCGTATATCAGCTGCAGTACGAGGGCTCGGGTGTGAAGGGGCTTGTGCAGTTTCTTGAGAAGGGAGAGGAAAGTGGGGAAGACGAGGCGTGGGCCCCAGAGAATAAGCAGCTCGTCGACAAGCAGGCGTGGGAGCGAGACTGGGGCGCCGCAAAGAACATGCTGTACATGGTCACGGCACATTTTTCCGGAGGTGCAGACGACAGCATCAATGAGCAGCGTTTCCGCGCAGCGGCAGAGCAAGCAGCGGATGCGGATGGCCGACCCGGCCAGTGGAACCTCATCGGTGACCCAGGCGGCATGCGCGCGCGTCTCAGTGAGCTTGGCATCAAAGCCAGGGATATTGGCTGGGGGTTTGAGTTTGCTGACGCAACCGCAGATTTCTTGACGCCAGTTGGGCAGAGCGGGCGGATGTGGACACTGAACTTCGCGAATTCGGAACACCGTGGACCGAAGCGATTCGGCATGCTCAGCTTTGGGGTCAACCGAATGGGGCTTTCAATCGAGAGGGTGGCGCAAGCCTACGAGTCCGAAGCGGCGCTCAGGGAGCTTAGTGAGCAGTGGGCCAAGAAGCTCAATGTGGAGTTTGGTCAGGGGACTGAGCTGCCTCGACTTGAAGCGTCCACTTTGGAGGATCTCCCCGTATCGGTGCGATTACGTTGGTACGGCAGGGATCCGCAGCCGGCCGCGCTGCTTGCACAGTTTGTGCGGGAACTGGTGTTAGGGCCCGAAAGTGGAGCTCGCGTGACTCAGAAGTGACCGAATCCTGAAAGTTGAGTGAGACTGACTCAAGTTTTGCTGCGTGAACTTGACTCCCGGCCGTCGGATAGTAAACTTGAGTGCATCAGGCTCAAGGTCGGAATTCCGGCCCGGCTGACAAGACCCGGACGCCAGCGCACGCTCGCGTCTGATCACATCAACACGAAGGAGCGCACATGTCACGTGCAGTAGGTATCGACCTCGGCACCACGAACTCTGTGGTTGCAGTTCTCGAGGGCGGGGAGCCCACCGTCATTGCGAACGCAGAGGGCTTCCGCACCACCCCCTCAATCGTCGCATTCACCAAAGATGGCGAGGTGCTCGTCGGTGAGACCGCGAAGCGCCAGGCTGTCACCAACGTCGACCGCACGATCGCTTCCGTTAAGCGCCACATGGGCACGGACTGGAAGAGCGACGACGTCGACGGGAAGCGGTACACCGCGCAGGAGATCAGCGCGCGCACGCTGATGAAGCTGAAGCGCGATGCGGAGACCTACCTCGGGGACAAGGTCACCGACGCGGTCATTACCGTACCCGCGTACTTCAACGACGCTGAGCGTCAGGCCACGAAGGAAGCTGGCGAGATCGCTGGCCTCAACGTGCTCCGCATTATCAACGAGCCCACCGCAGCCGCACTCGCATACGGCCTGGATAAGGGGCAGGAAGACGAGCTCATCCTGGTGTTCGACCTCGGTGGCGGCACGTTCGACGTCTCCCTCCTTGAGGTAGGCAAAGACGACGACTTCTCCACCATTCAGGTGCGCGCCACCTCGGGCGACAACCGCCTCGGTGGCGACGACTGGGATCAGCGCGTCGTGGATTACCTCGCAGCGCAGTTCAAGTCCTCCACCGGAGTTGATGTTTCGGGCGACAAGATCGCGCTGCAGCGCCTGAAGGAAGCCGCTGAGCAGGCCAAGAAGGAGCTCTCGAACTCGATGAGCACCCAGGTGCAGCTGCCCTACCTCTCCCTCACGGAGAACGGCCCGGCAAACCTCGATGAAACGCTCACCCGCGCCAAGTTCGAAGAGCTCACGAAGGATCTGCTCGAGCGCACGCGCAAGCCGTTCCAGGATGTCATTGCCGAGGCTGGCGTGAAGGTCGGCGACATTGCACACGTCGTGCTGGTCGGTGGCTCCACCCGTATGCCCGCTGTCACTGAGCTCGTGAAGCAGCTCACCGGCGGCCGCGAGCCCAACAAGGGCGTCAACCCGGATGAGGTCGTCGCAGTCGGCGCAGCTCTGCAGGCTGGCGTGCTGAAGGGTGAGCGCAAGGATGTGCTGCTCATCGACGTCACCCCCCTGTCGCTCGGTATCGAGACCAAGGGTGGCATCATGACGAAGCTCATTGAGCGCAACACCGCGATCCCCACGAAGCGTTCCGAGACCTTCACCACGGCCGAAGATAACCAGCCGTCGGTTGCGATCCAAGTATTCCAGGGCGAGCGCGAGTTCACCCGGGATAACAAGAACCTCGGCACCTTCGAGCTCACCGGAATCGCACCCGCTCCGCGCGGCATCCCGCAGATCGAGGTCACGTTCGACATCGATGCCAACGGCATCGTGCAGGTGTCGGCAAAGGACAAGGGCACCGGCAAGGAGCAGACGATCACCATCTCCGGTGGCTCGACGCTCTCGAAGGACGACATCGAGCGCATGGTACGCGAGGCTGAAGAGCACGCGGCAGAGGACAAGAAGCGTCGCGAGTCAGCTGAGCAGCGCAACAACGCTGAGCAGCTCGCATACTCGGTAGAGAAGCTGATCTCCGAGAACGAGGACAAGCTGCCTGAGGACGTCAAGACTGAAGTGCAGGGCGACCTGGACTCACTGAAGCAGGCACTTGCCGGCGATGACGACGACGCGGTGAAGACCGCATCCGACAAGCTCAGCGAGAGCCAGAGCAAGCTCGGAGAGGCGATCTACGCGGCAGCTCAGTCGGAGCAGCCCGCAGCAGAGAACACCGAATCATCCGATGACGACGTGGTTGATGCCGAGGTCGTTGAAGACGACGAGGCTGAGAACGCCGGGGAGCAGAAGTAATCATGATGAACGAGGAACAGCGCACACCGGGCTCGGACGACGAGCAGCACGGCAGTGAGGTTCCTGCAGCTGGGTCGGAAGCACACGCTTCCGGCCCAGCGGGCCACTCGGACGAGGCGGCAGCGGCTGCCTCGTCCGGCCCCGTCGGCTCATCTGCCGAACAGCAGGACCTGACGGTCGACGACATTCTGGGTGCCCAGCAGAACGCCGATGCCGCGGGGGCTGACGCTGCCGAGGGTACGGAGGGCGCCGCTGAAGCGGAAAACCCGTACCTGGAGGATCTGCGTCGACTCAGCGCCGAATATGCGAACTACCGGAAGCGGACCGAGGCCAATGCGGCCATCGAGAAGCAGCGTGCAATCGCCGCAGCGGTCACTCCGCTGCTGACGGTGCTCGACGATCTGGACCGTGCAGAACAGCACGGCGATCTCGTCGAGGGCACAGCTTTCGCCACGATCGGCCAGAAGCTCCGCACCACGCTCGAGCGCTTCGGCCTCACGAGCTTCGGAGAAAAGGGCGAAGCCTTCGATCCGCAGCTGCACGAGGCCATTGCGCAGGTGCCGGTTCCCGGCACCGAGCACGACACGATCCTGGACGTAATCGAGCGGGGGTACCGACTCGGCGATGTCGAGCTACGCCCCGCCAAGGTCGCGGTGGCGGTGGGGGCAGATGGCTAGTCAAGATTGGCTCGAAAAGGACTTCTACCAGATCCTCGGCGTCTCGAAGAGCGCCAGCGATGCTGAGCTGAAGAAGACCTACCGGAAGCTCGCGCGTACCTACCACCCGGATTCCAACCCGGGAGACGCGGCGGCTGAGGCGAAGTTCAAGGAGATCAGCGAGGCATACTCAGTGCTTTCTGATGCAGAACAGCGCGCGGAGTACGACCAGATCCGGGCCATGGGCACCGGCAGCGCCCGATTCACGTCGGGTGGCGGCGGAGCACAGGGCTTCGAGGACGTGTTCGGCGGGATGTTTGGCGGCGGCGCCCGCGGTGGCCAGCAGTACAGCTACCAGCAGACTGGCGGCCAAAACTTCGAGGACATCTTCGGAATGTTTGGCGGCGGTGCTCAGCGCGGTCCGCAGCCCGGGCGCGACGTGCAGGCATCCACGACCTTGGACTTCGCAACCGCAGTGCAGGGGAAGACCGTCACCCTGCAAGCACCCAGCGGCAACGTCAAGGTCAAGATCCCTGCCGGAGTTTCGGACGGGCAAAAGATCAAGGTGCGTGGCAAGGGCGAAGCGAGCCCGAACGGCGGGCAGCCCGGCGACATCATTCTCACAGTTGCTGTGCGGAAGCACCCGGTGTTCGAGCGCGAAGGAAACAACCTGCGCCTGAAGCTCCCAGTCACTTTTGCTGAGGCCGCGCTCGGCGCGACAGTTGAAGTGCCGACGCTGGGCGGGGAGCCCGTCAAGCTGAAGGTCCAGCCCGGCACCCCGAGCGGGCGCGTGTTGCGCGTCAAGGGGCGAGGGGTCAAGACCGCGAAGGCGACGGGGGATCTCCTCGCGGAGGTTCAGGTCGTCGTTCCATCGCATCTCTCACCGGAAGCGAAAGAAGCACTCGAGGCGTTCCGCGCCGTCGAACCGAACGAGAATCCGCGCGAGGACCTGCTCGCGCGCGCACGAAGTTAGTGTGCAGGGTCCGGTCGCCAATCGGCGACCGGACCCACCATAATTTTGGGGACGAGAGGACAGGACATCATGGCGACACCGCAGATGGATCGCTTCACGCCCGTATTTGCTATCGCGGCGGCCGCAGAGCTCGCCGAGATGCACCCGCAAACGCTGCGCCAATACGACCGGATCGGACTCGTTTCGCCGCAGCGCACCCGGGGCAACACCCGGCGCTACTCCCTGCACGACGTTGCCCAGCTGCGCGAGGTAGCGCGGCTCAGCAGAAGGTCTCAGCCTCGAAGGGATCCGCCGCGTGCTCCAGCTGGAGGATCGTGTCCAAGCGTTGCAGGCGCAGGTGCGCGAGCTGGAACGCGCGCTGTCGGAGGAACGCCTCCAGCGGCCGGATCGTCGCGTCTTCGCCGCTGGCTCCGCCGGGGCGAAGTGGTCACGCTGCGTCGCGGCACCCGCGTGCGCCGCAACGCTGAAGTTGTCGTGTGGAAACCGTAGCCGGCGCGGCAGCGCTATTCGCTCGGCTCTCGCGCGAACCAGACTTCGAAGCTGCCGAGTTGCAAGCCTTCGATGCCACGGACGAACTACTGCTCGCCACGGCCTCCGACGCGATCCGTACTGTGCAGCATGGCGAGCTCGTAGTGCTCGGGGACCGCCACGGCGCCCTCACCCTTGGCGCAGCGCAGTTGCTCGGCGCAACGGGGATTCGCGTCTTTCAGGATCCTGTGCTGGGAGAGCGGGCGCTGCACGCGAACGCGGCGCGCATCGGGCTCGGGACTCGAACAGAGGCGGACGCGGCAGCAGCTTCCGATTCCGGATCGGTGCCTGCTGAGCTGCCGTTCAGCTCACACGCTCGATGCATCTCTGCTGAGCGGTGCCGCTGTCGTGCTCGTGCAGTTACCCCGCGGCCCGATGCGCTCGAAGAGCTCGCCTGGGCGATCGCGCGCTGGGCGAGGCCCGATGTGCGCGTGTTCGCTGGTGGCCGGGTGAAACACATGACGCACACGATGAATACCGTGCTTGCGCGCCACTTTCGCGAGGTCGCGGCGGGGCTCGGCTGGCGCAAATCACGGGTCCTCACTGCGAGCGCGCCGATCCAGGCCGGGCCAGCCCCGTTCCCGCGTTGGGGAGGGGACCCGAGCTCGACTTCCGCGTCGCAGCGTTCGGTGCGACCTTCGGGGTCCGACGCTCGACCACGGAAGCAGGCTCCTGCTGGCTGGTCTCGCGGACGCGGCCCCTGCAGCCACGCGAATCGTCGATCTTGGAAGCGGCAACGGCGTGCTTGCGGTGTCCGCAGCGCGGAGCAGGCCAGACGCACAGGTGATCGCCACAGATCAGTCGGCCGCAGCGGTGAAAGCGACGCTCGAGACAGCCGCGGCTGCGGGGTCCTCGCCGCTGGCTGCGGGCATGCGTGGACCGAAAGCCCGGGAGCGCGCGCCTCGCTGGCCCCGATCTTGCTGCGAGTCCCGTTCCTGCTGCGAGTGCCGCAGCCCGTGCGGGCGTCTGTGTGCACCGGGCCGACGCGCTCGAAGCCGTGCCGGATGGCTGGGCCGATCTGATCCTGCTCAACCCGCCGTTTCACACGGGCGCAACGGTGCACGCTGGTGTCGCACATCGCCTCATCGCGGCGTGTGAGCGTGCGCTGGCGCCAGGCGGGGAGTTGCGCATCGTGTTCAACTCACACTTGGGATATCGCCACCTGGTCGAGCAGGTCGTGGGGCAGACTCGGCAGGTTGCACGCGATCGTACCTTCACGGTGCTCGCCGCGACTCGGGCCGCGAATCACTCGGAGCGTAGCGCCCCGAAAACCAGCACCTAGGACGCTGATTCCCGTGGATCGTCGAGGGCTTCAGCCCGCGCGTTGATCAGATCGCGCGCAGTCACCCGGTGGAGCCGTCGGCCATAGTCATCGGCAGTCACACCGGAGAGGAAGCTGCCCGGATCGACATCGAGAGCTGTCGCGAGTCGCACCAGAGTCTCGGCGTTGGGGCTCTGTGCCCCACGCTCGATCCGGCCGATGCTTGTCCAGCTCACCTGAGAGAGTTCGCCAAAATCCTCGAGGGATATGCCGAGGCGCTCTCGCGCCTCGCGAATACGCTGCCCAATTTTGAGTGCGGCCGCCGAGTGAATCCTTGCCACTTACCCAGCTTGACGTTTCAGACCAATGAATTCCAGGCTGTTGCGAGCCAGGGCGCAGATGCCCTGAACGTAAACGATCGGCAAGGAAATCGTGTGCTAAGGGGCAGGGCTGGACGAGCTCGATCCCTGGCTCGATCCACGGCCTCACCCTCCTCACCCTCCTCACCCTCCTCACCCTCATCCCCTCTTCCCGTTCCTCTTGTCTCTCTCGTCTTGAGTACGGCGCGCACCGGACTAGTCTGGGGGTGAAATGTCGAACTCCACGCGTGCGCTGCTGCTCAGGATGGCCCCGAGCATTTACGGGCCCACCATCCTGTTTACGCTGGGACAAAGCGCGGTCATGCCGCTGATCCCCGTCATCGCAGTCGGCATGGGGGCTGGGATCGGACTCTCCGGTTTCATCGCTTCGGCTCTCGTTGTCGGTCAGCTCGCTGGGAACCTCCCGGCAGGGTGGATCGTGGCTCGCGCTGGAGAACGAATTGCGATGCTCATCGCGACGGGAGTCGCCTTCTTCGGTGCGATCGGAATTGTGCTCGCACCGAATCCTGGCACGCTTGGTGTCGCAGTCTTTGTCATCGGATTCGCCGCGGCCACCTTCGGTCTCGCCCGGCACTCGTTCATGACCACGCGAGTGCCGGTCGCCTTTCGTGCGCGAGCGCTGTCGCTGATCGGTGGCTCCCACCGCCTCGGACGCTTGGAGGACCGTTCCGCGGCGGGCATCCTCGCGCTCACCGCCTCTCCGGTCGCCCCGGTGCGGGCATTTGTGGTGTGCTTGGCGCTCACCGCCCTGCTCGTCACCTGTGCCCCTGATCCGGAGCAAGCGCTTCCCGTGCAGCGCCCAGTTGAGGAGCGGAGCCGCGCACTGCGGGAATCCGGGCCGCTGTGCGCCACAACCGCGCCCCGCTCGCGCGCATCGGTGGTTCTGCGGCGATACTCTCGGGTTTGCGCACCACCAAAGATGTGCTGCTGCCGCTCTGGGCGGTCTCAATCGGCATGGACCCCGCCGGGGTGGCGCTCGTGGTCGGAATCGCTGGCACGGTCGATTTCGCGCTGTTCTACACGAGTGGGCAGGTGATGGACCGCTTTGGGCGGCTGTGGGCTGCGCTGCCTGCAACGATCGGCATGGCCGTCGCCTTCTTGGGACTCTCGCTCACGCACGATTCGCCCGATGCGCTCACCTGGCTGCTGATCTGTGCGGTGGTGATCGGGATTGGAAATGGCCTATCGAGCGGAATCGTTCTCACGCTCGGGGCCGACCTCGCGCCCCAGGGATCCGTCGGCCTTCCTCGCGGCCTGGCGCACCCTCGTCGACTTCGGTGGCGCGACGGCCCCGCTCGCGATCTCGGCAATCGCCGCTGCTCATTGCCGCTCGCTGCGGCGGCGGCAGGCACGCTCGCTGTGCTGGGAGCGGCCGGTTTTGCGCGCTGGGTGCCCTGATACGTGCCACGTGCACACCGGAAGCCGTAGCACCCTGGTACCGAATCTCGGCCGCCCGGTACTGGTGATGCGCTGAACCGCGCGGTGGCCAGGGATTTCTCGCGGCCGTTGCCTACACTTGAGAGTGTTCGCCCACCGGCGCGCACTCCGTCTCAGACCGAAGGACTCCCGCACATCGTGAGCACTACCGATCGTCCGGCCCCGCTACGCATCCTGATCGGCTGCGACACCTTCCTTCCTGACGTCAACGGCGCGGCCCGCTTCGCCGAGCGGCTCGCAGCCGGCCTCGTCCGTCGCGGCGAAGAGGTGCACGTGGTTGCCCCAGCCGTGAAGTACAACCGCGGGGGCAGTTTCGTCGAGACGATCGAGGGCGAACGCATGGTGGTGCATCGCTGGGCGAGCTGGCGCTGGTACCCGCACGATTGGCTGCGCTTCGTGCTGCCATGGCGTGCCAGAAGCCACGCGCGGAAACTGCTCGATCGGCTGCACCCAGACGTGATTCACATCCAGTCGCACATCATCGTCGGCCGAGCGCTGGCCAAAGAGGGTGCGAAGCGCGGGATCCGAATCGTCGCGACGAACCACGTGATGCCGGAAAACGTCCTTGATTTCACCCTGCTCCCCGAACGCGCCAAGAAGCTCCTGGTGCGGTGGGGGTGGCGCGACGCCGACCGCGTGCTGCAGCGCGCAGCCGAGGTGACCACACCGACCCGGCGCGCGGCAGACTCCTCGAGCGAAACACACACCGACGCGGCGTGCTCCCCGTCTCCTGCGGGTTGCGGGCCTCGGACTACACGGCAGACCTCACTCCGCGGCGCGAGAACAAGCTCGTGTTCGTCGGTCGTGTCACGCTTGAGAAAGAAATCGACGTCATCCTCCGCGCAATCCCGCGCGTCGACCCGGCGCTCAACGTCAGCTTCACCATCGTCGGTGACGGGGATCAGCGCAAGCAACTCGAGAAACTCGCGGCAGATCTCGGAATTCGTGATCGTGTGCACTTCACCGGCCGCGTCAGTGATGCCGAACTCCGCGCGAGCCTCACCGAGGCGAGCATTTTCGTGATCGCGTCCATCGCCGAGCTGCAGTCCATCGCGACGATGGAGGCGATGGCCTCTGGACTCCCGATCATCGCGGCCGACGCCATGGCATTGCCGCACTTGGTGCACGAGGGAGAGAACGGCCACCTCTTCCAGCCCGGCTACGACCGCGAGCTTGCCGAGCGAATCGAGGGCGTGTTGCGGCTGTCACCAGAGGAGTACCAGGCAATGCAGCGCGCATCGCTCGAGGCGGTCAAGGTGCACGATATCGATCGCACCCTCGACACCTTTGAAGCGTTGTACCGCGGCGAGACCCCCGCGAGCTGACGATGCACGTGCTCGTCGTCACGGATCAGCACCCGGACTCCCTCGGTGGGGTGCAGGTGGCGATTCGCCTCCAGCGTGAAGAACTGGAGCGGCGCGGGCACCGCGTCACCGTTGCGGCGCCAGCTCTGCACCGCGCTGGGTACGTTCCCGCTGCCGCGGACCGTGCGGCGTACATCGAGCTGCCGTCGTTCCCCATCACGCGGGATCGCGAGTATGGACTGAGCTGGCCAGGTGCGCGCACCGACCGGGCGCTCGCCCGTGCACTGCGCGAGCTCCCCGGTCGATGTCGTGCACGTGCAAGGCGACTTCTGGGGGGCGCTGATCGGGATCCGCGCCGCCACGGGACTGCGTGTGCCGATGGTGCACACAATGCACAATCACGTCGATGCAGGCACGCGTGCGGTGACACCGTTCGCACCCCTGGCGTTTGCCGTGCTGCGGGTGTGGCGTCGTCTCGCAGTGGGCCGCACCACAACTGACATCGATCCTGCGGCCCGTGGTGCGTGGCGCTACCTTGCAGAACTCGCAAGCGCCGCGGACGTCGTCACCGCACCATCACGACACTTCGCCGCCGAGCTAGAAGCACACGGGGTCGCGCCTGAGGTGCTCGTCACTCCAGGTGGTGTCGCAGATGCGGCAATCGCAGCGGCTCGAACGGTGCCGCGTACGCCGCGAAGCAGGCCGAAACTCGTATGGCTCGGGCGTATGAGCCAGGAGAAACGGATCCTCGAGTTCGTCGCAGCAATCGCCGAGTCCGGCATCGACGCGGACGTTGCCCTGCACGGCGCTGGTCTGCTGCTGCCAAAGGTGCGAGAGCGTATTGCGCAACTCGGGCTCGGGGATCGTGTCACCATTCCCGGACCAGTGCCCTATGCTGCTGCGCTCGCCGCCATGCGGGATGCCGACGCCCTCGTGCAGACCTCGATGGGTTTCGAGACTCAAGGGCTGACGCCGTTTGAGGCGGCCGCGCTCGGAACTCCGACGATCTACTGTGATGCAGAGATTGCCGACGATGTCGCTGCATGGCCGGAGTGGCGAGTGGCAGATCGCAGCATCGGCGCACTCGCTACGACGCTCAGAGCGGCCGTGGGTCAGCTCGCAGCGGCTGCCACCGATCGAGAACACTCGGCGGCGCTCAGAGTGAGCGAGCAAGATGCTCAGCGCTTTCTGCAGTCTGCCCAGAGCGAGGTCATGCTTGCCGCGTACGCGCGCGCGGGGATCCGGATCTGAGCTGCAGAGCTCATGTGCTGTTGCCCTGAACAGCACAGCGCCGGAGTGGTTTCCCACCCCGGCGCCGTACTGTTCGCGATCAAGACGCTGATCGCGCTTGGGCGGTGACTAGTTCTCTACCGAACGGTAGATGAACGCGGCCATCGCTTCACGCGTAGTCGAGCTCTTCGGACCGAACTTCGGCTTTCCGCTTGCTTGCTCGATACCCGTCGAAATCCCCGAGTCAGACATCCAAGCGATTTCCTTGTAGAACTTGTCGTTCGTCTTGACATCCGAGAAGGGCGACTTGGCGGGAGCCTTGTAGCCCTTGGGATCGTTGTAGCGGTAGAGGAACGCCGCCATCGCTTCACGAGTCACCGAGGTCTTCGGGCCGAACTTCGGCTGTCCGCTCGGCTGCTTGATTCCCGTGGAGATCTTCTCGTCGTACATCCAGGCGATCTGCTCATAGAACTTATCGCTGGTCTTGACATCGGAGAACGGTGACTTGGCGGGTGCCTTGTAGCCGCTGGGAGCCTCGAGGCGGAAGAGGAACGCGGCCATTGCTTCGCGGCTCATTGCGGACTTCGGCTGGAACTCGTACGTGACGTTTCCATTCGCATCAGTCTTCTCGATGCCGGTCGACAGACCCTTCTCGGCAAGCCAGTAGATCTCCTTCGCGAACTTATCCGTCGGCTTGACATCCGTGAAGGGGGCTACTGGAGGAGCAACCACCTTCGTGCCGGCCGGAGCCGCCCAGAAGAGACCGCGCGCAGCCTGGCTGAGCCCACCCTTCGGGTGGTTGCGGAACACGACGGAGGTACCGAAGACCACGGCCTTGCCGCCGGAGGCCTTCTCGCCAGAGATGACGGATGCCTTCGACGCAGCAACCTCGGGGCCGTTCGTAGCGTTCGTTGCGCGCCAGTGCCCTGCGAGCAGCGGATTGCCTTCGCCGTAGGTCTGCTCAGCCTTCGTGCCCTCGCCGAGGTCCGTGAAGGACACCGCTGGGTACACGAATGCATAGTCCTGGCGGTACGGCTCAAGAATCGAGCCGGCAGGAGTATCCGTTTTCACAATGCCGTTCCCTGACGTGTTGCCTGCAACCGGAGTTGCCTGCAACAGCCCGAAGGTGTTCGCAGCGGTGTATGCCGCGGCCGTGCGGCCGACGATGGAGCCACCCGCGTCAACCCACGCCTGCACCGCATCGCGGCCGGCTGTCTGCGAACCGTTGAAGGTGAAAGACGTGCCGACCCAGATCACATCGACGCCGTCAAGCAACGCCGGGTTGGCGGTGATGTCGGCTGCGGTCACGCGGGTCAGATCATCGAAGCCCAGTTCTTCAAGCGAGAGCTTGTCGTCCTGGTTGCCGACGTAGAGCAGCTTCAGGTCTTTCAGACCCTTGGTGCTCGGCTGCGCCAGTGCTGCGAGGTCTTCCTTCGTTGCCTTCTCCACTGCGATGTCGTACTTCGAGGAAGTTTCGGCGACGATCGCGGCGTTTGCCGCGTCAACGACCGCTGAGCCATCAGCGAGCATCGATACCGCGACGCCCTGACCGAGCAGATCATTGACTGCCTGATAGTCGGCGACGCCTGCGAGGTCGAACGTCAGGTGGCCATCTGCCGGCACCGTTGCGTGCGGCGTGACTGCGGAAATCGCGGTCGCGGCGCCGATCGGAGCTGGATCTGTGGTTGCCCCGACCTTGTCGACGGTCGCGCCCCAAACATAGCCGAGGCTCCAAGCCGAAATGTCGTACATCGACGGCAGCTTGTTCGAGATGTCCTCGCCGAGATCAAGCAGCGCGTTCGCGAGTCCACGCAGCGGCTGGTGCATATCGACAATGTACGAGCCCGCCGGGTAGGTCTTGTCACCGACAACCGTGTCGGCATCAAGCGTGCCGACCTGCACGCCCATGTCGAGCAGGCGCTGCACGAGGCGGTTCGCGTCGCTTGCCGAGCGCTGGCCGTCACCCGCGGGGATGACGTAGGCGCGTGGCAGGTTGACCGTCTCCTGGTTGTCGGAGACATCCCACTCAGCCTTCCACTGATCGGGGCCAGGTACGCCAGCAATGTTCTCCGTGGTGAGCGCTGTGATTGGCGTCCCCTGGATCCCGCGTGCAAAGGTCTCGATCTGGTTGTTCAGCAGATCCTTCGACACGTTTGGCGTGTTCAGGTAGTTGACCATCGCGACCATCGTTTCGTACGCGTTCGCCTGGTTGATGACCGCGTTTTCCGGGGTCATCAGGCTGCGGCCCGAGATGTTCGTGCGGCCCTTCGGGATCTCCACCGTCGCGGTCATCGCCCCGTAGAACGGCGAGATCTGGGCGGTGAAGATGGGCGGGAAGTCGTCCCATCCGGATGCCGTATCGCGGTACGGGATCTTGATGAACTCGGTCGGCGTATTCGTCACGGTGCCACGTGGGCCCGTGAGATACGTGTTTCCGGGGATCAGCTTCTGCGTGACGTGCTTCTCAACTTCGAGTGCGAGCGCGTAGTTGTGCGGAATGAGCAGGTCGTACTCGTAGTTCGAGCCGTGGGGCGGGCCCGTCGGCTCGACCTGCAATACGCTCGTGTAGCCGTGGAAATCGGCGGTGTAGAGCGGCTGAATCGCGTTCGCGGTCTGCGTGTACGACGTTGCCTCAGGCGTCGTCAACGTGATCATGTCACGGTTCGGGTCGAGCCCGAGTGCCGTCGCACGCGTTGCGTTCGTGCGGCCATCGGGGTTGAGTGACGGCGAGAAGTACACGCGGTTGTTGCGCAGGATCGAACCGACTTCCTCCATGGGGGCGGTCGCCAAGTATTCGATGTACTGCAGTGCGGCGTCGGTGCCTTCCCACTCGTTGCCGTGGATATTGTTGCTCAGCCAGATCGGCGACTTGTACCCGGCGAGCAACTCGGCGTCTGTCTTCGCCTCAAGCGGGTTGTTGCGAATCTTGAGGCGCCAGGCCTCCTGCTGCGCGGTAAATTCTGTCGTCTCGGGCGCGGTGACGGTGACGAGGTACAGATCTCGGCCCTGTGTCGATTTGCCGATGGTTTGAACCGAGACACGGTCGCTCTTGGCCATGATCTCGGTGAGCTTGGGTGCGATCTCCGGGTGTGACATGAGCCCAGGTACGGTGGTGTTGTAGTCAGGCTCGCCATTGGGACCGGTGGGGTTGTCCCGGAAGAAGTTCAGCCGAGGTTGCGTCGGGTAGGACGTCGGCATTTGGAACGTGGTGTTCGTGCTGGCACTCGCGTTCGGTGCAGCGTTGGGTGTTGCGCTCGGTGCACTACCTGGCTCGTCGCCTGGCACCTCGATCTCTGCGGTGTACGGAGCGGAGCCGACATCTGCGGTGCCCTCTCCGCGCCCCTCTTCTGCAAACGCAGCTGGGCCGAATGCGGAGACCAGCATGGCCGCGACGGCCACCCCGCTGAGCCCCGCTATCAGTCTTCTGTGCGACATGTTACCCCCATCTACTCTTCATTGAGTTGTCCACCATGGACACGCGCAGCCTAACAATGGCACTCAGCCAACGTCAAGGAAAGCGCATTACAGAGTATGTCCCTCGACTTTGTTGCACCCCACCTGCTCCATACATGGTATTGGGGGCTGCAGGGATCGTGTACGCGCTATTTTGGGAGTGCCAGACATGGCGGCGCGGTCAAGCGGGTGACAGGGATGTCGCGCTCCAAGCGCACGAACGCCGCGCACGGAAACCGCGCGCGGCGTTACGAACGTTTCGGGCTTAGAAGCGCCATACGGCGGCCTGGAAACCCGCCGGCATTTCGGGTTCCCAATTTTCTACCTCAGTGACGAGGCCAGAGCCGCCCGGGCTGTTTGACTGCACAATCGTGAAGGTGCCGTCGGTGTTGACCGCGGTGATGAGTACGGTATGAACACCGGTCACCCAGGAGGTGGGGGATGCGATGTTCTCGTACTGAATGATGTCCCCGGGGGCAGCGGTTTCGAGCGTCATGCGCGTCGCGCCAGCGTAGTTTGCGACAGGGTCGCCGCTGCCGTTCCAAGCGCCGTTCCCGGCGCGGATCCAGCGCTGTGCCGACATGATGCACTCGCCAGGCTGGCTCCACCCGGTGGGGCGGCTCGTGCCGATCTCGCTCTCGGCGAGGGCGATCGTGGCTGCGACGTCAAAATTGTGGGGGATCTGAGGGGTCTCTTCAATCTGGAGCACGGAATCGATGCTTGCGCCAGCAAGCTCCTCGCCCGTCGTGTCCAGCGTCTGGGAGACCGTGGTGGCCGGGAGGACGGAGGCTGGTGAGAAATCCTCGACCGGAACCGCTGCTACCGCCGGTGCTGCACCCATGGTGAACGTCACCGAAGCGACCAGGCTCACAATGAATGCTTTGGCAGGAAATTTCACGCGTAATACTCCGGGGGTTGTCCAACAAAAAACGCCGGGCTCTGGCCCGTGCGCCTCAACCAGTATGCGTTACCGTTCTGTTACGTTCAAGTCGGGAAGCTGAGAATTCCTGATTCGCGGTGAAGAATCCCCGGAATTATGCGAATTTGATACCCAGCTTGCGGCCAAAATAGTTCACCGGCTCGGGCCAAACAGGAGCGCTGCGGCGTGATTTTGGGTTCCGAAAGGGTGCTGAAAGCGTTCCGCGCACCGCCGAGCGGTCGGTCGAATTCAGTCTTGAGCACAGAACACGCTAGACTGATGCGCGCTGGCTTTCGAGTCAGTGAGGAGGATTCGCCTAGCGGCCTATGGCGCACGCCTGGAACGCGTGTTGGGTTAACGCCCTCGGGGGTTCAAATCCCCCATCCTCCGCCAAGACCCCCTGTTGTGTGCAGCAGGGGGTTTTCGCGTCTCCGGGGGTATCGCGCTGGGGAGCGCGACGCAGCGTCGGCAAGACCGTTGCCACGCATAGCGTCCGCTGGAGGCACGGCTTCTATCGACGTCACGGGGCATGTCGCGCGTGGGCGGGAAATCGGCCGGGTTCAGGCTGCGTAGCGCTGTCTGCGCATCACGACGTGTGTGCGCGAAGCTCGGCTCACTCGCGCAGGGTGCCGAGCCGCTCGATTGCCCTACGCAGGGTGCCCTCGTCCTTCACGAACGTGAAGCGCACCCACGACGAGAGCGCCTCCGAGGTGACCGACCCGGGCCGACAAAACGCTGAGAGGGGGACACACGCGACCCCGATGCGTGCGGGAAGGGCGCGCGCAAACGCAGCCCCGTCCGGCATCTCGCTCGTAAGAAACGGTGTTGCATCAGCGCACACGAAGTACGTGCCCTCTGGCACCACGAGCGTGAAGCCCGCCGCGCGCAGGCCAGCGACAAGGAGGTCTCGCCGCGCTGCAAGGGAACTGCGCAACTCAGCGATGTCCGCATCGCCTTCGGTGAGTGCGCGCGCGATGGCGGGCTGGAACGGGGCGCCGCCCGAATAGGTCAAGAATTGCTTCACCGCGAGCAACGCTTCGATCAGGGGTGCGGGGCCAGCGACCCAGCCGACTTTCCAGCCGGTCAAGGAGAACGTCTTGCCTGCGGAAGACACTGTGAGCGTGCGCTCGGCCATGCCAGGGAGCGTTGCGATGGGGTGATGCGGTTGCTCACCGAAGACGAGATGCTCATACACCTCGTCGGTGATTACGATCGCATCAACGCGAGCTGCGGCTTCCGCGACGGTGATGAGCTCCGCATCGTTCAGGACGGTGCCTGTCGGATTGTGCGGGGTGTTCAAAATGATCAGCCTGGTGCGTTCCGATACTGCTGCTGCGAACGCAACAGGATCAAGCCGGAACCCGGTGGGGTCCGGGCGGAGCGGCACGGTCACGTGAGTCGCTCCAGCCATCGCGATCACCGCGGCGTGCGCATCGTAGAACGGTTCGAGCGTCACCACCTCATCGCCCGCCCCTGCGAGCGCGAGTACCGCGGCGGCGAGGGCCTCAGTTGCGCCAGCCGTGACGATCACCTCGGTCGCCGGATCCAACTCGATCCCGTAGTGCCGTTTCTGGTGCGCCGCGATCGCATCCCGCAGCTCAGGGATCCCTCGTCCGGGTGGATACTGGTTCGCGCCAGCTCGGATTGCCTCCATCGCGGCGGCGCGGATCCACTCCGGCCCATCTGCGTCTGGGAAGCCCTGCCCCAGATTCGCCGCACCGGTCGCTTGCGCGAGCGCGGTCATTTCCGCAAAGATCGTGGGACGCGTGGTCCCGTCGGGGGCGGTGAGTCCGCTCGCTCGGGCTACGCTGCGCCACCTCTGAGTCATGTGTCCAGTGTAGGAGAGCAGTGCCCGCACTTCCGGCTGATGTCCAGTTCTGAAACGTACACTCGGATCATGACGGACCCATACGCAGATGACGCGGCGCGCGCGCAGCGGCTCAGCAAGCGGTTCGGGCGATTCATGAGCACCTGGCGGCGCTGGATCAGCCGTAGGCCGTGGCTCAACACCGTGTACAAGGTGATTGTCACCACACTGGGGCTCTTGGTTGTCGTGATTGGACTGATCCTGGTCCCACTGCCCGGCCCCGGCTGGCTCATCGTGTTCATCGGCCTCACCATTCTCGGTACCGAATACCACTGGGCCAGGCGCCTGCTCGGCTGGCTGCGCCGCGTGCTCGCCCGGTTCTGGGAACGCTGGGGAGCATGGCGCGCGTCCCGGAAGGCTCGCCGAGCTGCCACGCAGTAGTGCTGGCGGTGCTTTGTAGTGCTTTCTTGTGCTTTGTAGTGCTGGCGGTGCACTGGGAGCGCTTGGCGGTCAGCGCGTCCCGGCGTGCTGCCGCCCCTGACACTTGCCCGCGGCCGCGCTCACGCAGGAGATTCGAACTCGCACAGGTCGATATCTCAGAAGGCCCACTGCCTGAGCGAGGATCTCCTGTGTGAGCTCGACGCCGGGCGGCGCAAAAAACGCAGGGCCCGAGCCGAAGCTCGAGCCCTGCGCTGTCCCGCGACGAGAATTACTTGACGAGCGGGAGGTTGAAGATGAATCCGGGCTGAGCGCCCTGGCGGTAGTTCTCGCTCACCTTCGCCGCAGCAATGATGTGGAAGATGAACAGCACGACTGAGCCGATTCCCAGCAGCACGACAAGGATGCCGCCGATGAACGGAATGACCCCAAGGATCCAGGTGGCGATCCCAACACCGACGCGCAAGAGCGAGAAGTTCAGGTTGTCGCGGTGGTACACATAGGCCTGCTGGTTGCCCTTGTCCTTCTCGATGAGGAAGAAGATCAGGGCGGGGATCCAGCTGAAGAACACTGACAGCCAGTAGTTCAGCTGAATGTTGCTGAGCGGATCAGCGACCGGCTGCGCATAGCCTGGGGCCGGCTGCTGATAGCCGCCGGGCGGCGGAGCCTGGTACTGGCCGGCTGCAGGCGGAGCTGCGTAGTGCGGCGGCTGCACCGGCTGCTGCGGGGCACTGTACTGCGGTGGCTGCACCGGCTGCTGTGGCGTGCCGAACTGCGGGGCCTGCGGAGGGACCGGAGCCTGCGGGGGAACCGGGGCCTGCGGCGGGGCAGGGGTTTCCGTGGGATCCGGCAGCTGCGGCTCGGAGACCTGCGGCTGCTCAGCGGGGGTGGGGACGTGGGTCGGCTCAGCCGGGACACCCGGTACCGGCTGGTTGCCGGCGGGCTGGCCTTCGTGACCCTCAGGGGGCAGCGTGCTCATGGTGATCTCCTTTGCACTTACGATCTACTACGACGTTACCGCAGGCACACCCGTGTGGATAGGACATCCGGAATTCTTCCTTCCGGATCGCCTGCGCAGATTACCGTACCGCGTTGCGGCGCAGCGGCCTAGAAGACGTCCGGGCTGGGGCCGGAGGTGTGGAGGATCGACACGTCTGCGTGACGGTCAAAGCGGTATCCGGTGCCGCGCACCGTGCGCACGATGTCCTGGTACTGCGCGAGCTTCACTCGCAGGCGGCGGATGTGTACGTCGATCGTGCGCTCGCTCGGGGTGTCTTCGTCGGAAGCGTCATGCCACAGTGCGGTGATGAGCTCATCCCGGCTGACGGTGCGGCCCTCGCGGAGCACGAGGTACTGCAGCAGCTCGAACTCGCGGAACGTGAGTGCCGCCGCGACGTTGTCGAGCAGTACGCGCTTGCGGGAGAGATCGAGCACCACACCGCTGGCTGCGCGATCCTGATCGTCCGCCTCGTGCTGCTTCTGGCGTGCGTGCGCCGCGGGATCTCCGAGGGCGAGGCGCACTACGTCGACGTCACGGCCTCCGGTTTCCTCCGGGGCGAGAGCTACTGCTGCGTAGGTCTCGGCGGCAGGAGCGAGCTGTGCCACGAGCTGCTTGATCTGGGTGACGATGGCTCCGAGCCGGGGATCGCCGTCTGCGATCTTGTCGTCTGCGAGGCCGACGTAGAGTGCGAAGCCTCGGACTTCAGTGCCCTCAGGCACATTGCGTTCCGGAGTGGGCTGTGACGGCAGGATCGCGGTGAGGTCGGGGCGAGCTGCGCGAAGAGTCTGGGTGGTGGTCATGATGATGTGTCCTTGGCTGTCGGTCCGCGTTACGCGGGGTGCCGGCGCGCATGTGCGGCGGCGAGGGTGCTGAGTGAGCGAGCCGAGCGGCTCAGAAGCTCACGGAGAAGCAGCTCCGCGGAGCGGAGGCGCTGTGGTGAACGCAACGAACTGCGGTTCACATGCACATTCGACAGCGCATGCCACCCTGCCCGGCCATCATCATGCCGGTATTCCCAAAGTTCACCTCGAAGGCAGACTGGGGACGAAGGGTGTCATACATAAGGGACAGTTAAGCAAAGTATTGCGTCGGGTGTCAACCTATTGCGCAATATGACGGAAAAATGCGGTGCGGCGGGGTGGCGCCTGCGGGCGGACGGTGTGATCGCGAGTGTTTCTTCGCGATCACACCGTGGCTGGCTGCGCTACTGCGCGGTTCCGTAGAGGCGGTCGCCTGCGTCGCCCAGACCGGGCACGATGTACGCGTGTTCGTCGAGGCCATCGTCGAGCGCGCCGAGCACGAGGGTCACCTCGCGGTCGCCCGCTGCTTCGCGAATCGCCTCGACGCCCTCGGGGGTGCCGAGCACGCAAATCGCAGTGACATCGTCCGCGCCGCGGGCGAAGAGGAATTCAATTGCGCCGGCGAGGGAGCCGCCGGTCGCGAGCATCGGATCGAGCACGAAGCACTGGCGCCCGGCAAGTGACTCGGGAAGGCGCTCAGCGTATGTGGTCGGTTGCAGTGTTTCCTCATCTCGCACCATGCCGAGGAATCCGACCTCGGCGGTAGGGATGAGCTTCACCATGCCCTCGAGCATGCCGAGACCAGCGCGCAGGATCGGAACGACGAGCGGCAGCGGCTCGCTGAGTCGCACACCTGTGGTGGGTGCCACCGGGGTCTGAATCTCGTGCGGCTCGACGCGCACCTCACGGGTCGCCTCGTAGGCGAGCAATGTCATGAGCTCCTCAATGAGGAGCCGGAAGGTGGGCTGCGGCGTCTTCACGTCGCGGAGCACCGTCAGTTTGTGGGTGATCAAGGGATGGTCCGCAACGAAAACTCGCATGCGCCTATTCTATTCCCGTGCCCACCATCCCTCCATCCCCCGCTGACATTGCGGCGATGCGGCTCGCGCTCGCCCAGGCTGAGCGTGCCGCATCCGCAGGCGAGATCCCCGTCGGCGCCATTGTGCTCGGCCCTGCTGGCGAGCTGCTGGGCTCGGGCCACAACGCGCGGGAGAGCGCGCCAGATCCCACCGGTCACGCGGAAGTGCTGGCCATTCGAGCGGCTGCGGAAGCGCTCGGCGATCGCATGCTCACCGACTGCACGCTTGTGGTCACGCTCGAGCCGTGTGTGATGTGCGCCGGGGTGATTCTTGCAGCCCGTATCCCGCGTGTCGTGTTTGGTGCATGGGACGAAAAGGCCGGGGCTGTCGGCAGCGTCTACGATCTGCTGCGCGATGGCCGCCTCCCCTCCGCGGTGCCCGAGGTCGTCGCAGGAGTGTGTGCTGCAGAGTCGATCGCGCTGCTGCGCAGCTTCTTCACCGCTCGCCGCCCGGACGGCAGCGGGCCCGCCGGGGCCACCGCGCGGCCGAGTCACCCTTAGAGTCGCGGCGCCACCGTCACAGGCTCGCGCGTAAACGAGACCTCGACGCGCTCTCCGGCGCGGTACTCCGATTCAGAGCCGTGCTGGGCCGCCACGGTGCTGCCGTCGCCAAATTGCACGACCGTGCGCCGGATCGGTCCGAGGAATCCGCTCGAGATCACGACGGCGCTGCGCTCGCCAGCATCGGACCAGCTCCCAGCGGACCCAGCATTTCCGTTGAGATGTACGTGCTCTGGCCGCACATATGCCGTCACCCGCGCTCCGGTGACACCGGTGGTGCCGGAGGGAACGGCGAGAAGCGGGAGCTCTGTGCCGCGCACGCGGACACGGTCGCCCACAAGGTCACCATCGACGCGGTTCGATAGGCCAACAAAGTCGGCAACAAATGAAGAAATCGGGCGACGGTACAGTTCCTCTGGCGTGCCGAGCTGCGCAATCCGCCCGCCCTCCATGACGGCTACGCGGTCGGAGATCGCGAGGGCTTCTTCTTGGTCGTGGGTCACAAACACCGTCGTCATCCCCAGTTCGGTCTGGATCGCGCGAATCTGCTCGCGCAACCGCACCCGCACCTTCGCGTCGAGCGCCGAAAGGGGCTCATCGAGCAACAGCGCGCGCGGCCGTGTGACGAGCGCTCGGGCGAGCGCGACGCGCTGTTGCTGCCCGCCGGAGAGCTCGTGTGGGAAGCGTTCGGCAAGGTGCGCGAGGCCGACGATCTCCAACATCTCGCCCACTCGCGTGCGGCGCTCCTGCTTCTGCACGCGTCGCATGTCGAGCCCGAATTCCACGTTCTTTGCGACGGTGAGGTGCGGGAACAGTGAGTACTGCTGAAACACCATGCCGATATCGCGACGGTTGACCGGAACATTCGTGACCTCTGCGCCGCCGATGAGCACGCGGCCTGCAGACACCGCCTCGAGCCCTGCGATGCAGCGGAGGGCCGTCGTTTTGCCACAGCCGGAGGGCCCGAGGAGGCAGATGAGCTCGCCGGGCGAGAGCTCGAGATCGACACCGTGGAGCACTGTGGTGGATCCGTACTTCTTGGTGACTCCGTCGAGGCAGACGGACTGACCGGCCTGGCCAAGTGGTGAATCAGTGGACACGTGGGGCCTCCTTGGAAGGCGAGGGCAGGGGAAGGCGGGAATTCGGCAGGGTGATTGCGCTGGGCAGTGCGCCGTGGGCCGCGGCGACCGCGGATGCGCTGGGATCCGGATCCGGGCCGCGGCGAGCAGCCCGACGTGTGGTGCGTCGGCTGCGCGGTGGCCCTCCCGTTGCGCTGACGAGCAGCAGTACCACGAACACGCCAACGAGCGACAGGAGCGAGATTGCGACCGCGATGAACGGATCGGACTTGGAGACCTGCAGGAGCGCAGTCTGGAGGGTGATCCGGTTCAGGAGCGAGGACACGGTGAACTCACCGAGCACGATTGCGATGGTCAGGAGTGCGGCGGCAAGCAATCCGCGCCGCACGCCGGGCGCGATGATCCTGATCAGCACGGTGCCCCAGCCAGCACCGAGTGAGCGCGCCGCCTCAGCACGCACCCGCGCATCCATGCCGGTGAGGTCTGAGACGATCGCGCGGTACGCGAACGGCAGGACGAGCACGCCGTAGGCAAGGGACAGTGTCCACACACCGGATCCGATGGTCTGCCCGATGACACGGTAGATGGGGGCGAACCCGACGACGAGCACGATCGCAGGGATCGCGATGGGCAGCACGGTCAACAAGTCCAGACCGCGTTGGAGCCGAGGAAAGCGCAAGTGCACGAGCACGATCGTGGGAAAGAACACGAGCAGCACGATTGCGAGGGTCAGCAGCGCGAGCAGCACCGAGTTGCCGATGCCTTCGAACAGGACGCGATAGGTCCGCGCCTGATCCGGATCGAAGAGTGCGAGCCAGTGCTCCGGCCCGTACCCCCCGGACGTGCGGCGGAGCGTGAACTCGAGCATCGCGAACAACGGGATCAGGAAGACACCGCCGATGACACCGATAATCGTGCGTGCGACGGCGGGCGAGGGCCGTCCGGGTGCGGCTGCGCTCATCGCTGCCACCGTGCCGCGCGGGACATGAGCCTGCCGTAGCCGAGCATGACGATCGTCATGACGATCACCATGCCGAGCGCCAGAATTCCGGCGGAGGCCGCCTGGCTCGCGCCAGTCTCGCCGATGAGAGCCGCGCGAATCTGGAGTGGCACGATCTGGGAGCCCTGGCTGATGAGGGCCGCGGCTGTCGCGTAGGACGAGAATGCGTTGGCAAACAGCAGCAGGAGCGAACCGAGGAATGCGGGGGCGAGCACGGGAAGGCCGACCCGGCGCCAGTACGCGCCGCTTGATCCGCCGAGCGTGGCAACTGCCTCTGACCAATCGGGTCGCAGCGCCACGACCGCTGGCAGAAATGTGATCACCATGAGTGGTACTTGGAAATAGAGATAGGGGAGGATCAGTCCTGGCAGTTCATACAGCCAGACGCCTTTGGCGAAGAGATCAAGGCCGAATTGCTCGCGCAGGATTACCGTGACGATGCCCTGAATGCCGATCGTCGCGATGAATGCGAACGCGAGCATCACGCCGCCAAACTGGGCGAGCACTGAGCTGGCTGCATCGATCACGCGGCGCAATGGCCCCCGCTCGGGCAGCGCAGCAAGGGCCCAGCACAGGATCGCGCCAATCACGGCACCGCTCAACGCGGTGAGCGCACTCACCCAAATGCTCGACCCGAATGCGGAGAGCGTGTTGGGCTGGGTGAGGACGGCGAGGCCAGCAAGGGTGAACCCGTGCTCACCCACGAAGCCGCTCGCGATAGCAATGCATGTTGGCACCGCGAGGAAGAGGAGGACATATGCGACGAACGGCGTCAGGCCGAACGCGGGAAGGAGGCGTTTCATGGGAACCGGGGAACGGAGCGGGGCGCGAGTGTCCCTCACGCCCCGCGGAGCCGCTACTGAACCGTCGTGGCCCAGCGCTCGGTGAGCAGTGCGTTGGCGGCGTCGGTTTCCTCCTGGGTCGGCGAGACCCAGTCTGCCGAGTCGGTTCCGAAGGTGGCCTGCGAAATCAACTTCTCATCGGCTGCGCCGGCCTTCGTCAGCGCATCGACCCGCACGGGTACGGCGTTCGCTTCGAGGAAGAGCGCCTGCGCTTCGTCGGAGAAGATCCACTCTTGCCAGAGTCGGGCAGCGGCCGGGTTCGGGGCGTCCTTGTTGATCGCCTCGTTGTAGAACGACACGTACGCGGCGCCAGGGAGCACCGTCGTCTTCCAGCTCGGTTTGTCAGCGGCGGCCGCGACGTTGTTGAACGACCAGTCGAACACGAGCGGGGTCTCGCCTGAGGCGATTGTCGCGGGTGTCGGATCGAGCGAAAGGAAGTTCCCTGCCTGGCGCAGCTCTCCGGCAAAGTCGATGCCGGGACCGAAATCATCGACACCGCCGCCATTTAGCGCCGCAATAGAGCCGATTGCTGCGAACGCGGCACCAGCCTGCGTCGGGTCACCGTTGAGCGCCACGGCTCCCGTGAAATCGGAGCCGAGGAGATCTGTGAGGGTCTTCGGTTCGGGCAGCTTGTCCGAGTCGTACCCAATCGACATGATGCCGGAGTAATTGTTGACCCAGAGGCCCTCCGGATCCTTGTTCTCAGCCGGGATCGAATCCCACTCCGCCACCTGGTACGGCGCGAAGTAGTCGGTGCTCGCGAGCGCTACTGCGGTGCCGAGATCGAAGACGTCGGGCGCAGTGTCTTGCCCCTTTAGGTTGTCAGCTGCCTGGATCTCCTCGGCGCTTGACGCGTCGGGGGAGGCCGAATTGACGGTGATGTCGTACTTTTCCTCGAACCCGGAGATGATCTCGCCGTAGTTCGCCCACGTGTCTGGGAGGGCGATGACGTTGAGCTGGCCCTCCTCCTGTGCGGCTTTCACGAGCTCATCCATGCCGCCGAAGTCTTCGGCGCTGGTCGCGGTGGCGGCATCGACTGAGGTGCCGGATCCCGTGTCGCCGGACCCCGTGCCGGGGTCAGCGGCGCCGCCGGTAGAGCAGGCTGCGAGCCCGCTGATCAGGAGTGCGGTCGTGACGAGCGTCGCCGAGCGCAGAAGTGCGCGAGAGGTCACTGGTGTTCCTTCCGGAAAGGGTGAACGGATCGCCGGTACGGCGCGTGCGACGTCCGCCGAGGCGGCGCCGATCCGATCCAACGCTAGAGAAGCGCAGTTTCCAGGAGGCGACCCGGGAGTGCCCGGAAGGTGAACAGCGAGTGAAGCGGGGGCGCTCAGTCGCTCGAGAGCATGACGATTGAGCTCGTTGTCGGCTGAGCAATATTCGGATCGAGATAGACATCGGGCTCGATGTAGATAATCCGTGCGGCGGGTACGGCCTCGCGCACCCGGCGCTCAGCAAGGTTGATGATCATGGAGACCTCGTTCATCGTGCGCTCGGGAGCGAGGCTGATCTTTGCCCCAACCATGAACTCGTCGGGGCCGACGTAGAGCGTCTTCATGTGAATGATCCGGTCCACATCCTGCGACTTCAACAGGGCTGCTTCGATCTTTGCAACGTCCTCATCGCTCGCCCCTTCGCCGACGAGGAGGCTCTTCACTTCGATGCCGATGATGATTGCGACGGCGACGAGCAGCACGCCAATTGCGATCGTGGCGATGCCGTCGAAGAGGCCGTTGCCGGTGATGACGGTGAGGCCAACACCGAAGAACGCGATCACGAGGCCGAGCAGTGCGGCAATGTCCTCAAGGAGCACCACGGGAAGCTCCGGGGCTTTCGAGCGGCGGATGAACTGGATCCAGCTCGAGTCGCCCTTGTGTGGCCGACTTTCTCGGACCGCGGTGCGGAGCGAGAAGCTCTCAAGCCCGATCGCGATTGCGAGGACGAGCAGTGGCAGCCACCACATTTCGAGCGGGTGCGGGTTCTGGATCTTGGAGACGCCCTCGTAGACGGAGAAGACACCGCCGATCGAGAACAGCACGATTGCGACGACGAAGGCGTAAACATAGCGCACACGGCCGTAGCCGAACGGGTGCTCCTTGTCAGCCTTCTGCTGTGCGCGCTTGCCGCCGAGCAGGAGCAAGAGCTGGTTTCCGGAGTCTGCAAGTGAGTGCACACCCTCGGCCAGCATCGACGAGGAACCGGAAAAGGCCCACGCGATGAACTTCGTAATCGCAATGCCCATGTTGGCGAGGAACGCCGCGATGATGGCCTTGTTGCCGCCTGTCGCGCTCATGTCAGTTGCCTCCAGCTGAGTGTTCGTGCTCTTCTGCGCCATTCTATGGCGGGAGGGAGCACCAGGCGGCCATATTGGGGCGCGTCGGTTCGCCCTCCCCGCCGGGGCACTCTCCTAGAATGTGCGTGTGAACGCAGCCAGTGAGACGCCCGAGCAGCCCGGCCTTCCCCGCACCGCGATGATCGGTGTCGGTTCGATGGGGGGTGCAATCCTGCAGGGACTGCGAAATCCCTCGGTCGCGATTACGCGCCCAATTGTTGTTACCACTCGCTCAGCGGCGAGTGCGGCAGAGTATGCAAACACCACTGATGTCACGGCGATCGCGCTCGAAGACGACGCCGAGGCGAACCGGCGCGCTGTCGCGGGGGCTGGCCTCGTGATTCTGGCGGTGAAGCCCTGGCTGCTGATCGACGCAGCACGCGAGATCGCGCAGGCGCTCGAGCCAGGCGCAGTCGTCGTGAGTGTCGCGGCCGGAGTGCCGAGCGCTGCGATTGAAGCGGTGCTGCCTGCAGGGGTCGCCGTCGTGCGCGCGATGCCGAACACTCCGTCACACATCGGGCGCGGCATGACCGGGATCGCTGGGGTGCCACGGCCAGTGCCGCCGATGTCGAGCTCGTGCGCCGCCTGTTCGAGACGGTCGGCCAGGTGATCGTGGTCCGCGAGGACCAGATCAATGACGTCGCAGCGGTCTCCGGGTCCGGCCCGGCATACGTGTTCCTCTACGTCGAAGAGATGATTGCGGCGGCAGAGCGGCTCGGCTTCGAGGCTGCGCAGGCCAGGCAGCTTGTGCGCCAGACCGTGCTGGGAGCCGCGGAACTGATGGAATCCAGCGGTGAGGACGCCGCGCAGCTCCGCCGCAACGTCACGAGCCCGAAGGGCACGACAGAGCAGGCGATCATTGAGCTGCAGGCCGGCGGCTGGCCCGAGCTGTTCGACCGCGCGCTCGCCGCAAACGTGCGGCGCTCGCGGGAGCTCGAAGCGGAGTAGACCGACCGTTCGGAGCCGTCGGGATTCACGCTGATGCGGAGCTGAGCATTCCCCGATCGCGCTGAGCCGCGCTGAGCCGCACTGAGCCGCGCCCGGCTCCGCACGTGTGCGTGGTGCCTGGCAGCGGTGCGCCGTACCTGCCGCACGGAGGAAGCGGCGAGCTCCCACTGCATCCCGTGAGAATGGGCAGTATCGCGGCGTGCCGCCAGTAGCGTTGCCCGAGAGCAGCATTCGAAACGCCACCAGAGATTCCTGTGCTGGTGCCGCGCGAGGCCCATCCTGGGCGCAATTTGTGCTGTCCAAAACCACCGCAGGCGGGCTCTGGTGCACGCGCTGGCACACCAGAGCCGGTCACGCTTCTTCCGCTCAGCCCCAGGTGAGACCTAGGATTGGGAAGGGAACACTCGTTGCGGAAAAGGACTCCTATGCTCATCGGACGAAATCGCAGTCTTGCCAGCGCGGTGAGTTTGCTCCAGGCTGGCACGAGCATCGATGTGGTGGGCAGCCGGGGCAGCGGGCGTAGCGCTTTTCTGCAGAGTTTGCGCGCGTTGCTTGAGAAAGACGAGTGCAAGGTCATCGTCGTGCGCGGAGTTGCGTCGCTGCGACAGCACCCGCTCGCGGCCATGCACCTCGCCGGAATCGGCGGCCCCAACGATCAGCGTGCCTCAAGTATTCAGGTGACTGTCGAGGCGCTGCGTGAGCAGGCACACGGCACGAAGTCGGTGCTGTTCTTGGACGATTGGGATGATCTCGACGAGTCGTCTTGGGGCGTCGCCGAATCTGTGCGACGGACCACAGGTATGCCGATCGTGCTCTCCCGGTTGCAGGGTCTGCGGGCCAGGCACACCCCGAGTGGCCTTGCGGCTTCAACGCTCGAACCCGCGTACGTCATCGATATGGATCCGATTCGCTTCGAAGAGCTTGAGCAGGTGCTTGAAGCGCACCTTGGCGGCACGATCGAAACGGGCACGATGAGTCGGCTCTACGCGAAGTCCGGCGGAATCGTCGGCCTTGCGCGGAACGTGCTTGACGCGGCGGTGCGTGAGGGGCGCATGGTGAACAACCATGGTGTGTGGTCTGCAGCGCGAGACCTCTGGAGCCCTGCGCTGCGGGGCGTGTTGGAGGCGCACCTGGAGAATCTGGGGTCCGAAGCGCGCGACGCCCTTGAGATCATCGCGCTCGTCGGCGTCGCGGACGTTGAGACCGTGCGGAAGCTTGTCAGTTGGCACACGCTCGAGTTGCTGGAGGAACGCGCGATGCTGCGCATCGTGCCAGCCGGAAATCGTCAGCTCGTGACAGTGGTGCCGCCATTGTTGGTCGAGTTCTTCCGCAACGAGCCGTTGGCTGCGCGGCGGATCAGGCTGACCGAGCTCATCATCGACCGATTGGGCTCGTCGGATTCCCTCGACCTGCTGATCGCCCGCTCGAGCCGCAGCGAGACGCTGGGTGAGGACGATGCGCTGTTCGTTCGGCTGCTCCAGGAGCGGGCACGGACCAGGCGGATAGTGACCCGGGCCGAGTGGAAAGACTCTCCCGGACCGCGCACGGCCGTGCAGTATGTGCGTGCCCTGCTGCAGACCCCCGGATCAGAAGAGAAGATCGCGCAAGTGTTTGAGGAAACGGATAGCGCAGCGGGAGACCCCGCGGGGCGCGTAGCGCTCGCGGTGTTGCGCGCGCAGTGGACCGCGTACATCGAGAACGACATGCTTGGCGCACTGCGTCGCCTGCGCGCCGATACTCACGGTCTCGGTGCGTATGAGCGCTCGGCTGAGGCGTGCGCAGTGCTGATCGAGACGAACCTCACTGGGATCCCGGAAGACTACGCTGCGCGACTCGAGAGCTCAGACGATCTGCCCGCCGACGTGCAGCTCGCGCTCCTGGAAGCGCAGATGACGGTGCTGATCTCGCTGGGCCGGTTTGGTGACGCCCGCAGGGTGTTCGACTCGCTCGCAGAACACGTCAAGAACTCGATGGACACCGCCCACAACATGCTCTACGGGCTCGTGCTTCTCGGCCTGGGCGAGTTCGACGCAGCCCTCAGCTGGGCGCTGCGCGGGATTGACGAAGCGCACGGGTACCTTGACCCGGATGCCACGCGAGCGCACGGCTACCTTGCGGCGCTGTGCCTTGGAATCTCGGGAGATTACCCGGCGACGGAGAAGCTGCTCGACACCCTCTTCGCTATGGGGGAACCGCCGAGCTTCCCGACCTCCGTCCAGCTCGGGTTGCTGAACATCGCATCGCTCGTCGCGATCCGACGAGGAAATGTATCGCTCGGTGAGCGCTACGCGAGTGAGGTCCTCAGCAGTGGCGTGCCTGACGGCCCGTTGCCTGTGCAGGCGGGCGCCTGGGCTGATGCGCAGTTGCTCGCATTCAACGGCCAGCAGGTTGAGGCGGCTGAGCGACTGTGGGCTTCGTCCGAGTCGCTCTGGGCGCGTGGCGCACGATTCTCGGCAGTGCTTGGCATGCTCACTTCGTTGGAGATCCGCATGGATCCTGCACGCATGCAGCGCCTCGAAGAGGCGATCGCCGAGCTCGACAGCCCGTATGTGCTGCCGCACCTCGAGTACCTCCGCAGCCGAACGGCCGGAGACGCAGCGGCGCTGGTCGCGATGGAGGAACGCCTGCTTGAGACCGGGAGGCCGGGGCTCGCCGTTGAGGCGCTCAAACAGGCCAGTGCGCTGTTCCAGGAGGCGGGAGACACGGCTCGTGCAGCGGAAGCGCAGGAGCTCCTCGACGAGTTGGTGGAGTCGTTTGGCAGCCGGCGGATCGACACCACGCGGTTTGGCGCAACCGCGGTGACCCTGACTGCTCGCGAGCTCGAGATTGCTGGGATGATCGCTCAGGGGCTGAACAACCCTGATATCGCCTCGCGCCTGGTGCTCAGCGTGCGCACCGTGGAGAGCCACATCAACCGGATTATCCGCAAGACGAAGCTGGGCGGACGCGCTGACGTGGTTGATTATATGAACGGGCTCGCCGTGGGTCGATAGCGTGGGTGCGAGCCGGCGAGTCGGCGATCCGTACCGGGCCACGCTCGACGTGCGATCCGTGCGATCCGTGCGATCCGCGCCTCGCGACCCGTGCCTCGCGCCGCTCGACCTCGGGCTCGCGCCGAGCGATTACGCGATGGTGGCGAAGCGCTCGACGTCTGAGGCCGAACCGCTCACGATGATCAGGTCGTGTGGTGAGATCAGCGTGTCCTGCGTCGCGTGCGTGAATGGCTGACCCGGCGTTTTTACTCCGACGACGGTTACGCGGTAGCGAGTGCGCACGCCGCTGGCGGAAAGTGTGCGGCCTCGAATCGAGCGCGGCGGGTACATCTTCGCGATGACGTAGTTGTTGTCGAATTGGATGAAGTCAAGCATCGCTCCGCTGAGCAGGTGGGCAACACGCTCGCCTGCCTCGCGCTCCGGGTAGATCACGTGGTTCACCCCGATGCGCTCGAGGATTTTGCCGTGCGACGCAGAAATCGCCTTCGCCCAAATCTGAGGGATCTCGAGGTCGACCAGGTTTGCCGCGATGAGCACGCTGGCCTCGATCGAGGATCCGGTGGCGACGACGGCGACCTGAAACTCGTCGGCACCGATCTGACGCAGCGCCTCCATTGAGCGGGCGTCAGCCTGCACGGCGTGTGTGACGCGGTCGGCCCACTTCTGCACGAGCGTGGGATCGGTGTCAACGACGAGCACCTCGCGGTCCTGGCGGTCGAGCTGACCTGCCGTTGCCGCGCCAAAGCGGCCGAGGCCGATCACGAGCACGGGGGCGTCACTGCGAATATCAACCAACGATCGGCCTTTCTTCAGGAAGTCGGAACAGGCGGGAACGGTTGGTCGCGGCGATTGCAGCGGCCAGTGTCACCGTACCAACTCGGCCTGCCCACATGGTGGCAGCGAGCACGTATTTCCCAGCGTCGGGGAGTTGTGCCGAGAGATCCGATGACAGGCCACAGGTGCCAAACGCGGAGATCACCTCAAACAGCACGATGTCGAGAGACTCACCGGTCATGTGCATGATGGTCACCGTTGAGGCGAGCACGATCGTGGCACCCCAAATGAGGATCGAGACAGATACGCGCAACACCTCGTTCGGGATGCTGCGGCCAAACGCCTGCACGTCCTTGTATCCGCGTGCCTCGGCCCACGCTGCGAGGAACAGCACAGCAATCGTGGTGACCTTGATGCCACCTGCGGTGGAAGCGGAGCCGCCCCCCACGAACATCAACATGTCCATCACGAGCAGCGTTGAGCCATTCATGTCGAGCGGGTCAATAATGCCCAGCCCGCCGGAGCGGGTCATGATCGACATGTAGACCGAGCTGAACATCGTCTGGCCGAAGTTCTGCGGACCAAATGTTGACTGGTTGTTCCACTCGAGCGCTGCGATCGCGAGCCAACCGAACACGACGAAGATGAGCGTCGTGGTGAGCGTCAGTTTGGCGTGCAGTCCGAGCCGCTTGTGCGAGCGCCACCCGCTGCCGATCACGTAGCGGTAGAGGGCGAAAATCACGGGGAACCCGATCGCGCCGAGGAACACGCCGACGGCAAGGACCGTGAGCAGGTAGACATCGGTCGCAAACGGCTCCAGGCCGCCCGCCAGGGGCACAAAACCGGTGTTCGTGAATGCGGAGGCGGAGAGGTAGAACCCGTTCCAGAGGGCGTGCGGGAAGTCGTAGCCGGCTGCGAACATCAGGTGCGGCGTGATCAGCAGAGTAAGGATGCCCTCGATCACGACGACGCTGAGCGCTACGGCACCGAGCAGGCCGCCGATCTCACCGAGGCCGACCGCCTGGCTTTCGGAGACGTCGCGCCCCATGCGCATCGGGTTCGTGTCGCCAGCTGCCAGCAACCGCTGCCTGAGGCCCAGGCGTCGCGTGACGGTGAGACCAAGAATGCTGGCGAGGGTGAGGACACCGATCCCGCCGATCTGCAGGCCGGAGAGCACCACGATTTCACCGAAAAGTGACCAGTGCGTCGACATATCGACCGTGGACAGGCCGGTCACGCAGATCGCAGAGACGGCGGTGAAGAGCGCATCGGCCAGCGGCGTCATCGTGCCGCTGCTGCTCGCGATCGGGAGTGAAAGTAGCGCGGTCCAGACCAAGATCAGGGCCGTGAAAATGAGGAGTGCGAAGCGGGCAGGCGAGGAGTGGATCATCGCGCCGATCCACGATCGCCGCGAGAGAGAGGATGAGCCGCGTTGGCTCACCATGGGTGCCCCCACGTTGCCCTACTTTCCGGTTACGGCGCGAGGCGCGTGGATCTCACGGTCTCGATTCAATGCTGTCATGCTACACACGCCGCGCCGCAAGGGTGAATTGTTGAGCCGCGGCACGCGGGAACGGGACAGAATCGGTCCTGGCCACTACCCTGGGTGCTATGCCAGATATCTTCGGGGTCATTGCCGACGCGACCCGGCGCGACATCCTGCAGGTGCTGCTCGAGCGCTTCCAGCGAGACGCCGAGATCAGCGTCTCTGAGATTGTCGGTCAGCTGGAGATCAGTCAGCCCACAGTTTCGAAGCACCTCAAAGTGCTGCGCGAGGCGGAACTCGTGACGGTTCGTGAGGAGGGGCAGCATCGCTACTACTCGCTGAACCCCGAGCCGTTGGAGATGATCGAGGATTTTGTGATCCCCTTCCTCTCCGCGGGCTTCGACACTGAGGTCACGGTCGAGTACCTCTCGGAGGACGGCGAGCGGATTCCCGGTCCTGGAGACCAAGACGCGTTCGCCAACCTTGACGACGGCGAAGAGGTGCTTCCTGAAGAGGCAGCAGCCGCGGCCGAGCGGATCGGGCGCGCCGCTGCGCGCGCTGAGAATCGAGTGAAAGAGCTCGTCGCGCGTTTCCGCCTGCGCGACTAACGCGTTCTGTTCTCGCGGCACCGCGCACTCGATTACGACCGAGATTGTGCCGTGAAGCGGGCCAAATCGCTCGAAATACCGAGAATCAATTGGCTTTTCCCGCCGGTTGGTTCGCGCTGGGCCGCTGGGCAGAGTAGGATTACTGTTTTGTGGGCCACGAATCCGGCGGCCCGAGAGACGTTGTGAGGTGACCGTGGGTTCAGTAATTAAGAAGCGCCGTAAGCGTATGTCCAAGAAGAAGCATCGCAAGCTGCTTCGTAAGACGCGTCACCAGCGTCGCAACAAGAAGTAGTCGGCGCGCAGAGCGCGACCGATAATAGGCGTCGGGCCCCAGGTCCGGCGCCTTTTGTTGTTGTGGGGCTGGCAATTGCGCAGCCCCGCACTGGAGCACGTGAGCGAAGAAGGGAGCCCGATGCGCACGGTGAAGTTGACGCTGATCGGGAAACCGGGCTGTCACCTCTGCGACGATGCACGCGAAGTGATCGCGGGCGTTCGCGCTGACGCCGCGTCTCGCGGAGTCAACACCGAGCTCGAGGAGCTCGATATTCTTCAGGATCCGGCGCTCGCCAGGAAATACGCCGAACACATTCCAGTCGTTCAGATCGGCGGCAAACAGCACGCGATCTGGCGCGTCGATGCGGTGCGCCTCACGGCCGCGATCGACAAGGCCGCCCGTGGCGGCATCTTCTCTCAGTTTGTAAAGGACAGCCCATCATGACTCTGCGCCACATTGTTTCCTGGAAACTCAGCGGTGAGACCCGCGAAGCACGCGACGGCCAGGCTGCGGAAATCATTGCGGCGCTTGAGGCACTGCCGGCGTTAGTGCCGACGCTGAACGCGCTGACGGCGCACCGGAACGAACTGTTCGACGGCGATAACTACGATGTGACACTGATTGCCGATTTCGACGATGAGGCTGGGCTGTCCGCATACGTCGTGCACCCCGACCACGTCGTGGCAGGAGCGGTCATCAAGAAGTACGCGGTCGCCCGCGTCGCAACAGACTTCACGCTCTAGCGCGACGTGCGCCGCGGCGCCCGGGCTCCGGGCGCTGGCTGGCGAGCGCCCGGAACCCGAGACCGGGGAGTTACGCGCTCTCGATCAACTGCGGTGCTGGCTGATACGCCCGGTAGCCCTGCTGGATCGCGATCTGGTCCGCGAGGTACTTCGCGTCGTGCCAGACGCCCCAGATGAAGCTGGATCCGCGACGCGACTGCCACGGCAGGCCGAGGAAGTACACACCGGGCTCCGGGGAGACACCGCGCTGGTGCACTGGCCGGCCGAAGGCGTCGAAGGCTGCGACTTTCAGCCAGCTGTAGTCTGCCCGGTAGCCAGTGGCCCACACGATCGAGTTGATCCCGGCCGCTGCCAGATCCAGTTCGAGAATCGGGTTCGTGACGCACTCGGGATCCGGCCCAAGCTCACGCGCTTCCGGTTCTTCCGGCAGGTCGAGTCCCATGCGCTCGACGTAGGCGTCGGCTTCATCGAGCAGGGAGAGGTAGTTCTCGTCGCCGCCCCGGATGTTTGTCGCGAGGTCAGTGCCGAAGTGCATGATCCCGCCCTCGAAGGCGTTTGCGCGGCCCACGAGCGTGATCCCGTCCGCGGCAAGGTTTCGGAAGTCAATGGTGCGGCCACCGTCTGCGCCGCTCACTGCGATCGTGACGTGCTCAGCCCCCTCTGCCGGTGTCGCGGCATCCCACTTGCCGAGCACCCCGAGCCACCACACAAAGCTGCGATCGCGGTAGCGCTGCGGCGGACGGTCGTGCGGGCCGACGGCGAGTGTGACCTGGCGGCCGGAGTGCCGCAGTTCGTTCGCGATCTGCACGCCGGAGGATCCTGCGCCCACAACGAGGACGCCGCCAGCCGGCAGCTGCTCCGGGTTGCGGTAGCCAGCTGAGTGGAGCTGCGTGATCCCGGTGTCTGCCGGCACGAGCGGTGGGATCACCGGGTTCTGGAACGCGCCAGTTGCGGCGACGATGTAGCGGGCGCGGATCGGGCCGTCTGAGGTTTCGGCGAGGAACCCTGCCGCGCCAGCGAGCTGTGTGACAGACGTCACTTCGACTCCGCAGCGAATGGGCGCCTCGATCTGGCGGGCGTATTCCTCGAAGTAGTCGGCCACCTGATCCTTCGTTGCGAACGCATCAGGCGCCAGGCCAGCAAACGCGAGGCCGGGGAAGCGGTCGTGCCAGGCAGGGCCGTTGGCCACGAGAGAATCCCAGCGCTCACTGCGCCAGCGCTCGGCGATACGGTGTCGCTCCACGACGATGTGTGGCACCTGCTGTGCGCTGAGGTGTTCGCTCATCGCCACACCGGCCTGGCCGGCGCCGACGACGAGGACTTCCGTGACGCAGATCTCTGGGGTCGACATACTTCGTTCTCCGCTCGAGTGTGTTGATTCGAAGCAGATTCGGGAGAGGCACCACACTGGTCACCGCGCCGTGAATCCGTACCCGAGCCTCGTCAACTGGGGCTCGGATAGTGACCAGCAAAGCGCAGCTGTGCGGCGGGAAGCCAATACACGTTCGCGGTGCATTGCATCGTTTTCCGCGATGCAATGCGGTGGGGTGATCGGAAAATCACATATCGGAGGCTGGGTCTGTCGGAGTCAGCAGCTCCCGCACCGCTGTTGCGACGGCCCGCGCTCGCGCGGTCCGCTCCACCTGCGCGAGTGAAGAGACCGTCACGTGCAGTGCCCGCACATCGTCACTGATCTCGACGATCACCGTGCGGCTCCCTGTGTAGGTCTCCTCAATGCGCGGGCGCTGGTTCAGAATCGAAAAGCCACATCCCATCGCTACGAGCGAGCGCACCGCCTCGTAGTTCTTCGTGCGGTACTTCACGTGTGGCGTGATCCCGGCCTCCTGGAGCATGCGCTGGAAATACTCGCGGCTGTCCGGGAGATCGAGCAGTACGAGCGGATCTGCAGCAAGCTCTGCGAGCGCCACGGACCCGCGCTGTGCGAGGGGGTGATCAGTGTGCAGGATCACGTGCGGAGGCACAGCGGCGATGAACTCCTGCTCGATACCGTCTGGCGCCGTGAGGTCATAGCCGATCGCGATTTCGGCGCGGCCGCCGCGGAGGGCTGCGAGGTTCTCCTCGGAGTCGCCCTCCACTACTTCAACGGTGAGGTTGGGATGGCGCTCCTGCAGCAGTCTGAGGAGCTGAGGCAGCACGAACGGAGTGAGCGTGTGGAAACAGGCGATGGTGATGGCGCCGCGCACCTCTTCTTGATCCGCCTGGATCGTCTCAATCGTGTCGGAGAGCAGACCGAACAGCCGGTGGGTGTCGCGCAAGAGCGCCTCACCGGCCGCGGTGAGGATGAGCCCCTTCGAGTGCTGACGGATAAAGAGCGCAGCGCCGAGCGAGCGCTCCAGGTGGGATATTGCCGTGGATACTGCCGACTGAGCGACGTGCAGTTCCTGGCTCGCAGCCGTCATATTGAGCGTCTTCGCGCACTCGGTGAAATAGCTGAGCTGGGTAAGAGTGATCGAGAAGCGGTGCACCATTGCGTTCTTCCTTGAGGTCGGGGGATGCGCCGGAGCCGGCGCGGGACGTACGCCCCGGGCTGCATCTGTTTTCCCGATACCCTATCTTCGTTTTGAGTATTTTACAGATACTCCTGTGGTCTCGACAATGGTGCTGACGGATGAATCACGCCACCCACTCACCGAGGAGACCCTGTGACAGCGACGACGCACCTCCGCCTGCGGAAATTCAACACCCAGGAAACCTACCCTGAGCAACACCTCGACAATGACCTCTGCCAGGCCGTCGTGGCGAACGGGGTGGTGTACCTGCGTGGGCAGATCGGGCAGGACCTGGAGACGCGTGAGTCCGTCGGGATCGGTGACGTCGTGGCGCAAACTGAGCAGGCTATGCAGAACATCTCGATGCTGCTGGACGAAGCGGGCAGCAGTCTCAGAGACATCGTCAAAGTCACCATCTACATCATCGACCCGCGCTACCGCGAGGATGTCTACCGAACCGTCGGCAAATGGCTCAAGGGCGTGTACCCAGTTTCCACCGGACTCGTGGTGCAGGCGCTCGCGCGGCCAGAATGGCTCGTCGAGATCGACGCAACCGCGGTGCTGAGCGATGGCGGTGCGGCATGACATTTTCCTTGATCCTGCGGGATCCCGTGAGCGGTGAGTTCGGGTCGGTGATCTCCTCATCGTCGCCCGCCGTCGCTGCGCGCTGCGTGCACCTCGCGGACGGGATCGGGGGTGCGCACTCGCAGAACGTGACCGATCCGCGCCTGGGCGGTGCTCTGATTGAGGCACTGCGGGAAGGCGCGACCGCGCAGGGGGCCGTAGACGCAGTGGTGGCTGGCGCTGATCCCGAGACGATCCAGTACCGGCAACTGCTGGCGCTCGACGCCGGAGGCCGCGCTGCGGTGTACTCCGGCGGCCGCGCACTCGGGGTTTTCGGGTCCGCCAGTCGCGAGAATGCGGTGGCCGGAGGCAATATGCTCGCGAGCCTCGAAGTGCTCGACGCGCTCGTGGACACTGCCCTCGCAGCCCCTGGCCGAATCGAGGAGCGCCTCTTTGCTGCACTGCAGGCGGCGATGGAAGCAGGCGGCGAGGCGGGTCCCGTCCATTCTGCGGGTCTCGCAGTGGTCGGCAGCGCCGGCTGGCGCGTCACCGATCTGCGTGTTGACTGGTCGGAGGATCCGATCGAAGAGCTCGGACGTGTGCTCACCGAGTGGCTGCCGCAGCGTGATGACTACATCAGCCGCGGGCTCAACCCGGCGGCGGCTCCGACGTACGGGGTGCCCGGCGATGAATGAACGACTGCCACCCGACGACTTGAAGGTGCGGATCGCTGACCGAGTACGCGCGATTGATCCTGAGCTGTGTGCACTGTCGAATCAACTGCACGCAGACCCTGAGATTGGGTGGCAAGAGCACCGCTCCGCCGCGGTTGTCGCGACTGCGCTTGCACCACACGGTTTCACAATTGAGCAGCCCTATCTGGGCCTTGAGACCGCGTTTCGTGCCGTGCGGCTGCCGCGAGGTGCGCACCGCTTTACCGTAGGTTTCCTCGCCGAATACGATGCGCTGCCCGGGCTCGGGCACGCGTGTGGGCACAACCTTATCTCGGCGATGTCCGTTGGCGGCGCCATTGCGCTCGCCGCAGTGGCGGATGATCTCGGCCTCGCAGTTGAGGTTATTGGGACCCCGGCGGAGGAGGGCGGCGGCGGCAAGATCGTGCTGCTCGAGCGCGGGGCGTTCACCGAACTGGATTTCGCGCTGATGGCGCACCCCGCACCGGTGGATGTGGCAGAAGCGCGGCCGTTCGCGGTGACGCACTGGCACGTGCAGTACGACGGCACGGCGGCCCACGCTGCCGCGTATCCGGAGCGCGGGGTCAACGCGAACGATGCGTTCCTCATCGCGCAGCTCGCGATCGGTCTGCTGCGTCAGCAGCTCCCCGCCGGCGTACGTGTGCACGGCGTGCAGACCAGGGGCGGGGAGGCGCCGAACGCGATCCCGGAGCGCACGGAGGGCCGCTGGTATGTGCGGGCCGAGACCACGGCGCAGCTACTGGAACTGGAGGAGCGGGTGCGGAAGTGCTTCGAGGCTGGTGCGCTCGCGACGGGCGCCACGCTCACGATCACACCGGAGAGTGAGCGCTACGCGGAGATGCGCACAGACGAGGACGCGCTGGATCGCTACCGCGAAAACGCGCGCGCGCTCGGCCGCAACTTCGACGTCGATCCGGCTTCCGCGACGATGAACCGGGCGTCCACCGACATGGGCAATGTGTCTCAGGTGGTCAACGCGATCCATCCCTACATCGGCGTTGGCGGGGGTGCGAGCAATCACCAGCCAGATTTCGCGGCGGCATGCGTGGGACCTGCGGCAGAGCAGACCCTCAGAGACGGCGCAACGGCGCTTGCGTGGACCGCGCTGGACGTCACCCGAAACCGCAGCGGGGTGCTGCGCTCAAGCGCTGCGATCCCACACGATTGAGAAACGAGACAGACATGACCCGCAGCTACGCAGAGTGGCAAGCAGCGGCGGCGGCGCTGCAGTTTGATGGCCGCCCGGTAATCAACGGGGCCCGCATCACGGCGAGCTCTGGCACCACCATTCCGAAGTCGAACCCCGCGACCGGGGAGGTGCTCTCCCAGATCCACGAGTGCACCGAGGTCGAAGTCGATGCTGCCGTCGCCGCGGCACGCGCTGCCTACGAATCGGGGGTGTGGTCGCGTGCTGGCGCTGGGTTCCGGCGCGAACGGCTCCTGGAGCTTGCGCGACTCATCGAGGCGCGGGCCGACGAGTTTGCGCTGTACGACACCCTCGACATGGGAAAGCCGATCCGGGAGTCATCGACGATCGATGCTCCAGGCTCCGCGGCGCTGTATCGGTTCTACGGCGAGGCCATCGAAAAACAGGAGAACCTGATCCCGGTCACCCCTCCCGGGGCGACCGCACTCGTGACGCGCGAGGCGCTCGGAGTGGTTGCGGTGATCGTGGCCTGGAACTATCCGCTCGAAATTGCGACCTGGAAGCTTGCTCCGGCGCTTGCCGCAGGAAACGCAGTGGTCGTCAAGCCTCCGGTTGAGGCGTCCCACTCCACGCTGCTGCTTGCGGAGTTGGCGTTGGAAGCCGGGATCCCCGCCGGCATTCTGAACGTGGTGCCCGGCCGCGGCTCGGTGGTGGGGAAAGCGCTCGCGCTGCACGAAGACGTCGACATGCTCGCGTTCACCGGGTCGACCGAGGTGGCGAAGCAGCTGCAGCAGTACGCTGGCCAGTCGAATATGAAGCGACTCGCGCTGGAGGCGGGAGGGAAGAGCTCGAACCTGATCTTTGCGGACTGCGATGATCTCGCGCTCGCTGCGGCGAAGGCCGCCTTCGGGAGTTTCTACAACCAGGGTGAGGTGTGCTCGGCGAATTCGCGGATCTTCGTGGAGCGGCCGGTGTACGAGGAGTTCTTGCGCCTGTACGCTGCAGCGGCCAGCGCGTACGCTCCTGGTGATCCATTGGACCCCGCGAGCGGCACCGGATCACTGGTCTCCGAAGCGCACGCCGACACGGTGTGGGCGACGATTGAAAACGCCCGCAGGGACGGCACCATTGTTGCGGGCGGGAGGCGGCCAGAGATTGCTGGTTCCCGCGCCTTCATCGAGCCAACAATCGTCACGGATGTGCCTGCTGACCACGAGGTTCACACGCGTGAGATTTTCGGTCCGGTTGCCGTTGTGGCCCCGTTTGACACCGAGGACGAAGCGATCGCGCGTGCAAACGACACTCCGTTCGGGCTCGCCGCATCGCTGTGGACTGGGAGCCTCGCGCGTGCGCACCGCGTATCGGAGCGCCTCGTCGCAGGCACAGTGTCGGTAAACACGGTCGATGCGCTCGGCTTCACGACGCCGTTTGGCGGGTTCAAGCAGTCCGGGTTCGGGCGAGATCTCTCGGTCCACGCGCTCGAAAACTATACGGATTACAAGACGACTTGGATGCAGTGGGGCTGACGTTGCTTCCCCGGGTGCCGGGGAGCTAGTGTGTGGAACTCCATCTGATTTGGAGATCGAGAACAGCCATTTTCAGTATTTCCGTTATCTAGCGAACGCGGTGAAACTGAGCTTGGGAGCCGTGCCAGAGCAGGCACGGATTGCAATGACGCAGAAGGAGTAACGAAGACATGAATGGTCTGGCTCAAAAGGTGGCATTCGTCACTGGCGGCGGTTCGGGAATCGGCCGACAGGTCTCGCTGCGACTGGCTCGCGAGGGGGCTCGCGTGGGGGTCGTTGACCTTCGCGAGGAGGCAGCGCAGGCCGTCGCCGAGGAGATTACCGCGGCGGGCGGCGAAGCGCTCGTCGTTGTCGCCGACGTGACCTCGGCCGCGCAGGTCGAAGCCGGTGTGGCACAGCTGAACGATGCGTTCGGCGGCGTGCACTTCGTCGTGAACTGTGCGGGTGTCGCCTTTGGCGAAGGGGGTGTGGTGGAGTGCAGTGAGGCTGCGTGGGACAAGACCATGGCGATCAATGTGAAGAGCATCTTCCTCACCGGCAAGTATGCAATCCCGCAGATCATTGCATCTGGCGGCGGCTCAATCGTGAACATCGCCTCAGTGTTCGGGATGGTCGCGAACCCGGATGAGTGCGGCTACGCCGCGTCGAAGGGCGCTGTGATCAACCTCACCCGTCAGATGGCAGTGCAGCACGCGCAGGATCGGGTCCGCGTGAACGCGGTCCTGCCCTCCGACTGCGATACGCCGCTGATTGCGGGTCTGCTCGGCGTTGAAGGTGCAGAGCTCGAGGCTGCCAAGGCAGAACTCGCAGCCCCGATCCCCATGGGTCGTCTCGCGCAGCCGGAGGAAATTGCTTCCGGGATCGCGTTTCTGCTGTCTGACGATGCCGGCTTCATTACGGGAGTCTCGCTCCCCATTGACGGCGGGTTCCTGACCAAGTAGGTCAGGCGCCCACCACCACTACGAAGGAAGTCCTGACATGACTGCAACGACGCACTCACAAGTTCCCACCATTGAGGACAAAACGATTCAACCGATCCCGCTCGACGAGCGGCACGGCAAACCACGGGATCTCTTCACGATCTGGTTTGGCTCCAACATTATGGTGCTGACCATCGTGACAGGGGCACTTGGCACCACGGTGTTCGGCCTCGATTTCTGGAGCGCAGTCGGGGCAGTCGCCATAGGCAATCTCCTCGGCGCGATCTTTATGGCGCTGCACTCCGCGCAAGGCCCACAGCTCGGGGTGCCCCAGATGGTGCAGACCCGTGGCCAGTTCGGCTCATACGGTTCGCTCCTCGTAGTGATCGTCACCGTGCTCATGTATGTGGGCTTCTTCGCGGCGAACCTGGTGCTCGGCGGGCAGGCGCTCTCGACGATTATCCCCGGGTTGCCCGTTCCCGCCGGGATCATCATCATCGGCATCGCGAGCGTGGTCGCAACGATCTATGGCTACCGACTGATCCACGCATATACGCGGATCCTCAGTGTGGTTTCTGGACTTGCACTGATCGTGGCCTTCATCCTGCTGATGACGACGATGGGCGGTGCCAGCGAGGCAGTTGCCGCTGGCGGATTCAACTGGAGCGGGTTCATGGGCACCCTGTCCGTGGCAGCGCTCTGGCAGATCGCCTACGCGCCCTATGTGTCCGACTACTCGCGCTACCTCCCGCAGGGCATCGGCTCAAAGCAGGCGTTCTGGACCTCGTACTGGGGCTGTGTGCTGGGCGCGACCCTGCCGATGATCCTCGGGGCCCTGGTGGGCGCGAAGCTCCTCGCGCTCGGCATGAACGCCGACAACGTGGTCGAGGGTATGGGCGTGCTCATGGAACCGCTCACCGTCCTGATCGTGGGGATCTTCTCCCTCGGCGTCGCAGCAACGAACTCGATGAACTTGTACTGCGGAGTGCTGTCGACGCTGACGGTTGTGCAGACGTTCCGGCCCAAGTGGACACCGCGGGCTGGTACCCGAGCAGTGACAGCGGTCATTATCTTCGCAGTTGCGCTCACCCTCGCGCTCGTCGGAGCAGACAACTTCCTGGTGTACTACTCCAACTTCCTGGCATTGCTGTTGTACGTGCTCGTGCCGTGGACCGCGATCAACCTCGTTGACTACTACCTGCTGAAGCATGGCCAGTACCGAGTGTCTGATTTCTTCCGGCAGGACGGCGGAATCTATGGCCGCTTCAACTGGGTTGCGATCGGGTGCTACATCCTCGGTGCTCTGGTGCAGGTGCCATTCATGGTGACCGAGCTGTATACCGGGCCCATCGGGGCAGCGCTTGGGGGAGTGGACATCTCCTGGATCGTCGGCTTGCTCATCATTTGTCCGGTCTATTTCTTCGCGCAGCGCGCATCGGAGCGCCGTTCACCGCTTCGCGAGCTCGTCGACGCGGGGCAGTAGCGACCACCGCCGAGGTGGCAGGCGGGGGCTCCTCACTGTCGGGTGGCCGGCGAGGATTCCCCGCCGGCCACCACTGCGATCCGGGCAATTCGGGCCTCTTCGGGCCTCTTCGGCCAGAGCAGGGGGGAAGATCATGCACAGCTTTTCGGAAGCGGTTCGTCGTGCGCACGCGGACAGGACTCGCAGCTTTGTCGCGATCTCGGCCGAACGCGAGTGCACGATCCCGGAGGTCGCTGGTGCCACAGCCGGCGAACTGCGTGGTGTCCCGTTCGCGGTGAAAGACAACATCGATACTCGAGCGCTGCCGACAACCGCGAACACGCCAGCTTTGCTCGGGATGGGGCGGCAGCGCAACAACCCGGTCGTTGCGCGACTGCTGGCGGCTGGTGCTCAGCTCGTTGGTAAAACGAACACGCATGAGCTCGCACTCGGAATTACGACGAGTGCTGCCGCTTTTCCCGCGACACTTCACCCAGTGGATCCAATGCGGTCCCCTGGAGGGTCCTCCGGTGGGAGCGCTGCGGCAGTTGCGGCGGGAATCGTGCCCTTCGCGCTCGGCACCGACACCGGTGGGTCGATTTCAATCCCCGCCTCCTGGTGCGGGGTATTTGGCTTTCGCCCGAGCACGGGGCGGTGGCCCTCCAGAGGGATCGTGCCGCTCTCTCCCACTCGTGACACCGTTGGGGTTATTGCCGAGAGCGCTGAGCTCCTCGAACTCGTAGACAGAGTGGTGTGCAACGTGCCTGGGCGACGCCGAGCCGCTGCGACGGTGTCTCGTGGCGGACGCGTCGGTACCGCAGTGCGGCTCGGCGTGCCTCTGCAGAATTCCGGTTACACGCGCGAACTGGATGCGGACATTCACACGGGATGGGTGCGTGCACAGGAACGCTTGTGCGAATCTGGCTTCGTTGAGCTGGTGCCCGTCGACACCTCCGCGCTCCATCGACTCGAAGCATCGTGCGGCACAGAGATCGAGTTCTTTGAGATTTCGCACGCGCTCTCCGCATATCTCGGGGGACTTCCTATCCCGGTGAGCTTTCGGGACCTGCTCGATCAGGTGGCTCGCTCGGACGTCGGGGATCTGCTCAGCGAATCTGCTCGCTTCGCGACAGCGGAGCCTGCGTATGCAAGCGCGCTACGCCGAAGGCTGAAACTGCAGAGTGTGTACACAACCCTCATGGCTGACCTTGGTCTCGCAGGTTTGCTGTACCCCAGCGTGCCCCGTGTGGCCCCGCGAGTTGTCGGCCCAGGTCGCAGCGCGGACCCGGAGATATTTGCGTGGGGCACGAGAAACGTCAATCCCGGTTCCGTAGCAGGCCACCCAGTCGTCTCGCTGCCTGCTGGTCGCTCAACAAACGGACTACCTGTGGGAATCTCGATCGAGGGGCTCCGCTCGCACGACCGCGCATTGCTCGCTCTTGCGCGCCAAGTGGCGCCGGTGTTGCTGGCCGACGACCATGTTCTTTCGCGAAGCGGTGGCGGCGTTCATCTATCGCTTGGTGACTGACTACCGCGCGTAGTCCTCACCCAAGCGCCAAATGCACAAAATGTGCGGTCGAGATCGTGTCTCGACCGCACATTTTGTGCGCTCGGCGGGGTGTGGTGGGTTGGGAGGGTGCGCAGAGCCGTGCCGACCAGCGCGCGCCCTACAGCCGAACAATCTCCTGGCGCGGGCGTACCGCGACGTCCGTGATCTGCACGTCAGCAGGCGCGTCCACCAGGAAGCGGACCACTCCGGCAACCGAGGACGGCTGGATATAGCGCCCGGAGTCGTACTGCTCCGCTGGCACCAAGCCGCGCAGCATCTCCGTGTCGGTCTGGCCGGGAGCGAGGGTCACCACACGCACTCGCTGCGGCTCTTCTTCGATGCGCAGCGCATCGGCGAGCCCGCGCAGCGCATACTTGCTCGCTGAGTACACCACGTTGCCGGGCACCGGCTTGGTGCCTGCCCCCGACCCGATGAACACGATGGTGCCCTCGGAGTCGCGCAGCAGCGGCAAGGACAGGCGCGTGAGCTCCGCGGGTGCGGTGACATTCACGGCAAAGTGCTCGGCCCAATCGGCTGGGGTTGCGGCGTCGACGCGGTAGTTCCGGCTGATCGCCGCCGCGTGCACGAGTACGTCAAGGCGATCGAGCGCTGCGATCCGCGTGCCAACGGCCGCAGGATCGGAAAGGTCCAGCTGCCACGTCTCGATGCGTGCTGGAGCAGACTCCGCTGACCCAGCGGCGATATCGGCTGCGAGCGCCGCGAGCCGTGCTTCGTTGCGGCCAACTGCAATGACGTGGTGCGTGCGGGAGAGCTCGGTCACGATCTCCTGGCCCATGCCGCCGGTCGCTCCGGTGACGAGGGCTACGGGGGTGTGCTCAGTCATGGTGGGCTCCTGTTCTGGTGAGGACGGGGCCGCCCTGGTGCGCGGCCGCGCGCGCGATGCGCAGCGCGCTCAGTGCAACGCGATCGGTCTCGCGGAGCATGGGCGGATCAGTGCCTGGCATCGGGCTGATGATCGTATCGTGCAGTGTCTCGTCGACCGGGATCCCGGCGACGTGCACGGCAGCATCCAGCGTACCCTCCGCGCCGACGAGGAGACCCGTGGCGCCATCGATGTCGAAGCCGCCAGTGGCGACGAGCGGTGCGTCGGCCCCGCGCGCGGTGATCCGGAACGGGCGCGCGCGGCCAGCGGAAAGGAGGCTGCGGGTCAGCGGATCGGTGCTTTCGTTGATGCGGTGGAAGTGCATCCATGCGTCGATGAGCGTCGTGGCGGTGACCTCGGATCCTGCGACGAGCGGGGACGCCGCGACGAAACCGCGCTCAGTCACCGTCACCTCGGCTTCTGGGCCAATGAAGTGCACGAGCCCAGCATCCGCGAGCGCGAGTAGCTGGCTGGCGCGGAATGCCGGAGGGCCAGATCCCACCATGCCGCCCACGGCGTGAAGCTGTGCGTAGCCGCTCGCGCGCGACTCAGCGTCGAAGCCGCCCAGCGTGCCGATGCGCCCGGTGAGGGCGCGGGCCGAACTGATGGACCAGAGTCCTGCCTTTACGGCGTTCGTGCGGCCCTGTGCGCTTGCGTCGAGATCTGCTTCGACCCGGGCGGAGATCCACGCATCAAAGCTGGTGGGGTCCCGGAACGCTTCGGTCACGGGGTGAATTTCCGCTGCGAGGTCGAAGCTGTCTGCGGGATCTGCGATGAACGGAGCGACCACAGCGGCGACCCGTGACACCGGCTCATCCAGAGTCGCGGGCACGGTGCCATCGAGGATCGGTGCGATCGCGGCCCGGGCCGCCGCCACGATGGCACCGAGCGTCGCGTCGGCGGCTGCCGGATCAGCGCCGAGCGCCGTCGGCGAACTCTCGCGCAGCGTGCTCGCGTGAGCAATGAATGCGTCAGCAACGATGCGTGGCCAGAGCAGTTGGTCGAAGTTGATGGGGCGGGGGACCGACTCCCAGTCCACCTCGCGCAGCAGCGTTTGCTCGGCTCGCGGTGGAAGTGAACGGTACAGCGACTTCGCTCGGAACGGGACACCACGGTGCGAGGTCACGTGCAAGATCGGCTCGCGCCCGGAGGGAGCGTAGCGCAGCCCACCAGACGCGCTCGGATCGGGGGCGAAGGATCCGCCTCGACCGAGCGTCAGGAGCGCCATGGTGTCGAAGAAACCCATGCCAAGGCCGCGGACGATGGCGGGAGCCCCTGCGGCGACCTCGCTGAGATCCTGATCCACGGGGCTGCCCTGGCGCACCCAGTTCAGCTCGGGCCGGTTCGCGAGTGCCGCTTCGAGGGTACGCTCGGCCGCTGTCGAAGCCCGGGGCAGCCATCCGGTCGCGAGGATGACGGAGTCGGCGGCAATGGAGGGGCCGGAGCTGAGTGTGATCAGCTCACGTCCGCCCACGCGCTCGATCTGCTCTGCGCGGGCGCGGTGCCGGACCACGGTGACGGGTGAGGGGAGCGCGGTGATGGCGCGTTCGAAGCACCACACGAGATATTCGCCGTACAGTGCGCGGCTCGGGTGCGACTCCGGCCGCAGACTGGCGAGCTCGGCGCGGTAGTCGTCCGCGAGGCCGGGGCGCACCGGATGGGTCGCAAACGTCGCGGTGTGAGACGCGGGGATCGGTTCGACCGCCGCGGTGTGTGCCGAAGCCTGGGCCAAGAGTCCTGCGTCGCGCACCAGTATCGCCCACTCGTAGAGCGTTGGCCCCTGCTGCACTGGTCCACGCACCGAGCTTCCCGGCTCAGTGAATAGCGTGACTGCGTGTGCCAGCGTGTTCATGCAGAGCTCGCGCTCCTGGTCGGTGCGCCAGATCCGGCCGGCCCCTGCCTGCGCGTCGTCGATCAGGTGCAGCTCGATGCCTTGCCGTGCGGCGAGTGGCGCGGCGCTGAGGTGAGCTCCGAGGCGTTCGACGAGTGAGACACCGCGTGGCCCGAGGCCGACAATGGCGATGCTCGGTGTCGCGTGTTGCGGTGTTGGGGCGGGGGCGTGTGTCATGGTGGCGGGGTCCGCGTCACTTTCGTTTTGATGATGGTTGCTATAAGCCTAACTTGGAAGAGCTGAGACCCTGATCCGCGCTACCCCCACGATTACGCAGTGTGACGGCGCGCGTCTCGCTCGGATTGTGTGCGGAGCGCTCCGCGTGGAACAATAACCTTTCGCAATACCTCGTAGAAGCGCAGCGCATGTTTAGTGCGAATCACCCACCACCCGGAGATTGAATCCATGTCACGTAATCGCCGTGCGGCCCTCGCCGCACTGTCCCTGGCCGCCACGACAGCGCTCCTGGCCGGATGCGCCTCAGGGGCGAGCGACAGCGCCGCTCCGGTGGGTGAGCCCACAGCTGGTGGCACACTCTCCTATCTCGAACCGCAGACTTGGAACACGCTCTACCCGCCGGCCGCCGGCTTCTACCCCAACGGCGGGATCGTGAACAACATCACGGACCGGCTGCTCTACCAGAACCCGGAGACGCTCGAGCTGGAGCCTTGGATCGCGACCGCGCTCCCCGAGGTCAACGCCGACGCGACGGAGTACACGTTCACGCTGCGCGACGACGTCACCTACTCCGATGGGACTCCGCTGACGGCGGAGAACGTCGTGAAGAACCTCGACCTCTTCGGCGCTGGCGATCCGGATCGCGCCCTCACCGTCTCCGAGGCCATCAACAACTACGACCACGGCGAGGTCGTTGACGAACACACAGTGAAGTTCGTGTTCTCCGCTCCGTCGCCGGGCTTCGCGCAGGCCGTCTCCACGATCAACTCGGGTCTTGTGTCCGATGCGACGCTCGATCTCAATGCCGAGGGCTTTGGTCCTGGCAACGCGACGCAGATCATCGGCAGCGGCCCGTTCGTGATCGCCGACGAGAAGATCGGCACCGAAATCGATCTCGAGGCGCGCGACGACTACGACTGGGCGCCGCCGTCGGTCGAGCACCAGGGCAGCCCCTTCCTTGACGGGATCACCATCGTGGTCGCAAGCGAGAGCAGCGTGCGTGTGGGCACCGTCGTGTCGAAGCAGGCGGACATCGCCCGTCAGATCGAGGCGCCTGACGAGCCGCAGTTCGCTGCGGACGGCCTCTCGATCTTCGCCGCCTCGACCAACGGTGTGAACAATGGCCTGAGCTTCCGCTTCCGCCACCCGCTCTTGAACGACATCAAAGTGCGTGAGGCGATCATCGCAGGCATCGATCGTGAGACGATCGTGAGCACACTGTTCACGGACAGCTACCCGCTCGCCACCGGAGCGCTCGCGAAGACCGCGCTGGGGTACACGGACACCTCGGAGTTCTACACGTACGACCCCAAGCTCGCGGCGAAGCTCCTCGACGAAGCTGGCTGGAAGGCCGGCAGTGACGGGATCCTTGAAAAAGACGGCAAGCGTCTCTCCCTCACCTTCAACGAAGCACTGCCGCAGCCGCGCTCGAAAGAGGTGGTGACCCTGATCCAGGAGCAGCTCGGCAAGCTCGGCATCGAGGTCAAGCTCTACGGCGGAGACCAGGCAGCACAGGATGCAGCGCGCCTCGAGCTCGACACCATCCAGGTGTACCACTCCATGGTCGGCCGTGCCGACTACGACGTGCTCAAGTCGCAGTACTTCTCGGCGAACCGCAACACCCTGCTGAACCTCGATCCTGCGGACAACTCGATCGGTGATCAGGAGCTCGACACGCTGCTCTCCGATGTCGCGTCCAAGCCCAGCGCTGAGGATCGGGCCACCGCATCGGCAGCTGCCCAGCAGCGCCTTGCTGAGCAGGCCTATATCCTGCCGATCTTCGAGGAGCCGCAGGTCTTCGGTCTCACCGACGCAGTGCAGGGCTTCCACACCGAGTCCGTCGGCCGCCCGTCCTTCTACAGCACCTGGCTGAACCGGTAGGTGCGGGGTGCGGATCTCATTTGTTGTGCGGCGCCTGCTGCAAGCACTGCTGGTGCTCGCGCTCGCGTACACCGCGGTGTACATCCTCCTTGCTGCGCTGCCTGGCGACGCCGTGCTGGCGCGCTATGGCAACCCAGACCTGGGACTGACACCGCAGCAACTCGATGAGATCCGCACCACCTACGGTTCGGATCGGCCGTTCTTCGCGCGCTACTTCGAATCGCTCGGGGCGTTCCTGCGGGGCGACTTCGGCTACTCCGTCTACAGCGGCACGGCGGTCTCGACGCTGATCCTGGCGGCGCTGCCCTCCACGCTCACTCTCGCGGTGCTCGGACTTGCGCTCGCGGTATTCCTCGCCGTGACCATTGCCTTCACCGCGACCTACGGCTCGGCGCAGTGGCTGCGCCGCCTGTTTCGCAATCTGCCGCCGTTCTTTGTCTCACTGCCGGTGTTCTGGATCGGAATCATCCTGATCCAAGTCGTTTCGTTCCAGCTCGGCCTCGTCCCTGCGATCGGTGCCACCGGGCCAGAAGCGTTGATCCTCCCAGTGATCACGATTGCGATCCCGATCGCGGCGCCCCTCGCCCAAGTGCTGATGCGCAGCATTGACGAGGTGCGCGCGCAGCCGTTCGTCACGGTCGCGCGCGCGCGGGGCGAGCACATCCTGGCTGCTGTGGCGCAACGTTGCACGAAACGCGTTGCTCCCCACGCTCACGATGGCCGGGCTGCTGTTCGGCGAGCTTGTCGGCGGCGCCGTCATCACAGAGACGGTCTTCGCCCGCGCTGGTGTGGGCCAGCTCACGGCGCAGGCGGTCGCGAACCGCGATACGCCGGTGTTGCTCGCCGTCGTGGTGCTCAGCACGGTCGTATTCGTCTTCATTAACCTCATCGTCGATCTGCTCTACCCGGTGCTTGACGCCCGGCTGCGCGTGAAGGCCCCGGCGCCAGCACCGAAGCCCGCATCCCAGCCCGCGCCGGAGCAGACCGCGAAGCCCGCTGCCACGCAGGGAGCGCTGCGATGACTCTCACACGACCGACGCGGCAGCTCGGCGCTGGCCCCCGCACCACGCAGGTGTTCTGGCGCCGCGAGCGCTCTATCACCTGGCTCCGCTTCGCGCTCCCGGTGTTCGTCATCGTCCTTGGGCTCGCCTGGGCGATCGCGCCTGGCCTGTTCACCTCATTCAGCCCCACTGAGACGGTCGGCCCTGCGCTGCAAGCCCCGAGTGGCGCACACTGGTTTGGCACCGATGCGACGGGGCGTGACGTTTACACGCGCGTGATCTTCGGTGCATCCGAGTCGATCGTTGGCGCGATCGTCGCCGTCGCTGTCGGCTTCGTGATCGGCACCACGATCGGTGTGCTCGCCGGATCCGTCGGCGGCTTCCTCGATGAGATCCTGATGCGCCTTGTCGATGTGCTGCTCGCGATCCCGGCCCTTCTGCTCTCACTCACGATCGTGATTCTGCTCGGCTTCGGCACCACGAACGCGGCGATCGCTGTCGGTGTGACGTCGATCGCGGTGTTCGCCCGCCTAGCGAGGTCACAGGTGGTCAGCGTGCGCGTCAGCGAGTACGTTGAGGCCGCGTATGGATCCGGTGGCACCTTCGCCAGTGTCCTGTGGCGCCATATTCTCCCGAACTCGCTCACCCCGGTGATCGCGCTCGCGGCACTGCAGCTCGGATCCGCGATCCTGCAGATCTCGACACTCGGCTTCCTCGGCTATGGTGCACCGCCGCCCACACCGGAGTGGGGCCTGCTCATTGCAGAGGGCCGCAACTATGTCGCAACGGCATGGTGGCTCACTGTGCTTCCCGGTGTTGTCGTCGTCGCTATTGTGCTCGCCACGAACCGCCTGAGCCAGGCAATCCGAGGAGGAGATTCCGCATGAGCGTCACCCCAGTGCTCAGCACCACTCCGCTACTCAGCGTCCGTGATCTCGCGGTCGAATACCGCACCAGCCACGGACCAGTGCACGCCGTCAGAGGCGTCTCGCTCGAAGTCGCGCCAGGCCAGGTCACCGCGCTCGTTGGTGAGTCCGGGTCGGGAAAGACCACGGTCGCGCAGTCCGTGATCGGGCTGCTCGCAAGCAACGGCACGGTCACTGCTGGAGACATCACTCTGCACAGTGAGCTCAACGGCACCGAGCGCCTCGATACGCTCTCGGAGCGCAGCTGGCGCCAAGTGCGCGGGCGCCGAATCGGCCTGATCCCGCAGGATCCGGGGAACTCACTCAACCCGGTCGCGAAGATCGGGGCGAGCGTCGGCGAAGCACTCCGCATCCACGGCTGGCGCGATCGCCGCCGTGTCCAGGCGCGTGTGCTTGAACTCCTGGAGCGGGTCGGCATCGACGATCCTGAGACGCGCGCGCAGCAGTACCCGCACGAGCTCTCCGGTGGCATGCGGCAGCGGGTGCTGATCGCTGCGGCGCTCGCCCTGGAGCCCGAGCTGATCATCGCCGACGAGCCAACCAGTGCCCTCGACGTCACGATCCAGCAGACCGTGCTCGATCTGCTCGACGGGCTGCGAGCGGAGACCGGTATGGGAGTGCTGTTCATCACGCACGATCTTGCGGTAGCCGCGGATCGCTCAGACACGATTGTCGTGATGCGCGGCGGCGAGGTGCAGGAGGCCGGGCCGTCGGCGGCAGTGCTGTCGGCTCCAGCCTCGCCCTACACAGCGAAGCTGCTGAGCGATGCGCCGTCGCTGACGCGCGTGGTGACGCGGGAGGCGAAGCCCGGTGGTGCTGCTGCCGGTGCACGTGCCGGTGGTGGTGCGAGCCGCGGTGCCACGACGCAGCCGCTGGTGACGGTCTCGGGGTTGCGGCAGGAGTTCCGCGTCGCGGGGCGCTCGAGCTCCTTTGTCGCCGTCGATGACGTGTCCTTCACTGTGCCGCGCGGCACGACACACGCGCTCGTCGGCGAATCTGGATCCGGCAAGACCACCACTGGTCGCGCCATCGCGGGCTTCCAACACCCCACCTCCGGCACCATCACTGTCGGTGACACCGACGTGACGCAATTGCGCGATGTGCGAGCGTTCCGTCGGCACACTCAGCTCGTGTACCAGAACCCCTATGGATCGCTGGATCCGCGCCAAACCATTGGCGCAGTGCTGGGGGAGCCGCTGCGCAACTTCAAGATCGGCTCGCCGCGAGATCGGGATGACCGCATCGCACGCGCGCTTGACCTCGTCGCGCTCGCGCCTGAGCTGCGCGATCGCAAGCCGCACGAGCTCTCGGGTGGCCAACGTCAGCGCGTTGCCATTGCCCGCGCGCTGATCGTTGAGCCGGAGCTTGTGGTGCTCGATGAGGCCGTCTCGGCGCTTGACGTCACCGTGCAGGCTCAAATTCTCCGCCTGCTCTCTGAACTGCAGTCCGAGCTTGGACTGACCTATATCTTCATCTCCCACGATCTCGCGGTGGTGCGGCAGATCGCCGACACGGTATCAGTGCTGCAGCACGGCACGCAGGTTGAGTTCGGGACTGCGGAGCAGGTCTTCGCGGATCCGCAGCACGACTACACGCGTGCGTTGCTCGCGGCGATTCCCGGCGCCGGGCTGCGCGTCGGGCCTGGGGCCGAGGCTGCCGGTGCCGCCGGAGCCGGTGCCGCTGGTGCGGGTGCCGCTAGGCCTGCTGCCGTGAATCCTGCCGAGCCGCTGCTGTTGCAGCGACCATGATCTGATCCCTGAAAGGACCCCATGACAGAGCAGAATGCCGCCGCCGTTTCTTCCGAGGCCGGGGCTGGTGGCCCCGGGACGCATGCCCAGGCCGATCTCATCGATCTGCTTGCGGGGATCGCGCCGGGGAGCCGGCTCGCCGCGATCCGGGACCGCCGGCCGCAGGCGAGGGAAAACGCGCAGGCGAGTTTCGTCGCGCTCCTCGAACCGGAGGAGCCGGGCAGTTTCCCGCTCAGCGAGCGCTACGCGGTCGCGGCATTTGTTGCGCTGCTGCACGAGTTCCCCGACGCAATCGACTTCACTGTCGACGTGCTGCGGGACGAGGCCGCTGAACTCGTTGAGCCGCTGCGCGCGGCGGCTGTTGGAGCGCGCACGAACGGACCCGTTGGGGCGTACCGCGAGCCCGCGCTGCGCGACGAAAGCACACCCGCCGTGCGCTGGACGCCAGACGCTGAGCTCACCGCTGCGGTGGGGGATCGTCTCGCTGCGGCGCTTGCGCACACGCACGGGCTCGTGTTCCGGCCGCGTGAATCCCGTGAGACGGATCTCGCGAAGCTTGTGAACGCCGGGTGGTCGGCCGACGACATCGTGACACTGTCGCAGCTCGTGTCGTTCCTCGCCTTCCAATTGCGCGCGGCATGGGGGCTACGCGTGCTCGCCGGGACCGCGACAGCTGCTCCGAGTGCCGCTTCGGCCGTCGCCGTGGGCGAGGGTGGCGCGGGCGAGGGCGGCGCTGATCCGGCGCCTGCTGCGGCCGGTGGGTCCGAGCCTGCCGAGCTGCCTGCCGGGATCCACGCGTACCCCGATCTTGCTCGCCCTGAGCGGTTCACGCAGGAGGGCCTGGGCTGGGTGCCGTGGCTCGAACCGGTTGCTGAGGCAGACCTGACGGCGCAGCAGTTGGACGCGCTGATCGAGCCCGCGCGCGCGAAGATGCCGTACTTCCGGTTGCTCGCGCGCGATCCGGCAGCCCTGAAGGCGCGCACGCTCACCGACCTCGACATCTTCTTTACGGTGACCGACGGGATCGGCCGCGCCGAGCGCGAGTTGGCGGCCACTGCGGCCTCGCGCCACAACGGTTGTGTGTTCTGCGCCTCGGTACACTCGGCAGCGGCGACGCGAGAGTCTGGTCGCGGCGAGACGGTCCAGCGGTTGCTTGACGACGGTGTGGGCGCGGATCTCGGTGACCCGGTGTGGAACGCGGTGGTCGCGGCCTCAGTGGCGCTGACGGATACGCCGCTGCGATTCGGCACCGGCGAGATCGAGCAGCTGCGCGCGGCTGGCCTTGACGATGGAGAGGTCGTCGACGTGATCAACGGGGCCGCGTTCTTCAACTGGGCAAACCGCCTGATGCTGTCGCTCGGGGAGCCGCAGGTGCCCGCGCGGCGTGCGGGGCAGTGATGGGCGGAGCTGGGGTGAGCGGGGTCGGTGGATCCGGCGCGTCCGGGCTGGCAGAGCTGCCAGGGCTGCTTGATCACGTGGTGGTTGCTGGCCCTGATCTGGCGCACCTGGTCGACTGGTTTGCCGAGCTCACGGGCGTGCGGGCAGCTGCAGGCGGAGCGCACCCCACGGGGAGCGCCAACGCGCTCGTCGCGCTCAGCATTGCTGGCGCGCGCGGGCCGCAGTACCTTGAGCTGATTGGCCCGGATCCGGATCGCGCGTCACCTGAGTTGCCAGCCGTGTTCGGCATCGGATCGTGCGGTGCAGCCGCTGAGCCGTGGGTGCACAGTTACGCGGTGCACCCTCCGCGGATCGCGGAGACCGTGGCGCTGGCGCACGCCGCCGGCGTGGAGCTTGGCCCGGTGCGCGAGCTGTCGCGGCTGGCGCCGGACGGCACGCTGCTCGAGTGGCGACTGACCCTGGGAGCCGATGGCCAGCAGGCGGCGAGGCCGGAGCTGCCGTTCCTGATCGACTGGGGTGCCACCCGGCACCCAGGCGAAAGCACCGATCCGGTCGTTGAACTGCTGGAATTCGCGCGCGTTGAGCCTGATCCGGCGGCTGCCGAGCGGCTGGAGCGCGAGCTCGCGGCCCTGGGCCTTGGCGCCGGTGTTGCCCGGGTGCTGCGAGGCGAGCCCGGCGAGGATCCCGGCTACCGCCTGACGCTGCGCGGGCCGAGCGGTGAGGCCGTCAGTCTCGGAGTGTGAGGACGCTCGAAGCGGTCGCGTATCCCCGCCGTTGCTGCCGTGCCCGTGTTGTCACGCTCGTGAGCAACTCGCGAACAATTCGACGCCTGAGCTGACGGGATCGCCTCAGTTGAGGTGAGCCCCGGCGCGGAACTGGCTCAGGTGACACCGAGGACGGACGCGAAGTCCGTCGTGAAGTGAGCGTGGTCGGAGTAGCCCAGCTCCGCGGCGAGCTCGCCGATCCTGAGCTCGGGGTGTTCGCGCAGCCGTTCGGCACCCTCCTGCAAGCGGCGGCGCCGGATCATCGCGTGCAGTGAGATCCCGAAATACCTGGCCGCGATGCGCTGCAGCGTTCGCGTTGAGCTGTGCAGGCGCGGGCCAAGCTCGTCAACGCGGGTCACACCCGGATCCTGCAGTGCCACCGCGAGCGCGTTGGCCAGCGCGGCCTCAGCATCCGGCTCGGGCACACTCGCCAGCAGCCAGTCAGACACCGCGGCGACCGCCGCAGCGCGACGCCCGTCGCCTGCACGCCCAGAGTCGGTCATCGCGGCGGAGACGGTCTCCCACAGTTCCGACGCAGCGAGCGGCGCGACCGCATCGCGCAGCCGCGCGGGATCCGGCGCCGCCTCGGGAACAGAGCCGGCCCGATCGGCAGCGCCGGTGGGATCCGCGAGGCTGGCCAGTACGCCGGGAACCGCCGCTGGCAGCAACAGTGCTCCGACAGCCCAGCCCGATCCGGTCAGCACGCGTTCGGAGCGCCGCGTCGGCGGGCCAACGACAGTTACCCCGCTCGGCTCAACCACCAGATTGCAGGCGGGGAACGGGAGAATTTCCTGCCGCGAGGACACCCCGGCCGGCAGATTCCACTCGGGGATCCAGAACCAGCGCACGGCGAAGTCGAGCCCGCGAGGCGGCGCAATGCGGTGAAACTCGGGGAGGCGTTCCGGGTACAGGACGCCGCGGCGAGACTCGGTGATCACAGCGCACCCCGTCCCCGAAAGCTGTCGCAAATCCGCAAGCGCGATCGCGTTCCCCGATTCTATGGTGGGGACATGAGCACACACGAGACCCGCGCCGCGACCGGCGCGCACACGACCAACGGCCGCCCCAATGGTGCGACCAGCCTCACCCCGTTCCTCGCCATTGCGCGAGCCGCCGAGGCGATCGAGTTCTACCGCACCATCTTTGGTGCCCGCGTCGTCGATGTCACCGAGTTCGGCGGCGTGGTGGCGCACGCTGAGCTCGATTTCGGCATGGGGCATCTCCAGCTGGGGGAGCCGATGCCCGAGTATCACCTCGTCGCGCCGCCAAGCGGTGACGACGATTGCTATTCGCTCGCGCTGTACGTGCCGGACGTGGACGCCACCGTCGCTGCAGCAGTCGCGGCAGGGGCCACCGTTCGCGAGCCCGTTGCAGACTTCGTCTCGGGGGATCGTTTCGCGAGCATCCGAGACCCTTTCGGTGTGCGCTGGTCGATCATGACCCGTGTTGAAGACCTCTCTGAAGAGGAGAGCACAGCTCGCGTTCGCGCCTGGGCGGAGTCCTACGCCGCCGGAGAGTAGGGCGAGTGTTCGCAATATCTCACACCAGCGGTGTGTGAAGATTCGAAATGCTGCTGTAGCTACAGCTGCTGCTCCTGCTGCTGCTGCGCGTCTCATCAAAGTCGCCGCGTGGAGCTCGGGCGGCTGCAGGCCGTTGCACTTCACGCAGGAAATTCGAGCTCACACAGGAAGCATCCCGTGATTCTTTCCTGCGCGAGCTCGAATCCCCGTGCTGAGCTCGACTCTCATCGCGTAGTCCCCCCGCCCGCCCTCAGGCCCCGGGCGTGTATGTGGCCCCACGCCACACCGGACCACAGCTCTTCGAGCGGACCACTTTTCAACACTTTCTCGGCGTAAGAACAGTGGTCTGCTCGAGACCGTGTGGTCCGCTCGGCTTCGCATCCGGCCGCCGGAGTTTCACAGACGCACCATGGCCGCAAGTGCCGGTGCCGGATCCGCCGCCAGCTCGGCCGCACGAAGCCCGGCGGCAGCCACGAGAATCGCTCGCGCGCAGCGATCGTGCACCCGGAACGGGAGCGAGTTGAGCCCGGGCCGCGTGAAGGCGCCTCCGGTGGGCCCCTCTACGAACGGTCCGAGCGCAAACTGCTGCGGGGCGCCCGCGAGACTGCCGTCGAGGGCAGCCTCCAGCCGCCCGGTGGTCGCCTGCGTACCCTCCCCGCCAGGCACCGCGACCTCGCGCACGCGCCCGCTCGTGACGAGGTGTCGCAGCAGCGGATTGTCGCTCTCGGCCGCGCGCGACTGCGGCAGCCACGCGTCGATCAGCGTGCGCGCAGAGACCTGCGCCCGCGCACCTCGGGCGGCGCCCGCCCCGGACTCGCCCGCCCCGGGCTCATCCGCGACGACCGCCGAACCGCTCGCGGTGAACACGCCGCGGGTCACATCGGCCGCGAGTTGCACATCCGCTCCGAGGAAGCGCACCACTCCGGCGTCAGCGAGTGCCAGCAGCTCCTCTAAGCGATGCCCTGGTGGGCCGCTCGCGATGTAGCTGAAAAAGGTGTGCCATCTGCCGGGCAGCGCACGCGTGCGACTCAGCGTTCCAGGCACTCGCCGGCACCTCTGCCAGCGACAGATACACGTGCAGTGCCGTGAGGAATAGCCCCTGCGTCGCACTTCCTGCCTGCGTCGTGCGATCGCGCAGGTCACGCCCGATGTGCGCCCGCACCCGATCATTCACGGCATCACTGGGAACGGTGCCCGGCACGTCACCAAGTCCCGAGCCCGGCACGCCCCCAGGTCCCGTGCCGGGCACGGTATCACCGTCAGCCACCCGCGACAGCGGGCGATCGAAGGCCTCCAGCTCGAAGCGATCCGCCGGATCCGGCACGTGTGCGCGCACCAGATCGGCGAGGCCAGGGAGTCCCAGCCTCGCTTCGCTGCCAGCTCCGCGCGCAGCAGTGGTGCGAAGCGCTCCCACGAGACCGCGACCCGCTCGGGGTGGCCGGTGAACAGTTCCCGGTAGTACCCGGTGACGAGCTCGGCGGCGATGAGCGGCCACGCATCGCGCTCGAAGTCCAGCAGTTCGCCGCGCACCTCGCGGTCCGCGAGTCCGGCGTGGAATGCGGCCCCCAGATACTCCAGCGTCACGGGATCTCCCGCCAGTTGGCTCGTGATCTTCGAGCGGTACGGCACGCCGCGGCGGGAACCCAGGTGCAGCACCGGCTCGCGCCCGCTCGGCAGGTAGCGCAGAGCCCCGCCGTCGCCCGCGACGAAGCGGCCGCCGCGGCCCTCGGTCAACAGCACCACCAGGTCAATGGCCGCAAGCCCCATGCCGCGCACGATCACGTCGGATCCCGCCGGCACGTGGTCGAGATCAACGTCGGCCGTAAAGGCCGGCGCAACATAGTTCAGGCCGTGATCCGCCGCAAACCCAGCGAGCGCCCGCGATTCGGAGGTCGCTTCTGTCCCGTTGTGGCCGACGGCGTACACAACCAGATCCGCCGCGAGGTGTTCCCCAGACTCGAGCTGAATACGAAAGGGCCCGTCTCCGGCCACCGCGGTGGCCGTATCACGGTGCCAAGTGACCTGGAGCGTCTCCCCTGCCCGCCGCAGCGTTTCGTGAAACGCCCAGCTCAGATAGGCATTGTTCAGGCGCCGCGTCGGGAAATCACGGGCACCAATCGTGGCGAGCTCCCGATCCAGCACCGCGTCGGTGCCGCTCGGATAGGGATACTCGCCGCGGCGCACCCCGCGCACCCAGTCCGCAAATGACGGACCGGGTGCAACGGGGCCAGCGAGCTGGCACGACGCATCTGTGAAGAACGCGACGTCTTCGAGCATGGAGTTGAGCTTCAGCAGCGGAGACTGCTCTCTGCGCCAGATCCGGCCGCCTCCCGGCCGATGCGGGTCGATGAGGTGCGCCTCGATCTGTGCTCCGGGAGCCACGGCCTGGTGATTGGCCGTGATTCGTTCGAGCAGCATGACCGCGGCGGGCCCAGCACCGATGCAGGCGATCCGGATCGGCGCACTCATGGCTTCGGCAACCCAGCAGGGTTCACGAGCGACTCGGTGATCGCCTCATCACCCTGCCCCCAGCGCGTGAGAACCTCATCGTAGACACCGGTCTCGATCAGCTCGTTCACTACCACCGCGACAGGTTCAGCGAGGCCGCTGCCTCTCGCGGTGGCCGCGCCGACCTGGCCGGTGACGGGGAACGCGCTGTTGAACTTGCCAACCACGCGCGTCTCCCCGAGCGTCTGCTCCTGGAACTTCGCGAGCGAGTACGGCTGGATACTCACGTCGGCGCGGCCGGATCCGAGCGCGAGCAGGCCCGCAGCGTTGTCTTCGTAGTAGACGGCCTCGCCAGGCGCGATCCCCGCTTTTTCATTCTGCGCGATCCAGTCGAGCAGGAACTTCTCCTGATTCGTGCCGCTGCCGACAATCACCTTCAGCCCCGAGATATCCTCCGGCTTCGAGATCTCGGTGATTTCGCTGCCGTCGGCCACGAGGAAGCCCATCACGGCGTCACGATACGTGGCGAAGTCGAACAGTTCCTTGCGTTCCTCGGTGACCCCGATGTTGGTGAGCGCGAGGTCATACTTGCCCGACTCGATACCGAGCGGCCAGTCCGCCCACGCCACATTTTCCGGGGTGTACTCGAGCCCCAGCCCCTCGGCAATGAGCGAGGACAGATCGGGGTCGCTGCCGATAATGGTCTGAGCATCGTCTTCGGCGAAGAACGACGTGGGAGGAGTTCCTGCCCCGCCGAGCGCGACCGTAAGCTTGCCAGCCTGGATTGGCTGGAAGCCGCTCTCCTCGAGGGCCGCAACGGCGGCGGGGATCGGATCGATGTGTGGGCGGCCATCAAGGCTGCCCGTGGTGAGATCGAACTCGGGGACGGCGGCAGCGGCTGCGGTGTCCGAATCGGACGCGGTGTCGGAGCCGGTGTCCGTGCTTGCAGCCCGCTCGTCGTCGGTGATGACTGCGGCGCAGGACACCAGGGTGAGCGCTGCGAGCAGCGAGGTCGCGGTCAGCGCGAGGCGCGTGGTTCGTGTCAGAGTCCTCATGGCTTCGGCAGCCCAGGTGGGTTGACGAGCGATTCGGTCACGGCCTCATCGCTGAGATCCCAGCGCTCGAGCGCGTCAGCGTAGACCCCGCTCTCGATGATGCTGTTGAGCACGATAGCGACAGGCTCAGCGAGACCGTTCCCCTTCTTCGTCGTGACACCGATCTGCGCGTTCAGCGGGAAGCCGCCGTTGAGCGTGCCGACGACCTTTGATTCTCCGGTGAGCGCTGCGGCGAACGCGGCGGTCGGGTTCGGGCCGAAGATCGCGTCGACTCGGCCGGAAGCGAGCGCCAGCTGCGCCGCGGCATTGTCTTCGTAGTAGACCGGCTCACCCGGCTCAAGCCCAGCCTTTTCGTTTTCAGCAAACCAGTCGAGCAGGATCTTCTCCTGGTTGGTGCCACTGCCCACCACGACGCGGAGACCAGCGACATCCTTGGCCTCGGTGATCGAGTCGATCTCATTGTCGGCCTTCACCGCAAAGGCGAGCACGTCGTCGCGGTGGATTGCGAAGTCGAACAGCTCTTTGCGCTCCTCCGTCACGGTCACGTTCGAGACAACCGCGTCATACTTTCCTGATTCGACGCCGAGCGGCCAATCGGCCCACGCCACATTCTCCGGGGTGTACTCCAGGCCGAGACCGTCTGCCACGAGCTGCGCAATATCCGGCTCAACGCCGAGCAGCGTGGTGTTGTCATCCTCTGCGAGGAATCCGAGCGGCGGCTCGTACGCGGAGTGTGCGACGGTGAATTTGCCGGCCTGGATCGGCTTGAAACCGCTCGCCTTGAGCGCCTCGACGGCCTCAGGCACCGGATCGATGCGCGGCCTGCCGTCGACGTTTGCGGTGGTGAGGTCGAAGGGTGACTCCGCGGTGCTTGAGTCGGATCCTGAGCTGCCGCTTGCGGTATCGTCCGCGGCGCTGGACACTGCGCTGCACGCGGTCAGGCCGAGCAGTGCGGTGAGCGTGAGGCCGGCGAGCGCGACCCCTGCGACGCGGCGCGTGCGGCGAATGCCTGCACGGGTTGGTGGTGCGACTGATGTGTTCATGAGTGATGCTTTCTGTGTGGGTGAGGCTGGTGGGGTGAAGACGTGGTGGGGTGCAGACGTGGTGGGGTGCACGATCGGGATCCCGGCTGCTGGATCGAACATCGCGCTGCCGGAGCCGGCTCCGGATCAGATGACCCAGTCGAGGAACTCCTGGGTGCGCGCCTGCTCCGGTGCGCGCAGGACGATCTCGGGCGGGCCCTGCTCGATCACGTTGCCGGCGTCGAGGAACACGACATGGTCGGCGATCTCGGAGGCGAAACCGATCTCGTGTGTGACGATGATCAGTGTCGTGCCGCCGTGGGCGAGGCCCCGGATCACGCTGAGTACCTCGCCGACGAGTTCGGGATCGAGCGCGCTCGTTGGTTCATCGAACAGCAGCACATCGGGCTCCAGGGCGAGTGCCCTCGCAATGGCAACACGCTGCTGCTGCCCGCCGGAGAGTTGCCGCGGGTAGTGATCCGCGCGATCGGCGAGGCCCACCCGCTGCAGCAGCGTGCGAGCCTGCTCCAGTGCCTGTGCCCGGTTCACACGCTTCAGCCCGAGCGGGGCCTCGATGATGTTCTCGATCGCGGTGAGGTGCGGGAACAGGTTGAAGTTCTGGAACACCATGCCGACGCGGGTGCGCCGCTGGAGTACCTCCTTCTCCCGCAGCTCGAACAGTCGCTCACCGCGGCGTTCATAGCCGATGAAATCCCCGTCAATGGTGATCGAGCCGGCATCGATGGTTTCGAGGTGGTTGATCGCGCGCAGCAGAGTCGATTTCCCGGAGCCGGAGGGGCCGAGCAGAGTGACCACCTGGCCGGGTTCGATCCGGAGCGAGATGTTGTGGAGCACCTCATTGTCGCCGTAGGACTTGTGGACGCCTGAGATTTCGACGAGTCCGGTCTTCGGTGGCACCGGCGCTGAGGCCGGTGAGCTGGACGTGCTGGCAGGTGCGGTGGGCGCCGCTTGGGTGGTCAGTGCAGACACAGTGGGGTCCTAACGTGCGTGCTCGGCGGCGGCCGCGATCGAGGCGGGTGGGAGCGGACGGGCAGGGCGGGAGACGAGGCGGCGGAGACCCGCGCGGGCGCGCTGGATCGGGGTGGGCGGCAGCTCTCTGGCTGCGCCCCTGGCGAAGCGGCGTTCGATGTAGTACTGCGCAACGCTCAGCACAGTCGTGAAGATCGTGTACCACACCGCGGCGACGAGCAGCAGTGGGACGACCTGTTGGTTGCGGTTGTAGATCACCTGCACCGTGTAGAACAGTTCGGGCAGCGCGAGGATGAACACGACCGAGGTGCCCTTCAGGAGGCCGATGACCTCGTTGAACGCGTTGGGCAGGATCGCGCGGGCCGCCTGCGGCAGCATGATCCGGAAGAACCGCCTGCCGCGGGGGATCCCGAGTGCCCGGGCAGCCTCAAGCTGACCGTGATCGACCGACAGGAGCCCGCCGCGAATGATCTCAGAGGAGTACGCGGCCTGGTGCAGCGAAAGCCCGAGGATCGCGGCAACTGAAGCCGAAAGCAGACGGACTGTATCGAACTCGATGAGCCAGAAGTCGTAGGTGAACGGCCAGCCGATCCCGAGTGTGGGGAACAGGTAGCCCAGGTTGTACCAGATCACGAGCTGCACGATCAGGGGGATCGAGCGGAAGAACCAGATGAAGCTCCACGCGAAGGAGTTCAGGAGAGCCGAGCCGGAGAGCCGTGCGAGGGCGAGGAGCCCGCCGAGCACAAAGCCGATCACGGAGGACACCGCAGTGAGCCAGAGCGTGAGCCACAGGCCGCGGAGGATCGCCTCGTTGAAGAAGTACTCGGCAAACACCGGCCAGCGCCACTGCGGATTTGTGAAGAACGTCCACACGAGCTGCGCGAGGATGAAGACTGCAACGGCGCTCAAACTCCAGCGCCACCAGTGACGGAGCGGAACCACACTCAGTTTGCTGGGCTGTGCGGAGCGGGGCACGATCGCGGCAGGCGCTCCATCGCTGGGTGTGGGCGTTTGCTGTCCGGGCGTTCCCGGCCCGGCCGTACCCGGCCCGGCGGTCCCCGGGTCGGTGCCGGGGAGTCGGTCGTGAGCGTCATGAGCGTGGGTCCTGTTCTGCCGCCGTGCTGGCGATCGGCCCCTGAAGCGGGGTGAGTTGCTTATCAAGGGGTGCACGCCGATCTCGTCGGCGCTCAGTGTCTGGTCGTAGCGGGGGTGTAGCCGGATTTCAGGTAGAGCGCGACTGCCTCCGGCTGGCGCGGCCCTGTGGTGAGGTAGATCCGCGCGTACCCGAGCCGCACCGCTTCGCGTTCGAGGGCGTCGAGCACGATTCGTGCGAGGCCGAGGCCGCGTCGATCCGCGCGGGTCCATACTCGTTTCACCTCTGCGGTGGCGTCATCAGCGTGCGGCATGAACGCGCCGCCCGAGACGGGTTCGGTGCCCTCGAGCAGCACCAGAAAGGTGCCGCGCGGCGCCCGAACAGCTCTGCCGGGTAGCGGTTCAACTCGACGGATGCCGTCTCGCCAAACACCTCGACGCCGTAGCGGGCGTCGTACTCGCGCTCGAGATCTTCCAGGAGCGGGCGCGCGAGCGCGTCGCTCGGACGCACGATCCGAATCGTGTGTGCCTGCTGCGTGATGGGTGGAGCTGACACCGGCCCGGTCATGCGCTGACCTCGCTCGCGGCTCGGGCGACGCGCCCCGGCTTCGGCGGCTTCGGCAGGCCGAGGGTGCGGCGCAGCGTCGGGTTCGCCGCGCCACCCTCGGCCGCGGGATACTCCGAACGGAACACGCCGCGCTCCTGGAGCAGCGGCACCACCCGGTCCACGAACTCGTCGAGCCCGCCGGGGGTGAGGTGCGGCACGAGCACGAAGCCGTCAGAGGCGCGCCCCTGTACGTAGCGGTTGATTTCCGCTGCAACGGTCTCGGGGAGCCAACGAACGAGTGGTCCGCGGTCTCCGCCGCCACGAGCTCGCGCAGGGTCAGCCCCTCATCGCGTGCTCGCGCCCTGAGCTGATCAGCGCGGGCCACGCGATCCGCCACCTGGGTAGAGACCTGACCCTGGCGTTGCTCGCCGGTGCCAGGGTCAACCGTTGGTAGCGAGCCATCGGGATCGAGGCCCGGGAGCTCGCGGCCCCACACGGCTTCGATCCAGGCCACTGCAGTCTGTGGACTGGTCTGCTGCAGTGAGATCTCACGGGAGCGCTCGCGGGCCTCGGCGTCGGTGTCCCCGAGCGCAAACGTTGCGCCGGGCAGGATCAACAGCGACTCCTCAGTGCGGCCCACTGCGCCCAGGCGACCCTTCACATCGCGGTAGAACGCGCGGCCGTCGTCGTAGCTCGTGTGGCGCGAGAAAATCACCTCGGCATTGGCTGCAGCGAAGTCTCTGCCTGCAGGTGAGTCACCCGCCTGCACGATGACCGGATAGCCCTGCGGCGAGCGTGGCACCGTGCTGGTGGCTGCCACCTCGAACTGTGGGCCTCGGTGGACCACACCGCGCACGCGATCCGGATCAGCGAAGACGCCGCGCCTGCGATCGGCGACGATTGCGCCGCGGCCCCAGGAATCCCAGAGCTGCTTTGCGAGCGACACGAACTCCTCGGCGCGTGTGTAGCGATCGGCGTGGTTCAGGAAGCCACCGCGGCGGAAATTGCCGCCGTGGAATGCGTCCGAGGAGGTGACAACGTTCCAGCCGACGCGACCGCCGGAGAGGTGGTCGAGCGTCGCGAGCTGACGGGCGAGCTCGACGGGCTCGTTGAAGGTGCTGGAGAGTGTGCCGACGACCCCGATATTGCGGGTCACCGAAGCCATGGCAGCGAGGATCGCAAGCGTTGCGGGGCGGCCGGCGACGTCGAGATCGTGGATCTGTCCACCGTGCTCGCGGAGCCGGAGCCCCTCGGCGAGGAACACATAGTCGAAGCGGCCGCGCTCGGCGGTCTGCGCGAAGCGGCGAAATGATTCGAAGTCGATCTGGCTCCCCGAGTCCGGGTCGGTCCACACCGTTGTGCTATTGACGCCGGGGAAGTGCGCGACCAGGTGGACCTGGCGTGGTGCCGGCTGGCGGGCTGGCTGCTTCGTGCTCATGCTGCGACCTCCTGGGCTGCGGTGTTGGCAGGGGTGTGGTCGGCGGAGCCTCCTGGGGGCTCGCGGCGTACCGGTTCGCTGCCGGATCGAGACCAAACCGAGCGCGGAGCGAAGTGGGATTCGGGTCTGGGGTGTGGATCCCGCGTTCGGCGAGCACGGGAAGCAAGTCCCGGGTGATCGCCGCGAGGTCGGCCGGAAGGGTGAGGGGCCGCAGCCGCACGCCATCGACGCCTGCCTCCTGCAGTGCCGCGATCTCGGCAGCGATGGACGCAGCCGATCCGGCAACAACGCGGGCGTCACTGCCCTCGTTCGCGAAGCGGATTCCCGCTGTGCGGTCGAGCCTGGTGAGCCGTGCACCTCCTGTTTCGCTCCCGTGGTCGAGCGCGACCACCAGATCGGCAACGATTCGGAGTGGCGCGAGACCAGCCGCTGCGCGGTCGGCGGCGGCTGCGTGCTCCGCGGCGCGCACCTGGCCAATGATGTCTGCGGCCGACTGCGTGCCCGGTGTCACGAAGACCACGTCTGCCCCGCGGGCTGCAAGCGCGTAGACCGCGGGGGAATGCGCGAGCAGGGTGATGGGCAACTGGCCCTGTGGTGAGCGCGGCACGATCGATGGGCCCGTGACGGAGAAATGCTCACCTTCGAAGTTGATGTGATGCACGCGATCCCGGTCGAGGAAACGTCCGGTAGCCTCGTCGCGAATGATGGCGTCGTGCTCCCAGCTATCCCAGAGCGACCTGGCGACCTCGGTGACGTCGCCAGCTTCGTCGAGCAGCTCGGTAAGCGCGGGTTCCGGCAACCCGGCACGTACGCGGTCGCGGTTGATCTCAGGCGCGGGGCGGCGTCCGAACGCGGCTGCGGCTGCGGCGTCACCAGAAATCTTGAGCTGCCAGCCCGCGCGGCCACCGGACACGTGGTCGAGGGTCTGGAGCGCGGTGGCGACGTGGAACGGCTCGGTGTGAGTAGTCGTGACCGTGGGGATGATCCCGATCCGGCTCGTGCGCGGTGCGGTCCAGCTCGCGGTGAGCAGCGCGTCCAAGCGCCCGGAAACGATCCCCGCGATGGGGCCGGGCGCCGGGTGGCGAGCTTCGCCCTGCAGGGTGAGCGCGTCCTCGATGCTCACGTAGTCGAGGCCGGAGTGATCGGCTGCCGTGAGGAGGCCCGTCCAATACTCAGGGGAGAACAGTGCGTCAGGCTGCGCGCCCGGATCGCGCCAGGCAGCGGGGTGCCAGCCGGCACCGTCGAGGGCAACACCGACGGTGAACGGAATCGCCGTTGTGGTGGGTTTGGTTATGGGAGACATGCGGCAAACTTATGTGACTGCGGAGCAAACCTCGCAAGAAGATGACGGAAAATGACCATTACGCTCTGTTGCAGCGGATCTGTTGCGGGCGAGCACGGCACCTACACTGGCTTCCAGTTGCACTGGATGAGATCCGGTTGCCGCTCCGCGACACCCCACCGTGGAACACTCACGCAACCCACGTTTGGAGCGCCATGTCCCACATTTCCGTCATCGTCGGCAATCCCAAGCCGGCCTCACGCACGAGACAGATTGCCGAGGAACTCGCCGCCAGAATCGCGGCCGAGACAGGGGCACACCTGCACCCGACCGTCGACCTGATCGATCACTCCGCCGATCTCTTCCGCTGGCCGGCGCCAGAACTCGATGCCATCGCCGAACGGCTACGCACGAGCGCAATCGCCGTCATTGCGACGCCGACATACAAGGCCAGCTACACGGGGCTACTCAAGTCGTTCCTGGATCGCTATCCCGCACGAGGGCTCGCCGGGGTGGTCGCAGTGCCCGTGTTCACGACAGCCTCAGAAGAGCACGCCCTCGCCGTCGAATTCACGCTGCGCCCCCTGCTCGTGGAGCTGGGGGCGAGTGTGCCGACGCGCGGGCTTGCGTTCCCCACACCGCGCTTTGATCGCCGTGCCGCCGTGCTCGATGAGTGGTTCGAGACCGAGGGGCCGTTGCTCGCTCGTGCGGCGCGGGTTGCAGAGGTGGCAGCATGAGTGCAGAGCTGATTGAAGTGGACGCGCCTTCGGGTGCGGGATCAGCCCCTGCGGTCAATCCCGCTCCAGCCGTGGTTGATTCTGCTCCAGCGGTGGCCCCCAGCGCATTCGACCAGCGAGTGTACCGAGATGCGATGGGCGGCTTCGCATCTGGCGTCACAGTGATCACCACGAGTGGCCCGGACGGCCCAGTGGGCTTCACCTGCCAGTCGTTCTACAGCGTTTCGGTTGATCCGCCGCTGATCTCGTTTTCAATCGCGCGCACTGCCAAGAGTCTCGCCGCGGTACGCGAACACCGCAACATCGTGGTGAATTTCCTGAGTGCCGAGCAGCAGCACCTCAGCGGGCAGTTCGCGCGATCCGGAACTGACAAGTGGCAGGGGGTCGAGTGGTTCCCGTCCGAGGCAAACGGAGCGCCGACGCTCGCCGGTGGCACTGGCTGGGTGGCCGGCGAGATCGAGCAAGAGATCGAGGCGGGCGACCACCTGATCTTCCTCGTGCGGGTGGCAGGGGTCTCGACAGACCCGAGCCGCGCGCCCCTGCTCTTCTACCGCGGCGCGTATCGCGAGCTGGAGTACATGATCTAGCTGGTGCGCATCCGGCGGCCCCGCCCCAACGCTCCCCGAACTCACAACTGACCCTCGAGTGAACTCCTGACCCCCAATTCAAGCGATATTCGCTTCAGTTAGGGGTCAGCAGTTCACTCGGGGGTCAGCTCTGCGCTCATGCCGGTGCCGGCGCGGGATCCACGTGGGAGTGCAAGTGCAGCCGCTCACCCACCGCGTTGAAGATGCTCAGCACCTCGGCCTTCCGGCCGCCCTCGGCGCGCATGCGGTGCGGGGTGGTCGTGTCAAACTCGGCTGCCTCGCCGCGCTCCAGCACGAGCTCTTGCTCGCCCAGCGTCAGGCGCAGGCGGCCAGAGAGGACGTAGAGCCACTCATGCCCGTCGTGCACCTGCGGTGCTCGCTCGGGAGCTTCGGGGTGGTAGGTGATCTTGAATGCGCGCACGTCGGACGCCTCGTGTGTGAGGGGTGCAATGGTGAGGCCGTCGCGCGTGATCGGGCGTCGTCGCACGCGCGGGTCGCGGTCGTGCGGCTCGAGGAGATCGTCGACCCGGATCCCGAGGTGCCGTGTGAGGGGGAGGAGGAGTTCGAGACTCGCTTGGCGCTTGCCTGATTCGAGGCGGCTCAGCGTGCTGACCGAGAGCCTGGCACGCCCGGCGAGCTCCTCCAGCGTCCAGCCGCGCTCCTGCCTGGCCGCGCGCAGCCGCGGCCCCAGCTGTGCCAGTTCGTCGTGTGCCACGCGGTACCCGTGCTTTCCTCTTGCCAATAGTGCAAATCTAGTTGCCAGTATTGCACGTCTTTGTGACGATGGGGACATGACATCGACACACTATGACGCAATCGTGATCGGGGGCGGCGCTGCGGGACTGAGCGCGGCACAGGCCCTTGGTCGGTCTCTCCGCAGGACGCTCGTCATCGACGCCGGCGCGCCACGCAATCGCTTCGCAGCCAGGATGCACAACGTGCTCGGCCACGACGGCATCCCGCCGCTCGAGCTGCTGGAGCGGGGCCGCGCCGAGGCGCGCGGCTACGGGGTCGAGTTCGCCTCGGGGACCGTCGTCGCGGTGCGCGAACTGGCGGATGAATCGGGCCTGTGTGTCGACTTCCGCGGGAGCACACTGTCGGAGTCCGAGCGCGCGGGAAGCGCCGAAAGCGCCACTGTTGCCGCCGAAACCGCCGGAACCGCCGGAACCGCCGGAACCGCTACGGTGACCGCGGGGATCCTGATCGTTGCGACCGGGGTGAGTGACACGTTGCCCGATGTCCCCGGCCTCGCTGAGTACTGGGGCAGCTCCGTGCTCCACTGCCCGTATTGCCACGGCTGGGAGGTGCGCGGATCGCGCCTGGCCGTGCTCGCGACCTCGCCAATGTCGCTGCACCAAGCCACGCTGATCCGCCAGTGGAGCGAGCAGTTCACGGTGTTCAGCGCCGAGATCGGCGAGCTTGATCCCGCTGTGGCTGAGGCCCTCCGGACGCGCGGCACTGCGATCGTGCCCGATCCAGTGATCGAGGTGCTGGGCGATGGGGAGCGCGTCACCGGAGTGCGCACTGCTGACGGGGTGGAGCACCCGATCGACGCGATCTTCACGATGGGAACACTCACCGCGCACGACGGCTTCCTCTCCGAGCTCCAGCTCGACCGCACCGACATGCCGTTTGGAAGCTTCCTGGCCGTTGACGCTGCTGGGCGCACGAGCCACCCGCGCATCTGGGCGATCGGGAACATCGCGAATCCGATGGCGACCGTGCCGATCGCGATGGGGGCAGGCGCGATGGCGGGCGGCGCAGCGAACTTCGTCCTCGTTGAGGACGATGTGGCTGCTGCGCTCGGAGCGGTGCGTGCAGCATGAGCGGCGTGAGCGATGCGCGGCGTGCGCAGCGTCCGGACCGGGATCCGGGGCAGAGTCCCGACCGGGATCCGGACCTGGCTCCGGCCGAGCCTTCGGCGCAGACCCCCGCCGAGTTCTGGGAAGAGCGCTATGCGGGCACCGAGCGGGTCTGGTCTGGCAGGGTGAACCCTGCGCTCGCCGCAGTGGCGGCAGATTGGAGCCCCGGCCGCTCACTCGATCTGGGCTGTGGAGAAGGGGGCGATGCGCTCTGGTTGGCTGAGCGCGGATGGACCGCAACCGGAATCGACCTGTCCCCATCTGCGATTGCACGCGCCAGCGCCGAGGCTGAGCGCCGTGGCCTCAGCGGCATCACTTTCGTGGCCGCCGATCTTGTCGCGTGGGCCCGTGACCCTGCGCCGATCGATCGCGGAGCCGCCGGGTTCAATCTCGTGACGGCGAGCTTCCTGCAGTCTCCGGTCGAGTTCCCGCGCGAGCGGGTCCTGCGCGCCGCGGCCGACCGGGTCGTTCCGGGCGGACGCCTCGTGGTACTCGCCCACGCGACCGCTCCGTCATGGGCTGATGCTGCGCACGCCCACCACGACTTCCCGACGCCGGAGCAGGAACTCATGGCGCTCGGCCTTGATCCTGCAGCCTGGAGGATCGAGGTTGCCGAGGTACGCGAGCGTGCGATCCCTGCGCCTGACGGAACGCCGGGCACGATCGGAGACACGGTCGTGGTCGCCGAACGCCTGGGCTAAGCCCCGCGCGGCGCCGCTGAGCCCAGGCGCTGCCGGTTGAAACGATCCATGGGTCGAATTTCGGGCCTTCAGCGCGGTGAAGCCCCGAAATTCGACCCATGAATACAAGGGTGGGCCAGTCTCAAGACCAGTCGCTCTGACTCGGACGCGGGCCCGGGCCCGCGCCCGCGCCCGCGCCCTCGCCCTCGGGCCTGCGTCCTCAGGCCTGCGCCCCCGACCTCACCTGGCCCGGACTCACCGAGCCCGCACCCCGGGCCCGGACTCCCGCTAATACCCGGCACATCCTCCGGCGGCGAGCTTGGCAGATGAGCACACCGGCCCGACAGACGCGCGGCCGAGGTAGAGGCGGACGCCGAGCCCGCCGAGAGTGTCGAGTACCCCGATGCGCAGCGCGGCCACCTCGTACTTTCCGCCCGGGGTCGATGCCCACTCCGGAGGTTCCGGGTGCCCGGAGAACGGGTCGTTCTGCGCGTTGGCGGTGACCGCGACGAGGCCGGACACGAAGAGTTTCGAGTACAGCGTCGAGACAGCCGTGATGATCGGCGTGGTCAATGTTGTGACCGCGGTCGGGAGCGCGGTGAGTGTGCCGACCACCGCCCAAATCGCGTTGCCCACGATTCCGCCCAGCCCGCCAACGAGCCCGGTTACGAGGCTCGAGAGCACGGGAGCCAGGAGCCCGTTGACGATATCTGCGACCAAGCCGAGATCGGGCAGCAGGTGCAGTGATGCGGTGGTCGTGGTGTTCCCGGGGGTCAGCATTTGCCCCAGTGTCCCTGATGTGCTCGCCGTGATCGTCCCGATGTTGATCCACGGGGTGATCAAGATCTTTGCTCGCAGCGCGATGACTACGGACGCGGAGATGGTGATCCCATTGACGGTCTGCACGAGCAGTGCGTTCACGCTGCTCAACCACGCGGTGAGCGCCTGGCCCAGGGCATTCGTGAGCGTCGAAAGGATCGCGGGGTCCGCAAGGAGATTTGTGTTCGGCGGCAGCCCGTTGAGTCCTGCCGTGTAAGAGCCGGGATATGCAGCGGCGAGGAGCGCCGTGGTGTTCACGGAGATGACACCGGTGCCAGGGCTCACGGTGAGCACGCCACCTGGATCTCCAAACGGAGCCGCAATGAAATTGCGCAGCGGTGTGGTGTTCACGGTTGCGACGAGCGGCCCGACGGTCACGCTTCCGAGGCTGAGGGAGCCACTGTTCGCGCCGATCAGTGTGTTCAGTAGCGACGTCACCCCGCTGGTGATCGAGCTGGTGACCCCGGCGTTGCCGGCGAGCCCGTTTACGGTCGTCTCGAGCGTGGACACTGTGTTGGTGACGCCTTGAGTGAGCGCGCTCACGGTCGGAGATGTGAGCTTCAGATTCAGGTGCGACGCGAGATACTGTCGGGAAAGATTGCCCGTCGTTCCATCTGCAGACATCGGCACCGCCCCGCGCCAGGCCGCGTCACAGCCGTTCAGTTGCGCTCGGCCCGCCACCGCACCGGAGGTGAGTGAGACATCCGTAATTCCGGGGATCAGTGTTCCGAGGTTGTAGTTCAACGCACCCAACACATTGGAGAGTTTGAGTGTCGCCAGATCTGGGTAGCCACCTGGAGCACCGTCGAGGTTGATGCCGCCGCTGCTCGTCACATAGCCCGCGGCGCCCGCGGCCTGGCCAGAGTTGCGAGCTTGGCCAAATTGCCCGACGGCCCCGGTCCCCGCGGCCAGCGGAACTTGTAGCGCCTGTGTGAGATTGAGCGGGAGGGCGCCGTTGAGCAGCGCAATATTGAGTGGATCCGCCCATGCCTGTGGCGTGCCGGCCGCCGGTTGCGCGCTGGCCGGGGAGTGGAGGTCTCGTGCGCCGTTGCTGGTGACCGCGACGCCCGAGGCTGCAGCCACGGTGTCGAGGTTTGTGCCAAGCAGCGCCCCACTGAGCGCGCGACCGTCGCCTCGGGTCGCGAATCCGTTTGTTGCTGTGGCGCAGTTCGCGCTGCCGAGCGCCTCGTGTGTCCACTCACGGTCGGTCCACGACGCGTTCGTCGGCGCCGCGGTCTGCACAAGCAACGCGAAGGCGGCGATGAGACCGGCCCCAAGGAGCCTGCGACGCCGGTGCTGCGGAATCTGGCCGCTCGGGATTCTCCTGTGTTGGATCGGGCTGTGTGGCAGTTTCAAGGCTGCCTCCTGCGCGAGTGCAGGGCCAGGCTGATTCCGATGAGACCGACGGCCACGAGGCAGAGGGCGGTGAGATCGGCACCAGTGGTGGCGAGGCTGGGCTGTGCGGTGGTGAGTCCGGGCTGCTGCACGATCGGTGGAGCGGGTGGTTGTGACGGTGGAGTCGGTGGTGGAGTAGTCGGTGGAGTCGTGTCGCCCGCCGCAAACACTCCGAGGCCGACGGTGGCGGCCGCGTCGGCCACCTCTGCGCGGGTGGCTGTTTCTGGGAGGTGCAGCGTGACCAGCAGCTCGCGTGGAGAGCCGGCATGCAGCTCAGCGAGCGCATAGCGCGCGTGGGCTCTCGTGAGATCACGCAGAGGGGTTTCCGCCAGCACCGCTCGGGGCTTCCCGCTGCAGCTCGGCGTATCGCCCTCTGGGGAGCCCGCCGCGAACGAGCCGGAGCATGCCGTCACGGCAGCGGTCAACCCAGCGGTCTCGACGAGTCTGCCGCTCGCGCTGAACTCAAGTGCGAGACTGCCAGCGGACGCTCCGCTGAGCTCGGCCCGCACCAGCCAGTGGCTTTCTTGGCCTGGTTTCAGGGTGGCCCACAGCGGGGTCTCCGAGTTCACGCTGAGCGTGAGGAGGCCTGGCTGACCGGCGTCGATGACCTGCCGATAGGTGGCCATCGCGCGGCCGGCCGTGAGTACTAAGCCGAGGCCGAGCACCGCGAGTGCTGCCGCAGTGAGGACCGTGCGCCCGGTCACGCGGAGCCTGGAGTGCGCCCTGCTGGTCATACTGCCGCCTCTGCGTGGGCCCCTGGTGCCCCGGCCCTCTCAGTCGGGCCTCCTGCGTGGGCCCCTGGTGCCCCGGCCCTCTCAGTCGGGCCTCCTGCGTGGGCCCCTGGTGCCCCGGCCCTCTCAGTCGGGCCTCCTGCGTGGGCCCCTGCTGCCGCAGCCCTCTCAGTCGGGCCTCCCGCGTGGGCCGCTGCTGCCCCAGACCTCACTGACGGCGCGTCTGCTGGGGCGTCGGAACGGTCCACTGCAGGCGACCCCGCTGGAGACGCTGGAGACGCCAGAGACGCTGTAGAACCCGGAGACGCTGGAGACGCCGGAGACCGCGGCCAGAATGCCCAGGTGGTGAGGCCTCCGGCGAGAATGACGAGAAGACCGAGCCCGAGCGGGGTCTGCATGAGTGTCAGTGCGGTGCCCAAGCCCGGGAGCGACGCGACCACCCGGCGCGCATCTCGCACCACATACGGGTGCGTGTCAACGGTGGCGTTCGCATCTCCCTGCAGGATGAGTTCGCGCTCCGCACCAGGGGAGTCTGCGGTTTCAGCAGCGAGTCCAGCACCGGCGCCCGGTGCACGCACCTCCACGACGCGGTGAGACACCGGGAGCGTGCCAGGCTCGCGCTGCACGGTCACCACATCGCCGACGGCGATTTCTGACGCCGCGACCGGCAGCGATACCGCAAGCGAGCCCTGCGGGATCGCGGGCGTCATTGATCCGGTGCGGAAGATCACCAGCGTCGCGCCTGTGGCAGCGGCAAATCCGAACCAGGCCACTAGGGCCAGCGCCGCGATCACGATCAGTGTCGTGACGCTGGCTCCGAGCATGTTCTTGCGCATGAGCGCCTCTCGCGTTGTCGCGACCGCCGCACTAGTTCGACGTTGCCGCGAACTCCCAAGCCGGGGCGATGTTGCGCCCCTGGAGCGTGTCGGGGGACCCCGCAGGAAGCGTAATCGCGAAGCAGTAGTGCTGCACGGATCCGGCATTGGCTGAGAGCGGCTGAGTCGCGCTGGCGTCGGTGCCGAGCGCAGCGTTGGTGACGATCGGGCTCCACCCAGCGTTCGCGATGCCGGCAGCGGTGCACGCTGCCGGCGGCGTTGCTCCGGTCGCGGTGTACACAGTGGTGCGGATCGCGCTCCAGAGGTTCCCCCCGCTGTCCGTGACGGCGATCCCGGTCGCCGGGACTGCGCCCTGGAGTTCAACGGTGCCGGCAACGGAACCGGACTCAGTCTGCAGTGCGACAGGGGCGTAGATCGTATCGCCAGGCGTCAAAGCGAGCGATCCGGTGGTGAATGTGAGCTCATCGCCTGGATTCGTCTCGAAGTCGTCCCACCCGGTGTTCGCATACGGAGACGAGGTGTTCTGCTGCACGTTGAACGTGCTCGTACCGACGTTCGGATCTCCACTCGCGCCGCCCCAGACCCACTCGGAGTCGTTCCACGATGCAAGCGTGTAGGTGGCGCCGATTCCGACGACCAGGATGCCGGCGGCCACCGCCGCGACCTTTCGTGTATTCCGGCTGCGCGGTGCGGGTGCCTGCGCTGGTGCTCCCGTGTCTGACGATCCGACTGGCGTGTGTTCGTTGGTCATTATGGCTCTCCCCTTTGAGTGTGTGCAGGGGAGTGACCCGTGTGATCGACGGTGATCGTGATGCGTGGTTCTCCCCAGTGCATCCCAGCGGCGTTGCGGGAAGCCGTTCCCGCACCGTCTCCGGTTGCTCTGGACACTAGCAGCGGGCTACGAACTGGACAAGAGAATTCTTGGGGCCACGCTGGTGCAACGCCGGATCCAGGCTGGTGCGAAACCAATGCCCCACCAGTGCCACACCGGAGTCACGCTGGTGCAAGCCCGTGGCCACGTTGGTGCCCCGCCAGTGCCACGCCGAGGTCACGCCAACGCCGCACCGACGCCACGCCAGCGCCACACCGACACCATGCCAGCGCAGCATGGACGCCACGCCAGCACCGTGCCGGTCTCACACAGGGGAAACACCTGTGCCCTCCGGATCGCGAGGAAACGGAGGGCATCGGGCGTGTTGCGGGGGCGTGAAGCCCTACGGCAGTAGGCGGTTCGGGCCGCGGAAGAGGTACGTCACCTCGCGGATCGAGGACTGCTCAAGCATCAGCATCAGCACACGGTTCAGACCCATGCCGAAGCCACCGTGCGGCGGCACCCCGTAGCGGAAGAAGTCGAGGTAGAAGCTCAGCTCGGCCGGGTCCATACCCTTGTCGCGCGCCTGTGCTTCGAGGACGTCGATGCGATGTTCGCGCTGCGCGCCCGTCGAGATCTCGGTGCCGCGGTAGATGAGGTCGTAGCTCTTGGTGAGGTGTGCGTCGCCCTCGTGCCGCATGTGGTAGAACGGCCGGATCGACGAGTCGTAGTCGGTGAGGAAGACGAAATCGTTGCCGTGCTCCTCCTTCGCCCACGCAGCAATCTGACGTTCACCCTCGGGATCCATGTCGGCATCGGCGCGGGGGACCTCGTAGCCGCGAGCCTTGACGAGTTCTTTCGCCTCAGCGAGCGGGATCCGCGGGAACGGGCGCGACGGCACCGTGATCTCAATCCCGAACAGCTTCTGGACTTCTTCGCCGTGCTTTTCCCGCACCGCGGTGAGTCCGGCAACGATGAGCTCCTCGTGCAGCTCCATGACGTCCTCGTGTGAGTCGATCCAGCTCAGCTCCGTGTCGATGGAGGTGAACTCGGTGGCGTGACGCGAGGTGAAGGAGTGATCTGCGCGGAAGGCGGGGCCGACCTCGAAGATGCCGCCGAAGCCAGCGGCCTGTGCCATCTGCTTAAAGAACTGGGGGCTCTGCGCCAGGAACGCTTTGCCTTCGAAATACTCCACCTCAAACAGCTCGGCCCGCGACTCGGACGCCGAGGCCATGAGCTTCGGGGTCTGGATCTCGATGAAGCCGCGCTCCACCCAGACGTTGCGCAGTGCGTGCAGGAACGTGGTCTGGATGCGGAACACGAGGTTCTGCTCGGGGCGGCGGAGATCGAGGAAGCGCCAGTCCAGGCGCACGTCGATGCCAGAGTCCTCAGCGACCGGGTTGTCCGGCAGCGACTTCGTGATGACTTCGATGGACTCGATCTGGATCTCAACTCCGCCGAGCTTGACGCGCTCGTTGTGCTGCAGTTCTCCGGTCACCGTCAGGAACGTGCCGTGGGTCAACTCAGAGATCGTCGTTGTGCGCGGCACGAGAATGTCGGATCGCGGGTTCTCCGGATCCGGCTCGCGCAGCACGCCACCGTTGACGAGCTGCACCGCCCCTGACTCGTCGCGGAGCACCACGAACTGGACGTAGCGCTGATCGCGCACCTTCTCGACCCACCCGGAAACAGTTACGGTGCCGTCCTCGTGGGCGGCCAGGTCCTTAATCAATACGCGCTCAGTCACTCCAACAGTCTACCCGTGCGGCGCAGCCTGAGTTTCGCGGATCGAGATCTCGTCGCAACCTTGCTGAGATCAGGTGTCGATCCCGCGGTAATACTGCGTCACCGCTCTTGAACTGGTGAGTGCACGGCTCTTACGCTTGCGACACCACGCGCGGAGGACCGGGCACACGAGTGGCCCTGGCAAAGGAGATCGCATGACTGAACCGAGTGAACCGACTGAACCGAGTGAACCGACTGAACCGACTGAACCGACTGAACCGACGAATTCTGCCGGCATCCTGACGTCAGCGTCAGCGTCAGCGTCAGCGTCAGCACTTGGAGCAGCGTCAGCGCGCCCGTTGCGCAGTCTCGGGTTCATCCATCTCGTGCCGCTTGATCGGGCTGATCCGGGCCGCGGCCTTCGCGAGGGGGTCGAGCTCTTCCGCTACGCCGAGGAACTCGGCCTGGACAGCGGCTGGGTCCGCACACGTCACCTGCAGTACGGCCTGCCATCGCCTGCAGTGTTCTTCGGGGCGGTCGCGCAGCACACGGAACGGATCGGGCTCGGCACGGCCGTGATTCCGGTCGGCCATGAGAACCCGTTCCGGCTCGCCGAGGATCTTGCCACGGCCGATGCGCTCTCTGGTGGCCGGATCCTTGCCGGGCTCAGCGTCCACCCGCCAGGGTACGGCGGCAGCGTCGACGATCTCGTTCATGATTCCGGCTGGCGAGACGAGGACTACACGTACGGCAGGATCGAGCGGCTGCGCGAGTTCCTCGACGGGCAAGCACTGCGTGAAGTGCCTGCATACAGCGGGATCGGCGGTGATCTCGACTCCGAACGCGTCGAGCCTTACAGCCCGGGGCTCTCTGATCGGCTTTGGTACGGTGGCGGATCGATTCGCTCGGCCGAGTGGACGGGGCGTGCCGGTCTGAACTGGCTCGTGAGCAACATCAGCACGACGTCAAACGGCGACACTGACTTTGCGAGAGTGCAGCGCGCGCAGATCGATGCCTACCGCGCAGCGCACGCGGCGGGAGACGGTGCCCGCGCCTCGGTTGCGCGGGTGATGGTGCCAACGGACGGTGCGACTCCGGCGCAGCTCAGCAAGTATCGGGCCTACGCTGAGGCGCGTACGCCGCGAACGGAGCACGTTCACGGCGGAAAAACGATTATTGCCCGTGACGTCTTGGGCTCACGCGATGAGATCGTTGACTTCATTCAGCAGGATCTCGCGTTCCGCGCCGCAGACGACTACGTGTTTGAGCTCCCGTTCGAGTTCGAGCTGGCTGATTGGAAACACATCCTGCACGAGCTCGCGACCAATATTGGCCCCGCTCTCGGCTGGCGCCCGGGGTACTCTGCTCAGTAGTGACGCCAGAACTCAGCGCTGGCGCAGTTCGGAGGGATCCCCTGTGACCGATCCAGCACCGTTCCCACAGCACCAGCCTGCCTCTCACTTCATTCTGCACATCAGCGACACACACTTCGTCAGTGACGGCGAGCTCTTGTTCGGCACGGTCGACAGTGAGGCGAATCTGCGGCGGCTGTTTGCGGAGTTTGCGCGATCCGGAGCGCGGCCAGACGCGATCGTATTCACCGGGGACATCGCAGACGCCGGGGATGAAGCTGCGTATCGCCGGATCCGCGCAGTGGTAGATCCGGCGGCAGCGGAGATCGGCTCGCGGGTCATCTGGGTGATGGGCAACCACGATGTGCGCGCACCGTTCCGGCGACTGTTGCTCGATTCAGACGCTGGAGCCGAGAGCGTCGACGCGGTCACTGACGTGAACGGACTGCGAATCATCACGCTCGACTCCACGGTGCCAGGCCACCACCACGGCGAGATTTCCGATGCGCAGTATGTGTGGCTGGCCGATACGCTCGCCGATCCTGCACCGCACGGCACACTCATCGCGTTGCACCATCCGCCGGTCCCGTCGCTACTCGAACCACTCGAGCTCGTCGAACTCCGGGATCAGCAGCGCTTTGCTGACGCGATCGCAGGCACAGACGTCCGTGCGGTGCTCGGTGGGCACCTGCACTACAACACCTTCAGCACGATCGCCGGGATCCCGGTTTCTGTGGCCTCAGCCACCTGTTACACCCAGGATCTCAACGTGCCGTTCGGTCACCTCCGCGGGCGAGATGGGGCGCAGGGCTTCAACCTGGTGCACCTGTACGGAGATCGCGTGCTGCACACAGTGGTTCCGATCGGGGAAACACCTGCCGTCGATGAGCTCACCACGGCGCAACTGCGATCCTGGCTGGCGTAGCGACCAACGCCGCGACGAACACTGCTGTCAGCGCCCCGAATGCAGCGTGTGGCTCAGCGAACTCTGCAGGAGAACGCCAGGTCTTACGGGGGCGGGGTATGCACTCGGGATTCTCAGCCAGGGCACGCCTAGAATGAATGCCGTGAGCGACAAACTGCTGCATCTGGTGCGCCATGGCGAGGTCCATAACCCTGATTTGGTGCTGTATGGACGGATCCCGGGGTTCCGCCTCTCTGAGCGCGGACACAGCATGGCTGAGGCCGCTGCCCTCGAACTGGCAGGGAGCGATCGGCAAGTCGTGCGTCTTCTGGCTTCGCCGCTCGAACGCGCACAGCAGTCTGCCCGGCCCATCGCGAGCGCGCTGGGCTTGGAGATCGTGACCGAAGAGCGGATCATCGAACCTACGAATTACTTCGAGGGCATGGTGAACTCCGGGCCCGACGCAGCCTTCAAGAAGCCGCGGTACTGGCACAAGTTCATCAACCCATTCCGGCCGAGCTGGGGTGAGCCCTATCGCGAGGTCGCTGCGCGTGTGCGCGAGGCGATGGATGACGCGTGGGAATCAACCCGCGGCGGCGACATTGTGATGGTGTCGCACCAGTCCCCGATCTGGATGGCGCACCTCGATGTCGCCGGAAAGCCCCTGTTTCACAACCCGGCATCGCGACGCTGCGAACTGTCGAGCATCACGAGTTTCGAAAAGCGCGGCGAGCGCTGGTTCGAGGTCGACTACCGGACGCCAGCGTCTGGCTTGCTGGAGAACGCAGTGGACGTGGGGGCCGTATGAATCGCCGACGAATCGGAGCGGTGGTCGCCCTCGGGCTGACTGCGGCACTCGCGCTCTCAGGGTGCAGCGGCGGTGGGAACGATCTCGCGAAACAGTGGCAGGAATCGAACGAGAAGGGCTACGTTTCAGGCGACGGCACCTCCGCGAGCTTCCCGCCAAGTGATCGCACTGAACCGGTCGAGTTCTCCGGCGAGATTGAGAACGGGGACACCCTGAGCTCTGACGAGCTGCGCGGCAAAGTCACCGTCGTGAATTTCTGGTACGCGGGATGTGCCCCGTGCCGCGCTGAGGCGCCAGACCTGGTCGAGGCGTACGATGAATTCGCAGGCGACGACGTCGCGTTCCTTGGCGTGAATACACGCGACCAGGTGGCGCAGGCACAGCAGTTCTCCGAGGAATTCAATATCGAGTACCCCTCGATCATGGACATGCCTGGCGGTCGCTCTGTGCAACGTGCCTTCGCTGGCCAGGTGCCACTGAACGCGGTGCCCACCACGCTGATCCTCGATCGCGAGGGCCGTGTGGCGCACCGCGTGCTCGGCCAGCTCGCTGCGGCATCGCAGTTGAGCACCCTGATCAAGGAGACGCTTGCCGAGGGAGAGACCGGCGGCGGTGACGCGGCAGGAACACCGGGCAGCACCGACGGACAGCCCGAGTGAACGTTCAGGATCTTGTCGCTGACGGGCAGTTGCTCGTTGCGTCTCTGATTGCAGTTGCCGCAGGTCTGCTCTCCTTCTTGTCGCCCTGTGTGCTGCCCCTCGTTCCTGGCTATTTGGCCTACGCAAGCGCGAGCGCAGGATCGGCTCCAGGGGAGCCCCCGGCCAGACGTCGTCTGGTGCTTGGTGCGATCCTGTTTGTCGTTGGCTTTTCGGTCGTGCTCGTCACCTTCCTCGCGGCAGCCGGCACGGTTGGCGTGTGGCTGATCGAGTGGGAAAATCTCATCACCCGGCTGCTCGGCGTCTTCGTGATCGTCATGGGGCTCGTGTTTATCGGCCTGTTCTCGCGGATGCAAACGACCAAGAAGCTCAAAATGAAACCGCGGCTCGGGATCGCGGGTGCACCGGTGCTCGGAGCGGTGTTCGCGATCGGCTGGACTCCGTGTATGGGCCCGACGCTCACCGTGATCATGGGCCTGAGCCTGCAACAGGGATCGATCTCGCGCTCGATTATCCTGGCTGTGGCGTACTGCATCGGTCTCGGTCTCCCGTTCGTGCTCGCCGCGTTCGGATTCGGCTGGATGACGCAAACAATGACCTTCTTCAAGCGGCACATTCGTGCCGTGAACCTGATCGGCGGCGGGCTGCTGATCCTCATCGGTCTCCTCATGGTGACCGGACTCTGGAGCAAGATGATGTTCGCACTGCAGGCGGTGATTGGCGGCTATGTCACGCCCCTCTGATTATGACGATGGAACGGGCGGCGGCGGATCCGTTCGCGCGGAATCCCCCGAGCTCGGGCTGAAGGGCTGGGGCCGCTGGTTCTGGCGTCAGCTCACGAGCATGCGCGTTGCGCTGATCCTGCTTCTGTTGCTCGCGGTTGCGGCGATCCCCGGATCACTGGTGCCCCAGCGCTCAGCTGACCCCAACGGTGTGATCCAGTACCAGCAGGACAACCCAGAGCTGTTCAAGGTGCTCGACGCGTTCCCCATTCAGGCGTTCAACGTCTATGGTTCCGTCTGGTTCTCGGCAATTTACCTGTTGCTCTTCATCTCGCTCATCGGCTGTGTGCTGCCGCGCATCGTGCACCACTGGAAAGCGTGGCGCGGCACCCCGCCGAAGACACCGGCCCGGCTGCAACGGATGGCCGGCTTCGACGAGATCCGTGTCTCGAACCCGGAGGCCACTGCTGCGGAGCGTGAGGCGTTTGCGACTCGCGCGGTCGAAGCGGCGCGCGACCTCCTGAAGAAGCAGCGCTACCGCGTCGAGATCCAGCGTGCCGAGCGCCGCGGAGTTTCCGAGGTCTCAGTGTCCGCGGAGCGCGGCTACCTGCGTGAGACAGGCAATCTGATCTTCCACATTTCACTGCTCGGCGTTCTGGTAAGCGTCGGGATCGGCGGGGCACTCACCTTCAACGGGCAGAAAGTGCTCATTGAGGGCGAGACAATGGTGAATCAGCTGATCGATTACGACACCGTGAACTCCGGCCAGGGCTTCGACACTTCGAGCCTTGAACCGTTCGGTCTCCGGTTGAACTCGCTCGATGTGGACTATATGACCCCGGACGACGGCAACCTGAAGGCGCTCGGTCAGGTCAAGGACTACACAGCGAACATGACGTTGATCAGCGCGGACGGGAAGACGGAGGAAGAGCACGTTATCCGGGTGAATCACCCGTTGCGTGTGCACGGCTCCCCGATCTACCTGATCGCGAACGGCTACGCGCCGCTCATCACGATCACGAACGACGAGGGCACGGTGGTCTACCGCGAGTCGATGCCGTTCATTCCGCAGGACAACCTGAACATGACCTCGCTCGGCGTACTCAAGGTGCCCTACGGCATCACTGATGCGGACGGCAACGCCACGCAGCTCGGCATGCGCGGCTTCTTCTACCCGACGAAGGCGGAGCTCGAGACGGGGGCCTACACCTCGAACTATCCCGATCTGGAGAACCCGCTGCTCACGCTCGACGTGTTCAGCGGCGACCTCGGGATCGACGCGGGTGTCCCACAGTCTGTCTACGCGCTCGACACCACGAATATGGAGCAGCTCACGGGCCGCGCCGTCGAGAAAGACTCGATCGAGCTTGCCCCGGGGGAGTCAGCGAAACTGCCGAACGGTATGGGCACGATTACGCTTGAGTCTGTGCCGCGGTACGCGTCCTTCGACGTGATGCGCAACCCGGCGCAGGAGTGGGTGCTGATCTTCGCACTCGCGGCACTCGGAGGGTTGATGTGGTCGCTGTTCGTGCCGCGTCGCCGCATGTGGGTGAAAGCCGTCACCACCGACGACGGTGTTGCACTGCAGTACGCCGGTCTCGCACGCGGCGATGATCCTGCGCTGGAGCGCGCCGTTGAGGAACTGCGCGAGCGGCATCGTGAGCTGTTGTAGCTCGCTGCGGGGGTGCGGCGAGCGCCCATCCCCGCAGCGCTCACCCATGCGCGCACCCCGGGGCACGCTCGTCACAGGGCGTCGGGCCCACGCCGCCCTGTGACGGGCGCCGAGCCCACGCCCGCTGGTCCTAGCGGAAGATGATGGTGCGCGCGCCGTCGGCGAGGATCCGGTTCTCGGCGAACCAGTTCACTGCGCGACGGAGCACGCGCGCTTCCTCGTCCTGCCCGAGCTGCACGAGCTCGCGCGGCGAGTAGGAGTGATCGACGCGGACAACGTCCTGTTCAATGATCGGGCCCTCGTCGAGGTCCGTCGTCACGAAGTGCGCCGTCGCGCCGATCAGCTTCACACCGCGCTGGTGTGCCTGCTTATACGGATTTGCGCCCTTGAACCCCGGCAAGAAGGAATGGTGGATATTGATCGCGCGGCCCTCGAGCGCTGCGCACAGCGCGGGCGAGAGGATCTGCATGTAGCGGGCAAGCACCACGAGCTCGATGTCGTGCTCCTCGACTGCCTCGAGCACGCGGGCCTCGAACGCGTCGCGCTCGGCGGGGTTGGCAATCGCGCGGTGCTCGAACGGTACGTCGTAGAACTCAGCGATGTCGCGCACGGTCTCGTGGTTCGACAGAATCAGCGGCACTTCGATGGGGAGCTGGCCGCCGCGGCGGCGGTAAAGCAGATCATTGACGCAGTGTGTCGCGGTGGACGCGAGGATGAGGGTGCGTACCGGGCGGTCGACCGTGTCGAGCCGCCACGACATCTGGTACCGCTCCGTGACCGGAGTGAGAGCGAGAGTGAAGCGACTCTCGAACGTTTCTGGCTGCGCGACGGCTTCGACCTGCAGGCGCATGAAGAAGCGGCCGGTGTCTGCTGAGGCAAACTGCTGGCTTTCCGCAATATTGCCGCCGGCCGCCACTACCGCGCCGCTGATCGCGTGGACGATGCCGGGACCGTCAACGCAAGAAAGGGTCAGTACCCACTGAGTATCGGTCGTGTGCGGCGCGATCGTGTTCATCCGATTGATTCTAATCCACTGTGCGCTGGCGAAACTCCGGTGGCGCAATGCGTGGGCCGGTGGCGCGACCGCGTAGCGTATGCACCATGACAGAGCAGGACGTGGCACCGTCTGGAATTGAGCGCTGGGTCTGGCGTGCGTGGGTGCCACTCGTGTGGCTGGTGCCGATTGCGGCGGGCTGTCTACGGTTCCTGACGCCAGATGGAGGGTGGGAGTCCCTCTTCTTGCTGGTCTTCGCGCCACTGTGGCTGCCCGTGCTCGCGGTGCTGGGGCTCGTGCCCCGCTGGGTCTGGCGCTCCCGCGCCGGGAAGAATGCGCCCCCGCCCGCGTTGCTGCTTGGGCTCATGGTGCTGCACTGGGGGATGCAATTCCTCGCCGCGGCGTCGCTGCGCGGGATCGGCGACTCGGGGTCATTCGACTCCGCCGTGGCGCTGACGTTCCCTGCTCTCGATGAGCGGGCGGAAAGCATCGTGCTGAGCTGTGCGTTCTTCGGCCTGCTCACAGCGCTGCTTGCCAGCATCGTCCTTGCCGCGGTGGCGAGACCCGAGCGGCAGCGCACGCCGCGAGGCTGGATCCCCGTGATGATCGCACTGCTGATTCCCGGACTGGTGATCGCCGTGGCCTGGGCCGCGCAGCTTGCGCAGATGAGCGGGGAGCGCGATGCCGCTGGTCGCACTGAGCTGGAGGCCTCTCGGCTCAGCGTTGCTGAGAGTGTTTCGGCGCAGGAGGCCGGGTGGGAAGAAGTGCAGTCTATTGCACAGCCCATCCGCACGGCGGTCGCAGATGAGCACTGGCTCCCGTTGAGTTCGTCGGGGGTGAGCGCCTACGATGCACCGCGTGCGCAGCTGCGCGTCTCGGCTGACTGGCGCACGCGTGTGCCCGAGCCGCTCGACGATGTGCTCGCAACGATGCGCACCGCACTCGCGGCGGAGGGGTGGAAGCCGGACTGTGCGGCCGCTGAGCAGTGGGGCTGGGGCGTTGGCGACGGTGCCACTGAGCAGGAAACCTCGGCAAGCTGTGAGATTCGGGACAGCGCTACGGACGAAAGCGGCGTGCAGACTCGGGCGTATGCGCGGCGGGACGATGGATCGACCGCCGTGATCGATCTGACTGCGCAGCCCAGTGGTGCGGTGACCACCGTCGACGTGTTGATCGCTGGTCCGGGCTACTGGGGTGAATCCGACGGGCTCTGGTGGGACCCCCAGCACGCAGACCTCGTGGGGACGGAGCGCTTCGTCGTACCGGAAGCGGGGTATGCGGCGGACGCTTGGCCAGACCTCGGGCCGTTCGAGCGGAGCAGCCTCACACTCGACAGTGAGCTGGCACTCCCAGCCTGGCCGGATCTCGATCCGCAGCTCGACCCCGCACTCTGAGTGAAATCTCGGCTGCGGCTCCCGCCCCGCGCTGCTATGCTGAGCGGGTCGTGACTGGCGTACAGATGGTCCACCATCGGGGAACGACACCTCTTCACGGATGGCCGCTCGCCTGGGTCATAATCCGGAGCCGATTCCGCCTGCGCGGAACGAACACCATGAGGAGCGCATCATGTCCACCCAGTCAGCTTTCTTCAACGAGCCGCTTGAGACGGTCGATCCCGAGATCGCAGCGGTGCTTCAGAACGAACTCGGTCGCCAGCGCGGCACGCTCGAGATGATCGCGAGCGAAAACTTTGTTCCTCGTGCGGTGCTCGAAGCGCAGGGTTCCGTGCTCACGAACAAGTACGCCGAGGGCTACCCCGGCCGCCGCTACTACGGTGGCTGCGAGTATGTCGATATCGCGGAGGACCTCGCACGCGATCGCGCCAAGAGTCTGTTCGGTGCGGCGTACGCGAACGTGCAGCCGCACTCGGGCGCCTCAGCCAACGCCGCGGTGCTCTCCGCGATCGCTGAGCCCGGCGATACGATCCTCGGCCTTGAGCTCTCCCACGGTGGGCACCTCACCCACGGCATGAAGCTCAATTTCTCCGGCAAGCTCTACAAAGTTGCCTCCTACGGGGTTGATCCAGAGACGTTCCTGGTAGATATGGACGTCGTGCGTCAGAAGGCGCTCGAGCACAAGCCGAAGGTGATCATCGCCGGGTGGTCCGCGTACCCGCGCACGCTCGACTTCGCCGCCTTCCGTGCGATCGCTGATGAGGTTGGCGCCACGCTGTGGGTCGATATGGCACACTTCGCCGGCCTCGTGGCCGCCGGGCTGTACCCGAACCCGGTGCCCCACGCACACGTGGTGTCGTCGACCGTGCATAAGACCATCGGTGGACCGCGCTCAGGCTTTATCCTCACGAACGATCTTGAGCTCTACAAGAAGCTCAACTCGAACGTGTTCCCCGGCCAGCAGGGCGGCCCGCTCATGCACGTCATCGCGGCAAAGGCAACCGCCTTCCTGCTCGCAGCAACGGACGAGTTCGCTGACCGCCAGGCGCGTACCCTCTCGGGCGCGAAGCTGCTCGCCTCCGCATTGACTACCGAGGCTTCGAAGGCCGCCGGCGTCGATGTTCTGACCGGCGGCACTGATGTGCACCTGGTACTCGCGGACCTTCGGCACTCGGCGCTCGACGGCCAGCAGGCGGAGGACGCGCTGCACGCCGTTGGCATCACCGTCAACCGCAACTCCGTGCCGTTTGACCCGCGCCCGCCGATGGTGACCAGCGGCCTGCGCATTGGCACGCCTGCGCTCGCAACCCGCGGCTTCGGAGATGCCGAGTTCGCTGAAGTGGCGGACATCATCGCACTGACACTGCAGCAGGCGGGCGACCTGGACGCGCTCCGCACCCGCGTCAGCGCGCTTGCCGACGCATTCCCGCTGTACCCCGGCCTCGAGGAGTGGTGAGCGCGTGACCGCTCAGATCCTGAACGGCACAGCGGCTGCGGCCACAATCAAGGCTGAGCTGACCGTGCGCGTTGCAGCGCTCGCTGAGCGCGGGATCGTGCCCGGGCTCGCGACGGTGCTCGTGGGAGCGGATCCCGGCTCGCAGTGGTACGTCGCTGGCAAGCACCGTGACTGCGCAGAAGTGGGGATCGCGTCAATCAAGCGCGAGCTGCCTGAATCGGTCACACAGGAGGAACTTGAAGCCGTCCTCGCTGAGCTGAACGCAGATCCGGACTGCACGGGCTATATTGTGCAACTGCCGCTGCCGAAGCACATCGATACAGATCGCATTCTCGAGTGCATCGATCCTGACAAAGATGCTGATGGCCTGCACCCGACGAACCTCGGGCGGCTCGTGCTGAACGCGAACAGTGAGATCAGCTCGCCGCTGCCGTGCACACCACGCGGCGTGATCGAGCTTGTCGAGCGCAATGGCCTGTCGTGGGCTGGCAAGCATGTCGTCGTTGTCGGTCGCGGTGTGACCGTGGGGCGCCCGATTGGACCGCTGCTGACACGTCGGGAGTTCAATGCGACCGTCACGCTGACGCACACGGGCACCACCGATCTTGGCGCCGAGCTGCGCCGAGCGGATGTGATCGTCGCGGCCGCCGGCGTCGCGGGTATCGTGCGCGCCGAAGACGTGAAGCCTGGCGCGATCGTGCTTGATGTGGGAGTCTCACGCACCTCGGACCCCGAGACGGGGAAGTCGCGGGTCGTCGGTGACGTGGACCCCTCGGTCGCTGCGGTCGCTGCGTGGGTGTCTCCCAACCCTGGAGGGGTGGGGCCCATGACGCGGGCATTGCTCCTCAAGAATGTGGTCGAGATGGCGGAGCGCGCCTCCGCGTAGTCTCCGGTCCGATTGTGTTGGGTGGGCCAGCGTGCGCGCTGGCCCACCCAGCTAGTCAGTTTCCTGGGTCAGGATGTTCCCGGTGTTCGCGTCGATCGTGAGCTCGGTTTCTGCCCACGTCTCAGTGTCCACGAGTGTCGCTTCCCACACGGCCACACCGCGGTCCTCGTCTTGTGCGAGCTCGACCAGGCGCGGGCTCGGAGAGCTCTCTCCGGAGAGTCGGGCTGCTTCGGCGATGCCGATGGTGACCTTGGTCTGCTCTTCTGGGTCGAGCTGCACCTCGCGAGAGCTGAGCACTTCGAGCGTTTCTGCGGCGAGGTCAGCCTCAAAGCCGCGCGTAGGGTGTTCGGCGTTCGGGCCGGGGTCCCGACTCGTGACCTCCCAGATCCATTGGCCTCGCTCATAGTCGAGATCGATTGACACGATCGTGCCGCGGACACCCTCCGATTCGCCCATGAAGCCCTCGAGCCAGTCTGACGGCCATTTCACCTGCGTTGGAATGCCAGCCGCCGGGAAATCGGAGTCTCCCAGCTGCTGGGTTGCGCTGGGCTGTGAACTCTGCCGTGATGTTCCAGAGTCGCTCGTGGATGTGGGCGGCACGTTGACCGTGATGCAGCCCGCGAGAGTGAGGGTGAGTGCCCCCGTGCATGCTGCGGCCACCGCGACTCTGCGTGAGTGACTCCAGCTGGTAGCGGGTGATGGTGGTGTCATGCGGTCCCCCTCAGATTCTCACTGCGTGGTCCCTCCAGCGTACCCCTGTCGCCCCTCCAGCGTGCGCCGGGATGTCCGTCTTCCCGCCCTCACCAGCGCACGTCCAGCGATACGCGGCATACTGGACGGGTGCCGGGGTGGAGACGCCGCGTGCCGCCCGAATCCGTCTTGAACGAGAGCTGAGACCTATCCCGTGACCTCGACGCTAGCTGCTCTAACCGCGGCCACTGTCCCGGCCCTCTTCGGTATCGAGTGGCTTGACCCCGAGACGCTACTGAAGGCAGGCGGCTGGGCAGCATTGATTCTCGCGTGCGCGTTCGTATTCCTCGAGACCGGCGTGCTGGTGCTCGCGTTCCTGCCGGGTGACTCGCTACTGTTCACCGTCGGCTTGTTTTCGGCAACCGGAATCATTGACGTTCCCATCTGGCTGACGTGCATCCTGCTCTTCATCTTTGCGTTTGCAGGAGATCAGATGGGCTTCATGATCGGCCGAAAACTGGGGCCTGCGATCTTCAGCCGCGAAAAGAGTCGACTGTTCAACCCCGAGAACGTCGCGCGCACCCACGCGTTCTTTGAGAAGCACGGGCCGAAGGCAATCATCATCGCCAGGTTCCTTCCGATCTTCCGTGCCTTTGTGCCAGCCGCGGCGGGCGTCGGCAATATGCGGTATCGCCAGTTCGTGGTCTATAACGCCGTGGGTGCCCTGCTGTGGGGCGTCGGTGTCACGCTGCTCGGGTTCTTCCTGGGCCAGATCCCGTTTGTGCGTGAGTACAGCGAAGTGTTCATCATCGTGCTCGTACTGATTCCCGGTATCCCGATCTTGTTCGAGCTGGCACGCGCCTTCCGCTCGTGGCGTGCCAAGCGCAGTGCGGCTGCAGCAGTGACGTCGGAGCCCGCTGCGGGCACCGACCCCCAGTAACTCCCGCAGCGGGGGTTGACGGCAGCGTTCGCGAGGCGTAATGTGCAACCAAATGGTTGCACAAATGGTGGAAGAAGAGCAGGCGAACCGGATCTTCCGGGCCCTTGCAGATACGACGCGGCGCGACATCGTACGTCGCACGCTTACCGCGGAGGCCTCGATCTCGGAGCTCGCGGCGGACTACGACATGTCTTTTGCTGCGGTGCAGAAGCACGTCGCGGTGTTGGAAGCGGCAGACCTGGTTGCACGCACTCCACGCGGGCGTGAACGCATGATCCGTGGCAACCCCGAGACGATTCAGCGCGCACGGGATCTGCTCAGCCAGGTTGAACGCGCCTGGCGCAATCGAATCGATCGACTCGACGCATTCCTCGCCGAGCCAGACCAGAACTGAAAGGCTCGATCATGCCCATTACCTCCGTCACTACAGACACCGAGGCGCTGACTCTGACGGTCGTCGCTGATTTCACCGTCCCTGTTCGGCGGCTCTGGGACGCCTACCTCGACCCGCGCCAGATCGAGCGATTCTGGGGGCCGCCGGAATATCCGGCGACGTTTCTCCGCCACGATGCCTTTCCAGGCGGCGTCAGCAACTACTGTATGACGGGGCCGGATGGTGATCAGAGCCGCGGGTACTGGGAGTGGGTATCCGTTGTAGATGGTCGCTCGTTCGAAGTGCGCGACGGCTTCGCACGTGCAGACGGCGAGCCCAACACCGAGCTACCGAGCATGCGAATGGTGTTCGACTTCGCTGAGACCGCGCTGGGTTCCCGCCTCACCACCACCACCCTGTTCGGCTCGCTCGCCGAGCTTGAGCAGCTGATGGAAATGCACATGGAGGAGGGTATGCGCTCGGCCATGGGCCAGATCGACGCTGTGCTCGCTGATCTCACAGCGTTTGCCGCTGGCCGTGTAACCGAGCTGCAGCGCATCGATGGCGAGCGCGCTCGGATCTCTCGTGTCATCCATGGGACGGCGCAGCAGGTGTGGCGCGCGCATACGGAGCCTGAGCTGTTGCAGCGCTGGCTGCTCGGACCCGATGGCTGGAGTATGCCGGTGTGTGAGTTCGAGCCGACGCCGGGGAGCCGGTATCGCTACGAGTGGGTTGCAGCCGATGGCGGCAACCGGTTCGGCTTCACCGGCGAAGTGGTCACGGCGGAGCCCATTGTGCGACTCGTCACCACCGAAGCGATGACCACACCCTCCGATCCCGAAGGCGCCACGAGCCCGGTGACGCTCAACGAGCTGACGCTCACACCGCAGGCCGACGGCACACTCCTGACCCTCGTGATCACGTACCCGGATACCGAGACCCGGGAGATGATCCTCGCGACCGGCATGATCGACGGTATGGAAACGAGCTACGCGCGGCTGGAGCAGGTGGGTTTGCCGGTCTGATCACTACACCACGGTGACGAATCGGGTGAGGGCGTCGAACAGTATCGCCGCCATGCCGCTGCCGTGCTGCATCTCAGCGCGCGCCGCGAGCACGAGATCTGGCACATCTGTGATAATCCCGTCGGTGTTTCGGCGGAGGTGTTCGCGGTAGCCAGCCTCATCGTTGACGGTCCAGGCCATGAACCCGAGGCCTGCGCCCCACGCCGCGTCCTGCATGACGGCCGTTGCGGTCCACTGCTCCACGACGATGAAGTCAGCAACTGTCTCGGGAATTCCGCCGCCAGCAAACGCCATGGTGTACCCGACGGTGAGATCGGGGCGCAGGAGCTTGAGCCGCTCAACGCTGGGGGCGTCGAGCGAGTGGTAGATGTTCTCGTTCAGCGCGCCGAGCTCCTCCAGCTCAGCGACGAGACGATCGACGTGATCGGGAGTCTCGCCGCCGCCGATCTTGATCTCGATGAGCAGCGGCATTTCAAGCTCTTGTGCGCGTTGCACATACGCGCTGAAGCTCGGGATGTGATCCTCGTGTCCGTTCGCATCGCGCACCGTGATCGAGGTCAGTTCTGCGAGGGTGAGATCCTTCACCGCATCGGGGCGGCCAGCGAGGCGGTCGAGCTGTGCGTCGTGCATCGCAACAAATCCGCCATCGCTGGTCTGCATGACATCCATCTCGACGAGATCAGCGCCAGCCCTCGCAGCTGCGTCGAGCCCGCCGAGTGTGTTCTCGACGCCCCCCGCCGAGAAACCGCGGTGAGCCAGCACGAGCGACTCGGGCGCGGCCGCGAGCCGGTGCATTGTGCCCCACCCCGCTGCGCTGCAGCCGATCGCGAGGACGACGGCGATCGCGAGAACGGCGGGGACGATCTGGCGGGCGCTCGCAGCCTGAACCCCGGCCCGCGAGGGCTCCGGGTACTGGAGCAGCGTTCCGTTCTTCGGGAGACGCGACGCGGTGCGACGCAACTGTGTGATGAGCAGCGCCGCAATTCCCGCAGTCACGAGACCGCTCAGCAGCATACCGAGCACTTGCGCGATGCCGAGGGACACCGCCGCGGTGCCAGCGGCGGCGGGAGGGAGGAGCGCGTCTGCAGCGGCAGTCGGAGCGAGCGCGATTGCCGCGAGCACGCTGCCCGCCAGGGAACCGAGTGCGAGCACGACTGTAGCGGCGAGCACCAGGGGAGCCCAGGTGCGGGGGCCGCTGGTGAGCCGCCAGCTCGTGCGCAGCGGGCGCCGGCCAGCTGTGAGGATGAACACTGGCACCGTGAGCGAGAAGCGGACGTTGAGCCAGGCGAGCACAAGCAGGAACAGGAGAAAGCCCACGGTTGTGGCGGGTGCCTTGAACAGTTCCCCGGAGATGAACTGCGGAATAGCCAGGCCGCGGGTCAGCGCAGAGGTGAAACCAAAACCCGTGAGCGGCACGAGGACGAATAGGTAGCCGAGGAGCGGGAGGGCAGCTGGCCGCAGCAGCGCACGCGCCACGCGGCCGAGCTCGCGCACGTACTGTCTGCCGCTCAGGCGCGGCCACCGCAGCAGCACCACGAGTGCGGTGAACTGAAGCGCCAGGATCCAAAATACGAGGACAATGATTGCCACGATGAGGGAGACGGTGAGCGGGAATCCAGCCCGCACTGGCAGCTGACCGAGATCCAATCCCGCCATGCCGTTCGCGCGGAGGGCTTCGCGGAACAGCCAGCTGATCACCGGGAGCGCGACAAGCAGGATCAGGAGCTGCGTGACGAGGATCAGGCCACAGAGCCGAGCCCCGCCAGCGCGCACCAGCTGCAGCGCCCCGCGCAGCAGCGCGCCCGTGTCGCCCCAGATGCTTGGCCGTTTCCCGCGCATGCGAACTTCCCGCTTTCCCAGTCCCTGTCACCGACGACGCTCGGTCACCCCGTGACCAGCTTAGAGTGGGCGGCAGGCCATGGGTTTGCCACTGGCGGTGCACATGTGCTGGCTCCTAGACTGAGGCTCACAACCATGCGTCGCTCCATTGCGCCGCGGCGGGGGGAGCGGTATGAAGCGGGTCGCTACGATGCTCGGGCTGTCAGTGCTGGCCGTACTGATGTGGTGTGCCCCGTCTGCTGCATTCGCCACCGCGCCACCGGAGTTCTCCGGCGCGTACGTGATTGACGGCACCACGAAGTCCGTGCTCGGTGCGGATCGCGACCGGCTCGAGGCCCAGGTGCGTACGTTCGCTGCTGAGCAGGGTGTGCAACTGTTCGTGGTCTATGTCGATCGCTTCAGCTCGCCGGAGGATCCGGAGGCGTGGGGTGCCGCGACTGCACAGAAGAACTTCCTCGGTGACGACGGCGTGCTCTTGAGTATCGCCGTCGAGGACCGGCTGTTCGATCTCAATGCAGCGCAGAATCTCATTACGGACGACCAGTACAAGAAGCTCACGGATGACTATGTGCGGCCGGCATTGAAACAAAGCGACTGGACCGGGGTGATCGGCGAGACGCTCACCGGGATCGAGCAGGTTGTCCTGAGCCCCGAATCGAATGGCGTAGGCGTAGCCGTCGCAGTGATCGGTGGCGTCGTCGTGGTCGGTGGTGTTGCGACCGGAGTGATCGTAGCGCGGAATCGGAAACGCGCGAAGGAGACCGTGGAGGGTGCGGCCCCGGTCGCGTTGGCGGATCTCGAAGCAGAGGCAAGCGCGCTGTTGGTGCGTGTCGATGACGATGTGCGCAGCAGTGAGCAAGAACTCGGGTTCGCACAGGCCCAATTCGGGGCGGCCGCTGCGGAACCGTTTGCGGAGGCGATCGGCGAGGCTCGCGCGCAGTTGCAGGCAGCGTTCGAGCTACGCCAGAAACTCGATGATGACGTTCCAGACACTGATGAGCAGCGCAGGGCATGGCTCGGTGAGATCATCGATCGCTGCTCCGGTGCAAAGGAATCGCTTGACGCACACACGGAGTCGTTCTCCCGGCTCCGGGAAGTCGAGCAGCGCGCGCCCGAAGTGCTTGCACAGCTGAGTGCGGCGTTGCCGCGCGCGCGTGAGCAGTTGACTGCGGCTCGTCAGACCGTGGCCGGGCTGGCAGCGAGCTATGCGGAGACCGTCGTTGGTCAGCTGCAGCACAATCTCGGCGAAGCGGAGTCGCGGCTGGGGTTCGTCGCCGACTGCGTGGGGTCCGCAGAAACGGAGATCGCTGCCGGCGAACGTGCGGCGGCCGCGGTCACGCTCCGCGCAGCTGAGGCGGCGCTGGATCAGGCGAACACTCTGACGAAGTCACCTGAGCTGGTCGCAGCGGAGCTTGCGGAGAGCGCGCGCCAGCTTGAAGCTGCGCGGGCGGACCTCCAGGGCGATCTGCAGACGGTGGCCCAGTTGATCGGCGGCGCCGGTGAGGCCGATCGGCAGGCGCTTGAGGCAGCGGCGCAGCAGGTGAACGCGGTACTCTCCGCGGGAACGCAGGGCGACCCTGTGCGAGCGCTCAGTGCGGTCGCAGCTGCGAACGTGCAGATCGATGCTGCGATTGGGAGTGCGCGCGAGGCCGAGGAGCGCACGCGCCGCGCTGTGGCCGCGCGAGATGAAGCACTGGTCCCAGCGCGCGCCGAGGTGCTCGCTGCCGAGCAGTTCATCGAGACCAGACGGGGCGCTATTGGCGCCGAAGCGCGCACACGGCTCGCTGAGGCACAGCGTCAACTCCAGCTCGCGGAGCAGTACGCGCAGCCCGATCCTGCACGTTCCTATCAGCACGCCCAGTCGGCAACACAGTATGCGCGGGCCGCGTATCAGCTCGCGGGGAACGATGTTTCCGGATGGGGTGGTGGAGGCGGCTACGGCGGTGGCGGTGGCGGCTCGAACGGGAGTTTCGGTGGCGCCGTGCTCGGGGGCATCCTCGGCGGACTGCTGAGCGGCGGCGGGTCCGGTGGCGGGTCCGGAGGCGGCGGCTGGAGTGGCTCACGCGGCGGCGGAGGCGGGTTTCGTGGCGGATGGAACGGTGGCGGTTCCATTGGCGGCGGCGGTGGTGGCGGACGGCGGGGCGGTGGCGGCCGGTTCTGAACCGGATCTCACGCACTGCGTCGGCAGATTGAGACTTCGCTCACCCACTCGGGCGGGCGGTGGAAGCTCCTCCGAGCGAGTTCGGTGGAACGTAAGGAAAGGAAGCCGAAATGGCAAAACAGTCCATCCTTGGCCGGATTGCACAGCTCGCCAAGGCAAACATCAATGCGCTCCTGGATTCCGCCGAGGATCCGGAGAAAATGCTCAACCAGATGGAGCGTGACTTCAAGAACAGCATCGTCGACGCGGAGAGCTCGGTAGCGCAGACTATCGGCAACCTGCGCCTGATGGAGGCTGACCTGGAGGAGGATCGCAGAGCCGTCACCGAGTGGGGCAGCAAGGCAGCGGCCGCGTCGTCGCAGGCTGAGAAGCTCCGCGCATCCGGCGACGCTGCGGACGCTGACCGCTTCGACAACCTGGCGCGCGTCGCACTCTCGAAGCAGATCTCCTTCGAAAAGGAGGTTGCCACTGCTGAGCCCAGCGTCACCGCGCAGCAGCAGGTGGTCGACCAGCTCAAGACTGGCCTCCAGACGATGCGCGAGAAGCTCGTGCAGCTGCAGGCCAAGCGTGACGAGCTCGTCTCGCGCGGCAAGGTCGCTGACGCGCAGTCGCAGGTGCAAGATGCGGTGAAGAACCTCGATGTGCTCGATCCGACAAGCGAGCTGGGTCGCTTCGAGGAGAAGGTCAAGCGTCAGGAAGCGATGGTGCGCGGCCAGGCCGAGCTCGCAGCCTCGACGCTGGACGCACAGTTCAATGAGCTCGACGATCTGGGCTCCCTCAGCGAAGTTGATCTGCGCCTGCAAGCGCTCAAGCAGGGCGGCAACTAGCCACAGCGGGGTGAGCGCACCGGAAATCCCTCCGGTGCGCTCACCTAGTTCCGAGTGCGGAGCTTCTGGTAGGGGTGTGTCTGCACGCGCTCGGCGACCTCGGTGATGAGGTCCTCGGAGGATTTCCCAGCGCGAGCGGACGCCACGAGTCGACGAGTCACGCGGGCGGCAGCGCGGAGATTCATCGGCCTGCCCTCAATCCCAAACAGCAAACGTGCCCAGTCGGGAAGGAGGGCGAGCACGCCGTCCTGAATGTTGACCGCAGCCCACACTTTCAGCGGGTTGCCCGCGAGCGAGGGTTTGCGCATTGAGCGTGAGATCTCCGCGGCGGGGATGGTGAGCGCCATCCAGTCCTTGTTGTCATCAATGTAGCGATCAAGTGCTGCGCGACTGTCGGGCAGGAATTCCGCGTCGGTAATGCCGACGATACGGGCGGCCTCGTGCTGTTCGACCAGGAAACGATCTTGCTCTGCAACGGTAAGTGTTGGCCCGTACAAGTCTGCGGCCCGCAATACGCCGTACACAATGCAGTTGTGAGTCCACGCGAGCCACTCCTGCGTATCAGCGCGCAGTTCCTCTCCGGTGCGTGGATCGGTCCATGTGCTTGCGGCATGGAGCCGTTGCACTGCGGCCCCCGCGGCGTCAGCGTGTGCGCGGTCTCCGAATATCGTCGTATCGATGTACCGGCCGGTGCGCTCTCCGCGCCCCTCCATGTCTGTCGCGTACCCGCTGGTACCGGCGAAGACGCGCATCATCATCGGATTCAGCGACTGCAGGAGCAGGGCGGCGATTCCGCCGATCTTGGACGACGGGTCGGAGTAGAGGCGCCAGCTCACGCTGCCCGGTCCGAAATAGCCGCTGTCTCCTGTGGCTGTCGCGTCGGGAGCCCGGGTCTGCGCTGCGGCGGTGTTCCCGCTGTGCGCGACCGGACAGCCCGCTGCTGGCTCGCGTTTCGTTGTGTCGTGTGTGGTCATCGTGCTCCCCGTGATACATGCGCCGACGCGACGCCGTAGAAAATTGGATAATGTCCAACTATATTGCTTCGAGGCTTCCGTGGGGTGTCAGAACGAAGACTCGGTGTGAACTACTCGTGTGCACCTTGCACGAACGGATCCTCATCGCGTTTCGCCGCCACGACGGTCTCCGGTGCGGCTTCGGGCGTTCTCCCGAGCAGCGCGAGCATGGGGAACAGCAGCACTGTGAGCATGGCGGCCCCCACCATCGCCGCGGCGAGTTGCGAATCGAGCACACCGTGATCCGCGCCAATCGATGTGACCGCGATGACGAGCGGCAGCGTCGTCGCGGTAAACAGCGAAGCCGTGCGACGATCGCTGAGCGTGGTTCCCCGCCCCCCGGCGAACCAACCGGGCACCCCGCGCACTCCGAGCATGACCACGGTGAAGACCGGAACGAGTGCGAGGGCTGCGGGGTCCCCGAACAGCTCAGCGAGGGGGAACGATACCCCCGTCGCAATGAAGAACACCGGCACCAGGAAGCCAAACGCGACAGAGTCGAGCTTTGCCTCGATGACACGTAATTCCTCGGGGTCCCCGCCCTGCAGCACCACCCGAGCCAGCATTCCTGCCGTGAACGCACCGAGCAGGAAATCAACGCCCAGGGCGATGGCGAGCGCCACGAGCGCCGCGAGCAACAGGAGAACAAAACGCACGGCAAACTGTCCGCTCGTGTGCAGCGTGACTGACACCATGCGCCGTAGCCAGTGACGCGGGCCACGTCGCGCAAGCCAGAACGCCGCCCCGGCGACGGCGACAAACACCACGAGCACCAGGGTGCCCGCAAGCGGCTGTTTCCCGCTGAGGAACACAGAGATCGCAACGAGCGGCGCGAATTCTCCGATTGCGCCCGCGGTCGTAATCGCGCCGCCGAGGCGTGTCCCTGAGAGCCCGGCATCGCGCAGTATTGGCATGATCGTGCCCAGCGCGGTGCCGGTCAGCGCGACAGCGATCAGCACAGCCGACGCTGGATCCGGGCCGAGCCCAAACCCAGCACCCAGCGCGAGCAGCGCTGAGACACCCCACCAGCCGAGCGCCCGGCGCCCGGGAGTGCCACGGAGCGTCCCTGGGTCGATTTCGTTCCCGGCCATAAAAAACAGGGCGGCGAGGCCGAACTGCGAGACTGTGCCGAGCAGCTCAGTATCGGCCACCCACCCGAGCCCCGCGGGCCCGATCAGCATGCCCAGGCCAATCTCAAATACGACCAGTGGAATCACGAGTGCGCGGCGCACCAGCGCGGCGAGCAGCGGGGCAACCACCGCAACGAGCGGGATGAGTAGGGTGGTGAGCTCGGAGCTGGTCACTGGGATCCTCTCGACGCCTGTGGCGGGGATGCTGGCGAGTGCAGAACGACTGCACGCGATGCCCCATGCTAGCGAGCGGGCCCGCGCGATGCGACACTGGTGATATGGGGAAGAAGAGGGTGTTGGGAGGAGCAGCCACTGCCGCGATGGTGTTTGGGCTGATCGGCTGTGCTGTCGCGCCAGGCACGGGGGCCGTGGACGAGGGGGCCGCGCGTACGTCTGAGCAGCAGGAACTGTTGGGTGGCGACGTGATCGCGCCGGTGACCCAGGCAGTTGGTGAATTGCAGGGCGCGCGCATTGCGCTCGTGGTGGGTCAGTCCCTCGTCGTCGATACTGCTGGCCTCGACGTAGCGAGCTATCGCGGCGACGTCGCGGATCCCGAGATCGCCGTGTTTACTGCAGGGCTCCACGACGATAGCGCTGAGTTCCGCCCGGGTATCACGGCGCTCGCCGCGGGGTCCACCGAGGTGACGCTGACACACGAACAGGGCGGGATCGAGCCGCTCCATTTTGAGGTACTGGTCTCTCCAGCTCCGTAGTCGCTAGCGTGACACGCCGGTCTCGTGGGAGGTGTGCGTGCCGCGCGGGGTGAGTTCTCAGCCAGAATGCGGGGGCGACGGCTACTCTGAGAAACTGTGCTGAGCGAGCTGGAAACCTTCTCAACGACCGCGCTGTATTCGGCGATGATCGTGTACGCGATCGCCCTCGTCTTCTACGCGGTCGACCTGGCGAATCGAAGCGGAGACGCAGCCTCGGGAGCCCGAGATTCCGCGGCGGGGACCGCCGCGGTGACCGCCGCTGCGGGCGGTGGCGTTGCCACGATGACCCGCACGAAGACCACATCGACACCGATGAAGCAGCCGCGCTCGCGCGCCTTGCGCATCGGTTTCTCGCTCACGGTGCTCGGCTTCATCCTGCACCTCACCGCGACAGTGCTGCGCGGTATCGGTGCCGAGCGAGTGCCGTGGGCCAATATGTACGAGTTCGCGCTCACCGCGACCTGCGCAATCATGCTGATTTTCTTGCTGGTGCAGTTCTTTGTCGACCTGCGCTTCCTCGGAACGCTTGTGACCGGCATGGCAGTGCTGTTCCTCGGCATCACGAAGGTGAACTTTTACGTTGCCATTGTGCCGCTGCAGCCAGCGCTCGACTCCTACTGGCTGGTGATCCACATCCTGGTCGCGGTGCTCGCCGTCGCGTTCCTCACCCTCTCCTTCGGCCTCTCGGTGCTGCAGCTGATGCAGGCAAAGCGAGATGCGAAGCTCGCGGCGGGGCAACCGGGAGGCGCCCGCTTCCTCGCGACGCTGCCGTCTGCGGTGCGTCTTGAGGACCTCTCGTACCGCCTCGCGATCATCGGCTTCGTATTCTGGACCTTCACGCTGATCGCCGGTTCGATCTGGGCAGAGGCGGCGTGGAGTCGCTACTGGGGTTGGGACACCAAAGAAGTCTGGACCTTCGTAATCTGGGTGCTCTACGCCGGCTTCATTCACGCCCGCGCCACGCGTGGGTGGCGTGGCACACGATCCGCGTGGCTGTCGATCATTGCCTACGCTGCGGTGATCTTCAACTTCGCAATCGTGAACGTGTTCTTCAAGGGTCTGCACGCCTACTCCGGGTTGTAAGTCGCTCGGAGTATGCGGAGCATCGGGTGGGGCGGCGGGAGCCGTCCCACCCGATTTGTCTACTGCAGCACCTCGACGATTTCGGCCGGCTCGATGAAGCGGCCCGTGTAGCGGGTCCGCACGTCAGCGATCACGGGAGCGCCGTGCTGCAGTGCCCTGACAAGTCCGATCAGTGCCAGCGGATCGTCGGCCTCGGCCGCAACGAGCCAGCCTGCGTCCGCGAGGCCTGCCGCGTCAAACACGTGGAGCGCAACATCGCCGTCGCTCGCGAGTCCGGCGAGCGGGGTCTCGTCTGGGATTTCAGCGGTCGCACACGCAAGCCACTCTGAGGGCTCCCGCGAGGCGAAGCCCTCCTGCGGCACCGGATCGGCCCCAATCCCGCTCCACGCGCGGATCAGTGGACGCAGCAGAGCACAGCGACGAAGCTGCCGCAGCGCCCACTGGAGATCCTCGATCTCTGAGCCATGCAACCACACCATCAGGTCGGCGTCTGAACGGATCCCGCTCACGTCGTACCACCCGCGCACGAAGACACGTTCTTCGGCGAGCGAGGCGGTGACGTCCTCGAGTTCCTGGACAATGTCGGGCACATCGCGGCCGTCAAGTACGACCGGGTGCGATGAACTGAGGCGGAACACTGCGAACAGTGAGAACGCCACCTCTCCGGGATCCGCTGCGTGCGCGGGAGGTTCGACCGTTGACTGCTGCTGGGTGCTGACGTCTTCGCTCATACCCTCATCGTCTCGCGCGAGCGGCTGGGGCGCAAGCGTTCGCGCCCTCTGATGTCCAGGGGGCGCGAATACTCGGTCTGTAGGGGAATTCAAGTGCACCGTCGGCCTGAATTCCCCGGACACGCCTTAGGCGACGGAGACGGTCGGAAAAGCGACGTCAGGCGATTCCCCGTCGTCATACACCGTGGCCGGTGAGCCGATCACGAGTGGATCTGGCACACCAACGACGGCGTGATCCTTGTCCGGATAGTCGAAGCGGGAGAGCACCCAGCGCATCGCCTCGAGGCGCGCGCGCTTCTTGTCGTTTGATTTCACGACCGTCCACGGTGCGTGCGGAGTGTCCGTGTAGAAGAACATTGCCTGCTTGGCGGCGGTGTAGTCATCCCACTTGTCGATGCTCGCGAGGTCGGTCGGCGAGAGTTTCCACTGTTTCACCGGATCCTGCGAGCGTGCCATGAATCGCTCGTGCTGCTCCGCTTTGCCAACAGAGAACCAGAATTTGATGAGCCTGATCCCTGAGTTCACTAGCATGCTCTCGAACTCGGGGGCTGAGCGCGTGAACTCCAAGTACTGCTGCGGTGAGCAGTACCCCATGACCCGCTCGACCCCAGCCCGGTTGTACCACGAGCGGTCAAACAATACGAGTTCGCCTGCGGCGGGAAAATGCTGCACGTACCGCTGGAAGTACCACTGCGACTGCTCCCGCTCCGTCGGCACTTCGAGTGCGACCACGCGTGCGCCGCGGGGATTCATGTGCTCGGTGAATCGCTTAATTGCGCCGCCTTTGCCGGCGGCGTCGCGTCCCTCGAATAGGATCATGATCCGCTCGCCAGATTCCTTCACCCACGCCTGGAGCTTGAGGAGCTCAATCTGCAGGAGGCGTTTGCGCTCTTCGTATTCCTTGCGCGAAATCTTGGTGTCGTAGGGGTATCCCTGCCGCCACGCGGCGTTCGCGCCGGGATCCGGAGTCTCATCAAGACCGAGCAGTTCGCCGATCTCATCGATTTCGGGGGTCACGTCGACCTGGTCGGGCGAGGCCAACGCAAACTCCTCCGGATTGGACTCGGTGTGGTCGGGCGTGCGGATTGCTTCTCCCATGCGGGGATCCTTCCCTGTGCCTGCGTGTGGCTGTGTACCGTTCCAGTCTAGGGTGGGGATCCGCGGCTGATGCCTGCAGTCGACCCAGCTGTGCGGTGCGCGGGAGGTGCAGGCTGCGGCCACGATGCAACAAATTCAGGGACATTCACTAGTCTGGGAAGACGAACAACGTAGTGAGCCCGGGGGTGGGTGTGCGGAATTCTCCAGTTCTTCGGGAGCTTGAAGACGCGGTCAGTGAGTTCGAGCTGGCGTGCGCGCAGGAGAGCATCGACCCGGCGCTGCGTTACTTCGACCTGTATGCACTCGAGATCTGGTTTGGCTGCGTGCCCAACCGGCTTCGCGGGCTGCTCGGTGGTCTCATGGCCCGCGGAGCCCCGGAAAACAGCATCGTCGGAGCTGTGCATGCGTTTCTGCTGGGCGATCCGATGCCGACCACGCTGCAGGCGACCAGGCTCGATGATGAGGTGCTGCCCGAGGCAGAGCCGTTCGTGCGCATGTACGAGTACCGGCTGCGTGGCGACACTGCGATGGCTGCGAGAGTCGGAGCCGAGCTGATGTCGAAGCGGGTGCAGATGCACCCGGTCATCGACCGCAGGGGTGGCTGGAACCTGTTTCTCTCGGTGCAGCTGGGCACGACGGCCATGTTGGCAGGGGACATGCCGCAGGCATTGCTCCACTTCGCTGAGGCGCAGATCCACCCGCCTGCTCCCGTGCTGCGGTTCCTACTGCGAGAGGCGTATGCGAAGTCTGCGCTGCTTGAGGCGTGCGATGGGGATCCAGAGCTGGCGCGCGACTATGCGGCTCATGCGGCGGCGATCTCGCGCACTCGCAGTTGGACGGAGCCGGGCGTTGACGCGATCCTCACCGTGGTCGAAGCGCTTCTCGATCCAGACCTCGAAGCGGCCGACCGCCTCATCGCGACCGTGCAGCCCGGTCAGATCGGAGAGATGTGGCCGTTCTACGCGATTGCGAGGAGCCGCCTCCTCGCCGAGCGAGGCGCCTACGCCGATGCCGAGCGTCTCCTCGCGTTGCTCGATGGCATGGCGCTGCCTCGCACCAGGGGGATCGGCTACCCAGGCAGTATTGTCGCGCTGCTGCGGGCGAGCCTTCTGCTCGGGATGGACAACGCGCGCGGGGCCGAACAGCACATCGTGACCGCCGATCCCGAGTTGCATCGGACTCAACTCATGCTGGCGCTGCTGCATCTCAACGTCGGACAACCGAGGCGCGCGCTGCAGCGCGTGCTTGATATGCCGGAGAGTGGGCGGGAGCTGCGCCAGATCGCGCTCTGGAGGCACGGCGTGCTGGCGGCGGCTCACCTACGTCTCGAGCAACGCGACGAGTGTCACGAGGTGTTGCAGCGAGCGATGGCGCTGCCAGGTCGATTCACTGCGCGCGACGCTGCCGAATTTGATGACTCAGTGCGTGAGTTCGCAGTGAGCGTGATTCCAACCTGGCCGGAAGGCTTTGTGGTGAGTGGGCCGTTTGCCCGTGCCACCGCGGTGACAGGGAAGCACCTGACCGAGCGTGAGATCGAAGTGCTGGCGCTGCTCGCGAGCGGGCGTTCGCGCGAGGAGATCGCTGCGACGCAGTTCATTTCCCTCAACACCCTGAAGACTCAGTTGCGGTCCGTCTATCGAAAACTCGGGGTTTCGCAGCGCAGCGCGGCGGTGCTTGAGGCGCAGCGGCGCGGCCTCGTCTGATCCTGCACACCGCAACAGGGGGCGCTCGCCCGGGTGAAACGGGGGGTGAATTCTCTCCGTGGTAGTCACCGAGTTGTCTGACCTCGGTAGGGTGAAAGCGTTGTTTGCGCCCGCTGGTTCAGGTGTGCGCGACGACACGTGCGGCCCCGGATCTCACAGGGCCTAGCGCGGGCGCCTTCGGGGGAGGGCGCATGATAAATAATGGGGACTCTCGCGCGCGTCGTGCACGCATGCGGCCCGGAGGGAGTGGCGGTGGGGACCGCGACACCCTCCGGGGAGTCTTGCCCGTTTCCTAGCGCACGAGGCGGGCGATTGCCGCCGAAGCTTCTTCGAGCTTTTCGGTCGCGACAGCGCCACCCTCAGACGCCGCCGACGCGACACAGTGGCGCAGATGATCGTCGAGGAGCGCAAGCGCAACGCGTTCAAGCGCCTTGGTTGCCGCGGACACCTGGGTCAGGATGTCAATACAGTAGACGTCTTCCTCCACCATGCGGTGCACGCCGCGGACCTGGCCCTCCGCACGCCGCAACCGCTTCAGGAGATCATCCTTCTGATCGATATACCCGTGGGTCTGGTGCTCGCAGGTGTCGGCAGTTGCATCGCTCATGACCAGAACCATACACGCGGAAACCGGAGTGCGGCTGCGGGATCGCGCAGGGCGTAGCGCCGTGGCGAGAAGATCCGCTAGATGTCGGGCTGAGGCGGTTTCTGGCGAGAACGCCGATCTCGCACGAGTGCGACGCAGCCGCCCACGAGCAGCACGGTGACTGAGGCCCACACTGCACCGTAGATCACCCACTCTTCTGCCCCGATCCGTTCGCCGTTCAGCAGCGAAGCGACCACCAGGAGGGCTGGTTCGAGGTAGCTCACCAGCCCGAACACGCTCATCGTCAGCAGGCGCGACGCGGAAATGTAGAGCATGAGCGCGATTCCGGTCCATACCGCGAACAGCGGCGCCGCCCACCACAGGGCGGGGTTCGCCGCCGTCGAGGTGCCCGCTCCGATCTCGCGCACAAGAAACGCGAGTGCGAATAGCGATACCGACACAAACTCCCAGAACATCCCGCCAAGATGCGCTGTGCCGAGTGCGCGCCGCAGTACGAAGTAGACCGGATACCCGAGGGCGACGAGCAGCGTCTCCCATGAGACACCGCCAACGCGGATCAGCTCGAACACGACGCCGATCGCTGCGATCCCGGCTGCGAGCCACTGCCACCACACCAGACGGTCTTTGTAGAGGAAGCGGCCGATGATCACGAGTACGAGCGGCAAGAGGAAATACCCGAGCGCGACCTGGAGCCCGCGACCGTGCAACGGTGCCCAGCTGAACACCCAGAGCTGTGCCGCAACCAGAAATCCGCAAGCGAGGATTCCGAGCGCGAGCAGCGGTGTGCGCCTGACCCGATGCACGATCTCAGTGGCGAGATGCCACTGCCGCACCGCGAGGAGCGCAAGCGCGATCATCGGGATCGCGATGAGGTTCCGGATGCCCCACACTGCCTCAGCCGAGGCGGGGGAGAGCATAGGCGTGACGAAGTAGACGCCGGCGAACGCGAGTGATGACCCTACGGACGCGAGAAGCCCGCGTGATACCGGGGTGCGGGAGCCAAGCACTCCCGGCTACAGCGTGATCGCGCCGATGACCTCGCCGTAGGGAGTTTCCCCGACCGGTACGAAGCCAATGTGGAGGAAGAACTCCTCAGGGCCATCTTCGCCACGCTCCCAGAGCACGGTGAGCTTGGAGACTCCCCGTCGGCGCGCCTCATCAATGAGCGCGTTCACAGCGAAGGTACCGACGCCTTCCCCCTGGGCCTCGGCATCGACGTTGATGCGCCACAGTGCCGCCTGAAACTCCTCCTGCGAGGCTTCCGGATCAAAGTGGCCGTGGATGAACCCGACCACATTGGTGCCGTCGAGGACGACGCGCTGCCACGCAGTGTGGGCCGGGGTCACCGCGGCAGCGGCGGCATACGACACCGGGGTAACGAACTGCTCCTGGCCAGGCTTCAGACCGAGCGTGTTCACAGCGACGATGGTCGCAGCAGAGAGTTCTTCGAGTCTGAGATCGGTCATACCCCCAGGCTAGCGGGTGCCGGGCAGGGCGCAAGCCCCGAATGTGAAACCAGTGGAATGCCGCCCTCACGAAGCCCAGTCCAGGCTGTCTGAGGCATGTTCTAGCTGATTCCGGCGAGCGCCGCCCCCACCGCCGCCGCAGAAGAGTCTTCCGGCAGCACCTGCACACGTTCGCCCAGTTGTAGTTCGGTGAGGAACGGCGAAGCCGCAGACCACTCATCGAGGGTGGTGCGGATCCCATCCAAGAGCGGATCGCCCAGCAGCCGGAGACCTCCGCCAATGACGACGGTGTGCGGATCGAGTGCCAAGACGAGGAGACGGACACAATTCGCGGCACCGCGCACAAGGTACTCAAATGCGGTGCGCGCTTCGGCATCGCCTGCCGCGATCGCGCTGAGCAGGATCCGGCCGGGGTGGTCCCCGCCTGCTGGCCAGTACGTCTTCAGCGCTGAGCCGCTCGCGACCGTCTCGAGACAGCCGCGCTGCCCGCACGGGCACGGTCGCTCGAGTCGATCAACCGCGAGGTGACCGATCTCGCCTGCGACGCCGTGTGAACCGCGGAGTGGAGCACCGTCGACCACGAAGCCGGCAGACAGGCCGGTGCCGAGGTTGAGGTACGCGACGGTGCCGGAGAGTCCCATCAGATGCGCCGCCCCGATCGCCGCCGCGGTGACATCGTTGTCGAGCGTGACCGTGAGGCCGGTACGCTCGCTCAACAGCTCAGCGAGGGCGAGGCGTGCGACGTCGATGTTGTAGGCGTTGCGTACGACGCCGAGCTCACGGTCGATCTGGCCAGGAATCCCAATGCCGACTGAGGCGAATTCGCGCGCTGACCGAGCGGTGAGTCGCGCAAGTTCACGAATGGCGTGCTCGGCTGTGTCGAGCACGCCATCGGGGCCGCGCTCCGTGAGCAGTTGTGTCGATGCCACGACGGCACCGCTCAGGTCGAGGGCGACCGCAGCGGTTTTAGAGCCGCCGATGTCCATGCCGATCCGCAGTGCTTCGCTCATGCGCGAGCTCCCTCCGTGATGCGGAGCAGCGCGGCTCCAGCGAGTGCTGAGGAACCGTAGCTCGCCAGCTCAGCGTAACCGCCAGGGACGCCCGGATCAGCCGGCCAGCCCATGTCGACCGTGAGGACTGCGTGGCCGGCCGCTCGGAGCGCGTCGATACCAGCGCGAGCAAATGCGTGCCGGTGGAGATCGCGGCCGATCACGATCGTGCCGAGATCGCTGCTGGCCTCTGCGTCGGGCAGCCAGGGCACCGCCGTCGCGTGTGACACTGCGATTCCCGGCCGGCGTGCGAAACTGCGCGCGGAGTCCCCCTGCGGCAGCACGGGGTGCTCTGAGGTCGCGAACGGTCCCCACGGAGCGAAGCCGACGGCCATGTTTGTCTCGGCGTTCACCCGGATGACGCGGGCGGAAGGGTGTGCTGCGAGCCAGGCCCGCGCAGCAGCACCGCCGGCGAAGCTCGCGGCGATCCGGTCCAGTTCTGCCACGTCCGGTGCTTCCAGCGGAACCGGTGAGACGCCTTCTGAGGCACCGCTCACGGCGCGCAGTTCACGCACTCGTGCGGCGGCCTCACGCACGCGCGCTTCTTCGAGCCGGCCACTGTCGATCGCCGCGAGCACGTGATCTTCGATGTCGCGCATGCCGTCAGCGCCGGTCGAGGTGCCCAGGCAGAGCAGATCGCAGCCGGCGGCGAGCGCACGCACGGCGGCTTCTGGGATTCCGATGCCACCGCTTGCGCCCTGCATATCGAGTGCGTCGGTCACGATGGCCCCGACGAAGCCCAGTTGTTCCCGCAGGAGGCCCTGCAGGATCGGGCGACTGAACGTTGCCGGACCCGAGTCATCAAGGTGCGGCAGCAGGATGTGCGAGGTCATGATCGCACGTGCACCGGCTGCGATCGCGGCGCGGAAGGGCGGGAGATCACGCACATCGAGCAGCGCAAGGTCTGCGTCTACTTGCGGGAGGGCGAGGTGGGAGTCCTGTGCAGTGTCGCCGTGGCCAGGGAAGTGCTTGGGGCACGCAATCGCGCCAGCGCTTTGTAGCCCGCGTACCCAAGCCGCAGTGTGTCTGGCCGCCAGCTCGGGGTCTGTGCCGAAGCTGCGGGTGCCAATCACCGGGTTCTCAGGATTGCTGTTGACGTCGGCATCGGGAGCGAGCGCCAGGGTGAAGCCGGACGCGAGGATGTCGGTCGCGACGCGGCGGCCGATTTCCTCGGTATATGAGAGGTCATCGATGCGGCCGAGGATCGCGGCACCGGGATACGGTGCCCCGTTCAGGTAGTGCAGGCGGGTGACCTCGCCGCCTTCTTCGTCGATCGCGACCAGTGCGCCGGGGGCCGCAGACTGCAGTTGGGCGCCGAGCGCAGCGAGTTGCGCACGGTCTCGGACGTTCGCACCGTAGACGCAGACCGACTGGAGCCCGTTGCCGAGCGCCGCGATGATCCACTCCGGAGCCGTGAAACCGTCGAAGCCGGGCATGAGCGTTGCGCGCACTGCGAGCCGGAGCTCACTCGGTGCCGACTGCTGGGCGCCACTCATCCCTTGACCGCGCCACTGACGAGGCCGCTGGTCATACGACCCTGCACGAACATGAAGAAGATGATGACGGGGACCGCGACGAGCGTCGACGCGGCCATGACTTCGCCCCAGTCGATCGCGCGCGACGCAGACTGTTGGATGAAGCCCCGCAGCCACAGCGGGAGTGTCTGCATATTCGAATCCTGCAGGATCACCAGCGCCACCGTGAACTCGTTCCACGCCTGCAAGAAGGCGTACACGCCACTCGCAACGAGACCAGGTGCGAGCAGCGGGAACGTGATCCGGAGGAATGCCTGGGTGCGACTCAGGCCGTCAACCATGGCAGCCTCTTCAAGCTCAGCGGGGATCCCGGCCACGAAACCGCGCAGCATCCAGATCGTGAACGGCACCACGGCGGCAATATAGATAATGCTGACGCCGATGATGGAATTCAGGAGTCCGAGAGAGCCCATCAACTTGTACTGTGCGATGAACATCCCCTCGGCGGGAAGCATCTGAATAAAGAGGACAGCGAGTACGAAGCTGCGCCGCCCCTTGAACCGGAAGCGGCTGATCGCGAGCGCGGCCAGGAACGCAAAGAGGAGGCAGCACACGACTGCAATCCCCGCCACTGCGAGACTGATCCCGAGCGCCTGGAAAAAGCTGCCGCCCGAGAATACGGAGGCGAAGTTCTTGAATGAGCCACCGATTGGTAGCAGCGTCGGCGTGGTCTTCTCAAGCACGACCCCTGGCAGCAGTGAGGAGTTCAGCATCCAGTAGACCGGGAAGACCCAGACGAGGGCGAGCACGACAGCGAGTGCTCCGAGAAGCGCACGCGGGAGCCGACGCGGCCGGGAACGCCCGCGCTCCCGCACGACCTCGATCGGTGCGGTCATGGTGAGGGTGTCGGTGCGGCTCATGGCTGCTCATCCTCCTTGACGAGGTTTCGGACGTAGGCCCAGCTGAGGGCGATGGTGAGCAGCAGGACAAAGATCGACATTGCGCTCGCCATGGCGAAATCGCTCGAGCCGACTCCGAGCTGATAGATGTACGTGCCGAGCACATCGGTTTGGCTCGCGATGGAGCCGCGATCCTGCAGCAGTTTGATCTGAGTAAATACGCGCAGGTTCCAAATGATCTGCAGCAGCATGACGATGCCGAGGATCGGTTTGATCACCGGAAGGATGATGTAGCGCAGGCGCTGCCAGTGCGACGCGCCGTCCATCTGCGCGGCCTCAAGGACCTCGCCTGGCACCTGTGTGAGGGCGGCATACACCGAGAATGCGACGAACGGGACGCTCATCCAGACGACGATGATCATGGCGACCGCGAAAAACGAGAGCGGATCCTGCAACCAGTTGTGCCCTTGGACGGGGAAGCCGAGGCTCGAGAGGACCCAGTTGACGAGGCCACGGCGCCAGTCGAAGATCCAGTTCCAGATGGTCATCGCGGCGACAACCGGAGTGGCCCAAGCGAGCAGAAGTGCGATCTGAAGGCTGATCCGGATCCACGTAGGGATCGCCTGCATGAGCAGGGCGAGGCCGACACCGATGATCATGGTGACCCCTGCGGTGATGAGGCAGAAGGCGACCGATCGGGCCACCACGAGCCAGGTGGTCGGGTTCGTGAACAGCTCAATGTAGTTGGAGAACCACACCCACTCGGGGGGACTGCCAAACTGCTGTGCGAGACCGAAGTGCTGCATCGAGGTGATGAGCTGCCAGATGATCGGATAGCCGAGCGCCAGCAGCACGATCAGTGTTGCGGGGAGCAGCAGGGCATACGGGGTCAGCCGGAACCTGCGCCGCTGTGTGGCGGGCGGGGCGCTCGTGGTCATCGCAGGGCCTCTCGAGGGTGGTGGAGACGTTGGGGGTGCGGCGCTGGCCGCACCCCCAACACGGTTACTTCTGGTTGAGCAGCGCGTCGAGCTCGGCGTTGGTGTCCTTCGCCAGCTTCTCGAGGTCTTCAGCGTCGCGGATCTTCGCGAAGAAGCCCTCCATGACGTTCTTTGCCTCGACGGCGGCCCAGCCGGGTGCGGCCGGGGTTAGCTTCGAGTTTGCAGCCGACTCGATGAGGGCCTTCGCGAACTGGTCATCTCCGAGCGAGGAGGCGTAGGCCTGGTTCGCGGGACCCAGTCCGTTCTTGCCGAGCATCGTCTGGTAGTCCTCGGAGTAGATGATGCGCAGCAATTCCTTGGCGAGCTCTGGCTCCTTCGACTTCGCTGAGATGCCGATGTTCGAGCCGCCGGCGAAGACCGGTGCGGGCTCTCCGTCGTTGCCCGGCAGTACGAAGGTGCCGAAGACGTCGTCATTCCACTCGCGGGCCGGCTCGCCGTCCTCGCCGGTCACAAGATCACCGATCGACCAGTGCGCCCAGCCCGGAGCCATGATGGTTGCGGCCGCGAGCGAGAGGTCGTCTGTGACTTCGCCATCCTCATCTTTGACCTGATCCGAGTCGTTCAGGAACTGGTACTGGTTCGCGTCCTTCGCGTCGTTCGGGGCGTTCGAAGCCGTGCGGTAGATCGCCTGCAGCTGCTCGAGGCCGGTGATCGCCTCGGGGGAGTCGAGCGTTGCCACCCACTTGCCGTCCTTGAGCTCAGCGATTTCGCCCCCGTTCGCGAAGATCCAGGAGATACCGTCGCGCCAGTCCTGGCCACCGAGGTAGAAGCCGGAGAACTTGTCGATCCCCTTCGGGTTCTTCTCCGTGATCGCGGTGACTGCCGAGTTGAACTCGGCGAGCGTCTTCGGGAGCGCAACGCCTGCGGCGTCCCACACGTCCTTGCGGTAGAACATGTAGCGCGAGCCGAAGTAGTAGGGGAGCGTGTAGTTCTTGCCGTCGACTTCTCCGACCTCAACGAAGGAGGGGATGAGGTCGTCGCCGCCGAGCTCGTCCTTCATGTCGCTGATGTCGAGGAACGCGCCAACGTTCGTGAATGTGGGCGACTGAGTGTTGCCAATCTCGGCGACGTCCGGGGTGTTGTTCGCATCGGGCAGGGCGGTGGTGAGCTTGGTGACGACGTCGCCCCAGCCCTGCTCCTCAATCTTGAGGGTCGCACCGGTCTTGTCCTTGAACTCGGTCTTCAAGTAGTCACGCAGTTCGTCGGGCGTATCGCCACCTGCCAGCCAGAGCGTGATCGACTTGCCGTCGCCCTCCGCGCTCCCGCCACCCTGGGCCCCCTGGCTGCAGCCGGTGAACAGCAGCAGTGAAGCCACGGCCGCGGCGGTGAGACCTGTGAGCTTTCTCTTCATGGTGTTTTCCTTTCGGTGGGCGTCGCGCGGGTCCCCGTGCGATGCGTGTCGTGCGTTCCCACTGGGCGGGAACGCGGTCTGTGTTGGGTTGTGCGAGTGGTGTTCGTATGGGTAAGAGAGCGCTGTGCTGACTGGGGGCCGGTCTGTCTGGGAACCCGTCAGCTGATCCCGAGCTGGTCCTTCACGACCGTTGCGGTGGCGCCGCGCAGGATCAGATCGGCACCCTGTGTGCTCGTGCGGAGCAGGAGGTCGTTGTGGGTGTCTGGCATCGTGCGACGGGTGATGATCTCGCGAGTGGCATCGGCGAGAGTTGCACCGATGAGTTCGAGGGGGCCGGCGAGCACGATCTCTGCAAGGTTGAGTACGCCAACGACGGGCGCAAGCGCAATGCCCAGCCGTTGGCCGGCTTCGCGGAGCACCCGCTCGCGCTCGGCCGGGGTGGCGGCAGCACCCGTGGCCTGGGTGAGGGACGGGACGGAGAGCCAATGCTCGAGTACCTGATCGCGCGCGTAGGGGGTGTTGAGGCCGAGGTCGGTGCCGACCATGACCTGACCGATCTCGCCGGAGGCGAAGCGGTACCCGGCGACGGGGAGGCCGTCGATGATGAGGCCAGAGCCCACACCGTGCCCGATGGTGACCAGGATGAAGTTGTCGCTGGATTCACCAAAGCTGTACTCGGCGAGGGCAGCGACGTTGGCGTCGTTCGCGACAACGGTTGGGAGCCCGGTGCGCTCTGCGAGCATCTCGCGCAGGGGCAGGTCCTCCCACCCAAGGTTGGGGGCAGTGCGGACCACTCCGGCGTCATCGACCACGCCGGGAGTGCCGACACCGACGCCGAGGAGCGGAACCGTGGCTGCTGCGCCGAGTTCGCATGCGAGTTGGATCGCGAGTTCGCTCGCGGTCTCGCCCGTTGCACCAGCGCGCTGCACTTCGGCGCGCGAGAGCACCTGGCCGTCGATGGTGACGACGGCGCCGCGCATGGTGAGGTGGTCGCTCAGGTCGAGCGCAACCACGGCGAAGGCATCGCGGGCGAGATCGAGGAGGATGGCTGGCTTGCCCGGACGCAGCGATTCTTGCTGACCGAGTTCGTGCAGGAGGCCCTCGGTCACGAGTTCAGCGACGAGGCCGGAGACGGTGACTTTGGTGAGGCCCGTGGCACGAGCCACATCAGCACGGCTGAGCGGACCTGCCGTGTGCAGCGTCTGCAAGACCAGGGTGCGATTGTGCTGCTTCGCATCGCCGGGCGTCGCTTTGACTCCGCGGCGCAGCGCGGGAGCAAGGGCCGAGGCCTGGGTGCGCGTCGATGCAGCGGTCATGAGAGTTAGTAAAGCTAACGAACTAAATAATCGCAAGTCCAAGCGCGGACTTTTTTCCGTCGTGACCGAACCGTGACCGAACCGTGACCGACGCCTGGCCGCACGAAGGCCACGTGGTGGCCGGAGGGCGCCGGGCCGGGCCGCTCCGAGGCAACGGCCCGGCCCGGCAGCGTTCGCCTCTATTCCACGCGGGCGCCGCTAGCCGCGTCGAACAGGTGCAGGTGGTCGAGTGTGGGGACGAGGGTGACCGTGTCGCCCGCAGCTGGGTGCACGCGTCCGTTGACGCGGGCGACCACCTCGACCCGGTCGGTCTGGCCGGCGAGGTGCCCGTAGAGGTATCCATCGGCGCCGAGCTCCTCGACCAGGTCCACCACCACGGGCAGTCCAGGCGTCCCCTCCGGCGCGAGCACCAGATCTTCGGGCCGCACACCGATCACGACCGCACCAGTCAGCTCTCCACGCGTGGCAGGGCTGAGCGCCACCTCATATGAGCCGATACGGGCGGACTCGCCTGCGACCTCGGCGGTCAGCAGATTCATCGCGGGCGACCCGATAAACCCTGCGACGAATACGTTGTTCGGGGTTTCATAGAGTTCGCGCGGCGTGCCCAACTGCTGCAACCGGCCGTCTTTGAGCACAGCAATGCGATCGCCCATCGTCAGTGCCTCGGTCTGATCGTGGGTGACGTACACCGTCGTCACCCCCAGCCGCCGCTGCAACGATGCGATCTGGGTGCGGGTCTGCACACGCAATTTCGCGTCGAGGTTTGAAAGCGGCTCGTCCATCAGGAATGCCTGAGGCTTGCGCACGATCGCGCGGCCCATCGCAACACGCTGTCGCTGTCCGCCAGAGAGCGCCTTCGGTTTGCGGTCAAGCAGCGGCTCGAGATCGAGCATTCGCGCGGCTTCGAGGACTCGCGTGCGGCGTTCTTCGGCGCTGATCCCAGCAATCTTGAGTGCGAAGCCCATGTTGTCGGCGACGGTCATGTGCGGGTACAGGGCGTAGTTCTGGAAGACCATCGCGATGTCCCGATCCTTCGGAGCAGCGTGGGTGACATCCCGGTCGCCCAAGAGCACCCGGCCGGAGTCCACTTCTTCGAGCCCAGCGAGCATGCGCAGCGTGGTTGATTTCCCGCAGCCGGACGGTCCCACGAGGACGAGGAATTCACCGTCGCTGATCTCTATATCGAGGCCGTCGACCGACGGAGTGGTCGCTCCCGGGTACACGCGGGAGACATTTTCAAACGTGATTGATGACATGTTTCCTCCACCGGCAGGCACGTGCCGGACGATCCGTTGTAGAAGACGGCGCCCGCCGGGGGCACCGCGCCCGTCGTTGGGCGCGCTCAGGCTAACACAGCGGACACCGAGGCCCACTCCTGTCACCGCAGTTCCCGCTCCGTGTACAGTCTGAAGCACATCATCGCTCCCTGGCCGGAGCGGTGTCGCCGTGGGGGGAGAGCGCATGCGCGCACGTGAAATCCGGGAAATTCGGACGCTGCTACTCGGGGGCGAGTCGGTGCGGCTGGTCGCCCCGCAAGAGACAGGGCGCACACACCTGCTGGACCAAATTGCGCTGGAGATGGAAACCAGGGGTTACTCCACCTTTCGCGTGACGGGACGCCGCGCGTTCCGCGATCAGCCCTATGTTGCACTTCGCGAGGCGGGGCTCGTGAGCCTGCGCGGAGCACAAAGCGAGAGCGATATTGCCGATGAGCTCATTCAAGGGCTCGTCTCCATCGCACACCCGGTGCTGCTGATCGACGACGCTGAGCACCTTGATCTCACCTCGGCGTACCTCCTCGAACAATTGCGCGCGCGGCGCTCCATCCCCGTCGTCGTGGTGTCGCCGCCGTTTGTGATGCTCGACGCGCACGGCCGAGCCGCCACAAACAAGATCCGCACACAGGCCAGACTCGAACTCTCCCCGCTGGGCTACGCCCAGATCAGCTTGCTCGCACAACGCGTTCTCGGCGCACCAGCACGGCCTGAGGTCGTTGCTCAGGTGCTTGCGATGTCCTCGGGCATGATGGGAGTTGCCGACTCGATCTTCCGTTCAGCGGTTCGGGAGCAGCGCATTGTGCAGCAGGAAAGCGGCTGGTCCTTGAACGCCGATTCGCTGTGGAACGTGCATCTGCGCACCACGGTCGAGCAACTGCTCGGAGACCTTGGACGCGACGAGTTCCGCACGCTGCACGCCATCGCGCTGGCGGAGAGCATATCGACTGAGCGACTCCAGGAAATCGCTGGTGAGTCTCTGATCACGCTGTCCCAGCGAGGCCTGCTCACTACGTTTGCCGATGCGAACGAGGGCACACAGGTGGCGCCGCGGCCGTCGCTCATCAGCGACTACTTCCAACAGCAGCCCATCGGTCCGCTGCACTACGAAGCGCTTGCGTTGGTGCGCAGGCTCGAAGATCCCGCCGCTCGGGATCGTGCACTCGCGTATTCCTCGGGACAAGTGGCACGTGCAAAGACCTTCGACCGCTCGGAGAACCGGGGCACTGGGATGGCGCGCCATCAGCAAGCGAAGGCGGCCCATCTCCTCGCTCAGAGCGCTCGAGAATGGCGGCGTGATCCCACGGTTCGAAACGCGGTGGAGTATCTTGACCTGCTGATCGCGTCCGATGCATACGTCTCAGGGGCGACGCGCGTTCTTGAGCACACCCCCAGAACAGGCACTGATCAGTTTGCGCTCCGGCTCGGCTTGCACCAGAGTTTCTGGCTCACCCAGGTGGACACCGCCGACGCGCGGGGCGCCCTCCGCGCATTTGTTGAGTCAGAGCAAGACCCGACGCTGCGCGCTGCGTTCGCGGCGCACGAGGCGTTCTTGCTGTTCTCCAAGCTGGGGATGGACGCCAGCGTGGCGCAGTGGTGGGAAGACTCTGCCGATCTGAACGACAGCTTTTCAGTGGTGTTCAGACACCACATTGGTGTGCTGACTGGGCAGATCGAAGTACCGCTCGCGCCTGAGGAGATTGACCCTGATTTCGAAGTGCAGCGGTGGGTGAGCACGGTCTCCAACACAGTACTCCGGTCACGTCATGCCAGTCCGGAAACGTACGAGCGAGAGCTCACCGAGCAGTTCGTGACGGCGCGAGCTTCGAGCGATTACCGCCAAATCACGGTGAGTGCGTACTTTCTCTCGCAGCTGCAAGCGGCAACGTTCCGTGACCTGCTCGCCACTGACACGGTGAGCGTGACACTCGCGATGGGGGGATCCCACCTCGCATTCGCCCACTACTTCGTTGCGCAGCTGCGGTGGGCGGCCTACGTGCACTATCGGCACGGTGAACCAGATCTTGCACGCTCGGTGCTTGCTGAGACCGCCCGCTACCCGGGGATCCATGGCCCGCTCCCTGCAATGCACGCGGCATTCGGACGAGCGATCGAGCAGCTCGTCGAGGGCGAGCGAGATGCCGCAGTCGAAGAACTGCTCGCTGTTTCGGCAGAGAGCAGCAGGGCACTGCTGGGAGATGCTGCGTGGACGTACGCCGTCGTGGCCTTTACGGAGCGGCCGACCGCGGAGGTTTTCGCGCAGCTGAAGCGCGTCGCCCCGCAGACTGCCCACAGCACCGAGCCACTGCTGCACTTGATCGAGTGTGCTTTGGGCCGGGCACCCGAGATCGCAGAGTTTGCCCAGCAGATGACGCGCGATGCAGAGATCGCCACCGCGATTTCCCTCCTCACTGCGATCCACCAGGAACGCCGGCCCGCGCCGGAGGGGGCAGCGGATCCCTATCAGGATGTGCTCGCGGACACGGTCATTGAGCTTCGCGCACTACTTGCCGCAGGCACCGCACAGATCGCGGCACCGCATGAAACACCGCACGCGACGTCCGCGCCGCTGACGAAGCGCGAGTACGAAATCGCGATGCTCGCAGAGACGTTACACAACCGGGAAATCGCGGAGCGACTCTCGCTCAGCGTGCGCACAGTTGAGAACCACCTGGCCCGGGCGATGAAGAAGCTCGGAGTGACCTCGCGCTCGGAGCTTTCCACGACGCTTGCATTGACCGCGGATCGCTGAGCGGTGGGCGCGAGGAACTCGGCGTGCACGATATGCCCGGGCGCCCCGTAGTCTGGACCTGTTTTCTCTCACGGCACGTGTGGCTGTGAGGACCACCGCGACGCTTGCCGCCGCGACCCAACACCTGGAGGAACTGTGGACGTCGTCATCGTTGCAGACGCGGCAGAGGTTGCCGAGCGCGCCGCTGATCAGATCGCCGCGGTGATCCTGCGCCGCCCAGATGCCGTACTCGGCGTGGCCACTGGATCATCGCCGATCGGCACATACAACGCACTCGCGGAGCGTGTTCGTTCCGGCGTGCTCGATTTCTCGCGCGCTGGCGCCTTTGCGCTTGACGAGTACGCCGGCATCGATCTGCGCCACCCGGAGAGCTACCACGAGGTGATCCGGCGCACCGTGACGGAACCGCTCGGACTCGATCCGGCGCGCGTGCACGTTCCGGATGGCAGCGCGGCAGATCTCACCGCTGCTGGCGAGGAGTATGAGCGGCTCATCCTCGCGGCCGGCGGGGTCGAGCTGCAGTTGCTTGGTATCGGGGCCAACGGCCACATCGGCTTCAACGAACCGACCTCCTCGTTCGGATCGCGCACGCGGCAGAAGACACTTGCACCGCAGACCCGCGCTGACAATGCTCGTTTTTTTGACAGCGCAGACGAGGTACCCGTGCACTGCATCACACAGGGGCTCGGCACGATCCTCGACGCGCGTGAGCTGCTGCTCGTGGCGCAGGGGGAGAGCAAAGCCGAAGCCGTTGCTGCCATGATCGAGGGACCGCTCGCGAGCGTGTGCCCGGCGAGCGCGCTGCAGTTGCACCGCAACGCGACCGTTGTTGTCGATCGGGCCGCGGCGAGTAAGTTGCGCCTCACCGGGTATTACGAGCACGTGCAGCAGTATCGCACCGTGGGTGTTGGAGCAGTGTGACCGAGCTCATCACCGCGGCACGCATCGTCACGAGCGATGCCGTTCTCGCGCCTGGCTGGGTCGAGATCTCGGACGGTCGTGTCGTTGCACTGGGGGGTGGGATCCCAGATCGCAATCCGGATCGTACCTTCCCGGACGCCACAATCGTGCCGGGCTTTGTCGATATACACGTCCACGGTGGTGGCGGGGCGGATTACCCCGACGGAACACGAGAGCAGGCATTCGCGGCCCGCGACGCGCATCGAGCACACGGCACCACCCGCACGATGGCGAGCCTTGTCACGGCCGACGCTGCGACACTGCTGGAGCGCGTGCACTCGCTCGCTGCGCTGGTCGCCGAGGGCGAACTCGGAGGAATCCACCTCGAAGGTCCGTGGCTGAGCCCGGAACGCGCCGGTGCGCACGATCCAGCGTTGCTCCGCGCCCCAGACGCCGCGGAGATCGATGCCCTGCTCGCGGCGGGATCGGGCGCGATCCGGATGGTGACGCTCGCTCCGGAGCTGCCAGGCGCGCTCGCCGCGGTTGAACGCTTCACCGCGGCAGGGGTAGTCGTCGCGATCGGGCACACGAACGCTGATTACGACGGCACGCGCCGGGCGATCGATGCCGGCGCCACGGTGGCGACGCATCTCTTCAACGCGATGCCTCCGCTCCACCACCGGGATCCTGGCCCCGTGCTCGCGCTGCTCGAGGATCCGCGCGTGACCATTGAACTCGTGGCTGACGGCACACACCTGCACCCGGGACTCGCGCGCTGGGTGGAAGCGCGCACCGGCGCGGATCGCGTCGCCCTGGTGACCGACGCCATGGGCGCTGCGGCATGCGGAGATGGCGAGTACCGGCTCGGCTCGCTTATGGTCGAAGTGCACGGCGGCGTCGCACGGCTCGCTGGTACGGACACGATCGCGGGCAGCACGGTCACGATGGATGCGCTGTTCCGCGGTGCCGTTGGCGCAGGCTCTGACGCGGAGTGGTGTGCCGCAGTGCGGATGACTGCGACGACCCCGGCCCGGACCGTCGGGTGGTCGGACGTCGGCGATATCGCCCCCGGCCTGGTCGCAGATTTTGTTGCGCTCGATCCCGAACTGCGGGTCGCGGCAGTGGTGTGCGCGGGGCGCTGACGCGACGGAATTATCTTGACGCCGAGAGAGTCTGCAGAACTCAGGTAGAGTGGTTCCCGGTCCCACCGGACCCGGCATGCGGCGCGTTCTCACCGCCGCGGCCCGAAAGAATTCAGCGCGTGGCGCACACGAAGCCGCGCGCCTCCGAGCTCATCACACTACGAATCTGGGAGAAGCGTTGGCGAAGATCAAGGTAGCAGGAACCGTCGTCGAACTTGACGGCGATGAGATGACGCGCATCATCTGGCAGTTCATCAAGGATCGTCTGATCCACCCGTACCTCGACCTCACGCTCGAGTATTACGACCTCGGTATGGAGCACCGCGACGCGACCGACGATCAGGTCACGATCGACGCGGCACACGCGATCCAGAAGCACGGCGTCGGCGTGAAGTGCGCCACGATCACGCCCGACGAAGCACGCGTCGAGGAATTCGGCCTGAAGAAGATGTGGCGGAGCCCGAACGGCACGATCCGCAATATCCTCGGCGGCGTCATCTTCCGCGAGCCCATCATCATCTCGAACATCCCGCGCCTGGTGCCCGGCTGGAACAAGCCGATCATCATCGGTCGTCACGCGTTCGGTGATCAGTACCGGGCGACGGACTTCCGCTTCGCAGGTGAGGGCACCCTCACCGTTGAGTTCACCCCGAAGGACGGCAGCGAGCCCCAGAAGTTTGAGGTCTACCAGTCCCCGGGAGACGGCATCGCGCAGGTGCAGTACAACCTGGATGCTTCGATCGTCGACTTTGCTCGTGCATCGCTGAACTACGGCCTTTCGCGCAACTACCCGGTGTACCTCTCCACGAAGAATACGATCCTGAAGGCCTACGACGGCCGCTTCAAGGACATCTTCCAGGAGATCTACGACACCGAGTTCAAGCAGCGTTTCGAGGCCGCCGGCCTCACCTACGAGCACCGCCTCATTGACGACATGGTTGCTTCCGCCATGAAGTGGGAGGGCGGCTACGTCTGGGCCTGCAAGAACTACGACGGCGACGTGCAGTCGGATACTGTGGCGCAGGGCTTCGGCTCGCTCGGCCTCATGACCTCGGTGCTCTCGACGCCGGACGGCAAGATCGTCGAGGCTGAGGCAGCTCACGGCACGGTCACGCGGCACTACCGTCAGCACCAGCAGGGCAAGCCGACGTCGACGAACCCGATTGCGTCGATCTTCGCCTGGACCCGCGGGCTCGCGCACCGCGGCAAGCTGGACGAGAACCAGGAGCTCATCGAGTTCTCGCACACGCTCGAGGATGTTGTCATCAAGACGGTTGAGTCCGGCAAGATGACGAAGGACCTCGCGCTGCTCGTCGGCCCCGAGCAGGCATTCCTCACGACCGAGGAGTTCCTCGCCGCGATCGACGAGAACCTGCAACAGCGCTTGGCATAGACACAACGCGGCAGCGTTGTGTGCCAGGCGCTGGTCGCCCCACTGGGCGAGCTGGCGTAGCTCACGGTGCGGCCTGGCCGCGCGTGAGAAGTCTTGAGGGGCGGTGCTTCGGCATCGCCCCTCAGGCGTTTCTGGATGCCCCTGGACAATCGGCGCACGCTCGCTACGCTGAGGGTGTCGGGCTCAGCGTTGAGTCTCACGGCCCAGAGGAGCAGCACATGTCCGCACCGAACTCTCCAGCACCGCAGCCGATCGACCGCGCGAGCGTGGATCTGCTGGTCATCGGATCCGGCACCGGCCTCGCCACGGCACTCGCCGCGCATGAGCTCGGGCTCGAAGTTGCGGTGGCCGAGAAGACTCTGCTCGTCGGCGGGTCCACTGCCCGCTCGGGTGGTGCGTTCTGGATCCCCGGGAATCCTGTGCTGGCGCACGATGGTGCGGTCGACTCCGTTGAGCGGGCAGCTGAGTACCTGACGGCCGCGGTACAGGACTCGAGCCCCAGAGCGAGGTGGCAGACCGTGCTGGATCACGGGGCAGAGACCGTGGAAATGCTCCAGCGCACCACGGAGCTCTCCTTCACCTGGGTGAAGGGATACGCTGACTACTTCCCGCAGCTCCCAGGTGGCAGCGCGCAGGGACGGTCAGTGGAATCGCGCCCGTTCGATCTGCGGAGGCTCGGATCCGAACGAGCCAGGCTGCAGCCGGAGGTGATGTCCGCTCCGTTTCCGATGCCGGTGACGGGGGCGAACTACAAGTGGCTGAACCTGATCGCGAAGCAACCGCTGCGCGTGCTCCCGATGGCGATGAAGCGGGGGATCCAGGGCGTCGGCGGTCTCGCACTGGGGCGTGAGTATGCCGCTGGCGGCCAGGCGCTCGCCGGTGGGATGTACGACGGCGCGATCCGCGCCGGGATCCCGATCTGGACCGGCGCCGAGCTTATCGACCTCGTGCGCGAGGGCACGAGGGTGGTCGGTGCGCGGCTGCGCCAGGGAGACGCCGAGGTGACGGTGCTCGCGAAGTACGGTCTGGTGCTGGCCGCTGGCGGGTTTGACCACAACATGCGCATGCGGCGCGAGTACCAGTCGCCTGCGCTGGTGGCGGATCTGAGCCTGGGCGCGAAGGGGAACACCGGCGATGCGATTCAGATTGCGGAGCGCGCCGGCGCCGCGATCGGCAACATGGACCAGGCGTGGTGGTTTCCCGCAGTGGCACCGGTGGGGGAGGAACCGCCGCAGATCCTTCTCGCGGAGCGCTCGCTGCCAGGGTCGATCATTGTCGACAGCTCCGGCCGGCGCTTCATCAACGAGGCGACAGGCTACATGTCGTTCGGCCAGGAAGTGCTGCGGCGGGAGCGTGCTGGCGACCCAGTGGGCAGCATGTGGATGGTGTTCGATCAGCGCTATCGGAATAGCTATCTGTATGCGGGGCAGGTGTTCCCCCGGATGGCGCTGCCGCCAGCCTGGTATGAGGCCGGCATTGCCCATCGTGCGTCGTCGGTCGCGGGGCTCGCCGGGGCAATCGGTGTTCCCGCTGCGGCGCTTGCGGAGACCATCGCGCGCTTCAACTCCCACGCGGGCGCCGGCACTGACAGCGACTTCGGGCGCGGGGAATCGGCATACGATCGCTACTACGGGGACCCGACGAATTTTCCCAATCCCTGCCTCCGCGAGCTCGACGAGCGGCGGCTCTACGCCGTCCAGATCGTGATCTCCGATCTGGGGACCTGCGGGGGGATCCTGGCGGACGGCACTGGGCGAGTCCTCGACCAGGCCGGTGCTCCCATTTCAGGTCTTTTCACGCAGGGGAACTCGGCGGCGAACGTGTTCGGATCGGTGTATCCGGGCGCTGGCGCCACGATCGGTCAGGGCCTGGTGTATGGCGTGGTGATCGCGAATGAGGTGGCGCGCATCGCGCAGGGGGCGTCTGTGAGCGCGCAGTAGCGGTGCGCCCCGAACAAGGAATCCCTGGACACTGCCACACCACCCGTGGAAGCCTGGCAATTGGAACTCAATGAGGAAGCTCCACAATGACGTATTCAACCTGATACGTCTGTGACGGCGACTGGAAGACTCGGCCATTCGAGGGATCTGAGCGTCTTGTCGCTGAGCCGCTCGTTGTTCGGGCTCGGCGAGACGACAGGCAACTCGACGAGGCCTGGGTTCGTCGCCTCAGGGTGCAAAATCAACACGGTTCTCGGGAATTGGTGTGGCAGGAAACTCTCGTCGGAAACGATCCACCGCTCAAATCGCGTCCCAGATTCGGGTGACCGGCCCGCCATGGCACTTCCGTTGCTGATTCGCTGCGCCCTATCGGGATTCCGGCTCCCCCCTAGCTGCACTTCTCTCCACGAACTTGCTTCAGGTATTTTGGGGTGCTCGATTTCGTGTGGGAGTGAGTTCGAGGTGTGTACCCGGCCGGGAACTGAATGTTGACTGAACCGTAGGCTCGGGAGAGCGCCGAGTTCGGCGTGCAGCGGAGGTCTCCGCCCACACTGACGCTCTTCTTCCCAGTCCTGACCGATGGGTATCCACCGCGCCCGGGAGTACTCATGCGAGACCGAGGCGAGTGGATATCTGTGGGACCACATCTCGGCCGGGGCATTGCTGTTTGGGAGTTCTTTCCCGAATCCCTTCGGAGTCAATCGAGGCCGCTCCAGGGGGAGACGATCGGGCTATCGGGCTATCGGGCTCATGGGCTCATCGCACAGAGCCCGGCGCTACCCCCGCGTCGTCGACTCGCGAATGTTGAGCGTCGCGAGCACTGACGAGGCGGGCAGCGTTACGCTGCGGCCCTCCGCGAGGAGCACCGCAGCTTCAACGGCCGTGCGCGCGACTGCCTCGGGGTGGAGGTCGAGCGTGGTGACGGTGGGGCTCGATGTGCGGTTTTGCATCGCACCGGATCCGCCAGCCACGAGCAGATCCTCCGGCACCCGGATCCCGCGCTTGATCGCAGCAGTGGTAACACCTGCGGCGTGGCGCCCGGTGAGGCAGAAGATCGCGTCGGGATGCTGCGCGAGATCGCCGCTGAAGAAGTGATCGAGCACCTCGTCGCCGACGGTTTCTCCCGCGGCCTCAGGGAGCGCGAGCACGAGCGGGGCATGGCCACGCGCGTCGCTCCACTCCTCCATGAGGTGGTGCGCGCTCAGGTTCCAATCATTGCGGTCGGTGCCGGTGACGAGCGCGATCCTGCGCGCCCCCACGGCTTCGAGGTGGCGAAACATGAGGCCCGCCTGGTGCTCGATCCCCTCATCGAGCGTGATGAACTGGCCGCGGCGCGCCGGGTCCGCACCAACGGTGACGAACGGAATGCGCTCCTGCTGCAGCATCGTGAGCACCGGATCGTGTTCGAACGGCTCGGTCACGATGTACGCATCGGCAGCGAGCGCGCTCAGCGGGACGCCCGGACGGGTGGGATCATCCACGATCATGAGGCTGTAGCCGTGCTCCATCGCCGTCATCGACGCCGCTCCCGCGAGCCGCAGGAAGTAGTCAACACCCTCGGGAAGGAACGTGTCGAGGCTGTGGAAAGGCCTGATCACCAGTGCCAAGAGATTGAGCCTGGAGTTTTGTAGCCCGCGCGCGATCGCGCTCGGGCGATAGCCAATGTCGGATGCAACCTGCTCGATGCGAGCGACGGTTTCGGTGGCGACGACGCCTTTGCCGTTCAGGGCGTGCGACACGGTCGTCGGAGACACTCCGGCCGCTTTGGCCACGTCCTTGATGGTCGGTCTCCCGCTTCGTTGCACTTCGCCAGGATACCCATAGCTGCCTGGGGGAGACGGGCCAAACAGGGGGGTAACGCACCATTCCGTTATCAAACCGTGAGAACCAAACCGTTTTTCACAAATCGTTTTGGGTGCTAAGGTCCTCAGTGAGTCTTCGTTCGGCTGTGACGCCGGAGCGGGGAGCTTCAATGATGAAACTTCGAATGGAGAACAACGTGAAACTCGCACAGACGAGGGCATCGATCGCCCTCCTGGCCATCGCGGGGCTCGCGCTCGCGGGCTGCGCCTCGGGCGACCGCGGCGGCAACGCAGGCGGCTCAGAGGGGGCCGGATCCGGCACTGAGCTGCTGCAGACAACGCCAAAGGCGGCCGCTGAGGCTGACAAGGTCACCTGGAACTCAACCTACGGCGAGCTCGCCAACCTCGACCCGGTGAAGGCGTTCAACTACCCCGAGAACACGATCGTTGCGAACCTCTGCGAGCCGCTGTTCCAGATGCAGCCTGACTTCTCGGTGCAGCCCAACCTGGCTACCGAGTCTGACACGAAGGACGGCATCGTCTGGACCCTCGGGATCCGTGACGATGTGACCTTCTGGGACGGCTCGCCGATGACCGTCGATGACGTCGTCTACTCGATCAACCGTCACCTTGACCCCGCTGAGGGCAGCTACTGGGGCGGCGGCGTTGTGGCAAACATCGCGAGCGTCGAGAACTCCGGCGCCAACGAGGTCACCATCACGCTGAAGACCGCCGATTACACGCTCCCCTCCTCGCTCAGCACGATCATCGGAGTTGTCGTGCAGCAGGCGCAGCGCGAAGCGGCCGGCGAGAACTACGGCAACCCGGACACCGGTGTGATGTGCACCGGCCCGCTGCAGTTCACCCCAGGCAACTGGAAGCAGGGGCAGTCGATCACCCTCGATCGGTACGACGGCTACTGGAACGCGGACAAAAAGGCGCAGGCCAAGCAGGTTGAGATCGGCTTTGTTGTCGATCCGACCGCGATCGCCAATGGCCTCTCGACCGGCGAGATCCAGGGCTCCTACGACGTGCCGCTTCCGGCTCTCGGCCAGCTCTCCAGCAGCTCAACCGGCACACTGTTCGCTGGCCAGGGCATGCAAGACATGGCCATCATCTCCACTGGCGAGGGCCTCTTCGGAGATCCAGCAGTTCGTCGTGCGCTGACTCGCGCCACCGACCGCCAGGCCATTGCGGACACGGTCTATGAGGGCACCGGCACGGTATCGCGCTCGGTGATCCCGCAGTCCGTCTGGGATGCGATCCCCGATGTTGCTGAGCAGCGCGATGAGAAGCTCCCGGATCTCAGCTACGACATCGAGGCAGCGAAGGCCGAACTTGAGGCGGCAGATGTCGATCTGAGTCAGCCGATCAAGATCGCCTACCCGAGTGAGCGCAGCTTCTACGCAGACATCCTGAACGAGATGTCAAACGGTGCAAAGGAACTCGGCATCACGCTCGAGCCCACCGGTGTCCCAAGTGCACAGTTCGGTGCGTTCTTCTCCGATCCCGAAGCGCGCAAGGGTTTCGACGGCTTCGTCACCACGAACTACCTCAGTGCTCCGGATCCGCTGCTGCACCTGATCAGCGTTGCGAAGACCGGCAGTGACCAGAACTACGCGAAGTTCTCCGACGCGAAGGTCGACGCGGCCCTCGACGCGGCAATCGGCGAGAGCGATCCGCAGAAGCGCGCAGAGCTCACCGTTGAGGCAGAGGCGTTGATCATGGCCGCTCAGCCGTGGGTGCCGATCAACGACCTGGCAGTGCGCATGTACATGGACAACAGCATCACTGGCGCCCCCGCCTCGTTCATCTACCTGTACTACCCGTGGGCCGCTGACCTCGGCGCTACGGCCTAGGTCCTGATCACGGCAGGAAGGGATCGTTCATGACCTATCTTCTGAAGCGACTCGGTGCGCTCGTTGGCGTGCTGATCGTGTCCAGCTTCATCGTGTTCTCGGGGATGTATCTCGCCCCGGGAAGCCCCGAGCAGTTCCTCGTGCAGGGGCGCACGGTGAGCCCGGAAGTACTCGCCGCGATTCGCGCGCAGTACGGTCTGGATGATCCCTTCTTGCTGCGGTACTGGCACTGGCTGATTGACGTGTTCCAGGGCGACCTCGGTCGCTCGCTGCTCACGCAGCAGGACGTCACCTCACTCGTGTCATCCCGCCTCCCCACCACGCTGTACCTCGCGACGTTCGCCGCGATCCTCATCGTCGTGTTCGGCGTCGGCCTCGGCGTCCTCGCCGCAACCAAGTCGGGCGTATTCGAGAAGCTCGTCGTGTTCGGTTCCAACCTGGGCTTCGCTGTGCCGACGTTCTTCGCGGCACTCGTGCTGATGTTCCTGTTTGGATCCGGCCTTGGCTGGTTCCCCGTGTCTGGCTCGGGTGAGGGGTTCCTCGACCGGCTGTGGCACCTCACCCTGCCGGCCATCGCGCTCGCGTTCCCCGGCATCGCCGTCGTCGCCCGCATCACCCGCACCGCGGTGCGGGAGGAGCAAGGCTCTGAACACGTGATCATGGCGATCGCGCGCGGGGTGCCTAAGCAGCTCGTGCTGTGGCGGCACACGATCCGCAACTCGATGCTCCCCGTCTCCACGGTGATCGGCACGCAGATCGCCGGCCTCCTCGCCAGTGCCTTCGTGATCGAGTACGCATTCACGCTCGACGGCATCGGATCCCTGCTCGTGAACTCGGTGCAGAAGAAAGACTTCGCGGTCGTCCAGGCGATCGCGCTCATCATGGTGCTGGCCTTCGGCCTCATCAACCTCATCGTCGACCTGCTCTACGCGGTGATCGACCCCAGGGTTCGACTCAGCAAGGGAGTTGCAGCGCGATGACCGATCAGAAATTCACGCGTCGCCCCGACGCGAATACCCGCGCACAGGACACCGTGTCTGTGCAGTTGCTGCGCAAGCAGCGCGGGGCCGTCCCCACCTCCGGCTGGCGGCTGCTGCGCCGTCGCCTCGGACCGATCGGCATGGTCAGCCTCGGCATCATGGCGCTCGTGATTCTGATGGCGATCCTTGCACCCGTGATCGCACCGTATGATCCGTTCGAGGGCAGCGTCACCTCACGGCACGAGGCCTGGAGCCTCGCGCACCTGATGGGCACTGACCAGTCCGGCCGCGACATCCTGTCCCGCATCATTTGGGGTGCACGCACCAGCCTGATTGGTCCAACGATCGTGATCATCATCACGGCCGTCCTCGCGACCACGCTCGCGCTCACCGCAGTGTGGTTCGGCGGCAAGGTCGACGCCATGATCAGCCGCGTGCTCGATGTGCTGTTCGCTTTCCCGAACATGCTGCTCGCGATCCTCGCCGTTGCGATCTTCGGCCCCTCACTGCTGACCGCATCCATTGCGCTCGCGATCGGCTTCACCCCGTATTCCGCGCGCGTGATCCGCTCGGTCGCGCTCCGCGAGCGCAACCTGCCGTATGTCTCTTCAGCGCAGCTGCAGGGTATTTCCGGCTTCCTGATTACGGTGCGCCACATCTTGCCGAACGTGCGCACCCAGATCCTCACCGGCATGACCATCAACTTCGGGTACGCGATGATCGAGCTCGCGGCGCTCTCCTTCCTCGGCCTCGGCGTGCAGCCGCCCATTCCCGACTGGGGCCTCATGGTCTCCAATGGCCAGGCCTCACTCCAGCAGGGCTTCTGGGAGCAGAGCATCTTTGCCGGCCTCATGATCGTCATCACCGTCGCAGCGTTCGGCTACGTCGGCGAGCAGCTCGGCGGCCGCCGCGCCTCAGGAAGGACCCGCTGATGCTCACCATTGAAGACCTCGTCCTCACTGTCACCGATCCCGACACCGGGCAGGAGACCGAGATCCTGCACGGCAACTCGCTCACGTTGGGGGCCGGAGAAGCGCTCGGGCTCGTCGGCGAATCGGGATCCGGCAAATCCATGACCCTGAAGTGCATTCTCGGGATCGAGCCCTCGGGCGCCCGCGTCGACGGCAGGATCGAGCTGGACGGCACGGACCTGCTCACCGCGGGCGGAGAACAGCTGCGCAGGATCCGGGCCGAGGACCTTGCGCTCATCGCCCAGAATCCGCACGGCGCGCTGAACCCGGTGCTGCCCGTCGGCCGCTACCTCATCGAGGGTATGAGCGACGCGCGTGGGATGAGCCGCGCCGACGCGGAGCGGAAAGCGGCAGAACTGCTGCGCGAAGTGGGCATCGACGACACGGATCGCGTGCTGCGGTCATACCCGCACCAGCTCTCGGGCGGCATGCTGCAGCGCGTCGTGATCGCCGGGGCCATCTCCGGGAATCCGAAGCTGCTGCTCGCCGATGAGCCGACCACCGCGCTCGACGTCACGACACAGGCCGAGGTCGTTGCGATCCTCGACGAGATGCGACGCGAGCGGGGGCTGTCGATGATCTTCGTCACCCACGATCTCGACCTCGCGGCCGCCGTGTGCGACCGGCTTGCCGTGATGAAGGACGGTGAGATCCTCGAGATCGGCACGCCAGAGGATATCCGGGATCGGCCGCAGACCGAGTACACCCGCAACCTCATGGCTGCGCGACCCATGCTCTACCCCGACGGACACCCCGCAGCGTTCCTCGCGGACGTCGACACGAAGGAGGCAGACGCATGAGCGAGCAGAGCATCATCGAGGCCATCGGGCTCACCCGCACCTTTCATCTGAGCCGAAAGGCGAGTGTCACCGCGCTCGACGACGTCTCGTGTGAGCTGCGCCGCGGCACCTGCCTCGCAGTCGTTGGCGAGTCCGGATCAGGGAAATCGACGCTGGCTCGCGTGATTGTTGGGCTGGAGTCAGCAGATTCTGGATCGGTGCGGATTGGTGGCACCGAAGTGAAGCCGACCACGGCACGGAGTGCGCTGCGTGAGCGTGCAAAGCTCGTGCAGATGGTGTTTCAGGATCCGCAGGGGTCGCTCAACCGCTCACTGCCGGTCAGTGCGACCATCGACGAAATGCTGCGCGCGCACCGGCCCGATCTCGACCGCGCAGGCCGCAGAGCCCGCGTGCTGGAACTCTTCACCGAGGTAGGGCTCACCGAGCGCCAGGCCGATGCGAAGCCGGAGGCGCTCTCCGGGGGGCAAAAGCAACGCGTGGCGATCGCGCGGGCGCTTGCCGCAGAGCCGCAGATCATCGTGCTCGACGAGGCGGTTTCGGCCCTCGACGTCTCCGTGCAAGCGCAGGTGCTTGACCTGCTCAAACGGCTGCGCGAGGAGCACGGACTGTCGTACCTGTTCATCACACACGATCTGTCAGTGGTGCGGGATATCGCCGACGACGTCGTGGTGATGCGGCAGGGTCGGATCATCGAGCGCGGCACCGTTGACCAGGTGCTCGATGCCCCGCAAGAACCGTATACACAGCTGCTGATTGCCTCCGCCCCGCGGCCGGGATGGAAACCGCGCCGTGGTCTGCGCGACGCGCTGCTCGGCACCTAGCGCTCACTCCCACCGCTGCCCGCGGGACCGATGATTCCGTCGGCGCAGCTTTGTCGACCCCATACGCCCCTCCTCAGAGCATCCGGCTGTTGGCCGCACCGCTCCCATCAAGAACCCGAGAAAGCACAGGACATGACCGAGAAGACGAACCGACTGCACATCGAGATCGCGGGGGACACCGCGCGTGAACTCGGCCTGGCGCGGGGTGCGGCGCTGCGGGAGACCCTCCCGGATGCCGCCGCAAACTACGAGGGCCTGTTCCGCGCACTCGAGGTGTCCGCGGAGCGCCAGCAGGCCGGCGTCGAAGCCGTGTTGGCAACGCTCGCGTCTTGGCGCCCTGCCGTGGTCGAGGAGCTCGCTGGGATCGCGGAGGGCGCGGGAATCAGCGTCGCCCAGGTGGTCGCGCTGAACGCACGCACCGAGATCATCGCGCTCGGCAACAAGGCGTCGCACGAGTGCTCGACAGTCACCGCCGTGATCGACGGCGCCCGCTTTGGCGTGCAGACCTGGGACTGGCACATCGAGTTTGACTCGTTCTGGCACACGCACGAGGTCACTGGGCCCGGCTATCGGTTCGTGGGGCTCACCGAGCAGGGCATCGTGAGCAAGATCGGCATGAACGAGGCTGGGCTTGGCCTGCACTTCAACATCCTCGGGCACGCGCACGATCGGCCAGAGGGTGTTCCGATGCACGTGCTGTCGCGCGTCGTCCTCGCAGAGTGCGCCACGATTGCGGAGGCGCTCGAGCTGATCCGCAGCGCGCCCATCACTTCCTCGTCCGCGTTCACGATGGTGGATGCCACCGGTGCTGTCTCAGTCGAGATGAGCCCGGACGGTATCTTCCCGATTCCCGAGGTCGACGGCTCTGTGCAGCGCACGAACCATTTCCAGCACGCGACGCCGCTCGCGAGCCAGAAGACCGAGATCTACGAGCCGGACTCTTCTGCGCGGCTCGCTCTCGTGCGCGAGCGGCTCGCCGCCGGTCTGCCGAGCGCGACGGATGAGCTGGTCAAACTGCTGCTGTCCACGCCTGAGCAGCCGCCACTGACCTGTGTGGCCGACATGAGCAAGGAATTCGGTGAGCGCTGGGCGACGCTCGCGACCATCATCACCGATCCGGCGGCGCACACGATCCGGATCCTCGACGGGATGCCGCCCGAGGCGGAGACGGGCACCTGGCGCACGCTGACGGCGTAGCGGGGAGATGCGAATGGGCGGGGTACCACTGGTGCCCCGCCCATTCGCATACTGTGGTGTGCCTTAGCCGACAGGCCGCCCGTCGACGTAGGTCGCAACGACCCCCACAGTCGCGAGTTCCTGCGGCGTGAGCGCGAGCGGATCACCGGCGAATACGGTGAGCGCTGCCCGCGCACCAGGCGTGATCGTGCCCTCGTCTGCCGCGCCGATCGCGCGCGCGGCGTGCACGGTGTAGCCCTCGAGCGCCTCGCGCGCGGAGAGCGCTTGCTCGGGCTGTACTGGTGCGAGCTCGGGCTGTGCCAGCGGGAAGCGGAGGATCGTCTCCGCCATCATCTCGCGCGGATCAAACGGGGTGACTGGCCAGTCGCTTCCGAGTGCGAGCACCGCTCCTGAGTCACGCAGGTCTTTGCACCGCCAGCCGTGACCCGCGCGCTCGTCGCCCAGCCGGATCGACCAGTTATCGCTGCGGTCGGCTCGCGTGTGCCTGGTGCCGTGGATCGGCTGCATGCTCGCCGCCACCCCCAGTGCCGCGAAGCGGGGCACAGTGTCGTCCGGGATCGTCTCGATGTGCTCGATCCGGTGTGCCGCGAGCTGCGCCGTCGCTCCGAGCGACTCGATGGCGTCGAGTACGAACGCGACTCCGCGGTCGCCGATCGCGTGGGTTGCGGTGGCGATCCCGCGCTCAGCGAAGTAGCGCAGCGCATGACGGTAGGCCTCGGTGTCGGTCCAGATGGACCGGAGGCCCTCGCCGTAGCAGTCGGGCGCCGCGAGCCAGGCCGAGCCGTTGTCGACGGTGCCGTCGATCATGAACTTCACGCCCTCGACACGCCAGCGGCGACCGTGGAGACCCTGCAGGGCCGCGAACTCGGCCAGCACCGCCTCATTGGCGCCTGGCGGCACCATGGGGAGAACCGCAGCCGCACGGGCAGCTCGCCGCGCTCCTCGAGCAGTTCAAGCACTTCGCGGCTCCCAGGGTGAAAGTCCATCACGTGCGTGCCGGTGAGGCCCGACGCTGCCATCCCCGTGAGTACGGCGGTGAGCCGTTCGGCGCGCACCTCGATCGGTTCGGCCGGGACCTGTGCGAGCACGAGATCCATCGCGGCGAGCTCCAGCAGGTACCCGGTTGGTGTGCCATCTGCGGCAACTCCGACCGCTGACTCGTCTGGGAACGTCTCGGCTCCGGTGAGGCCAACGAGGGAGATTGCCGCGGAGTTAATGACGGCCGAGTGGGCATCACGCATGCGCAGGAACATGGGCCGGTCGCCCGTCGCCTCATCAAAGATCCGGCCAGTGAAGCCGGTGTCTGTGAAGATATTGGGGTCGACGCCCCAACCGAACACCCACTCGCCCGGCGCTGCAGCAGCTGCAGCACGCGCCATGCGATCTTGGGCCGCGGCCAGTGAGAGGTCCGTGAGCTGCTCGCCACGGGTGAGCTCGAGTCCAAACACGATGTGCGTGTGGCCGTCCACGAGCCCCGGCACGATTGTGGCACCTGGGTGTGTCTCAATCTGGGTGTCCGGTCCAGCCACCTCGCCCAGGCTCTCCACCGTGCCGACGGCGAGCACGCGATCACCCGCGAGGGCGACCGCGGTCGGGAGCGCGGACAGCGCGGTGCTCTGCGCTGCCGGCGGGCTGGCCTGAGCGAAGGTGTGGACGCGATCCGCGACGACAATGCGCTCGGCGAACGGCTGTTGGTGCTGCTGCTGCTGGGACATCGTGACTCCTGAGGCTGTGTGGGGGACTAGTCGCGCGCGGCGGCGGGAGCGGGGGACTGCGCTACGGCGACCGCGGTCGTGTTGCCGTCCTCAAACTTGCGGCGGCTGCGCGAGATGATGAAGAGCGCTGCACCAAACACCACGCTTGGGGCCGTGACCACGAGGGCGTACTGCAGCGGGCTCAGGGTGCCAACGAGCTGACCGCCGATCAGCGGACCGAACGCCACGCCAGCGAGGTAAAAGCCTGAGACGATGACGCCGACGCGGCCGGTGACGTCCATCACCGCTGCGAGGCCGGTGACGAGCACGAGGATCGCGCCGTACATCACACCCCAGACGATGATGGAGGTGCCGTACGCGACGGCTGAGCCGCTCGTGATCATGATGAACTTGGTGACGGTGCTGATCGCGATGATGATGACGAGCGACCAGCTTCGGCCGAGCCAGCGCAGCGCGAGCGGGGCGAGCAGTGCACCGATGAGTCCGCCGCCGACTTTGCCAGCGAGCAGCATGCCGGAGGTCTCGGGCGAGATGCCGGCCTGGGTCGCGAGCACGCTGGTCATCGAGTAGACCATGTCTTCCGTGAGGGACCACAGGCACATCGAGATTGCGAGCACGATTGCCGTGGTGGTGATGGCGCGCTCCGTGGTGGTTGGCGCGCTCGTGGTCACAGCGCCGTGCGCGGACGCCGTGGAGGTGGCTGAGGACTGTGCGGGGAACCCCGGCAGGTTCGGCAGGCCGCCTGCGAGGATGAGGCCGAGCACGCCGAGCGCCGTGATCACGATGAGCACGGAGCGCAGATCGTTGTGAAACAGCGGTGCGAGCGCCAACAGCGCGGTCGCGCCGACGCGGTTGATGACCATCACCGTGGTGACGGTGCGGTCGGGATTCTGGGTCGATGACGCGGCGGCCGTGCCGGTCGCGATCATGATGCCCGCGCCGATCCCGCCGAGCATCAGCCCGCCCATGACGGCCGGGGTGGTGAGCAGCGCAGCCGCGATCCCGTAGCCGAGGATCATGGCGACGAGCCCGATCCGGCCGAGCTTCGGGCGATCTGCATGGGCAATGAACCGCGTGGTGACAAACATCGCGAGGGCTGATCCGGCGGTCATGCCCGTTGCGAGCGCCCCAGCCGTCGCAATGTCGACGCCGAGATCCTGCACCATCGCGGCGATGAGCACCGGCACGAGGTTCGCGGCCATGAGCGCGATGACCCAGGTGCCGACAAAGCCCATGATGACTTTCCCGGTCAGGGCGGCGAGCCCGCTTGAAGCGGGGGCGGTGGTGGTTGACACAGGTGACTCCTTTGTCTGGGTGAAAGAGGTGGCGCGCGATCGGGGCGCAGTGCTCGGGTGATGCGCGCACCGGGCGCGGTGCACGATGCGGGATGCGGGAACGTTCCCGCATCCCGCAAATATACGGGGAGGAACGACGGCTCGCAAATCCGCCTCGCTGATTCCTGCCCCGCCGCGGAGCGAGTGAAGCTGGCTCTAGACTGAAGCTCATGGGCTCTTCCGACGTGACAATCGTTGACATTGCGCGGGCGCTCGGGATATCGAAGACGGCGGTGTCTTCGGCACTGCACGGTCGAGGAAGGGTGTCCGAGGAGACGAAACAGCGAGTGCTCTCGCAGGCCGAGCGAATGGGGTACGTCTCGAATCGCGCGGCACAGCGGCTGCGCGGAGGCCGACACGGCGCGATCGGGCTGCACCTGCCCGTTGATCTCCGTGAGCTCGCGTTTTACATGGAGTTCGCCTTCGGGGTTGGTGATGTTGCCGCGGCGACGGGATTGGACCTATTGCTGCGCACAGCGGAGGCGACGAGTGATTCCCGGCCGCAGATCGATGGCCTGCTTGTGGTCGATCCCACGCCCGATACGTTCCCCGCCGCGACCTCCGGCCTCGGATCCGCGCCGATCGTGGCCGTCGGCGAATATCGCGGCGACGGGCACGAGCGCGTTGCGGCGTGGATTGCGGCCGATCATCGCGGGCTCGCGGGCGAGGTGCTCGACGCTCTTGCCGCACAGGGCGCAGCACGACCGGCGATTGCCGCGATCGCCACGCCGCGGGAGCCGCTCTGGGCTGGCGATGTCGTAGCCGGATACGGTGACTGGTGCGCCATCCATCATCGTGCCGCGCTGGTGATCCGGGTGCCTGTCTCGCCCACCGACACTGAAATTGCTGAGGCGCTCGTCGCCGCAGAGGCTGCCGGCCACGACGCCCTTCTGTGGGTGGCGCAGAGCGTCGTGCCGCACGCGCTCGCACTGCAAGCACAGGGGATCGGGGCCAGCGTGCGACTGGGCACGATGGCTGCCGAGCCCGGTCCGGCCCGCGTCGTCGGAGTGGACTTGCGGCCGCGTGAGTACGGCCGCGCGGCCGCCGAACTGCTGCTCCGCGTCATTGATGGCGCAGCGACCGACAGTGAGTATGTGCGTCACGAGGCGCTCATCGTGACCCCGCCGCAGACGCCCTAGTCAGCAGTGCGCAGCAACTCGCGCACGCGCGGGATCACCACAGTCCCGTAGAGCTCAATGCTGCGCAGCTGCTGCGCGTGCGGCATCGTGCCGTTCGAGTACTTCAGGTCGAAGCGATCCGCGCCGAGCGTGCGCACGGTCGCCGCGATCCGCTGCGCCACAGTCTCTGGCGAGCCGACGTACAGCGAGCCGGAGTCGGCCTCGCGCTCGAACTCGGCGCGTGTTGTCGCTGGCCAGCCGCGCTCGGCACCGATCCGATTCCGATTCGTCTCAAAATGCGGCCACAGCTGGTCACGCGCTTCTGCGTCGTTCTCGGCGATGTGCCCGGGCGAGTGCACGCCGAGCGGCATCTGCTCGCGACCCAGCTCCGCCTGGGTCTGCCGGTAGAGGTTGGCGAACGGCAGGAAGCGTTCTGGGGCGCCGCCGATGATGGCGAGCATCATCGGAATTCCGATCTGTACCGAGCGAAGCACGGACTGCGGACTGCCGCCGACACCGATCCAGGCGTTGACCCCATTCGGCTGTTCTGTCTTCGGGTACACCTCCTGCTCGACGAGCGGAGTGCGGTGGCGGCCGGACCACGTCACGGGCCCTTCGCTGCGCAGCCTCGCAAAGAGTTCGAGCTTCTCGGAAAACAGGGTGTCGTAGTCTTCCAACCGGTACCCGAACAGTGGGAACGACTCGGTAAAGGAGCCCCGACCCAGGATCACCTCTGCGCGCCCGGAGCTCACGGCGTCGAGCGTCGCGAATCGCTCGTATACCCGCACCGGGTCGTCGCTTGACAGCACAGTGACGCCAGTGCCGAGCAGGATCCGTTCGGTCTTCCCCGCGATCGCCGCGAGTGCGATCTCGGGAGAGCTGATCGCGAAATCGTCGCGGTGGTGCTCCCCGAGCGTGATCGCATCGACGCCCAGCTGATCCGCGAGTGTGGCCTGCGCTACGACGTCGCGCAGCACCTGCGCGTCGGAATTGCGGCTACCGTCTGGGGCGAAGGTGACGTCGCCGAACGTGTCGAGACCGAGGATCAGCTCGTCTGCGGAGGCGCCGGCGACAGCGCGAGGAAGAGTCATGGTCAGTGCAACGGCGGGGCCATGGTCCCTATTCCGCGCGGGCGCCATCGGGCGCCGCGGCGGCGCAACGCTGTGAGCGACCTGTCACGCTTCGGTGCTGGCTACCGTGCGCGGCGCGAGGATAGGTAACCGACCACGGCGCCAGCAACGCCGAACAGTGCGGGCCACACCCAGAAGATCCCGAGGCTCAGGATCGCCCCGACGGCGGCGGCGAGCAGCAGCAGCTCGAACAGCGCGGCCGCGAAGCGGTCGACGCGCAGCACGGGCCGCGGCGATAGGAACAGCGCCCACAGCAGCACCGCGAGTGCCATCAGTCCGAGGCCGGTCAGAATGCCGGGGAAGGGGAGCGGCCAGGCGAGGAATCCCCAGACGGTGATCGCGACGATCGCAACGAGCTGGAAGAGCCCGCGGACGAGCTGGAGGGTCGCGGTCGAACGGGTGGGCTGAGGGGTGGTGGTGCTGGTCACCTCCCTATGGTAGCCCGTGGTTCAGTGAACGAACACCAAAGTGGTTCATATATTTGGTCCTGGATAACGTATTCATATGGACCAGAAACGTGTGTCGGGGGTGCCCGCGAACGGCCTCGTCACCACGCCGGCCGGGATCACAGGCGTGCGGCTGCTCGATGCCAGCGGAGGCTTCACCCCACCGAGCCGGATCGCGTGGACGGACGGGTGCTTTACGCACGCAACTGCGGGGCCGGTCGAGACAGCAGGCCAGCGGCCAAGCGAACTCGATGGCACGGGGCTGTGGCTCATTCCCGGGCTCGTCGATGCGCACGTGCACGCCGCGTGGCACGCCTTTGACGCCGCGGACCGCGACCTCCCCAGTGCGATAGCGACGCGGCGGGCGACAGCGCACGGGCTCGCGCAGACGCTCGCGGCCGGGATCACCAGTGTGCGCGATGCCGGCGGGCTCTCAGCTCCCGAGCTCGCCCAGATCCCAGCGGGCGCACGGCCACGGATACAGCTTTCGGTGCGGATGCTGGATCGCGCTGCGGCTACGGTGGCGGGCGGCCTCGATCGGGCCGTTGACGCGGTGCTCGCCGAGGGTGCGCGCTGGGTCAAGCTGGTGGGGACGGCCGGCCGGTGTTGCGGCACCGGCGGGGGCAGGGCTCGAGCCGGTGTTCACGCCAGACGAGGTGCGCGACGCCGTGCGGCGTGCAGACCGCGTCGGGGCCGGAGTCATGGTCCACGCCTGGGGCGGCACGGCCATTGATGATGCGATTGCCGCCGGCGCCACGAGTATTGAGCACGGCATCTTCCTGACTCCCGCGCAGGCAACGGCAGCGGCAGCGGCGGGGATGACGCTCGTCCCGACACTGCGGATCTATCACCTGGTGCAACGCATGATTGTGGCGGGCACGCTCCCGGCAGCGTTCCGTGCCCGCGTTGACGAAGCGGTCGGCGCGCATCCACGTGCGGTGCGACTGGCGCGCGACGCCGGGCTGCCGATTGCACTGGGCACTGACTCGGGCACCCCCGAGCAGCACGGCACCGCCCGGCTCGAGTTCGACGCGCTCGTTGCTGCCGGCCTGAGCCCAGCTGAGGCGTTGCATGCCGCGACCCGCACGGGTGCGGCACTGCTTGCGCGGGTCGCTGGTGATGCCGGCGCGGAAGCCCGCACGGTCGTCGGCACGCTCGATCCCGGAGCAGTGGCAGATGCCGTACTGCTGCGTCGCGACCCACGGGAACCCGGTGCACTTTCGGACCCGACCGCCGTGGTGCGTGTGGTGCTCGGAGGCACCGTCCTCGATCCGACAGAGCTCGCACGCGCAGCGCCCGATCCGGCCGTCCACGCTCCGTACCCGCAGACTTCTCAGCCCCAGACTCCCGCCCGAAAGGACCACAAGTGAATACTCCATCCCCCGCGAGGCGCCGGCGCCTCGCCCTCGCTGCCTCAGCGCTCGCGGCAGCGCTGCTGCTCTCCGCCTGCGCAGGCGGAACAGCCCCCGATGCAGGTGGCGAGACGAGCGACCCGGTCTCCGGCGGCACGCTCACCTTCGGCCGCGCAGCCGCGGCGAACGATCTCGACTTGAACCAGCAGATCACGGCGAACAACGCCTTCGCGATCGACAAGATCTTCGAGCCGCTCGTGAGCTTCGACGCTGACGGCAAGATTATCCCGTGGCTCGCGGAGTACACGGTGGACGACGCCGGCACGAGCTACGTGTTCACGCTGCGCGAGGGCCTGCAGTTCTCCGACGGCACGGACGTCACCCCTGCCGATGTGGTGTTCTCGCTGAAGCGGCACCAGGAAGTTGAGGGGCCGCTGCCGCTGACCGCGCCGATCTCAGACATCGCCGAGACCGGTGAGCGCGAGGTCACGATCACGCTCACTGAGGCCTACACTCCGTTCATCTCCGAGCTCGCGAGCTTCTCGAATGGGATCTTCCCCGCCGACTTCGGCGGGCTGAACGAGCAGGAGTTCTTCCAGCAGCCGATCGGCACCGGCCCGTTCGTGGTGACCGAGTGGGATCCGAACGGCGACATGACGTTCGTGAAGAACGAGCACTACTGGCAGGAGGGGAAGCCCTACCTCGACGGTCTCGTCTACCGCGTGATCGCGGACGATGCCCAGCTGCGGCAGCAGCTCGCGGCTGGCCAGATCGACGCAATCGACACCGTCCCCGCGGCGAACGCTGCCGAAGTGAGCGCGGCTGCAAGCACGGAGCTGTCGCAGACACCCGGGTGGTCGACGGAGCAGGTGTTCTTCAACACACAGCGCGAGCAGTTCGGCGATGAGCACGTGCGCCGCGCGATCGCGCACGCGATTGATCGCGAGGGCATCACCGCCGCCACAACGTTTGACACCGCCGAGGTTGCGAACGCGCTGTTGCCCCCGACGATCACAGACTCCGCCAACGACACGGTTACGCCGCTCGAGTTCGACCTCGACGCCGCGAAGGCGGAGCTCGCGAAGTCCGCGTTCCCTGACGGCTTCGAGACGACTCTGCTGATCGCGAGCGGCAACGCACAGCGCGCGCAGATCGCCCAGATCGTGCAGGAGTCACTCGGCAAGATCGGCATCGATGTCACGATCGAGCAGCTTGATATCGCGGTGTTCCGCGAGCGCTTCTTTGCCTACGATTTCGACTTCATGCTCAACAGCGGCCAGTCAGACGCGCCGGATCCGAACGGATTCATCACCTTCCAGGCCGATCCTGCCGGTTTCAGTAAGTCGTACTGGACGCACTATGAAGACGACCGTGTCACTGAGTTGATGCACGAGGGGCGCACGACGCCAGAGGGGGAGGAACGCACGAAGATCTACGCGGAGATTCAGCAGATCCTCGCGGATCAGGTGCCATATGTTCCGCTGTTCTTCCCGTCGAATCTGAAGGCGACCACGAGTGACGTGCACGGTTTTACGGTGCTCCCCAACGGCAGCGTGCTGTTCCAGGACACCTGGCTCGGAAATGGTGGCACCGCATAGGGTAAAGCGGTGAGGAAAAGCGGACGGGGGCGCGCAGCGGTGCTGGCGACCGCGCGCGTCCTCGGCCGTGTGGCGCCGGTGATGCTCGGTGTCGTCGTTGCGGTGTTCTTTCTGCTGCGGCTGGTGCCTGGAGATCCGGCGGCCATGATCCTTGGCGAGCGCGCGACCCCGCAGGCACTCGCCGCGCTGCGCGCCCAGCTCGGGCTGGATCTCCCGCTGTGGCAGCAGTTCACCGATTTCCTGTGGGGACTCATCACACGCTTCGACACGGGAGACTCGCTCGTCACCGGGGTCTCCACCCGCGAGCTGATCTTGGCGAAGGCCCCGGTCAGTCTTGGAATCGTCGTGTTCGCGGTGGTGCTGGCCGTGATCATCGCGGTGCCGCTCGCCGTGACGGCAGCGCTGCGCCAGGACGGCTGGGTGGACCACCTCGTGCGGATCCTGCCAGCAGTGGGCATGGGCATGCCGCTGTTCTGGATCGGACTGCTGCTGATCATCGTGTTCGGGGTGCAGCTGCGGTGGTTCCCGGTCGGCGGAGTCGGCACAGGGCCGGGGAGCCGCTCCTGAGCCTGTTCCTGCCGGCGCTCGCGGTCGCGCTCGGCATGGCGCCGCCGCTGATCCGTTCCCTGCGCGCGCAGCTGATCGAGGTGCTCGCCGCCGACTTCGTGACGACGCTGCGAGCCGCGCGGATCCCCGAGCGGCGGATCCTGTTCCGGCACGTGCTCCGCGGTGCAGCGCTGCCGACGCTCACCCTGCTGAGCGTGAACACGGCGTACCTCATCGGCGGCACGCTCGTGGTCGAGAAAGTGTTCGGGATCAACGGGGTCGGTACGCTGCTATTCCAGTCGATCGGCACCCGTGACTTCCCCGTCGTGCAGGGGTCGCGCTGTACTGCGCCGTGCTCGTGGTGCTCGTCACGACGCTCGCCGGGGTGCTCTCCGCAGTGCTCGATCCCCGCTTGCGCGCCGCTGAGGCACTGCGCGGTTCAGACGCGCTGGCGGCAGGCGGGGTCACCGGGGGCGGGCACTCGCCAGACGGAGCAGTGCGATGACCGCCTGGCGCCGCGCCGCGGCCTCACCTGCGTTCATTGCTGGCGCGATCCTCACCCTCGCCCTGATTGCCATCGCGGTGCTGGCTCCGGTGCTTGCTCCCGCAGATCCGGCAGCGCAGGAGCTCACCGGAGGGCTGCTCCCGCCCTCGCCCGAGCACTGGTTCGGCACCGATCAGCTCGGCCGCGACGTGCTCTCCCGCATGCTGTTCGCCGCCCGCACCGACCTGGGCCTCGCGGTCACAGCCGCGATTGCCCCGTTCGTGATCGGTGTGACCGTTGGTCTCGTCTCGGGCTACTTTGGCGGCGCCACCGACTGGGTTGCCTCTCGCGTTACCGACACGGTCATCGCGTTCCCGTTTTACGTGCTCGTGATCGCCATCGTCTTCGCCGTGGGAGCCGGGGAAGGCGGGATCGTGCTCGCCTTCGCGCTCGTCGGGTGGGTGGGCTATGCCAGGGTGCTGCGCGCGATGACCGCGGCGCTGCGTGAGTCTGGCTGGGTGCAGGCGGCCAGAGGTGGGGCGCTCTCCCACGCCAGGGTGCTCGTGCGCCACGTACTGCCGAACGTGCTGCCCCAGGCGATCGTGCTGCTCGCCACCGAGATCGTGCTGATCATGGTCGCGATCGTCACACTCGGCTACCTCGGGCTCGGGATCCAGCCGCCCACCCCTGACTGGGGCACCATGATCGCCGATTCGCAGCAGTTTGTCACCACCCACTGGTGGCTGCCGACGTTCCCCGGCCTCGCCGTCGTACTCACCGGCATCGCGTTCTCGCTGCTGGGAGACGGGATCGGGGACGCACTCAGAGTGGGCGGACGCCGTATACGAGCTCGCCGTGTGCCGCGGCGGGGCAGCGCGTCTGCCCACGCGCGTCCCGGTGCGCCACGCCAGGCCGTGGCTCCTGGCGCTGTCAGCGTGCGGAACCTCCAGATTGAGGCCAGTGGCGACTCGGCTGCGGAACCTCTGGTCGCTGGAATCTCTCTGGAAGCTGCTCCTGGCGAAGCAGTCGGCATCGTCGGTGAGTCAGGATCCGGAAAGAGTCTGACGCTGCGGGCGCTGCTCGGTATGCTGCCCTCCGGCGTCCGGGTCACAGCTGGCGACATCGCAGTGGGCGGCAGGGTGGGCATGGTGTTCCAAGATCCGCTCACTGCGCTCGACCCGCTCACGCGGGTGGGAACGCAGCTGCGCGAGGCGATCCAGGCTGCGGATCGGAACCGCGGGGCACAGCTCGATGCTGCGGCGCGGGTACGGGAACTCCTCATCGCTGTGCAGCTCACCGATATTGAGCGGATGGCGGCATCGTACCCGCACCAGCTCTCTGGCGGACAGCGGCAACGCGTGGTGATTGCGATGGCGCTCGCCAGCGATCCCGCCGTGTTGCTCTGCGACGAGCCGACGACGGCGCTCGATGTCACAGTGCAGCGCGGGGTGCTCGCGTTGCTCGATGAGCTGCGCCGCAGTCGCGGGCTCACACTCGTGTTCGTGAGCCACGACCTCGCCGTGGTCGCCGAGCTCTGTGAACGAGTGCTCGTGCTGCGCGCTGGCACCGTCATTGAGGTGGGGGTGACGCAGCGTGTGGTGCGGGAGCCGAAGGCCGCATATACGCGGCAGCTGCTGGACGCGGTACCTCGGCTCCCAGAACCGGGGCTCGTGCGAGAGCTTGTCTACGAATCGCCCCCCGCGATCACCGCCTCGATCGCAGCTGCAGCAGGGCTGGCTGTCAACGACGTCACTGTCGCGTATGGGCGCTCAATTGCCGTGGACCGTGCATCGTTCACCGTGGCGCCAGGCACGTCCCTCGGGATCGTTGGCGAGTCCGGATCGGGCAAGACAACACTCGCTCGGGCAATCGTCGGGCAGCTCAAGATCGCGCGCGGAGAGCTCAGCTTCGGCGGCACCCGCCTGGGCGCAACGCGATCCACTGCGCAACGGCGCGAAATCCAATTGATGCCGCAGGATCCATACTCCTCGCTCAACCCCCGCCGCACAGTGGGTGAGGCACTGGGGGAGCTGCTGCGAGTGCACCGGATCGTGCCGCGGGCCGCGGTGGCTCCGAGGGTGGGCGAGCTGTTGACGCGTGTGCGCCTCGATCCCGCGCTCGCCGCAGCGTACCCGCATGAGCTCTCTGGCGGCCAGCGGCAGCGCGTCGCCCTCGCACGCGCGCTCGCCGTTGAGCCGCGAGTGCTGGTCGCGGATGAACCAACGAGCGCGCTTGACGTGTCAGTGCAGGCCAGCATTATCGAGCTGCTGCGCGAACTCCAACGCGAGCTCGGACTCACCGTGCTGCTTGTCTCACACGATCTGGCCGTGGTGCACGCCCTGTGTGAGCGCGTGATCGTGATGCGCGCAGGGGCGATCGTCGAGACCGCAGGGCGCGAGTTCTTCACCGCGCCGCGATCTGACTACGGGCGGGACCTCCTCGCCGCGGTTCCACGACTGCCGTAATTGCGTGCCGAACAGCACTGAAATCATGGACCAGAACGCTGGCTTTGCCGCGTGAGGGCGAAGTGGCACTCCCCGGAGAGCGTGACCTTGCTACGCTCCAAGTACGAAGTTGTGAAAGGAGGCGCCCGTGGACGGCATCATGAACTGGCTCGATCGATTGATTGACGGCTCGGTACTCGCGGGCGGAGTGTTCCTCCTGATCGGCATCATTGGAGCGGTGCTGCTGCTGCTCTCGCTGATCCTCGACGGCATTTTTGACGCGTTTGACTTCGGAGACGGACCGCTGAGCCTCACCACGATCGCGGCATTTACCGCGATCTTCGGCTTTACCGCATTTGCGAGTGTCGGCGCCGGGATGGCGACTCCGGCAGCGGCCGTGGTCGGCGCCCTCGCCGGCTTGGTGGGTGGGGCGGCTGCGTGGTGGCTCACACGGCTGATCCGCGGTGCCGAATCAACGACCGCGCTCAGCAACGATGACTTTGTCGGGTCGCTCGGCTCCGTCGTGCTCGCGATCCCCGAGGGTGGTCTCGGCGAGGTGGCCATCACCCGCCACGGCGAGCGCGTCTCGCTGGCAGCCACCGCAGCTGCGCCGATTGCGCGCGGCGAAGCGGTGCGTATTGTGCAGACGATTACCTCGACCTCGGTGCGCGTTGAGCCGGTCGAGCCGACAAATCCTGTCCCACCTGTTGCACCGATTGACCCTTCCGCTCCGCCCTCCCCACACGCCTGATCGAACGGAGAATCATGTTGTTCGCAAGCCCAGCCATCATCGGCATCTTTGGTGCGGTGATCGCTCTGGTGCTGATCGCCCTGGTCATCATCAAGCGCTACCGCATCGCAAAACCCGATGAGGCCATCATCGTCACTGGTGGCAAGGGCAAGGAAGTGGTTGATGCCTCAGGGCAGCGCTCGCGTGATCTGTCGGGGCAGAAGGTCGTCACCGGTGGCGGCGTCTTCGTCGTACCCTTCGTGCAGAAGTCATTCACGATTTCGCTGCGCTCGCGTCGACTCTCGATCACGACCGAGGCGCAGACGACCGACGGCATCACGATCCAGGCTCAGGCCGTTGCGGTCGTGAAAGTCGGTGGATCACAGGAAATGATTCGCGCCGCCGCACAGCGCTTCCTTTCGAACTCGGACGAGATCGATGAATCAACACAGGAGGTGCTCTCGGGTTCACTGCGCTCCATCATCGGCGGACTTACCGTGCTGCAGATCATTCGTGACCGTGCCGTGGTCGCGCAGAGCGTGCTCGAAGCAGCAGAGGAGGCCCTCACAAAGCAGGGCCTTGTGGTCGATACACTGCAGATCCAGGAGATCCGCGACGGCGCCGACTACATCACGAACATCGGCCGCCCGGAGTCCGCAAAAGTGCGCCAGGAAGCCGACATTGCAGAGACGAACGCCTATCAGGCGTCACAGGAAGCCAAGATCGCTGCCGAGCGGGTGCTCCTCGACCGCAACCGTGAGCTGAAGCTTCGGCAGGCTGAGATTCAGGTTGAGACCGACAAGGCGAACGCACAGGCGGGCGCGGCTGAGCCGCTCGAGCAGGCGATCCAGCAGCAGGCGATTGTTGAACAGCAGCAGATCACTGCGCAGCGTGAAGTTGCGCTCCGCACAGAGAAGCTCAACGCCGACGTGCGCGCTGTCGCGCAGGCCGAGGCGTATCGCGTTGAAGCGCTCGCCAAGGCTGACGCTGCCGCCGCAGTGTCCGCGGCAGACGGACGCGCGCAGGCCGTTGAGCGTGAGGGGCTCGCAAGCCGTGCCGCACGTATCGCGGCCTCTGAAGCTCTCGAAGCCGAGGGGCGTGCCGAGGCCGCAGCACTCGAGGCAAAGGGCACCGCAGAGGCTGCCGCGATCGATGCTCGCGCTCGTGCGCTCGAGACACAGTCACAGGCCGTGCTCGCTCAGGAACTCATCCACTTGCTTCCGGAGATCGCAGGCAAGTACGCCGAGGCGATCGGCGCGATCGACAACATGACGGTGGTTTCCGCCGACGGTACCTCGAAGGTGGCCGGCGACGCGATGGGCAACATCAAGGGACTGCTTGAAATGGCGCGCGAGACAGTCGGGATTGATCTGGTGGGCATGCTCAACGGTGCGGTGACCGGAAACGCGGCTGGCGCGGCTGCAGGCCGTGCGGCTGGGGAGTCAGGGGCGACGCGCGGCGCACAGCCAGCGGCGAACGTTGTGCAAGAGATCGTCGTCCCTGGTGAGGCCGAGGTTCCTGCGCACGCAGCCCAGACGAGTGCTGCGGGGTCCGCCGCCTCGCCCGAGCCCGCGGTCTCCGCGGCTCAGGCGCAGGTGAACCAGGCAGAATAGGGGCATGGTCTCTCGTTCCGCGCGCTCACTGACGGCAGAGGTCGACTCCGTGCTCGGACCGCCTCCCGCGAGCTACTCGCAACCCGAGGTCGTTGTGCTGCGGTTTCGCAGCCACGGGCGCCGGATCGTGCTGCCGGTGTTGTGGCTCGTTGGAGTTGCTGTCGTGGCAGGGTACTGGGTCGGACGGTTGCCCGAGCTCTGGATGAACGTCACGGCGGGCGCCGCGGCGATCGTGCTCGGGTGTGCGTTCGGCGTGCTCCCCATTCTGGGGTGGCTCGCTGGACGCACGACCGTCACAACGCGCCGCGTGATTGTGCGCCGTGGCCTATTCGTGCGGCACCGCTCAGAGCTTCCACTCGCTCGGGTGCGGGAAGTGAGACAGCGCAAGAGTCTCGGCCAGCGACTCTGGGGTACCGGAAGTATCGAACTTCTGCACGGGGCCGAGCGCTTGCTGCTTGAGAATGTACCCGGTGCTGCGGAGACCACGGAAGCGATGCAAGAACTCATGGAACGCAGCTTCGCGTATGAGAGTCGGCTGCAGCGTGCGAGCGCGGAACGGCTTCCTGGGCCGGGGACGCCTGGAATGCCGACCGCTCCCGGGATGCCGGGCGCGACGCACAGCTGAGCCCTGGCTGCGGCCGCGGCCTAGCTGGTGCGGGCGATGAGGGTGTTGATGAGGGTGCTTGCGAGAGAGACGAGGCGCGCGATTTCATTCTCGTCGCGGTCGATCCACCGACACTCGGGATCGCCGACCGGAACGAAATTCTCGTGTCGTTCCCACACCATCAGTGTGCGCTCGGCGCCGAGCACGTACTGTTGCCACCACACCTGTCGCATGTAGTTTTTGGGGATCGTGCGCCACTCTTTGTTGGTGGTCTTGATCTCTGCAAGTTCAATGGTGCCGGTCTCACGCATTACGAGTCCGTCCGGTGTAGCGAGGTGACGCATGTCCGCTGCGGCGTGGTAGAGCGCCTGGCTGGGAGCGATTCCGTACTCGCGGAGCACCCATGAGGCGATCTCCGGTTCGCGCGTTTTTCCGTGCTCCGTGTACACGTTTCCCGTGAAACGGCTGCCGTGTAACTTCTCGTGGGCCGCGCTTTCGATGGACCGCGGGGTCGAGAGCTTTGCAACGTCCGTCGCCGTGATCCCGCGGGCCCTGGCATGCAACCACGCCATTCGGTCGGTCCCATCGGTGACCATGCGGGCAAGGTACTCGGGCGTCAAGTCGGTCACCTGTCTAGTCTCCCATGGACTGCAATGTCGAACAGACCGCAGTACGCGGCAAAAACACAGCGATTCCTGGGACTGTGGTCAGACAACCGCAGTATGCTCACAACAGGGTTTTCGCAGAGTTTCACGGTGGGCGGTGCGCGAAAACACAGTACTGGGTTGGGGGGCCACCTCGGACGTCCGCGTTCGCAACCCCTCCAGCGGAGAGTAGAAATAGAGAAAGCATGGATTCACAGAACCTCACGCGGGCAGACGGCGGCAAGATTCGGGCACTCGTCGTTGACGACGAAGAGTCGATCACGCAGCTCGTCGCCATGGCGCTTCGGTACGAGGGCTGGGAAGTAGAGACCGCGGCAAACGGTCAGGATGCCATCGAGAAGATGCGCACCTTTGGCCCCGACGTCGCAGTGCTCGACATCATGCTCCCCGACTTCGACGGGATGCAGGTCCTCTCCCGGATTCGCGCGGCCGGGGAAATGTTCCCCGTGTTGTTCCTGACTGCGCTCGACTCCGTCGAGGATCGTGTCAACGGGCTCACCGCAGGTGGCGACGACTACGTGGTGAAGCCCTTTAGCCTGGAAGAGCTGATCGCGCGCCTGCGCGGCCTCGTGCGTCGCTCGCAACTCACACTGTCGCAGCACCCGGACCCGATCCTGCGCGTGGGCGATCTCACGCTGAACGAGGATAGCTACGAGGTGGAGCGCGCCGGTGAGCCGATCACCGTCACCAACACTGAGTTCGAATTGCTGCGCTATCTGATGCGCAATCCGAACCGTGTGCTCTCGAAAGCGCAGATCCTCGATCGCGTCTGGGCCTACGACTTCTCAGGCAAGTCGACTGTGGTGGAGCTGTACATCTCCTACCTGCGCAAAAAGGTCGATGCTGGCCGTCCGCCGATGCTGCACACTGTGCGCGGTGCTGGCTACATGCTGAAGGCCGCGGCGCCCGCAAGCGCATAGCCGATCCGCCGTTCTGCACCACTGCGCGCACCCGTATTGCACGGGTGCGCGCTTCTGGTTACCCAGAAATCTGCTGCAGGAACCCCCGAATGTCCCACAAAACCCCGCATCGCAACCCGGGTGTCTCCTAGGCTGGGCGCATGATGTTGACGGGGAACCGGGGTTTGACCACCACCGAGGCCGAGCGCCGATTCGCCGCTGGTCAGGGCAACGCGACTCCGAACGGCTCCAGTCGCTCGCTGTGGGAGATCCTTGCGGCCAACGTCTTCACACTGTTCAACGGGATCGTGTTTGCCGGATTCGGGGTGCTGTTAGCCCTGGGGCGCTGGCAGGATGCACTGTTCGGACTCCCTGCCCTGTTCAACACAGTGATCGGTGTGGTGCAGGAGTTCACTGCGAAACGGACACTTGATCGACTCGCGGTGCTGAACGCGCCAACGGCCAGAGTGCTGCGCGACGGAGTCAGTGTCGAGATCCCGCTCGAGCGTGTTGTGCTGGGTGATTTCCTGGTGCTGCGCACAGGAGACCAGGTCACCGCCGACGCGCGTGTCGTCGACACAGATCACGCGGGACCGAGTGGCCTGGAAGTCGATGAATCGTTGCTTACCGGCGAGTCTGACGCGATTCGTAAGCGGGCTGATGACGAGGTCTTGTCTGGCTCAAGCGTCGTTGGTGGCACTGGTACCGCTGAGGTCATCCGTGTTGGCGCCGATTCCTACGCGGCACAGCTCACCGCCGAGGCCAGGAAATTCTCGTTGGTGCGGTCTGAGCTCCGCAGCAGCATTGATCGGCTGCTGAAATGGGTCACCTGGGCGCTTGCTCCCATGATCTTGATCGTGGCAAACGGCCAAATGCAAGCGCAGGGCGGCTGGGGAGTTGCGATCGCGAGCGGAGCTTGGCGCGAGGCGGTTGTGGGCGCAGTCGCAGCGGTCATCGCGATGGTGCCGCTCGGCCTCGTACTCGTTACGAGTATCGCGTTTGCCGTCAGCGGAGTCGCTCTCGCTCAGCGTCAGGTGCTGATCCAGGAATTGCCCGCAGTTGAAGGACTCGCGCGCGTCGATGCCCTCTGCCTCGATAAGACGGGGACGCTCACGACGGGCGAGATGATGTTCGACCGCGTGATCGGGCTCCGAAACGTCGACGGCTGGGAGGGAGTGCTCGGCCACATGGGCAGTGCTCCAGACGCGAACGGTACTGCCCGCTGTCTTGCGGAACCCTTTGGTGAGGCGCAAGCACCGGTCGACCCGGAGATCATTCCATTCGATTCCGCGCGCAAGTGGAGCGGGCTGATCGTGGCGGAGTGCCCCGATGACACCGTGCCGGCGCCCGGTACGTGGGTGCTTGGCGCGCCGGAGTTCGTCTTTCACGACAGCGGGGATTCCGACCAGCGGATTACTGATGCACTCGCCGAGGCCGGGCACCTCGCGGAATCGGGCGCCCGTACCTTGATCCTCGCGCACAGCACCGAGCGTCCCGCTGCCAGTGAACGCGCTGAACTGCCCGCTGCGCTTCTCCCGGTCGCGCTCCTCACGTTCCGCGAGCAGGTCCGTGATGACGCAGCTCAAACCCTGCGCTATTTCGCCGAACAGGGCGTTGGCGTCCGGGTCATATCCGGTGATGATCCGCGCACTGTCGCTGCCGTCGCTCGTGCGGTGGGGCTTGACTGCCCAGAGGGGCGCGACGCCCGAACGCTGCCGGAGGATCTCGACGAGCTCGGCGAAATCCTGGAACACGAGCGCGTGTTCGGACGGGTAACTCCGCGCCAGAAGCTCGCGATGGTGCACGCACTCCAACGTCGTGGTCATGTGGTCGCGATGACGGGTGACGGGGTCAATGACGCGCTCGCCATCAAGGAGGCCGATCTGGGGATCGCGATGGACACTGCGGCGCAGGCCACAAAGGCGGTCGCACGCCTCGTGCTGCTTGACGGACGCTTCGATCGGATGCCAGGCGTTGTGGCGGAAGGGCGCCGAGTGATCGCAAATATCGAGCGCGTGTCGATGCTGTTCCTCACGAAGACCACCTACGCGTTCGCCATCGCTGTCGTATTCGGGCTGCTTGCCTGGAGCTTCCCGTTCCTTCCGCGCCAGCTGTCAATCACCGATGGCCTCACGATCGGCATCCCGGCGTTCTTCCTTGCGTTGATGCCAAACACTGCGCGCTACCGCTCCGGATTCTTGAAGCGCTCGCTCGCGTTTGCGATCCCTGCCGGCCTCATCGTGACGCTCGCGCTGATCGCGGTTCACATCGCAGCATCCCAGCTGGGGGATGTCAGCGAAATCGAGCTGCAGTCTGCATCGACTCTCACGCTCGCCGGTATCGCGCTGTGGGTGTTGGCCGTGCTCGCCCGGCCGATCCATCCGTTCCGGATCCTGATCGTGCTCGCCATGTATGCCGGACTCGCACTGGTCTGGATCGTTCCTTTCCTGCGCGATTTCTTCCAGGTGACGTGGCTGTCACACGATCTCGGACTGTTCGTACTCAGCATTGTGGCCGGGGGAGTGGTGCTTGTGGAGCTGCTGCGTGCCTGGCATCTGCGACGCATTTCGAGCCGAAGCGAAGCTGTGCTACAGTAGCTGTTGGCCAAAGACCGCCGGTAGGGTTCGCGAGAATCCCGGAACGTCTGCGAGAGCAGAGACCAGCGCAGGTGCAGAACTCCTTGAATGGCGGATTCGTCCCCATCTTCTCGAAGCTCCGTGCGTGCGCGCCGGAGCTTTTTTCATTGGAAAATCGCTCTGAGTGGCACGGCCCTCGAGCGGCATCCGCCGCGCGGGTACAACAAGCTAGGGAGCGCCATGGCTACGAAGGACGCTACGGTCGCCGATCTTCAGCAGAAGTTTGAAGAGTCGAGCGCCGTTCTGCTGACTGAGTACCGCGGTCTTACGGTTGCTGAACTGCGGGAACTCCGCAACAGCCTCCGCGAGAACGCGACGTACGCTGTGGCGAAGAACACGCTGACCAAGATTGCGGCCAACGGCGCCGGGATCACCGCATTCGATGACGAGCTCGCCGGTCCTTCGGCGCTCGCCTTCGTGCACGGTGACACCGTCGCGGTCGCAAAGGCTCTGCGTGACTTCGCCAAGGCACACCCTCTTTTGGTGGTGAAGGCGGGCTACTTCGATGGCAAGCCCCTCACCGCCGCTGAGGTAGGCAAGCTCGCCGATCTCGAGAGCCGCGAGGTACTGCTGGCCAAGGCCGCCGGTGCAATGCAGGCTTCGATCGTCGGCGCAGCGCAGCTGTTCGCCGCCCTGCCCGCCAAGGCCGCACGCGGCTTCGGCGCACTGCAGGAGAAGCAGGACGCGTAATAAGCGGCTCACGCCGTTTCACGTATTACAACCCCGTCTGAAGCACACTCGTGCTCAGGCAAACATCAAGGAGATACACCATGGCTAAGCTTTCGACTGAAGAGCTGCTGGAGCAGTTCAAGGGCCTCACCCTCATCGAGCTCTCCGAGTTCGTGAAGGCATTCGAGGAGACGTTCGACGTTTCCGCTGCTGCTCCGGTTGCCGTTGCTGCTGCTCCGGCTGCTGCTGCTGAGGCCGTCGAGGAGAAGGACGAGTTCGACGTCGTCCTCGAGTCGGCTGGCGACAAGAAGATCCAGGTCATCAAGGTTGTGCGCGAGCTCACCGGCCTGGGCCTTGGCGAGGCGAAGGCTCTCGTCGAGGAGGCTCCCAAGAACGTGCTCGAGGGCGCGAAGAAGGAAGCCGCTGAAGAAGCGAAGGCTAAGCTCGAAGAGGCAGGCGCTGGCGTCAAGCTCGCGTAATTTCTTCGCATCTCGCGATAGGCAGGGGCCGCTCTTCGGAGCGGCCCCTGCTGCGTTGTGGCCCCTGTTGCGCCCGCGTGGCAGAGGGGACCTTGCGCGCTCAGGCGACGCTAGACGCTGAAGCGGACTTCAGCGCCGAGCTCACCGCCGCCCGGTACTTCCCCACGACGGAGTGGGAGCACGCGGCCTCCGTGAGCGAGCACCTGGGCGGCGATCTGATCGACGAGGCTGCGGCCGGGATCTGACTCGGCCGACACCGTTCCCGTCAGAGTATCCAGTGCACCAACCGGGTGCGCATCGATATCGACGTAGAGCGTGGCGACGGCGCCAGCAACCGCGGCTCTCGCGACGTCCGTGAGATCCGTGACGGCCTTGCCGTTCGCCCTCCGCGTCTCGAAACGCTCAGCGTCCGCCGCGAGTTCCGCCGCGTAGTGCGCATCGAGGATCGTGCGAGCAGCCTCATCCAGCTCGGCCGCTGTTCGCTCGTCTGGGTTCCCGTCGATCGTTGCATCGAGGAACTCGGTCGCGGAGGTAATTGATCGGAACATGCCCGCAAGTGGCTGCGTCGCAGCGAGGATCAGCGGCACCCGGGTCGCTCGAAGCACGGGTGCGATCGCTCGGTCCACCGCTCGTGTGTACGCGAGCAAGCGCGGGGTCTGGCCCTCAGGGCTGTGGAGTCGGCGCTGGTGTGACTCGATCCCGGGATCCTCGACATTGAAAGTGTCGAGGAGATCACTGGGGAGTTCGGGCACGGGTACTTCTACGCCCGGGTGATCCGGCCCGATCGCGATCAGGCGGACCGCGTTCTGGCTGAGGGCGAGCACGCGTGCCTCGTGCGGGTAGGTGAGCGTTCGGAGGATCGGCACGATCCGGAAGTGCGAACCGGCAAACCACTCCGATTCAAGTTCGTTGGGGAGCCGGTAGTTGATGGTGCGTTCCGGGCTCGCGAATACGACGAGGCTGTGTGAGAGGTAGCGCCAGAGATGGGCATCATCGTGGAGGGCACGGAGGCCAGCTGCAGTGCGCTCAATCTCGGTGGGCGATCCGCCCAGTTCTGTGAGACGGGCAATCGCCTGCGTGGTGAGTGTGCCAAATGTGATGCGGGCGGCTTCAGCCTCCGTCGTCACCGGTGTGGTGCGCAATACGATCGTGACGAGGTGCGGGCTAGACACCGCTGCGAGGTGTTCGACTTCCGGGCGTTGCGGGATATCAGTGTGCACTGAAGGTCCCCCTTTCCGTTTTTGCGGTGGGAAGACGGCTGGCGTTGCCCACCGCACCTGAACCCCCTTCCGAGGATCCCGGAAGGGGCCTACGTCCTACCCTGCCCGAGCCGCAGCGAAAATGGAACGGTGCAACGCGAAACTGAGGGGGTACTCAGCTCCAGAACCCAGCGCCAGGGAATGCACCGCGGTTCGGCCGCGCGACGCCTATTTTTGACCGGATGCGTGGCGCGCAGCACGGCGACGGGCGCGACCACTCGGGGCCGGTACAGGGAGGGGTACTGGGGCGGTGTCATCGCGCGCCTCAGCACGTACTCCGCTGAGACGCCTGCGACGGTCGCTGGTACGCGCGAGGTCACGGCTCAAACGGCGATCTCCGTGGTACAGGATCGCCTGCCAGTTCACGGTAGCGGTCGGATCAACAGGTGACTTGGCGGCCACTCGCTTCGGTTTGATCGGGACATACAGCCAGCCCACAAGCCCCAGCGCAGCATCAGCGATCGAGGCGCGGATCCCGATGTACGAGAGGATCGCCCAGGTCGCCATGATCGCGTTGAAGGCAGCGAAGGCCGCATTGCCCCAGTTGCCGGCCATACTGTCGCGGACCGCAATGAAGACCGAGAACGCTACGATCACGTACGGGAGAGTGACGTAGATGGCGGGGGCCGCGGTGCGCCCGGTGACTTTGGGGGTGCGGGCAAAGGGGATTTTTGCCCCGGTCGCGCCCTGCTGCACCGACTTGAGTACCCCGGCGAGGTTGACCGGCAACAGGATCAGGTTGAAGCCGTAGATCCGGAATATGTCTGTGAAGCGATGCCCACTCGCGCGCAAGTCGAGGCCCATCGAGAGGAAGTAGGGGAGTGCGGCCGCGACGACGAGTGGACTCAGCAGTCGTGAATCGAACGGAAAGAAGAGCAGGAAGATGAGCCCGAAGCTCGCCCATGCCAGTGACGACATATAGTTGCTGCGCAGCATTTTTTCGGTGAGCCGCACACGGTCGGCCGTACCGCGCCGTGCCCGAATCATCTCGAAGAACTTCGGCATGATCAGGAGGCCGCCGTTCGCCCAGCGGCGACGCTGCACGACCAGCGAGCCAAAGTCCGGCGGGGTCGCACTGTAGCTCAAGCGCTCGGGATAGTTCTCGAGCGTCCAGCCGTGCAGGCCAAGGTCGATGCTTGATTCCGTGTCTTCGATCACGGTGCGATCCTGCACATAGGTCGTGATCTCAAAGCCCCCAACCGTCTGGGTCACCGCGATATCGTCGAGCGCTTCGGTGCGGATGACCGCGTTCGCTCCCACCCAGAACGTTGCGTTGAAATAGGTGAGTCCCTGGTGCTGGATGTGCTGCAGATCGGTGGTTGCCCCTGCCATGCGCTCGATCCGAGTGCTCGCACCGCGGAACGAAGAGTACGGGGTCTGGGTGACGGCGACGCGCTGATTCTCAGGCTGCTCAAGCAGATAGACGAGTCGCAAGCAGTACTCGCGGAGCAACTGCGAGTCGGCATCCAGTGTCAGCAAGTAGCGAGAATCGGGGATCACGAGTTCCGCGGTCGCTGGATCTTCGTCGGGGCCAAGTTCCTCAAGGATCTGCTCGCCTGTGTCGCGGACGATGCGGTAGGTACCGCCCATCAGCGAGATGTACGAGTTCAAGTTCATCGCCTTGTTTGGCTCCTGCGACAGCGACGCGTACTGTTTGCGCTCGAACGAGCCAAGCTGCGCGCTGAAGATCCACACGAGCCGCTGGTGTAGCTGATGCAAGCGCTCGCGGTCAGGGGATCCGCCTTGTTCATGTGCCGCATCAAGCGCGAGCCGTGTGAGCCGCAGATCGTTCGAGAGCCCCAGCAGCACGTACTCGGCAAAAAACTCTGCCATGTGATCCGTGATCGCCTCAGCTGCCACGAAATCGTCGAGCCACACTGCAGCCTCAGCGTAAGCGTCGGCAGCGCGCTTCGCATCAGCGGGCCCAGGATGCTCCGGCGCTTCGGCGAGAAATGCGTCGAGCGCCGCTTGCGCGGCTGCGCGTGGCCGCTCGAGCTCAGCGCTGATCTCCGCGCCGAGCGCACGAGTCCGCTCAAGCCGTTCGAAGGCGTCGCCTGTGAGCCCCGTGGCGCGGTCGTCGATGAGCAAAACGATGCTGATATCTGGGAACTCCTGCAGTGCAGCCGACCAGAGCGTGTACCGGACGACATCCGGTTCCTCGTCGTAGCTCGGGATGAGCACGGTAACACGATCATCGGACCGAGCGAAGTGCTCGTCGAGGAGTGCGCGCTCGACGCGGCGATGCTCTCGAAAGCGCACGAGCGCACCGTAGCGCGCTGTGAGGTACATCACCGCTGAGAAGGTGAGTGCGGTCACGGTGAGTCCGTACACCCAGGTCTGCAGATGGAAGACGAATGATTCCTGCGGTCCCTCGATCACCATTCGAATGATGGTCGTGAGCATGTACAGGAACCAGGAGAGCACAGTGATGACGATCGCGAGGCGCGCCCAGACGATCGCTGCGGGGCTCGGGCGGCTCGGCACGATTGCGAGCGGCTCTGAGCGACGCTCGGCACCCCACTGGCGCCGTCGCACGTTCGGCTGCGGTGCGTCTTCGGTCACGCGCTTCTCCCATCCCAGGCGGACAGGGTGCGCGCATCACGCACCAGCTGTCCCGTCGTCCCCGGAGCCGCTCTGCGCAGATGCTGCAGAGGAACCCCCGACTGTGACACGATTATCCTATCCGGGAGGGCGTGGATCGACCGCGCCGGGTCCGGGAATCTTGGTTTGGGGGGTCATGTCCAAGTGGTTTCCGGGGCGCAAGCTCTCGTGGGTGCGGCTGTCGATTCTGCTCGTGATCGTTGCCGCGCTCGCCGGTGGGGCAGTGTTCGGGTGGGGGTCATGGCGCGATCACCAGGAAGCGAGCGAGCGGCAACCGTGGAGCGATGGGTACGTCGATGTAACGGCGACCCCGAGCTTCCCGTTCGAGAGCCCGGGGACTGACGGGCCGAAGAATGTGGTGCTCGCGTTCATCGTTGGCGCCCCGAATCACGCCTGCACCCCGACCTGGGGCGGCGCCTACGGACTGGACGAGGCGGAAGCGACCCTGGACCTGGATCGGCGTCTCGCCCGGTTGCGGAACCTTGGTGGCTCCGCGATGGTGTCATTCGGTGGCCAGGCGAACGCGGATCTTGCGTTGAAGTGCACTGATGCCTCAGACCTCGTGTCCGGCTACCGCAGTGTCGTCGAACGCTACGAATTGGGCAGCATTGACATGGATCTCGAGGGAGAGCTCCTAGCCAATCACGCGGCGGTAGAACGCCAGGCAGCTGCGATCGCCACAGTGCAGCAGCGCGCAACCGATGGGCTGGACGTGTGGTTGACGCTGCCGGTTGCGCCAGACGGACTGACCTCGGATGGGCTGCACGCGGTGCGCAGCTATTTGAACGCCGGCGTCGCGCTCGCTGGTGTCAACGCAATGACGATGAACTACAACTCTGGAGGCGATCAGTCGCTGATTGACACGATCCGAGGCAGCCTGAGCGCGATGCAGCTGCAGTTGCGTGCAGTGGCCCAGGAGAGTGGCATGCCGCTGGGGGACGCGACGGCGTGGAGCCGAGTTGCAGCAACGCCCATGATCGGCCAGAACGATGTGCGTGATGAGGTGTTCACGCTCGCTGATGCGCGGGCACTGGCCGAGTTCGCGAATGAGCGAGGCATGGTGCGGCTCTCCATGTGGTCGCTCAACCGAGATCGCAGTTGTGACGCGAACTGGCCGGATCCGAAGCAGATGTCTGATTCTTGCAGTGGCGTGGACCAGGGCGATGAGCGGTTCGCTGCCCTGCTCGGGTCCGACCGCACGGGGGAAATCGCTCAGATTGCCGGTGCGCCACCCGAGGTGGATCCGGATCGCAGCCCGGTCGTTGATGATCCTGACACGAGTCCGTATCCCGTGTGGAATGCCGAGGCTGCGTACCCTGCCGAAACCAAGGTGGTTTGGCGCCGCAACGTGTATGAGGCGAAGTGGTGGACGCAGAATGAGCAGCCGGACGAACCAGTGGAGAGCGGTGCGCAGCCGTGGCGCCTGCTTGGGCCGGTGCTCCCCGGCGAGAAGCCGGTTGAACGACCGTCACTGCCCGCAGGCAGCTACCCCGATTGGGTGAAAGCGACGGAGTATCGCCAGGGCGATCGGGTGCTCTTTGACGGACTGGGCTACGAAGCGCGGTGGTGGACGCAGGGGGAGAGCCCCGACGCGTCGTTGGTGCTCCCGCAAAACTCGCCGTGGCGTCCCCTCACGGACGCCGAAGTGGCCGCCGCACTGCAGGGAACGGGTGCACAGACCTCAAGTTGAGTCTCGGATACGCAAATTTTGCGGGATCTGGCCCAATTGCCTCGTAATTGAGGGGGGCAGGTGGTAGTGTTTTCGACCTGCTCCGTCGATTGCGTCTCGCCTGACCAGCGAGAGTGCGCGTCGATTGGCGCGCGACGAAAGGAGCCCTGTGGCCCTCATTTCACTCGCGCTGCGGCACGCAAAACGGTACTGGCTGTTTGTGGTCGCGGTGTTTGTCCTCCAACTACTTTCTACGATTGCTGCACTGTGGCTGCCGAGCCTCAACGCCCAGATTATTGACAAGGGCATCACTCAGGGCGACATCGGCTTTATCTGGCGTACCGGTGGCTTCATGCTCATCGTGTCGCTCGGGCAGCTCATCACCGCCGTTGTTGCGGTCTACTTCGCTTCCCGCACCTCGATGGGGATCGGGCGTGACCTGCGTCGCGAGGTGTACCGCAAGGTTGACTCGCTGAGCACGCTCGAAGCGACCAAGTTCGGTGCAGGCACGCTCATCACCCGCGGCACGAATGATGTGCAGCAGATCCAGATGCTGGTGCTCATGACCCTGAACTTCATGGTCTCGGCGCCGATCATGGCGATCGGCGGCATCATTATGGCGTTGCGCGAAGACGCGGGCATGTCCTGGCTCGTGTGGGCGTCCGTCGCGCTGCTCGCCGTGATTGTGAGCTTCCTCGTGTGGCTCCTGCTGCCACTGTTTCGCACGATGCAGGATCGTGTTGACACGATCAATGGCGTGCTCCGCGAGCAAATCATGGGCATCCGTGTGGTCCGTGCATTTGTGCGTGAGAATTTCGAGGTCGATCGCTATGAGGCGGCGAACCGTGGCATCACTGACGTCTCGGTGAAAGTCGGCAACATCTTCGTGATGATGTTCCCCGTGATCATGATGGTGCTCCATGTTGCGACCGCAGCGGTGCTGTGGTTCGGCGGGCACCGGGTCGAGGCCGGTGTCGTACAGGTGGGGTCGCTCACCGCATTCCTGCAGTATCTGCTGCAGATCCTCGGAGCGGTGATGATGGGGGTCTTTATGACCATGATGATTCCCCGCGCCGTCGTGTGCGCCGAGCGTATTCGCGAGTTGCTCGACACTGAATCGACGCTCTCATTCCCGAAAGTTGAAACAGTAGCCACCCCGGCAGCTGGGCGCGTTGAGTTCAGTGGAGTCTCCTTCGGCTTCCCTGGCGCGGAACAGTCGGTGGTGACGAATGTGAGTTTTGTGGCTGAGCCTGGCAAGACCACCGCGATTATCGGGTCTACGGGCGCAGGGAAAACCGTGCTGTTGAACCTGCTGCTGCGCCTCTACGATCCGCAGCAGGGTTCGATCACGATCGACGGCGCTCCCGTCGCTGCGCTCACGCGTGGCCAGCTCGCTGAGGCGATGAGCCTCGTGCCGCAGCGTCCGTACCTGTTCTCGGGCACGATCGCGTCGAATCTCAGATTCGGCCGCTCGGAAGCCACCGATGAGGAACTGTGGGAGGCTCTGCGCGTGGCGCAGGGAGAGGATTTCGTACGCGCCAAGGAGCTTGGCCTTGAGGAGCCCGTATCGCAGGGGGGCACGAGTGTGTCCGGTGGCCAGCGCCAGCGGCTCTCGATCGCGCGCTCGCTGGTGGCGAAGCCGCGCGTGTACCTCTTCGACGACTCGTTCTCAGCACTCGACGTTGCGACCGACGCTCGGCTCCGCGCTGCACTGCCGAGCGCGACGCATGGCGCAACGACGATCATCGTGGCTCAGCGGGTCTCGACGATTCTCGATGCGGACCAGATTCTCGTCGTCGACGCCGGCGAGATCGTTGGCCGCGGCACCCATGATCAGCTCCTGGAGACCAGCGAGGTCTACCGCGAGATTGTGCGATCCCAGCTTGAAGAGGCGGAGGCTGCCTAATGGCGAAGAAGGATCGAAAGCCCGCGAAGACCGCGGCCGTTGAAGAGTTTGAGCTCCCCGACGATTATCAGCCCGACAACGACGACTGGGGCGGGCAGGCTGCGAAGAAGGCGAAGCACTTCTGGCCAGCGGCCAAACGCCTCGTGGGTCTGCTCGCGCCGCAGAAGTGGTTGTTCGCACTCGTTGTGCTGCTCGTGGTCGGCTCCGTCGTCCTCACGGTGATCGCCCCCAAGATTCTCGGCCAGGCGATGGACGTGATCTTCAACGGCATCCTCGGCAAGAACTTGCCGGCTGGCGTGCCGATTGAGCAGGTGATCTCTGCCGCGCGGAACTCCGGCAACGACGCATATGCCGACATGCTGGCCGGATCGAACGCGATTCCTGGCGAGGGCATTGATTTCGGGCTGCTCGGCCGCCTGATTCTCACCGTCCTCGGCCTGTACCTGGTCGCCTCGTTCCTCATGTGGCTGCAGGGCTTCCTGCTGAACAAGCTCGTGATGCGGGTCGTGTACACATTGCGCCAGGACATCGAGGCGAAGATCAATCGGCTGCCGCTGAGCTTCTTCGATAGCAGGCAGCGCGGCGACGTGCTCTCTCGCGTGACGAACGATGTCGACAATATCCAGCAGGCGCTGCAGCAGGCGCTGTCGCAGCTGGTGCAATCCGTGCTGATGGTGATTGGTATCACGGCGATGATGTTCACGGTGTCCTGGCAGCTTGCGCTGCTCGCCTTGATCGCGCTCCCCCTCTCCGGAATCATCGCAGGCGTCGTCGGTGTGCGCGCACAGAAGCTGTTTGTCGCGCAGTGGAAGTACACCGGCGACCTGAACGGGCATATCGAAGAGTCGTTCACCGGCCACGAACTCGTGCGGATCTTCAACCGTGACACCGAGATGACGGAGGAATTCGACCGGCGCAACGAGGGCCTCTTTGGGGCCGCGTATCGCGCGCAGGCACTCTCGGGCACCATCATGCCTGCGATGCAGTTCGTGCAGTACCTCAGCTATGTGCTCATTGCCGTCGCCGGAGCACTCCGCGTGACCGCGGGGCAAATGACCCTCGGTGATGTGACCGCGTTCATTCAGTACTCGCGAGAGTTCGCGCAGCCGATCGGCGAGATGGCAGGCATGGCAAACATGCTCCAGTCAGGCGTTGCCTCGGCTGAGCGCACGTTTGAGCTGCTCGACGCTGACGAACAGGATCCCGACACGGCGATCGCGGACCTCCCCGACCGCACCGAAGGGCATGTGGTCTTCGAGGATGTGAACTTCAGCTATGACCCCGAGCGGCCGCTTATCGAAGGACTCAACCTCGAGGCGACTCCCGGCCACACCGTCGCGATTGTTGGCCCGACCGGGGCGGGCAAGACCACGCTGGTGAACCTCGTGATGCGGTTCTACGAGCTCGATGCTGGCAGGATCCTGCTCGACGGAATCGACATTACCCAGCTGTCCCGTGCCGAGCTCCGTGGGCACGTTGGTATGGTGCTGCAGGACGCCTGGCTGTTCGACGGCACGATCCGTGAGAACATCCGCTACGGTCGGCTTGACGCCACCGATGAGGAAGTCGTCGCTGCCGCACAAGCGACGATGGTGGATCGCTTTGTGCGCCAATTGCCTGACGGCTATGACACAGTGATCTCCGAGAACGCGTCTTCGCTGTCTGCTGGCGAGCGGCAGTTGCTCACGATCGCGCGCGCGTTCATCGCGAACCCGTCACTGTTGATCCTGGACGAAGCGACTTCCTCTGTCGATACGCGCACTGAAGTGCTGGTGCAGCAAGCGATGAGCGCGCTGCGGACTGACCGGACGTCGTTTGTGATCGCGCATCGCCTCTCCACGATTCGAGACGCTGACACCATCCTGATGATGGAGAGTGGCAAAATCGTTGAGCAGGGCAATCACGAGGCGCTGCTTGCGCGCAACGGCGCCTATGCCGAGCTGTACCGGGCGCAGTTCGCAGGGGAGATCGACGAAGCGCAGGTCGAGGAACTCTTGACCGGCACCGTTCCCGTGGTCACCGGGGCAGTTCCGGTAGCCGGAGTGGCCGACGCCGGCGCTGAGCCTGATCCCGGGAAGCGCTCCGAGTAAGGACACCGAGGTGGCGCCGGGCGCCGCTGCAGCACGCCCCTGACCGCACGAGCGGCCGGGGGCGTGCTGCGTGGTGCACGCGCGAGTGACGCCGATCCCACGCAAATATGTGGACAATGTCCAATGATTTCGATACTCTCAACGGGTGTCGGATACTCTCAGGTCCGATCGGGGAGCACAAAGGAGAGCATTCTTGCGCGCAACGGTACTCAAGGGGATTGCAGTGTGCGCTGCGATCCCGCTGCTTGTCACGCTGATCGGGCCGTCGGCCTACGCAGAGGAACCGGCGGAACAGGCGCCGGGGACGACGCTCACTGATCGTCTTGTCGAGGCGGCGGCGGAGGGCGTGACCGCGCCTGCCGAACTCGCAGAGGAGGTCGCGCTTCCCGTTGCAGGAGGCGGCAGCCTCACCTTCGACGACGCCGAACGCGTTACCGCCACGGTCGTATTCGAGAGTGCCCCAAGTGAAGCGCTCCTCGCGAGCGTCGCCGGAATCGCCGAGGTGGACACCGTCCTCGGCGCGTTCCCGCGGCAACGGTCCGGGTGGCACCTGCCCGGCTCGGCGAGCTAGCTGAGCTCCCCGGAATTCTCAGCGCGACGCCAGCGCTGCGGCCGTTTACCGGCGGCGCCGTTGCCAGTGGCGGTGCTGCCAGCAGCGCACGGGCCGGCGGTCCGCTTGCTGCGGCGCCGCGGCCGAGCGGCGAGGCGTGTGGACCGATCCCCATTGAAGCCGATGGCCCGCTGCACTCCGCGGAAGCGCGCGAGCGATTTGGGGTTGACGGCACCGGTGTCACCGTTGGAGTGATCTCGGATTCCTTTGGCGCCAACGCGCTGCCCACCTCCTGGGAAGCAGATGTGGCTGCCGGCGTGCTGCCGGGCGCAGGCAATCCCTGTGGCCGCACAATCCCGGTTGAAGTGATCTCGGATATGCGCACGGGCTCCGACGAGGGGCGCGCTATGGCCCAGCTCGTACACGGCATTGCGCCTGGTGCGCGGATCCTGTTCGCGGATGCCGGGGCCTCTGAGTTTGAGATGGCCGAGCACATTGGCCAGCTCGCCGCCGCCGGGGCCGACATCATTGTGGACGATATCTCCTGGAACTCAGAGACGACCTTTCAACAGGGCTTCATTGCCACCGCGATCGAACAGGTGAAGGCCAGCGGAGTGGCCTATTTCACCTCGGCGGGCAACGGTACGGCACTGGGAACGCGGGGAGCAAGCGCGGATCGCCCGATTTCGTCCTGGCGTACCACGGCCTACCGGGCCGCGGCATGCCCGGACTGGCTGCTGACCGGACCGCGAGATCCGCTCGCAAACTTGGGTTCGTATGACTGCCTGGACTTTGATCCGGACCCGGCGATCGAGACCCCGTTTGACACGCTCCAGACCGGCGGGGCCGTGGGGGACGGGGCAGACGCTGTCTCAGTGGTCGGATCGATTGCCGAGCCCATGTTTGGGATCACCACCAGCTACGAATGGCGGTTCTACGCAGTGGATCCGGTGACGGATGAACCGAAACTGCTCGCTATCGCACCGCAGATCGGTGAGTTTTTCCCCGGAAGCATCGGGCGGGTGTCGGTGCCGTCCGGCTCAGAGATTCGGATGGTGATGGTGCGCACGGCATTCGATCCGGCGGCGCCCAGCCCAGCCGTACAGTTGCAGTTTATGCGCGGCGGTGAGGCGTTCGTTGAGCGTGCGCACCTCGGTGACGGGGTGAATGACGTGGTGGGTGCGACCACGTTTGGGCACGCCGGCGACGGATCGGCGCTCAGCGTAGCCGCGCTCGATTGGCGCAACCCGACCGTATTGCGGGACTACTCCTCGCTGGGATCAACGACGTTGTACTACGCACCGGTCGACCTCACTGGCCCGAACCCGGCGCAGCCGCTCGCGGCCCCGATCACGCCCCAGACGCCGAACATCGCATCGGTCGACGGAACACAGACCTCTTTCTTCGATGACACCGGGGATCCTGAGTACCGCTTCTTCGGCACCTCGGCAGCCGCGCCGAATGCGGCGGCTGTCGCAGCACTCGCGAAGTCGTATGCGCCTGGCCTGAGCGGTGGTGATCTCACTGCTGGCATTGTGAATACCGCCAGGGGCCCCGCCGCAGGAGGCCCGGTGAATCCATACACCGCGTTCGGGATTCCGGACAGCTCGGTCTTTGGGGCCGGCATCGTTGATGCTTCGGCGCTGCTCGAGAGTCTGACAGCGCTGCCGGGCACTCCGCAGGGGTTCCGCGCGAGCGAGGTCACCGCTGACAGCTTCGTGCTGTCGTGGGACACTGCGAGCGACGCGAAGCAGTTGCAGCTTGAAGCGACTCCGGTCGCAGTGGTGGTTGCCGACGCGCCGGGGAGACCGTGCCGGGAGCGGCTGGGGCCGCAGCGGCCACCATCACGGCAGAGCTCGCGGGTGATGCGACCTCGCACAAGCTGACGGGTCTGAGCTCAGGCACTGTCTATGCCGTGCGCCTCACCGCGCAGAATCCAGTGGGATCCAGCGATGCCGCCACGCTGGAGGTGGCAACCACCTCTATCGCGCCAAAGCCGCCGACCACCACGCCGCCAACCACCACGCCGCCGCCCACACCGTCGTCGGCGGCACCTCAGTCGCCGCTCGCGCAGACTGGCGCTGGAGACACGCCGCTGCTCGCGCTCGGAGCTGGCGCGATCCTGCTGCTCGGCGCGGCCGCGTGCGGGGCGGTGGCATTGCGGCGGCGAATCGTCCGCTAGACTAGAACGGCTCCCTACGTGGCGCTATCTTGAGGAACTCCCCAGGTCGGAAACGAAGCAAGGGTACTTGAGCTCTAGCGGGTACGTAGGGAGTCTTTCTTTTCCAGGGTTCCCACGCCGCTCCAGTTCCTAGGGCTCCGGCCAGGCATCCGCGAGCTTCGTGATAAGCCGCGCGAGCTCACCCCGCTCTGGTGCGGTGAGCGCGTCGAGTGCCACGGTCATGTCCGCGCGCTGTTGACCACGGAAACCGTGCACGGCACGCTGCCCGGCGTCAGTGAGGCGGACTCTGGTGCGCCTGGCGTCTGCTGGATCGGCTTCGCGGGCCGCGAACTCGCGTTCGACCGCCTGCTGCACGAGCCGCGATGCGCGCGGCTGATCCACGCCGATCCGTTCCGCGAGCTCGCTCACGCTCAGCGCTGAATCCGCGTGCGCGAGTTGCCCGAGGAGTCTCAATAGTGCGGGCCCGCCAAACCGGCCGCGCGGCCCGCGTTCCTCGCCGGTTGGCCCTGGGAATCCGGGGTGCCCCGGATGTCCCGGGTGCCCTGCGAAGCCAGGGAGCCCGAGTGCCCGCTCCAGTCGGACCCGAAGCTGTCGCGGGCCGCGGCCCCGTCGTGGTTCCTGCGTCCGTGTCCGCCAGGGCCGCGGAACCCGCGTCCGCCGCGTCCGCGAATTCGGCTCAGCGCGGCAAGAATTGCATCGGCCTCGCTTGCCTGATGTGTCTCGCTCGCCTGTGAAGTGTTGGGATCCTCGGGCTCAGTTCCTGCCGAGTGAGGAGCGGAGTTGGTGGCGGTCATGGGATCTATTTTACATGTTACTTGACATGGAATGAGATGCATGTAATCATACATATACATGCACTATGACATGTAATTTTGCGGGAGGTGATCCCGCCCCTGAAAGGACTGTTCCATGACACCCACTCACGACAACACCAATGCAACCCCGAGCACCGAGACTCAGCAGACAAGCGAACGCACACTGAGCTACTGGCTCACCATGACCGATGCACTCGTTTCCCGCGAGTATGCACGCCGCTTCGATGCGGAGGGTGCCACTCGCCGCGATCTACGGATCCTCTCCGCGATCTCCGGCACTACCGAGATTCCTGGGCGGCTGCGCGAGCAGCTGGAACGAGGCGGCAAGCGCGTCTGTGCCCTCGCCGACCGCGGCTGGATCGAGCGAGACGAGACAGGCTGGCAGCTGACCGATTCAGGCGAAGAAGCACGCACCCGCCTCGCGGGGATCGTGCAGGAGACAACGGACCGGATTGCCGGGTCTGTCTCCCGGGAGGAGCTCGCCACCACCACCGCAACGCTCGCCGCGATCGCGCGAGAGTTTGGCTGGACTGAAGCGACGCGCCTCCGCGACGTGGCCCAGTGGGCCACCGCGGACACGGCGAGTACCGTGGGCAGCGCGATCAGCTTCAGCACCGTGGCCACGTTCGGCACTGCGGCCACTTCGGTCATAAAGAGCCACATGGCAGCGGCTACGATCGTGGCTTCCGCCAGGGCCCCCAAAGTCAGGATCAGTGCGACCACCCTGGCCAAGATCCGCGCCAGGCCAGCCGAGGGCCTCGGGGCCACCAGGGGCACCAAGGCTTTTCAGGGCACCGGCGTGGCGCGGCACGCATGGCGGCGTTCGAGCGCGGCTTCGCGGCTGGGCTCACCGCTGCGCAGTCCAGTGCGGAACCACGCTAAGCGCCGGAGCGGGTGGGGAGCGGCGCACGTCGGATCCCTGCTCGCTCCACTCCGCCCCGCCCGCCTCGCCCGCCTCAGCCCCGCCGAGGTCGCAGCCGCATAGGATTGACCCGTGGCTGCAAGCATCTACTTGACCTCGGCTGAAGGCCGAACTGGGAAGAGCGCCGTGGCGCTCGGAGTGCTCAGCACTCTGCTCGCCGACGCTCCGCGTGTCGGCGTTTTTCGCCCGCTCATTCGATCAGCGAGTGAGCGTGATCGAGTCCTCGATCTGCTCCACCCGCGTGCTACGGCCGAGGTGCCGTATGAGGCATGCGTTGGCGTCACATATGAGGATGCGCACGCCGACCCGGACGCGGCCATGGTGCGGATCGTCGCGGCCTACCAAGAGCTTCGCACACACTGCGACGCTGTCGTGGTCGTAGGGTCAGACTTCACCGATGTGGCGGCCCCCACCGAACTCGCGTTCAATGCGCGGATCGCAGCGAACCTCGACACTCCGGTGCTGCTGGTGCTCGGCGGTCGCTCGAACGAGGAACCTGAGTATCTCGGTCAGCAATCCGCGCGCACGCCGGGAGATCTGGCCCAGCTTGCGGAGCTCGGGCTCGCAGAGCTGCAGTCGGAGCACGCCACCGTGCTCGCCGCACTGGTGAATCGCGCCGACCCGGAGTGGCTGCCCGAAATCGAGCAGGCGGTCTCGCGCGTGCTGCCTGATGGCGTGCCGGTGTGGTCGATCCCGGAAGAGCTCCTGCTCGTCGCTCCGCCGGTGTCCAGCGTGATCGAGGCCGTCGGGGGTACGCTCGCGCGAGGATCAGCCGAGCTCCTGGCCCGCGAAGCGAGGGACATTGTGGTGGCAGGCATGTCGATGGAGAACGTCCTGCCGCGCCTCCTTGAGGGATCGATCGTGGTAATCGCCGCAGATCGGTCTGAGACGTTGCTCGCAGTAACGATGGCGCACGAGGCGCCGACCTTCCCAACGATTGCCGCGGTGGTGCTGAACGGGAACTTTGAGCTTCCACCGGATGTCGAGCGGCTCCTGGATGGGATCGATTCCACGCTGCCGATCGTCCGCACCCACACCGGCACCTTTGATACGGTGCGCCGGATCTCACGCGCTCGAGGGCTGATCACGCCGGATTCACCGGCCAAGTTCGACATCGCGCTCGCCCTGTTCGCGCAGCACGTAGACGGCGCAACACTGCGAGAGCGCCTGCGGCTGCACCGTGGTGGCGTGCGGACGCCGGTCATGTTCGCGTACGAATTGTTCGACCGTGCTGCGGCTGCCAACGCGCATATCGTGCTGCCTGAGGGAAGCGATGATCGGATTCTGCGCGCTGCCAGCACGTTACTCTCGCGGGGAACTGCGCGACTGACGATTCTGGGGGACTCCGCAGCGATTCGGAAGCGGGGAGGCGAGCTCGGGCTCCTCATCGATGGAGCTGAGACGATTGACCCGGTGCACTCGGAACTCCGAGAACGTTTCGCGGAAGAGTATGCGCAGTTGCGTGCCCACAAGGGCGTGACGCTCGATCAAGCTCGAGAGACGATGACCGACGTCAGCTACTTCGGCACGATGATGGTGCATCTCGGGTTGGCAGACGGGATGGTCTCGGGCGCCGCGCACACGACGGCCCACACGATTCGTCCGAGCCTGGAGATCATCAAGACGAAGCCCGGAGTCTCCGTGGTGTCGAGCGTCTTCTTCATGGCGCTCGCTGATCGCGTGCTTGTCTACGGTGATTGTGCCGTGAACCCTGACCCGAATGCCGCCCAATTGGCGGATATTGCGCTTTCTTCCGCTGAGACCGCTGCGCAGTTTGGTGTGGAGCCCCGGGTTGCGATGCTCTCGTATTCCACGGGTGAATCCGGCTCGGGCGCCGACGTCGACAAAGTGCGCGAGGCGACAGCGCTCGCGCGTGCAGCCAGGCCCGAGCTGCTCTTGGAGGGGCCGATGCAGTACGACGCGGCGAGTGACCCGGAAACCGGCGCTTCGAAACTCCCGGGTTCGGCCGTAGCCGGTCGCGCCACAGTCTTCATATTCCCAGACCTGAATACGGGCAACAATACCTACAAGGCCGTGCAGCGCTCGGCCGGTGCAATTGCGGTGGGCCCGGTGCTGCAGGGGCTCGCGAAGCCGGTCAATGATCTTTCGCGCGGGGCCACGGTCACCGACATCCTCAACACCGTCGCGATCACCGCAGTGCAAGCCGGAATGACGCGGGGCGGGGGAAACGCATGAGGAATGTGCTCGTGGTGAACGCCGGATCCTCCTCGATCAAGTATCAGCTGATCGAAGCGGAAACCGGGATCCGCCAAGCCTCAGGCCTCGTTGAGCGCATCGGAGAAGCGAGCGGGCACATCGTGCACCATGGCGTCGAAACCGAAGAGCGCGACATTGTGGCGCCCGATCACACCGCGGCCTTCACTGCGATGCTCGAGGCGTTCGCCAACGCGGGGGCCGCAATCGAAGCGCTGGGAATTGTCGCGATCGGCCACCGGGTCGTGCAGGGTGCTGGCGAGTTCATTGCTCCTACGCTGCTTGACGATCGGGTCGCCGAGCGGATCAACGCGCTGAGCGAGTTGGCGCCACTGCACAACCCCGGGCACTACCAGGCGATCGTCGCGGCTCGCCATCTGTTTCCTGATGTGCCGCAGGTGGCCGTCTTTGACACTGCGTTCCACCAGTCCATGCCAGCAAGTGCATACACGTACGCGATCGATCCAGCGGTGGCCGCCGATCACGGCATCAGGCGTTACGGCTTCCACGGTATCTCGCATCAGGTGGTGTCGCGGCGTGCGGCCGAGTTCCTCGGCACACCGCTCGAATCTCTCAAGCAGATCGTGTTGCATCTCGGCAACGGGGCGTCCGCGTGCGCGATCGAGGGCGGCCGTTCGATCGACACGACGATGGGGCTCACCCCGCTTGAGGGGCTCGTGATGGGCACTCGATCGGGCGATGTCGATCCGGGTGCGCTCCTGCACCTGTTGCGAGCCGGCATGAGCACGGATGCACTCGATGCGCTGCTGAACAAGCGCTCCGGCCTTATCGGCTTCACCGGCACCGGCGACTTTCGTGACGTACGGGCCGCTGCAGACGCGGGGGATCCCGCTGCGGAGCTGGCCATCGCAGTGATGGTGCACCGGATCCGGCACTACCTGGGGGCCTATCTCGCGGTGCTCGGGGGAGCAGACGCGATCGTGTTCACCGCGGGTGTGGGTGAGAACAGCGCCGCGCTGCGCGCCGAAGTGTGCTCGGAACTGGAGTGGTTCGGTATTCGGCTCGACGCTGAACGCAATGCGACGCGGAGCAGTGAAGCACGCGTGATCAGCGCGGACGATTCGCGTGTCGCGGTGCTCGTGGTGCCGACCGACGAAGAAGCAGAAATCGCCCGCCAGACCTGGGACCTCGTGACGGCGTAGCAGCGGTGGGACCAACCTCCCGGGGCCTGCGCCCTCGGACATTCCAGCGGATTCTCTGAGCGCTGACGGCGTCTCCTGGTCCGCACGTGGCTCCGGCCATCGGCGCTGCTGACCTCAAGCGTCAGTGCCCGAGCTGGAATCATGCAGGTTCCGGGGCGAATGTCGGGGGCCACCGGTAGCATTGGGTCTGTGGTTGCCGCACTCTATCGCCGTTATCGGCCAGAAGCCTTCGCCGAGATGATCGGTCAGTCTCAGGTGACCGATCCGCTGATGACCGCGCTCCGAACGGGGCGCATCGGTCACGCGTATCTGTTCAGTGGTCCGCGAGGCTGTGGCAAGACCACATCAGCGCGCATTTTGGCCCGCTGTTTGAACTGTGCCGAGGGGCCCACAGACACGCCATGCGGTGTCTGCCCGAGTTGCGTTGAGCTCAGCCGAGACGGGGGCGGATCGCTCGACGTCGTGGAGATTGACGCCGCGAGTCACGGTGGCGTTGACGACGCGCGCGATCTACGCGAACGCGCCGTGTTTGCTCCGGCACGCGATCGCTTCAAGATTTTCATCATTGACGAGGCGCACATGGTGACCCCGGGCGGCTTCAATGCGCTGCTCAAAATCGTGGAAGAGCCGCCGCCGCACGTCAAGTTCGTATTCGCCACAACCGAACCGGACAAGGTGATTGGCACGATCCGATCCCGCACCCACCATTACCCGTTCCGGCTCATCGCACCCGGCACGCTGATCGACTATGTGCAGACACTGTGCGACAGCGAGGGCGTCCAGGTTGAGCCTGGGGTGCTCCCCCTCGTCGTGCGCGCGGGTGGGGGATCGGTGCGCGACACGCTTTCGATCCTCGATCAGCTCATCGCAGGTTCAGAAGAAGCAATCGTCACCGCAGATCGCGCCGCTGGGCTGCTCGGCTTCACACACACTGAGCTGCTTGATGATGTCGTGACCGCATTCGGGGCGCATGATCCAGCAGCTGCGTTCCAGGCGACCGATCGTGTGGTGCAGACAGGGCAGGATCCACGACGTTTCGTCGAGGATCTCCTTGAGCGTCTGCGCGATCTCATCGTGGTGAGTGCGACCACCGTTGACGGCGCCGCTGCGGTGTTCCGTGGGGTGCCGCAAGATCAGCTCACCCGAATGTTTGAGCAGGCGCAGCGCTTTGCCCCAGGTGAACTTTCGCGCACGGCTGACACGGTGAGTGCTGCGCTCGATCAGATGGCGGGGGCCACCGCGCCGCGCCTCCAGCTCGAATTGATGGTCGCCCGCGTGCTCGTGCAGTCGGGCGCATCGACGCAGGCAGTCGCGACGCAGGCATCTCAGGAGCACGCTGCAGCGGCCGGGTCGGTTCCTCGCGGAGTGCAATCCAGCACCCCTGCTCCGGGTTCAGGCTCCCAGCCACCGGCCTCTGCGCAAGCACCGCAGGCACGGCAGGCGCCCGCTGCACCGGCGCCGAACCCGCTCTCGGCGGTTGCTGCCGCACGCACTGCTGCCACGGGTGTTCCCACGCCAGCTCCGGCCTCAGCTCCGGCTCCGGCTCCGGCTCCGGCTCCCGCCGCGGACTCCGTGCCGAACGCAGCACAGACTGCGGCTTCGATTCGCGAGTTCCTGCGTGAAGAAGACTCGAACGGGGCAGCCCCTGCTGCTGCTTCGGGGTCCGGCCAGCAGGCCCAGGTTTCTCGCGAGCACGGTGAGGCGCAGACCCCATCGCGTCTGGCCAGGCCCCAACCGGGGCTGCTCCGGCCGCTCAGGAGCCCGCGGCTCCGGTCGCTGTTTCCCCTGTCGAATCTGGCCCCGCAGCCTCGGGTGCCCCGGCCCCCGCAGCAGGGGAGCCGCATCCCAACGCCGGTGCAGCCGGGTTCGGCCGGCCCATTTCAGACATTCTGAGTGCGTCTCAGATCGCGAGCATCGGTGAGTCTCCGGCCTCTCCGGCGCGCTCGGCGCCGGAGAGTTCTGGCGCCGCCGCGAATGGTTCGACGAGCGCAGCGCCCGGGCAGCAGGCTGCCTCGGCCCCAACACCACAGCCATCGGGCACTCCTGGTCCCGCTGGGGCTCCGGCCATGGACAACGTTGGCGCGGAGCATCCCCCTGTCGTGGGTGACTCTGCGAGCGCCGCCGGTGTGGGAGCCGCCGAGACTGGCGAAGACACCGCATCTGAGGCCGCCGGGTTCGAAGACTTGCTAGAGCTCTGGCCCGATCTGCTGGATGAACTGCTCGAGAATGACCGCGATGCGTGGAATGCGGTGCGCCCGATCGCGCCCCTCGCGCTCGACGGCGAGCTGCTCACGGTGGGGCTTGCCTCGGAGTCTGACCTCGCAGCGTTTAAGACGACCGGCGCGGGTCCGCTGCGCGAGACGATTCTCTCGGCGGTCGGCATCAGCGTGAAATACAAGCCCACCCGGATGCCTGCCGGAGCGGCTCCCGCGGACCAGGGCGGAGCACGCGAACCGCGCCCCGATGCTGACGCAGAGGAGCCCCATCGAGCGGGCTCCGACGAACACCAGGGACGGACGCAGAGTGCACCGGCTCCATCGAGCCCCCATGATTCGCAGGATCCGGTTGCTCGCGCCACCGCGCGCCTGAACGGACTTGGTCCGGCCCTCACCGCTCCGGCGTGGGCAGATCCGCCCCCGGCGGATCCGACCGTCGAAGTCCCAACAACGACCGGCCCGGAACTGGCTGCGGTGCTCGCCACCACCGAGGTGGCGACACCCGGGGCAGCCCCAGTTGAGCCTGCTCTCGCGGAAACGACAGGAACGGCCAGCCCAGAGCACTCGCAGCCTGCTCCTTCGGACGGGGCACCAGCGGCATCCACAAGCTCCGACGAGGCGACTGACACCGACGAGGCGACTGACACCGACGCTGGCTCCTCCAGTGCCGATACCGGTGCTGATTCGGCTCGCCTCGGGGCCGCGAGTGCGCACTCCGAGGACGCACACCCCCAGCGATCAACTCAGACAGCCGAGCAGACCGTCACGCCGTCTCCCACATCGGCGTCCTCTGCTCCCGCAGCGACCGCAGCGCAGACCGAGCCCGGTGACCTCGTCGACCCGTTTGCGGGAGTCGATCCGTATAGTGACGCTGACGCCGCGCCGAGCGATGGGCCGGACTCTGGTGCCTATGGTGATGTCGACCCGTACCGAGATGCCGCACCCGTCGAGCCGATGTCGGCGGCTCCGCTCGCACAGAACGCATCGGCAACGCCTGCAGTGACGACGCCTGCAGCGGCAACGCCTGCCACGGTGGCACCACTGCCCGAAACGGCCGCAGCGAGCACGCCAGCACCCGGTCCGGATCCTGCGCAGGGACCGGGAGCACCGAGCTCAGCTCCGGCAGCAGCGACGGCATCCGCAGCGAGTGCTCCGGATTCGAAGCGCACGGCCCCGGCATTCACGCGCTATGGCGAGGCGGTGGTGCGTGAAGTACTCGGAGCACGGTTTATCGAGGAACGACCGCTGCCCCCACGCTAGGCCAAGACCCCCACGCGCTGGTCACACCGATGCCCACTCCCAGCGCAGGTGTCCCGGCGAGACCACCCAGCTCACACCACCACCTACACTGAAACCGTCCCGTTCACGCGGGGTGCGGCGAACCGCGCATCACACCCAGGAGGCACGCCCCGTGTACGACGGCATTGTTCAAGACCTGATCGACGAATTCGGCAGGCTCCCCGGCATCGGCCCGAAATCCGCGCAGCGGATCGCGTTCCACATTCTGCAGACGCAGCAGTTCGATGTCAGCAGACTCGCGGAGTTGCTGAGTGAGGTCCGTGAGAAGGTCCGATTCTGCGCGGTGTGTGGCAACATCACAGAGCAGGAAGAGTGCTCGATCTGCCGTGACCCGCGCCGCGACCGCTCCATCATCTGCGTCGTCGAAGAGCCGAAAGACGTCGTCGCAATCGAGCGCACCCGACAGTTCCGCGGTGTCTACCACGTGCTCGGCGGAGCCATCAGCCCCATCGACGGCATCGGCCCCGACGACCTGGCAATCCCGTCCCTCATGCGTCGCATCAGCGACGCAGAGATCCGAGAGGTCATCATCGCGACCGATCCGAACCTCGAAGGCGAAGCCACGGCAGCCTACCTGTCCCGGTTGCTTACGAGCATCGAAGTGCCGGTCTCTCGCCTGGCCTCCGGCCTCCCGGTTGGAGGAGACCTGGAGTTCGCCGACGAAGTCACGCTCGGTCGCGCCTTCGAGGGGCGCCGCAGGGTCGAGTAGTCGCACCAGCTGCCCCGAGGATGCCGCCCTGCACTCCGCACGTCTCCTCGTATGACACCCGAAGTCAGAACGACATATACAACGCAGTAGACTGGGCTTTCGCGTTCGCATTTGAGGAGGAACCCGCGTGGCATTGATCGTGCAGAAGTTCGGGGGCTCGTCGGTTGCTGATGCGGAGAGCATTAAGCGCGTCGCGAAGCGGATCGTTGAGACCCGTCGCGCCGGGAACGAGGTCGTTGTCGCGGTGAGCGCTATGGGCGACACCACAGACGAACTGCTCGACCTCGCAGCAGAGTGCACTCCGATTCCAGCGCCTCGCGAACTGGACATGTTGCTCACAGCTGGTGAGCGAATTTCGATGGCGCTGCTCGCCATGACCATCAAAGGCATGGGGCTTGAAGCGCTGTCGTTCACTGGGAGCCAGGCCGGCATGATTACCACCGCCGAGCACGGCTCGGCGAAGATCGTTGACGTGACCCCGGGCCGCGTCCGTGAGGCACTTGACCAGGGTGCCATCGCCATTGTCGCCGGCTTCCAAGGCTTCAACCGGGACTCGCGTGATATTACGACGCTGGGCCGTGGCGGATCCGACACCACTGCTGTCGCGCTTGCTGCCGCCCTTGACGCCGACGTGTGCGAGATCTACACCGACGTCGACGGCATTTTTACGACCGATCCCCGCGTCGTGCCCCGCGCCCGCAAGATTGACGCGATCACGGCAGAGGAAATGCTCGAACTCGCGGCCTCCGGCGCCAAAGTGCTGCACCTGCGCGCTGTCGAGTACGCGCGCCGCCACGGTGTCGTGTTGCACGTCCGCTCCTCCTTCTCAGGCGAAGAGGGCACCATTGTCTACGACCCCGCGAAGGGGCATCCGAAGGGAGATCAGGTGGAAGATCCGATCATCACTGGCATTGCGGCCGAAAAGGACGAGGCGAAGATCACCGTCGGCGGCGTCCCGGACGTGCCAGGAAAGGCCGCGCAGATCTTTGAGATTGTGGCGAAGACACAGGCCAACATCGACATGATCGTGCAGAACGTGTCGGCTGCCGATACGAACCGCACCGATATTTCCTTCACGCTCCCAGTGGGCGATGGCAAGCGCGTCATCGACGCTCTCGAGGCTGAGCGCGACGCGCTCGAATTTGAGGCGCTGCAGTATGACGACCAGATCGCGAAGGTTGCGGTCGTCGGAGCTGGGATGCGCACAAACTCCGGTGTGTCAGCGAAGCTCTTCCGCACGCTGTTCGATGCAGGCATCAACATCGAGATGATCTCCACCTCAGAAATTCGTATTTCCGTGGTCACGCGCGCAGATGTCATGGACACCGCAGTGCGTGTGCTGCACACCGCGTTCGGGCTCGATGCCGACACGGATGCGACGGTCTACGCAGGCACCGGCCGCTAGGCCCTCACCACTTCACCTCAGGAGAACAGGAACACACATGTCAGAACAGAACGGTGTCAGCGTTGCCGTTGTCGGCGCTACTGGCCAGGTTGGCGCGGTAATGCGCCGCCTGCTCGTGGAGCGCGAGTTCCCGATCGGGAAGATCCGCTTCTTCTCGAGTGCGCGCTCCGCTGGCACGACCCTTGAATTCCGCGGGGAGCAGATTGTCGTCGAAGACGTCGCGACGGCGGACAAGAGCGGGATCGACATCGCGTTGTTCTCGGCCGGGGGGACCGCCTCGAAGCAGTACTCTCCGGAGTTCGCAGCTGCTGGCGCCATCGTGATCGACAATTCGAGCGCCTGGCGCCTCGACCCTGAGGTTCCGCTCGTGGTCAGCGAAGTGAACCCCGAGGCCATCGACTTGGCCCAGAAGGGGATCATCGCGAACCCCAACTGCACCACCATGGCCGCAATGCCCGCGCTGAAAGCGCTGCATGACGAGGCCGGGCTTGAGCGTCTCGTCGTCACCACCTTCCAGGCAGTCTCCGGATCGGGTCTGGTCGGCGCCCGCGAACTTGCCGGGCAGGCGGCTGCTGCAGTCGAGTCCGGCAAACTGGAGCAGCTCGTGCACGACGGTTCGGCTGTCGATTTCCCCGCTCCCGAGGTCTACACCAAGACCATCGCCTTTGACGTGCTGCCGCTCGCCGGCACAATCGTCGATGATGGTGAGGGTGAAACCGACGAGGAAAAGAAGCTCCGGAATGAGAGCCGCAAGATTCTCGGTTTGCCTGATCTCCGCGTGGCTGGCACTTGCGTCCGCGTGCCAGTATTCACCGGCCACTCGCTGTCAATCAACGCCGAGTTCGGGCGCTCGATCTCCGCTGCCCGAGCTCGCGAGGTGCTCGCATCGGCTCCAGGTGTCGAGCTCAGTGATGTTCCGACGCCGTTGGAAGCAGCGGGCCAGGATCCGACACTCGTTGGGCGGATCCGGGAGGATCAGTCCGCGCCCGAGGGCCGCGGCCTGGTGCTGTTCATCTCGAACGACAACTTGCGTAAGGGTGCCGCGCTGAACGCGGTGCAGATCGCCGAGCTCGTCGCGGCGCGGCAGCTCGCGGCCGTCTAAGCACACACTGCTCGACACCGCGGCGCGCGCCGCACTCACCCCTGAACGTCACAGCGCGGGGCAGGATCCGACAGGATCGTGCCCCGCGCTGTGTCATGTTCCGGATCACTGAGGACCCGGGCGCCGGGTGCCGGCTGCGAGGCCGCAGACGCGCCAAGGCGTGCGGCCCCGCGATCGCGCAGCGCTAGCTCGTGCGTCGGCGACGCCCCACATGAGCGCCGCCCCGGCGATGAGCGTCACTGCGGCAATTGCTACGAGCGCGGGGCCACTATCGGATCCGGTGTGCGCAAGCGGCGAGGCCTGAGCCGCGGGTGCGCTGTGAGTTCCAGCAGTGATCGGCGCGGACGGAACGGTGGGTTGCGTGGGCGTGGCTGGGCTCCCCGGGTCCGTGGGTGAGGTGGGAACGCCGGGTGTCCGTGGCTCCTGCTGCACCGAGATGGTCTGTGCCGGATCAGAGATATCCGTGTGCTGGGCAATAGGCTGACCCGTGCCGTCGGCGCCCTCAAATAGCCACTCGAATGCGACGAGCGTGTCGCCGGCGTACCCCTTCGGCACGACAAATGTGACAGTGACGGATCCGTTCGCTGTCGACGGTGTGAACGTGGTCGTTCCGGTGATGCCGGTGCCCGATGCGTCGGACTGCCGCATCAGCTCCCCTCGCACTGTGTACTCCGTTCCGGGCACGAGATTCTGGAACGTCACGGTATCGACGACGGTGCCACCGTTCCATGCAAGGACCCGGTCTTGATCGGACGCATCGACCAGCGACGTTGCAAGGGTGGGTGTCGTACCAGGAGCCGCGGCCCACTCCACGGTCGCGGCTGCGCGGGTCGTCGCTGTGCTGGGCGCCACGAGGACCATCGACTGTGCATGATCAGCGGCACTGGGCGTGCTCCCGCTCGGAGTCGGGACCGAGACGACCGTTCCGGTTGAACTCGCACCAGCGGCTGCAACGCTCACGGTCGCGGAACCGGCCGCGTGCGAGGCACGGAGATCGAGGAAGAGCTCATCTCCGTTGTGCACACTGGTCGCATCAATTGGTGCACCGGCGCTATCGGTGAGCGCACGCGTCGGATCCACCGTCACCGCCACAGAAGGCTGATTCGTGCTCACGGTAAACGGGCCGATGAGTGATCCGCCGGATTGCACCGTGGTGGGCCCCGTAATAGATGCCGTCACCGCGAAATCTGCCGGTGTCGCCCCGGAACTGGCATTGGCGCCGTTGACCAAGTACCAGTAGGCCGCCTCGGAATCGGGCGTCTCCCAGAACCAATCCGCATCGAAGGTGAGATCGGTGTAGCGCCAGATCGCGTACTGGGCTGCTTCGATTGCGTCGTTTCGAGAAATCCCGGGAACACCGCTCGCGGCACCAAATTCTTCTAGGCTCAGTGCAGGGTAGCTGTGCGCAAGGAGCCAGAGCACCTTCCCCTGAATCGTCGGGTCCGTGAAGTAATTGCTTCCCAAATAGCTTGAAAGGTCCCCGACTCGGCCGGTCACGCCGGTGCGAGCCGATACCTGGTTCTCCAAGCAATACGCCCACGCTTCTGGCTCACCCGGTGCACTCGGATCCGGAGGCGTCTCTGCCCAGATCGGGAAAATACCCGTACCACCGTAGCCCTGTTTCGCCCCGACATACACGGGGCTTCCGACTTCAATAGCGGCGAGGGCGGGGGACTGAGCGAGGGGAACGCAGAGTGCAAGCAGCGCCCCCATCGCAGCAGCGAACCATCTTCCCGTCCGTCGGTGTTCGTGTGTGGTACGTAACTTCATTGCACGTCCTGCCGTATGTTCATGGTGATTGAGCTGAGGATGCGGCGTACCGTCACGCTGGAGAAACCGCACGAGAATCGATGTGACTGTACCAAGCCGTGGCCCTCGTGAAAAGTGCCAATCCGGAAATGACCCCTGCGCGGGGGTCACGCGTGCCCTTCGAGGTCTCGGAGCCTGAGCTCACTCGGTGTGCTGGGCAGCGCTCCGAGCTGCCTGAGTTTCTTCTGGCACATGAAACAGGAGCTGGGAGGTGTGCGGCCGGGCCGGCGCTCCGGAGGTGTGTACCAGCGTGAGCTGTAGTCCATCATGGACGGGAAAGAGCGAAACGGCCACTCGATCAGTGGCGGCAGCGGTGTCGATCGCTGCAGTGACTTCACCCACGATCCTCCGAGCCGTATCGTGATCCGGAGCATCTTGATCCCCGAGCCGTAGGGTGAGCTCGATCTCTTGGTCATGCGCGCGCCGCATCGCGGGAAAGAGGCGAGGGGCGAGGCGAATGAGCTGCGGCCCGACTTGGATGACCTGACGTAGATAGCGCTCTTCGTTCCCGCACGCGATCTGCGTCTCGAGCTCCCGCGCATCCCGACGCTCTTCGACGATATCCCGCATCAATTGCATGGCTGAGTCCAGGCCGGTATCGATCCATCGGAGGTACGTGCGCTGTGCGGCCCGTGCCGCGCTCGTGTCCAGATTTGCCCAGAATGTGCGCTGCTCGGCCGCCGCTGTTCCGAAGCAGAGCCGGGCGACTGCGGTTTGGAAACGCGCCCACACGAGCGCGAATCCCAGGCCGACTGCGAGAGCCGTAGCAACGATTGCAAGCCCATCCCGCGTCGACGGCAGCCCGAGGAACATGACCGTGGTCGCGGTAAGTATCCAGAGGACCGTGGCAGCCCAGACTCCGCGTCGACGGCGGTGGGCAAGGAGCCAGACGAATGGGGCAGTGGGTGCGAGAGCTTGCCAGTGGATCGCCTGGCTGGTGCCGAATTCTGTGGTGGCCGCGGCGCACACGAAGATGAAACTCGGTGCGCTGATGAGCACCATGCTGCTCCAGAAAGCCCCGCCCTGACGCGGGCTGAAACGTATCAGGAGCACGGAAATGATCATGGTCGCGATCAGGAGAAGCGCAGAAAGCCTGTAGTTTGCGGGGTTCGCTGCACTGAGAACGATGCTGACCATCGTCACACCGCCCGCCCAGAGGAGGGCTGCCCGTTGCTGCAGGCTTCGAATGGTGTCTTCGACCCGTGGCGGCGGGACGATTCGGGGCACCGGGGAAGTCGCTGCCTGGCTGAGATGCAGGGCGAGCGCCGCTGTCGTGCCGCCACCGGGCACGGAATCGACCGTTGCTGAGAACCCATGGAGTTCTGCGCGTTCGCGCACCGAGTGAGTGAGGCCTCGGAGATCAACAGCCGCAGCATCGAAACCGACACCGTCGTCGCGTATCTCGACGCTCAGGCGACTCCCGCTGATCCTCACCGACGCGTCGAGGTGGGGAACACCGGAGTGTTTTGCCGCGTTGGTGACGATCTCCCTGACCGCCCCAGCAAATCCCGTCAGCCGAGCTATGGAGACCTGGGAGAGAGCCTGAGTGAGCTGCTCGTCGCTCGCTCCACTGCGACGGACCATGATCCATGAGGACTGCAGTGCTTCGATGAGCTGAAGTGCAGCCGGTCGGGACCCTGAACGGTCCCCCTGAAGATCCTCGAGCGCGCGCAGGTCGTTCGCACACTGCATCCGCACGTGATCCGCGTGCGCAACTCCCAGACCGCCGTTCGCGATCGCGCCGAGTGTGTTGACCGCGGTGTCGTGCAGCACGCGAGATTCTTCCGCAATCTGGCGACTCGTGCGCTGCGCAATCTCGGCGCGTTCGATCGCCTCAGCGGAGCGATGTTCCTCCTCATCTCGGAGTTTCGCGAGTGCGAACAGCGGGGGTACACCGTACCGGAGGGCAAGAATGATCGACAGTTGCGTGATGATGATCGAAACGGGGAGGTCCGCTCCCCAGCTTGGAAGCCAGAGGAGGATCCCGCCACTCACCGATACAGCAAGGACGAACACTAGAGGGACCGCCGCGGGACGGAAGACGAGAAGTCCGACCGCGCAACTGGCGAAATTGATCTGCCAGCACGACGCGAAGACCAACACGGAAGCAAGATCACCGCTGCTCAGGTATCCCACCAGACCGAGCGCCGCCATCACCACCGGGAGTGGCCAGACGGGCATGTTCGGAAACCGTCGGAGGGCGAGCACAGCTGCGGCCGCGAGCCCCAGATTCCCCACCATCACAGGCCAGGCGGACCACCCCACCGACACACCGGCCGCGAGCACCATGACCAACTGCCAGACCGCGATCATGCCGAGCATGACTTCTCTGATCGAGGAGAGTAGCGAGCGCGAAGCCCAGCTGGCGTCCGCTGGCCGGAGATCCGCGACGAGAGGAGAGAAGAACGCGCCTATACGAATCAGGAATCCTCTGTCTTGGTCGAGTGCGGACATCGTGGCCCAGCTCTGGTTCCGGTGCCATACGATACTGGATACGAGAGCGGATCATAGAGCTCAAGGGCGGGGAACTGATGAATTACAGTAGCGCACAGCGGTGCCGAGTCGCAATCGTAGAAGACCATATGCTCCAACGCGTGCGCACCGAAGAGCTCTTGCGTGGCGAGGGCTCCTTCGAGATTGTGTTCAGCGGAGAAACCGCCCCTGAGTTCGTCAAGTGGGTGCGGGAGGCCCCAGATGAGCAGCGGCCACATTTGCTGCTGCTCGATCTCATGGTCGAACGTCGCCCAAGCGTGGATGTCGATCTGGTTGAGCGCCTGCTCGCTGCTGGGCTGCGAATCTTGGTCTTCTCTGCGTTGGCTTCGCCGATGCTCGTCCGCAAGATTGTGCGCGCGGGGGTGACCGGGGTGATCGGGAAGCGAGACTCTGAGACTGACATCCTGGCGGCAGTGCACGCTGCGGCACGAGGAGAAAGCTGGGTATCCACGGAACTCGCCGCAATCATTGCAGGTGACTCCGGTCGGCCACAGCTGAGCACTCAAGAAGAACAGTGTCTTGTGCTGTACGCGTCGGGGCTCACGCTTGACCAGGTCGGTGACGCACTGCACATCAGTCGCGAAACTGCGAAGCAATACCTCGACCGCGTCAAGAAGAAGTACTCCTCGCTCGGTGTGGATGTGCGCACCAAACTGGATTTTGCTCGGATGGCATGGGCAGACGGATACATTGATCCCCTGGCCCCGCTCAATCAGAACGGGGAGCCGCTCAGCTGATCATTGAGCGGAGGCAAGGCGCAGAGTGTTCCTCGCGGTCCGCTGTGCTCGCGATCCGCTGTGCTCGCGATCCGCCGTGCTCGCGGTCCGCTGTGCTCGCGCTCAGCGCCGGGAGCGCTGGGCTTCGATCGCCGCCACCGCGACAACGACACAGCCCGCGGTCGCGGCGACCGTTGAAATGGGAACGACCGTGGACGACAGGAGGAGCGCGGTGGCTCCGAAGTAGCAGGCGGTCGCACGGTGCGAGATCTTCCCGCGCAATAGCATGGTCCACACCGCGAGCAAGAAGATCGCCACGGGCACGGCGAGTGCTGCCGCAGCTGTGGCCTCTGAGAGATGTTCGGCTGCTCCAGTGATGAGATCAAGCTCGACTTCGATCCCGGCTGACACTGCACCTGCCGCCGCGAACAAGAAGTAATGCCCGTATCCGTACAGGAACCCGGATCTGGAGGACGTGAGCCGGTCGCCCTGCTCGAAACTGAAGTACACCCACCACATGCCTGCCGCGATGAGCAAACCGCTCACCGCAAGAAACACCAGTCTGGTGGGTTCGTGTGTGGTCGCGGCCGCATCGATGATGGCGTTTGCAGAAGCGAGCAGGCTTTCGCCGAGCAAGATGAGAGTGAACAGACCGAATCGCTCAGCGACGTGAGCGGCATGCCAGGGCGTGCGATGGTGGCGCTCCGCCCAGAGGGGCACCAGGACCTCGAGCAGCATCGCCGGCCAGAAGGTCCAGAACTGGACCTCGGGTGGGAAAGCGAGCCGCACCACCCAAAACACCTGTGCGAGGGCGATTCCTCCGGCGAACCGCAGTGCAACGCTGCGATGCGAGGGGTCGGAAGCGGCGAGGCGCAACCACTGCCCGACCATCGCTATACGCATCACGACGTACCCCAGGGTGACGAGCGACCAGGCACCATTTGCCATTGCATCGTGTACCCCAGCAGCGAGCATGAGCACACCGCCCATCTGCACGATGGTGGTGACTCGATAGAGCCAATCGTCGGTGTCGAACGCCGAAGCAAACCAGGTGAAGTTCATCCACGCCCACCAGACCGCGAAGAACACCATTGCGTAGCTCAGCGTCGCCGCAGCGGCATGGCCCTCGATGATCCCGTGATGTAGATTCTGGGACGCTTGGGAGACAGCGACAACGAAGACGAGGTCGAAGAGGAGCTCAAGTGGGCTCGCCGCTCGGTGCGACTCATGGGGGCTGCGTCCCGTCATCCTGGGCAGGCGAAGTCTGCGTGCACGTGCCCCAGTTGTGCTCGTCAACTGCGCTCCCACCTCGTGTTCTGCACTGCAGCACCGCTCCGGCGCAGAGCAATACTACCTCGCCGCCTCCAGCGTGATCAGTGATGCCTCTGGACGGCATGCGAAGCGCACCGGCGCGTAGATCGAGTTGCCCAGTCCGGCGCTCACATTGAGGAATGCTGCGCGGTGTGCGTCGTGCCACACACTCATGCCCCGAGCCTGCGTGGTCGGCAGATCGCAGTTGGAAGTCAGCGCCCCGACGCCGGGAACGCGCACCTGCCCACCGTGGGTATGACCCGCGAGAATGAGCTCGGCTTGGTCGTCCAGGAGTGCGCCGAGAGCCTCTTGGTACGGCGCGTGGACGACACCGAGACGAAGCACGTGCTCTGGTGCGGTTCCGAGCTGATCACGCGCAGCACGCATCGCGTCGACGCTGTCGTAGCGAATGTGCGGGTCGTTCAGTCCGAGGAGCTCAAGCGAGGTGCCGCGAACTTCGATCCGCCTGGCGCCATTGTTGAGGTTGATGCCGCCAAGCTGTTCGAGCCCCTGAGTCAGCGCCACATTGTCGATGTCCGGCGTGCGCGTGCTCTTGCGGCTCGGCTCAAGCAGGTACTTGACGGGGTTCTTGAAGGCTGGCCCGTAGTAGTCATTCGAGCCGTGCACGAACACTGTCGGCGCCTGCTCGGCGAGCGGGCGAAGCGCATGGAGGAGCGCGTGGCGCGCCTGAAGGTGTCCCATGAGATCACCGGTGAGTACGACGAGATCGGGTCTGAGCTCAGCGAGCGAGCGCACCCAATCGACCTTGTTGGACTGCCACGGGGCGAGGTGGAGATCGGAGAGCTGCAGGACCCGGATCGGCGCAGCTCCGTCCGTGAGGAGCGGGAGCGTGTGCCGCCGCACGGTGAACAGGCGGCGCTCGATCACCGTGGACCACACGGCGACTCCCGCTGCGGCTGCCCCGAGGACAACCGCAGCAGGATGTGGACTCCGCCCCACGGTGACTAGTCCTTACTCTTGCCGCAGTCGAGAGTCAGAGTGATGGTGCCGCTCACGCGGGCTTCCTCGCCGCTGCCCGGACTCACCGCGACCACTTTGTGCTTCTTGCCGTCGGCTTTGCCGCCGGCCTCACAAGTGAAGTCGACGTCGGAGAAACCACTACCGTTCAGCGTGGACTTTGCAGCATTGCCTGTCGCGCCGATGAGGCCGTCGGGTACCGGCGAAGCCTCGCCGTTGCTGCGGAAGACCGTGACGCCGGAGCCCTGCGGGATCGAGGATCCACCCGCCGGGTCAGAGGACGCTACGAGACCCTTGCCGACGGAGGAGTCAACCTCGCCGCCGTCAGAAACGTTGAAGCCGAGCTGTGACAGCATCGAAGAGGCCTCGTCGAACGATTTCCCCTTGACGTCTGGCACGGTGACCATGGTCTGCTGAATCGCCGACTGTGTCGGCTCGGGGAAGGCTTCGCCACCGTAGCGTGCGTCAGCCGTGTTCATCACTGCGGGCCAGATGCTCTGATCGGCGTACATGAGCCCGCCGAAGCCCTGCGTGGAGACGCGGCCCCAGGTGCCGTCAGCGAACTGCACTGGGCCGGCGTTTCCGACCCAGGTTGCTGTTGCGACCCTGGTGCTCGCGCCGACAGTCCAGTTGTCAATGACGTGATCAGAGGTACCGGTCTTCGCGAGGTGCGGGACGCCGTAGGCGGACGCCGCGTGCCGCGCGAGTCCGTTCGAGACCGCGTACTGCAGCGCGTAGGCGACGCCAGCTGCAACCTCGGGCTGAAGCCCTTCCGAGCACTCGCTCTTGGTAAACGGGACCTCAGCACCATCTGGGCCAGTGATGAGATCAATCGGAACCGGAGTGCAGACGGTGCCGTCGCCGGCAAATGCCGCGTAGGCCGCCGCCATCGTGATCGGAGCGATCTCGTCAATGCCACCGTAGACGTTGGAAGGCACCATTGTGAGCTCGCGGGTGCCATAGTTCGGCAGATCCGGATTCGTCTGGTCCGAGGCGCGGTGGATACCGAGCTTCTTTGCCGTGGCGAAGGTCTCGCAGAGATCCATCTTCTGCTGCATGGAAACGAGACCGCCGTTGATCGAGTTGCCGATCGCGGTGAGCACGGGCTGGTTGCCCTTCGTGCCCTCGTTGTCGTTTGTGAACGGGAAGGAGCCGAAGCCGTAGACGCCGTCGGTCATACAAGACGCCTGGAACGAGCTCTCCTGCACGGTGCGGCTATTGACATTTACGATGTCGCGCACGGAGTGACCTGTCCGGATCCACTCGGCGAGTGTGATTGCCTTGAACGTCGAGGCGACCTGGAAGCCGCTGGAGCCGCCGTACTCGAAGTCGGTGTTGTAGTTGATTGCCGAGTAGCCAGGATCTGTCTCGATGACGGTCGGATCGTTACTGAACACCTTGTTCTGTACCATCGAGAGCACACGTCCGGTGCCGACCTCGACGCTGCTGGTCGCGGCCCCAACATCGATGCCGTCCATGACGGCGGGCACCGTGGCGCGGGTTGCGTCCAGGCCCGCGGCCTGCATATCGAGATCGATCGTCGTGTAGATGTCGTAGCCGCCGCGGCTGAAGTTGAACTCGCGCTCTTCTGGGGTGTCCCCGAAGTTGGGATCCTGCTTGATGTACCGCTGCACGTAGTCGCAGAAGTAGCCGACGCCGAAGTTCTTTTCGGCCTCGACGCAGCCCGCGACGCGGGGCTTGATGGCCGGTTCGACCTCGGTAGCGATGGCTTCGTCGTACTGGGCTTGGGTGATCTTGCCGTGGTTCAGCATGCTGCCGAGGATCTTGTCGCGGCGCTCTTTGTTGGCCGGGATGTTCTCGGGAACGTCGATCTGGAGGTGGCCGGGGTTGTTCACGATCGCGACGAGGCTGGCCGCCTGCGCGAGCGAGAGGTCCTTCGCCGAAGAGCTGTAGTAGTACTGTGCTGCAGACTCGATGCCGTAGATCGTGCGGCCAAACAGGGCGATATTGAGGTACCCGAGCAGGATCTCGTCTTTCGGGTACTTCTTCTCGATGCTGATCGCGAGCTTCATTTCTTTGAGCTTGCGATCGACATCCTGCTTCATCGCGTCTTTGTACGCGGCTTTCTGCTCTTCCTCGTCGGGAATCGCGAGTGCGTCCTGGATCAGCACGTTACGCACGTACTGCATCGTGATCGTCGAGGCGCCCGACAGGTTCTGGCCCGCAGCGTTCTGCAGCACCGCTCGCGCCGTTGCGAGCATATCGACACCGCCATGCGTGTAGAAGCGGGGATCCTCCTCGGCGACGGCCGCGTCTTTCACGAACTGGGAGATATCGTCCCAACCCACGGTTTCGCGATCCTGATCATAGAACTCCGCCAACTTGTAGACCGTGGTGTCTGCGCCTGTGGCCCACAGCGTGGAGGGCTCAGCGAGACGACTCGGGTCGAGGTGGTTCGGAAGGCTCTCGAAGATTTCGATTGCGGAGTTTGCCGCGGTGCCGCTGAGTGCGACCACCGGGGTTACCGCTGCCGTGACGAGGACGCCGGCGATTGCGCTCATTGCAACTGCGCCAATGATGCCGCCGAGGGCGCTGCCCGCGCTGCGCGGCTTCACCGAACGCGCGCGTGCGGACGAGGGTGTCTTTCGGGTCATAACATCCAAGCGTATGCGACATTGCTGAAAATCCCCGCACGCAGCGACCCATGCTGCGTGCGGGGAACTCTGCCGCTACGGCTTTCCGCAGGCGAGAGTCAGTGTGACAGTGCCATTCGTATTGGCCTCCTCGCCGCTTCCCGGGCTCACCGAGACGACCTTGTGCTTTTTGCCGTCGGCCTTCCCGTTTGCCTCGCAGGAGAAGTCGACCCTGGTGAATCCGGCGCTGTTGAGCGTGGACTTCGCAGCATTTCCTGTCGCGCCGATCAGGCCGTCAGGCACTGCGCTCGCCTCTCCGTTGCTGCGGAAGAGTGTGACACCCGAGCCTTGAGTGAGCTCAGTGCCTGCGGCCGGATCGGAGTGTGCCACGAGGCCCTCGCCCACAGCGGAGTCAACCTCACCGCCGTCCGCGACGTTGAAGCCGAGATCCGTCAGAGTCTTGCTCGCCTCGTCAAAGGACTTGCCCGCGACATCTGGCACCGTGACGGTCTTCGCCTGAGTGGACGTCGGGCTCGGCTCGGGGAATGGATCCCCGCCATAGCGGGCGTCAGCGACATTCATGACGGCCGGCCAGATTGACTGGTCCGCGACCATCAGGTTGCCGAAGCCCTGTGTGGACACGCGATCCCAGGTGCCGTCTGCGAGCTGCACTGGACCAGCATTGCCCACCCAGGTGGCGGTGGCGACCTTCGTGCTCGCACCCACAGTCCAGTTGTCTTTCACTTCGTCGGTGGTTCCGGTCTTTGCGAGGTGCGGCGTGCCGTACGCGGAGCGAGCGTGATCGGCGAGCCCGTTGGTCACCGCGTATTGCAGGGCATACGCCACACCGGCCGCGACCTCCGGGGACGTCGCCTCGCTGCAGGTGGACTTGGTGAACTCGACTTCTTTACCGTCCGGGCCGATGATCTGGTCGATCGGCACCGGGGTGCAGACCGTGCCGTTGCCGGCGAACGCGCCGAACGCGGAGGCCATCGTGATGGGGGCGACCTCGTCGGTCCCCGCGAACACGCCGGAGGGGACCCGCGTGAGTTCGGTGGTGCCGTAGTTGTTCAGATCTTCATTCGTGTTCTGCGGCGCTGCGCGATGAATGCCGAGCTTGGCGCCCATCGCGTAGGTCTCGCAGAGATCCATCTTCTGCTGCATCGAGACGAAGCCGCCGTTGATGGACTGTGCCGTGGCCGTCAACACTGAACGGTTGCCGGTGATCTGAGTGTTGTCGTTGGAGAACTCCCAGTTGCCGTAGCCGTACACCCCGTCAGGGGAGCAGGAATCCGGGAAAGACTGCAGCGGTACCGTGCGACCGTTTACGTTCACGATGTCCTGGACCGAGTGGCCCGTGCGGATCCACTCGGCGAGTGTGACGGCCTTAAACGTTGAGCCGACCTGGAAGCCGCTGGAGCCTCCGTACTCGTAGTCGGTGTTGTAGTTGATTGCGCTCAGGCCGGGATCCTGTTCGACGGCCTCTGGGTCATTGCTAAACGGGCGGTTTTGCACCATTGCGAGCACGCGGCCGGTACCGACCTCGATGCTGCTCGTTGCCGCACCGACATCGATGCCGTCCAAGAGCGCGGGCACGTTCTCGCGCATCGACGCGGTGGCCGCTGCCTGCATGGGGAGGTCGATCGTGGTCTTGATCTGGTAGCCGCCGCGGCTGAAGTTGAACTCCCGCTCCTCTGGGGTGTCCCCAAAGCTCGGATCCTGCTTGATGTAGCGCTGCACGTAGTCGCAGAAGTTGCCGACGCCGTAATTCGCCTCGGCCACAGCACAGCCCTGTCTGCGTTCCTTGATGACGGGCGTGACCTCGGTAGCGATGGCTTCGTCGTACTGGGCTTGGGTGATCTTGCCGTGGTTCAGCATGCTGCCGAGGATCTTGTCGCGGCGCTCTTTGTTGGCCGGGATGTTCTCGGGAACGTCGATCTGGAGGTGGCCGGGGTTGTTCACGATCGCGACGAGGCTGGCCGCCTGCGCGAGCGAGAGGTCCTTCGCCGAAGAGCTGTAGTAGTACTGTGCTGCAGACTCGATGCCGTAGATCGTGCGGCCAAACAGAGCGATATTGAGGTACCCGAGCAGGATCTCGTCTTTCGGGTACTTCTTCTCGATGCTGATCGCGAGCTTCATTTCTTTGAGCTTGCGATCGACATCCTGCTTCATCGCGTCTTTGTACGCGGCTTTCTGCTCTTCCTCGTCGGGAATCGCGAGTGCGTCCTGGATCAGCACGTTACGCACGTACTGCATCGTGATCGTCGAGGCGCCCGACAGGTTCTGGCCCGCAGCGTTCTGCAGCACTGCTCGCGCCGTTGCGAGCATATCGACACCGCCATGCGTGTAGAAGCGGGGATCCTCCTCGGCGACGGCCGCGTCTTTCACGAACTGGGAGATATCGTCCCAACCCACGGTTTCGCGATCCTGATCATAGAACTCCGTCAGCTGGAATTCTTCTCCGGTGTCCTTGTCTGTGGCCCAGAGCGTGGAGGGCTCAGCGAGACGACCTGGATTGAGATGATCGGGCAGATTCTCAAAGATATCCACGGCGGAGTTTGCCGCGGTGCCGCTGAGTGCGACCACCGGGGTTACCGCTGCCGTGACGAGCACTCCCGCGATCGCACTCATCGCAACAGCGCCGAGGATGCCGCTGAGGGCCCCGCCAGCGCTGCGTGGCTTTTCGGTGCGAACCGGCGGGTTCTGCGTTGTCTTCCTGGTCATAACAGGCGAGCATATGCGACTGATCTGCAATTCCCTGAGTGTGCCAGGTGGATGGTCCGTGCTGCCGCGTGCGGGGAGCGCAGCCGTTCTTTCCCCAGCTCAGCGCACGAAACGTAGCGTCACGGGGCACCGCTTTGAGTGTGCTCCGAGGATGCGCTGGCACGCTCAACGGCGTCTCGCGGGCCTTCCCACCAGACTCACAGCTGAACTTGACGGGCATGGTCGCCACCTGGCACAGGTGTCAGAGACACGTGGGCTGAGCCTCTCCCGGGCAACCAGCGAGACATGCAGGACACCGGACACCGCGTTGAGCGCATCAGCGCCGCGGCCCTCGTCAGCGCGTGGGCTTCCGCGAGCGACTCCGCCTGTTTCGTGTTTGCGCCTATGCCCGCCTTCGTGAGTTCACGGAGACCCGAGTGGTCCTCCTGGTCATACAATCGAAGCGAAGCGACGTTACGAGAAATCTGCGCAAGTCGCGGGTATCAAGTGCGACGCGGCAGACTAAGCCGGAGCTATCCGGCTGAATTCAGAGGGAGATCCGTACGTGAGTGAAACGATCGAGACGGCGCAGTGGGAGTACTTCGTCACCCCGCTGCTGCTGCACAATGAGGCGCAGATCCTGAACAATTGGGGCGCGCAGGGGTGGGAACTCGTGCAGATCATCGAGGGCCCGGCCGGCGGAAATGTTGCCTACCTGAAGAGAAAGAAGGCCTAACCGCATGTCATCAGTCATTGAGGATCGCCTGCGCGAACTCGGATGTGAGGTCCCAGAGGTCGCCGCAGCGGTGGCCGCCTACGTCCCTGCACTGCGTGATGGGAATTACGTCTACACGGCCGGGCAGCTGCCTTTCGTCTCGGGCGCGCTGCCCGAGACCGGCAAAGTCGGGGTCGGGGAGGGGCTCGTGACCCCCGAGCGGGCCGAAGAGCTCGCGCAGCTGTGTGCGTTGAACGCCCTCGCAGCAGTACGCGGCGTCATCGGAGACCTCGACCGTATTGTCCAGGTCGTCAAGGTCACCGCCTTCGTGGCGTCGGATCCGTCTTTTACTGGCCAACCTGCAGTGGCCAACGGCGCCTCGATGTTCCTCGGCCGCGTATTCGGGGATCTCGGGATTCATGTGCGCTCCGCCGTTGGCGTCGCGGTTCTGCCGCTCGACGCTCCAGTAGAAATCGAGTTCGTGTTCAAGATCGCCGATTAGTTTGTCGGAGTCGTGCACTCAGCACGAATAACGCGGGGGCGGATCCGGTGGATTCGTCCCCGCGTTCGTGTGTGTGGGCTCACACAGTGCGAACGACGATGGACTCGTGGAGACTGCTCGCACGACTCAATTCACGGGGGAGCGATGTCGGTTCTCCGGGACTCGCAGGATGCCGCAGGGGAGTCGTTCGACCTGATCGCCCATGATCTCCCCGGGCTGAAAGGGGTGACGTCCTACGGGACGCTGGTGCGGCTGATCGCAGAGCTCCGCGTTTTCCGTGGCGTGCAGTCCGGCGCCGCGATCCCCGATCGCTCCACGGTCTACGATGTGATGCGCCCCAGGCGCACCCGAATGGATAGCGGCCTCGCCAACGACATCGTGCTCGCGCTGGGTGCTGATGAGGCCGAGGCCGAGCACTGGGTGGACCGCTGTGCGCAGGCATAGGCATGGCACCCAACGCGCCAGGCCTCACAAGAGGAGACCACCAGGCTGAACGCATCGAGCACCGTGCGTTCTCGGCTGAAGTCAGATCCGAGCGGTAGTCTCCACGAACACTGGTACTCCGGTGCTCGACACACTCCTCACCGATTGCCTGATCCTGAAGCCGCGTGATTGCGGGCTGTGGGGCGTGGACCAGGGCCTTCGAGAGGTGCGGGGCTGCGCACTGAGAGGGGCACCGCGCGTCGTGCGCGATGCCCCTCTCCACTCCTCGAACGGGTGACTACCTGGTCGCGGTGATCTTCTCTTGGATCGTGCTCATCACCATCGTGTCGGCCAGCGTTGTGATGTCTCCGACCTCTTTGCCCTCGGCGAGCTGCTTCAGGATCCGGCGCACGATCTTCCCAGAGCGCGTCTTGGGGAGTTCGGTCACAATGTAAATGTTGCGGGGCCGAGCGATCGCACCGATCTGACCAGCGACGTGCTTCTTCAGCGCGGCCTCGGCGTCTTCTTCGGTCAGGATGTCCTGCTGGGTTTTCAGCACGACATAGGCCACGACGGCTTGACCTGTGGTTTCGTCGTCAGCGCCGACCACTGCCGACTCGGCAACTGCGTGGTGCTCGACCAGAGCCGATTCGATTTCCGCAGTGGAGAGCCGGTGGCCGGAGACGTTCATCACGTCGTCCACACGGCCGAGGAGCCAGACGTCGCCGTCTGCGTCGAGCCGCGCACCGTCGCCGGCGAAGTACTGATCCCCAAACTTGGACCAGTAGGTATCGACGAAGCGATCCGGATCGCCCCAGATCCCGCGCACCATCGAGGGCCACGGGCGCTGGATCACGAGCAGACCGCCCTGTCCGCGCTCGACCGGGTTGCCCTCGTCGTCCACGACCGCCGCCGAGATGCCAGGCAGCGGCACCTGTGCGCTGCCTGGCTTGAGCTGCGTGATGCCTGGCAACGGGGAAATCATGAGCGCACCGGTTTCCGTCTGCCACCAGGTGTCGACGATTGGGGCGACCCCGCCACCGATGACGTCGTGGTACCACCGCCATGCCTCGGGGTTGATGGGCTCGCCGACCGAGCCGAGCAAACGCACACTCGAGAGGTCATACTGCTCGGGGATCTGCCGACCCATCTTCATGCAGGCCCGGATCGCGGTCGGGGCCGTGTAGAAAATGGTGACGCCGTACTTCTGGATAATGCTCCACCAGCGGCCCCAATCCGGGGTTTCGGGGGTGCCCTCGTAGATTACCTGGGTCGCTCCGTTGGCGAGCGGGCCGTACACGACGTAGCTGTGCCCGGTGATCCAGCCGATGTCAGCCGTGCACCAGTAGACGTCAGTGTCAGCCTTGAGATCGAACACGTTGCGATGGGTCGTGCTGGCCTGGGTCAGGTATCCGCCAGAGGTGTGCAGGATTCCCTTGGGCTTCCCGGTGGTGCCGGAAGTGTAGAGGATAAACAGCGGGTTCTCTGCTGGGAAGCCCTGCGGGGTGTGCTCACCATCAAACGCGGTGATTTCCTCGTGCCACCACAGATCGCGATTGGCGGCCATGGAGATTTCGTTCTTCGTGCGCTGCACTACGAGCACCTTCTCGACGGTGCTGCCACCACCGTGCAGGGCGAGGGCGTCATCGACGGTGGGCTTGAGCGCCGTCACGCGTCCTTTGCGGTAGCCGCCGTCCGCGGTGATGACCAGCTCGGCCTCTGCGTCGTCGATGCGAGAGCGCAGGCTCTCCGCGCTAAAGCCGCCGAAGACCACGGAGTGTGCTGCGCCAAGACGCACGACTGCGAGCATCGCGATGATGGTCTCCGGGATCATCGGCATGTAGATCGCGACGCGGTCGCCCTGGCTCACTCCGAGACTGGTGAGCATATTGGCGGCGCGTTTGACCTCGTGGGTCAGCTCGGCGTAGGTGAGCGAGCGAGTGTCGCCCGGCTCGCCTTCAAAATGAATGGCGACTCGATCGCCGAGACCGGCCGCGACGTGCCGGTCAAGGCAGTTCTCTGCGACGTTGAGTTCGCCGTCTGCGAACCATTTCGCAAATGGCGGGTTGGTCCAGTCCAGGATCTCGGTGAACGGTTTCTTCCAGTTCAGGTTCTGAGCCTGCTCTGCCCAGTACCCCTCGGGGTCTTCGGCCGCGCGCCAGTAGACCGAGGGATCGTTGAGATTTGCCTGCGCACGGAACTCGGCACTTGGCGGATAGATCTCCGCGCCCTCGGCGTTCTGCAGTGGGTGGCTTTCGATGGTGCCGTGCTGGTCAGTCATGGACGCCCTTATCCGTTCTCGCGAGTGGAGCGCTCCGAAACTGCGGGTGCCGGAAGCGCCGATTGCACCACCAGGCTATACCGTGCGGCGACCTTCGCTCTCAATATGACACCGGTGGAGAAAAACCCCGAACTATCCACATTGGACAGTATTTTGTCGTGCACAACTGCGGCATCGGGTGGAATATCCGCATGATTCCCTCACTCCTCAGACACACGGCCCCCGCACAGCCGAAAACGGTCGTGCGCTCGCCTGGCGGGCCCGGGGGTGTTGGAGGTTCTCGGGGGTCTCGGAACTCTCGGAGCTCTGCAGAATCTCGAAGATCTGGAGGTGCTGGTGGGTCCCGGCGCGCTGACGACTTTCGGGGTGCAGTCGAGCGCCAGCAGCGCGGAAAGCACGGCCGGTGGTGGGCGGGGCGCGAAAGCTCCCCGGGCCAAGCCGACACCGCACGGCAGGATGAGATCGCGCCGGAACGCGACGTCTCCGGGGCTGAGCTGCGTGCAACGGAGGCGTCTTGGGCGGAGCTGCTGGGACGCGCGACTCCACAGAGTGACGGGCCGCAGGCCGTCGGGCTGCTGCGGCCAGATCCTCTACCGGATAACGCTGCAGAGCGCTCGTCACGCGTCTGCGCTCCGCTGCCACCGCCGCGCACCGCCGCCCTCCCGCTCGCGGCGCGGCGCGCGCTGGGCGGCTTGCTCCCCGTGCTCGACGATCCTGCGCTGCGGGATCTCCTCGTGCACGTGCGGGCCGGACAGGGTGAACTCTGGGTGGATCGGGCTGGTCAGATCGAGCACATCGCGGGCTGGTCCGTGCAGCCTGCCGCAGTGCACCGCCTTGCTACTGCGCTGATCGCAGCGGGGGGTCGGCACTTGGATGAACTGCATCCGAGCGGTGATGTGCGGTTGGGAGATGGGATGCGGGTGCACGCTGTGCTCCCGCCGGTGGCCGTTGCCGGAGCTGCAGTATCTATCCGAGTGCCGCGAGTAGAGATGCTCAGCTTTGACGAACTTGTGAGCGGGGGACTGTGCACTCTGCGAGTCGCCGACTTGCTGCGGAGCGCAGTGCGTGGGCGCAGAAATCTACTCATCACGGGCGGCACGGGAACCGGCAAGACGACGCTCCTCGCCGCCCTCCTCTCGCTCGTGGGGCGCCGCGAACGTATCGTCACTATCGAGGATCTTGCCGAACTGCGGCTCGCGCATCCGCACGCGATAGCTCTCGAAGCGCGGCAGGCGAGCACTGAAGGGCTCGGACGAGTCACGCTCGACGAACTGCTGCGTGAGGCGCTGCGGATGCGGCCTGACCGCATCGCGTTGGGGGAGTGCCGTGGTCCGGAGATCGCGACGCTGCTCACTGCCCTCAACACAGGACACGATGGCGGAGCCGGCACGCTCCATGCGAGCAAGATCAGCGAAGTGCCCGCCCGGCTCGAAGCACTTGGAGCCAGCGCCGGGTTGCCCCCTGAAGCGCTGGCGAGGCAGGCCGTTTCCGCGCTCGACCTGGTGGTGCACCTGACACGCGTGGCCGGTCGACCGCGAGTGGAAGCCATTGGCAGGCTCAGCATCGGGACTGACCGAGGACTTGCGATCGACGTGGGGCGGCTGTGAACGGCGGACGGCTTTCTCGGCCGCGGCAGTCTGGCCGATCTGGGGGCAGGCTGTGGTGGCTCGGGAGGTCGCATGCGCGGCGATTGCCCCGGCGGACAGGGCCGCGCACGCCGGGGGAGCAGAGGCGTCAACGGCGGCTGCTGAGATGGCACGACGCTGTGCCGTGCTGCTGCGTGGTGGCGTCCCCGCCACGCGAGTGTGCGCCGTGCTCGACCGTGAAGCAGCTGAGAAGGAACACACGGAGCGTGACACCACGAGCCTACGGAAGATCGCGGCCCGCGCTGCGAGGGGTGATCCCGTGGCTGAGGCTATTGCCGCCGAAGACGCGCCGCCGTGGCGGGTCCTGGCAGTGGCATGGCGACTCGCTGAAGAGAGCGGGGCACCACTCGCACCCGCACTTGACCGGATTGGTGGCGCACTGCGCGAGCTTGAGCGGCTCGGCGAACGGCGGGAGGTGCTGCTCTCCGGACCGCGGGCCACCGTACGACTCGTCGCGGCGCTGCCGCTCCTGAGCTTTGGAATCGGGGCGCTGTTGGGTTTCAACCCGCTCGGAGTGCTGTTGAGCCCCGCTGGTGTAGCACTCTTCTGCGGGGGTGGCACTCTGCTGGGAGGAGGCGTGGCCTGGGCGCGAATGATGCGGCGACGCGTTGAGCGTGCCGACAGGGTGGACGGTATCGAGTGCGAGCTGGTGTGGGTCGCGCTGGGAGGCGGTGCCGCCCCGGAGACCGCGAGCCGCAGAGTCGTCGACGCGATCGACGAGTTTGGCGCGTCCTGGGTGCGCTTCGACCGGTTCGTCAGCGACGGGCTTCTTGCCACCACGATCCGGACTGCTGCGGCGACGGGGGTGTCGCTTCGCCCGTTGCTGCTCGAAGAAGCTGCGGGAGCTCGTGCCAGAGCGCACGCTGAACTTGAGCAGGCGGCTGAACGGCTCGGGATTCGTGTGCTGCTTCCGCTGGGGCTCTGCGTGCTGCCGGCGTTCGTAGCGCTCGGGGTTGCGCCTGTCGTGATCTCGATGCTGGGCGGGATGTGACATGCGGGTGCACTGCGGCAGGCTCAGCGCAGCAGATCCTCGCCCACAACTCGTGAGTTGTGCCCTGAGCTCGGGAGATATTCACAGCGCGGGGTTCTCGGCCCCTGGCTCGCTGCCCGACACGCAGGATGGAAGCACCGGCGACCGCCGGGCCGTACCGACCGAAGGGACTACCATGACCACCAAACTTGAACTCGTTCCAGACCCTCCTGCTCGCCCTCCACTGATCCTCCACCGTCCATATCGTGGAGCGCGCACACTGATCCGGGTGCGCCGCTGGGCCAGCGCCCGGTTCGCGCGTTTCCGCGCTGAAGAGCGGGGCGCGGTCACTGCGGAGTACGCCATCGTCATCCTGGCGGCCGTCGCCTTTGCCGGACTGCTGGTCGCAATTCTGCAGTCTTCGGAAATCCGCGCCATGCTTGTGCAGTTGGTGGAAAATGCGCTCGGAACGGGTGAGTGAGCGCTGGGCGCGCTTCTGTGCGGAGGAGCGCGGGACAGTGACCGCGGAGTTCGCGATCGTGCTGCCCGTAGTGGTTGCGGTGCTCGGCCTCGTGATCGGTGCGGTCACGCTCGCGGCCCACCGGATCACCCTCGTTTCGCTCGCGGGAGAGGTCGCGCGTCTCGAAGCACGCGGAGACACAGATGCAGCGCGTGTGCGGCTCGCCAATCTGAGTGCAGGCACGGAGATTACCCGCGACACGCGGGCCGGGCTCCACTGCGTCGAATTGCGAGCTGCGCCCATGAGTGGCCTCCTCGGCGGAATCACCATTGGTGCCGAATCGTGCGCTGCGCGTTCCGGCGCTGGTGCGGTCACAGCCGCTGTTGCCAACATCTCAGGCGCTGGCGCTGGCGCTGGCGCTGGCGCTGGGGAAGGATCGGGGTCCAGTCCCGAAAGTTCCGCCACCACCCGTGCGAGCGAATCTGCCGGGGCTCACTCATGAGCGCCTCGGTAGTGGCGGCGTGCGCGGCCGCCGCAGTCATCCTGGGTCTCCCCGTTGTGGCGGCTGCGGCTCAGCTCGAGGGGAGGCACCGGGTGGCGGTCACAGCGGATGCCGCGGCGCTCGCCGCAGCGGACGCCGCGACCGGGTGGATCGACGCCGATCCGTGCACGGTGGCTGGCGAGGTCGCAGCGGGAGCAGGGGCCGAACTCGTCTCCTGCGTCGTCACTCAAAGCACTGGCGAGGCGCGAGTCGTCATTGCGCGAGGCACGGCCGCGCTCCGTGCCGAGGGGCGTGCCCGAGCTGGCCCCGTGCCGTTGCCGCCAGGGGACGACAGCGCCGCTGGGGAGTCAGGGTGGGTGTGGCCAGCAGCAACGAGGGAAGTGTCCCAGGGCTTGCACGATGGTCTGGCAATCGACCTCAGCGTTCCAGCCGGGGCTGAGCTCACTTCGCCTCGCGCTGGCGTCGTGGTCTTTGCCGGGCAGGACGGGGGGGGAATTCCTGAACCGTGCCGAGCGAATCCCGGCTGGTGGCGCGGCCCAAACGTCACGGTCGTCGTGCGCCACAGCGTCGCCGGGCAGGCGATCTACAGTTCGCACAACCACGTCGCCCCCGGATCTCCCGAACGGTTGGGCATCCGCGCAGGCAGCCTGGTCGGACCAGGCCAGGCCGTAGCGCTTTCCGGGATGAGCGGCTGCACCTCAGGTCCGCACACTCATTTCACGCTGTCCTCGACCCCGACGAATACACACCCAGATCTCAACCCGTTTGAATACCTCGGACCGCCGTGAGAAGCGCGGCTGAGAGGGGGTGCGTCTGGCTCCGCACAGGCGGGCAGCATAATAGAGAGGAGAACCTCAGGTCCGATTCGATGGTGGTTTCTCACTCGAGACTGTGTATCGTGTCGAGGCAGAACCCTGAGGGCAATGGCGGGTCCGCCCAGCGCGAGCTCGAAGTAATGAAGGAGACCCCGTGGCGGGTACGAAAAAATTGGTAATCGTCGAGTCGCCGACCAAGGCGAAGACGATCGGTGGCTATTTGGGCGATGACTATGAAGTCATCGCGTCTGTGGGGCACGTTCGTGACCTCGCCGAACCCTCAGAGCTGCCCGCCGAGCTGAAGAAGGGCCCCTTTGGGCGCTTCGCCGTCGACGTCGAGAACGACTTCGCGCCCTACTACGTCGTAAATGACAACAAGAAGAAAACCGTCGCCGAGCTCAAGCGAGCTCTGAAAGATGCCGACGAACTCTGGCTCGCAACTGATGAGGACCGCGAGGGAGAAGCCATCGCGTGGCACCTGCTTGAGGTGCTAAAGCCCAAGGTGCCTGTCCGCCGCATGGTGTTCCATGAGATCACCAAGGACGCGATCGAGCAGGCCAAGCAGAACACCCGCGATCTCGACACCGCACTCGTCGACGCACAAGAAACTCGCCGCATCCTTGACCGGCTGTACGGCTACGACATTTCACCCGTGCTGTGGCGAAAGGTCGCTCCCAAGCTCTCGGCTGGTCGCGTGCAGTCTGCTGCGACCCGTCTGGTTGTTGACCGTGAGCGTGAGCGCCAGGCCTTCAACGCGGCGGAGTACTGGGATCTCAGCGCCTCGTTCCACCCGAGCGCTGATGCGCCGGACCCCACGGCGTTCACCGCCCGTCTCGTGCGGCTCGACGGCCAACGCCTCGCGACCGGTGGCGATTTCGGCGACGACGGGAAGCTCACCCCGCGTGCGATCAAGGCTGGTTCGGTGCCGCTCGAGCAGCAGCGGGCCGAACAGCTCGCGGCCCTGCTGACCCCGCAGGCCGTTGCCACCGTGCGTTCGGTCGAGACGAAGCCACACACGCGGCGCCCCGCGGCCCCGTTCACCACCTCGACACTGCAGCAGGAAGCGTCCCGCAAGCTCCGCTACAGCTCCCGCCAGACGATGTCGTTCGCGCAGTCGCTCTACGAAAACGGCTACATCACATATATGCGTACCGACTCGCCCACGCTTTCGCAGCAGGCGATTCAGGCGGCCCGTACCCAGGCCTCCGAGCTCTATGGTGCTCAGACGCTGCCTGAGAAGCCGCGCGTGTACACGGGCAAGGCAAAGGGTGCGCAGGAAGCCCACGAAGCTATCCGCCCCGCCGGGGATATCTTCCAGCGTCCCACGGAGCTGAAAGGCAAGCTCTCCCAGGGCGAGCACGCGCTCTACGACCTGATCTGGAAGCGCACCGTCGCCAGCCAGATGGCGGACGCGAAGGGATCCACCGACACGGTGACGCTCGAGGCGAGCGTCACCGAGAGCGATCGCACGGCCCCGACTACGGCGGAGTTCACCGCGAGCGGCACCGTGATCACGTTCCCCGGCTTCCTTCTCGCGTACGAAGAGGGCCGCGATGAAAAGCGCGGCGACACTGAGCAGAACGTCTCGCTGCCGCAGCTCTCGTCCGGCCAGAGCCTTGACGTCACCGACCCGGAGGCGAAAGGGCACGAGACGAGCCCGCCCCCGCGCTACACCGAGGCAAGCCTCACGAAACGCCTCGAAGAGCTCGGGATCGGCCGTCCGTCGACCTATGCCGCGATCATCAGCACGATCATGGACCGGGGATACGTCACGAAGAAGGGGCAGGCGCTTGTTCCAAGCTGGATCGCCTTCTCGGTCGTGCGGCTCCTGGAAGAGCACTTCTCAGCGCTCGTGAACTACGACTTCACGGCCGAGATGGAGAACGACCTCGACCGCATCGCCTCCGGCGAAGCGGATCGCAGCAAATGGCTCGGTGAGTTCTACTTCGGCACCGACAGCCACCCCGGCCTGCGCGGCGTGGTCGACAACCTCGGGGAAATCGACGCGCGCGCGATCAATACGATCCGGATCGATGATCAGATCTCGCTCCGCAACGGCAAGTACGGCCCGTATCTCGAAGTGTTCGATGAGAAGAGCGAAGTCGGCGATGATGGTGTGCTGAAGCCGCGCGCCGTGAACATCCCAGACGGCCTCGCGCCTGATGAGCTGACCCCGGCGAAGGCGCATGAGCTCGCCGAAGCTGAACCAGCAGAGGACCGCGTGGTCGGCCTGCACCCCAGCACAGGCAAACGGGTCATTGCGAAGAACGGCCGCTTTGGACCCTACGTGTCCGAACTGCCCGACGAGGGCGAAGAGCTGCCGAAGGGGCAGAAGCCGCGCACTGCGTCACTGTTCAAGAGCATGGACCCGGCAACGGTGGATCTCGACACCGCGATCGCGCTGCTCGAGTTGCCCCGCGTCGTGGGCGTCGACCCTGAGTCGAATGCCGAGATCACCGCCCAGAACGGGCGGTATGGCCCGTACCTGAAGAAGGGCACGGATACCCGTTCGCTCACGAGCGAAGAAGCGATCTTCTCCATCGACCTCGCGGGGGCGCAGGAACTGTTCGCCCAGCCGAAGTATGGCGCCCGCAAAGCCTCCAGCGCGCTGAAAGAGTTTGACGCCGACCCCGTGAGTGGCAAGCCAGTCAAGGTGCGTGACGGGCGCTTCGGGCCCTACGTCACTGACGGCGAAACGAACGCGACCATTCCGCGCGGAGACTCCGTCGACGACATAACGTTCGAGCGTGCGATCGAGCTCCTCGCCATCAAGCGTGCGAAGGGGCCGGCCAAGAAGAAGGCACCCGCAAAGAAAGCTGCGGCGAAAAAGCCGGCCGCGAAGAAGACGCCTGCCAAGAAAGCTGCAGCGAAGAAGACGACCGCGAAGTCGGCGGAGAAAACCGTTGATCCTGTGCGTTCGGCAGCGGCCAAGAAGGCAGCCGCCACACGAGCAGCGAAGAAAGCGGCAGCCGAGGCCGCACTCGCGGAGTAGCGCGTGAGCGACACTGTGGCGACGAACCCAACGGCCCTGCACGCAGCCCCCGCGCAGGGCGCAGCGGAACAGCCCTCGAACGGGATCTTCATCACGTTCGAGGGCGGGGACGGTGCTGGGAAGACGACGCAGGCCGAACTGCTGAGCGCGTGGTTCATTGCGCAAGGCCGAGAGGTTGTGCGCACTCGCGAGCCGGGCGGCACTCCGCTCGGCGTCGAAGTGCGCAGACTGCTCTTGCACGGCGGCGACGAAATCGGCGCGGTCGATCCGCGCGCCGAAGCGCTGCTCTACGCCGCGGACCGCGCGCAGCATGTCGCAACCGTGGTGCGGCCGGCCCTTGCCCGAGGCGCGATCGTGGTGCAAGACCGCTACATCGACTCCTCGCTCGCCTACCAGGGAGCCGGTCGTGTGCTGGATGTCGCCGAAGTACGCGGGCTGAGCGAGTGGGCCGTAGAGGGCCTCTGGCCAACGCTCACGGTGCTGCTCGATCTGGACCCGACACTCGCGGCCGAGCGCCGCACCGCGCGTGGCGGCACCGCAGATCGGCTCGAAGCCGAGGCGGAGACCTTCCACCGTGCCGTGCGTGACGGTTTCCTCGCCCTCGCTGACGCAGAACCGGAGCGCTACCTCGTGCTCGACGCCGCCCTCCCATTTGGCGAGCTTCACGCGGCGATCGCGGCCCGTGTCTCGCTCCTCACGAACCTGACCGGAGCAAAACAGCACGGCGCCTCTGCCTCTGCCGATGGTGTTGGAGCCGGTGCCAGCGATGGCACCGACGGCGGCACCAGCTTAGACATCATCGCTCCGGCTCAGTCGGCTGACGAGTCGTAGCCCACGTCACCCAGTCACACCGCGCACGTCACACCGCGCAGCAGCACGGAGTCCGTGTTGACAGACAACGCCGGGAGCGACGTCACGCATCTGGAGCGCTCCCAATGTCCTAGACTGAGTACACCGATTGAAGGGCGAGATTGCCCGCACATGAAGGAGGGTGGGCATGGCGAGGCCAGGTTCGCGCGTTGCGCTCGTCGCAGATGGCTTGCGTGATGCGATTCGCTCCGAGGAGTTCTGCGAGGGAGCTCGTCTCCCCACCGAAGCCCAGATCGCAACCCGTTTTGGGGTATCCAGGCCAACGGTTCGCGCCGCACTGCGCGAGCTCGAAACGATCGCCCTCGTGCACACCCAACACGGTGTCGGCACCTTCGTGACCGAGCGTCCGGCGATTACTGCGGGGCTCGAACGACTCGACTCCATTACCGAGTCAATCCGCAGCACTGGTCGCGAACCAGGGATGGTCTACAAGGGGAGAGTCATTCGACCTCTCCTGCCGGATGAAGCGGAGAAGCTGGGTCTCTCGGGAGATGCCCACGCGCTGGAATTGCGACGCACGATCCTCGCTGACGGCGAAGTGGTTGCCTACTCCTATGACCTCATGCCGCTTGGAGTCTTCCCTGAGGGCGCAGACCCGGAAACGGTCGACGGCTCCCTGTTCTCGTATCTGCGCGATAATCGCGATCTGCACCCGCACTACGCCGTCGCCGAGGTGCACGCGGTGCAATCGGATGGCATCGGCTGGGATGTTGCCGGCGGTGGGCGCACAGCCCTGTATGTGCTCCTTGATCAGGTGCACTTCGAGCGCTCTGGCCGGCCTCTCCTGTACTCGCGGACCTACTTCCTCGAGGGGCGCTACGCCTTCACGATCCGCCGCGCGGGGTAGCGCGCCGAACAGCGATCCTCGACCGACGTCCGCTCCTGCGCAGGCGAGTCCCGCGGTTGTTTGACAACAGAGGACCGCTGGGCGGAGAATTGTGAGCGATTCGCGCCGGCCCAGCGCCTGCGAAGCGTGACGGTCGTGAGGTACTCCAACGCCCGCGCGAGTGGCACATGGAAAGAAGAAGCACATGTTGAATACGCACGAGGGCGCAGCTGCTGCCCTGGAGCTCTCCGAGTTGGGCGCTGACGCAGTACGTCGCGGTCTCGTGCTCGCCAGCGGCGGCAACCTGTCTGCTCGCCTCGACGATGAGCACTTTATTGTCACCGGGTCTGGCACCTGGCTGGACCGGCTACGGCCCGGGGACTTCTCCGTGATGCATCTCGACGGCACCGTGGTCTCCGGAAACCCCAAGCCTTCGAGCGAGTGGAAGCTACATCAGCGCGCATACCGGGCGCGTCCCGATGTGAACACTGTGATTCACCTCCATCCGCAGCACGCGGTGCTGCTTGCATCGCTCGGCATTGAGATCCGGTTGATCACCCTCGACCACGCGTTCTACGTCGGGTCAATCGGCGTCACTCCGTTCTATCCAAACGGTTCCGACGAGCTTGCGGACACCGCGGCTGCGCAGCTTTCCGACCATGACTGTGTCGTGATGCAGCACCACGGCTGCACGGTCGTCGGCGACTCGATCGAAATGACCTATCGGCGCGCGATGAACCTGGAGGACGCTGCGAAAGCGACCGCCCTCGCTCGGCAGCTGGGCGATACAGAAACACGTTTCCCCGCTGAGCACGGGCCCGATCTGCACCACGCGTAGGAACTATTCGCTCGGCGCTGCTCGCTCGGCGCTGCTCGCTCGGCGCTGCTGGCCCTCACTGCCGCACCCGCCAGGTTTGCCCCGCCGCAGGTGCGACACGCCCTGTGTGCCGGGAACACTTCGAGGTCAGCGCGGCTTTTTGCGGCCCGGGTTGAACATCTGATGAATGTAAGCATAGGCTGAGGTGTACGCCGCTTGCCGTCTTCCTGGACTGCGCAGCGGCTCGTCCCTCGCACTGTCGCGTCCCCGCAAGACAGTGCTTTTCCCATGCCCATCGACCAGAGGATCCCCCGTGTCACTTCGATCGACCCGCATCTCCGCAGCAGCAGCACTCGCCATGGGCGCTGCGCTGCTGCTCTCCTCCTGCGCGTCAAGCGCGCCAGCCGAGGAGCAGGCTGCCGAGCAGTCAACTTCCACCACGATCACCTTCACCGACAACCACGGTGAAGTTGAGATGCAGTCGAACCCGAAGCGCGTCGTTGCGCTCGACAACCGCGCGTTTGAAACGCTGAGCGAATGGGATGTCCCGCTCGTGGCCGCGCCGAAGGGGCTGATGGGGGATGGCCTGTGGCCCGTCTACACCGACGATGCAGACGTTGCGGATGTTGGCACCCACCGTGAGCCCAACCTCGAGGCCGTCGTCGCCGCGGAGCCGGATCTCATCATCGGCGGCTACCGATTCAGCGACTCCTACGACGACCTCGTGGCGCAGAACCCGAACGCGACGGTGATCGAGCTCGCCGCACGTGACGATAAAGACGTGTTCGAAGAACTCAAGCGCGAGACCACCATCCTGGGGCAGATCTTTGGCCGCGAGGATGACGCTGAGGCGCTGAACGAGGAACTCGACACCGCGATCGCTGGTGCCAAAGACGCCTACAACGGTACGGACAGTGTGATGGGCCTGATCACGTCGGGCGGCAAGATCGAGTTCGCGGCCGCAGGCACCGGTCGCAGCGTCGGCCCCGTGTTCCCAGCGCTCGGACTCACGCCAGCGATCGACCGTGCGGCTGAAGATACGTCGCACGGCGACGACATCAGCGTCGAAGCGATCGCCGCGTCGAACCCGGAGTGGATCATCGTGCTTGATCGCGACGCGTCGTTCGCTGACCCGGAGCCCGGATCCGTGCCGGCCGACGAGCTGATCGCTGGCTCCGAAGCGCTGGCAAACGTGCCCGCCGTCCAGAAGGATCAGATCATCTACCTCGACCCGACCTTCTACCTCACGGAAGATATCCAGGCGTACACCGGACTCTTCGAGCAGATCAAGGCGGCATTCGCGGCAGCGTGACCTCTCGCAATGCTGTCGTCGCACCTGGCCGCACCGCTGTGGCCAAGCGCGGCCGTGGGCCGTGGCCGCTGGTTGCAGCGGCCACGCTCGTGGTCGCGCTGATTGTCGTTTCACTCACGGTCGGCGTCTACGATCTCCGTGCTCAGGAGTTCGGCTCCGAGATGTCCTGGATCACGCGGGTCCCCCGAACGCTCGCACTCGTGCTCGCGGGCGCGGCGATGGCCACGAGCGGCTTGGTGATGCAGATGCTGACGCAGAACCGATTCGTTGACGCCACGACCTCCGGCACGACCGAGTGGGCGGCGCTCGGCCTGTTAGTCACCGTGCTGCTGTTCCCGGCAGCCACCCTCGCCACGCGTATGGTCGCAGCCAGCTGCGCCGCGTTCATCGGAGCGATGCTCTTCATGACGATCCTGCGTCGGATCCCGATCCGCACCATGCTTGTTGTCCCGCTGATCGGGATCATGCTCGGTGCGGTCGTGAGTGCCGTGACGACCTATCTCGCCGTGCAGTTCAACATGCTGCAGATGGTGGGCACCTGGTTCATGGGGAGCTTCACCGCCGTGGTGCGCGGTCGCTACGAAGTGCTGTGGGTTGTCGCGATCGTGACCCTGCTGGTGTTCGTGCTCGCCGATCGGATCACGGTCGCGGGCCTCGGCAAAGACGTGGCCACGAGTGTCGGCGTGCGCTACGACCTGATCCTGATCGCGGGAACCGCGCTTGTGGCAGTTGCGGCCGGTGTCACGACTGTCGTGGTCGGATTCCTTCCGTTCTTGGGTCTCGTCGTACCGAACGTGGTTTCGATGATTCGCGGTGACAACGTGCGCAGCAACCTCCCGTGGGTGTGCTGTGGTGGCATCGCCCTCGTGATCGTGTGCGACCTGATTGGCCGCACGATCAGGATGCCGTTCGAGATCCCCGTGTCGATGGTGCTCGGCCTTGTCGGATCTGTCGTGTTCATCACCCTGCTCCTGAGGCAGCGCCGTGGCTAGTATCGTCCGTCTCGCCGACACTGGCTTGCCCCCGCTGGCTCCCGCTCCGCGCCTCGGGTGGGTGACGCGCGCGCTGCCGATCGTCGTGGTGTTCGCACTGGCGCTGGTGCTCGCGATCCTGATCCTGAGCTATGGCAACCCGGCACCGTTCGGGAGCTCCGGGTATTGGACGATTGTGCGAAGCCGCTCGGGGTCCCTTGCGACAATCGCCCTGGTGGCGGTGTGCCAGGCTGTCGCCACGGTGCTGTTTCACACGGCGACGTCGAACCGGATCCTGACCCCGTCAATCCTTGGTTTCGATGCGCTCTACGTGCTCACCCAGACCGCGCTCGTCTTCGCTTTCGGCACGGCAGCCACGGGACTCGAGGGCATCCCCAAGATCCTCGCCCAGAGCGGACTCATGGTGCTGTTCGCCACGGTGCTCTACGGCTGGCTGTTCTCCGGTCGCCGCGCGAATCTTCACCTGCTCCTGCTGGTCGGCATTGTGCTCGGAATGGGCTTCGGCTCGGTCTCGACATTCATGCAGCGGCTGCTGACGCCGAGTGAATTTGACGTGCTCTCGGCACGACTCTTTGGCAGTATCGGCAAGGCGAACCTCGACTATCTGCCGTTCGCAGCGGCGTTCGTGGCGCTGATCCTCATCTTCGTGTGGCGCAGACGCAGGCGCTACGACGTGATCGCGCTCGGGCGTGATGTCGCCGTCGGGCTTGGCCTGAACTACCGACGAGAGGTCGTAACGATCCTCGTGCTTGTCGCGGTGCTCGTTTCGGTCTCAGCAACGATGGTGGGGCCGATGACCTTTTACGGTTTCCTCGTCGCAACGCTCGCGTACCAGTTTGCGCGCGGGGATCGCCACGCGGAGATCCTGCCGCTCGCTATTGGAATCGGGCTCGTAGCACTGCTGGGCGCCACATTCGTCCTCAAGCATGTGTTCGCAGCGGCAGGGCTCGTGACGGTGATCATCGAGTTCATCGGTGGCCTCCTCTTCTTGATCGTGATCCTCAGAAAGGGCATGCGGTGATCGAACTCAGCGCCGTCGATAAACACTACGGCGGGACTCGGGTGCTCGGCCCGATCAACCTCGCGATCGAGAGCGGCGGCGTGACCGCACTCATCGGCCCGAATGGTGCAGGGAAGTCGACGATGCTCACCATCATCGGTCGTCTGCTCGACGCCGACAGTGGACAGGTCACCGTTGGCGGGCTTGACGTCCGCACGGCGAAGCCGCGGGATCTCGCCAGGGTGGTATCGATTCTGAAACAGGAAAACCACTTCATGGCGCGGCTCACCGTGCGGCAGCTGGTGACCTTCGGCCGTTTTCCGCACTCGGCCGGGCGGCTCACGGCCACCGACGAGCGCGCAATCCACGCCGCCATTGCATTTCTTGATCTCGCTGGGATGGAGGATCGCTTCATCGATGAGCTCTCCGGCGGCCAGCGCCAGCGCGCGTTCGTCGCGATGGTGCTCGCGCAAGACACGGACTATGTGCTGCTCGACGAGCCGCTCACCGGTCTTGACATGCGGCACGCCGTCGCGATGATGGGGCAGGTGCGAGCCGCCGCAGATGCGCTCGGCAAAACAGTCATTCTCGTGATCCACGATGTGAACTTCGCAGCAGCCTATGCAGACCGAATCGTCGCGCTCGCCGACGGTCAGGTGGTCGCGTCTGGAACGCCTGAGGAGATCATCACGCCCGAGGTGCTGGAGCGCGTGTTCGAAACTCCGGTCGACGTGCTTGAGCACGGCGGACGCAGGCTCGCGGTCTACTACCGACCATAGTTGCTGGCACGGCCGGATCCGGGTGCGTGTGAACCAGCTACGCAGCTATCCGGAGTAGCGTTGAGACATGCAGAGTCTCAGCACCATCGATTCCTGGCCAGTACCACACGCCGCCACCGCGGTGATCGCGCGGGACGGACGCATTCTCGGTCAACACGGCGAGCAGGACCGCGAGTTCGCGCTCGCCTCGGTCACGAAACTGCTGAGCGCTGCTGCGATCCTGCTCGCCGTTGAGGAGGGTGCGCTTGAACTTGATGATCCCGCTGGCCCTGACGGCGCGACAGTGCGCCACCTGCTTGCACACGCCTCAGGGCTCGACTTCTCGGAGGACCTGATCCGGGCTCGCCCTGGTCACCGTCGGGTGTACTCCAACCTCGGCATCAACGTGCTCGCAGAGACGTTTACTGAGCGCGCTGGGATGGCATTTGATGAGTACCTCCGCGAGGGGATCCTCGAGCCGCTTGGCATGACGGCAACCAGGCTTGAAGGACCGCCTGCAGCGGGTGGCATCTCGACGGTCGCCGATCTCTCCCGCTTCGCCGCGGAGCTCCAAGCTCCGCACGTGCTGCACCCGGACACGATCGCGCTGGCCACAACCGTCGCGTTCCCCGGGCTCGACGGTGTGCTGCCAGGCTTCGGCAGACAACATCCCAACGACTGGGGTCTCGGATTTGAGATCCGCGGGAGCAAGCACCCGCACTGGACCGGGAGTCGCAATAGTCCGCAGACGTACGGCCACTTCGGGCAGGCCGGGACCTTCCTCTGGGTCGATCCCGTTGCAGAGGTAGCCTGCGTCGCCCTCACTGATCGAAACTTCGGCGCGTGGTCTGCCGAGGCGTGGCCCGTGTTCTCGGACGCGATTCTGGCCGAGCTCGCGGGGGAGTAGCGCGGCCTGCAGACGTCGCACCGGGGAAGCACCGCGGGGCTAGGGTGCTGTTGCGGCGTCGCCGGCCTCAGGGGGCGGATCGCTCGGCGCGAGATCCCCACAGCCGATCGCGGCTTGCACCGCGAGCCAGCACTCGGCAGTGTCTTCCATCGACGACAGGTCGCGCCCGATAATTTTCTCGATCCGGGAGACGCGCGCGATCAGCGTCTGCCGGTGCACGAATAGGCGCTCTGATGCGCGCACCCAGCTGCGATTCTCTTCGAGGAAGATCCGGAGTGTGTGCGTCAGCGAGGTACCGCGTTGCTCGTCGTAGGTGCGGAGCGGGCCGAGCACTTGGCGCGCAATGCCGCGCAGTTGCTCGGGATCGTTGGGCAGGAATAGAGACGTCGTCTCATGCTCCTCGAAGCGCAGCACACGCCCAGACTGGTGGGCCCGGATCAGTGCGCTGCGTGCCTGGCGCAGCGCAGTGGGAAGCGCGTCGAGTTCGGTGAACATGGCGCTGACGCCGATGCCGGATCGCGTATCCGCGAGCGCAATCAGCAGCGGCTCAACGTCGTCTCGCGCTTCAACGAGCACGAGCACTTGCCCATCCTTGAGCGTGGCGAGTGCGGGCACGCGGCCGGTGCCGAACACTGCGTGCACCTCCTCCAGGGCGGCGCGTGAGTCCGGATGCTGTGAGACCGTGAGCAGGTACGGCGGGTGCACGCCATAGGCTGCGACGAGATGATCAGACGGTGCTGAGGCGACCGATTCGTCGCAGAGATCGCTGAGGAGAAGCGAACCGTGCAACCAGTCGCTGCGGCGTGCAGCGATTTTCACCGCGAGCGCGTTGTCGACGATCCCGGCAGCGTGCTGCAGGAGCGCGCGGTCGATCGGGCCCGCGTGCGCGAATTGCAGCTCTGGTTCACCGGGAGAGAGCAGCGGGACCGCCCAGATCCCGGCGGCCAGCTGGCGCAGCGCACCCGGCCCGCTCTCTGCGCTGCGCGGGTGCAGGCTGAGATCAGCGCGTAGGATCCGACCCAGCTCGTCGAGGAGCGCGTCGATGCCGTCGTCGACGTCGTGTTCCCCGAGGGCGGCGTACATTCGCTCAGTCTGCTGCACCCGTGCGGCATACTCTTGCTGCGCGGCAGCGGCCACCGCTTTGGCAAGCGCAACGAACCGCACCGCGTGGGCCGTTTCGAGCACTGGGAACCCGAGCCGCGTTGCGTGCGCGAGCGCCTCCGGGGTGAATGGGTGCGCTGGCATCTCCGCGTCGATGGCGACGGCCGCGATTCCCGCGGCGTGCATCCCCGAGAGGTACACGCACTGCGCGGCGGTGCCCTCGGGGACGCCGAGGCCGGTGGTCATGACGAGTGCGTGATCGCCCAGCCACTGCCAGGGTTCGGCAAGCTCACACACGTGTGCCCACTCGATCTGCCGTTCCTCACCGATGCCGGGGTGAGCGAAACGGTCTCGAGCTCGGTGAGTTCGAGGAGCGACCTGACGGAGAAGGTCATGGCATCAGCATAGGCGAGGGCTGGACACGTCAGCCCGCCAGGACCCGGGTCAGCGCGGAAGCGGCGCGATAGCCGGATGCCACCGCTCCTGACAGGGATTGAGCCAAGCCCGTGTGCTCGCCGGCGATGGCGACGCGGCCCGCCGCGCTCTCGAATACGGCAGCGTCCGCCGCGGTCCACTCAAGTGTCGGAGCCGTGTATGAGCCGCGCGCCCACGGGTCGTCGGCCCAGGTCGTGAGGAGCACGTCTCCGGCGATCTCAAGTTCGGGGCGCATGGCACGCAGCGCCGCAACCCAAGCCGCGGATCCGGCCGTCACGTCAAGCGCGTCAAGCGCGAACGGCCCGCCAGCGAACGAGGAGAGGGCGTTGATCCGGTGTTCACCGTCGACGCTGAGGGAGCGCCACGACCACCAGGTGTGGTCCGGATTCTGAAGCGCGATATCGTCGTCGACCCGTGAGAGCGGAACACCGAGCTTGGCCGCGACGCCCATGAACCGGTGATCCAGCGCGAGTTGCTGCGCTTCGGGGAGCGCGAATCCAAGCTCCAACTCGCGCAGCAGCGGGAGCGGCACAGACACCACTGCGGCGTCAGCGTCGAGCCGTGTGCCGTCGCTCAGCGTCACCTGCACCCCGGCTGCGGTCTGGTCAACGGCGGAGACCGGGTGTTCGAGCCGCACTCGATCCCCGAGTCGCTTGGCCAGTTCGAGCGACAGTGCCTGGTTGCCGCCGACAAAGCGCCCGCCGTCCTCAATGTAGCCGTTGACCGTTGCGGATTCGTGCAGCAGCACCGCTTCAGCGCTCACACGCTCTGGATCCGCCGCCGCCGACGTCGTGGTGCGCCGGTACACCGGATCCAAGCGATACTCACTCCCCAGTGCCGTCGCGAACGCCCGCTCAAGTGAGACGTTCGTTTCACCATCCGCGAGCATCTGTGCGAGCGTTGCACGCACCTGCTCGCTCGTGGCTTCCAGCTCTGCGGAGGAGATCACGCGCCCGTTCACAGTGCGCCTGCCATAGCGAACGTTGTGCGACATGATCGGCACTCCCACCTCGGCCGACAGCTGCCGAATGGGGAACTCCGTGGGGAAGATGTACTCGCCACCGCGCTCGGTGACCTCGCCGTTGGGGAGCCGCTGCGACCAGGTACGCCCGCCGACGCGATTGCGCGACTCAAGCACAGTGCAGCTGTGGCCGGCCTTGCTGAGCTCCCAGGCAGCCGTGAGGCCCGAGAGTCCTGCTCCAACGACGATGACGTCCATGCACGTTCCTCCTTGAACAAGCTTGCTGTGTCGCTCCCATCGTAGGGATCGCTGCCGGGATCGGTGCACCAGATGCCGATCCGTGACATGAAAACTTATGTTCGTACACCCGCCCACGTCGGCGGTGTACGAAGCTATGAAAAACACCGCACCCGGTAACGAAGAAGTAACAGGGAGGGGGGCTGGGGGCCGAAGCGCTGCTAGCTTCAGGGTCTGCCGGGACACTGTGCAAACGCTCGTACGCGGACCGCTCACCGGCACACACCGATCATGAGGACCACGATCACAACGAAGTGAGGAACACATGTCCACTCCCAGAACACGCCAGGCCCGCGGCTCACGCCAGGGCCGCACCACCCCGTTCGCCCGCCGCGGGCTCGCGCTCGCCGCAGGAACTGCCGCACTCGCTCTGACGCTCGTCGGCTGCGCGGGCGGCGGCGAAGCCGCGCCGGCCCCCGAACGCGATCTTGGAACTCCTGTCGCGGGAGAGATCAAGGCTGGCGCACTTGACGGTGTGACACTCACCTTTGCCGGCTCGGGTGGCGTCTTCCAGGACGGCCAGAAGGCCGCGCTGTGGGATCCGTTCGCGAAGGCTTCTGGCGCGACGATGAACCAGGACGCGTTCGACGCTGGCAAGTTGAAGGCCATGGTCGACAGCGGAAACGTCAGCTGGGATGTCGTCAACACGACACAGTTCGACACGGCGCGTGGATGCGGGACCCTGTACGAAAAGTACGACTACTCGCAGATCGATATTTCGAAGATCCCCGAGGGCACCATCACCGATGAGTGCATGGTCCCCCAGATCCTCTACGGCCTGGTCGTCGTGTACAACACCGACAAGTTTGGCGACAACCCTCCGACGAGCGCGGCCGACTTCTTCGACACGGAGAAGTTCCCGGGCAAGCGCACGGTCAGCCAATCGACCTATGTTGATCCGCAGACTGTCGAGTTTGCGCTCACCGCGCAGGGCAAAGATGTCAAGAATCTCAAGCCCGAGGACATCGAAGGCGCGTTCGACATGTACAAGGATCTCGGCGACAACGTGATCGGCTGGACCACTGGCGCAGCTGCGCAGCAGCAGCTCGAGTCTGGCGAGGCAGTGATGGGCCTCGTGTGGTCGGGCCGCGGCTACGGCGCGGCCTCGGCTGGTGCACCGGTCGCCCCGATGTGGGACCAGTGGATGATCATGGTTGATTCCAATGGCATCCCGAAGGGGGTGAAAGACCCGCAGGCGGCGTTCGCTGCGGTGAACTACTCGCTCGGCGCTGAGCAGCAGGCGAAGATGACCGAGGAAACGTCCTACGGCGGGGTGAACATCGACGCGAAGCCGAAGATGGACGAGCAGTTGACCGAGTGGATGACCACCGAGCATCTCGACACTGGCATCGCACCCAACGTCGACTTCTGGGTTGAGAACTACGACGCTCTCGCGGCCGCGTGGGCCGGCTGGGCGACGGGTAACTGATCGACATGACTGACCATTCCGTCACCGAGGGCGACGCGTCAACACGCGCAATCGCCCTCGGTGCGGACCCGGGAAACAAGAAGGCGAGCGGGCCGAAGAACTGGCGCCCGTTGCTCCTGTTGATCCCCGCGTTCGTGATCGTTTCCCTGTTCTTCCTCGCACCCCTCGTCGACGTGTTTATCCGGTCGGTGACTGATCCGCAGCCGGGCATGCAGAACTACGTCTGGCTGTTCACGACCGAGGCGAACCTCACTGTGGTGCTGCGTACCTTCGGCACGGCGATACTGGTCACGATTGTGTGCCTGGTGCTCGCATACCCGTATGCCTATCTGATGACTGTCGTTTCGGATCGCACACGCAACATGATGCAGCTGTTCATCATGATGCCACTGTGGACCTCGATCCTGGTCCGCACGCTTGCATGGATGGTGTTGTTGCAGGACACTGGCCCGATCAACGGCCTGCTCGCCGCATGGTTCGGGATCGGACCGATTCCGCTGATCCGCACCACCTTCGGCGTCGCGCTCGGAATGAGCCAGGTGCTGCTGCCGTTTATGGTGCTGCCGCTGTATTCGTCGATGGCGAAGATCGACAAGCGGTTGCTCCCTGCGGCTTCGAACCTCGGCGCGAACCCGATCACCGCATTCTTCACGGTGTACCTGCCGCTGTCGAAGCCTGGCATCTTCTCGGGGGGCGTGACCGTGTTCATTCTCGGACTCGGCTTCTACATCATCCCTGCCCTGCTCGGCTCGTCGAAGGAGATCATGATCTCGGCGATGATCCAGCAGCAAATCAGCGTGTTCCTGATGTGGGGCCAGGGCACCGCGCTCGGGATCTTCCTGCTCGTGTGTACGGTGCTGATCCTTGTGGTGGTCTCACGTCTCAATAAGGGCGGAAGTCTCTTCCCGGGGGTGAGCCGCTGATGACCTTCAAGCGTGTACTCGGCGTCTTCGCCGTGTTGATCGTCCTGTGGCTGATCCTGCCGACGCTCGTGATCATCCCGATGTCGTTCAACGAGGCACCGTCGTTCAACTTCCCGCCGAAGGGATTCTCAACGCGCTGGTATGAGAACTTCTTCACGGACCCCAGCTGGATCAAGGCGCTGGTGTCTTCGTTGCAGGTTGCGGTGCTGACCATGCTTGTGGCCACCGCGGTGGGGGTGCTGGCGGCACTCGGGCTCTCCAAGGTCCGGTTCCGCGGCAAGGGGCTGCTGGAGGGATACTTCCTGTTGCCGCTTATCGTGCCGGGTATTGTGCTCGCGGTCGGCCTGTACTCCCTGTTCCTCAGGATGAATCTGCTGGGCACCCTGCCCGGCTTCATCCTGGCGCACACGATTGTGGCGATGCCGCTCGTGATCACCAACGTGATGGCCTCGCTGCAGGGACTTGATCCGCGTCTCGAACAGGCCTCGGCCTCGCTGGGGGCCGGGCGGGTGCGCACCTTTTTCAGTATTACGCTGCCGCTCATCGCGCCGGGTGTGACCGCCGGAGCGCTGTTCGCGTTCGTCACCTCCTTCGACGAGGTGATCCTGTCACTGTTCATTCAGAGCCCGTCACTGCAAACCCTGCCAGTGAAGATCTTCAACAGTGTGACCCAGACCAATGACCCGACGGTGGCCGCGGTTGCGGTGATCACGATGCTGACCTCGGTTATCGTGATGCTGATCGCCCAGTTCGCCACGCGCAAGAGAAAGCGACCGGTAGCGTGAACGCTATGACTCACAATGACATCCCGGTGCCCGAAGGGCATGAGGCGGAGCTCCGCTCGGAGGGACTGAACACCCAGGCGATCCATCAGATCGGCGATGCGGGCATCAGCCTGAGCCAGGTGACCAAGCGGTACGGAGACAGCACCGTCGTTGACGAGATCGATCTCGTCATCGAGCCGGGGGAGTTCATGACCTTCCTCGGCCCCTCAGGGTCGGGCAAGACCACGACCCTGAACATGATCGCCGGCTTCACCTCTGTCACGGAGGGGCTGCTGCACATCTACGGGAAGCCCGTCGCGAAGCTGCCGCCGCACAAGCGCGACATCGGCATGGTGTTCCAGAACTACGCGCTGTTCCCGCACAAGACCGTCGCGGAGAACATCGCGTATCCGCTGCAGCGCCGCAAACTGTCGAAGGCCGTGCAGCAACAGAAAGTGGCGACTGCGCTGTCCATGGTGCGGATGGGTGAGTTCGGGGATCGCTTCCCGTCCGAGCTCTCAGGTGGGCAGCAGCAGCGTGTCGCACTCGCCCGTGCGCTCGTGTACGAACCGCGTGTGCTGCTGATGGACGAGCCACTCGGCGCGCTCGACAAGAAGCTGCGCGAGTGGCTGCAGACCGAGATCAAGCGCATCCACCGCGAGGTCGGCTCCACGTTCGTGTATGTGACACACGATCAGGAAGAAGCCCTGTCGATGTCTGACCGCATCGCGGTCTTCAACAACGGCAGGATCGAGCAGGTCGGTACATCGGAGGATCTCTACGAGGCACCGCAGACCCTGTTCGTCGGCCGCTTCCTGGGCGAGTCGACGGTGCTGCTCGGCAAAGGATCGAAGGTGGGCGAGCGCCAGACTGCCATCGATGTTGCTGGCCACCAAGTTGTCGCTGATGGGCAGAGCATCCACGAGGATCTCGCGATCCTGATCCGCCCGGAAAACCTGCGGCTCGAGGCTGCCGGTACGACGCGCAGTGATACGCAGAATGCGATCCCGGTCACCATTCTCGATGTGACCTACCTCGGCGCTTCGCGGCGCTACTCGGTACGGCTGCCCGATGGGAGCGAGGGCGCTGTGCGGCTGGGGCAGGACGCCCGGATCCACAACCGCGGCGACGAGGTGAGCATGATGTGGGACATCTCCTCTGGGGTGCTGCTCGTCGATACCGGCGAAGCGGGGGAGTCCGCGACGTAGAGGCGTGCGCCGCCATCCACGCGTCGGAGACGCCTGGATACACGTGGGGCGTTGCGAACGAGTCAATCGTTCGCAACGCCCCACGTGCGTGCTCGTGCCGAAGCAAGATGCCGGACAGGCGAGCTAGGAGTCCATGTCGATGTTCTTCGTCTCCGGCGTGAGGATCAGCGCGATGAGTGTGAGAACTGCCGCGCCGGTGAGATAGAGCCCAACGTAGACGGGGCTGCCGTCCGCGAGGCCCCAGAGTGCGACCGCGATGATTGGCGCGAGTGCTGCACCAAGGATCGACGACACGTTGTACGCGATCGCCGAGCCCGTGTAGCGCACGTTCGTCGGGAACATCTCAGGTAGGAAGGCACCCATGGGGCCGAAGGTGAGGCCCATCAGGGTGAAGCCGAGCGCGAGGAAGAACATCACGAGTGCGGTGCCGCCTCCGAGCAGCGGAACGAATGTGAATCCGAACGCCGCAATAGCGATCGTCACCCAGATCAGCGTGCGCCTGCGCCCGAAACGGTCAGCAAGCGGGCCAGAAACGAGCGTGAAGATGCCGAAGAATACGACGCCGAACACGAGCATCAAGATGAAGTCGTTGTAGGCATACCCAAGGCCAGGCACATAGGCACTGGCATCGAACTCGGTGCCTGCCGCGGCAGCGGCCTGCTCCGCGGCATCGAGGCCCATGCGAGTGCCAAAGGTGAGCGTGTACGAAGTCATCAGGTAGAACAGGACGTATGTCGCGAGCATCGCGAAGGTTCCGAGGATGAGCGCGCGCCAGTGATCGCGCAGCGCGACCGCGAGCGGCATCTTGGTGACTTCCCCTCGCGCCTTGGTGCGCTCGAACGCACTCGACTCCACCAACTTGAGTCGCACCCAGAGGCCGACGATCACCATGACCGCGGAGAACAGGAAGGGGATTCGCCAGCCCCACGAGAGGAACGCCTCAGAAGCGATGCCAGGGTGCTCCGGATCAGCCAGCGCGATGTTGATCCCGAAGAACAGCATGTTCGCGATGATGAAGCCGAGTGGTGCGCCGAGCTGCGGGAATGTGCCGTACCAAGCGCGCTTGCCCTTCGGGGCATTCTCGGTCGCCACGAGCGCGGCCCCCGACCACTCGCCGCCGATCGCGAAACCTTGTGCGAGGCGCATGAGGAGGAGCAGGACAGCAGCCCACGCACCGATCTGTGAGTGCGTCGGCAGCACGCCGATCAGGAACGTCGCGACGCCCATCGTGATCAGCGATGCCACGAGCGTGGTCTTGCGTCCGAGCCGGTCACCCAAGTGGCCGAAGAAGATCGCGCCGACCGGGCGCGCGAGCATCGCTGCTCCGAACGTCGCGAACGAAGCGAGCAGGGCAGTGGTCTCGTTTCCGGTGGGGAAAAACAGGTGCGGAAAGACCAGCACGGCAGCGGTGGCGTAGACGTAGAAATCGTAGAACTCGATCGTGGTGCCAACGAGGCTGGCGAGGATCACGCGAGAGCGGGAGTTGCGCGGGGCCGGAGATTCCGCGACGGAAGCGGGAGTGGTACTCAAGAGAGACTTTCGGGTTGGAGGATGCGCCAGCCCCGCAACGTCGGTGTGGTGAGATGGCTTGCGCCAATGAAAACGTGGTTCCTTTGTGGGATTCCACGGACGATTCTACGCCCCGCTGAGAAGTTGACAGTGCCCGTGACGCCGGATTGCAGTGTCTCAGCGAGCGCTGAGCCGTTTCAGCCGCGGAGCTGACGCGGTGGAATGTCTTGGACAGTTGCATTCCGCACAGCAGGCGGGTACCTTGGGAGCACTCACTGAACACTTTGTTCAGTGAAACGAACAGCGGTGTTCACGATTGCGTCCATAATGGGAAGCGGGAACCTCGCGAAGAAGCGAAGAGGGTTCCGTATGACCGAAGACCAAGAGCTGGGCCGGAGAGTAGCCGAGTTCCGTGAGCTGCGCGGCATGAGCCTGCGGGCACTCGCTCACGCGGCCGGCGTGAGTTCAAGCTTTCTGAGTCAGCTTGAGAACGGACGCACCAACGCTTCGGTTGCGTCTTTGCGCAAGATCGCTGCAGGGCTTGGCGTGACTCCTGCGCACCTCCTTGATGCGTCGAACGGCCATACGCGTGGCGTGCTTCGCGCGGCTGAGCGTCCGACGCTCCCGCTCGATGGTGCTGAGAAATTTGTGATCTCGCAGGAGCCATTGCGCAACCTGGAAATCTACGCGGGGTCCTTCGCGCCCGGCGGCAGCACCGGTCCTGACCTCTACACGCACGGCAATGCACAGGAATTCTTGATCGTGGTGGTCGGCAGCGTCGTCCTTGAACTCGGGGCTGAGCGCTACGTGATGCACAAAGACGACTCGATCGAGTTCTTGAGCTCGGTGCCGCACCGGATCGTGAACGAGTCTGATGGTGACGCCGAGGTGCTCTGGATCAATAGCCCGCCAACTGAAGCCGAAGAGTTTCACCGTTCGGATCAGCCTCACTAATCATCGAGTGCCACGTGCAGGCCCCTCTGCCAGTGCGGAAGATCGCCCCCCCACACCACCATCCCCCCCCATTCCTATCCCCAACGCAAGGAGATCCAGATGACCAACAGAAGGCGCACTACGCTCACCGCTCTTGGTGGGCTCGCACTGGCAGTAACACTCGTTGGCTGCTCGGGCGGCAGCGCACCGGTCGAAGTTGACCTTGGTGACGGCCCGGCAACAGCTGGGACTGTGAAAGCCGATGCGCTCGACGGAGTCACCCTCACACTCGCCTCATGGGGAGGTGTGTTCCAGGAGGGGCAGGTCGAAGCGGCCTCCGTCCCCTTCGCGAAGGAGTCCGGAGCAACGATGCTCGATGACGGACCCACCGAGTATGCAAAGGTGAAAGCGCAGGTCGAGAGCAAGCAGGTGACCTGGGACATCGTTGACAGCGACATCATCTGGGCCGATATGCAGTGTGGTGAAGACGGCCTCTTGATGGACCTCGACACGAGCATCGTCGACGTCTCGAATGTTCCCGAGAACCTTGTGGGTGAGTGCTACGTTCCCGCGATGCAGTACGGCTACGTGATCATGTACAACGCCGACAAGTATGAGACGGCTCCGACGGGCTGGGCTGATTTCTTTGATCTTGAGAAGTTCCCAGGCAAGCGTGGCATTGCCGGCTTTGAAGACATCGGCCCTGGCGTCTACGAGGGCGCCTTGCTCGCAGACGGCGTGAAGGCCGATGAGCTGTACCCCCTCGATATGGATCGCGTCTACTCGAAGCTCGACGATGTTCGAGACAGCTTCATCTACTGGAAAACCGGTGCTGAGTCGCAGCAGATGATCGAGTCTGGCGAGGCCGACATGGCCCTCGTGTGGTCCGGACGCGGCTACGCAGCAGTCGAGAACGGTGCGAACTACAAACCCGTGTGGAACGAAGCGCTCGTGGTCGCAGACGCGCTGAGTGTGCCGAAGAACGCGAAGAACCCGGATGCTGCCTTTGCATACATCAATTACTACCTGGGGGCGAAGCAGCAGGCGACGCTCTCTGAGCTGACCTCCTACTCACCGGTGCACTCCGATGCAAAGCCGGAGCTGACTGACTTGGGCAAGGACTACCTGACTTCCAGCCCTGAGATTGCCGAGCAGATGGTTCCGACCGACGCTGGCTGGTGGGCGAAGAACTACGACACCGAGCTGAACCGCTGGCTCGATTGGATGCAAGGCTAAGCGATGACTCAGACCGCACTGATCGGAGGTGCGCGAGAGCCCAAGGCTCCGCGCCCCTCCGGTCGGGCGTGGCTCCTGCTGCTGCCCGCCTACGCACTCCTCATCGGGGTGTTCGCGTATCCGCTTCTTGAGAGCGTGTGGCGCAGCTTCAGCGAACCGACGCTCGGCTTGGAAAACTACACCTGGGCACTGACGAACCCCAATAACCTCGGAGTGATCGCTCGCACCTTCGGAAACGCGCTGCTTGCCACTGTGATCTGTCTGGCACTCGCGTATCCCTACGCCTACCTCATGACGATCGTGAGCGCGAAGGCCCGCACCGTGCTCGTGGTGATTGCTCTCATTCCGTTCTGGACTTCTCTCATGATCCGCACCTTCGCGTGGATCGTGCTCTTGCAAGACGGTGGTGTCGTGAACTCGCTGCTCGGAGCAATCGGTATTGGCCCGCTTGAGCTGCTGCGCACAAATACTGGCGTCATCATCGGCCTGAGTCACGTGCTCATGCCCTTTATGGTGCTCCCGCTGTATGCCGTCATGAGCGGAATTGATCTGCGACTCGTGACCGCAGCGCGATCTCTGGGCGCACGCCCTTCGGTGGCCTTTCTCAAGGTGTTCGTGCCGTTGAGTATGCCTGGCGTCGCAGCCGGATCACTTCTGGTGTTTATTCAAGCCCTCGGGTTCTACGTCACACCCGCCCTCCTTGGCTCACCGTCTGACAGCATGCTGGCGCAATCCATCTATGCGCAGGTTTCCGGTCTGCTCGAGTGGGGGAGAGGCGGTGCGCTCGGTGTGATCCTGCTAGTGATCACCGTGATCCTGCTCGGGATCATCGCTCTGATCGCGCGGCTGAGTAGCCGCAAGGGCATCAAAGTGAAGGTGCTGTAATGCTGAAGACTCATCCCGTCACCAAGGGAATCCTCTGGGCCGTTGCGGCTCTCGTATCGATCTGGCTCGTCGCACCGAGTCTGATCGTGATCCCACTGAGCTTTACTGACAAGGCATCACTCGTGTTCCCGCCGACGGGCTGGTCCTGGCGGTGGTACGAATCGTTCTTTACGAATCCGCAGTGGACTGCGGCACTGGGGAACTCGCTACTGATCGGTCTGCTGGTCGCAGCACTCGCAACAGTGCTGGGGTTGTTGGCAGCTCTCGGCTTGCGCCAGATGGCCAACAAGAAGCTCATTGCCGGTCTCACGTTTGGGCTGTTGTCGCCGATGGTTGTTCCCGGAATCGTGGTGGCGATCGGTCTCTACGCAGTGTTTCTCAAAGCTGGGCTGGTGGGCACTCTCCTGGGGTTCGTGTTCGCACACACGGTGCTGGCGCTCCCGTTCACCGTCGTAGCGATTACCGCTGGATTCGCCGGGTTCGACTCGCGTCTGGAACTCGCTGCGATGAGCCTCGGTGCGAATCGCTTTACGACATTCATGCGAGTGACGCTTCCGAACATCGTTCCCGGCATGATCTCCGGCGCCCTCTTCGCGTTTGTCACCTCATTCGACGAGGTCATGCTTTCACTCTTTATTAAGAGCCCCTACCTCAACACGCTGCCCGTGCTCATGTACTCAAGCGTCACGAGGGACACGGACCCGACGCTTGCCGCCGCGGCCACCGTGATCCTCCTCATCACGACCGCTCTGGTCGTTGTGGGGCTCACTCTCTCCGGAAGGAATACACGTGCCCGAGCAAAGTAACCGTGGCGCTGAGATCCGTCTTGACGGCGTATCGAAGCACTACCCCAAGTCGATCGCACTCGACGATGTCACGCTCACGGTGGAGCCCGGTGAGTTCATGACGTTCCTCGGCCCGTCCGGATCCGGAAAGACGACGACGCTGAACTTGATCGCCGGGTTCACGGACCTGACGACCGGAAGCGTGCGCATTGACGGCAAGCAGATGGCCGATGTCCCCGTCCATAAGAGGGACCTTGGGATCGTGTTTCAGCACTACGCGCTGTTCCCTCACATGAGTGTTTTCGACAATGTGGCCTTCCCCCTCGCGCGACGTAAGACGTCAAAATCAGATACGTCCAGGCTGGTGCAGGAAGCCCTCGATACCGCTGGCCTCAACGGCTACGCTGACCGCTACCCCGCTGAGCTTTCCGGCGGCCAGCAACAGCGCGTCGCCCTGGCGCGCGCCCTCGTGTTCCAGCCCAAGGTGCTCCTGCTCGATGAACCACTTGGCGCTCTCGACAAGAATCTCAGGGAACGGCTGCAACTTGAGCTGCGCCGCATTCATCGCGAGGTCGGGCGCACATTCGTGTTCGTGACACACGATCAGGAGGAAGCACTGACGCTGTCAGACCGAATTGCGGTGTTCAATGACGGCAGGATTGAGCAAGTTGGCACCGCGAAAGAACTGTACGAGCGGCCCGCATCACTCTTTGTCGCTGGGTTCATCGGCGAATCAACGATGGTCCCTGCTGCGTCTGGTGGCGGATTTGCCGTCGTGCGGCCCGAACATGGTGAGCTCTTCGCCTCGGCAACAGCGGTGCCGGTTGGGATGCAAAGCGTGCCAGTAACGATCCGGCAATCGGTGTATCTCGGCTCTGGGTGGAAACATGAAATTGTGCTTGAGAACCCAGGCCTCGCTGATCCGGTTGCAGGCGTGATCCGAGGCGTCGAAGAACTCGACTGGCTCACGGGCAGCAACACTCCGGCCCAACTCGCCTGGCATCCGGAGCAGGTCGCCACGCTTGCAGCGTGAACCTCGCTCTCCAGTTCCTCTCGTCTGAATACAGAAAGAAGCATCATGATCAATGGCAATGTGTCGCACTGGTGGGAACAGATCGGTGCCCCGAAGCCGCGGCCAGAACTTCCAGGCAACCTGACGGCGGACGTCGCGATCGTCGGCGCCGGGTACACCGGGCTGTGGACCGCGTACTACCTGAAGCAGGCGCAGCCGGATCTGCGCATCGTGATCGTTGAGCAGCGTCACGTCGGCTACGGTGCGTCTGGCCGCAACGGTGGCTGGCTCACCGCTGCGATCACTGGTGGCCGCGAACAATATGTGAAGTCGCACGGGCGCGACGCTGCGGAACGGTTCCAGCGCGCGATGAATGAGACTGTGGACGAGGTCATTCGAGTGGCCGCCGCCGAGGGCATCGACGCAGACATCAAGAAGGGTGGCGAGTTCAACGTTGCCTACACTCCGGCGCAGGAGTCGAGGATCCGGGCCTTTGCGGCAGCCGAGCGCGAATGGAAGTACGCCGATCTCGAGCTGCTTGAGGCGCCGGAAGCGAAGGCGAAGATCAACGTCGCGAATACTCGCGCGGCCGTGTGGCACCCGCACTCCGCCAGAATCCAGCCCGCCAAGCTCGCCGCTGGCCTCGCAGATGCGGTGGAGCGGCTCGGAGTCGAGATCTACGAGCGCACGCGCGCCGTCGAGATTGCCCCGCACCGGGTCAGCACCACCCACGGCACCGTCTCCGCGCAGTATGTTGTGCGCGCCACCGAAGGTTTCACCGCCAACCTCAAGGGGCTGCACCGCCTCTGGCTCCCCATGAACTCCTCGCTGATTGCTACTGAACCGCTTGCCGCCTCGGTGTGGGATGAGCTCAACTGGAGCAACGGCGAAGTGCTCGGCGACTTCGCGCACGTCTACATGTATGCCCAGCGCACGGCAGACGACCGGATCGCGATCGGCGGTCGCGGTGTCCCGTACCGTTTCGGCTCGAAGACTGATACCGACGGCCAGACTGCCGTGGCCACCGTTGACACGCTCAGCGAGATCCTCCACCGCTTCTTCCCCGCTACCCGCAATGCCGCGATCGATCACGTGTGGTCCGGTGTGCTCGGCGTGCCACGTGACTGGGCCGCCACCGTCGGCCTTGACCGTGAGACCGGGATCGCCTGGGGTGGTGGCTACGTGGGCACCGGCGTCACCTCCACGAACCTTGCCGGACGCACGATCGCAGACCTCATCCTTGACAACAACAGCGAGATCGCAGGCCTCCCGTGGGTCAATCACCGTGTGCGCAAGTGGGAACCTGAGCCGCTGCGCTGGATCGCCACGAAGGGGCTGTATGCGGCCTACGGCGTTGCCGACCGAACTGAGCTCGCCGGCCGCGAGAAGACCTCACCTATCGCGCACGTCGCCGACGTCATCACCGGTCGCCACTGATTCTGATCCGTTCCTGATCCGCGCTGATCTTGATCCGCGACGGTCCTGATCCGCGCTGATTCAGAATCGGCCCTGTTCCGGCGCTGACCCGGCCTGAGACACACACCCGCACCCCCGTATTCCAAGGAGAACTCATGACCACGATCCCCACTCTCGCGGTGCACAACACTGCGGCTGCGGACCTCGGCGCGCACGCAGCAAAGCCCACCGCGGTGACCGCTGACTTGACCGAGGCCTCGCTCACAGCGTGGGAGGGCGGACCCAACAACCGCATTGAGACCGGCCTGTGGGAGTGCACCACCGGTGACTTCACCGCGGCGCGCATTGGCTACACGGAGATTTGCACGATCCTGAGCGGCAGCGTCACCGTTGACGTCGCGGGAGAAGCGCCGGAAGACTTCGGCCCGGGCGACGTGATGATCATGCCGTCCGGCTGGACGGGAACCTGGCGCGTGCACGAACCGCTCCGCAAGCACTACACCACGATCCAGGACTAGGCGGTGGGCGGCACAGCGATCGTCGTTGGCGGGGGCGCCTGGGGGCTCCCTGCCGCGTTGCGCCTGCAAGACCGGGGAGTAGCGGTCACCCTGGTCGAGCGCTTCGCCCCCGGAGGGCCGTCGGCCTCGAACGGGGGAACAACGAGGCTGTGGCGCCTCGCAGATACGCTGGAGTGGCGTGCACGTTCACTGCGTGATGCGCGTGACGCACTCGAGCGGCTCGGTGAGCGGCTGGGAGAGCCTGTGTTCGCGCACACAGGGCTGCTCTGGCGTGACACGGAATCCTTACCCGCGGTCGCGGCAGCACTCATCTCGATCGGAGAATATGGCGAGGCGGTTGCTGCGGATCGCGTGGGAGAGGTGTTCCCAGGGCTCCGCCCAGACGGGCGCAACGCCCTGTACGTCGAGCAGGCTGGTGTCGTGCACGCTGAGCGCCTGCTGCAGGGTGCACTGCGCGCCTTCATCGCGGCAGGCGGGCAGTATCTCGCGGAGACCCGGGTCACCGCGGTAACACCGGGCGAACACTCCGCGAGTGTGCGGGTCAGCTCCGGATCGGGGGACCACGCGGACGCAGTGCTCACCGCAGATCAGGTCCTCATCGCTGCGGGTCCTGGCACCGCGGAACTCCTGCCGGGGCTCGAGCTCGAGCTCCCGCTCACCCCGTACATCGAGCAGGTGGTCTACTTTGGCAATCCCGGAATGCACCCTCCGGCGCCGAGCCTTCCAAGCCTCGTTGACTGCCCCGTCGATGGCGGTCCGGAAGCCACAGCCGGAATCTATGCAATGCCGAACGGGGCGGCCGGCTATAAGGTCGGCCTCGACCTCCCGCTCCGCCCGCTCGCGGGAGGAACGCTGGGAGACGATCTCGATCGCTCGGAATTGCCAGCGCGCACCGCGCAGATCCAAACCCGGGTCGCCCGCGATCTCACTGCGATCACTCCGCAGGTGCTCGGTACGCAAGTCTGCACGTGGACCGATTCAGGTGATGGTGACTTCGTGATCGGTCGGACCCACCCCACCGTTGTGCTCGCCTGCGGCGACTCGGGCGAGGGTTTCAAGTACGCTGCGTTTATGGGCGAATACCTTGCCGCGCTCATCGCCGGGGAAACGGTTGATCCCGTCTACCAAGCGCACTGGAACCCGCGCCGCTTTGGGGCCGCAACGACGCCGCGCAGAGGGCACAGCTCAATTGGGCGGCACTGAATTGAACAGCTTGAAAGGACACAGCATGGCACAGCTCGGAGGCGCTCTCGCGCTCGTTGGGGCGCAGCTGCGCACGAACACCGCCACTGACGGGACAGCGACCGCCCTCTTGATCCGGGACGGCCGGATCGCGGTGATCGGCGATGACGCGACAGTTCGCGCCGCCGCCGAGGCTGAAGGGATCCCGGTGCGAGATCTCGCCGGTGCAACGGTCACCCCCGGCTTCTTTGATTCTCACACCCATCCGCACTGGGCGGCGGAGGTCACCGCTGGCATCGACCTCGGAGGGCTTGAGAGCGTGGCCGAGATCCGCGCTGCGATTGCAGCGGAGCATGCCAGGCTCCCCGAAGGTGCCTGGGTGCGCGGCTGGAACCTTGAGTACGAGCCGTTCGAAGAGACTGGCCTGCGCGGTGAGGTGCTCGCCGAGGCTGCGCCGGGGCGCCCGGTTGCCCTCATCTGCTACGACCTGCACACCGCACTGGCGACGCCAGCCGCGCTCGCCGCAGCTGGCATCACCGGTGCACGGGAGTTTGCTGACGCGAGTGAGATCGTCGTCGATGCTGCCGGTCATCCCACCGGTGAACTGCGCGAGCCGACGGCGTATAACCTGCTGTTCGACGCTGCGCCCTCACCTTCGCACGAGGTCGAGCGAGATGGTCTGCGAGACATGTTCCGCAGGCTCGCAGCGGTCGGCCTGACCGGCGGCGCGATCATGGATGGGAAAGATCGCACGGTCGAACTGCTCGCGGAACTCGAGGAGCGCGGGGAACTCGATCATCGCGTCACGATGCATCACTGGCATGCCGTTGGCGATACCGACGACGATGTGGCACGGGTGATCGCGGGGAAAGACCGGGCGGGGCGACTGTGGCAGACCGGAGCGATCAAGCTCTTCAGCGACGGCGTGATCGACACCGGCACCGCGTGGTTGCACACCGTAGACGCGTGCGGCGACGGCAAGGTCCCATTCTGGCCGTCCTGGGAACGCTATGGCGAAGTGGTGCGTGCCTATCACGACGCCGGTCTGCTCATCGCGACGCACGCGGTCGGCGACTTCGCGGTGAGCCGCGTGCTCGACGTGTATGCGACGCTGCCCGAGCGATCGGGTGTGCCGTTCCACTCGATTGAGCATCTCGAAGTGCTCTCCGATGAAGACGTGGAGCAGCTGCGCGGATCCGGCGTGACTGCATCAATGCAGCCGCTGCACATGCAGTGGCGCGCCGCCGATCACAGCGACAACTGGACGGTGCGCCTCGGTCCGGAGCGAGAAGCGACCGGCTATCGGGTCCGTGATGTGCTCGACGCTGGCGTCGAGCTGACGCTCGGCTCCGACTGGCCTGTTGCGCAGTACGACCCGCGTCTCGGCATGGCGTGGGCCCGGGGTCGGCACACTCCCGGTGACCCGACTGCGCACGTGTTCGAGCCTTCACAGCAGCTCACCGGCGAAGAAGCGGTGCTCGCATACACCTTGTGGCCAGCACGTGCGCGCGGCCACAAGGATCGTGGCGTGCTTGCTGTCGGCGCAGTCGGCGACGTCACCGTGTGGGCATCCGACCCGGTCGCGGCGTCACCGGACGAGCTACCTGAGCTCCCGATCCGACTCACCGTCGTTGAGGGGCGCGTGATCCACGAGGCGTAGCGGGGTGCGTGGGGGCCCTGACTGGCTGCCCCCACGCCCGCCGTGCCTAGGGGCGCTCCAGCAGTGCGTCCTTCACCCGCTTGGCCTCGCGGAGGCCGCTCTCGATCGCGCCGTCGATGAAGCCACCCCAGAGGTTCGCGTTGTCCGTCGTCGCGAAGTGCACGGCCCCGGCTGGCTGTTGCAGTTCGAGCAGATCGCGGGTGAGCTGGCGTGGCCGGTGGGTCATCCAGGTGGTCTGCGCGAAGGGGTCGGTCATCCAGTCGTGCGCGGTGACCTCGGTGATCTCGAGGCCGGGGCGTAGCCGGTCGACTGCGGACTGCACGCTCGCGACGTCGTCGAGGTCGATGCGCGTGTGCTGGGGCCCGAAGCCTACGAGGATCGTGTAGTCGCCATGTTCATCACTGAGATAAAACTCGGCTTTCAGCACTGAGAGTGCGTCGTGCTGGCTACCGTACGCGAAGAACCGCGGCACATGTCCTGCCGCGCGCATCCAAACTTTCGTGCCCTGAGAGGCCACGGTCTCCCCGTGCTGGCGGAGCCAGGCCGCTGGCAGCTCCGGGGTGAATGTGATTTCGGTAATCGCATTGACCGGGAGCGTGCTGACCACGCGGCGGGCCCGGATCTGGGTGCCGTCAGCCGTTTCGACGATCACCCCGGCCGCGTCATCCTCGGTGTCTCCAAGCTGAGTCACAGCGGTCACGACAGTGTTGAGGCGGATCTCGCCCGGCACATCGGCGGCGATGAGATCGGTGAACGTACGCATCCCGTCGACGACGCGATAGGTCGAGGATGCCTCGTGCATCAGTTCCCAGTGGCCGCCGGTTGCGGCTACCCAGCGCAGCGCGCTCGAAAGCCCGACCTGGTCTAGCGGGGCGTTGACGTGGCCCACCCAGACCGCCTCGTTTGCGACGCGCCCCTCGGGGGTCAGCCGGAGCATGTCGAGGCCATCCTGGATACTGCGGCGATCGAGCTCCTGAATCGCACCGACGGTGGGCTCAGTGCCGCGCGGGATTGCCGCTGCGACGTCTTTGACGAGCTCCTGTTGGCCCTCTTCGATCAGGTCCATGAACTCTTCGAGTGTGCCCTGTCGCACCCCGTCCTCACGGCTGCGCCAGTACGCCTCTTCGGCACGAGGGCTGCGGATCATTTCCCGGCCGTAGCGAGTCATTTCGGCCCACACGTGCGGTTGCACCCAGTGCACCCAGTTCGCGCCCAGTTCGAGGTCGTGGCCGAGACGGTGATCGGTCCAGGTGCGGCCGCCAATCCGATCCCGCGCCTCCAGTGTGAGGACCGAAAGACCTGCGTTCCCCAGCTCACGCGCGGCAGTCAGCCCCGCAAATCCGGCTCCGATGACTACAACGTCGACCGACTGCATATCTGTACTCCTTCTGGCGCTGCGTTGCCCCGTTTCGCCCAGGATATCCGGGTCCCTGGTGGCTATGCAGCAGACGATCCCACCCAGTTCGCCTGGCCGTTCGTACGAAGGTACGAACGGCCAGGATCCAGGGCAAAGGTGACTACTCGATTGGGGCTGCGATGCGCTCCAGATCCTGATCCGACTCGGCAATGATCTCCCGTTCGCGGTCGAGATCCATGCCGCGGCAAAGCAGCCAGTAGATCACGCAGCCCACAGGGATCCCGACGAAGAATGCAATATCCACGCCACCGAGAGCGACGGCGATGGGCCCCTGAAAGAAGCTCAAATACATGAACGGGATCATGACAAGGAATGTGAGCAGGTAGGCCGTGATACCTCGCCAGTTCCAGAGGCCGTACATCCCATCCTTGGCAAACATCTCACGGATTGAGTAGTTGCCTCGTCGCACCAGGAAGAAGTCCACAAGATTCACCGAGGTCCACGGTGCCATCAGATACGCAAGGACCGCCAGGATAGTCGCGAAGCTGGTGTTCAAGAAGTCAGCCGGAAGCACTGCGGCAGCAATGGTCCCGGTGACGCCAACAATGAGGATCGTGACAACTCTGATCTTGCGGGTGGGGTCGATTGAGCGGAGGCTGTCGATCGCGGTGATGAGGGTGAGGGAGCCGCCGTAGACGCACATTGCCATGAGGCCCAGGAGGCCCGCGCCGCCAACAATGAGTAGGATCGGCCCGAGCCCGGGGAACACGAGGTCGCCAGTGTGGGCCAGGCTCGCGGTGATGGACTCACCTGGCAGCAGTGCCGCGCAGATCGCGCCGACGGCCTCGAACGAAAACACTCCGAAGAACAGGCCGGAGCTCGTGACACCGATGATTGCCGAGCGCTTCGTGGTTGGGGGCATGTACCGCGAATAGTCGGAAACAAAGAATGCCCATGACAACTGATACGCGCACGAGGCAGACACTACGACGAGGAACGCGGCGAGGTCGAACGACTCTCCGAGCGCGAGGGTGCTCGCCGGGATGTGCCCGCCGATTGCGAGACCGAACACGTACACGGCGAGCACGACCACGAGAGCGATGGTGATCACGCGCTGCGCAGCGTGCAGCCAGTGGTAACCGAACACCGCGAGCACAATCGAGACCACACCGAAGATCACAGCCCAGGGCGGTGCATCGCCCCAGCCGAGTTGTTCCGCCGTTGCCCCGAGCAGATTATTGCCGAGCACAACGTAGCCCCAGTAGACCACGATCGCGATGCCCCAGATGAAGAGCGCTCCGTAGCGGCCGAACTGTGGTCGCGTTTGTACCATCTGGGGCAGTCCGAGGTGCGGCCCCTGTGTTGCGTGGGCTGAGACCGGGATCGTGCCGAGCACCGTACCAATGGCGAGCGCGATGAGCGTCCAAATGAGGTTGAGCCCCATTCCGATACCGATCGCCCCCGTTGCCAGGCTGAGCAGGTGTGCGCTGCCGCCGAACCAGATCGTCGCCTGGTCGCTCAGCCGTCCAGACCGTTCACGCAGCGGCACATAGTCAATGGAACGGGTTTCAATTTTGCTGATAAGGCCGGTGTCGCTCTTCGCCGTTGAAGTGCTCATGCTGGCGTTCCTTTTCTGTGGGGTGCGCGAGTGCGTCACGCGACGTTGAAGACGATGGTCTTCTTTTCAGTGAATGAGAGCAGCGCGTCGGTTGACAGTTCGCGGCCGATGCCGCTCGCCTTCGTGCCACCAAACGGGGCCAACTGGTCCCAGTAGTTCGTGGTCTCGTTGATCAGCACCGTGCCGTGCTGGAGCCCGTCGATGAACCGCCACGAATCGCGGATGTTCTCAGTGAACGCTGCGGCGTTCAAACCGAACTCGGTCTCGTTGGCAATACGCAGCGCCTCGTCGAGTTCGTGGTACACCATGACGGGTGCGACGGGGCCGAACGTTTCCTCGGCAGCGATCCGCATCTCGGGCGTCACGCCGGTGAGAACCGTTGGTGGGTAGAGCCGGCCGTGCTGTTCGTGAAACTGATGGATCGTCGCACCCCGTTCGCGAGCATCTGCGATGTGTGCTTCGACTTTGCAGAGCGTCGCATCGTTGCAGAGCGGTCCCATGTCTGAGCTCTCTGAGAGTGGGTCGCCGAGTGTGAGTTCCTGAGTGCGCTCCAGTAGTCGCGCGACGAACGCGTCGTGCACGTCTGCATGGACGAGCACTCGCTCCGCCGCCGTGCACACCTGCCCGGCCATGTAGAAGCACCCGGTGATCGTGGCCTCAACTGCGCGCTCTATGTTGGCGTCCTGGTGCACGATGATCGGGCCGTTGCCTCCGAGCTCGAGCAGCAGTCGCTTCAGCCCGGACTTCGCGCTAATCTTCCTGCCGACAGCGGTGCTCCCAGTGAAGAAGATGCCGTTGACGTCGTCGTGCTCAACGAGCCGTTCCCCAGCGTCAGCACAGCCAGGAACGAAGTTGAAGACGCCCGGTGGGAACCCCGCCTCCGCGAAGATCTCCGCGTACAGAGCGGTGCTGCCGGGGCACGCCTCTGAAGGTTTCCACACCACCGTGTTCCCGGCGATGAGTGCGTAGGTAATCCCGATCGCAGGGATATCGACAGGGAAGTTGAAGGGGGAGATTACCCCGACAACGCCGAGCGGGTAGTGCGCTACCTGAGTGCGCATCGTGTTCGTGCGGGTCTCACTGTTCGGGAGGGTCTGGCCGCGGAAACGGAGCATGTCTTCTGCAGCGCGCCGAAAGTGGCCCCACGCATACTCGACCATCTCCTCACGAGATTCCGCGATGGTCTTTCCCATCTCAGCGCTGATCGCCTGCGCAATCGGCTCGTTCTTCGCGCTGCAGATCTCGTATGCGCGATAGAACAGGTCGACCTTGTCGAGCAGCGGCACCGCGGCCCAGTCGGCCTGAGCAGCTCGGGCAGCTGCAACGGCGAGGTCGACATCAGCCGGCGTGCAGACCGCGAAATCACCGAGGTCAGCTCCGTCAAGCGCTGCCGTGTAGCGCTGTCGTGCGGCGCTCCCGTCGCGCCACTCGCCGTCGATGTACGCGTGAACTTGGGTGGGTGAAACTGCCATGGAAATCTCCTGGATGCGTCGTTGCGTCAGCTGGTGAGAGCGGCATTCCGTGGGGAACGCGTCCACAGCGTAAGTCACCGAGTGCCGGTGCGTCTGCCGGCATTCTGTCGCATTGTGCCAAGAATGGCAGACAATCGTATGAGGTGGAGCGGACTACGACAGCGGGTCCAGTAGGCCCTCTTCGACCGCGCACTGCAGCGCGAACCACAGGATTGCTGTGTCGTTCATATTGCTGAGGTGGTGGCCGGTGAGCTCCTCGACCCGCGCAATCCGCGAAATCAAGGTTTGCCGGTGAAGTCCCAACCGCTCGGCGGCGCGCACCCAGCTGCGGTTTTCCGCAAGGAAGGCGAATAGCGTCGAGACAAGCTGCGTACGGTGCTCAGCGTCATAGGCAAAGAGTCCGCCGAGGATTTCTTCCACGTGGACCTGACGTGATCCGCTGTTGTTCGGCAGGAACGGTGTGGCGAGAGCGCGATCAGACATCCGGACGACTCTGCCGCGTGAGCCGGAAGACACAGACAGCAGGAGCCGGGTCTGTTTGCAGGTCTCGCGGAGATGTTCGAGCTCTTCGAACGGATCGCCCACTGCGATCTGGCCGTCGAGTGGGGCAACCGCCTCGAGGATCTCGATGAGTTCCGGCGTGCTGCTGCCGAGCAGTACGAGAAAGCCCTCTTTCTCAGTAAGAAGGACAGGGATTCTCGCAGCCTCGAAGCGATACCCCACTTTCTCGAGATCGCCGGGCTCGACGCGCTTTGACCAGAGAGCAAGCGTAAATGGTGCCTGGATGCCGTGACCAGAGACGAGCTCGCGTGCCGTTCGATCCGAGATCGCATCGTCGAGCAGGTTGCCGAGGAGAATCGAGCCGTGCAGTTGGCGCTGCTGGCTCCCCACCATATGCATGGCAAGTACACCGCTCACGATCGCCGCCGCGTGCTGGAACACTGAGTAGTCGAGCGCCCCAGGGATGCGCGGCACATATCGAAGCGCTCCGCGTCTCGGCCCAACGAGCGGAAGCGTGAGAGTCTGATCCGGGTGCAGGGTGACGCGATCCCGAGTTGCATCTGAAGCCCCGAAGTCGATGCGCAGGCTGCCGTCGAGAATCTCCCCGAGTTCGATGAGGAGGTGCTCAACATCTGCGGTCGTCACATGTGACTGGAGCGAGCGGTAGAGCCGCTCGGTGAGCTGTACGCGCTCGTGCCGCTCTTTATTCTGCGCTTCGGCCACGGCCATAGCCAGCGTTACAAACGGGGTGTCGTGGGCGGTTTCCAAGATGGGGAAGTCCAGCGCTGTTGCGCAGGCCAGCAGCTCGGGAGTGAGTGGGGGAGCTGACATGCGCTCACCGATGGCGAGACCCGCGATGCCGCCCTTGGCCATTCCGGTTATGTAGGCGCACTGTGCGGCGGCGTCCGACGGCAGCGCTAGGCCGGTGGTCATGACGAGTGCACCGCCTCCGATCCACTCCCAGGGCTCGCTGAGCTCACACACGTGCGCCCAGCGCACTGCCCGCGACTCGCCCACTCCCGGGGTGAGGGATCGGGTCGCCAGCTGCGGCGTCCCGATGAGGTCGCGAACTGAAAGCATGGCTCGCTTCTTCGACCGCCGTCGCGGCCCTACAGGGCCGCGACGACCCGCGAGAGGAGGTCCGCGAGACGTGGGCCGGCGGCACGGCCTGCTTCCAACACCTCTTCGTGGTTCAGCGGATCATCGCCCATGCCCGCAGCAGGGTTCGTGATCAACGAGAGGCCGAGTACTTCCATTCCGGCGGCACGCGCAGCGATGGCTTCGAGCGCAGTGGACATACCGACGATTTGGCCGCCAATGGCGCGCAAATAGTGGATCTCAGCGGGAGTCTCGTAGTGCGGCCCGGGGAGCTGTACGTAGACGCCCTCCTGCAGCCCTGGCTCGACGCCGCGCGCAATATCGCGCAGGCGTGACGCGTAGAGATCGGTGAGGTCGATGAAGTTTGCGCCCTCGATGGGGGACGTTGCGGTGAGGTTGAGATGATCGCTGATCAGCACCGCCTCGCCTGCACCGAATGCGGGGTCGACTCCACCTGCGCCATTGGTGAGCACCATGATCTTCGCCCCGGCAGCAGCCGCCGTGCGAACGCCGTGCACCACCGCACGCACTCCACGCCCCTCGTAGAAGTGCGTGCGCGCTCCGATGACGAGTGCGTGTGCGCCGTTCGCGAGGCGGATCGAGCGCAGCGTCCCTGAGTGGCCGGCGACCCCGGAGGCATGGAATCCGGGCACCTGCTCGGCGGGGACTTCAGCGACGGTCTCGCCCAGAATATCTGCGGCGCCACCCCAGCCGCTGCCGAGGGTGAGGGCGATGTCGTGCTGCGCAACGCCGGTCAAACGTGCAAGTTCAGCTGCGGCCGCTTCGGCCAGTGCGATGGGATCCGGATCCGTACTCATGGGTCAAGAATACGGGTGTCGGGGCTCTGCGCCGCACACAACTCCGAGCGAGGCGAACGCGGTGCGGTGCGCAGGGTGCGAGCTGCTGGCGTGGACTACCATGTGAGTGAATCCGAATTGGGGCGATCGTCTCAGTAGTGACACACATTGCGCCGGCACCACCGCGGTGCAAGCCAACGGAGGCCCCATGTCAGAGACACCTGGAGAACGACCCATTGAGTCGAGTGTGCGCACCGACTTCCGCAACACCATGGACTACGCGGGGTACCTCAACCTTGAGCAGATCCTCTCTGCGCAGCACCCACTGAGCGACCCTGCGCATCATGATGAACTCCTGTTCATCATTCAGCACCAGACGTCAGAGCTGTGGTTGAAGCTGATGTTGCATGAGCTGCGGGGCTCGCGCGAGTATCTCGATGCTGACGAGCCCTCCAGAGCGCTCAAAGGGCTGGCGCGGGTCAAGCAGATCCTGCGCACGCTCACAGAGCAGTGGTCTGTGCTCGCCACCCTCACTCCGTCAGAGTACGCAGAGTTCCGTGCGGTGCTCGGATCTTCGAGTGGATTCCAGTCAGCGCAGTACCGCTCGATCGAGTTCATCCTCGGCAACAAGAATGCCGGGATGCTGCGGATGTTCGAGGCGAAGCCTGAGATCCATGCCGAGATCACCGCGACGCTGCAGGCTCCGACCCTGTATGACAGTTTTCTCGCGATGCTGTCGAGGCGCGGCTACGCCGTGCCGCAGGAGGTGCTCGAACGGGATGTGACTGCCGCGTGGGTGGAGCAGCCCGCGCTGGTGCCGATGTTCACTGAGATCTACGAGTCGGTCGATGCACACTGGGATGTCTACGAAGTCTGCGAGTCGCTCGTGGATATCGAGGACGCATTCCAGCTCTGGCGCTTCCGCCACATGAGCACCGTGCAGCGCACGATCGGGTTCAAACGTGGCACTGGTGGCTCGTCCGGCGTCGGCTTCCTGCGGCACGCACTTGAGCTGTCCTTTTTCCCCGAGCTCATTTCACTCCGCACCGAAATCCGAGATCTGAGTGACTAGGCGACGAGTTCACGCGAGAAGGGGGTGAGCTGGTGCGCGTTCTCGACGATCTCGACTCCCGGCCCGGGAGTGCGAACTCACTGCTGCGCACCGTCATTGGCGCGGTGATGCGTGAGCACGGCGGCTGGCTACCGACTCGCGTGTGCATTGAACTCATGAGTGCAGTTGGCCTCGCACCCGCGTTGACACGGACAGCGCTGACGCGGGTGAAGCGCAAGGGGCTTGTCGCCTCGGAGCGGCGGGGGAGCCGTGCGGGATATGCGCTCACTCCCGATGCATGGGAATTGCTGGCCAGAGGCGATCGCAGGATCCATCACCCGCGATCGATGACTCTCGGGGATCACTGGTGCCTCGTCTCGTTCAGCATCCCTGAGGCGGAGCGCGGAGCGCGGTACCACCTCCGCACCCGGTTCGCGTGGATCGGCGCCGGCCACGTATCGCAATCACTCTGGATACTGCCCGCGTATCTCCGCCCCGACGTTGAGCACATCGTGGCTGATCTCGGGGTAACTGGACACGTGACGATTTTTACCGTCTCGGAGATCGATCAACTGGCGGTGCCTCCTGACGTAGCGCTGACGCAGTGGTGGGATCTCCCCGCGCTCCGACAGTTGCACGAGGACTTTCTGGCGGCGCATACGCAGGCTCTCGACGTGACAGATCCTGCGCGCGCCTTCGGAGTGTGGATTCGTGCGCTCGACGCGTGGCGGCCGATCCCATACCGCGATCCGGGGTTGCCCCCCGAGCTTCTTCCCGCTGACTGGCCGGGCGTCGCAAGCAGCGAGCTGTTCCTCGCACTCCGCGAGGCGACCGCCGAAGGGGCGAGCGGCTTTGTGCGCGCGGTCGTGGCCGATGAAGTTCCGGTTTCGGCTCCGAGTACCAGCACCGCTCGTCCGGCACGCACCGCATGCACCGCATGCACCGCACGCTCCGCGCTGCGGGAGGACGGAGCCCTCTGACGCAGGCGCCCGCTGAGCGATAGCCAGCAGCGGACAGTCGACGGCGCTTCCAGGCCCCGAAATCGTCTGGTGCGTGGCGGCCCCGACTGCTGCCGTGAGGTCAGCTAGGGAAGCGTCCGCTGTGTTTCCCGTCCGAGCTCAGCTTCGTGGTGGCGCGCTGCTCTGAGCTGGCGGCGCTGCTTCACCTGGTACGCGATGAGGAGCGCTGCGAGCCAGATCGGTCCCACAATGACTGCCGTGCGATAGCCCGGGTGGAAACACATCAGAACTGCGAGCACGGCAAAGAACGAGAGGACGATCCACGGGGTCACGCGTGCGAATGGCAGTGTGAACGTGAGCGCGGCGACCCCGTCTGGTCCGATGCGCCTGCGGAACTTCAGCTGCGTGATCATGATCATGGACCAGTTGATGATCGCTGCAATCGTCGCGATAGACATGAGGTACTGGAAAGCGAAGGCTGGCCAGAGGAAGACGACGACCACTGCGAGCACAGTCACCGCCGACGACGTGAGCACTCCCGCGATCGGGACACCGTTATGGGAGACCGCTTCCAGATATTTTGGCGCGTTTCCTTGTAACGCCAGTGAGCGCAGCATACGACCATTGGCATAGAGGCCCGAATTGTAGACCGAGATCACTGCGGTGAGGACCACGAGGTTGAGAATGTGGGCGGCGCCAGGGACGCCGATTCGGTCAAAGATCTGCACAAATGGGCTCGTCTCGCCGTCTAGGCGATCCCACGGCACGATGGCCATGATGACTGCGAGTGCGCCGATGTAGAAGATCAGAATTCGGAAGATGACCTGGTTGATGGCTTTGGGGATCGTGCGCTCGGGATGCTCAGCCTCCCCTGCCGTGATGCCGATCAGCTCGGTCCCACCGAATGAAAACATGACGACGACGAGCGCGAAGAGCATGCCGCTCAGCCCCATTGGGAAGAAACCGCCCTGATCCCACAGGTGAGTGAAGCTCGGATCCGGGAGATCTGCACTGTTGTTGATTCCCGCCACCACAACGATGGCTCCGAGCACGATCATGCCGATGACCGCAATCACCTTGATCAGGGCCAGCCAGAACTCGAACTCACCGAAGACGCGCACGCCAACGAGATTTATCGCAGTGATCAGAACGAGGAAGACGGCTGCCGACACCCATCCGGGAATGCCAGGCAGCCAATAGTTCACAAATGATCCAACCACCGCGAGCTCCACCATCGAGACCGCGATGTAGTTGAACCAGTAGTTCCACCCTGAGACGAAGCCAGCGCGAGCGCTCCAATTCTTGTTCGCGTAGTGGCTGAACGCGCCTGACACCGGTTCGTCTACCGACATCTCTCCCAGGGCGCGCACCACCAGGAAGATCATCAGTCCACCGATGGCGTAGGTCAGGAGCACAGATGGGCCGGCGAGCCCGATCGATTCCGAAGACCCGTAGAACAGCCCGGTCCCAATGGCCCCGCCCAGCGCGATCATCTGGATGTGGCGAGGCTTCAGCGTCCTGCGAAGTACGTTGATGGTCTGTGTGACGGCCTTGCTTGCGGTCGGAGAAGGGTCAGTCATGAGCAAGACTCCTGTGTTGAGCAGCTCTGTGGAGCGTTGGAGACGTGTGACGCGTTGAACACATGTGACACATCTTGGTGGTTGAGCAGTGACGCTCACCCACCTTACTCGCCGGTGTCGCGCAGGATTCGATATCCGCGGCGTGAATCGTAGCCGTGGATCTCACGGGTGTCGAGCACCGCCATAAAGTCGAGCACTTCAGCGGTGATCAGCTGGCCGGGGACGAGGATCGGGAAGCCAGGAGGATACGGGGTGACGAACCCGGCTGACACTGGGATGGTGCCGTGCGCGACCCGTTCGCGAAGTTCCTCGTGCCGGACATGCTCCACCGCGCCGCGCTGCTGGCCGCGGAAAAACGCCGCGCGCATGTCGCCGTCTGGGAGCACGGTATCGGTGGCGTAGCCCGACGAGAACGCGCTGAAATCGGGCAGTGGCGGCATCGGGACCTCGGCGGGAAGCGGGATCTCGGGATCGCGCTGCGCCTGCTCCTCTTCGAAGCGCTCAGCGAGCTTGACGAGCACCTCGATGAGATACGCGATGGCGCTGCGTGAGGTGCCGATGTTTGTCATGAACAGCACGGTGTTGCGGCTCGTCTTGTTGACCTGGATGCCGTAGCGATCCATCAGGTGCTCGTGTTTGAACGTATCGCCGTCGACCCCGGTTCGGCTGATCTCGATGGTGATTCGGCTCGGATCGACAACGAACTCATCGGTGGCCCAAGCCTTCCACATCGTTGAGAGGCCATCGCGGAGCGGCATGGGACGCCCGATCTCGCGATTGTCACTCGGGATCAGGTCATGCGCCGTGAGCACCCGGAACGTGCGGCGCAGCAGCGGATGCCGAGCGATCGCCTGGGACAGGCTTGTCGCGAGGTCAAGCTGGCGCTGCACGAGTTCGAATCCTTCGAGCTCGACTTGGCGGCGTCCGATGTCGAGCGACGAGAGGATCTGGTAGTTCGGCGACGTCGAGGTGTGTGTCATGTACGCCTCGTGGAAGGCCTCTTCTGCTTCGCGCACCCAGTCCTGGTCGTAGACGTGGATCATCGAGCCTTGCCGCAGTGCGGTCAACGTCTTGTGCGTCGACTGTGTGGCGTAGACACGGATCCGGGCGTCAGGAGCCGGGATCAGCCGTTCATCCAGCCACGCAGTGTCAGGAGCAAATTCGCCGTCTGCGCTCACGAGCCGGTCGCGCTGCTCGCGATACGCAGCGGCGTGGGCCGCGGTCCCGAAGCGCTGTTCGAGCCGCTTTGCGGCAGCCATCGCAGTGCGGCGGCGCGTGACGGGGTGGAACGCGGCGAATGCGAACCACGCCTCATCCCACAGGAACACCAGGTCCGGTTTGATCGCGAGACACTCAGCCATGACGCGCTCTGGATCGTACACAATGCCGTCGAACGTACAGTTGGTGAGTGTGATCATGCGGACTTCGTCGAGCCGTCCAGCAGCTCGGTACTCGAGCAGCATCTGCTTGATCCGGTTGAGCGGCACTGCGCCGTAGAACGCGAAGTCGTTGAGCGGGTACGCCTCGAGGTATGCGGGGCGAGCACCGGTGAGCATCACCGCATGGTGGTGCGATTTATGGCAGTTGCGATCCACCATCACGACGTCGTTGGGGGACACGAGCGCCTGGTGCACGATCTTGTTCGCGGTCGAGGTGCCGTTGGTGACGAAGAAGGTGTGCTTCGCACCGTACGCGCGTGCCGCAAGCTCCTGCGCTTTTTTGAGTGTGTGCACTGGGGCGAGCAGCGAATCGAGGCCGCCTGACGTTGCGCTTGTTTCTGCCAGCAGCAGGTTGAGGCCGTAGAAGTCCGCGAGATCCTTGATCCACTTGGACGACACGACGGAGCCGCCGCGAGCGACGGGGAGGGCGTGGAAGACTCCAACCGGTCGGCGGGCGTGGTCCTGAATCGCGGAGAAGAATGGGGTGTCATAGAGGTGCGAGACGCGGCGCAGCAGGCTGAGGTGGAGTTCAAGCTGATCTTCGCGCCGGAACACGCGGCGGAAGCGGCGAGTGAGCGCGCCGGCCAGATCCTCGATGTGCGCACCAGCCATGAGGTAGAGGTCAAGTTCCGGACGAATTGCGGCGAGTGTGTCGGCGAGCCCGAGCACGCGTTGTACCGACGCAAGCGAACTGCGGGACGGGGCCTGCCCGGGTGTGACCTCGGCGCGAGCGAGGTCGATCGTCTCACGCAGATCGCGGCTCAAGCGCTGTTTCGTGCGCTCGCTGAAGCCAGGGCGCACGACGCAGGCGAGGATGTTGGGGTTGGTGAGCACCGCCGCGACCGCGTCATCGGCAGAAGGCACGATGACGAACTCATAGATGAATGCGTCCGCGCCCGCGCGCAACCGCAGTCCCTCTGATCGGGTCGCGTCCCGCTCGCTCGGCGTCGTCTCGTCAACGATGAGCACTTCGAAGCGAGGGCGCGGGTCGGCGTCGGTGGAGAGTTCGGCCCGCTCCTGTTCATCGATGAACTCGTCGCGGGGCTCCTCGGGGACCGTGTCGCCGCGTAGCCGGTTGACCACGCGGCCGATGCGATCGAGCGCGGTGCGGAAATCGCCAGCCTCAAGCAGCTCGCCAATTGCTCTGACGTAGCGCTGACCAAACCCTGCCCAGTACATTTCCACCGTCTCCAGCGTGCGGAGCGATCGCTGGATCTCCCCGTCTGAAGCGAGGAGATCTGCGCCATCGTTGCCGTAGACGAGCCGCTTCACGGCGAAGCGGAGGTACTCCCATGCATCGCTGCGCATCCGCCAAGTGGTGGAGGGCATCCCTGGATCGCGCTCAAGGCTGGCGCTGGCTCCTGCGGTGACCGCGAGCGAGGCGCCCTGGCTCTCTGACGCGGAAGGGAGTGGAATCGAACCCGTCATCGCCATATCGAGGGTGCCGAGGCCGCGACGGAACGCATCGGCTGACATGTCGTAGTCGGATTCGATCCTCGTCATGTGTGGCAGTCCTTCCAACGTCATTGTTCGGGTTGCCATGCGACGCTCTGTGTGCGTGCACCCCTTGCCCGTTGATCATAGGCCGTTGCTGATGCCCGACCGGGCACGCGAGCCGGTGCTGCGCAATTGCTACGGCGGGTTACGCGTTGACAACGATGCTGATCGTTCGCCGAGAGATCACCCGATGTTGGTAAGGATGGCCTAAGCTGGTGCCGTGAATGCTTTCGATCCCGCCGAGTTTGACCCGGCCTCGCGTCCCGAGCTGGTATCCGTCGTGGATCCAGCTGGCATCGACTGTGTCCTTGCTGCCTGTGATGCCGCGGATCTTCCCGCGTTGCGCGACTGGCTGCGTGAACTTCCGGAGTCGGCGTACGGGCGCGTCTTTGTCGAGGTCTTTTCCCCCATTCAGATTCAAGAGCTTGCGGTGCCGGCCCACGTGGGCGTGACGTGGCTCTGCCGCGAACTTCGCGAGGCGAGCCCCCGTCCTGGCATAGGCAGACAGCGCGGCGAGGCCCTTGCGACAGCGGTTGACGCCTGGTTTGACGAGTGGCTGTGGGCAGATAGCGGCGCTGTGCGCCACATCGAACTGTGGACGGGCGCGCGCACCAGCCCCGTCATGCAGAACTATTGGACGGCACTGGACCGTCGGCTTGAGAAGCGCTGGCCCAGCGAGATGGTGCAGCGCGAGCGCTCCGCGTCCTAGCCGGTGTTGCCGTGACGGCGCGGCGAGACGGCAGCTGGTCGTAGACTGAGGTCATGGCGAAAGCGTATGAACGGAAGCATCGCATCGCGGTGCTGGGTGGCGGTCCTGGCGGTTATGAGGCGGCGCTCGCTGGCGCCCAGCTCGGAGCCGAGGTTACGCTCATTGAAAGTGCCGGCGTCGGTGGAGCTGCGGTGCTCACTGACGTGGTGCCCTCGAAGAGCTTGATCGGTACCGCTGGTGCAGTGCAGGCCGTGCGGGACTCGGGCAAGCTCGGAGTGCAGGCGTTCGTCCCGGGCGGCGATGGCAAGCCTGTTCGCCCCGAGATCGCGGTGAACCTTGCCGCCGTAAACAAGCGGCTGCTCGCCATGGCGGGAGCGCAGTCCGTAGATATGCTCCGCACACTTGAGGACGCTGGCGTCCGGGTAGTGCAGGGGGAGGGGCGTCTCGACGGCCCGAACGCGGTGCTCGTGTCGACCGCTGCCGACGGCGAAGGCACAGACTTTGACCGGATCGAGGCAGACACCATCGTTGTGGCCGTTGGGGCGAGCCCGCGCGAGCTCGACTCTTCGAAGCCTGACGGGGAGCGAATTCTCACGTGGAAGCAGCTCTATGATCTGCCCGCGATCCCCGAACATCTCGTGGTCGTCGGATCTGGCGTGACGGGCGCCGAATTCGCGAACGCGTACCGCACGCTCGGCGCCGAAGTCACCCTCGTGTCGAGCCGTGAACAGGTGCTGCCGGGCGAGGATGCCGACGCTGCTGCTGTGATTGAGCGCGAGTTCACTCGACTCGGCATGCACGTGATGTCAAAGTCACGCGCGTCCACCGTTACCCGCACCGAGAACGGTGTGCTCGTGACGCTTGAGGACGGTCGCACGATCGAGGCTTCGCACTGTCTGATGGCTGTCGGCTCGGTGCCGAACACGGCGGGCCTTGGCTTGGAAGAAGCCGGAGTTGCGCTCACCGAGAGCGGGCACATCCGCGTCAACAAGGTGGCCCGCACCGCGATCCCCTCAATCTATGCTGCGGGTGATTGCACTGATTTCTACCCGCTCGCTTCGGTTGCCTCAATGCAGGGGCGCACGGCCATCATGCATGCGCTGGGCGACTTCGTGCGCCCGATCGATCTGCGAAACGTTGCGGCAAACGTGTTTACCTACCCGGAAATTGCGACTGTCGGCTGGAACCAGCGGACCCTCGAGGGTGCGGCCGATGTCGCGAAAGCGATCTCGCATACGATCCCGCTCAGTGTAAATCCGCGCGCGAAAATGATCGGGTTCACCGATGGCTTCGTGAAGCTCTTCGCCTGGGAGGCTTCCGGCACGGTGATCGGCGGCGTCATTGTTTCCCACCGTGCGAGCGAGTTGATCTTCCCCGTAGCGCTCGCAGTTGAGCACCGGCTGACGGTGGACCAGGTTGCGTCGGCGTTCGCCGTGTATCCGTCGATGACGGGCGCAATCACCGATGCTGCCCGCGCGCTGCACCGCCATTGATCGGGAGCGAAGCGTGATGGGACCGAGTAACGTGACGGCGCCTGGAATCTCACGGCGCGGTATTTTGACTGGCCTCGCCGGGATCATCGGGTTTGGTGCAACAGTGGCTCTCGCAGGCTGCGCGCCGAGCAAGCCTGAACTGGTTCCCTCTGATGACAGCGCAAAGGCGGCGATCACTGTGCGTGCCTACGACAATGCGTTCGAGCCGCGGGAGATTGAGATCGAGCCAGGGCAGGCAGTGCGCTGGGAGTTCGAAGGACCGGCTGAGCACGACGTGGTCGCTGAAGACGGCAGCTTTGTGAGCGAATTGCAGCGCACCGGGAGCTACACGCACGTGTTCGATGCCTCGGGTGAGTTTCCGTATGACTGCTCGGTTCACCCGGAGATGACCGGGATCGTGCGCGTCACTGCTCCGAAATAGGTTGCGCGGTTGTGCACTCGCTGGGGAGCGAGGGCACCCGCTCACGTCGAGTCCACCGGGCTCCCAGCAGCGCGCGCTACGCACGAAGATCCGGGTAGTCCGGCATCTCGATACGTGCCTCGATCGCAGCACCGATTTCGAACACGGTCGCCTCATCCCATGGGTGGCCCACGATCTGCACTCCCGTGGGTACTCCGACGCTCGAAATCCCGCTGGGAACCGCGAGCACAGGGCAGCGGTTTGCAACGTTGAACGGGCTCGTCATGTGGGCTTCCCAGTAGTGGGCGAGGTGAACCGGCAGTCCATCGGGGCCGACCGCGTCGATTCCGTCAAGGTAGTTTCCCGCTGCGTCGAGCATCTCAACGGCCTGCACGGGGGTCAGGAGCGCGTCGAGTCCCGTCATTGCGGAGGCGAGCTCCCCCTGGATTGCGGCGTCGAGCGCGAGTGATTCGGGGAAAGAGACGTCTGCGGCCGCGCGGGCAGCGTCAGCGATGAACTGGGTCGTGTACGCCGCCAGTTCAGATTCTGTGCCAGCGGTGAGCTTCGCCATCGCCGGCCCGAGGATGTACCCGAAGTGCGCAAACGTGGTCGCAGTGATTCGTTCAACGGTCCACGGCAGCTCGACTGGAATGATCACCGCCCCCGCGGCTTCAAGCACCTGGGCCACCCGCTCAGTGTTCGCGCGAATGCTCGGCGCCACCGGGTAGTCGCCCAGCGTGAGTGCGAGGCCAATTCTGCGGCCGCGCATGTTGGGCGCTCGGAGACGTGCCGATGAGATGGGAGCTGCGCCTGGCACGCCGACGGAGCCGTGGTCGACTGCATGGTGACCGCTCAGCACTCCGGCGAAGAGCGCAGTGTCCGCCACCGTGCGGGCCATCGGGCCGTCACCGCGATACCAGTCGGCCGAGAGCGGGGGCAGGCCGGGGATACGGCCGTATGGCGCCTTGTACCCGACTGTTCCGGTGAATCCGGCGGGGATCCTGGTGCTGCCCGCGATGTCGGACGCCGTGGCGAGGGTCGCCATGCCAGCAGCGAGGGCGGATCCGGCTCCGCCCGAGGAGCCGCCAGGAGAAGCCGCGAGGTGCCACGGGTTCCGCGTGATCCCCCAGGCCGGTGAGTGCGTCACTGTGGCACATGAGAACTCCGGGGAAGTGGTACGCGCGTGGATGATCCCACCCGCGTGAAGCACCCGTTCAACGACGGGGTGATGGGCGTCGGCGAGGACTCCGCGCTGCGAGGCGAGTCCCTGTTCCAGGGACCGCCCAGCGAGGCCGTGCTTCTCTTTTGTTGCGACAGGGATCCCGAGCAGGGGTGGTGGCTCGGATCCATCGGACCGGGCATCAGCCCACGCCGTGTCCGCCGCCCGCGCCTGCTCACGCGCCTCAGAGGCGAGGATCTCTGTGAACGCGTTCACGCCTGTCTCGCGGTCGCCGTTCACCGCAGCAATGCGAGCAAAAGTCGCTTCGAGAAGCTCGCTCGGCGCCAGCTCCCCGGAGCGAAAGAGCGCACGAGCGGCATAGGCGTCGAGCCGCGTGAGCTCACACGTGCTCGTCTCAGTCATTTCGTCTCCTGCAGTGCGCCGTGCACGAGCCGCCAGGCAACTTCTGTGAGGAACTCCACTCCCGTGACCATGTCCTCGTCTCGTGAGAACTCACGCTCACAGTGGCTGACCCCATCGACCGAGGGGATGAAGAGCATCACGGTTGGAGCGATCCGGTTCATTGCGACAGAGTCGTGCCCTGCCATGGTGCGGATCCGACGGGCGCCAGTGCCGAGCGCGTCCGCCACCTGCTCGGTGAGTTGCAGGCCAGCCTCGGGGTAGAGCTGATTCGCGCGGACGTCAAAGTCTCGAGCGTTGATCACCAGCCCGTGTTCCGCCTCGATCTCTCGAATATCGCTCAGGATCTTGTCCCGTGCGGAGCGCACGACCTCGCGGTCGTCTGCCCGGAGATCCGCGACAAGATGGACGCGGCGGGCCACGACGATGGGCGAGTTGGGCTCCAGAGTGAGCTGACCGACCGAAGAGACGAGGGTCTCCGGCGGGAACAGATCGGTGACCTCATGCACGCGCTGGATCACCTTCGCAGCGCCGAGGAGTGCGTCGTGACGATCCGACATGAGCGTCGCTCCAGTGTGCGATTGCTCGCCGAGCACTTCAATATCGAGCTTCTGCGTGTGCCAGCTCGCGTCGACGGCGCCGATGGGGATCCCCTCGCGTTCGAGGATGCGGCCCTGCTCAATGTGGATTTCCGCGTAGGAGGCGATGTCGGGCCGCTCATCGGTGCCGAGGTAGCCGATGCTCTCGAGCGCTTCGCGCACTGAAATGCCACGGAGATCGCGCACCTCACGCATTTCGGCTTCATCCATGATGCCCGCGAATACTGAGCTGCCCATGATCGACGGGGCGAAGCGGCCGCCCTCTTCGTTGAACCAATTCACGACGGCGAGATTGTAGGTGGGTGCGTGGGGAGCAGCGCCCGTGCTGACGCGGCGAGCGATGCGGTCGGCCGCGTGGAGTCCGGCAATAACACCGTAGGCTCCATCGAAACGACCACCGAGCGGCTGCGAATCCAGATGTGAGCCGAGCAGCACGTATGGTGCGTTTGAGGTGAGGTTGAGGAGCGCGAACTGATTGCCGATTCCATCGACGCGGACCTCCCACCCACGTGACTCAGCGTAGGTGCGAAACCACTCGCGTGTTTCTCGGTCCTCAGGAGTCGCTGCTTGGCGGTCCACGCCCGCGTTCGGCGTGGCTCCGATCTCGGCGACCGCGTGGAAATCGGTGAGGAACGCTGTTGCGTCGGCGGGGAGTGCAGTGGTCACTTGATGGCTCCTGTGGTGCTGACCCGCTTGAGCGGGTGAGTTTCGGGGATGTTGGTGAGAATGAGGACGAGGAACACCACCGCGGCAGCAACGGCCATGTAGATACCCGGGCTCGCTCCGAAATCGGTGGCTCCCACGAGCCAGGTTCCGATGAACGGCGCGGTGCCCCCGAACACGGCATAGCCGACGTTGTAGCTGACCGCGGCTGAGGTGAACCGTGTGCGAGTGGTGAAGATCTCCACAAAGAACGTGTAGCAGCCGCCACCGTACGTGCACACCGCGAGCACGAAGAGGAATTGACCGATCAGCGCGAGCGGGAAGGATCCCGAAGTGACGAGCATGAACGCTGGCACCGAGAGCACTGCGATGGCCGCCGCCCCCACGATGAGCATGGGTTTCCGGCCAAAGCGGTCGCCGATGAGGCCTGCGACGGGGAGCACGAGTGCGTAGAGCAGCATGGCGGCGGCATTGGCGAGCAGCGCTGCTTCGCGGCTGAGATCTCCTGCGGTCTGCACATAGGTGACGAAGTAGCCTGAAAGGAAGTAGAACCCCATCGCGGTGAGCCCCATTACCATGATGACTTGGAGCATCTGCAGCCAGTTCTCACGGAACGCGTCGCGGATTGGCGTGTGCTCCTTCTGCTGCGCCTGCTGTGTGCGCTGCACCTCTTTGAACGCCTCAGACTCTTCGGTGTGGGAGCGGATCCACAGCCCGAACAAGGCGAGCGGGAGTGCAATCAGGAATGGAATTCGCCAGCCCCACGCCTCGAACGACGCGGCGGACATGCTTTGCGAGAGCACGAGGATCAAGGTGCCCCCGACGACGGAGGGAAGCGCTGTCGCGGCAAGCGTGATGTTCAACCAGAACCCGCGCCGTGCTTTTGGTGCGTGCTCAAAGACGAATGCTGGGGCTCCAACCGACTCACCGCCGGCGGAGAAGCCCTGCAGGAGCCTGCAAATCACGAGCAGAATGGGGGCGAGTACGCCGATCTGTGCGTAGGTGGGGAGCAGCCCAATTGCTGTGGTGGCGATCCCGATTGTGAGCAGTGTCACATACAGGACTGGGCGGCGACCGTAGCGATCCCCGAGAGCGCCAAAGAAGAGCCCCCCGAGCGGGCGCACGAAGAACGCCACGCCGAACGCCGCAAAGGTGGAGAGCAGCGCGATCGCCGGGCTCACATCCGGGAAAAATAGTGCAGATAGGGTGAGCGCGGAGAGCCCGTAGAGCGTGAAGTCGTAGAACTCGATGAACTGTCCCACGCTCCCAGCGAGCAGAACGCGGCGGCGCTCGCGGTCGAGCGTGCGCCGTTCTGCGACGGAAATTGGGCCAGTTGGCAGGTTGACTGGATCGGTGACCGGCGCGCGGCCAGACGGTGCAGCTGCGCCGGACGGCGGGGAGAGGGTCGATTCGGATTGCGGCGTCATTGCGTCCTCCAGAGGGTTGCGTCTCGCGGGCAGGCTGTCAGCTGCACTGCTGACGGGAGCGAAACTGCTCCCATCTTTGGCCCATACGCTTCGAGCGTCTAACGAGGAATACCGTTTGTTTCGATCGATTCTCTCGATGTATGAGCGTGCTCGGCAAAGAGGTCGGTGCACACCTGGGCGAACGCCAGAGCTTTCTTCGTGGGAGCGAGACCGCGGCGGCGCACGAGTGACACCTCCGTGGGAGGTAACTGATCCGTGAGCCGAATCGGACACACGCGCGACCCTGAATAGGTCATGCCGTGGTCGACCCACTGATTCAGTACCGAGTAGCCGTGACCGCGTGCGACAAAGGAACGCACAGTCTCGTATCCGAGGGAGACGTGGCGCACTTTCGGCGTGATTCCGAGCTGTCGGAACAGACTGAGGTAGTAGCCGCTGGTGTGAGGGAGATTTAAGAGGATGAGCGGCTCTTCCGCGAAGTCCGCAAGCCCCGCCGTGGTGCGTCCGGCCCGCACGAGCGGGTGCTGCTCCGAGACGATTACGTGCGGCGGAACGCGATCAATGACCGTGCGCTCAAACCGTTCATCGACGCCCAGATCGTACATGAGAGCGATCTCACACCGGCCGTCGTACAGTGCCTCCTGCAGCGTGCCCTGATCTCCCTCGACAAAGGTCACCGCGACATCTGGGAATTGCTGCTCAAAGCGGTGCAGGATGGCCGGTACCTGGAACGGAGCAAGCGGGGCGTACAAGCCCACTGAAATCTCTCCGCTGAGCGTTGCTCCTGAAGACTGCACGGCTCGCGCAAGGAGATCAGCGTCCTCCAGGAACGCCGCGCTCCGAGTCAGGAGCGCGACCCCCGCCGGGGTGAGGCGAAGGCCGCGGCGCGGGATCCGAGTGAACAGTTCTACGCCGAGTTCGCGTTCAAGCTGCGCGATCGCGCTCGACAGAGTCGACTGCGTGACGTTCAACTCCGCTGCAGCGGCGGTCATATGTTCAAGCCGTGCCACCTCAGCGAAGTAGCGCAACTGGACCAGAGTGAACGTCGTCGTCATGGCCTCATTGTCGCAGGTACACACGGGGGGGGGGGGGCCCCCCCCCCCCCCCCCCCCCGTTCAGCCCCGACTTACTCGCGCTCGAAGACTGCGAGCGACTCGAAGTGGTGCGTGTGCGGGAAGATGTCGAACGCACGCAGCCCGGTGAGTTCATAGCCCGAATCCCGCAGCGTCTTCGTATCGCGAGCGAGCGCCACCGGATCGCACGCCACATACACAATGTTCGCGGGTGAGAGCTGTGTCAGCTGTGCGGTGACCTCGCCGCCGGCGCCCGAGCGTGGAGGATCGAGCACAACGGTGCCGCGTCGGATACGATCGCGGACCGTGGCCGCCGACTTCAGCAGCTCAGCAAGGTGTCGGTCGACTCGTGCCGTGACAGCGAGCCCGCCGAGCAACTCGGAGAGGTTCTCTGAGGCGTCGTCGGTGGCCGCCTCATCTGACTCGACCGTGGTGACTTTGAGGCCCGGGCCTGCGGCCTCGGCCATCGCAGCAGCGAGCAGGCCCGCACCGCCATAGAGATCAAGGTTCCCGGCCGCAGGATCGAAGCGGTCCGCCTCGAGGAGATCGCTGATCGCGTCGCGCACCGCCGTGAACAGCAGCGCCGGAGCTTCGCGGTGCACCTGCCAGAATCCTCCGGCGCGCACAATGAACCCCCGATCCTCGACGAGTTCGCGTACCGGATCTGCCGCACCGGCGCGAGTCCGCTCGCCGACCATTCCCAGCAGCATGCGGGGATCGTCTGCTGAGGGTGCGACCAGGTCGACCGTGGCGACGTCTGGCATGAGATCGTCGAGCGGTGCGATCTGCGCAATGTCAGCATTTGCGAGCGGGAGCGAATCGACTCGGATGACTCGGCGCGTGCGGGCGCCATACGGCCCAACCGCGTTCGTCTCGGGATCCACGTGGAGGCGGACACGGCTCCGGTACCCCAGACCGTTGTTTTCCTCGTCGCCTGGTGCCGCCTCAACGAGGTCCGCGAGCGTCTCCGCGAGATCCTCGCCCTCCTCTGCAGCCAGCTCCACGCCGCCAAAGCGACGCATCGCATCGGTGAGGACTTCAGCCTTAAGCGTGCGTTGCCGCTGCAGCGCAATATGGCCGAACTCGGCACCACCAGCGCGCGCTTCGGGGTCCCGGCTCACATCTGCCTCGGACCAGACGTGGGGACGTCGGTCCGGTGATGCGTCGAGCACCTCTGTGGTGGTGGCGCGCGCGAACGACTTCTTCTTTGCATCGGTGACGCGAGCACGCACCCGCTCACCGGGGATCGCATCAGCGACGAATACGACGCGGCCCTCGTGGCGGGCCACACTCACACCGCCGTGCGCAATGCCGGTGACGTCAAGTTCGATCTCGGCGCCGATTTCAAGGGGAGCGCCGGCGGGTTCATGTGTAGCCATGCTGACCATTCTCCCATCCTTACGACTGCAAAGTCGCGCCCGGGGTTAGCATTGGCCCATGGAGCACAGCGGACACGCAGTGGCCGCTCGGAACCTGGCAGTGAGCCGCGGAGCTCGCACTGTTCTGAGCGGGATCGATCTTGTGGTCCAGGCCGGTCAGGTGACTGGGCTGCTCGGCCCCTCCGGCTGCGGGAAAAGCACGCTATTGCGGGCGATTGTTGGGGTCCAAGCGCGCGTGAGCGGCGAGATCACGGTGCTCGGGCAGCCGGCTGGATCCCGCGGTCTGCGGCGAAGCGTCGCGTACGCCACGCAGGCAGCTTCGGTCTACGACGACCTGACCGTGGAGCAGAATCTGCGGTACTTCGAACGCGTGCTCGGCGCGCCGAGCGGCGACGCGCAGCGGGTGATCGCGCTCGTCGGGTTGCAGGATCATGCCGCGGTGCGGGTGGACGCACTGAGTGGCGGGCAGCGGAGTCGAGTGTCTCTCGCGGTGGCACTGCTCGGAGAGCCGCAGCTGATCGTCCTCGACGAGCCGACGGTCGGCCTTGACCCGGTGCTCCGCGCAGAACTCTGGACGCTGTTTCGCTCGCTCGCGGTGGGTGGGGCAACCCTCATCGTGAGCAGCCATGTGATGGACGAGGCACTGCGGTGCGATCGGTTACTTCTGATGCGTGAGGGGGCGATCCTCGCGGATACGACGCCCACTGAACTGCTCACGCGCACCGGGACAACGGACCCCGAGCAGGCTTTTCTGGCGCTCATCGCCGCTGGCTCGCGCACCGGCCCTCACATCGGCAGGCACGGGGCGGATTCGCATCCGGAACCTGGGGTGGGTGCTGGGACGGAGGCGGGAACATGACACCTCTGCGCACCTTCGCCACTGCGGCCCGCGTATTGCGGCAGCTGTCGCACGATCCACGTTCGATCGCCCTGCTCCTGCTCGCGCCAAGCCTGCTCGTCGGCCTGTTTGCCTGGCTGATGAGCGAGGATGAGGCCGCGTTTGCACGCACCGGCGGCCCGATCCTCGCGCTGTTTCCGTTCGTGCTGATGTTCTTGGTTACCTCGGTCACGGCGTTGCGAGAGCGACGATCCGGCACTCTGGAGCGGCTCATGACCACACCGCTCGGAAGAGCTGACTTCGTGCTCGGCTACGCGCTTGCCTTTGGACTTGCGGCGACGCTGCAAGCGATCGTGACGGTGAGCTTCGCGGTGCTCGTGTGCGGGCTGGAGACGACGGGGCCGATCTGGCAGCTCGGCGTGGTCGCCGTGCTTGACGCGCTGCTCGGCACGGGGCTCGGACTGCTGGCGAGTGCGTTCGCACGCACCGAGTTTCAGGCCGTGCAGTTCATGCCGGTGATCGTGTTTCCGCAAATTCTGCTCGGGGGGCTGCTGATGCCGCGGGATCACATGCCTGAGTCGCTGCACACGATCTCGGATTGGTTGCCGCTGAGCTACGCGATCGATGCGGTCAACGCCGTTACCGCGGGGACCGAGGGCTGGGATCTGGGGAAGCCGCTCGTGGTGATCGTCGGAGTGACGATCGTGGCGCTGGTGTGCGCCGCAGGCACTCTGCGGCGGCGCACGCTCTAGTGCGCCGCGTAGGATTTCAGGCATGCGCCTGTATCTCGCCTCCACCTCGCCCGCCCGACTCTCCGTGCTGCGAGGGGCGGGGATCGAACCGATCTGCTTTTCCCCCGAGGTCGATGAGGATGCGGCGATCGCAGCGCGCGAGGCTGAGCTGGGGAGAGCGCTGACCGCACCGGAGTTCACAGAGTATCTCGGGCGCCTCAAAGCGGAGGATGTCGTGCGTCGACACGGACACGAGATCGACGGTCTCGTGCTCGGTGGAGACTCGATGTTTCTGCTCAACACCGAGATTCTTGGCAAGCCTCACCTGCCTGAGGTTGCGCTCGCGCGGGCGCAACAGCACCGCGGGCGCACCGGAGTGCTGCACTCGGGCCACTGGGTGATCGACCACCGGTGGCCGCGTGCGCGGCGCTGTGGGAGGAGTTGACACCGCGCGGGTCAGCCTCGCCGCGGATGTAACGGACGCTGAGCTCGCCGCGTATGTCGCGACGGGGAACCACTTGAGCTTGCCGGCGGCTTCGCCATCGATGGCCTCGCCGGTGCCTTCATCGAGCGGATCGAGGGGGCCCCGAGCTGTGTGATCGGGCTGTCTTTGCCGGAGCTGCGCCGCCTCGTGGTGCGCCTCGGACACGAGTACCCCGCGCTCTGGAACCTCAAGTCGCCGGTATAGCGACTGCACGCCGCGGGTGTCGCACGGGGCTGAGTTCTGAGGCTCTGGGGCTCGGGGGTGCTGGACACCCGCGAGAAGCCCGCGCGCTCGCCAAGACGCCTTCGCGCACGGCCCTACAGCCCTACGCGCCTACAGGCGTGCAGACGAATAGGGTGCGCAGACCCGTCTTCGAGCTTGGAAGACAGCTATCCCTCGCCGCGAGCGAGCAGTGCCACGGCGAGTGTCGCGATGGTTGTGCCATCGGAAAGGTCTACGTCGAGCAACTCCTCGATGAGCGCGAGCCGCTGGTAAAAGACTGAGCGGGAGAGCCGTGCGCGCTGAGCCGCGAGTGACCGGTTCGTGGGGTGATCGAGATAGGCGCGGAGGACGACGAGCAGATCGCCGCTGTGCCCGGTGCCGCCCGCGGCATCGTGCTCGATCAGGGGGCCCAATGTGGCCAGCGCATATTCCTGGACCTCGGGCGCAGCCGCCAAGCCGCGTACGAGGTAGGCAAGTGCTTGGCGCTCGGCGTGCTGCGCGGTGACCCGGCCCACTGTGCCAGACGGGCGCAACTGGCCAGCTGCGCGCACCCGCTCCAGCGAAGTGATGAGCGAGCGAACACCCCGCCCGGTTGCGCCAAGCCCCAGGTGCGCGCGCCATGATGCGGGTGTGGTCGAGGGGATGAGCATGTCCAGCTCGCGCGCGAGGCGAGCGGCGAGCGGCGGAGCACTGATCCCCAGCGGGGCCGCGACTCGGGGATCCTCCGGCGGGAACGAGAGCAGCGCAAGGAACGTCGTACGCTCACCGGAGACCCCCGAATCCGGGACCACGATCACTCTCCCTCAGGCGCAACGGCCCGGCGCAGGGCCGTCTCCAGGAGGGCGCGCTCGAGAGTGTCGTGCGCCCCGAACGCGCCGGTCCCGCGCAGCGTCGCCCCGAGGAGGAGCCGGCCGTCCACGGGTAAGCCCGCGGCCGCAAGCTGCGCAGCAAGCTCCGTATCTCGGCGGTAGCGCCCGCTGAGGAGCGTGTCGAAGAGCTGTTTGGAACTCAGCTGTAACCACTGTTCGCCAGTCGTGTCGGCGAGCCTGCCGAGGGCGAGCGCAAGTGCCCCGAGTTCAAGCACGGTGCGCCGGCCGGCCGGGTGGGCTGGCCCGGGAAGCGCAGCGAGGTGACCCCAGCTTCGCCCTTGTGCCCGACGGCGATGCGTTCAGAGCCGGCCGGGAGTGAGCGCGGGCCGGCGGCGGTCCACGGGGCAAGCACTGATTCGGGGTCCCGATCACGCGCCGCCCACGCCACCACATGCTCCGCAGAGTCTTCAAGCACCACAGGAGCCCCGATCGTCTCCGCGAGCCGCTCGATCACGTAGTCAACGGGGCTGCGGTTGAGACCGAGTTCGGTGAGCATCTCGTGCACTTCGGTTCGGGCGGCGAGCGCCTCGGTCTGCGCGGCGAGTACGAGCTGGTGGATCCGCTGAGTGATCTGCACGAAGCGCACCTCACGGTGGAGCAGGATGAGCGGAATCGTGCGCTCCTCACATGCCCGGATTAGCTCGACGGGCGCCGCACTGAAGTTCGCCCCGAGTTCCAGCACGACCGCAGCAGGATCGGCGCCAACCAGTGCTGCTGAGAGATCTTCGAGCGCTGCAGCATCGCTGGGCCAGCCGGCCCCTGTCGTGAGGATCAGCTCTGCGCCGTCGAGCAGACCGAACGCGCCCGTCCCCGCGACCACGTGTGCCCAGCGGAGCCTGCGCTCGGGCCGTTTTTGCCCGCCACCAGGTCAGGGGCCCCGGCGCGCAGCTCGGGCAGTGCGAGCGCGTCTGCAACGGTGATCGGAGTGGGGTCTGTGGCATTCGTATCCATGTCATACACAGTGTACGGAATTGGGGCGATTCTGCGATGCTTTGTCGGTCGCTGCTTGAATGCATCAGTGACAGACTCATAACTAGCGAGGATCCGTTCCTCGAACACTTTGCCCGGATAGTTGGGCACTGGCCCAAGAGCACTTCAACACGACACGGAAAGAGGGCGTCAACATGGCACGCATTCCCCACGTTATTGGCGGCGAAAAGGTTGAGGCCGGCGAGCGCTTCCAGCCTGTCTTCAACCCGGCGACCGGCGAGCAGCAGCACGAGCTGGGTATCGCTTCGGCTGAGACCGTGGAGCAGGCCATCGCGGCTGCGCAGGCAGCACTGCCGATGTGGCGCAAGACGAGCCTCACGAAGCGTGCGGACGTGTTCTTCAATCTGCGTCAGCTCCTGAAGCAGCGCACCCCCGAGCTGGCGGCGATCGTCACGAGCGAGCACGGCAAGGTGCTCTCGGACGCCGCGGGTGAGATCGCGCGCGGCCTGGAGAACGTTGAGTTCGCGTCCGGTCTCCTGCACCTCCTCAAGGGTGAGCGCGATGAGCAGGTGTCGACCGGTGTCGACGTGCACTCGATCAAGCAGCCGGTTGGCGTCGTTGCTGCGATCACTCCGTTCAACTTCCCGGTCATGGTGCCGCTGTGGATGATCGCATCAGCAATCGCCTGCGGCAACACGGTCGTCCTCAAGCCCTCCGAGCGTGATCCGTCCGCCTCGGTCTTCATCGCGGATCTGTTCCGCGAGGCAGGCCTGCCCGACGGCGTACTCAACGTCGTCCACGGCGACAAGGTCGCTGTCGATACTCTGCTCGACAGCCGCGACGTCAAGGCGATCAGCTTTGTTGGCTCGACTCCGATCGCAAAGTACATTTACGAGCGCGCAGCTGGCAACGGCAAGCGCGTGCAGGCACTTGGCGGCGCGAAGAACCACATGATCGTGATGCCGGACGCTGACCTCAACATGTCTGCTGACGCAGCGGTCTCCGCGGCGTACGGCTCGGCAGGCGAGCGCTGCATGGCCGTTTCGGTCGTGGTGGCCGTCGGCGACATCGCTGACGAGCTCGTCGGCAAGATCGCCGACCGCATCAAGGATCTGAAGATCGGCGACGGCACGGATCCCGCATCGGAGATGGGCCCGCTCATCACGAAGGAAGCCAAGGAGCGCGTCGAGTCCTACGTCGCAGGTGCCGAGGCCGAGGGTGCGACGGTCGTCGTTGACGGGCGCGAGACCCAGTTCGAGGGCAACGGCTTCTTCACGGGTGTCTCGCTTGTCGATCACGTCAAGACCGACAGCAAGATGTACCTCGACGAGATCTTCGGGCCGGTGCTCGCCGTCGTGCGAGTCGCCACCTATGAAGAGGGCGTGCAGCTGATTAACGATCACCAGTTCGGCAACGGCACAGCGATCTTCACGCGTGACGGCGGCGTCGCTCGCCAGTTCGAGTTTGAAGTTGAGGCCGGCATGGTGGGCATCAACGTCCCGATCCCCGTTCCGGTTGGTTCCTTCTCGTTCGGGGGGTGGAAGGATTCACTGTTCGGTGATTCCCACATCTACGGCCCTGAGTCGATCAACTTCTACACCCGCTCCAAGGTGGTCACCACCCGCTGGCCGAACCCGGACCAGTCGAAGGTCGACCTCGGCTTCCCGAGCAACAGCTAAGACGGATTCGAAGGAGACTGCAGTCATGGCTGACTACATTGATCTGAACGGCGCTGAGCAGCAGTTCGGCGACACCGAGGCGCAGCGCGAGGTGCGCGCGAACGATCGCCAGTACGTATTCCACTCGTGGTCGGCGCAGGGGGCCATCAACCCCCTGCCCATCGCGAAGGGCGAGGGCGTGCGCTTCTGGGACTACGACGGCACGGAATACCTCGACTTCTCGTCGCAGCTCGTTAATCTGAACCTGGGGCACCAGCACCCCGGTCTCGTGCAGGCGATCCAGGAGCAGGCCGGTCGTCTCGCGACCATCCAGCCCGCGATGGCGAATGACGTGCGTGGCGAGCTCGCGAAGCGCATTGTGGAGCACTCCTTCGAGGGTGCGCGCTCGGTGTTCTTCACGAACGGCGGCGCGGACGCGATCGAGTATGCCGTGCGCATGGCGCGGCACCACACCGGGCGCCAGAAGGTGCTCTCGCGCTACCGCTCGTACCACGGCTCCACTGGCACGGCGATTACCCTCACGGGTGAGCCCCGGCGCTGGGCAAACGGCACGCTTGACGCTGGCGTTGTTCACTTCATCGGACCGTACCCGTACCGCTCGGCGTTCTACGCGGAGACCCCTGAGCAAGAGTCGGAGCGGGCGTTGGCGCACCTGCGTCAGACGATCGAGCTGGAAGGTCCCGACACGATTGCCGCGATCATCCTCGAGTCGGTGACTGGCACGAACGGGATCTTAATCCCGCCGCCCGGGTACCTTGCCGGCGTGCGCGCGCTGTGTGACGAGTTCGGCATCATGCTGGTCTGCGATGAGGTGATGGCCGGCTTCGGTCGCACCGGTGAGTGGTTTGCCTACCAGGCATTCGGCGTAAACCCTGATCTCGTGACCTTCGCGAAGGGCGTCAACTCGGGCTACGTCCCGCTCGGCGGAGTCGTCATCAGCGAGGCGATCCACGCGACGTTCGAGCAGCGCGCATTCCCCGGTGGCCTGACCTACTCCGGCCACCCGCTGGCCTGCGCCGCTGGCGTTGCCACCTTCGATATTTTCGAGGAAGAGGGCATTCTGGAGCGCGTACGCGATCTGGGTGAGCGCGTCGTGCGTCCGCGCCTCGAGGCAATGGCAGCAAAGCACCCGGCAGTGGGCGAGGTGCGCGGCACGGGGCTGTTCTGGGCGATCGAGCTCGTGAAAGACCCGGCGACGCGTGAGCCACTCATTCCGTTCAACGCGGCCGGTGAAGCTGCTGCCCCGTTCAATGCGGTCGTTGCCGCGTGTAAGGCTGCAGGCCTCTGGCCGTTCGCGGCTGGCAACCGTCTCCAGGTGGCGCCGCCACTGATCATCTCCGAGGACGATCTGATCGCAGGCCTCGAGATCATCGATGCCGCACTCGACGTCGCTGACGGGTACGTGACGGCGTAGTTTCGCGTGTCGTACTCTGGGCCGGATCCCCCTCGGGGATCCGGCCCTTGTGCTGTACGGGGCGCTCTCGTGACGTAGGAGTCGCAGAACCTTGCTGTATCGCAAGTGAGGCAGCCAAGTGTGGCTCAGCGCTCGTGGTGCCTGCAGGGGGTGAGTGACTAAGTAGATAGCCTGCCTATGTAGTTTGTGCTAAAGTATGGTGACATGGAGCCAGATTTGAGCGATGTATCTCGGGGAGAGGATCGCCTGGCTTTGGATTTGCTGCTCGCTACCGCGCGTTTTAGTCGGACCGTCGGTCGCGTGCCTGGAGTGCACTACTCGACCGTCGCGTGGCGTGTGCTTTCCGAGCTCAGCTCCGCGCCCGCGAGGATCAGTACGCTGGCGCACGGGCAGCGGGTCGCACAGCCGACGATGACCGCGCTCGTGCAGCGCCTCGAAGGAGAGGGCTGGGTGGCCCGTGCTCCCGACCCCGAAGACGGGCGTGCGATGCTCGTGTCCGCGACAGATAGTGGCCGCGCCGCACTTGCGGACTACCGGCACGCCGCGGCAGCGGCGGTGGATCCGCACCTTGCCGGACTGACTGACTTCGATCGGGCGACGCTCGCCCGCGCTGCAGAACTGCTGCAGCAGTTGAGCGAGGCCGTGGGCGATCCTTCGGGATAGCGGGGCACCGCGTCCGAAACGGATCTGGATCGCAGTCCGTGCGGATGACCACCTCGTCTGCCACCTCTCTCATCGCTAGGAGCCCGCCACGTCCACGCACACCTCACCCCAGCAAATACCAGCGCCTGCGGCCGCAGCCCAGGCAACGCATCGCGGTAGGGCATCGCTGCTGCGCCAGCCCACTTCAGTGTGGGCAATCGCGTTTGCTTGCGCAGTTTCCTTTATGGGGATCGGGCTTGTCGATCCGATTCTGCCCGCCATCAGCACGGAGCTCGGCGCAAGCCCCAGCCAGACGATGCTGCTCTTCACGAGTTACCTCTTCATCACGGGGCTCGCGATGTTCTTCACGAGCTGGGTGTCCGGCCGGATCGGAGTGAAGCGCACGCTGATCGCCGGGCTGGTGCTCGTCGTCATCTTCGCTGCCCTCGCAGGCGCTTCAGGAACGGTCGACGCGATTATTGGCTTCCGCGCTGGCTGGGGCTTGGGGAATGCGCTCTTCATTTCGACGGCGCTGGCCGCGATTGTGGGCGCAGCGTCCGGCGGCGCGCGACAAGCGATCGTGCTCTATGAAGCGGCACTCGGAGTGGGGCTCGCGACGGGACCGCTCATCGGCGGTGCGCTCGGCAACGTGTCGTGGCGCGGGCCGTTTTTCGGAACCGCCGCCCTCATGGCGATCGCCCTCGTCGCGATCCTGATCCTGCTGCGGAAACCGGACACCGCGGCGGCGCCGGCACCGACGTCGTTGCTCGCCGGATTCCGTGCACTACGTCACCCTGCGCTGCGGGTGCTGTCGCTCGTTGCCCTGTTCTACAATTTTGGCTTCTTCGTACTACTGGCGTACAGCCCGTACCCAATGGAGGCCGCGGCGCGCACTGCGGGGCTGGAGTTTGGCGCGAGCGAGCTCGGGCTCGTGTTCTTCGGGTGGGGCCTCGCGTTGGCGATCACCTCAGTGCTCGTGGCTCCGGTGCTGACTCGCACACTGGGCTTGCGGCCGGTGCTCTTCAGTATGCTCGGCGGACTGACCGTGTGTCTCGTGTTGCTCGCTGTATTCGTTGACTCGCTGCCTGGGCTCGTCACTGTTGTGGTCATGAGCGGTCTGTTGCTCGGAGTGATGAACACCGCGCTCACCGAGGCCGTGATGGAAGCGACGGATCTCCCGCGCAACGTCGCATCGTCGACATACTCTGGCGTGCGGTTTATGGGTGGAGCCGTTGCGCCAGCAGTCGCAGGGCCACTTGCAGAGGCGCTTGGATCGGGGGCACCATACCTCGCAGGAGCTGCTGCGGTCGTCGTTGCTGTGGTGGTGCTCGCGGTCTCGGGCCGCGCGCTCGCGCACATCGGTCGTCCGCATGAGACCGTGGTCGACGAAGCTGCTGCGATCTCCGCTGGCGACTCATAGAGAAGACGGAACTGCCGCCTGGCTGCGGGCTGTGCCGCGCCCGGCGGCCGAGCCCGTCTCGGCCGGTGAACTAGGCCGCGCCGCCCGTCGCGAGGCGCATGAGGTCCGAGGAGAGATCAATCCCAAGCTCGGTGCCGCCTGCGCTGCCGAAGGAATGCTGGTACGCCGCCCAGGATTCACCGCGCACGGCCGTGCGGAAATCGCCGGAGATCAGTGCGATCAGTTCGGTCGCTGCGCGCTCGATCCGGCCACTGAAGTCGCTCCGGGTCCAGTCGTCGGGCTCCGCGAAGAGCGCGGTGGGCACACTGATCGTGCGGAGATACGCGAACATGCCGCGGATCTGGTCGTCCACAACGAGTGCGTGCCGTGCGCTGCCCGCGGTCGCCGCAAGCACCACGGGCGTGCCGATCAGCAGGTCGTTGTCGAGCACTTGGAAGAATGAAGTGAACAGCCCGCTCGCACCTGCCTTGTAGACCGGCGTCGAAGCGATGATGCCATCGGCCTCGCGCATGATGTCGCTCGCTTCCTGGAGCGCGGGAGACACGTGCTGTGTTACAAGCGCGGTGGTGACGTCTGCGGCAAGGACGCGCAGGTCGATGAGCCGTGCCTCGACGCGCAAGCCCTGTTTTTCGCCGAGCCGTGCGGCCTGCTCCGCGACTCGGCGGGCGAGCATTGTGGTGGTGGATGGGTCGCTCGTGCCAGCGCTCACGAGTGCGAGTGAGACGGTACGGTGGGCTGCCGTGAGCTCAGGATCCGTCAGGGTGGCTGCGCCGTCAAAGGGTGTGTTCATGGTGTGGGGGTTCCTCACGCGTGGTGGGTGGGTAGAGATAGGGGCAGACCCGAAGAAGTCGCCTGTGTTGCGAGCTGTGCCGGAGTGCCGTGGGGGTGCTGGCCGCGCTGGCCTACGCCCCGTGTGGCGCAGGAGACGCGGACACTGCAGGCGTCACGAGCTTGCGGCAGAGTCGCTCGAGTTCGTGGAGTTCGTCAGTGGAGAGTGCCGAGCCGAGTTCGCGAGCCACGCTTTTTGCGTGGGCTCGCCCGATCTCGCGCTGCACCCGTGCGCCCTCAGTGGTGAGTGAGACGCGCACCGCGCGGCCGTCGTGTTCGTCGGCCGCGCGGTCGATCAGACCGCGAGTCGCGAGCCGGTCGATCATGCGGGACAGGGCAGGCTGGCTGAGAAGCACGCTGTCCTGAATCTCGCAGATCCGCATCGGTTCCCCCCGTTTGGCGATCGTGTACAGCACGTCGTACTCACGCACGCTCGCTTCTTTCCACATTCCCTCGCCACCGAAGGTCCCCATGAGCGTGGCGTGTGCGGTCATGAGCGCTTCCCACGCCTCGTTGGTGAGGCGAATATCGGTGCGCGCGGCGGAGTTCATGAGGGGTCCTCTCGGTCACTGTGGTGAGATGGGCATTGGGTGTGGCACGCGGTTCGCTGGGATCGCGTTGATCCCTAGCTCAGACCGAACGCAGCGCCAGATTTGGCTGGCGAATCCTGGTAAGGGGAGCCGCCGGTCACATTGTCTCCGCGGTTCGCATTGGGACGCGGCTGGCGCGGCTCGGCGTCTCCGTACTTTGCGCGGACGAGGCTTTCGTGGCTCGGAGATTCGGGGACCTCAGGATCGCGCCCTGCCGCCATTTCGCGGCGGAGCACTGGGATGACCTCGGAGCCCAGCATATCGAGCTGTTCGAGCACCATCTTCAGCGGGAGGCCCGCGTGATCCACGAGGAACATCTGTCGCTGGTAGTCCCCGAAGGTGTCGCGGAAGGTGAGCGTCTTGTCGATGATCTCCTGCGGGCTCCCAACGGTGAGCGGCGTTTGCTGCGTGAAGTCCTCGAGCTTGGGGCCGTGGCCATAGACCGGGGCCTCCGCGAAGTAGGGCCGGAACTGCGCGACGGCGTCCTGTGACTTCTTCGCGACGAATGCCTGCCCGCCCAGCCCCACGATCGCCTGTTTCTGGGTACCGTGTCCGTAGTGCTCGAAGCGCTCGCGGTAGAACCGGACGAGGCGCAGGAAATGCTCTGACGGAGCGAAGAGGTGGTTCGCGAAGAAGCCGTCGCCGTAGTACGCCGCCTGCTCAGCGATCTCGGGGGTGCGGATCGAACCGTGCCACACGAACGGCGGCACGTCGTCGAGTGGACGGGGCGTTGAAGTGAAACCTTGCAGCGGCGTGCGGAAGTTCCCCTCGGCGTCCACGACGTCTTCGCGCCACAGACGGTGCAAGAGGTTGTAGTTCTCGAGTGCGAGCGGCAGCGCCGAGCGAATGTCTTTGCCGAACCACGGGTACACGGGTGCGGTGTTGCCGCGACCGAGCATGAGGTCCATGCGGCCCTTGGCGAGGTGCTGCAGCATCGCGTATTCCTCGGCGATGCGCACTGGATCGTTCGTGGTGATGAGCGTGGTCGACGTGCTGAGCTTCAGCGTGGTCGTGAGCGCTGCGATGTAGGCGAGGAATGTGGTCGGGCTCGACGAGAAGAACGGCGGATTGTGGTGCTCGCCAATCGCGAAGACGTCGAAGCCGGTGGCCTCGGCGTGCACGGCGATCTGCGCCAGCCCCTCGATGCGTTCCGCCTCGCTGGGCGTTCTATCGGCGACGGGGTCGCGGGTAACGTCGCTGACCGAGAAGATCCCGAATTCCATGATGCTGCCTCCAAATATATGCGCTTGCATATAAAGATAACGCGAAGTGCCCGGATCTATTCCGCAGTGAAGCGCGGCAATTTGCGAACGCACCCGGAACGTTCGCCATGCGCCACAGAAAGATCCTGCAATCCTGCACCACACACGCCAGCTCGGGCAGAGAATCTGAAGGACTCTCGGCCCGAGCTGGCGTGGGAACTCGAAGCTACGGGGCGCAGGAGGAGCCCCGCGCAACGACTACAGCGCGCGACCCTTTGTCTCAGGCAGCAGGAAGAACGCGGTTGCTGCAGAGATCAGCAGCAGGAGTACTGCGTACAGTGAGAACAGCCACGGCAATTCCAGCTGTGCGCCGAAATAGGTCTGCAGATACGGTGACGTGCCGCCGAACAGTGCCACCGCGATGCTGTAGGGGACTGCGGTGCCGACGGTGCGAATATGGGTGGGGAACAGCTCGGCAAACACCGCGGGCAAGATGGACATGGTGCCGGCCAGGAACACCAAGACTGTTCCAGTCGCGACAAGCAGTGTCCACGGCTGATCGGACATGAGATTCTGCATGGGGAAGTACAACGCAGCCGTGCCCAGCAGGCTGATCAGGAGCACCGGCCTGCGGCCAATCCTGTCAGAGAGTGCACCCCACAGCGGAAGCACTGCAATGAATAGCACAATGCCGCCTGCCCCGGCCCAGAGCGCAGCGCCAGGTGCCATGCCGTGCGTCGCCGTTGCGACGGCGGGGGCGGTGACGCCCCAGACGTAGAAGGACACAGTCGCGCCAAGGGTGAGCAGGATCACGAGCAGCGCCGCGCGGCCGGCCGACATCAGCGGAGTGGGGCGTGCATCAGTGAGAGTCTGTACCCGGCCCGTCTCGAATGCCTCGGTCTCCTGCATCCCCACACGCATCAGGAGCACGAAGAGACCAAACGCCGCAGCGACGAAGAACGGGATCCGCCAGCCCCACTCCTGCATGGCCGTCTCACTGATGACCCCGGTGAGCACTGCGCCGAACAGGGTGGCGCACAGGATGCCCGTGGTCCCGGAAACGTAGATCAGTGACGACCACAGTCCGCGCTTGGTGGGTGCCGCGATCTCGGAGAGGTAGGTTTGGGCGGCTGGCATCTCCCCACCGTGAGCAAGGCCCTGGATCAGGCGGGCGACGAGCAGGATCACCGCGGCCCACGCACCGATCGCTGCGTGGGTCGGCGTCAGCCCGATGATCAGGCTCCCGAGCGAGGCAGCGGTGACCGCGAGGATGAGGGAGACCTTCCGACCGCGGCGGTCAGCGATCAAGCCGAACAGCAAGCCGCCGAGCGGGCGGGCGAGGAAGCCGACCGCGAAGATCGCGAAGGTCTGTAGCAGGGATGAGACCGGATTCTCGGCGTTGAACAGTTGGGCGGCGATGAAGGGCGCAAACGTCGCATAGATCTGCCAGTCAAACCATTCGAGTGCGTTGCCGACGCTGGTCGCGAAGACGGTTCGCTTTTGTGATCGTGGCGCTGCGTTCCGCGCCTGTGCGGAGACTGTGGTGGCGGTCATGATGTCCTTCATTGGAGTGACGCGTGAATGGGGTCGAGCGTGAGTGGGAACGAGCGAGGGGACGAGGGCGCGCTAGGAACACAGCGCCGCGAGCCGGGCGATCGCGAACTCAGCATGGAGTGTCGCGCCCGCGCCGAGCACTGCATCGTCGTAGACGGCGTGGGGAGAGTGGTTGTAGTCGCTCCCTTCGGCCGGGGTTGCATCGACGAAGCCGAAGACGCCTGGCACGAGCTCCAAGATCTCGGCGAAGTCCTCCGAGGCAGTTTTTGGATTCTCCAGCTCCTCGACCTGCTCCGCCCCGAAGAGCGAGCGGGCCACGTCAATCGCGATCGCGACCTCCGACGCCGTGTTGACCACCGGTGGAAACTCGGGGCGAAAGGTGACTTCCGCCCGTTGGCCGTGTGCGGCAGCGATCCCGTGCGCAATGGTGGGGAGTACCTCGGCAGCGAGTTCGTGGCTGGCATGGGAGAAACCGCGCACTGTGGCCGCGAGATGGGCGCTATCGGGAATGATGTTGCTCGCGGTGCCGGCGGAGAGCAGGCCGACGGTGACGACGACCGGGTCGAGCGCGTTGAAGCGGCGGGTGGTTGCGCTCTGCAGCGCGAGGACGGTTTCGGCGACCGTGGGGACCGGATCACTCGCGAGGTGTGGTGCGGAGCCATGGCCGCCGCGGCCGATGATTGTGACGTCGAGCGACGCGGCGAAGGCCATTGCGGTGCCGGCGCGGAAACCAAAGCGAGCTGGCCGCGGATCGCCGGTGAACACGTGCAGACCGAATGCAGAGCTGACACGCGGGCCGGCCGCATCGAGCACGCCCTCCTCGATCATGAGGGCGGCGCCACCGCAGCCCTCTTCGCCCGGCTGGAACATCAGTACGACGTCGCCGCACAGCTCATCACGCCTGGTGCTGAGCTCACGCGCCGCTCCGATGAGCATGGCCATGTGAAGATCGTGCCCGCAGGCGTGCATGGTGCCGGAGTTCTGAGAATGAAAGCTCAGCGTGTCTGGCTCGGTGACGGGGAGCCCGTCCATGTCGCTCCGCAGCAGCACGGCAGGCGCATGCTCGGGTCGCCCCGGGTGAGTGCCGCGGAGGACGGCGGTAATTGAGGTGCTGCCGCGGCCGAGCGTGATCTCGAGCGGGAGTCCCGCGAGCTCAGCGAGGAGTGTGCGCTGGGTCCCCGGGAGATCGAGCCCCACTTCGGGGGCCGAGTGCAGCTCGCGTCGGAGACGCACCAGATCGGCCTGTGCGGCATCAGTGATGGCCATGTGTGCTCCATTGCTTTCGAATTCAACCTGGGCGATACGCAGTCGCGTGAGGCCAATTCTGCAAGTCTGATAGTTGCTTTGTTCAAAAAAGCAGGATTCAATCACTACATGCGTGAAATCTCGCGAAACGATCATCTTCATGAACCATCCATTCTGGATGACGAGGATCTGCAACTCGTCCACGCGCTCCAGATTGCGCCGCGTGCCTCGTGGACGAGCTTGGCGCCAATCCTTGGCGTGCACAGCACCACGCTCGCAACGCGGTGGAAGCGGCTGAGCGAAGCGGGAATCGCGTGGATCGCGGTGCACTCGATCGGTACACGGCTGACTCCGGTGACCGCCTTCATCGAAGTGCTGTGTGAGATGTCGCGCAGAGAAGAAGTCATCAGAGAGCTATCGGAAATCCCCGATGTACTCTCGCTGGATATCTCGGCGCGGCACCGAGATCTCCTGCTGACGGTGTCTGCAGCGTCGATGGCTCACCTCACCGAGCACACACTGCCACGGATCGCCTCAGTGCGAGGCATCGAGCACATCGAGACGTCTTTCAGTACGCGGATGCACGTGATTGCGGACAGTTGGACGGTGCGTTCGCTCTCGCCTGAACAGGAGCGACAGGTGGCACAGCTCAATCCGCGCGAGCGCAGCGATGGGCCGGCACCCAGAATCAGCCCGGACGTGCTTCGCGCCCTTGCAGCGGACGGCAGACTCTCTGCCTCCGACATCGCGAGAGGGCTCGGAATGAGCGAGCCGACTGTGCGCCGCCAGATTCGCGCGGCGATCCTGCACGGACTCGTGCACTTCCGCTGTGAACTCGCGCAGGATGTGAGCGGCACCCCAATCACCGCCGAGTGGTTCGCGAGTGTTCCGGCGACAGAACATGAAACACTCGCCCGCGCGGCAGCCCAGATCCCCGGGATCCGACTCTGCGCGTCGACGACCGGACGGACGAACGTGCTCTTGACCTTCTGGCTCCGCTCTGTGAGCGAGGTCCCCCGAGTCGAGGGCCAGCTCACCGCGGCGGTGCCGTCGATCGTGTTCCGCGAGAGCGCGATTGCACTGCGAATTGCGAAGCGCGTGGGGTGGCTCTTAGGCGACGGCGGTCGTGCGACTGGCCGAGTGATTCCGCCCTGGCGGGAGTAACCCCGTGAGCACGGGAGGAAGATAGGAGTCATGGCACGCGTCGATACTCGAAGACTCATCACTCAGGCCGCGGTGCGCGTGGCAGCGCAGCAGGGGATCAGCGGTGCGTCCATGGACCAGATTGCGGATGCCGCCGGAGTCGCCAAGGGCAGCCTGTACTACAACTTTGCCTCAAAGGACGCGATCTTCGAGGCCGTGATCCGCGACGGGTATGCGCAGCTCTCCGCAGCAATCGATGCAGCGAGCGCAACGGCACTGGCAGCTGACGCGCCGCGTGCGGTGGCGGGAGCCACGCTCGCAGCCATGCGGGACAATCTCGACCTCGCAAAGATCATGACTGCCGAGACATTTCGCACCGATCGGCCGTGGGCCCCGACCGTGGAGGTCGCTCGCGCAGCGGTTGCGGTGCGGCTGCGCGACGTGCTGCGCGCGGCGCGGGCGGCTGGAGGTGATGCGACGGGGGCCGCTGCGATCACCGAGACCGCTGGCGCCGCGTTCTTCGGTGCCCTCGCCGCTGCCTGCCTCGACTGGCTCCTGTTTCGCCCCGAGCAGTCAGTCGATGCGGTGCTGGATCAGGTCTTGCGCGCGTTCTGACAGCGGTGTGCGGCGCCGCCTGATGTCACGCAGCCGAAGGCCGCGCCAGGTGACACAGCGTTTTCTGGCAGTGCGCTCTGACTGCGCGGCTGCAGCGAGTGATGCTGCAACGCTGTCCGCGCATGACAGCGGCGGCGGATCCGTGAATGGAACCCACCGCCGCTGACGTGGTCGCGCGTGCTCAGAGGCACGCTCAGTCGCTACTCCGAGAACAGCGCCTGGATCCGGCGCACGCCTGTCAGGAGCGCCTCATCCCCGAGCGCATAGCTGAAACGGAGGTAGCCGGACGGGCCGAAGGCCTCGCCGGGAACCGCTGCGACCTCAGCGTGCTCAAGGATCAGGTCGGCGAGCTCAAGCGAGGTGGTCGGGGTGATCCCGCGCACCGGCTTCCCGAGTGCCGCCGTGACATCCACGTAGGCGTAGAAGGCGCCCTCGGGCGTCGGGCAGTTGAAGCCGGGCACCTTATTGAGTTCGGCGACGATCAGCTTGCGCCGGCGGTCAAACGCGAGACGCATCTCCTCAATCGGCTCCTGCGGGCCCGTGAGAGCTGCGATGGCGGCGCGCTGGGCGATGTTGTTCACGTTGGAGCTGAGGTGGGACTGCAGATTCGACGCACCCTTGATGATGTCGGAGGGCCCGATCATCCAGCCCAGACGCCACCCGGTCATGGCGTAGGTCTTCGCGACACCGTTGACGAGGATCGTGCGATCTTGGAGTGCGGGAGTCGCTTCGACAATGGAGATCGCGCGGACCCCATCGTAGGTGAGATTCTGGTAGATCTCATCTGCGATGATCCACAGGCCGTTGGCCTCAGCCCAATCGCCGATCGCCTTCGTCTCTTCGGGAGAGTAGACGGCACCGGTCGGGTTCGACGGCGAGACGAACAGCAGGACTTTCGTGCGATCAGTGCGTGCAGCTTCCAGCTGCGCGACGGTCACCTTGTAGCCCTGATCGGAGCCGGCGAACACCTCGACGGGCACTCCGCCTGCGAGCTGAATCGCTTCGGGGTAGGTGGTCCAGTATGGCGCGGGCAGCAGCACTTCGTCGCCCGGATCGAGCAGTGCCTGGAACGACTGGTACACGGCCTGCTTGCCGCCGTTGGTGACAATCACCTGCGCGGGATCAACCGCCCAGCCGGAGTCACGCGCGGTCTTATCCGCGATTGCGCGCTTCAGCTCAGGCAAGCCAGCCGCTGCGGTGTACCGGAAGTTCTGGGGATTGTCGAGCGCGGCGCGCGCAGCCTCGACGATGTGGGCCGGAGTCGCGAAGTCCGGCTCGCCAGCGGCGTAGCTGATGACGGGACGACCTTCGGCCTGGAGCGCCTTCGCCTTGGCATCGACCTTGAGCGTGGCAGACTCCGCGATAGCGGCAATCTTCTGGGAAAGACGGGAGATGTGAGTCACGCCCTCGAGTCTATGCGTTCAAGGTGCGCCGCGGCGAATACATCTGGCCTCGCGAAGAGCGCAATCGGGGGAGGTCAGACGCGCGGATGAATCAGGGGTGACGCATCGTTCACGGACCTGACATGCCTCGGCACGGATGCGGACACCCTGTATTGACAACTTAGGACGGGTGCGCCCGATCACGGGCGTCAGAACGGGGAGAATACTGATGTCCAGACGAAGGATCGTCGCACTCGCGCTGAGCGGGGTCGCGCTGTTGGCAGCGCAGGCTGTCATGCCAAGTGGAATGCCCACTGCCGCGATCGCGGCCGAAGTTCAGGGGGCTCCCGCCGCTCCCCAGATCAGTCTGCTCAGTGGGCGATACGTCGGGGCGCAGACCGTGACCGTGTCCGCGCAGGCTGGAGCCGAGATTCGGTACACGCTCGATGGGACGCACCCGACGAGGAACAGCCCGGTCTACTCGGGACCCATCCGGGTCGAGTCATCGGCCAATGTGAGCGCGGTAGCCTTCACCGACCGGTCAGAGAGTGCTCCGGCGATCAGCGGGATCCTGATCAAGTCGGTGGAAGAGCCGCTTGCACAATTCGCGGTGATGAGCGATATCCACCTCTCCACGGGCGACGACGTCAGTGCGCTGAAATGGCAAGGCTACTTCGACACTCTGCAGCGCATCGCGCCGCATCCTGACGCGCTGATCTCGAACGGGGATCAGATCAACGACAACCACTTCAACACCGCTGCGCACCACCAGTACCCGCGCGCGATGCTGGAGGAGAACCTGGCGCGGACCGGGATGACGGACACTCAAGTCATGCTGACGTTCGGCAATCACGACGATTACGTCACTCGGATGGCCGAGCAGTATCCGGAGGACTGGTTCCCGGGCACCACGGGCTACTACGAGAGCAGCATCGGGGAGTTCCCCGCATTTGTGGTGAATACCGAAGCATGGAACAGTGCCCAAGCAAGTTGGTTGTACGGGCGTCTGAGCGCGATCTCTGCGGATCCCACGACACAGCACCTTCCCATTTTCGTATTCGGACACCGTCCCATCTCGTCCACGGTGTGGGACGGGGCTCAATCCTCGAACAGCGGACTGAAGACGAACCTCGCCGACTTCCCGCAGGTCGTGTACTTTTCCGGCCACTCCCACCTCAACATCACTGATGAGCGCTCGATTCACCAGGAGAGCTTCACCTCTGTCAACGAGGGCTCGATGTCGTACGGCGAGAATAACGGCAAATTCCAGATCTTTGGTGAGGGTCTCGCGCGCGATGCAACGATTCCGACTGCTCAGTCGGTCGTCGTGGATGTCTACGCGGATCGAGTCGAAATCGACCGCATCAACTACGCCGCTCAGCCCGGCCGCACCTATGACGACGCAGGTACCTGGCAGTTCCAGACGGATCCGCCGTTTGCCTCGTCAGGCTCTCTGGCGGGGCCCAGCTGGATCGTTGCTCGCGGCACGAGCCCGGCGGCGGTGAAAGCCGGCTTTACCTATACCCCTGAGAACCGGAATACCGCAGCGCCGGCGTGGACTGAATCTCAGCCGTCAGTGCGGCAGACGGCGTCCGGACCGGTCCTGCGCGTGCCGCAAGCAGGGGATGACCAATTCACCGCCGAATACTCGCTCAGCGTGACGGATACCGCGACCGGGCTCGTCACCAACCTGGTTCCCGCGAACGGCCGCATCTATTCCGACTACGTCGTTGCCCCGAAACCCGCGGTCCTTGATATCCCGCTCGCGGTGCGGAAGGGGGACACCGTGGGGCAGCCCATCGATCGCACGCTCACGATTGGGCAGGAGTACCGGGCCACCCTCGTGGCGTACGACTCGTACGGGAACGCGAGCGAGCCGCGTGAGTTCAGCTTCGTGGCCGGAACGATCGATCGGACTGCCCTCGACGTGCAGATCGACCGCGCGGAGTCCGCCATCGGGCAGATCGAGCGTGTGATTGGAACGGCTGCACCCGCAGGAGAAGCGGATTACGGGTTTGCGGTCGCGGATGTCTCCGCGGCAGAAACAGGTATCGCCGCCCTGCGCGCGCAGCTGCCTGGCGCGCCGGCCACGCAGGACGATGCCGATGCCCTCGGTTTCGTCGTCTCGGACGCCGTAGACGCGCTGGAGGCGGTGCTTGAGGTGGTCGATCGCGCAGCACTCATCGATGCCATTGACGCTGTGCAGCTCGGATTGGAGCGCAGGCTGCCAGCCGAACTCGCGGACCCCGCGCAGGTCGCTGAGGCCGAGCGTGCGGTGCGGGCAGAGCTGCGGACGGCGCATGCCGTCCAGGGGCGACTCAACGTTGCTCAGGACACACTCGACGCAACGGCTGCAACCCTGCTCGCTGCCTACGCTGCGTGGGAGCAGGCCGCGAGCGAGAAGCCGATCCCCGAGAAGCCGATCCCCGAGAAGCCGATCCCCGAGAAGCCGGGGAGCGAGCAGCCAGGAGAGGGGAAGCCAGGCAGTGAGGCGCCGGGTGCGGAGGTGCCCGGCGCAGTCCCGCCGGGGCAGGAAACGTCCGCGAATGAGCTGGCGCGTACCGGTGGAAGCGAGCGACTGCTCCTCGTGCTTGTGGGGGCAGGCGCGCTGGGAGCTGGCTGCATTCTGCTGTGGGGTCTGCGTCGCGCCCAGCGCCGCAACTAGAGGGCTGGGGTGTCGCCGTGGAATCTCGGCGACGCCCCAGCCGGCATCACACTCAGTTCGACAACCCGCCCGGGATCCCGTACAGTGGCGTGAGGTAGTTGACTTCTGCCAGAATTTCCTATGCCTGAAGGTCTCCCTGAAGGCATGCGAAATTTGCGAGGTCAGTTTCCATAGGGCGGTGGCTCAATTGGTAGAGCAGCGGTCTCCAAAACCGCAGGTTGCAGGTTCGAGTCCTGTCCGCCCTGCCGCTCCCGTCCGGCGCTTCGGCGCCGGGCGGGTTTATTGAAAGGAACGGCGATGAGCAGTAGCGAAGTTGAGGAAAGCGGCGGCCTGGTCGAGCGCGCCAAGGCCGATCGTGCTGCCAAGCGCAACTGGTTCAGCCGGATTGTCCTGTTTATCCAGCAGGTCATTGCCGAGCTGAAAAAAGTTGTGACGCCCACCCGCAAAGAACTGATCAACTACACGCTCGTGGTGATCGCCTTCGTCGTGATCATGATGGCGATTGTGTGGGCGCTTGATCAGCTGTTCGGGTTCGTAACGGTCTTCATCTTCGGGGCGTCGCTCGGATAGTCGCGCACTCCGCGACAGTTTCGGCCACCAACCCCCACGCATAGAAAGCAAGAACAGCAGATGACGAGCGAGACGAGCAACACACCCGAGGCCGACCTCGATGCGGCACTCGACGCGCTGGCGCACACGGCTGACCCCGTAGTAGACGCGGCAGTCGAGGATGCGCTTGACATTGACAGCGCTGATGAGGCCGAAGCGGCCGCCAGTGCGATTGTCGACGAGGAGACCGAGGAAGAAGCGAGCGAGGATTCTGAGGGCGAGAGCACCGAAGATCCTTACAAGGCGTTCAAGAAGGATCTGCGTCGCCGTCCGGGCAAGTGGTTTGTGATTCACACCTATGCCGGATACGAGCGCAAGGTGAAGTCGAACCTGTGGAACCGTCGCGAGACGATGGGCGCTGTCGATGACATCTTTGAGATCCAGGTCCCCATGGAAGAAGTCATGGAGGTCAAGAACGGCCAGCGCAAGATGGTGACGCGCGTGCGCATCCCCGGCTATGTGCTGGTCCGTATGAACCTCACCGAATCCACGTGGTCTGTTGTCCGGCACACCCCGGGCGTCACCGGCTTCGTTGGCAACGCGCACAACCCGGTTCCGCTGCGGATCAATGAGGCCTTCGAGATGCTGAAGAGCACTGTCGAGCTCGAGCCCGCGGCAACGGCGAAGGGCAAGGCCGCGGCCAACGCTGCTGCTCAGGGCAACGTTGAGATCGACTTCGAGGTCGGCGAAACGATCACGATCAAGTCGGGCTCCTTCGAGGGGCTTCCCGGCACGATTAGCGAGATCAACGCCGCCGCTGGCAAACTCACCGTGCTCGTGTCCCTGTTCGAACGAGAGACTCCCGTGGAGCTCGGCTTCGACCAGGTCACCAAGATGGTCTAGGTTTTCCTGGCTTCGGCCGCACGCATCAGGGGCTCCGCATTGCGCGGGGCCCCTGTTGCGTTGGTGGCGCGGGGACTGGTCCGGGGTCCCTCCCGCTGCGGATGTGCATCCAAGACCTGTTCACGCAACAGCCCCGGCGGGAAGTGCGAGCCTGAGAGAGGACGATGCCACCGCTGCGCGCCGCACACCCAAGCGCCGGTTCGGCTCCGCTCCGCTCCGCTCCGCTCCGCTCCGCCCAGCCCAGCCCACAGCCCAGCCCAGTCGTGGTCTGCCGGCGTGTTCGCGGTGGGCGCGCGGCTGCTGGCCCGAGATGCGAAACTGCCAGAAGTGAGCTAAACTTCTGAGGTTGCGCGCGTGCGAACGTGCGCAATAGCACCGCGTCCGGATCGGCCGGAACTGCGGGAGAGCGGGGACACTCGCTCGAAGGAAAGGAAACAATCATGGCTAAAGCCAAGAAGGTTACCGGTCTGATCAAGCTTCAGATCGCTGCCGGCGCTGCCAACCCGGCACCGCCCGTCGGCCCTGCTCTGGGTCAGCACGGCGTCAACATCATGGAGTTCTGCAAGGCGTACAACGCCGCAACGGAGTCGCAGCGCGGCAACGTTGTCCCGGTTGAGATCACCGTCTACGAGGATCGCTCGTTCACGTTCGTGCTCAAGACCCCGCCGGCTGCAGAGCTGCTCAAGAAGGCCGCAGGAGTCCAGAAGGGCTCCGGCACCCCGCACACCGTCAAGGTGGCAAAGGTGACGGCTGAGCAGGTTCGTCAGATCGCTGAGCAGAAGCAGGCTGATCTGAACGCGAACGACATCGACGCCGCGTCGAAGATCATCGCGGGCACCGCTCGCTCCATGGGCATCACGGTCGAGTAAGGGTACGAACATGGCACAGAAGTCGAAGGCGTACCGCGCCGCTGCCGAGAAGATTCAGGCAGACAAGTTCTACACTCCCGCCGAGGCAGTCGCCCTGGCGAAGGAGACCGGTTCCACCAAGACCGACTCGACCGTTGAGGTTGCAGTCAAGCTCGGTGTGGATCCCCGCAAGGCAGATCAGATGGTGCGTGGCACCGTCAGCCTCCCCCACGGCACGGGCAAGACCGCTCGCGTCATCGTGTTCGCAGTTGGCGCGGCAGCCGAGGCAGCTATTGCTGCTGGCGCTGACGAGGTCGGCGGCGACGAGCTGATCGAGAAGGTTGCCGCTGGCTACACCGACTTCGATTCGGCTGTTTCGACCCCCGAGCTTATGGGCAAGGTCGGTCGTCTCGGTAAGGTGCTCGGCCCCCGTGGTCTGATGCCGAACCCGAAGACCGGCACGGTGACCCCGGATCCGGCCAAGGCCGTGACCGACATCAAGGGTGGCAAGATCGAGTTCCGCGTCGACAAGCACGCAAACGTGCACTTCATTGTTGGCAAGGCCTCGTTCACGGCAGATCAGCTCACGGACAACATCACGTCGGTGCTCGACGAGATCTCGCGTCTGAAGCCCTCGTCGGCTAAGGGCAAGTACGTGCAGAAGGGCGCCGTTTCGACGACCTTCGGCCCGGGCATCCCGCTCGACGTTTCGGGCCTGTAACCACTCAGGTCGCCGAGGCGCCGCGTGGCGGCGCCGGACAGAAATCCCCCCGCTCCAACTGGAGCGGGGGGATTTCTGGGTTTAGGAGGAGTCGCAGCTATCTCGTATCATTAGGGGTATGTGCCCTCCATCTCTGCCCGCCGCCGCGCGCGGAACGCACGGAGCAGCATAGCCGTGGCAGATCAGCGGGTCGCCGAACAGCCGGGCATCCCCGGGTTCAGTTTTGTGCGCCCGCTGGGGTCTGGCGGATTCGCACAGGTCTATCTCTACGAGCAGGATCTCCCGCGCCGCGTGGTCGCGGTGAAGGTGCTCGATTCGGCACCGGATCGACGCGACGTGTTCGAGCGGGAGGCCGATGCCATGGCCGGGCTGAGCGCCCACCCCTCTATTGTGTCGATTTACCAGGCGGGGATTGCCCTCTCCGGGCGGCCATATCTCGTGATGGAGTACTGCCCGGCGTCTCTCGGCGCCCTCACGAAGGGGAGCCCGGCACCCCTGAATGAGGTCCTCGACGCCGGGGTGCGGTTGGCCGGTGCACTCGAAACGGCGCACCGCGCCGGAATGCTGCACCGCGACATCAAGCCGTCAAACGTGCTCGTGACCCAACTCGGGCGCCCGGCGCTCTCCGACTTCGGAATTGCTCGCTCGCTCGCAGACTCGGCGCTGCCCTCGGAAGAAGTCGCGATGTCGGTGCCCTGGTCGGCCCCCGAAGTTGTGCGCCTCGACAGCGCTGGCAGCGTGGCAAGCGAGATCTGGTCGCTCGCCGCGACGCTCTACACTTTTGCGGCTGGTCGCTCGCCCTTCGAAGACGAGAACAAGGATCGCAATACTCGTGCAAAGTTGATTGAGCGGATCGGCAAGGCCGAGGTGCGCCCGATTCCAGGCGCGACCGGATACGCCCCATTTGATGCAGTGCTCGCGCGCGCGATGCAGCGGACCCCCGGGGCGCGGTTCGCCTCGATGGCGGAATTCGGTGCCGCACTGCAAGACGTGCAGCGCGGCTTCGGCTACGACGTGACGCCGCTCGAAATCATCGCCGACGCGTGGCAGCCGCGCGCAGATCTCCTGGCGGACCCGCAGCTCAGCGCCGCCCAGCCCGTGCGTGGCCCAGTGGTGTCGGCGATCCCAGGCAGGCAGACTCGCGCGCAGGCTCGGGATGCTCGGCGCGCGGAGCAGAGCGCGACAGACGCCGACGGCGTCGTTGCTGATCGCGCGATTTCGCCTGCTCGCGCGGCCCTTATCGGAGCTGGAATCACGCTCGGTGTCGTGTTGGGAATCGGTGCCCTCGTCTGGGCTGTCATCGGCGGTGCCGGGTGACCGCCCGGCGGCGGGGAAACAGGGGGAACACGGTCGGCGGTGGCAGCGCAGTCCGGCGATCCCGGCTGGGAGCGTGGCTGGCCGCTGGCATCGCGGCCGCGCTCGTGACGACGATCGCAGTGGTTGCGAGTGGCTATGATGCCCGCGACACTCCGCGCGTTGAGCCAGGGGTATGGGTGGCACGCGACGCCGGCCAATATGGCCGCGTCAACACCGACACCGGTGAACTGGACACCGTGCGCAAAGTGGTCGAGCCCAGCAGCATCGTGCAGTCTGGCGACCGCAGTATCTTGCTGACCAATGGCAATGGTCGTGCCTGGCCGATTGCCGCGGCAAATCCCGTCGATGTCGGAACCGAGAGCACGGAAGCCGAGGCTGAGACGGACTCAGAAACGGCCGAAACGCCAAGCTCGGCGATCACGGCGGTCAACGCCCCTGGCGACAGTGCGACCGCGACCGGAGTGGGCATGCCCGAGGGCACCCGCGACGTGCTTGTGGCCGGAGCATACGTCGCGGTCCGCACAGAGGCCGGTGACGTGTACGTGGGGTCGCTGTCTGAAGCTGGTGGCGCTGCAGACGCCGACGTGGCCACCATCGGGGAGCGAATTTCGGGCCTGCGTCCGCTCACCGCCAGCACCGAGAAGTCCGAAGACGAGGACGGGGCGGATCGCGCGGAAAGCGCAGCCTCGGCTCCGGCAGCGGCTCTCGCGCTCACCGAGAAGGGCGTCCTCGCGGTCTACTCGATCGAGACGGATGAGGTCACTCGATTTGACCTCGCGCGGGGCCTGCTGGCTGCTCCGGAGGACATGCCAACGATCGGGGCGGCCGAGCAGCTGCCGGGAGCGGCGGCCGAGTCTCCGCAGCTCACCCTGGTTGGCACCGATTGGGTGCTGCTTGATGCGGAGGACGGGCGACTGTTCCGCGCTGGCACCGACCCGGTCACCCTGCAGCTCGGGGCGACGCCGCTGCTGCAATCGAGTTCCACGGGCGCTACCGGCCGAGATGTGCTCATCGCGGATCAGGACGGGCTCGTCTCCGTGACCAAGGCAGGGAAAACGGTGAGAACCGCGGCGGAGGGGGTGCCGGCGAGGCCCACCGAGGTTGCTGGTTCCCGCTATGCAGCTTGGCTCGGCACCGGATCTGGGCAGCTGTGGCGCGGCTCGGGTGATCCGATTGCGCTGCAGTTCGATGACGGAGTTCGAGAGGCTTCCGAGCTGCTGCCCGTATTCAGGACGAACGGCGACCGGGCAGTGCTCAGCGAGCAGCGCACGGGCATGCTGTGGACCGTGCCGGATGGCACACTGATCCCGCTTTCGCAGTGGAACCTTGCGATCCCACCCCAAGAAGTCAAGGGGACCGTTGTGGTAAACGACGTCCCCGAGCAGGTGGCGCCCACCGCGGTAGACGACGAGTTCGGAGCGCGACCGGGAGAACCGGCAACGTTGCCGGTGCTCTTGAACGACTTCGACGCGAACTCGCGTGACGTGCTCACGATCGTGCCGGAATCGCTCGGAGAGTCGAAACTGCCCGCGGAGTTTGGCACGCTGCAGCTACTCCCTGACCGCCAGACGCTGGTGGTGCAACCCACACCGGGCGCGGTCGGCAGCGCGAGTTTCACCTACCGTATTTCCGACGGCGTGCTGGAGTCCCAGGCGGCAACGGTGACGGTTCGGATCGCTGCGGACGACGAAAATACCCCGCCCGAGTGGTGCCCCGTAGCGGGCTGCCAGCGCGAGTGGGGCGTCGCAGAGATCGTGCCCGGCGGCACGCTCGTGACCCCGGTGCTCGAAGGCTGGGTGGATCCGCAGGGCGACGTGATGACCCTCGCGAACGTTGCGCCGGTGGAGAGCAGCGACCCGGTGCGCGCGCTGGTCACGGCAGACGGAAGCCTCGCGGTGCGCCACACCGACCCCTCAGCTGTTGCTTCTGATATTGCCCTGCGCTTGACCGTGCGCGACAGTCGCGGCGCTGAGCAGGATCGCGAACTCGTCCTCGCCGTGCGTCCTGAGGCGCTCCCTGTCGTCACGGGAACGGCCGCGACGATCGCGGTGGGAGCGCCGGCCACGCTGACTCCGCTGGATCGCGTATCAGGCGGATCTGGATCTTTCACCCTCGTTGATGTCGCCCCGCAGTCTGGTGCCGCGACTGCTACCACGCACCCTGTCGCGGGTTCCGTCGAAATCACGACCGCTGAGCCGGGCATCTCAACGTTCGTGATGACCGTGCGTGATGCGGTGACCGGAGCGGAGACGACCGGTGCACTACGGGTCACCGCGACTCCTGCCGGTGCCGGCCTCGCTCTCCCTCCGCTGCGCGCCTACGTCCGTCCGCTCGCAGACGCCACCGTGGAAGTGCTCGCTGCGATTCCTGGGAATGCATCACGAGCGCTCGCTGTGGTGGACGCCAGCGTGGTCGATGGGGACCTGCGCTCTGACGTGATCGAACACTCGCGGGTGCGCGTGGCTGGCACTACCACCGATGGCGCCCCCGGCCGGATCGGGTCGGCAGACATCACTGTGGCCGAGGGAGATGCCACCGCACGCGGCAGGCTCACGGTGTTCGAAGTGCCTGAATCGAGCGGTTCAGCGGTGATCGCGGTGGCCGACACCGCGACGGTGCGCGCCGGCTCCGTCGCGGACATCCGCGTCCTGGACAATGATGTTTCGGCGCCTGGCGAGCGGTTGATCCTGCACCCCGAAGTGACCGGATCCGGCGCCTCGGGCGAACTCGCCTTCGCGGCGGGGGGCACGCTACGCTACCTCGCACCGAATGAACCGGGGACCTATCGTGTCGGCTACGCGGCCTACGCCGCGAGTGCGCCGGAGCTCAGCGATAACGGAGAAGTGATCATCACGGTCGTCGCCGCGGGGAATAATCGCGAGCCGCAGCCGGCAACGCTCACCGCAAGGGTCGCGCCGGGCGGCGCGACGAGCGTCACGGTGCCGCGTTCCGGCGTAGACCCGGATGGCGACCGCGTGTGGCTCAATGGCGTGGCTGCCGCAGGAGATCCGCGAATCGCTGCAAACATCGCCGCTTCCGGCACCGCGATCGACGTCGCAGTTGCGCCGGGGACGTCGCCGGGGACCTATGCACTGCGCTACGACGCCACTGATGATCACGGTGGTATCGGTGCGGGCACCCTCAACGTCGTGGTGACCGGCGAGGACGCGGGTCCGCCAGTGACCATCACCGATCAGGTCCGGCTCACCCCTGGTAACAGCACGGTGGTGCAGCCGCTCGACAACGATGTCGATCCGGCAGGCGGGAAGCTGAGTCTCGAAGCGGTCGTTCCCAATGTTGCCGGTGGCGAGGACAGCGCCGAGTATCGGAAGCTTGCGGCTGCCATTGACGATTCCGAGCTAAAGCAGGGCAGGATTCAGCTCACCGCCGGTTCCGACCTCGGCACAGTGTCGTATCGGTACACAGTGCGTTCCAGCGCGAGTTCGAGTACCGCCGAGGGCCTCATCGTCGTGCAAACCTCCGAGCGTGTTGGTGCGCAGGCGCCTGCCGTGAGCGACACCATTGTGAGCGTGCGCGATCGCGCAGACCTCGCAGCCCGCGGTATTGACGTGCTGGCAGGCAAAGTGCGCTGGCCGGCTGGCGATCCTGCCACGCTGAAACTCTCGCTGTGGGACAAACAGTCGGGGGACTACGCGGTGAAGGGCAACCGGATCACCGGGAGCTACGATCCAGCGGGCGACCTCGTGGTGTTCCGCGTCAGCGGTACTGACGCCAGCGGCACCGATGTCACCAGCTACGGCTTACTCATCATCCCTCCGATTGCAGATCTCCAGCTCACGCTGCGCCCGAATCTGCCCCCGATCGAGGTGAAGGAGAACGGGGAGGTGACGACCGCGATTGCAGATCTGCTCGATGTCGGGCCAGACGATACCGTCCAGCTGCGCAGCGGCGTGTTCCCCACAGGCCGCGAGGCGGCGAGCTGTGAGGCGGTGGGAGGTGACGCGATCCGTTACACCACCGGAGCTGGTGGACCGTGGACCGACGTCTGCCGCATGGATGTGCGACTGGAGGATCAGCAAGCCTGGACTTCGCTGCCCGTGCCCGTTCGCGTGACGCCGAACGAGCCGATCGCTGAACTGAGCCCGCTCACCCGGACCATCGCCCCTGGTGCGAGCGAGACAATTCAGCTCGCTGACATGGTCACCTGGCAGGGAGATCGTGCGGGAGATCCCGCCAAACTCCGCTTCAGCGTGAGCGGCGGTGGCAGCGTGTTTGAGCTTGCGTCCGATGGGGAGAGCGCGACGGTCTCGGCGCGAGCCGACGCAACCTCCGGTGTGCAGGAGACGGCGACTGTCACGGTGAGCGGGGCAGGGGAGTCTTCTGCGCAGCTCACTCTGCGAGTAGGGGAGAGTCCGCGCGATCTTCCGAAGGCTGGCAGTGTGGCGCTGCAGTGCACGGTTGGCGCGAGCTGCGGCGCTGACGTGATTGGCGTTCCGGGAGAGTACGATCCGTTCGCTGGCAAGAGCGGCGGTGGGTTGACGCTCGTGTCTGTCGACGGTGGCAGCTGCACTGTGGCCACGTTTGGGGTGGCAGATGAACGCAGCGTCTCGGTGACGTGGCCAGACGCCAGTGGGGCTGGCGGCGTGTGCACGGTCGGGTTCTCGGTCCGTGATGCGCAGGGCCGCACCGGATCGGGCACGATCGAGTTCGACGCGCAGGGCCTCCCTGCCGCTCCGACGAGCATCGCTCAGACCGCGTTCACTGACACGACCGCGACGTTCCAGGTGGCCCTTGGCGGACGCCTCGCGCACCCGGCAGTGACGGGAGTGCAGCTCAGCGGAGCAGGAAACACGCAGTGCACCTCGTCCGGCCCTGACGCTTACACCTGCGTCGCTTCCGGACTGCGCAATGGCGAGCGGCACAGCTTTTCCGCGCGTGCGATCAATGCGGTGGGGGAGTCAGCGCCGTCCCCCGAAACTCCCGGGTGGGCGTACCGTTCCCCAGCACAGCCGACTGTGACGGTCACCTCGCTCAAGAACCCCAGCAATACTGATCAGGCCACTGGGGGACTGCGCGTCGCGATTGCCGGATCCGATGATACGCGAGAGTTCCTCGTGAGTATCGGCGGAGTGGACAAAGGCGCAATACCTGGTCCCAGCGGGAGCTCCGAGTACACGGGGATTCCGGTTGGATCGACCACTGTCATGGTGACCCCGACGACCGCGCTCGAGCTGCCGCCGATTGGTGGTGGATCTGCGACGGGCGCGACAGCCGAGGCCGCCGGGCGCGTGATCGGAGCGCCGAAGCTGGAGAGCGCCGCTGCAACAAGTGCCGATGGCTCGCAGGATGCCGTCGTGGCGGTGACTGGCTCAGGCGCACACCATGATGAAGCGGTCACGTGGAAGTTTGCAATCGCCGAGGGCAGCGCTGCTCCAGATTGCTTTGCGCGGGGGAGCCAGAACTCTCCGAACTTCGGTAGGCTCAAGCGTGGAGTGGTGTACACCGCTGCAGCGTGCGCGAGCAGCGAATTTGGCATCAGCACGTCTGCGACGGGACCGGTGCAGATCGGCGGCACGATCCCGCCTCCCGTTGTGAGCTACGCGATCTCGACGAGCCCGGTCGAGGACGGTGGGGGCCTGCGCTACAAGCAGGTAGACAAACTCACGATCTCGGGCAAGCTCGGCGGGGCGAAACTCAGCTACAGCACGGGGCGCGACTTCGTGCTCGATTCTGAAGTCGGCGGCGCGATCACCGTGCGGCAGTGCCTGAATGGTGCGTGCTCTGAGTGGGTGCCGGTGTCCTGGACCGGCGCACCGCAGCCGGTTGACATCAAGAAGACGACACCGTCGACGTGTATCGACCTGGCACAGCTCCCCACTCGGCCTGAGCTGCTCGCGGCTCAGCTCCGAATCTCATCAGCGGCAGCTGGCTCGGCGACGTACGCACTCGGCCCCGCCACGGGCACCGACGCGAAACTCACGGTGACCTGGGTGGGCGACTTTGCAGCGCTCGCGCCGGCCACCTTCGATGTCTGCGTGATCCCGGTCCCCACCCCGACGACGCCTCCGCCCGCCCCGGGTGGGGCGCTGCCGCGCAGCTCGCCCCGGATGCCGCGCCACGGCCCACCGAATTGTCACGCGCCGCAGCAGCGCGCGGGCCACTCAACTCATACCTGTTCAGCTCAGCGCTCCCAGCCCCCGAGGAATCATGACCACTCAGCCTGCAGACCTTCCCGACGGCGTCGACGAGGCCGCCGATCTTGACCACACGATTCGAGTGAACCAGCCAGCACCGCACGAGGCGGCGCCGAGTGCATCGGATCCTGGCACCGGACCGGATCTCGACCACACTGTTCGGGTGCCGTCGCCGCACGTCGCCGCCGCGCCGAGCGCGCAGCAGCCGTCTGAGACCGAAGACCTGGATCACACGATCAACGTTGCCGCCATCCCGGCCGGCGCATTCCGGTCCCCGAGCCGGGCTCAGCGCGCGCAGCCGGCTCAGGAGTCGGAGGCCGCTCACCCAACGCAGGCGGGGCACGCGAGCGTCCCTGCGCCCGAGAGCGTGCCAGTGACGGGCCCGCATGTCGTGCTGCCGCGCCCGAACACGGCGAGCACGTCACCCCGCAGCGCCCCGGCGTCGAGCAGCCGGGCCGCCAGCACCCCAGCTCCCATGAGCCCGCCCGCGAGTGCTCACCTCCCCCTGCGCAATCGTTCCCAACCGCAAGCGCGTCAGCCTCACATTCCGGTGCTGCGAGCCTGGCCTCCGGGGCAGCATCGTCTCCCGCGCCCTCCCGCGCGCCCGGGATCGCTCAGGACGCACTTCGTCCCGAGCAGGCGCGCTGGGTGCAGCAGCTGTTCCAAGCCTGCGGCGACGCCGTGAGCGAGGTCATTCAGGGCAAGCGCCGCGTGATCGACCTCGTCTTCGCCAGCGCGCTCGCTGGCGGCCACGTGCTGCTGGAAGATGTACCGGGCACCGGCAAGACTGCGCTCGCACGCTCTCTTGCCGAGGTGATTCAGGGCACGGCTTCGCGGATCCAGTTCACGCCCGATCTGCTCCCGGGCGATGTCACCGGCATCTCCGTTTATGACCAGCGCGCAGGCGTCTTCGAGTTTCACGCGGGCCCGGTGTTTGCCAACGTGGTGCTCGCCGATGAGATCAACCGCGCGAGCCCGAAGACGCAGTCCGCGCTCCTTGAGGTCATGGAAGAGAGCCGCGTCACAATCGATGGCGTGTCACACGACGTGGGCAGTCCGTTCCTCGTGATCGCGACACAGAACCCGATCGAGCAGGCGGGCACCTACCGGCTGCCTGAGGCGCAGCTCGACCGGTTCATGATCAAGACTGCGATCGGCTACCCAGACGCGAGTGCGATGCTGCGGATCCTGCAGCAGCACCGCGGCGGCCAGGAGAAGCTCACCGCAGTGGTGACCACTGCGATGGTGGCCCAAGCGCAGGAGTTTGTGAACCGCGTGCATGTGAGCCCACTCGTGGCCGACTATGCGGTGCGACTCGTGGAGGCCACCCGTCGGGCGAGTGAGGTTCGTCTCGGCGCGAGCGTCCGCGGCGCGCTGGCCCTGGTGCGGATGGCCTCCGCGTGGGCTGCAGCGCACGGCAGGCACTACGTCACCCCTGATGATGTGCGCGACCTCGCGATGCCTGCGCTCGCGCACCGGCTCGTGCTCGAGCCGGAGGCCGAATTCGACGGGGTCACCGCCGAACAGGTCGTCGGTCAGGTGCTACTCGACATTCGCATGCCCCAGGAGAACGGCACCGCGTGAGTTCGAGTCGCACCGAGACGAGCAGACGCGACTCGACTTGGACCTCCACGCGCACCGTTGGTCTCACGCGAGCGGCGAAACGTCGCCGCGCCTGGACCCGCTCGGTGCGGAGAGTTCGTGCTGCCTGGGTGAATACCTCGCGCCTGATTACGCCGACCGGTAGCTTCGTGATCGTCGCGGTTATCGTCGCCGCGCTCCTGGGTATCGGGTTTGGTCTGGTTGAGGCATGGACTGTTGCGATCGCCGGCGCTCTGCTGCTGCTGGTCGCCGTGCCGTTCCTCGCCGGTGGGCGGTCCTACGAGATCCGGATCGAGGCCAGTCGCCTCCGCGTGGTGGCTGGCGGCGAGGTGCGTCTCGAAGTTGAGGTGCAGAACCCCGGTGCCACGCCCACTCTCCCCGCGACCGCCGAACTCCCGGTCGGCCCTGCGCTGCGTGAGCTGCCGATCCCGTTGATCGCTCCCGGCTCGAGCACGACTCTGCCGCTCGACGTTCCAACGCCGCAGCGGGGCGTGATCGAGGTGGGCCCCGTTACGCTCGCGCGCCGCGACCCCGTTGGTCTGCTGCGGCGTGAGCTGACGTGGCCAGACACACATCTGCTGCACGTGCACCCGATCACCACGGCGCTGCCACCAGGCGCCGCCGGCCTCGTGCGTGATCTCGAAGGCGACGCGAGCAAGCGTCTGACGGATGCTGATCTCTCTTTCCACGCTGTGCGCGACTACGCACACGGTGACTCGCGGCGCCACATCCACTGGCGCTCGACCGCGAAGACCGGCACCATTATGGTGCGACAGTACGAGGAATCGCAGACTGCGCGTTCTGCGATCCTGTTCGACGCCAACCTTGCGGAGTATGAAAACGCCGAGGCGTTTGAACTCGGGGTGAGCGTTGCCGCCTCCCTTGCGCTGCAGGCTGTGCGCGAGGGACGCGAGCGCTTCGTAGGAACGCAGTGGGAACCAGGCCGCGAGCGATCCGCGATCGACGGTCTGGAAGAGCTGCCGTCGCGCACTCCGACACAGCTGCTCGACGCGTGGTCACGCGTGAACTCCACCGCCGAAGCCGCACCCCTCGAGTACATTGCGCGCGGTCTCGCGCAGTCCAGGCGCCCGCTCTCGCTGGTCGCGCTCGTGACCGGCGGGGTCCCCGATCCGACCAGGCTCCGTCGCGCCGCCGTCGCATTCCCGCCGGATGTCACGGTGCTCACAGTGCGCTGCGCGCCGCTGGCAGACCCCGCTGCGCACCACAGCGACGTGGGGAGCGTCCTGACCGTGGGCGCGCTCACCGATCTACCGCAGTTGCTACTGCGCCGGGCCACCGTATGAGCCCCGCTGGGATGCGCGCACGCGCGACCCCGCCCAGATCGTGTGGAGCGGAGTGCTCGCGGTCGCGATCGGGATCCTTGCTGCAGTTGCGGCCTGGCCGATCTATCGCAGCGAACACCTCTGGCTCCTCATCGCCGGAGCGACGGGTGCCGCGTATGGAGTGGTGCTGGCCGGTCGCCTCTGGCGCTGGGGCAGTTTCACTGCAGGTGCGCTACTACTGGGGTTCGTGGTGCTGCTCGTGCCTCTGGCCGTGCCGGACGCGCTGCTGAGCGGAGCGGCTGGTATTCCGCGTGGCCTGGGCGACGGCCTCGCTGCGGTGGCGCTCGGGTGGAAGCAGGTGCTTACCCTCACCCTGCCGCTCGGCACCTATCAGGCCGTGCTCGTGCCAGTCTTTGTCCTCGTCTACGCATCGGTTGCCGCGAGCACCTGGCTCGCACTGCGCGACGCGAAGAGCGCCGTGTGGGCCGCGCTGCCGGCTGCCGCAGCGGTCGGATACGGCACCGTGTTCGGCCCTGCCGAGCTCAGTGAGCCGCTCCTGTTGGGCTCCGTAACCGTGACAGCCCCGCGCGAGCTCGCGGTGTGGATCGCCGCCGGAATTGTGATCGCTTGCTGGATCTCGTGGACGTCGGGAGCCGCGCGCCGTGCAGCACTGCGCCTCGGACGCGAGTCGCGTGCGCGCCGTCGCAGCGTGACCCGCGGTGCCATCGGGGCCGGCATCGTCGTGCTCGCGCTCAGCGCGGCAGCCGTGCTCGCGCCTGCGGCCGCGACGACTCCGCGCTCGGTGCCGCGCGATCGCATTGACCCCGTGGTGGTCGTGCGCGAACAGACGAGCCCACTGGCGAGTTACCGCGTCTGGAAACGCGATGCAGCGTTCGAAGCACCGCTTTTCACCGTGTCGAGTGCGGGGAAGCTCCCTGGGCGGTTGCGCCTCGCCGTGCTCGATCACTCGAACGGTATCGATTTCACGGTCAGCGTCGGCCCGGGCACGTTCACTCGCTATCCGAGCGGCGGTACGGTGGCCGACCCGACGCAGATCCGCGTCGAAATCGCTGCGGGATACTCTGGGATCTGGGTGCCGCTCACCACGGAACTCGCGGCGACCCCGCGCTTTGCCGGGCCACGCGCAGCTGAGCTCAGCGATGGGTTTTACCTTGATAGAGACACCGGAGCAGGGATCGCGGTGCCGACGGCTGCGGGCCTCCGCTCAGGAGACGAGTACACGGTCGAGCTCAGCGCTGCCCCCGACGCGCAGCTGGGGGTGCCCCCGCACGCGCTACCCCGGATCTTGATCTCTCCGAGCTCCCGCAACTGGATCGCTGGCTCGGGCAACAGTCGCTGCCGTCGAGCGGCGAGGGGCTCGAGACAGCAATCGAGCGGTTGCGCGAGCGCGGCTATCTCAGCCATGCCCTGAGCGATCAGAACGAGCGCCTGTGGCTCGACGAACTCGCCGCTGAATACGGTACGCGGTTCGTGGCGAGCTCTGGCGGTCATTCGACGGCGCGCACCGAAGAACTCTTCACCCAGCTCAATGAGCAGCAGGAAGCCGCAGGTGCCGACGCAGACGATGCCGCGCTGGTGTCGGGGATCGGCGATGATGAGCAGTTCGCGGCTGCCGCCGTGCAGGTGGCGCGCGCCATGGGATTTGATGCTCGGGTGGTCCTCGGAGTGCGCATGGGCGAGGCAGGAGTGCCAGGCGTTCCGGCGTGCGAGCAGAGTTGCACCGGAGCAAACGTGGCGGCGTGGATCGAGGCACGCGGTGCTGACGGTGTGTGGGCCCCGATTGACGTGACCCCCAGGTCGCCACTCCGCCCGTTGCGCTCGACTCAGGCGAACGCTTGCCTGAGCACGCCACGGTGCCAGAGGAACTCGATGCGCCTGAGAGCGATCCCGAATTTGGCTCGGGCGCTGGCGATTCGGTGCCGTCGCAGACGACTGGAGACACGGAGCCCAGCTCGTGGTGGCCGATTGTGCGCTGGGCTGGCCTCGGCATCGTCGCGCTGGTGCTCCTTGCGGTGCTGGTGTTGTTCATCCCCGTGGTGAAACGGGTGCGCTCCCGCTCCCGCCGCGGTTCCGGCACCGTTGAAACCCGGGTGCTGGGCGCATGGGAAGAACTGCTTGACGCACACGCGGATGCTGGCACCCCGGAAATTCGGGCCGTGCGGGCCGCACGTTCGACCCCCACGGCGAGCCGGCGCGACCTTGGCGCTCTCATTCCCGGTGGCCTCAGGATCGCCGCCGAGGTCGACCACGCGGTGTTCTCAGGGGAGGGGCTGACCCCGATGCTGCTGACCGCGTGTGGGCCAGCGTTGACGCTGAACTCGCGGGGCTCCGCGCCGGGCGCTCACGGTGGGCACGCCTCGCGGCCAGGTACTCGCTCGCTTCCTTTGGAATCGTGAGACTGGCCAGAGCAGGCCAGAGGCAGCGCGCAGAGACGGAATCGAGGTGAGCATGAGTCACGAAGATGCGCAGGGGCAGGGCCGCGAGCCGGTGCAAGGGTCAGACCCCGCAGTGCACCCCGCCGTGCCCGGGAGCCGTGAGCGCGGGGTCCCCGCACCACCGCTGCCCGAACCCGCTGACCCGCGCTCGGCGAGCGAACTGTCAGCGCTGATGTTCAAATCGCCGCTCGACAATACGAAGCGCGTTCCCGCTGCCCCCAGTCCAGGTACGGCGGCTCCGCGCGGCGGCGCCAGGCCGGAATTCCCTGTGGTGTACGGGCCGCGGCCGCCGGTGGCACCGGCCAGTGTTCCAGCCGCGCCGCCGTCGGCATCAGGGGTGCCCTCGGGGCCGTCCAACGCAGAGCGGGCAGCGCAGCCATCGCTGGCAAAACAGAATCGGAACTTCCGTCGCGTCGCCGTCTGGGGCGGGACCGCAACCGTGCTGTGTGTGACCGGGGCCCTCTGGGGACTCACGCAATTGGCGTTGTCGTGGATATGAGCGGCCGCAACACGGCCGCGCAACGTAGGATGCTGGGAGACACGGTGTGCCGTGTTTCGCCGCATTCTGCTGCGTGCGACGATCTCGGCATCCCAATGAATGGAATGGTGACGTACTGATGGACAACGATCTCGGTGCTGGCGGACTCGCCCTACTCGGACCGGTCCTTGGAGTGTGGGGGCTCGTCGCTCTCGTCTTCTACGTGTGGTACTTGTGGGCGCTCTCGAAGCTGTTCCCCTACCTCGGCCTGCCGGCGGCGCACGGTTGGATTCCCATCTGGAACGAGTGGCAGCTGATCCGCCGTGCGGGGTTGCCCGGGTGGACGGTGCTGCTCGCGCTCGTCCCCGGCCTTGGCATCGTGACACTCGTGTTCAGGATCATGGCGATCCACCGACTCAACACTGAGTTTGGGAAGACCGCGTCATACACGATTCTTGGCGTGTTCTTGCCACCGATCTGGGCGATGCTCCTCGCCAGCCACATCTCAGATGGCGCCTACGCTGGGGCAAGCGTCTACACGGGAGAGGTTGCGTTCCCGCCGCTTGCTGCACCCCCCACTCCGCCGGCGCAGGGTGGAACCCGCAGCCGGCGCAGGGCGCACCTCGTGGCCGGCCCAGCAGTCACCGGCCCAGCAGGCACCCGCGCCACAGTCGGCTGCCTGGCCCCAGCCGGCTCCGGCTGCAGCTCCATCCTGGCCCGATGCGGCGCAGCCTGTCGCGCAATCCTGGCCAGCCCCCGTGCCCCCGCAGCAGCACGCCGCCCCCACACCTGGGCCGAGCCCACACCTCAGGCCGTGCAACCGCCAGCCGAGGCGTGGGCCCCGCAGGAACTCCCGTCATCTGAACCGCACGTTGAGGCCGGTCACGGGCTCCCTCCGGTGCCTCCGGGAGCGATGCGCGCGACACCCGAAACGCCGCAGGAACCGGTGGCACGCGACCCGCACGCGATGAATGATTGGGGTTTCAGTAGCACCACCGAGGGGAATTACGAGCGACTTGCCGCTGAGCAGTTCGAGGCGCGTCCTGCTGCGCCACTCGGGATTCACCAGACTCCTGAGCCCTTCGCCTGGCCTGGGGATGCCGACGTTGCGCCTCCCGTGTCTGCGGTGCCGCTCTCGCTGCCTGAGCCGCTCGCAGCGGTCGCGCCGCAGCCGAGCACTGCCGAGCAGACCCAGGCACCGGTGATCGAGTCTGAGCCTCATCTCTCGTCAGCGCCTGCGCTTGCAGACTCCGTGGCATCTCCCCAGCCTGTTGCCGCGACGCCACCAGTCCCGCCAGTGACTGAGCACCTCCCGGGAGGCGCTGCCCCTGAGGCAGAGCACACGCTCGAGCCTGCGCAGTCGGCCGAGCCGGTCGCGTCGATCTTCATGGACCCTGTCGCGCAGACGCCTGTGCTGCTCGAGACACCTGCGGTACCCACACCCGCACCGGCACCCGCAGCCGCAGTCGCGGCCTCTGCGCCCGCGTCGGATGCGGGCGGAGTGCTCCGAGATGACGACGAGATCAGCGATCACACCGTCGTGGTTCCGAAGCGCGCGCGGTGGGGACTCGAGCTGCCCGATGGGGACACCATTGAGCTCGTGGGCGATGACGTCGTCGTGGGCCGCAAACCGACGCCGCTCGACGGCTCCACAGTTCTCGTGGTGGGCGATCCAACCCGTACGCTCTCCAAGTCTCACGCGAGGCTGCGCCGCGATGGCGAGGGGTGGACGATCGAGGATCTCGGCTCCACGAACGGCATCGCTGTGCTCGATGGTGCGGGGAATGTGACGCCGCTGCCGTCGGGAGAAGAGTTCATCGCTCCAGAGCGGATGGTGCTTGGCACTCTGGAGGTGCGCCTGCGCCGGCTCTAGCTGGCGTGGGAGCGCACGATGCACCGGCGCGCGCTCATGTGCCTCACAGCAGCCCATCCGAGAGATGAGTGGGCGTGCCGAATCGGTGCGCGGTGATCGAGACGGCCTGTTCCCGCAGATGCGGCAGCAGTTCGACGCGGCCCGCCGCTACGACAGGACCTGCGTAGACCGCGACATCGGGTTTCCCGCCCGTCGCAACTGAGACCGCTGCGGCCTCAGACGCGCGCGAAGCGCCCGCCACGAGGCGGATCCTGGCGCTCGCTGCGGGGCCGTCCTGTGCTGCGAGCTCGGCCACCCGCCTCGCCCACGCTGCGGCGCTCTCGACGTGCACGGAGACACCAGCGCTGCCGAGCGCCGCCAGCAGCGCTTCTGGAAACCGCTGTGCTGTGCTGACCACGGGATGAGCCCCGGCACCCACCGCGGCCGCGATCGCACGGACGGCCTCGTGTAACGGCGCGTCTTCCGCGATCCGCAGTGTCGCCGCGACTGGGAAGTAGCGCAGCACATTGCGTTCGACACCGAGCTGGGACGCATCGCGCGCGATCCCGAATTCGTCCTCCCATGCGGCGGCGTCACTGCCGAGTGCCGCGCGAAGCCAGGCCAAATCCGCGCCAGTGAGACCGGATTGCTGAGCGGCCGTGAGCAGGGGCGCAACACTGGGGAGTGGCGCGCGGAGCGACTGCATGACCGGGGCATCCGCCCAATTGACAAGCCCGTGAAGGTAGCTTGGCCCTCCGGCCTTCGTGCCGGCACCGATCGCCGACTTCTTCCACCCGCCGAAGGACTGTCGGCGCACGATCGCGCCGGTGATTCCACGGTTGACGTAGAGGTTGCCAGCCTCGATCCGCCGCAGCCACGTGGCGAGCTCGTCGGAATCCAGTGAGTGGAGCCCGCTTGTGAGACCGTAGTCAACCTCATTCACCATGTCGATGGCTTCGTCGAGTGTCTCGGCTGTCATGATGCCGAGGATCGGCCCGAAGTATTCGGTGAGGTGATATTCGGAGCCGCGCCGCACGCCAGCGCGGACTCCGGGACGCCAGAGCTTCGTCGTGCCGTCGGAGTCAACGGCAAGTGGGTGTGTGCTCGAGATCGGCTCAGGGGGAATCAGCCACCGCTCGCCTGCGCCGAGCGTCGTGAGGCCGCGCAGCAGCTTGCCGCTCGGAGCTGCAATGATCGGACCCATCTGCGTGGTGAGCTGGTCCGGGGTGCCCACGCGGAGCGAACTCACGGCATCCAGCAGCTGCGCCCTGAACCGGGCGGACTGGGCCACAGAGCCGACCAGGATCACGAGAGATGCGGCCGAGCACTTCTGCCCGGCGTGCCCGAACGCCGATTGGGCGACGTCTCGGGCCGCGAGATCGAGATCCGCGTTCGGTGTGACGATGATCGCGTTTTTGCCGCTCGTTTCGGCGAGCAGCGGCAGGTCAGCGCGCAGCTCGCGGAACCGGGCGGCGGTTTCGTACGCGCCGGTGAGGATGAGTCGATCGACGCGGGAGTCTGCGACGAGAGCCGAGCCGAGACCTCGGTCGCGGAACTGCACGAGTTGCAGCACGTCTCGGGGGACCCCTGCCTCCCAGAGCGCCTCAACGAGCACGGCACCTGAACGTGCGGCGCTCTGTGCCGGCTTGAGAATGACAGCCGAGCCAGCCGCGAGCGCCGCGAGCGTTCCGCCAGCGGGGATCGCCACAGGGAAGTTCCACGGGGGGATAACCGCGGTCAGCGCGACTGGCTGAGGCACCGCTCCGTCGACCTGCTCGAGCAACTGGCCCAGCATGGCGTAGTAATTCGCGAAATCGATGGCCTCGGAAACCTCCGGATCGCCCTGATCGAGCGTCTTTCCGCACTCGGATCCCATCACCTCAAGCAGCGCGGCACGCTTCGCCTCGAGCAGTTCTCCAGCGCGGTAGAGGATCTCGGCGCGCTTCTCGGCGCCGAGGGCTTGCCACGCGGTGGCTGCCGTGACTCCGCGTGTGATCACGGTATTGAGCGCGGTCTGATTCGGCACCGTTGCGGCGGCAACAGTTTCAGCCCCGAGCTGCGAGGCGACCATGCGATCCGCGATTTCGAGGCCCCAGAGGCGGTTTCCAGGGAGATCCGGATCCGTATCGGGGACATTGGTGAATTCGCCGCGGCGGCCGGCCGCGATCCGCTCAGCCACGCGGTCGTCAATTCCGGCGGCGTCAGAGCGGCGCCGATCCTGCCTGCGGTGTGGGAGGGGCGCGGTGCGCTCCTCGCTGGCGCTGTCCGCGGGTGCACCGCCTGTCATCTCGTCGAGCGCTTCGAGCGAAGCGAGGAAACGGTCGCGTTCACGCTCGAACAGCGGGCGATTTTCGTCGAGCTCGAACACCGCCGACATGAAGTTCTCCTGGCTTGCTCCCTCTTCGAGCCGCCGGATCAGGTACGCGATGGCGACGTCGAACTCGCGCGGGTGCACCACCGGGGTGTACAGGAGTAGTGAGCCAACTTCGCGCTTCACCGCCTCCGCCTGACCGGTGGCCATGCCGAGCAACATCTCGAACTCAATTCCTGACTCGGCGCCGCGGGCCTGCGCGAGAAGCCACGCGAGCGCGACGTCAAAGAGATTGTGCCCGGCCACTCCGACGCGCACGTTGCGGACGCGCTCGGGGTGCAGTGCGTAATCGAGCACGGCCTTGTAGCTGGTGTCCGTCTCCTGCTTACTGCCCCACGTTGCGGCGGGCCACCCGTGCAGGGCGGCATCCACCAATTCCATCGGGAGGTTGGCCCCCTTGACCACGCGCACTTTGATGGGGGCGCCGCCATGGGCGACGCGCGTGGCTGACCAGTGCTGGAGGCGGATCATGGCGCGCAACGCATCAGGGAGATACGCCTGAAGCACGATGCCTGCTTCCAATTGCGCGAACTCCGGACGGTCGAGGATGCTCGTGAACACGGCGAGCGTGAGATCGAGGTCTTTGTACTCCTCCATATCGAGGTTGATGAACTTGTGCGGACTCGCTGCGGCCGCGCGGGCGAACAGCGGGAGAAGATGATCTTCGATACGGGCTACTGCCTCGTCAAATGCCCAGTGGTTGTGTGGCGCAACAGTGGAGGACACCTTGATCGATACGTAGTCGACGTCCGGGCGCTGCAGGAGCTGATGGGTTCCTGCAAGCCGTCTGGCCGCCTCCTGCTCGCCGAGGATTGCCTCTCCCAGGAGGTTGATGTTGAGCCGCACATCGTCACGCGTGATCTTGGCGATGGCCGGGCCGAGCTTGGCCTCGCTCGCATCGATGATGAGGTGGCTGACCATCTGCCTGAGCACGCGGCGGGCGAGGGGCACCACGAGAGCCGGAAGCGCCGGCGCCATCGCGCCGCCGACACTGATCGCACCGCGCAGTGCGGCAGGGAGAAACTGTGGGGTGAGCGGGGTGAGCGCCCGCAACTGCTTCGCGGCGGCGGAGAGGTCCTCCGGCCGCACCACGCCGTCGACAAAACCCACGGTGAAGTCGAGTCCACGGGGATCCCGCAGCACACCGGCGAGGCGCTCGGCCGCAGCGTCGGCGGGAATCTCCGCGGCCTCGGCGATCCAGCGCTCGACAAGGGCGACGGCCTGATCGGCGAGATCCTGGGGGCGGGTTGTTGGCTGCGCGGTCACGGGCGACCTTTCTCGGAATGGGTCGCGGGCGACCGGTGATAGTGCCAGTGTGGACCCAGATCAGGATGAAGTACAGTGATCGTTTTCAGTGAATATCGTGAAGTAAAACTGTTGTAACCTGTCCTCGGCAGTGTCGCGCACCGAAGCAGGGAGAACAGCTGATGCTTGAAATGAAACGGCTGCGGTTGCTGTGGGAGTTGCGGGCCCGCGGCACGGTGGCTGCGGTCGCTGCCGCGCTGAACTACAGCCCGTCAGCCGTTTCGCAACAGCTCGCGCTGCTTGAGCGTGAGGCTGGGGTTGAGTTGCTGCGCAAGAGCGGACGCACGCTCGAGATCACCGCTGCAGGTGAGGCACTCGCCGCTGAAGCGGAATCGCTGCTCGCGGGTCTCGAGCGTGCGGAGGCGGCTCTGCATCGAGCGCGCGCCGAAGTGACGGGCACGGTGCGAATCGCGGCGTTCCAAACCGCGATGCTCGCATTCATGCCAGAAGCGCTCCGCGCGCTCCGCGACCGACACCCTGCGCTGCGAGTGGAGGTCGTGCAGGTCGAGCCCGGTGCCGCGCTCAGGGAAACCTGGGCGCGGGGCTTTGACCTGGTGGTCGCAGAGCACTACCCCGGGCACGCCGCCCCGCACTTCCAGGGGCTCGACCGGGAGGCGCTCACACGGGATCCGATCAGGCTCGGGTTGCCGCCCTATGGGGCGGGGGACTCGCGCTTTGACCGTGTCACTGAGCTTGCGCAGCTTGCCGAGTTGCCATGGGTGATGGAGCCACACGGAGCAGCGACACGGCACTGGTCGGAGGAAATCTGCCGGAGTGCCGGCTTCGAGCCAGACGTGCGGTATGAGACCGCTGATCTCCAGGCGCACCTCAGACTCATCGAATCAGGCAACGCAGTCGCCCTCCTACCGGGCCTCGTGCGCACACGCGGGCGGGTGCGCCTGCTCGCGCTGTCGGGGGACCCGCACCGCACCGTGTTCACGGCGGCCCGCGCCTCGAGCGGAGGCCACCCGGCGCTTGCGGCAGTGCGAGCGGCGCTCGGCGATGTGGCCTCCGGGCTCCGCTTCGATTGAGGCGCGCGGTGGTGCCTGCCCCAGAGAGCTGTGAAGGCACCCGGGTGATGCGCTGCCCACACTCAGCTTTACGCGCGTAGGGTTGGGCCTGTTGGACTGGCCCGGGGATATCCCCGGGGAAAGGCAGGGTATGAAGGTCATCAGCTACAATCTGCGGAAAAACCGCGCGGTCACTGAGATCGCTGCGCTCGCCGCAGACCACGAGGTCGATGTACTCTGCCTGCAGGAAGCCGAGTCGGTCGCGCTTCCCGCTGAGCTGGGAGCGCTGCAGCTGGTACACGCCACTGAACGCAATCGGCTCGGACTCGCAATGTACGTGCGCGCCGATCGCTTCGTGACCCGCTCAGCACAAACGTTCCAGCTGAAGAAGTCGCTGCACGACCGGTTGCTCGCTCCGGCACACGAGCGACTGCTGGGTGCGCGCCTGCATGATCGGGAGACCAGCCGCGACCTCGTTGTCGCATCGTTTCACGCAGCGCCTCTCACCGCGCTGAACTCGCTGCGCCGTCATCAGATTCACGCAGCGCTCGCTGAGCTGCGCCAGCTTGGGCCGGGGCTGCCCGCGCTCATGGTCGGCGACTACAACTACCCCGTGTTCAAGGGCAGGCTCGATACCGAGATGCGCGATCATGGCTACGAGCTCAGCCTGAGCGATAAGCGCACCTACACGCGATACAAGATGTTCCGCGGCCACTTCGATTTTGCGACGTCCATGGGGCTCGATATCCAGTGTGTGTCAACGCTGGGCCGTGGTCTCTCGGATCACCTTCCCATCCTGGTGGATGCGGCGATGAGCTCCGAGCGCATCGCGGTCGCAGCCTAATACCCGCATTCCAGCCACGCATCGGGCCGAGTGTGGCGTGTGTGGTCGAAACGATCGTTCAACCACACACGCCGCACTCTCGGCCGGTACCGGTGCAGTTGAGGCGGCTACACCGCCGCGACTGCGGCGGGGGTCTGGCGCTTCCGCGGGCCGAACAGCACAAGCCCTGCTGCGGCCAGAATCAGCAGTGCTGAGCCGAGCAGCATCAGCTGCTCACCGGCGCTGAGTGTGAGCCCGCCTCCTGGTGCAGGAGTCATCGCGCTCAGCTGTGTCGGCTCGTCGACGAGCCCCGGTGCGGCGACACCCTGTGCAGTACCTGAAATCACGATCTCGACCCACCCGGCAAGCGTGCTCTCGCTGGACGTGAAGGCGAACTGATAGCTGCCGCGTGTGAGCTTCGAGATGTCGATGCGGAGCTCGCCCTCATCGTTGACCCTGATCCAGTCGACCGGCGTGCCGTTCGGGTAGACATGGAGGAAGAACCAATCGCCTGCCTGTGCCTTGGGGATCGTGATGTACGCGATGCCGTCTGTGATGCGTGAGGTGATGCCGCCGGCATTGTCCGCGGTGAGGTCGCGCGCGCTCTGTACCGGGGCAGCCGGCTTCTTGTCCGGCTTCGGCGCCGCTTGGCTTGCCGGTGCACGAGTGGAGCCGCCTGCGTTGCTCGAGGCAACTCCTCCAGCCGGGGCTCCTGCCGGAGCCGCGTTCGCGGGAACTGTGACGGGGCCGTTCTCGCCCGGACCGCGTGTGCCGTTCGTGGTGCCTGGCTTCGGAGGAGTTACCACGGGAGGGTTCACGATCGGAGGGACAACCACTGGTGGCGTGATGACGGGTGGCGTACCAACCCAGATCTCTGGCTCTGGCGCCTGAAGCGCGACGGGTGCGGCCCACTTCACGGTATTGAGGAGCAACTGCGCCGACGCTGGGGACCAATTGCGGGCGTCCACCGCCGGTGAGCTGCCGTGCAGCGCAAGATAGGCGTGGCGGTTCTTCGCCCGCTGATCCACTGCGAGGCCGGAACCCTGCGCGGTCGTGCTCACCGCGTTCGGCTGCACCGTCGTGTCGGTGTGCTGCACGACGGTCTCGGCGATGACCGTGGGTGTCGAGCCGGTGAGTGCGCCGAACCACGCTGCAAATTTTGGCCCGGCAGTCGCGGAGTTCTGCACCACGATCGAGCCCGGCTGCAGCGCGTCCGGGCTCAGCAGGCCGCCTGCGAGAATCTCATGCTCCGCGGTGATGCGGTATCCGACCGCGGAGGCGCTGCGATCGTCGGTGGCCGAGCGATCCGCCGGGTCGCCGAGCGCACGCGAGAGTGCGGCGAGGCCGCTGTGCTCGCTGACCCCGAGATCCAGCCAGAGGATCCCGGTGCCAGAAGCGTCGGTCTCAGCGATGGCTTCCTGGATTCGTGCGCGCGAGGCATCACCCGTTGGTGCATCCCACAGCACCGCGTCGTAGGCCCCGAGCTCTGCAAGATTCGCGGGCAGCGCGGGGCGCGCTTCGACGGCAAATCCGTTGTCGGCGAGCAGGGCGGCTGTCCGCCCGGTGGCATCGCCGAGGACGAGCACGCTGCTGAGGTCTGCGAGGCGGAACTTCACCGTGGTCGTGAGCGCAGCCTTGACAGGAGCGGCCGCGGACATGGCAGCAGCCTTGTCATCCGCCACCGCGCGCACCTGGTAGGCGCCGATCGGCAAGGCATCAAATCGATAGGCGCCCTGCGCGTCAGTGGTGGCGGTCAACTCGGTCCCGACGAGGGACACTGTGGCGCCCGCGATCGGTGCTGAGGTGCGATGGTCCAGCACCGTGCCGGTGAGTGATCCAACGGTGATCTGGGTGACCGGAATCGAAAGCTCGGTGAAGCCGTTCGCAGTGACAGTTACCGCGGCGGTCTGAGCGGTCTCGTAGCCGAAGCGCTGCACGGTGAGTGAATAGCTGCCAGGCGCGAGGCGGGCGGTGAAGCGCCCCTGTACATCTGTGGTCCAGGTCTCACCGCGTTCGGCGAAGCTCACCGTCGCGCCTGAAACTGGGGCTCCGCTGCCGGCGTTGACAACCTGGCCCTTCACCCCTGATTCGCCGAGTACGGCGCTGATCGCGGCGTGCACGTCGATGCGGCCGTGACCATAGCCAATGTCAGGGCCAGACTCAGGATTGGGGTGCCAGGCAGTGCGTTCGAGCGCGTCCTCAATCTCGGTCACGCTGAGGCCGGCCTGTGCTGAGCGCAGCAGCGCAACGGCGCCTGCGACGTGCGGAGTCGCCATCGACGTCCCGGTGGCCTCGCCATACTTTCCGCCGGGCATGGCCGACAGCACGCGGACGCCAGGTGCGGAGATGTCTGGCTTCACGAAGCTCTCCGGCCAGCCGTACTCGCTCGTGATTGCGCTGCCCCAGGTCATCACGCCGCCGCTCGAATCGCGGTCCACCTGGTCTTCGGCGTTCGTCATGCCGACTGCGACGGCTTCGAAGTAGTTCCCGGGTGCCGAGGTGGTGCCAGCCTTGTTGCCGATTGCGATGGCGGGGAAAATACCAGCGTCGCGCACATTGCGGATCGCCCGTGCGAGTTGATGCTCGAAGCCTCCGGAACCGAGCGACATGTTGATGACGTCGGCGGCCCTGCCGGCCGGAGCGCCGGTGCCGTCAGTGGGGGAGATCACCCACTCGAGCGCGGCAAGGATCTTTGCGGTGCTGCCGCCGCCGCTGAGCACATTGGCCGCCATGAGCTCAGCGTCCGGGGCGACGCCAATGCTGGTGCCGGAGGCCGAGCCGCCGAGGATAGTGCCGGCGACGTGTGTGCCGTGCGAGCCGGGATCGGTCGGCTTCGTCACGAGTGGCTTGCCAGTGCGGTCGAAGTTGATCCACCCGCCGGGGTAACTGGGGTCGCCGGTGCCGCGGCCGACGAGACGACTGCCGATATCCGGGTGGCTCGCGTCGATGCCGGTGTCGAGTACGGCGACGCGCACGCCCTGGCCGCGGGCGCCGAAGTCGCGCCACGCGTCATCGGCGCCGATCTTTTCGAGCCCGTAGGTGAGTGCCGGTTCGGCCGCCGCGAGGGCCGCCGTCTCGGCATCTGCGGCGGCGGCGGAGGCGTCGGCCGCCTCGGCGGCAACGGGGTCGTCGGTGGCCTCGGCAGTGCTCGGGGTTGCTCCGACGTCACCCGTGTCTGGGGTGTCTCTGACCTCGGGAAGCACGTCGATCGTGTCGTCGAGCGGCTCAACGGTGTAATTCGGTGTGACTTCAATGGCGCCGGGCAACGCGGCCAGATCGGCGAGTGTGCGATCCGTCGCCTCAGCGGATACGAGCACCGCGCTGGTGACCCAGAATCGATTCAGTACTTCGATTCGCCCGCTCTCGGTGAGTGCGGAGAGGCGGCGATCAATCGTGTCCCAGTGTGCGTCAGCGTCCTGCTGCAGCGCGGTGGCGGCAAGCGCAGGGTCCCCCTGGGACGCTGCGGTGACTCCCTGATCGGTGAAGTACACAATGACCTCGATGCGCCCTGTTTTCGCATCGACCCACGCTTCGTCGGGCGCGCTGTTTGGCGCAGCAGCCCGCGCCGGTGCCGGGTCAGCCTCAGGCGCAGGCGCGTTGCTGAGCGCCGCTTCGAAACCACGGGGGAACTCTGTTGCGGGCGCCGCACTGAGGTAGTCCGAGAGTTCTGGGCTGAGGGTGGCTGGCTCAGTGCGCTGCGCTGCTGGCCCCGATATCACCGCGCCCGAGTCGACGGCGGGTGTGGTGAATCCCAGCGCCAGCGCCGCGCACAGCAGAGGCGCGAGTGCCCACACGGAGCGCTTCCCTGCGCGGCGATGGGTGTGCTTCGGGGTGCGGCGTGGCAGGGGTGACATGCGTCCTCTGAGGCTCGGTTACAAACTTGGAATGGAACATCTGATGATGTTTAGGTTAGTCTAAGCAACGTCAGCTCAATTAGATCAGATGAAAGTAAGTCTTGCCTAAATTAATCAGATTCGAGCGGACCGCGTCACCCCGTTCCTGGGGGGTATTCGTCGCGGCCGTGCTTGTCGTCGCGCTCAGCGGCTGCGGACTCATTGTTGGGGACGGCCCGAGCGTTGCCGACGCCGGGCAAGTGTCCGCGGAGAGTCCGCGCAGTATCACCGGGCACGACACCGCCGTGCTCGCCTCTGGCGACATCGAGGCAATCACCGAGGACCCGCAGCCGCAGCTTCCCGTCGAGTTCACCGGACTTGATGATGTGTCGGTCACGGTCACAGACACGAGCAGGATCCTCGCGCTCGATGGCACCGGCAGTCTCGCCTCGATTGTGTTTGGGCTGGGTTTTGGCCCCAACGTGGTCGGACGTGACCTGACCACGGGCTTCGACTCGGCGAAAGATCTGCCGCTCGTGATGACGAACCACACGTTGAACGCGGAGTCGATTCTCGAGCTGAACCCGACGCTCGTGCTCACCGACTACAGCGTTGGCCCGTATGACGTGCAGATGCAGATCCGCAATGCCGGAATCCCGGTGATCTTCTTTAATCCAGCCGACGACATGGAGAGCATCCCCCGCCTCATCGGCGACGTCGCCACGGCCCTGGGGGTACCGGACCTCGGCGCTCAGTACGTCGCGGATTTCGAACGACGCCTGGACGACACACTCGCCAGAATCAAGGCGGTGGTGCCGCAGGCCGAAGAAGACAAAGTACGGATGGTGTTCCTGTACATGCGCGGACGTGCCGGCGTGTACCACCTGTTCGGAAACAACCCTGACGGAACTCGCGGCGCCGCCGGTGTGATCATCGAGACCCTCGGCGGCATCGATGTGGCAGGCGAAGAGGACTGGGTGAGCGGTGCGCTGACAGCTGAGGGCCTGATGCGGCTCGAACCGGATCTGTATCTCATGCTCACGCTCGGCCTTGAATCCGTGGGTGGGGTCGAGGGCCTGATGACGATTCCCGGCCTCCCACTCACGCTAGCCGGCGAGCGTCAGCGCGTCGTCGACATGAGCGACTACGAGATGTTCACCTGGGGGCCCCGCACGCCCGAGGTGCTCACGGCGCTCGCTGAATCGATCTATCACGTCGATCTCTCGAAAGTGGATCCAGCATGACCGCCCCCGGCTCCCCCCACACCGGAGCGCTTGAACTGCCCACCGTTGACGGCGAGCGGATCGAGCTGCCCCATGTCCTCGACTACGAAGCGGATCCCGCGCAGCTGCCTCGGAGCAGTGCGCGGCGGACCGCGCTACTGTTCTTCTTCCTCGGAGCCGGTCTCGTTGTCGCAACGCTCGTCGCCGCGGCCCTCGGGCAGATGCAGATCCCGATTGTCGAGGTGATTGGTGCGCTCTGCCGGCGCGCTGGGATCGCCTGTGGCGCCGACGCGTCGCACGTGAACACGGATGCCGCGCTCTGGGAGGTGCGGTTCCCCGTATCGCCCTCGCGATCCTGGTGGGCGCGGCGCTCGCTGCGGCCGGCGCGATCATGCAGGGCGTGTTCGGAAACCCGCTCGCGGACCCCGGCGTGGTCGGCGTCTCCTCCGGTGCTGCGATCGGCGCGAGCCTCATGATCGTCACGGGGCTTGCCGCTGGCAGCAGCTTCGCGATCCCGATCGGCGCATTCGTTACCGGCGTGATCACCGCGCTCGTGGTCTATTCGATCTCCCGTTCGCGCGGGCGCACTGAGGTCATCACCCTGATTCTCGTGGGTGTCGCCATCAACGCCTTCGCGGGAGCCGCGCTCGCGCTCATGACGTTTTCGGCCACGACGAACCAGCGAGAGCAGATCGTGTTCTGGCAGATGGGGAGCCTCGCGGGGGCGCTCTGGGAATCAGTGTTCACCGTGCTGCCACTCCTGCTCGTCGGCCTCGTGCTCGCGTTCCTTATCGCGGGCCGACTGGATCTCCTCAGTCTCGGCGACGACGCGGCTCGGCACCTGGGCCTGAACATTGAGCGACTCCGGATCACCTCAATCTTGATCGTCGCGGTGCTCACCGCTGCGGCAGTCGCGTTCGCTGGGATCATCGGCTTCGTCGGCCTCGTAGTGCCACATGTGATCCGCATGATTATGGGACCCGGTCACCGCGTGCTCGTTCCGGCGAGCGCACTCGGCGGTGCGCTGCTGCTTGTCGTGGCAGACACCTTCGCGCGCACCGCGCTGCCCTATGCCGAACTTCCGCTGGGCATGATCACGGCGCTCGTGGGCGGCCCGTTCTTCTTCTACCTCATCAAGAGCAGCGGGAAGTCGCGCAACGGAGGCTGGGCATGAAACTCATCGAACAGCTGCGCGCGATGCGGCGAGCCACACCACCTGTTCCTGCTGAGATCGGGGACCCGGTGCTCCAAGCGCGGAACGTGTCGGTGGTGCTCGGCGGCAAACAGATCGTCACCGGCATCGACCTTGACGTGCACGCGGGCGAGATCGTCGCGATTATCGGCCCGAACGGTGCGGGGAAATCAACGCTGCTCGGCGCACTCGCGGGAGACTACCCGTACTCGGGATCAATCGAGATCTCAGGCGGCGAGCTCAGCGGGTACCGGCAGCGCGATCTGGCGCTGCGCCGATCCGTGCTGCGCCAGAGCAACGCGCTCAGCTTCCCGTTTTCCGTTGTCGAAGTCGTGAAAATGGGACGGGCCCCGTGGCGCGCGATCACCTCAGTTGCCGACGATGACCGGATCATCGTGCAGGAGCTGCTCCGAAGCGATACGCTGCGCTTCGCTGAGCGCGCGTTCCCGTCGTTGTCGGGCGGGGAGCGGGCGCGTGTCGCCCTGGCGCGGGCAATGGCCCAGCGCACACCAGTGCTGTTCCTCGACGAGCCGACCGCCGCGCTCGACATCAACTATCAGGAGCAGGTGCTTGCGGTGGCCCGGCGCTATGCGCGGCAGGGGAACGCCGTGATTGTGGTGCTCCACGATCTCGCAGCGGCCGCGGTCTACGCGGATCGGATTCTGCTTCTCGAAGACGGTCTGCCCAAGATCTGCGGCACACCGCGCGAGGTCATGGACCCGGCGCTTCTGAGCACCGTCTACCGGCATCCGGTGCGGGTGCTCGAAGACACCGACCAATCGCCGTTGGTCGTGCCAGCACGCTTCGCAGATGAACCGCCCGTTGCTCGGGCGGCCCGCATGCACACCGATCAGGAGGTTTCCGATGAGTGAACGATTGTCACACCGCGTGTGGCTCGCCCGATGCTCCCGAGTGGGCGCGCTCGCCGCTGCCGCTGCCGTTGCTGGGCTGCTCGCACTCGGCGGAGTGCTCGGTGCTCCTGCCCCGGCACACGCAGCCGGGCGCGTTGACGTTTCGCCCGCCCCAAGCGCTGACGGGGCCACGACGGTCACGCTGTCCGGGTCCGGGTTCCAGTACCTGCCGAATGCGCCGGGTGGCATCTACGTCACCTTTGGTGTGGTCTCGGATCCCACGACGAACGCGTGGGCGCCGAGCCAGGGCGGCAAGTCCGGCTCGACGTTCGGCTACGCGGCGACGGGAGGCACCACGCTGCTCGTCGGATTTGCGGGCGGCAGCTCAGCCGACGCGTCAAACGCGCTGATCGATGAGAGCGGCAACTGGAGCGCTCAGATGACCATTCCCGGGAGCTCCTTTGCCTCTGTCTCGGGCAATCCGCACGCTGGCGGCGCGACAGAGGGGGCCACGATTGACTGCCTGTCAGTACAGTGCGGAATTATCACCTTTGGCGCACACGGCAACGTCAACGCGAACAACGAGTCGTTTACCCCGGTCAGCTTCGTGACCGCTGATGGCGGCCTTGCCTCGGGTACCGCAGGGCAGGACTTCAGCCAGGCCGCCCCTGATGCGGCAACGTCACTCGAGCTCCCCGGTGCGAGCGCGGGGGCCGGGACAGCCGATCAGCCGGCCGCGGTTCCGGGCGCGGCAGGCGATGCGGCAGCGACAGAGGTCGCGGCAGGGACGGCAGGAACCGCGGCCGACGCGCAGGACACGACGCCAGCGCAGGCGACCCAGACTGACTCGGGTATCTCAAGCAGCACGCTCGTGCTCGGGGTGCTGGGCTTCGCCTGCGTGGTGCTCGTTGCCGCGGTAGTCGTGGCGCTCCTGCGCCGCCGCCGCGCGGCGGGACCCGGCAGCACCGCGAACGCGGGGGAGCAGGCACCGTCCCCTGGACAGGCCCCCACTGCCGCCGAAGCCACGATGACACAGGACATCCAACAGACACAGGTACACGCGGCGGCCTCGGCCGTACGCCAACAGGAAGGAGCGCTGTGAACGCGCACACGAAACGGCGAGCGGGACGCCGCTGGGCAGCGCTCAGCGCAGCCGCGGTGATCCTCGCCCCCGTCCTCGGCTTCGGCGGAGCAACTACAGCGCTCGCGCTCGCGCCGGCCGCTGGCGAGGGTCTCACCGCGATGACGACGGCGAGCACTCCGTCGAGCGGCACGCTCGAGTGGGGCGTCCGCACCTCGATCCGGAACTACCTCGAACAGAACGGGCACACCGAGGGCTCGGTCGCCGCCTACGACGGAGCGACATACGCCAAGGGTGATCCCGCCGCGTCGTTCCCTGTGACCGGAGGCACCGTCGATCCAGCGGCCGGCACCGCGAGCCTGAGCTTCGGTGGCACGTTCGAAATGCTCGGGTTCGGCGAGTCCTGGCTGCACTTCACCGATCTCCGGCTCGAGGTTGCCGGTAGTACGGCGTCGCTCACCGTTGACCTGATCGAGAGTTACAACATCAAGACGCGCACCGACGACCTCGTGATCTCCACGTTCGCGGTGCCGAGCGGCGGGCTCGCGATCGCGGACGGGCAGCTGAACCTCACGACCGAGCGAGGGAAGTTCTCGAAGTCCGTGGCTGAGGAGCACCTGCCGTCCTACGGTGGGCCGACGTACGCCGCCCCGAATGACTACACCGATCCGATCAAGCTCGCGCTGAAGTTCGGAGAAACAACTCCTGCGACCGGGCCCTACGGCACGAGCACTGGCACGGCGTACGCTGACACCACAGCGAAGATCACTGTGACCCCCGGCTACGCCGTGAACGCGGAAGACACCACGACGCTGACCGTGACCGGAACCGGGTTCGATCCGGGCACCGCGCAGGCGCCCTCGAATATCTACGTCGGACTCGGCACGATGACGGACCAGTCAAAGCCGGAAAAGTGGCGCCGCAGCGCTGGCGGATCGAGCGGCCCGCTCGGCCTCGCCGATTTCACGTACGGCTCCACCCGGCTCGTGATGAGCCACTACGCCGAGGACGCGGCGGTGGCCGACGGGGTGATCGACGCGAACGGCACCTGGACGCTGCAGTTGGAAGTGCCCGGCAAGAACGTTCCAAGCTTCTTCGGCGGCGAGATCGACTGCGTTGTCAACAACTGCGGCATGTTCTCCTTCGGCGCGCACGGTGCGATCAAGGCCGTCAACGAGGCGTATGCCCCGGTGTTCTTCGACGGCCAGGACAGCTCAACCTGGCCAGACCGAGATGGCGACGGTGGCACCCCGCCCGTCGTAAAGCCCCCGGTGGTGAAGCCGCCCGTGGTCACCCCTCCGGTCGTCGTGCCTCCGACCGGAGAAAAGGACTGCACCCCGAACGGCTCCTCCAGCACGAAGAACGCAGCTGGTGCTGTGCTCGAAGTTTCACCGGCGAAGTGCCTTGGCGACACGAAGCAGACGGTGACCGTGACGGGTACCGGGTATCCGACTTCACGTGACGGCGCCACCTTCGGCGGCGTGTATGTCTTGTTCGGCTGGGTCGACCAGAGCAATGCGAAGTGGGCTCCGTCGGCCGGAGGCTCCAGCGGTGCGACATACACGTATGCGAACGACGGGATCCCGGCCGGAACGTTCCAGAAGATGATCAACTTCCCAGGGAACACCACCGGTGAGGGCATGCCGACGATGGATTCCAAGGGGAACTGGACGCTCGAAATGCCGATCGAGGCTTCGCGCTTCGTGAGTGCGCAGGGCAAACAGATCGACTGCTACGAAATGACCTGCGGGATCATCACCATCGGGGCTCACGGCAACGCGCTTGCTGGCGGTGAAGCATTTACCCCTGTGTACTTCACGGGTGACGCAAAGGATACGGGCACCAAGACCCCGCCAACGGGCGGCACGACCGGCCCAGTGGCGAACCCGAATCTGCAGCCGACAGGCGGCGCCACGCCCCTCGCGACCGGCGCAGGCGCTCCGGCGGCGGGGGCAACTGGTCCACTCGCCAAGACAGGTGAGGAGGCGATGCGTGGGCTCGTCCTCTGGGGCGTGCTGCTGCTGAGCGCAAGCGTATTTACCTTTGCGACGATTCGTGCGCGTCGTTCGCACTCGGTCGCCCCGGGCGCCTGAGCACAGACCCATCCACAAAAAAGTGGATCGGATGCGCAGCCACGCATCCGATCCACCACACCCGGCGCTTGCGCGCCATCCCAAACGCAAGAAAGGGAATCATGAAAGTATCACGCACGGCGCTGAGAACCAGCGCAACAAACGGTCCGAGGAGGAGCCTGACGATCGCTGCAGCGATCGGCACCACCGCAGCGCTCGCCTTCTCCGGGCTTGTCACGACCCCGGCGTTCGCGGCCCCGAACGGGGAGAGCGTCGGTACCGGCACAAACTCCGCTGACTTCTCACCGAGTCTCTCTGTCACGCCAGGCTTCGAACTCGCAGGCGACGGTCCGAGCACACTTGACCTCACCGGCACCGGGTACGCGACAAAGAACGCCTGGAACTCGAACTTCGGTGGCGCCTACGTGCTGTTCGGCGTCGTGACTCCGAAGAGTGATGCTGATCCCGGCAGCTGGGGCCCCTCGAAACAGGGGGTGAGCGGCCAGAACTACGATTACGCTCCTGGCGCGGGGACGAACCAGACCATGGTGAACTACCCGGGCAACGAGACCGAGCCAGGCGTCCCGTTCATGGACGCCAGCGGCAACTGGTCTGGGCAGATCGTGATCCCCGGTGCACAATTCACGTCTCAGGCCGGAAAGCAGATCGACTGCCTCGTGCAGCAGTGCGGCGTGATTACGATCGGCGCGCACGGTTCGGTTCAGGGCGGCGTCGAAGTCTTCACCCCGGTCACGTTCGCCCAGGCCGCAGCCATCACCGCGCAGCCGAGCGACCAAGTTGTCACTGCTGGTGGTGACGCGACGTTCACTGTCACCGCAACGGGAAACCCCGCGCCGAGCTACCAGTGGCAGTCGCGTGCGAGCGAAACCGCTGAATTCGCGAACGTTGCGGGCGCGACCGAAGCTTCGCTCACTCTTCCGCAGGTGGCTTCGGCTGCCACCGGCACCCAGGTGCGCGTGATCGTGACGAACGACGCTGGCAGCGTCACCTCTGCTCCCGCGCAGCTCACGGTGAACGATCCGGCCACCGCAACGACGACGACCCTTGCGACCCAGGTGAGCGAGAGCTACCCGACGGACTTCGCGGGTAAGGACGTTGCGCTGAACGCGACGGTGGCCCCCGCTGAAGCAGCCGGTACCGTCGAGTTCTTCGTTGACGGCACGGCCGTTGGCTCAGCTCCGGTCGCTGAGGGTGCGGCAACGCTGACGACTCAGGCCTTCACTGGCGGCGCCCACCAGGTGAAGAGCGTGTTCACCCCGGCAGATGCTGCGGTGTATGAACGCTCCGAGTCAGGGGAGCGGACATTCCGTATCGTTGATCTCACTCCGGCCGTGTCCGCGATCGCCCTCGGCACAAAGACCCAGAGCATTGCGGATGCGACATTCAACTGGTCAGTTGCGAACTGGGTGAGCTTCGGAAGCGGGCCGGCGAAGACGGTGGTGAGCGGCGACAACGTCGCGCTTGCCCCGCTGCCCGAGGGCGCCACTGTGAACGACCGTGCGAACCAGAACTTCGTGTTCTCTGCCGGCACCGGGTTCGAGGATGCACAGGGCAATCGCGTCGTGAACTTCACCGGCGAGGTCCAGCTCACCTCGGGCTCGATCCCGCGCTGGACGTTCACGAACCCCGCCGTGCACACGAACGCGGCGGGCGATGGCTACATCACGGCTGAGACGAAGATCGAGTACCTCGGCAGCGTTATTGAGGAGACCGACGAGGTATTCACGCCCGGGCGGATCGTCGTATCGACCTTCACCGGGGGGACCGCAACGGGTGACGGTGCCACCACCGCATTCACAGCCACCCCGCTGTTCGAAGGGCAGGTTGCCGCTGGCACCTGGAATGCCGGCTATACCGGCGCTACGTTCACCAACGAGTTCTTGCGCCACGTCCATGCGGGCGTGCGCTCGTTCCTGCTGCAGACCGGAACCACCGGATCGAACCTGACGAAGCCAGCGCAGCCGATCAGCCTCACCTTCGCCGCGACGACCATTGCGGCTCCGAAGCTGTCAGTGCAACCCGCGACCGGGCTCGCCCGTACGGGCGCCGACGTGACAGTATCGGGAACTGATTTTGACGCCTCGGCCCAGACGATGTGGGGAACGCCGCAGGCGGCAGGCCTCTACGTTTCACTCGGTTGGATCGCCAACAGTGGCTGGAAGCCCTCAGAGAACGCGGCGTCGGGCACGCGCGTGGCAGTCGCGACCCGCTGGGTGCAGGAGACCGAAGCGAGCGGGGCAGACTACGTGCGGTGGACGCGCGATGCGAACGATCGGGCGAGCTTCAGCTTCACGTTCCCCGGGGTCACCTACGACGCCGTGATGGCGAAGAAGCCGACCGGTGACTACCGTCTCGCGGTCTTCGCAATTGGCGCTGGTGGAGTACGGCAGGCGATCAATGAGTCCGCTGTCGATGTGGCTTTCGCTGCGGCGCCGCCGGTGGTGGTTCCGTTTACGGATGTGCCGAAGGGGCACAAGTTCTTTACGGAGATTGCGTGGATGTACTCGTCGAAGTTGACGACGGGTGTGGAGCAGTCCAACGGTACGGTGAAGTACTTGCCGAAGCAGAATATGACGCGTGAGGCGATGGCTGCGTTCTTGTACCGCGCTGAGGGTGCGAAGTATGTTGGCCCGAAGGTGTCACCGTTTGCTGATGTGAAGCCGGGTGACAAGTTCTATAACGAGATCACGTGGATGTATCAGCAGGGCCTGTCCACGGGAATCGCGCAGGCTTCAGGGAAGCCGAAGTATGCGCCGAAGAGTTCCGTGACGCGTGAGGCGATGGCAGCGTTCATGTATCGCTTGCAGGGTGCCACGTCTGGTGTTCCGAAGGTGTCGCCGTTTGTGGATGTGAAATCTGGTGACAAATTCGCGAAGGAGATTGCGTGGATGTACTCGTCGAAGTTGTCGACGGGTGTGGAGCAGGCTTCGGGGAAGCCGAAGTATTTGCCGAAGAGTTCGGTGACGCGTGAGGCGATGGCAGCGTTCCTCTACCGCATGAAGAGTTAACTCAACGCGCAGTTGGGGGTGGTGGGGAGCGACTGCACCTCACCACCCCGCACACTTCAGCCTGAATCAGATCGAGGAGATACCGCGACATGAGCGCGCCGCAGACCACAACCGAACCCCTCTCGGCGATGCTTCGTCGAGTCTCGAACCGCGGCCACCGCGGCGGAGACGAGGGCAGCGCTGAACCGCGCTACGCCACCGCCTATCTGCGCGGTGGACTCAACAGAGAAGGGATCGCCGCGCAAGCAGCTCAGCACTTCCTCATGTACGAGGCGCTCGAGGCCGCGACAAGCACACAGCTTGAGCAATACGGGCAGGACTTCGCATTTGCGATGCCCGAGTTGCGGAGGCTCCCCGCGTTGCGCGCGGACCTGGCGCACTGGATTGGGCCCGAGTGGGAAACGGTGACGCGCACACGCTATGCGACGCCGGGGATCACGAGCTATGTCGAGCGGCTCACCGAGGTCGCCGCGAGCTCGCTGCCGCACTTTGTCGCGCACCACTACACTCGGTACCTCGCAGACCTCTCGGGCGGCTTGATGATCGTGAAGATGTTCCGCGACAGCTACAGCATCGAGGGCGACGACGGGGTGCGGTTCTACGTGTTTGATGAGATCCCGGATCCGCGCGCGTTCAAAGACACCTATCGTGCACTGCTCGATGAGTTCCCATTCAGCGAGGCAGACAGGAACAGCATCGCCGAGGAAGTGCAACTCGCCTACGATCTCAACAACGCTGCGGGCGCAGATCTCGAAGCGCGCTTTGAGGAGTACCAGGCATGAGGACGCTCAGGATCCTCACGGGGGCCGTCGTCGCGTGCGCCCTCGTTGGGACGCCGGGGGTCGCATCCGCGCAGCTCCCCGACGTTGGTGCCGGACAGGGGGTGTCTGCGGCGCGCCAGCAGGAGGAAGCCGTGGTGACCAAGATCCAGGTGGCTCCTCCCGTGGTGGGCGAGCGCACGGTGTACCTGCTGGGGCAGGCTGCTCCGGTGACTGCGACGATCACCTGGGTCCCAGCGATTCCCGAACGTGCTGCAGGAGCCAGCGGAGAGGGCTCCGTTCCTGCTGAGGCGCCGCTGACCGGGGAGGTCGAATTCTTCGATGGCGCGGTCTCGCTCGGAGTCGCCGCGGTCACGGGACTCGGAGGGAGCGTCACAGCGACGGTGGAAACCGCTGCCTGGCCCGCCGCTGGATTGCGGCAGGTCACGGCCCAGTTCCGTCCGAGTGATCCGAACGCGTTCGCCGCGGCGCAGAGTCCCGCTCGCGCATACCGCGTCGTGGATACCGCGCGAGCAGTACCTGATGTTGCGCTCTCGGGGGCGTCCGCCGCAACGATCGGGGACGCACGCCTCGAGTGGACGATTGCGAACATTTGGTTCAGCAACTTCGAAGTGGGGTTCGAGCGTGAAGTGCTCGCTGGGCCGGTGACGCTGCCCGAGGCGAGCGTGGGGACTACGATCCCTGAGAAGCAGGCGTATTTCTTCCGTCCGTTCACTTTCACGAGTGGATCTGGCGCCCGTGACCAAGCGGGCAACCGCGTGATCTCCTTTGAGGGTTCGGTGCGCCTCACTTCAGGGAGTGCGAACCGCTGGGACTTCTCTGATCCACGGGTGCACATTGGGGCAAGCGGAGATGGGTATATCACGGCCGAGTTCAGCGGAACCTACCTGCTCGGGGCGCAGGAATTCCCCATTGCTCCGACTCGTGTCGCCATCGCGACCTTTAGCGGCGCGAAGCTGCAGCCGAACTCTGCGGGGGCGGTCTCCGCTGAGATCGTGCTGAACTGGGCCGGGCAGGCTGGGGCTCCGGGCACGTGGGCGCACGAGTACGCTGACTCCTTCCCCAACGAGTTCGTGTCCCTGCTGCACCCGGCGATCAACCTGTTTTTCGCGCGGAGCAGCGTGGCGACGGACAGCTCCAAGATCCCGCATCCGATCACGCTGAGCTTCACGGAGACCCTCGTTCCCGATCCGAAGCCGCCGGTGGTGGTTCCGTTTACGGATGTGCCGAAGGGGCACAAGTTCTTTACGGAGATTGCGTGGATGTACTCGTCGAAGTTGACGACGGGTGTGGAGCAGTCCAACGGTACGGTGAAGTACTTGCCGAAGCAGAATATGACGCGTGAGGCGATGGCTGCGTTCTTGTACCGCGCTGAGGGTGCGAAGTATGTTGGCCCGAAGGTGTCACCGTTTGCTGATGTGAAGCCGGGTGACAAGTTCTATAACGAGATCACGTGGATGTATCAGCAGGGCCTGTCCACGGGAATCGCGCAGGCTTCAGGGAAGCCGAAGTATGCGCCGAAGAGTTCCGTGACGCGTGAGGCGATGGCAGCGTTCATGTATCGCTTGCAGGGTGCCACGTCTGGTGTTCCGAAGGTGTCGCCGTTTGTGGATGTGAAATCTGGTGACAAATTCGCGAAGGAGATTGCGTGGATGTACTCGTCGAAGTTGTCGACGGGTGTGGAGCAGGCTTCGGGGAAGCCGAAGTATTTGCCCAAGAGTTCGGTGACGCGTGAGGCGATGGCAGCGTTCCTCTACCGCGCGCAGGATGGAATACTGAAGCAGTGAAGTGGCGGCGTGCAGCGATCATCGGGATCGGAGTGCTCGGGTTGGGATGTGGTGCCATCGGCGCTGCGCTCTCACTGGGCGTCTTCGAGCCACCGGGGAGCGGTGCCGCCGCAGCTCTCAGCGCGAAGGACTCCGCCGCGCGGCCTGTCGACGATGCCCCAGCCGAACGCGTCGCACCGGCGGCGGCGAATTCCGCTCCGCGCGCTGATCCGGTTTGGATCGCGGCGACAGCCACGGCGACGGGCATTCCCGAGCGAGCGCTCACCGCGTACGCGCAAGCCGCGCTACTCGGAGAGGAGGAGGCGCCGGGGTGCGGCATCGGTTGGAACACGATCGCTGCGATCGGACTGGTCGAATCCGCGCATGGCACGATCAACGGTGCCAAGCTCGGGGCCAACGGCCGGGCAGTGCCCGAGATCGTTGGCCCCGCGCTTGACGGCACCGTGTACGACGCGATCCCCGACACCGACCGCGGAGTGCTCGACGGCGATCCCATGTGGGACCGGGCGGTCGGGCCGCTCCAGTTCCTGCCGCAGACCTGGTCGGACTACGGCAAAGATGCAACGGGCGATGGTACCGCGGATCCGCACCAGATCGACGACGCCGCGTGGGGCACGGCAACTATGCTCTGCGCGGTCGGTGGCGACTTGACGATTCCGGAGAACTGGATCGCCGCGGTTGATGCGTACAATCCGAACATCGCCTATAACAACGACGTCGCCGACGCAGCCGACGCGTATGCCGCCGCTGCGTCGAGCTCCGCCGCTGCAAGATAGGCGGGAATCTGGGCGACGGAGTCGAGCACCGCTGTCGTGTGCTCCGCGGGGAAGTCTGTGCGCTGGAGCTCTCCGGTAAGTACGCCGATTGAGTGCGCTGCGCCGGAATTCGCGCCGGCTTGGACGTCCACCGCGGTATCGCCTGCAACCAGGACCTCGGACACCGCGAGTGTGCCTGTACGTTCCATGGCGCGGTGAATCATGTACGGCGCTGGCCGCCCGGCTGCCACCTCGTCACCGCAGACGAGGGCGTCGAGGATGACGCCAGCCATTGCACCGCTCTCGTCCGCGCGCGCCGCGCCGCGCGAGTCAACGGACCAGTTCAGCTCGGCGAGGATTCCGCTCGCAACGTCACGCGAAAATCCGGTGGTGAGCGCGACGCGAATCCCGGAAGCGCGCAGGGCTGCGATCGCCTCGGGCACCCCGGGGATCGGAGCTGGAGGCGTCGCGGCGTAGCGCTCAGCAAGGATCTCGCGGAAGCGGTCGAACGCTGCGTCGACGACGCCAGCCGGGCGGGGATCGCCGCCCCCCAGCGTCATGAGCGCGGTGATCGCGGCCCGCTTCTCGGTTCCCATCCATGTCTGCAGATCCGCGGGAGCAACTGTCGCACCGGTCTCGCACACCGCATCCTGCAGTGCGTGGTAGACGGCGCCGCCGTCGTCAATAGTGGTTCCGGCCATGTCGAAAACGGCGAGGGAAATCATGAAAGCTCCTGGGTTGGTGCGGCGTCGGTGGCGACGCGCGAGGTGTCTGGGGAAGATCGAGCGGGCTGCCACGGGGTGCTCACCTGGCTCCCGGGTGGGCACACCGCTAGTGGGCAGCGGTTGAGGTTGGGGCCGCGGTGACCGCCTGGCGGGTGAGTGGGATGCGGTGTTCGGCACTGTTCTCCACCGCAAAGTTGGTCATCGATGGGAGATAGCGATCGTCAGCGGTCTCGATCACCGCGCCGAACTCGTTCGTCGCGAGGCGGCGGACGCGGAGCAATGGTGAACCTGGCCCGACTCCGAGCTGCTCCACCTCAAGCGGATGCGCGGCGATCGCGTCGATGACGTGACGGGCGCGTACCGGCACGACTCCGGCTGCAGCGAGCGCTTGGTAGATGCTCCCACTGTCGAGGTCAGCTGACAGCAGGTGCCTGCCGATCTCGTAGGGGTACAGCGAACGCTCGAGCATTGCAGGCTTTCCGTCGAGCGTGCGGACGCGAATGATCTCCACGATGGGGGAGTCGGGCGCGAGCTTGAGTTCGTTCGCGATCCGCTCCGTTGCTGGGCGTCGGCTCGCCTCGATGACGCGCTGACCCGGGGTGAAGCCGAGCTCGCGCGCCCACTCAGTAAACGACATGAAGGTATCGAAGGACTGCACGGGTGCTGTGCGTTGTACGCGCGGCGGGGTGCCGCGGCCGCCGACGATCATTCCCTCTGATCTGAGCGCGGCGAGTGCCTGCCGCACCGGGCCACGAGAGGTGCCGAACTCGGCGATGAGTGACTTCTCGCTCGGCACTTTGTCGCCCTGTTGCCAGGCGCCGGTGCGGATGCGGCGGATCATCTCCTCGTACAGCTGCACGTGGAGGGGTGCGGTGGTCGTCATGCGGCCAGACTACAAGTTGTCATGACTACACAACAGCCTCGCCGGTGACTGCTCAGTGAACGGTCGGTGACTATCCAGCGGGCTTTTGGTGGCCTCGATGAACGCTCGGAGAACACCGGCGCAGGAAGTTGTGTTGACTACTTTCGGGGCCGCAAGATCGAGGCATGACATCGCAGACCACCGCCCCCCGCATCGCCATCGTTGGTGCGGGCATCATCGGCCTGGCTCACGCCGTTGCCGCGCTCGACGCGGGATACCGCGTGACCGTGATCGAGCAAGACGCAGCTGCCGTGACGGCAAGCGTGCGCAACTTTGGACACGTCGGAGCCTCGGTGCAAGCAGGTGAACTCGGCGAGCTTGCTCAGGAGAGCCTGCCGATCTGGCTGGGGCTTGCGCAGCGCGCCGGCGTTGTGGCGCGTCGCGCTGGGACGCTCGTCGTTGCACGTTCTGCCGCTGAAACCGCTGTGCTTGAAGAAGTCGTTGCGGAGCGCTCACCCGAGGGCGCAGAGCTACTGCGGGGGAGCGCCGTCGCTGCGCAACTGCAGCTTCGTTCCGGATCGGACGCGGCTGCTGCCATCCGCGCTGGCCTCCTCCTCCCGGCAGACATCACGGCGGATCCGCGCAGTGCCGTCGCGCGCATCGCAGCATGGGTCGCTGGGCACGAGCGCGGTGAGGTCCAGTTCGCAACCACGGTGCATGCTGTCCATACCGGTGTCGTCGAGACAAGCCGCGGCCGGATCGCCGCAGACCACGTCATCGTGGCAGCGGGACACCTCCTCGGGCGGCTCTTCCCCGCGCAGGCTGAGGCAGCTGAGGTGCGCGAGTGTGCGCTTCAGATGGCGCGCGTGCGCGCGCCGCACAGACTCGGACGTGGACCAGCGGTCTTGACCGGAACCTCAATGCTCCGCTACAGCCGCTTCGCGGGTCCTGCGGCGGACGCGCTGCGCGCCGAGCTCACTCGCGAGCGACCTGAACTGGCGGAAATCGAGGCGAATGTCATGTTCACCCAGCAGGAGGACGGCACGCTGCTCGTCGGGGACTCACACGCCGCCCACCTTACGGCTCCGCCGTTCCTTGACGAACGGTGGTCCCAGATCCTGCTCGACGAAGTCGCCGCGCTGCTGGGCGCCCCGCAGCTTGAGGTGCTCGAGCGTTGGCAGGGGCTCTACGCCACGAGCGCCGATGGAGACATTCTGCGCGCCAGCCCTGCTCCGGGCGTCAGCATCGTCACGCTCACGACCGGGGTCGGCATGACCGTCGGCCTTGGTCTTGGCGCACGCACGATCGCGGCGCTCTGACTCGCCCTCAGGCCCGTTCACCCCGCCCACGAACCGCTTCACCCAGCACCACCCACCACTCAAGGAGAATCGTGAAGAAGCACACCGTCCTCGCCGCCACGACGCTGGCAGCACTGACCCTGAGCCTCGCCGCTTGTTCCACCGCTCCAGGCGAAGACTCAGCAGCCGCCGCCGATTCGGTCACGTGCCCCGGCGGCAAAATCCGCTTCGGTATCCTGCCCTACGAGGATCCCGAGCGACTGGAGCCGGCGTATCAGGCGCTTGGAGCCGCGCTGTCGGAAAAACTCGACTGCCCGGTCGAGGTCATTATCACCGAGGACTATGCGGCCGAGGTGCTCGCGATGGAGAACGACTCCCTCGAGATCGCCCAGTTCGGTCCACTCGGCTTCGTGTTCGCGCAGCAGCGCGCCGATGCCACTCCGCTGGCCTCCTTCGGTGACGCTGAGGGAAAGCCGACCACCTACACCGGCGGAATCTGGGTCCCGAAGGACTCAAAAATCCAGTCACTCAAGGACCTCACGGGACACACGCTGGCGCTCGGAAGCCCTGGATCCACCTCCGGTGATGCGCTTCCGATGTCGGCACTCACTGACGCTGGGATCGCTGACACCGTCACCGCCGATTACGCCGGTGGCCACCCGGAGGCGCTGCTTGCGCTCGTGAACGGCACGGTTGACGCGGCGCAGATCAACTCGCAGACACTCGCAACGGCGACTGCCGAGGGCACATTCGATCCGACGCAGTTCCGGCAGGTGTGGGAGTCTGAAGCGATCCCCAACGACCCGATCACGGTGCGCGGCAACCTGCCAGCAGAGTTCCAGGACGCTGTAGCTGACGCGCTGCTCACGCTGAAGACGGAAGACGTTGAGCAGGTCAGTGCATTCCTCGGCGTTGATCCGGCCGGGCCGTTGATCCCCGTGACGGTCGACACCTATCAGCCGCTGTTCGACCTGGCCGAAATCATGGGCCTCACCGAGAAAGACGTGTAATGCACGCCGTCACCGCGCTTCCAAACCCCGAGCCCACCGTGGCTGCCGAGCAACTCGACCCGCGCGGCGAGGTACTCCTTGACGTCCGCGCCATCTCGAAAAGCTTTGGTGATCGTGTGGTGCTGCAAGACATGAGCATGCGGGTGCACGCCGGGGAGGTGGTCGCCTTTCTCGGCGCGAACGGCTCGGGGAAGTCGACCACACTGCGCGCGGTGAACGGACTGATTGAGGCGGACTCCGGCGATATTACGATTGCCGGAGTCCGGCTCCTCGAAGCCAGCGCCGCGCGCAGGGCAGAAGCCAGGCGCTCGGCCGCGACCGTGTTCCAAAAGATCCATCTCGTCCAGCGCCGTTCCGTCTTGCATAACGTGTGTGCTGGGGGCTTTGCGCGCCTCCCAGCCTGGCGCTCACTGCCACCGCTGTTTGGTCGGGAGTTGCAAGCGGAGGCACTGGCCTGTCTCGATCGCGTGGGGCTTGCAGACCGCGCCCATGATCGAGCCGGGAGCCTGTCTGGCGGGCAGCAACAGCGTGTCGCGATCGCGCGGGCGCTGTGCCAGCGACCACGCATGATCCTCGCGGACGAACCTGTCTCGGCACTCGATCCCAAGGCCGCAGACGATGTCATGCAATTGCTGCATGACCTCGCCGCGGACGAAGGGCTCGGGATCGCGGCCGTATTGCACCAACCGCAGCTTGCTCGCGCGTACGCCGATCGCATCATTGGGCTGCGCGGCGGACATCTCGTGTTCGACGCCGCCGTTGGGGAGATTGACGACGCGCTGCTCGCGACCCTCTATCTCTAGCCGTGCGCGGCCTGATCCGGCGCCCACACGGTTCCATGTACCCCGCTTCTCAACTTCGTGAGGACCCCGTGACTGACACTCTCACCCGCACCGATCCGCGCGCGCCTCGCTCGCTTCCCGTGCCGCGCGATCCCAGGGCGCCCTATCGCGCGGGGTCGTGGGCCGTGATCCTTGGCGTGCTCGTTGTGCTCCACCTGCTCGCGTTCCAGGCCACCGACTTCAAGCCTGAGAAGCTCGTGACAGGCGCGACAGGCATGTGGAATTTCCTCTCGGAGGCGATTCCGCCTGACCTGAGCCCGAAGGTCCTGCAGGCGGGCATCGGCGGAGCGCTCACCACGCTCTGGGTTGGCCTGCTGGGCACGACGGTGTCTGTGCCGTTCGCCCTGCTGCTCGCTGTGCTCGCCGCACGGACCACCGCGCCCAACCAGTTTGTCTATCAGGTGGCGCGTGGCATCCTGTCATTTTTCCGCGCAGTGCCGGACATCGTGTTCGCGCTGATCTTCGTCACCGCCGTTGGGCTGGGGCCCTTCGCGGGAGTGCTCGCGCTCATCTGCCACAACACCGGCGTCATGGGCAAGCTGTGGTCGGAGGCGATGGAGGACGTCGATCCCGGCCCGGAGCAGGCACTGCGCACTGCCGGGGCGAGCCGATGGCAGGTGGTCGCGAATGCGACGATCCCGGGAGTACTGCCGCAGCTCACCGGATTGCTGCTCTATCGCTTCGATGTCAACGTGCGGTCGTCCCTCGTCTTGGGGCTCGTAGGCGCTGGCGGCATCGGGTTGCTGATCAACAAGTCGATCAAGACGTTCCAGTTCGACGAGATGCTGACCTACCTGATCATCATCCTCATCGTGATTGTGGCAGTGGACCTCGCCTCCGCCTGGATCCGCAAACGCTTGCAGTAGGGCCGAAGCCCGTCGTCGACTCACGCACACACTGATGGATCCCGGCCAGGTGCTTCGCACACGCGAAACACATGGCCGGGACCCATCAGATGGATGAGGACGCCTGCGGCTCGGGCTCGGGCTCGGCTGAGGCTTCGTCCGTGTGGTCGCGCGTGCACCGGCTCGACGGGAGTCCCGGCGCAACGTGATCAGCCGTCGCGTTGAAGCGGTGGAGCCCAAAGCGCAGCTGCTCCAGCTCAGCTTCGGTCCACCCGATGAACCGCTCATGGTAGGCACCGGCCCATTTGACGCGAATCCCGTCGAGCAGAGTCTGCGCCTTGGTGCTCGCGGTCAATAGCATGACTCGCCGATCCTCGGGAGCTGACTCGGCTTCTACGAGCCCCAGTTCGCGCAACTTCGCGATCTGGCGGCTCACCACGGCCTTGTCCATATCGAGCATCTGGGCAATCCCGGTCGCTGTGAGCGGCCCCTTACGCACGATGATCTGCAACATAATGAGGCCGACCCCGCGGAGCTCAGGGTGCACGTCTTCTGCGTACCGAGTCCAGCGGCTTCTCGCGAAGGCGATGACCTCGGAGAACTCCGAGATGATCTCGCCCACAACGTCACCGCTCTGCCCGGGTGCTCCAGCCAGCGCCTCGGGTGAGGCGCTGGCTGGAGAAGGGTGATCCTGCATGATCTCGAGCCTAGCTCGCGGAGTCCGACGCTGTTGACGGTGACGTCGGCCCTTGGCGGCGAGGGAGCACGATCGGACCGGTCGTGTCAGTCAACACGGTGACAGAACCGGTCGCGGATCCCAGCCCTGCCGGGTCCGCCTCCTCGTTCTTGCGCAACTCGGCGATCTTCTCCGCGTTGCTCTTCGAACTGAGCGGGATGTTCGGCAAGAAGATGATCGCGATGAGGGCGAGGAGTGCAACGGGAGCCGCAGCAAAGAAGATGTTGCCGATGCTGTGACCGTAGGCGGACTCCACCACCAGGCGCACGGGTCCTGGAAGCTCGGATACCTTCGGCAGCACGCCGCTCGCAAGCGATTCGGCTCCCGCGAGATCCTTCGGTGCGAGCTTCGCGAGTCCGTCCGTAATGTAGTTGGTCACCTGGATCGCGAGCATCGCACCCATGGCTGACATACCTGCCGTGCCACCGATCGTGCGGAAGAAGGTGACCGCCGAACTGGCCACACCCATTTGCGTCGGCGAAACCGTGTTTTGAACGACGAGTACGAGGTTCTGCATGGTCATACCGACACCGGCGCCCATGACGAACATGGAGACCCCCACGTACCAGTAGGTCGTGTCGTAACGGAGCTGGCCCATCATGAGCAAGCCGGCGAGGAGGGCAATCGCGCCCGTGACCATGTAGCGCTTCCATTTGCCAGTGCGGGTGATGATCTGCCCAACGATCGTCGAGGAAATCAGCACGCCGCCCATCATCGGGAGCGTCAACAGGCTCGCCTCGATCACGGTGCGACCACGTGCCAGCTGCATGTACTGGCCGAGGAACACGGCGGTGCCGAACATTGCGAGACCGACCGCAACGCTCGCGAGCACGGACAGCGTGAACGTGCGGTTCTTGAACAGCGTGAGCGGGATCAGCGGCTCTTCGACGCGCAGCTCAACAAACACGGCGAGTGCCAGGATGATGAGGCCACCACCGACCATCGCGATGGTCTGCCAGGACCACCAGTCAAAGCTTGAGCCGCCAAGGGTGACCCAGATGAGCAGGCTCGTGAAGCCCGCCGAGATCAGAGCGGCTCCCAGATAGTCGATCTTGATCTTCCGCTTGATCGTTTGGAGGTGCAGCGTGCGCTGCAGCATGATGATCGCGATGATTGCGATTGGGGCGGCGACATAGAAGTTCCAGCGCCAGCCGATCGTGTCAGTGATGAGACCGCCGAGCAGCGGGCCGCCGACAGTTGCCACCGCCATGATCGCACCCATGATGCCCATGTACTTGCCACGCTCGAGGGGGCTGACGACCTCAGCGAGAACGATCTGGCCCAGGGTGCCGAGGCCGCCGGCGCCCAGCCCCTGAAGCACGCGGAAGATGATCAGCGCGGTCGGGTCCTGTGCGGTGCCGGCGAGGGCCGAGCCGAGTGTGAAGACAATCAGGGAAACCTGCAGGAGTACTTTCTTACTCGTGAGGTCGGCCAGTTTGCCCCAGATCGGGGTCGAGATTGCGCTCGCAAGCATGGTGGCGGTGACCACCCAGGTGAATGCGGCCTGTGTGCCCCCGATGTCCGCGATGATAATCGGCATCGAAGTGCCGACAACGTTCATGGCGAGCATAGAAACAAACATGCTGAGGAAGAGGCCGGCGAGCGCGAGGCGCTTGGTGCGGCCGGTGAGAAGCGAGGCGACAGGGGCCTGCTGTTGAGTTGCGGTCATTCGGGGGTGGAGTCCTTCGCGACAGAGTAAGCGCCGGGTCACGGAAGCGGCGGGGTTTAGTTGACAACGATCAACTATACGACGATGGTTGATCGAAGTCAACTAACGCCGGAAGGGTGCGCACACGCCCAGACGCTCGGTACGGCAGAATGGACCCATGGGACTTGAGACCGGCAGCATCCGCATCGGCGTTATCGGCGGCGGGCAGCTTGCCCGCATGATGGTGCCGCCCGCGATTCACCTCGGGCTGCGCATTAGCGTGCTTGCAGAGAACGAGGGATCGAGCGCCGAACGCGCCGCCGACGTCGTGGGGGACTACCGCGATCCCGAGACCGTTTTCGCCTTCGCTGACACTGTCGACGTGGTCACGTTCGACCACGAGCATGTGCCACAGGAGATCCTGCTCGAGCTGGAGCGCCGCGGCGTTGCGGTGCACCCGCGGCCTCGCGCACTGCAGTATGCACAAGACAAGATCCTGATGCGCCAGAAACTCGGCGAGCTTGGCGTGCCGGTCCCGGCCTGGGCTGCTGTGTCGAATGAGGCAGAGTTGCAGGAATTCATCGCGGGCAACGGTGGCCGCGCCGTCGTGAAAACCGCCCGCGGCGGGTACGACGGGAAGGGTGTGCGCGTCGTTGCCGACGCCGCCGAGGTGCGCGATTGGTTTACGGCACTCGACGAGGATGGCCACGGTGGGCAACTGCTCGTTGAAGAACTCGTCGATTTCACCCGTGAGCTTTCGCAGCTCGTCGCCCGTCGTCCCAGCGGGGAGACCCGCACTTGGCCGGTCGTCGAGACGATTCAGCGCGACGGCGTTTGCGCTGAGGTGCTCGCCCCGGCGCCCGTGGCGAACGCGGCGACGCTCGACGAAGCCGCGCGCATCGGCGCCATCGTCGCGGAGGGCGTTGCCGTGACGGGGGTGCTGGCGGTCGAGATGTTCGAAACCCAGGACGGGCGGGTCCTCGTCAATGAGCTCGCGATGCGGCCCCACAACTCCGGCCACTTCTCCATCGAGGGATCTGTGACCAGCCAGTTCGAGCAGCACCTCCGCGCTGTCGCCGATCTGCCGCTGGGAGCGACGGCAATGACTGCGCCCGCAGCAGTGATGATCAACGTGCTTGGAGGCCCGGCCGAAGGGCCCATGCCCGTGCGCTACGCGACTGCACTCGCTGCGCACCCCGCTGCGAAGTTCCATAGCTACGACAAGCAGCCGCGGCCAGGGCGCAAGGTCGGCCACGTGACCGTGACCGGCGACGACCTCGCGGTGGTGCGCGCGGCAGCGCAGGCGGCGGCTGCGGCCTTCAACTAGGCGCGCTGGGCCGCCCGCGCGGTCTACGATTGAGGCATGGCAGAGAGCGCAACGCCCATCGTCGGCGTGATTATGGGATCCGACTCCGACTTCTCCGTGATGGCGGAGGCGGTTCACGTGCTGCGCGACTTCGGGATCCCGCACGAAGTCGAGGTCGTCAGTGCGCACCGCACGCCAGACAAGATGGTGAGCTACGCGCGAGAAGCCGCCGGCCGCGGTCTCCGCGTCATCATCGCAGGCGCGGGTGGCGCCGCGCACCTGCCAGGTATGGTCGCCTCGATGACCACGCTGCCCGTGATCGGAGTTCCCGTTCCCCTCGCCAAGCTTGACGGGATGGATTCACTGCTGTCGATCGTGCAGATGCCGGGCGGGATCCCCGTCGCCACCGTGTCGATCGGCGGCGCGAAGAACGCCGGATTGCTTGCACTGCGCATCCTGGGGGCAGCCGATTCACAGGTCGCAGAACAGCTTGCCGAGTACGCACAGGGGCTCACCGACGCGGTGGAATTGAAGAACGCGGCGCTGCAGGCTCGCGTTGCCGCTGATGCCGAGGCAGACCCGGCCCACTAGATGGCCGCCGCGGAACAGGCTGCGGCGGAGGAAGATCCTCGAGCAGCGCCTGGCAGTCAGCTCTACCGGCGCTCGCTCCTCGCGCTGTTCTGCGCGGGACTCGCGACATTCGCGCAGATGTACTCCCCGCAGGGAGTGCTCCCCGAACTCGCAGCCGATTTTGGTATCGCGGCGAGCACCTCGTCGTGGGCCATCGGCGCAACGACAATCGGTATCGCGCTCGGTGTGCTGCCGTGGGCGCGGGTGTCTGACCACGTGGGACGAGTCGCCGCCATGCGGTCCGCGCTCGGAGCCGCGCTCGTCGTTGGCCTGCTCGCTCCCTTCGCGCCGAACTTTGAGCTGCTCATCGCGGCCCGCTTCGCAGAGGGAATCGCCCTTGCCGGTCTTCCCGCCATTGCGGTCACCGCGATCGCCGAAACCGTGCAGCCGCGTGCGCTCGGCGCCGCGGTCGGCACATACGTCGCGGGCACGACGCTCGGTGGCCTCGTCGGGCGGATCGTTGCCGCCGGGCTTGGCGAACCGTTCGGGTGGCGCTGGGGCATGGCAGCAGTCGCGGTGCTCGCCGGAATTGCCATGATGATCTTCATGGTGAGGATCCCGCGAACGGTGGTGCCCGCGGGTTCCGGGCTCCCGATCCTGCGCGCGACGCTCGCGAATCTGCGCCGGCCCGGTGTCATAGTGCTGGTGGTGCAGGCCTTCTTGCTCATGGGCGGCTTCGTTGCGGTCTACAACTACCTCGCCTTCCGGTTGCAGGACGCGCCGTTCGACCTCTCACTGGCGCAGGTCTCATGGATCTTCCTTGCCTACCTTGCGGGAGCCGTCACGTCACGCACCGTGTGGCGGGTGACTCGAGTGGTGCCGCCCACCGCAGTGCTTCTCGGGTGTATCGCGCTGATGCTCGGCGGACTTGGCCTGACACTTGTGCCGCAGCTGCTCGCTGTGATTGTCGGACTCGTGGTGTTCACCGGCTGCTTCTTCGCGGCGCACACCGTGGCAAGTGGCCTCATCGCCGGCCGAGCCGGGGAGGGGCGCAGTCTCGCTCCGCCGCTCTACAACCTCGGCTACTATGCGGGATCGAGTGTGCTCGGCTGGGTGGGAGGCGTCGCCTACGGCGCAGGTGGCTGGGCAGGTACTGTGGCAGTGGTCGCCGCCGCAGCGTTCCTCGCCGCAATTGTGGCATTCGGATACGCAAAGACCCAGGGCGGCATCTCCGCCACCGATCGCTCGTAGCTCAGAAGTGCAGACCCGCTGCGTGGCTACAGGTTTGCGTGGGTCTCCCAGAGCTGCCAGGCTGCGCCACTCCAGCTGAAGCCGCGGCTGCGATCGCCAGCCATCACCGAGAGCGTTGTACGAGAGTTCGCCTCGCGATACAGCGCGCGGAAGCTGTCCGTGAAGTCAGCCGCCGAGGTCGCAGCGATACCGGCGTCGAGCACGAGCTCACCCGTTGCATCGTGGCCGGCGTGCAGCACGGGTACCGAGGCGCGGAGCGCTGCGATAGTGAGGTACCCGGTGCCGGCGTATGTCTGGGGGAGGAGCAAGAGGGACGCGCCTGAAACAATTGCACCGATGTCTGAGAGCTCAGTTGGGCGAACCACGAACACTCGGCCATGGAGATCTTCGGGAACCTCTTGCAGCGGAGCCTCGGAGCCGGTCTTTTCGCGACTCGCGGGCCCGGGATCGAGACCTTCAAGAAGTACCAGCGGGGGAAGCTGAGCATCGGTCCGCATGGCGTCGTACACCCACTCCAAACGCCCATGCTCGCCGGAGCTCGCAGTGGTGAGGGCGTACTCCGGAGGCAGAGCTAGCTCAGCGCGCCGCTCCGGGGAGCAACTCGTCGCAAGGTACTCCGTCGGCGGTGCAAGCTGCAGCACCTGCACGGGCAGGTCGGAGCCATAATGCTCCTGCAGGATGCGTGCGGTGGCATGCGTCGGTGTCAGCACCACATCAGCCAGCTTCACAGCGCGCCGGGTGAAGGCACGGTAGAGGCGGGCCGATGCGCTTCCCAGCAGGGCCGGTGCCTCCCACGCGAGACTGTGGGTGATGGTCACTGAGGTTTGTGATCCGTCGTCTTCGCCGCGTGCGCGCAGCGGCATCAGCGGGGTGAGCGCGTGCACGAACTCGCCGTCGAGGGGGCGTGCGGTGGCACCGCTTTGCCACGCGAACGGCAGCATGCTCGCGCGCATCGGAAGCTGCTCGGTGCGGATCAGGGGAGAGGTGAACTGCGGGTTGACCGAGCCTCGAGAAACCAGGTAGCGCGCGCTGCAACTGCGAGGAGCGGTTTCTGCGACGGCCGTTGCGAGGTCACGCGCTGCCGCGGCTTGTGCCTCAGCCTCCCAATCGGGGAAAGGATCAGCGATCAGGGTGAGTGTGGCCACGCCCAGTTCCCCCTTCCTGCCGATGGCGGCGTTCGATCTTGATTCCCTCATTCTATGGAGTGCATCGGTGTGAACTAGCGCACATTCCGGAGCGCCGAGCAGGAGTGAGAGTGAATCGTAATATTCGGCGACCGGGCTGTCCGTTGAAATCAACTGATTTCAACGGTTTTGCTCCCTTTTGTGGTTTCCTGCGGGTGGTGTCGGTATCTACTCGGGTCAGCGAAGTACCCTATTGCGTATGCGTGTTTTGTTGACTGGTGGCGCCGGCTATATCGGATCGCACACCGCCCTCGTCCTCCTGGAGCGTGGACATGAGGTGATCGTGCTCGACGACTTCTCCAACAGCAGTCCCGAAGCGGTGCGCCGAGTCGAGGCGTTAAGCGGCGCAACGATTCCGGTTTTCGAGGCCGACCTTGCGGATCGTGCCGCCGCGCGGGCGGCCCTCGCAGGCGCTGAATTCGACGCGGTCATCCATTTCGCCGGCCTCAAATCAGTGGGCGAATCGGTGGCAGAACCGGTGCGGTATTACCGTGTCAATATCGATTCCACCCTGGTGCTCTTGGACTTGATGCGAGAGCGCGGTGTCGCAAACCTCGTGTTCAGTTCCTCCGCAACGGTCTACGGCGACCCTGACACCTCGCCGATTGATGAGCGGCAGCCAGCGGGCGTCGGTCTCACGAACCCGTACGGCTGGTCGAAGTTCATGAATGAGCAGATCATTCGCGATGCTCAGCGTGCCTGGCCCGCGCTCAGCGCGGTGCTGCTGCGGTACTTCAACCCGGTCGGCGCGCACCCCTCAGGACGGATCGGAGAGGACCCTGCGGGGATCCCGAACAATTTGATGCCCTTCATCGCACAGGTGGCGGTCGGGACCCGAGAGCGCCTCAGTGTGTTCGGCGACAGCTACGACACTGTGGACGGCACGGGAGTGCGCGACTACATTCACGTGATGGATTTGGCCGAGGGCCACGTCGCGGCGCTGGAACGGAGCGCGGCTGGCGTGCGCACCTATAACTTGGGCTCTGGCACGGGATCGAGCGTGCTCGACGTGGTGCGCGCCTTCGAAACGGCGGCCGGGCGGCCTGTGCCCTACACGATTGCCCCGCCTCGGCCGGGTGACGTCGCTGAGGTCGTTGCTGATCCGCGCCGTGCCAATGAAGAACTGGAGTGGCGTACGACCCGCACGCTCGCTGAGGCTTGCCGCGACTCGTGGGCCTGGCAGTCGGCGAACCCTGGCGGGTATTCCGAATGAGTCTTGACCTCGAGCGGCCGCTGCGCAACCCTGACCTCGAATCACCTCCGCTCATGACGAAGCGGGCCAGGTGGCTCGTGGTCTTAGGGTTTTTGCTCCCCGGCAGCGCGCAACTGCTGGCAGGAAACCGGAAACTCGGTCGGTTTGGGCTCGGCGCGACAATCCTGCTGATCATTGGCGTGCTCGCTGTGGTCGCCGGGCTGCTGTTCGCCAGAGTCGCGACGCTGTCGTTCTTCACCAACAGCATCGTGTTGCTCGCGCTTCAGATTCTGCTGATCGCGTACGCCGTGCTCTGGCTCGTGCTCGGCTTCAATACGCTGCGGCTCACGCGGCTGCCGAGGACACAGCGGGGCTGGCGCGTGCCGATCGCCATGCTTGCGATCCTCCTCACTGTTGTTCCCGCTTCGGGCGCTGCGTGGGCTGCGAGCACGATCAATGCGGGCCGGGCGCTGCTGAGCGGCCTGTTCAGCGGTGCACCGTCTGTGGAGCCCGTTGATGGCCGCTACAACATTCTGTTGCTCGGCACCGATGCCGGCGCGGATCGCGAGGGCATGCGCCCCGACAGCATCTCACTCGTGAGCATCGATGCGAAGACGGGGCAGTCGACGATCATCGGGATCCCGCGCGAGCTCGAGGGCACTCCATTCCCCGAAGACTCGCCGATGCGCGAGCTCCACCCGAACGGGTTCGGGGTAGCGCCGAACACCTACGGAGACTGGGGCGGCTGCGAGGTTGGCCGCTGCATTTTGAACGGACTGTTCGCCGAGGTCGAGTATTTCTATCCCGAGCTGTACCCCGATGCGGTGTCGAAGGGTTCTTCGCCGGGCATTGAGGCGACGAAGGACGCGGTGACAGGTGCGACGGGGCTGGAAGTGCAGTTCTACGTGCTCGTCAACATGGATGCGTTCGAGAGCCTCATCAATGCGCTCGGCGGCATCACCATTGATGTGAAGGAGCGCTTGCCGATTGGGGGCGATCAGTACGGCAATAACGTCGAAGGATGGATCGAACCCGGACTGCAGGGGATGGATGGCTACACCGCGCAGTGGTACGCCCGCTCACGCTACGGTTCAGCCGCTGGCGACTACGCCCGTATGGAGCGCCAACGCGAGCTGCAAGCAGCGATCCTCGCCCAGATGAACCCGTCAAACGTCTTGCTGCGATTCCAAGATGTCGCCGCCGCTGGCACCGAGCTCGTGGAAACGGACATCCCGGAGTCCATGCTCGGTCGCTTTGTGGACCTCGCATCGAAAGCACGGGAGTTTACGCCTGTCAATGTGGAGCTGGTGCCGCCCGCCGTTGATCCGGAGTACCCGGATTTCGGTGTGATCCAACAGCTGGTGTCTGACGGCGTCGCCGCCGCTTCGCCTGCGGAGCCCGCGGGGTAGCTGGAATGCAGGAAACCACCGGGTCCGTGCACGACACGGGGCACCCGAACCTTGGCGTGGCTGCGGAGTTGGTCCCGGAGGAGATCGGGCTCGACTCCGCAGATTCGAACGCCACGCCCCAGCGTCCGCGGGCAAGGTATTCGCGGATCTGGGCGAGTGCGTTCTGGAGCCTGATCGGGATCGGTGCTGTGTGCGCCGGGATTGCGCTCTGGGTGCGGCGGACATTCGGCGTCATTTCGATTGACCAGTTGCTCTCAAATCTGCCAGGCGGCGGAGGCGAGGGCGCTGGCGGTTCGGGCATCGTGGTGACCGCGGTGGTGACCGGAATCGTGATTCCCATCGCCGTTGTCCTTGTGCTCGCCTTTCTGGTGTCGCGCTCGCTCAGAAGCCTGCGCGAGGCGGGGATCCTCCGCAACTCGCGCGAGCGACTCAGACGCCTCGTCGCAATCGTGCTCGCCGTGGTGGTGCCGGTGACCGGTGCGGGGTTCCTCGGCGCCACGATTGGCGTTCGTGACTATGTGTCTGCGCTCGCTCGCGAGGCGGCGACGGGCACGAACCTCGGTGACTACTACGTTGCACCAGAGGTGCCAGCCGAGACAAGCGGGGGCACCCGTGGTGTCGCGCCCAAGAACTTGATCCTGATCTATCTCGAATCGATCGAGGACGCCTTCGCAGACGATGACCTGTTCGAAAAGAACATGCTCGCGCCCGTGCAGGAAGCGACTATCGGCTGGGACACGATTCCGCGGCTGTCGCAGTACGAGGGTGGTGGGTGGACCATGTCGGGGATCGTGAGCACGCAGTGCGGAATCCCGCTGCGCACGGCGAGTGCAATAGGTGACGCAACTGAGCTCAACGACTTGGGGGCTGGCTCTCCGGTCGCGAGCTACCTGCCCGGCGCAACGTGTCTCGGCGACGTGCTTGCAGGCGCCGGCTACGAGAGTGTGTTTCTCGGTGGTGCCGACGCGAGCTTCGCTGGCAAGGGAGCTTTCCTCACCAGTCACGGCACCGACGAGATCCACGACCTGCAGTACTGGCAAGAGCTCGATGAACAGGAGTTCCGGCCCGATTGGGGCCTCTCGGATCGTCGCCTTTTCGAGCGTGCGAAGGACACCGTCGTGGCACTGCATGACAGCGGGGACCCCTTTGCGCTGACGATGCTCACCCTCGATACCCACGAGGGGCCAATGGTCTACGAGTACTGCGAATGGGACACTGAAACCGCAATGACCTCGATCACCCTCTGCTCGATGACGCAGGTTGCGAGCTTCGTCGATTTCCTCGGGGCAGAGGGAATCTTAGACGATACGGTGGTGATGCTCACCGGAGATCACCAGAAGATGATTGCGGAGGGCGGCAGCTTCTGGGAGGAACTCAACGGTGCCGAAGGGCGCACCATCTTTAACCGAATCTGGAGTCCCGACGGCGTTGCCATCAAGGAGCCGGACATCGATCAATTCAGCGTGTACCCCACTCTGCTTGAACTGCTCGGGTTTGAGCTTCAAGATCACCGGGCGGGGATCGGCGTCTCTGCGCTGGCATCCGATGATGAGGTGCCCGTCGGAACGATCCGTGACCTGAGTGACACTGAGTACCGAGATCTTGCCCGATCCCGCTCGGTCGATTTCTACCACAAGCTGTGGGGAGACCGGTGAGCGGGCGGACAGCGCTCAGGCTGAACGGTTCGGTGTCAGCGGTACCGCCTAGACTGGGCGAGGCCCATTCGGGGTATGAAAGGGGTGTGAACGCATGCGCGTGACCGCCGTACTGGTTGCTTACAACCGGCGGGAGCTGCTGCGGGAATCGCTCGAGGCGCTTGCCGCTCAAAGCCGACCCGTCGATCGCCTCGTCGTGGTCGACAATGCCTCTGATGATGACTCGGCCGCGGTCGCCGCCGAGCTGCTCGAACACTGGGGTGAGCGAGGTCGCCTGATCCAGCTCACCGAGAACACCGGGGGAGCCGGTGGCTTCGCGACCGGAATCGCTGCCGCGGTGGCCGAGGAGTGTATCGACTGGGTGTGGGTCATGGACGACGACACAGTGCCTGGCACTGACGCGCTCGCTGGTGCGCTCGATGCACACGCCAAGTACCGCGAAACAGGGCAGGATGACCTCGCCGTGATGGGATCACGTGTCGTGTGGACTGACGGCGAAGACCACCCCATGAACACCCCCAAGGCGAAGATCCGTGCCGGCGCAACGGAGCGCGAGCGCGCTGCCGCGGCCGGAGGCATGGAGATCCGGTCCATATCGTTCGTGTCCGCGTTCCTGCGCGCCGACCGAGTGCGCGACCTCGGGCTGCCCATTGCCGACTACTTCCTCTGGAACGACGACTTCGAGTACTCCGCGCGGTTGCTGCGCGGAGCACGGGGGATCTATGTGCCGGGCTCGGTTGTCACCCACAAGACCGCGAAGCGCGGTTCGAGCGACCAAGATCCCGGTCCGCGGTTCTTCTTTGAGGTCCGCAATAAGCTCTGGGTGTTCCGCGAAAGTCCTGCGCTCTCCGGCTGGGAGAAGTTGCTGTACTCGGCCGCGACGGCGAGACGCTGGTTCCGCACCTTCCGGGCCTCGTCAGATCGTGCGCAACTGCGTGACTGTCTGCGGCGCGGGTGGCGTGATGGCTGGCGCACGAAGCCGCGCCCCACACGCCAGGTCCTCCGTGACACCGGAGTCCCCGTCGATGTGATGGTCGCCGTGGACCGGCTTTCGAAGCTCGAAGAACGGTAGGGATGCGCGTCGAATGTTCGCTAAGCTGACCACATTTGTGTCAGTAGGGAGTGTTCGATGAAGAAGACCTGTGGAGCGCTGCTGGTCGCTGCGCTCGTGTGCAGCGGCGCGGGAGCCGGGATTGCTCCGGCGACGGCAGCGTACGCGCTGGAGAGCTCGAGCGACGCCGGTGCTCAGGCGATCGTGCTGACCGCTCCCAACGTGCCAGCAGGCGATCCCAGAGGCGGCGTTGAGGCAACCAACGGCGAGGAGCCCGAACTCGTCACGCAACCGGACGCAGGCGATGAGCAGGGGCACGACGAAGCGCCCAGCCCCGTCGCGGATCCGGACCCCAGTGAGACGGAGGAAGCCGGAGCGGAATCTGGTGATCCTGGTTCGGTCGGCGAGGTCGAGGCTCCCAGTGAGATTCCGGAAATTGCGGCCCCGACCGCGCTCCCCACAATCCTGGGCGGAGGGGCGGCGGTCGGACGAGCCGTCACAGCGACCACGGGGGAGTGGCCAGAAGCTGATCTCGTGTTCTCGTTCCAATGGCAACTTGACGGTGTGGACATCATGGGCGCCACGCAGGCCAGCTTCACGCCCGTTCCGGCGCAGGCTGGAAAGCTCCTCTCCGTTGTCGTGACCGCGAACCGAGACGGGGCTGCACCACGATCCGTGAGCACGCTCTCGCTCACCGTGAGCACTGGTACGCTCACCGCGGGAATCGTGACTGTGAGCGGCGCCACCCGAGTGGGGCAGACCCTGCAGGCGAAGCCGGGAAGCTGGGCTCCGCACGGCCTTCGCTTCAGTTACCAGTGGAAACGTAACGGCGTGGCCATTGCCGGTGCGACCGGTGAGAAATATCTGCTGAGTGCACAGGACCAGGGGCGTCGGGTGACGGCCACGATCACCGGCGCACTCCCGGGATACGCTTCGCGCTCAGTCACGTCGGTATCGACGGCTGTGATTGGTGCCGGAACGCTGAGCGCAGCGGTGCCGACGATTTCGGGCACTGCCACTGTTGGCCAGAGACTCAGCGTGCGCACCACGGCGTGGCAGCCGAACGGAGTGAAGCTCACCTACCAGTGGAAGCGGGACGGCGCGACGATTGCGCGGGCGACAGGCGCGACCTACACGCTCGCGAGCGCGGATGCTGGTAAGCGCATCACGGTGACAGTGACCGGTTCGCTCGCCGGCTATGTGAACACGACGAAGACCTCGAAGGCCACGGCACAGGTCTCGCGGGTCATTTCTGCAGCTCCCACTCCAAATATCACCGGAACGGTGCGCGTGGGTGGCGCAGTCACCGCCCAAACGGGAACCTGGAAGCCTGCTGGCGTGAAGCTCCGGTATCAGTGGCTCCGCAACGGCGCGGTGATCACGGGTGCCACGAAAGCGAAGTACACGCCCAGCAGAGCTGACGCCGGCAAGAAACTCAGCGTCAAGGTGACCGGCTCCAAATCGGGCTATCAGACCGTGAGCCAAACCTCGGGAGCGAAGACTGTCCCGCTGGTGCTCTCCGCGGCGAAACCCAAGGTTTCTGGGCGCGCCCTGGTGGGTACACAGCTCACGGTTTCCAGGGGATCCTGGACCGCGGGAACCTCGTTCCGTTATCAGTGGTACCGCAACGGGGTGGCGCTGCCGGGGAAAACCGGATCGAGCTATCGCGTGACAAGCGCTGATCTGGGGAGCTTCTTCGCGGTGAAAGTGACCGGCACGAAGTCCGGCTACTCGAGTGAAAGCCGTACTTCGGCCACCACTGCCGTGGTGCGATACCCGAGCTCAACCCGACCGGTATCGCTCTGGAACTGCCCAACGTGGGCGCCGATCAAAGGCAACGCCAGCTCGATGATTTACCACATGCCGTGGGGTGCATATTACAGTCGGACGATCCCGGAAGCGTGCTTCACGACCGAGGCCGCGGCGCGGCAGGCCGGCTACCGAGCGTCAAAACGCTAGCAGGAGGAGTGGGCGGCTAGGCTGGGGGATCATGCGGAACACTCCTAGCACTGCCGGCCCCACCGAAGAGTTTTCCCTCCTGCTGCCCGTCTACGCTGGGGATAACGCCAGCTTTGTGCGGCTCGCATTTGAGAGTTCGGTCGATCAGCAGACGCTGCGACCTGCCGAGGCCGTGATTGTGCAAGACGGCCCGGTGCCCGAGGAATTGGAGCGCGAGCTGGCGCGGATCGAGACCGCAAGCCCGATCCCGGTCAAGCGAGTGCAGCTCGCCCAGAATGTCGGTCTCACTGAGGCCTTGAACCGTGGGCTTGACGCGTGCGCCTACGCGGTTGTGGCCCGAATGGACGCGGATGACGTGTCGGTGCCGGACCGGTTCGAACGCCAGTGGGCACTCATTGACCAGGGCTATGACCTGGTCGGCACGGGGATGGCCGAGTTCGAGTCTGACCCTGCCGTTGCCGCGGCGGTGCGCATTCCGCCGGTCGGCGCGGTGCGGATCCGGGATCACGCGCGCACACACAATCCGTTCAACCACCCCACGATGATGTACCGCGTCGCCGCGCTCGATCGCGTTGGGCGGTACCAGCCCTTCGGCAAAATGGAAGACTACTGGCTCGGGATCCGGCTCATTGACTCCGGGGCGCGAGTGGAAAATATTCCGGAGCCGTTGCTGCGGTATCGGGTCGGAGCTGGCGCTTTCGCACGGCGTGGGGGCTGGGCTGAGGCACGCACTGAGTGGCGCCTGCAGGGCGAGCTGCGCCGCATGGGCTTCATCACGCGCGGGGAGTACCTGCGCAATGTCGTAATGAAGGGCGCGTACCGGCTGCTCCCGGCAAGGGTGAAGCGTGTGCTGTTTCGCGGGCTCGTGAGCGGAGGCCTCCCGGGCGATCGCGGGTAGACGCTCGCTACTCTTGCCGGCGGGCACAGCCCGGGCGCGGCCTCCCCGAGCAATACGCGCCCGAGGTTAGGCTGGAACGTATGGAACTGGCTCCACACACCACACGGCTCGCGGCGATTACAGTGAGCGTAGTGCTGGGGCTCTCTGCTCTCGGCGGCGCTCCCGCGCTCGCCCTGGAGCGCACAGTTGCCCCTGACGCGCCGGGGCCATCGGCAGCGGTCCCTTCGATGGCATCGGCCCCGGCATTCCAGACCGTGCTCGACACGGTGTTGCAGAACCCCGATACGCCGGTCACCACGATGCCGACGCTGGTGGAGCCGGATCCTGAACCGACGTCAGATCCTGGTGTGACTCCGGATCCTGAGCCAACTCCGGAAGTCACTCCTGAGCCGTCGCCGGATCCGGGAACGACTCCTGATCCCAATGTGATGCCCGAGGCGCCAATGCCTGAGCCAGCGGATTCTGCAGAGCCTGGCTCAGAACCGCGCGGCCCCAATGGCGGAATTGCCTCCAACTCTCCAGGCCCCGCGACCGCGAAGCCGTGGGATGAGAGCATGCAGCTCCCCCTCACACATGCCAATCGGGCTTTGATCGGGGATAATTATCCCCAGAAGTACAAGAACTTGCCGCTGTTTCCGGTGACGTGGGATGAGTGGAACTTCGCACATCGACAGTGCACCTCCTTCGTTTCCTGGCGTCTGAACACGGCCAACAAGGTGAAGTTCAGCAACCAATACATGGGGCGCTATGCGTGGGGCAATGCTGCGGAGTGGGCCGGATCCGCTCGCAGCGTCGGGATCCGGGTTGACACGACCCCAGAGGTGGGCTCAGTGGCTTGGAGCGGTCCCTACTACGGGGGCGCATCTGAGTTTGGGCACGTCGCCTGGGTCGCCGATGTGCTGAACGACGGACGCGTGGTGATCGAGGAATACAACAACGGTTGGGCGGGGGCCTATGGGACGCGCACCGTGCCAGCAAATGCCTTCCAGGGGTATATCCACATTGCTGATCTCACGAAACCGTTCACGAAGACGACGAAGCCGGTGATCAGCGGCGTGCCACTGGTCGGAGGTACCCTTACCGCCTCCTTGAGCGGCTGGTCGCCGGCACCTGCGAAGGTTCGGTATCGCTGGCTCGCGAACAACGCGGTCATCCCAGGAGCCACGCAACAGACATTTCAGCCCCGGCTCGTGGATTTCGGAAAGCGCATCACTGTGGAGACCACCGGCGACACTCCCGGCTACAAGCCGACTGCGACCACCTCCGCGGCAACGGCTGCAGTGGTGCTCCCTGACGATAACGGTGACGGACTGGGCGATGCCCAATCGATCGTGCCGTGGAACACGGACGTCACTGGGAGTGGCCGGCCCGCCGTCGTCGGCTTCGGGGCTCGTGGCGTGCAAGTTGCCGTCCGAACGAGCTCCGGCCTCGAGCCTGCACGCACTTGGGTCTCCGGATTCGGGACAGCGAACGGTTGGACGACCCGCTCGCATCCGCGGATGCTGGCAGATGTGGACGGGGATGGGAAATCCGATGTTGTCGGTTTCGCAGAGGACGGCGTCTATGTAGCGCTCAGTACCGGATCCAGTTTCGGAGCGCAGGCTCGATGGACTGCGGAATTCGGTGTGAGCGGCGGATGGACCGTCGAGCATCACCCCCGCGCGCTTGTTGACGTGACCGGTGATGGCCGTGCCGATGTGGTCGGATTCGCCTCGGACGGAGTGTATGTCGGGGTCAATACGGGCAAATCGTTCGCTCCGATGAAAAAGTGGTACGCCGGGTTCGGCACGGGAAACGGGTGGAGCGTCGATCGGACGCCTCGCTTTCTGCAAGACGTGAACCAGGACGGCTTGCCAGACATCCTTGGCATCTCCGACTCGGGCGTGTACGTAGCTGTAAACACGGGGTCAGGGTTCGCCAAGGCGCAGCGCTGGTCTCCCGACTTCAGCGGCAACGCTGGATGGTCTGCGTTACATCACCCCCGCACCCTTGCCGACGTGACTGGCGACGGCCTTCCCGATGTGGTCGGATTCGCCTCAGACGGGGTGTATGTCGGGGTCAACACTGGCAAGAGCCTGCGGCCGATGACCCGGTGGAGCAGCGGCTTTGGAACAATGAATGGCTGGCTTGTCGGTGCGCACCCCCGAGTGCTCGCTGACGTGACCGGTGACGGACGAGCGGACTTGGTCGGGTTTGATCAGAATGGAGTGACGGTCGCCCTCAGCACGGGCTCTGGGTTCGGAACACCGGCGCGTTGGTCAGGCGAGTTTGGTGCGAAATCGTGGCGGGTCGACGAACAGCCGCGGGTGGTGACCGACACGAACGGCGACGGGCGCGCGGACATCGTAGCGTTCTCGAACAGTGGGGTTCGCGTAGCGACGAGCACGGGGAAGTCCTTCACAAGCTCACGTCTGCAGCAGGCCGGGTTCGGGGCAACAGCGGGCAGCTGGGGAGTGAGATACCACCCGCGTGGCAGCAGCGTCATGACGTTGAGCCAACGGCCCACCCCCACGCTCTCCGGGCAAATGCGCGTCGGAGAAAGACTTACGGCGAGAGTCGGCACCTGGTTGCCTGCACCCGTGCACGTCTCGACCCAGTGGTTGCGCGACGGGAAAGCGATCTCAGGCGCCACCGGACGCGAGTACACGCTGGTGCCAGCAGACCGCAGTGCGAAGATTTCATTCCGCGTGAACGCGACAAAGCCTGGTTTCGCGAAAGCTTCACAATCGTCAGCCGAATTCCTGGTCGCGGCTGGCACGCTCGTGAGCGCGGCGCCGAAGGTCTCGGGAACCCCGGTCCCCGGCTCGAAACTCGTCGCCAGCGTCGGTGCCTGGGGGCCGGGGCCCGTCACGCTCGCATTTCAGTGGAATCGGAACGGAACGCCGATTCGTGGTGCGAACTCTGCCGAATATACGCTGACGAAAGCCGATGTGGCGCGCAGGATCACCGTCACTGTCACGGGCAAGAAAACTGGCTACACCACCGAGTCGCGGGCGTCAGCGCGCGTTAAAGTTCCCGGAACCCCGGCCCCGCCGAGTTCTCCACCGTTTGCCGACGTGCCGAAGACCCACCCTTTCGCGCGAGAGATCGGCTGGATGTCGACGTCCGGGCTCTCAACTGGCATGCGTCAGCCCACGGGGAAAACCAAATACTTCCCGAAATCTGCGGTGTCCCGAGAGGCAGCTGCGGCGTTCCTCTTCAGGCTCGATGCACAGAAAACCTATGCTGCGCCGGATCGGCCGCTGTTCCTTGACGTTTCGAAGACCCATAAATTCGTGCGCGAAATATCCTGGATGAATGAGACCGGTCTCACGACGGGAATTGCTACCGGGAAGGGACTCCAATATCGGCCGCAGTCACCGGTCTCGCGCGAGGCGATAGCTGCCTTCCTGTTCCGGCTCGAAGCTCCACGGGGGTACACACCACCGCGGACTTCTCCGTTTGCGGATGTGCCCACAACGCACAAGTTCTACCGGGAAATCGCGTGGATGTATGACACGGGAATGTCGACGGGGATTGCACAGCCAACGGGTAAACCGAAATATGAGCCCAAGAGGGCGGTTTCACGGGAGGCGATGGCGGCGTTTCTCTATCGACTCGAAACCCGAGCGTGACGTTCGCCTAGGCGACGATGGTGTGCGCTCAGTACAGTGGACATATGACACAGAAGCTGCGAAAGATGCTCACTACCGCGGTCTCACTGTGCCTTGTCATAAGCGTCCTCTGGCTGTCTCCGCCCGCTGTGGCCGACGCTCTGGAGGCGAGTCCGCACGGAGAGTCAGCTGAGATAGAGACCTCCAGCGACATTGAGAGTGAGCCTTTGCTCAGCGGCGACACAGACACTGAGCCAGCATCCTCGCAGGAGCAGCGAGTGGTGCCGGGCAATGGGCCGGCGGAACTGGATTCATCCCCTTCACCCACTGCACAGCCCGATTCGCCCGACACAGGGGTCTCATTGGCAGATCCTGAGCCGCTGCTCGATCTCGGTGGCCCCGTTTTGAACGCGATATCTCCTGTGGCGCGGAGCGCGGCAGACGAAGCACAAATCCTGACGGCGGTAAACGCCGCCCGGATCAGCGCCTGCGTCCCCATCCTCTATAGGAACCCCGCGATCGACACGGTCGCACGGGCGTGGTCGACCCAGATGGCCACGTCGGGCTCATTTATGCACAACCCCAACTACAGAAACCAGATTCCGGCAGGCTGGACGGCCGCGGGCGAGAATATCGCGGCCGGCTCGCCGAGCGGCTACTACATGTTTGAGATGTGGATGGCCTCGAGCGCGCATCGAGGAAACATGCTGAATCCTGAATATACCGATATCGGGATTGGGTTTGTGCGTGGCGGGACCACTGCGTACGGAAGCCACGGTACCCAGAACTTCGCCTCCTACGCCGCGCGGCGCGGTGGGGCATTTCTCGATGTTCGGCCATGGTCTGACTTCTATTCTGAGATTCAATGGATGTCGACGTCTCGGCTCAGTACCGGAATCACGGTTCCTGGGTGCACGACCGCAAAGACGTATGCGCCGAAGGATCGGGTCTCGCGCGAGGCGATGGCAGCGTTCCTGTATCGCTTGTCTGGGGCGAGCTACACGCCGCCGAAGGTCTCGCCGTTCGTGGATGTGAAGCCGTCTGACCCGTTCTACAAGGAGATCACGTGGATGTACCACGCGAAGCTCACCACGGGGATTCCGCAGCCGACCGGCAAGCCGAAGTATGCGCCGAAGGATCGAGTCTCGCGCGAGGCGATGGCAGCGTTCCTGTATCGCTTGTCTGGGGCGAGCTACACGCCGCCGAAGGTCTCGCCGTTCGTGGATGTGAAGCCGTCTGACCCGTTCTACAAGGAGATCACGTGGATGTACCACGCGAAGCTCACCACGGGGATTCCGCAGCCGACCGGCAAGCCGAAGTATGCGCCGAAGGATCGAGTCTCGCGCGAGGCGATGGCAGCATTCCTGTATCGGCTCCCGCGCTAGCAGCATCCCGGCCCAGCCCGGCAGGACGCTGCTACGCTGATACCTGATGTGTCGCTGAATAGGTGGAGGTCGTATGAAGGTCGTGGTAGTTGGCGACATGAGCTACCGCGGACGATATCACCTCGGTGACGAAGCGATGTCGGAAGTTGCCTTGAGCGAGCTCACCTCGCGGGGGTTTTCGGTAACGCTCGTCGCGGGCAATCCCGAGGTTTCCACGCGCATGTATGGGGTCCCAACAGTGCCCCGCTTCGGTTTCATCGGGATCCCGCAGCGCGCCGACAAAATCGCGCACAGTGACGCGATTCTGGCCAGCGTCTGCGGTGATGCGGAGCCACCCGCCGGTACCGACGTCAGTATCGCTGCCCTTCGCGCTGCCGATGCCCTGGTGATCGCCGGAGGCGGGAACCTCAACACGATTGGGGAGCATCACCTCTTTGAGCGACTGACACTCATGCGAATCGCCAAGAATCTGGGGATTCCGCTCTATGTGACGAGCCAGACGGTCGGCCCTCATCTGCTGCCCCCTGACCAGGAATTGGTGCGCGAAATCGCGGAGTACGCACGGGTATTTGGGGTGCGCGAATCTCGGACCGCCGAACTCATGCGAGGGCTTTGCGGAGAATCAGCGACCATTGTTCGTACCGTGGATGACGCCGTTCTGTTGGATGGTTCCGTGGTGCCGATTGACCCTGCGAAACCGCTCCCGGAACGATACATTTTGGGCAGTTTTGCAGCCGACGAACGGACCAGCGGACTCGATGCGGAAGCCTACTATCGAGAGCTGGCAGCCATCCTCGACCAGGTAGTTTCCGTCACTGACATCGACGTGCTTCTTGTCTCGCACCTGGGATCGCTCGAGCGAGACGACCGGGAAACTCGGGACTTCGACGACTACGCGCACGAACGGATCCGGGGGTATGCGACGAGCGGCCGCGTTCGTGTGCTGCCGATGATGTCGGCCAGAGAGCTGATCGCCCTCACCGAGGGTGCATCGTGGACCCTGTCCACTAGGTACCACCCACTCGTGTTCGGCGCGGGAGTCGGCATTCCCGCGGTTGGCATCGTCCATAGCTACTACTCGGCTGTGCGAATGCGCGGAGCGCTCGAAAACTCAGGGATGCCTGACTGTGCCGTGCCGATGGAGGGCTGGCGTCCTTTGCTCGGAGAACCGCTGTTGCGAGCTCTCGTCGCACGTCGCGACGAATTTGCCGCTCACCTGCGCGATGTGGGCGGTGCACAGCGGGAGTACCAGACTCGGTGGTGGGATGGCATTGCTGCTGATCTCCGCGGCACGGGGACGGTGGTGCGGGATGATTACTCATATCCGCAGGGTCCTCGCTGGACCGACACGGAGACGCAGCTGCAACTGTCGCACATCAGAATCGCCACTGAGTCAGTGCAGCTGACTCGACTGCAGATTCAGATGACCGAACGAGACACCGACATCCGGCAGCGGCGGAAAGCGGTCGAGCAGCGTGGCGCACGGGATCAGAGCGCCGCACTGGAACGTGAACTCATCGCATTGCGCGGTGAACTCACCGCATTGCGCGCCGAGCTCGCCGAGGTACGGCATCGTACTCGTCCTCCTGGGGCTGCACTTCGGGACCGAATTCGATTGGCACTTCAACGGTCGCGAGGGCAGTCCTAGCAAGTGAGCCCCTGGGTACGCTCTCCTATCCGTGCTGGGTCCCCCGGGGTGAGTGAACGATTCTTGCCCCGTTCTTCGGATGGCTGACGGACGAGGACCCTTCACCCGCGTCCACTGCACAAGCCGCCCGTCCGCTGTACTCGAGGCGCTATGGAGTCTCGGGCCCAGCACTGCATCTCTCCCACCAGAGCTCCCGCCACTTGGGTATCAGTGAGAGCGAGATGCCCCGTTTGCGACGAGCCGGAGGAGAGAAACCTATACCCGGGGTAGAACGAGACGGATCAGGGGAAGTGGGACGGGAAAGCGCCTACACCGAGGTCGCAGTGCCCACCTCCGTGAACCCCAACGCGGTGAAGAGCTGGCGCAGTGATTGCGCCGTGAACGCGTCGGCGTCGAACTCGGTCGCTGGGACGAGATCTCCAGTCGAGATTCGTTCGAGCGCGGTCGCAAGCCCGGCATCGTCGAGAGGAACGAGCACGCCGAGCGCGCCGTATTCGAGAGCCGATCGGGAGCCCGGGGTGGCAGTCGCGACTACTGGCGTACCAACCGTGAGCGCTTCCAAAATGACCAGAGGTTGACCCTCGTGAAGCGACGGGAGCAAGAGGGCGTCGGCAGCGCGAAGATGCGCTTGCGGTGCTGGGACATGACCGGCGAACCGGACGAGGTCGGTGAGCCCGAGCGTGCCGCTGAGCCGCTCGAGGTCGGCCCGGAGCGGGCCGTCGCCAAGAAAGGTGAGCCGCACAGGTGGCGTGAGGCGGTGGCGTTGCTCCGCGAGTACATGAAGCAGCGCTGCATGGTTCTTCTCGGGGGACATTCGTGCGACGACGCACGCGTGCCGCCCTGGCAGCCGATACCAAGCTTGCTCTTCTTGGCTTAGGCGTGTGGCGGCCAAGGTGCGAATCCGAGGAACATCGATGGTGTTTTCGATTGTGATGTGTTGATCCCGTGATTGGCCGAGATGCTCCGCGAGAGCTTCAGCGTTTGCATCGCGTACTCCGTCGCTGACGGAGGCGATGAAATCGTAGGCATCGAGGATCTGCATACCCGCGCGTAGCTGAGGGTATTTGGTTTGGATCTCACGCCACATTTCGTTGTGGAAGATGACGCCGCGTTTACCGCGCACTGGCACACCGTAGGCGGTGAGAGCAAGGCTGCTCGACAGGTATCCGGTGAATTCCACCGCACTGTCGAAGGTGGCCCCGCCGAAGCGACGGTGACCTTCACGCTGCCGCTCCGCTTGCACAAAGTCGCGGATGAACGGCGCATCGACGTAGTGGCGGGAAGTAAAAAAGCGCAGCGCTTCTTGCTCCATTCGGGTTCCCGCGGGCTGGCCGACGCCGATAAGGACCCGTGCGTGCGCGAAGATCTCCGCACGGAGCGCGGGATCGGCGTGCGTGAGCGCGCCTGGCCACGGACGGAGGTATGGCGAGCAGTTTGTTGTGGCCAGATTCGTGAGGAGGCTGCGCAGTGACTGCGTAATCCCGTTCTCCGGGAATCCGTCAGTTGATACCAGAAGTGTCCGAGTTGCGCCGTGCTGGGTGGCGGACACGGCGGCGTGAGTCTCCTGTCGCCGGGGCGCGAGGACGAGCTCAACGGCTGAGCAGGGGCGGCCCCTGAGCGTCGGGGCGGTGGAATCCGCGTCAGTGCTGTGGTTGAGGAGATCGGGGAGGAGATCCCGTGCAACCGCAGCGGACGAGACGCTGCGGCCCTGATAGCCGGGAAGCTCGCCCAGCGCGACCGCTGGCAGGCCAAGCGAGAGAGCATCTGAAAGGAGCGCCGCGCCCTCTGAGACGAGTACATCGGTCGCACGGAGGAGCTCGTTCGGGTCCGTGTCAGGCGCTCGCAGGGAGGCCCCGTCTGGAAGTGTTGCTTCCGAGAGTTCGCGTTCGAGCCGAGCGGTGGCGGTGATAACGACGTGTACGCCACCGGAAACGAGTGTCTCTGCCACGCGAATTGCCACGGCGACCTGCTCGGAGAGCTCCATCGCCGGAAAGTGCGGCGCATAGAGGACGAGGTGATCCCCAGCCGCGACGCCGAGTTCGGTGCGCACGTGTGTGATGCGTGATTCGGAGAACGCCCGCGTCAGTTCCAAGCGCGGGGCTTCTGCGAGGACAAAGGCCTCGGGGTTCAGCTCGTCCACATCGAACGCACGCGGAAGCGATGCGAGGGTCGCTGGGTCGGTGCAGACTATGGCGTCGGCGTGCAGGAAGTTCCGGGTCACGTTCCCATGCCTCGTTGGCATCGCCTGGTCGCGTCCGTGCGGCTCCCAGGCAGTTCCCTGCCAGACGCACACGAGGCGTTGCCCCTCGCGCTTGATGAACTCCGTCGGCAACGGGGCATTCGTTACCAGGGAGCCCGCCGTTGCAAGGACTCGGAAGTACCCTGGCGAGCCCTTCCGCACGAAGGTAACATTGGGCTTCCCGAGAAGCGCCGGGTGTATGGAGGCCGCGCTCGTGATACTCCACACGTGGTGAAGATCTGCGGTACTTGGCGCACTGAGTAACTGGCAGCAGAGAGCAAACGGATCCCCGCTGGTTGCTGAGCCGAGCGATGACTCGTAGAGCACGGTCCGGGAATCTATGGCTTCTGACTCGCAGAATTCTGCGTACCGGACCTCGGGCGAGATTTCTCCGGTCAAGCGATCCAGCTCCGTGAAGGGGAGGGCGGGGAGCCTCAGATCCTGTGCTGCGACAACACTCCGCCAGGCGCTCTCCCATTCGCCATTGGCCGCTTCGAGCCGGGCAAGTGCCCACGCTGCCTGGGCTCGGAGCGCCGTCGAGCTGGCCGCCTGCGTGAGCAGGCGGAGTTCGTCTGCACGGTACTCGGCGTCGCCGCGTTCGGTCCGCGAGTCTGTGGACGCGAAATCGCGGCGCGCCGGCCCACGAAGAAGGAGTGCACGAAGGGCTGGATCGACCTCGCCACCGCGAAGTTTCGCCCAGTCGCGCGGAGGGGTCGCTGATTGGCTGAGAATCCACTCGACGGCTTCTCGAGGCGAGCTGAGCTGCTCAAGCAGCGCGCCGACTCGGAACCGTTCGAGTGCTCCTGGCTGCTGGTCCGAGCGGTAGGCGTCGAGCGCTTCATTCGGGCGGTCGAGGAGTTCGAGCAGCATTCCGTGAAAGCCCGTGACCCAGCTTCCCCGATCCGGCCTGCGAGCGGCCCATGCGATGCGCGAGAGCGCCGTATCAGTACGCCCCGCGCGAAGCGCGGCCTGGGCCCCGAGTTCAAGCAGTCGCGTGTCCGTGTCGGATCCGAGAGGTGCGTGGCGCGGAGAGAGCACCCATTCGGCGTCTTCAACGCTCGGGAAGTGCGTGAGATAGGCCCTTGCCGCGCGTTCCCGGTCAATCCCGCCTGCATCGTTCGGCGAAGCATGGTGCAGTGCGGCGTCGGCTTGTTCTTGATATCCCAACTGTCTCGCACAGGAAGCGGCGGAGAACACACGTTCGTCACCTGCATCCAGGTCTTTGAACCGAGCGAGATAGCGCCAGGCGGCGACAGGGTCCTGCCGACGGAGAAGAGCTTGCCCGAGCCAGATCTCCCATGCGAAGACCTCTCCTGAGTCGCTCGCGAGTTCAATGCATCGCTCCACGGCCCTGATTTCGCGGTGCACGTTTGAGCGACGACGCTGGTTGTCAGCCTCTTCGGCGTAAATAGCAGGGAGGTCTGGGTCGAGATGTTTCGCACGTTCCAGAAGCTCGTCGCCCACGAGGTACTGCTCTCGGCCGTATCGAAAGTGTGCGAGCTCGACGAGTGCTGACGCGCTGACCGCGGAGACGTCGGCGATGCGGTCCGCGCTGGCGGAAGCTGCCGCGGCGCCGTGTTCCCGATCCGCCCACTCGAGTACCGGGGCAATGCCCGTGGCGTCCGCGGCGATGAGTGCTTCGAGACGGACAATGGCTGGGTCTGTCCCCGCGCGGAGCTCCGACGTACTTGGCTTCTGGCTGGTGAGCTCCACAAAGGCTCGGTCCCAACGATCACCAGTGAGCCTGCGCAGTGCGCGGGCGAACGGGAATCGCACCGGCCTCATCGGCTACCCCGCAACCTCGGTGGCCTGCCCGTCAATCACGGCGAGGAACCGGTTGCGAGAGTTCTCTGTGAACTGATCCGGATCGAACGCGTCGGCCGGCACGAGATCGCCGGATGCAACGATGCGAATCGCGTCTTCGAGTCCCTCGTCGGTGAGAGGAACGAGCCGTCCCAACTCACCTTCGCGAAGCACCGACCGGGAACCGGGGATATCGGTCGCGATCACCGGCGTGCCGATCGTGAGTGACTCGAGAATGACCAGGGGCTGGCCCTCATGCAGCGATGGGAGGAGTAGCGCGTCGGCGGCGCGGATGTGTGCGTATGGGTTCGCGACGAGGCCGCGGAGCCGCACGTGGCCCTGCAGTCCGAGCTCAGCAACGCTGCGCTGTAGTTCGAGCATGAGAGGCCCGTCGCCGAGAAGCGTGAGAAAGAAGGGACGCTCCAAGGTCGGCGCGATACGCGCCAGCGCTTCAAGGAACGCCTGGTGGTTCTTCTCGGGCGATAGGCGGCCGACGATGCACGCGTGCACCCCCGGACGCGCGTACCATTCCTGGTCGGCCGCGTCGAGCGGGGCGGCGCTCCCAGCGAGGATCTCCGCGGTGTTGATTGTGTTCTCGAGCGTGATGTGCTTTTCGGGAGGTACCCCGTACTGCTCGAACAGGTCTTCGGTGTTGCTTGCCCTCGCTCCGTCACTCACCGAGGCGATGAAATCAAACTCTCCGAGGAGCGACATCCCGGAACGGAGTTTCGGGTAGCGCGTCGTGACTTCTTTCCACATCTCGCTGTGCAGGATCACACCCCGGCGGCCTTCGCCCAGGCGCACGCCGAGCGCCATGAGCGCGATACTCTGTGAGTCGTATGCGCCGTATTCAACCACTGCGGCGAACTCAGTTTCCCCGTAGAGTCTTCGGGCTTCGCTGAGGCGCCCTGACTTGAGAAACGGATCGATGAGGGTGCTTCGACGGAATTCGCGGCTGGCAAAGAAGCGCAGAACTTCGCGCTCCATGCGTGTCCCAGCTGGCCGTCCAACCCACGGAACAACGTTTGCGTACTGGCGAACATCCGAAATGGTCTCAGGGGTGGCCGTATCCAGACCGTTGGCGTTGAGCGGAAGGTGCGGTCGGTAGTCGCTGCCGTCGAGCGCCCACAGGAGACTGCGTGCGGCCCGCGTGATTCCATTCGGGGGCAACCCTCCTGTTGCTAGGAGGAGTGGGCGAGGGTGCTGCCGCGCGGGCTGTGGGTCGCGTTCACCGTCGAAGAACGCGCGAATGGCGCGGGCTGCGGAAGTGCCGTTCTCCCCGGCAGAAAACCGCTGAGTCTGTGCGGCGTATCGTGCTGTGTACTCCGCGGGGTTGGCGATCGCCTCGCGGATCCTACGTGCAGCATCTGCTGCGGTAGCTGCGGATTGGCCTGGCACCTCCTCAGGAGGGAAATAGAGCCCTCGTTCGGCCTGGTACTCTTCGATCGCTGCGGTGAGTGTGACGACGGGGACCCCGACCGCTGCCGCGTCAAACAGCACACTGGAGAAATCGGTGACGAGGACGTCTGCGGCTCCGAGCAACTCGTTCGTGTCGAGATCATCGGGGATAAACCGGACCCCGGCGGGTGGTGCAGACCCAGCGAACGCTTCTCGAACGTATTGGTGCGCGCGCACCGCGACCACATAGCCTGCTCCGCTCATTTCTTGCGCGGCCGCGAGAGTCTCCTCGACTTCGGCATTGCGTTCCTCAAACAGGCCCTTCCACGTAGGCATGAAGACCACGAGCTTGTCGGACGTGGAGAGGCCGATCCTGGTCCGCAATTGTTCGCGTTGTGCGGCGCTGAGGTTGATTGCAAGATCGTTCCGGGGATAGCCGCTGAGCATGAGCGTGCTCGGACTGACGAGATCTTCGATCGCCATACCGCGCGTCAGTACGTCGAGTGTGTGCGAATCCGGAACCAAAATGAGATCGGCCTGCAGCATGCTCCGCGCGACGTTTCCGTAAGCGAAGGAATCAGTACGCAGATCGCGTCCCAGCGTTTTCCAGGGCACCCCGTGCCAGGTGTTGAGGGCGTGCTGTCCTGGGCGGCGGGAGAAGCAGTGCTCCCAGGTCGCGTTGTTGATCAGGTAGCCGGCCGTTGCCAAATAGCGCATGTGGCCAATGGACCCCTTGCGCACGAAACGTACGCGGGGGTGCGCGAGAAGCTCTGGAGCGATCGTTGCCCGGGAAGTCACACTCCACACGTGTGTGAGGTGATCCCGTTCCGGATCTCGGAGCAGCTCGAGGCAGATTGCAAGGGGGTTGCACCCCGTCGACTCCCCGAGAGAAGACTCATACAGCACGGTGTCTGAGGCAATGGGCTCTGTGGCTGCCCACTCTGCGTACTGCATCTCCCAGGTGAGGCCGATGAGCGAACGGTGGAGCAGCCCGAGTGAGATCGCTGGGAGGCGCTGGCCGTGTGATTGCCGAACGGCATCCCAGGCTTCGTCCCAGCGGCCCTCGGCAGCGAGGGAATGCCCGAGCGCGCGCGCGGTCTCCGCAATCGCAGAGGGGTTGCTGAGGCGGGGGAGGAGGTCGCGCAGCGCGGCCTGTCGGGACGGGGTGTCGACTTTCCCTGAGGCCCGGCGCATGAGCTCGGGTACCTGAGGGTCTACCTCTGGCCCTGTCTTGAACGTGAGTGTTTCCGGGGAGATCTGCGGTTCCCCGAGCATCACGCGAACTGCGGCTTCGCTGCCCTCAACTTCCACGAGCAACTGAGCGTGGAGGAGATCGAGCGCCGCGCCGCGTTCGCTATCGGTCAGCTGCCCGTATGTCTCGAGAGCGGCTCTCGGCTCGCCGATGAGCTGTTGGAACTGGGCGAGTGTGGACCTTACCCACGCTGACCGATCCTCCCGGTCGACCGCTCGTGTGAGCGCTTCCATCGCCGCAGAAATGTCCGCTGTGCGCAAATACGCGCGGTACGCGAGCTCAAGTGCTTCTGTCTCGTCCTGAACCGCGCCTTCCTTCAGTAGGCGGAGCACCTCTGTGGCCCGACCGAACGTGACCAATTGTTCTCGCGCCGCTGTGAGGTAGTCGATGCCACCCGACGGCGATGGAGCGGCGAGCCTGTAGGCGCGTGCTGCCGCCTGAGCGTCTCCGATAGTGACCGCGCAATATGCAGCGGAGTAGATGCTGGGGGTTTCAGATGGGAGCTCGGTGAAACGTTGCAGGGTTTCCCATGCGGAATGTGGTTCGCCCAGACGGAGATACGTCTCGCCGAGCCACATCTCCCACCGCAGGCGCTCCTTCGGATCCTCGGCGAGTTCGACGCTGCGCCGCACTGCTTGAAGCTCACGGTGGAGGTTGCCGCGCGCGCGCTGGTTCCAGGCCTCTTCATCGTAGATACGAGGGAGGTCGGGAGCCTCGAGCTTTGCGCGCTCGATGAGCGAATCGCCCAGGGCGAAGCGACCACAGCTGTAGTAATATTTCGCAATTTCGACAAGCACTGCGGCGGTGACCGTCGGGGACTCGGCGAACCCAGTTCCGAGAGCGACCGCCTGCGTCACCCCGTGTTTCTGCGCTGTGTAGCGCAGATAGGGAAACACGGAGGCTGGGCGCTCGCGAAAACGGGAGCGAAAGCGCTCGTCCAACCGTGAGACCAACGGCGCTGCGAAGCCCGCCCGGGCGACCATTCGCAACGCGAGAAACTCGCGGCGCCAGGGGTCTTTCCGATCAAAGAGTACACGGGCAGTGCGTGCAAAAGCGGACGATTGGGGCTCAGGCGTGGACATCGTTCCTAGTCTAGTCAGCAGCGTGGTTCTTGGCTTCGAAAGTGCCGTCAGTGGGAGAGACACGCTCGGCCGCTTCACCGTCTGAATCCGCGCCGCTCACAGATCCCGAATCATTCTCCTCTGGATGATCAGTGCCTGGCGGCTCTGGCACCTCTGTCTGGTTCGGTATCTCCGAGGTCTCGGGAGCCTCAGGGGCTGGAGCTTCTGGCGAGCTGGTTGCCGGAGGACGAGCGCCCTCAGGTGTCGGTGTTGCGTGTTTGAGCTGTTCCGATGGCGTCGGAGCGGTAGTGCTGGAGGACTTGCCCGGGTAGAAGATGACTCCGGTTCGTGCGGAGTGCACCGCCATACCACCGGTGAATACAACCGCAGTGTTTCCATCCTGGAGCGTCTTTTTTCCCGCGACGAGCGTGCCCCACGAGCCCTTTGGGCCGCCAGCCTTCGTATACGCAGTGAGGTACTCGCCGTTGGCGAGATACACGTGCTCGGTCGCGTTCAAGAAATGAACAAGACCCTTTTCCGTGAAGCGAGAAGTCTGCGCACCTATGACAATCTCAGGCCCCGTGAAGTAGCCCACCGTTGCGCGCCCACCGATCGCATTCCATCGAGTGAGCTGCGCCGGCGTTACCACCGCAGAGTTCGAGCCAGACACCATGAGTGTCGCTTTCTGGAACTTCTGCGAACCGGAAGTGCTGGTGGGCAGCGACGCATTGCCAGTCGGGAATCCGAGGGCTCCCTTGTGGCGACCCGCTGCCACCCAAGCAGTGTGGAGGCGAGTGGGAACAAACTTGACGCCGATCTTCGCATCGGCGTAAATTGCGGTACCTTGCTGGAACGCTTGGGCTCGGGTGCCCGCGGCCACCTCTCCGGTTGGACCATCGGACGCGAGGAAGCCCCAGCCACCCTTCGCGGCACCCTGCGCAATATAGGCGGAGAGGAAGCTTCCTGTCCCGGTCGAATCGTGCACCCGTTTCAGTGAGTTCGAGTACGTGATGATGCCCTTGCTGAATCGCCACTGCGAGCCACCTCCATTGGCTGCAATTGCCTCTGGGGCTGCCGTGAGCGGGGTACCGAACTTTCCGGGGTTCGCGGCATATCGCTCCCGCACCTTCATAGTCGACGTTGCTTCGCCCTGGACGCTTCCGAACCACGATTTGTAGAAATTGTGGAAGTTGCGATTGCCGTAGCTTGAACAGCTGTTGCCTGTGCCCCATCCGGCGTTGAGCGACGCTTGGTTCGGTCGGTACGGTGTGTAAATGTACAGCGACGCGGTAGCCCAGTTCTCGATGTAGACGCTGGAGGTGCCGCAATCTACGGGGTTGCGGTTCTTGTCGTCGGGAGCCCACTTAATCGTGTTCGCACGGAACGGCCGGTAGTTGTAGGCATCTGGATGAGCGCGATAGACCTTCAGTTGCCACGCTGCGCGGTACATCTGCGCAGAGAAACCGCCCGATCCGCTACTGCAGTTCGCTGAGTTGTTTGGGCCAGAGTCTGGACAGTCATAGCCCATCGCGAATTCATACTGCCGAGTGGTGGGCCAGGTGTCGCTGACCAAGCTCTGCTCTTTTTCGAGCATGACGAGCAAGACCTTTGGACTGATCCCGCAGGCCTTTCCCACCTTCGCGATGATGGCGCCAACCGTCTCATTCGCGGCACCGACGTAGGCCTTACAGTAGGCGTTTGCCGCGCGGGACGGTGTGGTGAATCGCGCATCTTTGAGGCATGAGCTGGCAATATAAGTGCTCTTCCAAGGGGACCCCGCCTTGCGACCCGGGTCCCCGATCGTGCAGCGTCCATCGGAGGTTTCGGCGAGGCGCTGAGCCAAGAAGGTCTGTATCTGCCCAGCCGACATAGAGCTGCCAGCGTAGAACAAATCGTCGGTGATGATCCGACCCGGATTGAAATCGCTGGACACGGAGGCTTGAGCAGGGGAGACGCCACCCACACCGCTCACCGCGATCCCGATTCCGATCACCCAGACAGCGATAGCGCCGAGAAGTCGTCGCGTCCGTCGGCGAGATTTTTCGACGATCAACTGAGATCCTTGCTATTCGAGATCGATGTGGCCCGTGCCACCCCACGTTAGCCGTGGGGGGAACGCGTGACAACTGCAGATCGCAGCCTGAATGGTCAGGAGTCTTCGTTCGCTGCAGTGAAGCTCACACCGTCTTCGGCGGTGTACGTCGCCTGTCCGTGTTGGAAATCGAGCCTGCGGTCCCCGTCCGAGACCTCGCCGCGCACGGTGTCCGCGAGGAATCCCCACGGGCCGATTGGGCCGTCCAAATGGAGATACCGTTCGAGGAACGATCCACGGTGGATCGCGAATGCCTGGCCTGACTCGTCTGAAACGGTAATCATGCCACGCTCGAAGCGCTGGAACCATCCGCCACCATTTGCCTCGGTGCGAACCTCGTCGTGTATTGCTCCGCCAAGCTCCTCGCTGATCGGGGAGTGATATTGCTCGACATGTTTACCAACTGCATGCCCCGTCGCGGTACTCCCTCGTTTTCCAGCTTTGGGATCCATGTAGGAGATGGCTTCTTCGATGGGGCCATCGAAGACGATCTGGCCGCGTTGGAGGACAACGCCTCGCTCGCAGAGTTGGCGGACCTGGCTGGCTGAATGGCTCACGACGAACATTGTCTTCCCTTGTTCGCGGAGCAGCTGCATGCGTTCTGCGCATTTCGCGCGGAATGCTGCATCACCGACAGAGAGAATCTCATCGACGAGGAGGATATCGAGTTCGGTGTGCACTGCAACTGAAAAACCGAGGCGGGAGTACATGCCTGAGGAATAGTGCTTGACTTCGGTATCGATAAAGTCTCCGATCTCGGAGAACTCAAGGATGTCATCGAATCGGGCTTCGGTTTCTTCTTTACTCATCCCGAGAATGGCCGCGTTGAGGTAGACGTTGTCGCGGCCCGTGAGGTTGGGGTTGAACCCTGCCCCGACTTCGAGGAGCCCAGCGATACGGCCGCGAGTGCGGATCCAGCCGGTATCGGGGCGCATCACACCCGAGAGGAGTTTGAGTGTCGTTGATTTGCCTGAGCCATTGCGACCGAGCAGCGCGATGGATTGTCCTTCAGGCACTTCGAGATTCAGGCCGTCAACTGCGTTGAACTGTGAGGAAAGTTGCTTCCGCTGCAGTGCAGCGACCACTGATTCTTTGAAGGAATTGGTGTGTTTGAGGGTGAAGGTTTTGCTGACATCGGTGATGACGATCGCCGGCTTCACTGCTTCAACCGGAGAGTTAGAGGTGCTGGGCAAAGTTCCCCTCCATCTTTCGGAACGTGAACTGCCCGATGAGCAGAGTTAAGAGGGCAAGCACGAGGCCGATCCCGGCGTTGAGGAGCAGGTGTTCTGGCCGGGCGGAGTCTGGCGCCAAGGGCAGCCAGAACACGTTGTGGAAGAGCTCGACGGCTGTGGTCATGGGGTTGACCATGAAGAGGTTGAAGAGCCACGTTGGCATGAGCTTGTGAACCATCTCCCAGGAGTACAACACCGGAGAAGCCCACGTCGCGAACATGAGAATGAGATCTACGACGTTTCGCGCGTCGCGGTACGCGACGTTGATGGCGCCGAAGAACAGGCCAAGGCCAAGGGCGAACACGAGCACCACGATAAGCCCGACGAGCAGCGCCGCGACTTGCATCCAGGTGATCGTCCAGCCGAGAAACAAGCACACGACGAGGAGCACTGCTGCCTGGGGGAGGAAATGAATGAACGCGACACCAACTGCGGCAACGGGAAATAGCTCACGTGGGAGGTAAATCTTTTTCACGAGCGAGCCGTTGTCGGTAATCGCGTTGGTCGCGTTGCGCAGGGCCTCGCTGAACAGGTTCACCGTGATGATGCCGGCGAACAGATAGACAGGGAAGTAGTCCATGCCCCGGTTTGCTCCGAGCACGACCCCGATCACGAGGTAGTACATCAAGAACTGCGCAGCGGGGCGAACGTAGGACCAAGCCCAACCCAGCACAGATCCGTAGTACCGAGTCGCGACTCCCTTTCTTAACAGAAGGGAGAGGAGGTACCGATGTCGAAATACATCGAAAAGGCCCCTGCTCTTACCCGGACTGTCAAAGTCTGGGTCAGAAAGTGCTGCTACATATGCCACGACACAACAGTCTACTTACTAACGCTGGAAGCTGCCCCGTTCGTCGGGAGGGCATCATTCACAGGCGCGAGTTTCGCTTCGAGCGTCTCGACGAGCGCGTCAAGCGTCTTTCCGTGCGCTTCGTACTCATCGAGCTCACTTTGGAGAAGGTTGATCCTGACTTGCAAGCGATGCAACTGTGCAGGACTCACTGGCTGGCGCCGGGAACGCTGAACAAGGCGGGAGAGTCGTGATTGCTTCTTCGACTTCCGCTTCCGCTGAGGACCGACCTGTTTCGCATTGGAAGCAAAAGGAACTGCTGGCTGCGGCACAATCGCAGCGGGAGGTGCGTCCGCAATCCTTCCGACGTCAAGCTGGAGGTCATCGCGTAGCTCAGCAGGGAACTTGGGGACAGGCGCGAATGATTTGCCGCTCTTCAGCGCTTCGCGCATGTGTCGCTGGACGCTCTGGGGGACTCGCGCCGATCGCATTTGATCAAGGACTCTGCGCCGGTACGCATGATACGATCCCGATCCTTCAAAGTGCCATCGGTACGAACTCTGATTTCGCGCACCGCTTGCAAATTTCCAGAGATTTGCAGCAGTGACCTCGCGATAATTCACACCTGCGTTTACGCCCATATCATGAATCACGATGCTGTCCATTGCAACGATACCGGGTGCATAACGCGCGGAAAGACGCTTCGTGAATTCTTTGTCATCGAACCAGATGAAGTACTCCGCGAGTGGAAGTCCTGCCTCTGAGAGGACGTAGCGAGGGAACAGCACTGAGACGAATGTGCACTCAACGACACGCATTGAATTGAGGCCAGCAAGGAATGCACGGGGCCAATCCCAAGTGGTAATCGGGTTGTTCATTTCGCAGAGTGCACCATCGATCGCTTTCACGACTGAACACGCAAAAGGCACAGGCTTGTTCAAGGTTTCTGCAACGGCGTTGCGCTGCTCGATCAGGATCCTCAAAGCATCTGGGGCAGGATAGCAATCGTCGTCCATCACCCAAACGTAGTCAGCGCCGAGCTCGTGACCCAGGGCCATCCCATACTCGAACCCCCCAGCGCCGCCACGGTTCTCTTGGAGGTGACGCACCACGATACGGGGGTCTTCCGTCGCATCGAGAAACTCACGCGTTTCGTCTGTTGACGCATTGTTGATGACTACGACAGTCGAGCACGGGTAATCCTGGCCCAATACTGACTCGAGCGTCCGGGGTAACTTGTCGACACGATTAAACGTCACGATGACGGCGGCAACGGTTTCTCTACGCTCCTCCTCGAGCGTTGCAGGAGTGTTCTGATCGGTCATGCCTGGGTTGTCCCGTCTTTCATCGTGTTCGCAGCATTGCGCGACAGCGAAGACTCCGCGCGAATGTGCTCGATCATGTCTGCCACTTCCGCAGCTCGAAGCAAATCTCGTCGTCGATGATCGAGACCTCGCTCGAGCGCCGTCACCTGTGTACTGAGTTTGCCGAAGGGGTCTCTGTTCTCAAGCCAAGATTGCGCGGAGCGCTGTATGCGCTTTGAGAGTCGTGCGGTTTCTCTCGAAGAGGTGCGCTCTTTGGTGCCCTGTTGGAGCTCGAAAAAGATTGCATGAGGACGTCGCAGCGCAGCATGCTCGCTCGTCACTGGGAGTGGGCGTGCGATGGCGCTCATTCCCAGACTGGCTGCTTCCCGGGCGATCGCTTCGAGTTCCAGATGCCACTTCGCGGGATTGCTGAACGATACTCCTCGATCCGGCACTGTGAAAACGGTAGCGAGCGCGGTTCCCCCACTGGCGCACGACATGTGTATGAGCCTCAACGCGTTGATGCGGGCGAAGTGAGAGGTCTGCTCAAGTACATGGTTCGCAACGATGTCAAAGGGGCCCTGAAAGCCTAGGTCGCGAGGCGCCTGAAGGATTGAAAGCCGGAGGAGATTGAGATGTATGTACTCGGCGGTGTTGTTGTTTGGGCGTAGTACGTCACTCGGAAGGTAATCACTGGCGACAACTCGTCGTTTTCCGGTGTTCTGTAGTCGGGAGGACAGGGTGCTGCGGCCGCTCCCGAGCTCTATGAGCTGAGGTGACTGCAACTGACCTTGGACACTTTCGATCCAATCAGCGCTGGAGTCCCAGGTGCTCTGACTCTCCACCGCGAGCTCGTGGTCATTGAGGAAAAAGTCAGTCCAGTAGTCACGCTTGAAGTTAAAAGAACCGAACCAGTTCTGAAATCTTCGCTGTGTGCGAGGCTTCGTTCGTAACCGGTACCCAGGAATGGGAGTGCGCCAATCCCTGTCGTAGTTCACTGTGAGCCAGGCATTGCTATCAGCAGGGGCGGGGAAAGCGAATTCGCCAATTTTGACTTCTTGGAAGGGAAGGAGCTGGTCGCGCCGCATCGGGCCGCGGACGTGGAAGGGCTGATTGATACAACCGTCATCTGTAAAGAACGCCGCAAAGATGTCAATGTAGTACTGCAACGATTTGTCAGGCGAGACGAAGTGTAGCTGCATATGTGCTCCGCCATGTTGCACGATCTGGTAGCCGGCGTTTTTGAGAGCACGCGCGAGTCGAAAATGCTCGATTGCGACGTCTGCTGGGTGTGAGTGCGCGGAAAGGTAGGCGATGTCAGCGTCGTCATCATGTGGCAGGAGCTGTCCAGCACGAACAGCGCCCAAGAGCGTTCCTCCGACGATAAAAGGGCGAAGGCCTTGGTTTAGGAGGAACTCGGTAAGCTCAGCCGATCGTTCCAGAATGAGCTGGTGCGAATCGGTGAACTGGGAAAGAGTTCGAGCAAGCCGTCCCCACTTGTTCACCGAAAGCAGCACACCCTGCTCATCAACGACCCTGACCCGTTCTTCGGAATCAGAGAACCGAAGCTCGCGCGCGCCGAGAATCTCGCCGGTTGCAGAGTCTCTGACTGTCAGCTTGGTGCAACCTGCAAGATATGGCCGGAGCGAAGCAGGAATTCTTGCTACTGAGGGAACATTTCCGTTCCGACCCCGAACATCGAGCGACCAAACACGATGGTCATCGAAATAGAAATCAAGCGAGAGCACGGTGACGGGGACCGGCGGGAGCTCGACCGTCCGCACGCTAGAGAGTTCTGATGTCGTATCATCTTGCACGCTGGCAAGACCTCCCATGTCTCTATCCCACTTGGTCTGTGAAAACAGGCGCCGAGAAAAGCGTAAATGTGTCCAGTCTGGAAACGAATAGCAAACTCTGGGCGACTCCCTGATAATAGCAAGAGATTGGGGTTCCCTATGCAGGGTGTCTCGAGGCTGAGGAGTGCTTGAACCCGGTGGGACCGGGTATCCAGGCGCTCCCTCGAAGCATTTCACTACGCGAGTTCGCCGGCTAGGCGGGCTTCGCTCTGAACTCGAGTCCGTGGTCGATACTGTACGCAGCGGTGCCATTCTGAAATGTCATCTGCCGAGTCTGAAACTTTTCAATTTCTCCTTGCGGAGCTCCGGCCATGAATCCCCAAGGTCCCTCTGGGCCGCCCGAACGCATATAGGCCGCCAAGAAGATTCCGTTCGTGAGCCCCACAACTTTCGCATCGGAACGGAGCGAATCACTGGCCGTGATTATCCCATTCTGGAACCGTTGCCAACTCCCTCCGCCGTTGCGATCCACCCGGAGCTCGGGACCCACTGGCGCGCCGAACCGCGCAGGGCTACGTTCGTGTAATTCGCGGATTCTTCCCTGCACCGGGTGGGCCCACGCCTTGAGTTTCTTCGGGGGATCCATGTAGGAGATGGCTTCTTCGATGGGGCCATCGAAGACGATCTGGCCGCGTTGGAGGACAACGCCTCGCTCGCAGAGTTGGCGGACCTGGCTGGCTGAATGGCTCACGACGAACATTGTCTTCCCTTGTTCGCGGAGCAGCTGCATGCGTTCTGCGCATTTCGCGCGGAATGCTGCATCACCGACAGAGAGAATCTCATCGACGAGGAGGATATCGAGTTCGGTGTGCACTGCAACTGAAAAACCGAGGCGGGAGTACATGCCTGAGGAATAGTGCTTGACTTCGGTATCGATAAAGTCTCCGATCTCGGAGAACTCAAGGATGTCATCGAATCGGGCTTCGGTTTCTTCTTTACTCATCCCGAGAATGGCCGCGTTGAGGTAGACGTTGTCGCGGCCCGTGAGGTTGGGGTTGAACCCTGCCCCGACTTCGAGGAGCCCAGCGATACGGCCGCGAGTGCGGATCCAGCCGGTATCGGGGCGCATCACACCCGAGAGGAGTTTGAGTGTCGTTGATTTGCCTGAGCCATTGCGACCGAGCAGCGCGATGGATTGTCCTTCAGGCACTTCGAGATTCAGGCCGTCAACTGCGTTGAACTGTGAGGAAAGTTGCTTCCGCTGCAGTGCAGCGACCACTGATTCTTTGAAGGAATTGGTGTGTTTGAGGGTGAAGGTTTTGCTGACATCGGTGATGACGATCGCCGGCTTCACTGCTTCAACCGGAGAGTTAGAGGTGCTGGGCAAAGTTCCCCTCCATCTTTCGGAACGTGAACTGCCCGATGAGCAGAGTTAAGAGGGCAAGCACGAGGCCGATCCCGGCGTTGAGGAGCAGGTGTTCTGGCCGGGCGGAGTCTGGCGCCAAGGGCAGCCAGAACACGTTGTGGAAGAGCTCGACGGCTGTGGTCATGGGGTTGACCATGAAGAGGTTGAAGAGCCACGTTGGCATGAGCTTGTGAACCATCTCCCAGGAGTACAACACCGGAGAAGCCCACGTCGCGAACATGAGAATGAGATCTACGACGTTTCGCGCGTCGCGGTACGCGACGTTGATGGCGCCGAAGAACAGGCCAAGGCCAAGGGCGAACACGAGCACCACGATAAGCCCGACGAGCAGCGCCGCGACTTGCATCCAGGTGATCGTCCAGCCGAGAAACAAGCACACGACGAGGAGCACTGCTGCCTGGGGGAGGAAATGAATGAACGCGACACCAACTGCGGCAACGGGAAATAGCTCACGTGGGAGGTAAATCTTTTTCACGAGCGAGCCGTTGTCGGTAATCGCGTTGGTCGCGTTGCGCAGGGCCTCGCTGAACAGGTTCACCGTGATGATGCCGGCGAACAGATAGACAGGGAAGTAGTCCATGCCCCGGTTTGCTCCGAGCACGACCCCGATCACGAGGTAGTACATCAAGAACTGCGCAGCGGGGCGAACGTAGGACCAAGCCCAACCCAGCACAGATCCGTAGTACCGAGTCGCGACTCCCTTTCTTAACAGAAGGGAGAGGAGGTACCGATGTCGAAATACATCGAAAAGGCCCCTGCTCTTACCCGGACTGTCAAAGTCTGGGTCAGAAAGTGCTGCTACATATGCCACGACACAACAGCCTAGTTTGCCGGTTTTGACTGCACCTGTACTCGCATCGGCTCCAGTTCCCCCTGCGCTCGCCACCAGGCAATCGCAGTACCGAGCGTGCCGAGCTCGTCTGGCACCCAGTCTGTGCCGGTGAAGAAGTCACCACTGTTGTAGTGCGCGAGCAACACCGCGGTAAGCGCTGCGTCGTGCCCTGCACGCTCAATCCCGACAGCGTTCACGCCCGCCAAGCGCGGAGGGGTGCCGTAGACCTTTGCAAACGGCGGTACGTCACGCGTCACGGGCGTGCCCATTCCAACCATTGCACCGTGAGCGATTACGCGGCGCTGGTGCACGACGGCGTTCATGCCGATGTTCACTCGGTCACCGATGATGCAGTGGCCGCCAACGGATACGCCTGCTGACACGGTCGCGTCGGAGCCGAGTAGCACGTCGTGTGCGAGGTATGCGCGATTCAATACCCAGCTTCGGGGACCAACGGATGTTTCGCGGTAGGTGCCCTGGTGGATCACTGCGCCCTCACGAATCACGGCGCCAGCGCCGATTCGCACTCCGGCGTGCTCCAAATCACCGGTCCAAGCGGCATTCTGGCGGAGGCTCGACATCTCGGGCGGAGCGCCGATCTGCGCGCCAGGCCCGATCCAAGCGCCATCCTCGATGACGCACGGTCCGAGGACTACCGCACCGGGACCGACGGTGACATCGGCTCCGAGGATGACGCCCTCGCCAATAAAGGCCTGTGGACTGATTTGAGTAGACATGGGAACTCCTTAGCAGCCCGTGATTTGGTAGAGCACCGCGTCGCCCTCGCGGTCGACCTCGGTGAGGAGAGGGGACCGGTCAAGCTGTTTCAGCTTGGCGAACTGAGGCCAGACCTTCCCTGCATTCTCGAAGATATAGTCAGTCCCGAAATCAAGCACGAATCTCACGCCTAGGTCCGCGGAAGCCGCGCAGGCGGCGGCCGGATCAGACACCAGGGTGCCGACGAGCGTGTAGGCGCGAGGGTCATAGTTCCCGTTCGTGTGCGGGAACAACACGGCGCGATCGGCGAGTGCGTAGCTGAGTGAACTCCCGTTCAGCGGGTTGTTCGCAACGACCTCACCAGTAGGCACATCCTCATCAAGGCGCTCGAGGAGTGCTCGCTCGTCATGATCGAGCAACAATGCCTTGCGGCTGTCATACCCCTCCCGTACCGACTGCAGCGCCGAGAATGACCCGGCCTGTCCAGCAGCGAGCAGGAAAAGGATGGCAAAGCCAGCGAGCAGTCGGCGCGTGCGCTCTGGATGGCGGGCACGTAGCGTCGCAAACCGACGGAGACCGGGCCGCAACATGGACCATGCAGCTGACGCTCCGAGCACGGCGAGTGGCAGTGCGCCGAAGGGGACGAGTGAGGCCAGCCGGCGCGGATCGTTATACCAGGGGCCGACGAACATGGTGCGCCACTCACTTGAGGGGAAGCCATCGGATACCCAGTACAGGAATGCAAGGGCCGCGGCAGAGCCCAGGAGCCAGCGCAGACCGCGATGCCGCCACGCCAGTGCCACACCGAGCAGCACGATCAGCGAAACGGTCCAAGCGTGGCCTGCCAGGTGGGGCGTGCCACCAATAAGCTGCAGCGCCGCACTGCGAGGGCCGTAGAACCCCTGCCATGCGTTGTCATATGTCTGGCCAAAGATCCACGCGGCAGTGGTGAACACGATGAGGGCGACAACACCGAGCGCCGCTCCAACGCGCCGGAGCGCCGGGGCCATGGCTGGCTGGATCAAGAGGCCACTCGGGCCGAGTACCGGGCGATCTCGGAGTGCGCGCCACGCAACCATGAGCACTGGGACCATGCCCCAGGCGAGAGCCGCGTGGATGACGTTCGGGTGCGCAAGCACCGCGGCGCCAAGCGCGCCAAGGAAGAGCAGCCAGCGTGTGCCAGGCGCGAGCGGCAACGAGCGTCTGGCGGGACCAAGGTTGAGCAGTTGCAGCCCGGCCACGAGCAGATAGGGCAGCAATGTCAGCGCGAACAGATTTGGGTAGATCACCCCGTACCCCGCAAGGAAGAGCGGGAAATTGGGGAATGCGGCAGCGAGAGCTCCAGAAACAATCGTGACGTGCGTGCTGGGCCCCGCGACGGCTCGGCCGAGGGCAACGGCACCGATTGGCCACACAACCGCGGACACCACGAACAGGGCAGCATTGGTCGCAAGGGGGATGGTCGCCCCAGTGAGTTGGACAATGAGCGCTACGAATGCGTGCCAGAGGGCCGGATAGAACCCCGGGGAGCCAGGCGTAGTCAGCTCCATGCCGAACGGCGAGGCCGACCCTGTGTCGAGGATGTAGCGGACTGTATTCAGATGAAAGTTCGCATCAAACGTCTGGGAAATGGCTCCGGGAGAACCAAGGCCGGACGCCAGCGACACCGCAATGACACTGCCGCCGAGGGCGGCAGCCCCGAGCCCGATCCAGAGTTCAGCGTGCCGCACGCGTCCCGAGTTGGACAGGGCTGGTGCGCCGAGCCAGCGGCGAAGAAGCCACAGTGCGGCGGCGAGGAGAATCGCAATGCCAAGCGCAGGAATCAGCGACCAACTGATTCCGACGAAGGGTGTAACGACGGTGCTGAGCGCGAGTACGGCAAATGCTGCGGGCACGGCGACCAACGCGATTGCGAAACCACGCAGGCGGAGTGCGAGCGCGGCGGGCAAACCAAGCACCGCAATAATCAGTACCGCCGCGACGACGGGTGCCACGAGGGCGATCCAAGCCATCACGGTGTGCTCGTTTCCTCGGCTTCAGGAGGCGGGGTGGCGCCGGGGCTCCGCTCCGCAATCCTGACTTCCATGAGCGCGACGGCGCGTGCGAGCTCGGTGACCCTCGCGTCACTGCGTGCCTTTGCGCGCACTGTTGCGGTCGCGAAAATCAGCATCGCGACTATGAATACGTACAGCAGCAGGTCAGTGCCGCGGCCAATACCGAAGAAGTTGGCGACCGCGGTGAGCACGCCGGGGAAAACGATCGCGAGGACCGCTGCGGCGACAAACAGGATGGCGAAAATTCGTTTGAGCGCGAGCGAGCGCTCGCCAGGCAGAAAGCGCACGGCGAGAGTTGCCGCGATGACGACCGCCGCGATCAGGAGAAACTGGAAGAGCGTCATAGTGTGTCCCTACCGAATGATCAGGTCAACGAGGATGTTCACGGAGTTGAGCAGCGATTGACCTTTGGCCTTCGAATACTCCGAGTAGATCACTTCGACGGGGTGCTCTGCATACGGCAGCCCGGTGCGGCCGAGTTGGACGACGATCTCTGTACCGTGCGCCATACGATCCTGGCGCAACTTGATCCTGCGCAGCGCGTCAGCCCGGATGATGCGAAGCCCGTTGTGGGCGTCAGTGAGGCGCGTCCGTGTGGTCACATTTGTCACGGCTACTGCGGTCTTCAATACGATCTTCTTGAGAATGCCAGGGTTCGTGCGGTCGTCGAGAAACCGAGAACCGAACACGATCGCGAGGTCCTCTGCGCGGGCGCGCTGCAGCATCGCGACCGCGTCCTCGACTCGGTGCTGTCCGTCTGCGTCGAACGTCACAACGAATCGAGCGCCCCGTTCGAGCGCATAGTCGAATCCGGTTTGGAGCGCCGCGCCCTGGCCAAGATTGATGGGGTGCGTCACGACGCGGGCACCGGCGCGCCGTGCGATCTCCCCAGAGCCGTCGCTCGATCCGTCGTCGATGCAGACAACCAGGGGGAACTCGGGGAGGAGGCCCTGGACCACCTCAGCGATCACGGTCGCCTCGTTGTAGAGCGGGATCACCACCCAGGTGTCGCCAGCGGAAGCGGGCGCTGCCGCTGATTCAGAGGTCATACAGGTATTCTGGCAGATGAACGTCGGGCAATCCCGTGCCCACGAAAGGTGTGAATAGATGTCAGCAGAGTTCATCCCAGCGGCAAAGCCGATCATTGGCGACGAAGAGCGAGCTGCGGTAGACCGCGTTTTGCGCTCCGGCATGATCGCCCAAGGGCCGGAAGTGGCAGCCTTCGAATTGGAGTTCGCCGAACATTTCGTGAACGGGCGGGCCACAGTGGCCGTAAATTCAGGTACAAGTGGTCAACATCTTGGCTTGCTTGCGGCAGGTGTCGGAGCCGGCGACGAAGTGATCGTCCCCTCTTTCACGTTTGCTGCAACCGGTAACTCGGTGGCGCTCACCGGTGCGACCCCGGTGTTTGCCGACATCGATCCGCAGACCTTCTCGCTTGATCCCGATTCCGTGCGCGCGGCGATCACGCCTCGCACGAAAGGCATCATGCCGGTGCATCTGTACGGGCACCCGTTCCTCGTCGATCAGATTGAGGCGATTGCCAAGGAGCACGGCCTCGCAATCTACGAGGACGCGGCCCAGGCCCACGGTGCTTCCTGGAACGGTCGCCCGGCAGGTACCATCGGGGATTTCGCGATGTTCAGCCTCTACCCGACAAAGAACATGACGTCTGGTGAAGGCGGCATGGTGACGTGCGCGACTGACGACCTCGCGCGGAACGTGCGCCTCCTTCGCAACCAGGGCATGGAAACGCAGTATGCGAATGAGGTCATCGGCTTCAACGCGCGGATGACGGATCTGCACGCAGCGATCGGTCGCGTGCAACTCACCAAAGTCGACGCGTGGACTGCGCAGCGTCAGGCGAACGCCGCAGCGTTGAACGCCGGGCTTGCCGGGATTGCCGGGCTCACCCTGCCATACGTGGCGGCAGAAGCCGTGCACGTGTATCACCAGTACACGATCCGCGTCGATGCTGCGGAGCGGGATGGCCTGCGCGACGCGCTGAAGGCGGAGCACAACATTGGCTCCGGCGTGTACTATCCGATCCCGAACCACCGGCTCCCGTCTCTCGCACACTTCGCGCCTGGACTCGAGCTTCCCGAGACCGAGCGAGCAGCGTCCGAAGTGCTCTCGCTGCCGGTGCACCCGTCGCTCGCCGCTGGCGACGTCGATCGCATTATCGCTGGAGTCACCGCTGTGCTGCAGGCGGGGGCGTAGGCTCGGGCCCCTTCGCGTTCGCGAAGCCTGACACGTTATGAAAGAAATCTGGTCGGTCCTCCGGCAGCTCCTCCCGCTGCTCCCACAGGGAGCACAGCGCTACTTCGTTGGTTTCATGGTGGCGACAAGCCTGATCACGGCACTTGACGCGGTCGGCATGGCGTTGCTCGCCATCGTCATTGGGCCTGCGCTCACGGGCGATACCATTTCGCTTCCAGTGATCGGGGACGTGGCCCCGGAGAGCGCGCCGATCTTCGTGCTCATTGCCCTGCTGCTGATGATTCTGAAGTCCGTGCTCAATGTGGTGCTGCAGTGGTTTGCTACCCGGCGCTTCGCGCGGTACGAGCTGGAGATCGGGGACCGGCTCTTCCGGGCCTACATCAACTCCAGCTGGGAGGAACGGGCAAAGCGCTCCGTCGCAGAGATCACCCGTATTGCAGATGCCGGAATCGCGAACACGATGGCCGGGTTTGTGCTGCCAATCATGCGGATCCCGAGCTCGTTCTTCACGTTCGTGCTGGTGCTCGGTGTGCTCGTGGTGGCCGACCCGATGACCTCAGCGATCGCGTTCGTGTATCTCTCGCTCGTCATGCTGCTGGTGCACTTCGTGGTTACGAAACGCGCGCTCGAAGCCGGCCAGGTCAACCTCTATTACGGCTACCGGGTAGCCAATCTGATGACCGAGATGATCGATGCGCTGAAGGAGCTCAGCCTGCGCAACCGGCTGAGTGAAGTAGCGGATCTGGTGACAAATAACCGACGGCACAGTGTGCGGGCCCGCGCCAACGGTGCGTTCCTGGGAATCTTGCCGGGCTTCGCCTACGAGGCTGCGCTGTTCGGCGGCGTCATCCTCATCGGTGGCTTCGCCGTCTGGCAGGGCGGAATGGCTGCTGGCCTGAGCTCTGTCGCGCTCTTCGCGATGACCGGCATCCGTCTCATCCCGGCACTCACCGGCCTCCAGGGAGGCATCGTGCAGGCGACCGCCAGCACTCCCGGCGCGAAGGATGTCATCGGCGACATGATTGCCGCTGAGCGCGACATGGAAACCTCGCAGGCGCCTGCCGACACGGCGACGCTCGCTGAGCGGCCAGGAAAGCTCCGGCTCGCGGACGTTCACTTCCGCTACCCGGCGGCCGAGGACGAGGTGATTCGCGGCATGTCGCTGGAGATCCCATTCGGCAGCTCCGTCGGAATTGTCGGCCCGTCTGGCGCGGGTAAGTCGACACTGATCGATCTCCTGCTGGGGCTGAGTCAGCCCTCGTCAGGGGAACTCGAGATCGACGGAGAATCGCTGCGCTCAGTATTGAAACAGTGGCGCGGTCGCGTGGGCTATGTGCCGCAGCGGGTGGCGCTGTTCGACGCCACCATTGCGCAAAACGTTGCGTTGACCTGGGGCGATGATCTGGACCGGGACCGCGTGGAGCACGCGCTGCGACGTGCACAGCTCGGCACCCTCATCGACTCGCGCGCCGGCGGCATCGACGAACGCATCGGCGAGCGCGGGGTGTCACTCTCCGGCGGACAGCAACAGCGGCTCGGCATCGCTCGTGCGCTCTACACTGACCCGCTCGTGCTGGTGCTCGACGAATCGACCAGCTCGCTCGACACCAAGACTGAGGACGAGGTCACGAAGGCGATCCGGAGCCTGCAGGGCGAGGTGACGCTGATTTCAGTTGCGCACCGGTTGTCGACGATCAAGGACTACGACCGGATCTGCTACCTCGACGACGGTGTCATCGTGGCGCAGGGCAGCTTCACTGAGGTGGCGCGTGCGCACCCTGCGTTTGGTGAGCAGGTTGCGCTGGCTGGCCTCGCGTCGGAGCTTGGGGTTGGGGAGCCGGAGAATCCGGCGGCACCGTAGCGGGACTAGCGCTTCCCGTTCATGATCCGGAAGCCAGCGAAGAGTGTGCGGAACGGGGCCTGTGCACGCAGCGCGAGGAACGGATTGCGTGTCAGGAGCGTCGGTACCGACAGATACGCGTGGCGAGCTTCGAGACCCCGCAAAATGTCTGCCGGTGTGCCGCTTGGATCACGGAGGGCGTCGAACACTCGTCGGTCGGCGAGTGAGAGGAGCGCGGTCGCTCCCGGCGCGATGTGCTCGAAGCGGTCGAGCAGCGCAAGAATATCGGAGCGGTTCTCAGCAAGCGCCTCAGCTGAACCGATCCGAGCGAGCACCGCGTCAAACACGTGGATCCGGATCAGCTTGACGACAATCGCGATCCGATCTGCCCGGCTGGCGCGCGCGAACCACGCGAATGACTCAAGCTCATCGAGGAACGAGAAATCTTGGGCGAGTGGTCGCGGAGATGCCGTGACGCGATCGGACGCATCGTCGTTGATGACGTACGCGGGGCCATCCAGATCGTAGGCGAGACGTTGGCCGGTGAACCAGAGCGTGAGCGAGTACGCGAGGTCTTCGCCGGAGGGGAGCCCTTCCGTGAGGCGAAGCTCACCGAAGCGCGCTCGGTCGATGAGGCCAAGTGGGGCACTGCGGTACGCAAGGCGGTCGCGCCGGCCGTGCAGCGCGCGCGTGCGGCGGCCATTGCGCACAGGTGGATATGGATCAGTGCGCCCGTCTGCGAGCTGGATTTTCGCGATAACGACCTCTGCGCGCGTGGCCTCATGCACCGCAAGCCACGAGTCGATCGCCCCGGGGGCGAGTTCGTCATCAGAACCCATCACGGAGATGAACGGGGCGGTCGAGGACGCAAAACCAAAGTTCATCGGGCCGGCCGGGGAGGGGATCCCATCTCGGAGTTCAAGCAGCCGCAGCCGGGGATCGCTCGCGAAGCGTCCGAGGTTCGTGCGGATGATCTCCGGATCGATATTGTGCGCCACGACATTGACCCGCACGGGTGCCACGGTGTGATCGAGCACCGAAGCGACCGCTCGGGCGACGGGACGTGAGGCGGAGTGGACAGCGATCGTGATATCGACGCGTGGATCAGACATAGTTTCGATCGTACCGGCCCAGTCAGCTGTCTCGTGCAGCGGAGACTTCGCGGAGACACCGATTCGCCTGCAGTGTCTCCACTGTTTTCCAGCGATGTTCACCGCGACTCCTGCATCACTCGACAGGCGGACTCGCCAGGGCCGAAATGCGGCTGACAGGCAGCGCTCCCGGAAATCAGATTCGGTCTGGGCTCCGTGTTCTGCGATCAGGGCCGTCCCTCGCGCTCTGAAGCCAGCTGAAACCGTCATGAGGTTGCGCTTCGATGAGGGGAGCCCCTCCTCATGGTTGCCGTTGCGCTCTCGAACATTCCATACGCGCTGCATGACTGGATCGAGTACCCGGTTGAGCGCAGGGTGCGCAGCTGGAAAGATGCGCCGGATCAGCGCACGATCAGGATGCTCTAGACGGGATCGACCCAATGGTGGATGAGCGCCGCAGCACTCATCGCGCCAGAGTGCACTCCCGAGACGTACTCAGGTCCCGCTGCAGCTGCCGCGCGAGCAGCGACAGGATCTGCGAGGAGGGCGGCAATAACGTCGTGCAGCGTGTCCGGTGTCGCCTCAACGATCGGGAGCTCCAGGCCGGTGTCGCGCAGGATGCGCGCGCGGACGGATGGAAGCACGTGCCCGACAACGACGCGGCCAGCCGCCATCGCCTCGCAAGCGGCGACCCCGTACGAACCGACGCGGAACTGATCGAGCACAATGTCGGCCGCGGCAAACACGCCCGGCATTTCCGCGGCGGGCGTCGCGGTGATGAGCTCGTACTCGATCTCTCCGGATTCGATGAGGGGAGCGAGTGCAGGCTCGATCCGGTCACTGCCTTTCTGCAAAGGGTTGCTTGAGGCATGGATCACCCGTATGCGCTCGCCGTCAGTAGCGAACGCGGAGTCAGCAGCCGTGAAGCGTGCGGTATCGACCACCACCGGGCACCATACGGCCCATGGGAGGTCCGCCGCAAGATCGGGGGTTGAGATGAACGTTGGCCTGCGGAGCTGTTCAAGCAATGCAATGTTCGCTTGGGCGTCTGTCCGCAGCACCGGTGTGCGCGGGTCCTCCCCATATGGCGACCAGGGGGTCAGCTCCATGTGGTGGTCAGGATCGCGGACATCGGTGCCGTGTCCGAGGAACGCGACGGAGACGCCGGCTGCTTCGAGCGCGGCAACTTCGGCGTGTATGTTGCGCCCGAACTGCTTGCCAAAGATGGGCCGCTCGGCTTCGAAAAGTACGTGAGTAAACTGACGTACCGCCGCCCATTCTGCCGCCGCCCAGTCAGCTGAAGCGTTCACTGCGGCAATGGGAACAAGTGTGTCGGCAAGGAACGCGTACCCGCCAGGCAAATCAATCGCCATATTGCGGGCGCCGATCCGTGAATCAGCGGACTCGAGTGCCCGTGCCCACAGGTACCCCTGCCCGGCATAGTTCGTTGGCGCGACATACACCCGGATCTCCGCGTCGGGAACGCTCGTGACTGCGGCATCGCCGCCCGAGCCCATGAGGCGGGCGCTGAGCTTCCCTACGAGGCCGTCGGGATTGCGTGCGGCAGACTCCATCAGGCGCTGCGCCCACTGAGGCAACTTGGAGCGGTGTGCCACGGCCCAGCCGGCGAATCGGGAGAAGAGGGAAGTCATGCGGTCCTCGACCCGGGGCGCGACCCAACAGCAGCGATGCGTGCGGCGACGCGCTCGGCCACGGCGCGCATCGAATGGTGCTCTGCGGTCCATACCGCGACGCGCTGTCGCTCAGAGGCGCTGAGCGGGGCATCGACAGCAGCGCGCATTGCCGCAGCGATGGCCTCGGGCTCGTATTCGACCGCCGCACCGACGGGCACCTGTGTTGCGGCTTCTGCAATGAAGGGAGCCGTGGGGCCGGGGCCAGCGAAGATGACCGGGCAGCCTGCCGCGAGCGACGAGTATGCTTTTGAGGTGAAGGCGTACTCGTAACCTCCGCCTGGTTTCAGCGTAGCGAGGCTGGCGACTGCGCTGGAGAGCTGGGGACTGAGCTCGGCAGCAGGTACCGGTTCAGCGAACTCAACAGCAGCAGCGATACCGAGCGCAGTCGCCCGCGACACCATGGCGTCCTGACCGGTGCCATTGCCAATGAAACGGAGCCGGTAGCCGGGGTGAGTCTCGGAAAACAGCGCGAATGCCTCGATCAGGATGTCTGCGCCGTGGAGTCCCGTGTAGGTCCCGGCGTAAATGAAGAGTTTCTCGTGCGGGACCTCTCGATATCCGAACACGGAAGTGTCCGCACCGAAGCCAGCAACGTCGATCGGGGTCGTGACCCCAAGCTGCCTGACCCGATCGACGACTCCGTGTGAGATCGTGACGAGCTCAGCGGCACCCCGCATCGCAAACTTTTCGAGCAAGCGCAGCACCTTGACCACGACACCGGAGCTCGTTGCCTGCGCCGCCGCATCAGACCAGATGTCCGCAGCGTCGTAGACATAGGGAATCTGTCGCAGCGCACACACGACTCGGACGACGGCGCCAGTGGTGGGCGGTGGCTCAACAAACACGGCGGCCGGGCGGCGCGAGAACAGCAGCCGGAAGGCGAGCGGGATATCAAAACTCATGTACTGCAGGTAGCCGCGCACGTACCCGTTCGCGTCGCGCAAGACCGGAAAGGTCTTCACCCGCTCGCCGCGCGAGGCTTCGCCTTGACCGGGCAGTGGTTTTGCGGTGAGTACCTCGACCTCGTGGCCCCCAGCCGTCAGCGCGTCAGCGACAGAACCGAGGAAGAACGACGCAGCCGACGGTTCGGGCCGGTAGATCCTGGTAGTAATAATGATCCGCATTGTTATGCGTCCAAAAAGTGCTGCATCAGCGCGTTGCGCGAGTAGTCGCCGCTGTGGAGCCGGCGCACGAACTCGGGCCCCTGCGCCGCGATTTCCCGGTAGTGATCCCGCCTCGCAGCGATGTCACGGAGCATCGATTCAATGGTGCCTGGAGTCGTCTCAGGAATCGGGAGCGCCATGCCGGCGCGAGATTCCACCTCGGCTCGGACCTGGTCACTCACGTGGGCGAGGACGATCCGCCCAGAGGCCATAGTTTCACAGGCAGCGACCCCGTAGTCCGCGCCGCGGAACTGGTCCAACACCACATCTGCGTCTGCGAAGATTGCGGGCATCTGATCGTTCGGGATCCCGCGCAATTCGACATACTCAATGAGGCCTTCATCGTGCAGCCGCCGAGCGATCGGGGCGATGAGCGTTGTGCCCTTCGGAATTGGATTCGTTGGTGCGTGCACGACCTTGAGGCGGTCGCGCACCAGCAGCGGCTCATCGTTCGACCACCTCTCTGGATCAATAATGACTCCGAGGAAATGCGCCTCAGGCACATCAAGTAAGAGGCCCGCGGTCGAGACGAAGGTTGGCACGCCGAGATCGTCGATCAACTTGAGGTTCTTGCTGACGACCTTTTCTACCAGCTCAGGGGCGACCCATTCGTCGGTGTGGAAATAGGACCACTCGTGCAGCTCGGCGTGACGCGAGGGCAAACGAATGTCAGTGCCATGCCCCACGATCGCGAGTTTCAGGCCCGCTTCCTGCAATTCGGCCGCCTGCCGGTACATATCGCCGGAGTAGCGACCACCGAGGATCGGAAAGCACGCCTCGATCAGCACGTGAGTGTACTGCTCGGACAACGTTTCCAGCATCGACCGCTGCCAGGATCGTGAATGCTCAGCAGTCCGCCACGGAACGGTGTAGTCCGAGGCATATCCCAGCGGGTTGTTCGCTTCATGGACATAGTTGCGCGCGGAAACCCGTCCGGTCTCCTCGACTGCGCGGGACCAACGATACCCCTGGCCAGCATAATTCACCGGCCCAACGAGGAGACGGATCGGCATCTGCGGATCGGGCACTGGCGGCGGCGGTGGGACCGCTCCGCGCAGGCGGTCAACGCCGGAGGCGATTGCGTCTTGTGCAAGCTTTGGCGTGAGATTCCAGAGTCGTTCAGCTGCTGGGTGCACCGACCGGGTCCTTTCGATCGTCGAAATGTGCGTCAGGCGCAGCGAGCCAGTGCTCGCGGAGTGCCTGCGCCGACATGCGGCCGTCGTGCACGGTCCGCACAAAGTCAATACTGCGTGTCGCTTGCGCGGAAAGATCTGAGAGTGCCGCGAGTCCCCGCAGCACCTGCTCCAGCGAGTCCGGTGTCGCCTCAAGGATGGGAAGTTCAAGCCCGCTCGCCTCTTGAACTGCCGAGCGTACCTGCGCCGAAACTTGGCCGATTGCCAGGCAGCCAGCGGCCATCGCTTCACACGCGGCAACACCATACGACCCGGCACGGAACTGATCCAAGAGGACGTCTGCCTCAGCAAACACCGCGGGCATCTCGGCGGACGGGACGCCCTGGATCAAACGAAACTCGATCAGGCCCTCGGCTTCGAGTCGTTCGATCGTCGGCATAATCATGGCGGTGCCCTTGTAGGCCGCGACTGAGGGCGCGTGTACCACTCGGAGCGGTGCGGCAGGCGGTCGCGCCACGCGGTTCGGTGCTGCCCAGCGATCCAGGTCGACCATGACGGGACACCAGACAGCGTGCGGCAGATCCACCAGCAGATCGGGAGTGGACACGAACACGGGACGACCGCTGTCGGTGACGAATGCAATATTGCGCGCGGCCAGCTGCTCAGCGCGGGGGAGATACACCGCTTCGTCAGCGTAGTAGGAAAGTGGATTGCCGTCGATGTGTCGCGACGGAAGACGCGCGTCCGTGCCGTGTGCCAGGTACGCAACACTGACACCGCGTGCGCTCAGGGCTGCTGCTTGCGCGGCAACAGAGCGTCCCATGAAGCGACCGAAGGGAGGTTCCTCGGCCTCGATGAGCACGTGGGTTGCGCTCGCCGCAGCCTCGAATTGGCGCTGCTGCCAGTCTGCATCGTTGTGGTAGGTGCCGACCGGCACCAAGAGGTCAGCGTCGAACGCGAATCCACCTGGCACTTCCATCGCCATATTGCGTGCGGAAATGCCAGGATCCATCTTTTCGAGCGCGCGCGCCCACGCCTTGCCCTGGCCTGCGTAGTTCACAGGGGCGATCAGCACGCGAGTGGGGGCATCGGCAAACTCGGTCGCCGGAACCGAACCAAGGGGGGCTGGGCTTCCGAGGCGGCGTGCCGCGATCTTGCCCAGCACGCTCATCGGGGCGTCGGCGAGGCTGTCAATCCAGTGGTTTACCCACGCGGGAAGGCGGTTGCGGTTCACGATGCGGGAAAAGCCACTCGGTTCAGTGTTGCCATGCGTGCAATCCTACCGCGGGGTCTCGTTTCCGAACCCGGGTCACGTAGCATGGGGAAGATTGTGTTCTTGACAGACCCGAGCCGGCGCAAGCTGGCCGCGACCTGGACGGTAGGCCGGCGTGACCTCAACTGCAACTGAAACGTACGACTACTCGCTCAGGTCGTACGCCGACACGCTCCGTGCGTATCGCGAGGCCGGATACGCGGTGACCGGGTTCGAACGGTACTTGGCTGCCCCGCAGGAGAAGCACCTCGTATTGCGACACGACATCGACAACACGATTGAGCAGGCCATGCGCGTGGCGCGCGTTGATGCTGAGGCTGGATGCTCGTCGACGTTCTTCCTGCGCGTGCACGCGCGCGGCTACAATCTCATGAGCTTGCAGTCCCTGCAGTTCATTCAGGAGATGGAGGCGCTTGGCCACGAAGTCCAGCTCCACCTCGAAGGTGGTCTGAGCGACTGGCTCGGCGGGGACAACTGGTCTTGGGCTGAACGCCAGCGCGCGGTGTTCGAAGCAGCGGTGGGGCGCCCACTCGGCGGATTCAGCTCTCATGAACCGGCTCGTATGGGTGGCATGGACTTCGCGAACGCGCTGCGCGAAAAGTGGAACGACACCGTCGCTTATCACGCTTACGAAGAACGGTTCATGATGCCGAACATGAAGTACCTGAGCGACTCCAGCGGGCGCTGGCGCGAGGGGCACTTCGGCCAGTGGGTCGGCAAAGAGCCGCTCATGCAGGTGCTCACGCACCCGTTCTGGTGGTTCGAGAAAGTCCCAGCCGAGAACTACTAGCGGCCCGGCGCGGCGCTACTTCTTGTTGTCGCCGAGCCGCTTCGCGGGGTTCCCGACCCGGACCTCGTTCTCCGGGATCGACTTCAGGGCTACCGCCCCGATCCCGAGCAGGGAATCCTTGCCGAGCGTGAGCCCCTGAATGATTGAGGCGTTCGGACCTATCCAGACGTCATCCTCGACGACGACGCTGCCGGACACCTCTGCGCACGCAGTGATGATCACGTTGCGGCCGATCCGGCAGTTGTGCGCAATGTGCACGTGGTCATCGATCTTCGTGTAATCCCCGATCACGGTGGGAGCGATCGTGCCGGAGCACACCGTGGTGAAATTGCCGACCTCGGTGTGAGCGCCCAGGCGCACGGAGCCGATGTGGGGCACATGGAAATTGTTGCCATTGGCGTCCTTCTCGATGCCGAAGCCCTCCTCGCCCACCACTGCCTGGCTCTTCACCAGCGCGTGCGGGCCGACCACGACGTTGCGCCCGATCACGACGTGATCCCGAATCTCCGCGTGTGCTTCGATGATCACACCGGCTCGGATCACGCTGTACTCGCCGATGTGTGCAGTGTCGTGCACGATCGCCGTCTCGTGCACCCGGGCGGTCGCAGCGATCCCCGGTTCCATCTGTGGGGCGAAGTGTCGCGCCACAGTCTGGCCGAATGCGGCGCGCGGGTTGGCTACGGGGATGATCGCACCTCGTGCAGGAGCAGGCAATTCGACTCCTTCGGGCGCCAGCACTACGGCGCCAGCGGCGAGTGCCGCGCCGAGCGGTGCCGCAAAACGCTCGACATCGCCGACGAAGGTGAGCGTGTCTGCGGTGGCGTCGACAAGTGGAGCCGGGACCGAGATTCTGAGGTCCGCGCCAATGAGATCGGCGGTGAAGTCGTCTGCGAGCGCGCGAGCGGTGAGGTCCGTCATGTCCCCCACTGTAGCTCGGCAAGGGAATCCCTGCTTCGGACCCCGTAAACTGGAGAGGTTCGTCTCGACGCCTCGGGAACGGATCGCTGGAAGTGTTGGAGGAGACGCATGGCAAACCCGAACATCGTGCTTTTCGGAGCTGGAACGATGGGCCGCAATCACGCTCGGATTATTTCCGCCTCCGCGCGCGCCAACCTCGTCGGCATCGTCGACCCGTTCGAGCAGAACGGGCGCGCGGCAACTGACCTCTACGGCGGCGACTGGTTCCCAGCAGCCGAGGAAGCGCTCAAGCACGCTGACGCGGTGGTTGTCGCGGCGTCGACCGAGTACCACTACGACATCGCGCGTCAGATCTTGGACGCCGGCATTCCGGTGCTCATTGAAAAGCCGATCTGCCCCTCGCTCGAGCAGACCGAAGAGATTCTGACCATCGCAGAGCAGCGTGGCGTCCCCGTGCAGTGCGGCTTCCTTGAGCGCTATAACGCCGGCGTGATCGCCGCGGAGTCGCTCATCGAGGATCCAGTGTATGTTCGTGCCGAGCGGCACTCGCCGTACTGGGCGCGCATTAAGACCGGTGTTGCCTGGGACATGCTCGTGCACGACGCAGACCTCGTGTCGCGTCTCTTCGGTTCAGTGTCTCCGTCCACTGTGAGCGCAGAACTCGGGTACTTCCATCCGGAGTCGCAACCGGGAGCTGAAGACGTCATCGACATGACCCTTCGGTTCCCGAACAACGGAATCGCCTCCGCCTCTGCGAGCCGGATCGGTCAGCGTAAGGTGCGTCGTCTCACGATCCAGTCGCTCACCTCCATGGTTGAGGTGGATCTGCTGCTCCGGAGTGTCACGAAGTATCGTCACGCCAATATCGAGAGCACGGATGGCCGCGCCGGATTCAAACAGATGACGGAGATGGAGGTGCCAGAGGTCTCTGGCCTCGAGCCCCTCGCAGCGCAGTTCGAGCACTTTGTTGATCTCGTCCAGGGTACGGTCGACATGGACGAAGAGAGACGGAGCATTCTGCCTGCACACCGCATCATCGCGTCGGCGCTCAGCTCCGAGGCCTAAGCGTCGCTCTCGGCCCCTGGAATGATCCCGCGCGACTGCGCGTCGGTGGTCGCGTGAGCTTTCGGGCCACGTGATCAGCGGGCACGCCGCTCACCGCTACGGAGACAGCTGCTGCTCCACCAGGTCGACGAGTTCGGCGACACGGAGGCTGTCGCGGCGAAGCTCATCAAGTTCGGCCTCGAGCTGTGTGATGCGCTCGCGCTCGGTTTGTAGCTCAGCTTGCAGGCTGCGAATGTGTGCGCCGGAGAGGCGGTTGCGGAGCCGGGTGAGCGGACTGGCCGTGGCGTGTGGTTCTTTCATGCTGCCCTCCCTGGGCGTGAGGTAGGAGTTGCGTGAGAGCCGAGGTGCACTCTGGCCCCGATCGGGCGGCGCTCAGCGAAACTCGGAGCAGTTACGGGGAGCGGCACAAATTCGACGCGGAGTCCGTAGGACGCAGCCTCGGCGCTGAGTTCCCCTTCAGTGAGGTGCCAGCCGGTTGGGTCATCGAAGTGAACGTCTGGTGCATGGTGAGCATTGAAGGTGAACCGAGCGCTGCCACCGCTGCGGAGCGCCATTCGCAGGAGACGCCACCCCTGTTCCCGGCCGCGGTGTCCGAGCTGTTCGAAGAGATGGTTTGCAACGGCATCAAAAGGGCCCGAAACTCCGTTCGCCCGGGGTGCAGCGAGCGCCGTGAGCCGGTAAAAGTTTGTGTGGGCGAACGTCACAGAATCACCGTTCATCGCTCCAGCGCGACTCACGTGCAGGCCCACATCTGAATAGTCGAGTCCGAGGGCGTTCGGGCCAGGGTGGGCTGCGGCGAGAGCACGCGTCAAGACGCCGTCTCCGCAACCCAGATCGACCAGGGTCGACGAGGAGAATGCTGCGACTTCCGCGAGTAGCCACGCTGCACCAGAGGCCCACTGTGGATCTCCGCCGCGGACGGCGCCGTGCGCAAACCGCTCGTCCCAGAACTCACGGTGCAGATTAAAAGATCCGAACCAGTTTTCAAACCGGCGGCGAGTCGCCACCGGGGTCTCGAGCACATACCCAGGGATCGGCGTACGCCAGTTCGCATCGTAGTTTACGGTGAGCCAGCGTGCCGGGTCCGCCGGGGCAGGGAACTGCAGTCGGTTGATCTCAACGGATCCGAACGGGAGGAGTTCGTCGCGGCGCATGTCACCCCGGACATGGAACGGTTGATTGATTTTCCCGTCTGTCGTGAAGAACGCGGCAAACACGTCGATGTAGTGCTCTACGGCGCCGCTGTCGTCGCGGAACAGCAATTGCATATGTGTTGCGCTGTGGCGACGCAGCTCGTAGCCTGCTGCAACGAGTTGAGATCCAACGCGGAACGCTTCGACCGCGACATCTGCGGGCGAATCATGTTCTGAGAGATACGCAATATCTGCGTCGTCATCGTGGGGGAGAAGCTTTCCGGTCCGCACCGCTCCGAGCAGCGTGCCGCCAACAACGAAGGGTCGCAGCCCGAGCCCTTCGAGCAGAGCTATGAGTCGTGCAGAGCGTTCAAGGATGAGCTCCTGGACCTCTTCACCCAGGGCTTCGAGCGCGACACCGAGCCGACCCCACTTGTTAATCACAAGCGGAGCGCCGACCTCATCGGTGACCCTGGTACGTCCGGCCTCATCGTCAAACATCGTCTCGGACGCAGCAAGCTCGACGCTGGAGCCGGAGTCGTGCACGCTGAGTCGAGTACGTCCAGTAAGGAATGGCTGGAGCGCTTGCGGCCACGCGAATCGGTGCGGCCCACCGGCCGGATCCTCGTCACGAACATCGATCGACCACACGCGTGCGCCGTCAAAACAGATATCGATAGATGCGGTGCCAGCAGAGATCTCATCGACGATGAGGAGAAGTGGGGTGGCGGATACGTTCATAGAATGAGTGCCGTTCGGCGAATCTCACCATTCTAGCCTCGTATGATGGAGATCATGGATCTTCTCGTCGTTGGATCAGGTTTCTTCGGGCTCACGATTGCTGAGCGCGCCGCAAGCGCTGGCAAGAAAGTGGTCGTCATCGACCGCCGCTCACACATTGGCGGCAACGCCTACTCCGAAGCGGAGCCGGAAACTGGGATCGAAGTGCACCGCTATGGTGCCCACCTGTTCCACACTTCGAATGAAACGGTGTGGGAGTACGTGAATCGCTTTACGAGCTTCACGAATTACGAGCACAAGGTGTACTCGAATTTCCAGGGCGAGGTCTATCCCCTCCCGATCAACCTCGGGACCATCAACCAGTTCTTCCGTGCCGCCTATGGCCCGGACGCTGCGCGTGCACTCATCGCTGAGCAGGCAGGCGAGTTCGACACGAAATCGGCACAGAACCTCGAAGAGAAGGGGATCTCGCTGATCGGTCGCCCACTCTACGAGGCGTTCATCCGCGACTACACTTCCAAGCAGTGGCAGACGCCGACAACCGAGCTGCCGGCCGAGATCATCAGCCGACTGCCCGTGCGGTACACCTACGACAACCGCTACTTCAACGATACGCACGAGGGTTTGCCGACTGACGGCTACACGGCCTGGCTGGAGAAGATGGCGGATCACCCCAACATCGAAGTGCGCCTCAACACTGACTTCTTCGATGAGTCGCAGCCGCTCAACAAGCGGGCGATTGCTGGCACGGTGCCCGTGGTCTACACGGGGCCGGTTGACCGCTACTTCGACTACGCGGAGGGCGAGCTCAGCTGGCGCACGCTCGACTTCGAGCAGGAGGTGCTCCCGACCGGAGATTTCCAGGGCACCAGTGTCATGAACTATGCGGGATCTGACGTGCCCTACACGCGCATCCACGAGTTCCGCCACTTCCACCCTGAGCGCGAGTACCCGGCGGACAAAACAGTCATCATGCGCGAGTTCTCGCGGCCTGCAACCAGGGACGATGAGCCCTACTACCCAGTCAATACTCCCGAAGATCGTGAGCGCTTGCTGAAGTATCGCGAGTTGACGAACGCCGAGAACGGGGTGCTATTTGGAGGGCGACTGGGGACCTATCAGTACCTCGATATGCATATGGCCATCGGCTCGGCGCTGACAATGTTCAACAACAAGCTGTCCGAGATGCTCTAGTACGAGATCTCCTCTTCACGCCGGTGGGGTCCGCGTCTGCGGATCCCACCGGCGTTGTGCTGCGTGTAGCAACACCTCGCACTGCGCTGTGAGATGCGCCATTTCCGCAGTGTCGCGGAGAGAGGGCTGGGCCTGCGCTCTGCGAGTAGGCGTCCAGAATGCTGATCCGAACATGGGTATTGCTCGCAGCTTGGGCACGGCAGAGGGCTGGGAGTAGTGCCGGTGTACGCTTTCGCAGTCGGTGCTCGCACAGGGGGCTCGGCCGTTGAAACTCAGCCACCACCTCGTCTCCGCACAGGCCACTCGTCGTGGTTCGGGCGAGTTCAGGGAACGATTGGAGCTCTTGGCACGAGTTCCGCCTGATTCCGGATCGAGTGTGCGCTGCTCGCGTGTGGTTCACCCCGGGAATGAGCGCGGAGGAAATCGCTCTGATGACCCTCCGTGAAATCTCGGATCTTGCCGGTTTCATGCAAAGCGTGAAGCGCGCAATCAGGATCTTGGCCCGATTGAGTTCCCTTCGCTTGGCTGCGCCGTATGCATTCCGAATTCACAGGAATCAGTGTGGCCGATTAAAGTAGCTGTGCGGGGATTCCCGACATTCCACAAGACGAGAGGGTGCCGTGCGCTCAATCCCTACAGTTCTCTTGGGCAGCGCCTTGGCGCTTCTGCTCGCCGTCAGTGCGGCGCCTGCCAATGCCGTTCTGCCTCCGCAGGGAGATCCTGCATCGCCAGAGATGAGTGAAGTGCTCCCTGGCGAAGTGGCACCCGACTCAGCAGTCTCAGAGGAGCTGCCAGCCACTCCAGAGGCAACGGAACCTTCAGTCTTGGACGATCCTGCGACTGATTCGACAGACGAACCTGCCTCCGCCACACCGCCGTCTGGCGAGCACGCTGAAACGACGGATGCAGCGGACCACGACGATGCCGGTACCGAGGACTCCTCCGAGATACTCTCCGTATCGCCCGAAACCCTTCCGGTGACAGGCTTGATCGTCGTGATTCCAGGCGAAGCGCCGAGCAGCCAGCGCCCACTTGCGGGGTCTGAGGCGGATGGGCACGTTGACGGCACCGATGGCGTCGAACGCGACGCGGCTGCGACCGTGTCTGACCGAGTCATGGTTGCTACAGATGAAGGTCCCCTTGTGGAGATCGATCCTGCGCTCGCTGGTGCTGAACCGGAGACCGGGGAGCGATTCGAGGGGCTCGTTGAGCTCGATGAGACGATCCGTGCGACCATTGATGCTCAGATTGCCGAGGGCGGTGCGCTTGCAGTCGGCGACGCCCTCGAAGCTGTGGGCCTCGCTGCATCCGCGTCGCAAGTGTTGGCTCCTGTTTCAGGCTCTGTTGTGGAAGAGTCAGTCGTGAACGCTGCACCTGCCACGAAGGCTCACGATGTGGACCTGATCTTCTTCACCGGTGGCGCGAATCCCTCGGACAACGATCTCAAAGCGCTCGTGACCTCCGCCAGCACCTACTGGAAGCAGCAGACGAACGGCGCGATCAGTCAGCTGAAGGTCAATTACAAAGCGAAGAAAGCGCCAACAGGAAACACGAAAACGCTGCGGTGCAGCCCGAAGTACACTGAGAACCTCTGGAACCAAGGCGCGAAAGCCTTTGGCAAGACTTCGCAAAGCTATCTCACCTCTGGGCGGCACCTTGTCGTGATCGTCGATGACAATTGCGGGTCCCTTTCGGGCGGTGTCGCCGGCTGGGGCACATACGGGAAGAGTCTTCACTCTGGCGGCATGGTATGGGCAGATATCGGACAACGAGGCGGTGCCGCTGTCTCACTGGCGAATGGCCTCATCGCTCACGAAATCGGCCACAATCTGAGCCTCGGCCACGGGAACACCCGGTCATGCACCGGGTCCGCCACAGACGCGAAGCAGTCGTCCGCTGGCAAGCCGGCCTCGCCCTGTGTGGACCTTGAGTACGGTGACGTCTACAACGTCATGGGGTATGGCTCAAGCGTCGGTGGAGTGAAGCCTCCTGCGCTGCCGATCTCTCAGAAGAGCATGTTGGGAGTAGCACCGGCAGGCTCAGTGAAAACGGTGAACGCAGCGGGCGGTCGTTCGCAGACCTTCACGCTCCAGCCGGGTGGAGGGCTCTCGGGGCTCCGAGGCTTGAAAATTGAGAGCCCCACAGGGGGAAGCTACTTCGTTGAGTACCGCAACATGTCTGGGCAAGATTCGGGTCTCGGGCTCCAAGCAGATTCCTGGCTCTATTTGGACAGCGGTGCGCAACGCACCTTCATTCGAGACCAGGGCGTGCGGATCATGCGGACGCACACGCAGGCGTATAGCTCCACGCAAAACATCCGCACGAGCACTGTGATCCCGGTTCGAGACACGGTCGGTGGCCGCGATGGTTTGGCGCAGCTGATGCGACCGGGCAAGAACTCTACGCCGTGGAATTCTACGGCCCGCGTTTCCGTTGTATCCACCGGGGCCACTGCCACAGTACGCGTTGACTTTACCCCGTTTATCGATGTGCCGTACGTCCACAAATTCGCCACGGAAATCAACTGGATGAGCACATCCGGGCTCTCTACTGGTATCGACGCGGGCGGTTCGCAGCGTAAGTATGCGCCAAGTGCAAACGTAACTCGCGAAGCCATGGCGGCGTTCCTCTATCGGCTCGCGGCTCCGTCGAATTACACAGCCCCGCAAACCTCTCCGTTCAAGGATGTGCCCAAGAGTCACCAGTTCTACAAGGAAATCGCGTGGATGTACACGTCGGGACTCTCGACTGGAATAAGTGTGGCGGGAGGTCGCAACTACGCCCCGAAGTCGAGCGTGACTCGCGAAGCGATGGCTGCGTTTATGTACCGGCTGAAGGGTGCGACGTATCCTGGTGCGGCCCAATCTCCGTTCACAGACGTGAAAAAGGGACAGCCGTTCTACAAGGAGATCACCTGGATGTATGACGCAAAACTCACCACTGGAATCGTCGTGAATGGGAAGCTGACCTACAACCCGAAGGGGAAAGTAACGCGAGAAGCGATGGCCGCATTCTTGCACCGCGCGACGCACTAAGCGCGAGGAGAAATGCCAACGGCGCCGGGATCATCGTGATCCCGGCGCCGTTGGCATTTCAACACCAAGCCAGTGACTTAGCGCCCGTCGAAGGTCTTGCGCCACTCCTCAACCGAAGTGATCTGCGGCAGCGCAGCGCGGTACTCCGCTGAGAGCCGATCCCAGTCTTTGGCAATCTTCCGGCTCAAACTCCGGGATTCGCGCAGCAGACGCCGGAACTTTGCCTTGTCGTGGCGGTACCACATCTTTCCGCTACCGTCAGCTGCGCCAACGATCACGCTCGAGTGGTGCGGGATTCGCCACCACAGGGCGTCGCGCTTCGAGTACTCCAAATCGGGCGCGAGCTGATCCGCTTCCGCGCTTTCGCGGCGCCAGTGCTTTGGCACCAAACGGAGCGTGAACAGTCCGAGCTTCACCCCGGTGGGGTAGTCCTTCGGCTTCTCCAGCAGCGGCAGCGCGCGGCCACCGACGGCAATGGGGGTCTCAGGATCTCCCGGCCGGTACACGTGGGTCTCGGGGAAGTCCTTGGCTCGTGCGCGTGCCGCCGGCATGTCCTTCCCGATGTCGTCGTGCATGCCAGCCGGGCCGCGCAGCACAGAGCGCATGCCGTCCACGGCGAGCTGCGTTGCGTAGTACTGCATGTTGAGCAGCTTCTTGAGATCCTGTCTGCCCGCGTTCTGCAGCAGCTTGCCGCTCCCTGGCCGGTCCGAGTGCAGCAGTCCCGCCACGATCCGGTTGCGAGTGTGGAAGAACGCCTGCCAATCTTGCGAGTCGTCCTTGTCAAGCCAGGAGACGTGCCACAGTGCGACGCCGGGGAGCGACACCGTGCGGTACCCGGCAGCCTTCGCCCGCAGCCCGTACTCGGCATCGTCCCACTTGATGAAGACCGGAAGCGAGAGCCCGATTTCGGCAATGATCTGTTTCGGGATCATGCACATCCACCAGCCGTTGTAATCCGCGTCGAGGCGGGCGTGCATCCACTTCGTCTGCCGGAGGTTGCGCTTGCGGAAGTCGTGGCGGTGCTGCTCCTCGAATGACGGCCCCCACATAAAGGGATCTGGGCGGACCACCTCAGCCCACGCGTGCAGCACCGGCTTGTCGAGGAGATCGAACATGTGTCCGCCGACGATCACGGGCTCGCGGCTGAATCGACCGAACTGTAGCGCTCGCAGCGCGCTCTCGGTCTCGAACTCGACATCGTCGTCGAGCAGCAGGAGGAAGTCGGTGTCTTCCCGCTCAAGCGTCTCCGCCATCGAGCGCGAGAAGCCGCCCGAGCCGCCGAGGTTGCCCTGCTCGATCACCTGCAATTGCTCCCCGAGCGCAGCAGCGACGGCGTCGAAGCCTGCTTCATCGCGCACCTTCTGTGTGCCCTGGTCGACGAGGAAGATTCGGTCGATGCCCGCAAGCAGCGCTGGGTTCTCCGCAATGTTGGCGAGCGTTGCAACGCAGTAGTCCGGCTTGTTGTAAGTCGTCATGCCGAGGCTCAGCTTGCCAGTGAGCTTCGGCTCAGCATCGGTGGTCCACGCGCCGGATTCGAGCACGAGGTCATCGGTGCTCGCGATCAGATCGAACCAGTACCAGCCCCCGTCGCTGAACATCGTCAGCGGGAGTTCGAAGACCGACTCGACGCTGCCGGTGACGGGGCGTGAATCGACGCGCTGCTGCACCCCGCCGGCATTCGAACGATAAATGATGATCGTGCCAGGGCCGCTCGTGCGCAGGGTGAGCCGGACACTGTCGACGACGGTCCAGCGCTGCCAGTAGGCCGCGGGAAATGCGTTGAAGTAGCTCGCAAACGAGACCCGCTGGCCGGAACGGACGCGCGAGCTTGAACGTGAGATGACGTTGTCAATGTGTGCGTTCTCACTGAGCCGAACGTGCCGGCCCCCGATCTTGGACCAGGTCTCCGCGTCTGCATACAGCGGCAGCACATCAGGGTCCTGTGAGAGCGGGAAGACGATCGACTGCAGCGTTGTCGGCATGAAAGACACGCCTCACTTTCCGGAAAGCTCGGGAATAGGCCAGCGGCTAGTCTACCGCCGGTTCCTGCTCATTCCGTGGTGAGGTGCTCGCCTGCCCGCCACACGGCCACGGTCAGCTCGGGGACAGCCGCCGCGATGATTCGCAGCAACTCGAACTCCACGCGGTCCGCGTTGCGGCGGTGTGCCTCCGCTTCCGGCCCCCAGCGCGCGCAGCGAGGCGGGCGAGGCCGAACTCGGCGAGCCGGCCGCTGTCCTCGAGGAGCTCATCCCGCAGGGCAAGCACCACGAAATCGTCGACTTCAGGAGCTTCCTCCACAGCAATCGCCGGATCCTCGCCGCCGCGCACGCGCCGCTCGAGGATGGTGTCTCGTTCGAGCCGGGCATCGCTCCGGAGCTGCTGGAGCCGATCCGCGCTGACCTGCAACATGGCGCTCATCGTGGGCTCGTTGGGATCGCACCGGTAACGGGATCGCGTGGGATCGGGATTCGGCGCCACGGTTGTTTGCGCGGTTCGGCGTCGAGGGACGGGAGCTGGAAGTCATACCGGGACTTCACTGCGATGAGCACGAGGAGCACCCAGTTGCCCTCGATCAATAGTCTGCTTTCGGTGAGCGACTGCACCAGCAGCGCCACGATCACGAGGAACGGCCAGAGTGCGCTCGTTGCGTAGGGCAGCGGCGGGCCGAAGCCGCGTCGCGGGGCGTCGACTGCCCGGAACCAGACCCGCCACATTGTGAGCAGCACGAGCGGAACGAAGGCGAGTAGCCCGGCAATGCCGAGCTGGAACCATACGTCCAGCCACGCGTTGTGCGCGCTCATGACGGGGATTCCAGCTTTGGAGTCGAGAGACTTGAACGGTTCGGCCCACGGGGCCCAGTAGCTCACCCAGCCCCAACCGAACCACGGCCGTTGCTCGGCGAGGTCAATCACACGCTGCCAGGTTTCGAGCCGTCCGGTCATGTCGCCGCTCTTGCCGAGCAGCCCAAACACGAAGTCGCGAGCAAACAGCACGAGTCCGAGCGCGGCCGCGAACAGCGCGGCCCCGACGATGTACAGGGGCACGCGGCCCTCAGGTCCCAGCCTGCGCGCCCACAGCGCGAGTGTCAGCGCAATGAACACGGCGAGGAGGGCCACCCACACGGTGGCGCCGCGGGTGAGCAGGATCACTGCTGCTGCCGCGACCACCCACACCCATCCGGTGAAGCGGCCGACGAGACCGGCGCGAAGCTGGATCCCGAACACGATGAGGCCGAGCAACCCGATGAACCCGAAGAGCACCGAACTGGCGACAATGCCCTGAATCGGACCGCCTGAGAACAGGAGATCGCGGCTCCAGTAGAGCAGCTTGGAGATCTTCTCGCCTGCTTCGGGGCGATCGATGAAGTTCTGGAACACGGGCTCGCGCACGAAGATCGATACCCACAGCTCGAACGCGAACGAGGCTCCAATAATCCAGCGCAGTGCGGTGCCGAGGGTGCGGAGCACCTCATGCCAGGTGAGCACGTAGGCGAGCACGATCGCCAGAATCGTCGTCGCGATCTGCGCGAGCACACCGAGCACGCTTTCGAAACGATATTGCGACCAGATGATCGAGACAACGGCGAGCGTGAGGAACCAATAGAGCGGACTCGGGAGGCGATACCATCTGAACCGCTCAGGCTTTTCCCGCAGGAAGATCCAGATCCCGATCCCAGTGAGCGCTCCGGCGATGGCGAGGAAACCCCACCAGCCCACGATGTTTCGTACGCCGTTGCTGCCGAGAGTCAGCACGAATACGCCGATTGCGTACGCGCTGACTCCGAGCCTCGTCCTGCTGTCCGCCATAGTCGGTATGGTAGAGCATGGCGTGTACTGGGACGCCGTGTGGCCCCCGATCGCACGACGCGGTTTGACTGATTGCGCCATGTGAGCCGCGAGGAGCGACGTGCTGATCTTCATCGAAAACACCCCGCGCGCGTACGCGTGGGGTTCGATGGACGCGCTCGCGGAAATGCTGGGGACCGAGCCAACGGGAGAGCCGCAGGCTGAGCTCTGGCTGGGCACGCATCCCGGCAGCCCTGCGCACGTCGCGAAGGCGACGCCCGTCGGCCAGACCTTGATCGACCTGGTGGAGAGCGATCCCGAGCGCTACGGCGTGCATGGCGGCCCGCTGCCATTCCTGCTTAAAGTGCTCGCGATCGGCGCTCCGCTGTCTCTGCAGGTGCACCCGGATCTGGACCAGGCTGCTGCCGGCTTCGCTGCGGAAGAAGCGGCGGGGATCCCGCGTGATGCGCGCGAGCGCAACTACGGTGACGCGAACCACAAGCCCGAGCTGCTCGTGGCCCTGAGCGAAGTCACCGCGCTCAGCGGATTCCGTCCGCTCCAGGATGCACGCCGCGATCTTCATGCGCTCGCGGCGGCCGCGCGCGCCGCCGACGAAGTCGCGGGGGCAGACGCGTTTGAGGCCGCGGCCGCGAGACTGGACCGTGCTGAGCCGGAAACGATGCGTCGCAGCTTCTTGGAATGGGCGTTCAGCGACGATGCGGCCTGCGCCGCGGCGCTCGCGGCGTTCCCCGCCGTGCTGGCCCGCCTCACCCCGGACGTCGACGTCTCGGCCGAGCGCCTGACCGCGCTGCACGAGCTCTGGAACACCCACCCGGCAGATCCAGGCATATTGGTGTCGTTGATGTTGCATCTCGTGCGTCTCGCTCCCGGCGAGGCACTGTTCCTCGGCGCAAGACAGCTCCACGCCTACCTGAGGGGGATCGCCGTTGAAGTGATGGCGGCTTCCGACAACGTGCTTCGTGCGGGGCTCACCGAAAAGCACGTCGATGTTGCTGAGCTCTGCCGCGTGGTGGACGCCGCGGAGATGCGCGAACCACGATTTTCGAGTCTCACGCTGCGTCCCGGTCTGACAGCCTGGCGGCCCGATGTGCCCGATTTCCAGCTCCTGCGCGCGAACCTCTGCGACCCGGACGGTGAGACCGCCTCGAACGCCCACGAGAGTGCCCCGGTCATCGAAGTGGAAGCTACGCACCCAATCGTCCTCGTCGTCACCGTTGGCCGGATCCGGATCGAGCGGCTCGCAACTGAATTTGCAGAGGTGGCGTCTGCGCGCCGTGGCCAGTCGCTGTATGTTTCGGCGGGCGAGCCGATCCGGCTCACCGGCTCGGGTGAGGTGTTTCTCGCCACAGTGGGCGACTGCTGAGACCACTGGCAATCGGGCAGCAGCCAAGACGAGTACACTGAAGCGCGTGTCAAACCGTGCATCCTCCGGCCCAGGAACCTCCGCAAGCTCTGCAACGGGCGGCGAACGACTGAGCGGGCTCGGACGAATCCTCATTACGGTGTATCTGGTGCTCGCGCTCGCCGCAACGTTCCGTTCGGTGTATCAAATCATCTCGAAGTTTGACGAGGCGCCAGTGGCCTACACGCTCTCTGCTGTCTCTGGAGTGGTCTACATTGTTGCGACAGTCGCCCTCATCATGGGTGTCCGCGCCGGTGCGCGCGCGAATGGCCGGATCTGGCGCGGGATCGCGTGGGTCGCACTCGTGTTCGAGCTGTGCGGAGTGCTCATCGTCGGCACCCTGAGCCTCACGACTCCCGAGTTCTTCGCGCACCCGTCGGTGTGGTCGTTCTACGGCAGCGGCTACCTCTTCATCCCGCTGGTGCTCCCTGTGCTCGGCCTGATCTGGCTCCGCCGCACCGGTCGCAGCTCCGATATCAGTCGCGCAGCCGCACCTGCTACCACGAAAGACCACGTCTGATGCTGGTTATCGAATCTCTCGCGGACATTCGGCCGTCAGACTTTGCTGCGGGCAGCTGCGTCGCGATCGGCAAATTTGATGGGCTGCACCTCGGGCACCAGTCGATTCTCGACCGCCTCCAGATTGAGGCGCGCGCTGAGGGCCAGCTGGCCGTCGTTTTCACCTTCGCGAATAACCCGCTCAGCTACCTCAATCCTGAGCGCTGCCCACAGTCGCTCATGAGCCGTGAACAGCGGCTCGAGGCATTCGAGGCCGCGGGTGTTGATGTCTGCGTCATGGTTGAGTTCGACGCCGAGTTCTCCGCGATCCCCGCCACCGAGTTCGTCCGGGACGTGCTGGTCGAACGATTGCACGCGCGCCACATCATCATGGGGGCCGACTTCCGCTTCGGCCATCGCGGGGCGGGCGATGGGGTCTTGCTTCGCGAGCTTGGGGAGACGCACGGCTTCACGGCCGAAGTGGTCGAGTGGGTGGAGGATCCCACCTCCGGCCCCGTCTCCTCGTCGGCAGTGCGGGACGCGGTGCTGCGCGGTGATGTTGAGACTGCTGCACGGATGCTGGGACGCTCGCCCGCCGTGCGCGGCGAGGTCGTGCACGGTGACGCGCGAGGGCGTGAGCTCGGGTTCCCCACTGCGAACTTGGGCGGGACGATCGAGGGCCTGGTCCCAGCTGACGGGGTGTACGCGGGCTGGGTGCGGATCGGAGCCGAACTGCTCGTCGCCGCGATCTCCGTGGGGAACAACCCCACGTTCACCCCGAACGAGCAGTCACGCGTGGAAGCCTTCGTGCTGGACTTCGATCGTGATCTCTACGGCCAGCGTATTGACGTGCGCTTTGCACACCGTCTCCGTGGGACCGAACGCTTCGACTCGCTCGACGCGCTCCTCGTGCAGATGCACGCCGACGTCGCGCAGACGCGACGCTTGCTGGGGGCGTAGCTTCTCTCAGGCGTGGTGGCAGGTCCACACATTTGCGCCTGCTTCGCGGCTCACTCGCACTCTGACGCGCCCGACTCGGCGCGGGTGCTGCGGGACTCACACCGCTTGGTGGTACCATCGACCGTACGGTCGCACCCGCGAGTGTTTGCGAGCCCCATGCCGCGCATGAGGTCAGGCTCGTTCACTCCTGTGCTGGCCCGCGGCTCGGTACGCGTTCCGAGTCCGTACCACGCCGATCAGGAGATCAATTGGCATCCAACACTGCCACGCGTCAGTCCGCCGCGAAGAGTGCGTCATCACGCAGCTCCAATGCGTCGTCGCGTTCGAACGGCCGCCGTAAGCACACCCACAACGAGGGCATCATCCCGCTGCTCGCTCGCGCCGTGCGCGAGGTCGAGGCTTCTGCCCAGCGCGGCAAAGCCACCCCTGCGAACCGCACCAAGTTCCACGTCATCGCACTGTTGATGCGCGAGGAGCGGGCGCGCATCAAGACTGACGAGACCGTGAGTGATTCGGAGCGCGCTGAGACCCTCAAGCGACTCGATGGCGTCGCCGCGATCCTCGCGAAGACCGCCGCCCGCGACACGAGCCTCATCACGCTCCTCGAGCCGACGGCGCCCATCACGGAGGCGACGCGTCAGCTCAAGCGCAAGATGCTCGTGCAGGCCGGCTTCGACCTCCCTGAAGAGGAGAAAGTGGCGCCGGAGCCGGTGAAGGCCTATGTGCCACCGGAGCTCGCTGAGCGTCAGGTCGAGCCAGCTGGGATCGAGGTACGCATGCTTGCGAACCCGTTCCTCGCCCCCAATCTCGCACCCCCGAAGCAGCCGACCCCGGTCGTGCGTCTCGCAAACTGGGAGCTGCTCGGCCCACTGCTGAAGGCATTTGAGCAGGGCGGTGCTGGCTCCGCGTGCATGGAACTGCCAGAGCCGCCAGTGCCGGATCGGCTTGCCCCGGCCGGACGCGAGCTGATGGACCACCAGGCGCGATTCCTCGCGAGCGTTGAGGAAGGGCACCGCAGTTTCCTGCTCGCCGATGAGCCCGGCCTGGGCAAGACCGCACAGTCCGTGATCGCGGCGTCCGTCGCCGGGGCCTACCCACTCCTCGTGGTCGTCCCGAATGTCGTGAAAATGAACTGGGCTCGCGAGGTCGAGCGGTGGACACCGCAGCGTCGCGTGACAGTGATTCACGGCGACGGTCGCGATATCGATGCATTTGCCGACGTGTTCGTTGTAAATTACGAGATTCTCGATCGGCACCTGAGCTGGATCTCCCGCTTTGGGTTCAAGGGCATGGTGGTCGATGAGGCCCACATGATTAAGAACGTGCAGTCGCAGCGCTCGCGGAACGTGCTCGCGCTCGCTGAGAGCATCCGGGAACGTACGCCAGGTGTTTCTCCGCTCCTCATTGCGCTCACGGGCACCCCGCTCATCAACGACATCGATGATTTCCGTGCCATCTGGCGTTTCCTGGGATGGACCGACGCAGAAAAGCCGGGGCCTGAGCTGATGGCGAAGCTCGAAAGCAACGGCTGGACGCCAGCCGACGCTGCGTTCTACCCCGAGGCCCGCCAGAGCGTGGTGGATATGGGGATTGTGCGCCGCCGCAAGATCGACGTTGCGGCCGATCTGCCGGCCAAGCGTGTGGTGGATCTGCCGGTTGAACTGGATGACGAGTTCGGCCGGAGCATCCGTGACGCTGAGGCACAGCTCGCGCGCAAGCTGCTGGATCGCTTCACCGCGGTCAAGAACGGCAAACTGGGCGACAAGCTCAGCGACGATGCGATCGTACGCATGGTGTGCTCGCAGGAGCTCGAAGAGTCACACGCCTCGGCGGACGGCCTCAACGTGTTCACGATGGTGCGCCAGATCGGCCAGGCGAAGGCGTCGCTCGCGGCAGACTACGCCGCGCAGCTCGCGCGCTCGGTCGGCAAGGTCGTGTTCTTCGCGAAGCACATCGATGTCATGGATCGGGCAGAGGCGCAGCTCGCCGAGGCTGGCCTCACCACTGTGTCGATTCGTGGCGACCAGACCGCGACCTTCCGCCAGGAGCAGATCGACGCGTTCAACAAGGATCCCAAGGTCTCCGTCGCGGTGTGCTCGCTGACGGCAGCTGGCGTCGGAGTGAATCTCCAGGCGTCTTCGAACGTCGTGCTCGCGGAACTGAGCTGGACGGACGCCGAGCAGACGCAGGCCATCGACCGGGTGCACCGCATCGGCCAGGACGAGCCGGTGACCGCCTGGCGCATCGTCGCTGCGCAAACGATCGACGCGAAGATCGCCGAGCTCATCGACGGCAAGGCTGGGCTCGCCGCACGCGCGCTCGACGGTGCCGAGGCGAAGCGCGACGACGAGGACTCCGTGCAGCTCCTCGCCCTCATTGGAGTGCTGCAGCGCGCGATCGCGTCCGCGTAGTCCCTCGCAGTTGTGACCGATGGGTCCCAGGAGGTTGTTTCCCGCTCGGGGACGCAGCCAACTGGGACCCATCGCTCGTACCCGGGGAGTGCGCCCAACCCGTGCGTGGCCGTTTCTTGCCCGGAAATGGCGTGATTCGCGCTGTTGCGATCATTCACGCCACCGCTACCATGAGACGGGTCTGCTGGGATATACCGCCGAGCGGCCGGATCTACAGGGAGTGTCATGCGCATAGGTGTGCTCTGCTCGGGGGGCGACAGCCCGGGGATGAACGCGGCGATCCGCGGAGCCGTGCTCCGTGGAGTCGAGGTGAACGGCTTCGAGATGGTCGGCTTCATGGACGGCTGGCGTGGCTTCTTCGAGGGTGACTTCATCGAGCTTGATCGCCTCGCGGTGCGCGGTATTTCCCCGCTCGGCGGCGTGATTCTCGGCACGAGCCGCGTTCCACCGTTCCCCGATGGGAACGCGACCCCCGCGGCCCTGCAAGCGGTCATCACCCGCATGGCGGAGCTCGGCATCGACGGCTTTCTGCTCATCGGAGGCAACGGCACCCAGACGGTTGCTGAGCTGCTGACACGGGCAGGTGTGCCCGCGATTGGGCTGCCCAAGACGATCGACAATGATCTTGGCGGCACCGACTACACCTTCGGCTTCGACACCGCCGTCTCGATCGCGGCCGAGGCCATCGACCGGCTCCGCACCACGGGGGAGTCTCACCGCCGCTGCATGGTGCTTGAAGTCATGGGGCGCGATGCTGGCTGGATCTCCCTGCACGCCGGTATGGCGGGCGGCGCGCAAGTGATGCTTATTCCCGAGTTTCCGGAGTCCATCGAGCAGATCAGCGAGTGGGTCCTCAGCGTGCGCGATCGTGGCCGTTCGTCTCTCGTCGTTGTCGCCGAGGGCTTCAAACTTGAGGGAGTAGCACACGCAACCGTGCGCGACGGGCTCGATGGCTTCGGCCGGCCCAGGCTCGGCGGTGTCGCTGACGTGCTGGCGCCGCTGATCGAACAGCACACCGGCATTGAGACGCGCGCGACGGTGCTCGGCCACGTACAGCGTGGGGGATCACCGACAGCGTTTGACCGAGTGCTCGCGACCCGCACCGGGATCGCTGCCGCTGATGCCGCTCGCGACGGGCAGTGGGGCACGATGGCGGGCTTGACGGGTGACCAGATCACCATGGTTCCGCTGGCTGAGGCGGTCGGGCAGTTGAAAACGGTGCCTGCGGCGCGCTACGACGAGGTCAGACTCAACTTCGGCTAGCTCAGCGCGGTGCAGCGCAGTGGCTAGTGTCCGAGCCGCGCCTTGACATCGTTCAGCGACGGGTTCGTCGCGGTTGTGCCATCAGGGAAGACCACCGTGGGGACGGTCTGGTTCCCGCCGTTCGCCTCCATCACGAGTTCTGGAGTGCCCGGCGTCTGTTCGATGTCGATCTCGGTGTATCCGATGCCGGACTTGTCGAGCATCAGTTTGAGGCGTTTGCAGTAGCCGCACCACTCAGTGGAAAACATCGTGATCGCACCAGCTTCGGGTACGAAATCTGTCAGCTGAGCCGTGCTCATTGGGCCTCCTCGTGGCGTGGTGTGGCCGTTAGTCTAGCCCTGCCCGCCGTGCCTCAGCTGGGCACCAGCGCGTGTGGGCCTGCACGACCGCCTGGCCTGGAAAATCCTGGTGTTCGAGCCTGGGTGAACGGGAGGTAAACGCAGCTTTCTCAGCTTGACCTGCACACCCCGAGGTGGAACCATAAGTGTGGCGCTTGCGTGTCAACACATCCCAACTGAACGTTCGGTGAAGTTCTGGTGACATCACGAGCGTTTCACGGCCCATATTCTCGAACGAAAGACGCCGGTGGAACTCACTCTCGTCGTGCTGCTGGTCATCGTACTGGCCCTTTTCTTTGACTTCACGAACGGCTTTCACGACACCGCGAACGCGATGGCTACGCCCATCGCCACGGGTGCGCTGAAGCCGAAGACTGCGGTGATGCTCGCCGCGATCCTCAACCTCGTCGGCGCCTTCCTCTCAACTGAGGTGGCGAAGACGATTTCTGGCGGCCTGATCAACGAGGGCGACGGCGGAGTGCTCATCACGCCAGCGATGATCTTTGCCGGTCTTATTGGCGCCATCGTGTGGAATCTGCTGACCTGGCTGTATGGTCTGCCCTCGAGCTCCTCGCACGCCCTGTTCGGCGGCCTGATCGGCGCCGCGATTGTCGGCGCTGGATTCTCTGCCATCAACGGCGGAGTATTCCTCTCGAAGATCATCATTCCCGCGCTGGCCGCTCCGTTGACCGCGGGCATCGTTGCGTTTACTGCGACGAAGGTGGCCTATGCAATCACCCGTCGTCACGACGGGAAGCCTGATGGGCGTGGTCGTTTCCGCTACGCGCAGATTGCTTCGTCCTCGCTGATCGCCCTCGCGCACGGCACGAACGACGCCCAGAAGACCATGGGCGTCATCACGCTCACGCTCGTGGCCGCTCAGATGCAGGAGCCGGACACCGGCCCCCATCTGTGGGTCATTGTGACCTGTGCCCTCGCGATCGCGATTGGCACATACTCGGGCGGCTGGCGCATTATTCGCACCATGGGTGCTGGCCTCACCCAGGTGAAGCCGGCGCAGGGTTTCGCTGCGGAGACGGCAACCGCTGCAACGATCCTCGCGTCGAGCCACCTTGGATTTGCACTCTCGACCACGCAGGTCGCCTCGGGGTCCGTGATTGGTTCTGGCCTGGGCCGCCGTGGCTCGTCGGTGCGCTGGCGCACAGTGGGCCGAATTGCGTCCGGCTGGCTCTTCACGCTGCCGGCAGCCGGAGCGGTAGGCGCGATCGCGGCGCTCATTGCACACATCGGCATCGTCGGCATTCTCATCGATGCGGTGCTCGGCCTCGGGTTCATTCTGTTTATCTTCTGGCGCTCCAGCCGCAACAAGGTCGATCACTCGAACGCGATCCCGGTGCCAGACGTCGCTGAGTCCGGGTACGCTGTGCGGATCCGGAAATCGAAGGTCAAGCCCATCAGGACGAAGACGGGCACCATGCCGCAGCTCACTCCGACAGCTCAGTCCGCGGTGCGGGCCGACGTTGCCGCGAAGGAGGCCGAGAAGGCCGCGCGCGACGCGGAGAAGGTCGCCAAAGAAGCGGAAAAGGTGGAGCGTGCAGCAGAGAAGGCGACGCGCAATGCTGCTGCCGAGTCCGCTGACACCGCTGACGAGTCAACGACTGGAGAAACCCGATGACTATCGAGTGGGTCTCATTCCTGATCGTATTCGGAACAGCGCTGCTCTCGGCAGTGTTTGTTGTCGCGCTCTACTCGCTGGGGATCCGGTTCCTGGCGACGCCGCCGCCTCCTGCCCTCGGACCGGATGGTGCAGCTGTGCCCAACGGCCCGTCGCGCGATGATGAGGATGACGACGTCGAGGCGGAGCGCCCGCGCTGGGCCACGATCGCGGCGAACATCTGCTTCGGGCTCTCGGTGCTGGCAGTGCTGGTGGGGATCTTCCTCATCATTCCCGCGCTCCACTTCTGGTAGCGGCCTGATCCCGGCGGAGACGGCACGGGCTCGCTCCGTTTCCCGCCGGGTGTCGGATCTCCTGGGTCCCCAATCTCCTGGATCCAGCACCCGGCCGCTGCGTCGTGCCGGCTGGGATCAGTGCTCCCTCAGACTCCGCGAGAGTAGGGTGATGGCATGCGCCACACCTCACTGGAACGAATCCCCGGAATCGTCGCGGGACTGCGGCACAGTTTTGCCCAGGGGGTGACGCGGCCTGAATCATGGCGCCGCGCACAACTCGAGCGGATGCGCACGCTGCTGCTCGATCGCGGCGACGACTTTGAGGCCGCGCTCGCGCACGATCTCGGGAAGTCGGGAGCTGAAGCCCAGCTCACGGAAATCGGGTTTCTCGTCGCAGAACTCGACTACGCACTCGCCCATCTGAGCGGATGGATGCGCCCGCGCCGCGTGAGTGTCCCACTTGCCGTGCTCCCTGCCTCGGCGCGAATCGTGCCGGAGCCGCTCGGCGTCGCACTCGTGATCGCGCCGTGGAACTACCCACTCATGCTCGCGCTCTCGCCGGTCATCGGAGCGATTGCCGCAGGCAACGCGGCCGTGGTCAAGCCGAGCGAGCTGGCCCCTGCCACGGCTGATCTCATTGCGAAGCTGGTGCCCGATGTGCTGGATCGCCGGGCGATCGCCGTCGTCACCGGCGGCGTGCCAGAGACGACAGCCCTTCTCGCTGAGCGCTTCGATCACATCTTTTACACCGGCAACGGCCGCGTCGGCCGAATCGTCGCCCGGGCCGCGGCTGAGCACCTCACACCGATCACACTTGAGCTGGGCGGGAAGTCGCCCGTGTATGTTGACGACACCGTTCCTATTGCGGAAACTGCGCGCAGGATCGCGTGGGGGAAGTTCATGAACGCGGGGCAGACGTGTGTCGCGCCCGACTACGTGCTCGGCTCACGCGCAGTACTGCGGAAGCTCGGTCCTGCCCTCGTCGATGCAATTCACGAGCTCTACGGAACTGCGAGCGCAGGCAACTCCGATTACGGGCGGATCGTCACCGACGCGCAGTTCGAGCGCTTGGTGGGTTACCTCGGCGACGGGGAGGCGCTCTCGGGCGGGGAGTACGATGCGAGCCAGCGCTGGATTGCGCCAACAGTACTGAAGGACGTCTCGCGTGATGCGAGCGTGATGCAGGAGGAGATCTTCGGCCCGATCCTCCCGCTGATCGAAGTTGCTGATCTTGATGACGCCATTGCCCTGGTGACCGAGCGTGAGAAACCGCTCGCCGCGTATGTGTTCAGTTCGGCACGGGCTGTGCGGATGCGCTGGGAAACGGAGACGAGTTCTGGCGCGCTCGCGTTCGGGGTGCCGGCACTGCACCTCGTGGCGCATGAGCTCCCGTTCGGCGGGGTGGGAGAGAGCGGCATGGGTGCCTACCACGGTGAGCGCTCGTTCCTCACCTTCAGTCATGAGAAGGCCGTGCTCTCGAAACCGCTGCTCCCTGAGACGCTCGCCGTCACGATCATGCCGCCGTTCACGAAGAACAAAGCAGACCTTGCACGCGGTGGGCTGCGCCGGCTCCTGTGACGCGGGGGCGGGCACGACAGGATGCCGGAGGCCCGGTCGAGCTGTGGCACTGGAGTACCGGATTTGCGCAGAACGCGGCTCGTGCATGTGACGATCGCTAGGATTGTGCCGTGGACGAGCAGAGAAACCTTGGGGGTACGCCTGAAGTGGGCGATGCCGCACACGAGCTACCCCTCGGAATGAGGGTCGCGGCCGCGTGGTCGTGGCGCCTGATCCTGATCGGACTCGCCTGTGCTGGGTTCCTCTGGCTGATCGTGCAAGTGCGGATCATTGTGATCCCCGTCTTGATTGCCATCCTGCTGACGGCCCTGCTCGCGCCAGTGGTTGAGTGGTTCGTGAGCCGCGGTGCCCCGCGCTGGACGGGCGTGGTCGCGGCGCTCCTGCTGTTCGTTTCTGCGGTGTGGATCTTGATCAACCTCATCGTCACTCAGCTGCGCAGCGGACTCGATGATCTGGCCTCGCGCTCAGAGGACGTCTGGTGGGAAATGCTCCACTGGATCGAGGACAACAAACTCGGGATCACCGCGGAGCAGATTTCCGGCTTCTTCACCCAGATCATGAAGGCGCTGCAAGACAACCAGGGTGAGATTTGGAGCGGTGCGCTGGGCGTCGCAACGTCTGCCGGGCAGTTCGTCACCGGGCTGCTGCTCACCATCTTCTCGCTGATCTTCCTGCTCATCGACGGCAAGCGCATTTGGTACTGGGTCATTGGGTTCCTGCCGGCCCGCGCCCACGCTGGTGTCGATGCCGCGGGACGGAACGGCTGGGTCTCTGTCGGCCAGTATGTCCGTGTACAGATCTTCGTCGCGTTCGTCGATGCCGTGGGTATCGGGGTGGGAGCGGCGCTGCTCGGGGTTCCGCTCCCGATTCCGATCGCGGTGCTCGTCTTCTTGTTCTCCTTTATTCCGTTCCTTGGTGCGATTAGCACCGGCTTGCTTGCCGCCTTCATTGCGCTCGTGTACAACGGTCCGGTGAACGCCCTGCTGATGCTGGGTGTCGTTATTCTCGTGAACCAGATCGAAGGCCACGTGCTGCAGCCGCTCGTGATGGGCAACGCGGTAAAGGTCCACCCGCTTGGTGTGGTGCTCGCGGTGTCGACCGGCGCGCTGCTCGCAGGCATTCCAGGCGCCCTGTTCGCCGTGCCGCTCGCTGCGGCCGCGAACTCGATTGTGAATACGCTGGTGAAGCGGCAGTGGGAGAGTGGCACTGACCCAGTCGCCGAGTACCACCGGCGTGAACGCACCTCGCAGCAGGCGAAACATCGAGCGAGAACGATCGCCAAACTGACACGCAAGGAAGGACACTGATGAGTCACACCACGACGGCACCCACGCTGGAGGAGTTCGGCCACGCACTCGAGGTGGTGCACCGTGTCACACGACGCACGCCGCTCGAATCGTCGCGTTTCCTCGCGGAGATTCTGGACGTGCCGCGGGTCTACCTCAAGTGTGAAAACCTGCAGCGCACCGGGGCCTACAAGCTGCGCGGCGCGTATCACCGCTTGACGCAGCTGACCCCTGAGGAGCGCGCACGCGGCGTCGTTGCCGCATCGGCTGGAAACCATGCGCAGGGCGTCGCGTTCGCAGCGCGCGAGCTGGGGATCACCGCCACAATCTTCATGCCGCTCGGAGTTGCACTGCCCAAGCTGCAGGCGACGCGGAACTACGGCGCAAATGTGGAGCTGGTGGGTGCGTCGTTCGATGAGACGAACCAGGCAGCGCAGGCATTTGTGGCCGAAACGGGTGCGATCTTCATCCCGCCGTTTGATGATGCAGCGGTGATCCAGGGCCAGGGGACCGTTGCGCTGGAGATGCTTGAGGTCGCGCCGGAGATTGAGAACCTGGTCGTGCCGATCGGCGGCGGCGGGCTGATCGCGGGTGTTGCGGTGGCCGCCAAGCTGTGGGCGGCCGAGCATGGTCGTGAGATTCGTGTGATCGGTGTGCAGGCCGAGAACGCCGCGCCGTACCCCGTCTCCCTCGCGGCAGGCGAACCGGTCACGATCAAGACCAAGTCGACGATTGCCGATGGCATCGCCGTGGCGCGGCCCGGCGTGCTGAACTTCGATCTGGTGCGTGACTACGTGGACGAAGTCGTGACCGTCAGCGATGACGATATCGCGCGCGCGATCGTCATGCTGCTGGAGCGCGCAAAGCTCGTTGTCGAGCCAGCCGGTGCCGCCGGTGTGGCCGCGATGCTGACCGGACAGTTGAAGGTAACCGGGCCCACCGCGACGATCCTCTCGGGCGGCAACATCGATCCGCTGCTGCTGCAGCGCGATCGGGCATGGCCTCGCCGCGGCCGCGCGCTACACGAAACTCCGCATTCTGCTCCCCGACGTGCCGGGACAGCTCGTCCGCACGGCCACGATTGTCGCTGAGCAGAACGCGAACGTGATTGAAGTCATCCACACGCGCCACGCGACCGAGCTCCCGGTGAGCGAGGTTGAGCTGGAGCTGCACGTCGAGACGCGGGGCGTCGAGCACGGCGAAGCCGTCGCCCAAGCGCTGCGCGACGCGGGGTACACCGTGCGGGTGGGCGAGCGCTACTAGCCCGAGCTCAAGCCCGAGCTCAAGCTCAAGCCTGAGCTCAAGCTCAAGCCTGAGCTCAAGCTCAAGCCTGAGCTCCAGCTCCCGCGGTGTGGACCCCGCGGTGTGCACCCGTGGCGTGTTGCACCGGCTGCGGTCGAGGAAGTCTCTCGACCGCAGCCGGAGCACCTTCGGAAGAGGTGCGTGTGAAGGGTGGATGGAGCCGCGGACGCGAGTACATGCTGAGCGCGCGGGGCTGCGCACGCTCATCACGTGCGTGGGGATCGTGAGCGAAGCCGGTGAGGTGATCGGCTCCTTCGGCCTCGACGGGCGAAATGCACTCCCACCAGTTCGCCGCAGTCACACGGCACGCGTGGAGCGAGGCGCGCCCCTACTCGGGCAGGCGGGCCCCCGCTTGTGCGGCATAGAGGGCGATTGCGCGATGCGCGTCGGCAACCGTGATGCTGCCTCCGGCGACGATGTGTAGCCCGTACGCGTCTTCGAGCGCCACGAGGTTCATCGCGGTGTCTGCGAGCGGGCCGGTGAGCGCGAAATCGCCGCTCGCTACGCCCTCGGTGAGGATTCCGGTGTAGAGGTCCAGCTGTTCTTGGTACAGCCGCTGCACGAGCTCGTCGTGCAGCGGGGACTTGCCTGCCAATACGTCGAACTCATAGAGCAGTCGCATCAAGGCATCGTCTGGCCCGCTGGGAAGCCCGGCCGAGATCGCAGCAGCGAGCTTGTCTGCTGGGGTGTCATGCCGTGCGACGATCGCGGCACGCTCGGTGCCTACCCGCGCCATGCCCGCCGCGTGTGCTTCGACCAGGATCGCGTCGAGGTCGTCGTAGTAGTACAACAGCGCGCCGCGCGTGACTCCAGCTTGGTTCGCGACGTCGGTGAGTGAGAGGTTGCGCAGCCCGTGAGCGGCGGCGGCGGCCAGTGCTGCGTCGACAACTTCGATTCGGCGCTGCTTCTGTGTGCTCGGACGTGCCATAGCAGCCAGTATGCCAGGGAACACGGGGGGTGCGGCGCGATCGAGTGCCGTTATTTGACATTTGAGTAAATTAATTTACTCTTGAGTAAAATAACTCGTTCGTGATCCAGCGGGCGCCGCACCGCGAGCACCGAATCGTGAACCTCGAAGCACAGGAGCAGACATGGCCGTCGATACCCTTTTCACCGGAGGGCGGATCCGCACCTTCGATCCCGCTCGTCCCTGGGTCGAGGCGCTCGGCGTCACCGGCGACAAGATCAGCTATGCGGGCTCCGCGGCTGACGCTCCGGCTGCCCGGCGCACCGTGCAGCTGGAGGGCCGCCTGCTGACCCCAGGCGTCGCCGACACACACAACCACCTCCTGCTTGGCTTCGATGACCTCGCGGTGAGCCTCGACCAGGTGCAGAGCCTCGACGTCGTGCGCTCCCGCATCGCTGAGTTCGCTGAGGCCCACCCCGAGCTCGACTGGATCTGCGCGGAGAACGCGCTCTACTCTGTGGTCGAAGGTCGCCGCCCGAACGCGGACGACCTCGTCGGTGTGACCGATCGCCCCGTGTTCATCACGACCTATGACCAGCACTCGGTGTGGCTGAACCGCCCGGCGCTCGCGAAGCTCGGCATCCTGAACGGCGCAGATATCGCGTGGGGCAATCCCGAGATCGACTCCATCACGGGCGAACCCACTGGCTGGGTCACCGACTTCTACACCAGCGCCATGACGATCGCCGGCCTCGCTGAACTGCAGCGCGACATTCCCATGTACTCGCCAGATCGCCGCTACCGCAAGATTACGAACAGCCTTGAGATGGCTGCCAAGGTCGGCATCACCACCGTCGTCGAGCCACAGGTGCCGCTCGCAGAGCTCGACTTGTTCGCGCGCGCCGAGCGTGAGGGCAAGCTCACCTCCCGCACGATCGCAGCAATTTATCACGCGGTCGGCGCTGACGGTGAGTTCCGCTCCCGCATCACCGAGGCGATCCGCGAGACCCCGCAGCACGACCGCTTCACCCTCGGCCCGGTCAAACTCTACGCCGACGATGTGATCGAGCCGCACACCGCAGCGATGCTGCAGGACTACGCGAACCGTCCGGGACACCGCGGACACCCGAGCCTTGAACCCACTGAGTTCACCAAGCTCTTCGTCGAGCTTGATCGCCTCGGCTACCAGGTGCACACGCACGCCACGGGCGACTGGGGGATCCAGCTCACGCTCGACTCGATCGAGGCAGCGCAGCGCGCCAACGGTGCCCGCGACGCGCGCCACGGCATCGTGCACGTCGAGTGCCTGGCCCCCGAGGATCTCCCCCGATTCCAGCAGCTCGACGTGGTCGCCGCGATGCAGCCGCGCCACGCGTCCCCCGATCTCGTGGCAGGCACCTGGATGGAAAACGTGGGGGAGGCTCGCTGGGATCGCGCCTGGCGCTTCAAATCCATGATTGACTCCGGCGCACGCGTGACCTTCTCAAGTGACTGGCAGGTGGGCGAAATGGATCCGCTCGTCGGTCTGTACAGCGCGATGACCCGCGCCCGTCTCGACGGCCAGGATGCCTGGACCACGAACGAGCGCCTCGATCTCGACCGCGCCCTCCGGGCATACACGACTGGAGGAGCAGAAGCCTTCCACCAGGAGGACACCCGCGGTGTGCTGCGCGAGGGAATGCTCGCCGACCTCGTCGTCTGGTCGGGCGATCTCTACGCGATGGAGCCAGCCGAGCTGCTCGCGCAGCAGGCGGACCTCACCATCGTTGGCGGATCCCCGATCCACGATGCCCGAGGTGAACTCGGCGGCGTCGCCGCTGCTGCCCTGGCGCAGGATCCGGCCGGCGCAGGGCAGACCTGCGCTGAACCGCACACCGAGCACGGACACTCCCACTAACTCCATCACCCACTGAGAGAAGACCCAGATGTCATCGTTGCCATCCCACTCCGCCGTCGCCGCGGGTGATGATCAGATTGCCCACGCCGTTACGCATCAGCCTGGCGCGCTCAAGCGCACCTTGAAGCTGCGGCACCTCGTGTTCATCGGACTCGCGTACATGGCGCCGCTCGCGGTGTTCGACATGTTCGGGATCGTCGCTGCCGAGACCGACGGACACGTGCCGCTCGCGTACCTCGTCGTGATCGTCGCGGTGCTGTTCACCGCGTTCAGCTACTCGCGCATGGTGCGGTTCTTCCCGATCGCGGGATCCGCCTACACCTACGCGAAAGAAGCGATTAACGCACACCTCGGTTTCCTCGTCGGGTGGGTGGCAACGCTGGACTACCTGCTGTTGCCGATGATCAACGCGATCCTCTCGGCGATCTACATGGGCGCGGTATTCCCTGAGGTGCCGTTCTGGGTCTGGGTCGTGCTGACGGTCGCGGTGTGCACGGTGATGAACCTCATCGGCGTGAAGCTCGCCGCGAGCATGAACATCGTGCTGGTCGGGATCCAGCTTGTCGTCGCCGTCGTGTTCGTGGTGCTCACGATCGTGAACATCTCGAACGGGGCAAACGGCTCGGAGTTCACGATCCGGCCGTTTATCTCCAACGACATCCAGCTTGCCGCGATCAGCGCGGGCGCCGCCATTCTCGCGCTCTCCTTCCTCGGTTTCGACGCAGTGTCGACGCTTGCGGAAGAAGCCGAGCGACCGGAGCGCGACATTCCCCGTGCGATCTTCATCATCATCGGCGTTGCTGGCGCCTTCTTCATCACGGTGACCTACGTGATGCAGGTGCTCTTTCCCGATGTGTCATTGCTCGGCGACATCGTTGGTGCCTCGCCGGAGATCGCGAAGTACATCGGCGGTGCTGCGTTCCAGGCGATCTTCGTTGGCGGCTACATGATGGCCGTGCTGGGCTGCGGGATCACACAGCAGATGAGCGCCGCGCGCCTGCTCTACGCGATGGGCCGGGACGGCGCCCTGCCCAAGCGACTGTTTGGGAGCGTGAACGAGCGCACTGGTGTCCCCGTTGTGAACGTACTCATTGTCGCGGCGATCGCGCTCACCGCGCTGTTCGTTGACCTGGATCAGGCGGCGTCCATGATCAACTTCGGCGCGTTCATCGCCTTCACCTTCGTGAACCTGTCGGTAATCTTTGTGTTCTTCCGCTTCCTGAAGCGCCGCGGCCCTGGCGCCTGGGCCACGTTTGTGGTGGTGCCGGCGATCGGCGTGGTGATCAACGTCTGGCTGTGGCTCAGCCTCGACTCGATCTCGATGATCATCGGCGGCATCTGGCTCGCCGTTGGTGTGGTCTACCTCCTGATCAAGACGCGCGGTTTCCGCGCCCCGGCCCCGGATCTCACCGGACCGATCAACATCGGGATGTACGAGTAGGGCCGGTGGCCGCTCGGGGCCGCTCGGCGTTCGCGCCGGATGCGCGCTGACGCGCTCAACACAGCTGCGCGTCAGCCCTCGGGAGCGGCCACGGGCTGGCCCTGGGAGCCCTGTGCAGGCTCAGCGCCGCACGACGCGGAGCTGCGTGACCGCATGGTCAGCTGCGCCTCGAATATAGCTGCCGGGCAACTTCGCCGTGTCCCGCAAGTACGCGAGGAGCTCGGCGGTCAGGAGCTCGCCTGGCACGGCGTTCGGGATGCCAGGCGGGTAAGCGGCGAGCATCGCTGCTGAGATACGGCCGACAGCCTCTGAAGCACTCACCGACTCGCTCGGCGCGAGATAGGCCTCGCGCGGCGTCAGCAGCTGCGCGCCGGGTGGGGGTGCCGCGGGGAGCGGGGCGCTTGCGGCGGGCGCTGGGCTGGATCCAGCGGCCTGCGGTGGCGCAGCGCGATCGATCGCCGCGAGCAACCCTGCGACGTCGGGGGTGCCGCGCGGGCCGATGAGCGCGACAATCGCGGTCGGTGCCGCGATCTCGACGAAGGCGGGCTCCTCTGCGCGCGAGAGCGCGGTCTTGAGCGCCGGCCCGGTGATGCCGCGGCCGCGCACATCGATCGAAACATGGAGTGGGTCAATCGCGACAGCGCCGGGCCGGGCGAGAAAATCTGGTTCCGCGAGTCGGAGGCCAGACGCATCTGTCACGAGACGACGCAGCAGGGCAGCCGCTTCGAGTGCCTCGCCCATGGCGGCCTGTCCGGTCGCCAGCTCTGAGCGCGCGATGTCGAGCGAGGCGAGGAGCAGCGAGTTGAGGCTCGTTGACTCGGTCAGCCGGTAGGCGGCTTCGAGCGCCGGTTCGAGCACGCTCGCGTGGGGGGTCTCACAGAGGTGCAAGAATGCGGTCTGGGTCAGGCTGCCGCCGAGTTTGTGGATGCTCGAGAGCACGATATCGGCGCCCTGCCGCGTCGGAGACTCAGGCAGCTCGGCATGGAAACCGAAGTGGGCACCCCACGAGCCATCGACCACGAGTGCCGCCCCGTAGCGTCGGCACGCCGCAGCAACAGCGGGAACATCAGCGACGACACCGAAGTAGCTGGGGGACACCATGACGAGCGCAGCGTACGGGGTGCCGGCCGCTGTGGCTTCTGCAAGGGCCTGTTCGGCAGCCTCCGCCGTGATCCCGTGCGCGATCTTGTGATCCGGATCGGACTCGGGGAAGAGGTACTCCGGGGTCGCCCCCGACATCACGAGGCCGTCGTAGACACTGGAGTGGCAACTGCGCTGCACGAGCACGCGGTCGCCGATCGCGGCAAGCGCCTGCATCGCCATCCTGTTGCCCTGCGACGCGCCGTTCGTGAGGAACCAGGTGGTCCTGGCATCCCAGGCCGCCGCGGCCAGCTCCCGTGCGTGGTCGAAGGCGTTTCCCGCCCCGAGGTCAATGCCCTCAACGAGTTGCGGAATATCAAGTTCGAGCGCTCGGGCACCGAGGAAGTCGCGGAGTCGATCCGATCCGCCAGCCTGCCCGGTGGCGTGGCCGGGGATCATGAACCGAAGTCCGTCTCGGTCGCGGTGCGCGATGAGCGCCTCAGCGTAGGGCGCCGCACGCTGGTCGAGCGGGGGCTGGTCGTGGCGCGTCACCGCGCACTGAGTTCTGGCGCGCGGAGTGCTGGCACACCGAGTGCGGGCACACGGAAAGCGGGCGCACCGAGAGCTGGCACACCGGTCAAGCGACGTTGCTCGTGGTTCACGGGTTCCGTTCTGGCGGCAGAGACTACGCCGCGTAGGTGTCGACGGCGAGGATCTTGACTGCGATCTCGGTGCCGTTGGGAGCGGAGTAGCTGACCTCTTCGCCCACCTTGCGGCCAAGAATTGCAGTACCCAGAGGGCTCTCTGCGCTGTACACGTCAAGATCAGAGCCATCGGCGAGCTCGCGGTTGCCGAGCAGGAATCGCTCTTCGTCACCAAAGATGTCCGCGGTGATGACGGTGCCGATCTCCACCACGCCACTTGCCTGGGGAACTTCGCCGACAACAGCGTGCTTCAGCAACGATTCGAGATCGCGAATTCGCGCCTCCATCTTGCCCTGCTCATCTTTGGCGGCGTGGTAGCCACCGTTCTCCTTCAGGTCGCCCTCCTCGCGGGCGGCCTCGATGCGAGACGCGATATCTTTGCGGCCAGCGCCGGTCAGCTGTTCCAACTCGCCAGTGAGTCGGTCGTATGCGTCCTGCGTGAGCCAGGTCTGCGTGGGCTCGGCCATGGTCGATCCTCGTTTCGGTGAGAGCGCCTGAGCGCTGGGGGACACGCAACGCCCTGACCGAGCCAGGGCGCTCCTCTCAGCGTAGCAGTGCGATCACGGATCGTCGCGGAGGCACGAGAGCGAGGCTACGAGCCCTCGACGACCCAGCAGGCGCGCGCGGTGGCGGCGGTCGAAGGGTTCGTCGTGACGAGCCGGGTGGTGACCACATGTGTGCGCTTCTCGGTCACGGGCAGTTCAACGATCTTCCAGCCGACCGTGGCTTTTGCCGGGTTGAGGGCCTCAACCGCGCACGCGACCGGGGTGTTCGCGGGCGCCGTGACTTCGAACTTCACGTCGAGAACCAGGTCGTTCTGCTTCGTGTACCCGATGTCCTGCACCGACACCTGGTTGGCGCTCTGCCATCCAGAAAAAATGAGAAACGCGATTCCCGCGATCACAAGGAGGCCAGCGGCGGCCCACGCGAAGCGGCGGTCGAAGCGCCTACTGCGTCCGGTCCCGTAACGATCCTCGAGTCGCTGCGTCGACGGAGATTCCGCGTCAACGGCGGCGGCCGTATCCAACACGGGAACCTCCGATCCAGACTGGGTAAACTGAGTGATTGTTGCCAGAGTACCGGGAACCTCCCGAGAAGCACGTGAGAGGAAGCGCATGACGCTCAGGCTCATCGCGGTGCACGCGCATCCCGACGACGAATCAAGCAAGGGTGCTGCCACGTACGCCCACTATCTCGACCTCGGCGTCGAGGTGCTCATTGTGAGCTGCACCGGCGGCGAGCGCGGTGACGTGCTCAACGAACTCGTCGCGCGGGATCCGAAGAGTCGCCGAGATCTCGCAGGCTTGCGCCGCGACGAGATGGCGCGTGCCCAAGACATCGTCGGTTTTGAACACCGCTGGTTGGGATATGAGGATTCAGGGCTGCCTGATGAGGGCGAGGCGCTGCCAGCCGGATCCTTCGCTCACATCCCAGCCGAGGTGTCGGCAGAGGCGCTCGTGCGCACGGTGCGTGAGTTCAAACCGCACGTGATGATCACGTACAACGAGCAGGGTGGGTACCCGCACCCGGATCACATTCGGTGCCACGAGATCAGCAAGATCGCGTGGGATCGCTCGGGTGATCCAGCGGCGTTCCCCGAGGCAGGCGAGCCGTGGGCGATCGGCAAGCTCTACTACGAAGAGATCTTCAACGGCGAGCGGATCAACACGGTGTACCAGTGGCTCGTCGATCACGAGCCGACATCCCCGCTCGTTGGCCAGTTTCAGGAGCTGCGCGAGCGGATGGGTGGCCGCGGCAATCGCAGCACCGCCCGGATCGACGTGGGTCGGTTCTTTGAGCGTCGCGACGAGGCGCTCCGGGCACACGCGAGCCAGGTGCCGCCCGACAGCCCATTTTTCTTCTGGCCGAACGAAGTGCAGCGGCAAGCATGGCCGTTTGAGGACTATCGGCTCGCGGCTTCGCGGGTCGCCACGAGTGAGTTTGAAGCCGATCTGTTTCAGGGGATCGCAGAGGAGGACGTATGAGTCTGTTAGGTATTGCGCTCGGCGTAGCGGAAGACACTGAGTTCGATCCGAACCAGGTGACCCCCGGTGTCGAGGGGTTCATCTTCACCGGGTTGATGGCCGCGCTGATTATCGGTCTGGGCTTTCTGCTCGTCAGCCGCTTGCGCCGCAACGCGTACCGGCACGAAGTGCGTGATCAGATCGCGTCCGAGCTTGCGGGGCCCGATGCTGGCACGACCGAGGGTGCCGCTGGCACCGAAGCCGGCGCAGGAACTGAACAGCGGAACTGAGTTTTATGGGCGGCGAGGGCACGCAGACCGAAGCCGATCAGTGGGGCGCGTCGGGAGGATTTGACGACGTCGAACGCTGGCCGGGTGAGGCATGGGGAGCCCCGCCGCCCGATGCTTTCCCCGGTTCCGGGGGTGGAAGCGGGCTCGCATCGGGATCTGGCGCCGGGGTGGCTGCGGGAACGGAGCCTGGGCCCGTGGGGGCTGCCGTACCTCCGGGCATGCACTCGGCAGCGCACTCAGCGTTCGGCACCGTGCAGGTGGTCGGCCAGGACCCGCGCGAGGTGCTCGCGGGAGTGTTCGGCTACGACGCATTCCGCGGCGAACAAGAGGAAATTGTTCGCCACGTCATCAACGGCGGGGATGCCGTCGTGCTCATGCCCACCGGTGGGGGCAAATCGATCTGCTATCAGATCCCCGCGCTCGTGCGCGAGGGCACCGGAATCGTCCTTTCGCCGCTCGTCGCCCTGATGCACGATCAGGTCGCTGCTCTCGCTCTCGTGGGCGTGCGCGCGGCCGCGCTGAACTCTTCGATGAGCTTGGAGGAGCGCCGGGAGGTCGAACAGGCGTACCGTGCAGGTCAGCTCGACGTGCTCTACCTCGCGCCAGAGCGACTCTCGGCTCCCGGCACGATCGATTTCCTGAGGCAGGGTCGGATCGCGCTGTTCGCGATCGACGAAGCGCACTGTGTGTCCCAGTGGGGCCACGACTTCCGCCCCGACTACCTCCGCCTCGGCGCGCTCGCGGAGTACTGGCCGGACGTGCCCCGGATCGCGCTCACTGCGACGGCAACGCCTGAGACACACCGCGAGCTCACCGAGCGGTTGCACCTCGAGAAGGCGAAACACTTTGTGTCGAGTTTCGACCGGCCCAATATTCGCTACCGGATCGAGGCGAAGCAGAGTGTCCGCGCGCAGCTCATTGCGTTCATCCGCGGTGAGCACGCGGGCGACGCCGGGATTGTGTACGCGTTGAGCCGCAAGCGCGTGGAGCAGACCGCGAAGGCGCTGAGCGAGGCTGGGATCGACGCGGTTCCGTACCACGCAGGGCTTCCCGCAGAGGTGCGGCTGCGCGCGCAGACTCGATTCCTTCGCGAAGACGGTGTTGTGGTGGTGGCCACGGTTGCCTTCGGGATGGGGATCGATAAGCCGGACGTGCGTTTTGTGGCGCATATCGACCTCCCGAAGTCGATCGAGGGGTACTACCAGGAGACCGGTCGCGCTGGCCGAGACGGATTGCCCGCTCAGGCTTGGCTCGCGTACGGCCTCGCTGACGTGGTGCAGCAGCGGCAGCTCATCGAGTCAGGAGATGGGGACGCCGCCACGCGGCTCAACCAGACCAGACACCTGAACCAGATGCTGTCCCTCTGCGAGGGCGTCACCTGCCGACGTCAATTTTTGCTGAACTATTTCGGCCAGCAGGGGAGCGCGACATGCGGCAACTGCGACGTGTGCGTGAATCCACCGAAGCTGTGGGACGCCACTGTCCCGGCGCAGATGCTGCTTTCGACGGTGCTGCGCACACAGCGTGAACGCAACCGCACCTTTGCGGCTGGGCAACACATCGACGTACTCCGCGGCACAGCTTCCGATCGGGTCACCCAATTGCGGCTCGACGAACTCACCACGTGGGGGATTGGTGCAGAGTGGACGGTGGCGCAGTGGCGCGGCGTCGTGCGTCATTTGCTCGCTACCGGAGTGTTGGAGGCGCGCGGCGAGTGGGGCGTCCTCGCCCCCGCTGAAGCTGCGAAACCCGTGCTCCGGGGCGAGGAACGGGTCATGATGCGCGAGGAAGTGGTCGTGCGGGCAGCCACACGCGGCCGCGGCACACGCGGTGCGATCACCTCCGGATCACAACGCTCAGCGGCAGCCGCAGACCTCACTCCCGAACAGGCAGCCGTATTCGAGCGGCTCCGTGCGTGGCGCGGCGAAGAGGCGAAGCGACAGGGCGTGCCCGGCTACGTGGTGTTCGGCGATGCCACTCTCGCGGCCCTCGCCGTGCACCTCCCGCGAACCGATGAAGAGCTGCTCGCGATCTCCGGGATCGGCGCGGTCAAGCTCGAGCGGTATGGCGCTGCGGTGCTGTCCAAGCTGGGGGCGGAGTAGTGCGCGCGGGCGCCTACCGGAGATAGACCGGATCGAGCGCGACAAGGAGCGCAGCGGTCCAGTGGCACAGGAACGCGATCGTCGTGAGCGCGTGGAAGATCTCGTGGAACCCGAAGACTCCAGGAATCGGGTTCGGTCGTTTCATGCCGTACACCACTGCGCCGAGGGTATACAGCAGCCCGCCCACGACAACGAGGACCATGGCCGCGAGGTTCGCGTGCGCGATATCGACGATGTACATCATCGCCGCCCAGCCGAGCAAGACATAGAGCGGCACGTAGAGCCAGCGCGGGGCGCCGATCCAGAACACGCGGAACCCGATTCCGAGCAGTGCTCCAGCCCACACCAGTGTGAGCAAGAGGATCCCCTTCTCAGGTGGGAGCGCGAGGAGAGCGAGCGGCGTGTAGGTGCCGGCGATGAGGAGGAAGATGTTCGCGTGGTCGAGACGGCGGAACAGCTGTTTCGTGCGCGGGCTCCAGTCAATGCGGTGGTAGAGCGCTGAAATGCCGAAAAGCAGCAGGCTCGTCAGCATGAACACGGCCGACGCCCACTTCGCGACCGGACCCTGCGCGAGCGCGATCAACACGATCCCACCCACCACCGCGATAGGGAATGTGCCAGCGTGGATCCACCCGCGCCACCGAGGCTTCTCGTCTGCCGCTGCGAGCAACGGCAGTGCGATCGGATCCGGCTCACTATCGGGGAGCAGGCCGTTGCCGCCGGAGGAGGTCATGCTTCGAGTGTATGGTCCCCACAGATCCCAAGGGGCATATATGTGGGATATGCCTATGCCTCAGTGGGGGCGCACGGATCCGACATCGCTTCCGACACCGGCCCATAGCCAGGCCCCACCCGGCCGTGGGACGGTACACTCTGAGGGTGAAGCCCCAGCCGTCGACGCCACGCACCGGTTTCCTGTACCGGCTGTACCAGCGGCGCCTGCGCAGGGAGATCGACCTCACTCGCGTCCCCCAGCACATCGCCGTCATCGTTGATGGCAACCGGCGCTGGGCAAAGCAGCGGCTGCAAGAGCGCGCAGCATTCGGACACCGCGCCGGCGCGCAGAAAGTACCGGAATTCCTGGGGTGGTGTGAGGAAGCCGGGATCCACACGGTCACGCTGTACCTGCTTTCCTCCGACAATCTGAAGGCGCGCGATCGCCAGGAGCTCGACGATCTGCTCGACATCATCGCCGAGCTCGCCACGCAGCTCGCACACAATCCGAAGTGGAAGGTGAAGCACGTCGGATCCTGCGACGGGCTCTCCGAGGGGCTCGCACAGGCGCTCGCCGCAGCTGAAGCAGCAACCGAGCATCACACCGGCCTCCACATCAACCTCGCCGTCGGCTACGGGGGTCGCAGCGAGATCACCGCGGCCGTGCGCAGTGTGATTGCCGAGCACCAGGCGGCCGGTGGGTCTATCGATACTCTCGACGAGCGGCTGACCCCGGAGACGATCGGGGAGCACCTCTGGACGCGCGGACAAGCAGATCCTGATCTCGTGATCCGCACCTCAGGCGAGCAGCGCCTCTCCGACTTCATGATCTGGCAGTCAGCGCACTCGGAGTTCTACTTCGTTGAAGCGCTGTACCCCGACCTCCGTGAGGTCGATTTCCTGCGCGCCCTGCGCGACTATTCATTCCGCCAGAGACGACTCGGAGGCTAGAACATGGTGACGCGACAGGATCCCGCTCTCCCGGACCTCACCGGACAGCGCGTGCTCGTGACGGGTGCCTCAGGCGGCGTCGGCGGGGGCATCGCGCGGCGCTGTGCAGCCGCCGGTGCGCGGTTGGCGCTGCACTACCGAGGTTCGCCGGAACCCGTGTTCGAATTGGTTGAGGAGCTTCGGGATCGCGGGGTGACCGCGGTTGCGGTCCGTGCCGACCTCGCGCTCCCCGATGCAGCAGCTGGTCTGATTGCTGACGCGGTTGCCGCCCTGGGCGGACTTGATGGGCTCGTCAACAATGCAGGAATCCAGCCGCTCACGCCGCTCGCCGACACGTCACGCGAAGAGTGGGATGAGGTGCTCGGCACGAATCTCGGCGCCGTGTTCGAACTCTCACGTGCGGCGGCTGCGGCGATGGTGCAGGAAGACACTCCGGGCGACCGCTCCGCACGCAACCGCTGGATCACGCACATCGCCTCCATCGAAGCCAGTCGTCCGGCGCCCGCGCACGCGCACTATGCGGTCGCGAAGGCCGGTCTCGTCATGCACGCGCGCGCCGCGGCGCTCGAACTCGGCCCCGCCGGAATCCGCGTGAATACCGTATCGCCTGGCCTCGTTGATCGCCCTGGCCTTGCCGAGGCGTGGCCGGAGGGCGTGGCGAGCTGGCTCGCGCACGCACCGCTCGGCCGGCTCGCGACCGCAGAGGACATCGGCAACGCTTGCGTGCTCCTGGGATCTGACGGCGCCGCATTCATCACAGGGCAGGATCTCGCCGTTGACGGCGGCATGCTCGCCACACCCGGCTGGTAGCCCGCGCGCCGGTACAGTTGGCGAGAACAGAAGCGATACTGGGATCGACACCGAGGGGCACCTCCGGATCGGCCCGAACAGGGGAGGACCCGCGATGACCGAGAACGTCACGGTGCTGCGCGCCGAGGCCATGCTGACGCCGACAGGAGCGGTGGCTCCAGCTGAGCTGGAAATCGACGCGACAGGACGGATCAGCTACGCCGGAACCCCGCGTGCCGCCGCAGATCGACCAGCCGGCGCAAGGGTGCGCGAGCTCGTCGGCCAAGTGTTGATGCCGGGGCTCGTGAATGGCCACACGCACTCAGCGATGACGCTGCTGCGAGCGGTGTCGGATGACGAGGGCTTCATGCCGTGGCTCGCAGCGGTGCAGGCGCTCGAACAGCACCTCACCCACGACGACGTGGTGGCCGGATTGCAGCTCGCACTCGTCGAGATGATCGAAACCGGGACGACGTCGTTCGCAGATATGTACCACTGGGATGCTGAACTGATCGAGGTGGTGCGTGCCGCTGGCATGCGCGCAATGATCGCGCCAGCGTCGTTCTCAGCGGAGATCGTCGGGTTCCCCGGCGTCTCTCCTGCGAATGGGGCAGCGGTCACGGCACTCACCGAGCAGCTTGCGGAGCAGTACGCCGCGGATCCGCAGATCCGGATCGCGTTTGGCCCGCACGCCCCGTACACCTCCCCACCCGAGTTCCTGAGTGACATCACCGAGCGCGCTGTGGCGCGAGGAATCCCGATCCACACGCATATCTCGGAGTCCGCCGCCGAGGTCGCCCAGATCCAGGAGCGCTACGGTGCGACTCCCGCCGCGCATCTGGACCGTATTGGACTCTTCGCCGCGGACGTGCTCGCTGCGCACTGCGTGCACCTGACACCGAGTGAGATCGAACTCTTCGCGCGTGCCGGTGCCGCGATCAGCCACAACCCGGTCTCGAATCTGAAGCTCGGGAACGGTATCGCGCCGCTTCCCGCGTGGCAGGCCGCCGGGATCAGACTGACGCTCGGCACCGACTCAGTCGCCAGCAACAACACCCTCGATTTGTTCGAGGAGATCAAGACGGCCACGATCCTGCACCGCGGCGCCCACCAGGATGCTGCGATTGTGCGCGCGTCTGACGTGCTCGACATCGCGACCCGGCGTGGTGCCGAGGCGATTGGATTCTCTGAGACTGGGGCGCTCGAAGCAGGTATGCAGGCCGATGTGATCGCGCTCGACATCACCGGATCTGCTGCGACGCCATTCGATCCGGCAGCGCTGGTGTCCCACCTCGGCTTCGCCGCGACCGGTGCGGATGTGCGCCACGTCTTTATCGGCGGACGCCACGTGTACGCCGACGGTGCGCATCTGACACTTGACGCCCCTGCGGTCCGGCGCGCGCTGCGGCCGTCCGGATGCGCCTCGCGGCGCTGGCTGCCACGCCAGCGTAGCCGCCACGCACCCTCGTACGTTCCCACTTCCGAACCACTCCGAAAGGCCCCATCATGGCACCCGTCCGACTTCCCGCTGATTCCGAACTCCCGCTGCTGCGCACCCGCGTCTCGGATCTCGCTGACCGCGCCCTCGTGGTCGGCGATCCAGGCCGCGCTGCCCGCGTTGCTGAACTGCTTGATGATGCGCGCCAGCTGACCGCAAACCGCGAGTACCACGTCTACTCCGGGCAGTACCGCGGCGTGCCCGTCACCGTCGCATCACACGGCGTCGGAGCCGCTGGCGCGGCAGTGTGTTTCGAGGAGCTCGCGCGCGGTGGGGTGTCCCGCATCATCCGCTCGGGCACCGCGGGCGGCATCCAGCCGGAAGTGGTGGACGGCGCGATCGTGGTCGCGACGGGCGCCGTGCGCGCTGACGGCATCAGCCACCAGCTCGTGCCGACCGAGTTCCCCGCGATTGCGACGCCGGAGCTGACGATTGCGCTGCGCGCCGCCGCCGCTGAGACCGGGTTGAAGACGCACACCGGCATCGTGCTGACCGGCGACATGTTCTACCCGAGCGATGTCATCACCGGTATTGACCACGCAATGTGGCAGCGCGCAGGGATTGTCGCGGTCGAGATGGAGGCCGCTGCGCTGTTCGTGATTGCTGCGCTGCACGGAATCGAATCTGGCGCCGTATTCGCGATCGACGGCAACCCGCTGAACGCGGCCGACGAAGCAATGGACGGCTACGACCCCTATCGCGAGATCGTGACCCAGGCTGTCGACGGCGCTCTGAAGTGTGCCCTCGACGTGCTCGTCTCCTAGCGCGCGGAGCGGCTCTGCCTGCCTGCCTGCCTGCTTGCTTGCCTGCCTCGCAGCTTCCGCGCGAAGGGCCTCCTTCGCGTCTGAATCTCGGCACGAGCGCAAGACGCTGACGAGAGCCCCCGAGGTCGGGGCAGCTCCGGGGATGCGGGGCGGAGTCCGCTTCTGGAAGCGTGGCCAGGGGCCAGGGGCCAGGGGCCAGGGGCTCGTGGCCCGTGGCCAGTGACTAGAGGTCGAGAACCGTGAGGCCGATCGTGACCTCACGGCCGAGTTCGATCCCCTGGGCCTCGCGCACGGCGCGCTTGAGCGGGAGAATGTAGCCGGGCTCGGGCGTCTCCTCGTCCGAGCCCGAGGCCTCGCGTGCTGCGCTCGGGAAGATTGACGTGCGCCACCGCGTCACCCCAATCCGGGCCTCTACCCGGACCGCACCAAACCCCGCCCGCGGACGCGGGATCTCAGCGATGTCGGCCGCGAGCGGGGCTGGCAGATCTACGAAGACCCAGAGTTGAGAGCGCGCTTCCCAGCGATACGGGGTCGCCGCGAACTCGATGTCCACAGTGCGTGCGTTACGCGATCCTGGAGCGGTCGAACGCGTCAAGGCTGATCCCGCGTTCGAGCACTACCTGTGCCCACTCCTTCGCCGAGTGCAGGCTGTGGTCGCGGTAGTTGCCGCAGCTGATCGCCTCGGTGCCGGGGACATCCGCCCAGGTGACGCGGTGCGCCAGATCTTCGAGTGATGATTTGATCGCTGCGGCAACGATCTCCGTGGAGGGCTCGCCCCACGCGATCAGGTGGAACCCCGTGCGACAGCCGAACGGGGAGATGTCGATGAGGCCGTCAAAGCGTGTGCGAAGCAGCGCTGCCAACGTGTGCTCGATCGTGTGCAGTCCGGCGGTCGGGATCTCTTGCTCGTTGGGCTGCACGAGTCGGATATCAAAGTTGGAGATCGCATCGCCTTTCGGCCCGCGTTCCACTCCAATCAGGCGCACGTAGGGTGCCAGGACTTTGGTGTGATCGAGGGAGAAGCTCTCCACCTCGGCAAGTTCAACGTCGCTCATGCGGCCAGTGTACCGATGGCCGCTCGCGGGGGAAGCGGAGCGCGTCACGCGGCGACACACCTCGCGTGACCGCTCGATTGTGGGGCTGACGCTCGGCTGTGGCACACGGCTGCTCGATCACCCTGCATAGCTCGAGTTCAGGAGGGAAATTCGAGCTCGCGCAGCACGCGCTGGGCGATTCTCTCCTGCGTGAACTCGAATCTCCTGCGCGAACTCGAGGGCTGTGGGCGGAGCTGGCGCGGGGACGCCTCGGTGCGCACGAAGCCGCAGGACGCCACAACGCCGGGCAGCGCGGATCCGAAGATCCGTGCTGCCCGGCGTTGTGGTGCGGCGTCTGCCGCCGCGGTTAGGCGGCGCGTGCCAGGTCGCTGCGCGTGAGTGCGATGCGGGTCAGCTCACCGGCGGCGGCTGGCTCGACGCGCACGTCCCACCCGGAACGGGTGAGCCGCTCAAGGTCGCGGCGTGCCTCAGCGGGACGGTCGGTCTCGACGAGGTACAGGGTGCGGCCTGAAGTGCGGTACACCGAGCGGTGCTGTGCCCAGCCGGGCACACGCATCTCGGACTCGTTGCCGAGTGAGTGGTACGGCGTCCGCAGCGTTGCGCGCTGCGACTTCGCGGCGTCGCGAGTCATATGTGTTGAGTGATAAGTCATGATGTGTCCTTTCGCGCCGCACCATCATGGTGCGGAACCCGCCAAGTCTTTCTCGCGGGTGCGGGGCTCGGGAACGAGCCGGGGCTTCACTACCTCAGGAACTGTGCACGGAGTGCGTCCTGAATGACGGCGAAGCAAGATGCAAGGCCCTATGGATGACCGTGGAGCATCAGAAGCTGCGAGCTGCATATCGCGGAGTGGGAGGCATTCCATCGAGATTCGAATCCATCGAGATCTGAGGAAAATCACGCGAACTGCTTGCGAGCTTGCCTCAGTTTAGAACAAGTCTTCGAAAAACGCTAGTCTTGATCCGAATTTCATTTACGAAGCGCTCCGGCGCAGGGGAGAATCAGCCATGTCGGAGTCCACCACACTGCTCGTATTCGCCCACAGGGACGAGGCATTTGCGTTCGCAGATGTGCCCCACCTCGTCACCGGGGTCGGGAAGGTGCAGGGCGCTGTGGCGCTTGCGGCGGCCCTTGCCGAGACCCCCGTCGACCGCGTCGTCGTGCTGGGCACGGCGGGTGTCGTTGGTGACGGCCCAGACCGCTTGAGCCTCGACGAAGTAGTGCAGGTGACGCGTGTCGTGCAGCACGACTTCTCACTGCCCTCACCGGAGCTCACCCCTGCGGGCGAGGTTCTTCTGCCCGAGCGGACGGCAACGATTGCCACGGGCGACGTATTCGTGAAAGATGACGCGCAACGCGCACACATTTCGAGTCTCGGCGCCGAGCTCGTGGACATGGAGGCCTACTCCTATGCCACCGTGTGCGCCCGATTCAGTGTCGCGCTCCAGCTCTTCAAGATCCCGTCTGATTTCGCCGACAGCGCGACAACCGATGAAGAGTGGGACACGATCGTGTTCCGCAAGAGCGAGCAGCTCCGCGCGTTCTGGGATGCTCGGTTGCGCTAACGCCAGCGCTTGAGCGCTCTGCACCTCTGCGCCTGCGTGCACTCTCGCGCACATCTGGTGCGGGGTCCGGGCGCTGCCTTCCGGGCATTCACTGAGGAGGTGCCGCGCGCACGACACTTCACTTGCTATTCTGAGTTCATTGAATGAATGCTAACTATGCACAGTGAGCAGGGAGTCCGCATGAGCGAAGTTCGAAGCAACGTGAGAGGGGCTGAGGCCCCGGTCCGCGAACTGCGGTATCAGCGCGTGTATGACCTGGTGCTGCGGTTGATCGAAGAAAACGGTCTGCGTCCAGGCGACAAACTCCCCAGCACGGCAGAACTGACGAAGCTTGCCGATGTGAGCGTGATCTCGGTGCGCCGTGCGCTCGACGAACTCGATCATGACGGGGTGATCGAGCGCCACCAGGGGGTCGGCACCTTCGTAGCAGAACCGAAGCTCGTCAGCGAGCCTGGCCGGTCAGGCGCGCTCCTGGGGACCATCTCGGACGATGCACGCACGGTAGCATTCGAGACGCGTCTCGTCGGCCTCTCCGTGGGCATGCCTGGTCTGAACCACGTGCGTGCCCTGAACATTCAGGAGGGGCAGCCGGTCTGGGAAATCAGCCGAGTTCGTCTGCGCGGCGGGCGTCTGACCGTCGCAGAGCGGGCGACGATTCCGCTCAGCCTCGTCCCCGCGATCGACGAAGAACAGCTTGCCGATGGCAGTTCGCTCTATGAGTTGCTCGCGCAGCGATACGGAATCGTGGAAGCCTACGCGGAGCAAGTGTTCCAAGTTGATCGCCCCAGCCAGTGGGAGCGCGAGCAATTGGAACTCAGCCCCACAGACGTGGTCATGCGCGTCCGCGGTGTGAGTTACACCGAAGACGATGTCGCGTTCGACTCCTACCAACAGACATACCGGGCAGACGAGTACGTGTTCTATGTGCAGGGTAGGCGCAGCGACTCCCAGCTCGTGCGGCCGGGCGCTGGAGGCTCATGGGCGGTGCGGAGCCTGGGCAGCGCCCAGCCTCCGCAGCGGCGGCCGCCGAATAGTCGCGGCGGCCGCGCTCCGGGACGCGCTACGCTTCGACGGCTCGGCGGGCCGCGCGCGCTGGGTCGGGGCTCGGAATGCTGTCGATCAAGAGGCGGGTGTACGGCTCGCGTGGCCGATGCACCACGTCCTGCGGCGCCCCGGACTCAACGATTTTGCCTCCGCGCATCACGATGATCCGGTCTGCGTACTCAGCCGCCGTAGACAGGTCGTGGGTGATCATGAGGATCCCCAATCCCTGTTGCTCCTTGAGGTCGGCGAGCAGTCTCAAGACGCCGGAACGCACTGAGACGTCAAGCATGCTCACCGGCTCATCTGCGAGCAATAGTGAGGGCTGGAGGACGAGCCCTGCAGCAATTGCCACTCGCTGGCGCTGGCCGCCAGACAGCTGATGGGGATACCGGTCGATGAAGCGCTCGGGAGGCGTGAGCCCCACTGACTCGAGCGCGGACACGACCAGATCCCGCCGCTCCGCGCGGCTTCCGCCCACCCGGTGGATCAGGAGCGGCTCCTCGAGCGTATCGCCGACGGTGAATCGGACGTCGAGCGACTCGTACGGGTCTTGAAAGATCGGCTGTACGCGGCGCCGGTGCCGCTTCCGTTCTGACCTGCGAGCCCCCAACACCGGTGTTCCATCGAGGTCGATCGTGCCGCGGGCTCCCGGAATCAGGCCGAGAACGGCCTGGAGTGTCGTCGTCTTGCCGCATCCTGACTGCCCTACGAGTGCGACCAGTTCACCCCGGGAGACGGTGAACGAGACATCGTCCACAGCGTGGGTGACCGGTTTGCCCGGATAGTCGACAGACAGGTGCTCAACGCGAAGAAGTGGTGTCGCATGTGGCGCAATCGTGCCGGAGCCCGCAACCATCTCGATGTCAGGCGTTGACTCGAACAGTTCCCGGGTGTAGTCCGAGCGCGGGGCGCGATACAGCTGCTCCACCGTCCCGGTTTCCACGATCACACCGTCGCGCATCACGGCCGCACGCGAGCAGCTCTGCGCTACGACGCCGAGATCGTGGGTGACGAGAATCACCGCGAGTCCAAGTCGCTCGGAAAGATCAACGAGAAGTCGCAGAATTTGAGCCTGCACCACAACGTCAAGTGCGGTGGTGGGTTCGTCTGCGAGCAGCACCTTGGGATCGCAGGAGAGCGCCATGGCGATCACCGCACGCTGCTTCATCCCGCCAGACAGCTCGTGCGGGTACTGCCCCTCCGTACCTGCGGGGAGGCCGACGAGCTCCAGCAGTTCGAGCACCCGCGCCTGTATTTCAGGGCCACTGCGTCCGTGGAAGCGGAGCGCTTCTTCAATCTGCCAGCCGATGGTCTTCACCGGGTTGAATGCGCTCATTGCCCCTTGGAAGACCATCGCGATGTCGGTCCAGCGGTGCGGCCGGATTCCGGCGTCGCCCCCGTTCAGGATGTCGGTGCCGGCAAAGCGGACTTCGCCTGCAACTGTGGCATTTGCGGGGAGGAGACCGAGGGCTGCGAGGATGGTCGTCGTCTTCCCGCACCCGGACTCGCCGACGAGTCCGATGCGCTCGCCTGGCGCGACCGTGAGGTCGATTCCACGGACGGTTTCGATCTCGCTCCCGTCGTCGGAGCGAAACCACACATGCAGGTTCCGGATTTCAAGCGCAGGTGTGGGGACTACGTCGGAGTTCCCCAGAGAGGACGGAGTAGGGATCATGCGCGGTCTCCATTCGTGTCTGGCTGCACCGGATCGGCGCCGGGTGGCGGCGCTGGCTGGGCCGGATCGGCGCCGGGGCTCGGCGCTGCGGGCTCCGGCTCCGGGGTGCTGGCTGAGTCTTGCTCGGCGGGCCGGGCGGAGCCCGGTGTCTCCTGCGCAGCAGCGATCCGGCGCTGCGCCCGTGATCGCCGGTCGATCTCGACGGTGGAACCCAGCGGGCGCACCGCCCAGGTCCGCAGTGCGAGATGCGAGATCTTGAGGCGAGGGTTGAGCGCGTCTTCGATGGCTCGGCCCAGCAAGTAGCAGCCGAGAATCAGGAGGGCGACGGCGATTCCAGCTGGAACGATTGCCCACCACGCTCCCGTGCTGATTGCGGCTCGGCTGAATGCTCGCTCCATGATCGTGCCCCACGTGATGGCGTTCGGGTCGGAAAGCCCGAGGAACGCGAGCGCGGTCTCGTTGAAGATGGCAACGGTGATCGCCAGTACTCCGCTTGCGGCGAGAAGTGGCCCAAGCTGGGGGAGGATATGGCGCAGGATGATCCGGGTGTGGCCGCCGCCGATCGCCTCCACACGCCGGACATACACGCGTTCTCGGATCGATTTGACCTGGGATCGAACGATGCGGGCGGTCGCGGTCCACATCAACGCGCCAATCACCACGATCACGTGGTCGAGGCTCGGCCCCCAGACAGCAGCGATCACGATCATGAGCACGATCTGGGGAATCACGAGGAAGTAGTCGGTGATTCGCATGAGCACGGTGTCGACCCAGCCGCCGAAGTATCCGGACAGGATTCCCACGCTTGTGCCGATGATGAGTGCAATCGCAGCGGCGGTGAACCCGACAAACATCGAGACTCTGCCGCCCTCGAGCACCAGGGTGAGGACATCGACGCCGCCGTCGTCACAGCCCAACCAATGCTGAGTTGACGGTGGCTCAAAGACGCCGCAGGTGACCGCGCGGCTTGAGTGCGGGGTCATGAGCGGAGCGAAGAGTGAAATCAGGATGAACCCGATGATGATCGCGATTCCGATGATTGCGCTGGGCTGCCGTGCCGCAGTGAGAAATGCCCCCCGCTTGCGGGTCTGGGGGCGCTTCTTTCGCGGGAGTGAGAACAGTGTGGTTCCTGGGGTAGACATAGATGCTCCACTCTCAATTCGCTACGCGAGGATCAATCCACGCGTAACTGAGGTCGGCGAGGTAATTGCAGACGACAACGATGATGGTGATGATGAGGAAGCCGCCCTGGAGCATGGGGTAGTCGCGCTGGAGCACTGCTTCATACAGTGCGCGCCCGATCCCCGGCCAGGAATAGATGACCTCGATGAGGATCGCGCCGCTGACAACTGTGCCGAGTGCGAGCGCGATCATGGTGACCGTCGGCAGCATGGCATTGCGGATTGCGTAGGAGCGGATGATGCGGCCGCGGGAGAGCCCTTTGGCACGAGCCGTCAGAATGTAGTCCTCGCCCAGCGTCTCGAGCACTGCTGAGCGCATGATCAGAAGGTTCTCTGCGTACAGAGTGAGCACGAGCGTCGCCACTGGCAGAATAAGATGTCTCGCCTGGTCCAGGAATTGATCCCACGGGCCAGCGGCCGCCGCAAATGGATCGCTCATGCCTGCCGAGGGCAACACTCCTGCGAAGGCGATGAGGAGCATCGCGCCGAGGAACTGGGTGGGGAACGCGTAAAACAGCACGGAAATGTTCGTCATCGTGTGGTCAAAGATGCTGCCGCGGCGCACTGCGCTCAGCACGCCGAGCAGGATCCCGATGATGAGCGCGATGATTGTGCCGGTGAGGACGAGCGGCAGCGTGTTCATGAAGGCGTGAGAGAGATTCTCCGCGACCGGCTGCCGGTTGTTGAAAGACACCCCGAGGTTGCCGGTGAAGAGTCCCTTGAGATACAGCAGGTACTGCTCCCAGACGGACTTATCGAGTCCAAACTGCTTCTCGAGCGCTTCTTTGAGTTCAGGCGATGCGTTGGGCACCCGCGAAATACGTGTCACAGCGGATCCGGGAAGTACCCGAAAGAGGACAAAGTTCAGGGATATGGCGACGAACACGGTGATCAGTGCAAACACCGTGCGGTGCCAGATGTATCTCCCTCGATGCATCAGCAGTCCTTTCCATGGCCGGTTGAAATGCGTCTATCGGTGGTCGCACCTACATAGTATGCTAAGTGTACTGAGATCCTAGGGCGTCGGAGTCGACTGGATCAAGAGCAATGAGGAGCTGATCAATGAAGATCTGGACGCGAAGAGCTGCAGCGGTGATGATTGCAGCAGTGTTGGCACTGACAGCATCGGCCTGCGCACCAGGCGGATCAGGGGCGGGTGAGAACTTTCTTCGGGTCGGAACTACGTCGCTCGTTGACTCGCTGAACCCCTTTGTGTCTGACTCCGACTACTCGAGTGTGCTCTATCAGTATGTCTATCCGCACCTCACCGAGTACGACGAGAATCTCGAGATCGTCCCCTCGTTCGCCGAATCATGGGAATCGTCGGAAGACGGCAAGACCTGGACGTTCACGACCGTTGCAGATCAGCAGTGGTCAGACGGGAAGCCTCTGACGGCCCGAGATGTGGCGTTCACCGCGAATATGATCGTCGAGCACCAGGCTGGGCCGACAGGCATTCTGGCAGGGTGGGTTGCTCACCTGCAGACGGCCGAGGCGATTGACGACACCACCGTGGTGTTCCACTACGAGTCGCCGGTGGCCAACGTGCTGACCCAGGTTCAGGCGCTGCATATCCTTCCCGAGCACATTTGGGCCCCACTTGCCCAGGGGGACGGCAGCGAAATCACCACGTTCGACAATGCTGCGCCGATCGTCTCTGGCGGCCCCTTCATCATGGAAAAGTACGAGAAAGATCAGCTCATGATGTTCTCGGGCAATGAGAACTGGTACGGCACGAAGCCCAAGATTGATGGGTTCGGCTTCCAGTTCTTCGCGAACGATGACGCAATGGTGTCCGCTCTGAAGAGCGGCCAGGTCGACATGATCGGCCAGATGACGCCGCCCACTGCCGTCCAGACCCTCAAGGATGCGGGGATGACCGTGGAGACGGGCCCGAGCGTGACCATCAAGAATGTCATCATCAACACCAACCCAGACAAGCCGGAACACCGAGAGCTGCTCGTCCCCGAGGTGCGCCAAGCGCTGGAGTATGCAATTGATCGCAGCGAGATTGTCGATCAGACGTATCTGGGCCATGCCGCACCGGGCGGAGCGCTCCTGTCACCGGCCACGGGATTTGCAAATGAATCTATTTCAGGGTTGCCGTTTGACATCGCTGCGGCGAATTCCATCCTTGACGGGCTGGGATATGCACGCGGTGCCGATGGGATCCGAGTGGCCGACGGTGTGCCGATGAAGTACGAACTGGTGTTCCCCACAGAGGAAAGCGGGTCGGGCGACCGGGCATTCCAAACCATGCAGCGCGGCTGGGAGGAGATCGGAGTGCTCGTGGAACAGCGCAAAATGGATCCTGATGCGGCCTGGGACGCGATCACCGCACCCGACAACCAGTACCTCGAGTACGACATTGCGATGTGGAACTGGACACCCCCAGTGGAGCCGGACTTCATCTTGAGCACCCTCACCTGTGGCTCATGGGGAAACAACTCTGACAGCGGATACTGCAACCCACGCTACGACGAACTTTATGCCGCGCAGGCCATCGAGCTCGATGAGGCGAAGCGCCGGGCGATCATCGACGAGATGCAGCAGATCATCTTTGACGATCGTCCGTACATTGTCTACGTCAATCCTCAGGTGATTGAGGCGCACAGTCCTCAGTGGACCGGCTTCGTGCTGTCGCCGCTAGTGGGGTCCATTAACAACCTCTCGACGCAAACGCTCACCTCGGTTGAACGGGTTGCCTCGTGACCGCCGACACGGGCACCGTGCACTACCTCTTGCTTCCCAGCCTCCCTGCGCCCGGGGGTGCGGCAGCTGCAGAATCTCCAGAGCTTGCCAGCGGTCTGGCGGCGGGCAGAGCCGCGCTCGCCGTCGCGCTCTTCGCGAGCGATGACGCGGCACGCACGGACGTCGCGGCGGCCGAAGCGCAACTCGTCGCGTACCTTGACGCGGGCGGAGTCGCCAGGAGCGCTGGCAGTGCGGCTGCCGGCGGAGCGGCCCGGTTCGTTATCTTGACCGCAGCCGGGCCTCGAACGGTGGTTGCCTGTCATGTCCCAGCTCGCAGGACGGGCCCCGGCGCCCCGGGAGACCTCGAACGCCTCGCTGAAGCCGGCTGGCGCTTCGGCGCTGCAGCACCGGGTGGGACTCTGTATTGGCCCGCGGGTAGTCGAGTGGGTGACGCGCTCCCGCGCGAAGACGCGGACGAATGGGGAGGGTTGCGGGACGCACAGCGCGAGGCGCTCTGGCGTGGTGCGGTGTTGGGGGTGCGGACCCGGCCGAGGACGACGGCTCTGAACACGCGGCGCGCGCAGTGAGGCCGATCTTCGGCGACGGAGCCGTGGTGTCGGATCGAGCGCAGCGTCAGGCTGCGGCAGTGGCCTGGGTGCGGCGGTTGACCGAGCGCCCGCCAAATCTGCTCGGGCCAGCAGAGCTCGCCGCAGAGATTTCAGCCCTTGCGGAGGGTGCAGGGGTGCAGTGTGAAGTGTGGGCGGGAGACGAGCTCGCCTCGCGCGGGTTCGGTGCCACGATTGGCGTCGGGAGCGGGAGTGATCGCGCACCCCGCGTCGTTCGGCTGACGTGGGGAAGTGATGCGGCAGCTGCGGCAACGCTCGGCCTCGTGGGGAAGGGAATCACGTTCGACTCGGGCGGGCTCAACGTGAAACAGGACTCAAGCGAGATGTCTTGGATGAAGGCCGATATGGCCGCCGCAGCTGCAATGTCTGCTGCGCTCGTGTTGAGCGCGCAAGCCACGGGCGCAGACCTCGCGGACGGGCGTCGGGTGGAAGCAATTCTCCCGCTGTGCGAGAACGTGATATCTGGGACGGCGCAACGCCCGGGAGATGTGGTGACGCACCCGGGCGGGGCGACCAGTGAAGTCGTCGATACTGACTGTGAGGGGCGCCTGGTGCTCGCGGATGGGATCGCGTGGTGCCGCGAACGTGGTCACGCCGTGATCCTCGACGCTGGCACACTCACCGATGGCGGAGCGGGGCTTCGGGCGTCGGGGATCTGGTCGAACCATGAGGGTCTGGCGCGAGCAGTTGAGCACGCTGGGCGTGTGGCTCTTGATCCGGTGTGGCCCATTCCGCTGCCCTATGGGGAGGAGTCTGCCCTGGAGAGTCGGGTGGCGGGGGTGCGAAATGCCCCGCTTGACCGGCCGGACATGGGGCGGCACGCGGCGAGCTATCTCGGTGGCTTCGCGGGAGATGTGCCGTGGGTGCACATTGATCTCGGCGGCACCGCGTTTCTCGAAGCGCCTCTTGCGGGTCGTCCCGAGGGGGCGACGGGGGCAGGCACGCTCGTGAGTGCCGAAGTGGCCGAGGCGTGGTTGCGAGGCGCACCGCTCATTGCTTGACTTCCCGCTCAGAATGCTTAGTATATTAAGTGGCTTCACTCGGAAGCCTCGATGTTGAGATTTTGAAAGGGCTGACGTGGATATCACCTTCGACACACAGTTCCCGGAGCGTACCGCGCGGTCGCGCGAACTCTTTGAGCGTGCCAAGCTCACGATCCCTGGCGGTGCGGGCAGCACCGCCCGGCTGCCGCGCAATGGCTGGAATCCCTACCCCCTGTTCATGGAGCAGGGACGCGGCTCGCGTATTACTGACGTCGACGGGAACGAGTACGTTGACTATCTGCTCGGCCTTGGCCCAGATATCCTCGGGCATCGCCACCCGGTCGTGACCGAGGCGGTCGTCCGCGCGATTGAGGATCAGGGCACGAGCTTCGGCCTCCCGTACGAGCTCGAGATTGAAGCCTCAGAGAAGGTGGTTGCCGCGGTGCCCGGCGTAGAGCAGGTCCGGTTCGCGAACTCCGGATCAGAGGCCGTGGGGCAGGCAGTCCGGATTGCCCGCGCGACGACCGGACGGCGCATCATCGTGCGTTTCGAAGGCCTCTACCACGGCTGGCAAGACAGCGTCTACTGGTCCAACCACGTCGATCTGGATCAGGCGGGCCCCGCAGAGAGCCCACGGCCGGTCGCCATGGGCCTCGGCGTCCCCGCAGAACTCGCGGACACGCTCGTCGTGCTCACCTGGAACGACGCCGAGAGTTTCGTGAAGCTCATGGCGGAGCGCGGTGAGGAAATCGCCGCGGTGATCACAGAGCCCGCAGTGCTCAACACTGGCTGCATCCTGCCCGAGCCTGGCTATCTTGAGCTCCTGCGGTCTGAGACCGAGAAATACGGTGCCATGCTGATCTTCGACGAGGTCATCACCGGCTTCCGGATCGCACGCGGTGGTGCTCACGAGTACTACGGAGTCATTCCGGACCTCACCACCTACGCGAAGGGAATCGGGGGAGGGTTCCCCGTTGCGGCAATCGGCGGCACGAGAGAAGCGATGCGGCTGATCGCTGACGGCACCTACTCGCACTCTGGCACCTACAACGCGAACACGGTGCAGTGCGCTGCCGTCTCCGCGACGATGGATCTGATCGCAGAGCCGGGGCTCTACGAGCGCCAGCGTGCGCGCGGTGAGCGGCTCGCACGAGGGCTTGAAGCTATCGCGAATGAGAACGGAATCGACGCGTACGTGACCGGACTCGGCACTGTGTTTCAGCTCTGGTTCGCGGACGGTCCCATCAAGAACTGGCGTGACGCGGTGGCACACACCCGTGAGGGCGTGTTCAAGCGCTGGTACGAAGAAATGATCGTTCGCGGAGTGCTGTTCCACCCGCTGCAGTTCGAGAACCTGTTCGTGTCCCTCGTGCACGACGAACGCGATATCGACGACACGCTCGAGGCAGCATCCGGCGCGATGAAGGTGCTTGCGCGGGAGTTTCGACGCTAGTGTGCGAACGGGGCTGGCTCGGCGCACGCCGCAGACCAGCCCCACCCCAATGATGGAACTCCGAGGGAAGGACAGCTATGGCCCAGCGCACGGGGATCGCGATCGGCCTTGATCTGGGCACGTCGAGCCTGAAAGCGATCGCGGTCGAGATCGAAACCGGCAGGGTCATTGAGCGGGTACGGCAGCCCTACCCCACCCACCGGCCTGAGCCGAGCGCGGCGGAACAGGCGCCTCGGGACTGGATGGCCGCCGTCGTCGGAGCGCTGGGGAGACTCGCTGCGGCCACCCGCGCTGCTGACTGGGTCGGGATTGCACTTTCCGCAATGCTCCCGACGATGGTGCGTCTCGACGCGTCGGGAGAGCCCATTGGCAACGCAATCGTGTGGGAAGACAACCGAGCTGAACCGGAGGCGCGGCACCTGCGGGAGCACTATCCCGAGGCCACTGCATACGCTCGCACCGGCCAGCTCATGGATGGGCGCTACCTGGTGCCGATGTCCGCACGGTTGGCGCGCTTGGACCCGGCGAGTGCGGAGCGGGTGGCGAGGATCGTGGGGGCAAAAGACTATGTCTTTGCGCAGCTCACCGGTGAACTGCTCACAGATCCGAGCACTGCTGCAGGCTCCGGGGTGTACGACCTGGCCCGGGGCGAGTACGCCACAGGAGCGTGGGGAGCGCTTCCCACGGTCGCCGCTGCCACAACGCTCAGAGGCCTGCACCCCGGTGTGGCGCGCCTGGTTGGCACGGCGCCTGGAATCCCAGTTGCTCTGGGAGCGGCCGACTCCGTGCTGGGCGCCGAAGCGCTCGGCGCGCGGCCCGGCCACGACATTGCGATCATCTCCGGCACGAGCACGGTCGTTCTGGGCCTGCGTGAGACGCTCGCCCTCGAACCGAAGAATCGTGCGCTCGTGACCCCGCTGGCGCGCGGCGGATACGGTTTCGAGATGGACCTCGTGGCGACAGGCTCCGCGTTCCAGTGGCTTGCGCAACTCACCGGAGCTGCTTCGCCCGCGGTGCTGCTCGAAGAGGCAGCGCCGATTTCACCGATCGAAGCACCGGAAACGCTGCCCTTTGTCGGACCGGGGGAGCAGGGTGCCCTCTGGGACTCAGCGTTGCGCGGAGCCTTTCTCGGGCTCACGCTCGGAACAACCCGAGGTGCGCTCATGCGGGGTCTCATCACGGGAGTCATTCTGGAGCTTCGGCGCTGTGTGGCAGTGCTCGCGGAATCGCCAGATGCCAGAATCTTAGTTGCGGGAAGTTCGCTCTCTTCCGAACTCATGCTGCAGGATCTCGCCGATGCGACAGGTCTCCAAGTCGCGGCAGATCGCAGCGACGCGGACCACTCGGCCCTCGGCGCGGTGGGAGTGCTGCTCGACGGCCTCGCACTCCCCGCACTTCCCCCAATCACCACGTTCGAGCGCTTTGATCCCCGCCCCGATCGAGCAGTGATGTGGGCCGAGCTTGCTGCCCGACAAGAGACGGCTATCGCACGCGAGCGCGAGCGCGTCGCGGGAGAAAACGCGGGAGAACGAGAGACATCATGAACCCGGTCCCACAGCACGGCACCCCTCGAACCCTCACCACGCCGAGTGAGCTTCCCGGCAGCACGCGGGTGAGCGCGCTCCTGAAACAACTGTGTGAAAACGCTCCAGTCGCAGGTGGCACCCTCGCGGTGGCGACCCCGCACGGTGCGGTTGCCTACGCCTTCGGCTCCCGCGGTGCACACGGCGGTCCGGTTACCGTCGGTGATCGCTTCGAAATCGGTTCGATTTCCAAGACCGTTGCTGCGCTCGCCGCAGCGCGACTTGCCGTGACGGGGCAGTGGAGCCTCGACGATCACGTGTGTGATCTCCTGCCCTGGCTTCGCCTCCCCGCGGAGGCGGGAAATCCCAGCATCCGGCATCTGCTGACACACACCACCGGGTGGATCACGGGCAACGATGCCCTGCCAGGAGAGGCGGGCCAAGCGTGGGGACTGGCCAGCACGCGTGCCGGGAGTCCGCCAGGCGCTTTTTTCCACTACAGCAACATCGGATATGTGGTGCTGGGCCTGGCCATAGCGGAAGTGACGGGCACGCCATTCCACCGTGCGGTGCGCGAACTCGTGCTCGATCCGCTCGGGATGAGTGGGACGCTTGCGCAGGTGACCGGTGCAGAACGCGAGAGCATCGTTCCTGGCACCGTGCCCTCCCGCGACGATGCTCCGTGGACGCCGGGTGACTCGCTCGCAGATGCCGCCTGGGTGGAACCGGCCGGAGCAGACGGAAACGTCGCAGCGAACGTGAGCGAGTTGCTTGCCTTCGCAGTGCATCTCACGGACCCCACCGCCACCCCAGAGGCGGAGTGGCTCCCCGCGGCGGTCGCACTGTTGTCGCGCGAACGCGCTCCCGGCGGCGAGGACGTTCTGGCCGCCGGACGCCACCTCCCCGTCGTTGCGGCGCGATACGGGCTTGGCGTGAATGTGGAGGAGACGTCCGAGGGGACGCTGCTCACCCACGGCGGCGGAATGATTGGCTACGGCTCATTCATGATCTCCGATTCCGCTTCAGGAATCGCAGTGGCGGTGCTGCTGTCCGCACCGGGTGAACGGCCATACGCCGAGCTCCTGGCGCGCGAGGTGCATGCATCGGCTGTGCTCGACGCCGCCAACGCGATCAACGTCGAAGCTCCCGTGCTGAGCGCGGGGCAGCTGGATCCCGTTGCATCACTCCTCCCAGTCCGTGCCCCACTGCAGCCTGGCACCGACGAGCTCGCTGGAATCACCGGGTGCTTCCGCAGCTACTCTCCGTGGTTCCCCCACCTGGAGCTCGGAGTGGACGGTGCGGGAACACTGGTGCTTCGGGCGTACGCCGGAGTCGAAGCACCGACAGCAGACGTGCCGCTCGTGCGGTTGCCCGGCCACAGACTCCGCTTCCGGATCGGCGCCGATCCCCGGCTGCCAGAAACCATCGAGTGTGATGCGATCATCGACGGAATCGTCCATGTGCTCGATCGCGATGGCTGCCGCTACTCACGGGTGGCAGCCCGATGACCACGACGCGATCCCGGAATGACCACGCCATGCGCACAGTGCCAGAACGAGAAGAGGCCCATCCGATGAATGTTGCTGTGTACACCTCCCGTGAAGCGCTCGGACGTGCAGTCGCCGCGCGAATCGTCGCTGAGATCCGGGTCAATCCTCACACCGTCGTGGGGCTGGCGACCGGATCATCGCCCGTCGCCGCGTATGCCGCCTGGGGTGAACTCGCTCGGGCGGAGGAACTCGATCAGAGCCGTGTTCGCGGCTTCGCGCTTGATGAGTACATTGGTATCGATCCAGCGCATCCCGAGAGCTTTCACGCGGTCATCGCTCGGGAGGCCGTCGGGCCGGCGGGGTTGGTTCCGGAGCTGGTGCGGGTGCCGCGCGCGGCAACGCTGGCGGAATCACAGGCCGCTGGAATCGAGTACGAGCGGGAGATGGCGCAGGCCGGCGGGGTCGCGATTCAGATCCTCGGAGTGGGACGCAACGGCCACCTGGCGTTCAACGAACCAGGATCTGATCTTGAATCCCGGACCAGAGGGGTCACACTGACCGAGGAGACTCGAGCAGATAACGCCCGGTTCTTTGACCAGCCGGAGCAGGTCCCTGAGCACGCAATAACACAGGGAATCGACACCATTTTTCAGGCCGATGAACTGCTGGTGATCGCGAGTGGGGCAGCGAAGGCCGCAGCAGTAGCTGCTGCGCTCGAAGGCCCTGAAACGCTCGAGGTGCCGGCAAGTTTGCTGCGTCGGCACCCGCGTGTGAGGTGGTTCCTCGATCAAGCTGCTGCGGCTGATTTGAGCTCCGAAGCGCTCGTACTCGCGCAGCAGGCTTAGCGTTCGTTTCGCGCTACAGCGCTGCGCACGAGCGCGGTGAGAGCTGTCTCATCGACCGTATCGGTTTCGTGAAGATCAATGGCGCGGCGTGTGCCTGCGGTGAGACTGGCATTGAACAGCCCAGCTGGATCCGGCACCGAGGCTCCGCGTGCGAACGTGATCTTGACGGTATCGCGATATGTCTCGACGGTGCAGATGAGGCCATTGAGCGAGAACGCCGGCACCCCATCCGGGTTCGAGGCCTTCGCCCACTTCCGCTCTTCGGTGATACCCGGGTGCGCAGCCAAAATCGCAGATCGTGCTCTGTCGACCGTGGTTGCGCGCCAATCTTCTGCGGTCATCGTGTTGGCCCTTTCCGCTCGGAGCACGCTAGGCCCGGCTCAGCCTGGGCGCCCGGTGCGCGCCAGCCTAGCCCCATGGAAGCGGAAGCGGAAGAACCCTGTCGGATCAGGCTCTGGGGCGACTGCTCCTTGAATTCGCCGGAAATCGATAGGCTCGGGGCATGGGTGATTACGTCTCGACCGGCATGTTCTGGGGTACGCTCGCCCTGATCAATGCTGGGCTGGCGGAGCAGAAGGGGAGATCTCGGCTGAACTGGTTCCTGCTGAGCCTCGTGTTCGGACCCATCGCGACCGCGCTGATCGTGGTATGGGAGCGTCCGGACTCGCCTCACGAGACCTACGGTGATGCCTGGGCTCGGAGCTGGTCGCGGCGGAACGCGAAGCGTGCTCGGAAACGGTCTGGGGCAGAAACACGCTGAGGCGAGTGCAGTCAGTCCGGCCGATCCCCTGATGCGGAGGCAGCAACCAGGCGAATCTCTGCGAGCGTGCGTGGGTGCGCGAGAATGCGGAAATGACCGCCGGTATCAACGCACACATTGTGAGCGCCCAAGAGAGCACTCTGCTCGGGAACGTGCGGATCAAAACGGGGATACACCGAGGTGATTCGCGCGTTGACGGCGGTTGTGTGCATGAGGTGCACGAGTGTCGCATCCGCTGGCGAGAATGCGCGCAGCGTCGGTCCACGAAAGTACTGGGCGTAGCGTGAGCCACCAAATGGGGTGGCGATCGCCACCATCGTCTGGATCCGAAAGGTGTCGGCACCGAAAGACATTGCGTGTTTTCCGATCAAGCCCCCTTTGCTGTGCGCAACGATGGCCACATCAGTTAGATCCTGTGCCGCCAGGTAATCTCCAACGAGGCGTGCTCCGTCCGCAACCGGAACTCGGTTGTATCGCAACGGGTCGAGGATATGCACCGGGTGGCCCCGATCGGTGAGATCGGTGATGATCGGCATCATGAATCGCCAGGGCTCGTAGACGCCTGGCAGGATCAGAACCGGCCTGGCGCTGCCACGCAGCAGCAGTTGCGGGTCTTGCCGTCGCCAGAGCGCACTGAGCTGCCACTTCGCGGCATACAAGTAGTCGGCCATCCACCAGTAGGTGCGCTGCAAGATCGTCATCGGTGGCCTCCGGTGAGCACACTACTTCATCGAAGGCTCGGGCGGCCCGAAGCGGATCAGGAAATGGCCTGACCCGCCCCGACCCGACTCGAAAGTGGCCGGGCTCTGTCGCGCACCCTTCGCCCCGCGACAGGCGCGCCACGACTCGGCAGTTGCGTGCTTTGATATGGTGAAGAGGTGCTCGCGCGGTGATTCGTTTGGGTACCTGAAGCGAATGAGGTGGCCTTGGGAAACGAGTCGCTCCTGGGAAGTGATGAGGTCGCTCTCACGTGGTCATGCGTCGAGGAAGGCTTCTACGTTGCAAGCGTTGGCGTCCTCATGGTCGGGTTCATCGACCAGATCGAGCCAGCCCTCTTCGAAGTGTGTGATTCGCGCGCGCGGGTGCTTGGCCTCTTTGACCGGTTGGAGACTGCCATGGGTCGACTGTCAGAGGCAGGCACAACCGTGAGTGCGGACCCGCAGATAGACGCGCTCGGCGCAGCAGAGGAGCCGCGTGATGAGCAGTAACCCAGTGGATCTGCGCGCGATTGTGTACTCGAGCGATGCCACCGCTCCGGTGGACGAACCGCAGCTCATTGAGCTGCTTGAACGGGCGCGGTCGAAGAATGGGCGGCTGGGGATCACCGGCATCCTGTTTTTCCGGGGCGGGCGTTTCTTGCAGTACATCGAAGGTCCGCGCACAGCGCTCGATGAACTGTACGACGATATCTCGCGGGACTCGCGCCACACCCATCTGCGGGTACTCCTCAACGCGGAAATCTCCGAGCGCAGGTTTGATACGTGGCGCATGGGCTACGAGGCTCTGCGCCCCACCTCGCCGCAGCTGCCCGAAGGGTTCCGCGACACATTCGCGGAGATCGAGCGGGCGGACTCCCCAGAACACGTGATGCGGGCGCTCAACGAGCTCACCATCTGGTTCCGTGCGAGGTCCGCGCGCGGGTAACGCGGAGGTGACGATGCGAGCGAGCAAGCGGCAGGAGCAAGATTCACACACAGTGCCGGATCCCGGCGTCCAGTGCGTGGCGAAGCTCACCGGTATGCGCGAGAGCGCGGCGCTCCTGCGAGCGAAAGGTGCAACCACGCAGGCGGGGTTCACGTCGGAGCGCATTCCCGCGCGGCTCTTCAGACACCGGCCGATTCTGATGGACGACGGTCCCGAGCATCTTGAGCATCGGAAGCGGCTGGTCAGGTTTTTTAGTCCGCGCACACTGGAAGTCACGCATCGCGCGTTCATCGAGCGCGCAGCCGCGGATCTCGTGGCGGATGCGCAGCGCGAGGGGAGGTGCCGGATCGACGATCTCGCGCTGATCTATTCGGTGCGTGTCGCATCGGAGATCGTGGGGCTGAATGGCGGAGATACGGAAGCTCTCGCACGGCGCCTTGAAGCGTTCTTCCGGCAACCACCGGTAGACCATACGCGCAGGGATCACGGCCGCACGCAGCGTCAGTGGGCGCGGGCCGCCAAAGAAGCGCTGGTGCCACTTATGAGCTTCTACTGGCGCGACGTGCGTCCTGCGATCCGGGCGAGACGGGCCCAGCCTGCCGACGACATCATCAGCCATCTCCTCGCGCACGGATACCGTCCCCGTGAGATCCTGATGGAGTGCCTCACGTACGGTACGGCCGGGATGGTGACCACGCGCGAATTCATGACCATGGCGCTGTGGCGGCTCTTGCGGGATCCTGCCCTGTGCGCCGAGTATCTCGCGGCGGACGTGACCGGGCGCACTGAGCTCTTGAGTGAAATGATCCGGCTTGAGCCGCCGGTGGCTCACCTCTATCGCCGGGTGCGCGAACAAGCCGCGGGCTGCCCGCACGACCCGGGCACGCTCGTGGATATCGACGTGCGCGCAGCAAACCTTGATCCTGACGTCTTTGGTCCGGAACCGGCAACGATCGAGCGGGGCCGGGGCCTCCCAGCGGCCGAGCGGACCGGTCTGAGTTTTGGCGACGGGGCGCACCGCTGCCCAGGGTCGCACCTCGCGCTGCTCGAGACCGAGACACTGCTCACCACGCTACTCGAAGCCGGGATCACGCTTGCGCGAGAACCAGATCGCGGCTTCGACACTCTGGTGCAGGGCTATCAGCTGCGTGGGCTTGAGGTGAGCTTCACCTCCACGGCAGCTGCGCCATAAGCTTCCGCGACACCCTCGGCCACCGGTGGCGGCCGTGGGTAGGCACGCTCCAGAGCGTGTGTCCCGCAGCTCCCCAGCCGCAGAGCAGTTCGTTCGCCGCCATCCAGCCAGTCGTCGCGGCCCGTTCCATGAGCGCGATCGGGAGGTCGCTGCGCACCCAATCGCCCGCAAGCACCAGGCCGTGAGCCGGAGTGATCACCTGCGGACGATCGTCCCAGGAGTCCGTGCCGATGAGTGCGCAGTCGCGTTCAACAAGGAGGATCTCCGCGGTCGCAGTCAGCGCAGCGGTCTCAGGGTACACGCGTTCGAGTTCCCTTCGGAGCTGAGCGGCAAGCTCCCGCTGCCGCTCAGGATCGTCCAGGTCTGCGGGGTCAATGGCATACGCGTGGAGTTCCACCACGCTCCCGCCGTGTTCGCGCGACCACGCCAGAGCGCCGGCCTCGAACCGTTCGAGCACACTGACATTGTCGAGCGGCCCGAACCCCGCGGTGCCGAGAAATGGTGGACGGTCCGGGTGGACCACCCCGTCGAACCAGAGCCGAAGCACAGCGAACGGCGGTGCGAGCTCAATGCGCTCGATGCTCTGCCGCCAGCGGTCCGTACCGAGCTCTGGCGAGGCCGCAATGATCTCGCGCGTGGCTTCGGGGCCCGCAGCGAGCACAATGGCATCTGCCGTTTCGATGCTTCCATCGGCTAAGAAGACGCGCCACTCGGGTTCCGGAGCTGCCAGCGACTCCGGAGTTCCTTCTCGCCCGGTTCCGGAGAAAGCTTCCGGCCCGGACTCATGGTGCGCTCGGCGCTGCTCGACGCTCGTCACGGCTCCGCGCACTCGCCGCATCCCTGCCGCTTCGAGAGCCCGACCCAGTGGCGCCCAGAGTGAGGTGTCGAAGTCATCGCGTGGCACGTCGAAGAGCAGGCCTTCCGCGGAACCGAGGAAGTACGCGTGGAACATTGCGACGAGTTCGCCCGCGGAGAAGTCGCTCGGATCCGCGAAGAAACTGCGCGCGAAGACTTCGAGCGCGAGATGTCGGGCTCGATCTGGGAAGCGCAACTGGTCGAGGAACTCGGCGGCGCTCACTCCGTCAAGTTTCCGGAACGTCTCAGGAAACTCGACGTCCAGCAGCGAAAGCGCCGTGTCGATGTCGACGTGCGCGAGGTCGCGGGCCCGGAACGTCGGGCTCCGCGCGACGAACGTCATGAAGTTCCAGGGAGGAGTGCGGGGGATCTTGGCGAACGAGTCGGCGTCGCCGCGCGCGCTCACTACCGGGTAGTCGGCGATGGGGCTGAGCATCGTATCCAGATCGCCCGCCCGGGTGAGGAGCTCGCGCAGGTTGTAGTACTGCCGGAAGAATGCGTGGAACCCGCGGCTCATCGTCACGTCTCCGGCGTCGGTCGTGGCCTCCCAGGAGCGCACTCTGCCGCCCAAACGATCCTCTGCCTCGATGAGTGTGACCTCGACGCCGCGCTCAGCGAGTCCGCACGCGGCGGCGAGCCCGGCGATCCGCCCCCAACCACCACCACTTTGCGCGGTTGGGTCACACGGGGTGTGCCGGGGTGGGCAGGGAATTCAGCGGCGCGGCGATCGCGCCGGGGGCTCGCTGGGTCATACTCAGCCTCTCGTCGTTTCGTGCGGCATCTGCGTCGGCGTTGGGATCTGCGGTGGCATCTCCGTCTGCGTTGGCGCGTGCCTCCGCGTTGGCGAGGGGCGCACCGAGCGCCGTGCCGTGACTTTCCACACCAGAAGCGTGAGGGTGAGCATTGCAAAACCAAACCCGAAGTCCTCAACCGGAATGTCCCAGGGGAACCTCACTCCGAGCATGGTCTCGGGCGTGTAGATCACGATCGGGTTGGAGAGTTTGGTGAGCCAGCCGTCGACGAGCACTTGGAACGAGAGCATGATCACCATTGCGACCCAGTACTGGGCGGTGCGGAAGATCCCGGTCTTCAGCCAGAGCAACTCGATGAGGATCACCGCGATCATGGTGAGGAGTGTTGCGACGGGGTACAACGCCCAGGGATTCATCGTTCGTTCCTCATTGAATCGGTCGTGTGCCGTCGTGTGAGGCGACGCAGCCACGTGAGGACACGGCCCACCGCCTCATAGGTGAGCACACCACAGATGGGGATCGCGATAAAGAAGACGAGTTCTTCGAGCGGGAGACCAAATGGAAGCATGATCCCGGTGGTGAACTGTGGGTTATAGCTCCACATTCCAGCACCGATAGCCGCGATATCCCAGACCGAGAACACGATCACCGTCACCAGAATCGCCTGAAGGAGCCGCAACGGAGCGCGGTAGACGCGCGCTCCCAGCACGAACTCAAGCGGCAGCGTCAGGAGGAGACAGCCGGCCATGAGCGCGAGGTACTGGAGAGAATCGGGGATTGTCATCGGGTCGTGTGCTCCCTTCGAAGGGTCGAACGGGGTCGTGGTTCGGGGGCAGGGTCGCCCCAGTACCGTGCGAGAGATCTGAGGCGTCGTCCGCGCCAACGCCAGGTGACCCACAGCACGGGTGCACCTATCAGTGCGGCACCGCCGGAAACGGTGAGTTCGTCGAGCCAGATGGTGCGTCCGTGTGCATCAGACTGAACGGTCATCTCATGGTGCCACCCTCGGAGGAGTGCGAGCGGACCGGACACAGGATGGCCGATGTCTCGCATCGTGCGGTGTGCGGGACCCAGCTCGCCGGGAGCTGCGTCCTCGATCACGATCAGTTGCCTCCCGAGCGGCACGACTCCGAGGAGCCTGATCCGCACGAGCAGGCGAGTCCCAGACACGAAGGCTTCGGGGAGTGCGCCGCGCACGGGGGCCATGCGAAGGATCGGCGCGTACAGCTGGGCCGCAACCGTGGGGTCGTGGAGCGCTCGCCATGCGCTGTCGGAATCGCAGTCGAGCAGGATCTTGACGCGGATGCGGGGCGCGCGCAGCCGGGCAGCGAGCGAGCGCCGCCATGCCGGGCCACGGTGCCGGGTCACGCCTGCCCTCCTCGGTCACGCCTGAGTGGCTGGGCTCGGTCGCGGTCGCCTGATTTCGCGGGGCGATCGGGGCGGTGGGGCCCGCAGTGCGATCACCGCGGATCCGCTTCAGCACGAGCTCGGCGCTGATGAGACACATGGGCACTCCCACCCCCGGGGCGGTCGTGGCCCCGGCGTAGTACAGCCCCGAGACCCGAGGTGAGGCGTTCTGCGCCCGAAACATCGCGCTCTGGCGAAGAATATGCGAGGGTCCGAGCATGCCGCCCCGCCAGGAGTGGTAGTCGTGTGCAAAATCGTTTGGCCCGATCGTTTCACGGGTGATGATCCGATCAGCGAGATCGGGGATCTGGGCCCAGCTCGCGATGTGTGCGATTGCACGATCCGCCACTGCCTCGATCGCTGGGTCACCTGCGCCGTCGATCCCGCCTGAGCCGTAGGACACGTCGGCGGGGATGGGGACGAGCACGAAGAGGTTTTCGGAACCCGGGGGCGCCACCGCAGGGTCTGTCGCGCTCGGCTTGCACACGTAGAGAGATGCCGGATCTGGCAGCTCCGGCTCGGCGCCAAAGATAGCGTCGAAGTTCGTGTTCCAGTCTGAGGTGAAGAACAGCGAATGGTGAGAGAGCTGCGGCAGTTCCCCGCGCACCCCCAGCAGCACAAGGACCGCACCCGGCCCGCTCTCCCGGTGCTGCCACCAGTGCTCGTCATAGCTGCGCGCCTCGGCAGGCAGCAGCACCGTTTCGGTGTGGTGCAGATCGGCGGCCGAGACGACCACGTTTGCGTGCTCGACGCGCTCGGTGCCCGATGCGTCGCGCCATCGGACGCCGCTCGCGTGTAGCCCCGCCTCCTCACGCCGAGTGAGGATCTTGGTGACCTCCGCCCCGGTGACGATCTCCACGCCTTGTGCGCGGGCAAGTGCCTCGAAACGTTCGACGAGGCCCCAGAAACCCCCCATCGGGTACTGCACCCCCTCATCGAGGTCGAGCGTGCTCATGAGGTGGTAGATCGCCGGTGCTGTGCGCGGATCGGTGCCGAGGAAAATCGCCGGATACTCGAGTATCTGTCGCAACACCGGGTGTGTGAAGCGCCGCTCGACGAAGCGCTGCAGCGTGGTCGTGAGGAGGGTGGTGAGGCGCGGCAACCCGCGGAGCACCCGCGCAGTGAGGAGCGAGCGCCAACTCGTGAACGGGTTGTAGAGGAAGGTGCGCTCTGCCATGTCCGAGGTGTATTTGGCCGAACGGAGATACCGGCGTAGCTTGGCGGAGCTTCCTGGTTCGAGCTCCTCGAAGAGCGTGACAACGCGATCTGAGCCGTAGGGGACCTCCACACAGTTCGGTCTGGTGTCGGCTCCGGGCTCGGTGAAGACACGGTACCCGGGATCGAGCGTCCGCAGGTCGAGCTGCTCGCGTGCGGAAGTGCCCAGGAGTGCGAAGAAGTGTTCAAAGACGCTCGGCATGAGGTACCACGATGGGCCGGTATCGAAGCGGAACCCCGCTCGGGTGACGGTGCCGGCGCGCCCACCCACGCGGGAATTCTGCTCGAGCAGGAGCACCTGGTGTCCCTCGCGTGCGAGGAGCGCCGCAGTTGCAAGGCCGCCGATTCCGCCGCCGATCACAATGGTGCGGGTCATGCTGCACGTCGACTTCCTGCGCCGGCCACTGACTGGAGCACGAGGAGCGTCTTTGCCGCGCCGGAGACGCGCACCCGGTGCTCGAGCAACTCGGTGACCGGGGTGTGTTCGATCCGATCAGTCAGACGAGTGAAGAGCCTCCGCGCACAGTCGACCGCCCTGCGGGCGTCCGGCGGAAGCATGGGGATGACTTCCTGTGCGTCGGCGAGCTGAGCGCGGATCGTTGCGATCCACTGCGCTTTGAGGGCTTCGGTGAGCTGCGCGTCAGCGCTGAGATAACTGCGTGAGAGCTGCTGGGTGTCCTCGGCGAGATCGCGGAGGAAATTCACATTCTGAAACGCGGCGCCCAGGCTTCGCGCACCCTGCTCAAGCCGCGCCAGCGCCTCGGGAGTGACGCGGCTGTCGCGGAGGAATACGCGGAGGCACATGAGGCCGATGACCTCCGCGGATCCATACACATACGCGCTGTGTGCCGCGGCGTCGAAGCGATGATGTACCTCGCCGTGTGGCACGCCGTGCACCACAGCGCCCGCTGGTGTGGGCGCCGCCATCAGGTCGGTGCGCATAGACGCGAAGAACGGAGACGTGAGTGTGGCGTCAATGCCCGAAGCTCGTGCGGTGCAGGCAAACGCGTGCACGATCGGGTTGCTGCTGTATCCGGAACGCAGCGCTCCGTCCGTTTCGGCTTCGAGGGCTCCGAGACGTTCCTGCTGCTCGACGAGGGAGAGTCCGCTGCCAGCTGCGACGCCATCGACCAGCTCATCGGCGATGCGCACCAGTGCGTAGATATTGCGCACGTGCCGGCGATGCCGTGCTCCCAGGAGGCGCGTTGCTGCGCCGAACGACGTCGAGTACACACGTATCACCTGGTCTGCGGCCTGTTCGCACGCTTCTCGGTAATCGTCGAGTGCGTTGCACTCCGACGCACGCCGCTTCATGCGCGCCTCCCGTCGAGCGAGTCGACGAGCCCCAAAATGAACCGGGAAGTCGCCTGGGGGACCGCGCAGTCGTCCCGTGTGAGGACCTGGAGCGCGGTCCGGATCTGATCCTGCACGAGGGTTTCGATGAACTCACGCGCGCCGCATTCCGTGAGCAGCCGCTGAATCCTGCGGCCAGAATCGTCAGAGAACCCCTCAGTGCCGAGGAGCTGCTCGACGCTCGGCCACGCATTCGTCATTCGTGCGTACGCAATGAGCGCGGTCTCCTTGCCCTCCCGGAAATCGGAGAACTGGTCCTTGCCGTGGGAGTCGCTCGGTGAAAACGCGGACAGGAGATCGTCCTGCAACTGGAAGGCGAGGCCAAGATGGCGGCCGACCTCTCCGAGTTGGATCTCTGCGGCAGGAGGCGCTTCGGAAATGACCGCCGCGATACGCAGTGGCAACTCAAAGGTGTAGCTCGCCGTCTTCATCCGCGTCATGTCGAGCACGAGGCTCAGATCAGGAACGAACGCTCCGTCCGCGAGCCCCACGTCACAGTACTCTCCGGCCACGGTTTCGGTGACGGCGGCCTCGAGGAGATCAAGGACCCGCGTGCGAGCGTGCTCAGGGAGGTGAAGCCGCGCAATGATCTGGTGCGCGATCGTGAGCATGAGATCGCCGACCAGGAGGCCGCTGCTGCGGGCCCAGTGGAGCGTGCGGTTCGTGGTGTCTCCTGAGCCGTCCGCTGGGGGCGCTGCAATCGTGTTGCCGGGCATCTTGCCAGCGACGAGACAACCGACCAGATTGGGTTCGCCGCGGCGAACGAGATCCTCGTCGATGACGTCATCGTGGAGCAAGAATGAGAAGTGCAGAATTTCGAGGGCCGCCGCAATTTCGAGTGCGGCGGCACGCGGCGCTGCTGTGGTGCCGCTCGCGAGCGAGTCGAACGCACCCATCACCAGGCGGGGGCGGAGGAGCTTTCCGCCCTGGAGCCGCCGAACGGCGAGTTCCCAGAGCTCAGCGAAGTGCGGCCCGTGCGCGGCGACGCGGGCTGATCGGGCGTCCACCAGTCGGTCGATCTGTGCACAGATCTCCCGGGTCGTGGTGTCTCTTGCGGCTGGCGATCGCGTGTCGGTCCTGGTCATGCCGTGACCATCCTGTCGAGTGCGCCGCGTGCGGTGAGGAGCGGGAGCTGCTCTCGAAGCCAGGGGCTGAACACGAAGGGAGTTGCTGCAAGTGCGACAGCCAGATCGCCCGGGGCCACCCACGCCCACTCCGCCACTTCACTGGCTTCGGGCGCGAGATCGCCGCGGACTCGCGCGGTGAACACCGGGCAGATCTCGTTTTCGACCGTGCCAGCTGAGTCGACTGCCCGGTAGCGGAAGTCTGGGAGCGCCGAGTTCAGCTCATCAAGTTCGACGCCCAGCTCCTGGTGGGCGCGGCGCGTGAGTGCGCGCTCGAACGATTCGCCTGGGGCAGGGTGTCCGCAAAAACTGTTGGTCCACACGCCCGGCCACGCCTGCTTGCTGAGGGCTCTGCGGGTCAGGAGGACGCGGCCTGCCGAGTCGGTGAGGTAGCAGGAGAAGGCGAGGTGGAGCGGGGTGTCGGCACTGTGGACCCGAGATTTTTCTGCGGTGCCCACGGCTTCTCCCTCGGCGCTCATGAGCACCACCAATTCGGGATGTGTGGTCATCTCGCCTCCTTGCGCTGTGGTGACTCAGTGCCGTGCAATTTAGTAGCTATCGAGTTATATTAAACCACAGGATAATAAATCCTGAAGGAACCAACGCTGATTCGAGGGATCCACGAGGCAACTACTATTGACTGCAATGGAAGAGCGCGCGAACCACGAGACCCCACCGTTCGCCGCACTCGGCGAGGCGGGGCTCGAGGTCCCCGGCGATCCTGCAACTGAGGCGCATGAGATCGCCGAGGTGACGCGCGCGCTCGAGCGGCTCCGTGAGGCCGAACGGGGCCTCGCGCTCGCCTCTCGCGCTGCACTCGGGGTGAACTCGACGGAACTGCGAGCGTTGCAGTACGTCGTCGCAGTCCGGCAGCGCGAGGAACTCGTGACGCCAAGCGACCTTGCCGCGCGCCTGCGCATCTCGGCAGCATCCACCACCAAACTCTTGAATCGACTCGAACTCAATGGGCACATCATCAGGGGCGTGCATCCGCGCGACCGCCGGGCCTTCAGCATCGATGTGACCCCAGCCACTCAAGCCCGCATGCAGCGGGCAATCGGGCGTCAGAACGCGCGGCGAATGACCGCTGCCGAGGGCCTGAGCCGTGATGAGCGTCTTGTTGTCGCGGGCTTCCTCAACCGCGTCTCACGGGAGATCTCGGGGGACAGTGAAACGCTCTCGGGAAGCCGCTGAAGTGGGCTGCGCTGGCTGTGCTGGCTGCCTGCGTTGGCTGAGTTGGCTGCCTGCCTGCGTTGGCTGGCGTGATCTCGAGCACACTCATGCCCGATACCGTGCTGGTGCTCGGGCTCCCTCTCGTGCTCAAGATCGCCCGCTAGCTTCTCAGTAGGATCGCCACGTTCTGGACCCTCTGGGCGGCCAGCCGTTCAGCGATGCTCTCGGCGTTGCGCATGCACGCGGCAGAGTGGCGGAGATGCCGCGCGCCTCAGGGCCACCGCGGTGCAGGTCGGCGTGCACGATGCGGTTCGCGCGGCACATGACAAAGGCCCTGACTCTCCCGAAGTGTCGGGGAGTCAGGGCCTTCGCGCTGGCGGTGACGGTGGGATTTGAACCCCCCAGGGCTGAATCTAAGTCAGGGCTTCCTTGCCGTCGAGCCAAGTTTGGGGGAGCGTGAGGGGGTATCAAGGTAGGTGAAATAGGTGCGAGTGTGGGCAAAAAGTGGGCACGGGGCTCCCCCCGATACGCTGGCATCATGTTTGCTCGTGCTCGTATTGCTCTCGGTGCCGCCATGGTCGAGCACCCCCACCTCCGCGACTTCTCCACGTTCGAGATCATCGACGTGGTGGGGGAAGGTGCGGACTGGACGGCCGCGAAAGCCGCATGCCAAATCCCGGACGGCGCCCTGCTGTTGTCCTGGATCAACGAGTGATTCCGATATCTAGATCGTGACTCAAGCAGAGTCAGAGTCAGAGGGCTGGCTCTTGTCGTGAAAATCGATGGAGCCGGTCGAGAACCAACCGACGATTAAGGATGCAAGCATTACGTGGGCCTGCGCTTGCCCAAAAGTCGGATCCTCGCCACCATGCCGATTCTGCTGTGCTAGCGCAAGTGTTTCTAAGGCGCCAATGACCAATGAATGATGGTCGGGGTGCCCATCATCGCGTTGATCGAGAACGAGGTCCCAGTCCTGCTTGTCCTTGAGTCGGTTGACATACTTGGCCATGCGCAGCCGGTCGTCTTTAGGCGCGACGACACTCGCTACTGCAACTTCAGCGGCCTTCATTGCTTCAGTCATCGCCTTGCCCGTGTCGGGATCGAGCGCTCTAATGGCATCCCAGGCCGCCGACAGGTGTCGACCCGCAACGCCTGGAGCGGCTTCCGTTGCAACGAGGCCAGCCTCCTCAACGCCTGACACCAGACGATTGCTGAGCCTATAAGCGCCGTCGACTCTCGCGACCTCCACAGCAGATCCCGTGTGATCCAGATGCCAGATGAGGTTTTCAACTGAGTTAGGATACGAATTCGAGTAGTACTCGCTTTCGTGAAGCAAGAAGTCGACGAGTCGGAGAAGCCAGTCGTCACCAAGGGCGGCTGCTGACTCAACGAAGAAGTCGGCCTTCATGCGGTTATCCGCGCGTATTGTGCCATCCAAAAATGGAAACTGAACTGCCGAGCAGAGCATGTGTATACGATCTCCCGAGGTCCAGCCATAGGCGTCGCGGCCAACGTGTTTGATGGCCCAGGCTTGAATTGGGGCGTAAAGCTCCTTGGGAATCTGCTCGCGAATCGTCATTCGCTGCTGGATCTCGGATTCGTCAGCGTCCCAGGGTATCCAAACATTCATGGTTCGACTCTACTGAGAACCCACTTTCGAGCAACCCAGCCCCTATGAAGATTTACCCCATCCGCTTGACGGCGGACGCCCATATCCAAATCTCGCGTGGCGCCGTTGAGGGTGGAATGACGACGCGGATCTTCACCGCAACTTTCGTCCACTCGATCACCTTGCACTCGGCTATGAGGACATCGTTGAACGAGTAGTTGACAGGGATCGCAGCTCGCACCTTCACCCGGTTGCCTGTGCACCGTGGACCCGTGCGAGTCACGGGGCTGTGCGGCAGGGTGATGGGTTGCGGGGGCGCGTTCCCAACGTTGCGCCAAGCCCTCGATGTCCCGCATGCCTTTCGGGGGGCGGCTTACTGCTCACCGGGAACCTCCTCGGCCCTCCACAGGGTGCCCTCGCGGCGCACGGCCAGCACGAGCTTCGTGGTGAGGTCTTCGGATCCCATCACGCAACGCCACCCCATGAAAGCTGGAGTTGGGTGGGTGATGAGCGGGTGGTACTGGTGATTGGGGATCTCCGTGATCGCCACGGGCTCGCCCTCAACGCTCCACCTGGCCTCCCTGAAGAACAGTCGGACGGGGCGATCGCGCTCGGTCCACACGACAGCCCTTTCGTCCTCGGCAAGCGTTTCTACACCAGTCCATCATTCGAACATTTGTTCGATTGTGAACCTATCTCAGCGGAGTATTCATCTGTGACAGCACGGGCAAAAATGTAAAACATGGGCTCCGGTCAGCTTCGGGCGAACAAGCCTGCATTTGTGCGTCCGCTTTGAGAAACTAGGGGAATCTCTTCCGTCGGCGAGGAGTGTCAAATTCAAACAGGGAGGATCCTTGATTTATGCAACTGATGTAACGAAGTATCCGTACAACGCTTTCTGCTGCGGCTGCGGGATGCCGATCGAGTTCTGTGATCGCCGTGGACTATTCCACGTCAACGAAAGGCTCACGAGACATGGCTTCGCCCCGATACGGGACGCACAAACCACGTAGTTACCAACAGAAATAGCCCCCTCGCTCAGCGTAATGCTGATTCGAGGGGGCATTTTTGTTTCTGGACTAGGTAGTGCCGTGGCGTCCTTCAACGTTCTTCGCTGACGGCCAGAGCAGCGTGTATGCCGCCTGTGACACGACGAGGGCGAGAAGTAGCAGCACAGGCCATTGCGGGATTGTGTCACCGGTTTGGAGGTAGTACAGCGCGAGCACCGCGACCGTGAGCATGAAGCTCACCGCGATTGCGACGAGGCGCTTTGAGCCGGCCTTCCAACCGGGATGGTTGATAAGTGCGATCGCATACGGCGCGAAGAAGCTCAGCAGCGTGAGCACTCCGACCGGGATCGCGGGAATCTGAATCTCCAAGGTGTGTCCTTTCAGCGAGGGAGGTCCGACGGATACGGCGGGAGCGGGATGCCATGCTCGGCCATGTGGTCACGCTGCACGCCGATGAAAGCTCGGTAGCCGCGGTTCTCCGCGGTGAGGTCTTCGACGCGCTGCTCGAGCCGGTCGACACGCTTGTCGTTGTCGTCCCGATAGCGGCCGAGCTCTTCCTGCAGCTGATCGATGAGGCGGTCCTGGGCGGTGCGCTCTGTGGCTTTCACAGTGGCGGCAGCCGTGACCTCGGCGGTGTGCTCGGAGGCCTCAGCAACGCGCTTCTGCGCACGCGAGGTGAGCCCCGCTCCAACGACACCGCCAAGCGCGGTGCAGACGATCGCAAGTCCACCGATCAGCGCGACAAGTACCGTCGGACTCATTCGCGCCGCCGATTGATCGACCAACCGATCGCGAGCACCGCACTTAGCAAGAGCAGCGCGAAGCCCGCGACGGCGAGGGTCGCAGCTATTGCACTCACGCCTTCCCCGATCGCAGCGCCGCCGCATCGCGCTTGACAGCGTCGTAGTGCGACACCGAAACGAGCGACGTCGGGTCTTTCACGCCGAAGGTTCGTGCGACGTTCGTGTTGTACACACCGTCCTTGGACTCGAACTCGTGGAAGAATCCCGACGTCGTGTTGAAGATCGCATTGATCTGCCTGCCTGCCGGCATCGGACTTCGCGATGTAGTGATTTGCCATTTCAGTCTCCTCGGTCTTCTCACTCGCGGTGAGCGTTGGGGTTTTCTCTGCATTGGGGGTGCCAGCGATCGCGACTCGCGGCCGCAAATAGCCGACGATGCCGTTGGTAATCAGGTCTGCGATCTGCACGGCGCCCGGGTTTTGAGTGAGGCAGCGCAGCATTCGCCCGCCGGGCAACACCTCGAGCACGGTCGCGACGTGTGACCACGGATACCAGGCGGATCCGTAGTCCCAGAACGCAACGTCGCCTTTGCGGGGCGCCGCGCTAGCGGGCAGAATCTCGAACCATTCGCCCAGTCCCGCCGACGCTGCGTTGTGGTGCACGTTGCAGGGGTATCCACCGTGCGGAAAGGACCCGCCTGCGCTGGTGTAGGTCGGCCATGCTGGGACGCCCAACCACATTGCGTAGTGACTGAACTGGTCCCAGCACTGTGCTCCGAATACGCCGTCCACGTCGATGAACTGACCGCGTACGCCAGCGATATATGCTTCTATGTCTTTCGCCATAGGTCCTCCTGGAATGAATAAAGCCCCGCTACTCGGCGGGGCTTGCGTGGGATGAGAAGGGGAAGGCTGGCTAGAGCGCGTAGGTGATGGTGAATTGGGCCGAACTGCGGCTAGCGCCCGAGCGGTTCGCTACAGCGATCGTCCCGTTCGGTCGAATCCAGGCGACGCCGGCGTAGCCACCATCGAGCCAGGCTGCGGCCTGCCTGTTTTGCGGCGGGCAGAGCGCTCCACCCACACCAGACCACACATCGACACCAGCGCCTTGTGGGATCGTCCCAGTCACGTTCAGCGTGATGGACACAATGCCCTGTGTTTGAACCGCTACAGCGGTAATGACGGTAAACCCTGGTTCCCGGCTCCCACTGAGCGCGCCCCTGTAATCACCGACAAAAGTCGCAAACCGAAAATCAACCTCACCAGTTACATAGAGCTTTCCAGTCTGGAGGTCGCTGGTGGTGGTCTTCCCGCTGAGTGACACGCTCTTGTACCCAGAAACCGAGAATGCCGCGTTCTGCTTTCCGGAGGTGGTGCCTACTGGCCCTCGAAAGTAGGCGTGCCCCTGGGTTACGAAATCACTTTCGCCAGCCATCAGGAAACGAGTGGTCCTATTGCCGGGGAGCACTTGGACAGAAAAGTCGCTCCCCGGGCCTGAGGATCTTCCCCTGCCATGCGCCGCATGCGCTACACGCAGAGGATCCAATCACAGGGGTGAATGTCGTGATCCCGGCCTGGGCCATGCTTGCGACGCTTTGGTCTCGCCATGCGCGCGCTGACGCGCTGCGGGTGGCCATTTCGGAGTATGCGCCGATCGTCCACCGGCGCCCGCTCTTGTCGATGAAGCCGGTGACACTGTCGGCAATGTACTCGTCGAGCATGCGCCGGTGCAGCGCCCGCGACGTCGTCACCCCTGCGAGGAGATCGCCAACGTGCTTCGACGTCATCGCCTGGTATGCGTCTACGGGGGCGCGGAGGATGCGCTCGTTCAGTGCGCGTAGCGAGTCGCGCAGATCGAGCTCCGCCGCTGCCACGGCGTACGCGCCGCCTGCGGTGAGTGCGGTTACACCTGCACTGGTGTAAGCGGGAAAGTCAAGCAGTGTGCGCGCGATTCCGGCAGATGCGCCAGTCGCGGCCTGCTCAGCCGTCCAGCGTGCGAGCTCGTCCGGGTCGACCGTCCGGACCAGCTGCTCGGCCTGCTCGCGCAGTTCCCGGATGATGCGATGCCGTGTCGCGAGGTCTGCCGGGGTGGCGACGTGCTGGTCGGCAAGCGCTTCTAACTGGGCGCGGAGGACGTCCTCGATGCGGCGGTAGCGTTCCGCGATTGCGTGCCCGATGTCGTCGATCCATGTGGCTGGTGAGTCGCCTGGCCAGGTTTGATTGGTTGCCATTTGATCCTCCAAGTTGGGGTTGAAGGGAGGATCTTGTCGGGGCGGAAGCCAGACCCGTGTTGCTTAACTGCTTGACTTACTCGCGATCTCTCGCAATAGCGGCGTTCGCCCAGAACATCGCCTGTTCCAGATTCGTTATCGCGAGCGACTTCTCATAGCCCTCGGGCACGTGCTCGTTGATGAAGTGGGCGAGCGTTGCGCAGGCGTTGCGCACGCTGCCATGCTCTCCGCGCTTCTCTACTGTGGTTGCGGGGTGGAAGTCGAAGCGGTTGTTGATGTCTTCGGTCTGCACGGTTATTTCTCTGGTTCGTTGACCCGGTCGATGGTGAACGGATCTGGTGGTTGCTCGGCGTCGCGCTTGTTCTGGATGCGCTTGACCTCTTCGGTGACAGTGGTGTCGTCCCAGTCGGGGTTCGCACGCCGCACCGCGGTCTCGGTGCTGATCGCCCCGGCGACGTTGAGCAGCCCGATTGTCTCGGCCTCGGTCTTCGGGTCCGTGCGGCTCAGGTCGGGGAACACGACGTTGAGGTCGTACTGCCCGCCGCCCTTGCCCGAGAACAGGAGCCCGTCAAGTTCGAGTGCGACCGAGCCCATGCGGGACAGCACGCGCCGGTCGTAGAGGTTCTTCCGGGACCGCGTCCGTTCGGTCTGCTCGGTGCGTGACTGGATCTCCGTCGCGGTTGCCTGCCCGCCGGCCTGGTCAGGGTCTCCCCATGACGAGGGCGAGTAACCGGCTTTGCGGAGGATCTCGCGCACGATGCCGCGCATGGTGCGCTCGTGCTCCTCGACACGGATTGCGAACTGCGATGGGGTGAGTTCCATCCCTTCGCCGGCCTTTCCGGGCACCTGCAGGCCAACGAACATTTCTTGGAACAGGTCGAAAGACGCGCCCGCACCCGGCCCGTTCGACTTGAGGTATGCGTCGGGGACGAACATGCGTCCGGCGCCGAGCTTGAGGTCGCGCATCCACGACGAGAACGCCTCGTCGAGTGCGTCGAAGAGTGGGATGCACTGGTTGAAGTCTGAGCGGCCCGCATCCTTGAGCGCGCCCTGTTTGCGCCACGAGAGCGCGGGGGCGTTCGGCAGGTAGCCCGCGGTGAGCCGGTCGATGAACGTCGGGATGCGAGAGTCACCGTCGACGAGAGCCGCGTAGTTCTCAGTCTCTGGGCGGTCCTGTAGTGGGACGCGAGCGCTGAGGCTGGACTGCGTGCCACGGAATAGGGCGTGCTCGACGTAGCCGGGGGCGTGGTGTTCGAGGTGTCGCCAGTAGACGTGCCCGTCGAGGTACTCGGACCAGAGCGTGACCTCGACGAGTCGGCCATGCCGGAACACGGGGATTGCGGTGTCTGCTGCGGCGTGGTCGAGCCAGACGTGGTCCTCGATGCTGGTGTCCCAGCGGGGGAGGATGATCGTCGCGCCGAGCGCGCTTTTGATTTCACCCTGCGCGTTAAACGTCGCGTGGGCTTCGTCGCTGTTCATGAGCAGGTCGAGGCGCGCCTTCGCCACGGGCTCGGCCTTTGCGTCGCCGAGGAAGTTGGTGACGGGCGGGTCGCTGTACTGCAGGTCGGAGGCGAGCGTCGCAAGGTCCGCGGGTGCGGGGACGTGCAGTCGGGTTCGTGACTCACCGGCAGCGACTGGGCGGCCCCAGAACGCGCGCGCCATGGTGCCAACGAGGCCGCCGCGGTGCGCCTGTCCTGCACGGGTGTGCGTCGCGCCGCCCTGCCCTGAGTAGAGCGTGGCGAGGGTCTTCGTGTCGCCGGTGAGCCAGGCATCGTTCTCGGCATACTGTGCGTACGCGGGCGCCCAGGCCTTCGGGGGCCATGGGGTGTTCGCGGCAGGCATCGGCATTTGGTTACCTCCCGGTAAGGTCAGAACATCTACGAACGTTGGGAAAGGGTCTCGGATGCTTAAAGACTTTGTTTATTTCGACGAAGGACTGGTACTTAAGTTCGCTGCCCAGCTTGATGGTGGCCAGCGAACCCGTCTGACAGAGAAGAAGTCGCGACGTCGTCGGGGCGGCGTGACATTTGGTACGAAAGCTGCGGGGGCTGAGGGATCTCGAGAGTCCGGTGAGGATCGTGAAGTTGAGTTCACGGATGACCCGCTTGCAGCGTTCGACCGGCTGCTTGCTGCCGGTTCAGAGCGCCCTGATGAACTCTCATGGGTCGATGTAAATGATCCTGAAACGGATCTCGCTGGAGTGGGGCGTGGTTTTACTATTCATGGAGAAGTCGACTTCGCTGTTCCCCCTTTTAGTCGTGTCGTAGGCAGCAAAGAACAGCTCCAGAGCCTCGCTCAACTCTCAACACTGATGGCCGGGCTCGCCCCGCTCATGGGGAATGACACGCCCGTGTCTCAACTCGACATGGAACGCGTCGAAGGCGTCACGAAACTCGCCGATTCGATGGGGGGCCAGATCAGTGTTATTGGGGCCTTTAATGAAAGTGCGTGGTCTGTGGCCGGACCGCTAAGCGGAGAGGTAGACATTGAGGACCTTGATGGACCCCTCATCTTTGTTGGGAAGATACTAGAAGTTGTTCCCGCGGGAAGCCACAAGTCCTTGATGGCGCTTCCCGGTATGGCGGTGCTGACTCGCGAGCAGAGGCGCAAGATGCAGCAGGAGCCGAGCGAGGGACAAGAAGACAACTGGGTCAGTGGGCCTGCGCTCGTCCTGAAGTTCCTTGCAATCTATCGCTAGGCTGCGAGCGAGTAGACCTCGTGTTGCCACTGTCCGACCGTGGACCGGATCGCGTATCTCGCGGCGTCCATGGCGTGGTCGTCTCGTTTGACGACTTCGTCTCGGCCCTCGTCTGAGGCTTTCTCGTCCCACTCGTACTCGGTGACCTCAGCGAGGAACGTCTTGCACCGTGACGACACGATGAGCTTGTCCTGCGAGAGCAGGTTCGCGATGTCGGCGATGCCGTCGAGCACGGCGTTGTCGGCCGCCCATGGTGTGAGGTTGTCGGAGTGGAGCTGCGCGCGCATGGACGCGGCGGATGGGTCGAGGAACACGTACTCGGGTTGCGGAATGTAGACACCTTCGGGGCCGTGCTTGCCCTTGAGCCAGTCCCGGAACAGCCGACTGAGTTCGACGTCGGGGATCGTTTCGCCGTGGTGCTCGGCGGCTGAGTAGTGCCATTCGTCGATGAAGACGAGGCGCGGCTGTGGTTCGTCGGTGAGGCCGAGCAGCAGGGCGGCGGTGGTGTTGGTGGTTCCGTAGTCCATGCCGACGGCGAGGGTGCGCGCGATCGGTGGCAGATCGGCGTGGTCGATGAGGTGTCGGTCCTCGTTCCACATGGAGTAGACCGCCCCGGCGGCGTTGGTCCACTGTCCCTCGATGAAGCGGAGGTAGAAGACGCCCGCATAGCTGGCTTTCATCTCTGTCTTGAACTGTGCCGAGAGACTCGGGTTGTCGTCCATGTTGAATGCGAAGTGGACGAGGTTCTTCTCGCGGGCCTTGAGGATCCAGTTCTTCCGCAGCCAGTGGTTCTTGCTGCCCGGGTTCGTGGTCGCGAGCAGGCGTGCGCCGTCTACTGACAGGCGGGTGACGAGCATGTCCCAGAACGCTTCCGGAATGATCGTTGCTTCGTCGACGTAGGCGAGGCTGACGGTGAGGCCGCGGATCTTCGTCTCACTGGATGCGTCGTTGGCGCCGTAGAGGTGCACGGTGCGGCCGAGGATGGTCGCTGTCTTCGCTCCTGGCGTGTACTTGATGTACTTCGTCAGGGCGCCGAAGATCTCCGGGTTCGTGAGCAAGCTGAACAAGTTGCCGTTGATCGTGTCCAGGGTTCGACCAACGATGATGATCACGCCAGTCTTTGGTGCGCGCAGCACTGCGAACAGGAACGCGAACAAACTGATGAATGTCTTGCCTGAGCGGACAGCGCCGGACCAGGATGCGATCTTCGCGGTGGTGCAGTCAGCGACGCTGAGCAGCTGCGCGCGCGACATGATCGACGTGAGACCGGCGAGGGCATCCAATTGCTGCCCTCCTCATCGTCACTCTGCGCTGGTGTCGGTCTCCGTCTCGGGGGTACGCAGCACCGCCGCAGCCGCGAGGATCCCCGCCTCGAGCGACTGCACCACCGACTGAGCGCCGCTGACGTCGGGATCCTTCTCCACGATGCGGGTCAGCTTGTCAAACGTGATCCCAGCCATAGTGAGAGCGTTGCGCCGTACCTCGATCGGAGCGCGCTTGAGCTCGTGCTCCTCGTAGGTGTTGTCCTTGCCGCCGAAGTTGTACACAAGATACGGCTTGTCCAGATCGTCGAGCGCTTCCTCCGCCCGCTGCAGCATCTTCTCCGCAAGACGCTGACGCCCCGCTGCAAGATCAATCGAATGCGCAGCCACAGCCTGAGCCGTACGAGCACGATCAAACGCAAGCCCATCCTCCTTTGCCCACCGCGACACCGTCGACCTGGACACACCAAGCCTCTCCGCGATCGCCCGCACACTCAGCTCCTGCGAGTGCAGCTTCCGCAGTTGAGCGCGTTTAGGATCGGGACGTCTCGCGGCGTTGGTCATTGGTTGCTCCTCGAGGGGGTTCGGGGATGGGTAAGGCCCGCGTTCCTACTATGAAGCGCGGGCCTTTGGCTTGTGACGTTAGGCGTTTCGTTCGATGAGGAGGTTGAGTCCGCTGTCAGGGTGGTAGGTCCACTGGGCGGCGAAGTCTCCCCATGTTGCTTCTCTGGTTCCGTCGAGTGAGCGGGTTTGGCCGATCTTGGTTTCGAGTGACTCGGGGGCCTCGAGTTCTTTGAGGAAACAGAAGACTTCTTCGCCTGATGCTCCGTAGGAGAGTGTGGCGCCGGAAAACTCGATCGAGTTTCCGTCATCCATGACGGTATATGCGTCGCGGCCGATCAAGCATTCGTCTGCGGCGTCTTTGAACTGGGTGCTGCGCGCGTTGTTTGCGAGGACGAGCGGGATCGTGATCGCGGCGGTTGCGAGGAGTACCGCCCCTGCAGCGATGCCGATGATGAGTGGTTTCTTTGACTTCTTTGGCTGCAAACCGGAGAGAGAGTTCAGGGCGTTGGTCGCGTGTTCATTGTTTGCCTGCGATTCAGGCAGCGGCGGCGGTGCGTAGGTCATGGTGTCTAAGTTAGCCGACGGTGCGCGCGAGCTGGGGGGGCGCCGTTGCTCGCGCGCACTGCGACGTTCGGAAGGAATGAGAAAGGGCCGGCGCTTTCGCGTTCCGGCCCACTTACTCATTGATTACATTAGGGGGGTTCACCGTAGGTCGAGCAAGTCCTCGGCGCTTAACGGCGTGTCTCGCATGATTCCGCGGTTTCTGTCGTCTCGCTCGATGGTCTTGCGTAGCCATGTGAGCAGGGTTTCGTGGTCGACAATTCGGCGCCGCTGGTCGTCCCAAGTCATGGGCATCCCGTGCCGTCTCCACCGCTTTATGGTGATGACGGCACGGCCTACGCGCGCGGAGGCTTCGCGGTAGGTGTACCAGGGGCGGTTGGTGATCATGTGGTGCGTTTCTCCCAGGTTTGTTCGCAGCTGTCACATCTTGCGCCAGTGAGACCGTCAGGCCCCCATAGTGGGCGGATGGTGCGCTCGCCGCAGGTGGGGCATGGTCGGGGCCGGTACGCCTTGAACGCGGGTTCTGCGCGGGGGTAGCGACCGCGCATCTTGCGCACCACGTCGGCGAGCTGGTCTGGTGCGTCGTGCAGGGTGCTGTCGTGTGCGATCTGGTGTGTGCAGGCGAGTAGCCAGGTGACGATCTCTGTGGTCATGGCGAATGCCTCGTCGGGGCGGCACAGGGGGATGCCCTGGGGTTCGTCGCGGCCTCGCCACATTCCCTCACGGAGTGCGCGCGGGGAAGCGCCGCCGATCTTCTCTGCGACCTCGCGACCGAAGAGCACGAGGGTGGCGTAGAGCAGGGCGGCGTCGTCTGCCGGATCTACCCGATAAGGGAGGCGGGCCTGCTCGCTGCTGCCGCTCACGCGTACCGCGGTGGTGTCCTGCGCGGCGAGTGTGTTCTCTGCGAGCTCGCGCATGTGGAGGATCTGGAACGGGGCCTGGCGAAGGTGCCAGGCGAACCACTTAGACCAGATGCGCTCAGACTGCTGGCTAGCCACTTGCATTCTCGACTCGGATAGGCTTCGATGCGTGAACGGTGGTGAGCTTGCGGTAACAACGGTTCTCGTGATCGTTGTCGCAAGTTGGCTCTTGCGGCGAATGACCTTGTGGCTCAACAAGGCAGCCTTCGCTGTTGTTCCGCCTTTGAAGGAACCTCTTCTGTATCGAGCGGGAAGGCCGCTGATCGTGTTCGCTTGGACCGTCTCCGTCATTGCGGTAGGAGGAGCGCTGGTGCTTCCCTACCCAGGCCTCTGGGGGCCAGCCGTGCTGGTTTTTTCGGTGGTCTGGACGATCAATCGGAAGACTCTTGTGGCATACATCTCTTGGCTTGCTCCGGTCGACATTGCCCTTGAAAAGGGTGATCGAATTGTTCTTCTTGGAGGTGCTGCTGGCACTCTGGTTGCTTATGTAGCAACGATTCCTGTCTAGGGCCGCGCTCATCGCCCAACACCTCCCAGTGGGAAGACTTTCAGTGTGCGCCCGTCGTCCTGCACGGATAGCTCGACGCCGGTGTAATCCCAGTGCTCAGAGGACCGTCCACCGGTCCGCCCGACCAGGGTCACACGCGTAATGTGGGACAGCTTCGCTTGATGGACCTGGTGCTCATCCGGATGGTTCTTGTACCAGCACCGCCAGCAATGCGGGTAGCCGCCTTCACCGTCGAGTCCGGCGACGTAGTCGAGCTTGTCGCCGCAGTCGCCGCACCGCTCGCTCGTAGGTTCCTGTGGTGTGACACCAGCAGCAGCCAGGAGAGCAGAGCGAACTGTCTCCGCGCTAGGTGGCTGAGCGCCGCCGCCCTCCTCGAGCCATGCGACCCCCAGAATCTCGCGTGCGGCTTCGATCTGTTCGGGTTTTGGGTTGGTCATCAGCGAGCGTCCTTTCCCTGAAAAATGAATAGCCGCTCGGTGCGCATCTCTCGGGTCCCAGACCCAATGACCAGGGACTGCCTCTTGGTGCCCTCCCAAACTGCGCCCCACCTGGGCGGAGCTTCGTACTCCGAAACGAAAACGTCATGCGATTCGGATTGAGTTTCTGCCCACTCCCAAAACTCTGCAGAGTCGAAGCCAACCGCATAGCGCTTCGCCCTTGCAGATGCAGCGTAGGGCGGGTCACAGTAGATCGCTGACGGTTCCCCACAGTCCAGGGGCCAGGCTCGATAGTCCTTATGGAACACATGAACACGACCACGCATCATGTTGTCGCGGTCCCTGAGAACCGCTCGCACTGATTCGGCCTGATGATTTCGTGGCTCACCATTCGCATTGAACCCTCCACGAGCGAAACCTTCGAACCAGCGCCCTCCGAAGCTTCCACCTGCCCCGGCAAACCCTCGTTCCGCGCTCGGCTCGGTCGCGTACCTGAGCTCCTGGTAGCGCTCGTAGGTGACCGCAGGAGGAACCCAGCCGGAGAGTACTGCTTGCCACATCAGCGCGATGTCCTCATGCCCGTCACCTGCCAGAACCTCGTCGAAATGCGGTGCGAGGGCGGCAGTCATGGCTCCCCCTCCCAAGAATGGTTCGTAGATTGTTTCTGCAAGTGTGCGAGCCCGGATCGTCTCAGCCACAACCTTCGCGATCCTCCCTTTGCCACCGACATACCTCATTCGTTCTCTCCTTACTTCCCGTGGTGCGGGGCTGGTCGTGCTGGAAAAATTGTGAAGCTGCTCCGGATTCGGGGAAATCTGCATAGATTTACCTGCGGTTGTCGTGCTCATCCGGCGACCTCCGCGAACACGTTGTCCCACGCGTCACGCTCAGCTGGCGGAGCGAGCAGCGCACCGAGGATCGCAGCGGCCATTAGCGGCGGCACCGCGTTGCCGATCGCGAGGAAACGCTCACCCTGGTTGCCCGGCCACACCATGTCAGGCGGGAAGCTCTGCAGCGCAGCCGCCTCGAGGTAGGTCAACCGCAGCGACGTGCCCGACTGCTCGCTGTGCTCGTGGTGCTCGCGAGCTGTGATGCGCGGATCCGCGGCAATGGTCGTCGCCGGGGCGTCGAGCCATTCCCAATCGCGCAGTTCCTCACGGAAGACGAACCCGCCAGGTTCCATCCCGCCGGCATTTCCGCGAATGGTGAAAGCCGGTTGATCGAGCGTGCGACCCGGGCGATCACCGTGCCGCTCGACCATGCCTGCGCCCATCGCCTTGCGCACTACCCACTGCGAGCGGTCTGCCTTGCTCGTGATCGTGGATGAAGGGTGATCCCCGTCGCGAACGCCTCGATTCTCATAGTCTCCGTTCGTGCTGTAGGTGCTCATGAGGCTGCCCGGCGTTCCGCCCAGCGCCTCGGCCATGCTCACCCACTTCTCGACGCCCGGATCCAGTCGGCCCGGATCCGTCGAGTAGTAACGGGAGTGTGTCGGGGTCGGCGGTACGACCTTGCCGTCGAGCCGCGCGATGAGGATCGCGCGCTTCCTGGTCTGCGGAACACCAAACTGCTCCGCCCTCATGACCTCGACATGCACTGAATACCCGAGGCCACGCATCACGTTCGCGTATGCGTGCCACACGGGAAGCGCCTCGGGCACCTGCTCGAGGGCGACCAGCTCGGGGCGGTGCTGCCAGATGTGAGCGAGCGGGACAAGCACCAGCGCCGTGCGCGGATCCAGACGCTCGCCCAACGCGATCAGCTTGTCGACGTCCCTGTATAGGCCCGCGTCGATCGCATCGAGCACGTCGCCGAGCGCCTTCCGACCCTCACCGCCACCCGCGATCGAAAACGTCTGGCACGGAGGCGAAGCGATGTATAGCCGGTGCGCGGGCACTATCCACGGGAAACACAGACCCGACCACACATCCCGGTAGATCGTGTGCATTCCGCTCGCGGTGCGGAGCCGAATCGCTGAGGGCGCGATCTCAACCCCGTACTCACGGACCCCGAGCCACCCGCACGCGACACCCCAACCGACGCCGGCGAAGACGTCGAGGGCCGTTGTTTCGCTCATTCGTTCTTCTCCTGTCTGATGTCGGCACGGAACGCGGCGAGGCAGTCCTTGCATGTCGCCTGTGGCGCGGGCACAACCGGGGTTCCGGTGCGCCCGCAGTACGCCCGGCGGGGACGGTCCCCTGCCATGCACTTTCGGTCTGCCGTCTTCACAGCACAACCTCGCCACGAGGTGTCATGAGCTGCTCGCGCAACTGCCGGATGCTGCGCACTTCCATGTCCTCCGCGATCGCCGCGTCGGCGCGCTCGGCGGCCTCGATGAGTTCGAGAGCGAGATCGCGGGCCTGTTGGGACGAGTACGCGGTGAGCTTCTTTTCCTGACGGAGCTCAACCCGGTATTCGTCGGAGACCACGACCGAGGCGATCTCGATGGTGATCTTCTCGCTGATCGCCATTAGAACGGCTGCTCATCGTCGAAACCGTCGGTGGTCGCCGCGGCTTCTGCTTGCTGTTCTGCGGCCGGTCTTCCCCACGCTGATTGTCCCTGTGCAGCGCCGTACCCGCCGCCGTCGGTCTGCCCGTACGCCGGCTGCTGCCCGTAACCCTGGCTCGCGAAGCCGCCACCGGCAGGCCCACCGGATCCGGCCCGCGTGATTGACGTCGTGGCGTAGCGGAGCGACGGCCCGATTTCTTCCACCTCAAGGTCGAGGGAGGTGCGCTGCTGTCCATGGTTGTCGGTGTAGATGTGCTGCGTGAGACGACCCTGCACGATGACACGTGCGCCCTTCGTAAGCGAAGCGGCAATGTTGTCGGCGTACTCTCCGTACGCGCGGCAACCGAGCCACAACGCTTCGCCGTCCGACCAGTCGCCCGATTGGCGATCGCGAACGCGCGGCGTGCTCGCGATACGGAACGTCACCCAGGGCTTACCTCCCTGCGATACCCGCGGCTCCCGGTCCGCGACGAGATTTCCAGCAACGGTGATGAGTGGTTCTCCGGCCATGATCTATACCTCTCCCGGCTCAAGCAGAGCCGGTGGTTTCGTGTTCCTTCTGGACGATGCGTGCGAACTGCCCCTCGAAGCGGAGCGTCCTGGTTCCGGATTCCCCTTGTCGGTTCTTCGCGGTGATGAACTCCACGTCGGAGGTCTTGACGAGCTTTCCGCCGGTCTGTTCCTCGCCGCGGTGCATGAGCGCGACCGCATCAGATGCGTGTTCAAGTCAGGCGGATCCGCGCAAATTAGAGATGATCGGGCGCGGGTTTGGGCGGTTCGTCACGTTGCGGTTGAGCAGCTCGAGGATCAGCACCGAGCAGTCGAGATGCTTCGCGAGCTGCTTACTGGCGTTCGCTCAGTCCTCAAGGTCCTGCTGACGAGACGCCGAACCCGGAGGAGACTTCACGAGGCCGAGGTAACCGATCGCGATCAGCCGCAGATCCCCTTTCCGGTGCAGAGCGTTTGCAAAGCCGGTGATGTCCTCGAAGCGTGCGCCGGGCCGATCGTACGCCTCGAGCGGGAGCGCCTGAATCGTGGCCTCGGCGGCTTTGACAGTTGCCCACCCGCTCGCGGTGAGCTTATGGTTCTGCAGGGCACCCTGGTGGACTCCCTGCATCATCGAGATCAGACGCTTGAGCAGTTCCCTCTCGGTCATCTCAAGAGAGAGGTACCCGACCCGTCCGCCAAGCTCCGCGACATGCTGAACGAGCTGTAAGCCAATGAACGACTTGCCACCACCTGAGCGAGCCGCGACCGTGTACAACGACTTCGGCCTGAGACCGCCGATCATCGCGTTCAGTGACGGCTACAGCGTCGGCGTGAACGACGCCTGAGGCTACATCCCCTCGACCACCGTGCAGCACATAGTCCGGCCCATGGCGGCAGCGATGACAATAAATACCTACGCGGACCAGTTCGCCGATGATCTCGATTCTGTCGCTCAGAAACTCGATGAGGAGGTCGATCCGTTCCTCGATGCGAAGCGGGGTCACTGAAGCGTCTCGCGTATCTCGCCCCCGGAATCACAGAAAGTTCCGCGGCCAAGAATCGGCTGCGGAACTTCGGGGTTTCTCACCTTTGGGCAAAAGTGGGCAAGCGCCTCGTCTGAGCAAAAAGAGAAACCCTCGCGATCCCAATGCTGGAAAGGGATCTGCGGGGGTTTCTACTGGCGGTGACGGTGGGATTTGAACCCACGGTAGGGGGTTACCCTACACGACTTTTCGAGAGTCGCACCTTCGGCCGCTCGGACACGTCACCGCGGAAAAGCATACGTGACTCCGGGGGTGAAACGGAAATCGATGGCGGCCGGCCGGGCGAGTCGGTCGTTCCTGGCGCGAGCGAGAACAGTCGTGGAAGGGAGGAGAAGCCCGAGCTAACGACGATCAAACCGAACTTCTTATGCAGATAAATCCGTTTGACGCGTTGAAGTCGCGCGCAGCATGCTGTGTCCAGTCCCGTAGCTCAGCCGCGGTGAACTCAGCAGACACATCAGACAAAGGAGTCGTGTACATGTCTTCACCGGTGAAGGTGCGCCCACGGAATGAAGGGCGTCGAGTCGCAGTCGCCACGATGATCGGCACCACGATTGAATGGTATGACTTTTTCATCTACGCGAACACGGCAGCGCTCGTGTTCGCCCAGCTGTTCTTTGAACCGCTGGGAGCACAGGCTGCGCTGCTCGTCTCGTTCGCCACGGTCGGGATCAGCTTCCTGTTTCGGCCGCTCGGCGCGATTGTGGCAGGACACCTCGGTGATCGCGTCGGACGGCGGGCGATGCTCGTGGCCACGCTGGTGCTGATGGGGGCGGCCACCACTCTTATCGGGCTGCTCCCGACGTATGAGCAAGCGGGCCTCCTCGCGCCCATCCTGCTCGTGCTGCTCCGGATCCTGCAGGGCTTCTCAGCGGGCGGGGAGTGGGGCGGGGCGGCACTCATGGCAGTCGAGCACGCCCCCGAGGGTAAGCGTGGACTCTACGGTTCCGCACCTCAGCTCGGGGTTCCGATCGGCATGCTGCTCGCTTCCGGGGTGCTCGCCATCACCACTGCAGCATTTGGTCTCGAGGGCTTCCTCGAAGTGGGCTGGCGGATTCCGTTCCTCCTCGGTGTCGTGCTGTTGGTGGTGGGGTACTTCATTCGACGATCCGTCGAGGAGAGCCCGGTGTTCCTCGAATTGCGTGAGCACAAAGCACGGGCCAAGATGCCACTCGTTGAACTGTTGCGGAAGCACTGGTGGCTGGTCATTCTTGCTGCACTGACCTTCGCTGGGAACAACGCCGCTGGCTACATGTCCACTGGGGGGTACGTGCTCTCATATGCCACCACAGTGCACGAGATGGATCGCACGGCCGTGCTGTGGTGCGTCACTGCGGCATCCGCCGTGTGGGCCATGACGACGCTGCTCGGCGGCTGGCTCTCAGATCGGTGGAAGAGCCGGCGCAACGTCTATCTGCTCGGGTACGCGCTGCAAATCCTGTGGGCCTTCCCGCTGTTCATGTTGGTCGACACACAGATCGTTGCAATGGTCTTGATCTCACTCTGCGCGTGGATGCTTTCCACCGGCCTCACATACGGGCCTCAGGCCGCGTACTTTGCTGAGATCTTCCCCTCGCACCTGCGCTACTCGGGCGTCTCGCTCTCGTACGCGCTTGGAGCGATCCTTGGCGGTGCCTTCGCGCCCACGATTGCCACCTGGCTTCAGCAGAGCACCGGTTGGATCGGATCGGTTTCGATCTACCTCGCGTTGATGGCAGTGGTCTCCATCGTCGCACTGCTGGTGATCAAGGATCGGTGGGGGCGGCCACTGATCGAGCGCGACGTGGTGCAGGCGGAGGCTGAGGCCCCAGCCCCAGTGCGCTAACGGGCTCTGGGGCCCGTCAAGACGGTTGCGTTACAGATCTGTGGCCGGCCAGTTCACTCCCTGCGCGAACTCGATCAACGCGTGAGTGCGCGCGGGGAGTGGGCGGTCAGGAGCCCAGATCATGCTCACGCCAACCGGTCGGACTGCGGGCGCTATCGACTTGGAGACCAGCGGTAGACCCTCATTGCTGTTCGGGTTCGCGACCCGAGAGACGAGAATGCCGTAGCCGAGCCCACGCGCGACCAGCGTCCGCACGACTTCGTAGCTGGCAGTGCGGTGCCGGATCTTGGGGACGAGACCGTGTTCCGCAAAGAGCGAGAGTGTGTGCTCACTGGAGGGCTGCGCGTCGAGGAGCACCATGTCGAGTTCTCCGAGTTCCTCCAATCGAACCTCCGCTCGGCTCGCGAGTGGGTGCCCAGCCGCGAACAGTGCGTGAGCTCGCAGCTCGTAGAGGCGCGCGCGGTGCGCGTGCGCGGGAAGAAGCATGTCGTAGACGACGGCGACATCGATGCGCCCAGAAGTCAGATCGTCCGCCAACTGATCCTGAGTGGCTTCTTTGATCGAGAGTTCGATCTCCGGATGCAGCGCTGCAAAGTCTTGCAGAAGCGGGGGGAAGACGGTGGGCGCGAGTGTCGGATAGCAGCCGACCACTATGGGGCCTGCGAGGCGGCCGTTTCCGCCGATCATTCGGCTCAGCTCTTCAGCCTCTGCGAGAATGCGCCGTGCGTGGCGCAGCAGGTGTTCCCCCACCGGGGTCAGCGTCAGCCCGTGTGCACGACGCCGAATGCAGAGCTGCTCACCCATCACCGTCTCCAGCTCGGTGATGGCGTCGGACATGGCTGACGGTGAGATTCGCAGCGCTGCGGCCGCTGCGGCGATCGTGCCCTCATCTGCCGCGGCCGTGAGGTAGGCGAGCTGTCGCAGCGTGAATGCGGGCAGCGCAGCTTCGCTGGAGCTCATCGGATCTCGCGCACGACAGGGTCAGCGAGAAGTGTGCCGGGGGCGTACGGGCCAGCGAGAAAGAGCTCGCTCCCCGCTGCGGTGAGCTCAGTCCCCGATCCCACGAGTGACCCGGTGGCATCGCGAGTGACTTGGCCCAGGCTGGCGAACTCGAGCCGGGCCCCGGGTGCAAACGGATCTGCGATCGTGAGGAGCCAGGCACTTTGGCTCGTGGAAAGTGGTTCCAGCCAGGGGTCCGCGATGACGATCCGGAGCATTCCGCTGTGCCCGGTCAGCGTCACTGTGCCGGAGAAACGCAACTCCGCGGCAGCCGCAGGCACCGTGCTGGCTGCGAAACGAAAGCCGGTGTCCGTCTCAGTGGCCGGATCGATCGTGCTGACCACACCATCTGGCATGTCCCGCACGTAGGTGATCAGAGACTCCTTGATGCCCCACTCGAGGTGGCTGCCACCAGCGCCATCGCTTTGCATGCGCTCATTCTCACATGAAACCGAATTGATAGGCCAGATAATTCCGCTTTTGCCTTGCTTTGAGATTCTCCATACTCAGAAGACGAGCTGCGGATCGAGCGCGGCCTTCCGCCCACACGAATCACGAGGAAGTGACATGACCGGCACCACTGCACCCGTCGCCGACTGGGTGACGATCCCCGATCTGTACCGCGACCCCTTCCCCATTTACGAGCGTCTGCGCGCGGAGGGCGGCGTGCACTGGGTGCCGAGTGTGAACCGCTACCTCGTGACGAGCTACGCGGCCGTCCACGAGACGGAACTGGACCAGGGAGTGTTCTCCGCAAACGAGCAGGGCTCGCTCCAGATCCGGGCGATGGGCCACTCCATGCTGCGCCGCGATGACCCCGAGCACTACGTCGAACGGAAGGCGTGGCAGCCCGCGTTGCGCCCGGGAGCAGTGAAGCGCGTGTGGACAGGCAAGTTTCGTGCGAACGCAGAACGGTATCTCGCTGAACTGATCGAGAAGGGTCCCGGAGCAGACCTCGTGTGGGATTTTGCAGCCCCCTACGCGGCCGAGAACCTGCGCCAGATCATCGGACTGGAGAACTCAACTCAGGAGGATCTGCAGCGATGGTCGCAGACAATGATCGATGCGACAGGAAACTACGCCGATGATCCCGAGGTGTGGCGGCTGGGGGAGCAGTCGTATGCCGAAGTCGATGACGCGCTCGACGACATGCTTCGCTGGCACGCCACGAACCCCAATGACTCGCTGATCTCGCAGCTGCTGCGGATCCCCGACTATGAAATGCCGCTCGAACGAATCAGAGCCAATCTCAAAATGACGATCGGTGGGGGGCTCAACGAGCCGAGAGACGCGCTCGGCGTAACGGCCTGGGCGCTCATGCAGAATCCCGAGCAATTGGCCGCGGTGCGCTCAGATCCAGCGCTCTGGCACACCGCATTCGATGAGTCCATCCGTTGGATCGCGCCGATCGGCATGTACTCCCGGCAGACCACCAGAGCGGTGGATCTCGGAGGTGTGCGCCTCCCCGCTGGCGCGCGGCTCGGGATCTGCATCCTCTCCGCGAACCGGGACGAAACGGTGTGGGAGCATCCGGATCGCTTCGATCTCCGGCGTGAGGTGAAACCACATCTCGCCTTCGGGAAGGGCGTGCACGTGTGCCTCGGTGCCTGGGTCGCCCGGGCCGAGGTGGCTGACGTGGGGCTTCCCCTGCTCTTCGAGCGGCTGCGCGGATTGCGCGTCACCGGGAGCCAGGCAGCTGAGGTTGGAGGGTGGGTGTTCCGCGGGATGACCAAGCTCCCCGTTACATGGGATGGCCTCGGTGAGGAGGCCGCTCCGGTGGCCGCCACCGCAGTGAGTGCCGCGCCGGCACCCAGGATCGCCATCGTGGGATCTGGGCCCGCAGGGTGTTTCACCGCGCAAGCTGCGCGCCGCGCCTTCCCCTCTGCCCCCATCGACGTCTTCGAGAATCTCCCGACCCCATACGGTTTGCTGCGCTCCGGCGTGGCGGGGGACCATCCAGGCACGAAGGCCGTGTCCCGGCAGTTCGACCGCCTATTCACACAAGAGGGGGTCGCATTTCGGGGCAATGTGTCGTTGGGGCGCGACGTGGCCCTACCGCAGCTCCGCGCGCGGTATGACGCGGTGGTGCTGGCCACGGGCATGCACGCCGACGCACGTCTCGATACTCCCGGGTCCGAGTACGCCCGAGGGGCCGGCGCAGTCACTCGGTACCTGAATCGGCACCCGGACGAGCCGCCACAGACGCCGCTCGGAGAACACGTCGCGGTGATCGGGCACGGGAACGTTGCGCTCGATGTCGCTCGGCTGCTCGCGCAGGATTCTGCGGGGCTTGCGGGCTCAGATATTGACGATGCCGTCCACCACCAGCTCGCTGGGTCCGTGCGCGTGGTGCATCTCATCGGCAGAAGTATGCCCAGCGAAGCCAAATGCGATCCCGTGATGGTGCGCGAACTGGCTGCGCTGCCGGGAGTAGCGCACGTCGTCCACGGCGCGGGAGTGCTTCCCGCAGACGGCCGCGATGCGCGCGTCGACGCCGTGCGGGAGCTGCAGGCAGCCACTTCGGTACGTGGGGATACTGAGCACGTGCGCGTTCGGATCGAGTGGTGGTTTGGCGCGCGGCCGCACCTGATCGAACAGGGAGATAGCGGTGAGTACCTCATGCACCTCACTCACGACGACGGTGCCGTCCGCCTGCGCGTTACCGACGTCATAACGGCGATCGGCTTTGACGCAAACGCGGATTCCCCGGTCACACCCGGAGCCTTTCCCACCGGTCGCATCGAGGCGGGGCTCTACGTCGCGGGGTGGTTGCGGAAGGGCCCGCGCGGCACGATTCCGGACCAGCGAGCGGACGCGCGCAGCCTGATGCAATTGCTCGCGGATGATGTCCGTGTGGGGGCCATCGGCACAGCTGCCAGCGGGCTTCCTGCGTTGCCACACGAAATCGGGTTCACTGGGTGGAATCGGATCGACTTCACCGAACGCCGCGACGCCGCACCGGACCGCACCCGTCTGAAGCTGCCCACGCGCGGTGCGCTGCTCGAGGCCGCAGCAGACCAGAGCTGTGACCCGGTCGCAGCGGATGCCTCGTGGGCCCAGCCTGTCCCGTCGGTGCCGGTCTCGATCTATTTCGGCACCGAGTCAGGTGGGGCCGAGCTAGTCGCGGAGGACCTGGCACAGCTGCTGCCAGACGCGGAGGTGTTCGATCTTGCGGATGTCCGTCCGGACCGTTTGCGCACCGATCGGCTCGCGCTTCTGGTGTGCGCCACCTACGGAGATGGGGAAGTGCCTGCCGCGGCCCGGCCGTTTTACGAGGCGCTCGCCGCAGCGGGGCTTCGCTTGGACGGTCTGAGATACGCAGTGTTCGGCTTGGGGGATCGCAGTTACACCCGAACCTACTCGCGGGGGAGCGAGCTCATTGACGAGGCGCTCGCGGCGTGCGGCGCGAGACGCATCGGGGAATATGGGCGGCACGACGCAGCTGGCCCGATCGACGCGACCGAGGCAGCGCAGGACTGGGTCGCCGGTGTGCTTACGGAGGCAGCTGCGGAACTGGTGCACACCCCAGCACAGTAGCGAGCGGCGTCTGAGACTCGGCCATCCGGCCGCTCCGCACCGCCAGCGCAACGAATGTCAGGGGTGATCGATAGTCTCGCAGGCATGGCGAAGACGAGTAGCGCGTACACCTGCACCGAGTGCGGCTGGCAGGCTTCCAAGTGGGTGGGCCGCTGCGGCGAGTGTCAGCAGTGGGGCACCGTTGTTGAGCGCGCTCGCGAGGGCGCGACAATCGCGCGTACCACCAGGGCAGTGCAGCCGCTCGCAGGCCGTGAGGCACGCCCCATCACCGAGCTCACGGGCGACGCGGTGCGGCATCGGACCACGGGCATTGGCGAACTGGATCGCGTGCTCGGAGGCGGCGTCGTTCCGGGCGCCGCAATCCTCTTCTCGGGTGAGCCCGGCGTCGGAAAATCGACGCTGCTGCTCGACACCGCAGCACGCGCGGCCGCGCGCGGGGAGCGGATCCTGTACGCCAGCGGCGAGGAATCAACGGGGCAGATCCGCATGCGCGCTGAGCGCACTGGCGCAATGCACGACACACTCTTTCTCGCGAGCGAGACGGACTTGGCCACAGTGCTCGGGCATATCGAGACGGTGGACCCTGCGCTCGTCATTATTGACTCGGTGCAAACTATGGCGAGCGACCAGGTCGAAGGTAGCGCTGGCGGGCCCTCCCAGGTGCGCGAGGTCGCTGCCGCATTGATCCGGGTTGCGAAGGGGCGAGGCACGCCCGTGATTCTCGTTGGCCATGTTACGAAAGACGGCTCAGTTGCCGGCCCACGGCTGCTCGAACACCTGGTCGATGTGGTGTGCCACTTCGAAGGCGACCGGCAGACGTCACTCCGCTTCTTGCGCACGCTGAAGAATCGCTTCGGCCCCACCGATGAAGTCGGCTGCTTCGAAATGACGGGGGACGGGATCCGGGAGGTGCCGGATCCCAGCGGCCTTTTCCTCAGTCGCGCTCCTGCACCTGTGAGCGGAACCTGCGCCACAGTCGCGATGGAGGGGCGCCGCGCGCTTCCCGTTGAGGTGCAGGCGCTCGTCGCCAAGAGTGCGACGCCCAACCCGAGGCGGGTCACCAGTGGGGTCGATCCGGCCCGTGTCGCCATGATTCTCGCTGTGCTCGAACGCCGCGTCGGTGCCCGTCTCCACGACCAAGACGTCTACGTCTCAACTGTCGGCGGCGTGAAACTCGGGGAGCCCGCAGCGGATCTCGCGATTGCGCTCGCAGTGCTTTCGGCCGTCCGGGATCGCCCGCTACCACACGATCTCGCGGCGTTTGGTGAGATCAGTCTGGCCGGAGAAGTCCGGCCAGTTGCGAGCGGAGCACAGCGCGCTCAGGAGGCGAAACGACTGGGGTACACGCGCATCATCGATGCCGCGGCAGAGACGCTCGATCAGGCCCGAAAGGGCGCTGGGCTGTAGCGCAGCTTGTGTCGGAGTAGACTTACCCCTCGTGAGTAAGAACACGGTAGACGTCGTCCTCGTAGGCGGCGGAATCATGAGCGCCACCCTCGGTACCCTGATCAATCAGGTGCAGCCCGATTGGTCGATCGAAATCTTCGAGTCGCAGGCGGAAGTTGCCACGGAGAGTACGAACGCGTGGAACAACGCGGGCACCGGCCACGCAGCCCTCTGCGAGCTGAACTACATGCCCGAGGCAGCCGACGGCAGCCTCTCCGCCGCCAAGGCCATCGACATCAACGAGCAGTTCCAGCTGTCTCGTCAGTGGTGGTCCACCCTCGTCAAGAAGGGGATCCTCGGCACGCCCTCGTCGTTCATCAACGCGACCCCGCACATGACCTTCGTGCGCGGCGAGTCCAACGTTGACTACCTTCGTCGCCGCTACGAGCTGCTCAAGGAGCAGCCCCTGTTCTCCGACATGGAGTTCAGCGATGACCCCGCGCAGATCGCCGAGTGGGCTCCGCTGCTCGTCGATCGCCGCGCCAAAGACGAGGTCTTTGCAGCAACCCGCTCCGAGAGTGGCACCGACGTCGACTTCGGCGCGGTCAGCCACCAGCTGTTCGACCACCTGGTCGCGGCAGGCGCCAAGCTCCACCTCAACCACCACATCCGCAAGGTCAAGCGTGTCGCCGACGGAACCTGGAATGTCCACGTGCGCAACCGCTCCGGATACGGCAGCCACATCGTCAACGCGAAGTTCGTGTTCGTCGGCGCTGGCGGCGGCGCACTGCAGCTGCTGCAGTCCTCCAAGATCCCCGAGATCCGTGGCTTCGGTGGCTTCCCGATTAGCGGCAAGTTCCTGAAGACAGACAACCCCGAGATTGTCGCGCACCACCGCGCGAAGGTTTACGGCAAGGCCGCAGTCGGCGCACCCCCGATGTCGGTACCGCACCTCGATACGCGCATCGTCGACGGCAAGGAGAGCATCCTCTTCGGGCCCTACGCAGGATTCAGCCCCAACTTCCTCAAGAAGGGATCGTGGTGGGATCTGCCCGGCTCGATCCGGTTGCACAACCTCGGCCCCATGATCAAGGTCGGTCTCACGCAGTGGGGACTCGAGAAGTACCTCCTCGGTGAGCTCATGGCGAGCCGTGAGAAGCAGATGAACACGCTCCGCGAATACATGCCGGCAGCGCGCACCGCCGACTGGGAAATGATCACCGCAGGTCAGCGCGTGCAGGTCATGAAGAAGGACCCTGAAAAGGGTGGCATCCTGCAGTTCGGCACCGAGGTCATCACCGGTGCGGACGGCTCGATCGCCGGCCTGCTGGGTGCGTCGCCTGGAGCGTCGACCGCGGTGCACGCCATGCTCGGTGTGCTGCGCAAGTGCTTCCCGGAGCAGTACGCGAACGAGTGGGAGCAGGTCTTCACCGAGCAGATTCCCGTGCTCGCAACCGGCGGCCTGAACGGTGACGCAGCAGCAGCAGCGGCCTCGCTCGCTGAGACCGGCCGCGTGCTGGGCCTGATCGCTGAGACCGACGCTCCTGGTGCGGTCGCTCCTGTCGATGCTCAGGCTGACGCATAGCCGATTGAAGCACTGAGAACGGGCGGGTCACCTGAACGGGTGACTCGCCCGTTTGCGTGCTGAATGCTTCTGGCCGGGCCTGGTCTGGCGGGGCCTAAGCCTGGCCTGGCGGGGCCCTATGCCAGGCGGGCCCCGCTTAGGCCTCGCCACAGTCGCACGCGGGGCACGCGGGGCTCGCGCAGACGCCATGCGCGGCCCGCTTCGATCCGGCACTCTCCGCGCTGGTGTGAGCGCAAGTGGTCGAATAGGGGCCCTAATTCAGCCACTCGCGCTCACACTGCGGAACGCGGGGGAGTGGCGGCACCTCTTCGAGTGCGGGACCCCTTGGAGGGCCTCTTGCAGCAGTGCTGCCGAGCTAGTGCCTGAGGAGCTCGTCGAGGAACGCCACAGTGTCTTCCCAGCCAGTCACTGCGTGGCAGGTGACGCCGAGCGCAAGCACCGGGTAGTCGTTGCCGTCAGGGTCGAGCCGATCACCGACGAAGAGCATCTCGTCGAGCGAGATTCCCGTGTGCTCCTCGAGCTTGCGCATCCCGTAGGCCTTGTCGATCCCGCGCCTGGTGATGTCCACAGACGTGGATCCGCCGCTGCGAACCTCCAGCTCGGGGAGTCGGGCGGCAACTGCGGCGCGCAGCGCGTTTTTCTTCACGCCGTCTGGATCCCACGCGTGCTTCGCCGCGACGGGAGCGCGCTGCCCCAGAGCCGAGAACGTCACCTGCGATCCGCGATCCTCCAGGATCTCTCCCCACGGCTCCGACTCCCACAGGCCTAAGCGCGCGGCCTCCTCGCGCAGTGCGATCAGCGCGCTGTCGCGTTCCACCTCGCTCAGGTGCTCGCGGTACACGGTTGCCCACGCGCCGTGCTCCCGCCGTTCATAGCGCGTGCCGCAGGTGGGGAGCAAATGCAGTCGGCTCAACGCCGTCTCATCGATAACACTGGCGGAGCTCGCGGATCCAGCCGCCGCAACTGCTCGCTCCGTCGCTGCGTCCCCCGCCGCTGCGTCCCCCGCCGCTGCGTCCCCCGTCGCTGCGTCCTCCGCCGACCCTGCAGCGCGAGAAGCCGCGGCTGCGTCAGCGAGCCGAGTGAGCAGTTGTGATTCGAATTGCTCGAAGTTCCCGCCCGAGATCACGGCGACGTTGGTGCGCGCGAGCAGCCGGGCGAACACCTCTAGCATGCGCGGTTCCACCGGGGACTTCGAGGGCGCGAGAGTGTCATCGAGATCGAAGGCGACGAGGCGCGGCAGCGGAGACATTCCTCCATTCTCCCACGGGGAATCGGGGCCAGCTATGCGTCGGTAGACTGTGATGGTGACCCGACATTTCCTGCGTGATGACGATCTGAGCCCGGCCGAGCAGCGCGAGGTCCTCGATCTCGCTGCCCGACTCAAGCGAGCGCCGTTCTCGCAGCGTCCGCTCGAGGGGCCGCAATCTGCTGCCGTGTTCTTCGACAAGACTTCGACGCGCACACGTTTCAGCTTCGCCGCTGGCATCTCAGAGCTGGGTGGATCACCAATCATCGTGAACCCCGGCGAAGCGCAGCTCGGAGTGAAGGAGACGATCGCGGATACCGCGAAGGTGCTCTCGCGCATGGTCTCTCTGATCGTGTGGCGTACCTTCGACCACGCCGGCCTCGTGGAGATGGCAGAGCACGCGACGGTGCCAGTCATCAATTCCCTCTCGGACGACTTCCACCCGTGCCAGATCCTCGCAGACCTGCAGACGATTCGCGAGCGCAAGGGCGAGCTCGCGGGCCTCACCGCGACCTACGTGGGTGACGCCGCGAACAACATGGGGCACTCTTATCTGCTTGGCTTCGCGACCGCCGGAATGCATATTCGTGTCGCCGGCCCAGCTGGCTTCCACCCCCGGGCCGACATCGTCGCCGATGCGGAACGGATCGCTGCGCGGACAGGCGGCAGCGTGAGCGTGTTCACCGATCCGGTCGCCGCAGTTTCTGGAGCTGACGCCGTGATCACTGACACTTGGGTCTCGATGGGGCAGGAAGACGAAAAAGCCGCCCGCGTCGCCACCTTTGGGGCCTATCGGATCACGCCTGAGCTGATGGCGCACGCGGAGGCCGATGCGGTGTTTCTGCATTGCCTTCCCGCCTACCGCGAGTTTGAGGTGGCCCCCGAGGTCATCGACGGCCCGCAGAGTGTGGTCTGGGATGAAGCGGAGAACCGCGTTCACGCCCAGAAAGCACTGATGACCTGGCTGCTGGATCGCGCGTAGTCGCGCCCCGCAGATGAACGACTGAGTGAAGGACAACATGAGCAACGAGAACACCACCGCAGCCGGGACCGAGGGCGAGGGCAACCGCGCGGCGGAGGCCGGATCGCTGTGGGGAGGCCGCTTCGCCAGCGGCCCGTCACCCGCGCTTGCTGCGCTGTCAAAGTCGACCCAGTTCGACTGGGTGCTCGCCCCCTACGACATCCGAGGGTCGAAAGCGCACGCGACGGCACTCGCCGCTGCGGGGTACCTTGACGCGCAGGAGCTCGCCGATATGCGTGCCGGGCTCGACGAACTCGCGGCGCGCGTCTCCGACGGCCGCGCGGTCGCGGGCGACGACGACGAGGATGTGCACTCGGCACTCGAACGTTTGCTGATTGAGATCGTGGGGGTGCAGCTCGGTGGCAAGCTCCGCGCTGGCCGCAGCCGCAACGACCAGATTGCGACGCTCGTGCGGCTCTACCTGCTCGATCACACCGCAGTGATCCGCGAGATGCTGCTCGACCTGCTCGATGCGATCGCCGAGCAGGCGCACCGGCACCCGGATGCGATCCTCCCGGGCCGTACGCACCTGCAGCACGCGCAGCCGGTGCTGCTCGCGCACCAACTCGCGGCCCACGCGTGGCCGATCGTGCGGGACCTCGAGCGCTTGCGCGACTGGTCAGTCCGCGCGAGCGCCTCACCGTATGGGGAGGAGCGCTTGCCGGGTCGTCGCTGGGACTGGATCCCCGGCTCGTGTCCGCCGAGCTCGGCCTCGGTGATCCGCTGGAGAACTCGATTGATGGTACGGCCGCCCGCGACGTCGTCGCTGAGTTCGCGTTCATTTGCGCGCAGATCGGGATCGATCTTTCGCGCCTCAGCGAGGAGATCATCCTCTGGAACACGAAGGAATTCGGCTTCGTGCGGCTGCACGATGGCTACTCAACGGGCTCTTCGATCATGCCGCAGAAGAAGAACCCGGATATCGCCGAGCTGGCGCGTGGCAAGTCGGGGCGTCTGATCGGCAACCTTACCGGCCTCCTTGCGACATTGAAGGGCATGCCGCTCGCGTACAACCGCGATCTGCAGGAGGACAAGGAGCCGGTGTTCGACTCTGTCGCCCAGCTTGAAGTGCTGCTCCCAGCCTTCGCTGGCATGATCGCGACGATGACGCTCAACACGGAACGCATGGCTGAGCTCGCACCGCAGGGGTTCTCGCTCGCCACCGACGTGGCCGAGTGGCTCGTGAAGCGCGGCGTGATCTTCCGCGATGCACACGAGATCTCAGGTGAGCTGGTGCGTTTCTGTGAGGAGCGCGGCCTCGAGTTGCACGAGCCGAGCGACGAGGAGCTCGCGAGCGTGTCCGAACACCTGACACCGGACGTGCGCGCCGTGCTGACGATCGAGGGCTCAGTGAACTCACGAGTCGGCGCAGGCGGCACCGCCCGCGTGCGCGTCGATGAGCAGCTCGCGCGCCTCGCCGAACGCATCGCCGAGTTCCGGGCATAGCTGTTCCGGCATCCCTCCGGGCGTAGCCAAGAGCCGTGCGGTGCGGGTCACCTGTGAAGAGTGACCCGCACCGCACGGCTCTCGGCATGTTCGGGGAGGCATCGGGGGCGCAGAGCGCCCCCGAACCCGAGTACGATGGCAATCGTGTCTGAAACGAATGCTCGCACCCAGATCCTGGCAGCCCAGCGCAACGACGACAGCTTCCCCACCCTGTGGGATGAGCTGGAGTGGCGTGGGCTGATCCACGTCTCGACGGACGCAACGGCGCTGTCGGAACTGATCGAGGGCGAGCCGTTCGCGTATTACTGTGGCTTTGATCCCACGGCTCCGAGTCTGCACCTGGGACACCTGGTGCAGCTGCTGTTGATGCGCAGGCTCCAGCTGAAGGGCCACTTGCCTCTCGGCCTTGTGGGAGGCTCCACAGGTCTGATCGGGGATCCGCGCCCGACGGCAGAACGCACCCTGAACTCGCGTGAGACGGTGGCGCAGTGGGTCGACTCCCTGCGCGATCAGATCTCCCGCTACCTCAGCTTCGACGGCGACAACGCTGCCCGATTCGTCAACAACCTTGACTGGACGGCGCCGCTGTCCGCGATCGACTTCCTGCGTGAGATCGGCAAGCACTTCCGTGTCGGAACGATGATCAAAAAGGACATCGTGGCCAAGCGCCTGAACTCAGAAGAGGGAATCAGCTACACCGAGTTCAGCTACCAGATCCTGCAGGGGCTCGACTTCCTTGAGCTCTACCGCCAGTACGACTGCAAGTTGCAATCCGGCGGCAGTGATCAGTGGGGCAACCTGACGAGCGGTACGGAGCTGATCCGCAAGGCTGAGGGCGGAACCGCCCACGCAATTGGAACGCCGCTGATCACGAACGCCGACGGCACGAAGTTTGGCAAGAGCGAGGGCAACGCAATCTGGCTGAACCCGGAGATGTGCTCGCCGTACGCGTTCTACCAGTTCTGGCTCAACCAGGCTGACGCGGATGTGGTGGATCGCCTCAAAGTCTTCACCTTCTTGTCTCGGGCGGAGATCGCGGAGTTCGAGCGCCAGGTCGCAGAGGAGCCATTTAAGCGCGCAGCGCAGAAGCACCTCGCACTCGAGGTCACCACGCTCGTGCACGGCACCGAGGCAACTCAGGGCGCGATTGACGCGTCAGAGGCGCTTTTTGGCCGTGGAGATCTCACCGCGCTTGATGCGCTGACCGTCGCCGGCGCGGTTGAGGCACTCCCGCAGGCTGTTGGATCGGTCGGCTCCACGATCGCTCAGCTCATGGTTGATGCCGAGCTCGTGAAGAGCCTGGGTGAGGCCCGCCGCGCAATTGCTCAGGGCGGCGTGTACGTGAACAATGTCGCAGTCGCCGCCGAGGACCAGGCAGTGAGTGCCGACGATCTGCTGCACGGCAAGTTTGCGATCCTGCGCCGGGGGAAGAAGACGCTCGCGGGCGTCGTCGCCGGTTAGTCTCGCTTCGATCGGCGCGCTGGCTGCGGGACCTGTCCGTGCGGCCAGCGCGCCGAGCTGTCTGTGCATGATCCTCATCGGCCCCCGAACTCGCGGCTAGGATCGGGCGACGAGCGTGCACGCGGGGGCTCGGCTCGCGCGATGCGCGCTCTCCGCACCCCTGAGTCATCCGTGTCGCACCGTTCCCGTGTTGCCGGACCACCGCACACCACTCCCCACTATCCGCACCATCCCAGAGGAGCCAGCTGATGAGGATCGCGCTGCTGCAGGCCGCTGCCACCCCACTCGACCCGGAGGCGAACCTTGCCGCGCTGCGGGAGCGCGCGGCAGCTGCTGTCGCCGAGGGGGCCGAATTGATTCTGACCCCTGAACTGTTCATCAGTGGGTACGCGCCGCTCGAACTCGCGAGCTGGCTGACTCCCGAGCGGGTGTCGGGGATCCCGGCGGCAGTTGCTGAGATCGCTCGTGCGACGGGGATCGCGATCGCCGCGAGCTTCCCTCTTACACGCCCCGATGGTTCCTACGCGATCGCGGCCGGGTTGTGGGACGCAACGGGTGCTGAGGTGCTTCGCTACGAAAAGGTGCACCTCTGGGGCGAGATCGAGCCACGTGCGTTCACACCGAGTGAGGACGCGCCGAAGGTCGCGGAGTGGAACGGCCGCCGTGTCGGATTCCAGATCTGCTATGACATCGAGTTCCCGGAACCGGCGCGTGGACTCGCGGCACAGGGCGTGGATCTGCTCCTCGTGCCGACCGCGATCGACGGCCAATCACAGTATGTTCCCGAGGTGCTGATTCGCGCACGCGCCGCCGAAAATGCCATGGTCGTGGCTTACGCTGATCACCCCGCTGCGCCTGGGCAAAGCGACGATCCTGCCGCAGGCTTTGCTGGCCTCAGCACCGTGGCCGGGCGCGAGGGCCGAGTGCTCGCAGCTGCCGGACGCGAGGCTGAATTGCTGATTGCGGATCTCCCGGAGCTCGCACCGATCGCCCCAGGCGAGGCCAACTACCTCGGCGACCGCCGCCCGGACCTGTATACCCGCTGGGGATAGCGTTCCAAGTCTCTCGCTTTCCCAGCGCGAGGCATTCGATTTGCCAGACATCGAGTCTCCGCGGGGGCTGAAACTCGGCTCTGCGTCGTGGCAGTGGGGTGCGCTGCGAGCCGTGCAACGAGGCCCACACGGGGTGCGCTGTGAGTTCCCGCAGTGGGGTCGACTCGGAGTCAGAGCGGGCTCGGCTGTGCTCTGCGCGCGCTCGTGATGATGCGGTCGCCCTCGCCGTACTGCTCTTTCACGATGCGCAGGTTCGCCCAAGAATCGATGCGCGAGATCTCCGGGAACGACCGCAAGCGATCGACAAGCTCGAGCACGTCGTCGTTGCTTTCGCCGGACAGTGTGAGGATCATGTCGTAGCCGCCGACCGCGACGGCAAGGAACTCTGGATCCAGCTCGCGCACCCGCGCAATTGCGTCAGCAACCGCGGAGGTGACCTGCACGCCCACGCCGAGCGTCGGTGCCTCGGGCAGATTGCCCCGCACCGGGATCCCGACCACTTTCACTGCGCCGCGATCCATGAGCCGCCGCAACCGCAGCCGCGCGCCGCTCGGTGACACTCCAGCGGCGTCGCCGAGCTCACGGAATGACGCCCTCCCATCCTGTTGCAGATGCTGCACGATCGCACGATCCGCGTCATCGACCTGCATGCCTGCCCCGCCAGTGCGGATGGGAGAGTACAGGTTGATCTCGATGCTCTCATAGAGGTGCAGCCGGATCTCGCGCACGTGCGGCAGGGCCCGGATTCGATCGACTGTCTCGCGCAGATGCGGATCTGCGCCCACGCGGATTTCTGCGTCGATCGCAAAACTCCCGCTGATCTCTGCGACGAACGTGGTCTCCGGCATGGCAACGAGTGCCTCGCGAATCTCGGCGATCGGCCCGTCGACGGCGATCTGGAGGTAGGCGAAGCGCTCGTGTCCGAGAAGATCGGGACTAATGGAGACCGTGATGCGGAGCAGGCCGCGATCAATCGCATGCTGCACGATCTGTGTGACCTGGCGGCGCGTAGTGCCGTGCCGCTCAGCGATTCGCGCAAAGCTGGCGCGTCCGTCGTCGCGTAGTTCGCGCAGGATTCTGGTGCGGAGTTCGTCGGTGCTGCTCGCCGATGCGGCGCGCTGCATCGGAGCGATCGACTGTGGCATCACGCCTCCTCGGGGCTCAGGACGGTGAGAACGTCTCGTGCCATTTTGCACCATTTCTCACCAATATCGGGGTGAAAGTTCTGCTTTTGTGCTGCCTGTGTCTATTTGCGCAGAATGTGCGCTTTCTGCCTGCTCAAGCGTTTGTATCGAAGTGCAAGTCTGCTTAGGCTTGCACGGATTACACCGTAGTGACGCGGGACTCACGAGGAGGTCAGACCCAGATGTCTGAAGGAACACAGCTTGAACAGGAACTTGAACGGCGCCTTGCCGTCATCGAGGCCGAGGAATTGGACGATCCGGTGCACGCAGCACTGAGCGGCCGCAGCCTCGCGGTTTTCCTGGCGGTCGCCGCCGGAATCGTCGTCCTCTCTGCTCTCGGAGTCGCGCTGTGAGCGCCGAGACGAAGCGGGCCGGTGTCGACGCCGAGGTCTCGCAGGAAGCGACCTACGGTTCGCTGCCGCTGCTGAAGCAGGAGCGGAGCTGGAGCGCAGGCGACTTCAGCTGGGTGACGCTGAGCCTCGCGATCGCGACCTGGGCCTTCCTCACCGGTGGTTCAACGGTGCTCCTCGTCGGCTTCACCGATGGCATCGCCGCAATGCTGATCGGCAACAGCATCGGGCTCGCGATCATGGTGCTCGGCAGCGTCGTGCTGAGCCAGCGGCTTGGCGTCGAGCAGTACCGCGCCCTCAAGTCGGTGTTTGGCATCGTGGGCGTCGGAATCGTCGTGTTCGTCGTCGTGTTGCTGACTGAGATGGGGTGGACGTCGCTGCTCGGCGTGATGTTCGGCCGTGCGTTTAGCGAGATTTCGAACCAGGCTTTTGGGACCGAATTCGATCAGTTCGGGCCGCTGGTCACCGTGTTCTCGCTCGCCGCGATCTTCGTCGGTTGGATCATCCTCTCCCGTGGACCGGTGACGATCAGCAAGCTCAACCGCTTCGTCGCACCTGGCCTGCTGGTGGTCGTCGCCCTCATGATGGTGCTGCTGATGTCGAACTACGAGTGGAGCGACCTGCTGGCCGCTGAACCCATCGCTCCGTTCGCGGACGAGCAGCTCAACTTCATGATGGCCGTCGAATTCAATCTCGGCGCGGGGTTGTCGTGGTGGCCCGTGATGGGCACGCTGTCGCGGCTGACCCGTGGCCCGCGTGCCGCGGTGTGGCCGGCGTACGCCGGAATTCTTGTCGGCACCGTGGTGGCGCAGCTCGTCGGGATGGCTGCCGGACTGCTGTTCGGCCAGGCCGATCCCACATCCTGGATGGTGCCACTTGGTGGCCCGATCCTGGGAGTCCTGACGCTGCTCTTCGTGGGGTTCGCCAACGTCACCAGCATGGCCTCCATCGCCTACTCCACGGTGCTTGCTGTGAAGCAGTCGAGTGGCAAGGCGCTGTCGCGGCTGCGCTGGCCAGCGCTCTGCGCCGCGTTCCTCGCGCTACCGGCGATCCTGAGCTTCTTCCCCGGCTTCATGTACGAGCAATTCATGACCTTCGTGGTGATCAGCGGGGCCTTTATCGCTGCCCTGTGCGGTGTGATCATCGCCGACTACTTCATCCTGCGACGCCAGGTCGTCCCGCTGCGCGCGCTCTACGCATCCGGTCCGAGCGATCCGCTCCGCTTCACGGGCGGCGTCAACATCGCCGCCCTGGTCTCGGTGGCAATCGCTTCGGCGTTCTACCTCTGGGTGTACAACCCGATCACGCTCGAGACTCAGGAGTTCTTCCGCTTTGGAACGGCCACGCTGCCAGCGGTGCTGATCGCGATGATCAGCTACCTGATCTTGAGCACCCTGCTCTACGTGCGCCGCGGCCGCGGTGCGTACGGCGGAACCGACCTCTTCGCGGCCGCCGGAAGGAAGTAACCAGCATGGCAACGATCGAGGTGCGCGCGGCGGTCTACCGCGGGGACAACGGGGATCGCCTCGGGATCGAGCAGCTGCAACTGGCTGATCCCGAGCATGGCGAGGTCCGCGTGCGGGTGCGCGCTGCCGGAGTGTGCGGCTCTGATCGGCACGTGATCGATGGCGAGTGGCAGGTGCCGCTTCCCGCGGTCATGGGGCACGAGGCCGCCGGAGTGGTCGAGGCGATCGGCGCGGGCGTGCGTGAGCTCGCAGTGGGCGATCACGTGATCATCGCCTGGCACCAAGCCTGCCAGCGGTGCGCCGAGTGTACGGGGGCAAGCCCTGGGCCTGCACGCGCGTGCGCTCCAACGACTCGCAGCTGCCCGATGGCACCACCCGGTGGCACACCGCAGATGGAGCAGCCGCCTGGCCGTACCTTGCGGTCGGCGCGATGAGCGAGCGCATCGTCGTGCCAGACTTTGCGGCGATTCGTGTTGATCCCCGCGTGCCGTTTGATGTGGCGAGCCTCATCGGCTGCTCGGTCGGGACGGGGTACGGCGCCGTGGTGAACAATGCGCGCGTGGTCGCAGGGGAGTCCGCCGTGGTCGTCGGCGCTGGTGGGGTCGGAATGTCGATCATCTCCTCGTTGCGGCTCGCGGGAGCCTCTCCGATCATCGCGGTGGACGTGTCTGAAGCGAAGCTCGCTGAAGCGAAGCGCGCCGGTGCGACACACGGCCTGATCGGGGGCGCGGATCTCGCCGAGCGCGTCGCAGAATTGACCGGCGGGGGAGCAGACGCGGCGTTTGAGGCAATCGGTCGTGTCGCAACGATGGAGCAGCTGCCTGATCTGATCCGACCCGGTGGGCGCGCGGTGTTTGTCGGTCTGCCTCCGGAGGGTCAGGAGCTCCGGATCGACGGGCTGCAGCTCGCCTACGACGGCAAAACGCTGATCGGCTCGAACTACGGTGGCCTGGTGCCGGCCCGGGATTTCCCGCGGGTGGCGCAGGCCTACCTCGCGGGTGAACTCCCGCTCGACGATCTCATCAGTACGCGTGTGCCCCTCGAAGAGGTGAACGAGGCGTTCGATGCCATGCGCCGCAGCGAGCGCACACGCACCGTGATCGTGTTTGACGAGGGTGACACCGCGGGAGCGGCGAGCTAGCTCGATCCGCTCCAGGCTGCCGGCACGAGAATCCACACCATCTCGGCGCCGGCAGCCCCGGCAACCCACGTGTGCGGGGTGAGCCCGGGGAAGGTGAGCGTATCGCCAGCGGCCAGCTGAGTATCCCGGCCCGAGAACCGGACGGTGACCTCGCCGGAGATCACGTGCAGAGATTCCACCGCGCAGCTCACGGTGTACAGCGCGTCTCCGCCCGAGCCGTGCGGGCCAACTGAGGAGCGCAGGACTTGCATCCGTTCTTCGGAGCGCGGGGTGACCAGTCGCTCGTCAGCCTCGATCCCGCCCATGTTGATGCGGGGAGCGTCCACAAGCGCCACATGCTGGACGTCGGGTTCTTCGAACAGGGCACCGACGGGAAGTGACAGGGCGTGGCAGATCTGCACGAGCGTCGGAACGCTCGGCATCGTATCGTCGCGCTCGATCCGGCTCAGGAACCCTTTAGTGAGCCCGGCTGCCTGCGCGAGTTGCTCGAGGGTGAGGCCCTGGGCCACGCGCGAGGAGCGGAGCTTCGCCCCGATCCGAACGGGATCGTCGCCTGCACTGAGATGGATCGCTCGCACTGTCTCACCTTTCTGAGGTAGTGGCTGGGGGCTGCCACCCGGCTGGAGCTGCGCTTCCCGCGTTGACCGCATCGCGGGTCCAGCATATAGTGAAGTAAAGTTCTCTGGTAGAACTCACAAGTTTACTCTTAGAAAACATTTTGAGAGCTGACCCGAAAGGACCGCTGTGACTGCACACACCCCCCAGGGGCCCGTCGACGCGAGCAAGACCCCTCGCTACGCAGGCATCGCCACGTTCGCCAAGCTGCCTCGTATCGAAGACGTGCCCGAAGCAGACATCGCGATCGTCGGCGTGCCGTTCGACACTGGCGTGAGCTTCCGACCCGGTGCGCGCTTCGGCCCCTCGCACGTGCGCGAAGCCTCGCGCCTCCTGCGCCCCTACAACCCCGCGCAGGATGTCTCTCCCTTCTCCGTCAAGCAGGTGGTTGACGCCGGCGATATCGTGGCGAACCCCTTCAACCTGGACGAAGCTGTTCAGCAGGTTGAGGATGCGGCGACCGAGCTTGGAGAACGAGTCGACAAGATTGTCACCGTAGGCGGCGACCACACCATCGCCCTTCCGCTGCTGCGCGCCATCAACAAGAAGCACGGCCCCGTCGCGGTGCTCCACTTCGATGCTCACCTCGACACCTGGGACACCTACTTCGGCGCGCCCACCACGCACGGCACACCATTCCGCCGCGCGTCGGAAGAAGGCCTCATCGACCTCACCGCCAGCATGCACGGCGGCACCCGTGGGCCGCTCTACGGCAAGCAGGATCTCGAAGACGACGCAATGCTCGGCTTCCAGATCGTGACCTCTGAGTTCATCGAGGAGCACGGAATTCCCGCCGCGCTCGAGAAGATCCGTGCGCGCGTCGGCGACAAGCCGCTCTACATCTCCATCGACATCGATGTGCTCGATCCGGCTCATGCCCCGGGCACCGGAACGCCCGAGGCCGGTGGCCTCACGAGCCGAGAGATGCTGCGCCTCATCCGCGGGCTCGCAGATCTGCACATCGTTGGCGCTGACGTCGTCGAGGTCGCACCTGCATACGACCACGCACAGATCACCGCTGTTGCCGCGAGCCACGTCGTGTACGAGCTCGTCTCGGCAATGGCAGCGCGCGACTAGTTTCACATTCAGGTGGTGGTGACGGGAATGCCTCGTCACCACCACCTGTGTGTTTCCGCCACGCACCACCCTGCGCGGGGTGAAACGGCTCGGACTCCGAGACGCGCGGGACGCCGAGACGCGCGGGACGCCGAGACGCGCGGGACGCCGAGCCAACCGGGCACCTGCGTGCTGGCGCCGAGGCGACGTCCGCGCTGCGCGTGGGCGGATAGCTGCGAGCTCGGCCGTGCGGGGGGCTTCGGACCCTCGCTACAAGAGCGGGGCTGCACGTTCACTGCGCTGGCAACGGGGACAGCAGCGGGCTAGCGTGAGGCCATGCAGATCATCGATTTGAGCCAGCCGATCTCGGACGGCATGGCCGTGTACCCGGGGGACCCGCGAGCCTCGATCCGTCCGGCCCTCTCGGTGGAGCACGACGGGGTGGCCGTCGCCAGGCTTGATTTCGGCTCTCACACAGGCACGCACCTCGACGCGCCGTCGCACGTGATCGCGGGTGGGCGCACCGTAGATCAGATTCCACTCGAGTGGCTCATCGGCCCAGCCGCGATCCTGCGGGTTTCGGACGCCGTGGCTGCGCAGCGTATCGATGCTGCTGCGCTCGATGACACGCTGCCCGAGACACTTCCCCGAATCGTCTGCGTGCAGACCGGGTGGGATCGACACTTCGGCAGTGCGGAGATGCTGCGGCACCCGTATCTCGCGCTCGAGCTCGCCGAACACCTGTGGGCCCGAGGCGCCCGAGTGCTTGGGGTCGACGCGCTGAGCCCAGATCCCACAGCGGATCTGTCCGAGCACAGCGAGCTCCCGGTGCACGAGTTCTGGTTGGGTGGCAGCGGCGTAATCGTGGAGAACCTGCGCGGGCTTTCGCAAATCGCGGGGTCAGCGGAGCTCTCACTCCTGCCGCTCGCCCTGCACGGCGGAGACGGTGCGCCGATCCGCGCGGTTGCCCGAGTGTGAAGTCGGGCATCTGCTCCGGGGACGCTGAGAACGTGCAGCGGTGGGCGCGAGGAGTGCGCTTCGGGCCCAGGGCGGATCTAGCGCTGCCAGGCGCGGCCCGGTCCTGATCTGTTCTGCCCGGTTCGATGTTGCTCTGTGCGGCACTGCCCGGTTCTGCCCGTCGCTGCCCGGTCTCCTGCCCTCTCCTGCGTTGTGTGTGGGTCTGTGGGGTGTGGGCGCGCCCGGGATGTGGGGGTGTGGGGGGTGTTTTGGTGGGTTTTGGGGTGTGGGTGGTGGGTGTGGGGTGGGTGGTGTGGTGTGGGTGGTTTGTGAAAAGTGGCGGTTTTATGCGGGGGCGCGCCCGAGATGTGGGTGTGGTTTGCGGGTGGGGGTGGATCCACGTAATCTATTCCCTTGTCACCGCAACGGAGCCGGGCAGCGAGGCAGAAGCTGAGCGGTCCGGCTTATAGGAATGCGAGCAGCGCAAGTTTCTTGTGCTAAGCTAGACAGGTTGCCGTTCGGAAGGGCCGTGAGGGTTCTGACGGGTGGTGTCTGGTCTTTGAGAACTCAATAGTGTGCACTTTATTGTCAAGTGCCAATTTTATCCCGTCGCCAAGTTTTCTTGGTTGATGGCGATTCCTTTTGGACAAATTATATGAACGTCAGTAATGATGTTCGTTTTGTCAGGTTGAACTCGTTCATGGGTGGCTTATTCCGCTGCTTGTGGGCATGTAATTTTTACGGAGAGTTTGATCCTGGCTCAGGACGAACGCTGGCGGCGTGCTTAACACATGCAAGTCGAACGATGAAGCCTAGCTTGCTAGGTGGAAGAGTGGCGAACGGGTGAGTAACACGTGAGCAACCTGCCCTTCACTCTGGGATACGCACTGGAAACGGTGTCTAATACTGGATATGACCCATCACCGCATGGTGTGTGGGTGGAAAGATTTATCGGTGAAGGATGGGCTCGCGGCCTATCAGCTTGTTGGTGAGGTAGTGGCTCACCAAGGCGACGACGGGTAGCCGGCCTGAGAGGGTGACCGGCCACACTGGGACTGAGACACGGCCCAGACTCCTACGGGAGGCAGCAGTGGGGAATATTGCACAATGGGCGCAAGCCTGATGCAGCAACGCCGCGTGAGGGATGACGGCCTTCGGGTTGTAAACCTCTTTTAGTAGGGAAGAAGCGAAAGTGACGGTACCTGCAGAAAAAGCACCGGCTAACTACGTGCCAGCAGCCGCGGTAATACGTAGGGTGCAAGCGTTGTCCGGAATTATTGGGCGTAAAGAGCTCGTAGGCGGCTTGTCGCGTCTGCTGTGAAAACCCGAGGCTCAACCTCGGGCCTGCAGTGGGTACGGGCAAGCTAGAGTGCGGTAGGGGAGATTGGAATTCCTGGTGTAGCGGTGGAATGCGCAGATATCAGGAGGAACACCGATGGCGAAGGCAGATCTCTGGGCCGTAACTGACGCTGAGGAGCGAAAGCATGGGGAGCGAACAGGATTAGATACCCTGGTAGTCCATGCCGTAAACGTTGGGAACTAGATGTAGGGCCTGTTCCACGGGTTCTGTGTCGTAGCTAACGCATTAAGTTCCCCGCCTGGGGAGTACGGCCGCAAGGCTAAAACTCAAAGGAATTGACGGGGGCCCGCACAAGCGGCGGAGCATGCGGATTAATTCGATGCAACGCGAAGAACCTTACCAAGGCTTGACATATACGAGAACGGGCGAGAGATCGTCAACTCTTTGGACACTCGTAAACAGGTGGTGCATGGTTGTCGTCAGCTCGTGTCGTGAGATGTTCGGTTAAGTCCGGCAACGAGCGCAACCCTCGTCCTATGTTGCCAGCACGTTATGGTGGGAACTCATGGGATACTGCCGTGGTCAACACGGAGGAAGGTGGGGATGACGTCAAATCATCATGCCCCTTATGTCTTGGGCTTCACGCATGCTACAATGGCCGATACAATGGGCTGCGATACCGCGAGGTGGAGCGAATCCCAAAAAGTCGGTCTCAGTTCGGATTGGGGTCTGCAACTCGACCCCATGAAGTCGGAGTCGCTAGTAATCGCAGATCAGCAACGCTGCGGTGAATACGTTCCCGGGCCTTGTACACACCGCCCGTCAAGTCATGAAAGTCGGTAACACCCGAAGCCGGTGGCCTAACCCTTGTGGAGGGAGCCGTCGAAGGTGGGACTGGTGATTAGGACTAAGTCGTAACAAGGTAGCCGTACCGGAAGGTGCGGCTGGATCACCTCCTTTCTAAGGAGCACTCACACCCTTTGGGTGTGCAGAATGGATTGTTCATCACCGAATGTGTGATGCAGTCTGCTCATGGGTGGAACATTTGACAACGTGGATTGTTGTTTGTGGCAGTGTTTTGAGTACGCCGGTGACGGTTGGAAAGAAATGGTGTTGTGGATGATGGTTTCTAGAGTGCATACTATTGGGTCCTGAAGGACCAGCCGGCTTGAGCATCTTTTGGGTGTTTGGGTGGACTGCCTTCTGACTCTTGGGCGGGGAACGTGTTGTTCTCGTTTGGGAGATCGACCGTACGTTGAGAACTACACAGTGGACGCGAGCATCTTATAACATCCCTTTTTTGGGGTGTTATTGATACTAATAATTTCATTGGTCACACATGACTGTGATTGGTCTTTCGGGACTGGTTGTGGTGGTGTGTGTTTCTGAATACTTATGTGATTTCAAGTTTATAAGAGCAAACGGTGGATGCCTTGGCATCTGGAGCCGAAGAAGGACGTAGTAATCTGCGATAAGCCTCGGGGAGCCGATAAACGGGCTGTGATTCGAGGATTTCCGAATGGGGAAACCCCGCCAGGGCGCGTGCGTACCTGGTGACTCCCGCCTGAATATATAGGGCGGGTAGAGGGAACGTGGGGAAGTGAAACATCTCAGTACCCACAGGAAGAGAAAACAACAGTGATTCCGGTAGTAGTGGCGAGCGAACCCGGATGAGGCTAAACCGATTATGTGTGATACCTGGCAGGGGTTGCATAGTCGGGGTTGCGGGACATACCGTGAGGCGCTGCTGAGCCTCGAACGTGAGAGTGAAGCTATAGGAGAACCGCTTGGAACGGCGGACCGGAGTGGGTGAGAGTCCCGTATCCGAAATGGTTTTACCGCGTGGTGTGTATCCCAAGTAGCACGGGGCCCGAGAAATCCCGTGTGAATCAGTCAGGACCACCTGATAAGCCTAAATACTTCCAGATGACCGATAGCGGACTAGTACCGTGAGGGAAAGGTGAAAAGTACCCCGGGAGGGGAGTGAAATAGTACCTGAAACCGTTTGCTTACAATCCGTCGGAGCACCCTTGTAGGTGTGACGGCGTGCCTTTGAAGAATGAGCCTGCGAGTTAGCGATATGTGGCGAGGTTAACCCGTGTGGGGAAGCCGTAGCGAAAGCGAGTCTGAATAGGGCGATTCAGTCGCATGTCCTAGACCCGAAGCGAAGTGATCTATCCATGGCCAGGTTGAAGCGCGTGTAAGAGCGCGTGGAGGACCGAACCCACTTAGGTTGAAAACTGAGGGGATGAGCTGTGGATAGGGGTGAAAGGCCAATCAAACTTCGTGATAGCTGGTTCTCTCCGAAATGCATTTAGGTGCAGCGTTGCGTGTTTCTTGCCGGAGGTAGAGCTACTGGATGGCCGATGGGCCCTACAAGGTTACTGACGTCAGCTAAACTCCGAATGCCGGTAAGTGAGAGCGCAGCAGTGAGACTGTGGGGGATAAGCTTCATAGTCGAGAGGGAAACAACCCAGATCACCAACTAAGGTCCCAAAGCGCGTGCTAAGTGGAAAAGGATGTGGAGTTGCTGTGACAACCAGGAGGTTGGCTTAGAAGCAGCCACCCTTGAAAGAGTGCGTAATAGCTCACTGGTCAAGTGATTCCGCGCCGACAATGTAACGGGGCTCAAGCACGCCACCGAAGTTGTGGCATTCATATAACAGGTAGGCCTTCGTGGTCCAGCCGTATGGATGGGTAGGAGAGCGTCGTGTGGCGAGTGAAGCGGCGGTGTGAACCAGCCGTGGATGCCACACGAGTGAGAATGCAGGCATGAGTAGCGAAAGACGGGTGAGAAACCCGTCCTCCGGAAGACCAAGGGTTCCAGGGTCAAGCTAATCTTCCCTGGGTAAGTCGGGACCTAAGGCGAGGCCGACAGGCGTAGTCGATGGACAACGGGTTGATATTCCCGTACCGGCGGTAAACCGTCAAAGACCTAACTAGTAGTGCTAAGCAATCCAAAGCTGACTGGATCCTTCGGGTGATGGTTTGTGGCGGCTGCGAACCCGAACTGGGGTGGTGAGCGTGAGGTGTGACGCAGGAAGGTAGCCTGTGCCGGGCGATGGTTGTCCCGGTGTAAGTGCGTAGGCTGAGGGATAGGCAAATCCGTTCCTCGTGAAGGCTGAGACACGACGCGGACCCGTATGGGGAAGCAGGTGATCCTATGCTGCCAAGAAAAGCATCGACGTGAGGTTTGCTGTTGCCCGTACCCCAAACCGACTCAGGTGGTCAGGTAGAGAATACTCAGGAGATCGAGATAATCATGGTGAAGGAACTCGGCAAAATGCCCCCGTAACTTCGGGAGAAGGGGGCCATCCACTTATACGGATTTACTCCGGAAAGGGTGTGGTGGCCGCAGAGACCAGTGGGAAGCGACTGTTTACTAAAAACACAGGTCCGTGCTAACACGCAAGTGGACGTATACGGACTGACGCCTGCCCGGTGCTGGAAGGTTAAGAGGAGAGGTTAGACCTTTGGGTCGAAGCTTTGAATTTAAGCCCCAGTAAACGGCGGTGGTAACTATAACCATCCTAAGGTAGCGAAATTCCTTGTCGGGTAAGTTCCGACCTGCACGAATGGCGTAACGACTTCCCAGCTGTCTCCACCGTGAACTCGGCGAAATTGCAGTACGAGTAAAGATGCTCGTTACGCGCAGAAGGACGGAAAGACCCCGTGACCTTTACTACAGCTTGGTATTGGTGTTCGGTGTGGCTTGTGTAGGATAGGTGGGAGACTGTGAAGCGGGCACGCTAGTGTTCGTGGAGTCGTTGTTGAAATACCACTCTGGTCATATTGGATATCTAACTACGAACCCTGATCGGGTTTTAGGACAGTGCCTGGTGGGTAGTTTAACTGGGGCGGTTGCCTCCTAAAAAGTAACGGAGGCGCCCAAAGGTTCCCTCAACCTGGTTGGCAATCAGGTGGCGAGTGTAAGTGCACAAGGGAGCTTGACTGTGAGACTGACAGGTCGAGCAGGGACGAAAGTCGGGACTAGTGATCCGGCAGTGGCTTGTGGAAGCGCTGTCGCTCAACGGATAAAAGGTACCTCGGGGATAACAGGCTGATCTTGCCCAAGAGTCCATATCGACGGCATGGTTTGGCACCTCGATGTCGGCTCGTCGCATCCTGGGGCTGGAGTTGGTCCCAAGGGTTGGGCTGTTCGCCCATTAAAGCGGTACGCGAGCTGGGTTTAGAACGTCGTGAGACAGTTCGGTCCCTATCCTCTGCGCGCGTTGGAGATTTGAGAGGATCTGACCCTAGTACGAGAGGACCGGGTTGGACGGACCTCTGGTGTGCCAGTTGTTCTGCCAAGGGCATGGCTGGTTGGCTACGTTCGGGATGGATAACCGCTGAAAGCATCTAAGCGGGAAGCCGGCCTCGAGATGAGATCTCCTTACACCTTTGAGTGTGTGAGGCTCCCAGTAGATGACTGGGTTGATAGGCCAGATGTGGAAGCACTGTAAGGTGTGGAGCTGACTGGTACTAATAAGCCGACGACTTGATTTCATCCCCACTATTGTGTGGGGGCATGAGTTCTTCAGTAACGATGTATTCGCGTCCACTTTGTGGTTCCCAACGGGCGGCCACACACTTTCCCTGATGGGCGGTTGAACCGTTCGTGGGGGTGGTGTGGTTGACAAGTTGATAGAGTTACGGCGGCTATAGCGTCAGGGAAACGCCCGGTCACATTCCGAACCCGGAAGCTAAGACTGACTGCGCCGATGGTACTGCACTCGGGAGGGTGTGGGAGAGTAGGACACCGCCGGACACCTTTTATCGAGGGTCGTATCCAGGGACAACCAGTGATGGTTATCCTTGGATGCGACCCTCGACTCATTTCACGACATTTTTTATCTCAATAGCGCGCAGCTGGAGGCACCATTATGAACGATCGGGATCGACGAGAGCGCCCGGACGACGGCGCCCCCAGCAAGCGCCGTGAGGGTTCACCGTACCGCGGGGACCGCACTGATGGCCCGCGTGGACGCCAGGACGACCGCTCCGGACGCTCCGACTCCGGACGGCCGCAGCAGCGCCGTGACGGGGACCTGACCGCCGCGAGAGCGGCTACCGCGGGAACGACGGTGGAGACCGCCGCCCTGCTCAGAGTGGACGGGACGACCGTGGTGGACGCCCGCCGTTCCGTGGTGGCGATGACCGTCGTCCGCAGCGCGACGACCGCGGTGGGAAGCCGCCTTACGGCAACCGTGACGACCGTGGTGGCGAGCGCGGTGGATACCGCGGCGGCGATGACCGTCGTCCCCAGCGCGACGATCGTGGCGGCCGGCCGTCCTTCGGCGGCAACCGTGATGACCGGGGTGGCGACCGCGGTGGATACCGCGGCGGCGATGACCGTCGTCCCCAGCGCGACGACCGCGGTGGGAAGCCGTCGTACGGCAACCGTGACGATCGTGGTGGCGACCGCGGTGGATACCGTGGTGGCGATGACCGTCGTCCGCAGCGCGACGACCGCGGTGGGAAGCCGTCGTACGGCAACCGTGACGATCGGGGTGGCGAGCGCGGTGGATACCGTGGTGGCGATGATCGTCGTCCGCAGCGTGACGACCGTGGTGGGGGCCGTCTTACGGCAACCGTGACGAGCGGGGTGGCGAGCGCGGTGGATACCGTGGTGGCGATGACCGTCGTCCGCAGCGTGACGACCGCGGTGGGAGGCCGTCTTACGGCAACCGCGACGACCGTGGCGGTCGGCCGTCGTATGGGAACCGTGACGACCGTGGCGGGAAGCCGTCCTATGGCAACCGTGACGATCGTGGTGGTGACCGCGGTGGATTCCGTGGTGGCGATGACCGTCGTCCGCAGCGTGACGACCGTGGTGGGAGGCCGTCGTACGGCAACCGCGATGATCGTGGAGGCCGGCCGTCCTTCGGCGGCAACCGCGACGACCGCGGTGGGAAGCCTTCCTATGGCAACCGTGACGATCGTGGTGGTGACCGCGGTGGATTCCGTGGCGGCGATGACCGTCGTCCGCAGCGTGATGACCGTGGTGGGAAGCCGTCGTACGGCAACCGCGACGACCGCGGCGGCAGGCCCTCCTACGGCAATCGTGACGATCGTGGTGGCGACCGCGGTGGATACCGTGGCGGCGATGACCGTCGTCCCCAGCGCGATGACCGTGGCGGGAAGCCGTCGTACGGCAACCGGGATCATCAGGGAGAATCGCGTCCACAGCGTCGTGACGATCGGGGAGATTCACGCCCTGCTCGTCGCGATGATCGAGGCGATCGAGGCGGCGACCGTCGCGAGAGTGGCAACCGTGAGGGTGGCCAGAGCTACGGCCGTGGCGGTACCCGTGGCGGCGGGCGGAGTGACCGCGGCGGAAGCGACCGTGAATTTACGGAAGCTGAGCGCCTGCAGCACGAACTGCGTCCCGTCCGTGCTGAGCACGACGACCCGATCATCCCGGACGAGGTTGATCCGCGCGATCTGCACCCCTCGGCTCGCAATGAGCTGAAGACGCTGCAGCCCGAGGTCCAGGAGCGCGTGTCGCGACACCTGGCGATGGTCGCCTTCCTCATCGACGACGATCCCGAGCTTGCACACCAGCACGCCGTTTCCGCAAGCCGTCGCGCAGGCAGGATCCCGGTTGCCCGCGAGACGCTCGCGATCACTGCATACCGTACGGGCGACTTTGCCCTCGCCCTGCGTGAGCTGCGCACCTACCGGCGACTCAGCGGACTCGACGGACACGTTGCACTCATGGTCGACTGCGAGCGCGGCCTCGGCCGTCCGGAGAAGGCCATCGAGACCGGTCTTGAAGTCGACTCGAAGACGCTCGATACTGATCAGCGTGTGCACTTGGCGATCGCCATGTCCGGCGCCCGCCTTGACCTGGGCCAGACCCAGCAGGCGCTCTTCGAACTTGAGATCCCCGAGCTGAACCCGAATAAGGCGTTCTCCTGGAGCCCCGCACTGTTCTCGGCCTACGCGGCTGTGCTTGAAGATCTGGGGCGTGAGTCCGAGGCCGCCAAGTGGAACCAGCACGCGGATCGTGCGTTCGCTGCCCTCGCCGAACACGCGGGTGGACAGGACGAGCTTGAGGTCTTCGAAATCGAGGAAGAGTACGAGCAGGAATCCGGTTACAGCCCGGACACTGCTGAGCACTCGGACGACATCGCGGACACTGAATCTGAGGCTGATGAGGCTGATGAGGCTGATGAGGCTGATGAGGCTGACACCGCCCAGGCTCTCGAGACTGAATTGGCTCCTGCGGAGGAGGTCGAAGAAGCCCCCGCAGCTGATCTGGAATCCGCACCCGAGGATGTGCCTGGAGAAGCTGCAAGCGTGAGTGAGCTAGCGGCTGCAGAGTCTGAGAACGTAGCGGCTGCAGAGCCAGAGGCTGTAGAAGCGGAAGCAGCTCCGGCAGCTACGGAGGCCGAGCTCGCTGCTGCGACAACAGCAGAGATCTCGATCGAGGACGAGGTCGACGAGTTGCTCGCCGAAGCCGGGATCACTGACGGTCCCGCGGAGGCGGAGGAGAAGTCCGAGTGAGCCTGTTCGGACGCAAAGCCGCTCCGCTGGGGGCCGCACCGATTGAGGGCCGTGAGCTGTTGCTCGCGGACCTCGACGGTGTGGTCTACCGCGGCCCCGGGGCGATCCCGGGCGCTGTGGCTGAGCTGAATCGAGCCGGTGAGCACACCCGTCTGGGCTACATCACGAACAACGCTTCACGGACCGATGCCGCGGTCGCTGGGCACTTGCGTGAACTGGGCCTGAATGCCGCGCCTGACGACGTGGTGACCTCCCCTCAAGCAGCGGTCGCTCTATTGCGTGAAACCGTGGCACCCGGAGCGCTCGTATTCGTCATCGGAGGCGAGGGCCTCACTGATGAGCTGGCCAAGGCCGGCTATCGCGTGACACGCAGCGCAGACGACCAGCCTGACGCCGTGTTGCAGGGCTTCGCGCCTGAGGTGGGCTGGGTGCATCTGGCCGAGGCGGCTTTTGCGCTCGCCGAGCAGCCGGGACGCGATCCGCTGCCCTGGATTGCGACGAACACGGACTGGACGATCCCCGTTGCACGTGGCCTCGCGCCGGGCAACGGCACCCTCGTCTCGGCCGTCCATACCGCGGTGCAGCGGCTCCCCGTGTTCGCGGGCAAGCCGGAGACACCGATCTTCGAGGCGGCGTTTGAGCGTTTCGGTACGCGCAACGCTCTCATGATCGGCGATCGGCTGGACACCGATATGAAGGGGGCCCGCGCGGCCGGGATTCCCTCACTGCACGTGCTCACAGGAGTGGACCGCCCCAAGCAGCTCGTCGCGGCGTCGAAAGACATGCACCCTGACTACATTGTCGCAACGCTCGCGGAGCTCCATGAGCCGTACCCTGAAACGGTGCAGCGCAAGGACGGGAGTATGCAGGTCGGCTCCGCTCGGGTGGGCATGGACGGCCATGTCGTGCGCATCGATGCCGAGGGGGATTCGCGGATCAATCTGCTGCGCGCAGGCTGCGCGGCGATCTGGAACTCTGGCCTGGCAATCTACGGCCTCCGCGTCCCAGAAATCCTCTACGAAGATCACTGGGTCTAAAGATCGCGCCCAGGCGCCCCTGTGCAACGACGGCTCTTCGATGAGTGCTGCACGCCGTGAGGCGCGAGCACCGGCGACCCATCGATGATTGTGCGGGGCCCGCGCGGGCTCCCGAAGCCAGCACGCGGGCGCCGGGGCTTGCGCGGGCAGGATCTCGGCCGCGTCAGGGGTGAACGCTAGGCTGGTGACATGAGCGACTTCGAAGCAAACGGTGGGGGATCCGGATCGGGCGCAGTGCGACCCGGGCCGCGTCCCGGCGCGCCCGTGAGCGCTCCAGCCGCTCCAGTCGCTCCAGTGTCGTCGCCTGCTCCGGCGTCGCCCGAGGGTCCGGCGTCGCCCGAGGGTCCGGCGTCGCCCGCGGCTTCCGCCGCGCCTCTGGCGCACGGCGAGGAGAGCCTGCTCAGCCGGATCGATCTCATCGAAGCGCAGCCACTCCCGCAGCGCGCCGAAGGATTTGCTCAGCTTCACGACGAGCTCCTCGCGGAGCTGCAGCGAGGGGACCACGGTGGCGTCTGACCCCACCGCAATCTGGGACGGGGATCCCACGCGCCTGGACCGTGTGCTCCCCGAGCTCGGACTTGCCCGTTCTCGCAGCCGCGCCACCGAGCTCATCGCTGCGGGCGGCGTGACGGTCGACGCAAAGCCCGCGACAAAGCCGGGCCTGCGCGTCATGCCCGGCACTCGGATCACCGTCGCGGGCGATGACCACTATGTCGGCCGCGCCGCCCACAAGCTGATCGCCGCGCTCGACACCTTTGGGGTGCCCGTCGACGGCACCACAGCCCTCGATATCGGTGCGTCCACGGGCGGCTTTACCCAGGTCCTTCTTGAACGCGGGGCGCGCGCCGTGCAGGCGATTGATGTCGGCAGAGACCAGCTTGCGCCACAGCTGCGCGCCGACTCCCGAGTGCACCTCGTCGAGGGGCGCAACGCTCGCGAGCTCACGGCGGACAATCTCGCAGCGGATACGGGGATTCCGGAACAGCCCACCCTCGTGGTAGCCGATCTCTCGTTCATCTCGCTCTCGCTTGTATTCCCCGCAATTGCGCGCGTCGCGGCGACCGAGGCGCATCTGGTGCTGCTGATTAAGCCTCAGTTTGAGGTCGGACGTGTGCGCGACGGCGTGGTCACCTCGCCCGAGCTGTGGGCAGAGGCGATCCGGATCGTGCTGCGTGCGGCGGCTGAGCATGGCTTCACCGCGCAGGGCCTCGCACCGTCCCCGATTGCGGGAGGCATGGGCAACCGTGAATTCCTGGCACACTTTGTGCGCGGATCGGATCCCCATCCGACAGAATGGGAAGGGCGAATCGCGGAGCTCAGTGCAGTGCCGCAGCCCGCTCCCGGGAACCTCCCGGGGCGAGTGGAGGGAGCGCAATGACCACCACGGTGCCAGACGGGGCCCCTCGCCGCTTTCTCATCGTCTCCCACACGCACCGCGAAGAAGCCATCGCCGCAACTGTGGCCGCTGTCACCGCGCTGCACGCCGCAGGCGTCGTCACGGTCTTTGACGCTGACGATCGCGATGAGTTCGCCCCGCACCTCGACGTCTCGCAGATCGCCCGGCTGGGAGTCGACGTTGCGGTCACGCAGCTTGAAGCTGCGATCGTGCTCGGAGGCGATGGCACGATTCTCCGCGCCGCCGAGCTGCTCCGCGGATCGCAGTGCCCCATCGTCGGAGTCAACCTCGGCCACGTCGGGTTCCTTGCCGAGATGGAGAGTTTCGACCTCGCGTCGACGATCGATCGAGTGCTGCGCCGTGATTACACCGTGGAGGAGCGACTGACCCTCGATGTCAGCGCTACCTGCGATGGCGAGGTGATCGCGGACACCTGGGCTCTGAACGAGGCGAGCGTCGAGAAGCGTCGCCGCATGCTCGAGGTCGAGATCGGGGTAGACGGGCTCCCAGTCTCCTCCTTTGCCTGCGACGGCATGGTGATTGCAACGCCGACGGGATCCACGGCGTACGCCTTCTCAGCCGGCGGTCCGGTCGTGTGGCCCGGTGTGCAGGCCATGCTGATGGTCCCGATCGCGGCACACGCACTCTTCAACCGGCCGCTCGTAACCGGCACCGACTCAGTGCTGAGCGTTCGGATCCTGCCCCAGAACGTCGGCCCTGGGGTGCTGTGGTGCGATGGGCGACGGCGGACTGAACTGCCAGCTGGATCGATTATTCGGGTGCGGCAGTCAACACTCTCCGTGCGGCTCGCCCGGCTGAGTGCTGCGCCGTTCTCCGATCGGCTCGTGCGGAAGTTCCATCTTCCCGTGTCAGGTTGGCGCGGCAACGGACGCGAGGTGCAGGCATGATCGATGAACTCCGGATCAGGGATCTCGGCGTTATCGCCGACGCGACCCTGCCGCTCGGCCCCGGCTTCACCGCGATCACTGGGGAGACCGGCGCAGGCAAGACGATGGTCGTCAGTGCGCTCGGGCTCTTGATGGGCGAGCGCAGTGATGCCGGAGCCGTGCGCACCGGAGCAAGCCAGGCGCGCGTCAACGGGCTCGTGCACACGGCGGATCCTGCCGTCGCAGAGATCGTGGATGAACTCGGCGGTGACGTTGAGGACGGCGAGCTGGTGCTGAGCCGCACAGTGAGCGCTGAGGGGCGCAGCCGAGCGAGTGTTGGCGGGGCCAGCGCTCCCGTCGGGAGTCTCACGCGGCTCGCAGATCGGCTCTTCGCCGTGCACGGCCAGTCTGAGCAACTCCGCTTGCGCTCAGCGGCGGCGCAGCGCGACACCCTCGATCGCTTCGGAGGGGCCGAAATTGAGGCGACGCTGACGGAGTACCGCACGGCGCACCGGAACAGGCGTGAGCTGGGCGAGCGGGTTGCTGAGCTCACAGCGGCGCGCGATGAGCGTGCGGCAGAGGCTGCCAGGCTGCGCGCTGAGCTCGACGAGATCGCGCAGGTCGATCCGCAGCCGGGTGAGGACACCGAGCTGGCAGCGCGCATTGACCTACTGAGCAACGTCGAGGCCCTCCGCGAGGCCACGGTCGCCGCGCACGAGGCGCTCGCAACCGAATCCGATGATCCCATGAGTCGTGACGCTGGCAGTCTCGTCGATGCCGCGATCCGAGATCTGGAGCGCGTGGCTGCGCACGACGAGCGCTTGGGATCGGTGCTCGAGACTCTGCGCGGTGTGAGCTTCCAGATCGCCGACTCCGGGAAGGAACTCGCGGCCTACGTCGACGATCTCGACGTCGAGGGGCCGGGCGAACTGGCGCGAGCCAATGAGCGTCTTGCGGCGCTGAACGCACTCTTCCGGCTGTACGGGGTCGACGCCGCTGCGGTGATCGAGTACTCAGCACGCAGTGCGGCGAGGCTCACCGAGCTTGAAGGTGATGACGACCTGATCGTCGACCTCGCGGCGCAATTGGACACCGTCACTGCGAGTGAGCGCGCGCTCGCAGATCAGTTGACGGCCCAGCGCACGGCGGCGGCGGCGAAGCTCTCCGAGCTGGTCACCGTTGAGCTGCGGCAGCTCGCACTCCCGATGCTGAGTTCCAGGTGCTGGTCTCCCCGCTTGACACGCTCGGCAACGCCGGCGGTGACGAAGTGCAACTCCTGCTGAGCCCCCACCCGGGTGCGACGCCGCGGCCGATCGCGAAGAGCGCGTCGGGCGGCGAACTGTCGCGCGTGATGCTCGCGCTTGAGGTCGTCGTGGCAGGCGTCGATCCCGTGCCCACGTTTGTGTTCGACGAAGTCGACGCGGGCGTCGGCGGCGCAGCGGCGATCGAGATCGGCAGGCGTCTCGCCCGTCTCGCCCGGTCCTCGCAGGTCATCGTGGTGACCCACCTGGCGCAGGTGGCCGCGTTTGCCGGGAATCACCTCCAGGTCGTCAAAGACTCGGCCGGCGGCTTTACCGAGTCGAGCTGCAGGCGGCTCGACGGCGAGGCGAGGCTCGCGGAGATGGCCCGCCTGCTGTCTGGCCTCAGCGACTCAGAGAGCGCTCTCGAACACGCCGCGGAACTGCTGGCCCTGCGCGAGGCGTAGCTCAGGCACCACCGCAGCGTCGCGCGGGTGCTTGCGCCAGGGGAGGGGCCTGCTGCTACGCTCCACACATGGTGAAGATCTTCGGACGACGGCGGCATCGGGGAGGCACGACCACCCCAGATCTCGGGGCGGACGCGGCGACGAAGGCTGAGTACCTTGATTCGCATCCCGCCGTGGTGCACGCGGACATCGAGCAGATGGATGCGGACACGCGTGAGATGTATCGCGACGCGCGCGAGGCCGCGCTTGACGCACACGAGGAGCGGGCAAAAACGCAGCAGCGTGAATTCGTGGTGCGCAACCCGTTCCAGCTCGGCTTCACGGTCACCCTGGGTGTGCTCGTGGCCATGCTCTTCGGCGGGATGATCGAGCAGCTTTCGACGATCATCATGTACGTGGTGGCTGCGCTGTTCGTCGCACTCGGGCTGGATCCCGTGGTGCGGTGGCTCGAGCGGAAGGGGCTCGGTCGCGGGCTCGGCATCGGGGTCGTATTCGGTGGGTTTGTTGTCGTGATTGCCGCGCTCCTGGCGGTCGTGATTCCAATGATCGCGAATCAGATCTCGTTGCTCGTGCGCAGCGCCCCCACACTGTTTCGCGACATTACGCACCAGCAGTGGTTCATTGATCTGAACGAGAACTTCGGCAAGTTCGTTGACTTCGACGGCCTGCTCAAAATGGGGCAAGATCTTGTCAGCAAGCCGGAGAACTGGGCGCAGGTTGCAGGCGGAGTCTGGCAGGCCGGTATCGGCATCGCGAACGGGCTCACCGCAGGCCTGATCGTCCTGATCCTCACCCTCTACTTCCTCGCGTCGCTGCGCACAATCAAGCGCGCCTTCTACACGCTCGTACCGCGCTCAGGGCGTGCGAAGGTGATGGATATCACCGAGCAGGTCACGAAGTCCGTCGGTGGGTACGTCAGCGGCATGGTGGTGCTTGCATTCATCAACGCCACGCTCGGCTTCATCATGATGACGATCGTCGGGGTACCGTTCGCGGGCCTTGTGGCGGTCGGAGTGTTCCTGCTCGCCATGATCCCACTCATCGGGTCTGTGGTGGCAACCGTGCTGGTGTCGACAGTCGCGCTGTTCGACTCGCCGATGACCGCGATCATCGCAGCGGCGTACTACCTGGTCTACATGCAGATCGAGTCGTATGTGCTCACGCCACGCATCATGAACCGCGTGGTGAGTGTGCCTGGTGCCCTCGTCGTGATCGGTGCCCTCGCCGGCGGCGCCCTCTTGGGCCTGCTCGGCGCGCTGATCTCCATCCCGGTCACGGCAATGGTGCTCATGATCATCAAGCAGGTGTGGGTTCCGCGGCAAGAGCTGCGGTAGCTCACCGCGAAACCTGCGTACCGCACCCGGATACAACTGATAGGATCAAAGCCCGTGGGAACAGAGCAGCGCACGGACCAGGCCCGTACTACAAAGCACATCTTTGTGACCGGGGGTGTCGTCTCCTCTCTCGGTAAAGGATTGACGGCAGCAAGCCTCGGCAATCTTCTGACGGCACGTGGGCTCCACGTCGTCATGCAGAAGCTTGACCCGTATCTGAATGTGGATCCGGGCACGATGAACCCGTTCCAGCACGGCGAAGTGTTCGTGACGGATGACGGGGCAGAGACCGATCTTGATATCGGACACTACGAGCGATTCCTCGGGATCAACCTGTCGCAGGCGGCCAACGTCACGACGGGGCAGATCTACCAGCAGGTCATCGCCAAGGAGCGCCGCGGCGAATACCTCGGGGACACGGTCCAGGTGATCCCGCACATCACGAACGAGATCAAGCGCCGGATGCGCCTGCAGTCGAACGAGGTGCCTCAGCCCGACGTGATCATCACCGAGGTCGGCGGCACAGTAGGCGACATCGAATCGCAGCCCTTCCTTGAGTCGGCACGCCAGGTGCGGCACGAGCTCGGCCGAGGCAACGTGTTCTTCGTGCACGTCTCACTCGTGCCCTTCATGGGCGCCTCGGGGGAGCAGAAGACGAAACCGACGCAGCACTCCGTTGCCGCGCTGCGCTCGATCGGAATCCAGCCGGACGCGCTCGTGCTCCGCAGCGACCGCCCCGTGACCGAGGACAACCTCCGCAAGATCGCGCTCATGTGCGACGTCGAAGAGCGCGCTGTGATCAACGCGATCGACGTGCCGAGCATCTACGACCTGCCTACGCTGCTGAACGACCAGGAGCTCGACTCGATCATCGTTAAGTCGCTGGGGCTCTCGGAGCGCGCGACCGATGTCGATTGGACGGGGTGGCAGCCGGTGCTCGACGCCGTGCACAACCCGAAGGGCGAGGTCACTCTCGCGCTCGTCGGCAAGTACATTGATCTTCCCGATGCGTACCTCTCAGTCACGGAAGCGCTGCGGGCCGGAGGCTTCGCACACTCCACCAAGGTGAACCTGCGCTGGGTGCCCTCGGACAACTGTGAGACGGCGGAGGGCGCACGTGAGGCGCTCGGCGACGTCGACGGCATCTGCGTTCCCGGCGGGTTCGGGATCCGCGGCATCGAGGGCAAACTCGGCGCACTCCGCTTCGCCCGCGAGAACGGCATCCCCACGCTCGGCCTGTGCCTCGGACTGCAGTGCATGGTGATCGAGTATGCGCGCAACGTGACGGGCCTCGAAGGCGCTTCGTCTACTGAGTTCGATCCGGAGACACCGGTTCCAGTGATCGCGACGATGGCTGAGCAGGTCGACATTATCGATGGTGGCGACCTGGGAGGCACCATGCGTCTGGGCCTGTATGAGGCTGCGCTCGCTGAAGGCTCCCTTGCAGCCAAGCTCTACGGAGCTCCGACGGCGACCGAGCGTCACCGCCACCGCTACGAGGTGAACAACCGCTACCGCGAGCAGATCGCCCAGTCCGGACTGTCGTTCTCCGGCACGAGCCCCGACGGCGAGCTTGTCGAGTACGTCGAATTGCCGGCCGACCAGCATCCGTTCTATATCGCGACGCAGGCGCATCCCGAGTTGCGCTCGCGCCCCGGCACTCCGCATCCTCTGTTCGCGGGCCTCGTCGGTGCCGCGATCGAGCGCCGGGACGCCGCACGCCTGTTCGATGGCGATGCTGAGGTCGCCAGCGGTGAGTAGCGAGCCCACTGCGGGCAACGAGCAGCTCGCTGACGAGCCGGCCGACGTGGTCGTGCTCGACAGCGAGCTGCTCGTGCGCGGGCACGTCTGGGACGTGCGCCGCGAGCGATTCCAGTTCGGCGGCACCGAGCTCGTGCGCGACTACCTCGATCACCCTGGTGCCGTCGCCGTCCTCGCGCTCGACGCTGAGGATCGCGTGCTGCTCATTCAGCAGTACCGGCACGCGATCGGCCATCGCGACTGGGAGATTCCCGCCGGCCTCATGGATATGCCGGGCGAATCCGGGCTGGCCGGAGCACAGCGAGAGCTCGCAGAGGAAGCCGACCTCCGCGCCGAATCGTGGGGGATTCTGCTGGATCTCTTCCTCTCGCCGGGAGGCACCAGTGAGGCGATGCGGATTTTCCTCGCGCGCGACGTCCACGAGGTGACCCACGATTTCGTGCGCTCAGAGGAAGAGGCTGAACTCGTGCCGCGCTGGGTGCCGCTCGAGGATGCGGTCGCAGCGGCACTCGACGGGCGGATCCAGAACGCCGTGACCGCAAGTGCCGTGCTGGCAGCGGCCGCCGCTCGGGCGAGCGGCTGGTCGACGCTGCGGGATCCGGAACTGCAGTGGACGGCACGTGAAGCCGCCCGGGGAGAGCGCTCCTCCTGATGGGTGTGAGCGTGGCACTGGGGACGCAGCGGTTCCTGCGCCACGTCGCGCTGGAGCTCGGGCTGTCCGAGAACAGCCAGGCAGCGTACCGCCGCGATCTTGTGGCGTATGCCGCGTGGCTTGACGAGCACGGGATCACTGACCTTGCGGAGGTCACTCCCGAAACCCTCTCCGGCTACGTGGTGGATCTGGGAGATCCGGCGCACCCGTTGGCACCAGCCTCGATCACGCGCAGGCTGTCGACGGTGCGCGGTATGCACCGCTTTCTGTTTGAAGAGGGGCTGCTCGAAACGCACGCCGGGAGCGGTGTGCGTACACCGAAGCGGGCGCTGCGACTGCCGAAGGCGCTTGCAGTCGAAGAGGTCGAGGCGCTGCTCGCCGCTGCTGGCGGCTCTGCGGCTGCCGTCGGAGGCGATGCTGCTGGGGACTCTGCGGGTGCTGGGAGCGCCGGCTCCGACGACGCGGTCGCGCTGCGCGATCGCGCTCTCCTTGAGCTGCTCTACGCGAGCGGTGCGCGCATCAGCGAGGTCACCGCGCTCGATCTCGATGACCTGCTCGCCGGTGCCGGGCTGGGCGAGGCCTGGGTGGACCCGGAGGGGTCCCTCAGCTCAGGCGGCTTCCTGCAAGTGACGGGCAAGGGATCAAAGCAGCGGATCGTGCCATACGGCAGCTACGCCGGGCGAGCGCTCGCCGCATACCTCGTGCGGGCCCGACCCCAGATGGCAGCCGCCGGATCTGGCACTCCCGCACTGTTTCTCGGCCCGCGCGGGGGCAGGCTTTCGCGGCAGAGTGCGTGGCTGGTGATTCGGGCAGCTGCTGAGCGGGCGGGGATCACCGCGGAAGTGTCGCCGCACACCCTGCGGCACTCGTTCGCGACCCACCTGCTCTCCGGTGGGGCCGATGTGCGCACTGTGCAGGAGCTTCTGGGGCACTCTTCGGTGACGACCACCCAGATCTATACGCAGGTGACAGCGGATACGCTGCGCGAGCACTATCTGCTCGCGCACCCGCGCGCTCGCTAGCGTTGGCGGCTTGGCGGCTTGGCGGCTTGGCGGTCTCCCGGATCTCTCTTTCCCCAGTTCGCCATCGATCCGTCTTCTGGGCTTCGGCGCCGCTGTTTCCCGGCACCTCGGTGTGCGTGCCGTTGTAGCCCGGGCGCTACTCCCGTCGAGCCCACAGAAATTCGGTCCTCCACTCACCTTGAACCCTCGATGTCGCTCGCTTCGATCCCGCACCGGGCGAGGGCGGCTCGCGCTGCGGCCAGAGAGGCGTGCGCGTCCACGATAGGATGGAGCGTTAGCGAGCCACGCGAGAGGAGGGTCAGGGAATGGCGAAGAAACAGGTCGATCTGGGACCGACCGGTCGGCCAGAGCGCATCATCCCTGCGCCCGCAAAGCTGGAGCGTCACGGACCGGCGCGAATCATTGCGATGTGCAACCAAAAGGGCGGGGTCGGAAAGACCACGAGCACCATCAATCTGGCTGCAGCACTCGCCAGGTACGGACGGCGCGTCCTCGCCGTCGACTTTGACCCGCAGGGAGCCCTGTCGGCAGGCCTCGGCGTGCCAGCGCACGACGTGGTCACGATCTACGACCTGATGCTCGGCAAAGTGAAGGATCCGCACGAGGCGATCCAGCACACGGGCACTCCCGGTCTCGACGTGATCCCCGCGAACATCGACCTCTCGGCAGCCGAGGTTCATCTCGTCTCCGAGGTCGCTCGCGAGCAGATCCTCGGCGGCGTGCTGCGCAAGGTCGTGGACGATTACGACGTGATCCTTGTCGATTGCCAGCCCTCCCTCGGCCTCCTCACCGTCAACGCGCTGACCGCGAGCCACGGCGTGCTGATCCCGCTGGCCTGTGAATACTTCGCCCTCCGCGGAGTCGCTCTGCTTGTCGAGACGGTCGAGAAGGTGAAGGATCGCCTGAACCCGGCGCTCGAACTCGACGGCATCCTCGCGACGATGTACGACCCGCGCACGCTGCACGCCCGCGAGGTACTGGAGCGGGTCGTCGACACCTTCGGTGACAAGGTCTTCGACACCGTGATCGGTCGCACCGTGAAGCTGCCCGACGCGCAGATCGCCGCGAAGTCGGTGCTCGACTACGCGCCGGCCAATGCGGCCTCCGAGGCGTATCTGAAGCTGGCGCGAGAGCTCGTGCAGCGGGGCGCGGTCGCCTAATTCCGGACATGGCAGCGCTCGACACGAACCAGGAGCCGGGCGTGCGCGATGCGTCCGGAGACACGAGCGCGCCACAATCCACCGCAGGCGATGAGTTCCGCGTCTCGCTTGAAGTGTTCGACGGGCCGTTCGACCTGCTGCTCAACCTCGTCGGAAAGCACGAACTCGATATCACTGAGGTCTCACTGAGCCTCGTCACTGACGAGTTCATCTCCTACCTTGCGACCTTCGAGGGGCAGGGAATCGCTGAACTCGATCGCGCCTCCGAATTCCTCGTCGTTGCCGCCACGCTGCTCGATCTCAAGATCGCGAGCCTCCTGCCGCAGGGTGAAGCGGTTGACGCTGAAGACATCGCGCTGCTCGAGGCGCGCGACCTCCTGTTCGCGCGGCTGCTGCAGTACCGCGCGTTCAAACAGGCGAGCGCCTGGTTCCGCACTCAGCTGGCAGCTGAGGAATCGCGCCATCCGCGGCTCGTGCCGCTCGATGCGAAGTACCGCGAGCGCACGCCAGAACTCGTGTGGACGCTCTCGCTCGCCGACTTCACGGCGATCGCCGCTCTCGCCTGCGCCCCGCGCGAGATCCCGACTATCGGCCTCGATCACCTCCACGCTCCGCTGGTCTCGATCCGGGAGCAGGCGGCGATAATCGTCTCTTCCCTTCGCTCGGGCGGCGCACGGAGCTTCCGCGAACTCATTGCGGGGGTGACAGAACCCGGTGTGGTCGTCGCCCGCTTCCTCGCAATCCTTGAGCTCTACCGTCGCGCTGCAGTCACCTTCGAGCAGGCAGAGCCGCTCGGCGAGTTGCTCGTGCAGTGGACGGGCGAGAGCTGGTCCGACGATGAACTCGCAACACTGGGGAATGACTATGACTGATCAAGCGAGCGCACCCGACCGCGATGACAGCCGCGACCACGATGACGGCGGCGACCACATCGATGGGTCCGAGCATGCTCCGTCCAGCTCGTCGGAGCAGCGGTCGGAGACTCCCCAGGAAACGCAGGGGAGCGTGAGCGACGATCTCGCCGCCGTCCGCGCGGCGCACACGCTCACGCAGCAGCTCGAGGCACTGCTCATCGTTGCAGACGAGCCGCTGAGCGCAGTGGCCCTCGCAACCGCCACTGATCGCCCGGTGCGCGAGGTTCGGGCGGCACTTGTGGCGCTCGCCGCAGAGTTTGATGGTGTGGGCGCAGACGCAGATTCCAGCGGCGGATCGAGCGCCGGATCGGGATCCGGATCGGGATCGGGATCCGGATCCGGCGCAGGTTCTGGTGCAGGCGCAGCCCGCGGCTTTGAGCTGCGCGAGGTCGCTGGTGGGTACCGGTTCTACGTCCGTGAGAGCCTGGACCCACTGATCGCAGATTTCGTGCACCAGCAGAGCCCGGCGCGGCTCTCGCAGGCCGCACTTGAGACACTCGCCGTGATCGCCTACCGCCAGCCGATTGCGCGCGGTGCGATCGCCTCCATCCGTGCCGTCAACGTTGACTCCGTGGTCCGCACGCTGCTCGCGCGCGGACTGATCACCGAGGTCGGCCACGACCCGGAGACGACCGCCACGCTGTACGGCACCTCAGACGCACTGCTTGGACACCTCGGTATCGGGGACATTTCCGAGCTGCCACCGATCGCTCCCTTGCTGGACGATCCATCAGAAGGGTTTGCACATGAGTCGCTCTGAATCGGGCCTCGGCGGGACGTTCTCCGTCGACGGCAAGGAGGTCGAGATCGACCTGGCCGAGTTCGGCTGGCCAGCGGATCGCCCCGCCTACACGGACGACGAGGACGACGAACGCGGCGGCGACCAGCCAGCAGCGCACGAGGACGACGGCCGGATTCGGCTTCAGAAGGCTCTGGCGCACGCCGGAATCGCTTCCCGCCGCGCCTGTGAGACGCTGATTACGAGTGGGCGGGTCACGGTCAACGGTGAGACCGAGCGCGAGCTCGGATCCCGCATCGATCCGACCACGGATGAGGTGCGCGTCGATGGCGTCGTTGTGCAGCTCGACGCCACGAAACGCTACTTCGTGCTCAACAAGCCGCGCGGCGTGGTCTCCACGATGAGTGACGAGAACGGCCGTCCCGATCTGCGAGAGTTCACCGAGCAGGTGGAAGATCGGCTCTACAACGTCGGTCGGCTTGACACGGACACGAGCGGGCTGCTGATCCTCACCAACGACGGCGAGCTCGCGCACCGCCTCGCGCACCCCAGTTTCGGAGTGCAGAAAACCTACATCGCGAAGGTGCGCGGCCGCGTCACCCCCGCGGTGATCCAGCGCCTGAAAGACGGCGTCGAACTCTCGGACGGCCCGATCCACGCCGACAGGGCGAAGCTGCTGCCAGACGGATCAGGGAGCGCGCACTCGCTCGTTGAGCTCACGCTGCACTCCGGTCGCAACCGGATCGTGCGCCGGATGCTCGCCGAGGTGGGGCACCCCGTCGTTGAGCTCGTGCGCCGTCAGTTCGGTCCGCTGCACCTCGGCACCCTGCGCGTGGGCGAGATGCGTGAGCTGGCTCCCGCTGAGCGCGGGGCGCTCCTCTCGGCCACTTCGGTAGACGACGCGAACGATACGTCTGGTGGCAAGCGTGGCTCGCGCCGGCCGGTGACCTCGGGGCGGCCAGGCGATGGCAAGGGCGCGCAGGGCATGCGCGGGATCGCAGCCAAGGGCAATCCGCACGGACGTCGCGGCTCAGGCGGCGAGACCCGTGGTGGGAGCGGCGAGGCACGCGGAGCCGGAGGCTCTGGCGGATCCGGTGGGGCTGGTGGCGCTGGCCGAGCCGGAGGCGCTGGCGGAGCTGGACGCAACGGCGGTGGGCGCGCGGGAGGCAGCACGTCTGGCGGCGGCCCTCGCGGCGGCAACTCCGGTGGCGGCACGCGGGACAGCGGTGGTCCTCGTGATGACAGGCGTGGCGGCGGGAACTTCGGAGGCGGCCAGCAGCGCCGCGGGCAGCGATGAGCGCGGCACCGAAGGGGGACGGGGCCCGAGCAGCGCGCACCCGTGGCCCCGTCCACGTGATCGGCGCTGGCCTGCTCGGCGCCAGTGTCGGTCTCGGCTTGCGTGAGCGCGGCATCGACGTCACCCTCGAAGATCTCTCACCCACCACAGTGGCGCTGGCTGCCGACTACGGAGCCGGCCGAGTGCGCACCGCGGCTGATCCAGCACCCGCGATTGTGATCGTGGCGACCCCGCCCGACGTCGCTGCAGACGCGGTCGAGCGCGCCCTCACGAGCTTCCCGAGCGCAGTAGTGACCGACGTGACGAGCGTGAAACTCGCACCGCTCCTCGAGCTCACCAGGCGCGGTGTCGACCTCACAAACTATGTCGGTTCGCACCCCATGGCCGGACGCGAGCGCGGTGGCGCGATCATGGCGCGCGCCGACCTCTTCGTGGCGCGCCCCTGGGTGATCTGCCGCGACGAAGCGACCCCCGCCGAAGCTCTCACCCTCGTTGAGGGGGTCGCACTCGACCTGGGCGGCGTGCTGATCGAGATGACCCCGGAGGAGCACGACCGTTCCGTCGGACTGGTCTCGCACCTGCCGCAGGTGGTGTCGAGTCTGCTCGCAGCCCGCCTCGTGCCCGCCACAGAACAGGCGATCGGCCTCGCCGGTGGCGGCTTACGCGACACGACACGGATCGCGGCGAGCGACCCCGAACTCTGGATGCAGATTCTCGGTGCAAACCGGGAGCCGGTGGTAGAACTCCTCGACGCCTTCGGAGCGGATATCGCAGCGTTCGCCGATGCTCTGCGCGATCCCGCGCAAACCGGGGCGAAACGGCGGATTGCTGATCTCCTCGCGGCCGGGAATCGTGGCGTTGGTCGGATCCCCGGCAAGCACGGATCGTCCGAGCGATTCACCACGATTACGGTGCTGATCGACGATACGCCGGGCCAGCTGGGACTCCTGCTCACCGAACTCGGAGAACTGGGCATTAACATGGAAGACTTGCGCCTAGAGCACTCGCCGGGCGCGCAGATTGGTTTTGCGGAAATCGCAGTCCTGCCAGAGGTGGCGGAGCGGGCGATCACTGATCTGGTCGAACGTGGATGGAGGACGCTGTGATTGACGCTGAAATCGGGGGGACCCCCAGGAGTGCCGCACCCGAGCCCATTCTCGTTGCGATCGACGGCCCCGCCGGGAGCGGCAAGTCCAGCGTCTCGCGTGCCGCAGCGGAGCGCCTGGAGTTCGGAATCCTGGACACGGGAGCTGCGTACCGCGCCCTCGCCTGGACGGCCCGCCGGATCGGGCTCGATCTCGATGACACTGCTGCGATGGAGACGCTGCTCGACGCGTGGACATACCGAATCACGATGCGCGGCGCACAGCACGTCACAGTGTCCGTCACTGGTGGCCTCAGCGCTGCCGTGCCGCAGCTCACCGCGCCGACCGACATCACGGCTGAGATCCGCGACAACGCGATCAGCGGCCAGGTGAGCCGCGTGTCGAAGCTCCCCGTGGTGCGGGAACGCCTAAACCGGATGTTCCGAAACGCGGTCGCAAACTCGGGGCTGCCCGGAGTCGTCATCGAGGGCCGCGACATCACGACCGTGGTTGCTCCCGATGCTCCCGTGCGGATCCTACTCACCGCGACGCCCGAGGTGCGGGCTGCCAGACGAGCGGGAGAACTGCCCGGCCTCACGCCCGAACACGTGCTCGCCGATCTGCAAGCGCGCGACGCGAAGGACGCCCTCGTGGTGGACTTCATGAACCCCGCACCGGGGGTCACGCTCGTAGACACGAGCAACCTGAACTTCGAACAGTCTGTACAGGCTGTGGTCGATATCGTACGAGCGGCGCAGGGCGCTGCAGAAGAGAAGAGCGAACTATGAGCACGGAACCGAAGGGCGCCGCAGGCGCCGACGCGAACGAAACTGAGGTGTTCGACGCGTCCGCGATCGACGCCACCGAGATCATTGTGGGCGAGGGGTTCACCCCGGAACTCGACACTGACGGGGTGACCGACGAGGAGCGCCTCCGGGCGATGCGCTCGAACCTCGATGGCTTCGACCTCGAAGACGAAGACCTCGTCATCATGAACGAGGACGGCGAGTTCCTCGGCTTCGCCGAGCCGGCTGCCGAAGCGCTGCCGGTCGTCGCCATCGTGGGACGCCCGAACGTCGGCAAGTCCGCGTTGGTGAACCGCATCCTCGGCCGCCGCGAGGCAGTCGTCGAAGACACCCCCGGGGTGACGCGCGACCGCGTGACCTACCCGGCGGAGTGGAACGGGACGCGATTCTCGCTCGTCGACACGGGCGGCTGGGAACCCGATGCTCGCGGCCTCGACGCGTCTGTTGCGCTGCAGGCTGAGGTGGCCATTGAACTCTGCGATGCCGTGCTGTTCGTCGTCGACTCTCGCGTGGGCCCGACCGCCACGGATGAGCACGTAGTGCAGTTGCTGCGCCGCACCGACAAGCCCGTATTCCTCGTTGCCAACAAGGTCGATGACGTGGTGCTCGAGCCAGAGGCCGCACAGCTCTGGTCGCTGGGTCTTGGCGAGCCGCACGCGGTTTCCGCGCTGCACGGCCGCGGCGTTGCTGACCTGCTCGACAAGGTGATCGCCGGACTCCCGGAGGAGTCTGCGGTCGCGATGCCGAAGCTCACCGGCCCGCGCCGCGTTGCGCTGCTCGGACGCCCGAACGTGGGCAAGTCGAGCCTCCTGAACAAGGCTGCTGGCGAGGAGCGCGCCGTCGTCTCCGATCTCGCAGGCACCACGCGCGATCCGGTGGATGAGCAGGTAGAGATCGCAGGCCGTGTCTGGACCTTCGTGGACACCGCCGGTATTCGCCGCCGCGTGCACCTGCAGAAGGGCGCTGACTTCTACGCATCGCTGCGCACCGCAGCCGCGCTGGAAAAGGCTGAGGTTGCCGTCGTGCTCATCGACGTGACGCAGGAGATCAGCGACCAGGATCTGCGCATCATCGACCTCGTGCTCGAGTCGGGCCGCGCGCTCGTGCTTGCGTTCAACAAGTGGGATCTGCTCGACGACGATCGCCGCCGCTACCTCGAGCGGGAGATCGAACAGGATCTCGCGCACGTTGACTGGGCGCCCCGCGTCAACATCTCGGCGCGCACTGGCCGCCACCTCGAGAAGCTTGTTCCTGCGCTGGAGCGCGCGCTCGAGTCGTGGGATACGCGTATCCCGACGGCGAAGTTCAACGCGTTCGTCGCTGAGCTCGTGCAGGAGCACCCGCACCCGCTGCGCGGAGGCAAGCAGCCGAAGATCCTGTTCGGCACGCAGGTGCAGAACCGCCCGCCGACATTCGTGCTGTTCACCTCGGGCTTCCTGGATCCCGGCTACCGCCGCTTCATCCAGCGCCGCCTGCGCGAGCGCTACAACTTCGAGGGCACGCCCATCGTGATCAACATGCGCATTCGCGAGAAGCGCGTCCGCGCGTAGCCGGTCCTGGTTCCAGGCCCCGGGCACCCATGTGGGTGGCCGGGGCCTGTGGCGTTTCCGGGGCCGCTCGCGGGGTGTTGCCGGGGCTGGGACGTTGGGGCTGGGCGCATCGCCTGCCCCCGGATCCTGCACCCCCGATCCTGGCCCCCGATCCCGCAGCCACGATCCTGGCCCCCGATCCCGCAGCCACGAGAGCATGGGTGTTTCACGAGAGCACGGCCAAATTCCCGTGTTTTCCCCCTTCCCTCGTGAAACACCCCTTCTCTCGTCGCCGAGGCCCGGGCGCAGCCCCAGCAAGGCTGTCGTAGGGTAAGTGGATGGATTCACCTGGCGCAGCGAACGACAGCGCCGCGAGCACCCTGACCCCGCTCGAGCGGGCAATCGACCGGGCGGCGCATCGCGTGCTCGCCAACGCGCCGGCCAGGGGTGTGCGGTCCGTGCTCGTGGAGTGCGCCGTGTTCGTGCTGAAACAAGCGTGGGCATGCATCTTCGGCGCGTTGCTGCTGGTCGCGATCGTCGCCGCGCGGCTGTGGTACCCGGACGACGCGATCCTGGCGCGCAATGACGCCCTCACCATTGCCGCGATCCTGATCCAGATCGGTATGCTCGCGTTCAAGCTCGAAAGCGGTCGAGAGTTGTGGGTGATTCTGCTGTTCCACATCGCTGGCACCGCGATGGAAGTGTTCAAGACCGACGTGGGTTCCTGGTCGTATGAGGCGGAGGGCTTCCTGCACATTGGTGCGGTTCCCCTGTTTAGCGGGTTCATGTACGCCGCGGTGGGCTCGTACATGGTGCGCGTGTACCGGCTGCACCATCTCCGCTTCACCCGCTATCCGGCGATCTGGGCAACCACCATCGTGGCTGCCGCGATCTACGCAAACTTCTTCGCGCACCACTTCATCGTGGATCTGCGCTGGGCGCTGATTGTCGTCGTGCTGCTGCTGTGGGGGCGCACGATCATGCACTTCCGCGTGTGGCGCGTGACGCTGCGTGTTCCGGTGCTGCTCGTGTTCGTCGGCGTCGCGGTGTTCATCTGGTTCGCGGAGAACATCGGGACCTGGGCCGGCGCGTGGCTGTACCCGCATCAGACGGGCGGGTGGGAGCTGGTCTCGCCGCAGAAGCTTGTGGCGTGGTTCCTGCTCATGATCATCTCCGTGGTCATGGTGACATGGGTGTACCCGCCGCGCGATGTGGACGCGGCGGGTACGGATGCCTCGGATCTGGATCCGGTGCCGGCTTAGAACCCGGTGAAGGGGATCGCGAGGAGCCCTGCGCCCAGGATCGTGACACCGATGAGCATGCCGATCGCGGTGAAGGCGAGCATGATGCCGTTCAGCCACACGCCCCACAGCGCCAGGGTGCGCTCGGTGGTGTGGCGACGCAGTGCGATGATGCCGAAGACGAGGCCCGCGATCGGAGCGAGGAATGTCCAGCCGCTCACGATCGAAGCGATGCCGAGCACGAAGCTGACGATTGCGAAGATACGCACGGTCTCTGGGCTGGACTTGCCAGCCGCGGAGGCGGTGCCTGCGGGGCCGACGGCACCTGTGGCTCCGGAGCCACCTGCGGCACCGGCAGGAGCTGCTGGTACCGTGTACGGCGCCTGGGTCGCATAGCCGGAGTCGCCGTAGGCGGGGTGTGCGAAGCTGGGGTCCGGGTAAGCGGTGGTGCCCTGATCGCTCTGCGTGGGAGTGACTTCGGGGAGGCTCGCGGTGGTGTTCATGGTGCTCTCCTTTCGAGAGATCGGCGGGTCTGGGGTTCGTCCCCGTCCTGATACTTCAAAGCTACGGCGGCACCGGGGTGTGGCGCGTCCACCCCCGGTATCGAGCGGGTGATACTCGAGTACCGTGCGCTGAGATACCGGGGGCTCACGGGTGTAGCGAAGGGGATCGCGTAGGCTCTCCCACAGCACATCGACCACTCACCTGGAGGCACCTCGTGACTCTCACACCAGCCGCGTACTGGGAGCTGATCCACGCCGAGCGTGCGCGAGTGGTCGCTATGCTTGAGCGGCTCACCCCGGAGCAGTGGGCTGCGAGATCGCTCTGCGCGGAGTGGAACGTGGAGCAGGTCACTGCACACCTCACCGCAGCGGCTCACACGGGCACAGCGGCTTGGGTGCGGAGCATCGTGTTGGCCGGGTTTGACCCGGGGCGTCACAACGCGCGCAGGCTCGCTGAACGGCTGGGGGAGACACCCGTTGAGACGCTGGATCAGCTGCGTGCATCTCTCACGTTGACTGTGGCACCAACGAAGGACTACGCCGCCTGGCTCGGCGAGGTGATCGTGCACGGGCAGGACATCGCGCGGGCGCTCGGGATCGAACTGGTGCCGGATCCGGCAGCGGTGCGCGAAGTGGCTGAGTTCTACGCCGCGAAAGACTTCGCCGTGAACAGCAAGAGCCAGGTGCGCGGGCTGCGGCTCGAGGCGAGCGACGGCGCCGATCCGAGCGATCCTGCGTCCCGATTCAGCACCGGTACCGGGCCCGTGGTGCGCGGCCCGCTGCTGGATCTCGTGCTCGCGATGGCGGGCCGCCCGTCTGCCTGCGAGCGGCTCGACGGTGAGGGTGCGGCGGAATTGCGGAAGAGGCTCGACTAGCGGGAGCGAGGTCGAAAACAACGCGGGCCGACGTTGAATCAGAGGATCCAACACCGGCCCGCATCGCCCCACGCGCTAGTGCGTTGCCTTGGACACGTCGGTGCCCCTGGGGGTGAGGAAGAACACCGCTGCTGCGACCACGAACATCACGATGCCGCCCGTGATCCCCGTCCACTGCAGCGCGTGTGTGAACGCGACGCCGGCTTCGGTGGCCAGGGCCGGTACCTGCAGCTCGTCCGCGATCGACACCGCGGCGCCGAGCGATTCACTGGCCTGCCCCGCGAGCTTTGGATCGATGCCGGTGAGCACCTGCGAGCCGATGAGCTCTGCACGGTACAGTAGCGCTGCAACGCTGCCGAGGATTGCGACGCCGAGCACCGCGCCCAGCTCGTAGGAGGTCTCCTCGATCGCGCCAGCGCTGCCAGCCTTCTCCTCCGGTGAGCCGTGCATGATCATGGCGGAGCCGATCGCGAGCGAGCCGCTGCCGAGGCCCACGAGGGCGAGTGCGATGATCACGGTCAGGTTGGTCAGTGTGCCCGGCTGGATGCCCACGAGCAGCATGCCGATTGCCGCCGCCGCGATCCCGCCAGCGAGCACCGCGCGTGCACCGATGACCCGGGCCAGCGGGGGAGCGGCGAGCGAGGCGATGGCACCAGCGATCGCGATCGGGAACAGCCGGATCCCCGCTTCAACGGGTGACGCACCGTCGACGAGCTGCATCCACTGCGCCACGAGCAGCAGTGCGGCCACCATAGCGAAGGTCGAGCCGAGCGCTGCCAGCACACCCGCGGAGAACGCGCGGTTGCGGAACAGCTTGAGTTCCAGCAGCGGTGAGGTGCTGCGCATGCAGCGCAGTACGAACCAGGTGAGCAGCGCGGCACCGGCGAAGAACGCGATGAGCGCCTCCGGCACCAGGAAGCTCGCTTCCTTGCCGAACGTCTTGATGGCCCACACGAGCAGCGTCATCCCCACGAGGGAGAGCAGCGCGGCGAACGCGTCCCAGCGTCCCACGTTCTTCACGCGCGACTCTGGCAGGATCAGGGCGCCAGCGACGACACCGATCACCATGAGTGGCACGTTGATGAGGAATGCTGCGTGCCACGAGAAGTGCTCGAGCAGGACCCCGCCGATCAGCGGCCCGACGGCGGCGCCCAGGCTCGACACCGCAGCCCAGATACTCAGGGCAGTGGCGCGCTCCTTCGGATCGGTGAAGATGACTCGGATCAGCGAGAGAGTGATCGGCATGATCATCGCGCCGCCGATGCCGAGCAGCGCGCGGATCCCGATCACGGCCTCTGCGCTGTTCGCCAGCAGAATCAGCAGCGACGCTCCGCCGAAGATGGTGTAGCCGAGCAGCAGCATCCGCTTGCGGCCCCAGCGATCAGCGATCGCCGCGAAGGAGACGAGCAGCCCCGCGAGCACGAGCGAGTACACGTCAATGATCCAGAGCTGCTGATCCGAGGTGGGGTGCAACTCAGCGGCCATCTCGGGCAGCGCGATGTTCAGGATCGTCATGTCCATGATGATCACGAGCAGGCTTGCCGTGAGTACTGCGACTGCCGCCCAGCGGCGGCCGCGGCTGAGGAGCTGCGCGGGGGCCTGGGGTGCGGGAGGGGTGGACATTGGTCCTGCCTTTCGACGGTGGTGGGGTGGTGTTGGAGATGGTGGCCGGGTGCCGCAGCCTCCGGCTGGGTGAGGCGAAACGAGCGACCGTGCCGGGGGGCGATGAGCGTGGAACCGGGTGAGGCGCCGAACGGGTTGGCGATCTTGGCGATCTTGTCGAGTTCAGTCGAGTTGGTCGAGCTTTCGCACGAGTGAAGGGATCCGAGGAGGGTGCCTGCGCGGCCGCGGACGTCTGAGTGTGTGCGCGAGTTCCCGTGAGCCGAGTTCCCGTGAGCCGAGGTGCTGGAGCCGAGGTGCGGGAGCGGCGAGGTGCTGGAGGAGCGACGGGGCTGATGAGCCCTGGGCTACGGTGTGCGGTCCGTAGTTCGTCGCTGTCCAGAGACCTCAGTGAGATCGGGTCGATCCCGCACCCCGGTTCGCTCCGGTAACTCCGGGAGATCCGGGAGATCCGGTACCTGCGGCAGCCGGGCCAGTGCGAGGAGCACCCGTGTGAGGTGTTCGCGGCTGAGCGGCTCATCATGGAGGCCGGCGTGGATCGTGGCGCCGTCGAGATAGACCGAGATCGCGAGCGCCGCCTCTGCGCCGACCGGGCCGGTGAGCATGTCGATCAGGCGATCGTTCCACCGCAACGCGAGCGCGCGGAGCCGAGGATCGGTCGTGCCGCTGGTCATGAGGGCGATGTCGGAGAGTACGGTGCGGCGATCGTGGAGGAACGTGACGACGTCGTCGATCACGCGGGTCGGATCGTGTGCAATCTCTGCCACATACGGCTCGATGGTGGCGAGCGACTCGTCGATTTCCTCCGCGAGCTGCTGCAGGGCTGCCTCGCGGAGCTCGTCGATCGATGCGAAGTGCTGGGTGGTGGATCCGAGCGGCACGCCGGCCCGCGCGGCGATGGCGCGGTGGGTGAGCGCCGCGACACCGTGCTCGGCCGCGAGCTCGGCAGCCGCGGCGAGGATCTCGCGGCGGCGTGCTTCCGGATCGCGGCGGCGCGGGGTGGCGGTCGCGGTGTGAGCGCTGGATCCGGGCACCGTGGAGGCGGTCTGCGGATCTACCGACGTGACCATGTGTCCCTCCCCAAGACCTGTACTTATGTACATGTACTTTTGTACACTAGTGGATCGTGTGACGCAAGGTGTCGGGTTCACTGAGAAGCTCCCCCGTTTGTCAGAGGATCCCGGTAGCGTTGTGCGTGTCCGGCGGCCACAAGGTCACCAGACCCAAGGAGGATACGCACAATGGCTCAGATCAGCACGGCCGACCTGTACGACGAACGCGGCGACGAGCTGCAGTCGGTGCCGCTGCAGTTCCAAGACATCGGCGGGATGAGCGGCTTCACTGGCGTCGTTCGCACAGTCCGCTGCTTCCAAGACAACGCCCTGCTCAAGCAGGTGCTCTCGACTCCGGGCGACGGAGCAGTGCTCGTGATCGACGGTGCCGGATCGCTGGCCACTGCGCTCGTGGGTGACGTGATCGCCGGCCTCGCTGTGGATAACGGCTGGTGTGGGCTCATCGTGCACGGTGCGATCCGTGACCGCGTCGCGATTGGCACACTTCCGTTCGGGGTGAAGGCACTCGGGTCGAACCCGGCCAAGTCCACGAAGACGGGTGCTGGTGAGGTCGACGTGGAGGTCGAGTTCGGCGGCGCGGTGTTCCGGCCCGGGGCGACCGTGTGGTGCGACGAAGACGGAATCCTCGTCGAGCGGTAGTCCTGCCTGCTTGCTTGCTTGCTTGCTTGCCTGCCTGCCTGTGTGGGTGCGGGTGTGGGGATGAGTGCCTGTGCCCGCTGTGCCTGCTGTGCCCGCTGTGCCCGCTGGGCCTGTGTCGGCGTAGGCACGAGAGTCGGTGCCGCAGCCGCAGCCGCAGCCGCAGCCGCAGCCGGTGCCGGTACCGGTGCCGCAGCTGCAGCCGGTGCCGGTGCCGCACCCGCAGTCGGTGCCGGAGGCTCGTGACGTGTGCGCCAGTGTCCTTCCCTTACCGATCCCTCCCAGAGGCTAGCGGGCCGGGTCGAGCGGTGTCTCAACACCGACCATGACTCAAGCCGTGGTCGGTGTCGTGGATGCGTGCGGTCTGGCCTGCTCCCGCACAGCGATGATTCGGCCGCCATTCCGCATTTGATCTGCCGGAATTCTGTAGCGAGCTGCCTGAGACACGCCACAATTTTGTGGTGTCGCACACCTGATCCGGCAGTGGATCCCGGGTGCGCAGTAGGATCACACTGTGAGCACTCGGATCCGGGCACTGGTGCCGTTCATTCCCTACATTGCGGTGTCGATCGTGCACGTCGTTGCACGATTTCTTGACCACCCGCTCGACGGGCCAACGAAGCTCATGCTCATGCCAGCACTCGCGCTTGGGGTGATCTGGGCCTCGGCGTCGATCCGGCCGTGGCCGCGCGGTGTGATCGCGCTGCTCGTGGCCTCCGTGCTGTTCTCCTGGCTGGGTGACGGGGCAGCCGTGTTCTTCCCGATGTTCGAGGACGAGCTGCCGATGATGCTGCTCTGCTTCGGGCTCGCGCACGTGGGTTACCTGCTGCTGATGTGGCGGGCGGGCGGTATCGCGGTGCGCCGGATCCCTGTGTGGGCGCCGCTCTACGTGCTCGCATACGTGGCGCTGATCTTGATCCTGATGCCGCACACCGGAGCACTGACGTTCCCGGTAATGATCTATGGGCTACTGCTCGCGGGCACTGCGGCGATGGCGTCACGCTGCGGCCCGGTGATCGCGTGGGGTGGCGCGTGGTTCCTGGTGTCAGACGCGATTCTGTCGCTGCGGATCTTCCTGCCGGAATCGATGCCGGACTGGACGAGCGGGATGGTGATGCTCACCTACACGCTCGGGCAGGGGCTGATCGCCGCCGGAATTACTGCTGCGCTGCGTCGCCGAGCCGCTCAGGAAGCTGCGGGAGGTCTTGCGGATCCTGCAGCGCCTGTTCACCCTGCTGGTCCTGCTGGCTCAGTGGGCCCGGGGGCTCCGGAAGCACCCGAAGTAACTTCTTAGCGCCGCGGGTCGTAGCGGCGCCGGCCGCGAGTACGCGTGCTTTGAGGGCGGCGTCGCTCGTGACGACCGTGGTGATCGCGCTCGCCGCAGTGAGGGATTCGACCTCGGCGACAATTGCGTCGTCGCCCAGTGCCTCGGCGTCAATCACGCGGACGTGTGCGCCGTCGCCAATTCCGCGCGCCGCACCCTCCACCACCATCGTCCACTGAGGGAACGCGTCGGCGAGGTCGGGAATTACCGTTTCGGGGAGGTCGAAGAAGCCGGATCGGATGCTGTTGCCCGCGGCAGCGAACACGTCGATCCGATCCCGCAGCCGCACCGCGGCCGCCCGCCGGTCACGCCACCAACCGTCTGGCACCGCGCCCACCACGTTCGCTGAGTCGACCACGATGGTGGGGGTGTGTCCGAGTAGCGGGCGCAGCAGTCTCCAGCTGGTCGCGAAAGCGGGGTGGAGTTCAAGATCTTCCACCTCGTCGAGCGGAACCCAAGCGAGGGCGTGGCTCTCGGGGTCGGTGATCTCTGGTTCGAAGGGAACGGCGACATCGGCGATGAGCGTGGTGTAGGTCCAGCCACCGCGATCCAGCACGTGGGTGAAACGCGGGATCATCACGTTGTCAGGAACACCGGCCTCCTCCTGCGCCTCACGGATCCCAGCTGCGATGGCCGATTCGTGCTCGTGGCGGGCGCCGCCGGGGATGCCCCAGGTGTCGCCGTGATCACTCCAGGTGACACGGTGCTGCATGAGGATGGCGTTGCGCGCCGGATCGAAGGCGAGCAGGCCTGCGGCGCCGAAACGCCCCCAGTAGCGCCCCCCGTCACTGGCAGTGACCCACGCATCGCCGGCATCTCGAAGGTCGCTCATGCTCCCAGCGTAGTCGGGGGAGCAGCGAGGTGGGCTGGGTGTTGCGGGTGATAGCAGTGAGCGGCGTGGCGGTGTGCGGTGTCTTGTAGCTGGGATGTTGTCGCAGTTGCGCGCTGTGCGGGGCATTAGAAGCCTGCCTAGCCGTAATCCCCTGGTATCCAGTACGGCTGGAGTGGTGACGCGCCCGGGGTGCGTCGAGAACGCGTCGGTGGTCACTGGTTGGCCCGGAGTATGGGTAAGATAGAGGGGTTGCCATGATGGCGGTTCCCCTGCGGGGGCCAAGATCTTGGGTACAACGGGCTGTGGCGCAGCTTGGTAGCGCACCTGACTGGGGGTCAGGGGGTCGCAGGTTCAAATCCTGTCAGCCCGACCAGAAAGTCGCGGAAACTCAAGGGTTTCCGCGACTTTTTAGGTTGTGATATTTGATCCGGCCATCTAATACCCATCTAAAACCCCTCCTGAAATGCCTTCTGAACAGCATTTTGTTCGGTTCGCGAGTGTCGCCTGCGGGTGGTTCCGGTTGTTTGGGAGCGCATTGTGCACCTGGTCTTTATGACCAGCCCAACCCCGCTTCCGTTGCCTCCGCTCGACCTACCGCCACTGCTCGATATCCGCGAGCTGTCGAAATATCTCGGCGTGCCCGTCTCGACGATCTACGACTGGCGCTCGCGCGGTGTCGGCCCGCGTGCGTACCGCTTTGGCAAGCATCTCAAGTTCGCCGTCACGGACGTGACCGAGTGGATCGAAGCGCAGCGCGACCCGGCGCCTTCTGTGCGGACTCGCCCTCCTCAGGGATGACACGATGAGTCGCCCACGCTTGACGATCGGCACTTACGGTGAGGTCACGACCCGTCGTCGCCCGAGCGGACGCGTCGAGGCCCGCGCCCGCTACCGAGACTGGGACGGCGCTACCCGGCTCGTACAGGCGAGCGGCGACACCGCGGCCGCTGCAACCCATGCGCTCAAAGCCAAATGCGTCGACCGCAATCTGATTGCACCGAGTGCGGGGTCACTCACGGCCGACAGCCCGTTCCCCGACCTGGTGGCGTACTGGCTCGAAGACTTCGAGCTGGAGGATCGGCTGGCGACAGCTACTCGGCAACTGTATGAGCGAGACATGCGCACCCTTATGCTGCCCGCGTTCAAGGATCTGACGTTGCGCGAGATCGGGGTCGCCCGATGCGACCAGTTCTTGAAGCGGCTCGCCAAGGATTCGTATTCGAAAGCGAAGCATGCGCGCGTGGTGCTGCGACTCGCCCTCGCGCTGGCGGTGCGACACGAGGTACTGTTGCGCAACCCGGTCGATCATGTTGCGCGGTTGCATCGCGACGTACGGATGCCTGACGCGTTCACGACCGAGGAGATCACCGCAATCCGTGCGGCGATTGCGTATTGGGAAGCCGGACGCGACGTCTCGGGGCCGAAGCCCGACGGGCAACTCGGTGCAATCATCGAGGTCATGCTCGGCACGTCCGCGCGCATCGGCGAGGTGCTTGCAATCCGCCGACAGGATATTGATCTGAGCGTGCCGTCCCTGCGGGTCACCGGAACGATCGTCAGCCCGAAAGCTGAACCGACGGCGCGACAGGATCACCCGAAGACCGCGCGATCGCGACGCACGATTCAACTTCCAGGGTTCGCCGCGACTGCTGTGCAACTGCGGTTGAAGCAACTCGACACAATTGACCCCGACGCGTTGCTGTTCTGCTCCCGCGAGGGCACCCCGCTGACGACGAACAACGTACGTCGTCAGTTGCGCCACGTCATGAACCTGGCGGGAATCGAGGGTGTCACTCCGCACAAGTTTCGGCGTACCGTCGCGACTGAAGCACCCTGGGTTTGTTGGAGGCTCCAGAGTTATGGAACGAGAATGGAGCCATGGTCCAACACAAGAACAAGGGACGCCGCTATTCCACTGAGGAGAAGGCTGCAGCGGTCCGGATGGTGCGAACGCTCCGCGCCGAGCTCGGCACGAGCCAAGGAACGACGTCGCGGGTGGCTGAGCAGCTCGGTTATGGTGTCGAGTCAGTGCGCTCCTGGGTGCGTCAAGCTGACATCGATGACGGTGTGAAAGCTGGGGTGACGACCGACGAGCAGACACGTATGCGAGAGCTTGAACAAGAGGTGCGTGAACTCAAGCGCGCGAATGAAATCCTGAAACGTGCCGCGTCTTTCTTCGGGGCGGAGCTCGACCGCCAACACCGGAGCTAGTGCGATTCATTAACGCGAATAAGGACGATATCGTGGCCGGCCGAAGGCTCGGGGTCGAGCGCACCTGCAGCGTGCTGCAGGTGGCCCCGTCGACGTATTATGCCGCGAATGGCAGACCAGCCTCTGCTCGGCGAATTAGAGATGCAGAGCTCGCGCCCAGACTGCTCGAGCTCTGGGAATCGAACTACTCCGTCTATGGCGTGCGGAAGCTCTGGAAAGCCGCGCAGCGTGCGGGCATCAATATCGGCCGTGATCAGGTCGCCCGGCTCATGAAAGCCCTCGGGATTGAGGGCGTGCGCCGGGACAAGCGCGTGAAAACTACGAAGCCTGACCCGCGAATGCCGCGGCATCCTGATCTCGTGAACCGGGTATTCAGGGCGGATGGGCCGAACCAGTTGTGGGTCACCGATTTGACGTTCGTGCCGACCTGGCAGGGCGTCGCCTACGTGTGCTTCATCATTGACGCATATAGCCGTGCGATCGTGGGCTGGCGGTGTGCGTCGAGCATGAAGACCGAGACGGTACTCGACGCGATCGAGATGGCACGATGGTCACGCGGGAAGCACCTCCCGGCGCTGCGCTGCCATAGCGATGCGGGCAGTCAATTCACGTCTATTCGCTACGGTGAACGCCTCGCGGAGATCGGGGCGACGCCCTCGATTGGGACTGTTGGTGACAGCTATGACAATGCCCTCGCTGAGACGGTGAACGGGTATTACAAGGCTGAGTTGGTGCGCGGGCCAGCGAAGTCGGGGCCGTGGAAAACGATTGACGATCTCGAACTCGCGACACTGGGATGGGTGCACTGGCACAACACGCAGCGGCTCCACGGCTACCTCGGGGACGTGCCTCCGCTCGAGCATGAAGAAAAGTTCTATGCTGGGGTTACCAGCGCCAAAGAACTGGTAGAAATCAAATGAGCTGAGCCTCCACTAAACCCAGGGCGATTCAGTGTCGGTGGTCTACGCCATAATGAAGGGCATGACTGGGGCAAAGATGAGCGGGAGTGTAATGGCGGAACCGCGGCACATCAAATCTCGGGAACGGGTGCGCGACCTCGGCGAGGTATATACACAGCCCCGCGAGGTGAACGCAATGCTTGACCTCATTCCCGACGCGTTCGTCGAAATCGACACCCGCTTTCTAGAGCCGGCGGCGGGTGATGGGAACTTTCTCGTCGCGATTCTGGATCGCAAGATCGCGCTCATCGACGAGAGGAAGTTCGGTGGGACCGCGGACTGGTTTGAGTTCGCACTTCTGCGTTGCGTGGCCTCCATCTATGCAGTTGACATCGATGAGCAAAACGTTCACGAGGCGCGCGAGCGCATGTTGGCGATGATTACGGCAGCGGCTGCCTTCGACGACGGGGATGCCTCAGAGTCATTCCGTCGTGCGGCGCGCGAGATCCTCCGAACGAACATCGTGGTTGGTGACTCGCTGAACGGCGCCGAGCAGATCGTGTTCATTGAGTACTCACCCCTGTCGGGTGAGCGCTTCCAGCGGGTGCCTTCAGAGTTGGAGGCACCCGCGATGGATTTGTTTTACGAACCTCCTGTGCCGTTGCCGACCGTGCATTTCTCGGAGATGGGGGCATGACGAGCACTTTCGTGGCACAGACTCCGGATGCCCACGTTCCGGATGTGCTGGAGACGCTCGCGCAACTACCGAACGACGACGTTTATACTCCACCGAAGGTAGTGGCGGCTATGCTCGACATCTTGCCCGAGCAGGTCTGGTCAGAACCGAGCTACACATGGCTTGACCCTGCAACCAAATCAGGAATCTATCTTCGCGAGGTATTCAAGCGGCTCATGGTCGGTCTCGCTGACTGGGAGCCGGATGGCGAGAAGCGTCGTGCGCACATTTTGCGGCACATGCTCTACGGCGCCGCAACCACGCAGCTTAACGGCGAGATCGCCCGCCGAACGCTCTACCAAACGAAAAACGCGACCGGCACCGAGGTGAAGGACCCGGCGCTGGCTGACCTCATCGTGCACTTCGACGACCCCGACGGGAACATCCCATTCATTGAGACCGAGCACACGCTCGATGATCTCGGGAAATTTAAGGGATCGAAGTGCGAGCGGTGCGGTGCGCCTGCAGCATTAATTAGGGCGCAGCGTGAATCGTTTGCTTACTCATTTATCCACGAAACGTACCCAACGAAGGAGGTGGCCGATATGCAGTTTGACGTGATCATCGGGAACCCGCCCTACCAGATAGGCGTCGAGGGCAACACTCGGACCAAGCCGATTTACAACCTGTTCGTGGAGCGAGCCATCGCGATGAACCCCCGGTACGTGGTGATGATCACGCCGTCTCGGTGGTTCGCCGGAGGTCTTGGTCTCGATGAGTACCGCACCCGGATGATTGCGGATCGCCACCTGAAAATCCTGGTCGATAGCCCAAAGATATTTGATGTGTTTCCCCAGGCGAAAATCCGTGGTGGTGTCTCCTACTTCCTCTGGGATCGCAGTCATGATGGCGACTGCGATTTCACCACCAAGATCGATGGTCGCACGATCTCGACCGCAACCCGTGATCTGCGAGATGGTGATGGTGTTTTACTCCGCGACAATGTTGGAGTAGCCATAGTGAAGCACGTGATGAACCATCACGCTTGGTTCGGATCGATTGAGAAGAACGTATCTACGGGTGTTGCATTTAATGACAATTTCCGCACGAATTACAAGGGCGCTGTGGCTGATGAATTCTCTGGCGCAGTACCTCTGATCTTCGGCACCAAGATCGGGTACGTTCCTCGAGCCGCGATCACGAAGAATGAGGAGTGGGTGAACCGGTGGAAAGTGCTTGTTCCGAATGCTAGTAGTGGCGACACCGCTCTAGACAATAGTGGACGAATTATTGATGTCGTTCTCGGCGAACCGATCGCATTGGCTCCGGGCTCAATTTGTACCCAAAGCTACCTGGTGGCAGGTACTTTTCCAACTCGATCTGAAACCGAGAACTACGCATACTTTCTTGCAACGAAGTTCGCACGTTTTCTTGTGCTTCAGAGAAAAATTTCCCAACACGTGACCGGTGAACGGTTCAAGTTCGTTCCTGATCTCGACTTTACTCGCCGCTGGACAGACACGGATCTCTATGACCGATTCAATCTGACGCAGGAGGAGATCGACTACATCGAGGCATCAATTAAGCCGCGTTCGCTCATCCTCTCGCTCGACTCATCAATCCCGGCGACGCACCTCCCAGGCGGTCGAAAATACCGCGCTGGTGATGCCTCCGCTGACTCGGACGAGAGTGGTGACGACGAGTGAAGACCGACGTAGTCAAGCCAAAGGATGTCTTCTACAACCCGACACAGTTGGTTGTTCCTCTCTTCCAGCGTCCGTATGTCTGGTCAAAAGAGACCCAGTGGGCTCCGTTGTGGCAGGACATCGTCCGCGTCATTGAAATCATTAGCAAGCACAACCCGAACGCGTCACACTTTCTGGGCGCAATCGTCATTCAGCAAGTGCCGACCACACTGGGAGCGCTTCCGACCTGGAATATCATTGACGGGCAGCAGCGTCTCACCACGCTACAGATTCTTCTGGATGCGCTCCACGACCAACTCGTTCACCGCGGCCTGGAACAACTTGCTGGGCAGATTCTTCCGCTGATCGAGAATCCCACGGACTATCGCGCTTCGGAGGAAGATCGATACAAGCTATGGCCGACCAACCGAGACCGTGACGGTTTCGTTGCGGTGATGTCGGCCACCGCTCCCGCCGACTATGACCAGATACTCGCCTCGAGATTGAGCGATGCCCACCGCTTCTTCTCTGAGGAGATTGCTGCATGGCTGGGCGATGATGATGGATCTATCGGTCGCGCACGCACCCTTGTTCCGACCATTTTGGATCGCCTTGAAATCGCCAACATCCGTCTCGAAGTAAACGAAGACGCCCAGGCGATATTCGAGACTCTCAATGCGCGTGGCACCCCGCTTTCAGCCGCCGACCTCATCAAGAATTTTGTGTTCCAAAACCTCGACGCAACACCCGATGCGGCTGAGCAGGCATACCTGAACTATTGGGCAGAGTTTGAGACCCCCTGGTGGGAACAGCAGATCACCACAGGGCGTATCACGAACTCACGGATCTCCCTGTTTCTCTGGCAATGGCTCACTGCGCGAACCCTTAGCGAGTTCCCAATTCGAGAAGTTTTCAGCCAGTTTAAGCATTACGTTAACACCGTCGCCAAGGACGTCTCCGCTCTATTACCGCGGATCAGAGCCGCATCCGATCGCTATCGGGCCATCATCGAGGGGGCAGAGAAGCCGAACGGGCCGCTCAGCAGGGTTGAGTTGTTCAGCTACAGGGTAGGAACGCTGGACTCCGAAGTCGCGCGCCCGCTCATTATCTGGCTGGACGAGCCCGAACAGACGGAGGTATCCGGTTCCGATAAGGGACGCGTACTTGCAACGCTAGAGAGTTGGCTTGTCCGGCGCGCGCTGGTGAAAACCGCCTCACAGGGCGCAAACCGCTTCATCATCGACGTGATCAAACACCTCCGAGAGCAACCGAATGACGCGCTTCCAGAAGCGATCGAGAACTACCTTGCGTCGAACGACACGCCCGTTGGCTACTGGCCAGGAGACGATGAAGTGCGTGATGCGTTAGTGGGGGCAAAGGCGTACACCAAATACCGGCGCGTTCGTCTTCGGATGGTGCTCGAAGCCGTCGAAGACGCCAAACGGGGTTACCCCGATGGTAAGCAGCTCACGATGGGGCCGGTTGTGCGCGAAAAGGGAACCGTTGAGCACCTTATGCCGCAGAAATGGCGGAAACACTGGTCGGCTGATTTGACCGAGGAACAGCAGTTCGTGCGCGACCAGATTCTTCACCAGCTGGGCAACCTCACCCTTGTTACTCAGAAGCTGAACAGCACGATCAATAACGGGTCGTGGCTGTCGAAGCGTGAGCATTTTCTGAACCACGATGATGTGCTCATCACGAAGGATGCGATGAACCTCGCGCCGCTTGAGTGGGACGAGCGCACGATTGAAGCACGAACAGATCAGCTTGCCGAGCAAATCCTTGACATTTGGCCGGTGCCCGTAGGCCACATTGGGCTCCCCGCCGACACCCCACGTCAGCCGACCGAGACTGCGCACGTCTACATTGCACATCTCGTTTCATCGGGCTGGCTCAATGCGGGTACACGTCTGAGGTGCCGTCATCCCAACTCACAATTCGCTGACGCGCTTGCGATCGTGTCGGAGGACGGCTTGCTCTACGTCGGGGACACCGCGTACGACACGCCCTCAGGAGCAGCGACGGCAGCGACTGGAAGAGGGCATAACGGATGGTGGTGGTGGGTCGTCGAGGACACCCAGCGGAGCCTTCAAGACATTCGCGCTGAATATCTGGCCAGCTTGGGTGAAGCAGACGCAGAGATCATTGACGAGACAACCATCGTCGACTCGGTGTTTTCATTCACTGAGAATGATGACGGTGAGGAGATGGAGTGACGAACTACATCTATGCCTACACACACGCGGGAAACGCAAAGTCGTGGCGACGCCCGAATGGGCAAAAAGGTGACTCCTGGATCAAGGTCGGCCAGACCGTAAATCCTGGCATTGACCGGGTCCGGCAGCAGGTCGGTACGGCCTTCCCCGGGCTCCAGGGCGTGGATGTATTGTTTCACTCTGAGCCAGCGACGAAACCAGATGGAACCGACTTTACCGACCACGACGTGCACCGGGTCCTCACCGGCGCCGGTGTGGTGAATCCGGGTGGGGAGTGGTTCGAAGCGACGGAGAGTGAAGTCTGGGCGGCGATCCGTGCCTTGCAGTGCGGCGTTCCATTTGATCCGACGCGCATTCAGGACTTTCCGATGCGGCCTGAGCAGAAAGATGCCGTTGAGCAGACCGCCGCATTCTTCCGGGCGCATGCTGGAGGCACCCCGAAATATCTGTGGAACGCGAAGATGCGTTTTGGCAAGACTTTCACCACCTACCAGCTCGCGAACGCGATGGGATGGACGAAGCTGCTCATCCTCACCTACAAGCCCGCTGTTCGAAGCGCCTGGCGCGACGACCTGCTCGGCCACGTGGACTTCATCGACTGGCAGTATGTGGATCGCGACACCCCGCCGCAAGATGCTGACACGATGATCGATAGCGGCAGACCAACGGCCTGGTTTGCGTCATTTCAGGATGTCATCGGGCGAGATCCTGCGGGCCTACCGAAGCCACGGAACGAGACCCTGCACCTCGTTGACTGGGACTGCATTGTCATTGACGAGTTCCATTTCGGCGCCTCAACCGCTGCCGCACGGGAGGTGTACGACCCGCAAGATAAGTCTGAAGCGGCCATGGCACAGATGTTTGCGAAAGCATCGGAAGTGGCGTCCGACAACGAAGCTGATGTGGTCTTGGAGCCCGACGCTGGGCTGAAAACGAAGTTTCACCTGCACCTCTCGGGCACCCCGTTCAAAGCGATTACCAACGGAGACTACGACGAGTCTGAAGTCTTCAACTGGACCTACATCGACGAACAGCGCGAGAAAGAAAACTGGAATCGTTCGGAGGGGCCGAACCCTTACTCCGAGCTTCCGCAGATGAAGATGTACACCTACGCAATGGGTGCTCCTGCGGGCGACTGGGATGACGGCGGAGAGTTTGCCGGTTTCGACTTGAACACCTATTTCAAGGCGAAGAGGGACAGCGATGCGTACGTCTTCGAGAAGCCGGATTATGTTGCTTCTTTTCTTGACCTGATCCGCGGTAAGAAGGCACTGCCGGAGCGGGTAATAGAAGCGTTCGAGACAAATGCCCAATTTCCCTATGAGGCTGCGGAATTTGCGGATGCCGTGCGGCACTCGGTCTGGTACATGCAGGATGTTGCTGCGTGCGAAGCAATGGCTGAACTGCTGAGGCACGACCCTTACTTCTCGGGGTTCGAAATATATGTCGCCGCGGGCACGAAGGCGAAGATCGGAGCGAAAGCGCTCGAGCCGCTCCAGGCTGCGATCCGTCATGCAGAAGAAGCAGGGAAGTCCGGTTCGATCACGCTCTCGTGCGGCAAACTCATGACCGGCGTGACCGTGCCAGAGTGGTCATCGATCTTCATGCTTCGCTCGCTGAAGGCTCCCGAATCGTACTTCCAGGCCGCGTTTCGGGTGCAGTCTCCGTGGAAGATCGACGGCGAGACCAAGAAACAAACGGCCTATGTGTTCGAGTTTGACCCGAATCGTGCGCTTTCACTCGTGGCACTCTATGGCACAGAGCTGGCCAACAATTCCTCCGACCGGCAAGCCACCCAGGCGTCCGTGCTCGGCGAACTGATCAACTTCCTGCCAATCTTCGCAATTGACGGTGGCCGGATGGAGCAACTCGACGTCCAAGCAATCCTCGACTGGGCACACGGCGGTATCGGCGCGAACGCTCTCGCTCGCCGCTGGCGATCGGTGGATCTTTACAACCTAAACGGCGTCACGATGGATCGGCTCCTCCAAGACGCTGATCTCATCGCCGAGCTGGAGCAGATTGAAGACTTCCGTACGATCCGCGAAGAGGCAGAGAAGATCGTAACGGCATCGAAGAAGCTCACCACCGTGAAGCGCGAGGGCGGTGGAGCGAACGAACAGAAGAAGCCGAAGAAGGAGATCGCCGAGAAGCGTCGTGACCTGCGCAACAAGCTCAAAAAGGTGACGGCGAAGGTACTGATCTTTATGTACCTCACTGACTATCGAGAAGAGCGCCTCGCACACGTCATCGAGTCGCTGGACACCGAGCTGTTCCTTCGATCTACGGGTCTTTCGCTTGAGTCCTATCGGAAGCTCACTGAGATCGGCGTGATCGACGTCGGCAACATGACTGACGCTATCCAAAAGTTCCGTTACTTCGAGAAGAAGAGCGTCGAAGGCCTGGTTTCGGTCGAGAATGAATGATGCGTAAGAAAGGGAAGTTGCTGGAGGGAAGGGCGATCAGTTCTATGCTACTTTGCTTGACCCATCAGAAACCCATCTCAATCACCCGTGACGGACCGCCAACAACCGGGTAGACTAGCCCAAGAGGGATCACTCGATCCCCGGTACGATCAGGGAAAACTCGAGATTTTCGCAAGCTTTCGGTGGTGCTCAAAAACCTCCAAGGGGTCGCAGGTTCAAATCCTGTCAGCCCGACCAATAGCTCCGGAACTACTGCAGGGATCTGCGGTAGTTCCGGAGTCTTTTTTGTTACCCAGAAACTCGCGATTCACCGAATCCCGCTTTGGCCTCACATTGCGAGACGCCTGCACAGGACCCGGCACGAACACCGCGACATCAATAGTTGGTCTCAAGAATCGGCTGATGCGGGAAACCTCTGACCCGATCTGTGTCGTCGATCGTCACGCGGACCTCCGCTCTGGATCGCCGCAAGACAGCAGCCCAGCCGTTGTGGGAGCCGAATCTTCGTTCGCTGAGCTCAGAAAGACGCGCACACCCGGGGCATCCAAACGAACTGCCGTGTGGTGAGTTGTGCCGGACTCCGCAAGGTCGCGCTTCCGAACGAGGGCGGAACCCTGAGATGCCGGGGCGGTGTGCAGGGGAGAGCCTCCAGACCGGGCCGACGAGAGTTTCCCCTCCGGCAGTCCAGCACGCAGGCCAACACGCAGGCAAGTTGGGAGTTGTCCGAAAGCTCTCCGCCTGAGTGATTGTGGTGACGCCGCGGAGGATCCCTCTTGCGCTGAGACACCTCAGTGTGTGTACCTCCAGCTGAAGTGCCCGGGCCCCCCAAGCGCTTCAGAACGACACGTCGGTCTAGACCACCACCCGCACCAGATTCCCCCATGGGTCCGCGACGAAAATTCCGCCCGCTACAGCGTCGACGGCAACGCCAGCGGCCCGCGCTCGCTCAGCAACAGCGTCAACGCTCGCAGCGTCGGGGAGCGTGATCGACACGGATCCCAGACCCACGTCGGTGGACCGGGGGCCGGCGCCCGAGCTCATCCAGGTGTTCGTCGCGAGATGGTGGTGGTAGCCGCCCGCCGAGTAGAACAGTGCCCCGTCGGCCTCAGACACCACGTCGAAGCCGAGCGTGTCAGCATAGAACTCGCGCGCTTCATCGAGATCGCCAACCTTTAGGTGCACGTGCCCCATAGCTGCGGTACCCAGCGCTTCGCCGCCGAGGTGCGTGGTGATGAACTCGTTCGGATCGAGCGCATCACTGCCCATCACCACCTGCCCGTCGACCCACGTCCATTCCTCCTCCGGACGGTCCACGTACAGCTCCAGACCGTTCCCCTCGGGATCTCCGAAGTAGAACGCCTGGCTCACCCGGTGATCCGCCGACCCTTGGAAGCTTGCCGGTGCCTGCTCCGCCACGCGCAGGAGCGTCTGCGCCAGCGTCGCCTCATCCGGATACAGAATCGCCGTGTGGTAGAGCCCGGCATCGTCCGGCTTCGGCAGCGGCTCCTTCGATTCCGTGAGTCTGATCAACGGTGTCTTCGCAAGCCCGAGCAGCGCTTCGCCAGCTCGCTCTTCCAAGATCGAGAGCCCGATGGCGTCTTCGTAGTACGCGCGCACCGCCGCCAGGTCTCGCACTTTGAGCTCGTTCACTCCCATCGCAGTCTCGGCGGGGAGCCCGTCAGCGCGCTCGGACGGCGCCCCGGCCGGGCCGCGTACCTCACCAGTAACGGCGGAACCCGCAGCCGCAGTTCCCGCCCCCACGGGATTCTCCGCGGAAGCAGAATCCGCGCGGCTCGCGAACCACCACACGGCCCCCGCGACTATCGCAATGATCACGACTCCCGCGGTGATGAGGAGTGGGGTGCGAGCGGAGTTCCGTGTCGCTTTCTGGGCAGCATTCATGTGGGTGATCCTCAACAGTTGTGGGGTGGACGGTGCTCGCGGGGTTAGGGCGCCGAAGGCTGGCGCTCCGCAAGGAGATCCTGCATCAGCTGAATCTCGCTGCGTTGCGCGGCGACCATGCTGTTGGCGAGATCGGTGACGGTCCGGTTCGAACTGCGCCGCACGATCGCTTCCGCCATCTCAACGCCGCCCTCATGGTGCGCGATCATGAGCTGGAGAAACAGGCGGTCCGCGTCAGGGCCGGTGGCCTCGCGCAGCTCAGCGAGCTGCTCGCTGCTCGCCATGCCGGGCATGGTCTCAGGGGGTGCTTGCGTGGCGGATCCGGAATCGCTGGCATCCTGCACGCGAGACGCGTGGCCCGCGTGCGCACCGCCCTCCCCGGGGAGTGGGCGGTGCATCCAAGTCATGGCGGGCTCGGGCGACGCCTGCGGCAGCCCCCAGATCGCGAGCCATCCGAACATCTGCCCCGCCTGCTGCCCCTGGGACGTTGCGATGTCGTATCCCAGGAGCCGGATCGCGGGATCGGCCGATTGCTCGCGCACGATGTACGACATCTCCACTGCCTGCTCGTGATGGACCTGCATGTCTCTCGCGAACCCCGCTTCGGCACTCAGCGTGGTCGGAGTTGTTTCGGGTGTGGCAGTCACGCGGCCAATGATCAATGACGTGGCCACCAATACAAGCGCAACGACTGTCGCGATGAATATGCTGAGGCCTGTGCCGATCCGACTAGACGACACGCCCCGCGCCCTCGTACGCGCCCGAGCAGGAAGCGCCGGGTTCTGGGGCAGACGCCGACTTCCAGTACCGGTCGATGAACTGCCCGAGCCGCGCATCGCTGGGGGAGTCCATCGTGATCTGAGCGCCCCACGCTGACACGGCAATCGGTGTCTCAAGGCCCGGGAAGGGTGAGACGATCGCGTACTGATCCGGCACGGCCGATCGCAATTCGTCGAGCTGCTCATCCGTCACCGTGTCCGGATTGTACGTGACCCAGATCGCGCCGTGCTCAAGCGAGTGCACCGCGTTCTCGTTCGGCTGGGGCTCGCTGTAGATGCCGCAGTTGAGCCAGGCCTGGAAGTGATTTCCACCCGCGGGTGGCTTCATATCGTACTCGGCCTCGTAGTCCACCGGAGCGGGCCCGACGTGCGTGGCCGGCAAGTTCGTGAACTCTTGCAGCCCCTCGATCGCGATGTCCTGCGGCCGCTGCGCGGGCTCCGCGGCGGTGGCGATAAATGTCACGATGAGCGCCAATACTGCCGCACCCCCGATAGAACCGCTCACGATGGCGATCTTGCGCCTGCGTTGCTGCGCCCGGCGCTCCTGTTGGTATCGCTCGACCTTCTTCGCGCGCGCGTCTGCCCGCTGCTGCTTTACGGTCTGCTGACCCGCCGAATCACCCAAGAAATCTCCCCGATCGGACTTTAGTTGTCGCGACAAGCATTCGGGGTCTGCCTGGGAGAAGCCTCAGTTCGCACGGTGGGGGAGGCGCAGCGGAGGTCTGCGGACAGGGCCGCGCCGGATCGGGGCGAGCGCGTCGATCCCGCTCTGAGCCTGTGGTGGCCTAGCTTGCGCGGTGATCGGCCAGCCTGCGGCCGATCGTTTCTGAGATATTGGCGAGAGCTTCGAGTTCTGACTCGGTAAGCGCATCCACCACGAGTTTGCGTGCGAGTTCGATGTGCTCCGGAATGGCGCGGATGAAGTGCCTGCGGCCAGCGCTTGTGAGTCGGATATTCGTCGCTCGGCGATCCTCGGCGCACGGCACCCGCTCCACGAGCCCGCGCTGCTCGAGTCGTGTGCACACATGCGAGAGTCGCGGCAGCGTGGCGGCGGTGTCCGTGGCGAGCTCGGTCATGCGCAAAGTTGCGCCGGGCGACACGTACAAGCTCGACAGCACGGTGAATTCGAAGTGTGTGAGATCGGAGTCGCGCTGCAACTGAGCATCGAGTTCGTGGGGGAGAAGCTGCACGAGGTTGATGAGCCCGAGCCACGCCTTCGACTCTCGCTCGGTCATCCGCGGAGCTTTCTCTGTCATGTCCCTATTCCATCACTTTGTGTGGCGGGGTGGTGCAACCGTGGCGTGCGCGTGTGTGCGTGTTCTTGATTCCATTTCTGCTCCAGCTCCTGCTCCTGTTCGTGCTCCTGTCACAACTCCGGTACTGCGCCCCCGCCATGCGGACGCCGCGTAGTAGTGCCGCGTGATCGAAAGGTTCCCGGAGCGAGACAGTTGATGAGTGGGTGCTCACTGCGAGTGCCCGAGACCTCACTGAGTACCTGGGATCTTGGGTGCGGGCTCCGCGTCGTTCAGCGATTCAAGCAGCTCAACGGCTGAGCGCGCGTAGTCCCCGATCCAGCGGTCCTGAATGCGCTTAATCGGGAGGGGGGCAAGAGCGAGATGGCGCTCGCGCCCTATTTTGCGACCCGTCACCAGCTCTGCGCGCTCCAGCACTCGAAGATGTTGCAGCACTGTCGTGCGATCGAGGGCGGGGAACCGGTTGCAGAGCTCACCTGTGGTGTGGGAGGACTCTTTGAGCGCATCGAGAATCTGCCGCCGAGTCGCGGAGGCGAGAGCTTTGAATACCAAATCATCATCGGAGGGCTTGATTTGATCCACTGACACGTTGTAAATTTATCACATGAATGAGCTGACGGAGCTGAAGTTCACGGTTTCGGGCCGCGTTTCGCGCCCCTGTGCCGAGGTGTACGAGGCTGTTGCGGATCCCGAGCAGCTCTCGAAATACTTCACGACTGGCGGCGCTCGGGGGCGCCTTGAATCGGGTGCTGTGGTGCAGTGGGACTTCCACGATTTTCCCGGAGCGTTTCCGGTCACTGTGGTGGAGGCGGTGCCGCACTCACGCATTGTGATTCAGTGGGAGGGGCAGGAAGCCGCGGGAGGGGTCGGGAGCACCACTGTCGAGTTCGAATTCGAACCCGTCGCAGACGACGCCACGAGAACGTTAGTGACCATCACAGAGTCCTCGTGGAATCCTACGTCGCTCGGGGCACGCAGTGCATTCGATAACTGCCAGGGCTGGACGGGGATGCTCGCGGCGCTCAAGGCGTGGCTCGAGTATGGAATCAACCTGCGCGAAGGGTTCTACGCCTAGTGCACCTGGCGTAGGGGTGCAACGGCAGTTCGCCGCCGCCGACTCCCCGGAGATACTCACCGCACCGGGGTGCGGTCGCACCTGAACGCCTCGAGTGCGTGCATGAGAGATCGTGGACAGGGCTCGTCGAGGGCTGGCCTCAGGGGCCCCGAGTGGACGGTGCGGATTTCGAGGAGCCGTGCTAGCCCGCGCGCTGGGATGCTGTGCCAGCCCATGCGCGCGGGGGCTGTGCCGGCCCGTGCGCGGGGACGCGGTGTGTGGCGAGGGCGCCCGGCGAAGCTGAGCAATCATGTAATCCTTTACATTAATGTGCCATCTGCCTTGCGGTGAGTTCGAACGGTGTGTATCGTGGCTCAATGTACACGATTACATTCGGCTGCAGTCGCAATCAAAGGGGATGTCACATGCGCGCTACACAGAAGTCACTCGTCACTCGTAGAACGTTGTCCGTGCTCGTCGCGATCTCGACCGCGGTGGTGCTTGCAGCGTGTTCGGGAACCGGGGGTGCCGGTACCCCGGAAGGAACCGCTGAAGCGGGCACCGAGGCCGTCACCGTGTCTCTCGACTGGAACTCGTATGTCGCGTACCACGCACCCTTCGTCCTTGCCGACGAAGAGGGGATCTGGGAGAAACACGGAGTGCAGGTGAAGCACACGATGCCGGGCGGTTCGGGTGACGCACTCCTCGAAGTGGGCACAGCGAAAACAGATATCGCCTGGGCGGATCTTTCGACCGCCGCGGCATCGATGCTGCAGGAGGTCCCGGTGACAGCCGTTGCGAAAGTGCAGAACAAGAATGCCAGCGGGCTCACCGTCCTTGCCGGCACTCAACTCGACAGCGCGCGCGACGTGAGTGGCATGCGTATCGGCTCCACTCCGGGCGGATCCGACTCGACTCTTGTGGGGGCATTTCTGCGGGCCAACGGAATCGACGAGGCTGACGTCGAGATCGTGAGCTTGCCCGCAAACGGCAAGTTCGCCGCCCTGATGACTGGTGAGGTCGACGCGATCAGCGGACAGGTGTATTACTACATCAGCAACGCCGCCAGCCAAGGCGCGACTGCTGCCGGGAAATCCTATTCAGACATGGGCCTCGACGTGCTTGACCACGGCTTCGTTGCAAATGATGCCTTCCTCGAAGCAAATCCTTCGGCAGTGACCGGATTCTTGGCGGCATACCGGGAGGCACTGGCTCGCACAATTGACGATCCTGCCGCTGCGTGTGCTGTGCTGTCGTCGAAGTCTGACGGAGCGCTCTTGCCCGACGACTGCGAGGCGCAACTGGACGGGTGGTTGCCACTCGTCAGCGATCCGAACGAGAGCAGCTGGGGCGAAAGCAGCGAAGCGGAATGGGAGAGCACCGTTGCTGTCCTGAAGGAATTTGGGGGCGCTGAGGGCGACCGGCAGACCTCCACGATGTTCACGAATGAGGTGCTTCCGAATGACTAAATCAGAGCAGACCCCCATTGCAGTCACTTGTGAGCACGTGAGTAAGCGTTACCTCACGAGATCCGCAGAAGTGACGGCGCTTAATGACGTCTCCGTCACCGTACGGCCCGGCGAATTCGTATCGCTGCTGGGTCCCAGCGGCTGTGGCAAAACAACTCTGCTGCGGCTCATTGCTGGCCTTGAACAGCCGAGTGACGGGGACGTCCGAATCGACGAGCAGGAAGTGCGGGACGCCCACCCGGATCTCGGCGTCGTGTTCCAAACAGACCTGCTCATGCCCTGGCGAACGGTGCTCGATAACGTCCTCCTGCAAGCCGAGGTTCGTGGACAGAAGAACCCAGCGTCGATCCAACGGGCGAAAGACTTGCTGGCTCAGGTCGGGTTACAGGATTTTGTCACCAGCTACCCCCACGAACTCTCCGGGGGCATGAAGCAGCGCGTGGGCATCTGCAGGGCGCTGCTGCACAAGCCACGACTGCTGCTGATGGACGAGCCCTTCGCGGCGCTCGACGCGATGACGCGTGATCAAATCTCTGTCGAGCTTTCCGAGCTCGCCTCGCACGCGGGCACCACGATTGTTTTTGTCACGCACTCCATTCCTGAAGCCGTGTTTTTGTCGGACCGGATCTATGTGATGTCCGCTCGACCCGGTCGTATCGCTGCAGAGGTGGTCGTGGACCAGCCGCAGCCGCGTCAATTGCACTACCGACAGAATTCCGCGTTCATCTCGAAAGTTGCTGAGGTCACTGCGATTTTCGAATCTCTGGGCGTGCTTCGCGACAACCAACAACAGAGCGTGGAGGCGTGAGCCATGTCCAAACAGACTGAATCGACCGTGGCGGTAACCCTGCGTCAGCCAGGTCCTACCAAGCGGCGAGGCGGCGCGGCAAAAGCCCCCCACTGGCTCGCTCGCATGCCTTGGATCGCGCCCGTCCTCACTCTCGTCGTGGTGATCCTGCTCTGGGAAATCGGCGTGCGAGCCTCAGGGGTCCCGAGGTTCCTCTTGCCTGCTCCCAGCGCGGTGGCGCAATCGATGGTCGAGAACTGGGACCTGCTCATGCGGCATGCGGGAGTCACACTCGCAGAGACACTCATCGGCTTTGTACTGAGCGTCATTGTCGGCATTGTGCTCGCGGTGGTCATGGTGATGTGGCCGCTTGCCGGCGCAGCGATCTTCCCCATCCTGGTGGCATCACAGGTGATCCCGAAGGTGGCGATCGCGCCGCTCATGGTGGTGTGGATCGGTACGGGCGTGACCACGGCGTCACTCATCGCATTCGTCATGGCATTCTTCCCGGTTGTCGTGAATGCCACGCTCGGCATGAAGTCCGTAAATTCCTCGTCGATCGATCTTCTCAACTCAATGCGAGCGAGCCGGTGGCAGATGTTTCGCTACCTTCGGTTTCCGAACGCGATTCCGCACATCATGACCGGGCTCCAACTCGCAGTCGCATTCGCAATCGTCGGAGCAATCGTGGGGGAGTTCGTGGGCAGCGACTCTGGCCTCGGCTACCTGCTGATCGTCGCCCAGGGCAATCTCCGGACCGAGCTGCTGTTTGCCGATCTCGTTGTGCTGACCGCGATGGGGCTGATCTTGTACTACGGAGTAGAAGTGATCGGCCGTTTGTTCCTCCGCAACCGACGAGAGCACCGCTAGCCGCTGCTGGGCTAGCGCACACAGAAAGGACGTCCGATGAACGACGATGGAACACAGGGGAACGGACGTGCGCAGTTGCGTTCTTTCAGCTCACTCATTGACGGTGAAGTGCGCGTCGGGGACACGAGCGAACCGCTGCTCGACCCCGCGACAGGGGTGCAGTGGGGCGAGGTCTCCTGGAGCGAAAAACTCGCGACGGAGGCGATCGAAGCCGCGCGGCGAAACTTCGCACGTCGTGCCTGGGTCGACTGCACCCGGAGCGAGCGGGCAGACCTGTTCGATGCGATCTCCCGCGGCGTCGAGTCGCGTGCTGACGAACTCGCTGAGCTGGAGACCCTGGCAAATGGCAAGCCGATCGCGGCGACGCGCGCCGAGGTGCTGGCCAGCGCCAGGTGGTGGCAGTACTACGCGGCGTTGATCCGCGGGCTCCGAGAGTCCCACTTCCGCAACTCCGCCACGAAACGCACGCTGCTCGAGCACGAGCCCGTCGGCGTTGTGTGCCTCGTGACCCCGTTCAACGGTGCATTCTCGCTGGGAACTTGGAAGCTCGCGCCGGCGTTGGCGGCCGGAAACTCGGTGATCATCAAGCCCCCGGTGAACTCACCAGGCTCTTCGCTGATCCTCGCTGAGATCCTCGCAGACGCGGGAGTGCCCGGCGACGTCGTGCAGATCGTGCAGGGCGGTGCAACCGTGGGGAGGGTGCTCGTTGAGCACCCCGGCGTGGACATGGTGTCGTTCACAGGCAGCACGGAAGCTGCGCAGCGCGTGGGAGCCGCCGTGAGCGGCCGACTGGCCAAATTTGTTGCAGAAGCCGGCGGAAAGTCTGCCCATGTGATCTTCGAGGACGCAGACGTTGAAGAGGCGGTGACGGCCGTTGTGCAGGGGGTCTTCTCGGGGACCGGGCAGACCTGTGTCGCTGGATCTCGTGTGCTCGTGCAGCGCTCGATTGCAGCGGAGTTTCACGCCGCACTGATTGCCAGGGTCACACAGCTCCGCGTGGGTGATCCTCACGATCCAGCCACTCATCTGGGGCCGATCGCAACGCGCCAGCAACTCGAGCGCATCCAGGGGATGCTGCGTCAAGCCAAACTCGACGGTGCCGAGACCCTCGTCGGAGGAACTGCACCCCAGAATTTGGCGAGCCACCTGTCCGGTGGGTACTGGCTGTCGCCAACTGTGCTCCGGAGTGCAGGTGCAACAGAAGACATTTGGCGCCAAGAGGTGTTCGGCCCGGTGCTCACCACCATTGAATTCGAAAGCGAAGCTGAGGCGATCGAACTCGCGAACGACTCGGAGTTTGGTCTTGCCGCAGGCTTCTGGACCAACGATGCGCGCCGAATCGAACGGGTCTCACGGAGATTGCAGGCGGGAACCGTGTGGGTCAACTGCTATCGCGGCATGGACTGGGAAACCCCATTTGGAGGGGTTAAACAGTCGGGACTTGGCCGTGAAAACGGTGTAGAAGGCCTTCGTGAATTCCAACAAGTGAAATCGGTGGTCATCGACAGCGGGCAGGCCCCGGACCCGTTCGGGATTGTTCCGATCACACCACGCGCACTACAAGAGGAGAAACTGAAGTGAATACGCTCGTGAGCGAAAGCCAGCCCGGATCCGCAATCGTTGTCGATTGCCTGGAATACAGCAAGCCCTCGCGAGAGCGCTTTCTCGAGTGGAAGACGGGGCGCGTTGGCTGTGTGCACGTCACCTTGGCCGTGTGGGAAACGGCGCGAGAGACACTCAGCGTCATCGGGCAGTGGAACGATCTCTTCGCCGAGAACTCCGATCTCGTTGCCCTCGCCCGTACCGCAGACGAGATTCGTGCCATCGCTGCATCCGGCCGGACCGCGGTGGTCTTCGGGTTCCAGAACACGGCACCGCTGGAAGACGATATTCGGCTCGTCCAGGTATTTCACGACCTGGGCGTGCGGATTGTGCAGCTGACCTACAACACGCAGAACAGCATTGCTGCCGGGTGCTGGGAGGACGACGACAGCGGGCTCTCCACACACGTCGGACGGCAGTTCGTGCGAGAGCTCAACAGCGTCGGCATGCTGATTGACCTTTCACACTGCTCCGAACGAAGTTGTCTCGACACCATCGAAGTGAGCAGCGCCCCCGTGGCGGTGACACATGCAAATCCGCTGGAGTTTGTCGGCACCGACGTCGAGCTCGGACGGCGGCCGAAGTCGAGCCAGGTGCTGCACGCTCTTGCGGAACGTGGCGGCGTCGTCGGGCTCAGCCCCTATGTGCGAATGCTCAAGAATGGGATCCACACGACTGAACAAGAGTTCGTCGACATGATCTCCTGGAGCGTTGAAACGTTCGGGGTGGAGCACGTAGCGCTCGGCACAGATTTCTATACGGGATACGGAATTGAAGCTGTGAAGTGGTGGCGCATGGGGCGCTGGGGGCGAGAGAGCCCCTTCCCAATTGATGAGAACGCCCCCGTCGTCGAGTGGCCAGCCTGGTTCAAATCGCCTGAAGCGTTCCCATCACTGGTGACGGCAATGGAAAAATCTGGGTTTGGCGCAACCGAGCTGGATCTCGTACTGGGAGGCAACTGGATCCGTCTGTTCGGTGAGGTGTTTGATCGGCAGGAACCATGACCCGTCGGGCGGTCGTGATCGGTGGCGGGCACAACGGGCTCGTCGCTGCGAACTACCTGGCGCGTGCGGGCTGGCACGTCACGCTGATTGAACGACGTGAGTCTCTCGGGGGCGTGGTGGGGCGCTTCGAATATCTCCCGGGCTTCGCATCATCAATCACGAACTCTCCCGGTTCGTTTGAGGGGACCATCCTTGAAGAATTGCAGTTGCAACGCTACGGACTGCGGTTTCATCGCCCAGAGGCAACGCTGCTGCACCCCATGGGGGATTCGCTGTTTGTCGGCTGGCGAGACCAGAGCTTGGTCAAGCAGCAACTCGATTCGTATGCGAATGGCGAATACGATCGGCATCGCAGACTCGTGGGGCGTTTAGACGCTCTGGGCGCTGCCGCGGGAATGTCGCTCTGGCAACGCCCGGAATCCCTCGAATCTGTGATCGATGGCATCGAAGAGCCGTGGCGGTCGGAGTTTGAGCGTGACATCGTGCACGGGACGCTTCGCGAACTCCTCGACTCGGCTCTCGACTCAGACGAAGCGAAGAGCCTCATGATGATGCTGGCGCTGAACGGGCAGCTGGTGTCACCGGACGCCGCGGGGTCGGCTTTCGGCCTGATGCTCCGCCCAATTTCGCGGGCGTCGAGTGCGACGGACCCCATGGGAAATGGGAGTTCTCCGCTGAGAGGGTCCGTGGGGCTGCCCATTGGATCAATGGCGGCAATCGTCGACGCGCTCGTCTCGTCTGCGCTCGCTCACGGGGTGCAGTTCCGGCTGGGCGCGCACGCGACCGAGCTGGAACTGAACGATGAGGGGCGAGTAGCCGCAATCCGGCTGGAAACTGGCGAACGCATCACCGGGATGGACGCCACAATTGCGACGGTGGAACCGTCGCGGCTCGCGGGCATGCTGCCTGCGGACTGGCAGCCCGAGACTGATCGACCCAGTGCGCCCAGTGGCTCAGCCTTCAAGATTGCGCTCGCGCTTGACGGCTTGCCGGGCATTCGGAACGCCCCAGAGGGCCCTCCACCCGAGGCGCTGCTCGAGGCACAGTTCCGAATCGGCCCGAGCACCGACTACATCACCGACGCGGTCGAAGCTGGAATTCGGGGTGAGCCATCATCGCATCCGATCATCTGGGGCTTGATTCCGAGCCTGACCTCTCCTGGCATCGCGCCTGACGGGCATCACCTCATGAGCCTCAATGTCTGGCATGCGCCGCACGCACTCGGAGCCGCGTATTGGCGCGACCACGGGGCGGAGTTCGCAGATCGATGCATCGCTCAGGTGGAAACAGCATTTCCCGGGACCACGGACCGAATTGTCGATCGCCGATGGCTGGGGCCGCACGAGCTGGAGGCGGAGTTTGGCCTGACCTCAAGCAACATCACCCACGGTGACATGCTGCCGGAACACATGCTGAACAGCAGACCGGGAAGGTCATTCACGGCAGCGCTCGAACAGGCAGGCGTGGTCCTCGGAGGAGCCGGGGCGTGGCCAGGGGGATACGTCACAGGAATCCCCGGACGAAATTCAGCAGCACGAGTACTCACAATGGATAGGGAGTTCGCAGCATGAGCGAAAAGAATGAGTTTTTGGTCAATATTCAGATCAACTGGCCGAGCGACCTCCCGGAGGACACGATTGCCCGGCTCTCAACGGAAGAGCGCCAGATGGCGGCGGAACTCGCACGCGCAGGGACCCTGGTCCGTATGTGGCGAGTACCCGGCCGCCGGGAGAACTGGGGGCTCTGGCGGGCGCAGGATGCAACTCAGATGCATCGGATCCTGAGCGAATTGCCGGTATGGCCCTACATGAATGTCACTGTCCATGCGCTCGCACAGCACCCTGTAGACCCCGTCTACACTTGAACGCGATGAAGCAAGTGGGCGTAGTCGACATTGCACGCGAGGCGGGCGTATCAACCGCGACCGTCTCGCGTGTGCTGAACGGCTCAGATTTGGTGACCGGAGCGACCCGAGAGCATGTGCTTGAGGTCGTGTCGAGGCTGGGCTACACGCCGAATGCGTTCGCATCAAGCCTCCGCAAAGGGCGCAACGACGCAATTGGTATTGCCGTGGCGAGCATCTCGCAGCCCTGGCACGTGAAACTGATTCGCGAGCTGCGCCGTGTGATCCGTGCGCAGGGCTTCACGACGATTGTCTACGATCTCGAACACTCTGAATCGGTGCTGATCGAGCACACCGAGAGTGCCAGGAGGCTGCGCCTCGCCGGAATGGTGCTTGCAACGGGTGACCGACTCGACGGAACTGAGGTGCGCGCTGCCCTCGACCGGATGGTCGAGACAGTGCCACTCGTCGTGATCGGACAAGAGCTCCCCGATGCCGAATGGACCACGGTGTCATTTGACGATGTCTCCGCTTCTGAACACGCAATTCTTGAGCTGCTTGAGCGACGCCCGAAACCAGTGCTCTTCCTCGGCGAAGCGGCCTCCTCCTATCTCAGTGAGGAGCGCAGAATCGGCGTGGAGCGTGCACTCGCGCGCTTCCCGGAGCTGCAGGCGGCCTCAGAAATGGTCGCCTTGGATGCGGGAATGAGCTACTCCGTTGGGTATCACGAGGTGCACTCCCGCTCAGCCACGCTGTCCCGATTTGGCACGGTGTTCTGTGTGAACGATGAACTCGCGCTCGGGGCATGCCGGGCCCTGAGTGAGCTGGGGATTCTCGTTCCTCGGGACATGATGGTGATTGGGTACGGCGATGTCGATATGCTGCCCTACCTCACCCCGTCGCTCTCCTCACTCAGCGGAGACGTGGGTGCGGTCGCTGAGCGTGTCGTTCGCGCAATCTTGGCGCGAATTGAGGGGGACCCTGTCGTGAACGGCCCACAATTGCAGCGCCAGATCGTGCACCGGGAGTCCACGGGAGGCTAAACTCCGGCATCCTTCGTGCGCGGTGCCCACCCGGGAACGTGGTGTCCGTCCAGGAACGCGGGGCCTGCCCGGGAACGCGGTGTCCGTCCAGGAGCGATGCTCGCGAGGCGCTGAGTTCCTGCCACGGCGCACGGCGTCTGCGCACACTGTGCGGTCGGGTGAGGGGTTCGCGGCTGGTGTGATCTGCGTGAGGAGCGTCGCGGCATCGCGGACGGAGATGCCGCGGTGATCTCCCCGAGAGCCTGCAGCGGTCCTCCCTGACAGCCCGCTGCGAAGTCCTACATTCGCCTCACACATCTCTGTTGATTGCGATTTGAACGATATATCGTTAGGTATCGTTCGCAATCGTTGAAGGAGATCAGCATGAGCACTTCATTCCCGGCCGGAGGCTTCGGCGCGATGAACGCTGACGGCGTATTCCAGTTCATGGATCAGCTGCGTTCCAACTTTGAACGGCGTGCAGGCAGCCGCATGGGCCGCGGCGATGTGCGCACCGCAGTGCTTGCCCTGCTCGCCGAGCAGCCGATGCACGGATACCAGATCATCCGTGAGATCGAGCAGCGCAGCGGCGGCAGCTGGAAGCCGAGCGCCGGATCCGTCTACCCAGCGCTGCAGCTCCTGGCTGACGAAGAGCTTATCGCCGCAGAGGAGTCGAACGGTCGGAAAACGTACAGTCTCACCGAGGCTGGCCGGGAAGCTGCGGCGGACGCCGAGGTGCCCTGGACGGAGCATGAAACCGAGCCGAGTCGCTCTCACGGTGCCCTCCCCAAAGCGGGGCTCGAGCTCGCGCAAGCCGCATCCCAGGTCGGCAGGAGCGGCACCCCTGAGCAGGTGGAAGAAGCGGTGACAGTGCTGAACGATGCCCGCCGCAGGCTGTACGCGATCCTCTCCCAGGAATAGGGCGCGTGTCAGCGGACCAGCTCCCTCACGAAGGCGTGGCAGCGAGATCCCGGGTCTCCGGGCCTCGCTATCGCCGGATCCTGCTCTTCGCCGGCTGGAACCTCGTCGTCACCTGGTGGTACGAGATCGCGCTGCCCAAGATGGGGCTCGCTCGCTTCGCTGAGCGCACGCGCTCACGCCGCATGCAGCGCATCGCCCAGCGCTTCCACGGCCTCGCCGTCGAGCTCGGCGGCCTCATGATTAAGGTCGGCCAGTTCATGTCTTCGCGTCTGGATGTGCTCCCGCCCGAGATCACCGCGGAACTCGCCGGACTCCAAGACGAGGTCGCGCCCGTCCCGTTTGCTGAGCTGCGGGAGCTCGCAGAAGCGGAGCTTGGTGCGCCGCTCGAGCGAGTGTACGCGAGTGTGTGCGAAACTCCCGTCGCGGCGGCATTACTCGGCCAGGTACACCGCGCCACGCTCCACGCGCAAGACGCTGCAGATACCGGACTCAGAGACGTCGTAGTCAAAGTGCAGCGTCCTGGCATCGGCGAGATCGTCGCCATCGACCTCGCCGCGCTCCGCCGGGTGGCCGGCTGGTTGCGGCGCGTACGCTTCATCTCCCGCCGAGTCGATATGCCGGCCCTCGTAGAAGAATTCGCCACCACCAGCCTCGAAGAGCTCGACTACCGACATGAAGCCAGGAGCGCGGCCCGGTTTGCCGCAGATTTTGCCGAAAATCCGCGAGTAGCCGTGCCCGAAATCGTGTGGGAGCGCAGCACCCGCCGCGTGCTGACCCTCGAAGACGTCACGGCGATCAAGATTTCTGACACTGCCGCACTGCGCGCCGCAGGCATCGACCCCGCAGCCGTCGCGAAAGAGTTTGCGACCATCATGTTCGATCAGCTCTTCACCACTGGCTTCTTCCACGCAGACCCGCACCCGGGAAACATGTTCGTGACGCCGGGACGGACGAGCGAGTCCGGGGTCGGCTCCAACGCCGACTGGAAGATCACATTCATCGATTTCGGCATGATGGGAGAGGTCCCAGAGTCGATGCTCGCGGGGCTCCGTAGACTCCTCATCGCAGTCGGCACGCGCGACGGATCCGCACTTGTCGCAGCAATCGGCGACATTGGAATGCTCCTGCCCTCGGCAGACATTCCCGAGCTCGAGCGCGCGATGACGCAGCTGTTTGCGCGATTCGGCGGTATGGCGGTCTCGGAACTGCAGCACGTCGACCCGGCAGAGCTGCAAAGTTTCGCATCCGAGTTCGGAGATTTCACCCGCTCGATGCCGTTCCAGCTGCCGGAGAACTTTCTGCTCGTGATCCGCACCACGTCGCTGACCTCAGGGGTGTGCACAGCCCTTGATCCCGAGTTCAACCTGTGGGACTCAGCCGCACCTTACGCGACCCAGCTGCTCCGTGCAGAGGGCAGCAACCTCCTGGGAGATATTGCACAGCAGGCCCTCGCAATCGCGCGCGTCTCCCTGCGTCTTCCGCAGCGAGTCGACCGTCTCGTGACCCGGATCGAAGACGGCTCCATCGCCGTCTCGACCCCGAGCTTGGACCGCCGCATCGCGACGCTGGAGCGCACCGCGCGCCGGTTGTGGTCGGCGGTGCTCTTCGGCGGGCTCCTGATTGCGGGCGCGGTGCTGAGCGCGTCGCACCATGTGCTGGGCGCAACACTCATGGCGCTCTCCGTGCTCCCGTTGCTGCATACGCTGTTCTCCGGTCGCGGGCCCCGGTAACGGAGGCGGACGGTCAGCCGCGTTGGGGACCACTCGCGGCGTCAGCCGGAGGTCCCGCTGCCCTCAGCCGCCGCGAGCTTCGTGGAGCGCGCAGCTGCCTCGAACCGCGGCTTTCATCCCACGGTGCCAGGGCCAGTGCCAGTGGCCGTACTCGTGCCAATGCTAGCGCCGTCGGAGCCGCGAGCCGCGCTGCCCCCGACCATGTGCATCGCCGTCTGCACGAGCGTCGCTTCGATGCTGTTCGGCGTCATGAGCCCGGTGAGTGCGTGAGTTGCGAGTCCGTCTTCGAGCGCAACGAGATTGATGGCCACCGTGTTCGGGTCGAGCGTCGCACGGAATTCCCCGGTACGCACGCCGGCATCGATGATCGACCGAAACAGTGCCGTCTGGCGGCTGAAGAACTCGCGACTCCAGGTCGCGGCGTCGGCGTTGTTCAGAATGAGTGGCTGGAGTTCATAGAGCACGCGCGCCGCTTCTTCGCGGGCCCCAGGATACGGTGTGCCCAGCGCGAGGCAGCGCTGCAATTGTTCTGTCGGTGAGATTGCCTCGGTGAGCAAGAATTCGCGCTTCTCGAGGAACTCCTCGGTGGCCGTGCGGTACGCCGCCGCGAGGATCTCGTCCACGTCGGCGTAGTAGTACAGAATCAGCGCGGAGGAGAGGCCCGCCTGGTCGGCGATGCGCTTCAGGTTCACCCCGGTGACGCCGCGAGTGTGGATAACGGCCTTGGCGGCGCTGAGGATCTCGCTCCTGCGCTGATCCTGATTCTTCGGCCGCGCCACCTGCACCCTCCCAGCCTCACCCAAGTTCGGAACACCGTGTTGCGCGACGCTCGGCCAGCGCAAGCGACGCAACACGGTGCTCCGAATCCTATTGGGCGGCGCTGTCGATTGCGAGTTCGGGCGGTGCCTGCCGGAAGCCCCGCGTGAGCACCGCCAGGTACCCGACGCCGATGACAAGCCAGGCAGAGCCGAGCAGGAGCGCATGGCCATCGAGGCTGATGAGCAAATACAGCGTGACGACGGTTGCGAGTGCGGCGACGATGATCTTCAGTGTCCGCCAGCGATCACCTGCGCTGGAGCGCCAGGCGAGCACGATCGCAGAGACGTTCACTGCGGTGAACGCGGTGAACGCGCCGAAGTTGATGAACGAGGTGGAGGTTGCGAGGGTCATCTGCGTGGCGATGAGGCCGATCGCGCCGGTCAACGCGATATTGAGCACCGGGGTCTTGCGGGAGGGGGAGACGTAGCCGAAGAAGCGGCGCGGAAGCACCCCATCGCGCCCCATGGCGAGCAGGAGCCGTGAGGATCCTGCCTGCGCCGCAATCGCGGAGGCAAAGCCGCCGAGCACGAGCGCGGCAACGATCGCGGACGCCAGCAGGTTGCCACCAATGTGCGTGGCGATTTCGAACGCCGCTGAATCCTGCTCGGTGATTGTCGTGGTCGAGGCCCCCAGCTCGGCCGCAAAGCTGACGACGGTAAATACGGCGCCCATGATCAGCGTCGTGAGGATGATCGCGCGCGGGATCGAACGCTTCGGGTGCTGGGTTTCGCCCGTGAGGGTCGTGATCGCGTCAAAGCCAAGGAACGAATAGGCGGCGATTGCGGCGCCAGCGGAGATCGCGAGAAACGACGAGTCCGCGTTCCACAAGGGAGCGAGCACTGAAACGGGCTCTGCGCCGAGTGACCACTGCTGGAATGAGAGCGCGACGAACACCACGAGCACGATCGCGACGAACGCGAGCAGGACCGTGTTCAGGCGATCCGCCAGCTTGATCCCGAACACGTTGACCGTCGACACGATCAGCGCCTGCACCACGATCCAGACCCACATCGGCACTGCGGGGAACTGCGCCGTCAGGAATGAGGCACCGATCAGCCAGATCACCATCGGGAGGAACAGATAGTCCAGGATCAGCACCCACCCGGACAGAAAGCCGACGTGGGATCCGAGCACCCGACGCACGTAGCTGTAGGCAGAACCCGAGAGTTGATAGCGCCGGGATAGTGTGGCGTAGCTCGCCGCGGTGAGGATCATCGCGGCAGTGGCGAGGAGGTAACTGCTCGCACTCGAAGCGTGGCTCACCGCCGAGATGACGCCGAACGTTGCGAGCACAACGGCCGGTGCCATGTACGCGATTCCGAACAGCACCAGCGAGGTCGTCTTGAGGCGCGGGCCGCCTGAAGCTGCGGCGGACGGGGTGGGTGTGCCTGCGGGACCGGTTTCTGCGGGTCCGGGGGCAGCTGGTGGCTGGGCGGGTGGTGTCGACGGGGTCGGCGGGGTGGAAATCATGGTGCTCCTTTGCAACGGATGGTGGGAGGCGAATGAGACGAGTGAGTGGGTCAGGCGTCGCGGGCGATCGGCGAAGGCTGAATCACGCCACCCCGATACATCGGGAGGGCGATCGGGGAATGGTCGAGCTGTTCCCAGACCCGGTTGACTCCCGCGGTTCCGGTGCGGCGCACTCGTCGTGAATCTGCGAGGTCGATCGTGTCGACGAGTTCCTGGGGAGAAGCATCGACAGCGCGCACCCGGGGCCGTCCCTCGGCGTCGACGGCGATGCTCTGGCCCCGCGATCCCGGGCTCGCAGCGTTGACGCTGAGTACGCTGAGCTGATTGGCGATCGCCGTCGCTTGGCACAGGACGAGCTCCTGCTCCCGGTCGTTGGTGCCGGTGCGCACCACATTCACGAGGAGATCGGCGCCGAGCCAGGCGAGCTGGCGGGCGTGCTCGGGAAACCAGATGTCGTAGCAAATGGACAGGCCAACGCGGCCAAATTCGCCGAGCTGGAAGACGGTGAACTCGGAGCCCGGCGTCGACTGCTCGTACGGCTGCCACGGGAAAACCTTGCGGTAGCTCGCGACTCGCTCACCGGAGGGCGAGTAGGCCGAGACCGTGTTGAAGGCTGTCGCTTCTCCGCTGTGTAGAGTTGCCGCCGCTGCGTCCTGGATGTCCGGTCCCGGCGCCGCCTCGTAGACGCTGCCGGGGATCAGCCAGATGCCATGCCGCTGCGCGGCAGCGCGGAAGCGTTGATCGCGGGGGCCGTCGAGCGGCTCAATGAAGTGAGTGAGGCCCGCGAGTGCGCCGTCGGCCTCGCCGCCGCACACGTGCATCTCCGGGAACACGAAGAGCTGCACTCCCGGGTGCTCCGCCACGAGCGCCGCGAGTTCGTGCTCGAAGGCGTCGAGCGATGTCACTGGCTCGTGCTGGACGAGGCAGTAGCGCAGAGAAGTGGTGGACACGGTGCTCCTTCGGTAAGTTCTTTTAATAATATTCAAAGAATGAAGAAGCGCAAGTTGAGCGGTGTGTGCTCTGAGCGCAGGAGAGCGACGTTGGTAACGCTCCGACGAGGCCCCATGCGTTCGGGGTGGTCGAGTAGCCCGGAGGAACGGGCCTGGGCACATGGCGGGAGCTGTGACTGTGGCCACCGGCGCCAGGGTGTACCGGGGTTCTCTGGTCAGCGCCCGAGGTGGGGTGGGGAAGTGCTCACGGTGACCGTCTGGTCGGCACGTTCAGCACCGGGAGCAGGGGCAGGAGCGATGGTGGTGATGGGGTCGACGACGGCACGTGCTCCCGTTGTGGTTCTCTCGCTGGAATGGAGGGGTGTAGGTGTGGCGCGTGGGGAAGGGTGCGGGGCGGAGAGTGCGTCTCCGCGAAGCGGGGAGCGGGAGCTAACGAGCTTCGGTGAGGTCGCGTACCGCGCAGAGGAGTGGCTCTGGTGTGGGGGAGAAGTAGGCCCATTTGCCGCGCTGCTCCCGGGTGACGAGCCCGGCCTCAACCAGGATTCTCATGTGGTGAGAAACGGTTGGCTGTGAGAGGCCGACTGGTGCTGTGAGGTCGCAGATGCACATCTCGCCGGACGGTGAAGCTGAGACCAGGGAAAAGAGCTTCACGCGGGCCGGGTCGCCGAGTGCCTTGAATATGTGCGCGAGATCGGCAGTGCGCTCTGGGGTGAATGTCACCGGGGCGCTGGTGGTGCCTGGGGTCGTGGCGGGCTGCGAGCTGACTGCCGCGGCCGCAATTGCAGTCGCAGTTGTTGCACCCGCACCCGCACCGCACCCGCACCCGCAGCCGCAGGTGCAGGTGCGGGTGCAGATGCGAGCGCGGCTGTTGGTGGGTTTAGAGCTCGGGTCACCGTCCCAGTCTGCCTTACGTATTGACATTTGTCGATGTGTGCGAAAGTCTTTTCGCATCGAAGTTCATCGATATGAGGAGATTGTGATGGAATTGCCCGTCGTCGTGATTGGAGCGGGTCCACAGGGGCTTGCTGCGGCAGCTCATCTGCTGGAGCGCGGCATTGAGCCACTTGTGTTTGAGGCCGGCCAGCGCGCCGCGGCGTCAGTGTCGGCGTGGGGGCATGTGCGTCTCTTCTCGCCGTGGCCCGAGCTCATAGACCCTGCTGGCGCACGCCTCCTCGGATCCACCGGGTGGAACGCGCCGAAGTCCGGGTACCCCACAGGGCGCGAGTGGATTGACGGCTACCTTGCGCCACTCGCAATAGCCCTTGGTCACCGCGTGCGCACGGGTGCGCGCGTGGTGGGTGTGACGAAGAAAGGACGCGACGTATCAGTCGATGCGGGTCGCTCTGAGCAGCCCTTCATCGTGCACATTCAAGACGCCGACGGTGGGGAGTCGCTTCGAGAAGCGCGGGCGGTGATCGATGCGTCAGGCACCTGGGGGACTCCGGCTCCGGCCGGCGCGAGTGGGCTCCCCGCCCTCGGCGAGGGCGCGGCTCGCAACGCCGGACAGCTTTCGCATCGGATTCCAGACGCGGCGGAGTCAGGCTCTTGGGTCGGTGGGCACGTCGTAGTGATCGGGAATGGACACTCTGCCGCCACCGCGATTGTGCAGCTCGCCGAAGTAGTGCGCGCTACTCCCACAACGCGAGTGTCATGGGTGCTGAGGCGAGGGGCCGTGGGAAACACCTTCGGCGGTGGCAGCGCCGACGAACTCGTGGAGCGAGGCGCACTCGGCACGCGCGCGCACCAGGCCGTTACCGAGGGACTCGTCACACTGCTCACGGGATTCCGAACCGTTCAGATATCCGATGCTGGAGGCCGCCCCGTGGTGCACTCCGAGGACGGCAGACAGCTCGAGCCAGCGGACCACATCGTCGTCCTGACCGGCTTCCGTCCTGACTTCTCGTTCTTGTCAGAGATCCGCCTACACCTTGATGTGCGGCTTCAAGCGCCAGCGAGTGTCGCAGCCGAGGTTGATCCCAATGTGCACTCGTGCGGCTCCATCCAGGCGACCGGTGCAGCGGAGCTCGCCCACCCCGACACAGGTTTCTTCATCGTTGGTGCAAAATCGTACGGTCGAGCTCCGACGTTCCTCGCAATGACCGGATACGAACAGGTGCGAAGCGTGGTCGCGGCACTCGCGGGCGACACTGAGGCTGCTGCTCGCGTGGATCTCGCGCTCCCAGACACCGGCGTGTGCGGTGGATCGGGCCTGTTCGATGCTGTCCAAGCAGACGCGGGCAGCTGCTGCGGAGTCCCGCAACTGGCACGCGCGGGGGACAGCTCCGGGTCGGACCGCTAGGAACGGGGCGGGTGGTGGGATCCGCGCGCATCAATCGTGGCAAGCTCCCACCCTGCCTCTCCCGCGCTGTCTTTGAGCTGAGATACCTGACTGGGCGGCCGAGACAGCAGCGCCAGCACCGCAATCACGAGCGCGCAGGTGACCGCCGTCCACACGATCAGACCTGGTGTGAGCGGCCGCACGAGGAGGAGCAGCGCGGCGGCGGCCGCGGCGACGAGGAACCGCAGCGTCACCTGCCAGCGAGCCAGCCACACGCCGAAGCGGCCCGTGGTGATGCCCTGCTGTTCGGCCCGGCTTCGAAGCCTCGCGAATCCCGCCGCGAGAGTGCCGCGCAGCGTGTGCGCCCACCTCCACGGACCTGCGAACGCGGTGACCACCAGCACTGTGGCGGCGAGCACCGCCACGAGCAAGACCATGTTCGAAGCGAAGCCGAGAACGCCCGAGTACAGCACCAGCGCGGCGTCGTGCGGCACACTCGCGGCGACGGCGATGGCGAGAGCTCGCGGCCGACGACCACCCCGCTGCCCGTGAGCGCCATCGACGCGAGCAGCGCAGCGGATCCCCACACGAGCGCGACCGGGCGTCGCCGTGCCACGAGCACCCCGGCGGCAATCAGCAGCAGTGACGCCCACGGCAGCCAGGCCCCCACGGCGACCGCCACGCGATAGACGGTGAGCACCAGTTTGATCGAGTCGGACTCCGCGAGATCGATCGTGTGCGAGACCGCCGGGATCCGATCTGCCAGCGCAATACCGTTCTCCACGAGCTGCGATTTCACCGCCGCGACAATCGGGCCGAGCTGCAAGCTGATCACCTGGTCATCGCTCACGGTAATGGCCGCGTCCTGCTGCCCCGCGGCTGTCTTCAGGAACTGAGCGTGGGTGATCGTGAGCGTTTCTTTCCAGATCTGCGCGAAGGCATCGGAACGCACCAACTGGCCCACTGCATCGCTGATCAGTCCCTTGGCACCGGCGGCGGCTGGTGCCTGCAACAGACCGAGCGCGGCTCGCGCACGAGGCGCAAGGTCGAGTTCGTCGAGCCCAGAGAACACATCGTCAACGAGCTGGTCAATGTCCACCTGCGATTCGATCACCGTCACGGCTTCGTCCGCGAGGAAGCGCTGTACGGCAGGATCCTCCGCGAGCGGCGCAAACGTGTCAACGAAGTAGGCGGTGTCGCTCAGTTCGTGCTGCGCCCACACGGAAACGACGGCGACGGGCGCAAGCAGCACGCCGATCGTGATCAGCGCCGTCGAGAGCACGGTCCAGGCCCAACTGCGCGTGCTGCGGGGTGCGGATCCTCGACTGGGGGCGGTACGAGAGCGCTCGTGGGCGAGCTGCTGTCTGAGACTGGCAAGCTCGGCCTGCAGTTCTTCTCGGGTGAGATCCACGATTCTTTCTTCCTGCGGTGGTGCCGCGTCGGTGCGGCAGAGTCGGTGCGGCGGAGTCGGTGGAGCGGTGGCGGATCCGGCTGCGCGGGGCCCGCCACCGAAGTGCCGTACTAGCTGAGTAGCCGGGCCTTGGCGGACTCGAACTCGTCAGCACTCAGTATGCCCTGCGTCCTGAGCGCGCCGAGTTGTTGGAGCTTCGCCACGAGATCGCCGTCGGCTGCTGTTGCTGTTGTTGCTGTTGCTGTTGTTGCTGCTGCTGGCGCTGTCGGCCCCAAATCCGCAGCTGCATTCTGCTGAGCTGCCGCCTGAGGTGGCGTGGAGAGCTGCTGCACGCTCTGCCGCTGCGCCGCCTCGTACTGAGCGGCCTCATACGCGGTCTGCGCCTGCCGCTGCCGGTGCGCAAGAATCCCTCCGCTCACTGCGGTCGCGGTGCCAGCAACCACGGCAGTCCGTGCGGCGAGTCCGATCAATCCGGGTCGGCCAAATCTCCTGATCATGCGAGTCCTTCGGGGTCCAGTGCAAGCGAATCGATGAGGGCGTTGACGACCGGTGCGGGAATGCGCTCGTATCCAAGCAACGTCGCGCCAGACTCCACTGTGCGGGCAGCGAGCCTCCGCTGATACGCGAGTTCGACGGCGACGATCAGCGCAGCCGACCCCGCGGGAACCACCGTGGCAAGCTCAACCACGTCGTCCTCGCCGATAAGTCCCGGAGCCTTGAGTGCCCGAGCATCGATCCCGAACGCGGCCTGATCCGGCACCGCTGCGAGCTCAGTGATCGTGTGCTGTCCGTGATCATCCGTGGTGACCAGCACCAGATCCAGGAGGCGGAGCAGCCCGGAGTCGACGAGTTCGAGCAGCGCTGTGAGCGCTGCCGGATCGGGACGGGCACTCGGCAGGCCGATGACGTAGAGATCGACCGGCCCCAGCCAGGCGTCGCTCACGAGAGCGCCCGGGTCTTGAGTTGCTCGTACTCCTCGGCGCTGATCGATCCGGCCTCGAGCAGCGCAGCGGCGGCCGCAATCTCCTCACTGGGGCTCTTCCCTGCCACTGTGCGGATGTAGGACTCGGTGGCGTGCTCGGCGGCTCGTGCCGCCCTGTCGCTCCGCTCGGCCATGCCGTCGCCCCGAGCGATGAGGTAGACGAGGGCAGTGAGGAACGGGAGGAAGATCAGGAAGATGATCCAAAGCGCCTTCCACCAGCCGTTGAGCTGGCGATCACGGAACAGATCGCCAATGATTGCGAAGAGTGCAAACAGGTAGCCGATGAAGACGACTGACCAAAGCATCCAACCGAGGATTTCCCAAACGTTCATGTGGTTCTTCTTTCTCTCTGAGTGGGGGTAGAACTGGGTGGTGTGGGTGTGGGGGCGTGCCGCCGCCGGCCTGTGTGGGCCAGCCGCTGACCGCGCAGGCTACAAGCGGGGCCGAAACGCTGCGACGGCGGCTCGATTCGTGTCGAACACGATGTCCGTGGGCTGCACGATCTCGAAGTGCTCGAGGCGGCCGCGTGCCCCTGGCCGCACGCGGCTGAACGCGAGCGAGATTCCCGCGCGTTCGAGCCACTCGCGGAGCCCCGCGAACGCCTCGGCACCGGTAACATCGACATCGGTGACAGCCTCCATATCGATCACGAGGTGGCGTACAGAGGAAGCTCCGCCCACACGGGTGATCGCTACTTTCACGGCTCGCACGAAGACCGCACCGTTCGCGAAGAACAGCGGCGCGGCCATGCGCACCACGATCGTCCCGTCTGCGGTCATGTGGCCGGTCGGCGCATCCTCCAGGAGTGAGTCCGCCGGGTTGTCATCTTGCGCGAGCACATCGATCGCCGGCTGCGCTGCCCGCCGCGCCAGATTGATCAGAGCCAGCACAAATGCGACGAGGATCCCGGCGATTGCCCCGACCAGCAGCGTCACCGCAAAGCAGGTGGCCCCGATCCAGAACTCGAAGCGGGAGAGCCGCCACAGGCCGCGGAACTCCCGGAGCCCGAGCAGCGGCAGGACCGCAACAGCCACGATGGCGCCGATCGCTGGTGACGGGATCTCAGCGAGTAGGCCAGTGCCGAACAGCAGCAGGGCGAGCGTGCCGATCGCCAGTACCAGCGAGGGGAGCTGCGTGCGAGATCCGAGCTGATCCATGGCCGCGGTGCGACTGGTGGAGGCACCCATCGCAAAGGATCCGCTGGCGCCAGCCGCGACGCTCGCAGCGCCGAGCGCGAGGAGATCTCGGTTGGGCCGCGTGGGGTACCCGCGTTTCTCACCGTATGAACGCGCGACCAAGAGCCCCTCCGCAGACGCAACCATCGTGAGAGCAAGCGCCGAAGGGACGAGCGCGAGCCACTGCGCCCAGTCGAGCATCGGCCAGGTCAGCACGGGTGGGCCAGCGGGGATCTCCCCGAGCACGGTCACACCTGCCGCTCCCGCGTCGGTGAGCGCGACCACGACCGTGGTGGAGACCAGCGCGACGAGCGCCCACGGGACAGCGGGAGCGAGCTGACGACCGGCGAGCAGGAGGGTGACGGCTGCTGCAGCGATGAGGGCTGACCAGGGGTTCGTCGCACCGATCCCCGAGACGAGCCCCGTGAGTTTGTCGAGAAACTCGGTCCCAGGATCGAGATGCACCCCCAGCATTTTGGACACCTGTGACACCAGGATGTCGAGTGAGAGGCCGCCGACGAAGCCGATCAGAATGGGTTTGGAAAGAAAATCGGCGAGGAACCCGAGTTTGAATACCGACATCAGAAGGAAGACGCCGCCGCAGATGATGGCCTGTGCCAGTGCCATGGTCGCGTATCCTTGCGATCCGGCAGCGGCGAGCCCCCCAATCGAAGACGCAACGAGCGAGGCCGCTGCGGCGTCGGGCGATACGACGAGCTGCCGCGAGGAGGAGGCGATCGCCCAGACCAGCGTCGGCACCACGAGCGCGTACAGGCCCGCCGTAGCGGGGAGCCCAGCAATCTGCGCATAGCCGATGTTCAGCGGGACCGCAATGGCGATCAGCGTGACGCCAGCAAGTACCTCGCGACCGAGGTTCCGGCGCTCTAGGCCAGGCAGAAGTGCGTTCATGTGTTGCAATGGTGGCGCGAGACCGGGGGACTCGGGGCGAGCCTCATCCTCTGCGGATGAGGCGGAGCTGGGGGTTCGCGTGGTGGGCCGTGTGGTTTCAGCGGGGGAGGCGGCGTCAGCGAGACTGATTCAGTGCTGCGCTCCTGCATAGAGCCCTGCTCGGCTGCACGGCGCTGCGGACGAGTGCGAGGTAGGCTCGTCGAATGCCTCCCCGTTCTCCGCTTCCCCCGCGACTGGGGCTCGACGCCGCGTGGCTGTGCACTGAGGACAAAGACGGTGGGGCGCCCCGGCCCTGGCCGCTGATGCGAGACTGGCTCGTCCATCGTGTCGGTGCCCACATCGACGTTGACGCGTTCATCGCTGAGGGGCGTTTCGTTACCGAGTCTGGGGCGCCAGTCCGCGCGAGCGATCCCTACGCACCTCACACGTTCGTGTGGTTCCACCGCGAACTCCGGGAGGAGGCCGCAGTGCCGGGCGAGGTGCGCGTCATCGCCCGCGACGAGCGGATCGTGGTCCTGGACAAGCCTCCGTTCCTCGCCTCGATTCCGCGTGGCAGACACGTGAGTGAGAGCGTCGTGGTGCGCATGCGTCACGAACTCGGGCTGCCAGAACTCACGCCGATGCATCGGCTGGACCGCATCACCTCCGGACTGCTCCTCATGGCGACCGAGCGACGCTGGCGCGGTGCCTACCAGTCAATGTTTATGCGCGGAGAGGTGACAAAGACCTACCACGCAGTTGCCGCGATCCGGGAAGACCTCGCGTTGCCCGTGACCGTGCGAAATCACCTGACCAAAACTCGCGGCGTGTGGCAGGCCGCGGTGGATCCAGACGCAGCTCCCAACTCTGAATCGTTCATTGAGCTGGAGCGAGAGCTGAATCCAGCAGAAGAAGCGGTGCTGGGCGAGGGGCCGCGGCGAGGGATCTATCGACTCACTCCGCGCACCGGAAAGACGCATCAGCTGCGCATGCACCTGTGGGGTCTCGGGATTCCGATCGAGGGGGATCCGCTCTATCCGACAGTGCTGGACGCCCCCGTTGACGATTTCAGTACTCCATTGCAGCTGCTCGCTAGTGGGCTGCGCTTCACGGATCCCGTCGACGGCACTGCGCGAACGTTCGCGAGCACGCGCGAGCTGCCCGTGCAAGGAACCTCGCACACTACCTGACCAAAGATTCATCGGTGTCCCAGGCAGTGGACAGAGATCGTAGCCTCGGCGACTGCTTCATTCCGTTTCGAGGGAGAACCGACTACATGGCCGGCGTCAGTTCGCTGACCTCGGTTCGGCGGCGAGAGACGACTGTCAGCTTCGGCGCGACCGAGGGTGTCTCGAATCAGACTCGGGTCACGCGCAGATCCGGGCATCCCGCCGACGGTATTCTTGATTGGTGACAAGCTCCAGAGCTGAGGCCGCGTATCAGCGCGCGGTGGCAGCGTTCAAGAACCCAACGCTCGACCTGCTCCACGGCAGGTACGCGCCATTCGTCGTATCGGTGCTCACGATCATGTTCTCCGCTGAGCGGCCGACAGTTCCGATCTCAGACGCCCACATCGAAGTGGGGAATTTCGTCGATGAGCTCCGCTCTGCGGGCTACGACCGTGACGACCGCACACTGCCGAATGGCTCGGGGCGAGACATCTGCCGGTACTGGGCGCGAGTCGGCTGGCTGGTGCCGCAGATCCAGGATGGCGTCGAGCTGTATCGACTCTCCGCGCAGGCGGTGGGGGCCCTCGACATTGCCGGCCGCGCGGGTGGCGGCCGCGCGAAAGTCTCGCGCTCGCGCGTGCGTACTCTGCTTGAGTCCGTTGAACAGCTCACACAGAGCGCCGAAACGGATCCAGCGAAGCGCCTCGCAAGACTCCGCGAAGAACGCAACACGCTTTCCGTGGAGATCGCCCAGATCGAGGGCAACGACGGATCATTCGACCCAATCGACGATGACCAGCTCCTCGAAGACACCGAGAATGTGTTGCACCTCTCCCGCGAGCTCCCGGCTGACTTTGTGCGGGTTGCCGAGTCGATCAACGCCATGCAGCGCGATGTCATCGCAGAGCTGCGACGTGATGAACGCCCAGCGGGCGAGGTGCTCCGTGAGTATCTGCACCGTGGTGAACACGTGATGGACGCGACGCCAGAGGGTCGTGCGTTCTCCGGTGCGCTGAAACTGATTGGTGATCCGGAACACATCGATCACCTCACCGAACAGCTGCAGTCTCTCCTCGGACTCCCATTTGCCCGCCTCATGTCGGCGGAGCAGCGCGGTGAGCTTCGTGCCATCGCGAAGCGGGTGGAGCAGGGCGTACAGGAGGTCTTGAACGCGCAGCGTCGGGCCTCGCATGTCATCACCACGCAGGTACGCACACACGATCCGATCAGGGATCGCGAAGTCGATGAGCTGCTCCGAAGTGTCATGTCCGGGCTGCAGGCCTGGGTTCCGGAGTCGAAAGCCAGCGACCGCGTGACTCCGCTGCGCAGCTTTCCCACCGCGAAGATTCGACATCTGCGCCAAACGCTCAGCGATCCTCGCCCGCCCAAAGTGCCGGCGCCGCTGCACGATTTCGCGGATCAGGCCAAGTTCGCGGACGCCGACACTCGCGCATGGGGCGGCCCCAACTATCAGGAGCTCGAAGCCTACGTTGCTGGACTCGACGGGGAACGCTACGACCTTGGCACCGCTTTTGCGGGCATCGCGAACGAGGACACCCGGAGGCCTGCGGATCTCCTCGGGTTGCTGGAGATTGCGCACCGATCCGGCCTCATCGATAGCGACGAAGTCTCGGTCGTTGAGGCCCTCCGCCCAGACGGCACCTCCCGTCGCTTCGCCTTTGGCGCGGTCACCGCGCGCACACTGAAAGCAGAACCGAATGAGTGAACAGCTTGCATCCTCGGAGCCGATCGACGCGGGTCCCGGAACGGAACAGGGCGCGGAACCCGGCCGTGAGCAGAACACGGGACCCGGCAGTGAGCCCTTTATTGCGACCGTCGCGATGGAGGAAGACCCCGAAGAGTTCTTCGCGGGGGATCGTGGCGTGCTCGATCCTGAGGTTCGTCGTGTGCTCGCGCGCCTGCTCCAGCGGCGCGCGATCTTCGCAGATCGGCACGCCGATGATTGGTCGGTGCTGATGGAAAACCAGCAGGTGATCGAGTCGCGCCTCCACGACCTCTTCATCAGGCTGATCGTTGATCCCGAGCGCGGGGTCGCCTATAAGCAGCAGGTCCGCTCAGAAGAGCTCGAGGTGCCCGTGTTGCTGCGGGACGAGTCCTACAACCGCTCCGAGACGCTTGTGCTCGTGTACTTGCGCACGGTCTATCAGCGCGAGTCGACAGCGGGGGAGCCCTCGGTGCGCATCGATGTCGAGGAGATCGAGCAGACCGTGCTCAGCTACTTCAGCGAGAGTGAGGGGAGCACCGCGGCGCGGCAGAAGACGATTCGCGCTGCGCTCGGCAGGCTCAAGCAGGAGGGCATCATCGAAGAGGAGTCTGAGAGCCGGTATCGGGTGACTCCGCTGGTTGAGATCGTCCTCAGCGCGGACCGGATGCGGGAACTGCAGAGCTGGCTCCGCGAGCAGGTGGCGCAGGGCACCAACCCGGCGCCAGGGTCAGCCGCATCGGACCTCAGTCAGGATCAGGGGCACAGCCAGGGGCTCGCACCGGGGCAGGATCAGACCCAGGAGCAAGCCCAGGATCAGGCCCAGGATCAGGAGTTCACCATCACCGAGCAGGACCGAGAGGGCTCCGCATCATGACCATGCTTGACACGCTCTTTGGCCTCATCCCGGCCGCCTCGCGGGGGCAGCAGTGGGTTGCGGACGAACTCCAGCTTGTGAATTGGGGTGGCTACGACGGGGCCCACCGCGTTCGGTTCTCGCCTCAGGCGACGCTGCTCTGCGGCGGGTCCGGGTCCGGAAAATCGACACTCATGGACGCCTACATCGCACTCATGATGCCGCACACGACCCCCTTCAACGGAGCGTCGAACGGAGGGGTGACCGGACGTTCGCGTGGCGACGAGCAGCGCAACATCCTGTCCTACGGCCGCGGCAAGCTCGACGAATCGCGCACCGATGAGGGCACGCGCGTGCGGGTGCTGCGCGGGGACGGGGAGGACACCTGGACGGCGATCGCCATGACCTGGACGGACCACGATGGCTCGCAGTTCACGGCGGTGCGTGCCTGGTATATCCCGGCTGCTGCTCGCGTGATCGAAGACACCGTGCGCGTGCGCGCCACGATCGATGGCCCATTCAGCCTGGGCCAGCTTGAGGCCGCTGCCGGCCAGCGCCTCACCGACGCAGCAGTGCGCGCCGCCGGCCTGGAGTCGTTCACCACGGACCGTGAGTTCTCCGCCAAAATGCACTCGGTGCTGGGGATCGGGGCCGCTGGCGCAGGGTCGAAAGCGATGAGCTTGCTCGCCCGGATCCAGGCCGGCCAACAGATCACGACTGTCGACGAGCTCTACAAACGGATGGTGCTTGAGGAGCCCGACACGCTTTCCACCGCCGACGCTGTGGTGGAACACTTCGATGAACTCGAGACCACACGTATGCGGATGGTCACGGCGCAGCGCCAGGTGCGAGCGCTGCGCCCGATTCGGGAGTTGCGCGGCCGGATCGAGGCTGCGGCGGACCAGCTCCGCCTGATTGATGAGATCGGGAGGTTCTCTGATCCGGAGTCGCTGTCTGCGCTGTGGCGCACGGACCGACGGCTTGCGCTCTTGCGCGAGGTGGAGACCGAGCTGCAACAGGACAAGGCTCGCGCCGATGCTGAGGTGCGCACACAGCAAGCGCTCGCGTCCGCAGCGGAGGCCGAGCGTGACGGACTGATCGAGGTGCTGCGCAATTCAGGAGGGGATCGGGTGGAGCGCGCGGAGCGCGACCTGTCGATCGTGGAGAAACGGCTCGAAACCGTGCAGGAGGCGAGGCGTCGCTTTGACGCCGCGGCCGCTGAGCTGTTGGAGGACGCGACCACGGAGCGCGCGTTCCAGGCGCTCGCCGCCCGAGCTCGTGAAGCACTCACCGATCCAGCCGCCAAGGCCACCGCGCGCGACGCCTACGCTGACGCGCGCGGCGCGACAAGCGCGCTGCGTGCCGAGCTGAGCAGCCTCCAGTCCGAGGTGCGTCTCACTGAGGGTCTGCGCGGCAATATCCCGAGCGCCCTGCACGAGTCGCGGGAGTTGCTGGCACAGGCGGCTGGGCTCCCGGTGGAAGAGCTGCCGTTTGTTGGAGAGCTGGTGGAGGTCCGCACCGAGTTCGAGCCGTGGCGGGAAGCGTTCAACCTCGCGCTCGGCGGATTCGCGACGACGCTGCTGATCGACGCAGCCCACCTGCCGCAGTTCCGCGCAGCGATCAACGAGATCCGCACGCCCACGCGGCTGCGCTACGAGGGCGTCCACACGGGCCGGGAGCGGCACGCACGGCCGGATCCGCAGCAGCTGCCCGGCCGGCTCGACTACCGCGAGTCGCCGTTCACCGGATGGCTGACCGACCGGCTCGAGGAGCAGTTCGGGTTCGTCTGCGTTGAGAGCGCCGAGGCACTCTCTCAGCACCGGATGGCGCTGAGTATCACGGGTCAGATGTCGCAGGGGGCCAGGGGTGCGCACGGCGGACACGGGCGGAAGAACGTGCTCGGGTTCTCGAACCAGCGGCGCCTCACGGATCTCGCGGAGCAGATCGAAGCGCTTGAACACGAAGTTGAGGCCGCCGCTGCGGCCGAGCAGACCGCGGCCGCTGCGCTCGACGCGCTGGATGCCAGGCACGCGGCCTACGCAAAGATCAGCGAGCTGAGCTGGGACCAGATCGATGTTGGCTCGCTGGAGCAGCAGCGTGACAACTGGACGAAGATCGTCGGCGAGTTGATCACTGGGAGCCCGGAGATTGAGACGCTCACGAAGCAGATTGCTGGTCTGAAGCAGAAGATTGAGCTCCTGCAGCGGCTGGTTGGCCGCGCCGAGGAGCAGCAGGAGCACATCGCGGAGCGCTGGGCACGCATTACCGACGAAGTCGATGATGCGCAGCAAGCAATCGACGATGCTGAGCGCGCCGGACGCGAGCTCGCACCTCACCACATCGCCTACCTCGATGAGCGCTTCGATACGCCGGTGACCGCACGCGAGCGCAGCAGGGCGGAGACTCTGGCGAGCTTTGACGCGGCGCTCCACACCGCGTCGAAGCTGCTGCTCGACGATCAGGCCACCGCACAGGACACCCTGGAGCAGCAGCGTGACCACCTGCGGCGCGCGCTCGAGAGCTTCCTTGAGAGCTGGCCGAATCCGAACCTGCGCGCCGATCCGGATTCCTCACTGAAGGACTTCGAGCGGATCCTCGCGGAGCTCGAAACGAGCGGGCTGCACGAGCTGGAGACCGAGTGGAAGCACAGCCTGCTGAAGCTCTCCGGCAACGACCTCACGAACCTCGACTCGACGCTCAGCAGATCGCTGCGAGAGATCCGTGAGCGGATCGAGCCGATCAACGGGATCATGCAGGATCTGCCGTTCTATGACGATGAACACCGGCTGCAGATCACTCCGCGTGAAAACCAGTCAGAGGCCCGCCGCCGCTTCCGCAGTGAGCTGCGGGAGGTGCGCGGCCTGATCAGCGGCGCACAAACGGATCAGGATCGCGAGCAGGCGTACGAGCGGATGAAGAAGTTCATCAACAGGATCCGGCGCACGGCTCCCGATTTCGCCGAGCTTGTCGACGTGCGCAACCACGTCCGCGTGAGCGCGGAGAAGGTGCACGCTGAAACGAAGCAGCACGCCGCGCTTTACGATCACATCGGCGAGAAGTCGGGCGGTGAGTCGCAGGAGCTGATTGCGTTCATCGTGGGCGCGGCGCTGCGCTACCAGCTGGGCGACGCCGATGCGGAGCGCCCGCGCTACGCTCCGGTGTTCCTCGACGAGGCGCTGATCAAGGCGGACGCCCATTTCACCAAGCGGGCGATCGGCGCGTGGCGCGGCCTCGGATTCCAACTCGTGATCGGCGCCCCGAACGACAAGTACAGTGCGATCGAACCGCATGTCGACGTGGAATACGACATCCTCAAAGACACAAGCGGTCGTTCATGGGCGAAGCCGAAAGTGGGAGTCGCGTAGATCAGAGCTGCGGGGCTGCTCCTGAACGTGGTGCGGGCGGTGCGTCGCCGAAACGGCAGCGACGGGGGTATGCGGTGCGGCGGCGGTGCGGTGAACCCAACAGATCGCCTTCGCCGCGCGTGCCTTCCCGCTACTTTCCGCTACTCCCCGTCGAAGATCTCCGGGTGCGCGGCAAGCAGTGCTTCCTGCTCTCGCCAGGAGAGGCCCGCGATGCTGAGCACCACGTTGACCGCCGTTGCGACAGTGGTGGCGCCGATGACACGCCGCTCGCGCAGGGTCGCGCGGGCAGTCTCTTCGATCAGGAAGGCCAGCAGTTCGGGCGTCATATCAGCGCGGAACGCTCCGGACCCGACACCGGTCTGCGTCAGCTCCGTGAGTCGTCTCCGCAGTGGTTCAAGCGCCTGAGCCGTCTCCGCCTGGTACGCATCGTCGGCTGCGATGTTCGCCGACGCACGCACCGCCGTCGCCTCGCGCCACAACCTGGCCGCGAGGTGCGCGAGAGAGACCCGCGGATCATCGTCGACTGTGGCTTCCGAGATCGCGCTGAACTGGCTGGCGCCCACGGCGATCACTTCGCGCAGCAGCGCGTCCCGATCCGGGAAATGCCCGTACAGCGCGCGCCGTGAGAGCCCGGCGGCCTGCGCCACCGTGTCCAGCGACGCATTGGGGTAGTCGGCCAACGTCGCCTGCGCCGCGCGCAGCAGTGCCGACCGATTCTGCGCGGCGTCGCGTCGCTGCGCTCCGCCACCGCCGTGTGTGGCCGCTGGTCCATTGCCGATCTGAGCTGACACTGGTGACTCTCCCACTACATCAACTTCGTGGACTCGAGAGCCTCGCTGAGACCTCGGTTGAAGGAAATCATCGGTCGCCGCAGCACGATCCCGAGGAGCAGCGCCGGGAGCACGAACAGCGCAAGCGTGCCGAGTGCGATCCAGAAATCACCAGCGTAAATGCCTGCGACCGCGGCGCGGAGCGCCTCGATAGCGTACGTCGCGGGAAGGAATGGGCTGATGTTCTGGAACCACGCGGGCAGCAGCTGGAGCGGGTATGCTCCGCCGGATCCGGAAATCTGAATCACGAGCAAGAGCACCGCGAGCGCCTTGCCAGCATTCCCGAACGCCACGACAAACGTGTAGATGATGAGGGTGAACACCAATGAGATCACCCACCCTGCAAGCACGAGCAGCAGCGGATGCGCCGGCTGGATCTGAACGAATAGGATCAGGCCGAGCGTCAGCAGGGTGCTTTGAGCGAGCCCGACGAGCGCGAAGATCCCGTACCGGCCGAGGTATTTTTGTGTCGGCGTGAGCTCCGGCCGATCGGGGAGCGTCTGCTGATTGACATCGACACGGATCGTTACGGTCATGAGCAGCGCGCCAACCCACAGCGCGAGCACTGTGTACAGCGGAGCCATCCCAACGCCGAAGCTCGTCACCGGGAACACCGCGGTGCGGTCTACGCGAATCGGCTCGGCCAGCGAGGTCGCGAGCACACTGGGATCCGATCCGATGATCTCCGAGAGCTCGCTCAAGTCGCCGGTATCAGCCGCCTTCGCCAGCACTCCCTGCAGATCGCTGAACTTGTCTGCGGCGTCTGTCAGCGACTTGGACAGCTTCTGGGTAGCCTCCCGCGCGGTGTCCAGCCCAGAGATGACGGACCCGCCAGATCCTGACAGCCGTTCCTTGGCCGCCGCCAGATCAGCGCGGATCGAATCGACATCGGTGCCGATGGTTGCGAGCGTGGCCGCGAGCCGGTCGAGCTGCGGCTTGAGCCCGTCCGTGTAGGCGCCCTGCGCCTCGGTCACCGCCGCCTTTGCCTCAGCGATCGACGCCGCAATGGCCTCGCGTGACTGCTGTGCGGAGGCGTTGCCGTCGACGATGTCCTGCGCGGACTGTGTGAGTCGATCCCGCACTGATTCCTGCTTCGCGATCGAATCATCGAGTTTGGCAAGCACTCGGGACAGCGCCGCTTGACCGGACTCGGGCAGTCCGGGGCCCACTTCGGTTTCGAGCTTTGTGCGCAGCGCAGTCGTCTGGTCGATCTGCTGCTGGACAGAGTCCGCGAGTGTGGTGAGGAGCTGCGCCTGGCTCGCGCTCGTCTGATCCGCGTTCGCGAGAAGTTCGTCAACTCTCGTTCCCACGACGTCGTAGCTGCCGGCGGTTGCAGCGAGCGCGTTCGACAGTGCTTCTGTGGCGCCGTGCAATGCCGACTTCAGGTCGTCGGCAGCGGCAACGCCCCCTCCCACCGCGTGAGAGGTGTCGCTGAAAGCGCTCCCCGCTGTGGTGGTCAGCGCCTCGGCACCCTGCACGAGCGGGATGCTCGAATCGAGCAGTGTGGTGAGGGTGTCTGCGGTGCGCGCGCCAGAGCGCAGCTGCGTGCCGATACTGCCAACGCGGGCTTCGATCCGCGTCAACGCGGCCTGTGTGTCTGCATCGCCCAAGTAGTCAGAGACTGAGGTGATGAGGCCGAGCGCCACGTCGCCCAGCGTCACGGTGAAGGCCTCGCTGATTTGCGAGGAGACTCCCTCTGCGCCCTGATCGGTGATCTTGGGGGCGAGGGCGTTCTTCTTCTGGTTCGTGAAGTAGTCGATGCTGGTGCGCTCGGCGCCGTCGGCGTAGAAGGTCATCATGTCCGTGCTGAATGATGGGGGCAGCACGATCGCCGCATAGTATGCACCTGATTTGGTGCCGTCGATCGCGTCTTCTTTCGACGTGATCACCCAGTCCAGATCATCGTTTGCGCGCAGCTTGGAGAGCACCTGGTCGCCGACGTTGATCCGGATCGGCATGAGGTCGCTCTCGTACCCGGTGTCGGTGCTTGCGACGGCGACCTTCAAGTTGCTCGTATTCGCAAACGGATCCCAGCTCGCGATCACGTTGAACCAGGTGAACAGTGACGGAATGATGACGAGACCGAAGAGCACGATCGACGCCATCACGTTGCGGGTCGCGTGCCGCACATCGCGGCGGGTGAGGTCGAGGATGTTTCTCATGCGCGCTGCCCTCCGTTCGTGGTGTCGGTGTCGGTGTCGGTGTCTCGCGCGGTATCGAGCCGCGTCGTGTCAGTCGTGTCAGGGTCCTCAGTCGTGCCAGGGTCCTCAGCAGTGTCAGGATCCGGAACCGGATCGGGGTCTGGATCGGCGCCCGCCGAGGGCGAGGGGTCTCCGAACCAATCGCTCATCACTTCATCAATCGAGTCGGGCTCTGCGGGCGTCGTGATTTCACCCTGAGCGGATGCGTCTCTGGCTCGTGGGAGCACGGCGGTGGCCGTCGCCACACCGCTGAGCGTGGCGTTCGCACCCGAGTCGCGAGACCTCGCCCGCTCGCCAGGCTCACCAGTTCCGTTCGCGCCGGCAGTGCCATCAGTGCCGGCAGCGCCATCAGCGCCAAGCATCGTGTGCAGCCCGTCGCCCTCGGTGAGCATGGCGTCTCGCAGATCCGAGTCGTTCAGCTCGGCCACCTTCTGCGCGTTCGCGAAGCTCTGCTTGATGTATTCGATGACCACGAGGAAGCCCATGATGAGCAAGCACCATGCCACCCAGACGCCGAGCAGGGGTGCTTTCCCGCCGGGGAGCGCCCAGGCGATGATCGCGAGGACGACCAAGCCGACTCCTCCCACGAGCAGGGTGCCGCGGAGCAGGGCGGGGTAGTGCTGGGTGAACGGGCGGGAACGTCGTGCGAGGTCGTCCCGGTACTCGTGCCGGTTCTGCATGGCGTGGATCACGTCGGTCAGACGGTACCCGGATCCCACCACCTGCACCTTTTCGCCAATCATGAGGTCTGTCGACGCGATCTCTCGGTTGAACAACAGGTTGAAGTTGGCGAGCCTGCGGCGCAGCACGAGGCCGAGCACGAACGACAGGACCATCATGAGCGTCAGAACGCCCATGTACTTCCAATAGTGCCCGCCGTAAAAGCCGGCAATGGTTTCGCGCATTGCGTCGATGCCGTAGGAGAACGGGAGCAGCGGGTAGATCGCGCGGAAGAAGCCGGGCATGAGTTCGATCGGATAGAGCCCGGAGGCACCCGGAATCTGCATGATCACGAGGAGCACACACAGTCCGCGCCCGATATGCCCGAACGCCACGCAGAGTGCGTAGATGATACTCACATAGACGAGCGCGGTGAAGATTCCAGTGCCCACGTAGACGAACGGGTTGACGGTTTGCACCCCGATGATGAGGTTGCCGCTGCACACGATGAGGGCCTGCAGCATGGCCAGCGTGCCGAGCAGATAGAAGCGTCCGAGGTAGGCCTGGCGCACGGTGACGTTCTTGAATCCTTCGGTATCCACCTCGATCTTGAAGATCACCATGAGCACGAATGCGCCGATCCAGAGCGACAGGTTTGTGAACAGCGCTGCCATGGCTGATCCGTAGGAGGTGATGGGGAACACGACCTGCTCTTGCACGGTGACGGGAGCGGACACGAACTGAGCAATCTGATCCGGATCAAGCCCCGTGAGTGTGCTCAGCGCGTTCCATTCTGAGGCAGCGCCAAGCGCCAGCACATCCGCCTTTGCAGACTTCACTCCTCCGGAGATCCCACCGAGGTCAGCTTCAAAACTCTCGAGCGCTGTCGCGGTAGATCCGAGCTGCTCATCGATGCCGCCGAGCAGTGTGTCAGCCTCCGCAAGTACGGTTTGCTGAGATCCGATCGCTGACGCGAACTGGCCGGCACTCGCCGAAAGCTGTGACATGGCCGCATTGACCGCGGGCACTGTCTCGGTGATGACGGTGCGGAGTTGCGTTGCGGCACCACGCGTGTCCTGCGTCGCCTGTGTCAGGGCGTCGGACGCGTCCCGCACAGACTGCACCGCGGCGGCCGCGCTGGAGTTGAGATCGGAAAGCTGCGTGAGCACAGCTTGGTGCTGCGTGTTCTGGGCCTCAAGTGTGTTGAGTACGTCGGTGAGTTGCTGGGCGGTCGCGGGGTCGAGGCTGGAATCGGCGAGCAACTCGCGCAGTTGGGTGATCGAGGCCTCGTTTGATTCCACGACGGCGGTGACCGCCGTGATGGAGGAGCTGATCCGTGCCCCAGCCTGGTCGAGCCCCTGTGTCAGCTCGGTGATTGATACGTGCGCCGAAGCTGCCGCGTCGGACAGCAGCGTGGTGCCTTTGAGGTAGGCGGAAGTTGCAGCGTCGCTGAATGTGACGACTTGCTGCTGCGTTTCCAGGATGATGCCCTGTGCTTCCGTCACCGCCGTCTGCACATCGCTGAGTGTCGTGTCAACGCTCCTCAACGTGTCTCGCGCTGATGCGAGTTCGGTGCGCGACGAGGCGATGCCGTCCTGCAGCTCTGCGATATTGCTGCGCGAGGCGTCGAGGCTCTGTGCGGTCTTGTCGAACACGTTGAGCGTGTTGCTGCGTGCGTTGAGCAGGCGCAGCTCCGCCGAGTCTCCGGCGTCGGTGACGGCTTCGGTTGCGGCGTGCGCGACTTGCTCCTTGAACGCAGACGTGATCTGTTTGTCGAGCTGTGACGCGCCAACATCCGTGATCTTCGGAGCGATCGCACTGGCCTTTTCGTTCACGAAGTACTGCAGAGCGGGCTGCGTGAATGTTCCGGTGGTCATGCTCAACAGGTCTGCGCTGAAATCCGCAGGAATCACAATTGAGGCGTAGGCATCACCGCGCTTGACGGCCTGCATCGCGTCGGCTTTGTCCATGAACTCCCAGCCGAGCTGGTCATTGTCTCGGAGTTGCTCGACGACTTCCTCACCAATGTTCACCGGCCCGGTGAGCTCTGAATCCGCGCCCTCGTCGAGGTTCGCCACCGCAATGGTGATGTTCGAGGTATTGGCGTATGGATCCCAGAACGCATTGATGTTGAACCACGCGTAGAGGGCTGGTGTGATCAGAATGCCGATGACAATGACCCACGTTTTGCGTACGCGAAGAATGCGGGTGACGTCCCGTTTGAAAATCTGCCAGCTCTGTCTCACAGGAGAAGCTTACGCGCTAACTTGCACACGTGTGTGCAAGTTTGCTCAGAAAAGTGACTGGGCGCAGATTCTTCCGGAGGAAAAGCGCTGAGAGTGTGCCAAAAATCCCGTTATGTGGAATTTATGTTGGAAGATTCCAGAAATGGGTACATTCGGTGTCACCTCCCCATCGGTGTGCGAGGAGCTCGCTCACCGAGGGCCCACCTTGAAAGGACCCATCATGAGCGATTCACTTGATCCCCTCGGCCGCCCGTTCAAGCGGATCAGTGTGCAGCGCAAAGACGAGCTGCCCCTTGCTCCGGGACAGACGGCGAAAGCGAAGCGCTACTCCGGCGTCTCTGTCGAGAACACCGACGTGGTGGACCTCTGGTTCGGCCGCGTGCACACCGGCGTCGGAGAGCACTCGGATCCGCACCACCACGGGAAAGCCGAGACCGGTGGCTTCGTGTTGCAGGGCCGTGGCTACATTCGCTTTGGAGCACGCTACGAAGAGGTCATGTACTTCGAGCAGGGCGACTTCGTCTACGTGCCGCCATTTGTCCCTCACATCGAAGGCAATGCGAGCCGTTCACAGGAGCTGATCTGGCTCACCACCCGCAACCCGGACAATATCGTGGTGAACCTCGCCGACGAGGATGTTGTAGACCTCGAACTTGAATATACGGACTAGTTCTTCCATTTGTCCCGATCCGAGTATGGAATCTCCGCCCAGTTCCCCGATCCATTCGCTAGGATCGAGGCATGAGTGAGATGCAGCAGGCGGGAACCGGCGGTGTTGCCCTCTCGAAGGACGTGCTCGCGCCCAGCGTGCAGCGCATCGGGCGCCGCGACATCGAGATCACATTCCTCGGCACGAACGCGCAGGGGCTGCCGACCTGGATTATGTGGAACGCAGATGAACCGTACCTCATCGGCATGCTTTCGCAGGGCAAGATGGGATACCGCCTCGAGCAACGCACCAGCTCAGGAGCATACGTCCACGAGAATATTTCGCTGAGTCGCGTGCAGCGCGCCCTCGGCGGCTAACGCAGCCCGCAGACACAACAGCGGCCCACCCCATCGGGGTGGGCCGCTGTTGTGTGTGCACCAAAGCTACGTGTTTTTCCCGGATCCGTTCTGCTCCGCTGAAGATTACCGTGAGCCACATCCACGCGGGCGAAGAGGTCGTCTCAGGCATCGTCTGAGGGCTTCCTGCCCGGGGGATCGGGGATAGGACAACGCTGTGCTGCCCCGGAAGGATCCGGACAAAAGGTGGCAGTGCCATGACGAACCAGCGATCTCTCCAGACCAACTCGAACGCGCTTCAGTCTGGTCGCTGGCGCAGATTCCGTGGCGGCACGCTCCGCGGCAGCGCCGCGCTCGCCGTTGCCGCCGCCCTGCTGATCCCGAACCTCACCGCCCCCGCGTACGCCGCTGACGGTGACACTGCCCTGGTGGGAGCCGCAGCAGAAGCCGCAGCGCCTGCTCCACCTGAAGCCGCGCCAGCGCCCGTTCCTGAGCCCGCTCCGGTGGAGCCAGCTCCGGAACCCGTCGCCCAGCCAGAACCAGCCCCTGTGCCCGTTCCCGAACCGGTCGTGGTGCCTGAGCCAGCCCCGGTGGTCGTGCCAGAGCCGGCCCCGGAGCCCCAGCCGACACCGGTGGCGGAACCCGCGCCGGTCGAGCCTGCGCCGGTCGAGCCTGTCGCTGAGGCGCCAGCGGATCCGGAGCCGGCACCAGCGGCCCCTCCTGCCGCCACGAAACCGGCTGCCGCGCCAGCCGCTGCAGCGGCGAAGGAAGCCCCGAGTGCCGCTGCGAGCACGGCATCCACTGACACACGCGGGGGCAAGGACAAAGTCACGCTCTGTCACGCGACCTCCTCGACCAAGAACCCGTGGGTGCAGATCACGATTGCGCCTGACGGCTCCGCGAAGGGGCACGCCGGCTCGCACCATCAGTCGGGACGCGACATCATCCCGCCCTTCAGCTACACCGTGAACAAGGTGGTCACGCAGTTCCCCGGCCAGAACTGGGACGCCGCAGGCCAGGCGATCTACGCGAACGGGTGCACGCAGCCGCCGCAGGTGGATCCGGCACCGACCGTGACCCTGACTGTCGGAGCATGCGTCGCGAAGAGCACGTATCCTCCGGTGACGATCACTTTCGGTGGCCTCGTCGCAGGTCAGCCCTACGCCTACCGCGTGAACGGCGGCCAGCTCGTCAGCTTCACCGCAGGCTCCGCGACACAGGTTGAAACACTCAGCGCCGCTCCGGGGGCCTCGGTCACCGTGCAGGTCTGGGGCACCGGGACACGCGCCGCAACCGGAAAAGTGAGCGGATCGGTCGACGTCTCCAAGTGTGAGCAGCCACCTGAGCAGAAAGTGACGCTGTGTCACGCGACCAGCTCCGAATCAAACCCGTGGCAAGAACTCACGCTCCCTGTTGCCGGAGTGCTCAGTGGACACGCCGGAAGCGACCACCATGGTGGCGCCGACGTTATTCCACCGTTTACCTATGAGCAGGACGGTGCAACGCAACAATTCCCGGGCCAAAACTGGGACGAAGACGGGCAGCAACTGCTGCGCGACAACTGCTCCGGCACAATCCCCGAAGCCGATCCGCCACCGACGGTGAAACTCACTGTGGGTGAGTGCGTGGTCGATGCAGACGACACCGAGGTAACGGCGACGTTTGGCGACCTGGTCACGGGCCAGCCCTACAGCTACACCGTGAACGGGGGAACCGCGGTGACGTTTACCGCTGGATCCGGATCCGAAACGAAGACGCTCGGAGCCGCGCCAGGATCCTCGATCACCGTCGAACTCTGGGGGACCGGCCCGCGCGCCGAGCCAGGCACCGTAAGTGCGACCGCAGACGTGGGGACCTGTGAGGAACCACCGGACACCACGGTGACCTTCTGCCACGCGACAGAGTCCGAACAACACCCGTGGAATGAACTCACGCTCCCCGCTGCTGGGGTGCTGAACGGGCACGTTGGGGCTGACCACCACGACGGACGCGACGTGATCCCGCCCTTCGCATATGAGTCCGGCGGAGCAACGCTGCAGTTCGCCGGTCAGAACTGGGACGAAGACGGGCAGGCCCTGTTTGCGAACGGCTGTGAAGAGCCGCCGCCCACAGTGGATCCGCCGCCCACCATCTCGGTGACGCTCGGCGAGTGCCCGGTGCTCGGCGGATTCTCGCCGGTGACCGTACAACTCAGTGATCTCGTGGTGGGAGAGCCGTATCGGGTCGAACTCGACGGTGTAGCCGTGACGCAGACCTCGCCGATCGAGTTCACCGCGGACGCGACCACGAAGTCGATCTCGCTCAGCCCGACCGAGGAAGGCACGCTGCTCGTGTCCGTTCAGGGCACCGGCGCACACGCTGGCGACTCCGATGAGGCAACCGCAACCGTGGAGGAATGCCCTGCCCCCGAAGCGCCGACGCTGACGCTCTCGGTTGATCAATGCACCGCCTACGGTGAGCCGCTGCCGAATGAGCTCGTTGCAGTGCTGAGTGATCTCGTTGATGGGGTCGACTACACGGTGACGATCGCCGCAGCAGGCGGTGGTACACCGTACAGCACGCGCACCGTGCACGGCGGAGTGAGTGGGACCGCGGACGTGGACCTGGATCTCTCCGGAGCCGGCACGTACACGGTCACCGCGACCGTGGGTGAGCTGTCGGTGACCGAGGAGATCACCGTAGAGCCGTGCCCGGCAGGGGCATACGATCTGTCGCTCGTGAAGACCGCAACGGCGGGTGAAGAGGGAGTCGCCGAAGTGGGCGACACGATCCACTACTCGCTGGTGATCACGAACGCTGGCCCGGATGCCGCGCAAGACCCGGTGGTGACTGACACGCTGCCGACAGGGCTGACGCCGGTTGCCGGATCGGAATCCGCAGCGAGTGGCTGGGATGTTTCCTTCGCGGGGAACACGCTCACCGCCAGCTACAGCGGGGTATTCACCGGTGAGGCAACGATCTCCTTCGACGTGACGGTGACAGCGGCCCCGGCAAACGGTGAGCTGACCAACACGGCGTGTGTGGCGGCCTCCGGTCCGGCGTTCCCGCAAGCGGAGCGGAGAGTGAACCCTGAATCGGACCTCGTGGTGCTCCTCAACGGGGCTGAGGGGCCCGGTGATGAGGTTCCCGGCGAGGTGCCTGGTGAGAGTGACGGAGGTGACACGAACTCCGGCAATGACTGCGGATCCGCCACGACCACCGTTCGCGCGGTCGTCGTGACCGGCGGGGCCGTGTGCGTCAACGACACCCCGTGGTTCAACTTCGACATCACCCCGAGCGGGATCGGTGACACCGCTGACCTCCCCATCGTGATGATCTGGTGGACCGCTGAGGCGTACGCGAATCGCGACCCATCGATCCCAGCTGGAGACATTGCGGCGATCCTCGCAGACGGTGCATCGCAGGTGGACCCGATCGCGTACCCGGCCGGGTGGCAGAGCGGTGACGCGGTGACCGGGCAGATGCTGTGGCCAGGCGCCACAATCGATGCGGACGGCAACCCGACCGGATGGCCAGGCTGGACGCTGAAGAGCGACGGCACGTGGGTGCTCGACCCGAGTGCTCCGCACTACGACCTGCGAAGCCAGGCCGTAGTGGAGATCCGGATCAACCCGACCGCGAGTGAGACGACGGTGTACCCGCCGGCGACGCCCAACTGTGCGGCGCAGCCTCCGGTCACGCCGCCGGTGACGCCTCCGGTCACACCTCCTCCTGCGGCGGTGGTTCCTGGAGTGACACCGACAGTGGTGCCAGCGCCAGTCGCCGCGGCTCCGGCTCCGGCTCGTGCTGAACTGGCCCGGACAGGCGGGGATCCCAACCTCTTCGGAGGCGCTGGAATCGCCCTGGTGCTCCTGGGAGCGGCCGCTTGGACGCTGGCTCGCAAGCGCCACGAACGGGCATGACAGGCGGGCTCAGCGGCCTGCTGGCACACGCCCCGGTCCCCACGTCTCATCGCGTGCGGGGCCGGGGCGCTCCAGTGGGTGGGCTGGCTCGCCTCAGGGCGTGGGGCTGGGGGCGGGCGCGCGGCGGGCTGGCTGCGGGGCGTGGTTCGGGCCGCTCCGGGACGTGGGGCCGGAGTGCTGCGGGACGTGGGGCCGGGGTGCTGCGGGGCGTGGGGCCGGGGTGCTGCGGGACGTGGGGCCGGGGTGCTCTGGAGCGCAGGATTGTGGGCTCCCGTCTGCGGGGAGTCCGGGCGTGTGCGCCGCGCGGAGGGGCCGGGGCTCGGGGAAGGGGCTCTGCGACACGCCAGGGATACCGTGAAATGGGGCCACGATTTGCACAGGGGGTGAAAGTCAGCATAGTATTTCATCTCGGTAGCAAGCGCGAAAATCGCTTCGGCCCCATCGTTTAGCGGCCTAGGACACCGCCCTTTCACGGCGGCAGCACGGGTTCGAATCCCGTTGGGGTCACTAGATACTGAATACAACTAAATACAACAACACTATGGCCCTGTGGCGCAGTTGGTTAGCGCGCCGCCCTGTCACGGCGGAGGTCGCGGGTTCAAGTCCCGTCAGGGTCGCCAAGGTGGAGAAACCCTTCTTCGGAAGGGTTTCTCTGTCTCTGGTGATCGCCATAAGGTGAATACCAGGCTCTGTAGCTCAGTTGGTAGAGCGTTCGACTGAAAATCGAAAGGTCACCGGATCGATGCCGGTCGGAGCCACGTAGCGGAGATTACACCGCTACTGAACCCTCGCAGGGCTTCTACCTGCGGGGGTTCTTTTATTTCCTGGGAGCCTCGTCGTGCGTGCTCCACACGAACGCGGTGACGGTAACCTCCCATTGCGTGGAGGCGGCTCCTGCCCGCCACACACCCCACAGCGTCGCTGAGCTTGCGCTGAGCTTGCGCTGAGAAGCCAAGCTGCAGGTGGCCCCAGGGCGCGTTGCGGCGTCCCAACGGCGTACACTCGATCCCATGAGCTATCGAGAGCTGTATGCGCAGCGTCAGGAGGTCGTCGGCGAGGCACTTGCCGACGGTGAGTAGCTTCCCCGCTCCGGCCGCGCCCCTTCTGGAGGACGCGGCGAGCTTGGCGAACCTTCGATACATCTCTGAGGGGTGCGATCTGATCCCGCGGTGAATCCGCGAGGCTGATGTGCACCCTCGAAAGGCATACTCATGCAACCCCTGACTGAATCACTCATCCGTGCCTCCTTTATCAACGCCTCTCGCAGAGAGGTCAAGGAGCTGACTCTGCCGAGCGGACTGGAAGACTGGACCGAGGAGAGCTGGGCGCAGCTCGATTTCCTGGGCTGGCGCGATCCGAAGTTCGGGCGACGCGCTTACGTCGTGCTCCCACAACTGGACGGTGATCCCGCCGGCGTGCTCTTGACCCAGGCCGAAGCCTCTCCGCGGTCCCGTGCCATGTGCAACTGGTGCCAGGACGTGCGGCTTCCGAACGAGGTCGTATTCTGGAGCGCCAAGCGCGTGGGCGATGCAGGCAGGCGCGGCGATACCGTCGGCGTGCTGGTCTGCCGCGAGTTCCAGTGCTCCCGAAACGTGCGCAATGTCCCACCGCCAGCCTATGAGGGTTTCGACACGGCGGCGGCCCGCGAGCGGAGCATCGACAATCTGCGGCTCAAAGCAGCTGGCTTCGCCGATATGCTCCTGACCGGGCGCTAGCGGGTTGGGGTCGCGCGAGGGGCTCGAACGCGAGAACTACCGACGTAGCTCGCGCGTCATCGGGACGTCCTCCCGGAGCCCCGCGACCCGTGCGCCGAGCCCCGTGCGCTGTGACCCGCGACCCATGCGCCGTGACCCGTGACCCGTGCCCCGAAATCCGAGACTGGGCAGCGCTTGTGCGCAGGTCACAGGAGCTCCCATCGCCGCAGTGCGATGGGAGCTGAACGCCGCTCCGCCTCACGGAGCGGCGTACCTCCCGCGGGAATGGTGCTCTTCGGCAGAGAGCGGTGCTCCTCCGAGGAAGGAGCACCGCTCTCTGCGGGCACGCACCTTGCGGCGCAGGCAAGCCGTCCGCTACTCGGACGTGCCGTCTGCCTGATTGCGGCGCTTCGGGGCGAGGACGAGCGCGCCACCGCCCAGGATCAGAATTGCCAGGAACCCAATCGTGAGACCGACAGGCAGAGATGGTGCCCCCGTCGTAGCGAGCGCCGCCGCGCCAGCGACTGTCGGCTTCAAGGTATTGGAGATCGTCGGGCTGGTGGGCGGACCAACGGGAGGATCGACCGGCGGCACGACCGGTGGGGTGACCGGCGGATCAACCGGAGGCGTGACCGGGGGATCCACGGGTGGCACAACTTTCGCCGCATCGACAGTCACCGCATATGACCGGTCGATCATGTTGCCGAACGCGTCGGTGCGACGCACGTCGAGCGTGAACGTCCCGTCCTCGGCGGGCGTGCCAGCGAGCACGCCATCCTCGGCAAGTTCAAGCCCAGGGATCGACCCTCCGGTGAGCGTGAACGGCCCGTCCTCGAACCCGGAATCGACGGTGAACTGGAACGAGTATGCGGTGCCGACAGTTGCGGTGAGGAGGTCCCCATTCGTGAAATCGGCCCGGGTGAGCGGGTATGAGAGCAGCGCAGAGTAAGTCGCGCCGGAGCCGGGAAGCGGATCGCCCGAGACTGTCGCGGTGAGCTCGGTGGCGTCCTCAGCGATGTGTTCCCACAGGGTGAGCCCCTCGGCGGTGGTCGTTGCGTCGCCGCCTGCGGTCAGCACCACGTCTTCCAACATCCGGAACGGTGCGGTGACGGCCTGTGTGGTGCGATACGTCGATTCCGTTCGCGACGACACCACAGGGAAGCCAGTAACGCGCTGATTGAGGAACCCAACCTGCCGGAGGCCGGGCCAGGTGTTCACCATCGAAAGGTCAGAAACTCGCGCCCCATTGACATTCACAATCGCCAAGCGCGGGAGACCGGCAACGGGACTCAAATCCGAGATTTCAGTGTTCGGTGCCGAAAGAGTGTAGAGCTTCTCCAACTGCTGAAGCGGGGAAAGGTCGCTCACGGGTGTCTCTTGGAAATACAGCTCGCTCATGTTGATCAGACCACGCACCGGATCCAGATCCGACACCCGGGTGGCGGCCAGCTCGATCCGCCAGAGCTGGATCTTGTCGCGAACGGGCTCAAGATCAGACACGTCAGTCCAGTTGAACTGAAGATAGTTGATCTCCGGCATGGTCGCTACGGCCGAGATGTCCGTGATGAGTGTGCTGCTGACATTGAGCTGGCGGATCGTGCTCAGTCCGCGCAGCGGCTCGAGCGTCGTGATGGGGTTTCGGCTCAGGTCCACGATGCTCAGTTGAGAGGCATACTCGAGGCCGGTGAGATCGGCGATTCCACTGTTAGGGGCCTTCAGCGCTTGGAGCTTGCGGATCGAACCGCGGGTTAGCGTAGATCCACCACCCACCTGCGCGATGACCGCTGAACGAAGCGCGGCATCTGGCATCTCTACAATCTCATTGTCGTCGGGCAATGCTGCACGAGTGCTCCGTGAGGGGGTCTCAACAGTTGCAGCGGTTGTGGGGGAATGAGCAGTTTCGATCTGCGCTGGGTCGACCAGGTCGAGCGAGATGTTCTGCAGCGGTGCCGCAACGACGGCTCCGGCCGGCAGATCCGTCGCGAGAGCCGGAGCAGCGGGCGCGAGCAATCCGAGTGTGAGCGCAGCGGCGGTGAACGTGCGTATTGGGAGTGAGGTCATCGTCCGTTTCAAACTGTGAGGTGTGTGGATGTGGTGTGAGGCTTCTGAGCAGCGGCGTGTGCGGCGACGGGGCGCAGCACACGCGGCCTGGTGGCTGTCAGCGATTTAGACAGCGGCCGCGGAGGTGCGCTGGCGCCGGGCCCGGTGCCGGGTGAGCGCGAACGCCCCCAGCCCAAGTTGCAGCAGTCCGAGTGCCATGAGTACAGCGACCGTCGGCTCAACGGATCCTGTTGCCGCCAGCGTTGCTGCTTCGGTGCGCTGACTCCTCGGGGTCTCGGGCGTTGCCGGAAGTGCACCGTCCGGATCCGCACCGTCAGTGGGGTCCGGATTCACCGCCGGTTTCACCGCTGTGCCAGAGACCTCTGCCAGCACTGTGGTGTCGCTCGCGAGATCGGTAAACGACAAGTGTGCGCTGAGCGTTCCTGAACTGGTGGGGGACCAAGTGATCTCTGGTGAGACAGATTCGCCCGCCGGCACCACAACGGTCGCCGCAGTGGTGAGTCCCGAGCTCAGCGAACCCGGGTTGAGCGTGAGCGTGATCGGGTGATCGGCCGTGCTGGTGAAGGTGAGCCGCTCGACGCGACGCTCACCCACCGGGACCGTGCCGAAGTCCAGCTGAGAGACCTGCACCGCCGGCGCGGGAGAAACCGCCGTTCCTGTCACCTGCAGTGAGATCGGGGCGAGCGGGCCGTGAGTACCCGCGGGATCCACCCAGGGAGCGTGGGTGATCTCGATCGAGTCTGCAGGAATCGCACCCGCGCTCTCGGGCGTCCAGGTCACGGGTGTCGAGAGCGTTTCTCCGGCTCGCAGTGCGGTGCCGTCTTCCAAGCTCACTGAGATGCCTGACGCATCCAGCTCGAACCGATTCGAGATCGAGACGGTCGTGTCGGTCGCGCCGGTGTTCGAGAGCGTGAGGTCTTGGGTGCCCTGCGTTGCGATGTCAACGTCGCCAAAGCGAATGTCTTCGCCAGTGAGCGTGATGGCAGGCGCAGTTCCGATTCCGCTGAGACGAGCGAATGGATCCAGCAGGAGTGTGCCGGTGTTCATCGCGGTGTACGCCGGCACAGGGGAGCCGATGGCTTCGCCCAGCAGCGTTGGGGTGAACGTCACCGGGATCTCGATAGATTCACCCGGTTCGAGACCGTGAATGCCAGCTGCCACGGCAAACGGCCCCGCCTGGAGATGCATGGTGAACCCGTAAGGCGTTGGCGAGTACGCATTGGTGACACGGATGTTCCGCGTCGCGGTGGTGCCGATCTCGGTTTCGCCGAAGTCGGCTGTCGTGACTGCGAATGGATTCGGGTAGAACACCACCGCTTGCCGCCGAGCTTCTTCGATGGCGCCGGGAAGCGGAGCACCGAATTCATCCGTTGGGAGTGCGAAGTACGGGACGGTAGCGAACGCTATGGTGTACGCGGGAAACTCGTCGAACCCAAAGCGGAGCACGACGTCACAGCTCTCGCCCGCTGGCAGGAACGTCGCCCCCCGGAGTGAACACGTTGACTCAGATGAGATCCGGTAATCCGGCGAGCCGACGAAGTTGTCTTTGGCTCGAAACTGCACGTGAGATTGCGCGGTGAACGTGAACGCTGCCCGAACTTCGCTCCCTGGGGAGGCCGTCAAGTACGCCTTTGCCCCGTTGGTGCTTGCTCCGTGAGTATCGATGGTGACGAGTGGCGCGTCCGCTTCCGCAGGCGCATCCATTGTGATGAGTGCGCCTCCGCTGAGCGTGAGCACCGCGAGGACTATGCGTGCTGTGCGTGACACCAAGCTGGTCATGTAAGGCCCCCTGTTCAGATTTCATCTCCGCGGTTCAAGCCGGAGGTCGGCCTTACTCTAAGTTGGGCATCTCCAAATAGGGGGTCGTTTGAGTGCTTCTGTGCCTTGCTGGCGGGGCAAAATAGGTACTTGCGGTGCGTGATGAGCTTGAACTGAGTGTTTTGCCGGTTCACACTCAGTGATCACTGAGTGCGGGGTGCCACGCTGTTGCGCCGCTGTTCTCTGCAAAGCATGCGAAGCTGAGAAGCGTGGATCTTGAAGTGACAGCTGCGTTGATGATCCCGGCTGCTGAGCTGGGGTGGAGATTCTCGCGCTCTTCTGGCCCGGGCGGACAGCACGTGAACACCTCGGACAGTCGCGTCGAACTGAGTTGGTGCGTCGAAGACTCCGCGGCACTCACGGAAGCTCAGCGCGACCGACTCTTGGATCGGCTCGGTCCGCGCCTCATCGGAGGTGTCATCGTGGTGACTGCGTCAGAGCGGCGATCACAGCTGCGCAACCGGGAGATCGCCCGTGACAAGCTCGCCGACCTGCTGCGGCAGGCGCTCGCTCCCGGCGGCCCACAGCGTCGAGCCACTCGTCGCACGCGCGGGTCGAACCAGCGCAGGCTCACGGCAAAAGGGCAGCGCTCACAGACGAAGCAACAGCGAAAACGCCCCGCTTCCGAATAGAAGCGGGGCGTGAGCGGGTGGTCGCAGTGAACCCGCTAGCGCACCACGGAGACGCCGAGCGTGGCGAGCACCCCGAAAAGAACTCCCCACAGGATGATTGAGATGATCTGCCACAGAATCACCTGGTTCTTCGAGGCCCCGAACGACACCATGGCAGCCGAGGTGATCTGGCTCGGGAGCAGCGTCTGGCCGAGCAGGCTCACGCCGGGCACTCCGTAGCGGTCGAAACGCTGCTTCAGCTTTGCGCGCCGGGGACTCTGCGGGCTCGGGGCCGCGCTGGTCTTCACGCGTGACCGCACGCCGTGTGCGGCGAGCACCACGATCAGCATGGACAGAATGTTCCCGATGGTCGCCGCGATGACCGCGGCGACCGGGGTGACGCCAACGACAATGCCGAGCGCCGAACCCAGATATGACTCGACGAACGGGATCGCGCCGGCCAGAGCCACTCCGAGTAACTGAAGCACCTCGGGGAGCGAAGCGATGAATTCCTGGATGGTCGTCAGCATGGCGGCCTTTCGAAGCAGGGAGGAGTGTGTGGAAATTGGTGCTGCTTCGACTGTTCCGTAGCGGCGCCCGTCCCAGTAGTGGCACGGTGTCATCTCTGGGGGTGACACGCGGCACCCACGGATCGTGACAGATGTCACGGGTTTGGCGGATCCGCTGACCCGCTGCAGACCAGGGAACGTAGGCTGGATGCGATGTCTGCACACACGAAGGAGCCGACCCCCGGTGCGGGGGTGAACGCGACGTGGAATTACACGCTCGGTTCAATCGTGTTTCTCTTCGTTGCGATGGACCTGATCATTATTCTCGATCTGCTGGGGCGATTTTCTGAGACGCGCAGCGGCACGGATCTCGCGCTCGTTGCGGTATGTTCGCTGGCAGCCGCCGTGCGGATCCGGTTCTGCTGGTTCCTGCGTGATCGCAGAGACGGCGCGCTGCCCGAAACGTGGTGGACCGTCGCGCTATTCGCTCCCGCCCTCGTGGCGTGGGGGCTCGCGTTCGTTGCGCCCGAAACTGCACTGTTCGCTACAGTGCAGCTCTGGCTCTCCGGAGTGCTGTGGGCGTTCTTCGTGCGCTGGCGACTCCGTCTCGTGGCCCTCGCACTCCTGCTCGGAATGGTGGTGACGCCCGTAGCGGTGCACGCGGCACAGGGAATACCCCAGACGAGCCAGATATTTGGTGCGCTGAGTGGCTTTGTGCTCTTCTACGGAGTGATGCTGCCCGCCATGTTGTACGCGAGCTTGTGGATGTGGCGGGTCGTGTGGCGGCTTGACGAAGCGCGGCAGCTCGGCGCCGAGCTTGCCGTCACTCAGGAGCGGCTCCGCTTTGCCGCAGACTTGCACGACATTCAGGGACATCATCTCCAGGTGATCGCCCTGAAGGCCGAGCTCGCTGAACGCACGATGGGGAGCGCTCCTGAGCAAGCGGCGGCCCAGCTCAGTGAGATCCGGATTATTGCCAAAGAAGCGATGGAGGAGACCCGGTCGCTCGTGGCAGGTTTGCGAGAGGTCGGGCTGCAATCTGAGCTCGAGAACGCGAGTGAAGTGCTCACACTCTCCGGTGCGGCGTGCACGCTTGCCGTGAGCAGTGATCCGGCAGCGCCTGAGGCGCAGCGTGTGCTCGCGTTCGCCGTGCGGGAGGCGACGACGAATATCCTCCGGCACAGCAACGCGAGCTGGGCTGCGATCAGCCTGACTGATGTGCGCGGCGGAACGGAACTGGTGGTCACAAACGACGGGGTGGCTGGAACGCCTGAACGCGCGGGTGGGGGATCTGGACTCGTGGGTCTCCGCAAACGGGTGCAGGCCATCGGCGGGACGCTCGACGCGACTGCTGGCACTGAACGAGGTTCTGAACCGGCGCCACACACCTTCGAACTGCGAGTCTGGATACCCGAAGGAGTCTCAACGTGACCGAACGGACCACACCGCCGTCCAAGGCCGACAGGATCCGGCTCCTCATCGCCGACGACGAACACCTGATCCGTGGTGCGCTCGAGGCGCTCCTCGGGCTCGAGCCGGACATCGAAGTCGTTGCGGGTACGGACAACGGGACCACCGCCGCGGAGCTCGCTCTGGAGCTGAGTCCGGATATCTGCCTGCTCGATCTGGAAATGCCGGGTGCGGACGGGATCGAGGCCGCTACACGGATCCTCGCCGGGGCGCCCGACACACGTGTGATCATCGTGACGAGACACGCTCGCCCCGGGGTGCTGCGCCGGGCGCTGGCCGCGAAGATCGCGGGGTTCGTGCCGAAATCGACGCCGGCAGGGGAGCTTGCCCAAGTGATCCGCGACGTGGCGGCAGGCAAACGCTACATTGACCAGGAGATTGCCGCCGCAGCGCTCGCCGCAGAGCGCTGCCCGCTCACCGATCGCGAACTCGACGTGCTGCGTGCTACTCGAGCGACGTCGAGTGTGCAGGAGATCGCTGAGGAACTCTTCCTCTCCCCAGGCACGGTGAGAAACTACCTCTCGGCTGCAATGACCAAGCTCGGCGAAAGCAATCGTCAGGACGCCGCGAAGCACGCATGGCAGCAGGGCTGGATCTAGCGGCAATGCGGGACCCAGGGTCACGAGGGAAGGGGTGTTTTACGAGGGCATGGGCGTTTTGCGGGAAATGACCCATTCCCTCGTAAAACACCCATTCTCTCGCGGTGCGTCGCTGCTCACCGCGATCCGCTCCGCTCGAACGCCTACGGCACACCCGCACCGGAGGAGCCCGTACGCTTAACGGATGACTGCAACTCTGGTGGCACAGGCGATCGCTGGCGGCTACGCGCACCGCACGCTGTTCGAGGACCTCGACTTCACAGTCGCGCCCGGTGACGTCATCGGCGTCGTCGGCGTGAACGGGGCGGGGAAATCAACGCTGCTCGAGATCCTCGCAGGCGAGTTGCAGCCGCTGGGCGGCGCGATTCACCTCGCGCCAAGTGACGCCTTCGTGGGCTGGCTGCCCCAGGAGCACGAGCGCATCGAGGGTGAGACGGTCGCCGCCTACGTTGCGCGCCGCACTGGCTGCGCCCAGGCCACGATCGAGATGGATGCGGCCGCGGCCGCCCTGGGCGACGTTTCGCCACGGGCAGCGGGAGATCCTGATCCCTCCGATGTCTACTCAGCAGCCCTTGACCGGTGGCTCGCAAGCGGCGCAGCTGACCTTGAAGATCGCCTCCCGGCCGTGCTGGCAGAGCTGGGCCTGAGCCCAGCGGGGGACCCCAGTGACGTGAGTGCCCCCACGTCCGGTGTCTCTGAACACTCCCTCATGTCCGCGCTCTCCGGGGGCCAGGCTGCGCGCGTCGGCCTCGCGGCGCTCTTGCTCTCACGCTTCGATATCGTCTTACTCGACGAACCCACGAACGACCTTGATCTTGATGGGCTTGAGCGGCTTGAGCGTTTTGTGCAGGGCTTGCGTGGCGGCGTGGTCCTAGTGAGCCACGATCGTGAGTTCCTCGCACGCTGCGTGACCCGCGTGCTGGAGCTCGACCTCGCGCAGCACAGCACCCGGATGTTCGGCGGCGGGTACGATGCGTACCTCGAAGAGCGGGAGATCGTGCGGCAGCACAAGCGAGACGAGTATGAGCAGTTCGCGACGCAGAAGGCGGACCTCGTCGGTCGCGCACGGACACAGCGCGAGTGGTCAAGCCAGGGCACGCGGAACGCGTTGAAGAAAGCGCCGGACAATGACAAGATCCGCCGTCGCGCTGCGTCCGAGTCCAGCGAGAAGCAAGCGCAGAAGGTGCGGCAGATGGAAAGCCGGATCCGACGTCTCGAAGAGGTCGAAGAACCGCGTAAAGAGTGGCAGCTCGAGTTCACGATCGGTGCCGCACCGCGCTCAAGCGCCGTTGTCGCCACCCTGAACGCAGCCGTCGCGCAGCAGGGAGACTTCGTCCTCGGCCCGGTCTCGCTCCAACTGAATGCCGGCGAGCGTGTTGGCATCACCGGCCCCAACGGCGCAGGGAAATCGACACTGCTCCGGCTGTTGCTTGGCACACAGGATCCGGATGCCGGATCCGCCGCGCTCGGCTCCTCGGTCGCCATTGGCGAGATCGACCAGGCACGCTCGGCATTCGCTGGGGAGACCCCGCTCGCTGAGGCCTTCGAGGCGCTCGTGCCCGCAATGGCGTCGGGTGAGGTGCGCACGCTCCTCGCCAAGTTTGGGCTGCGGGCAGATCACGTGCTGCGACCGTGCGGTGAGCTCGCCGGGAGAACGCACCCGCGCTGGCCTGGCGCTGCTCCAAGCACGCGGCGTCAACGTGCTGGTGCTCGATGAGCCGACGAACCACCTCGATCTTCCCGCGATTGAGCAGCTTGAGCAGGCGCTCGAGAGCTATGCCGGCGCGCTGCTGCTCGTGACCCACGACCGCCGCATGCTCGGCACCGTGCATCTGGATCGCCGCTGGCACGTCGAGGCCGGTGCGGTCACCGAGCTGTAAGACGCGAGACAGCGTTGCGGCGTTGCGGCGAGGCAGTATTGCGGCGCCCGGGATGCTGTGCTGACCGGCCAGTGCGAGGTCCGCTAGGCGGACGGTATACATCGGATGAACACGCTTCGACTGTTAGTATTTGGCGGAGATAGGCGATGCCAGCTGTGCAGCCGAAGCTTGATCAGGAGAGTCAATGGCTACCGTGAACACCGTAACCGCGAGTCCGAGTGAGACTCCGGAGGTGGACCGACCCGCGGCAGATCGCTTTATGCGACGCTTGCTCCGGGTTGAAGGGGCGAAGAAGACGCCGTTCATCAACCGTGACGCGCACCGCAGCTTCCGGGTTGCGATCATCGTTTCGGGCGTGCGGTGCCTCATCACGTACCTCCTGATTCCCATTCTCGTGCCGATCATCGGGGTCGCCGGTGTGCTCGCCGCGCCGATCGGGATCGCCCTGTGTCTCGTTGCTGGAGTCAATGGCGTGATCAGTGTGCGCAGGTTCTGGGTGAGCGACTACCGCGGCAAGTGGATGTACACGTGGTTCATCGCGTTTGTGTTCGTGGTGCTCGCGATTTCTTTGGTCTCAGATATTTCCCGAATCGTGAGCGCGGCATGAGCGTGCCGCAGCCGTCACAAACGCCACCGGTGTCGGAGCGCGAAGGCCTCGCAGGGGAGTCCGCTGTTCCCGGGGCTCCCGAGGCTGAGTCTGAGCATCCGGAGAAGCTGCCGATGGGCACGTGGGTGACGCTCAGCATGTTTGCGCTCTTCGTCGTGGCGTTCGGGACCTGCGCCTCCACGTTCCTGTTCAACTAGCGACCGCTGGGCCGAGCAGCAGCTCCGCTGGGCTGTGGGTGACCCGCTTCGCGAAGCTCGTCGACCCGTCGTGCTCGACGAAGCCGAGCCGCTCATACAGGGTGTGTGCGCCGCTGGGGTTCTCCGCATCGACATCGAGGTCGACACTGGTGTGTCCGTTCCGCTGATGCGCGGCAAGTGCAGACGTGATCAGTGGTCGGGAGAGCCCGGTTCCGCGCCAGTCGCTCACGACGCCGATGGCGTCGAGGCGACCGACACGCTGTCCGTGAAGCGGCCACTCCGCCCGATTCACTTCTGACAAGACGAACCCGGCGACCCGGTGCGGGTTGCGCAGGGTCCCGCTGCCCGAAATGGCGAGGCGGGAGAGCCGGGCGACGAACAAGGGGTTGTGTCCTATCCGGCGCCACTCACGCGCACTCACCGGAGTGAAGCCCCAGTGGTCGCGGAACGCGTCATTGAGCGCGATCCGCGTCGCCTCGGAGAAGCGCAGTGAAAACGGCCTGATCCGAATCCCGTCAGGCACCGTGAGCTGCGGCAGTGGCGAGCCGAGCGCACGACGCATCGTGCGCCACTCCCGGACCGGAGCGTACCCGGCCGCGGCGTAGAGGCGCGCGGCGGAGGTGGCTGTTCGGTTGGCGTGTGTGGTGAGCAGCGCGGGCAGCGTCGTTCGGATACCCGTGAGGAGTTGGCGACCGCGCCACTCCTGCCATGCGAGGAGTGCGCGGCCGATTCCGCTGCCGCGCACGCGGGGGTGCACCGCGCCTTCGAGGTGCACGGCGACGTGGGGCTCAGGTGCACCGCCATGCTCGATCTGGGATCCCCCAGAGTGTTCACTCTGGGGTGCCGCGGAGTGATCGCCCTGCGGTGCCCCGCCGAAAGCCCCGCTGGGGAGGTGGGCTTCGGGGTGCGGCAGCTCGGTGACACACGCGCCGTAAGCGAGAGCTGTGCCGGCGGGATCGAGTGCGATCACGCCGTCAGTGTGCGGCGTGAAGCCGGGTGAGCGCAGCGTGCGTGAGAGCGCGGATCGGTCGTGGCGCGCGGTGGGATGGTCGTTTCGGTCGACGGCTGCGAGGAGCGGCATGAGGAGTCCCGCGTCGCGGGCGCGCAGTGGACGCCAGGTCACGGGAAGGCCGCCGGCGCTGTGGGGGAGCGGTGAGCGCTTGTGTGGTGGGTGCATGGAATCTGTGATCTGCGGAACGGTCGTCATGGTGTGGGTCTCTTCCGTGCGGTGTGGAATGGCCGAGCTGGGGTGGGGTGGTTGCGCAGGGCGGACACCTCACTTTCGTGAATCTATCTTTCTTGATACGATCGTGTCAAGAAAGATAGTTTGCGAGTCTGTGGGCACGCGAGAGAGTGGGGACACGATGGAATCGAGCGAGAATCTCGGAACCGGCACCGGGGCCACCGCCGGAACCAGAACCGGAACCGGGACGGGAACCGCGTCCACCTCCGGAGCCGATACCAATTCCGGGACCGGGACCGGGACCGGGGCCAGGGCCACCGCCGGAACCGGAGCCGGGACGGGAACCGCGGCCACCTCCGATTCCGATTCCGGGACCGGGACCGGGGCCAGCTCCAGCTCCAGCACCGGAACCGGGGCCGAGGCTGAGTCCGTGCTCCGCATGCAGCTCGGGACCAGGGTTGGTGTCTGGCTGGTGTGCAGCGGCGCAGGAGTCGCGCTGGGGTATGTGCTGCCCTGGGTGCTGCAGCACCTCTCCACGTGGCCCATTCCCTACCTCGATGTGCTCACCTTCTTGGGGTCATTCGAACACCCGGTCATGGTGATCGGCCGTCCTGCGGTGCTCGGACTTGTCGGGCTGATTTGTGCATTCGTGATCACCTCCCAGAGTGCGGAGCTCACCCTCAGCGCTGAGCGGATCCAGATTCGTGAGGGTGACGACGCGCGTGAGATCGCGCGCGAGAACGTCGGTGGGGTCTACCGGCACGGCAGCAAAGTGCGGATCGAGTCAGTTGCGGGCCGGGTGCTCTTCGACGATGACGTTGAGGGGGGACGGGAAGCCATCGCCGCAGCGTTCACGCGGCACGGATATCCGTGGGAGAGTGTTCATACCCGGACGAAGGGGGAATCAAAGTGACTGGCTCGACCATTGACGTTTCGGCGCGCACCGTGATTGAGGGGTGCTTCGACGCGACCGGGCAGGCCGAGCTCTCGTTGGTCTACGACGTCGGACTTGCTCTCGGGCTTCCCGAGCAGCGTGTGCGGCTCGCAATTCGCCGGCTTCAGGCCTCCGGCACACTGCAGCAGACAGGTCGGGGGCGGGCGGGTCGCCTTGAGCTGACTGCGGCGGGCCTCGCGCACTTCGAACGGGAACACGGGTATGTCGAGTTTGCCCGTGCGCAGGATGCTGGGTTGGCTCCCTGGGACGGCGGCTGGTGGCTGTACTCTTTTTCGATCCCAGAAACCGAGCGCGCGGAGCGGGACGCGGTGCGCGGTGCGCTTACGACGCTGGGGGCCGCCGCGCTCGCCGCAGGGCTGTACGCGTCTCCGCACGATCTTCGCACTGAAGTCGCAGGGATACTCGAGCCTCGGGGCTTCGCCCCACGATTGATCGTGGCGGCAACAACGCAGCTCACCGTCCCCGGCTGTGCCACCGCGCTCGAGATTGCCGAGCAGCTGTGGCCGGCCGCACGCACGCGTGCCGCATACGAGCCGCTCGCCGCTGTGCTCGCTGGCTACCGGCGGCCCACTCCAACTGATCCCGTGCAGGTTGCGGCTCAGGCGCTGCGACTCTCTGAGGGGCTTGATGTTGCGCTTCGGGTGGACCCGCTACTCCCTCCTGAACTGCGCCCGCTCGACTGGGAGCCCGCGGAAGTGCGGCGGCAGTGTTCGTTGCTCTGGGGGGAGCTGTCTCAGCTCGCACCTGAACTCCCGGTGTTCCAGGATCCTCCGGTGCGAGAAGCTAGCGCATCTCGGCGAGCTTGAGCTGCAGCCAGAGGGTGAGCATACGATCTGGATCGTCAAGATCGATGCCGAGACGGTTCGTGGCTTGGCGGATCCGGTAGCGCACGGTCTGCTCGTGCACATTGAGACGTTCCGCCACGCGTGGTGCGCTGCCGCGCTCTTCGAGCCAGGCGAGCAGAGTGGCGCGAGTCTCTGCTTCGCCCTCGGCAAGCAGCAGTGTCGCCTCCGGCAGCTCAAGATCCGTGGCACGCAGCGCGTCAGCGCACTCGCGCAGGATCAGTTGCGGTTGCACGTCATCCGGAGTTGCAACGGGCAAGCGCAGAGAGCTCGCGCACTCTGCGACTCGCACGGAGCGCTCGTAATCCTCGGAGAACGAGGTACTCGGACGCCGTGGCACGCTCAAGCCGCAGTAGCACGCGCTGCCCGTCAGCCGGAACAGTTCGGGCAGAAGCCGCTCGAGTGAGCGAGTGATCGGATCTGTCGCGCTGCTCGGCACGAGCGCGACCACTTTGCCTTCCAGTACCGTGCAGATGCTTCCCGGGAAGTACACCGAAAGATGCCTCGATGCAGCGGTGCGGATCTCGCTCAGATCGCCCTCCAGCACGGCCCCACTGTCAATCGCGAGCACGACATAGTTCTTGTCCGGGCGCACGCCGAGCACGGTGGTGTCGTTCTCGTGTGGGGTTCCAGCGAGCAGCCGGCGCAGCGCAGTCTCTTTCGACCGCTCGTCACCGTGATCAAACCGCCACGCATCGACGATGTAGCCGGCTGCGATCTCGGCTGCGCTCTCCAGCACCTCACGCTTTTCCGCTGAGAGCGGCGTGCCGAGCTCGTCTCCGTGTGGGTCGATCACCCAGATCGAACCGAGCGGGATGTTGCCTGCCCGGAGGGGGAGCGCGGCTCGCGGGGCGAACTGGTTCTCGGTGGGAAACCGGGAGATGCCATCGGTCGCGAACACCTGTCGGTACCGGATCTCGTTCAGCGGGCCGTCAGGCGTGCGGCGCGTCAGGATTCCGTTCGCGCGCAGGCTGTCGATCGCCTGGCCGGGCAGCGCGGAGTACGCGAGGATGTTCCTGCGGTGGTCCTCGATCGCGACTGAGCCGCCGAATGCCTGCGCCACCGAGTTCGCGAGCGAGAATAGCCGGTCCCCTGAGTTCGTGCCGAGCTGCAAGCCTGCGCCATGCTCGCCGAGCAGCCGACTCACGAGTGCATCGAATTCACGCCAGCCGACAGCGGAGGTGAGTCCGAGCAGCTGCACATCGTGCTGCGCGCACGCTGCGATGAGGCGTGCGCCCTCTGGGCCCTGCGCTGAGCGAGCCACGATCCCACTCGCCTGCGCTCGCCGCAGCTGCTCGCAAAGCACGTCGAGTCGCTCAGGGCTGAGCTCGGTGTGTGCGGTGAGCATGACGAGCTGGCCGGTGAACTGCTGATCGTCGATATCAGTGTCGTAGTAGGTGACGCCGAGCAGAGCTGCAGGGCGCTGCGGGGCGTGCAGCACCGTGAGCACTCCGCGCCCCATCTGCTCGATCAGGCTCTGGACGGGGAGTCCGTTCGAGATCGGAAGGAGCGCACTCGTGCGCGAAATTGATAAAGCCACCATCAAAGATTATCGAGTTCGACAACGGATCGGGGGGAATCGCTTTCTACAGTCGGTAGGGACAACAACAAAGGAGTTACGACGTGACAGCAAGCGGGTTCTACGATCCACGGTTTGAGCGGATCTTCCCATCGAACGCCGCCGTGCGCGCCGATGGCGTTCTCGAGGTCGGAGGCTGCTCAGTCCCCGCCCTCACCGAGGAGTTCGGCACCCCGCTGTACGTGATCGATGAGCAGGGCTTGCGAGATCGCATGCGTGCGTATCGCGAGGGCCTTGCCGCGCGCTGGCCGAACAGCCAGGTCGCGTTTGCTTCGAAGTCGTTCCCGGTGCTTGCGGCATACGCGATCGCCGCGTCGGAGGGGCTCGCGATCGATGTCGCTGGGGCAGGCGAACTTCTGCTCGCGCTCGAGTCTGGTGCCCCACCCGAGCTGATTCACTTGCACGGCAACGCAAAGAGTCACGAGGAGCTCGTTCTCGCGGTCGATGCGGGAATCGGCGCAATTGTGCTTGACGGCGAGGCCGACGTGCAGCGGCTCGATGCGCTGCTGACACGGCCGCAAGACGTGCTCGTGCGGATTATCCCAGGCGTTGACCCGCGTGTACCGAAGGCCATTTCGACGGGCGGCGCAACGTCGAAGTTTGGTCTCCCCATCCCGCAGGCCAAAGAGCTGATCGCACGCCTCGCGGCGCACCCGTTCATCAACGTGGTCGGGCTCCATCTCCACATCGGATCCCAGGTGCTCGAAGTTGAGCCATTTGAACGCGCGGTCGAGGCCGTACGCGAACTCGGCGAATTCCCCGTCTACAACATCGGCGGTGGCCTCGGAGTGAACTACAACGTGCGGCACAATGCGCCCACCCTCGACGAGTACCTCGATGGCATCACGGCGGCAGCCAGCCGCGTGCTCCCGAAGGGCAGCCGGCTCATTATCGAGCCGGGCCGCTCGCTCGTGGCACGCAGCGGGATGACGGCCTATCGGGTGAACAACGTCAAGCGCACCGGGGCAACGTTCGTTGCCGTTGACGGCGGGTTGGCCGACCAGCTGAATGTGGCGCTGATGAACATGGAGTTCACCCCCATCGTCGCGGATCGCGCGAGTACGCAGCCGGACACGACCGCGCAACTCGTCGGACGCCAGTGTGAGTCGGGTGACCTCCTCGTAGACCAGGCTGCACTCGCCGCACCTGCCCCAGGCGATACGATCGTCCTCGCCGCCACCGGCGCCTACGGGTACACCCTCTCGAATAACTACAACGGTGCACTGAAGCCTGCCGTCGTGTTCTGCCGGAACGGCGAGAGCCGACTGGCCGTGCGGCGCCAGACGTATGCGGAATTCCTCGGACATCACGTCGGCCCATCAGAGGAGTCTTGGGCGTCATAGCGCCGATTCACGCCTCCAGACCGCCCCGGCCTCAGCGACCCACTTATTTCATTCACCATCACATCCACTATTCCCCAAGGAAGAGGAACCACCATGAAGAAGATTGTTCAGATCTCCGCGGCGGCGACGCTCGCCGCACTGCTGGGACTCACAGCGTGCTCGAGCGGCGATGCGGCAGCACCGGCTGACAAGCCGGCCGAGCAGCTCACCTCCGGCGTTGACGACGCAGCGGCAGCCGCGTTGCCCGCTTCGATCCGCGAGGCAGGCGTCATTCGCGCCGCCGCCGGGATTCCCTACCCGCCGTTCATTCTCCTCGACGGAGAGACGCAGAGTGGGCTTGATCCCGATCTCGCGCAGGCACTCGGCGAGAAGCTCGGTGTCGAGTTCAAGATCTCGCACCAGGCGTTTGAAACCGTGATCCCCTCGCTCCAGGCGAAGAAGTTCGACATCATCATGTCGGGGATGAACGACACTGTCGAGCGCGAAGGCACCCTCAACTTTATCGAGGAGATCTACGCTGGGTTCACGATCGTTGTGAAAGCTGGGAACCCCGAGGGCATCACGACTCTGGAAGACCTCTGCGGCCACCCCGTCGCCGTGCAGAAAGCGAGCGCGCAGCTCGGTCTGCTCGAAGAACTCGCCGATACCTGCAAGTCGAGCGGGAAGGGCGAACTGACGATCCAGCAGCTGCCAACGGCACAAGATCCCCAGACGGCGCTGAAAGCCGGCCGCGTGGTCGCCTACCCGGTCGACGCACCCGTCGCCGCCTACACCGTTGCCACTGCTGGCGATGGCAAGGATTTCGAGATGATCGAGGATCCTGAGTTCCCGGCTGGCATCAACCCCGTCTACACGGGCATTGGCACGCTCAAGGAAAACACGGAGCTGACCGAGGCGCTGCGGCTCGCGCTGCAGGCTCTTATCGAAGAGGGCGTCTACCAGGACATTCTCGACAAGCACAACCTCGGCAGCTTTGCGACCGAAGAGGCGATCGTCAACGGCGCCTCCACGGAGGGATAGAACCACTTATGAGTACCTCAACTGTGACGGCGCCGGAGCAGGATCGGAGCTTCGACATTGAAGCTCTCCCGCTCCGGCGACCGGGGCGGTGGATCTGGGCCATCGCGCTCATTCTCTTCGCCGCCTGGTTTGTCCAGGCACTCTGGACGAACAAGAACATCGATTACGCCGTTGTCGGGCAGTACATGTTCAACCCTGAGATCGTCTCGGGCGTGGGAACGACGCTCCTGATCACCGCCATCGCAATGATCATCTCGACGGTGCTCGCCGTCGTCCTTGCGGCGATGCGCCTCTCGGGGAACCCCGTCGCAGTCGTGTTCTCGTCGTTCTACGTCTGGGTGTTCCGCGGTACCCCGCTGCTCGTGCAGATTGTCATCTGGGGCTACTTCGGCCTGATCTTTGAACAGATCTCCGTGGGAATCCCGTTCACCGACATCGTCTTCTGGCAGGTGGACACGAACGTTCTCCTCACCGCGTTTGTCGCAGGCATTATCGCGCTGACGCTCAACGAAGCGGCGTACTCCGCCGAGATCGTACGTTCGGGAATGCTGTCGGTCGACTCTGGCCAGAAGGAAGCCGCCGCGTCACTCGGGATGAGCCCGCTCGCGACGTTCGTGCGGATCCTGCTTCCGCAGGCGATGCGCGTCATCATCCCGCCGCTCGGCAACGAGTTGATCTCCATGATCAAGAACACGTCGCTGCTCTCGCTGATCGCGGTGATGGAGGTCTATACGCGGGCGACGCAGATCTCGGCGCAGAACCTCAAGCAGGTGGAGCTGCTCATCGTCGTGAGCATCTGGTACCTCCTGATCGTCTCCATTCTGTCGATCCCTCAGTTCTACCTTGAGCGGTACTTCGGGCGCGGGGTGGAGCGCAACGCTCCCACTTCGACGCTGCAGAAGGCGAAGCAAATGACGGGCGCGATCGCGGTGCAGTTCCAGGGCAAAAAGAAGGGAGCTCGCAATGACCGAGCTCAGTGATACCGCACTCGTTCAGCTCCGCGGAGTGCGCAAGCACTTCGGCAGCCTTGAAGTGCTGAAGGGCATCTCGATGGACGTGCAGGCCGGCGAGGTGTCGGTGCTCCTCGGGCCTTCCGGATCCGGCAAGTCGACGCTGCTACGGTGCATCAACCATTTGGAAACAATCGACGGAGGCCGAATCACGGTCGACGGAGAGGTCGTTGGCTACCGCGACCACGGCGACCGACTGCGCGAGATGCACCCGCGTGAGGTCGCGAAGCAGCGGCGCTCGATCGGCATGGTCTTCCAGCGTTTCAACCTGTTCCCGCACAAAACCGCGATCGAGAACATCATCGAAGCCCCGATGGTCGTGTCTCGGCTGAGCCGCTCGGACGCGATTGCGGAGGCGCGGCAGCTGCTACGCCGGGTAGGCCTCGAAGCGTGGGCTGATCACTATCCTTCGCAGCTCTCAGGTGGACAGCAGCAGCGGATCGCAATCGCGCGTGCGCTCGCGATGAAGCCGAAGCTGATGCTCTTTGATGAGCCGACCTCTGCGCTGGACCCGGAGCTCGTGGGTGAGGTGCTCGACGTGATGAAGGAACTCGCACATGAGGGAATGACGATGATCGTGGTGACTCACGAAATCGGCTTCGCTCGTGAGGTCGCGGATCAGGTGGTCTTCATGGACGGCGGTGTCGTCGTGGAAAGTGGCGCACCCGTCGATCTCATCGACAATCCGCAGCACGCCCGCACGCAGGGCTTCCTGCACAGCGTGCTGTAGCCGGCGCCCGATGCCTCCGGATTGCAGGCGTGGGGGAGTGCCGCGCCGGAGGGAACGGGGTCGTCGCAGCGACCGCAGGTGGGTGTTCGGAGACGGGGCGGGCTGCGGCGTTCGCGGGCGCGAGGGCGCGAGGGCGCTGCGCGTGCTACCGCTGGGTACTGGTGCGAGCGCCGCGCCAGATGTCGATGCCGCGATCGACAGCATGCAGATCGATCGCGGTGAGCTCTTCGTCCGAGAACGCGAGAGTGTTGAGCGCATCGAGGCTGTCGTCCAGTTGCTCCGGACGGCTCGCGCCAATCACGAGCGACGTCATCCGCTCGTCACGAAGCGCCCACGCCAACGCCATCTGAGCAAGCGATTGGCCACGCGACTGGGCGATCTCGTTGAGCGCACGCAGATGGCCCAGCGTCGTATCGTCCAGCATTTCGGCGGAAAGTGACTTGCCCTGGGTGGCCCGCGAGCCGCTGGGGATGCCTGCTAGGTAGGTGTCGGTGAGGAGGCCCTGAGCGAGTGCGCTGAACCCGATCACCCCGAATCCCTCTGCCGCCGCGACATCGAGCAGCCCCTCAGTTTCGATCCAGCGGTTCAGCATCGAGTAGGACGGCTGGTGAATCAGGAGCGGAGTGCCGAGATCGTTCAGAATGGCAGCCGCGCGTCGCGCATCATCTGGGCTGTACGACGAGATGCCGACGTAGAGCGCCTTGCCTGAGCGCACGATCTGATCCAGAGCCCCCAGCGTTTCCTCGAGCGGCGTCTCCGGATCTGGGCGGTGGGAGTAGAAGATATCGACGTAGTCAAGGCCGAGGCGGCTGAGTGACTGGTCGAGGCTCGCGATGAGGTACTTGCGGCTGCCCCCTACGCCACCGTAGGGCCCGGGCCACATGTCCCAGCCCGCCTTCGTTGAAACCACGAGCTCATCGCGGTGCTTCGCGAAGTCACTGCGCAAGATCTCCCCGAAATGGGTCTCGGCGGACCCGGGAGGTGGCCCGTAATTGTTCGCGAGATCGAAATGCGTCACGCCGCGGTCAAACGCGCGGCGCACGATCGCGCGCTGCCGATCCATGGGCACGTCTTCCCCAAAGTTGTGCCACAGGCCGAGAGATATGAGCGGGAGCTTCAGACCCGAATGGCCGACCCTGCGGTACTGCATCTCGTCGTAGCGGGAGGGTGCGGGGGAATAGCTCATCGGGATCCAATCGTTGTGCGCGGGAGGTGCTCCTGGTGCACCAGAATACGGGTCAGGCACCGAGAGTAGGCTTTGCGGATGACCGAACGTCGACCGTCACCGCTGGGTGGACGCAAGCCCACCCGCCAAGACCTGCCGCGATTTGCGAGTGCGAACGCGGACGCGCTCGACGATGTGCTCCCGGACCCTGCAGCGGGCCAGATGCGATTGCTCATCGTCGGGGTAAACCCGGGGCTCTGGACCGCTGCGGTCAACGCCCCGTTTGCGCGCCCGGGGAACCGATTCTGGCCGGCGTTGCACCGAGCAGGACTGACCGAGTGGCTCATTGATGCGTCTGCCGGGCTGCAGGCCGCTGATGAGCGTCATCTCGCTGAGCAGAAGATCGGCATCACCAATCTCGTGGGTCGCGCGACCGTTCGCGCAGACGAACTCACCAAGGATGAGCTCAGAACGGGAGCTGAACGCTTGGTGGAGCGGGTCGCACAGCTCCGTCCGCGCACTGTGGCGATCGCTGGAATCACCGCCTATCGCGTGGCTTTTCAGCAGCCGAAGGCGGTGCTTGGCGAGCAGCCAAGCGAGGCGTTGTCTGGCTGGCCAGCATCGACCGGCCTCTGGGTCGTGCCTCAGCCGAGCGGGCTGAACGCGCATGAGAACATCGCGACACTTGCCGAGAAGTGGCGCGCGGTCTGGCAGTGTTCGTAAGGGAGCACATACACCTGAGGTGAGCATCCTCACGAGCTCGTCCGGTCGGCCCGATCGGGCACTGGCACCGGCGCTGACACGGGCATGGCACGGGTCCGAATACGGGCGAGTTCACGGAGCCCCACGAACCGGGCACGGATCTCAGTGAGGCTGCGATCGACGGTCAACACCGTCGCCTCGACACCGTCACCTTGGCACCGTTGCCTTGACGTCGACCTCCGCACACCGGCCGAGGACCCGGGCTGGGTGTCCCTCGAACGCTGGTGCATGGCCTCCTTCGGGGCAGTCAGAGCGGACCGGTGTCTGATTCGTGGGGCTCGGGAAACACTGCCCGTCCGTCCGCTGGGCCGCGGGCGCTGCACCGGCCGGCGGGTGCAGCGCCCGCGGCACTAGTGCTCGCGGAGCATGCGAATGAGCTCAGCTTTCCGCGCGTTTGAGTACCTGGAGAGGCCGAGTTCTTTGGCCCGCTGTTTCAGCTCTCGTACGGTGCGATCCTCGTAGTCTTCCGCGTTCCCTCCGCGTCGGCCAACTGTCCCCCGTCCTTCGCGCGCCGCCGCATTCGAGATCCGGGCGGCTTTCTCCTCTGAGGCACCCTCTGCGCGCAGTCGATCGTAGAGTTCGGGATCTTTCAACTGCGGGGTCGTGCTGTGTGGCATAGTGCGGTACTCCTCTTCTTCTGGTGGTAGTGGTGGGATCGCGAGTGGGGCGGTGGAGTTGATGCGAGCGCGTGCGTGTGTGGCGGAGCGGTTCGCAGCGCGTGGTGAGACCATTCCCGCCCAATCGGGGACGTTCACCACCCGTCGTCGTGATGGCTCGCCCGGTAGAGTCTGGACAGCCCGGGGATTCCCTCATGCTCGAACGTGCGTCGTTGAACATCGGCCGGAGTGCCAGCGACACGAAGATGATCCAGGTACTGTCCAACCTGCTCAGCGTCTCCTGTCCGTGCAAGGGCCGGTTCGATCACAGTGAAGAGCTCGTCAATCCACTCGGAGGAGGCGATCTCCTGGCAGGGCTGCGGGTCGACGAGCACGCGCTGCAGCCCGTCTCGCGCTGCCGTCCACATCGACAGGTTCACCTCTTCGGCGAGCAGCGCTGGGGGAGCTAGGGCAGCCGGATCTCCCGGTGTCTCCGGCTCGGCACTCAGCGTGTCGACCAGCGCGCGGACGATGAGCGCGAACCCCACCGAGTGGCTCGGCGCGAGCTGCGCGTCAGCCACACGCAACTCAATCGTGGGATACCGGGACGAGAGCCGCGCGGTCCAGCTCACGAGCCCGCGGTCGAGGATCAGCCCGGAGCGCAAGAGGCGATCGACGCGCATGTCATAGTCATCGGCCGAGGTGAAGTGCGCCGGGAACGTGTTGAGCGGCCAGGCACACCCGATCACATGCCGCCAACTCTGGAACCCAGTGTCCGCCCCATCCCAAAATGGAGAGTTGCTTGTCATCGCCAGGAGCAGCGGTGCCCAGCGTCCGAGTCCGTTGAGTGCGCGGATCCCCTCCACCCTGTCGTGAATCGAAACGTGAACGTGGAGACCATTGATGTAGTGGGACTGCGCGATTTTGCGCACATCGCTCGCGATCGCAAGATATCGCTCATTCGGAGTCACATGGCCGCGCTCTGCGTGGGCGGGCATGCGCGGAGGCGTGCCTGTCGCGGCGAGCACGAGTCCGTGTGCTTGGGCGAGTTTCGAAGCGCGCGTTCTCATCTTCCGGAGGGAATCCTCGGCCTCGGCAGCCGAGGAGCACGGTGGCGTGGCGGTCTCCACCTGGCTATCCAGAAACTCGTGCTCGACGGGAGTCCGCGTGGTCAGTTCGTTGATGAGTGCGGCGGCCGACCCCGGAACAGGTGTCCCGGCCTCTTCGTCGAGGAGCACAAACTCTTCTTCGATACCCAACATGCGAGGCTGCTCACTGCTCATATGCATCCCTTCGTCAACTCGGGACCCGGGTCTGGGTGTCTGCGGCGTCCGTTCGTGGGGGATCACGGTGTGCGACTACCGTAGGGTGCCGAAGTACGCGGCGGTATCCCCTTGTCCTGATGCCATGAATGGGGTAATTGAACTCGAACGGTTTCGCGCCAGAAGACGACGGGCCGGTGCGGCCAGCTGCACAGTTGCACCAGTGCGCAGCCGCATAGCCGCACAGCTGAACAGCCGCATAGTCGCATAGCCGCACAGCTGAACAGTCGCATAGCTGCACAACTGCATGGCTGTGCACCGCTGAAGTCAGCCACACTTCCGGTTCCACAACGTATTTGTGACGAATTCTCCGCGGCACCCGTCTCAGTAGTGTCGAAGGTTTCGGCGGCACCGCACCACAGCGTGCGGTGTACACACAAAGGAGTTCCTCATGGCGAATGTTTCGAGTGCCGCACCTCAGCCCAAGATCCAGACCGCACAGACCGCGCAGCCCGCAGCCACGGACCCGACCGCGCTGGGCGGGAAGACCACGATTGAGGACGGTGTCGTCGCGAAAATCGCTGGTATCGCCGCTCGTGAGGTGGCGGGCGTCTATGCGCTGGGTGGCGGAGCCGCTCGCGTCGTTGGCGCGATCCGAGACGTATTGAACACGACTGACCTGTCACAGGGCATCAGCGTCGAAGTCGGCGAGAAGCAGGTGGCGGTTGATGTGACGATCGTGGCCGAATATCCGGCAGCGCTGCAGCAGGTCGCTGGCGAAGTGCGCGCCGCCATCTATCGCGCAATGCAGCACCTGGTGGGCATGGAAGTGACCGAGGTCAACGTCACGGTCAACGACGTGCACATTCCGTCGGACGATGATGACGCAGCGGTTGCACAGACGCAGGAGGCGCGAGTCCTGTGAGCAGCGCAACGACCGGCGCCGCAGTCGGCGCGGTACTCGGACTGACCTGGATCATCTTCGGGTTCTGGGCGGCTGTCCTCATTGCGGTGCTGATGCTCATTGGCGCAACAGTCGGCCGGGTGATCGATGGACGGATCGATGTCCGCGCGCTGGCCGACGTCTTCCGCGGTAGGCGTTCGTCACTATGACGATCCAGAGTCCGACCGGGGTTGGTGCGTCGCTCCCTCCCGGGCTCACCGTACTGACGGGGCGGGCGCTCCATCACCTTGCCCTCGGTATTGTGCGTGACGCGGCCCGAGTGCCCGCTCGTGCGGTGACCGTGTCACTCTCGGATAATGGCGGAGCTTTGCGGGCCACCGTGGTGGTCCCAGTGACTCTGAACGGATCCGAACACACGACACTGCGTGATCACGGGACAGCGTTGCGGGAGGCGCTGATCCAGGGGATGGATCAACTCGCTGGGCGGGTGGTCGACACCGTAGACGTGCGCTTTGCAGGGGTGCACCGTGCGCCCACAAGGAGGGTCACATGAGCGTGAATGACACCGTGTACCGGCGCGTGCTGCGCCGGGAAACACATGCCGCGCGTACCGGCCCGGCCGTGAGCGTCGCTGTAGTGCTCGCTGTCGTGTTGACTGCGGCGATCGTGGTGATCGTCTGGGGCCTGGTGGATCAGGACTTCCGCGCAGCGACGTTCGGAGCCGTCGCCTCCGCTCGACCCCTTCCAGGGGTGCTGATTGGCATCGGCGTTGGTCTGCTGGTGCTCGCGGTGCTCCTCATCTTCGCCGCGATCGCACCGGGGCGCCGCAGCCGTCGCGCGCGCACGACGGACCGAGTCGGGCTCGTGCTCGACGACGGGGTATTGGCGGATAGCGCAGCGGCAAGAATTGCTGCCGCGAGCGGACTCTCCATGTCCCAAGTCTCGGTCACCGCCGGGAAGCGGGTGGTCACCGCAGTGGTCACCCCGACAAGTGGCGTGCAGATCGATGAGGAAGCGGTCCGCAAGGATGTGCTCGGTGCACTCAGCGATGCTGGCTTTGCGGCGTCAGCGCGCGTCAAGATCGCAGAACGTGGGGTGGTGTCGTGAACTCAACGAACCGGATCGTGAACCGCGTGTTGTTGCTCGTGGTGGGACTCGCGCTCGCCGCCGTCGGTGCTCTGGCAGTGCTTGTCAGTGCTGGTCCCGAGCGATTGAGCACGATACTCCCCGGCGCTCCCGAGTGGGTGCACAGCGCCCGCACGATGCTCGCGGACTGGGCCGCCGGAAAAGCAGACACGGAGCTGGGATCCACGGCAGCGCTCATCGCGGTCGGTGCCGCTGCCATAGTGGTGATCTTGCTGGTGGTGTTCATCGCGACTCGGGGCGGGGGACGCACCGCCACGGTGATGCGGGCCACGTCTGAAACCGGAGCCACGACAGTCGACCGCAGTGTTGCTGACGCGGTCATTGCGGGAACGCTGCGCGAGCGCCCGGACGTCCTCGCTGCCAGCACCAGCAGCTACCGTGTGCAGCGACAGCCAGCGATCAAACTGACGGTCACGATGCGTCAGGGGGCGCAGTTGCCGCGAGTGCTCAACGCGGTGGAAGACGCCGTGCGCGAGTGGGATGCACTGACCGGGGCTGAGCTGCCCGTGGTGGTGCACCTTGCTGGGCGCGGCTGGCTCGACCGGTGGCGATCGGTCACTCGTGTGCAGTAGCGCGCAACGATCTGCTGGCCCACAGCACGTGCCGCGCTCGCAATGTGCAGCAATAGCGGCAACAATGGCGGCAGACGATCACGAAGCATCGGCGAAAGGGACGGGGTATGTACCGTGACCCGATTTATGAGGCATTGGCAACGGCCGACGACAGTATTGTCGCTGGCCGTGCCGCCGATGGCGACACCGCCGCGTTTGCGGTGCTGGTGCGCAGGTACACCCCGATGATGCGGGCTTACGCCAGACAAATCCTCCCGGGCACTGCAGATATCGACGATGTGCTGCAGGATGTCTTTCTCACTGCGTGGCAGCGGCTGCCCGAACTGGAGGATCTGGCGCGGGTGAAGCCGTGGCTCATGCGCATTACTGGCAGGAAATCGGTCGATCGCATTCGGGCCGGGCGTCCGCAGGTGAATATCGATGACATCGAGCCGCGGGCGGCCGAACGTGCCGCGCCTGCGCGGATCGTGGAAGCCCGCATGGGTACCGCAGCGCTCAGCTCGGCGCTGCGGGAGCTTCCCGATGGGCAGCGCGCCTGTTGGGTGCTGCGCGAAATTGGCGAGTACTCCTACGACGAGATCGCTGAGGAGTTAGAGCTGCCGCTTTCGACGGTGCGCGGACTGCTTGCACGTGCCCGGAAGTTCCTGCTGATTCGAATGGAGGAGTGGCGATGAATGAGGCACACGGTTTCCCCGAGTTGCGTGGGGCACTGTTTGAGCCGGATAGCTTGGACGGCTTTACTCTTGAGCAGCTTTCCGAATATCTTGATGCCGGACGTACTCCAGCGGATCCCGCAATTGAGACGTCACCTGGCTGCCAGTTGGCGCTTGACGCGCTGGCCAATCTGCGCGAATTTCGCGCCGATCTGCTCGCTCGCGACACCGCAGCTGAGGCTCCAGCGGACGAAAGCTGGGTGCAGGGGGTGCTTGCCGGAATCGCACTCGATGCTCGGGCTGGCAGGCGTGTGCCGGTGTCCGCTTCCGACGCAGGGGTTGACCTCGGCATTACGGAGGGAGCGGTGCGGGGGCTGATCCGGGCTGCGGAGGCCCGCGTGCCTGGCGTATTGGTCGGGGGGTGCCGGCTTGACGGCGACGTCACCGCACACGGCGCTCCGACGCGCATCAACGTCGACGCGAGCGTCCGCTACGGTATCCCCATCCCTGCGGTGGTCGCCCAGCTGCGCTCAGAGATTGCGGGGCGACTTGCGACGCACACCGAGCTGAACATCTCGGGGATCGACATCACTATTCGAGACATCCAATGGCTCCCACGAGCTCTCGAGGAGGACCAGTGAATACGCAGGCAGACGTTGCACTTGCGGCACGCATTGAGGAGACAGTGCGCGCCGTGCCAGGGGTGGTCACCGTCTACCGGCCCGGCTCGTTAGCCGCCCGTGCGGTGGCGGCCGGGGCTGCGGCGCTCGCTGGCCTCGCAGATCCGAGCTCCCTCGTGCATGTCGAACGCACGGCCCAGGGGCTGCGCGTCGAGGCTGCCCTCGGGGTGCATGAGGCCGAAAGTGCCGTCTCCGCGATGCGTGACGCGAGCGCCGCGGTGCTCGCGCTGCTCTCTGCGCCTGAGCGTGCAGTGGCCGAGGTCGTGCTCACGGTGGTCCATGTGGAGACTCGGCTGGGAGGCGCGGGGGAGTCGGCCAGTGGCGCGGGTTTGCTCGCGCCCGAAATGAACTGAAGGTACTCGCTGTGAATTCGGAAAGGACTCTCGCTCCATGACTTCCTATAACGTCGGCTTCCTGGTCGGCAGTATCTCCTCCACCTCGATCAATCGTCGTCTCGCACAGGCGCTCGTGAAGCTTGCCCCGCAGGCTCAGCTCTCCCTCACAGAGATCCCGATTGCTGGGCTGCCGTTGTACTCGGCCGATCACGATGCTTCGATTCCGGCTGAGGCTGCCGACTTTAAACGTGCCATTGAAGGCGCGGACGGAATGGTGATCGTGTCACCTGAGTACAACCGCTCGGTGCCCGGAGTGCTCAAGAACGCACTGGACACGGCGAGCCGGCCGTGGGGGCAGAACAGTTTCGCTGGCACACCCACCGCGATCATCGGCACCTCGGCTGGGGCGCTCGCAACGGCAGCAGCTCAGCAGCATTTGCGCCTGATCCTCTCGTTCCTTGATGCGCCGACGATGATGCAACCCGAGGCCTATGTTCGCACCGTCGACGGGCTCATTGCCGAAGACGGTCGGGTGACGGATCCGTCGCTGGCAGAGTTTCTACTCACCTGGCTGCGCGCGGTGCACGCCCATATCGCGAAGCAGGGCGACGCCGGCTGAGCGTGACGTGCGGGGCGGCGCCCTCGCGTTCCTGCTGGGATGAATGCGACCCTCGTCACTATCGGCGAGGGTCGCATCTGTGTTGCATGGGCGCAGGGCATGGCATGCGCTGCGTCGTTCGCATCTGTGTGTTCAGCAGTTGCAAGATACCCCTAGGGGGTATACAGTTGCGGATGTACGCCCCACGAGGGGACACAGGCGCGATCGGAGGGCACCTCATGCACAGCAACGTAGTCGCAGGATCCCGGGTGGTGCTGGCCGCATGAATACCGGTGCGCGCCTCGGACTCTACGGAGCTGGGCTGGTGGTCGCCTTTGGCGGCGCCTTTGGAATCGCCGGTGCACTCGTCCCGGACAGCGTCGTAACGAATTGGACGGAGCAAGCCAACATGCAGGAGCACTCAGAATCAGGTGGCGCGGCTGCACACGAATCGACACCCGCCGCCGCACCCGCAGCGCTTCCCGGCCTCGCGATCAGCGCGGGTGGCTTCGTCCTCGCCGACGTGACGGCGCCAGCGCGCACGGGGGAGCAGGGCCAACTCAGCTTCCAGATCCAAGACGCCAGCGGTGCCGCTGTGACCGAGTTCACGACCGCGCACGAGAAGGGGCTGCACCTCATCGTCGCGCGGTCTGATGGCAGCGAGTTCCGCCACGTGCACCCGGTGCTCGACCACGCCACCGGCACGTGGACGACTCCGTGGGAGTGGGATGCAGCAGGCAGTTACCGCGTCTTCACCGACTTCACCTCGGCTGCTGGATCAGCGCTCACGCTGAGCAGCATCGTCCAGGTTGCAGGCGACTTCACTCCCGTCGCACCACAGCCGACCGCTGTCTCCGAGGTCGATGGCTTCACTGTCAGCCTCGACGGAGAACTCGCGGCCGGCACGAGCAGCGAGCTGGTCATCTCTGTCAGCCGCGGCGGTGAGCCCGTGACAAGCCTCGAACCGTACCTCGGCGCCTTCGGCCACCTCGTCGCACTGCGCGAGGGCGATCTCGCCTTCCTCCACGTGCACGCCGATGGCGCTGATCCGGCACCCGGCCAGACCGCTGGCCCAGAGATCGTGTTCTTCGCTGAAGCTCCCACCGCGGGGCGTTACCTGCTGTACCTGGATTTCCAAGTCGACGGCAAGGTACACACCGCCGAGTTCGTGCTCGATGCCCCGCATGCTGCGCCAGACGCGGCTCCCAGCGCGGCTCCGGACGCGTCACACGGCGACGCGCACTGATCCGGCACACCCATCACGCTGTGAACACCGTAGAGAACAGGAAGAATGAGATGAGTACCTCAGCACCGTCCACCGCCGGCCCGGGCGTCGAGCTCGAAATTGGCGGAATGACCTGTGCTTCCTGTGCGATGCGGATCGAGAAGAAGCTCAACAAGCTCGATGGCGTCACCGCAACTGTGAACTACGCGACTGAGAAGGCCAAGGTCACAGTGCCAGCTGGCTACGATCCCGAGTTGCTCATCGCCGAGGTCGAGAAGACCGGGTACACGGCGGCGCTCCCGAAGCCGAAGCGCGGGAAGCCGGAAGCGGACTCAGACGAGGGCGCAGATCCGGAGCTGACCTCGCTGCGTACACGCCTGATTGTGTCGATCATTCTCACCGTTCCAGTGATTGCGATGGCGATGATCCCCGCGCTCCAATTCACTTACTGGCAGTGGGCTTCGCTTGCCCTCGCGGCCCCGGTCATCCTCTGGGGTGCGTGGCCGTTCCACCAGGCTGCGTGGGTCAACCTCAAGCACGGCGCCGCCACGATGGACACACTGATTTCGATGGGAACATCGGCGGCGTTCCTGTGGTCGCTCTACGCGCTGTTCTTCGGAACTGCCGGGGTGCCCGGTATGACACACCCGTTCGAGTTCGCGCTTGCGCCGTCCGACGGCGCCGCCAACATCTACCTCGAGGTGGGCGCGGGCGTCACCATGTTTATCCTCGCCGGCCGCTACTTCGAGAAGCGCTCGAAGAAGCAGGCGGGGGCCGCGCTGCGCGCTCTGCTGGAGCTCGGTGCGAAAGAGGTCGCGGTGCTCCGCGGCGGGGTAGAGACCAAGATCCCGGTTGAGGATCTGAGCGTGGGCGACGAGTTCGTCGTGCGCCCAGGTGAGAAAATCGCCACAGACGGCATTGTGATCTCGGGCACCTCGGCGGTTGACGCTTCAATGCTTACGGGGGAGTCGATTCCGGTCGAGGTCGCCGAAGGGGATACCGTCACCGGCGCGACCACGAACGCTGGTGGGCGCCTGGTGGTCCGCGCCACGCGGATCGGATCGGACACCCAGCTCGCGCAGATGGCGAAGCTTGTCGAGGACGCCCAGACGGGTAAGGCTGAAGTGCAGCGGCTCGCGGATCGGATCTCCGGGGTCTTTGTGCCGATCGTGATCGTGATCGCCGCCGCAGCGCTGGGTGGTTGGCTCGGTGCCGGCTTCCCCGTCTCGGCGGCGTTCACCGCCGCTGTCGCGGTGCTCGTGATTGCGTGCCCGTGTGCCCTTGGCCTTGCGACGCCGACCGCGCTGCTTGTCGGAACGGGCCGCGGTGCGCAGATGGGCGTGCTCATCAAGGGGCCAGAAGTGCTCGAATCCACGCGCAAGGTCGACACGGTCGTGCTCGACAAGACCGGCACTGTGACCACCGGAAAGATGACGCTTGTCGATGTCGTGCTTGAGCCGGGCACCGATCGCGCTGAGTTGCTGCGCCTCGCCGGTGCGCTGGAAGACGCCTCGGAGCACCCGATCGCCCAGGCGATCGCGAAGGGCGCAACACAGGAGGTTGGCACACTCCGTGTGCCGGAGGACTTCGCGAACATCGAAGGCAAGGGCGTGCAGGGCGTTGTCGACGGCCACGCCGTACTGGTCGGCCGCGAGTCGCTGCTCGCCGAGTGGTCGCAACAGCTGAGTCCCGAACTCGTGGCCACGAAGGCTCGCGCCGAGGGGGAGGGCAAGACCGTCGTCGCCGTTGGCTGGGACGGGGAGGCGCGCGGGATCTTGATCGTGTCTGACACGGTGAAGGCAAGCAGCGCCGAGGCCATTGTGCAGCTCACGGCACTCGGGCTCACCCCCGTGCTCCTCACCGGGGACAACGCTGCGGTGGCGCGCCACATCGCGGCGGAGGTGGGGATCGACGAAGTCATCGCTGAGGTATTGCCGAAGGACAAGGTCGACGTGGTGAAGCGCCTGCAGGCCGAGGGCAAAGTCGTTGCGATGATCGGTGACGGCGTCAACGACGCACCAGCGCTCGCGCAGGCCGACCTCGGGCTCGCGATGGGCACCGGAGCCGACGTGGCCATTGAGGCCTCCGACATCACGCTCGTGCGCGGCGATCTGCGCAGCGCGGTCGACGCAATCCGGCTCTCACGCAAGACGCTCGGCACGATCAAGACGAACCTGTTCTGGGCTTTTGCCTACAACGTGGCGGCGATCCCCGTCGCGGCGCTCGGGATGCTCAACCCCATGCTCGCAGGTGCCGCCATGGCGCTCTCCAGCGTGTTCGTGGTCGGCAATAGCCTGCGGCTGCGCGGCTTCAAGTCTGTCGCGCAGCTGTAGCACGCAGGCACTCCAACGTCACCTCACTCTCGACCATGCACCATTGAAGGGAATACCCACTCATGACAACCGGAACCCAGGCAGGCGCGAGCTGCTGCAGCACCGCCTCAGCTCCTTCAGCCGCGAACCCGGCAGCTGTGACTGCTGGATCGAAGAACTTGCTCGCCGACGACAGTGCCGAGATGACCACCTGCCCCGTCATGGTGGGATCGGCGGTCACCAAGGCTACGGCTGTCGCCGCGGGCCTGTTCCGTGACTTCGAGGGTGAACGCTACTACTTCTGCTGCGCAGGCTGCGGCCCGGCATTCGACTCGGATCCTGCGAAGTACGCGGCCAACATGGCGTAATCCGGGCAGAGCCCCGGTCCGCGCACGGACCCCGCCGAGTGCACAGAACTTGCATTTCTTCCAGCTGGTTGAGTGCAAATACTGTGCACTCGGCGGGGTCTTGGGTTTCGTGCGGGGCTTGGGCTAGGGAAGTTCGAGCTGGTGGATCGGCCCTGCTGCAGCCGAGTGCTCGCGCCAGCGCCGGTCGTGGGTGACCGTGACCACGAGTCCGGGGAAGTCCTGCAGCGCTCGCTCCAACTCCTCAACGAGATCCGGCGCAAGATGGTTCGTCGGCTCGTCCAGAAAGAGTACGTCACAGGGGGCGGCCACTGCCACGGCCAGTTCGAGGCGCCGCCGCTGGCCGGTGGAGAGTGTGCCCACCCGCCGCTCGAAGTCTTCCGGAGGGAAGAGCCCCAGCGTGAACAGCCGCTCCGCAGCGTCGACGAGATGCTGCTGTGTCTGAGTCGCGAAGGATTCACACAGTGAGAGTTCGCCTGCTGCCGCGAGCTCCTGTCGCAGCCACGCGATTCGCAGCTCGGATCGGCGCCAGACATCGCCACGGGCCGGGTGGATCTCCCCTGCGAGCGTGCGCAGGAGCGTCGTCTTGCCTGCCCCATTTGGGCCGGAGATCAACCATCGTTCTCCTGCGCGCAATTCCAGCTCGCGGAGCTCCTGGCGCGGGCCGCCGTTCATCCCGAGCCGGAGGCCTTTCGCGCGGATGAGCAGTGGAGCCTCCTCGCTCTCGTGCTCCGGCACGATCATGGCGTCTGCACCTGGCTGAGCCCCCGTGAATTCAGGCGCGAAGCGCAGTGGTTCGCGCGGCGGCGGTGCGGGATTCGCGCGCAGCTGAGTGATCTGCTGCTTGGCCTGCCGGATCCGGCTCATCGCGCCGTGATCGCGGTTGCGCGCACGGAACGCTCCGTGGCCGAAGCCTGATTTCTCCTGCTTGCGCGGGATCGCCGCGAGGCGAAACGCATTGCCCGAGACGAGGTCCTCACTGCGTGCCAAGTCCTGAAGCCACGTCTCGTGTGCCGCGGCGATCCGGCGCTGTTCTGACTCGCGCGCGGTGAGATATCCGGCGTAGCCGTTGCCCGTGCGCCGCAGCCCGCCGCAGGCGAGGCTGACGATGTCAGCGGCGAAGTGGTCGAGGAACGCTCGGTCGTGGGTCACTGCGACCACAGCGCCGCGGTGCTGTGCGAGTCGCTGTTCGAGCCAGGTGATTCCGGCGTCGTCGAGGTCGTTTGTCGGTTCATCGAGCAGCAGCAGCTCTGCGCCTGAGGTGAGTGCTGCGGCCAAAGCGAGCCTGGCCCGCTCGCCGCCAGAGAGCGTATCCACCCGGCGACTGCGGGTGAGCCGCCCCAGCGAGAGCTGTTCAAGCGCGATGTCGAGCTGATGTTCGACGGCTTCGCCGCCACGGGCATCGCGGCGATCCACCGCGGTGGCGAGTGCTTCGAGTAGCCGTGGCTGCTCAGCGGGCAGGGCAGTGGTGAGACGGTCGGTGATCTCAACTATCGCGGCCTCCAGCGCGCGGATCTCGTGCAGGACCTGATCAATAGCTTCAGCCACCGTGGCTCCTGCGGCGAACTCCGGTCGTTGCTCGGCGAGTGCGAGACCGCCAGGGAGCACGACGTTACGCTCGCCCATGGAGAGCGGAATCGTCCCGGCGAGCACTCCGAGGAGCGTGGATTTACCCGCGGCGTTGTCGCCGAGTACCGCTATGCGGTCGGTGGGCCCGACGGTCAGGGAGAGATCGCTGAGGACAGTGCGGTCAGCGAAGCGCACGGTGCCGCTGCGAATCATACAGGCTCGGTGGCTGGGGGATCGGGCTGGTGCTGGGGTGGACTGTGGGTGAGATGTGCGGGTCATCGGATGACTCCTCTCCGCGAGCGCGGGCGAATCAGCCCTGCAATCGCGGCTCGTGCGCAGCTGGCGCACAGGTGTACGGGAACCTCGCGGACGCGGCGGAGCGCCGCCCGGTGCTGAGGACCCATCGCGGAGCGAACTCGACGCGATGTCCCGAACTAGTGAATCAGCGTACCCATACGCCCCAGCCTACCTCGCCGGTATCCCGCCCGCACCCCGTGCGCACCGCACCCCGTGCGCACGTCCCCCAGAATCGCGCCCGGGAATCGCGCCCGGGAATCGCGCCCGGCAATCGCGCCCTGGAATCGAGAGATCCCAGACGGCTGCCTCATTCTTTCTCGAAACAGCCGTCTGGGTTCCTGGTGGTGCGCTCGTGCGCTCGTGCGTGCACGGGGGCGCACGGGGCCCTGGGTGGACGCACCGCGCACTCCTCGCGAACTACGCCGAGATGGGCGTCTCTGCTGGCGCCGGTGCTGGGCTGGGCGTGCGCATTGCGACTGCCGTGATCACCGCGCCGATGAGTGCGAGTGCGCTGGCGCCGATGAAGGCGGCCGAGTAGCCCTGCGTGAGTTCCACAGCCGAGGGAGCCGCACCAGAGACGCCGTACACGATCGCGGTGAGCACGGCGAGGCCGAGCGCCGAGCCGATCTGGTAACTCGTGCTCACGAGGCCGGACGCGACGCCGGTCTCGGCAGGCGGCGCCGCATTGATCGCGGTGCCGAGCGACGGCACGAACGCGAGCGACATCCCGAGCGCCGCGAGCAGAGAGGCGGGCAGCACGTCAACGGCGTAGCTGCCGTCCGGCCGTACGAACGAGAGCCACAGGAGGCCAGCGGCCAGAATAAGTAGCCCGCTCACGATCAGGGCCTTCGCGCCGAATCGTGCCTGCAGGCGCGGGGCGACAGCGATCATGATGATCACCACGAGTCCGGTCATAGGCAGCAGGGCGGCGCCAGCGGCGAACGCACTCGCCCCGAGCACCTGCTGGAGGTACAGATTCAGGAAGAACCACATCGATACCCACGCGGCCCCGAGCATCAGTTGCGCGTTGTTCGCCGCTGCGAGCAGCGGGGCGCGAAGCAGTCCGAGTCGCAGCAGCGGGTTCTTGCTGCGCGCTTGAATGATGAAGAACACGATGAGCAGCGCAACGCCTCCCGCACTCACGCCAAGGGTCTGCGCGGTGAGCCACCCGACCTCCGGCGCATTGACCACGGCGTAAACAATTGCCGCAAGGCCGAGTGTTACCGTGAGCGCGCCGCCGATGTCGATCGAACCGGCTGCCTTCCGTGGAGTGCGGGGGAGCGCGGTCGCGGTGAACGCGAGCACGAACAGTGCGATCGGCACCGTCACATAGAACACCCACGGCCAGCTCACGTACTCGGTCAGCACGCCGCCAAGGAAGACACCGGCGCTGCCGCCGATTGGAGCGGCAGCGCCGTACACGGCGAACGCCTTCGGGAGGTCGGACGTGCCTCCGAACAGCATCATGAGCAGCGTGAGTGCGGCCGGCGCGATCAATGCGGATCCGGCACCCTGCACCACGCGGCCCGCGATCTCGAGGCCGACCGTCGAAGCGGCACCGGCCATCAACGAGCCGGCGATGAGGATCACCCACCCGAGGGCGAAGATCTTGCGCGCGCCAAACAGATCAGAAAGCCGACCGCCGAGGAGCAGCAGCCCTCCGAATGTCACCACGTAGGCGTTGAACACCCAAGACAACGACTCGGGCGTGAAGCCGAGTTCGCGTTGGATGTCGGGAAGAGCGACGCCGATGATCGACGTGTCCATGATGACAACGAATTGCGCCGTCGCGATGAGCACGAGGCCGAGCCATCGCTTCGCGGCGGATATGGGCTGAGGGGTGGACATGGGATTCCTCCTGAGTGGGACGCGTCGGATACCCGACTGGGGTATACGTTATACCCCTGGGGGGTATCAACCAAACACGCATTTCCGAATATGTCGGCGCGCAAGCTGCGTGAGTCTGCGCGCGCTCGGGTCCCGCAGTGGGGCTGGGGGTGTGATGAGGAGCCCGTGAAGCCCGTAGGGCCCGCTCCAGACCACTGCTACGCTATTCATCTGATGAATCTGTACCAGGAGGCCGACTGGGCCGCGAGCGGGGCATACCCCTCCGCAGTGCGCGAGCCATACCTCATGGGGACCGGGGTGGTTTCCGGTGACGAGGCGAGTGTGCGCCCGATCTCGCCGCCGCACAGTCACCCAGAGGCGATGCTTGCCTGGTGTTATCGCGGTGCAGTCGCTGTGCACCTTCAGGATGCAGTGCTGGGCCTGACGCCCGGGCAGGGCGTGTGGATCCCGGCCGGCGTGCCCCACACTGCGCGCCACGAACGTGACTCTGTCGGGTGCTATACCTACGTGCCTGACGCGGCACTTCAGGCTTCGCTCACCGACGTGACCCGAGTCGTGGTGCCCCGCGCCGTCCAGGAAATGCTGCTGCACCTGGGTATCAACGACATGGATACGGCGCTTCGGATTCGGATTCAGAGTGTGCTGATCGAGATGCTCCAGGTGTCATCTCCGGAAGTGGTGGAGCAGTGGGGTGATGTGCCATTGCCTGGCGATGAACGGGTGCGCACTCTTGTGGAGACGGTGCTTGCGGATCCGGGGGAGGGGCGCACTGCGCGCGAGCTTTTCGCCGCGCACGGCCTGCATGAGCGCACCGTGCTCAGGGTGTTCAACTCCGAGGTGGGCATGAATTTCCGGCAGTGGCGCACGGGGGTGCGGATGAGCTATGCCGCACGCCTGATCACTGACGGGACGCCGATCGGTGCGGCGGCTCATCGCTCCGGGTACGCAACGACGAGTGCGTTCTCCGCGGCGTTCAAGGAGCGCTTTGGGGTGAGCCCGCGCCAGCACGTGACGCGAGTGCGATCGGACTCCGCGCAGCGCTCGTACTGGCGCTAGCGCGACCGGGTGTCGAGTTCGCGACACAACTCGTCTGTTTCGCGACACCACGAGCTGGGTTCCGGATCTACGATCGATCTGTTAGGTGACCCTTTCCTACATCAGATGACTGCGTGGCGGTGTGCTTTCGACACCGGCACGGGCCTGTGCGGGATCTCACCTACCCCCCCCGGGTCGCGGTGTCGCGACCACCGTCCCATTCTCGTAAGGAGAACCATGTCGCTCACCCATGCGCGCCCCCGAGCGAGGCGAGCATCAGCACTCGTTGCAGTTGCTGTCGCCGCGATCCTCACCATCACTGGCTGCTCCACCGGCGGCGGAGACTCCGCTGCTGTGCAGCCGGGCGCCGACGCCGTCGTGATCAAGCACGCACACGGCTCGACCACGATCCCGGAGAAGCCCCAGCGGATCGTCGCCCTCGGATGGATGTCGCCCGACGTCGTCGCGGCGCTCGGCACGAACCCGGTCGGCATCGAAGAGGTCTGGGGTGCTGGCGAGAGCGGCTACCAGCCCTGGTTCGAAGACTTCGTCACCCAGGAATACGGCGAGACTCCCGAAATTATTCCCTATGCAGAAGAAGGCCCGAACTACGAAGCAATTATGGCGCTCAAGCCGGACCTGATCCTCGGACTCTACTCCGGAATCACGGACGTTGAATACGAACGCCTGAGCGAGATCGCCCCGACGGTGCCGTACATCACTGGTCCGTGGAACCCGGGCACGTGGGAAGAAATGACCACCACAATCGGCAAGGCCATGTGGGAAGACGACAAGGCCGCCGAGCTTGTCGAGGAGACCGACGAACTCGTCGATTCATTGGCGGCGGAACACCCCGAATTCACGGACAAGACCTTTGTCTGGGGTCTCACCCTGAATGAGGGGGGCACCGAGCTGGGCGTCTACCTCGAGTACGATCCCCGCGTGCGCATCACCGAGGCGCTCGGCTTCACTTCAACGTCTGCGATGGACGATTTCCTTGCGACCGCAGAGGGCGACAACTGGTACACCGGCGTGAGTCTCGAAAAGCTGCCGGACGTGCAAGCTGACCTCTTCGCCGCCTGGGGGGCCAGCGCTGCCGAGGGCGAGTACACCGTATCGAACAAGGTGATCGCCAACTGGAATCCGGTCGCGAAGAACTCCTACGTGATCTACGCCGACGATGCGAAGGCCTCAGCCATCAGCGCGCCAACAGTGCTCTCGCTGAAATACATCCTTCCTGAGTATGTCGACGATCTCGCAGCAGCGCTGCAGGGCGAACCGACCATCGCAGGCAAGTGACCAGAAGACTGATCGGATTGCTCGTCGCGGGGGCCCTGCTGGTCCTCGCGACGCTGCTCTCTCTTGGCGTGGGACACCGGGCCATTGACCCCGCGACAGTGTTCGCTGCACTCACAGCTACTGACGAGACGAACCCCCTCCACGTGATGGTGCAAGAGCTCCGTGTTCCGCGCACCGTGTTCGCCATCCTCGTCGGCGCAGCGCTTGCGGTCTGCGGCGCACTGATTCAGGCGTTCACCCGCAACCCACTGGCGGATCCAGGAATCCTTGGAGTGAATGCCGGGGCCTCGTTTGCCGTGACCTTCGCCGTTGGCGTGCTGGGCCTCACCGCACCGGGAGCATACGTGCCATTTGCGCTGTGTGGCGCGCTTGTCTTGACGGTCCTCGTCTATGCGCTCGGATCCTTCGGCTCAGCCGGAGCGACCCCGATGAAGCTGACGCTGGCCGGTGTGGCCCTCGGGGCAGCGTTCACCGGGTTTACCACTGCGATCGTCTTGCAGAATCACAGCACGCTGCAGGTGATGCGTTTTTGGGGCGTGGGCTCCGTGGGTGGGCGCACGATCGATCAGCTCACTTGGGCGCTGCCCCTCATCCTTGCCGGCCTGGTGCTCGGACTCATGTGTGCACGCTCGCTCAACGCGCTCGCCCTCGGTGACGACCTCGCCCAGGCGCTCGGCGCTCGCGTCGCCGTCACGCGCATCCTCGTGATCGTTGCTGTGACGCTACTCGCAGGTACGAGCGTTGCGGCCGCCGGCCCCATCGCGTTCGTCGGCATCATGGTGCCGCACGTGGTGCGCTGGTTCACCGGTCCAGATCAGCGCTGGGTCCTCGCATACTCCATGATTGTTGGTCCCATTTTCCTGGTGCTTGCCGACGTCATCGGTCGTATTGCTCTCCCGAACGGGGAGTTGCGGGTCGGCATTGTCACCGGCTTGCTCGGCGCTCCCGTACTCGTCGCGCTGGTGCGCCGCAAACAGGCGAGTGCACTGTGACCGCGCCAGTGCCCGCCGTCGACTTCGGGCGCCGCTACGTCGGCTTTGAATCGCGTCGCTTTGCCGGTCGCGCTCCGCTTCGCACCGTGCTGGTGTGTGTCGCACTGGTGCTCGTGATTCTCGGCGCAGGGCTCGCGTCGCTCACGATCGGCGCGTACGAAGTGAGCTTCGACGCGGTGCTCCGCGCGATTGTCGATCCGGCCTCCGATCCAAACACCCGCCAGGTGGTGTTCGACTGGCGCCTCCCGCGTGTGCTGTTCGCAATGCTCTGCGGTGCGGCGCTCGCACTTTCCGGTGGGATCTTCCAATCCATCACCAGGAACCCGCTCGGCTCTCCGGACATCATCGGCTTCGGGATTGGCGCGCAGTTCGGCGTGACGCTCGTGATGATCGTGCTGAATCTCAACACGTACATGTTCAAGGCGGCGGGAGCCCTCGTGGGGGGTCTGCTCACCGCGCTGATCGTCTACGCACTCGCCACCAAGGGCGGCACCTCCGCATTCCGTCTGATTATCGTCGGCATCGGCGTCTCGGCGGGGCTCGGTTCGCTCACCTCCTGGATCCTGATCTCGGTGAGCGTCGAGAAAGCGATGATGGCCGCGACTTGGGGCGCCGGCTCCATTGCGTCGCTCGGCTTCGATCAGCTTGTGCCCGCAGCAACGGTCTTCGCGTGCATCTTGCTCCTCACGGTTCCGCTGAATCGGCGACTCCCCGTGCTGGAGATGGGCGACGATGCGGCGATCGCGCTCGGGATCAACGCTGGCCGCACCCGCTTCGTTGCGGTCGTGCTCGGTGTCGCGCTGATCGCGCTTGTTGCGGCGGCCGCCGGCCCCATTTCCTTTATCGCCCTCGCTGCACCGCAGATCAGTCAGCGGCTCACCCGCTCAAACACTCCGATGGGTATCTTCCCGGTGATGCTCACCGGTGCAGCCCTCGTGGTCGTCTCAGACGCAGCCGCTCAGCTGCTCATGGTGCCGGTCGGCGTCGTCACCGTCTCAGTAGGTGGCCTGTATCTCGCCTGGCTGCTCGCCGCACAGTACGCGCGCCGCGCATGAAAGGAACACTCGTGACCACCTCGCTGCTCGCCCGCGATATCACTCTTGGCTACGGGGATACCCCGATCATTTCAGAGCTGTCGCTCAAGGTGCCAGACGGCTCGTTCACCATCATTATCGGCCCGAACGCGTGCGGGAAATCGACGCTGCTGCGCGGCTTCGCTCGGTTGCTGAAGCCGAGCACCGGTGCGGTGCTGCTCAACGGAACTGACCTGCGCGGGCGGAAACCGAAAGAAGTGGCGCGCGAGCTGGGATTGCTGCCGCAATCATCGCTCGCGCCCGACGGCATCACGGTCGCTGATCTGGTCGGACGCGGGAGATTCCCGCATCAGAACGCAATGCGCACATGGAGTCGCGCCGACGAGATCGCCGTCGCTGAGGCACTGGCGGCCACGGGCACCACCGATCTCTCAAAGCGACTCGTCGAAGAGCTTTCTGGTGGCCAGCGCCAGCGCGTCTGGGTCGCGATGGCGCTCGCGCAGCAGACAGGCCACCTGCTGCTCGATGAACCAACCACGTTCCTCGACATCGCGCACCAGATCGATCTGCTGGAGCTATTTGCCGATCTGCACCGCGACGGAACCACACTTGTTGCCGTGCTGCACGACCTGAACCACGCTGCCCGCTACGCCACCCACCTGGTCGCGATGCGCGACGGTGAGATCGTGGCGCAGGGCGACCCCCGAGAGATCATTACCGCGGAGCTTGTTGAGCACGTGTATGACCTCCCCTGCACAGTGATCACTGACCCGGTGACCGGCACACCGCTCGTGCTCCCGCTTGGTCGGCGGAAGGCAGAAGGGCGCACCCCGTGACGCGCACCCCGGCGCAGCTGTTCGGGATCGCGCTCGCAGGTGCCGGACGCGGACGTGCACTGACCGCGGCGACGGTGCTGCTGATGGTGCATGCGCTCGCGGAAGCGGCGATCCCCGTGCTCATCGGCCTCACCATCGACCGCGCCGTGCTGCCAGCCGATCCGCTCGCGCTCGCGCTTTGGCTCGCCGTGCTGCTGGGCACTTTCACCGTGCTGACGACGAGCTATCAGCTGGCATCTCGGGTGATGGTGTCGGTCTACGGCTACGGAGAGCAAGCGTTGCGTCACCTGACCCTGTCCAGGATCCTGCGTCCACAGCTTTCGCGGATGCGGCTCACCTCAGGCGAGGCGCTCACCTTCGTGACGTCAGACACCTATCGCGTCGCCGGTGTCGCCTGGTCGGTCGCACAGCAGTGCGCCACGGTTGCCTCGATCGCCGGGGCCGCACTCGCGATGCTCGTGATCTCTCCGCTCGCCACAATTGCCGTCTTCGCAGCCACCGCGCTCATGATGTTCGTGATGCGCGTGGTCTCGAGCCCGCTGGAACGCCGCGGTCAGGCTGAGCAGCACGCGGCAACCGAGGCAGGCGCGGTCGCAGCCGATTTCATGAGTGGCTTCCGCGTACTGGTCGGCATGGGCGCACGCGCTGAGGCCACGAACCGCTACATCGCAGCAAGTGCACGTTCGAAGGCCGCTGCGACAACGGCTGGCCGCTCACTCGCGGGCTACGAAGCGGTCAGCTCAATCCTCGCCGCGCTCACCACGACCGGGCTCGTTGGTGCGTCCGCCTGGTTCGCCTCCGGAGGTCAGATTTCGATCGGTGAGCTGATCACGGTGCTCGGACTCGCGCAGTTCATCAGCGGATCCCTTGCCTTCGCCGGATCATTCCCCTCGAATTGGATCCACAAGCTTGCTTCAGCACGCCGTCTCGCCACGGTGATCAATGCGGAGGATCTCTTGCCGTCGCGCGGCACAGGCGCAGGCGCAGGGTCGGATGCGTCGTTCGGACCCGCAGGCGCAGGGTCGGACGCGTCGTTCGGACCCGCAGGCGCCGCGAGCGATCACGACGTCATCCTCAGCTTCAGCTTCGGCAGCGATGACGTTGAGGTGCGCCGCGGCGAACTGCTCGGGGTACGCCCGGCGGGCAGTGACTCCGCGCGAGAGCTTTCCCGCATGCTCGGAATGCGAACGGGAGCCACGCCAGGTGCAGTAACACTCTGGATCGACGGCGAGCAGCATCGCGCGAGCGACCTCGACCCGCTCGACTATCGTCGGCATGTGGTCGCGCTCCCGCACCGGCACGCCATCAGCAGCGGCACACTGCGTGAATCCGTCCGCGGTCGCGGCGCGGCGCACGAACCGCACACCGATGCGATCGTGGCGGCCGCGCTGCACGACACCGTGATGCAGATGGGTGGTTGGGACGCGCCGGTGGGGGAGGCAGGGAGGCGACTCTCAGGTGGCCAGCGCCAGCGCATCGGACTCGCGCGCGGATTGCACGCCGATGCGAGCGTGCTCGTGCTCGATGAACCCACATCGGCCGTCGACGCTCTCACCGAGACACACATCGCTGCTGCTCTCACCAGGCACGTTGGCACCATGATCGTGATCACGACATCGCCGGTGCTCCTTGCGGCCTGCGATCGCGTGATCGAGATTGGACGGTCTGACACGGGGAGGACTCCTGTGCACACTAGTGGTGGAGCGGCGCCATTGCCCATTGCCAGCGGTGCGAGCGTGCGCGCCGCGGTGCTCGGCCACGCTCGCCAGCACCGCGGCAGCGTGCTCGGCGTTGCGGTGTTGTTCCTCGCAGCTGCGGCACTCGGCCTGGTCATGCCGGCCAGTCTCGGGCGGATTGTTGATGCGGTCACAGCCGGGGCCGGGATCTCCGTCATCGGTTTCTGGGTGCTCAGTGTCGCGACCGGCTCGATTGCCGCCGCACTCGTCACGCTCTGGGGCACCCGGATCCTCGTGCGTCTCGTGCAGGAGATACTGGCCGGCCTGCGCGAGGAGGTATTCGCCGCTGCGATGCGGCTTCCCGCCCGCGGGGTAGACGATGGCGAGAGCGCCGACCTCCTGTCGCGCGTCACCGGCGATGTCGACGCGGTGTCGGAGGCTGGGGGGAACGTTGTGCCCGCGTTGCTTTCGGCAGCGTTCGCCATTGCCGTGTCACTCGTCGCACTGACCGCGCTGAACCCGTGGCTCGCACTGGCCGGGCTTGCCTGTGTGCCGTGCTACGTCCTCGGCACTCGTGTGTTCTTGCGCCGTTCCCGTGTGGTGTTCCGCGAAGTTCGCGAGCGGGAGGCGGCTCGCAGCCAGGCCGTCATCGAAGCAGTCGAGGGGCACGAAACACTCACCGCACTCAATGAGCAGGAACACGCGCTCGCGCTGGTTGCGCAGCGCGCGGACGAATCGATCAGGGTCCAGATCACCGGGGTGAAGCTGCGCAATCGCCTGTTCCTCGCCATCAACGGCGGTGAGGCAGCTGGGCTGATCGCACTCCTGGGCACTGGTTTCGCGCTGCACTCGTACGAAGCGATCACGATCGGTGCGGTCACCACCGCTGCGCTTGTGTTCCACCGCCTGTTCGGTCCCATCGGCCAACTTATTTTCGGACTGGACGATGTGCAGCGGGCCACGATCGGCCTCGCGCGCCTCGTCGGAGTCATCGACCTTGCTGCCACGTCTCCGATCCCGCTGGCCGTCACGCCTGCAGGGCCTGACCGCCAGCAGCCCAAGATCGAATTGCGGGAGATCACATTTCATTACCCGGGTACCGAGCGGGGCGTCGATGGGGTGTCATTCGATGTTTCCCCCGGCACGACAACGGCGCTTGTCGGAGCGTCGGGATCCGGAAAGAGCACACTCGCGCGGATCATCGCGGGGCATGACACCCCGACCGCTGGCACCATACGGATCGATCCGATCGCTGTCCCCTACTCGCTGTCCCAGGAGATTCACCTGTTCCGCGGGGGCATCGCAGACAACATGAGGCTCGTCGCCCCGCACGCGAGTGACGCCGAGCTGGTCAGGGTGCTCACTGATGCAGGAGCTCACTGGGCGGTAGCCGCGCTCGCGGACGCCGGGCACGCCGCTGCGCTCGACCTCGATGACGGGCAGATCCAGCAGCTCGCCGTCGCACGTGCGCTGCTTGCGGATCCGGCTGTCGTGATCCTCGACGAGGCGACTGCTGATATCGGGTTACAACACCGGCCAGCCGTTGACAGCGCTGTGACTGCGCTGCGGGCCGGACGCACCACTGTGCTGATCGCACACCAGCTGCACCACGCCGCGAGCGCAGATCAAATTCTCGTCTGTGCAGACGGTGGCATCGTGCAGCGCGGTGCGCACGCCGAACTGCTGGCGGACGCCGGTCCCTATCGCGCATTCTGGCGCGCTCAACACCCAGACCCCACGACTGATGGTTCGGCAGTGTCCCCGCCAGAACCCCCGACAGAAACGGAGACCCCGTGAGTATCTACCGCGGCATTGTCACCCACACCGACCAGCTGACCCCATCGCTGGTGCGCGTCACACTCGGCGGAGCAGGAGTGGCCGAGTACCTGAGCACGGGGATTGGCGACGAATACGTGCGCGTGTTCTTTCCGCACGGAGATGATCCAACCGACGTTTCGCTCCCGATCCCCGATGGAGACTGGTGGTCCACGCCCGAGGGCGCCCCTGACGCCCCCATGCGCACCTACACGATCAGCGGGGTCCGCCAGGAGCGCGGTGAGCTCGACATCGACTTCGTGGTGCACAGCTCGGGGGTCGCAGGTCCCTGGGCCGCCGCCGCGCGGCCCGGGCATGTGCTGGGTCTCAACGCCCCGACCGGCCTGTACGCGCCACACCCAGAGACCTCTTGGCAGGTGCTCGTCTCTGACCTCACCGGGCTCCCGGCCATCGCCAGGATCTTGGCGGATGTGCCGGAGACTATCCGCACTCGCGCCGTCATCGAAGTGGCGTCCGAGAAGGATCAGATCGAGCTTCCTGCCGGCCCGCACATCGAGGTGACCTGGGTGCGGGGCGGCAACGGGCACGGACCGAGCGCGCTCGGACAGATCGTGCGGAGCGTGGTCGACGATCGGCTGCCGCTTGGGGAGGGCTATATCTGGGTCGCAGGCGAGACGATCGCGCTGCGCGACGCGCGGAAGTATCTGCGGCGTGAACTCGAGCTGCCGGTGACGCACTTCAAAGTCGTGGGGTATTGGACCCCGATTGCACAGTGGGACTCGAAATTTGCCGCACTGCCTGCTGAGGTGCAGCGCGAGCTCGATGCGATTTGGACGGAGACTGCTGACGCCGATCCGGAGGACGTGCAACTGCGCTTTGAATCGCGACTCGACGAGCTGGGGCTGTAGCGCGAGGCGGGAGTCGAAACTCGTGTTCGGTCTTGCTCCAGCAGTCCGATCCGGATCCAGCACGCCGCGTGAAGTGCCAGAATGAGGACACGCTCCGTTGTCTCCACTGGAGGATCCCCATGTCTGATTCCCGCACAGCCGCCCCCGCAGCCAAAGTCGATTTCAAGAAGGCCCTCGCGAGCTACGTTGCTCCGCGCGGCACGTTCGAGATCATTGATGTGCCCGAGCGGCGCTACCTCATGGTCGACGGACACGGGGATCCGAATACGGCCCCCGAGTACAGTGCCGCGCTCGAGGCGCTCTACCCGGTGGCATACCGGCTGAAGTTCGCGAGCAAGACGCAACTCGGCCGAGACTATGTGGTGCCGCCGCTCGAAGGTCTGTGGTGGGCGGCTGACATGGAGGCATTTACCGCGGCGCGCGACAAATCGCAGTGGGACTGGACGATGATGATTTTGGTACCCGAGTGGATCGAGGACGCGCTCGTTGGCGCAACGATTGCCGGGCTCGCCGGGGCCGACGCGCCAGCGCGACTCGACGATGTGCGGCTCGCGTCGCTCGCCGAGGGACGCTGTGTGCAGACGCTGCATATCGGCTCCTATGACGATGAGGCGGCGGTGCTCGAGCGGATGCACACCGAGTTCATCCCAGCGCAAGGACTGCGCATGAGGGGCACCCACCATGAGGTGTATCTGAGTGACCCGCGTCGAGTTGCGCCGGAGAAGCTCCGCACGATCCTGCGGCAGCCGGTCGTGGGTCCCGATGAGGGCGCCGGTCGGGGCTGAGTGCTGGCGATGGGCGCCGCTTCGGCGTGACCGAGGCGCACGGCGTAGGCAGTCCCGCTCCCGGAGATAGGAGCGGGCTGCCGACGCATACGGCTCCGTCTCGGGGATCTGGAGCGCAACTCAGCGCGGTACACGCAATGTCAGGGCAAAGAGCGCACCGAGGATGCTCACCACTGCTGCGAGGGCAAATAGTGTGGTGAACGCCCCAGCCCCGGACGCTGCTGCTCCTGTGAGCACCGCAGTGGCAACGGGTGCACCGAGCGCTGATCCGACTGTGCGGAGCACGCCGTTCACGCCGAGCGCAGCGGCGATTTCGGTGCGCGGGACGAGGCCCGTAACCAACTCAGCGACGACCGCGAAGCCGATCCCGTTTCCGAGTCCGACAAGTGAGAAGAACGCGACGATCACGGTGAGGCTACCCGGGGCCGCGGCGATTCCGATGCTTCCGAGGCCCATGACCGCGAGGGCGAGTATGGCGGTGCGCTTCGCTCCTGCCCGGCGGATGAGCCAGGGGGCGAAACGTCCGCCGAGGAAGACGAGCACTGCACCTGGAAGAAGCGCGATCCCGGTTTGAGTGACGGTGAAGCCCTGGCCGAATCCGGACGCCGTGGTGGCCTGCAATAGCACGGGAAGCCCGATGTAGAACAGGTACGGCACGAAGCCGAGGAACAGGGTGAGACCGTTCGTGACGGCGAGTGCCGGGCGGGCGAGTGTGCGTACATCGATGAGCGGGGACGACGTGCGGCGTTCAACCACACCCAGCACCCAGAGCGCCGCCACGGCGAGCGCGAGTAGCGCAAGCACTGCCCAGGAGCCCCAGCCCCACTTCCCGCCCTGCGAAATGGCCAGCAGGAGGGCGAGAAGGCCGGTCGAAAGCAGGAGAGTTCCTGGCCAATCGGTGCGTGCCGCTTCGCCGCGGACGGAGGCCGGGACGAACGCGAGGATAAGGACGATGGAAATCGTACCCATGGCAGCACCGGTCACAAACAGCCAGTGCCAGGAGAGCGCTTCGACCACAATTCCGCCGATCACGAGGGCTGCGCCTGCGCCGAGGCCGAGCGTACCGCTGAGCCAGCCGATCGCGGCGCCCTGTGCGGGGCCAGTGGTGTGGCGGCGCACGATGGCGAGTGCAAGGGGGAACGCGGCGGTGCTTGCCCCCTGCAGGACACGCCCCACGAGCAGCACCGGCAGCGTAGCTGCGAGCGCGGCGATGATCCCCCCGAGCACAAAGATCGCGAGACTCAGGATCAGGATTTTGCGGTGTCCGTGCCGATCGCCGAGTGACCCAAGAATTGGCGCTGCGATTGCACCGCAGAGGAGGTAACTCGTGAGAATCCAGCCTGCGAGCGAGGCGTCGATGGTGAACTCGTGCATAAAGGTGGGGAGGGCCGGCACGAGCAAAGTTTGCATCATCGAGAATCCCAGCACCGCGATTGCGAGGGCGAAGACGAGAGCGCGGGTTCGCTGTGGCGGAGCGATGACGGGGGTAGGGGCAGTGTTCGTGGGTGCTGGACTCATGTGTGCTCAAATCTGTGACGGGTGATGCAACAACGGTTGATCGGACCGGAATGTTTCGTTCCGATAGAAGTCTAGGTGAATCGGCGGTACCTTGGAAGAGTGAGTTCTCCAGACACCGACGTCCCTCCGCTGCGCGGCCGCGCCCGCGAGGCGCAGAGCAACGATGAAGCGATTCTCCTCGCAGCCCATGATGTGTTCAGCGAGTACGGCTGGGGCGCGCCCATGGCGGAGGTCGCGGCGCGAGCGCACACGGGGGTCGCGAGCATCTACCGCAGGTATCCCAGCAAAACGGAGCTGGTGAACGCGATCCGGGAACTTACACTCGAGCAGATCTGCGTGCGCGCTGAGGAGTGCGTGGCTGAAGCTCGGGCCGCGCACCCGGGGATCTCAGCGGTGGCACTCTTCCTACGCAGGCACATTCTTTCGGCCACAGCGCCGATGGGCGTCACCTTCGGACGCTATGTGGAGACCACGCCTCAGATCGATGAGCTTGGGGAGCGACTCCACGCCGCGCTGCTCGACATTGTGGCGGTGGATCACGAACTGGGGCTGATCCCGCGCCACTATGGTCCCGCCGATGTGATGCTCACGATCACGCACCTACGGCCGTCGCTCGCCGTAGCCCCCGAGCGCGCGATCGAGATCCACCTACGCGAGCTTGACTATGTCTTGCACGGCTTGCGCGCGGTGGCCGCCCAAAATACCCCTGTTTCGGGGGAGCCATCGAACTGGCAGGAGTGGCTCCGACTCAATAGCACCAACGGGGGCATGGCATCAGAGCGCGCGGCAGACTAGTAGAACGAGCGGAGCAGCGCCTCATTTGACTCAGTGAGATGTTCAGCCATTGCTGCGGACGCGCGCTCCGCATCTCCCGCGATGATCGCGTCGAGGATCTCTCGGTGCGCGGCGAACTCAGTCTCCGAGGTGATGTGCTCGACGGCCTCCGGGAACAGGAAATGCATCCTGCTGGTCTCGTCAAAGTAGGTGCGTAGCAGGCCGTTCGCCCGCTCATTGCGCGCCACCGCTGCGATGAGGCGGTGAAACTCAGGCGCAGCAGCAAGGCGATCCGTGAGCTCGGCTGATCCGTCCCGCTGCAAGGCCAACGAGGCTTCGAGCTGCTCGAGCACCTCGGAGGAGCGCCGCTTCGCGGCAATCGCGGCGAGTGGTGGCTCGATGTAGCTGCGCAATGCCATCACATTCTGAAGGTCGGTAATGCCCACTGGCTTCACCATGTACCCACGGCGCGGGAACACCATCACGAAGTCCTCAGCGAGCAGCCGCTGCAGCGCCTCCCGGACCGGGGTTTTGGAGACGCGGAAGCGAGCTGCAACATCGGCCTCGCGGATCACGCTGCCCGGTGCGAGCTGCGCCGTGACAATTTCAGTGCGGAGCTCTTCGAGCACTCGCTGAGTCACTGAGAGGTCGCCAGCATTCGCGTCTGCCTCGTTCGGTGAGTGCCCCATGTTTGCGTCCATCCTGTGTGATCCTACCGGACAGTATCGCGGGAGGCGGGTGTCGATCCAGGTCCGTGTGGCGATGGCGACGAGTGCCTCATCGCCCCACGGACCTGTCATGTTCGTGCGCAGTCGTGCGCTAGGTGCGAGCTATCGGCCGTTGACGTAGAGATCAGCGGCCTGCGCTCCAATCTTGTTCTCTGTGAGCACGCGTGCGACGGTGCCATCCGCCTTTGCGCGCTCGTAGTAATCGTCGATAGCGGCGGTCATTGCCGTATTGCCCTTTGTGTGCGGCCAGTTGTTTTCGAGGAGAACCGTGAGCTCCGGGTACGCGGGTTCGTCACCCAGGATTTCGGTGACATAGTCCTCGTCACGATCAGTGAAGTTGAAGCCTTGGATGCTCTGCCACGCGACCGCGTCGATGCGGCCCGCCTTCAGATCCTCGAAGGCGTTCGAGTCGCTCTGGTACTCCTCGATGCTGTCCGCGCCGTAGGCGGCTTTCAACGGCTCCACATAGTACGAACCGGAAAGCGTCCCGATCCGCTTGCCCTTGAGGGAATCAATGGTGTCGTACGCGTCGTCTTTTGCCGAGGTAAAGCCGAGTGTTTCGTAGAGGATGCTGCCCTCGGACTGTGCGAAGACTTCTGCGCGCTCGGGGGTCTTCAAGATCAGGCCGCCGAACATATCGGATTTGCCCTCGCGCAGGTCAAGTTGCGCGGCCGCACCGGTCATCGGCTTGAACTTGACCTCCAGGCAGTTCTCGGCTGCAAACTCGGGGATGAGCGTGGCGTCGATGCCGGTGAATGGGCCGCTGTCTGAAAGCGCGTGGAACTTGGGCGCCGCGTTCATCGCGGCGACCGTGAGGACGCCATCCTGGATCGTGGGGAACTCGTGGAGCGGGGTGCAGTCCTCCGCGACAGCCCCACCGGCCTCCGGGGCGGGTTCAGTGGATGAGGCGCAGGACGTCAGCAGGAGCAACGCTGCTCCGGCCGCCGCGACCGTGGCGAGGGTGGCGCGCGAGCGCGTGCCGGGGGTGATCTTCATGGGTTTCTCCTTTGGGTGAACGAACAGGGAGTCTTACGGGTTGGCGGCTGCGATATTGACGACGCGTGTATTGGGGGCGACCCCCTCGGGCCGGCGCCGAGACCCGTCTCGCTTCTTGCGCGGCCTTCGATGCGCGGTGCTCCCGGTGATGCGCTCTGCGCGGCGGTCGGCGAGCACCTCCATCCACCCGAGCAGCGAGGTGACAAGCAGGTAGAGCAGGCCCGCCACGAGCAGCGGCTCGAGGACGCGCAGGTTGGTCATGCCGATCGAATAGGCGGACCCGAGCAGTTCCTTGCCGCCAATGGCATAGGCGAGCGCCGTGCCCTGGAATGTGATGATGACGATGCCGATGAGCGGTGGGACCGCGATGTTCAGCACGTGCGGCACGATGATGCGCAGGGTGATGTCGGTCTTGGAGAGTGCGAGCGCCTCAGCCGCTTCAATCTGTCCCTTCGGCACGCTCGCGATGGAGGCGCGGAAGATTTCGGCGGTGTACGCCGCGGTGGTGAGGCCGAACGCGACCATGATCGATGCGAAACGATCCAGCGTCACGAAGTTCGTGAGGCCGAAGTACACGAGATACAGCGTGAGTAGCGCGGGGAAACCGCGGAACGTTTCGACGAGCACGATCACGATGATCCGGAGCCACCGACGCTGATTGTTGAGGGCGAGGCCCGCGAAAAACCCGAGCGGGATCCCCACCGCGACGCTTGCCGCGGCCATGAGGATGCTTGTCCAGAGGCCAGGGAGCAGTGCGACAACGAGGCTGAAGAACTCCTGCATCAGTGGGCCACCTTCACAGTGCTGCGGGTCCCGAGGTGCCGGGCCAGGATTCCGATGGGGACGGTAACGAGGAGGTAGACGGCACCAATGGTGAGGAACGACAGCACCGGATCCGCGCCGACCTGCACCGCGTTATAGGCGTAGAACACGAGCTCGTTGGCGCCGATGATCGAGGCGATTGCCGTGTTCTTGAGGAGCGTGATCGAGTACGCGGCGATCGACGCGAGCATCACGGGAACGGCCTGAGGAAGCACGACCCGAATGAGGGTGTCCCAACGGGAGAGGCCCACAGAGGCCGCCCCCTCCCACTGGCCGTGGGGCACCGAGTCGAGGCCCGCGCGGATGCTGTCACCGATGTAGGCCGAGTTGATGATGCCGAGCCCAACGATGGCAGCGAGCACCGGCACCTCGGAGATGATGCCGAGGGAGAGTCCAAAATAGATAATGATGAGCCAGGCAATCGGTGGGATCCCGCGCGCAATCCAGGCCCAGAATGCTCCGATTGCCTGTGCCACGGGGTTGCCGGACCGCCGCAGCATCGCCACGGGAATCGCGAGCACGAGCGACACCGCGAGTGCGCCACCCCAGATTTGGAGGGTGATCAGGAGCCCCTCAAGCACATAGCGAGGGTCAAGCATCACACGACCCCGTTCAGCGCGTTGACGAAGCGGCGGATCCGCTCGTGCTCGGGATCCTCGAGCAGCGCTTCGGGGGTGCCGAGGCCCACGACCTCCCCGTCTGCGATGAACATCACGCGGTCCGCTGCCTCGCGGGCGAACTGGATTTCGTGCGTCACCATCAGCATGGTCATGCCGCCCTCGGCGAGTTCTTTCATCACCTTGAGTACTTCCACTCGCATTTCGGGGTCGATCGCGCTTGTGGGTTCGTCGAACAGGATGACTTCAGGATCGAGCGCGAGCGAGCGTGCGATCGCGACCCGCTGCTGCTGCCCGCCCGAGAGCTGTCTCGGGAGTTTGAGCATGTGCTCCCTCAGGCCCACACGATCCAGCAGCTCCTCGGAGCGCGCCGCCGCCTGCGCCTTGTCACGGCCGAGCACGCGGCGCTGGGCCAGGCTGACGTTCTCGAGTGCCGTGTGCGTCGCGAACAGATTGAAGGACTGGAACACCATGCCCACCCGCCTGCGCAGTTCGCGGACGGAAGCGACCGGGGTGCGGCGATCCGCATCGAACACGCGCTCGCCCTGCAGATCAATGGTGCCGGCATCGGGCGCTTCGAGCGCATTGAGGCAGCGGATGAATGTGCTTTTGCCTGATCCGCTCGGCCCGATGATGGCGATGTGCTCACCCTTGCGCACATCGACACTGATGCCGCGCAGGATCTCCTTGTCGCCATAGCTCTTGCGAATGTTGTGCGCGGATAGCGCGAGATCTGTGCTGGGGTTCGTCATGGGGAGGACGCTTCCTTACTGTCGAGCGGGCAGAGGCGCTGCCCCGGGGGCGCCGGGATCGCGGAGGAAATCGAAGTCGCAGCCGTATTCGGGCTGCAGTACGTGGCGGATATGGAGACTCGCGAAGCCGCGAGTCGGTCCGGGCGCCGCGCGGTAGGGCTGTCGTGCCGCAAACTCCTCGGGATCGACGCAGTGCGCGAGCACGCCGGCCTCAGCGTCGAGGATGACCTCGTCGCCGTCGCGCAGGTACGCGAGGGGGCCGCCCACGGCAGCCTCGGGAGAGACGTGCAGCGCGACCGTGCCTGTTGATGTGCCGCTCATTCTGGCGTCAGAGATGCGCACCATGTCGGTGACGCCCTGCCGGTGGAGCTTCGCGGGAATCGGGATATGTCCCACTTCGGGCATCCCGGGGCCCCCACCGCGCCGAGCCCGCGGAGTACGAGGATGCTGTCGGCGTGCACGTCGAGATTGGGATCGTCGATCCGGGCGTTGAGGTCGTCGAGTCCGTCGAACACGATGACCCGGCCACGGTGTGCCGTGAGGGCGACGTCGCTCGCGCCCGCGGTCTTGAGGATCGCGCCGCCCGGGGCGAGATTGCCCCGCAGCACGACGAGGGCGCCGCGTTCGGCGCGCGGGGTCGCGCGCTCCGCGATCGCGGGGGTCGGGGCGTCGCTCGCCGCGGCGAGTGTCTCGGCCCAGGATGTCCCGAGTGCCGTGCGCTCATCAAGGTGCAGCAGATCCTGGATGCGCGTGAGTACGCTGGGCACGCCGCCGGCTGCCGCGATCGCGGGCAGCGTCTCTGAGCCGCCCGGTCGGAGGTTCGCGAGGTACGGCGTGGAACGCGACCACTCCTGGAAATTGTCGAGTCCGATCATCTGGCCTACTCGCCCGGCGATCGCTTCGAGGTGGATCACCGCGTTTGTTGAGCCGCCGAGCGCGGTGACCGTGCGGAAGGCGTTCTCGAGTGAGCCTGGCGTGACGAGATCCCGGGGCGCGGTGCCGCGCTTGACCGCCGCGACCGCCGCGACGCCCGTCTGGTACGCGATCTCGCGGCGCGTGGCGCTCGTCGACTCAGCGAAGGCGCTGCCGGGGAGCGCGAAGCCGAGCAGTTCCGCGATCGCTGCCATGGTGCTCGCGGTGCCCATCACGTTGCAGGTGCCGACATCGGTGTTGAGGTTGCCCTCGAACTCCAGCCACTCGGCATCGTCGACCTCACCCACCCTGCGGCGGTCGCACATGGGCCAGGCGTCGTCTACGGTGACCGACGTGTTGTCGCGGTGGCAGGAGACGGGGCGCGGGCCGGCGACCACCATTGTCGCGGGCTTATTCGCGCTGATGGCGCCCATCAGCTGCGCTGGCACGGTCTTGTCGCAGCCGCCCATGAGTACCACGCCGTCGATGGGAGAGACCGAGATGACCTCCTCGACGTCGATCGACATCAGATTGCGGAGGTAGAGGCTCGTGGGTCGCGTGAACGGCTCGGAGATCGAGATTGTGGGGAACTCGAGGGGGAGGCCGCCCGCGTCGCGCACCCCGCGCTTGACCTCTTTCACGAGGTGGGCGAGTCCCTTGTTGCACGGGTTGAGGTCGGAGGCACTGTTGGCGATCCCGATCACCGGGGTGCGGCGGACATCCTCCGCGCTGGCGCCGCCACCGCGCAGAAACGCGCGGTGCATGAGGCCGTCCTGGCCGTCGTCGCTGAAGAGCGCTCCGCCCGTCCCAGTGATGCCACGTTGCGACATGAAACTCCCTTTGGCTCCCGAACGCGGTGTGCTCTGGACCGCCGCGCCGGACCGACTGCTCTGTCGGACATATAAGAATGTACCAACAAAAAAATCTCTTAAAACACATTAGAGATATATTCGAGATATATCAGTTGGGTCCCTACTCTGGGGGCGGGCCGCCGATCGCGGCCCGTGAGATGTCTTCACCAGTGACTGAGCGAAAAGGACCCAGCATGAACAGCACACCGGTGCGCGTGCACCTCATCGGCGACGCCTACCCCGAACTCCTCGCCGAGCTCGCGGAGACCGGCGCGTCGATCGTCGCTGACCCCGCCGTGGCCGACGGGGTGGTCTTCAGTTACGGCGGCCAGCCGCAGCAGCTCCTCGAGACTCTCGACGCGCACGCGGGCATCGGCTGGGTGCAGCTGCCCAGCGCCGGCATCGAAATGTTCTCCGCCGCGCTCGCGGCCCACCCTGACAAGCTGTGGACCAGCGCGAAGGGGGCCTACGCCCTGCCCGTGGCCGAACACGCCCTCGCCCTCACCCTCGCCCTGCTGCGCGAACTGCCCGAGCGCGTGCGCGCCACCTCGTGGGCGCCGGCAACGGGCACCTCGCTCCACGGGCTGCGCGTTGTCGTCGTTGGGGCAGGAGGCGTCGCCCAGGAGATCGTGCGGTTGATGAAGTGCTTCCGCACCGACGTGACGGTGGTGCGCCGCCGCGCGCTCCCCGCTTCGGGCGCCGACGAGACGATCACCGACGCCGAGTTGCTCTCGGCGCTGCCGACTGCCGACGTGCTGGTGCTGGCCGCCGCGGCGACCCCGGATACGCGCGGGCTCATCGACGCCGCCGCGCTTGCCGTGCTGCCGAGCCACGCGATCCTCGTAAACATCGCCCGCGGCTCGCTCGTCGACACCGACGCGCTGGTCGCGGCGCTCTCCGCGGGTCGGATCGCCGGCGCCGCCCTCGACGTCACGGATCCGGAGCCGTTGCCCGATGGGCATCCGCTCTGGACCGAGCCGCGCGCGCTCATCACCCCGCACGCCGCCGACACGATCGAGATGATCCGCCCGCTGTACGCAGCGCGGGTCGCGACGAACGTGGCGCGCTTTGGCGCGGGCGAGGAGCTCGACGGGATCGTGGAATCGGCGGCCGGATACTAGCCGCCGATTCGGGCGAGACCCGCGGTGCCGCTCAGGCCGCCGGGGCCTCGCCCAGTGCGGCGAGCGCGGTCAGATCGCGGTCGGACCAGCCGCGATCCCGCGCCTCGGCAAAGCGATCGGCGGCGCGCGCGAACACGGGCACCTCGACGCCCGCCGTCGTGGCAACGTCGGTGAGGAGGCGTTGCGCCTCCGCGAGCCCGCCGATCGTTGCGTCCGAAGGCGCGGCAAAGTCGCCGGCGAACACAAGCGGCAGTGCGCGTTCAAGCATCGCGCTCTGTGCCCAACCGCCCGACAGGACGCGGGTGGCGGCCTCCGGGTCGATGCCGAGGCTGCGCACCACGTTCGCCGCTTCCGTTGCGACGGCGACGTGTGTGCTCACCAGCATTTGGTTCACGAGCTTCAGCGCGAGTCCGCTTCCCACGGGCCCGAGCCACTCGACGACCCCGGCGTAGGCGCCCACTACGCGTCGGAACAGCGGCTCAGCCTCGGGCGGGCCCCCGCCATGACCGCGAGGGATCCGGCGGCGGCCGCGACCGCACCGCCGCTCACGGGGGCGTCCACGAAATACGCGCCGCGATCCGCCGCTGCCGCCGCGATCTCCGCGGCGAGGGCCGGGTCGAAGGTGCCGTGCTCCACGATGACGAGCCCGGGCCGCGCCCCCGAGAGGAGCCCGCCCGCGCCGAGGTACACCTCGCGGGTGACCTCGGTGCTGAGCAGGCAGCTGAGCACGATATCGCTCGATTTGGCCAGCTCGGCGACACTCCCCGCGACGCCGACACCGCGAGCTGCGAACGGTTCGGTGCGCGCGACGGTGCGGTTCCACACGCGCAGCGGGAAGCCCGCGTCACGGATGCGGTGCGCCATCGGGGCCCCCATTGCGCCGAGGCCCAGGTAGCCGACCCGGGGGAGCGCGGAGCGATGCGTCATGGTGAGATCCTCCTCAGACAAGTCGTTGCCCGCCGTCGACCGGGAGCACCGCTCCGGTGACGTAGTTGGTGTCGAGCAGTGCAAGGCAGGCGCGCGCGATATCGTTCGGGGTGCCGGATCGCCCGAGCGGGGCGCTCTCGATGACCTGCGTGCGGATCGCGTCCCAGCCAAGGGTGCGCTCGGTGTCGACGAGTCCGGGCGCGATCGCGTTGACGCGCACCTCCGGGCCGAGCGCGACCGCGAGCAGCCGGGTGAGGTGCTCGAGCCCAGCCTTGCTGACCGCGTAGGGGATCGAACTGCCACTCACCGTGGTCGCCGCCATCGAGGTCATGTTGATCACGTTGCCCGCCCCGCTTCGGGCGAGGTCCGCGGCGCACGCCTGGATCAGGTACCAGGGGCCCGCGAGGTTGACGCCGAGCATGCGCTGGAAGAACTCGGGGCTCACCGCGTCGAGGTCGCCGTGCGGCACCGGAATCCCGATCCCGGCATTGTTGATGACCACGTCGATGCGACCGAAGGCACCCCGCGCCGCCTCGGCAACAGCACCGGCCTGCGCGGGGTCGGAGAGATCGGCGTCGACATAGCGTGCGTCACGGAGCTCCGCTGCGAGTGCGGTGCCGGCTTCAACCGTGCCGGCACCGTGCGCGAGGATCCGGTAGCCGCGCGCGTCGAGCTGGCGCACGATGGCCTGGCCGATGCCTCCGGTTGCCCCGGTGACGATTGCCACCGGGGCAGTCGGACTCTCTGCGTGGTCTTTGGGTGACGCAGCTCGCAGGACATGCGTCGTGGGTGGTACGGGCAAGGCGGGCCTCGATCTTTGTCCGTTGTGCAGAAACCCGGATCCGGATCTCCGGCGCTCGGAGCACCTCGGCGAAGCGCTCCCGTACGCGTCACTTCACGATATCCGCATATCTACAGGAGGTAGAAAGATATTTCTTACAGATATCACACTCGGACTCGGAGTGGCTATTCACGGGTACACACCGGTTCGCTTCCACTGCTTGAGCGTCCCGCCGCTACCGATGAACTTCTAGACCCGTCCCACGCTCGTCTGCCCCCGGAGTGAGGAGTCGTGACGCTTCGAGCGGGGAGTCGTGACGCTTCGAGCGGAGGGACTGGATCCTCAACTGCAGATTTGGCGCATGCGGAAGCAAGCAAGCGTTGATTCTGGGACTCTGGCGAGATGAGCGGTAGGGTCCGCCTGCGCGTGCCATCCTCAAGATCTCCTCGTGCGGGCACTGGAAGTTCAATCCCGTCCGCCCCTGCCGGGATGCAGCTCCGTGTGAGCGCCATTCCTGAAGGAACTTGATTCGTTCGTTTTCCGTGCTGAGGCGCTTCGCGCGCACCTCAGGGGCGTGGCCGACGTGTGCCTCTGGATATGTATTCTCGCCGCCAATGCTGCGCGCAGACTGCCGCTATTGCGAGCGGGTGGGGTACCTTGCCACCCCGCCGGGGTCCAACGCCCTGCGCGAGTGAATGACCGGTGTCGCGGCACACCACTTCCGTTCCAGAGTAGGTGGAATCAGTCTCAACTTGAGTATTGCAAACATAAGACGATCGTCTTACGATACTCGAACGCGGCACACGTCGTGAACGAAACGTGAGGAGAAATCATGTCCCCAACGCTTGAAACCATTGATCTCGACGCAGAGCTCCAAGTTCTCTGTGACCCAGAAAGTAGCCGACTTGCTGAATTCACCAGCAAATTCCATGAGTTCCGCCGCTCTCTCAGCCCCGAAGAACAGGACTATCTGGACTTCATTCGCCGAGCGGCTGACGTTGCTGTCGCTGAACACGGTACTGCGCTGCTCAATGACATTGATTCATTCGAGGACCGCATCAGCGTGCTTCTTGGAGACGAGTACCTCGTCCCTGAGATGGGCGGAATCATCATCCGCACGACGGTTGTGCTTCGTTGCGCAACTTGGCTCTTGAAGTGCTGATCCGTTCTCGGAGGAAATCCCCGCTGAGTTCACTATCCAGATAGAACGAAGCAAAGGAGCAAGGAGTGAATCTCGAAGAACGAGTGGATTGGCAGGCGTACTGTAACCGTCTTGGAATCGAGGACCTTCAAGACCTGACCCGCGTGCAGAACGGACGAAACGAAGTAGTTCGCGCCCGACTGGCAAACGGGCGTGAATTGCTTTTTAAGCACGGGAGACAGCGTCTCGCGAACCGGGATGGGAGTTTGCTATCCGAAGGGCTCGCGTATCGCGCATTCAGTCAGCTCGGGCTGTCGGCCCTGCTGCCCCGGTGCATTCTTCACGATCGAAAACGGAACCTGCTGGTCCTCGAATGGGTTGGCGATACGAGCGCACGAGAAAAATGGGCAGGGCAGGAACAGGACTCGATCAAGTGGGCATCGCTGGGCGTCGCATTGGCGCGGCTCCACGGCGCGACCGACGCCACACCTGAATGGGCCGCGAGGCTCCTGGGCGACTTCACTGAACTGATCCCATCAGCAGATCCGGTCGTTCCAGATGACCTCGTTGACTACCCGAGTGCACATCTCCAGCTCATTGCAATAATCCAGGCTGATTCAGCTGTGATCCAGAATCTCAAGCGACTACGGACCCCCACTGCTGTATGCCTTATTCACGGTGACGTCAGGCTTGACAACATCATCGTCTCAGGTCAAGAACACCCTAAGTTCATTGACCTGGAACTCGCTCGCGTAGGAGATCCCTATTTTGATTTGGGCACGCTGTTGGGATCGATCGTTGAGCATGCAACCCGCCAGTTCCCGTTGGGCGAAGACACGAGGGCTTCCGAGTATGCCCGCGTCCTGCTCGAAAGGACAGCTATGGAGCTTCGATCAGTGATTGCCGGGTACCGTGCAGAAGCACGGGGTGCTCAAGACAGAACTGTGGGAGACGAAGCTTACCTTTCACGAGTGGCCGCCTTTGTTGGGGTCCACCTTTTGCATCGATCTGGGGCATTGGCGGAAGAATACTGTGCGGAGACACGTCTGGGGCGAGTACTCGCAATTATGGGCTGTTCATTTCTCAAAAACCCTTCATATTTCCTGCGCCCGCTGAGTCTTGACGCCTCTCATGCCTGGGTGCAGGAGGGGCGAGGTCTTCGTTGACGGAAAACACGATCGCGGCCCTCATCTCCTGCCTTCATCCACTGCTCGTACACGGCACTGTGGATGAGACTGCGAGAGAAATCTATCGCCGAGCTCACCTTCGGACGGGGTACTCGTCAGCCTCTCATGCCGACCCGGGAGAGCACCTGCGTGCGGAGGAGGTGTTCGGGAAGATTGATCGTACTGAGCTTGGGTGGACACTAGCCCGTGGCAGAAGTTCCGGCCACGGAGTTTTCGTGAAGGATGGTCTCCACCTAGAGGTGCCATCCCACCTCATCCAAGCCAGCGGCGCATTGCGGCTGCCAGCAATCCGCGATCGATTCACTCCGGGTTTCGCGGCCCTCCTCTCTAGTCGACCTGTTCCTGTAGAGGGGGTGCGCGTCTACATCCCAGTTCCCTACTCGGCGGCGCGTCAAGTAGGGCGGCTACTGGCACAAAAACTTCCAGATTTGATTGAGCGTTTTGTGCTGAAAGCGCTGACCCAGCCTTCGGAATATCCGAGGTCAGATGCCTTCACGCTTTTCATCTCTCCAGTTGACCTGGAAGTCGTTCTCAAATTCTTGGCGCTTGAGAACTTCGCTGAGCGATTCTGCTTTGCTCCACGATATTCAATGTTCGCTCGCGCGGAGACGAGTGGGGTCGCATGGCTGGAAGGTACTTCATCTCGGAGCAGCGGCTTTGAACGAGCCAATTGCATCGCGCGGGCTTACCACCTTTACTCCACGGACGAAGAGGAACTCGAACTTGAAGGACTCATTCGAGATGAGCTTGTGGACGCAGGGATCGATCCTGGCGCAATACACCTCTACAGGAGCCGGATAGGCCGATGAAGGTTCACATCCCACGGCTGCTACTCGGCATCTCCGCTTCCTCATCGGCGCTCTCGATCCTACCCGAACTGGCAAGACTGAAAGGAAACGTAATCGGGGATATCGATTGCATCATGACTCCCAATGCGGCAGGCCTTCTCTCACCGCTCCTGGTCGGTTCGGTTCTCAGCACGCCTGCATATTCGAGCTTCGCGGAGCTCGCAAAGGACGGGAGATCCTTTACCTCTCTCACCGCCACAGCCGACGCTCTGCTGGTTGCTCCCGCCACGGCAAACACCCTCATCGGTCTCTCGCTGGGCCTGGCAAACAATCTCCTGACGTCTTGCGTCAGCGCATTTGATGGACCGGTTGGGCTGCTTCCCGCGGTGAACGAAGGTGCCAGCGCAAAACCTGCGTTTCAGCGAGCAATCGAGATTCTTCGATCCGACGGTTTCATCCTCCCTGCGGAAGAAGCCGGAGCTGCATCCGACCTCCAAGGAGCCGCTCTTGCGGGGGTCAGCAAATTTGGGCTTCGCCGCTTGATTGTTGTCCTCTCTGCGCAAGTGAGGAGGGAACAGGTTGAGCACAGCACAGGGGGACCTTGACAGCGCGGATCTGCAGAGGCGATACCTCACTCCAGATTTGGTTCGGGGCGTCGCGATGCTGCTGCTTGTACTCACCAACACGCCGCTGATCCTCTCGACGGTGAGATATCAGCAAGCAACGGGCTTCAACCCCTTTCACGGATCCCTCTGGGACGATCTTGCGGCCATAGTCTTCGTAGCTGTGCCGCCGATGACGGGAATGGGATTGTTTGTTCTCGCAATGGGGCAAAGCTTGGTTTCCGCTTCGAGGGGCCAGTCAGCCTACCGAGCAGCACTTGTCCGGTTTGGGGTTCTGGGAACTGTTGGACTCGTTCATGGACTGCTTATCTGGTGGGGAGACATTCTCATGTACTACATGATTGCTGGTTTCATCGCACTGCAATTTCGTGGTTTTGGTCCACGCGCGCAAGCGCTTCTAGGAATCGCTTTTGTATTTCTCCCCTTGATACTGACGGCCTCAGACTTCTCCGCTCAATTGTGGGGTGTGAAAGCAGAGACAAGGGCGGCTCTCGCGCAACTCAGTAGCGGTTTGCAGAGTACTCAGTCGGCTGCTCAAGAGGCCTACACTTCTGGAGCACCGTTCGAGATCGCAGCTCAGCGACTTGTCGACTGGCTTTCGTATTTGCAGGACTTCGCGGTCGTGGGCGTCCCACAGTTGACCGGAGTCCTGCTCATCGGAATGGGAATCGCTCGGCTGCGTGTGCGTTTGAGCTCAGAAACCGGAAGACGCCTCTCGCGCACCGTCGGGTTCAAGTGGGTGTTGAGTATCGCGGCGGTTGGCTACTTTTGTCAGCTTGCCGTCCAGATCTTTGACCCAGCAAATTCGGGCCTTGTCTCCTCGTTCACTTCAAACTTACAGGTGGCTGTCCCACCAATTTTGGCAGTGGGGCTCTTTCTCCTGCTACTTGAGAGGGAGTCTGCGCTTGAGAGCAATCGTCTGGCTCGCTGGGTAGCGGTTTCGGGGCGCTACTCGCTATCGATCTACCTATTCACCAGCTTGTTCTGCGCCTCACTTGCATACGGGGTCCAACTTTTCGGACGCGTCCCTTTCGGCGTCGTTCAGGTCGTCGCAATGGGGATTTTTGTGGCAACGGTTGCGGTTGCCAATTGCCTCGCGAAGGCCAGTATTCAGGGTCCAGCAGAGTGGATGGTTCGTAGAATCACCGTCAATTTATGCGCGAAGCTTCAAACGGGCGAAGGGAAGTAATCACGTGTCTGCATTCAGGAATTTCAGGGCAACGATGCATGAGGCGGGAGTACTTGCTCGTGAGCGAAAGGAAGAACTCAGTGCCTTCCACATAGCGGTCGCATATGCAACGAGCGCAAATTGTATGGATCTGGAGGCAGTTTTGATTCGAAGAATCGGCAGGACGAAAGGCCGAAAGGAGTCTGGCCCGAGTGTCCCCTGGGGCAGGATGAGACCAAAACACTCTCGGGCTCTCCGCTTGGTTGTGAAGCAGGAGGCATCGGTAGGAACACTCTCGATTCCGCGAGCATTGCTCCGGCTGCAGCAACTCGGAGAACTCATCGAACTCGAACGATCCGTGGCTCTCGAAGGCGGCGACCTGCGGCGTTGGCTGGAACAGCATGTATAAGGGAGAGCGAATACGCGCGAAGCTCCAGGTTCGCAGCTTGTCCAAGAGCTTCGGAGCGTTCAGCATTCTTGATGAAGTTTCGTTCAGCTTGTTTCCCGGAGAAGTCGTGGGGCTCGTCGGCCCCAACGGTGCAGGCAAGAGCACCTTGATGAGAGTTCTTGCGGGGGTATTCACGCCGACCTCAGGGGAGGCTGCGATTGATGAGTATGCGGTAGGTACTCCGCCAGCGCGGCGGGCAATGAGTCTCATGCCAGAAGAACCAGATCTCTATCCCGGGCTCAGCGTTCTGGAACATATCAGCCTGATGGACCGGATCAATCTCGTCCCTCGCGCGGAACGAAGATCGCCACAACTGGACCTCGAACGCTACGACCTGCTCGATAAACGTGACGCACTCCCTCACGAGCTCTCACAGGGCATGAAACGAAAGCTTGCGCTTGTCCTCGCGCTCAGGAAGGGCGCAAATCTCTTCCTGTTCGACGAACCATTCAACGGACTTGACCCTCTTGCGTCAAGAGAGCTCCGGCGCGAGATTCGAGGACTGGGAAGTCAAGGAGCCACGATTCTGATATCGATGCATGGGCTTCGTGAACTTGAGGAAATTGCGGACCGAGTTCTCTTCTTGGACGCGGGGAAGCTCGTGCATTCTGCCGATATTCGAGGCCAAACTGCAGAGCCGAGGGGCTCACTGGAGGATCTCTATCTGAGAGTTATCGGGGTACGAAGTGAGCACCCGGGCCGCTAGTTCCGTTTTCATTGAAGTGAGTGTTGGCCTCACTGCTCTGGCAACAATGATGATCCGGTCAAAGCTTCGCGCCTCAGTCGTGCTGCTCCACAACCCACTCCTGTTCATGCTGGGTGCTGCTCTGATCGCGACGTATGTCGTCGTTCTGGTGCTCCACGGTTCTGAAATTGCGAGAGCTCCGGACTCTCCCAATTGGAGCAAGGGTGTTGCGTATGGGTATGGCGTGGTGCTGTGCCTCATCGCATGGAGTGCACAACGAGGATCACCTCTGCGAATCTCTCTTGCTGACGCGTCTTGGTTGCTCCAGAGCCCGCGCGGACCCCAAATTGCCCTCGTTTTTCACGGAATGCTCAGCGCTGTCCTGGCGTTCTTCGGAACGCTCGGGGCATCAACAGTGGCGCTTATCTTTCGCGGTGCACCAGCTATCCACTCCTTGACTGCTGCAACATCAGTTGTCTCGCTCGTATTGTTCGTGAGAGCTGTCTCGTTGCTCGCACATCTCATAGCTCAGAGTAGGTTCCTACTGGCGCGAAAGGCCCTCGCGTACGCCTGCCCAGTGCTCATCGCCGCGTGGACAGCCATCTGTGCCTGGCAAACGCTCACACCGGCTCACGGCAGTGCCCGACCAGTAGATCTCCTCGCACCAATTCGATCTGTCCTCTCTGGGGTCGTGTATCCGGAACTAGGAATACCTGCGATGAGTCTCGTGCTGATTCTTGCTTCGCTCGGACTCCTCGGCGTCGTTCTCAATGGTGCACAGAGGATCATGGAACCTGCGGTGGAAGAGAGCATCCTTGCGCACAAACTCGCGCTCGCTTTTTCTGGCACAGGAGACACACACACGATTCAAGCGCGGGGGTTCAAGACTGGACTTCGTTCCTGGGAACGGTGGCCCGAGGCGAGATCGCTCGCGGTGGCCGTTGGGCACTTCGCTCAGACACGACGTCGAGTGTTTCCCCTTTTGGGGCTCCTTATCGGTTCTCTTGCAATTGTCCTCGCGTCCTTTGTCGCCCGAGACCTCATTCCGATGTACGTTGGCCTGATCGCAGTGCTCTTGCTTGTCGCAGTCGCTGCTCCCGCTCAAGCACTGACTACGGACCTTGACCATCAACATTTGAGACTCTCTGGGGCTCCAGTTCGAGCAATCGGAGCAGTGGCCATATTCCTGAACGCAGTTGCGGATTGCTTGACCATCGCGCCTGCGGTCATGCTGTGGTCGGGGCTCCAATTCATGAGCTTCGGAGTTCCTTGGATTCTGCTCCCCGCGTTCTTCGGATATTGCGTCGTCGCTTCGATCGCTGGGATCGCGTCCCGCGCATTCGCGGATGCGCCGGTGGTCCGTGTCGTTTTCTCGATAGCGCTCTCGATGTTCCCGCTTCTGGCGGTACTCTCTTCGCTTGAGGCCTCCGAGGGCCTCCACGATGCGCTCCGCATCCTGGTGGCTGCCGGAGCAACCTTCGTCCTTGCCTCGGTAATCTATGTCGGGCTTGCCTGCATCGTCGTATCCGAAGCTACGGGAAGGTCACACTCGTGGGGCAAAACCTGAAGCCACTGGTCGGCAAGTTCTTCCGCGAGTGACTCTGCAATTTCCGTTGTGGCTGTAGGGTACCCACGTCGCGATGACGCTCTATCCTTGTTCCTGATGGGTGCTGTGCTTCCAGGGAACCCGGGGAGTCACAGCGCTTCTGGTGGGACGGGGAAACATTGGACGAGAATTGGTCAAATCCACGATGGGCGGGGATCGCCCATGCAGCAGCACGCGCTTTCGCCAACTACGGATATGAAGGCACAAGCATGTCTGCAATCGCTGCGGAAGCGGGCATCGCGAAAGGCGCAATATATTTCAGTTTCAAGACCAAGGCAGAGCTGGCTCAGGTCCTCGTGGAACGGCAACAGGACGCTGTCGAAGACCTGTTTGCAGAGTCGGCCTCGTGGGGGATCGGGCCGACGGAGCGAATAGGCCGAATTTGCGCGCGCCTTGCCCGCCAAGCTGCCACGGACCCGATTATGGGATCGGGAATCCGGCTCTCTCTCGAAATGCCGCGCTTTCAATCAAATCGGAAGCCCTACGAAACCTGGATGAAAGAGATTGTCCTGCTCGCAGAAGAAGGCAAAACCGTTGGAGAACTCAGGGAAGATATCGATCCTGTCACCTTTGCCAGAATCGCACTTTCACTCTTTGTTGGCCTGCAAGTAACAACGCTCACCTTGGAAGATCTCGAAACGCTGGAAACCCAGTCGCGCACCGCTTGGGAATTTCTTCTTGCTGGAGTGGCCTCCTAGCCTTGAGCGTGCCCCGCTCCCAATGAGTGACTTCGCTCCAGGGACAAGCCCAGTTCGAGGGAGGGGGCTCACACGTGGCACCGGGAACCCGATCTCATACGCATCAAGGCTCAGTTCGAGTCTGTTCCAAGCTCAGGTGCGAATCGTTACTGTGCCCCGCCCCTATCGGGTGCGAAAATACGGGAAGGCGGAGTGGCCAGTCAGAGTCGCCCCGAGGGATGGGAGACGATTCGAATGCATGCGTCGCGCGGAGTGCAGAGGTCCAGAACGCTTGTGCCGAGCAAAGTGCACAGCTCCCGAACGCATGCTGGTGTAGCTGCGCTCGCTGCCGTCGGCGTACTGTTCGCGGGGTGTACGTCGGGGCCCGGTGGTGCGTACAGCTCGCGGGATCAGCCTGAAACACCAGCGACTTCCGACGCGATCGAACGCCCTGCCGCACCGTCAGGCGAGCTCTCGGAAAAGCTGCAGGATCAGCTCCAGGCCGTGCTCGAAAAGACAATGGAGCAGTACGGTGTGCCGGGCGCCGCTGCGGGAGTGTGGCTCCCGGGGTCCGGGTCATGGACGACTACGTCGGGGCTCGCGGACATCGAAGCGAAAGCCCCGGTCACCGAGGATATGAGTTGGCCCATCCGAAGCATCACCAAGTCCTATACCGTGACGATGCTCTTGCAACTGGCGGATGAAGGCGCGCTCAGCCTGGATGACACGCTGGAATCGTACGTGCCCGGTGTGACGAACGGCGACCAGATCACACTGCTCGAGCTCGCGAACATGTCGAGTGGTGTGGCAGATTATGTCACCGAGGAGTTCCTCACTGAGTTCGCGAAAGATCAGTTCAAGGTGTACACCCTTGCAGAGTTGAACAGCGGCGTGCTGGGGCAGCCGGCACAGTTCGCGCCCGGCACGAAGCATGTGTACACGAACGCGAACACCAACCTGCTGGGGGCCGTGATCGAAAAAGCCACCGGCTCGGACTACGCGACAGCATTGCAGGATCAGATCCTTGACCCGCTCAGACAAGCCGACACGAAGTACATCACCGATGTGGCGGACTGGACGGCACCGCATGCGGTGGGCTACATGCCGGATCCCGACTCTGAGGAGCGTATCCCGGCAGATCAGAACCCATCGATTTTGGGGGCAGCCGGAGCGATGTTCTCGACGCTCGATGACGGCCGTGTGTGGGCGGAAACGCTCGGATCTGGGGCCCTGCTGCGTCCGGAGACGCAGGCGTTGCGCGAGGTCGGCAACACGATCGAGAAGCCGCCATATGACCTGTACGCGGTGGGGATGGGGGAGACCCATGGGTGGCTCGGGCACAACGGTGAAGGGCTTGGTTTCACAGCAGCGACGTTCCACAACCCTGACTCTGGTGCGAGCATCGTCGTATACATGAACACGTCGAATCTGCCCGATGGATCACACCCGGCAGATCAAGCATTCCGCGCGCTCGCTCAGGTGGTAGCCGATGCTGGATAGGGGGTGCGACCCCGATTGTTCGGGCATCGTGCTCTGGAAGTAGTTCGCGGTGCATCCACATGACAGGCGGTCACGGGCTTGGGTGCTGCGGCGCATCCTTGATGAGGTTCGTGATCCGCATCGTGCAGCAGCGCCTGCCGTCCTCGTCGGTCACCACGATCTCGTGCACGGCGAGTGTGCGGCCCAGGTGCACCGGAGTGCACACCCCGGTGACATACCCGGCCGTGGCAGACCGCGTGTGTGTCGCATTGATATCGACACCGACCGCGAGCCGCCCTGGCCCCGCGTGCAGATTTGCTGCCATCGAGCCGAGCGACTCTCCGAGCACCACATACGCTCCGCCGTGCATGAACCCCACAGTCTGGCGATTGCCGAGCACCGGCATGCGGCCAACGGTGCGCTCGACGGTGTACTCGGTGAACTCGATCCCCATTGCCTCCGCGAGTTCGCCTGCCCCGTTCGACGCGACCCAGTTGTCTGCGGTGGGATGCGCCGTTGCGGGCAGCTGTGCCTCTGCGGCCGCGCCGCTCACGCGTCGGCTCCTGCAGCGCCACCGGTAAACACCGGCGGTCGCTTGTCTTGGAATGCCGCGAAGCCCTCGCGGTAATCGTCGGTGTCGCACAGCGCGGCCTGTGCCCGGTTCTCCGCCGACATTGCAGTCCACAGCCCCACCCGTTCGTCGCGCAACTGATGCACGAGCGCCTTCGACGCGAGGAACGCCTGCGTCGCGCCGGTCGCCGCGGTGGCGGCTGCGGATCGCGTGGCATCAAGCGCTTCCTCGTCGGGGAAGGCCTGCGAGAACATTCCAGCGGCCACGGCCTCCGCTCCCGTCATGAGGCGTCCCGTGTAGATCAGGTCGAGCGTGCGGTGCGCGCCGAGACGCTCGAAGAACAGGGCGTGGCCGCCCGAATCAAGCGTAGCTCCGAGCTTTGCGAACGGGCTCCCGATCTTCGCGGTTTCGGCGACATAGACGACGTCGCTCGCGATGAGGAGCCCGAGCCCCACGCCGAGGCACGCGCCATGCGCGAGGGCAAAGGTGGGGGCGGGGAACGCGCTCATCTGCTCGAGCAGCGGCTGCACGAGTCCGTCGAGATAGCCGAGAACGTCGTCTTCGCGGGGGTCGACCCCGGAGATGTCGCGTCCAGCGCAGAATGCGCGGCCCTCACCGTGCAGCACCAGTGCGCGCACGCCCGCGTCGGCGGCCGCGGAGTAGGCACTTGAGAGCTCGCGGAGCATGTCGGGCCCCAGCGAGTTGAGACGGGAGGGCGCGTTCAGCGTGATCTCCGCGACTCCGTCTGCGATGCTGAGCAGAACGTCTTGTGTCATAGCTGGGTCTCTCTCGGTTACGCGTCGTAGTCGACGACGAGGCGCTCGGACTGCGGGTGTGACTGGCAGGTGAGCACGTAGCCGCGCTCGATCTCATCAGCTTCAAGGGCGTAGTTCTCGGTCATCGAGACCGAGCCTTCGACGACGCGGGCACGGCACGTGCCGCAGACACCCCCCGCGCACGCAAATGGCACATCGGGGCGCACCCGCAGGGCCGCGTTCAGCACGGTCTCATTCGCGGATACGGGGCTCTCGACAGAGGCCGAGGTGCCGTCGAGTGTGAAGTCAATGGTGATGGTCTTTTCACCGCTGCGCACCTCAACGGGGCGCGCGCGCGGTGCGGAGCCTGGTTCGCCTGTCGTGAACAGTTCGAATCGCACCCGTGAAGTTTCCACCTCGTGCTCGGCCAACAGATCGCGGCAGAGCTGCACGAGTTCGAACGGCCCGCACAATACCCACTCGTCGGTCATCGTCACCGGGATCACCGATTTCAGGATCGTGCGCAGCCGATCCTCATCGAGCCGGCCAGAAAGGATCGGGGCCGAGCGCTGCTCGCGCGACAGCACATGGTGCAGGGCGAAGCGCTGCGGAAAGCGATCTTTCAGATCTGCCAACTCTTCGACGAACATGACCTCGGTGCTCGAACGGTTGGTGAACAAGAGGTCGAACCGCGACGTCTCGCTTTGCTCCAGCACGCGGTGCGCCATGGTGATGATCGGGGTGATCCCTGAACCGGCTGCGATCCCCACGACGTGCCGGCCAGCGAGCTCATCGAGGTTCGACGTAAACGCGCCCTGGGGGGTCATCACCTGCAGCGTGTCACCCGGCTTCAGCTCATCATTGACCCAGCTCGAGAACACCCCACCGAAATCTCGCTTGACCGCAACTGAGATTCTGCCGTCGCTCGGTGGGCGGCAGATGGAGTAGGAGCGGCGCACATCTTCCCCATTGAGTGTCGTGCGGAGCGCGAGGTGCTGGCCGGCGAGGTAGTGGTAGTCACTCGCGAGCTCAGGGGGTACCTCGAAGGTGACCTCCACGCTCGAGTCGGTCAGCGGGCGCACCTCTGCTACGCGAAGTTCGTGGAACGTCGCGCGCTTCTTTGCGCCGAGGTTAGTGGCGGCCATGTCTGGTCCCTTCGGAAGACCTAGTGAGTCTTGAAATAGTCGAACGGTTCGAGGCACGCGAGGCACTCGTAGTGTGCCTTGCACGCTGTCGAACCAAAGCGTGCAACTTCGCGAGTACGGGTTGAATGGCAGCGTGGGCACTTGATCGAGAGCTGGAGCCGCACGGGGCCGTCCCCCAGTGCCGAACGCACGTGCGGGGGAGCGATCCCGTATTCGGCGAGCTTCTGCTTCCCCGCAGCGCTCATCCAGTCCGTGGTCCACGCGGGCGAGAGCGTTGTCGTGACGTCGACGCGCTCGTACCCGGCTTCGTGCAACCGGGAGGTTACGTCATCGCGCATCTGGTCGATCGCCGGGCATCCCGAGTAGGTCGGGGTCAGCACGACTCTGGCTCCGTCCTCGGTGACCGCAACAGCGCGGAGTACTCCGAGGTCCTCGATCGTGAGCACGGGCACCTCAGGATCGGGCACCTGTGCTGCGATGTCCCACACGCGCGCCGCCGCCGTGTCATTGGGGCGCAAGCTGGTTACCATGATGCTCCGGGATGGCGCCGCGCGAGCCACTGCATCTCAGCCAGAATGTAGCCCATGCGTGTGCTGTGCTCGCCGAGACGGCCGCGGCACCGGGCCGAGGGGAGCTGCGGCACGGAAAGCTCTGCCTCAGCGAACACGGTTGCGACGGCGTGCTCGAAGCCGGCGCGGAGCGACGATGGCTGCGGTACGACGCCGTCGAGCCGGTCGGTGAGCGGCTGATTGGTGAACAGCTCCTCGACGAATGGCCAGGCGCGGTCGAACGCCGCGATGAGGCGTTCTCGCGACAGCTCGGTGCCGCCGGCGAGTCGGAGCACCCACTGCGCGGCATGGTCGAGGTGGTAGCTGACCTCACGCTCGGCCTTGCCAGCGATTGCCTGCAAGGTCGCATCTGTGCTGCTGAGCAGGGCGCGGTGCAACTGCACTTGGTATGCGGAGAATATGAATAGGCGCGCCATCGTGTCAGCGAAATTCCCGTTCGGCTGTTCGACCAGCCAGCAGTTGCGAAACTCGGGCTCGTCGCGCCAGTAGGCGAGATCGTCCTCGGATCGACCGGAGGCGGTGCCAGCGTAGTGCAGCAGCGCGCGAGCGTGTCCGAGAAGATCGAGCGTCACGTTGGAGAGCGCGAGATCTTCTTCGAGCTCCGGTGCGCGGGAGATCCACCAGGCGAGTTGCTGGGACAGGATGAGCGCGTCGTCGCCAAGCCACATCGCGTACTCGGCGACATCTGCGCTCGCGGTCTCCCCGGTGCCGAGTAGCTCGTCTGACAGCCGCAGCTCATCAACGGTGACGTCACCGTGAACATCGCCGTGGGTATCCAGATCCTGGCTCACAGGTGCTTCACCCCCTCGGCGCGTGCGTAGTACACGGCGTGCCGGAAGTTCTTGCCAGCTGGCGACTCAAAGTAGGCGCCCTTCGAATCGGGGTCACTCGTGGTGATGGCCGCGGCGGGGACGACCCAGATCGAGACACCCTCATTGCGGCGGGTGTACAGATCGCGGGCATTTCGCAGCGCCATCGCTTCATCGGGAGCGTGCAAAGACCCTGCGTGGACGTGGCTCAGGCCGCGGTTGGCGCGGATGAACACCTCCCACAGCGGCCAGGCCTCGGTGCCGAGTTCTCCGGGTGTCGACATCGTCGTCTCCTTCGTTTGTTCTGGTCTAGGCGGCAAAGCGGGCGCGCTCGCGCTGCTTCCGTGCGTACTCTGCTGCAGCCTCGCGCACCCACGCGCCGTCTTCATGGGCGGTGCGGCGGTGGTCGAGGCGCTCGCCGTTGGCCGGCCCCCGGCCGTCGAGCACGGCCATGAATTCGTCCCAGTCGATCTCGCCGGAGATCCACTGTCCGGTCTCCTCGTCAAAGCGCAAGTCTTTGTCGGGGCATTCGAGCCCGAGTGCCTCGAATTGTGGCACGCACATCCCCACAAATCGCTGCCGGAGCTCATCGTTCGAGAATCGCTTGATCTTCCACGCCATCGACTGCGCCGAGTTGGGTGAGGCGTCGTCGGAGGGACCGAACATCATGAGTGACGGCCAATACCAGCGGTTCACCGCATCCTGTGCCATCTGCTTCTGCTCGGGGGTCCCGTGTGAGAGCTCGTAGAGGATTTCGAAACCTTGACGCTGGTGGAACGATTCCTCTTTGCAGATCCGCACCATCGCCCGCCCGTAGGGGCCGTATGAGGCGCGGCACAGCGGCACCTGGTTGCAGATCGCGGCACCGTCAACCAGCCATCCGATGGCCCCCATGTCAGCCCAGGTGGGCGTGTGATAGTTGAAGATTGAGGAGTAGCGTGCTTTGCCGTCGATCAGCTTCTGCGTCATTTCTTCGCGGGTAACGCCGAGCGTTTGCGCTGCAGAGTAGAGGTAGAGGCCGTGGCCGGCTTCGTCTTGCACCTTCGCAATTAGGATTGCTTTGCGCTTGAGGCTGGGCGCGCGGGTGATCCAGTTCGCTTCGGGCTGCATGCCGATGATCTCGGAGTGAGCGTGTTGCGAGATCTGTCGCACGAGGGAGCTGCGGTACTTGTCTGGCATCCAATCGCGCGGCTCGATCCGCTGATCAGCGGCAATAATCGCGTCAAATCGTGTCTGCTCGTCCGCGCTGCCCGCGGGTCCGTGCGTGGTGCGCTCCGGGGTGGTTGTGGGTGCCATCTGCTGCCTCCTTGCGTCAGGGCCCTGCCACTCCCTGGAACTCGGTGGCCCGGACTTTCGGGGCCGTGGCCGAGGTGGTAGAGTGGCGCTTGGGGAATTACTTACCGAACATTCAGTGAGTATAGTCACAGGATATCACGATCGCAACGGAGCGCACATGAGTTCACCGCTGAACCTGTCAACGGCAGCAGCCACCACCACAACCACGGTCGACGAGATCCAAATCGATCTCGATCCCACCTGGTCTGCGACCGCCATGCTCCGCAGCGACACTGCGAAAGCAGCGTTCGGGATCCGCGTCATAGAGCTTGAACGCGGACGAGCTGTGCTCACGATGACCGTGCGCGATGACATGGCGAACGGTTTTGGCATTGCCCACGGAGGCCTGGTGTTTACACTTGCGGACACCGCGTTCGCTTACGCCTGCAACGAGGGCGACACTGCGGTGGTTGCTTCGGGAGCCGAGATCACGTTCACGCGGGCAAGCCACACCGGTGACCTCCTCACCGCGGTCGCCACGCGGCGCTGGCTGTCCGGCCGCAACGGTCTCTACGACATCACCGTGTCGGATCAGAACGGCGAAGTCGTCGCCGAGTTCCGTGGCCGCTCGTTCGCAACGAACCGGCCGCTGCCCAATATCTCCTGACGCCGAGAGCGTCAGCCCCATCACGTGTCCATCGTCGTACACCAGAAAGAAGCCCCATGTCGCCCACACCACACACGCTGCTCGAGTCGGGACTCCATGCCGAGGAGCGGCTGACCAGGCCAGAATTGGAGCGGTTGCAACTGCAGCGCCTGCAGTGGACGGTGCGCCATGCATATGAGAACGTGCCGTTCTATCAGCGCCGCTTCGACGATGCGGGGGTACACCCGGAGGACATTCGTGAGCTGCGAGACCTCGAACGACTCCCGTTCACCACGAAGAACGACCTGCGCGAGCACTACCCGTTTGGGCTGTTCGCCGTACCGCGCAGCGAGGTGCGCCGCGTGCACGCGTCCTCAGGGACGACCGGGCGGCTCACCGTGGTTGGCTACACGGAGACTGACCTGAACAACTGGGCAGATCTGATCGCCCGATCGCTCTACGCTTCAGGAGTTCGGCCCGGATGGACCGTCCACAACGCGTACGGATACGGTCTCTTTACCGGTGGCCTCGGCGCTCACGCGGGCATCGAACGACTCGGTTGCACCGTGATTCCGATGTCGGGTGGCCAGACCGAGAAACAGGTGCAGCTGATCAACGACTTCCAGCCGGACGCGATCATGTGCACTCCGAGCTACCTCCTCACCATTGCGGATGGCTTCGAGCGTGCAGGACTTGATCCGCGAGCCTCCAGCCTGAAAGTGGCCATCTGTGGCGCTGAACCGTGGACCGATGCCATGCGCCAGGAACTCGAGGAGCGGCTCGACCTCAAGGCCGTCGACATTTATGGCCTCTCCGAAATCATGGGACCGGGTGTCGGCAACGAATGCGTAGAAACGCAGGACGGCCCACATATCTGGGAGGACCATTTTCTCCCTGAGATCATCGATGAGGACCTGCGCCAGGTCGCTGATGGCGCGACTGGCGAGCTCGTATTCACGACGCTGACCAAAGAGGCAATCCCGATGATCCGGTACCGCACCCGCGATCTCACGTCGCTGCATCCTGGCACCGCGCGCCCCGCGCACCGTCGCATCGCGAAGATTACTGGCCGCAACGATGACATGATCATTTTGCGCGGCGTCAACATCTTTCCGACGCAGATCGAGGAGATCGCGTGCGGAATCTCGGGCCTCACCTCACACTTCATCTTGGAGCTCTCCAAGCGCGGCACTATGGATCATCTCCACGTGAAGATCGAGCCCTCCGGTGGCGTCTCTCAGGGGGACGCCGAGATCGCGCTCGCGCTGCTCCAGAAGCGGATCAAGGACCGCGTGGGCGCATCGCTCGGTGCCGAGCTCGTGGTTCCCGGTTCACTGCCTCGGTCAGAAGGAAAACTGAAGCGGTTGTATGACCTGCGGTAACTTGGACCCGGGCGGTATTTCCCGCCCGTAGGCAATGCGTGCGGTCTCCAGGGGAGCCGCGCGGAAGGGGAACGCCGTATGGGAGCGATTGAGGTTCCGCAAGCGACTCGCCGAGGTCGACCGGGTCACGACCAGAACAGCATGCTCGAGGTGATTGTGCAGCTGTTCATGGATCGTGGCTATGACGCGTCATCCCTCGACATGATTGCGAAGCGACTCGGTCTCTCAAAATCTGCGGTGTACCATCACTTCTCCTCGAAAGCAGAGATGCTGGAGATCGCGCTTGAGCGCGCACTTGGCGAGCTGGAGCGTGTGTTTGACGAGGCTGAGGCTGAGGACCTCGACGCTGTAGCTCAAATTCGGCGTATCGTGCGCGAGGCCGTGCTCGTCGCCTGCGAGCGGCAGCAGTACCTCGTGCTGTTGCTGCGCCTGCACGGAAACTCCGAAGTTGAGCTGCGGGCGATGGAGCGGCGGCGTGCGCTCACGGCACGGCTCAGCCGGATCTTCGAAACGGCGAAAGCCGAGGGGGATCTGCGCGACGACATTGATCCGCCCCTTGCCGCGCGGCTCACCTTCGGCCTCGTGAACTCGCTCGTCGAATGGTATCGGCCGGACGGCCCCGATGAGCCGGAAGATCTCGCCGAGACCGTGCTCTCGTATGTGCGTTCGGGGCTGCGCGTGAACGAGGTGCGCGACTTCCGCTAATCAGTGAGGGGCGCCACCACTCCAAACGATGGCGCCGCTCACTCCGCCCCAGCAGCGCTATGCCTCAGCCAGCTCCGGCGTCTTCGACACGAGCGTCAGCACGTCGTACGTTGCGACGACCTCGTCGTTCTGGTTGGTGAGCACCGCGTCCCAGTGCACTTCGCCGTACTCGTCCGTCTCGCGCGGCACGATCTGTTTTGCCGTGAGTGCGACGCGCACGCGATCGCCAGGTGAGACCGGCGTGATGAAGCGCAGACTCTCGAGTCCGTAGTTCGCGAGCACCGGGCCAGGCTCGGGCGACACAAAGAGCCCGGCGGCGAACGAGAGCAACAGGTAGCCATGAGCCACTCGGCCAGGGAAGAACGGGTTGGCCGCCGCGGCCTCCTCGTCGGTGTGTGCGTAGAACGTGTCACCGGTGAACTCAGCGAAGTGGGTGATATCGGCGAGCGTCACCTCACGCGGCTCGGAGATGATCTGATCGCCGATGCGCAGCTCCTGCAGTGATTTCCGGAACGGGTGGACGTCCCCCTGTGTCGCCGCGCCGGCATGCCACACCCCGGTAATGGCGGTCAGCATCTCAGGGCTGCCCTGAATCGCGGTGCGCTGCATGTAGTGGAAGGCGCTGCGGACTCCGCCGAGCTCCTCGCTGCCGCCAGCACGGCCCGGACCGCCGTGCACCAGGTTTGGCAACGGGGACCCGTGCCCGGTGGAGGCTCGCGAGCTCGTGCGGTCGAGCGTCAGCACGCGCCCGTTACCCGAGGCGATCCGGCGGGTCAACCGCGCGACAAATTCTGGATCGGCCGATGCAACACTCGTGACGAGTGAGCCGCCGCCGAGCGAGACGAGTTCTGCGGCCTCGTCCGGTGAGTTGTAGCCGATAATCGACGAGACCGGGCCAAACGCCTGGTGTCGTGCACGCGTTCCGCGCGCGGATCGTCAAATCGGAGCAGGATCGGGGTCACAAACGCCGTGCCGTCGTCCGGATCCTGGCCGGCGCCGTGCACGATCCGACCTCCTCCGTCCACGAGGCGCTGCACCTGGCGGAGCACTTCAGTGCGCTGCTCTGTCGATGCGAGCGCCCCCATCGTGGTGCCCTCATCGCGGGGATCGCCCACGACCACCCGTGCGGCAACCCGCTCGATCACTGCGTCGGCGACCGCGTCTGCGAGCTCGGCAGGGACGATCGCGCGACGAATGGCGGTGCACTTCTGGCCAGCCTTCGACGTCATCTCGGTGACGAGCTGGCGCACATACGCGTCGAACTCGGGCGTGCCTGGAGCGGCATCGGGTCCGAGTACCGAGGCGTTGATCGAGTCAGTCTCAGCGCCGAAGATCACGCCACCGGTCTGCACCGCGGGGTGGAGGCGCAGCCCTGCTGCGGTGCTGGCTGAGCCGGTGAACGCAACGACGTCGCCGAGTTTCGCGTGGGTGAACACGTCACGGATCGAACCAGAGACGAGCTGGATCGCGCCAGCGGGCAACAACCCGGATTCGACGAGAATCCGCACCATGTGCTCGGTGAGGTACGCGCCCGGCGTGGCTGGTTTGATGATCGTCGGCATGCCGGCGAGGAACGTTGGTGCGAGCTTCTCGAGCGCGCCCCACACGGGAAAGTTGAAAGCGTTGATCTGCACGGCGACGCCCGGCAGCGTGGTGCGGATGTGACGGCCGAGGAACGAACCGTCCTTCGAGAGCGGTTCGACCGGCCCGTCGAGCTGCACCTTCGCGTTCGGGAGTTCGCGGCGGCCCTTGCCTGAGTAGGTGAAGAGCACCCCAATTCCGCCGTCGATGTCGACCCAGGAGTCGCTTTTCGTCGCGCCGGTTTTGGTCGAGAGTTCGTAGAGCTCAGCCTTGCGCTCTGTCAGCGCCAGCGCGAACTGCTTGAGGAGCACTGCGCGCTGATGGAAGGTCAGCGCGCCGAGTGCGGCCTGTCCGGTCTCTCGCGCGAACGCCATGGCGCCAGCGAGATCGAGCCCTGCACTTGACACATGTGTGACCACCTCGCCGGTGACGGCGTCGCGCACCTCAGCTGCGGGCGTTTGCGCGAGATCAGCTTCGCTCGGGGTCCACCAGGCATCCTTGATGTAGCTGGGAAGTGTGTGCGTCATGGCTGCTCCGTTCGGTGAGCTCAGGGTCACTGGGCTCTGGGGTGAATGTGCTCAGTGGCTCGTGGGGTGTGCGGGGTCGGACCAGTCGTAGAAGCCCTGCCCTGATTTCCGGCCGAGCGCGCCTGCGGCGACCATGTCGCGAAGCAGTTGCGGCGGGGCGAAGTGCTCGCCGAGGTCGCGCTGGAGCTGTTCGGCGATGCCGAGGCGGACGTCGAGCCCGACAATGTCGGTGGTGCGCAGTGGGCCAGTGGGATGGCGATACCCCAGCTCCATGGCGAGGTCAATGTCAGCGGCAGAGGCGACCCCCTGTTCGACCATGCGGATTGCTTCGAGTGCGAGTGCGACACCGAGCCGACTCGATGCGAACCCCGGCGCGTCGGCGACGGTGATTGGCGTCTTTCCGAGCGCGCGCACCCAACTGCGGGCGAGCTCCGGAAGCGCTTCGTCAGTTTGTGCGCAGACGACGACTTCGATGAGCGCCGATGCCGGCACCGGGTTGAAGAAGTGCAGTCCAATGAAGCGGCTGGGGAGACGGAGCGCGCCTGCGAGCTGCTCAAGCGGGATCGACGAAGTGTTCGACGCGATCACGGCTCGGTCTGCCACGATCTGCTCGATAGTGCTCAGCGCTTCGAGCTTCAGATCGAGAAGCTCGGGCACCGCCTCGATCACGAGCTCGGAACTGGCAAACTCGCCTGGTTCGGCGGTGACGCTGAGCGCGCTCCGAAGGGTCTCTGCGTCCCCCGCGAAGCCGCGAGCGAGCGATGCGTCGATGCTCTGCTCGATTCGTGCTCTGGCAGCGGCAGCTGCCTCGGTCGACTGCTCCACTACGGTGACGCTGGCACCAGCGAGCAAGAAGGCGTGCGCGATTCCGCCGCCCATGCGCCCGCCGCCCAGGACACCGACGGTGCCGGGCACCACGGGGTGGGCTCGGGGGTGGGTGCACTCTCTGACGCGGTCATGATGTCTTCTTCCGCTCAAGAAACTCGGTCATGCGCCGCATCTTCTCAGGGCTTTCGAACAGGATCGCCTGCTCGGCCAAATCAATCTCGGGGTGCGCGGATGCGGGAGCGCGGAGCACCCGCTTGCTCGCACGCGTCGCCTCCGGATCGAGTTTCGCGATCCGTGCAGCGATGGCTTCGGCAGCGGTGAACGCTTCGGCGCCGGTGTCGTGCAACTGGGTGATGAGCCCGGCGGCGTATGCTTCGTCTCCGGAGAGCACCCGCCCCGTGAGTAACATCTCCGTGGCGAGCGGTGTCCCGACCAGCTCGCGCAGGCGCCAGCTGGCGCCAGCTGCGGCGATGATCCCGAGTCCGGTCTCCGGGTTTCCCATCCGAAGCGCAGGCGTGCCGACGCGGATGTCTGCCGCGTAGGCGACTCGGCACCGCCGCCGAGCGCGAATCCGTCCAGAGCCGCAATCACGGGCATCGGGAGTTCGGCAACGCGGGTGAATGCGTGCGTGTTGATGCCGGCGCGTGCGTCTGCCGCGCGGCGTTCCCGCAGCTGCGCGATATCGGCACCGGCGGCAAAACTGCTGCCGGCGCCGCGGAGTACGAGCGTCCGGGGCACCTGCTCAAGCTCGGCGCAGAGTGCGTGTAGCGCATCGATCAGGTCCTGATCGATCGCGTTGCGCTTTTCTGGCCGGTCGAGTGTCGCGAGCACGTGAGTGCCACGATCTTCGATCAGAAGTGGGCCGCTCACTGGCTCATCCGTTCGATGATTGTCGCGGTGCCCTGGCCAACGCCGACGCACATCGTGGCGAGCCCGTAGCGCGAGTGCTCGCGCTCCATCCGACCAAGCAGAGTCACCAGTAAGCGTGATCCGGATGAGCCGAGTGGGTGCCCCAGCGCGATTGCTCCGCCGTCACTGTTGACTCGCTCCGGATCGAGCCCGAGCCGTCTGATGCACGCGAGAGACTGTGAGGCGAACGCCTCATTGAGCTCGATCGAGCCGATATCCGCAACCGTGAGGCCGGCGCGCATGAGGGCTTTCTCAGTCGCGGGCACGGGGCCGAGCCCCATGATCTCGGGCGCCAGAGCCGCCGAGACACTCGTCACAATTCTGGCGCGAGGCACCAAGCCGTAGCGCTCCACCGCTTCGCCGCTCGCCACTACCAGTGCAGAGGCGCCGTCGTTGAGTGAGGATGCGTTGCCCGCGGTTACGACACCTCCGCCTGTGACGACCGGGCGCAGCCCAGCAAGGACCTCCACAGAAGTATCCGGCCTGGGCCCCTCGTCGGTGTCGACGAGCCGGGTTTGGCGGCCATCCGGGGCGAGCACGGGCACGATTTCGTCGGCGAAGTGGCCTGCGGCGATCGCGCTGATCGCTCGGCGGTGGCTTTCCACGGCGAAGGCGTCCGCGTCTTCGCGAGTGATCCCGTCGACGCGGGCGACCTCCTCGGCCGTCTCTGACATCGAGAAGGTTGCCTTGTCTCGCGCAGAAAGACGAGGATTGGCGAAGCGCCAGCCAATCGAGGTGTCATACTGCTCGCCAGGCTTCGCCCATGGGCGGCTGGGCTTCTCCTGCACCCAGGGCGCGCGGGTCATGGACTCGACGCCGCCGGCAACGATGAGATCTGCGTCCCCAGCGCGGATCGCCTGCGCGGCGTTCGAAACGGCAGTCATCCCGGAGGCGCAGAGCCGGTTCACCGTGTAGCCAGGCAGCTCATCGGGAGGCCCGCGAGCAGCACCGCCATGCGGGCCACGTTGCGGTTGTCTTCACCGGCCTGGTTTGCCGCTCCGAAGATGACCTCGTCAATTGCGCCAGCCGCGATCGCCTCGGGGCTGAGCCCCGAACGGTCGACGGCAGCGCGGAGAACGAGCGCCGCGAGATCGTCGGGGCGCACGCCCGCGAGTGCTCCGCCGTAGCGTCCAACCGGGGTGCGAACCCCTCCCACGAGATATGCCTCTGGCATGGGCGATGACCTCCTCGTCTGCCCCGAACGCCCGCCACGCGAATTAGTGACTGATCGGTCGGTAATGAATTTCAGGATACGGTGCCACGGTGCCTCCGCGCAAACGCAGAGCCCGCGAGACCGTACTGTACGGCTGTGCGCTACACCCGGGGATAAGCGGTGAGCGGGTGCTCCAGGAGGTCGACGACCGCGCGGAGAAAGCCTGCCGCGTAGCCGCCGTCGCAGACTCGATGATCGAATACGAGCGAGAGCTGGGCAATACGGCGCGGCACTATCGCGCCCTCGACCACCCACGGCCGCTCCAAGATTCGTCCGATGCCCAGGATCGCGACATTCGGGTAGTTGATGATGGCGGCTGATCCATCCACACCGAAGCCGCCGTAGTTGTTTACGGTGAACGTCGAATCGCGCAGTCGCTCGGGCGGCATTTTGCCGTCACGCGCCGTCGCGGCCAGCTCGCGCAGTGCGCCATCAATGGCCGCGAGTGAGAGCGTGTCTGCGCGGGGGATCACGGGCACCATGAGGCCGCGCTCCGTGTCGACTGCAACACCCAGATGAACGCCGTCGAAAAGTGCGAGTTCGGTGCCACCGCCCACGATTCGCGAGGCCAGGAGCGGATACTGCTCCAGCGCGAGCAGGGCGTAGCGGGCGAACAACGCGGTCACCGATGGGGCGCGCTCGCCCGGGGCTGCCATATCCGAGCGGAGTTCCCACAGCCTGGTCACGTCGACGTCCACCCACACGGTGGCCTCTGGAATCTCCGAGCGGCTGCGGCTGAGGGTCGCACTGACCGCCTTCCGCAGTGGTGAGAATCGCTCGGACGAGATGACGGTGAGCTGGCTCGGCTCGGCTCCGAGCGGGGCAACGGGCTCCGATGCTTGTGATGCGGTGTTCTCTGCCGCGCGCAGCACGTCGGCGCGTGTCACTGCGCCATCCGTGCCACTGGGCGCAACTGTTGCAGGATCGATTCCGAGCTCACGTGCGAGGCGGCGCACGATGGGGAGCGTACCGCGACCGGGCGGTCGCCGCGGGGGCGCGCGGCCTCGGGAGCGGCTGAGGATGGTGTGGCGTTCGCTGGTGCTGCTTGCCGAACCGCAGTTCCTGCGCGGCGCCGTCGTCCCTGGCCGGGCCGGCGCCCGTGCCGTATCAATGAGCACGTTGCCCGATCCGGCCTGCTCCTCGGCGCGGTACGCCTCATGTTCGGCGGCGTGTGGCGCGGCTGCTGGGGTGTCTGGGGCTGCCGAGCCATCACCGACTTCGATCACTGGCGCGCCTGTGAGAATCGTCCCGCCTTCCTCGCCGTGTAGTGCGAGCACGGTGCCGGCGTACGGAGTGGGCAGGTCGACGATGCTCTTGGCAGTCTCGACTTCGGCGATGACCTGGTCGAGGACGATCTCGTCACCGACAGCGACGGCCCAGCGCACCAGTACGGCCTCGGTCAGGCCTTCGCCAAGGTCAGGAAGGTGGAACGTCTGCATTACGGTGTCTCCTCCGAGTGAGGTGCGTCATCCCAGTGCAAAGAATCGATAGCGTCGAGCACTCGATCGACATCAGGGAGGTGCCAGTGTTCGAATTTGGGGGAGGGGAAAGGGATGTCAAATCCGGTGACCCGGCGAACGGGGGCCTCGAGATACTCGAAGCACTGCTCAAACACGCGCGCTTGAATCTCAGAGGCGACGCTTGCGAAGCCCTGTGCCTCGGCGATCACGATGGCGCGACCGGTTCCGCGCACGGCTGCCGCAACGGTCTCGTCATCAAACGGGGTAAGCGTGCGCACGTCCACCACCTGCACGCTGCGGCCGTCTGCTGCGGCAGCCTCAGCAGCTGCGAGGGCGACCGGCATCGACGGTCCGTAGCTGATGAGCGTGACATCACTGCCCTCGCGCACCACCTCAGCTCGCCGCAACTCTGCGGTGAGTGAGGTGTCGACGGGCCCCTTTGACCAGTACAGCTTCTTCGGCTCCATGAACACGACCGGATCAGGGGACGCGATCGCGGCGCGTAGCAGTGAGTAGGCGTCCTGTGGGGTGGAAGGTGAGACCACGGTGAGCCCCGGCGTGTGTGCGTAGTACGCCTCGGAGGAATCGCAGTGGTGTTCGACCCCGCCGATGCCGCCGCCGTAGGGGATTCTGATCACGATGGGGAGCCGGGTGCCACCGCGAGTGCGGTTGCCGAGCTTTGCGACGTGGCTCACGACCTGCTCAAACGCGGGGAGAGCGAAGGCATCGAACTGCATCTCGACAACGGGGATGAGGCCATTCATCGCCATTCCGACGGCGCTGCCCATGATGCCCGATTCTGCCAATGGGGTATCGAAGCAGCGGGCCTCTCCGAACTGCGCGGTGAGGCCGTCGGTGATCCGGAACACCCCTCCGAGTGCGCCAACGTCCTCGCCGAAGATCAGGACGCGATCGTCGGCGGCGAGCGCGTCCGCGAGGGCGCGGTTGAGTGCGCCCGCCATGGTCATTGTCTCGACTGGGGGTGCCGGTGTCTGATCAGGAATCTGGTCGGACACACTGGACTCACGCGTGTGTGGGCGTTGGGTCAGCGTTGCGGTGCTCATGCGTCCGCCTCCGTTCGGTCGATCTCGTCTTGGAGCATGCGCCACTGCGCGTCGAGCATCGCCGGCTGTTCGGCAAACACGTGCCGGAAGAGGTCGGCGGGATCCACCTCGGGTTCCGCGTGCATCGTGGCGCGTAGGTCAGCTGCGGTGCGCTCGGCAGCCTCCGTGAATTGTGCTTCGGCCTCGTCGCTGAGGAGGCCGCGGTCGCGCAGCAGTGTGCGCACACGGTTGAGTGGATCCCGTCCGGTCCACGCCTGCACTGCCTCGTGCTCGCGGTACCGCGTGTCGTCGTCTGCGTTCGTGTGCGCGAGCATTCGGTAAGTGTGTGCCTCAATGAGTGTGGGGCCCGCGCCCGCACGTGCACGATCCACGGCCTCCCCGAGCACCGCGAGGAGCGCGGCGACATCATTGCCGTCTACGCGCTGTCCAGGCATGCCGTATCCGATCGCTTTGTGAGCCAGTGAGGGGGCTGCCGTCTGCCGCGACAGCGGCACAGAGATCGCGAACTCGTTGTTCTGGACGAAGAACACGACGGGTAGCTCGAACACCGCGGCGAAGTTCATCGCTTCATGAAAATCACCCTCGCTTGTCGCACCATCGCCGCACATCGCGAGTACCACCGTGTCTTCGCCGCGGAGCTTTGCGGCGTGGGCGAAACCGACAGCGTGCAAGAGCTGGGTGGCGAGCGGGGTGGCTTGCGGGGCGACGCAGTGCTCGTGCGGGTCGTAGCCTGAGTGCCAGTCACCGCGCAGCAGGACCATTGCTTCCGCGGGTGCGACGCCGCGAGAGATAATCGCCACCGAGTCGCGGTAGGTGGGGAAGAGCCAATCAGTTTCGCGCAGGGCGAGGGCCGCAGCAATCTGGCACGCTTCTTGGCCGTTTGACGAAGGATAGACCGCAAGCCGGCCCTGGCGCACCAGTGCATTGCACTGGTCGTTGATGCGGCGCCCAGTCACGAGGCTGGAGTACGCGCGGATCAGCTCGTCGTCAGTCGGTATGGCGTATGCCGGGTCCGGCGTGTGCTCTCCCGCGGCAGTGACGAGCTGAACCGGGGTGTCGCGAGGGAGCAGCGCCGTGGCTGACTCTGGTGACCTCAAGCGGGACATCGGCTCCTCCTTGAGCGATTTGCCTATCCCTTCTGAACGGGACAGAGCTGTGATGCCCTTCAGAGTAGTAATCGTCTTGTGTTTATGTGTATCCATTGGACGTATCGCACTATTCGTGTTAAAAATATGTACGATTGCCGTTTTTGGGGGATCGATGCGACGAATGGATCAATGTGGAACTGGACGTAATTGATCGCGCGATTATTGAAGTCCTGCGCAGAGATGCGCGCGCTTCAATGACCACGCTGGGTGAAGAGGTACATGTCTCACGGGCGGGAGCGCACGCGCGCGTGAAACGGCTGCGTGATGCCGGGATCATCACAGGCTTCACCGTGCGTACGGACCCCGTGCTCTCGGGGCTGCACGCGTCCGCCTATGTGTCGCTCTCTGTTGAGCAGCCGGCATGGCAGGAAGTGCGTGCGCGGCTGATGGAAATCCCTGAGATCGAGCACATCGCGCTCGTGGGTGGCGAGTTTGATGTGCTCCTGCTCATACGGGCACGCGACAATCGAGATCTCCGCCGAGTAGTGCTGGAAGAAGTGCAAGCGATTCCGTCGGTGCGCACCTCCCGTACGCTGCTCATTTTCGAAGATTTTCCGAACGCGCCTGTGGACTAAACCTGGTCGGAGTGTTCGTGTACACTCGCATACCATCCGACCGTTCGGTCAGGATATCGCGGAGGAATACACGAACGATGGAGTTCAGATGACGCAAACGACCCAGGCGACCGCGGCTCGCCGCACTGAAGAGCGGCGTGTGCTCGCTGGCACGGTGGTGGGCACCACGATTGAGTGGTACGACTTCTTCATTTACGCTCAGGCGGCCGGTGCAGTCTTTGCCACGCTCTACTTCGCGCCAGCCGGTGAGACGGTCGGCCAGATCGTTTCGTGGGCATCGCTCGGTATCTCGTTCCTCTTCAGGCCCCTCGGTGCGATCGTCGCTGGGCACCTCGGAGATCGACTGGGCCGCAAGAGGATGCTCGTGCTCACGCTCATCATGATGGGGATCGCGACTGCGCTCATCGGCGTGCTGCCGACCTACGCGCAGATCGGCGTCGCTGCTCCGGTGCTGCTTATCCTGCTCCGCGTGCTGCAGGGATTCTCGGCCGGAGGCGAGTGGGGTGGCGCGGCGCTAATGTCGGTAGAACACGCTCCGAAAGATAAACGCGGCTTCTTTGGGGCGTACCCGCAGATCGGTGTTCCGCTCGGCATGATCCTTGCGACCTCGAGTATGTGGATCATCACCACGGTGCTCACCGAAGAGCAATTCCTCACGTGGGGGTGGCGGATCCCGTTCCTCCTCTCGATCCTCTTGATCCTTGTGGGGTACTTCATTCGCCGTGCGGTCGAAGAGTCGCCCATCTTCATGGAGCTGCAGGAGCGCAAGGGTGAGTCCTCTGCGCCGATCAAGATCCTGTTCTCGAAACACACCCGTGAGGTCATCCTCGCTGCGCTCATTTTCATTGCGAACAACGCAGCCGGGTACCTGCTGATCGCGTTCTTCGCGACCTATGCGACGCGCGACGTCGCGGCCGGGGGGCTCGGGCTCGAGCGGCCACCAGTGCTGCTTGCAACGACGCTCGCGTCCTTCGGGTGGTTGATCTTTACGCTCTATGGCGGGATCCTCTCCGATCGCATTGGCCGCGTCCGTACCTTCCAGATCGGCTATGTGCTGCTCGGGTTGTGGGCGATCCCCATGTGGTTCATGATCGACACCGGCAATATCTTCATGTACTTCGGGGCGTTGTTCATCATGACGATCGGGCTGGGGCTGTCCTACGGCCCGCAGGCCTCGCTCTACGCCGAGATGTTCCCGGCCGACGTGCGCTACTCGGGTGTCTCGATCGGTTACGCGATCGGAGCAATTTTCGGTGGAGCGTTTGCGCCGATGATCGCCGACCTCGTCTTCGGTGCGACAGGAGCATCGTGGACGATTGGCGCCTACATCCTGGGTGTCACGATCGTGTCGTTGATCGCGGTGTCGCTTGTGAAAGAGACGCGTGGCGTCAACCTGAGCACGCGATCGAATGAGGTTGTTGCTCCATAGCGCCGGCGATGGAGTGCTCGCACAGTAGGGTGTTCGCATGACGAACACCGAGGTGCCGCGTGCCGCGGCTGATGCTGCGGCACGCGGCCTCGCGGTCGAGTTCATTCCGCGTGAGGGGAGTGGCCCACCTGCCGGAGGGCTCGTCGGCGGTGTGCGCATCGCGAAAACGGTTGTGGTGCAGCTCGGGAGCGAGTTCGTGTTCGTCATCGCCCCGCTTGCTGCCCAATTCTCGTGGCCAAAACTTCGCGCGCTGCTCGGGGTGAATCGGGTCTCGCTGCCCGATGCTGATGCGGCATTCGCCGCGACTGGCTACGAGCGCGGCACGATTTCCCCGCTTGGAGCCAGCACGCCGTGGCCGGTCTACATTGACCAGGGCCTGATTGGTGCCCGGATCGCGCTCGGGTCTGGCTCCCACGAGTTCGCAGCGCTGGTGGACGCCGCGGAGTTCGTGAGCGCCTATGGCGCGACGGTGGCCGACTTGTCCGCTCGCTAGACTGGCCGCGAACGAAGAGGAGCGCCATGACCGATCGGGAAACGCGGCACGCGGAGCTTGCTGAACGGTATCTCCCAGAGGGAGTGCTGGAACGGTTCAGGGCGCGGGCGGCGGAAACGGATCGCGCGAACGAGTTTTTCAGTGCCGACCTCGCCGAGCTCACCGAGCGGGGGTACCTCACTCTGTTCGTGCCGGAGGCGTGGGGTGGTCCTGGCCTGACACTGCACGAGGTATCACGGTTGCAGCAGCGCCTTGCGACAGCGGCGCCAGCGACCGCGCTCGCAATCAACATGCACCTGATGTGCACCGGAGTGGCACGCGCGATGCAGCAGCGCGGAGATGACTCGCTCACTCGTGTATTCGAGGAGGCGATGGCTGGCGAGATTTTCGCCTTCGGCATCAGCGAGCCTGGCAATGACTGGGTGCTGAGTGATTCGACGACGGTCGCGGCTCCCCAGCCTGACGGCGGGTATCTGCTCACGGGCACCAAGATTTTCACCTCGCTGTCGCCAGTCTGGACCAGGCTGATGACGCACGGCGTTGACGCGTCGACTCCCGAGCAGCCTGAGCTCGTGTTCGGCTTCGTCGAGCGTTCGGCGCCGGGTATCACCGTCTCCGATCGCTGGGACGTGCTCGGCATGCGCGCTTCACAGAGCCGGGCGACCCGCCTCGATGGCGTCCCCATGCGCGCGGAGCGCGTGATCCGGCGCCTGCCTGTCGGGCCGCAGCCCGATCTCTTACCGTTCGCAATTGCCGCGAACTTCCAGTTGCTCATCGCCTCGGTGTACGCCGGAGTGGCGCGGCGCGCGCTTGACGTTGCGGCGGCAGGGCTGAAGCAGCGGCGATCGGCGAAGGCGGGGACTACGCTCGCTGAGGTGCCTGAATCACGCGTGCGGCTCGCAGATGCACACCTCGACTACCTCGTGGTGCCCGCGCTCTTGGACTCAACCACGCGTGACTTCGATGAGCTGATTGACCACGGCGCTGCCTGGTCGCCGCGGCTCGTTGGGGCTCGGCTGCACGCGACCTCGGCCGCGCGACGCACCGCCGAGGTGGCGCTCCTGTGCACTGGCGGCTCCGGCTTCGACAGCGGACACGAGGCGAGCAGGCTCTACCGCGATGCAGCGGCAGGAATGTTTCACCCGCCTGCCGCGGATGCCGCTCGCCCGCTGTTCGCGGCTGCCCTACTCGACGAGGGGTAGCCGATCGGGGCGCCGCGGCAGTGCAGCCTAGTCGCGAGCCTTGCGGTCGCTGAAGTAGGGAATCAAGCCAAAGGCAACCCAGAGCCCCACAGCGTCCACCACGATGCCGCCGCCGAAGAGCCAGAATTCTGCGCCCGGCACGCTGAACGCCATGCCCATCATGTAGAACCCGCCGAACACGAGCGCCGCGGCGATGATGAAGCCGATCACGGTGCTGGCCGAAGCGGGCTCGTGCGGGTTTGGCACAAACGGGGCGTGCTGAGGTGCCTGGCTTTCGCTCGGCGCAGCTGGGGGCGCGGCCTTCGTGCCGGAAGCCTGGTTCGTCATGCTCGTCCTCCAAAAGTATATGCACCAATCATTAGGGCACGAATCAATGATACGCCACCGGTTGGAATCTGCGAAAATGGCGAAATGAGCTCGACTGATCCCCTGACCCTGGAACGACAGGTGTGCTTCGCGCTGACCGTCGCCTCGCGCGGAATCGTCGCGGCGTACAAGCCAGTGTTGGATCCGCTCGGCATCACCCACCCCCAGTACCTCGTCATGCTGGCGCTCTGGGAGCACCGCACCCTTGACCTCAGTACGCTCGCGCGCCTGCTGCACCAGGAAGCATCAACCCTGTCCCCGCTGATCAAGCGGCTTGAGGCGCAGGGCCTGGCGAAGCGGCAGCGAAGCATTGCCGATGAGCGGCGGCTCGAGATCACCCTGACCCCGGAGGGGGAAGCGCTGCGCACGCGCGCGGAGCAGGTGCCCATTCAGATGGCAGCCCGGCTCAAGATGACACCTGCGGAGCTGGGCGAGCTGCACGCATCGATGGTCACGCTGATTGAGGCGAGTCAGAACTCACTCGAAGATCACGACTGATCCCGCCTGGGCGGGTGGTTTTGCACTCAGTTCTGCCACTCTGCTCGTGCGTGTGCGGCAAATCGCACTGTTCCGTGGAACGGCGCCCCGCGTGTGCGTTCCACGAGTGCTACCGTAAACATGGATTATTCTGCCCGGAGTTGCGAAATCGACGCCCCGGGGACGGGAACTGGATGCGAGGCAATATGCAGAAGCGGAAGAACGGCTGGGGGAGACGCGCAGCCGGGGTGGTTGGCGTGTTCGCCATTGCCGCGAGTCTCCTAGTAGGAGGCCAGCTCGCCAGCACGCCTGCGCAGGCGGCAGAACTGCCCACCTGGGATGACGTGCAGGCTGCCAAGCAGAACCAAGCCACTGCGGCCAAGAAGGTCACTGAGATCGAGGGTCTGATCGCCGCTGGTGAAAAGGAACTTGAACGGCTCCGCAACTTGCACTCGACCAAGGTCGCAGAGCTGAACCAGGCGGAAGAGAACCTCGCAGCGGCTGCCGCGAAGGCGGAAACGCTGAACGCACAAGCCGTCGAGAGCCGGAAGCAAGCTGAAGACGCCGCGGATCGCGCGGGAGTGCTGGTGGCGCAGATGTATCGCTCGGGCGGCGTGGATCGCAGTATGGAGCTGTTCCTCGACGCCGACGCGGACACCGCCGATGCCCTCCTTGAGCGTCTCGCGTCGATGTCGAAGGCGACCGAGCGGAACACCCAGCTTTCCGAGGAAGCAGAGCAGGCCGCGAACACCGCTGACACTCTCAGCAAGCAAGCGAAGGCCGCAGAAGACGAGCGCGAAGCGTTGCGCGCAGATGTGAAGGCCAAAGAAGAGGCAGCAGCTGCCGCGATGGTCGGCCAGGGCGAGAAAGTCCAGGCGCAGGAGAAACAGCAGACCGAGCTGAGCGCCCAGCTCGCTGCGCTGAAGGACACCACAGCGAAAACCGTCGACGGCTACGAGCAACGCCTCCGAGAAGAGGAAGCGCGTCGCAAGGCCGAGCAAGAACGCCTCCGTAAGCAGGCGGAGGAGTACGCGAGGCAGCAGGCGGAACTGCTCCGCCAGCAGCAAGAGGCCGCCGAGAACGCGAATAACAGCGGCGGCGGCGGCGACGCTGGAGGCGGCGGTGGCGATGGCGGCGGCGGCGGCGATGGTGGCGGCGGCGATGGCGGCGGAAACAACGGCGGAGGTGGCGTCTCGAACGGCTGGGTGCTTCCCACGGCCTACAGCTACGTCTCTGAAGGTTTCGCGCCTCCCGGACGTCCAGACCACACGGGCATCGACCTCGCAGCAGGCTGCTACACGCCCATTGTTGCAGCTGCTGCCGGCACGGTTCGCGCGACCTACATGGAGTGGGGCGCAGGTGGCAATATGGTCACCATCAACCACCCGAGCGGGTGGCAGACGCGCTACGCACACATGGCTGAATGGGCGTCGGTCGCGCCGGGCCAGTGGGTGGAAGCTGGCCAGTTCATCGGCTACGTCGGTTCCACCGGTGCGAGTTCCGGCTGCCACCTCCACTTCGAGATGCGGTTGAACCAGGACGACGGCTGGTACGGCTTCGTCAACCCGGCCTGGTACATCAACTTCTAGGCGGGATACACAGAAACGGGCCCGGGATCGTGAAGATCCCGGGCCCGTTTCTGCAGTGCGGACCGCTCGCGGCCCGCGGAAATCGGGCTTAGTGCCCCTGCGCAGCGAGACGCTCCTGCGCCTCAACAATGAGAGTTTCCGCGTCCGCAGCCGAGCCCCACGCATCGACCTTGACCCACTTGCTGGGCTCAAGATCCTTGTAGTGCTCGAAGAAGTGCTCAATCTCCTTGCGGGTGTACTCCGGGATATCGGCGACGTCCTGGATGTGCGCCCAGCGCGGATCCTTGTGCTGCACAGCGATGACCTTGTCGTCGCCGCCTGCCTCGTCGCTCATCTTGAGCACGCCTACGGGGCGCACCTTGATCCCCACGCCGGGGTAGACCGGGTAGTCGAGGAGCACGAGTACGTCGAGCGGGTCCCCGTCCTCGCCGAGGGTGTCCTCGAAGAAGCCGTAATCGGTCGGGTAGACGAACCCGGTGTAGAGCACGCGGTCGAGGTACACCCGTCCGGTCTCGTGGTCGATCTCGTACTTGTTGCGGCTCCCCTTGGGGATCTCCACGACGGCGTCGAATGCTGCGGTCATGCGCGCTCCTTCGAATTGTGATTGCGGGTGGGCGGCGCCCGGCCCCAGCTCAATAGTGCAGGCACCAGGCTACCCGACGCGGGATAGCCTGAAGTAATGCACAGAGACCTGCCACTTCTCGACACCCGCCGCGCGGTGCGGCGTGTGCTGCGTGGGCTTGAGCGGAACGGTGAGGGGGAACCGCCGCTCGCACTCGTCGCGCTCTCCGGGGAGCTGACTCGCTTGCGCTCGCTGCTGCGCTCGCATATGAGGCGCCTCGGGTGGGAATCCGCGCGGGAGCCGTCATCGTGGACCACGGCTTGCAGGAAGGCTCAGCCGCTGTTGCTGCTCAGGCCGCGGATCGCGCGATTGAATTGGGTCTCGCGCCCGTGCTGGTGCGGCGGGTTTTCGTGCCGACGCCAGGAGGGAGACCGGAGCGGGGCCCGGTGCTTCGGGTGGAGGGCCAGAAAACGCGGCCCGTGAGGCACGATACGCCGCGCTGGCCACGGCGGCCACTGAGCTTGGGGCCAGCTGGATGCTCACTGCGCACACACGCAGTGACCAGGCGGAACAGGTGCTGCTCGGGCTCGCGCGCGGCTCTGGAACGCGAAGCGTTGCGGGGATCCCGGAAGAGCGGCCTCTCACGGCAAACTGCACGCTCCTGCGACCGTTTCTCGCGCGGGAGCCGGAGATCACGCGGGAGACCACGGTTGCAGCCTGCGCGTTGCAGCAGTTGCGCCCCTGGCAGGACCCGCACAATAGCGACCCAGCGTATACGCGAGTGCGAGTGCGAGATCGCGTGCTGCCGGTGCTCGAGGCGGAGCTTGGGCCGGGTGTGGCAGCGGCTCTTGCCCGCACAGCTGACTTGGCCGCAGAGGACGCCGCCGCGCTTGACGAACTTGCCTGCGCTGCCCTGGAGCGCCTGCGCATCTCGGCAGACCCGGTGACGCTCGACATCGACGGGCTCGCGGCGCTCCCGAGCGCACTGCGCAACCGAGTGATTCGACGGGCGGCGCGCGCCGACTTCGGGGCGCAGCTCGGGCGGGCACACACAGCCACCGTTGCCGCCCTTGTCACCGATTGGCGCGGCCAGGGCCCAGCGTTCGTGCCTGGTCTGACCGTCACACGCGAGGCCGGCGCACTCGTGTTCCGCGCGCAGCGCGGATCGCCTCGTACTGCGCTGTGACGCCGGAAACTGCGTCCGGCGCAGCAAAGAGTGAGGAAGCCGTCAGCGGTCCGGTCTAAAATAGGCACATGGACGCGACTCACCTGGGCAATGACCTCACCGTAGTACTGCACACCGAAGCTGAGCTGCTCGCTCGCCTGGCCGAGATGGCTCGCGAGATTGAGGCCGACTACCCCGAAGAGCCGCCGCTGCTTGTCGGCGTCCTCAAGGGCGCTGTGATGGTGATGGCCGATCTCGCCCGGGAGCTGCGTTTCCACGCGCAGATGGATTGGATGGCCGTCTCCTCGTACGGCGCTGGCACGAAGTCGAGCGGAGTCGTCAAGATTCTGAAGGACCTTGACGCCGACATCGCCGGACGTGATGTGCTGATCGTCGAAGACATCATCGACTCTGGACTCACGCTCTCGTGGCTGAAGGAAAACCTGGAGAGTCGCGGCGCGAAGTCGGTGCGCATCTGCACGATGCTCCGCAAGCCTGAGGCGCTGAAGGTGCAGGTCGACGTTGCGTATGTTGGCTTTGATATCCCTGTGCAGTTCGTGGTCGGCTACGGTCTCGACTATGCGGAGAACTACCGCAACCTCCGTGACGTGGCGGTTCTGGCCCCCCACGTGTACGGCGGCGAGGAGTAGCACCGACCCGGCCCGAGTGTCCCTCGGGCCGGAATCCGCGTGCGCCCTGAGCGGACAAACAGGCTTCACCAGCGTGAAGTCAGCGGTATTGGCTACGCTTGCATCGGCTGGAGATTTCCGGCACGCCTATTTCGAAAGGCCCTGACTTGGCAGAGAATTCCCCGAAGAGCGCGTCGAAGAGCAAGAAGCTGTTCCGCGGCCCGCTCCTCTATTTGGTCCTTGCACCGCTCATCGTGCTCTTGGGCTGGTCGCTGCTGTCCGGCGGCAACGTGCGCGAGGTCTCAACTCAGCAAGGCCTGGAACTGCTTGCCGATGGCAAGGCCAAGCAGGCTGAGATCATCGATGGGGATCAGCGTGTCAACCTCACGCTGACCAAGGCTGACAAGAAGGCCGGCAGCGATGAGGTGTACTTTTACTACGTTTCGCAGCGCGGCGAAGCGGTGGTTGACGCGGTTACTGATGCGAAGCTGAAGGATGGCTTTACCGACAAGGTGCCACAGCCGAACCCGCTGTGGTCCTTGCTCGGATTCCTGATTCCCCTGATCCTCATCGGCTTGTTGCTGTGGTGGATGCTCTCCTCCATGCAGGGTGGCGGCCGCGGTGTGATGCAGTTCGGCAAGTCAAAGGCGAAGCTCGTCTCGAAGGAGACCCCGCAGGTCACCTTCGATGATGTGGCAGGCGCAGACGAGGCCGTCGAAGAACTGCACGAGATCAAAGACTTTCTCCAGGACGCGACACGCTTCCAAGCCGTCGGCGCGCGTATCCCGAAGGGTGTGCTGCTGTACGGCCCGCCAGGAACCGGCAAGACCCTGCTGGCACGCGCTGTCGCAGGAGAAGCCGGGGTTCCGTTCTACACAATCTCCGGTTCGGACTTCGTCGAAATGTTTGTCGGCGTCGGCGCGAGCCGTGTCCGCGACCTCTTCAAAGAAGCCAAGGCGAACTCGCCCGCCATCATCTTCATTGATGAGATCGATGCGGTAGGCCAGCGCCGCGGGCAGGGCATGGGCGGTGGCCACGACGAGCGGGAGCAGACGCTGAATCAGCTGCTCGTCGAAATGGACGGCTTCGATCCGAAGACGAACGTCATCATGATCGCCGCGACGAACCGGCCGGACATGCTGGACCCAGCGCTGCTGCGCCCGGGTCGCTTCGATCGCCAGATCGGCGTCGATGCTCCGGACATGCCGGGCCGCCTCAAGATTCTGCAGGTCCACTCGAAGGGGAAGCCGCTCTCGCAAAACGTCGACCTTGCGGTCGTCGCGCGGAAGACGCCCGGGTTCTCCGGTGCTGACCTCGCGAACGTGCTGAACGAGGCAGCGCTGCTCACCGCGCGCTCGAACGCACAGCTGATCGACAACCGTGCGCTCGATGAGGCGATCGATCGAGTGATCGCTGGCCCACAGCGCCGCACCCGGGTGATGAAGGATCAAGAAAAGTTGATCACTGCCTACCACGAGGGCGGCCACGCCTTGGTGGCAGCTGCGCTGAACCACACCGACCCCGTCACGAAGATCACGATCCTGCCCCGTGGCCGCGCGCTCGGCTACACGATGGTGATTCCGCTCGAGGATAAGTACTCAATCACTCGGAACGAGCTGCTGGATCAGCTTGCCTATGCCCTGGGCGGTCGTGTCGCTGAGGAGATGGTGTTCCACGACCCGACTACGGGAGCGGGGAACGACATCGAGAAAGCCACGAGCACCGCGCGCAAGATGGTTACTGAGTACGGGATGTCCGCCTCGATTGGTCCTGTCAAGCTGGGTCAGGCCCAGCCAGGTGCCTTCATGGGCGAGTTCGGCCAGAGCCGCGACTACTCCGAGGGCGTCGCGGTGTCCGTCGACACCGAAGTGCGCGCGCTGCTCGAACAAGCGCACAATGAGGCGTACGACGCGCTCATGCAGAACCGCGACGTGCTCGATCGGCTCGCGCGCGAGCTTCTCGAGAAGGAGACGCTGGACCACAACCAGATCGCTGAGATCTTCCGCGATGTGCAGAAGTTGCCTGAGCGCCCGATCTGGCTCTCCCACGGGGATCGCCCGGTCTCGAACCGACCCCCGATCGACGTGCCGGCTGTGCTGCGCACAGACGGAGTACTCGCGATGGAGGATGCTCCGGCTGAAGGTGAGGCTGCGGCTGGTGCTGGTGCTGGTGCTGGTGCTGGTGCCGCCGAGTCTGCCCAGAGTGATGCGGGCGCAGGTGAGGCTGGCGCTACTCCTACTGCTGAGCCGGGTGTTGCCGCTCCGGCCGCGCCCGATGCTCCCGCCGCTCCCAGCTCGTCTGAACCGCCCCGCAACCTCGGCGTGCGCCCGGTCACGGACACCGAAGACGGCGGAGATTCCCGGTAACCACTATGAACGAGACCGTTGATCGTGAGCGGATCGCTGCGGCGGTCCGTGAGCTGCTGAGCGCGATCGGATCGGACCCCGATAGCCCGGAACTGGCGAGTACGCCGTTCCGGGTGGCCGACTCCTACGCTGAGTTTTTCGCGGGTGTCGGCCAGGATCCATCCGGTTTCCTCAGCGACGCGGTCCCGGTTGGCGAGGACACCGGAGAGCTGGTGCTCGTCCGCGACATCGTGTTGCGCTCGGTGTGCGAGCACCACCTGCTCCCGTTCCGCGGTCGCGCTCATGTCGCATACCGCCCGGGCGGTCGCGTGGTGGGGCTGAGCGCGATTCCGCGCATTGTTGATGTGCTCGCAGCTCGCCCGCAGGTGCAGGAACGGCTGGGGGAGCAGATTGCCCAGACCCTCGTTGACGGGCTGGATCCGCTTGGCGTGCTTGTGGTGCTCGAGGCGAGCCACGGCTGCGTTGCGGACCGCGGTGTGCGCCAGACGGAAGCGCTCGCCGTGACGGTTGCCTCGCGCGGCACGCTCTCGGATCCGCAGGCGCAGGCCGCAGTGTTCGCTCTGCTTGGCCGAGCCACTGCGCTCGGAAGCAGCTCGGCGTGATGCGTGGCGGCGAGGTGCGCCCCCTGCTACTCGGGGTGCTCAACGTCACGCCAGATTCGTTCAGCGATGGCGGGGTCTATCACGCCACCGAGCGCGCCATCGCGCGCGGGCACGAGTTGGTGGCGCAGGGCGCTGACATTGTGGACATCGGCGGCGAGTCGACCAGGCCCGGAGCGACGCCTGTGTCCCCAGCGGACGAACAGGCGCGCGTGCTCCCAGTGATCACCGCGCTCACCGCCGCCGGCATTGCGGTGTCGATCGACACGATCCACGCGACGACGGCTGCTGCAGCGGTGGCGGCGGGCGCTCGCTATATCAATGACGTGTCTGGTGGCCTGCACGATCCGGCCATGATGGGAGTCGCAGCGGAGGCTAGCCGCGACCACGGCGTGACATTCATTGTGGGCCATTGGCGGGGCATCCCGGACCGCGCACACCAGCGCTCTGACTACGATGATGTGGTCGCAGAGGTCCGCGGTGCCCTGGCCCAGCTCGCAGCTGCAGCTCGCGCCGCTGGCGTCGCCGCTGAGCACCTGGTGCTCGATCCAGGTCTCGGCTTCGATAAGACAGGCACGGATGGCTGGCGCCTCCTCGCCCAGCTCGATCAGCTCACGAGCCTCGGCTATCCGGTGCTCGTGGGCGCCTCGCGCAAACGGATGCTCGCTGAAGTGCTCGCTGAGCTTGCGCCGCAGGCGGGAGCAGGGTCGCACACCGGCGCAGATCCGCGCGATCTGGCGACCGCGGTGGTCAGCGCCCTCGCGGCCGGAGCTGGCGCCTGGGGTGTGCGCGTCCACGACGTGTCAGGCAGCGCGCAGGCCCTCGCAGTCGCCGGGGCGTGGGCGGCTGGCGCTGTCGCCGCTGGCCCCGCTGGCCCCGCAGTCGATCATGCTCCAGCACCCCACAACGCCGATCGCATCACTCTCACCGGGCTTGAAGTGTTCGCGCACCACGGCGTCTTCGACTTTGAGCGAGAGCGCGGCCAACGCTTCGTGATCGACGCCGAGGTGAGTGTAGACCTGAGCGCGGCCGCCGCGGGGGACGCGCTGGCCCAGACGGTGCACTACGGCGAGCTCGCCTCGGCGATCGTCGCTGCGGTTGAGCGCGATCCCGTCGACCTGATCGAGACCGTCGCCGAGCGGATCGCAGGCGTGGCGCTTCGCTTCCCAGGCGTGCGCGAAGCGCGTATTACCGTGCATAAGCCTGACGCCCCGATCGAGGCGACGTTCGCCGACGTCTCCGTTTCCATTGTCCGAAGGCCAGCGCTGTGATCGCACAGGTGGTTCCCATCCTGCTCGCGTTCGAGCGAATCTCGGGGACCGCGGTGAGACGATCCAGGCCGCCCAGGCTGCGCTCGCACGCGAGCCCGGGATCTCGAATCTGCGGGCCTCACCGCTGCGGGAGACCGTCGCGCTCACGACTACCGGGCCTGATCCGGATGCGCCGCGCTACCTCAACGGCGTTGCGACGGCCGAAACCACACTGACGCCGCATGAGCTGCTCGACGTGGTGCAACGGGTCGAAGCAGTGCACGGCCGCACGCGGGAGGTGCGCTGGGGGACCGCACCCTCGACATCGACATTATTCTTTTCGGCGGCCGCGTCATACAGGACGAGCGCCTCACGGTGCCGCATCCGCGCGCACACGAGCGCGACTTCGTGCTGGCGCCGTGGCTTGCGCTCGACCCCAACGCCGTGCTCATGGGTCACGGGCGGGTGGCCGAGCTGCTGCACCGGATTGGCGACACAACGGCCCCCACGCTCGACCGCGACCAGGAGGTTCCCGATGCGCAGTGATGAGCGTATGAATCCGCTCGTGACTCTCGCGGCTGCTGCGATGGGTATCGCGATCGGGCTGGTCGTGCAGTTCGCACTGTCCGGGCGCGGCGCGGCGCCGTTTGTGCCGCCGCTGTCGCTCGCGATCATGCTTGCGTTGATTGCAGGAGTCCTGCTGACGCTCGGGATCAGGCTGCGCCGAACGGTGCTGAAGCGCGCCGGCGCGGTCAACCCGTTCCTCGCGGTCCGGCTGCTCGCGACGGCGCGGGCCGGCCAGCTTGTCGGCGGGTTCCTCGGCGGCTTTGGAGGCGGGCTCGCGCTCTCGCTCCTCGGACGCAGCGTCCCTGCGCCCGTGAGTAGCTGGTTACCGATGGTGCTCGTGTTCGCGACCGGTGCTGCGCTCGTCGTGTGCGCTGCAATCACCGAGCACCTGTGCCGGATCCCGCCTGGCGATGGCGATACGCCTGAGGCCAGCGAGCCAGAGGCCGGCCCTAGCGGACAGACTGCGTACCGCAAACCGTAGCAAGGTGGCCTGCGTGGCCTAGGCTTGAACTGTGACTACAGAAGCCGTGCCGCAGGATGCCGCAACCCCGATTCCCGCGCCCGCAACCGAGTGGCCCCGGGGGCAGCCGAGTGGCAGCGCGTGTCGCCCTCGTATGCCTGGGCAGACCTCATCGTGAACCTCGTGCTCGTGCTCGTCGCAGGCGTCGTGCCCACCGTGCTGGTGTTGCTCAATGCGGAGGATCCGCTGATCCCGCTGTTGATCATCGGCGCGATTGTGCTTGTGCTGCTGGTGAACTCGCTGTTCGCGTTCCGCCGCGTGCGCGCGATCGGGTACATCCTGCGGGAAGATGATCTCCTGTTCCGGCGCGGGATCATGTTCGAGCGCATCGTCGCGGTGCCCTACGGCAGGCTGCAGCTCGTCGATGTGACGCGTGGCCCGCTGTTGCGCGCCCTCGGTCTCGCGACACTGAAATTCGTGACCGCCTCAGCTGCGACCGGTGTGCAGTTGCCAGGGTTGCGAGTCGACGAGGCAGAGGCGCTGCGGGACCGGCTCGTGGCGCTGGCCGAGACGCGGCGGTCCGGTCTGTGAGCGAGCACCACGAACCCGAGCGGGGTGCGGTCGACCCCGCTGCTGCTGATCCTGTAGCTGGTCCTGTAGCTGATCCCGCTGCTGCAGTTCCTGCTGGTGATCCTACAGCCGCCGCGGCTGCGACCGTTGCTCCCGCTGCCGCACTTCCCGGCACAGCGGACGCGGATGGCTGGCGCCGGATGCACCCGCTGTCGCCGCTGCTGCGTGGTGGCCTAGCGCTCGTTGTTGTTGCCGGCATTTTCATCGCGAACTTCCGTGATCGCTTCGTCGAGTTCTTTTTCGCCGATCGGTTCTTCGGTGAGGACAGCTCCTCGGAATTGATGAGCGAGCCTGACGCGATCGACTACATCTTCGAGCGCGGGCTCTTACTCGTGGTACTCGGCGGGATTCTTGCCATCGTCCTCGTGATTGTCGTGTTTTCTTGGGTCTCATGGCGGTTCACGACGTACCGGCTCGGCTCAGAGGCGGTCGAGGCGCGCAATGGCGTACTGTTCCGCAATCACCGCCGCGCTCCGCTCGAGCGAATCCAGAGCGTCAACCTGCAGCGTCCGATGCTTGCACGCGCGCTTGGGCTCACCAAGATTCAGGTTGTCACCGGCGGGCAGGGCGGCACGGTCGAACTCGCCTACCTCGGGCATCGTGACGCGAAGACCGTGCGCGAGCAGATCCTGCGCCGCGCGGCAGAGAAGCGCCGCGGAGATGAGGCGGCCGCGCTTCCGATCACTGAGATTCAGGCCCCTGGCGCCGTCGGATATGACGGTTACGTGCACGCGCCCGACACCGCGGGACTCGCGGGTCGCGCGCAAGAGTTCGCCGATTCGGACGTGGATCCGGAGGCGATCGCCGCGAACGCGCTCGTGAAAGTGCCGGTCGGCCGCCTGGTCGGCAGTATCGCGCTGAGCTGGGAGGCGGTCTGGCTGGTCATTGTGGTCGTGGTGCTCGTCGTTGGCGGCGCGATCATCGAACCCGCCATCATCATTGCGGTGATCCCGATGCTCATCGTGATGGCCGGCATCATGATCGGCCAGTTCAACAAGGGCTTCAATTTCATGCTCTCGCGCGGTCGCGATACGGTGCGCACTGGCGCAGGCCTCACCTCGACGATGACTGAGACGATTCCCTTCGGGCGAATCCACGCAGTTGTTGCACAGCAGCCGCTGTTCTGGCGGCCGCTGGGGTGGTGGAAGGTGCGGATTACAACGGCTGGGCACTCTGCGGCGCAGGCCGGTCAAAACGCCTCTCAGAACGTGGTGTTGCCGGTTGGCACCGAGGCCGATGTGCTGCGTGTGATTGACACGCTGCTGCCCGGGCTCGGCGACGACGAAGCTGAAATCGCCGGGCTGCGCGATGGTCTCACCGGACCAGCTACGGGGTACCTGCGCGCGGGGCGCCGATCCGCCTGGGTGCTGTGGCTGGGCCGTCGCCGCGCTGGGCTGAAAATCGAGGGACTCGGCAGCGAGGATGCGACGCTCCGGATCCGTCGCGGTGTGATGACCCGCACACTCTCGATCATGCCGATCGTGCGCACCCAGTCAGTGCAGTTGCGCCGGCCGCTCGTCCATCGGATGCTCGGTCTGGCCTCGATTCAGGCGCACACGCTGCTCGGGCCGGTGCAGATGACCATGCGCGGGCTCGATCTCGGCTCAGCGCGGGCGGCGTTCGACGCGCTCTCGGCGGCCGTGCTGCGGATCCAGGGCGCCGAGGCTGCGCGCCTTGCGCGGGCCCACGCGGTGGCCATGGCAGCTCCGGCTGTGCGTGAAACAGCCGGTGTTGCTGAGTCTCCCGCTGAGTCTCCCGCTGAGCCTCCCGCTGTGGCTGATGCTGCTGTGGAGGGTCACGCTGCTGCTGTGGAGGCTCACGCTGATGCTGCTCCGCCGAGCTCTCCCGGCAGGCACGCCGAGTGAGCACTGGCGTGCAGGAGTCGCGGCTCGGGGTCGGCATTATTGGTGCAGGCCGCGTCGGGCCTGTGCTCGCGCGAGCGCTCGCTGGCGCCGGACACGCGATCACCGGGATCTCTGCGGTGAGCGAGGAAAGTCGAGAGCGTGTCGAAAGCATGCTGCCCGGCGTTCCGATTCTCGACGTGCCAGAGGTGGTGCGACGATCTGAGCTTGTGCTGCTCGCGATCCCAGGGGACGAACTCGCGTCACTCGCCGCAGGTCTCGCGGCCACAGGATCGTGGCAGCCGGGGCAACTGGTGATTCATACCGCGCCGGAGCACGGCACGGCTGTGCTCGCGCCGGCGATGGCGGCGGGCGTCATCCCACTCGCTCTGCACCCCGCGATCGTGTTTACCGGCACCAGTCTTGACCTTGCCAGGCTGTCGGGCGCGACGATTGCGGTCACGGCTCCGGGGCCAGTGCTCCCGATCGGGCAGGCGCTCGCAGTGGAGATGGGCGCCGAGCCCGTGATCGTGCGCGAGCAGGATCGCGCGGCCTACGCTGACGCGATCACGGCGGCGGGAGAGCTCTCCCGCGCCGTCGTGCGTCAGGCGACTGACGCGCTGCGTGAGCTCGGCATCGAGCGCCCCGACCGGCTCGCTGGCGGAGTTGTGCGCGCAGCGATCGAGGAGGAACTGCTCGCCGCCGCGGCGCGCGACGGGGAGACGGCTTCCCGCCCGAGCCACTGGCGTAGGATGGGCCGGGTACGTCAACACCCACGGAGGATCCACCCGCATGAGCGATCAGAGTGCCGCAGGCGCACCGGCCCAGGCCACACCAGCCGAGGCCACCACTGCTGAGTCAACCCCGGCTATCAGTGCCGAGGAAATCTTCGAGCAGAAGCGCGTGCGCCTCGAGAAGCGCGACAAACTTAATGAGGGTGCTGAGCTCGCGGGCGGAGCCTATCCGGTCGTCGTTCCCGTGACCACCACGATCCCCGCCGTGCGGGCCGAGTGGGGCCACCTGGAGGAGCACCCGGATACCGTCTCCGGCGTGATCGTCGGGCTCGCCGGACGAGTCGTGTTCCAGCGCAACACGGGCAAGCTGTGCTTCGCCTCGCTGCAGGCAGGTGACGGTACCCGGATCCAGGCGATGGTGAGCCTCGCTGGTGTGGGTGAAGCATCGCTCGCGGCATACAAGGAGCTCGTCGATCTCGGCGATCACCTGTTTGTGAGCGGCGAGGTCATTTCGAGCCGTCGCGGCGAGCTGTCGATCATGGTCAAAGAGTGGCAGATCGCCGCAAAGGCGCTCGCGCCGCTGCCGAACATGTACGCGGAGCTGAGCGAAGAGACGCGGGTACGTCAGCGCTACCTCGATCTGATCCAGCGCGAACAGGCCCGCCGCAACGTGGTGACCCGCGCTCGCACCATGGCGAGCTTGCGGCACACCTTCGCCGAGCGCGATTTCATCGAGGCGGAGACTCCGATGCTGCAGACGATGCACGGCGGTGCGAGTGCCCGCCCGTTCGTCACGCACTCGAACGCCTTTGATACTGAGCTGTTTCTTCGGATTGCGCCCGAGCTCTACCTGAAGCGCGCGGTGGTCGGTGGCCTGGAGCGCGTCTTCGAGATCAACCGCAACTTCCGCAATGAGGGCTCCGACTCGACGCACAGCCCCGAGTTCGCGATGCTCGAGGCGTACCAGGCCTACACCGACTACCACGGGATCGCCGATCTCACGCAGGATCTGGTGCAGAACGCCGCGCTCGCTGCGAACGTCGGCACCGAGCGCGAGGGCACGCACGTTGTGGAGTGGGCCGATGGCACGCTCTTCGACCTGGGCGGCGACTGGGCGCGGATTTCGATGTACGGGACGTTGTCCGAGGCAGCCGGGCGCGAGATTACGCCTGAGACCTCGGTCGCTGAGTTGCAGGCGCTCGCCGATGCTGAGGGCGTGCAGGTGAAGCTCCCGAACCACGGCAAGCTCGTGGAAGAGCTGTGGGAGCACTTCGTCAAGGACGGGCTCACGAGCCCCACGTTCGTCATGGACTTCCCGCTCGAGACGAGCCCGCTGACGCGCCATCACCGCTCCATCCCCGGTGTCGTCGAGAAGTGGGATCTCTACATCCGTGGCTTCGAACTGGCGACAGGGTACTCCGAGCTCGTCGACCCTGTGGTGCAGCGCGAGCGCTTTGTACAGCAGGCCGCAGAGGCTGCCAGGGGCGATGACGAGGCGATGAGCGTCGACGAGGAGTTCCTGCGCGCGCTTGAGCACGGCATGCCGCCGTCTGGCGGCATGGGCATGGGCATGGACCGCCTGCTGATGGCGATCACTGGACTGGGGATCCGCGAGACGATCCTGTTCCCGCTGGTGAAGTAGCGACACGCGAGACACCGCAGCTGATCCGGGGGTGCTCAGCATTCCCGGATCAGCTGTCGCTAGACTGATCCCATGGACAATTGGTGGATGAACGCGGTCTGGTCGCTGACCCCGACCGTGTTGATCGGGCTCTTCTTCTGGATGGTGTTGCGCCTGATTCTGCGTGCGGATCGCACGGAGCGACGCATCTACTCGCAGATTGAAGCCGAGGAGCGCGCGAAAGCCGGGCTTCCGGTGCGCGAAGACTCTTAAGCAGCTCAGCGCCCGATACAGTACTTTCAGAGGTGCGTGTCGGTGCGTGCCCACACGAGACGCGACGCGGTCGCGGCGAGTGCGGAGGAAAGGGTGGGCATGGACTTCAGCTGGTTCGAACTGTCGTGGCCATTTGCCTGGACCCTGTTCATTCTCGTTGTCGACAATGTGGTGCGTGTGGTTGCCCTTTTCGTGGTGCCGCGGAACCGGCGCCCGACTGCAGGCATGGCTTGGCTGATGGCGATCTTCCTGGTCCCCGTGCCCGGGCTGCTGCTCTTTCTGATAATCGGGAGTAAGCGGCTGCCGCGGGAACGGGTCCAAAAACAAGAGGCGATCAACCAGTTCGTCGGAGTTATCGCGGAGCGGGAGCAGCGCGGGCTCGTGACACCAGATGAGCACCTTGAGGTTGATCTCCAGGGAGTGGTGCAGCTCGGGCGGTCGCTCGGCGCGCAGCCGATGTTGCGCGGCAACACCGCGAAACTCTGCATCGACTACGACCAGTCATTTGCGATGATGGCAGCTGCAATTCGCGAGGCGAAGGTGTACGTCCATATCGAGTTCTACATCTTGGTGCACGACGACGCCACAGATGAGGTATTTGTGGCAATGGCAGATGCGGTGAAGCGCGGCGTGCAGGTCCGCGTGCTGCTCGATCACATCTCCGCCGTGCGCAACCCGGGAACGAGGCGCACTGCGCAAAGTCTCGACTCAATGGGGGCCGACTGGGCCTACATGCTGCCGGTGCGACCGTGGCGCGGGGAGTATCAGCGTCCGGATCTGCGAAACCACCGAAAGCTCCTCGTCGTCGACGGCGAGGTTGGCTTCATGGGCTCGCAGAACCTCGTTGATTCGACGTACAACAAACCGTCAAACAAGCGTCGGGGTCTGCACTGGAAAGATCTCATGGTGCGCGTTGAAGGCCCGATTGTGCTCGGACTCGAAGCGGTGTTCCAGGGGGACTGGTATCTGGAGACAGGGGAGTACCTCACCCACCTTGCTGAGTCTCGGTTCGCAGTGGAGCGGCCAGGTGAGCTCGATTGCCAGATTGTGCCGAGTGGCCCAGGCTATGAGAGCGAGAACAACCTGCAGGTGTTCGTCTCCTTGCTCTACATGGCTCAGCACCGGATCAGCATCACGAGCCCATACTTCGTACCCGATGGCTCGATCATGAATGCGCTGCGGGCGGCGACGGCCCGTGGGGTGCACGTGGAATTGTTCGTATCAGAGACGGGCGATCAAGCAGTGGTGTACCACGCACAGCGCTCATATTATGAGGAACTCTTGCGTGCCGGGGTGCGGATCTGGATGTACCGCCCACCGTACATCCTGCATTCGAAGCACTTCACGATCGATGGCACCACCGCGGTGGTCGGCTCATCCAACATGGATCAGCGCTCCTTCGGGTTGAACATGGAGATCTCGATGGTGGTGCACGGCGAGAGCTTCATCAAGGATCTCGACGACATCAATGACTTTTACCGCGCGAATTCCCGTGAACTCACGCTCGAAGAGTGGCTGAAGCAGCCGCTCCGGTCACAGCTTCTCGACGGACTCGCCCGGCTGACCTCCGCATTGCAGTAGCGCTGAGGAGTCAACCGATCAGGGGGAGCTGCACACCGAGGTTGTTCGCAGCCATTCTGGCCAGCAAGAAGCCGAGCAGGCCGAGAATCCACGCGGTATTCTCTGAGCCCGTGCGCTGCATCCACGCCGTGAATCGCTGCAGCGGTGCCTCTGCACGCTCTGCGATTTGGATCCGGGCCACCAGCAGCAGCAGTGCGGGGAGGACCATGACGACGCAGTATCCCGCGAGCAGCGCTGCGCGCGAGATTGCAGCGATAGGTGCATCTGCGAGCATCGTCATCCCGACCACATAGGGCAGCATGCCAGCAAGCTCGATCGTGCCCGCCGCGATCGCCACGCCGGCCACTGCCGCACCGCTTGCGCGCTCATCCAGCAGCCGGGTGCGCCATCGCAGCAGTCGACCACGTGCGGGGGCGACCCCGGCGGCCTCTGTCCTGCGACGGCTCCCCACGACTCCGAGGGCGATCCCGGTGAGCAGGAGGGCGAACCCGGCAATCAAGACCAGAATCTGGCCTCCGGTGCTCTGGAGTGCCGTTCGAGCGGGTTCGATGATGTTCACCAGGCCCAGAGTGAACAGGATTCCGATGCCGAGATAGAACGCGGTGATCGTAGCGAGGTAGAGCAGGACCCTGCCAGTACGCACTCGGCCGGGGGCGATCAGGAGGAACAGTGGGATGAGTAGCGTACCGACGCTCAACCCATCGAGCAGCGCAAGCACTGCGAGGGACACCGGAAGCGGGAGCGAGAAGAGGAAGTCCATTGCTTCAGAATCGACTCCCACGGCGAACTCCGCATCGGAAGTCGGCATGAGAGCTCATCATCCCTTGGGAGGAGGCACAACCGGCGCACGCCTGCTTTGATAGACGATATGGACGGTGCGCAGGCCCACAGACGCGGCGAAACCCTGCGGCGCCGCCTCACCGAGCCCTGGGCCACAGCTCTGCTCTACGCCGCACTCGCGGTCATTCTCTCTGCGGTGGGTCTCACGGGACTGTGGCGCGACCTGTCGCTCCTGGCTGAGCGACCGTCACCCTGGTGGACCCTCGCGACCGCACTTCCAGCCGCCGCAACGGTGCTGCTGAAGCGGCGGGCACCCCGTGTTGGCCTCGCTCTCGCGGTGCTCGTCTGTGTCGCCGATGTGCTCGTGCTCGGTGGCCTCGTCCCACTCCTTGTCGTGCTCGAGCAACTGCACGCGGTCACGGTGGTGCGTTCGGTGCGCGAGCGTCGCACCGTGCTGTACTGGATCGCGGGGACTCTCGCCGCCATAGTGCTCTCCATCATCGCGCTGTTCGGGAACCTCGTCTTGGCTGTGATGATCGGCCTGCAGCTCGGGGCATTGCTCGGCATGACGTTCTGGTATGCGAATTCGGTGGCACAGTCGCGCGAGCTGGTCACCCTGTACCGGCAACGGGCGGAGGACCTCGCGCGGCTCGCTGAGCTCGACCGCGCGGTAGCGGTGCGGCACGAACGAGAACGTATGGCTAGCGAGCTCCACGATATCGTTGCCGGCCATGTTTCGGCAGTGGCGATCCGGAGCGAGGCCGCCCTGACCCAGAGCGGCGCCTGCACCGACGACTTAAGTCCCGCAGCGCTGTTCTCCGCGGAGCGCACCGCGCTGCGGGCGGTGCGAGACTCCAGCCTCCACGCGCACGAAGCGCTGCGCAGCATGGTGACCGTTCTGCGCGCAGGGACCGCGCCCGAAGCCGCGCCGCTCGGCCGCGCGCAACTCCCTGATCTCGTGTGCGAGGCGCGCCGTTCCGGTCTCCGCGTCGAGCTCGACGACACGTGGAGCGGTGCGCTTCCCGCCGCAGTGGATCATGGCATCGCCCGAGTCGTGCAGGAGGGCCTCGCGAACAGTGCAAAGCACAATGCTGGCGCTGAGGTGCTGGTGCGGATTGCGGAACACTCCGGCCGTGTGCAGGTCAGCGTAGTCTCGCGCGGCGGTCACCCGCTTCCGCACCCCGAATTGCGCGGCAGCGGGATCGGGCTGCAACTGCTCGAAGAGCGTGTGCGAACCCTGGGCGGCACGTTCACTGCCGGAGCGGAGGTCGACGGATGGAGCATCAGTGCCCTCCTCCCCGAGAAAGGAACGACATGAATCAGCTCGGGCCTGGGGGCCAGGAGTTCCCCGCGGCAGGGCCACCGTCCGCGAAACCCAGAGTGCTCATCGCGGATGATCACGCCATGATCCGCGAGGGGCTGCGCATGATCCTGGAGCAGCAGGGGATCGCCGTCGTTGGTGAAGCCTCCGAAGGCGCGACCGCGATCCGCAACGCTCGCGCGCTGCGGCCGGATGTCGTGCTCATGGATCTCCGCATGCCCGGCACTGATGGCGTTGCAGCCACCCGTGAGATCGTGGCCGAGGGCCTGGCCGATGTCCTCGTGCTCACCAGCTTCGATGAGGACGAGCTCGTGTTCGCCGCGATCCGCTCCGGTGCAGTCGGGTTTCTGCTGAAAACGACCGGAGCCGTCCAGCTCGCCGATGCGGTGCGACGGGTCGCGCTCGGCGAAGGCGCGCTCGATCCCCGCGTTACGAGGCGCGCTCTGGCCGCGCTCGCGAGCACCTCCGAGCCGGCTGCCCAGCCCCCACCCGGTCCGCCTGGGTGGGAACTGCTCACCGAGCGAGAACGCCAGGTGCTCGCCGCACTGGGTGAGGGTCAGTCGAACTCTCGGATCGGTGCGCGGCTGGGGATCGGCGTGCCGACGGTCAAGACGCACGTGTCGAATATTCTTACGAAACTGCGAGCCGAGAGCCGCACCCACGTCGTCTCGCTGCTGCGCGGTGGTGGCTCCGCAGGAGCGTGAGCGGCGGCAACGCTCGGGTGTTGCTGCGGCGCTGCGCCGGTGCAGACCCGCTGCTACGCATAGAATGGCTGGGTTGCGCCGATGCGAACGCTCGCCGCTCCCACCTCGAAAGGACCGTCGTGACCAGTCGTTTTCTTCGCTCGCTCGCCGTGACCGCGACGGCCGCCGCCGCGCTCACCATCGGCCTCACCGGGTGCGCAGCGCAGCCCGCAGCGTCCGACGGCGCTGGCGACACCACGGGCGAGGCAATCCGCATGGGCACGCAGCCATGGCTCGGCTATGGGCAGTGGTATGTCGCCGAGGACCAGGGCTTTTTCGCTGACCGATCGGTTGACGTGACGCTGTCGAGCTTTAACGCTGACGCCGACGTGAACGCGGCGCTCGCCGCAAACCGCCTCGATATGGCAAACGTCGGTGCGCAGGCCGCACTGCAGTTCATTGAGCAGGGCCTCGACGTCTCGATCGTGCTGATGCTTGACTCCGCCACCGAGGCTGATGCCATTCTGAGCGGCGAGGGAGTGAGCGAGGTCACGGACCTCGCTGGCAAGAAGGTCGCCTTCGAGCGCGGTGCCACGAGCGAGATCCTGCTCGCCGAAGCGCTCGACGCCGCAGGCATGAGCTTCGATGACATCAGCGTCGTGGAGTCCTCCGCCGACAAGGTCGCTCCCATGTTGCTCGCGGGCCGTGTCGATGCAGGAGTCACCTACGAGCCGTACGTGAGCGAGGCGCTCGGAGCCGAGAAGGGAATCTCCGCGCTTGTCACGGCGGGAGAGTTTCCCGGCCTTATTACCGACGTCCTCGTGGTGCGCAATGATGTGCTCGATGAGCGCCCCGACGAAGTGCGCGAGGTGCTCGGTGCCTGGGACGATGCCGTAGCGTTCACCACCGAGAACACCGACGAAGGCCGCGCGATCATTGCGAAGGGTGTCGGCTCAGACGTTGCCGATCTTGAAACCGCGTTCGACGGGGTGCACTACTACACGCTCGCGGAGAACCGTGAGCTGCTGACCGGCACCTACCTCACGGAGACGCTGCCAGCTCTCGTGTCCGTCTCGCAGCGGATCGGGCTCCTTACGGATGCAGTGGATGCGAAGACCGCTGTGCGCGCAGAGTTTCTCGGCGAGTAGTCGAACAGGTGAGCACACACTCCGACACCGTGGTGCGTCGGCCGCGACGACGGCTACGCATCGGTGACCGGCTCTCGCGCACCGCCTACCTCGGCACTGCGATCGCGACGTTTGTCGTGCTCATTGCGGTGTGGTGGCTGGTCAGCGCCGTGGGCCTCGTCGATCCCATGTTCTTGCCCGGTCCTGGCGAGGTGCTGGGTGCGCTCGTCGGACAGGCCGCATCGGGCGAGCTCTGGGCGGACATCGGCGTGAGCGCGTTCCGGATTCTCGTTGGCTTCTCCCTCGCCACCGTGATGGCGGTGCCGATCGGCACGCTCATGGGAGTCAACGCTAGGATCGAAGCGGCGCTGGAACCGCTGATGGACTTCATCCGGTATATGCCAGTGGTCGCGTTCGTGCCGCTCACCATCGTGTGGGTCGGGATCGATGAGAGCCAGAAATTCCTGATCATCTGGATGGGGACGTTCTTCCAGCAGGTGCTGATGGTCGCCGATGCCGTGCGTCGTACGCCGCGCACACTGGTGAGCCTCGGAGAGACCCTCGGGCTGAGCTGGGTCCAGCAGCTCACTCGGATCGTGGTGCCCGCCGCGCTCCCACGGATCTGGGACGCACTGCGAATCACCCTCGGCTGGGCCTGGACCTGGCTCGTTGTCGCCGAACTCGTTGCCGCCTCGAGCGGAATGGGCTTCCGGATCACTGTGGCGCAGCGCTTCTTTGAAACCGACCTGATCATCGGCTATGTCTTCGTGCTCGGGATCCTTGGACTGATCCTCGATCAGCTCATGCGCGCCGCTGGCCGCCGGATGTTCGCCTACCAGGAGGGTCGCGCGTGACCGCCGCTCAGTCTCACAGTGCTCAGACCCCTCGGAGCCCTCAGAACTCTCAGAGCCCTCAAAACGCTCAGAACACTCAGAACGACGCCCAGCCCCGGATCAGGGTCGCCGGCCTGACGAAGCACTTCGGTGACGTGGTCGCACTCGACGGCGTCGATCTCGAAGTCGGGGAGAACGAGTTCGTCTCCATTGTCGGTGCGTCCGGGTGCGGTAAATCGACACTGCTGTCGCTCATCGCTGGATTGGAGGATCCTACTTCCGGCACGCTCGAGGCGGCTGGAGTGCCGATCACCGGACCGGGCCGGGACCGAGGTGTCGTCTTTCAGCAGGCCACTCTGATGCCGTGGCTCACCGTGCAACAGAACGTGGAATTCGCGCTGCGCGGCGAGAGTGGACTCTCGCGCGGAGCGCGCGCGGATCGGGCCCGCGAGTTTATCGGGCTGGTTGGCCTCAGCGGCTTCGAACAGTCGCACCCGGCTCAGCTCTCCGGCGGCATGCAGCAGCGAGCAGCGCTCGCGCGGTCGCTGAGCTATGGTCCGAAGGTGCTCCTCATGGACGAGCCGTTCGGCGCACTCGATGCACTCACCCGCCGCACGATGCAGGAGTTGCTGCTCAGCGTGTGGGAGCAGCACCGACTCACAGTGTTGCTCGTGACGCACGATATTGATGAGGCCGTGGTCACGAGTGATCGCGTCGTCGTGATGAGTCCGCGACCGGGCCGAGTGCAGCGTGTGGTCGACGTGCCGATCCCGCGTCCACGCACGCTCGCCTCAGAGCGCACTCCAGAGTTCCGCGATCTCAGCGATGAGATTCTTGCCCTGATTCACGCGGGAGCCTGAACCGCTTGCCCGGTTCGGCAGAGTAAGCTTTCGCCAATGAGATCCTTGGTGACAGCGGTGATCGCGGCGATTGAGGCGGTCGCGGTCGCAGCCGTCGGATTCGCCAGTATCGTCGTGCCGGCGCTGCTGCTGTGGGCCGTCACGTTCACACTCGCTGCCGAGCCAAGCACCGTGTTCTCGGGTGTGGCGGCCACATGGTCGCTCGCCCATTTTGCGCCGCTCACGCTGGCCCTGACTCCCGAAGACGCGCTGTCGTTTGGGTTGGCGCCTACTGCAGTGTCGTTCGGCCTCACCTTGGCGCCGCTCGGAATCACGCTGATCACCGCGTCGCTTGCACTGCGCTCGGGCTGGCGGCTCGGGACGCGCGGCGGGGTTGGTGGCGCTGGCCTGCTTGGCGGCGCGGCCGGCTTTGGGGTGTCCGCCGCCGTGATCGCCGGCTTCGCGCAGCCGTTTCTCGTCTGGCCAGTCACCGGGGTCATCGCTGTTGCCGTGCTCGTATACGCGGTGCCAGCCACCTGTGGCTTCCTGCTCCGAGCAGCCCGCGAAGAACACCCGTGGTGGCGTGCCATGGTGCGCCAGATCCAGCGCGGGGTCGAAGCCCTCGGGCTCTCCGGTGCCGCCGCGCTCCCCGCCCGAGCCGCGGAAACGCTCCGCCTCGGAGGCGCGGCGATTGCAGGGCTCCTGCTGCTCGCCGGGATCGCCGTCGCCGTCGCGCTGCTCACCGGCTACGGTCAGGTCATCGCGCTGACCCAGCACCTGCAGCTTGACCCGCTCGGCTCGCTGTTGCTCTTCCTCGCGCAGCTTGCATTGCTGCCGGTCGCAGTCTTGTGGGGCATGTCTTGGCTCACCGGGGCTGGATTCAGCGTGGGCGCAGGCACCGCCGTGACCCCGTTTGAAACACTGCTTGGCCCGGTACCAGCGCTGCCAATCTTCGGGGCGATCCCGCAGGGGTGGGGAGCTGCCGGCGCGATCGTGCCAGCGATCGTCGTGCTCACTGGCATCGCGCTCGTCATCCTGCTCGGCCGCAACTCGGAGTTGCGCCGCGTGTCGTGGCCGGTCGCGCTCGCAATTCCGGCCCTCGCCGCGGTGATCGCCGGTCTCGTCGTCACGGGCCTTGCCGCACTGAGCACCGGGGCGATCGGCCCGGACCGGCTCGCGCTCACTGGGCCTGAGCCCTGGCTTGTTGGCGGCCTGGTGATGGCAGAGCTCGGCGCCGGGCTGCTGCTCGGCACCGTGGCGCTGCGCATCGACGCCTCACGCGTGCGGGCTGTGCTCCCAGACGGGCTGCCAGAGTCCCTGCGGAGCTTTGGTGCTGCTGGTGGGGCTGGCGCTGCTGCTGCTGCTGCTGCGAGCGCGACAGAGACCGCGGCAGCAGCGCCGAGTTCCAGCAGTGCCGATGATCATGAGACGGTGCCACTGGCGGACGTGCTCATCCCGTTCGAGGAAGAATGGGGTCGGCCCGACGAGATCACAGCGTCGGAGATTGCCGCGGCCGAGCTTGCTGCGGCGGAGAGTGCTCCGGCGGAGCTCGCTGAGGTTCAGACGGGCACACACGATGTCGAGAGTGCAGAGTTCGGCACCTCCGCGCTCGACACCGCGGAGTTCACTGCGGAGGCGCTCGACCCCGACGCCACGCAGCCCTTCGAGTTCCCGGGCCCGGCCGAGCCGGCCCCCCGCTCCACCCAGCTCTTCGACCAACACGAGGCCGAACTGGTCGAGGGTGCGCTGGCCGAGGCCGAGTATGCCGAGACCGAGCAGCTTGACTCGGACACCCTTGATGATTCAGAGGAAGTCGATGAGGCGTCCGCAACGGAGGCGCTTCGCGCGTACTCCTGGGACGATTCCGTCGATCCGGATCCGGATCCGGAACCCAAAGCTGAACGCCCAGGTTGGCGCCTCCCGCGCCCGTGGCGCTAAGGTAAGAGACGCAATCCACGGGAGTCCCGGCGCGCGGGGCTGAGAGGGAGCACGCGAGCTCCGACCGTTCAACCTGATCTGGGTCATACCAGCGGAGGAAGGGACTCTTCGATGATGCATACTCACGCCCACCCGGCTGCCCGGCGCGCGACGCGAACCGCGCTCCCCGTGCTCGGCACGGCACTCGCACTTGCCCTCGCCGGCTGTGCACCGGCCGCTTCTCACGACAACGGTGCTGGGGAGGGTGACCCGAAGACGGTCACCCTTGCAGTGCATTCCTCGTTCCCGAACGAGGAATTCGCGAAGGCGGCCAGCGCAGCCACCGGCTACGAAGTGTCGGTCATCGCAGCCGGTGACGGCGGCGAACTCACGAATAAGCTCGTGCTCACGAAGGGGGCGCCGATCGCGGATGCGTTCTTCGGTGTCGACACGATCTTCGCCTCACGCCTCGTGGCAAACGAGGTGGTGGAGCCCTACCGCCCCGCAGGGCTCGCTGAGAGCTTTGAAGATCTCGCGATCCTGCCGGAGGAGAGCTCTGGCGCCGCGGATTCGTCCGTCCCCTTCGCGCTCACCCCGGTGGATCAGGGCGCAACTTGCATCAACATCGATCCCGCATGGTTCGCGGAGCAAGGGCTCACCGAGCCCCAAAGCTATGACGACCTCACGAAGCCGGAATACCGTGATTTGACGGTGCTGCTTGACCCGACCGCATCGTCAACAGGCGCATCGTTCCTCGTGGGCACCGTGGCGAAGTTCGGTGAGGACGGCTTCGCCGACTACTGGCAGGCGCTGATGGACAACGGTGCACGGATCGAGCAGGGCTGGAGCGACGCGTACAACGGCCAGTTCACTCAGGGCGGCGGCGAAGGCACAAAACCGATCGTCGTTTCCTACGGATCCTCGCCAGCGTTCACGGTGAGCGAAGACGGCGCAGCGACCACTTCGAAGGCGCTCCTCGACACCTGTTCGAATCAGGTCGAATACGCTGGCGTGCTCGCCGGCGCAGCAAATCCCGAGGGCGCGCAGGCTGTCGTAGATTACCTCGTGTCGAGCGAGTTCCAGGCTACGATCCCGGACACGATGTACATGTACCCAGTCACTAGCGATGTCGAATTGCCCGAAACCTGGGCACGCTTCGCCCCGGTGCCGAGTGAAACGCAGCTCAATGACCTCCCGAGCGCTGATATCGAGGCTGGCCGCGAGGGCTGGCTGAAGACGCTGAGCGAGCAGATCGGACTCTAGGGTGCGCGGGGGGCGGCGCGGAAGCGGGCCATGGGCCGTTGCGGCCTGGACCCTGGCGATCACGCTGCCCCTTGCGTTCCTCGCACTCTTCTTCCTCTGGCCGGTGGTGTCGCTGATTGCGACCGGCTTTGTGGCAGATGGCCGCCTCGATCTGAGCGGGATTCCTGAGGTATTCGGATCAGCACGCACCTGGCACGTCATCGGCCAGACGCTCGCGCAGGCCAGCCTCGCGACCGTGCTGTCGGTCGCACTCGGAGTCCCCGCCGCCTTCGTGCTCTACCGGCTTGATTTCCCCGGGCGCACGGTGCTGCAGGGGCTGATGACGATCCCGTTCGTACTCCCCACAGTGGTCGTCGGTGTCGCGTTCTCGGCCGTGCTCGGACCAGGAGGTCCGCTCGCTGCGCTCGGGCTCGAGCGGAGCCTCACCGCGGTGATCGTCGCGCTCGCCTTCTTCAACGTCACAGTGGTTGCACGCACCGTCGGGACATTCTGGGCGCGGCTTGACGAGAGTGCGAGCCATGCCGCGCAGGTGATGGGTGCGAGCCCGGTGCGAGCCTGGCTCACCGTGACGCTCCCGGCGCTCGGACCCGCCCTGGCTTCGGCCGCGGCTCTCGTGTTCCTCTTCTGCTCCACCTCGTTTGGGATCGTCTTGATCCTTGGCGGCCGCGAATTTGCGAATGTCGAGACTGAGATTTACCGCATGACCGTCCAGTTCCTCGACCTGCGCGGAGCCGCGGTGCTCTCGCTCGCCCAGTTTGCGCTCGTTGCCGCGGTGCTCGTTGTCTCGGCCCGCCTGCGCAGCGCGGGTGAGCGGGCAGTGCAACTGTTGCCGGATGGGCGCTCCCTCCGGAGGCCAACGCTCCGGGATGTCCCGGTGCTCGCCGTGTTCGCCGCGACAATTGTGCTTCTGCACGCCGCTCCGATCCTCACCCTGGCCGCCCGCTCACTTCGAGACAGCTCAGGGGAGTGGTCCGTCGCCAACTACGTCGCGCTCGTGCAGCCGCCGCAGGAGTTCCCACTCTCGGGCTCGGTGCTGAGTGCGATCTGGCTGTCGTGTCGGATCGCGTTCGTCGCAGCGCTGATCGCGATGGTGCTCGGCATCCTCATCGCTCTCGTGCTGTCCCGGCGCCCTGCCTCGGCGACTGCCCGACGCGGGCAAAGTCTGTTCGACGCGCTCGTCATGCTGCCACTCGGCGTCTCAGCGGTCACGCTTGGCTTCGGACTGCTTCTCACGATGCACCGACCGCTGGGGATCGGGCTCGACTTGCGCACGTCCGCCGCCCTGATCCCCATCGCCCAGGCACTCGTTGCGCTGCCGCTCGTGGTGCGGATTCTGCTTCCTGTGCTGCGCGGGATCGACCCGTATCTCCGATTCGCAGCAACGACTCTCGGTGCGGCTCCGCTGGTGGTCTTGCGCACGATCGACCTGCCGCTGCTGGGACGATCCGCTGGGCTCGCGCTCGGGTTCGCCTTCGCCGCCTCGCTCGGTGAGTTTGGCGCAACCTCGTTCTTGGTGCGGCCTGGTGAGCAAACGCTGCCGGTGGCCGTAGCCGAACTGATCAGTCATCAGGCTCCTGGCGCCTACGGTGCGGGACTCGCGGGCGCGGTTGTGCTGGGGATGGTTACGGCCGGCGCTATGCTGATCGCCGAGCGGCTCCGAATTGACCGCTCAGCTTTGGGGAGTCGCGCGAGCGGCAGCTGGGCCGGTTCAAGAGCGGAGTGGTGATGGGACTGCACGAGTTGGACGCAGTGGTGATTGATGGGCGCTCGGGGTCAGGGAAGACCTCGCTCGCGGATCGCCTCGCGAGTCGACTGCGCGGAGTGGGGCGGAAGCCCCAATTGCTGCGCCTGGAAGATTTGTACCCTGGGTGGGACGGCCTCAGCACGGGATCACGCGCGGTCCCCGAAGTGCTGAGCTCGGGGAGCTATCGTCGCTATGACTGGAATCGTGAAGCGTTTGCCGAGCGCGTTGCCATTGAGGACGGCACTCCGCTCATCATCGAGGGCTGCGGCGCTGTGACGGCTTCGAACCTCGTTGCCGTGCGGGACTGGGTGACGGAGAACGGCACTCAGGCACCGGTTCGCGGTGACGTGCACGCCAACGCGATCTGGACGGTTTGGCTTGATCTGCCGCTGGCGGAACGGCGTATCCGCGCGCTCTCGCGTGACGGAGAAACGTACGCTCCGCACTGGGATCGGTGGGCGGCGCAAGAGGATGCACACTATGCGGACCATGAGCCGTGGGCACTGGTCGATGAGGTGCTGCGCGGATAGCGCGCACCCACAGCGGCCACCACGGGTAGACTGAGCGAGTGCTGAAACTCGCAGTTCTGATCTCCGGTGGCGGCAGCAACCTCAAAGCGCTGCTCGATGCAGCAGCTGACCCGGATTTTCCGGCGCAGATTGTGTGCGTCGGATCGGACACCGAAGCGCCTGGCTTGGCTTACGCAACAGCGGCGGGGATCCCGACGTTTGTGGTGCGCCCGAGCGACTACGATTCCCGAGAGGAGTGGGGTCAAGTGCTCGCGGCAGCGATTCAGGAGCACGGGATCGGGACCGGTCCGCACCCCGGGCTCGTGGTGTCTGCTGGCCTGATGCGAATTCTGCCTGCGGGATTCGTGCGGTCGTTCTCGCCTGACCTCATCAATACACATCCAGCGTTGCTGCCGGCCTTCCCGGGAGCCCACGCGGTGCGCGATGCGCTTGCCGCCGGCGCTACCGAGACCGGTGTGACCGTGCACGTGATCGACGAGGGCGTCGATACCGGGCCGGTGCTGCGCCAGGTCGCCGTCCCAGTGCTCCCCGGTGACACCGAGGACGCGCTGCACGAGCGCATCAAGCGTGAGGAGCGTCCGCTCCTCGTCCAAACGGTCCGCGATATCGCACGCGGCGAGCTCTCACTCGACGCTGCGACTTCGCGCTCCTAGCCACCACCACCTCAGAACCAAGGAGCCCGATGGCAGTCCAGAGCCACGACCCCAGCCTGTACGAGCACCGCGACCAGATCCCGGTCCGCCGTGCGCTCATCTCGGTGAGTGATAAGACCCGGTTGCTCGACCTTGCTGCCGCGCTCGCTGCCGCAGGGGTGGAGATTGTTTCGACGGGCTCGACCGCGTCGACGATCCGTGAAGCAGGGCATTCCGTCACCGACGTGGCAGACGTCACCGGTTTCGCCGAGGCGCTTGACGGCCGTGTGAAGACGCTGCACCCCGCTGTGCACTCCGGACTGCTCGCGGATCTCCGTCTCGCTGATCACCGCGCGCAGCTCGACGAACTCGGCTATGCGCCATTCGAGCTCGTCGTGGTGAATCTGTACCCCTTTGAAGAGACGGTTGCATCGGGAAAGCCGGCGGCCGACGTCATCGAGAATGTTGATATCGGCGGGCCGGCAATGGTCCGCGCAACCGCGAAGAATCACGCAAACGCAGCAATTGTCGTCTCGCCAGCACGCTACGATCAGGTCATCGCCGCGGTGACCGAGGGTGGGACCACGCTGGCGCTGCGACGCTCGCTCGCGACCGAGGCATTCGTGCACACTGCCCAGTACGATGCGGCAGTGGCGAATTGGTTCCTCGATCAGGAGGACCTGGGCTGGGATGGCGTGGAAGCGCAGCCGGCCGAGGAACCGGAAGCTGACGACGTCGACAGCATCTTTGCAGCGACCGAGGGGTACGTCGGCTACGAGGTCTTCGGCCTGCGCGAATCTGTGCTGCGGTACGGGGAGAACAGCCATCAGCGCGCCGCGCTGTTCACCGAGAACGAAGGCGCGGGCATCGCGCAGGCTGGTCAGCTCCACGGCAAGGAAATGTCGTACAACAACTACGTTGACGCCGATGCCGCGCTGCGCGCCGCGTTCGATCACGAGCGGCCCGCCGTCGCGATCATCAAGCACGCAAACCCGTGCGGCATCGCGGTCGCACCGGAGGGCGCAGCTGATCCCATCGCTGCCGCTCACCAACTCGCGCACGCCTGCGACCCGACCTCCGCGTTCGGTGGCGTGATTGCGGCAAACCGCGTTGTGACGCGTGCGATGGCCGAGACGGTCGCCGAGATCTTTACCGAAGTTGTCGTCGCCCCGGGCTTCGAGCCAGAAGCGCTCGCGATTCTGAGCCAGAAGAAGAACATCCGTCTGCTGGTGCTGCCGACCGACTTCACGCCGAATCCGGTCGAGTTGCGCCAGGTCTCGGGTGGTTTCCTGCTGCAGGATGCGGATCGCGCCTTCGCTCCGGCCTCCGAGTGGCAGCTCGCAACTGGCACCGCCGTTGACTCCGAGACACTCGCGGAGCTCGAGTTCGCCTGGCGTTCCTGCCGCGCGGTGAAGTCGAACGGCATCATCTTGACGAATGGGGGAGCGTCGGTCGGAGTCGGCATGGGCCAGGTCAATCGGGTCGATTCGTGCAGGCTCGCAGTCGAGCGCGCTGGTGAGCGCGCTGCCGGGGCCGTCGCGGCATCTGACGCGTTCTTCCCGTTTGCGGACGGTCTGCAGGTGTTGCTTGACGCCGGCGTGCGCGCCGTGGTGCAGCCGGGCGGGTCCGTGCGCGACCCTGAGGTCATTGCCGCGGCCGAGGCTGCCGGGGTCGCCATGTACTTCACGGGCGAGCGCCATTTCTTCCATTAGCCACGGAGAGCAGCACACTCCGTGACCACCAGCACACCGCGGTATCGAGAAACACCGCGGAGATAGGACACCACCATGGAAATCGTCAAGGGAATTCTCGTTGTACTGCACCTCGTCGGCTTCGGCGCGGTGTTCGGCAGCACGCTCGCGCAGCTGTCACTCGTGAAAGAAGCTCGTGCGCGCATCACGCCCGGCATCCTGCACGGGGCAAATCTGTTGTTCGTGACGGGGCTGCTGCTCGTTGCCTCGCTGTACATGCTCGGTGGTTCGCCGAACAACGTGAAGATCGGTGTCAAGACGCTCGTACTGATTGCGATCATCGTCGTGATCCTCGTGAACCGTAAGAAGGACAACGTCTCGGGCGGAGTGCTCGGCGCGATTGCCGGTCTGTCGCTCGTGAACGTCGCCCTCGCGGTGCTCTGGAACTAGCTCGGGAGCACACACAACGGCGGGCGTTGGATCAGAAGATGATCCAACGCCCGCCGTTGTGCGTGTTGCGCTAGCTCGCCTTTGCTGGGCGCTGCAGCGTGCCGATCTGCTTGCCCTGCTCATCGAGCACGGTGAGCGTTTTCCCGTCCATGGTGGCCGTGTGGGCCTGGCTCAGCCAGGCATCAACGCCCTCGCAGAACATCATCGTGGAGCGCATGACGCCGAACTCGATGACGTCATCTTTCACGGTGTAGCTTCCGCCGAGGACGTTGCAGCCGTCGTTCCCGCCGTATTCACCCCCGGCTTTGCCTTCCGTTGGCGTGAATTCGAGTGACGGCTCGCCTTTCGTCTCAGCGGGAGCACCCCATGCGCCAGCCACTGCTGCCGCAGTGTCGACCGGGCTCGCCGATGCCGAGCATGCGGCGAGCCCCAGCACCGAGGCAGTTGCGATGAGTGCGCCGGCGGCGCGTAGCTGAATCTTCATAGTTCCTATTTTACCGCTGTGAACAGCCACTCTCGGCTGTGAGTTCGCCCACGCTCGTGCCCGAGGTTGTCCGAGCCGGCTGGACAGGGAGCCACCGCGCCCGTCACGCCTCCGAGCGCCAGCGTGCTCCCCAGCTCTGCGATTCGCCCGCGGGCGAGATGTGCTGGGGAATACCTGCGGGGTTGGTGTCTTGGAGTGCATCGGGGAGGAAGGCCTGCGGGGCATTCTGGTAGGCGACGGGTCGCATAAAGCGGCTGATCGCTGCAGTGCCGACTGACGTGCTGGCATCGTTCGTCGTCGCGGGCCAGGGGCCGCCGTGCTGCTGTGCTGGGGTGACGGCGACACCGGTGGACCAGCCGTTGAAGAGTACCCGACCGACCTGCTGTGCGAGGGCTGCGACGAGGGCGCGGAGCTCTGGTGCGTTGGCGGTGGTGCCGGTGGCCTCTGCGGTGCTGTGATGGAGCGTGCCGGTGAGGTTGCCTTCGTAGAACTCGGGCATGAGTGCTGCGAGGTCGGTGTCTGCGGGGGTTTCGACGATGATGGAGAGCGGGCCGAAGGCCTCTTCGACGAGGGCCGCGGCGTTCGCACGGAAGTCATCGAGGGACACGGCGACCACCGTGGGGGTGGCCCACCCGTGCCCGTCGGTGTCGAATCGGATCCCGCCAGGAATAAGTGCGGTGACGCCCGGGGCTGCGAGGATCTCGGTCCGACGCTCGTCGAAGCTGCGAGCGATGCGGGGGTCGAGGAGTCGGTGCTCGGCGAGCTCTCCGGCTGCTTCTTGGATTGCTGCAGGCAGCCGTGTGCCGGCCGGCACGAACACGAACCCCGGCTTGGTGCAGAGCTGTCCGGCGGAACCGGAAACGCTCGTGAGGAAGCCGGTCGCGATTTCGCTCGCGCGTTCGGTGACGGCATCAGCGGTGATGAAGACCGGGTTGACGCTTCCGAGCTCACCGTAGAACGGAATGGGTGCTGGCCTGGAGGCTGCGATGTCTGCGAGAAGACGGCCAACGGCAATCGAACCCGTGAACGCACCAGCTTTGATGCGGCGGTCTTGCAGTACGGCAACTCCAGCCTCACGGCCGTGGATGAGTTGGAACGTGCCTTCGGGCATGCCAGCCGTGTGAAGCGCTGCAGCGGCGACGGCGGCGGTTGCGTCGGAGAGTTCGGGGTGGCCGGAGTGCGCCTTGACGATGAGGGGGCAGCCAGCCGCGAGGATCGCGGCGGAGTCGCCGCCCATGACTGAGAACGCGAAGGGGAAGTTTGAGGCCGAGAAATTGATGACGGGTCCGACGGGGAGATGGGTGCGGCGGATATCTGGGCGGACACCGAGGGCGAACGCGGTGTCTGCCGGGTCAATTCGCGCGTCGAGGTAGCCGCCGTCGACGAGAGTGTCGGCGAAGAGTCGGAGCTGGACGGCGGTGCGGGTGACTTCGCCAGTGAGACGCACTTCGGTGAGGCCGGTTTCACGCATCCCAATCTGCACCAGGTCGTTCTTGTGGGCTTCTAGTGCATCGGCGACTGCGACGATGGCGCGTGCGCGGGATTCCGGCGCGGTAGCGGCGAAGGCGGGTGCTGCGGCAGCGGCGCGCGCGACAACGGCCTCAAGTTCGGGCGAAAGCGACTCGGTCATGGGGGTCCTTCTCTGCTCGGGACGGGGCAACGGTTCGCCGCCCTGAATGCGGTCTGCAATGTGCAATTGTACAGCGATCATTGCTGTGATCCAGCACAGCTGAACCGCCAGTCTCCCACGCCGAGCTGGCGCAAGGTGCTGCCAAACTGAACAGTCCCGCACAGGTGAACTGTGCGGGACTGCTCGGGGGTGCAGTGCGCGCGGCGTGGCGCGCGAGCTCTGCTCGTGCTGAGCTCGCGGTTGGGGCTTACGCCACTTTTGGCTGCTGCTGCGTGATGCAGTGGATGCCGCCGCCGCGTGCGAACAGGGGTCGCGCGTCAATAGCGATGACCTTGCGGCCTGGGTAGACCTCGCGCAGTGTCGCGAGTGCGCGGTCATCGGCTGGATCATCGAAGGAGCACGCGAGTACCGCCCCGTTGATGACCACGTGATTGATGTAGCTGTAATCCACGAAGCCTTCAGCGTCGCGCAGCGTCTCTGGGGCGGGGAGATCGAGAATGTCGAAGCCTGCTGAGGTGTTGAGCCGATACTGTTCGGCCACCTCGCGGTTCGTTCGTGCGATGATGTGGTCCGGATGTGATTGTGCATCCTGACGGTGCATGAGCAGCACTTCTGGGGTGGTGAACGCCGCGAGGATGTCCGAGTGACCGCGTGTGCCAAAGGTGTCGTGGTCTCGGGTGAGCCCGCGGGGGAGCCACAGAGCGCTCTCCGCCCCGATCGTGCGCAGGAGTTCCGCCTCGACCTGCTCGCGGGTCCAGCCGGGGTTGCGGCCCGGATCGAGCTGCACGGTCTGTGTGATGACCACGCGTCCTGTGCCGTCGACCTGGATTCCGCCCCCCTCGTTCGTCATCTCCGAGTCAATGAGTTCGGCTCCGGCCGCCTCGGCCACGATGCGCCCGATGTGCTGATCGTGCTCCCAGCTTGCCCAGTCTTGACCGCCCCAGCCATTGAATCGGTAGTTCACGGCGCCCAACTTGCCGTCGTCGCCAATGACGAAGCTCGGGCCAATGTCGCGCATCCATGCGTCGTCGAGCGGCGCGCTGAGGCGATCGATCTGAGTTGACAGATAGCGTGCCGCGACGTCTTCGTCGCCCGGGTTCACCACCACCGTGACGTCCTCGTGCTCGCTCGCAGCGTTCGCCACAGCCGCCCAGGTGGTGCGGGCCTCTTCGACCTCGGACTCGGTTTCGCCGAGTGTGTACCCGCTTGTGGGCCAGGCGAGCCAGAGCCGTTCCTGCTCGTGTCCCTCGATCGGCATGCGCCAGGTCGTCATGTGTTGCTCCTCAAAGTCGTGGGTGTGCAGTCCTCATGTTACTGGGTGGGCGACCAATAGGCGACCCCCGAGCAATGGAAGAATCGCGCGGTGTTCTCAGCCTCGGGTCGGCGGGCCCTCGGTGCCGAATTGTAATCCGGCGGGGGTGGCGTTGAAATCTCTGCTGTGTAATATTGCACATGGCGCAGTGCTTGCGCCGCACTCACAGTCTTCCATGTGATTCAACGAAGCATCAGGAAAGGAAGAACGATGCCTGCACCCCACACTCGCTGGACCCAGAGGATCGCGACCGTAGGAGTTCTCGCCGCAACGGCGGCGCTCGTGCTCAGCGGCTGTTCCGGCGGCGTCGCCGGATCCGGCGACAGCGGATCGACTGACGGTCCGATCAAACTCGGTATGCTTGCCCCCTTCTCCGGCTCGGAGGCCGCGTTCGGTGACTACATGAAGAACGGCGCACAGATGGCTGTCGACGAAATCAACGCCGACGGCGGTGTCGATGGCCGTGACCTCGAACTCGTCGTCGAAGATGACGCGTGTGACGCTACGGCCTCCGTCGCTGCTGCGCAGAAACTTGTGACCGCCGGGATATCCGTCTCCGTTGGCGGCTACTGCTCGGGAGCTACACTCCCGACGCTGCCGATCTTTATGGAAGCCGGCATCTCGGTCGTGATCCCGGCGGCCAATTCGAACGCGCTTGTCGGACAAGGTGCCTTCCTCATCAACGGCACGGGTGCACAGCAAGCTGGCGCAACAGTGAAGTACATCAATAAGGTTGGGGCGAAATCGGTCGCTGTGATCGATGACAACACGGACTACTCCAAAGACCTTGCCAACTCGGTGATCGACCAGTCGAAGACTGACGGCGACTTCGAGATCGTGAAGACCGACTCGGTGAACCCGGACGAGAAAGACTTCGCGGCAAACGTGAATAACGTGCTCGGTGCGAACCCCGATTTCGTGGTCTGGACGGGCTACTACCAGGCAGGCGGACTGCTCGTACGCCAGCTTCGCGAGGCCGGCTATGACGGCCCGATCCTCGTCGGTGATGGTTCAGTTGACGCGCAGCTCGCCGCGATTGCCGGAGCGGAGTTCGTGGACAATGTGGTCGGCACGTTCACGCAGACCCCCGACATGCTTGAGGGAGCGGACACCTGGATCGCCGACTACACCGAGACCTTCGGCGAGGCACCGGGGCCATACTCAACGCAGAGCTATGACGCCGTGCGCGTGGCGGCCGAGGCGATCGCGCAAGCCGGGTCGACAGACGCCGATGCGGTCACTGCCGCACTCGCGGCATTCGACGGGTTCCCACTGTTCTCAGGACCGGCGACCTTCGCCGACGACGGCACGCTCGAGGGCAGCGGTGGCTTTGTCATCGTCGAACCGACCGGTGATGACGGCGCATTCGTCATGAAGGACAACCTGCAGGAGTAGGGCAGCGCGGGGTCGCCAGGTCCATTCCAGGCGGCCCCGCCACGTCGGACGGCCCTGACGCAGTGGGCCGTTCCAGCCACCAGCTTTCCCTCGAAACTGCAAAGGCGGAAACGTGTTTCAACTCATCTGGAACGGCCTCTTCGTCGGGTCGTTCTACGCGCTCGTCGCGCTCGGCTACAGCATGGTCTACGGGATCATCAAATTGCTCAACTTCGCCCACGGCGACCTCTATATGTTGGGATCCTTCCTCGCGTTCGTGATCCTTGGCGGCGCGACCGGATTGTTCGGCCTCGGGTCGATACCGATCCTGCTGCTCGTGCTCCTCATCACGATGCTGCTCACCGGCGGCATCGGTGTGATGATCGAGCGAGTGGCCTACCGTCCACTTCGCACGAGTCCCCGGCTCGCTGCGCTCATCACCGCGGTCGGTGTGTCCTTCACCCTCGAGTATGCGGTGCGGCAAATCTTCGGGGCGAGCCCGCTCGTGTTCCCGATCCGGCTCGCAGGAGCCCCGATCGAGGTCTTGGGCGCGCGGATCACGATGCCGCAACTCGTGCTCATGCTCGTGGCAGCGCTGCTGATGTTCTTCCTGCAGCGCTACATTATGCACTCCCGAGAGGGACGTGCGATGCGCGCCATCGCGCTGGATCAGAAGGCTTCCCTGCTCATGGGGGTCAATGTGAACCGCGTCATCTCGCGCACCTTTTTCATCGGCTCGGCACTCGCGGGAGCCGCCGGGGTCATGGCGGCGGCCTATTACGGCACGATTGACTTCCTCATGGGATTCGTGATTGGCCTCAAGGCCTTCACTGCCGCTGTGATCGGCGGCATCGGCAACCTCTACGGAGCGATGCTCGGCGGCCTCGTGCTCGGGCTCCTCGAATCTTTCGGCACCCACTGGCTTGGTGGCCAGTGGCGCGACGTCTTCGCATTTGGCTTCCTGATTCTCTTCCTGGTCTTCCGGCCAACGGGGATACTCGGCGAGCGCGTGGTGGAAAGGGTCTGATCATGGCACGACTCCAAAAACATCAGCTGCGGGTTCCGAAGCCCTATATCGAGCGGCCGCCCGCGGTCACCGGGATACTCGCACCCGAGCGCTTCATGAAGCTCGTTGGCCTGCTCCTCTTCATCGGGGCAGCAGTGCTCCCGTTCATTACGGCGACGCCGTACATGATCTCGATCCTGACCTCCGCCATGATCTATATCGTGCTCGCCATGGGGCTCAACGTTGTCGTCGGCTACGCCGGGCTCCTCGATCTCGGCTACATCGCCTTCATGGCGGTGGGGGCGTACACGAGCGGGATTCTCACCACACAGTTCGGCTTCTCGATGCTCGAGACGATTCCGATCGTCGTGCTGGCCTGCATCATCGCAGGGGTCGTGATTGGAGGGCCAACGCTGCGGCTGCGCAGCGACTACCTCGCGATCGTGACCCTTGGGTTCGGGGAGATCATCAGAATCACCGCCAACAACTTGCAAGTCACGGGTGGCCCAAGCGGCATCCACGGCATCCCGACCTGGTCGTTCTTCGGCTGGTCTTTCGCAGACGGACTCGAACTTTTCGGCGTGCACTTCGGCCCGAAGATCCTGTTCTACTACTTCGTGCTCTTCGTCGGTATCGGCCTCGCCGTGGTGGCCGTGTCCCGGCTCGGGCGGGGCAAACTCGGCCGCGCGTGGAAGTCGGTGCGTGACGACGAGGATGTCAGCGAGGCGATGGGGATCAATGGGTACAAGACGAAGCTCGCCGCCTACATCATCGGTGCCGTGTGGGGCGGCTTCGCTGGCACCCTCATGGCAGGGCACTTGAGTGCAATCTCGCCCAACAGCTTCGAGTTCCTCTACTCAGCGCTCGTGCTGATGGCTGTCGTGCTCGGTGGCATGGGATCGACTCCGGGCGTCATCATCGGCGCGCTGTTCGTCTCACTCGCTCCTGAGCTGCTGCGCGAATTCTCGGAGTGGCGCTTCCTGATCTTTGGCGTTCTACTCGTGGTCGCCATGATCTTCCGTCCGAAAGGAATCTGGCCGGCAAACGCGGTGCTGCCGTTCCTCAAGAAGCGAACCATCCCCGAGGTACCCGCCACCGAGGCCATCGAGGTCGCCGGAGAAACCGCTGGGCCAGACATTGAGGAGGAACGGCGATGAATGAGGCGCAGGGACAGTCACCCGTGGCGGCACCGGGGCTGCGACCGGAGGGGCGTGGCGAGGCGCTGCTCTCGGTGCGGGAGCTCGCGGTGTCATTCGGTGGAATCAAGGCCGTCGCTGGCCTGAGCTTCGAGGTACACGAGGGAGAAATCGTCTCCGTGATCGGCCCGAACGGCGCTGGGAAAACGAGCGCCTTTAACTGTATCTCCGGCTTCTATCGCCCGAACGAAGGCAGCGTGGTCTTCGCTGGGGAGGAAGTGACACGAAAGAAGCCCTCGGCGATCACGGAACGCGGCATGGCTCGTACTTTCCAGAACGTCCGCTTGTTCAGCGATATGACAGTGCTCGACAACGTGAAAACAGGCATGCACTCGCACCTCGGGCAGAACGTCTTCGATGCGATGCTGCACACGCCACGGTACACACGCAGCGAGGCGCAGTGCACCGAAGACGCACGTGGCTGGCTTGACTTCGTAGGTTTCCGGGCAGACGACGAACTGCTCGTGACGCAGTTGCCCTATGGGGAACAGCGTCGAGTCGAGATCGCCCGAGCCCTCGCAACGCAACCGAGACTGCTGCTGCTCGACGAACCGGGCGCTGGCCTGAACCACTCGGAGAAGAACGAACTCATGGCGCTGATTCGTCGCATTCGCGACCTCGGAGTCAGCATTGTGCTGATCGAACATGACATGGGGCTCGTGATGCAGGTTTCTGAACGCATTGTGGTGCTGAATTACGGCAAAGAGATCGCAGAGGGAACACCGGAACAGGTGAAACAGGATCCGGTGGTCATTGCCGCCTACCTGGGGGAGGAAGAAGCATGAGCAGTCTTAACCTCGAGAACGTCGAGCTGTACTACAACCGCGTGCACGCGTTGCGTGACCTCAGTATCGAGGTGCGCGAGGGCGAAATCGTCTCGCTCCTTGGCAACAACGGAGCAGGCAAGACGTCGACGCTCTCGCTCATCTCCGGCTTGGTTCGTGCGAAGAGTGGCACCATCACCTGGGGTGGCAAGAACCTTGCGAAGCTGCAGCCATGGGACATCGTCGGTGCCGGCCTGATCCACATCCCAGAGGGGAGACGGATCTTCTCGACGCTTTCCGTGCACGAAAACCTCCTACTTGGCGGCTACCTCGTGAAAGACCAGAAGCTGATCGCCGAGCGCGCGGCTCACGCGTACGAGCTGATGCCACGACTCGCTGAGCGTCGCGAGCAGCAGGGCGGCACTCTCTCAGGCGGCGAGCAGCAGATGCTCGCGCTTGGTCGGGCGCTCGTCGGTGGCCCACAGCTGCTCTTGCTCGATGAACCCTCGATGGGCCTCGCGCCGCTCATCGTGAAACAAGTGATGGACATCATTCGTGCGGTCAATAGCGAGGGCACCACGGTGCTGCTCGTCGAACAGAACGCTCGGGCAGCCCTCAAAATTGCTGATCGGGCGTATGTGCTCGAATCGGGGCGGGTGACCATGGCCGGGCCCGCCGCGGAGCTTGCGGCGGATCCGCGGGTGATTGAGGCGTATCTGGGAGCGTGATTGCAGAGTCCGTCGGTGCGTGATCGCCTCGGACCAATCCTGGTCGAGCAGACAGCAGATGCTGCTCACGGAACTCTCCGAGCGCGCTGCCGTGCTCGATCCTCGAACCGGTGCAACGGGCGCGCTGCAGGCTCGCGAGATTATCGAGCTTGCGGCGCGCTCATATCGCGGGGCGCTCATTTCGCGGGGCGAGGTGAGGGCTCGTCTGCCAGCATGCGTAGCGCTCCAAGGGGCAGCGGCTGAGCCACCGGGCGGTGCGCGTTCTGGGTGAGCGAGGCAGCGCTCGGCGTGGAGCTGCCCCCGGCGAGACAGGAGACCGCGAAGCCGCAGACGCGCCCCTGACACCAGCCCATGCCAGCGCGGGTGATGCCTTTCTGGCTGCGAGAATCATCGCTCGCCAGCTCGTCGCGGGCATGCCGCAACGACCCCGCGGTGACTTCTTCGCAGCGGCACACGAGCGTGTCGTCGCAGACGAGGTCCTCCCAGCCGGCTGGCACTGGGTGTGCGAGGTGCATCGCCGCCGCGAACGCGCGGTGGCGGCGAATCGCGCGCAATTCTGAGGTCGAAGCCGCTCGTACCCGAGCCGCACCACTTCCCGCTGCGACGCGACCCGCGATCCGGCCCTCAAGCACCGCGAGCGTCGCACCGCCGACCCCGGTGAGCTCGCCAGCGATGAGGAGGCCGGGCACTGAGGAGCGCTGTGCCGCGTCCACCACCGCGACGAGTGAGCCGTCAAGATCCACTCGCGTTTCGACGCCAAGTTGCACGGGGAGCTCCATCTGCGGAGTGAAGCCCCACCCCAGGCCGACGGCATCGACGCCGTCGATCACCCGTTCGGAACCCGGCACTGGGCGCCCCGCGCGGTCGACTCGCGCCGTGCGCACGGCCGTGACTCGGTCGGTGCCGATGATCTCGGTGATGACTGTGCGGCGGCGATAGGGGATGCGGTGTCGGAGGAAGGTGCCGACGTAGGCGGCTCCCTCGACGCCCTTGGTGGGAACCGCTGCCGCGCGGTGAGCGCGCGGCAGCCAGCCGGTAAGGTCGGTGGCCTCGCAGACCGCGGCAACAGTGCCACCGGACCGCGAGATTCCGGCCGCGACCGGGAGGAGAAACGGGCCAGTGCCCGCGATCACAAAGCGCGCGCCGGGCAGGCTCCCGTTTTGCTTCATGAATGACTGAATGCCACCGGCTGCATATACGCCGGGCAGCTCCCAGCCCGGCACCGGAAGTTGCCGGTCATAGCCCCCGGTCGCGAGAATCAGGCTGGTGGCGGTGACCTGCGCCGGAGCCTCTGGAGTCGTACCAGCAACCGGGGTCGTGGAGAGTGCGAAACGGCGCTCCAAGCGCCGCGCCTGCCACACACTCGTGCCCGGAAAATGCGTCAGTCGCCCGCTCGCGCGCCCGCGATCAAAGTCCGCGCGCAGTTCCTGATACTCGGCCCAGCCGTGGTGGAGCGCGCCGTCATCGGGCACCCCGGCTGCCTCCGAACGGTGTCGCCAGAATTGCCCACCCGGTTGCACCCCGGAGTCGATGATGCAGACGCTGACGCCAGCGGCGAGTGCGGACTGCGCTGCGGCGAGCCCGGCCGGCCCGGCGCCCACAATCGCCACGTCGAAGTGCGAGCTGCGATCCACCGCGGTGCCGCGGGGCGAGTGCAGTGCCGCGTTCATGCGTCTGCACTCGTGATGGTCATCCCGTTGGCGAGCGGGATCATGCACGCGCGCTGGCCGCTCTCGCCGTCGATGGTGACGATGCAGTCGAAGCAGACGCCAATCCCGCAGAACAGGCCGCGTGCTGCACCACCGCGCGTGGTGCGCCAGCTCTGGCGGCCTGAGCCAATGAGGGCTGCCGCGATCGTGGCGCCGGGTGCCGCGGTGAGCGGTGCGCCGTTGAACGTGGCAGCTGGCTGCATTGGCTGTTCCCCGTGTGCCTGTTGTGTCTGCTGTTCCCCCTGTGCCGGCTGCGTCGCCGCTGTCTGCAACTCCCCCTGTTCAGTCTGATCCTGTGGTGTGCGCGCCGACTCGTGAACTCGGTTCATGCTGGGGCCTCCTCGCTGAAGCGCTGCGGTCGAAACGGGAACAGCGGGAGCTCTGGCTCAGCACCGCTCAGTGCCTGAGCCAGGAGCTTGCCGGTTCCAGCGGACAACCCGATCCCGGCACCCTCGTGGCCAGCTGCATGCCAGAGCCCGGGGGCGCGCGGATCGTGCCCGATGACCGGCAGATGGTCAGGACAGTAGGGGCGGAACCCGTGGTAGTGGCGGAGGATTCTGGTTCGCTCGAGGAACGGGAAGAGCTCGATCGCGTTCTGCGCGATTGTCCGTAGCGCAGTCTGGCTCACACGGTCATCAAAGCCAACGCGCTCGCGGCTCGAACCGATCAGAATGGTGCCAGCTGGTGTGCCTTCGACCACGGGTGAGGCCTGCAGGCCCTCGTCTGAGCTCCCAACGTTGTCGACGTACTCAGCGGCGTAGACCTTGTGGCGCACCATCGGCGGCAGCGGCTCAGTGACGAGCACGAAGCCGCGGCGGGGGAGCACTGGCACGGAAACGCCCGCCATAGCGCCAATCTCGCTGGCCCAGGTGCCTGTGGCGTTGACGGTGTGTGCCGCGCTGAAGTCTCCGCGCGGCGTGCGGGCCCCGGTCACCCGATCCCCCGAGCGCAGGAGCGCAGTCACTGGTGCTCTGGTGACGAGTTGTGCTCCCGCGTCACGGGCCAATCGCAGTAGTTGGGCCGCGGCGAGTATGGGCTGCACCTGGCTGTCCTCAGGGTAGAACGCAGCCCCCAACGCGCGCTCGGTCACGAACGGCTCACGCTCACGTAGCGCCGCAGGATCAAGCCGTTCAGAGGCAATTCCGGAGCTGCGCTGCGCGCTCGAAACACGCTCAAGCGAGGCCAGACTGCTCTCGTGGGATGCGACGATGATCCCGCCCTTTGCTTGAAATTCCCACAGCGCGGCGTGCTCAGCGAGCTCGCCTTTCCAGATACTGAGCGAGTACTGGGTGAGTTCCAACTCCGGCCCGAGCTCCTTGTCGGAGACGAGGATGTTCCCCTCGCAGCGCGACGTCGTTCCGCCGGCAGGCAGATCCCGTTCGAGTATCGTGACTCGCAAGCCAGCGCGCGCGGCGAAATAGGCGGTGGCAGCTCCGATGATGCCAGCACCAATGATGAGAACGTCGGAGCTGCGGGTCATGTCACCGCGGATCCATCCGAAGTGCCGGTCGCATCGGTGGCTGAGGCTGACTCTCCGGTAGCCCAGAGTGAGCTCGCGTGGCCGATGTGTTCTCGCAACAGTGCCTCGGCAGCGTCGCCGTCGTCCTCCCCGAGCACCTCGAGCAGCCGCTGGTGCTCTCTGGCCGAGTCGCCAAGCTTGCCCTCGCGCGCCAGCGTGGCGATCCCGTAGAGCCGAGTCCGCGTGCGCAGCGAGGTGGCCAGTTCCACGAGTTGCGGGTTTCCCGTTCTCGCGAGCAGAAGTGCGTGGAACTCGCGGTCCGTTCGGAGGTACTCTTCCAGATCTTCGCGCTCGGCCGCTCGCACGCACTCCGCCGCAAGGGCATCAAGCTCCGCGCGGATCTCCGCGGGAATATTGCCGACAACGTACTGCATGGCAGGCGGTTCCAGCAGCAGTCGAATTTGAGTGAGATCCTGCAGATCGCTGGGGCTCATCCGCGTCACTCGGAAGCCCTTGTTCTTGATCGTCTCGACGAGCCCCTCGCGTGCGAGGTCCATCATGGCCTCTCTCACCGGGGTCGCCGAGACGCCAAGCGCCTGGCCGAGCGAGGGAGCTGACACCACTTCTCCCTCGGCGAGCCGGCCGGTGATGATGGCGGTACGGAGCTGCTCAAGTACCGTCTCGCGGAGGTTCAGCGGCCGCTCCAGTGGCGTCCACGGCGACACGGGTTCCGGGGTGTGTGGGTGCGTTGACATGGGTGCTCCTCAGCGACGGGTGCTCTGCTCGGCCGCGGAGAATACGGCAGCCGCACAGATCAGATCTTCCCACGACATTCCGACTCCGGTATACAAAGCCGGTCGTCCGGTGCGGCGTGTCACTTCGCCTGAGACCAGCTCGCGCAGGTTTCGTGGGGCGGTTGGTGCGGCCCAGTCTGCCTCGGTGAGCGCCGTCGCAAGGTTGCCGTTCTCCCGGGCAGCAGAGGCGCGGCCCTCGACGACGACGTCGGAGCGCCGCACGAGCACATCGTCAACCTCCCGCAGATCGCGGCCGTGCGTTCCGACGGCAGCGACGATGGCGGTCTCGCGCACGAGGGAGCCATCGAAGAGGGGAGCGCAGGCGCTGGTGGTGCACAGGATGATGTCGGCTGCGCTGACCGCGGTTTCCGGCATCGCTCCGTAGTCCGCGATGTCAAGCTTCGGAAACTCGGCGCAGAGGGCCGTGACCCGCTCTGGGCTACGGCCGATCACGGCGAAGCGGGCTGCGGGAAATACGGCTCGTGCGGCTCGGATGTGCCCTGCGGCCTGCACGCCGGCACCGTAGACGAGTACGAGCGGTGCCTGTGGCGTGAGGCCCGGCGCTGCCGCGGCGAGGTGGCTCACCGCGGTGAGCGTGACCGCTGGGGTGCGGATCGCGGTGAGGCTCGCGCCCTCCAACACTGCGACGGGCGCGAGCGTGTCTGAGGAGTACAGGATGTAGACGCCCTGGATCTTCGCAAGGTTGCGCGCGGGGTTCTGTGGTGCAACGGTGAGCGCCTTCACCCCGCTGAACTCGCTGCCTTGCGCTGGCATCAACAGGAATTCTCCCCCTGGGGCCGCACTGAACAGGCGCGGGCTGTCACACTCAGGGTCGACGCCCGAGCGAAGCCCCGCAGTGATGGCTGCGATCGCCGTGGTGTACGGGAGTGCCGAGCGGATCTCGTCGGCATCAAGATATGGGAGTGACGTCACAGTAAGAACCCCTGTGGAAACGGATCGCTCGGATCGAGGAAGTACTGCGCAGTACCGGTGAGCCAGGCCCGGCCGGTAATGGTGGGGATCACTGCCTGCCGACCCGCGACCTCGGTCTCGGAGATCAACCGACCGGTGAAACGCGAGCCGATATACGACTCGTTGATGAACTCCTGCTGGAGCGAGAGTTCGCCTCGCGCGTAGAGCTGCGCCATCCGCGCACTCGTCCCGGTGCCGCACGGTGAGCGGTCAAACCAGCCGGGAAAGATTGCCATCGCGTGCCTCGAGTGCGCTGCGGTGGATCCGGGCGCTTCGAGATAAACATGGTGGCACCCGCGGATATCGGTGCGCTCCGGGTGGACCGGCTCATCCGCTGCGTTGATTGCCGCCATGATGGCGAGACCAGCGTCGAGGAGCTCCTGTTGGTTGCTGCGGTCGGCCCGAAACTCGATCCCGAGCTCTGTGAGCCGCACGATCGCGTAAAAGTTGCCGCCGAAGGCGAGATCGTAGGGTACCGTGCCGATGCCCGGCACCGCGACGCTGGCATCGAGGCGTTCCACGAACGACGGCACGTTTGTGATCGTGACCCGCTCGGCCCGGCCGTCGGCCACCGCGACCTCGGCCACGACCAGGCCGGCTGGTGTATCGAGCCGGATGGTGGTGACAGGCTCGGTGACGTCCACCATGCCGGTCTCCACGAGCACCGTTGCGACCCCGATCGTGCCGTGGCCGCACATCGGGAGACAGCCGGAGACCTCGATGTACAACACGCCCCAGTCAGCGTCCTGCCGGGTAGGCGGCTGCAGGATCGCGCCGCTCATGGCGGCGTGACCGCGCGGTTCGAACATCAGGAGCTGTCGCAGCTCATCGCGGTTCGCAAGGAACCAGGCACGCCGCTCCGCCATGGTGTGACCTGGAAATACGCCAACCCCGCCGGTAATGACGCGCGTGGGCATTCCCTCGGTGTGCGAGTCGACGGCGTGATAGACGTTCGAGGTGCGCATCGGTCTCCTTTCGGCTCAGCCTGCGGCCAACGCTACTGAGCGTAGCCTTTTGCCACAGCCTCTACGGTGTCGGCAACGATGCGGTCTGCAATTGCTTGCGGCAGGGGCAGCCGCGGGGGCCGACTCGGACCGCCGTAGCGTCCGATGACATCCATCGACAGCTTGATTGACTCGACGAACTCGGTTTTCGTATCCCAGCGCAGCAGCTTGTGGAGATCACGGTAGATCACCTGTGCGCGCTCGAGATCCTGGACGTTCCCAGAGGTGCAGAGTCGGTAGAGCTCGACTGTGGAGCGGGGAATTGCGTTGGGGTAGCCTGCGACCCAGCCGACCGCGCCGGCGATGCCGACTTCGAGCACGCTGTCGTCGGTGCCGATAAGGATGTCGATGTCCGGCGCGAGTTCTTTGATTTCGTAGATTCGGCGCGGATCACCGGTAAATTCCTTCACGCCCACCATGTGGCCTGCCTCGTGGATCTCCGCGATGAGATCCGGGATCAGGTCGACTTTCGTGTCGATCGGGTTGTTGTACCCCACGATGGGGAGCCCCGCCTGGGCCACCGTCGCATAGTGGTGCTTCACCTGCTCGCGGTTCGCCCGATACGTGTTCGGGGGGAGCAGCATCACGCAATCGGCGCCGGCAGCGGCAGCCTGCTCGGCCCAGCGCAGTGATTCAAGGGCGCCGTACGCACCGCATCCTGCCATGACGGAGAAACCGGCTGGCGCAGCGTCAACGGCGACCTCAATGACTTTGGCGCGTTCCTCAGCTGTGAGGTTCTGGTACTCGCCGAGGGAGCCGTTCGGGGCAATACCATCGCAGCCGTTGTCTGCAAGGAATTGGACATGATCAGCAAATCGGTCGTAGTCGACTGCGAGGTCCTCGGTGAACGGGAGCGCGGAGGCGACGATGACTCCGTGCCATGGTTTCTGAGTGGTCATCGGTGATGGTCCTTTCTGGTGGGCCAGCGTGCGAGAATCATCGATATAACGTGTGACATTGCACACTGTAGCAAAGGTGCCGTGCGCCTGCAATGAGGTGGGCTATCGGAGCACGAAGCCTAGGCCCACCGGATCGTTTGGATCGAGAACGAACTGGTGTTCCCCGGTGTGGAAGGCCGTGCCAGTGACCTCCGGAATGATTGGCGAAGACGAAGACGAAGACGAAGGGGAAGTCGTGGTTGTTGCGGGCTCCCAGCGCGCGTGAAAAACCGTGTCGACGATCGAGCGGTGCTCGAGGGTCGCCCCGTGTGGGAGCGTGCCGTCGGCCGCCAAGAGTGCGACCCGTGCACCGGTGCCCGAGCCGCAGGGGAGCGGTCGACCTCGCCGTCGGCAAAGACGGTAACGTTGCGTTGGCGAGAGCGAACGGGGCTGGCGGGGGTGTGCCCCGTGCCGAGGTCTTCCCAGAGGATGGTTCCGTACACTCCCGAGAGGCGGGAGTCAGCGGCGTGCTGTGCTGCAGCAGTGTGGGTCAGCGCGGCCTTGATCTCGCGCCCGGCCGCGATCAGTTCCGTGTAGTGTGCGGGACTCACGCTGAGCCCCAGGTCCGCAGCGCGCACCGACGCGTAGATTGCCCCGCTGAAGCTCAGATCGGCCCGCACGTCGCCTCTGCTCGTCGCGACCGGGATCCCGCGCGCGATGACGTGTGAGGGAACGTTGCGGAACGTGGCCCGCACGAGTGTCCAGTTGCGACGCTCAACGAACGCGGCAACTCTTCCCGATGGCACGTCAATCCGCACCTCGGTGACCCCATTGGGGTCAGATGCAACGAGGCCGGTATCGGTGGCCCACACGCCAAGCGCGATGGTGCCGTGGCCGCAGGCGGTCGAGAAGCCATCTTTGTGCCAGAACAACACGCCGAAGTGTGCGCCTGAATCGTTGGCCGGCACAATAAAGCCGCCGTACATGTCCGCGTGTCCACGGGGCTCCTGACAGAGGAACTGCCGGATCCGATCTGCGTCAGCCGCGTTGTGCTGTGCCGCAACGCGCCGCTCTGCGACGGTGGCGCCCTGCGGCACGGGGGCATCGCCGTGCACGATCCGGAATGGCTCGCCCGCTGTGTGATAGTCAGATGTGGTGATTGTGAGAGCCGCAGATGGCGCGTCCGTGTCCGTGCTGAGTGCGATCATGCGGTGGGGCCTCCTCGATGAGCGCACGCCCCGTGTGGGCCGGTGGATGTACGCAGTATTGTGTGACATGGTATACCGAAACCGGCCCGTAGAATAGTGGAATGAGAAGCAGCGTGGAGGGGGCCCAGCAGAACACCAGTTCCCCGGGCGGTGCACTGCTCGTACTTGCCGCGGCTGTGCTGTGGGGCACGACCGGAACCGCGGCGACCTTTGCGCCGAGCGCCGGGCCGATCGCCATTGGTGCAGCGGCGATGGGAGTGGGTGGACTGCTTCAGGCCGCGGTCGCAGTGCGCGCCCTCCGGCGCGACGCCGTAATTCTGCGCGCACACCCCGTGCTGGTGTTGCTCGGTGCGGTGTCGGTCGCGATCTATCCACTCGCGTTCTATGCGGGGATGCACCTCGCGGGTGTGGCCGTCGGGACTGTGGTCGCGCTTGCTTCCGGGCCGCTCTTCGCGGCGATCCTTGAGCGGGTGATTGATAGGAGTCCGCTCGGCACACAGTGGCTCGTGAGCGCGGGACTCGGGTTGGCGGGCACGGTGCTGCTCACGATTGATGGCGCAGCGGGGCGGAGCAGTGGTGATGTTCCGCTCGGAGTGGGGCTCGCGCTCATCGCAGGCGCCACCTATGCGCTCTACACCTGGGTGGCGCGGCGACTCATGGGTGCCGGCGCGGGATCCCGTGCGGCTATGGGAAGCGTGTTCGGGATCGGCGGTCTGCTGCTCGTGCCGGTGCTCATTGTGAGCGGAGGCGTGTTCCTGACCGACTCGCGAAACCTCGCTGTGGGGGTCTATATGGCACTGGTGCCAATGTTCCTCGGGTACCTCTGGTTTGGTATGGGCCTGCGCACGGTGTCAGCGAAGACCGCAACGGCGCTCACGCTCGCCGAGCCGGCCGTCGCGGCCGTGCTCGCCTGGTGGATTGTGGGAGAGCGGCTCGGGGTGCTCGGGCTCGCAGGGATTGCGTGTATCGCGCTGTGCCTCGCAGGGCTGAGTTGGCGGAGGAGCTAGGACGGCAGCGGCCTCCCCAGCGCGGGCGATGCACCCGGGGATGCCTCCGATGTTGACCTAGCGCGAACAGGGGTTTTCTCTGCGCGCTGAGTTTCGCCATGCGGAGAATACCGGGCTAGCCTGAGGCTATGCACGAAGAAGTGAGAGCAGCGGTCCAGCGTTACGTCGATGGTTGCGTCGCGGCAGATCCTGCAGCGGTCGCCGCTGCATTTGACGCGCACGCGGTGATGTGGGGCTACCTTGGTCCGACGTACACGACGATGACGGGCGCCGAATTCGCAGCGAACGTCGTCGCGGCAGCTGCGCCTGCCGGTGCCGAGTACAGCGCTGACATTCACGACATCATCGTGACGGGTGATATTGCGCACGCCATTCTCGATGAGCGCGGCTTCCTCGGTTCCGACTTTCGCAACCACTTCGGGCTGCTCCGTCGTGACGGTGTCTGGCGCATCACCAGTAAGGTCTTCACAACGGTGTAGCGGGGTGACGCCAGAGCGCGGCTGTTCTCTGCTGCATGGCGCCGCTTACACAACGGCTCGTCAGCTGGATCCCTGCGGATCCGGCTGACGAGCCGTTGTAGTCGTGTGCTTAGTCTTCGAACCTGAGCGCAGTGGAGATCAACGTCTCCTGCTCAACTGCGTGCACCTTCGCCGAGCCTGTCGACGGAGCGGCGGACGCAGCACGCGACACCACGCGGATGCGATCGTTCGCGAGGTGCTTCGACAGCTCGAGCGAGATGAACGGCCATGCACCCTGGTTCTCCGGTTCGTCTTGTACCCACACGAGCTCCGAACCGGAGTACTGGGTGAGGATACGGCCGAACTCGACGAGCGGCATGGGGTAGAACTGTTCGACGCGGACGAGTGCAATCCGGGGGTCCGGGTTCTTGTCGAGTGCGACCCGGAGGTCGTAGTAGACCTTGCCCGAGACGAGCAACACGCGCTCGACCTTCGACGCGTCCGTCACGTGTGGATCATCGAGCACTGGCTCGAAGTGGCCCGTCGTGAAGTCCTCGACGCTCGAGGTTGCGCCGCGCAGACGCAGCATCGACTTGGGGGTGAACACGATGAGCGGCTTTCGCGGACGTGCGTAGGCCTGTCGGCGGAGCAGGTGGAAGTAGTTCGCCGGCGTCGATGGGCGAGCCACGATCATGTTGTCTTCTGCGCAGAGCTGCAGATAGCGCTCGATACGCGCTGAGGAGTGATCCGGCCCCTGTCCTTCGTAGCCGTGCGGGAGCAGCATGACCACGGAGGAACGCTGACCCCACTTCTGCTCAGCAGCAGCGATGTACTCGTCGACCACGGCCTGCGCCGTGTTCGCGAAGTCACCGAACTGCGCTTCCCACAGCACGAGTGCATCTTCGCGCTGGAGCGAATAGCCGTACTCATAGGCGAGCGCCGCATACTCCGAGAGCAGTGAGTCGTAGATCCAGAATCGAGCCTGCTCCTCGGAGAGGTTGAGTAGCGGGATCCACTCCTGGCCATTTGCCCGGTCATGGAACACCGCGTGCCGCTGCGCAAAGGTGCCGCGGCGTGCGTCCTGACCAGCGAAGCGCACCGCGGTGCCCTCCATCAAGAGGGAGCCGAGCGCCAGGAGCTCGCCAAAGCCCCAGTCGATGCCTCCGGAGCGGCTCATCTCCATGCGCTTGTTCAGCAACTGCTGCAGTTTCTGGTGCACGGTGAAGCCAGCGGGCTTGTTTGCGTGCGCATCTCCGATGCGCTCGACGACGCTGCGATCCACCGCGGTCTCGAGCGGCGCGGGGCCGGGGCCACCGACCTCCGCGATTTCGCCGATCCCGCTCTGATCAATGATCGGAATCGCTCCGGTCTGCGCCGCGTGGGTCTCTTGGAACGCAAGCTCCAGGCGATCCTGGAAGTCCTGCTTCGCCTTCTCGTACTCTTCTTCAGAGATATCTCCACGGCCAACGAGTGCACTGGTGTACAGCCGACGCGTCGAACGCTTGGCCTCGATCAGATCGGTCATCAGCGGCTGTGTCATCGAGGGATCGTCGCCCTCGTTGTGGCCGCGACGGCGGTAGCAGATCAGATCGATGATGACGTCGATGTGGAACCGCTGACGGAACTCATACGCGAGCTTCGCCACGCGCACGACGGACTCGGGATCATCACCGTTGACGTGGAAGATCGGCGCCTGGACAACTTTGCCGATGTCCGACGAATAGACCGCGGACCGGGAATCAAGCGGCAACGTCGTGAAGCCGACTTGGTTATTGATGATGATGTGGATCGTGCCGCCGGTGCGGTAGCCCCGCAGCTGCGACATCTGCATGATCTCGTAGACAATGCCCTGACCGGCCATCGCTGCGTCGCCGTGCACCAAGATCGGCAGTGTGGTGAACGAGCCAATCGGCTTCAGATCCTGCTTCGCGCGGACAATGCCCTCGAGCACACCGTCGACAGTCTCCAAGTGGGAAGGGTTCGCTGCAAGATGGATCGGCACCTGTGTGCCGTTCGGTGCGGTGAAGACGCCCGAGGTCCCCAGGTGGTACTTCACATCGCCCGAGCCCGCCTTCGACGACTGTGTGCCCTCGAACTCGCGGAAGATCTGGCCGTACGTCTTGCCAGCGATATTTGAGAGTACGTTGAGCCGGCCGCGGTGGGCCATACCGATGTCGACGCTGTCGACGCCATCCTCTGCTGCATCAATCAGCATCGCGTCGAGCAGCGGAATGACAGACTCGCCGCCCTCCAAGCTGAAGCGCTTCTGACCCACGTACTTGGTCTGCAAGAAGGTCTCGAATGCCTCAGCCTCGTTCAGCTTTTCGAGAATGCGCATTTGCTCGTCCCGACTGGGCTTCGCGTAGTTGACCTCAAGTTGCTCGCGCAGCCACAGGCGCTGCGCGGGATCCTGAATGTGCATGTACTCGATGCCGATCTTGCGGCAGTACGAGTCACGCAGCACTCCAAGAATATCGCGCAGCAGCATGCTGCGCTTGCCCCCGATGCCGCCGGTGACGAACTCGCGATCCAGATCCCAGAAGGTCAGCCCGTGGGATTCGATCTCGAGGTCAGGGTGCGTGCGCTGCACGTACTCGAGTGGATCGGTGTCGGCCATGAGATGGCCGCGCACGCGGAAGGAATTGATGAGCTCCTGGACGCGCGCTTCCTTGTCGATGGCGCCTGAGATATCGACGTGAATGTCGGACGCCCACTGCACCGGCTTATATGGGATACGGAGCGCGGCGAAGATCTCCTCATAGAAGTTGTGCCCACCCGTGAGGCGTTCGTGCACGAGCTTCAGGAACTCGCCCGATCCGGCGCCCTGGATCACGCGGTGATCGTAGGTGCTTGTGAGCGTGATCGTCTTTGAGATGCCAAGGCGGGTCAGCACATCTTCCGAAGCGCCCTGGAATTCTGCGGGGTACTCCAGCGCGCCTGCACCAATGATGCACCCCTGGCCAGCCATGAGGCGGGGAACCGAGTGCACGGTACCGATACCACCCGGGTTGGTGAGCGAGACCGTGCCACCCTGGAAGTCGCCTGCGGCGAGCTTGCCGCCACGGGCGCGTTTCACCAGGTCCTCGTACGCTGCGAGGTACTCGTTGAAGTCAAGCGTCTCCGCGCGCTTCACCGCGGGCACCATCAGTGAGCGAGAGCCGTCCGGCTTAGGCAGATCGATGGCGATGCCGAGGCCCACGTGCGCGGGCACGAGCACAGATGGTTTGCCATCGACCTCGGTGTAGGCCACGTTCTGGCTGGGGAACGCCTTGAGCGTCTGGATCAGTGCCCAGCCGATCAGGTGTGTGAACGACACCTTGCCACCGCGGCTGCGCCTGAGGTGGTTGTTGATCACGATGCGGTTGTCAATCAGCAGCTTTGCTGGGATCGTGCGAACGCTCGTGGCGGTCGGAACCGTGAGGCTCTGGTCCATGTTCTTCGAGAGCGTGCGCGCCATCCCCTTGAGCGGAGTCACCACGTCTTCGGCGGTATCGGCGCCTGCTGCGGTCGCAGCCGCCGGTGCTGTGCGCGGGGCATCGGCAGGGATGGGGGCTGTGCGTGGCGCAGCGTTCGTGGTGCGCGCAGGCTGCGCCGGCGTGGTGATCGGCGTGGTTGCCGGCCCCGTCGCCGCTGCTGGCACTGCCGGGGAAGCTGGCGAAGCTGCTGGCGGGTTCTGGGCCGCGACGCCCGGGGCCACACTGCCCGGTACGGCACCGTGTGGTGTCGCTGTGCCCGTTGAAACGCTCTGGCTGGAGGGTGCGGTTGCGCCGTACCGCTCCAGTACCGGCCACCAAGATTGGTCAACCGAATTCTTGTCGACCTGGAACTGCTTCCACAGTTCGTCGACTAGCCAAGCATTTGCGCCAAAATCTTCTGCGGGGCCTGCCTGATCGGCGGCCTCCGTGCGCTCTGCCAAAGCAACATCCTCTCGGTCGTGCCAACTCTGTGGCATGTTTCCTGGGGCGGGGTTCAGCACCGTAGCCGTACCACACACCAGCCTACGCCTTTCACGGTGAACTCGCGGCATCGCTCCGTGGAGCTTTCCCAGAACGCAGTGGTAAAATCGGAAAACTATGGATGCAGGCCCTGGAAGACCGTCAGACCCTCCGAGTAGTTGCCGCGTTCACACGCGGCCCTCCGTACTGGTGGGGAGATTCAGATGAACGACTGGATACTCCTTCTCATCGGCCTACTCCTTACCTTCGGCACCGGCATTTTTGTCGCGGCTGAGTTCTCCCTGGTCGCGCTCGATCGTCAAGATCTTGAGCGCCGCAGGGAATCGGGGGAGCGTGGCCTCGATCGAGTGATTCGCGGTCTCTCACGCACCTCGACACACCTTTCGAGCGCACAGCTCGGAATCACCCTCACGACTTTGCTTGCCGGCTACACGCTCGAGCCCGCGATCAGCGGCTTCCTTGACGCTCCTCTTGGGGCGCTCGGAGTGCCGGAGGATCTGCGCCGCACGATCAGCGCTCCCATCGCCATCGCACTTGCCACAGTGTTCTCCATGATCGTTGGCGAGCTCGTGCCGAAGAACTTCGCACTCGCCCGCCCCCTGGCCACTGCCAAGTTCGTGATGCCCGCGCAAGGCGCCTTCACCGCGACGTTCAAACCTGCGGTGGTGGTGCTCAACGGCAGCGCGAACGGCATGCTTCGCGGCATCGGAATCGAGCCGAAAGAAGAGCTCTCCGGCGCCCGTTCGGCTGAAGAGCTTTCTTCACTCGTGCGGCACTCCGCGAGCGCCGGCCTACTCGAGGCCGATACCGCGACCCTGCTCGGGCGCACGCTGCGTTTCTCCGAGCTCACAGCGGCCGATGTCATGACGCCCCGCCTGAAGATCGAGAGTGTGCAACGACTTGAGCCGGCACAGGCCGTGCTCGAACTCTCAGGCCGTTCTGGGTACTCCCGATTCCCGGTGATCGACGAGGACCGCGACGACATCGTCGGTGTTGTCCATGTCAAGCACGCTGTGGCCGTCCCGCGGGCTAAACGTGGCGAGGTCCCCGTTGCTGCGATCGCAGAAGAGGTTGTGCGTATCCCGGATACGATGCGCCTCGACCAGCTCCTCGGTGCGCTGCGCACGAGCGGTTTCCAGCTCGCGATCGTCGTTGACGAGTATGGCGGCACCGCCGGCATCGTGACGCTTGAGGACCTTGTCGAGGAGATCGTTGGTGAAGTCGCCGACGAGCATGACCGGGCAGCTGCGGGTGTCGTGGGTACCGCCGAGGAGATGACGTTCCCCGCGGATCTGCGCCCCGACGAGGTGCGTGATCAGACCGGAGTGGAAATCCCTGAGGACGACGACTACGACACGGTCGCCGGCTTCGTGCTTCGCGAGCTTGGCCGGATTCCTGAGCCAGGGGACGAGGTGACGCTCGCCGACGGCGGCACCCTGCGGGTCGAGCGGATGGAGGGGCGCCGGATTGCCCGCTTGCGGTACACGGGAGTGCCGATGCCAACCGACAGCGCAGACCAGAGCGAGGAGGCAGCCCGATGAGCGACTGGATGGGAATCGTGTGGCTCGTCGTACTGCTCGTAGCCAACGCCTTTTTCGTGGGAGCGGAGTTCGCCGTGATTTCGGCGCGTCGCTCACAGATCGAGCCGCGCGCTGAGGCGGGTTCGAAGCGCGCCAAGACCGCGCTCTACGCGATGGAGCATGCGACGCTGATGCTGGCGACGAGTCAGCTCGGCATCACGGTGTGCTCGCTGCTGATCTTGAATGTATCCGAGCCGGCCCTCCATCACCTGCTGGAGGGGCCGCTCGGGTGGACCGGGCTTTCCGCGCAGGTCGTGAGTGTCACCGCGTTTGTGCTGACACTGCTGATCGTCACCTACCTGCATGTCGTCTTTGGTGAGATGATTCCGAAGAACGCGGCGTTCTCGGTGCCCGATCAGGCTGTGCTGCTGCTTGCGCCGCCGCTCGTCGCGGTTTCTCGGGTACTCAAGCACATTATTGCGGCGCTCAACGCGATCGCGAACGGCGTGCTGCGCATGTTTGGTGTCGAGCCGAAATCGGAGACCAACAGCACCTACACGCTGGAGGAGGTCGCGAGTATCGTGAACCACTCCACGCGCGAAGGCGTGCTGGAGGATCGCAGCGGCGCGCTTACCGCGGCGTTTGAGTTCACGACGAAGCGCGCGGAAGATCTCCTGGTGCCGGCTGGCCGCTTGGTGGTGCTTCCCTCAGGAGCCACACCGGAAGACGTCGACGCCGCAGTTGCGAAGCACGGATTCTCACGGTACCCGATTGCCAGCCAGGAGGGCAGCCTGGAAGGGTACGTTCACATCAAGGATCTCGTGCGACTGGGCGAGGACCGGATTGCCGAACCCATTCCGGCGAAACGAATCCGTGAAATGGTTTCGCTCCATGCGGAGACCGAGCTGGAGGATGTGCTCGCCAGGATGCAGGCGCGGGGGATTCACCTCGCACGGATTCACGACAGTGCGGGAACGGAACTCGGCGTCGTCTTCCTTGAGGACGTCATCGAGGAACTCGTCGGTGAGGTGCACGACGCCACCACCCGGCAGCGACATCAGTAACTGAGGTGTGCGGTGCCCGCTGGCCGAAGGGCTAGCTGGCACCGCAGCCGCAGCTGAGACGCATCAAACGCTCATCTTCACGGGGACGAACGAGTACTCGCGCAGGATCGCTGAGCCGGTGCGCTAGCGAGCGCTGAGCACCACGTGTGCGGTCACTTCGTCGATGGGCATCCGCTCCGTTGCGAGGAACGGATTGTCCGGGATCGTGAACTCAACGTCGAATTCCACCGCGTCCTCGGAGAGCTCGGTCGGAGTGAGCTGCACTTTGATGCCGGGTCGCTCCACACCGTTGACGGAAATCGTGCCGATCGCCAGCACAGTGCTCGCGGAGCTGCCTGCTCGGCGCAGCACTGTCGGCTGCGTGAGCTCGAACGTTGCTTCAGGGAACTCAGCGAGTGAAAGCCCGATCTGGGCGTTCGTGATCACGCCGTCTTTCAGCACCAGGAAACCTGAAGACTGCAACTGGGCGTCGACCGCGCGTCCAAGGAATCCGCCGACGGGGGAGATCAAGCTCGTCTCGGCGACATCGTAGACACGCTCTTCAGGGAGCTGAAGGAGGTCTGAATCGGGAGACGCCTGGAGCTCGGCGGCGAAGACCGACGCGTCAGCAATCGGGGCACACCCGGTGAGGCAGAGCGGGATGCTCGCGGTCACTGCCGCAGCGAAACCGATCGTGCGCACGGCGCGGTTCGCGACAGTTCTGCTCGCGAACGAGCGATGTGTGGGGAACGCAGTCACAGCCCGGATTCTCCTCCCTGATAGACGACCGAGCATGAGCTTACGCGCGCAAAGTGAGAGCCGCCCGAATGCGAGGTGTGAACGCGATCAGGCATCGCGCAACGCGTCGACCGGCTCGACCCGGGCGGCCTTCATCGCAGGGTACCCTCCGGCAATGAGCCCCACGAGCGCGCCGACCACGACACCGACGGGAGCTGCCCACGGCGCGAGCACCGGTGTCCAACCTTGCACGAGACAGACTCCGATCAGCGCGAACAGGCCAACCACAACGCCGATGAGCCCGCCGAGTACGCCGATCGTGACTGACTCGAGCATGAACTGTTGCGCAATATCGCGAGTGCGGGCTCCGAGAGCACGGCGGAGCCCGATCTCACCGCGGCGCTCGGAGACGGACAGGAGGGTGACGTTGGCAATCCCAATTCCTCCGCCGATGAGTGCGACGATACCGATGGCAAGAAACAGCACGTTGACGTCCGACTCGACCTCCGATTGCAGCGCACTTGATCCAGCGGGGGCCGAGACTTTAAACGTGTCAGGACTGTTCGGGTTGAGCGCGATGGGCGCCTGGCGCCCCACCACGGGGCCGGCCCCGATATCGATTCTGATGTCCAGGCTCTCCGGCGATGCGAGTGCGAGTTCAGATCGCGCGGTCTGAACGGGCACGATCACGGAGTCGAGCAGATTGTTCCTGGTGCCGACGGAATCGATGATGCCAATGACCGTGTATGCGCGACCGTCGACGAAGACCGCGGGTTGGCCAGTGACACGGTTGATCCCGAGCCGTTTGGCGGCCTCGGCTCCGAGCACGACGACGCGGTCACGGCGCTCGTTGTGCCCCTCATCAAAGAAGCGTCCCGTCTGCAGTCCTCCTTTGACAACGCGGAGGAGATCGGGGGAGGCAGCGATGACCGGCGGTGAGGACTTCTGCGGTTCGGACGGATCCTGTACTTGCACCGCTTCGACCCGCACAGACGCAGGGAGTTTGCCGACGAGTGCGGCATCGACCACTCCGGCGAGCGGGGTCACCCGTTCAACCGCGTCCCAGGGCACGCGCGAAGTGGCGCGCTCCTTGCCCCCAGGCCCTTGTGTCGACCCTGGTTCCACGGTGACGCGCGTTGCCGCAAGCGCGTCGAACTGCTGGGAGATCTGCCCTGCAGCGGTCTGAGCGAAGCCGATAGTGGCCACGAGCGAGGCAATGCCGAGCACCGTGCCCAGCAGCGTGATGACCAGGCGTGACGGGCGCGAGCCGATGCCTTCGAACGCCTCGTGAACAAGCGCGCGGAGCGAAATCTGGCCGCTCATGCAAGCTCCGAGAGTTCGCCGTCGTTGATGCGCACTCTGCGTTCTGCCGCTGCAGCCACTGCGGCGTCGTGGGTAATCATGACGATCGTGAGGCCGTCCTCTCCAAGTTCAGAAAACAGTCGCATGATCGACTCCGAATTCGCGCGGTCGAGGTTCCCGGTCGGTTCGTCAGCGAGGAGGAGGCGAGGCGAGGTGCACACGGCACGGGCGATCGCCACGCGCTGTCGCTCGCCGCCGGAGAGCGTGGTGGGTGAGGCATCGACGCGGTGACCGAGGCCCACGCGATCAAGCGCAGCGCGGGCGAGCGGTTCGCGCTCGTCGCGGGTGAGGCCGGCGTAGGTTCCTGCGAGCATCACGTTTTCGAGTGTGCTGCGGGTGGGCATCAGGTGAAAGGACTGGAATACAAAACCGACGGCACGGCCGCGCAGTGCCGAGCGCTCATCATCACTCAAACTGGCGACGTCGATGCCCTCGAACAAAAAACGGCCAGTGCTTGGCCGATCGAGCAGGCCGAGCGTGTTCAGCATCGTCGACTTGCCTGATCCGGACGGGCCGACGATGGCGAGGTAGTCGCCGCGCTGTACAGCGAGATCGACACCGCGCAGCGCGTTGACCGGAGGCGGCCCTGGGAAGAATCGGGTGACGTCCTCGAGCTCAACGATCGGGCCAGGATAGTCGGGGTTTCCGGCGACCGTCTCCGGCATGACGGCTGGCGATGTGCGGCGGCGGAAACTCAGCCGCTTGCCGCGGACCGGCGGTTGCGCTCCGGCTGCAGTCTCGGCTGCGTGGGTGGTGTCACCGGCGTCTGCTGCTGTTTCTGCAGGCGTTTTTCCGGGCTCTTCTGCGTCCGCGAAGAGATCTTCGACCCGACTCATTCTCCGACCACGACCTGCGCTCCCGGTTCGATCCGTGGATCCTCCGAGCTGATCTCAACGAAGCCGTCAGCCGCGAGCCCCGCCGTGACCGTGATGTTCTCGGTTTTGGCGTCTGGTCCGTCACCCCTGGAGATCAGGAGCTCGACGCGATCTTCGCCTCCCGAACCTGCGGACAGCGCTGCGATGGGGACTGCAAGGACTTCGCCGTCAGTTGCTGCAACCGGGATCCTGACGCGCACGTTGTTGCCGCGGAGTGCATCGATCTGTTCGGGGGAGAGGTCTCCCGGGCTGAGCCGCACCGAATAGCGGCTGGAATCGCTGCCCTGACCGCTCCCGCCCTGGCCTTCTCCGGATTCTCCGTCAGTGCCTGAGCCGCTGCCTGAACCCGATCCGCTGCCCGAGCCACCGCTCTTGGGCGCGATGATCTTCTCGACTGTTGCCACGAGGTCCTCGCCGTCAGGACCGGGGAACGTCGCGGTGAGCCCCTCGCTCAGCAGATCGGCGTCTTCCTTTGAGATGGTGCCGATGATTGTCAGCTTCGCGCCGGAGACCGTCATGGGCGATCCAGACAGGATGTCACCACGTTTCACCGTAATATCGTCGACGCGACGGGGGAGGTCGTTCAGGAACAACGCTTCGCTCGATGGCAGCGTGGGCAGCACGCCCTCTTGTGCCGTTCCAAGCGCTTGCTGCGCGTCAAGCAGCGCATCGTTCGCGGATGTGACGGCCGCGCGCTCGGCGATCGGGTCTGTTGCGCCGCTGTCGATGGCCAACTGCAGGTCTGCCTGAGCCTGGGCGAGCTGCACACCGGCGTCGCGCGCCGCACGCTCAGCCTGCTGCAGGACTTCCTGCGCCTCTGGACCGCCAGCTGCAGCGGTGTAGCCGATCTGCTCGTACAGTGTGCCGAGCGCGGAGGCCGTGTCGTACTCGAACGTGTCAGAGTTGACATCGCCAGCCCAGTAGCCCATGGCGCTCAGAGCGGATTTCAGCTGAACCACATCGGGTCCGCGCATGCCGACGCTGAGCGAACGGTACGCGGGGAGATCTCCTGGGAGCACGATCACCGGCCTGCCTGCGACCTCAAGCGCGACGTTCCCTGCGTTGAACACGGTGCCGCTCTCGGGGACGTGGCCGGTGATCACGGGCCGCGCCTCGCCGCCGCCCGAATCGATGGTGACGTTCACCGCATCGGCGTAGGTCACATCGCCGCGCGCCACGACGGTGTTCTCGATCTCCCGCAGCTCGACCGGTGCGGTGACGGGACCGGCCTTGGGCGGCGCGGTGCGAGCCGCAAGCTCGGCGGGGGACACGATGAACTGCATCACGGCGATCCCAATCAGGAGCGACACGACGGCGACAGCAGCGATGACTGCAACGAGGCGGTCCCGGACAGCGTGCGCGACCGCTGAGCGAGGGGTGTCGTCTCAGGTGCGGCCGCCCCTCGGGGGTCCTGCACGCCTGCTTCTGGCGTCACATTGCTCTCGTCCGCCGCACCGTCAGGCAGCGCTGTTCGTGCGGTGGGGTCTGTTGCGCGTGAGCGCTTGCCGAACCCGGGGATCTTCACGGCGGCTAGCCTTTCTTCTGGAGCGCGTGCTGGGCGAGCGCGGCTGGGATCCGGTGTGAGCGCAGCTGCACCTCGGCTAGTCCTTCTGCTTTGTGCCGTGCTTGGCGATGAGCGCGTCCAGCGCTGCCTTGTTCTCGTCGACGAACTTCTGCTCGGCAATCACTGAGACGTCGTGTTGCTTCTCGTCGTACTGCAGCCCGTCACGGCACTTCCAGTCCGCAACTGCCATGTCGATCTCGCGCTTCTGGAAGGCGTCTTGCTCCTTCTTGCTGGGCTCCGTGTACTCCTCGGTTTCGCCTCCGGACATCGAGCCGTAGTACTCGTCTGCGAGCGCGGACTGTGCGGCCGTCGGGCTTGTGAGATCGGGGAACCCCGCCTCGGCCATGCAATCCGCCCAGTCGCGATTGAGCTGGGCGATTTCAGGGCTCGGATTTTCCTCGTCGTACGCAGCGTTCCAGACTTCGTTCATCGAGTCGAACAGCTCTGTGAACTCTGGATCCTCGTAGGGTGCCATTCCGCCAGGAGTGTCTTTCTGGATTTCGTGCTGGGCTTTCCCGTAGCAGCCCTGCGTGGTCCAGTCACTGGTGAATGAGCCGTCCCCCTCTTCCATCGCGGCCATCTCTTCTTCGCTCGGGCCGGGGCCGTAGAGCACCTCATAGAACGCCGTCTGCTCTGATTCGCTCAGCGAGTTGATGTAGTCCTGGTTCGGGTCGACATATTCTTCTTCTGGCGCGGAGTCCATGGCGCTCATCCCAGGAGAATCGATGATGCCGTACCCGTACTCCTTGGCGAACTCCTCGGTGCCCCAGTCGGGGCCAGCGTTCTCATCGTCTCCCGCGGCGTAGACCACGCCGCCGTTGCTCGTATTGGGCTTGTACTCGAAGCCCTCCTGCGTCATGCACTCGGCGACCAGATCTTCGATCTTGAGGTTGTCCTTGTCGAGTTGTTCCTGTGTCATTTCACCGTCGCTCCAGAGCGCGGACATGTATTTTGAGAGCGGGCCCTCCTCGGGCTCAGCTTTCGTTTTGCCGTCTGAGCTGCACCCGGTGAGCGCGAGCGCCGCGACCGCGAGGGCGGCGGGGATCAGGAATTTGACGGGGCTCGTACGTGAAGACATGGCACCTCAATCTGGAGAGTGTCGGAATCTGAAGAGTGGCGGCGCGGGGAGTCCCGAACCTCAGCGTTGAGTAATTCGTCAAGCTAGCACAGTGGCTCCTGAGGGCACCTGAGGATTCCCCAGGTGAGGTGGTGCTGAGCGCACGAAGGGTGTAATGGGGCAACGGCTGGTGTGCGGGGAGTCGTGGGGCGGAGAACGGTGCGCGGAGTCAGCGCCCTGGCGGTGCTGCGAGGCACCAGCCTGGGCAGCGCGGCACCGATCATGTGCGGATCGGCCTGAATCATGAGGTGTCCGCCCCGAGCAGTTGCTCGTGGCACCGCGGAGGAATGCCCGTGCGCGCGCAGCCTTGAGCGCAAACCTGAGTAGGCAATTCTACGTTTGAGTGCGCACGGACACTCTGACTGAGTAGATCGGTGTGCAGCTCCCGTGGCCGCACGCTCGCCGCACGCTCGCCGCACGCTCGCCGCGCGCTTGTGGCGGGACGTGCGCTGCTACTCCGCGAGCAACCGTGCGAGCTGCGCACCGACGCGCTCGAATTCGATAAGGAACGCGTCGTGCCCGAATGGCGACTCAATCCTGGTTGCTCGTTCCCCGTCCAGGCTGCCGGGCGTGTGCCTGGCGATTTCGTCTTGACCCTCAAGGGTGAAGAGTCGGTCGCTGGGGATGCCGAGCACGAGTGTGGGCAGATCCAGCGTGGAGAGCGCAGCACGCACCCCACCGCGGCCGCGGCCGACGTCGTGAGAGTTCATTGCCTGAACCAGGGTGACGTAGCTGCCGGCGTCGAAGCGCCGCGTGAACTTATTGCCGTGGAAATCGAGGTAGGACTCGACCGCGAAGCGGCCGCCACCGCCGAGAGGGCTCACCGCGGACTGCCAGGCGCGTCCGAAACGCTCGTCGAGCTCAGTGTTGCTGCGATAATTCAGCAACGCGAGCCGCCTGGCTGTCGCGAGGCCGTGATGCGGCCCAATCCCGTCGGGTGCGTCATAGTAGTTGCCGTCTCGGTAGGACGGATCCGAGCGAATTGCCTCGAGCTGCACGAGGTTGAGGCCGATTTGATCGGCCGTGGTGACAGGCGGAGCGGCGATCACCGCGAGGCGATCCACACGGTCACGCTGCGTGAGACCCCACTCGAGCGCGTGCATGCCGCCCATTGAGCCCCCAATGACCGCGCAGAAGCGATCGATCCCGAGCGCATCGGCAAAGCGCGCAGTTGCGGCGACCTGATCCCGGATCGTGAGGTACGGGAAGCTGCCGCCCCACTCCCGGCCCTCCGGGGAGAGTGAGGCAGGTCCCGTTGAGCCCTGGCACCCGCCCAGCACATTGGGGGCAACGATGCAGTAGCGGTCCGTGTCGAGGGGGCGACCGGGACCAACGATCTCGCTCCACCAGCCGTCAGTGGGATGGCCGGCGCCTGCCGCGCCGACGAGGTGGCTATCACCGGTGAGGGCGTGGAAGACGAGAATCGCGTTGTCGCGGCGTTCGTTCAGCTCGCCGAATGTTTCGTACGCGATCCGGACGTTTGGAATCTCGCCGCCGAACTCGGTCGTGAGATCGCCGATTGCGGTGAACTGGCGTTCACCAACGGGATCCCCGTCGCGCCACCCGCCGGAGATGGGAGGCCGACCCATGAGCGCGCGCAGCTGCGCGTCGGTAATGAAGTCAGTGGGGAACGAATCCTCGGGGGTCTGCCAGTCCATAGTTCCCCATTCTGCCCGGCTCGCAGAATCCTCGGGCGATTGTTACGCCCGGGGATTTCGCGGGCTCGAATCTTGTCCGGCGGATCCGACCCCAAGGATCCGGCCCCGCGGGGCCGGATCCTTGGTCGCGAAGTTACGCGCGGGCGGCCTCGACGACTTTGCGCGCAGCGGCGAAGCCCTTTTCCAGGTCGCTCGTGATGTCGTCGAGGTGCTCCAGGCCGACCGAGAGGCGCACAAGGCCGGGCGTGACGCCGGCCGTGAGTTGCTGCTCGGGGGTGAGCTGCGAGTGCGTGGTCGACGCCGGGTGGATGATCAGGCTGCGCACGTCGCCGATATTCGCGACGTGGCTGAACAGCTCGACATTCTCCACGACTGCGCGGCCGGCATCGACGCCACCCTTCAGCTCGAAGGAGAGCACTGCGCCCACGCCCTTCGGGGCGTACGTGTTGGCCGCGGCGTACCACGGGCTCGTGGGGAGGCCCGAGTAGTAGACCGTCGCCACGTCATCGTGCGAGTCGAGCCACTCGGCGACCGCCTGCGCGTTCTGCACGTGGCGCTCGATGCGCAGTGAAAGGGTCTCGATGCCCTGCAGCAGCAGCCAAGCGCTCAGCGGGGCGATCGAAGAACCGAGGTCGCGCAGCAACTGCACGCGCGCCTTGATGATGTACGCGATCGCGTCGCCAACTGCGCCCGTGTAGCTGACACCGTTGTAGGAGGGATCCGGCTCCGTGAGGCCGGGGAACTTGTCGACGTGCTGCGACCAGGGGAACGTACCGCCGTCGACGATGACGCCGCCGAGCGTGGTGCCGTGGCCGCCGAGGAACTTCGTTGCTGAGTGCAGCACGATGTCGGCGCCGTGCTCGAACGGGCGCACCAGGTATGGGCTCGCGACCGTGTTGTCCACGATGAGCGGCAGGTGGTTCTCGTGGGCCACGTCCGCGATTGCGCGGATGTCGAGCACGTTGGAGCGGGGGTTCGCGATGCTCTCCGCGAAGAACAGCTTCGTGTTCGGGCGGACCGCGCGCTGCCACGCTGCGGGATCGTCCTGATCCTCGACGAACGTGACCTCGATGCCCAGCTTCGCGAGCGAGTACTTGAAGAGGTTGTAGGTGCCCCCGTAGATCGAGCTCGACGACACGATGTGGTCGCCAGCATTCGCGATGTTGAGCACGGCGAACGTCGAAGCTGCCTGGCCGCTTGCAAGGAGCAGTGCACCTGAACCGCCTTCGAGCGCTGCGATGCGCTGCTCGGCCACCTCCTGAGTCGGGTTCGTGATGCGAGTGTAGATCGGTCCCAGCTCGGCCAGCGCGAAGCGGTTCGCAGCCTGGTCTGCATCCTCGAAAACGAAGGCCGTGGTCTGGTGGATCGGCAGTGCGCGCGAACCGGTGACGGGATCAGGCTGCTGGCCCGAGTGGATCTGCTTGGTCTCGAAACCCCAAGCGCTCTGTTCTGACATGAAAGCTCCTCGTGCGTGGTCCCGGGCCAGGCTGGCTCAGGAAGTGGTGAGTGGTGAAAGACACTGGTACAGCAAGTTCGTGGTGGTGCTGGATCCGAGCGTACGAGGTCTCTGCCCGATACAGCAACGGGCCGCGACACCCTGCGTAATGAACTGGGCGCCAACCCGCGAGCGCAGCAGGCGATGTGCTCCCGAAGTAGGCTGGCGAGTGAACCGCTGCAGACCCACGCGAGTGCGCAGGAACGAGTCAGCGGTGCGACGAGCGGAGACGGGGCGACGGCATGCTGAAACGAGTAGTGGTGACGGGGGCGAGCTCCGGTATCGGAGCTGCAAGCGTGCGGCGATTCGCCGAACTCGGCTGGCAGACAGTAGCGGTCGCGCGACGTGCCGACCGACTGCAGGCGCTCGCGGCCGAGACCGGGGCACTCCCGATCGCGTGTGACGTGACGGTCGCCGCGCAGGTTGCTGCGCTCGCAGCTGAAGTTGCCGCGACGGGTGGGGCTACCGCGCTCGTGAACAACGCTGGTGGTGCGCTGGGCACTGACTCGGTCGAGAGCTCGTCGAACGATGACTGGCGTCAGATGTTTGAGGTCAACGTGCTCGGGCTGCGCTCGGTGACTGCGGCAATGCTGCCAGTGTTGCGGGCAGGCGCCGCTGAGACCGGGTGGGCGTCGATCCTCAACCTCACCTCCACCGCAGGGTTGAGCGCCTATCCGGGCGGCGGCGGATACAACGCTGCGAAGTATGCAGCCCACGCCGTCACTGAGGTGCTGCGGCTCGAGCTTGCGGGAGAGCCCATCCGGGTCATGGAACTGGCTCCGGGATTGGTACACACAGAAGAATTCACGCTCAACCGACTGCGCGGTGATGCGACCGCGGCGGCGAAGCCGTACGCGGATGTGATTCCCCTGCAGGCTGAGGACGTTGCGCGGGTGCTCGTTGCCGCCTTCGAGCAACCGCCGCACGTCAATCAGGATCTGATCGTGCTGCGCCCAGTGGCACAGTCGAGCGTGTTCCACACGCACCGCGGCCCGCTCACTCCGAAAGGCTGAAACTTGGCAGGGCGACGGGCTGCGGAGAAAGCTGGGCGCGACAGTGCCGGACGCGGTGGTGCTGGCCCCGACCGCGGTGTGAGTGGCAGAGCAGCTGTTGACAGCGGTGGCGTGGATGACCGTGCGCTGGATCTGGCCGCGCTCGCCGCCGCTGGCCGCATCGCTCCCGACTGGGCTGAGGCGCTGGCCCCTGCTCAGGGGAGCTGACCGGGATCGCGGAGTTCCTCGCTGCGGAGGCCGCGGCGGGTCGGGAGGTATTGCCAGCAAGGGACCGGATCTTTGCCGCATTCGAGCGGCCGCTCGCGGATGTGCGCGTGCTGATCGTAGGGCAGGATCCGTATCCGACACCGGGGCACCCGATTGGACTGTCGTTCGCGACGGCGTCCGAGGTGCGGCCGCTGCCGCGCAGCCTGCAAAACATCTCGCGCGAGCTGCAGACGGACGTGGAGAGCGCGCCGCTCACCCACGGTGACCTCAGCGAGTGGGCCGATCAGGGGTGCTGCTGCTCAATCGCGTGCTGACAGTGCGTGCTGGAGCGGCCGGTTCACATCGTCAGCGCGGCTGGGAAGCGGTGACGGAGCTGGCTATCGAGGCGCTGGTGGCGCGCGGCGGACCGCTCGTCGCAATTCTGTGGGGCAATGACGCCCGAGCGCTGGCTCCGATGCTGGGTGAGGTGCCGCGGATCGAGAGCGCGCATCCATCGCCGCTGTCGGCTTCGCGCGGGTTCTTCGGCTCAACGCCATTTAGCCGGGCGAACGCTGCGCTCATGGCCCAGGGCGCTGCGTCGATCCACTGGGGCACGAGTCCGGCGCCCGACGCGCAGCTATCGCTCTGGGACTGAACGCCGCAACGCTGACGCGGGTGCAGCGAGACCCGCGGGTCGCAGTGCGGCGCTCCGCACCGCAGCCCCGTCGAGCTGCCGACCCCGAGCAACCACAGAGAGCCGATCTGATCTCCTCACCCGACACTGTCCGCACAGTGCATCGCCCGAAGGATGCCACACACCGAACGATCCCGAAGTGCTGCTGCTCCTTGAATGCCTCGCCGCGCGGAGCGAGAATCTTGCCGCTCCCGGATCGTGTAGACTTAGCCGCTGTACTTCGGCGAGGGGCGCGTGCGCCCGTTATCGACGCGGGACGGAACGCCTTTTGCGGGCCATCTTGCTGCGTTTCAATGCAAGTGCGAGACACCAATTCTGGCGGCCCTGCCGCCCCCATTGGGCGAAAGCCCGCAAGGAGAAAACCATGACGGATTCCAACAAGCTGGTAGCTTCCACCCGCGAGACCTTCGGCAAGGGCGTCGCCCGCAAGCTCCGCGCAATTGGCCAGACTCCGGTTGTCGTCTACGGACACGGCACCGATCCCGTGCACCTCTCGTTGGAGACGCACCCGCTGAGCCTCATCCTCCGCCAGGCAAACGCGCTCATCGAGCTCGACATTGACGGCAAGTCGCAGCTGGTTCTGGTGAAGGACGTGCAGCGCGATCCCGTACGCCAGATCATCGAGCACGTCGACCTGATCGTCGTGAAGAAGGGCGACGCCGTCGAGGTTGAGGTCCACGTTCACGTCGTTGGCGAGTCCTTCTCCGGCACGAACGCTCTGCAGGAGCTCAACACGCTCCGCCTGAGCGCAGCGGCGACGTCCATCCCCGAGAGCGTTGAGGTCAACGTTGAGGGCCTGGAGGACGGCACGCAGATCCACGCCGGTGACATCGAGCTGCCCAAGGGTGCGACCCTGCTCGACGATCCCGCAGCACTCGTCGTCAACATCGTCGCCCCGCGCGGCGTTGCTGAGGACGCCGAGGGCGAAGCAGCAGCGGAGTAACGCTCCCGCACATCCAGGCCCGTCGGGTCGGCTCATTCAGTCGACTCGACGGGCCGTTTGGCTCTCTGGGGCTCGTGCGCACTGCGATGTCAGTGGCCCTTGAGATGATGGTGTGCACGGAGGTGTTGATGTGTTCTGGCGAAAACGGAAAGTGGAGGAGCGCGTGTCTGAGGACAGCTGGCTCATCGTGGGTCTCGGGAACCCGGGGGCAAAGTACGAGGCGACCCGGCACAACGTCGGCCAGATGGCACTCGATGTGCTCGCAGCACGCATTGGCGGCAGGTACTCCGCGCACAAAGCGGGGGCTCGGATCGCCGAAGGTCGGCTGCGTCCCGGTGGTCCGAAACTGATCCTGGCCAAGTCCAATGGCTACATGAATACCTCGGGTGGCCCGGTCGCTGGTCTTGCAAAGTACTTCAGCGTGCCTCCCGAGCGTGTGATTGCGATCCACGACGACCTCGATCTTCCGTTTGACTCCATCAAGCTCAAGCGGGGCGGTGGTCACGGAGGTCACAATGGGCTGCGTGACATCGCGAAAGCACTCGGCACCCCGGAGTATTTCCGAGTGCGGGTCGGCATCGGGCGCCCTCCAGGGCAGCAAGACCCTGCAGATTTTGTGCTCAAACCCTTTGGCAGCACTGAGCGAGGCAACCTGGGCGTGCTGCTTGAAGATGCCGCGGACGCCGTTGAAGACCTCATTGCCGAGGGGCTGCTCGCAGCCCAGCAGAAGTTCCATGGTCGGAGTGGATCGTGAGTCTGCGCGGGATCGACCGCCTCCTCGAATCCTCGTCGTCGTTCGCACGTGCGCTTGAAGCGAGCGACACTGACGCCGAGTTCTCAGTTCCCGAGGGGCTCAGAGCGCCGCTCATCGCCGGCCTCGTGCGTCGTCGCCGGGCCGCCGGGGACCGGGGGCGTTGCTGCTGATCGCGGCCACAAGCCGCGAAGCAGACGCACTGCGCGCAGCGCTCGCCTCACTGCTTCCTGACGCTGTCACGGTCGAGTTCCCGGCATGGGAGACGCTTCCGCATGAGCGGCTGAGTCCGAGCGCAGAAACTGTTGGCCGCCGCGCTGCTGCGCTCCGCCTGATTCGTGATCAGGCTGTCGCTGCGAGCACATCGGAGGCTGATCTCCCGCCGCTTGTGGTGGTCGCATCGGTGCGCGCTGTGCTCCAGCCGGTGTCGCCGCACGCCGCGCTCGCCGAGCCGCTTACTCTCCGCGCTGGCTCGGAGTCAATCGGGCTCGAGGCCGTTGCGCGTGAGCTGGTTGCCCGTGCCTACACTCGTGTCGACATGGTGACGCGGCGCGGCGAGTTTGCCGTGCGCGGCGGCATTCTTGACGTATTCCCGCCGGAGGCCGCACAGGCGGTTCGCGTCGATTTCTTCGGAGACGAGGTGGATCAGATTCGTCGCTTCGCGGTTTCGGATCAGCGCAGCGCAGGCGACCCGCTCACCACCGTCGAGTTGTGGCCAGCCCGCGAACTCTTGCTCACAGACGACGTGCGGCTGCGCGCGGCCGAGTTGCTCCCGCGTTTTCCCGCACTCTCATCCCTGTTGGAAAAGCTCAGCGAGGGAATCCCCGTCGAGGGCATGGAGAGTCTGCTGCCGCAGCTCGTGCCCGGGCTGAAGCCACTCACCGCGCTGTTGCCGGAGGGTGGCGCGGTGCTGGTCGCGTCACCCGAGCGCATTGCTGGCCGCGCTGTGAGTCTCGCTGAGACGAACCGTGAATTCCTTGAAGCTGCGTGGCACGCAGCAACTGCTGGGGCAGACGCTCCTGTGCCCGTTGAGGACAGCGGGTTGCTCACTGTGGCGGAACTGCGCGCGGCGTCGGCCGGGCGTCCGTGGTGGACAGTCTCAAGCTTCGTGCGCGACGAGGCGGAAGCGCCGGGCGGCACCGCAGGGGAGGGAACCGAAGCCTCGATCACCGCTACTGACGCCACCGAGGCTCCCGACACCCTGGCGATTCCTGTCAACGGCGGCTCTTTGCCGCGCCCGCCACAGGGGGCCGATGCTCCGAGCTTTGCGATTCGGTTCATCGGAGAGCGTGTGCGTGAAGGCTGGCGCGTCGTCGTGACCGCCCAGGGGCGGGCCTAGTGGAGCGCGCACGCGATGTGCTCGCTGAAGCAGGGGCCGCAGCTCGGATCGTGGACGAGGTCCCCGAAGAGTTCGAGCAGGGCGTGGTGTACCTCGTCGCAGGAACCGCATGGTCCGGGTTCCAGAGCCCCGAGGCGCGGCTCGTGCTCGCCACCGAGACCGAGTTCTTCGGTCGCGCGGTCAGCGCGCAGGCTGCCACTGGGCAGAAGCTCGCGAAACGCCGCGGCAAAAACGTGGTGGATCCACTGAAGCTCGTTGCCGGCGACTACGTGGTGCATGAAACCCACGGTATTGGCCGCTTCGTCGAGCTCACTCAACGCATGGTGCCGACTGGGATGGGGCGCGATGCAGGCAAAGCGCTGCGCGAGTATTTGGTGCTCGAGTACGCGTCGACAAAACGCGGCATGCCCAAGGACAAGCTGTATGTGCCCACAGATCAGCTCGATCAGCTTTCACGCTACGTGGGAGGTGAGGCTCCCGCGCTGTCGAAGATGGGCGGCAGCGACTGGTCCACCGCGAAGACGAAAGCACGCAAAGCGGTCCGAGATATCGCAGTTGAACTCGTAAAGCTTTACTCGGCGCGTGTCGCGTCCACCGGTCACGCATTCTCGCCTGATACTCCGTGGCAGCACGAACTTGAAGAAGCATTCCCGTACGCCGAGACGCTGGACCAGCTCACCACGATCGACGAGGTCAAGCGCGACATGGAGAATCCGATCCCGATGGATCGGCTCGTCGCTGGCGACGTCGGCTTCGGGAAGACAGAAGTGGCCGTGCGCGCGGCGTTCAAAGCTGTGCAGGATGGGAAGCAGGTCGCGATGCTCGTGCCGACCACGTTGCTCGTCAATCAGCACCTTGAGACATTCCAGGATCGTTTTGCAGGGTTCCCCGTGCAGTTGCGACCGCTCAGCAGGTTCCAATCCGAGAAAGAGTCGAAGGACACGATTGACGGTCTTGCGGCGGGCACCGTCGATGTGGTGATCGGTACGCATCGATTGCTCTCAGAGAGTGTGCTCTATAAAGATCTCGGCCTCGTCATCATTGACGAGGAACAGCGTTTCGGGGTCGAACACAAGGACTCGCTGAAGAAGTTGAAGACCAACGTCGATATCCTCGCGATGAGCGCGACCCCCATTCCGCGCACGCTTGAGATGGCAGTGACCGGCATCCGGGAGATGTCCACGCTTGCGACGGCACCTGAAGATCGCCACCCCATCCTCACGTTCGTGGGGCCTCGCAGCGACAAACAGATCACGGCCGCTATCCGGCGTGAGCTGCTGCGAGAGGGGCAAGTGTTCTTTGTGCACAACCGGGTGAGCTCCATCAACCGCGTTGCGGCCCAGCTGTCAGAGCTGATTCCGGAGGCCAGGATCGCCGTCGCCCACGGCAAGCTTTCCGAACACCAGCTCGAACAGGTGGTCCAGGATTTCTGGGAGCGTAAGTACGACGTACTCGTTTCCACCACCATCATCGAGACTGGTCTCGACATCGCGAACGCGAATACGATCATCATCGACGCGGCAGACAAATACGGATTGAGCCAATTGCACCAGCTCCGCGGCCGTGTCGGTCGTAGCCGGGAACGAGCCTACGCGTACTTCCTGTACGACCCAGAGAAGCCACTTACCGAGCACGCACACGAGCGACTCGACACTCTCGCAGCGAACAACGAGCTCGGCTCCGGCATGCAGGTGGCGCTGAAGGACCTTGAGCTTCGTGGGGCGGGCAATCTGCTGGGAGGTGAGCAGTCCGGCCACATTGCCGGTGTGGGTTTCGATCTCTACCTGCGCATGATCGGCGAGGCCGTCAACACGTTCAAGGGTGAGGAAGTCTCGGGGAACATCGAGCTGGTGCTTGAGCTCCCGGTTGACGCACACATCCCAGAAGACTACGTGGAGAGTGAGCGGTTGCGCCTTGAGGCGTACCAGAAATTCTCGGCGGCCTCGCATCCGCAGGCGCCGGATGACCACGTCAAGCTGGTGCTGGAGGAACTCACCGATCGCTACGGCGAGCCCCCGGCCGAAGTGCAGCGACTTGCGGCGGTGTCTGCGTTGCGCCGCCGCGCTGCGAGACTCGGCCTCTCGAAGCTGGTCGCCGCTGGCCCTGCACTGCGCATCGAGCCGGTGAAGCTGCTCGACTCCCGCAAGATGCGGATGAATCGGATGTACCCGGGGTCTCGGTACACAGAGACCACCGGAGCGCTACAGATTCCGCTCCCCGGCGGCACGGCCAGCTCGCGCAGCCCACTTGCGGGTGTGGGGCAACCGAAGACCGGGGACGAGGGAGACATCGTTGCGTGGACTGGCCGCGTGCTGTCGACGCTACTGGAGGACGAACAGCCGGCGAGCTGAGCTGAGTGATCTGCCTGCGGCGCGGAGTCCGTGCCGCAGGTTCCGGCCTGCGCTTCGCGGGCGGCGAGCGCACTCAGTGCCTACTCCGCCCTGCACGCTCGCTCAAGCTGTGCACCGGACTCCTGCAGCGCGGGAAGACGTTCGGTATAGAGCTCAGCGAGGCGACCACCGTACTCCTGCAGCTGACCGAGCGAGGAAAGATCGCCAGCTGCGAGCCCGCTGACGTCGGGGGCGCCCAGCGCAGTGACATCGGCCGCAAAACCGCTCCACTCATGCTGCGCTTCATCGAGCGCGGTGAGCACCGCCGGATCGGTGATCGAGCCGGACGCAGCGTCGAGGGCTGCAATCACGGTCTCGATCATGGAACGCGGATCGATGGGCTCGCCAGCGAGGGCATCCGCCACAAGCTTCGGTGCACTCTGTTGGGCTTCAGCGGTCACTCGGTCGATCGCTTCCGTCGCCAGCTGGCACTGAGAGCTCGGGGATCCGGACCCTTTCTCGGTGGTGCTGGAACCTGCGGAACTGTCGGAGGCCCCAGAGCTGCTCCCGCCCGGGAGCCCCGGCAAGGCGATGCTGCAGCCGGTGAGCGCGATCGTGAGGAGCGCGAGCGCAGCAGTTGCTGCGTGAGCGCGGGGGCGAATCGACGTGGGAGTGCGAACCATCGAGGGTCCTTTCGGGCTGCGGGATGGGGATGTCATCACGCTAGTGGGTGCTCCCTGGCAGCTCCTGGGCGTACCCAGGCCGCACGGAGCTGCATCACGAGTCTCCGGTCCCGGGGCTCGTGCAGCGCGGAAGATGGTGTGGTCTCGGTCTCGGTGGCTCGGCTGCTGCACGCGTCAAGCCGGGTCCGTGGAACCCACTGATCTGCGTGAGCGCCTGCGGCCCTCGACACGCTGCAGGAGCGCGATTCTCTGGCCTGCTCAGTAGTTCCCGTCAGGCTGAGACTCGCGGGATGCCGCCGGGTTGTCCCGCCACGAACTGCGGGGGCACGCTCCCGAACCCCGGGCTTGTCCAGGCCGGGTGAGTACTGTTGATGTATGGAAAGCGCGAGCATTGAGGCCGACATCCACACGGACACCCCCGAAACTGCGGACGGCCTTGAGGCCGCAGCCGCGGCAGTTGCACGGGCTGCGCAGACGGTCAAGACGATGGTCTCGGCCGGTGGCTGTGCTTGGCACGAAGCGCAAACGCACGCCTCGCTGGTCCCCTTTTTGATCGAAGAATCGGCGGAGTTTGTGGACGCGATCGAGCGAGAGCTCCCGGCAGATGACGTGCGCTCGGAACTCGGCGATGTGCTCTACCAAGTGCTGTTTCACGCGGCGATTGCCGAACGGGATGGTGAGGGATATGACCTTGCCGAGGTTGCCGAGCAGCTCAATCAGAAACTGATCGCCCGCCACCCGCACGTTTTCGGAGACCGCGGATACATGAGCGTTGAAGAGCTCCATGCCGAATGGGAGCGCCTTAAAGAGGACGCCGCAGGCGAAGCCCGGGGTTCGCGCGGTGCGCTTGACGGGATCCCCGCTGGGATGCCGACGCTGGCGCGCTCCGCAAAGGTGGTTGAGCGGCTGAAACGGGCAGGCCTCGTCAATCCCGGAGCAGGGGAGGGGACACACGAGGATCCACTCGCCGCGGCGATTGGGCCCGATGAGCAACATCTCGCCGAAGTGGGAGTCGGTGACGGACTCCTGGCACTCGTCATGCGCGCAAACTCGGCGGGGGTTGATCCAGATCGGGCACTCCGGCTCGCTGTTGAGCGACTCTCTGCGCGCGTGATGCACGGCGAGGACTGACGCAGCAGAGACCTCGTGCGAGCGGAGAGCTCTCGATCCAACTGATGTTTCAGCATCTTGACATTCGAGAGTTTTGCGCGATATATTTGATTTTGCGCGAGCCCGTTCCTGCGGAGCTGGGCAGCGTGCTTGAGTGTTCTCGGCACCCGCGCTCGCGTCTCGCGCACTCGGCGCGCTGCGCTCATCCGATTGCCACAGGAGGGGGAACGAATGGATCTGACCAGCCTCGTCGCGTCTTCCGCGAGTGACTCCTTGGGGAGCGCCACCGCAGTGGGCCCCGCGCACGTCGGGGCCGCTGCCGAGATCGGTGGCCTGGTGCTTGTGGTTGTCGGGTTTGCCTATCTGATCTGCGCCGTGAGTCTCTTTGTGCGGCGCAGTCGCAGCCGTCGCGTGCTGTCCGGAGGGGCCACCAGTCGCGTGTACTGAGCGCCTGGCCTCCTTGTCAGCCGCATCCCGCGCCCGGTCGTAGCCAGCCTCAGCGGGCTCCACTGCCGGCCTGGACCGGCGGGGACACGCTACGGAATCACACCGAGTCTGCGTGCCGTCGCAACGGCAGCGTGCCGGGTGGAGGCTTCGAGCTTGCTCATCCCTGTCTTCACATAGCTTTTCACCGTGCTCTCGGTGAGTTGCAGCGCCTGCCCGATCTCGGCATTCGTGTTTCCACGCGCGACGAGGGAGAGCACATCGATCTCGCGCCGGGAGAGATGCACCTGCGCGGTCTCGGTGGCCGCCGGCGTGCCCATTCTGGCGAGCCGCTTCCCGAGCTCGGTGAGGCGGCCACGCACAGCAGGGTCTGACACCTCAGCGGTGAGTGTGCGAAGCTCGGCGTGGCCCACCCGCAGTTCCTCAAGGAGATCGCTGGGGATCTCAGTGATCGCCGCACGCTCGGGAGCCGTGGCCGCGACGGCAGTCAATTCGGCCTCGCGTGCCGCGAGCCGCCGCTCGACCTCGTCTTCGATGCGGATTTCGTGGGCGAGTTCACGGGCTACGGCAACCCCGGCTCGCAGAAAGGCCGGGCGAAGGCGCGAGTCGGAACGATTGCCGCCGTAGAGCACCGCACGCACCCTGCCGTCGACGATCACCGGCATCGCCAGCAGGGTCACAATATCCTCGGCGCAGATCTCTGAATCGTAGTCGTGTGTGATGAGCTGTGATCGCGTGTAATCGGGAGTCAACCGTGGCCGTGCCTCGTTCATTGCGCGGCCACCGAGCCCTCGCATGCGGTGCACCCGCAAGCCGAACAGGCTTCGGGTCCGGTTGCCGGAAACCGAGCTGACCGTGGTGATGTCGTCCGCTTCGAAGCCGCCGAATGCGAGCGGGAATGAGGTGACGCGGGCAAACTCAGCAACCGCATCATCGAGCAGGGTGCTGACGTGAGTCTGGGGCAGTTGCGTCATCGGAGCTACCAACTTTCGGGGGTATTTCAATCGTAACCCGCTCCCTAGCATCGGGGAAGCACATCGCAACGAGGCGATTTGTGTCGAAAGATTGCACAGGAGAATTATCGTGACTGCAAGCAATTCGAAAACTCAATACACGAGTTATCAAGAGGTGTGGGAACGCAGCCAGAGTGATCCAGCTGAGTTCTGGCTCAGTGAATCTGAGTACATCAACTGGATAACGCCCCCGGCGACTGCCCTCTCTCACCCGAGCGAGACCGAGTGGCGCTGGTTCCCAGACGGCACGCTGAACGTGTCGGCCAACGCGCTCGATCGGCACGTCGATGCCGGACGTGGCGACGCCATCGCCCTCATCGCGGATTCTGCAATGACGGGGACGCAGGAGCGGGTGAGCTACACGGAGCTGCGGGATCGTGTCGCTGTCTTCGCAGGAGCCCTCCGCGATCTGGGCGTCGAGAAGGGGGATCGGGTGCTCGTGTACTGCCCAATGACCCCTGAGGCGGTCATTGCGATGCTGGCGTGTGCACGGCTTGGAGCGATCCACTCCGTGGTGTTCGGCGGTTTCGCAGCAAACGAACTTGCAGCCCGCATCGATGACGCGAAGCCGCGGGTGATCGTGACATCCTCTGGCGGGCTCGAACCCGGTCGCCAGGTGCCATATCTTCCGCTCGTGCACCGCGCGCTTGAGATCTGCGGCGCAGAATCCTCCGGCGTGAGCGCAGTGGTTGTGGCCGACCGTGCGCACGTGCCGGGGACCGCCGCTGACTTCACCGGGAGCGCGGGCGCGGGCGCCACCTGGTATGACTGGGACACGATCGTCGCCGCGGCAACGCCTGCCGATCCCGTCCCCGTGCACGCCAACGACCCGCTCTACATCCTCTATACCTCGGGCACGACCGGGAGCCCGAAGGGAATCGTGCGCGATAGCGGCGGATACGCGGTTGCGCTGTCATGGGTCATGCGCGGAATATACGACTTCGGCCCCGGCGACACCATCTTCACCGCTTCGGACGTCGGCTGGGTGGTGGGCCATTCCTTCATCGTGTACGGTCCGCTGCTCGCTGGCGGCACGACGGTGCTGTACGAGGGAAAGCCAGTGGGGACCCCGGACCCAGGTTCGTTCTGGCGCGTACTCGCTGAAACTGGCGCAAAGATCCTGTCCACCGCCCCGACCGCGCTGCGCGCGATCCGGCGCGAGGATCCTGAACTGCGTGAGCGTGAGAAGTACGACCTCTCCCGGCTTCGCGCGATCTATCTGGCTGGTGAACGGATGGATCCTGAGACCTGGCACTGGGTGCGCGACGGGATCGGGGTGCCGGTGGTGGATCACTGGTGGCAGACCGAGACCGGATGGCCTATCTGCGCGAACCCGCTCGGCATTGAGGAGCTGACGGTGAAAGCAGGGTCGACTACCGTGCCAATGCCGGGCTTCGACGTTCGGATCGTTGACTCGGCCGGTGTGGACATCACCGCACCGGACGTCGAGGGCAATATCGCGATCAAGCTCCCGCTGCCTCCCGGTGGAATGCTCGAGATCTGGGGGAGCCGCCAACGGTTTCTCGACTCCTATCTCGCAGCGTTTCCTGGGTATTACGCGAGCGGCGACGCTGGACACTTTGACGAGGACGGGCATCTCTTCGTGATGGGACGCACTGACGACGTGATCAACGTCGCGGGTCACCGCCTCTCGACCGGCTCGCTCGAGGAGGTGCTCACGCAGCACCCAGCCGTCGCCGAGTGTGCGGTGATTGGGATTCACGACCCGCTCAAAGGGCAGCGCGCCGCCGGCTTCGTCACTGTGTCGCGCGGCACGCGGATCCCGAATGAGGAGCTCGCCGCCGCGCTGATTGCGCTGATCCGCGACCGCGTCGGCCCGGTCGCCTCGTTTCGTGACGTGACGGTCGTGAACCGGCTCCCGAAGACGAGATCCGGCAAGATTCTCCGCAAGACCATGCGCCAGATCGTCGACGGCGAGGCCTACACCGTGCCCGCGACGATCGAAGATTCCGGGGTGATCGACGAGTTCATCGCCGCGCTCGCACAGACGGTTTCGGCGCCGCCCACTCGGGCGGTCACGCTGCCGCGCTAGGCGCGTGAGCTCCCCCTGTTGGTTCCTGATGTTCCAGTTGTCTATCCGACCGTGTGGCAAGGAGGCCCCATGAATGCTGCTGTACCCCCTGATGTCGACGACGGCGCCGAACCGCGCAGCGACACCCCGATCGACTACGTCGCGTTCCAGGCGCACCCTGAATTCCAGGAGTTCAAACACCGATTTCGACGCTTCGTGTTTCCGATCGCAATTGCGTTCATCGTGTGGTTTCTCGCATTTGTGCTGCTCGCTGCATACAACCATGGCTTCATGGCAACCCCGTTTCTCGGGATGAACGTTGGGCTGTGGCTCGGCCTCGCCCAGTTCGTCACGACGTTTGGGATCACGATGTGGTACGTGTCTTTCGCCAACAAGCGGCTTGACCCCGCATCGACCGCGCTGCGTGCCGAGCTCGAAGCCATAGCAGCGGCTGGGGCCTCGCACGAGCCCCCGACGACAGGAGACCCACGATGAATCTCACCACGTCGTTTGTGACGCAACCGAGCGCTGAGCAAAACCCCGTGCTCAACATCTCGATCTTTCTCGCATTCGTTGCGGTCACGATGGTGATTGTGATCCGCGCGAGTCGAAACAACCGGAGCGCGGCCGATTTCTACGCCGGCGGTCGCTCGTTCACGGGCCGCCAGAACGGCGTGGCTATTGCGGGTGACTACCTCTCGGCCGCATCATTCCTCGGTATTTGCGGTGCGATCGCGATCTATGGGTACGACGGGTTCCTCTATTCGATCGGGTTCCTCGTGGCCTGGCTCGTTGCGCTGCTGCTCGTTGCTGAGCTGATGCGGAATACTGCGAAGTTCACGATGGCGGACGTCCTGTCGTTCCGGCTTCGTCAGCGCCCGGTGCGTATGGCCGCTGCGCTCACTACGCTCGCCGTGTCCTTCTTCTATCTCCTTGCGCAAATGGCGGGAGCTGGGGGACTCGTGTCGCTGCTGCTGGGCGTCGACGATGGTCTCGGTCAGTCGCTCGTGATCGCCGTGGTCGGTGTCGTCATGATCATGTACGTACTCATTGGTGGGATGAAGGGTACGACGTGGGTCCAGATCATCAAGGCCGTGCTACTGATCGCGGGTGCCGGCGTGATGACGGTGTGGGTGCTCGCGCTCAACGGCTTCAATTTCGGGGCCGTGCTCGACGCCGCGGTGAACAACCCGGAAAACGTGAACGGAGACGCGATCCTCTCTCCTGGCCTCCAGTACGGGGCAAACCCGCTTGACTTTGTATCGCTGGCGCTGGCGCTCGTGCTCGGCACCGCGGGCCTCCCGCACGTGCTGATGCGGTTTTACACGGTGCCGACCGCGAAAGAAGCGCGCCGCTCAGTGGTGTGGGCAATCTGGCTGATCGGGATCTTCTACCTCTTTACGCTCGTGCTCGGCTACGGTGCCGCGGCGCTCGTTGGCCCGGAGACGATCGTGAACTCGCCAGGAGGGCAAAACTCGGCGGCACCGCTGCTCGCGGCTGAACTCGGAGGACCGCTGCTGCTCGGCTTCATTTCCGCCGTCGCGTTCGCCACGATCCTTGCGGTGGTTGCCGGTCTCACAATCACTGCATCGGCGTCGTTTGCGCACGACATCTATAACAGTGTGATCAAGAAGGGGACGGCATCCGCCAAACAAGAGGTGCGGGTCGCCAAAATCACCACACTCGTGATCGGTGCGGCCGCGATCCTCGGCGGCATCGGCGTACAGGGGCAGAACGTGGCGTTCCTGGTCGCGCTCGCTTTCGCGGTCGCGGCGTCGGCGAACCTGCCGACGATTCTGTACTCGCTGTTCTGGAAGAAGTTCACGACGCGTGGCGCCGTGTGGTCGATGGTGGGTGGTCTGCTCGCGGCCGTGCTGCTGATCGCGTTGTCACCTGTCGTATCGGGGGATGAGACCTCGATGCTGGGCGCCGGTATCGACTTTGCAATCTTCCCGCTGAAGAACCCCGGTATTGTGTCAATCCCGCTCGGCTTCTTCCTCGGATGGCTTGGTTCTGTGACCGACCCCGGCCGCGAATCGAAAAGACTGGCCGCCGAAATGGAGGTGCGTGCGCTCACCGGCTATGGCGCTGAACCGCCGGTGAACCACTAGCGCATGACCTCAGGGCACTGATCCGCCTGGGCTTCGAACTGACGCACTGCGGGATGCGCACTGATCGGCTGGGGCGCGGCACGTGAACGGGGGCCGTGTCCCAGCGGTGTGTCCTTGTCCGGCGGGTCGAGGGCTGGGAGAATGGGGGAGCTACGGGGCGTGGCCCTGCACGGGATGTCCGCCCTCGGAATCGATGAACGGAGCTCGACGTGTCACGGATCAACATCTCGAAACAGCACCCCGATGTGTACCAGCAGACTGCCGCCTTGAGCCAGGCGGCCGAGGCTGCGGCGGCTGCGGCGGGTGTCGATCCGAAGCTCGTGGAACTCGTCAAGCTCCGGGTTTCGCAGCTGAATGGTTGCGCATACTGCTGTCGCCTGCATACGCGAGATGCCGTCGAACTGGGGGAGACCGTCGACCGGCTCGCAGTGCTGCCGGCCTGGTGGGAGTCGCAGTACTTCTCCGAACAGGAGAAAGCGGCGCTCGGGTTGGCTGAGGAAGTGACGCGGCTGTCAGTGCCCGAGCGCAGCGAGTGGGAGAACGGATCGCTGACGCCAGAGCAAGTCTCCGCGATCACGTGGCTGGCGATTGTGATGGGCGCATGGAACCGCATCGCGATCCGCAGTGGGTATCGGGTGGCACCGTAGAGGGCGGGCGACCCGGTGGCGGCCGAATCAGGCGCCGCTACGCGCTCGGGCCGCCCCAGAGCGCTCGTACGACTGCGACGGCGTCATCGACGCTGACGCCGGCGGCCTGTGCCGCCTCAGCAAATGCTCGTGCTCGTTCCACGACTGGTTGCGGGGCGCGCGAGGCGCCAGGGGCAACGCGGGTGCCCGCCGCGGTACGTGTGACGACCAGGCCATCCTGCTCGAGCACGCGGTAGGCCTTCGCCGCGGTGGCCTGCGCCACGTCGAAATCGCGCGCAGTCTGCCGCACCGTGGGGAGCCGTTCGCCGTCTCCAAGCTGGCCGGAGCTGATTGCGCCCCGATAGAGCTCGACGATCTCATCGGCAGTACGGGGGTGGGCAGACTCGCTGGACACGGTATTCATCGTGTCAGTTCAGTTGTGGCGTCCGCGCGCTGGGCGACGCTCGGAGGTTTTGAGGTTCCTGGTCCCTTGGCGGCGCGGGTCCTGGCGAGCGCTGCGCGGACCGTGTCCGTGGCGAGACGGAGCAGGATCGCGGCGCCGATGCCCTGCAGCACGAAGCCGCTCTTGTGCATCAGACCGGCGAAGGCCTGGTAGTTCGAGCCAAGGAAATACACCGGTGTCTCAGCGGTTGAATCACTGTCGATGCCCTGCGAATCAGTCAGGAAATCGGAGCCAACGCTGCGGTCTCCTGCGAACCCGACGTACGCCCACACAGCCCCGAGTGTGAGCAGCAGCGCGCCAAGGATAAGGAACACCATCACGCGGGCCGTAGCCGTGCGCTCGCTGCGCGTGTCTGCCGCGGTGATTCGCGCCGAGACTGGCCGGTGTGAGTCCTGTGCGAGGGCGAGTACCAGCACAACCGCGGCAAGGGCGACGGCGATCAACGTGGCGAGATGATTGGGCCAGCCGGCACCGGCCACATAGCCTGATCCGCCCAGCATCTCGAAGTACACGGGAAGGTCCGTCTGCTCGGGGACGTTGCCGAAGCGATTCGCATCGGCAGGGGCCGACACTCCAATCAGCGTGTGCCAGCCGGTCGTCGCCACGAGCGCGGCTGCGGCACCGGCCGTGATCCACGATGGCAGTGGCGGAGTGAATGCCCACCACTTGCGGCGGGGTGCGAGGGCGCGCTCGCCCGGTGCAGGGAGCGGTTCGCGCCACAGCACAGAGGCTCCGATCCCGATGATGAGTGATGCTGCGAGCAGTGGTGCGGGCCTGCGCAACCAGCCGTCGAAGCCGGTGGTCTCGAACGGGAAGCGGTATGCGAGCCAGTTCGTGAGGGTCGCGACGGCGAGGATCGCGAGCGCGCCGAAGATCCCGAGCCAGGTGAGCACGCTCGCCCGCCCGCCACCGGTGGGGAGGGTAACGAGTGGCCGGCGCACCACCCAGGAGAGCGCAAAAAACACGACGCCGAGGGTGAGCGCGATCTCGATCGGGAAGAGGTCTTTGGCCGTGCGCAGGGTGGAAATGAGCCAGTTCAGCGGATCCACGGTGGTTCCCTTCGTTCGCAACTTGTGGTGCGAGATTAGCACAACTTGTACCGCGATCGTAGATCAAGGTGTGCGCGACCTCGCTGAGGTGGAAGAATGGCTGACTATGGCCAACCCCGTGAACCCGCCGCGCGGCATGCGCGATTTCCTGCCAGCAGACAAGGCACGTCGCGAGCACGCGCTCGGAATCATCAAGAGCGTTTACCGTGCAAACGGCTTCGACGAGATCGAGACGCCAGTGGTCGAGGACTACGCGCGGCTGCACGCTGGCCTCGGAGGCGACAACGAGAAACTGTCCTTTTCGATCCTGAAGCGTGGGATCACGCCTGAGGCGCTCGCCGCAGCAGCTGAGGTTGGAGATGTTGAGCAGCTCGCCGACCTCGGGCTGCGCTTCGACCTCACGGTACCGCTCACCCGGTTCTACGCCTCGCACCGCGCCGAGCTCCCTCCCGTGTTCCGCTCGCTGCAGATTGCTCCGGTCTGGCGTGCTGAGCGCCCCCAGAAGGGGCGCTACCGCCAATTCGTGCAGGCTGACATCGATGTGATTGGGGAGCCGGGCATCCTCGCGGAGATTGAGTTGATCGCGGCGACCTCGCAGACGCTCGCAGAGCTTGGCCTCGAAGGCTGTGTGATCCGCGTCAACGACCGCAGGATCCTGTTTGGGTTGCTCGCGCACTGCGGCTTTGCCGCCGACACGCACGAGCGCGCGCTGATCACGATCGACAAGCTCGACAAGATCGGTGCCGAGGGCGTTGTGGCCGAGCTGCGCGAGATCGACGCCGCCGCGGCCGACAGTCTCGGCGAGGTGCTCGCCGCAGTGGAGCCCGCGATCTCGGGCGATGGGATCCCGCTCACCGGCGAACGCATCGCCGCTGTGTTGCCAGTGGGAGCTGCGGAGGAAGGCGCGACGAACCTGTCCGTACTGGGGGCTGCGCTCGAAGGCATGCTGCCGGAGGGAGTCACCGTGCGCTTCGATCCGACGCTTGTGCGCGGCATGGGCTACTACACCGGCACCATCTTCGAGATCGCACACCCGGGATCCGGCAGCTCTGTCGGGGGCGGCGGCCGCTACGACGGGATGGTGGGTCGATTCCTCGGTCAGGACGTGCCGGCCGTCGGCTTCTCGATCGGTTTCGAGCGCGTGGTTGATCTGATCTCGCTCCCGCAGTCCACGGGCGCCGAAGCAGTCGCGCTGGTATTCGACCAGGACGTCGAATATCCGCAGCTTGTCGCGCTCAAGCGCGAGCTGGTGGCGCGCGGGCACCGTGTGCGGCTCGAGAGGCGGCAGAAGAACATGAAGACGCTGCTCGCCCGCATCGCGGCCGAGGGCTTCACGAGTATCGCGAACGTGCGCCACGGCATCACCTCGGTGGACGAACTCGAGCTCCGCCCGCTCGCAGGCTAACACCACGACGCGCCCACCCGCCCCACCTCACGCAGTTCCGGCTGGTGACTTCGATGCACGCGAAGCACGCAGCCGAGACCCGTGGGGCGGGGGAGCGTGCGGGGCGGGGGATCGTGCGAGGCGGCTTCCCGCGGCTGGCGGGGTGCTCGAAGTTTTTGCTTGACCCGTGAACGGAGCGGTGGGAATCTATCCGCAGAGCCGCACCGCGCGGCTGGATGGGAGTACCACCATGAGCACTCAGATTTTCGTCAACCTCACCACCACCGATCTTGATCGTTCGAAGGCGTTCTACACTGCCCTCGGCTGTGAGATCAACCCGCTGTTCACCGACGAGAACGCCGCGTGCGTCGTGTGGGATGAACAGGTCTTCTTCATGGTGCTCACACACGAGCACTTCGGACAGTTCACCGAAAAGCCGCTCGCTGATCCCACGACATCCGCTCAGGTGATCGTTGCACTGTCCCGAGACTCGCGCGACGATGTCGACGCCACCCTGGTGGCCGGCCTTGCCGCTGGTGGACGCGAACCGCGCGAGCCGCAAGACTACGGCTTCATGTACTCCCGCACGATCGAGGATCCTGACGGGAATATTCTCGAGTTCCTTTACATGGATCCGGCCGCCGCGGAGCAAGGGCCTGAGTCGTACCTCGCTGACAACGCCTGAGCGTCAGCGGGGCGGCTCCGATCCGGTGGCCGCTAGAATGTGAGGGGTCGGCGATCCCGCCGGTTTTGGTTGCCGAATTGCCAGCAGTGGCAGACACCCGAGGAGCGCATAGTGGCATTTATCGACGCAGTGATCGCACGCGAGATTCTTGATTCCCGCGGAAACCCGACCGTTGAGGTCGAGGTCGGCCTGACTGACGACTCCGTGGGGCGCGCAGCCGTTCCCTCGGGCGCATCGACCGGGGCGTTCGAAGCGTACGAACTGCGCGATGGCGACGCGGAGCGCTACCTCGGCAAAGGGGTGACCAAGGCCGTCGACGCCGTGTTCGACGATCTTGGCCCAGCGATCGAGGGATTCGCAGCTGACGACCAGCGCGTCATCGACGGAGTGCTGCGCGAGGTCGACGGCACTGACAACAAGCAGCGAGTTGGAGCGAATGCGATCCTGGGCGTGAGCCTTGCCGTCGCACACGCCGCAGCCGCCGCAGCAGAGCTGCCGCTCTACCGCTACCTCGGTGGCCCGAACGCTTCGACGCTGCCCGTGCCGCTCATGAACATCATTAACGGTGGTGCACACGCAGACACCGGTGTGGACATCCAGGAGTTCATGGCGGTGCCGCTCGGCGCCGAAACGTTCTCCGAGGGGCTCCGCTGGGGCGTTGAGGTCTACCACGCGCTGAAGGCGCTGCTCAAGGAGCAGGGCCTCTCAACCGGGCTCGGCGACGAGGGTGGCTTCGCTCCGGATCTCCCCACGAACGCTGCGGCGCTCGACCTGATCGTCGAAGCCATCACGCGCGCAGGCTATGAGCCTGGCCGCGATATTGCGGTGGCGCTCGACGTGGCATCGTCCGAGTTCTGCGAGAACGGTGTCTACACGTTCGAGGGCAAGGAGCGTACCGCTGCTGAGATGACCGCGTACTACGCGGATCTGCTCGACCGTTACCCCCTCGTCTCGATTGAGGATCCCCTCGACGAGAGCGACTGGGATGGCTGGAAGCACCTGACCGACGAACTGGGTGCGCGCGTCCAGCTCGTCGGAGACGACCTTTTTGTGACGAACCCTGAGCGCCTCGCTGACGGTATCGCACAGGGGGTCGGCAATTCTCTGCTCGTGAAGGTGAACCAGATCGGCACCCTCACCGAGACGCTCGACGCGGTGCAGCTCGCACAGCGTGCGGGCTACACCGCGATCCTCTCGCACCGTTCCGGTGAGACCGAGGACGTCACGATCGCCGACCTCGCTGTTGCGACGGACTGCGGGCAGATCAAGACGGGCGCCCCCGCGCGCAGCGAGCGCGTGGCGAAGTACAACCAGTTGCTCCGCATCGAAGAAGAGCTCGGCGGGGCCGCGAAGTACGCCGGCCGCGCGGCCTTCCCCCGGTTCACCGCCTAAGCGCTCCGGCGCGCGGAAACGACGAGCACGGTGAAACGCTGGGCAGAAGATCTCGGGGCATGGGCCACGAGTCTGCGTTTCAGCGGATTCACCGTGCTCGTCGTTGTGCTGGTGATGGCGGGGGCCGTGATCGTCAGTCCAAGCCTCTCAACATATGTGCAGCAGCGGCGCGAGATCTCGGAGCTGCGCGAGAGCGTGCGGTTGCACCAGGAAGCAGTGAACGAGATCGACGCTGAGCGCGCGAAATGGAAAGACCCCGTGTACGTGCGTTCCCAAGCGCGTGACCGGCTGTTCTACGTGCTGCCGGGGGAGACCCAGCTCAATGTGATTGACGACATCGTGATGCCCGTCGAGTCTGATGAGGAAACCAGTGCAGAGCTATCGAGGATGAACGACAACTGGGCGCGAGGGCTCGCGAGTTCGTTCCTCAGCGCTGGCACGATGGAAGCCGATCCAGCAACAGCAGACGCCGCGGCGTCAGGATCGGACGCGGACGCGTCTGATCCCACACCCACCACAGATCCTGCCTCCGAAGGCACCGAGGAGACCACCGAATGAGCCGCCCTCCCTACACTGAGCCGACCGAGACCGACATCCTTGCCGTGAGCGAGCAACTGGGCCGCGAGGCACGCGGCGTGGTCGGGATCGCGGCACGAACTGCAGATGGCAGCCCGACTGTGGTTGCCACTGCACCGCGATTGCCTGATGGCTCGCCGTTTCCCACGTTCTACTACCTCTGCCACCCTGACGCCGTTGCGGCCGCTTCGCGGCTCGAGGCCGTCGGCATGATGGTCGAGTTCAACGAGATGCTCGCCGAAGACGAAGAAATGCGAGCGCAGTACGCGGCGGCGCATGAGCAGTACATTGCTGATCGCGACCAGGTCGGAGAGGTGCCCGAACTTGCGGGCGTCAGTGCCGGCGGTATGCCGACGCGGGTGAAGTGCCTGCACGCCCTGATCGGTCACGCACTCGCGGCCGGCCCAGGCGTCAACCCAATTGGCGACCTCGCGCTCGAGCGGAGCGGGTTCAAGCCGTAACCTCAGACTGTGAGAGCAGCGAGAAATCCCTGGATCATCGAATTTTCCACAGTTTTTGGCTGATTCCTCGTCGATGCGTCTGAGAAGGCGCTGAATGCGCGTTAGACTCAGTGCTAGGGCACCAGTTTGCCCGTTCCGCTGTGTCCTGACTAGGACAGTACCCGCACAAAGTACCAAGGAGACCGCCCCGTGGCGAAGAAGATTCTGATCGTTGGCGGTGGCTACGCCGGCTTCTACACCGCATGGAAGCTCGAGAAGCTTCTCCGTGCCGGTGAGGCCGAGATCACCATTGTTGATCCGCTGCCGTACCTCGCGTATCTGCCGTTCCTTCCCGAGGTTGCTGCCGGGTCGATCGAGCCGCGTCACGCGGTCGTCGCCCGTCGTCGTCACCTCAAGCGCACCGCAAATATCGCTGGCAAGGTGACCGGGATCTCGCACGCGACGAAGACGGTCACCATCGCCCCGAACGAGGGCGAGGTCTTTGACTTCGAGTACGACCAGATCGTGGTCACTACGGGCTCCGTATCCCGTACGTTCCCGATCCCCGGCATCGCCGACAACGCGATCGGCATGAAGACAATCGAAGAAGCTGTGGCCGTGCGCGACCGCCTCGTCGGCAACTTCGAGCGGGCGGCCTCGCTTCCGGCCGGCTCCCCAGAGAGAGCTCGCCTCCTGACCGTTACGGTCGTCGGCGGCGGCTTCGCTGGTATCGAGTCGATCTCAGAGCTGCGCTCCTTCGCGACCAGCCTGCTGCGCCGCTACCCGGAGATCACTTTCGACGAAACCAAGTTCCACCTCGTCGAGGCCATGGGCCGGATCATGCCCGAGGTCTCGCAGGAGACCGCGGACTGGGTCGTCAAGGACCAGACTCGTCGCGGCATTGATATCCACCTCGACACGCAGCTCTCCTCCGCGGTTGACGGCAAGATTGAGCTGTCCACCGGCGAGAGCTTCGAGTCCGACCTCATCGTCTGGACTGCCGGCGTGATGCCCCGCCCCTTCCTGCGTGGCACCGACCTCCCGATTGGCCCCCGCGGCCACGTCATCGGCAGCCCGACGCTGCAGATCACCACTGAGGAAGGCGACGTCGTTGAGGGCGCGTGGACCGCGGGTGACACCTCGCAGACTCCCGATATCTCAGCGACCCCCGGCCCCGGCGGCTTCTGCGTTCCGAACGCACAGCACGCTGTGCGCCAGGGACGCCTGCTCGCCAAGAACATCGCGGCATCGCTGCGGAACGAGGGCGTCGCAGAGTACAACCACAAGAATCAGGGTGCCGTCGCTGGCCTGGGCATGAACACCGGCGTGTTCCAGTCGGGCAAGTTCGCAATGCGCGGCTACATCGCCTGGCTCGCGCACCGCTTCTATCACGGCCTTGCGATCCCCACGTGGGAGCGCAAGTGGCGTGTGTTCGGCGGCTGGGTTGGCCACTTCTTCCTGGGCCGCGACGTCGTCAACATCGAGGCAACGCAGGAGCCCCGCGCGATCTTCGAGGAGTTCGCCTCGCGCCCCAAGGCTGCGGCGGAGTAAGCTCTCGCCCGCACACACGAATGCCCCGGAAGCCACTGGCCTCCGGGGCATTTGTGTGTGTGCGGTGCCGGTTTTGCGCAGTCCCGAGGGGTCCTTACACATTCCCAGGGCTCCTTGTACACTCCCAGGCCTCCTTGCGCATTGCTAGGGGGCCTTGCACGCTCCCAGGGGTCCCAGATGGCGGCTCCTGCGTGCGAGAAGCAGCCTTCTGGGGCCCCTCGATAGGGGGGGCGAGGTCCGCGGATCTCTCCAGGACGTCCTTCATGGGTCGATTTTTGGGCGTTCAGCCCGTCGAAGCCCCGAAAATCGACCCATGAACGCGAGTGGCGGGTTCGGAGAAGCGCACCCGGTCAGCCCGCCAGCACTCCCTACTCGGTGGCTGGCGCGTGCTTGCTCAGGAACTGGTACATCTCCGTGTCGTCGACGCCGGGGAAGGTGCCGGCCGGGAGCGGAGAGAGCACGTGCGCGTGCATGCGAGCGCTCGGCCACGCCTTCCCCTCCCACCGTGAGAGCATTCCGGGTTCTGGGGTGCGGCAGCAGGCCGGATCCGGGCATGTCGATGACTTCCGCACGCTCGTATCCCGCCCGCGGAACCACTTCGCATCGTCGAAGGCCACGCCACACGCGATCGCGAACGGGCCGAGCTCAGCATCGCCGGTCTGCACACTCGTCCAGAACGTGCCGTTCGGTGTGTCGGTGAACTGATAGAACTCGCTCGTGCGGTTGGTGCGGTTGAACGCCGTGCGGCCGCCCCACTTGTGGCACAGCACCTCGCCCTCGATCGAACCAGAGTCATCGCTCGGAAACGGGAGCTCGTCGTTCTCGTAGCCGCGCACCAGCGTGCCGGATCCGTCGGCGCGGTAGTGGTGCACGCGGAGACCGAGATGGGTCGTCGCGAGGTTCGTGAAGCGATGTGCGGCTGCTTCGTGGGTCACCCCAAATGCGTCCCGGAAGTCCTCAATCGCGAGGTTGCGATTGCGCTTGGCGTCCTGGAGGAAGTCGACAGCGCGTGCTTCTGGCATGAGGCAGGCCGCTGCGAAGTAGTTGATCTGGAGCCGCTGTTCGAGAAATTCTGCATAACTTGCCGGTTCGGAGTGGCCAAGGACGCGGTGTGCCATCGCCTGCAGCGCAAGGGAGCGCAGACCATGACCGCCGGGAATCGAGGCGGGGGGTAGATAGATGCGTCCATTCTCGAGGTCCGTGATGCTGCGGGTATTCGAGGGGAGATCGTCGACGAACATGAGGGTGAAGCCGAGGAGTTCGGCGAGCATCGCCACCTGCCGGTGCGTCACAGCGCCGGCGGTGTGCCCGATCCGGCGCATCAGATCCGACGCAATGAGCTCGATATCGGGGATGTAGTTGTCTTGCTCACGCATCTTGAGCCGAATCGCGGTGTTCACACGGCGCGCTTCCTCTGAAGTGGTGGCCGCGGCTCGGGACCGGCGTGCAAGTTCCCGGTGCAGACCAACGAGTGATTCGAGCGCTTCGTCACCGAGTGTGCGTGGCGTGCGCACATGGGGAAGTCCAAGCCGCTGGTAGCCCGGCGCCGCCTGCGCGCGCTCAAGTTCAATCTCGAGTGCGCTGCGCGGATCCGGAGCCTCGCCGGTGAGGAACAGGGCTGGATCGACGCTGAGTTCCCGCCCGAGTGCCTGCAGCAGACTGAGTTTGGGCTCGCGGCGCCCGTTCTCAATCAGGGAGAGCTGGCTTGCGACCACGCCGACACGTTCGCCCAGCTGATCGAGTGTCAAGCCGGCAGCTGTGCGGAAGTGCCTGAGACGCTTACCGAGCACAAGCCGGTCGAAATTCACGTCTGAGGCTGGAGAAGCGCTGTTCGGGGCCATAAGTTGACTATACGGCAAAAAAGACAAAAGTTTACGGCCGTTTTGGTGAATGGAGGATGAATTCGTTCCCCAGAATGGAGATGTCACCGATTCTTCACCAGAGTGATCCTGAGGAGCACGACATGGGCAGCAACCAGACCATCGAGACCGAACTCTCGATCGCGGATCTTGTATCCGCAGACGCGACGACGACGAACCCCGAAGTACTGCAGTGGGTGACCGAAGTCGCGGAACTCACGAGGCCGGACTCAGTCGTGTGGTGCACCGGCTCACAGGACGAGTGGAACCGCATCACCTCCGAGATGGTCGAAGCTGGAACGCTGATCCCGCTGAACAAGGATCTCCGTCCCGGCAGCTTCCTCGCTCGCTCGCACCCGGCGGACGTGGCCCGCGTGGAGGATCGCACGTTCATCTGCTCGGTCGATGAAGCAGACGCAGGCCCCACGAACAACTGGGTCGCCCCCGCGGAAATGAAGGCCGAGCTGATGCCGATCTTCGAGGGCTCCATGCGCGGCCGCACGATGTACGTTGTGCCGTTCTCGATGGGCCCCGTTGGTGGCGCCATCACCCAGCTGGGGATCGAGATCACCGACTCCCCGTATGCCGTGCTCAACATGCGGATCATGACTCGCATGGGCCAGACCGCGCTCGATGGCATCCTGCCCGGCGGCGAGTGGGTGCGCACCGTGCACTCGGTCGGTGCACCGCTTGAATACGGCGACGCGGGTGACGCCTGGCCCTGCAACGATCTCAAGTACATCACGCACTTCCCGGAGACCCTCGAGGTCTGGTCGTACGGCTCCGGCTACGGCGGGAACGCGCTGCTCTCGAAGAAGTGCTTCGCACTGCGCATCGCGAGCGTCATGGGAAAGAACGAGGGCTGGCTTGCTGAGCACATGCTCCTCCTCAAGCTGACGAACACCACGTCGGGCAAGGCGTACCACCTCTCAGCGGCGTTCCCTTCTGCATGCGGGAAGACAAACCTCGCAATGCTGCAGCCCACGATTCCCGGCTGGAAAGTCGAGACGATCGGCGACGATATCGCGTGGTTGCGCCCCGGACCCGATGGTCGTCTCTACGCGATCAACCCCGAGGCAGGCTTCTTCGGCGTAGCTCCGGGCACCGGCGAGACGACGAACCCCGTCGCGATGGAGACCCTCTGGGGCAACACCATCTACACCAACGTCGCGCTGACCGATGACGGCGACGTCTGGTGGGAGGGGAAGACCGATGAGGTCCCCGAGCACCTCGTTGACTGGCAGGGCAACGACTGGACGCCCGAGTCCGGCCGCGTGGCCGCCCACCCGAACTCGCGCTTCACCGTGCCGATCCAGCAGACGCCCACGCTCGCGCAAGATTGGTACGAGCAGAACGGCGTACCGCTCGACGCGATTCTGTTCGGTGGACGTCGCGCCACCAATGTTCCCCTTGTTGCGCAGTCCCTGTCGTGGGACCACGGCGTGTTCGTCGGTGCAACGATCTCTTCGGAGAAGACAGCAGCCCAGGAGGGCACTGTCGGCGAGCTGCGTCGCGATCCATTCGCGATGCTCCCGTTTTGCGGCTACAACATGGCCGACTACTGGGGACACTGGCTCGAAATGGGGGAGACGCTGGGCGACAAGGCGCCGAAGATCTTCCAGGTCAACTGGTTCCGGAAGGGTGCTGACGGTCGTTTCCTGTGGCCAGGATTTGGGGAGAACTCCCGCGTCATCGACTGGATCATTCGCCGCGTTGAGGGCGATGTGACCGGGCGCGAGACCGCGATCGGAACGGTTCCCGCCGATGGAGAACTGAACCTCGCAGGTATCGACGTTCCCGCCAGCGATCTTGCGGAGCTGTTTGCCATCGACTCCCAGTCCTGGCTCGCAGAAGCCGACCTCACAGAAGAGTTCTTCGCTCAGTTCGGCGATCGCCTCCCCGAGGCGCTGCAGAGCCAGCTCGCGGGCCTGCGCGCCCGCCTCAGCGCGTAGCACGCGCTCGCAGCACTGCACGCGCAGTACTGCCCTCAGACGGTAAACCCCGCCATTCTGCCCAATGGCGGGGTTTACTCATGTGCCCTGCCAGGCGCTCGCGGTGATCTGACACCACTTAAACGCAGCGTTTTCTCCCACAGGTGTTACTCACCGCGAGACGACCTCCTACTCAGGCTTTGAGTCCCTGCATAGCTTTGAACGTAGGGGGAATAAGCATGGGCCCCCTGAGCGCAGCGGACTCCCGCAGCGCTCCACCCCGCGGCCACATCCCGCGCGGTATCGGTGGCCCGGAAGGGCCTGGGGGAAGGAGTGCCTTTCGCATGGGCGCTGCACGACTATTGGAGAAGACTCAGACTCGCGCAATCATCGGGACTGCACTCGCGGGCGTACTCACGCTGACACTGGCAGCCCCCGCGTTTGCGCTCGACCGGCCGTCGGAGCCGAACGACGGCGCGCCTGGAACGCGCTCATCCGCGACGTCGTTTACCCCTGATCTTCAGACCGAGATCGAGATCGGCGAAGCAAGCCGTCCAAGCGACTTCGTCGCTTCGCCTGATGGGACCACCGGCTATGTGGTGGGAGACGAGCTCAGTGAGTTCGTTGTGATCGATATGGCGTCTCGGGAAGTCGTGCAACGGATTCCCTTGCCGTCCATTGGTGCTGGATACATTCGATTGAGCACTGACGGCACTCGTGCCTACTTCGCGCTCCAGGAGGAGTACTTCTCCACTGGAATCGGCGCTATCGACCTCACCACGGGGACGCTATTGCCTGAATTCGCAGCAGCCCCCGACCACATTCAGGAAATTGCGGTCTCTCGCGACGGCAATTCAGTGTTCGTGTTGGGACTCAACGGGTTGCTCCTGAAGCTTGATGCATACTCGGGCGAAGAACTTGCCCGGGTGCAACTCCAAGGCTCGAACGCTCACGCACTCGCACTGATCCAGGACGACTCGAAGATCCTGGTCGGAAGAGAATCCCACGTGCTCACGCTCGCGGCAGACACACTCGAGCTGCTCGAAGATGTCACGCTGCCGGGTATCAATTCAGTTGGAACGCTCCGGGTGGACGGCACCGACGAGCGCGTCTATTTCGCAGACAGCTCGGGGACACGCCTCGGTACGTTCAACCCAGTTTCGGACGAAATCATCGCCCAGGCGTCCGTGGGGAGCCCCATGCACGAGGTGATCGGCTTCGACACACTGGATCGTGCCTTCGGAAACGTGCCGTACTGGGATCTACTGATGGCAGCCGATCTCACGAGCGGGAAACGCTCCGAGAGCTTCCGTGCGACCCCCACGGCACCCTTCTCCATCAATAAGAATCCAGTTACGGGTGAATTGCTCTCTGCAAACGGAGGGTGGAGTAACGCGGAGAAGGGCAGCACCGTCACGATTGTGAATACGCCGAGCGTTGCAGATCCGTCCGATGTGCACATCACTGATCCCGGTGAGCTGGTGCGCTTTGAAACCAATGCCGTGGGCATCAAACGAGGCAATGGCGGCGGAGTGATGTGGCAGTCTTCTGCCGATGGAGAAACCTGGACCGACATCGAAGGGGCAGTGGATGAGCAACTGGAGGTGGTGGCGACCGCTGCAGCGGTTGAGCAGCAGTACCGTGTGCGTTGGCGCGACGATTTCTGGGGTCAGTCCGGGACCAGCGCGGCGGCACGAATCACGACACCAGCACCTCAGATCACGTTCGAGGGTCCGTTGGCTGACGGTATCGTTGGCGAGGCATACCCTGACACCGTGATTACCGCGACGGGGTACTCCGACCTGAACTGGGCCGTGCGTGACGCCGAAGCTCTGACCGCTTTGCCCGCGGGTATGCGCATCGATGCGGCCAGCGGAACACTGCATGGCACGCCAACTGCGGCCGGGAGCTTCACGTTCACCGTGGAAGTCACAGATGCGTTTGGGACCGACATGCGTGACTACACGCTTGTGGTCAGCGAAGCGGACGAACCGACGGGCCCGACAGATCCAACTGGCCCGACCGGCCCGACAGATCCCACCGGTCCGACTCTTCCATCGACCCCTGGCGATGGGACGGACTCACCGAGTCCCGCTCAACCGAAAGATCCTGCTGCCCAGGCGAGCGGTGCTGAGGGGCACACCGCTGCAGCGACGCTCAGCCAGACTGGTGCTGGGACGCCGCTCTTCGCCGCACTGATCGCCGCCGGTGCGATCGCACTCGGAAGCGCTGGAGTGTTCTTCGCGCGGAGGCGCAGCACCGCGTCCGAGGCCGGACGAGGACGCCGCGAGCGGTAAAACGAGGTCAGATCGGCGCTGGGCCGGGGAACAGGTGTCCTCGGCCCAGCGCCGATCAGCTCACACCGGGAGCGGAGCTTCGACGGTGCCGACTCGGCCCTGTCGTTCGTTCGGCCTCAGCGCGCGCCCACACGTCAGGGTGCCAAGCTCCCGGTGCGGACGAGCTCCGCAACGGCCACTCTGGTCGCCCATGGTGACCTGGCGTGACTGCTCACGAGGTCCGCGCTCACGACTGCATGAGCGCGCTGTCGGGAGCCGGCATGCCGCTTTCCCGAGAACCGAAACTGCGCCCGTACTCACGGCGGCGAGAATCTCGAGCCATGAGCCATGAGCCATGAGCCATGAGCCATGAATGGTCGCGGGCAGTGCGGTCCTCGACTTTGCGTGCACCGAGTGCTCCGCGAACCTGAGCTCACATGAGGCCTGTGTATCGCTCGTCTCCAAAGCGCCGAGTGAACGCTGACGTGGCACAGGCGACGACAGAGGCGCACTGCGTGCTGCCGCCCGAACGGCTGCCCGCCGTCCCCCCACAGGGATTCGAACCCTGACTGTGTCGATTTTAAGTCGATTGCCTCTGCCAGTTGGGCTATGGGGGGCCACTGCAATGCTCCCATAGCCGCGGGTCTCTCCTCCACTTGGCGCTACACCTCGCGTGTGCGGTCGCGTTGCGGAGCGTCACCGGGGTCAGCAGACGCCAGGGCACGCGCCCCGAGTACACTGCTCGCGTGGCCTTCGCGAAAATTCTGCTCATCATCGTCATTGTCCTGGTGGTGGCGCTGGCGCTGCTCATGCGGGTACGCGCTTGGCGCGCACGGCGCACGGCTGCGAAGCGTGCCTGGCAGGCAGAGGTCGATCGGGCTATCCGCGAGAGTTGAAGCGGTCGCTCGGACGGGGTTCGTGTCCCCGAGGGGAGTGCCTACGCAATTGCAGGGCGCTCACCCCACACGAAGCGCCGCCCGCTGCGAGAAATCCGAGTCGACGATCTGAACAGCATCGTGCTGAATCGCTCGAATCCGAAGAGCCTGGGCAGCGAGAACACTTCCTTCCCATGCGCCGTCTGGATGCGGATACACTGCGTTCATGACTCTGGATCTCACGGGGCCCGATGTAGTGGCCGCGGCGGCGCTGGCGCCCTGGTTGGATGCTGAACGCTACTGGAGCATGCTTGACGCTGCGACACAGGATCGGGCGGCCCCGGTCCTCGCTCTGAGCGTCGCCGCGCTCCGGCGCAACGCCGACGATCTCGCGCGGCGAGCAGGCGGACTCCCGATCCGGGTGGCGAGCAAGTCGGTGCGCTCCCGCGCCGTGCTCGATGCCGTGCTCGCCTTGCCCGGCTTCCGCGGCGTGCTCGCCTACACCGTTGCCGAGGCAAACTGGCTGGCTGAGACGCTTCCCGACGTGGTGGTCGCATATCCGAGTGTTGACCGTGCAGCGATTCGTGAGCTCGCGACGGGCGCCCCCGAACTCGCTGCACGCGTCACGCTTATGGTGGACAGCGTGGAACAGCTCGACCTGATCGACGCTGTGGCCGCGCCAGCGGAGCGGGCGCCGATCCGGATCTGTATCGATCTCGATGCCTCGTGGCGTTCGCGGGTGCTGGGGCACATCGGGGTGCGACGTTCGCCGCTGCACAGCCCGACAGAACTGAGCGAGTTCGCACGGCTCGTCGTTGGGAGACCGGGCTTCACGCTCGTGGGAATTATGGCGTACGAAGCACAGATCGCTGGGGTCGGCGATCGGCCGGGGAGCCGTGCCCAGGCTGCCCTGTTGCGCCGGGTGCAGCAGTCGAGCGGGGCAGAGCTTGCCGAGCGGCGCGCGCTCGCCGTCGCCGCGGTGCGCGAAATCGCAGATCTCGAGTTCGTCAATGGGGGCGGCACTGGATCTGTCGGCCAGACCGCAGCTGAGGCGGCGGTGACCGAGGTAGCCGCTGGCAGCGGGCTCTACGGGCCGCACTTGTTCGATCACTACTCGGCGTTTGATGTGGCGCCCGCGCTGGGCTTCGCGCTCGATGTCGTACGCAAGCCCACAGCTGACCGGGCAACGCTGCTCGGGGGCGGCTGGATCGCGTCGGGACCAGCGGCCGCGGATCGGCTCCCGCTGCCGGTGTGGCCCGTCGGACTGAGCTATGAGCCGCGCGAGGGCGCGGGCGAAGTGCAAACCCCGGTCCGAGGCGACGCAGCGACCGCGCTGCGTCCGGGGATCGTGTCTGGTTCAGGCACACCAAAGCGGGAGAGCCGCTTGAGCACGCGAGCGAGGTGGTCCCGGTGGGCGCGGACGGGGTGGCTGCCGATCCGGTGCTGAGCTATCGCGGTGAGGGGAAGTGCTTCCTGTGATCGGGCGAGTGAGGGGGAGTACGGCAGCACCATCTCGGTGGCACAACTGGGCGCGCACCGCATCTTCGCAGCCCGCAGTGAGCGTTGCTCCCACGTCGATTGAGCACGTGGTGCAGGCGGTGCAGCGCGCGCGAGAGACCGGTCACGTGGTGAAGCCGATTGGTGCCTCGCACAGCTTTACCGGGATCGGAGCGACCGATGGCGTTCGACTCACCATGGATCGGTTGAGCGGGCTGGTCGCAGCGGATCCAGCGACTGGCAGGGTGACGCTTCGCGGTGGCACGAGGCTGTGGCAGCTCCCCGCGATCCTCGGGCCGCTGGGGCTGGCGCTCCCCAATATGGGCGATATTGACCGGCAATCGATTATCGGAGCGACGCAGACGGGCACGCACGGCACCGGCCTCGGCACGGGGCTCGGGGGGATTGCGACCGGCATTGTCGGGTTGCAACTTGTTACCGGCACCGGTGACGTGCTTCGGATTGATGCAACGCACAACTCCGAGCTGCTCCCGGCGGTGGCGCTGGGGCTCGGGGCGCTGGGAGTGATTACCGAGGTGACGCTCCAGTGTGTGCCGAGGTTCTTGCTCGAAGCCGTGGAAGCCCCGGACTCGCTCGACGCCGTGCTTGAGAGCTTCGTTGCACGCTCCAGGGCAGCGGATCACTTCGAGTTCTTTTGGTTTCCTCACACCGACAGTGTGCGCACGAAGACCAACACACGGTTTCCGCTGGAGTACGGGTCCGAACCGCTGGGCAGAGTTTCACGGTTCATCGATGAAGAGCTCGCGAACAACTTCGCGTTTGGCGCCTGTGTCGGAGTCGGGGCCGTTGTGCCCCGCGCCACGCCAGCAATCAACCGTTTCGTCGAAACGATGTCGAGCCGGCGGCGCTACGTCGACGAATCACATCGGGTATTCGTGACGAATCGACGGGTGCGGTTCCGGGAGATGGAGTATGCGGTGCCACTCGAGGCGGTTGCCGATGTGATCCGAGAACTCCGCGCCATGATCGACCGCCGCGGGTATCGGGTGTCGTTTCCCATTGAAGTGCGCTCAGCTGCAGCGGATGAACTGATGCTCTCCACGGCCCACGGGAGGGACTCGGGATATATCGCGGTGCACCGCTACCACCGTGATCGAGATCTCGGCTACTTTCGGGATGCCGAGGCAATCCTTGCAGCGCACGATGGGAGGCCGCACTGGGGCAAGATGCACTCGCGTGTCGCTGCAGAGCTCGGGGAGCGCTATCCGGCTTTCGACCGCTTCCGCGCCATCCGGGAACGTCTCGATCCCGAGCGAGTATTCACGAACCCGTACCTTGCGCGAGTGCTCGGAGACTAGCTGAGACTCGCGGTGCTCTGCGGCGCTGGCTACGCTCGCGACGAGCCGGTGAACCCGCATCGTCGCCCACGAGATCGCGAGTCACACAGCGGTTTCATGGCGAAGCTGGATAGGATGCACGTATGTCTGGTGGATTGATTACCACGCTGATTATTGTCGGCGTCCTCGTTATTCTCGGTATCTATGTCTGGGCGACGTACAACTCGCTCGTGACCTTGCGTGTCCGAGTTGATGAGGCGTGGAGTGACATCACCGTTCAGCTCAAGCGACGTGCGGATCTGATCCCGTCGCTGATTGAAACGGTGAAGGGCTATGCGGCGCACGAGGCCGGCGTGTTCGACGCGGTGACGAAGGCGCGGGCCGAGACGATTTCTGCGCAGGGGCCGGCGGAGGCCTCGCAGGCAGAGAACCACATGCAGTCTGCGCTGAAGAGCATCTTCGCCGTCGCTGAGGCTTACCCGCAGCTCCAGGCCAGCCAGAACTTCCTGCAGCTGCAGAGTGAACTTGTTGACACTGAAAACAAGATCCAGGCCTCACGACGCTTCTTCAACGGCGGTGTGCGCGAGTACAACACCAAGATTCAGGTGTTCCCCAACACCATCTTTGCCCGGGGCATGGGCTTCACGGAGCGTGACTTCTTCGAGGTCGAAGACGTCGCCGCGATCTCAGAGCCGCCCCGCATTCAGTTCTAGTCCGGACCGACCGTGTATAGCGCCATACGACGCAACAAGGTCAACAGCTTCCTGATCATCCTGCTGTTCATCGGCATTGTCGGAGGGCTCGGTTGGCTGGCTGGTGCGATTTACCAGTCGCCAGGAATCGTCATCACGGTCGTGGTGATTTCGATCGGCTACGCCCTCTTCCAGTACTTCATGGCGGGGCGTCAGGCGCTGTCGATGAGCGGCGCGCAGCGGATCACGCAGGCGGACAACCCCCGGTTGTACCGGATCGTCGAGAACCTCTCGATCACCACGGGCACGCCCATGCCCGAGGTGTACATCGTGCACGATCCCGCCCCGAACGCGTTCGCAACCGGCCGCGATCCGGAGCACGCGGTGGTTGCAGCAACCACCGGTCTGCTCGACATCATGACGGACGCTGAGCTTGAGGGCGTCATGGCACACGAGCTCGGACACGTCCGCAACTACGACATTCGCGTCTCGATGATCGTGTACGGGCTGGTGGTTGCCGTCGGCATGATCGCCGATGTGCTTGTGCGGATGGCGTTCTTTAGCCGGAACAACAACAATGGCAACCCGATCGTGCTCGTGTTCGGGCTTGTCGCAATGCTCGTCGCTCCGCTCGTCGCGACACTCGTACAGCTCGCCGTCTCGCGGCAGCGCGAGTACCTTGCTGATGCCACTGGTGCGCTCACCACGCGTCACCCAGAAGCGCTCGCCAGTGCGCTCCACAAGCTTTCCGAGTATGGCCAGCCGCTGCAAAAGCAGCAGTCGAGCATGGCCCACCTCTGGATCGCGGATCCGCTGAAGCCCGGCATGATGCAGAAGCTGTTTGCCACACACCCGCCGATCCCTGAGCGCATCCGTCGCCTGCTCGACATGGGCGGTAAGTTTTAAGATCCTGTGGGCGCGCTGGTGTCTCTGGGCATCACCCGCGTGCGGCGGTATCGGCGCGCATCGTGACGAGCATCGTGGCGCGGATCGCAGCGCGTTATTGCCTGCGTCGGACTGTTCACGCGGATCCTCAGTTCTGCGCGTGGAGCGACAGCGACCTGCGCTGACTCGCGCGAGCACGGACAGGCAGCGATAGGGTAGGAGGAGCCAGAGGAGGTCGCCAACACCCGTGTCAAGCATGTTCCGCTCCCTCTCAGTGCGAAATTACCGCATCTGGTTCGTCGGGGCGCTCGTGTCCAATGTCGGCGCGTGGATGCAGGCCACCACCCAGAACTGGGTCGTGCTGACCGAGCTCACGGCCAACGACGCAGCGGCAGTCGGCACCACAATGGCGCTGCAGTTCGGGCCCCAGCTGCTGCTCGTCCCGTTCAGCGGAGCGGTGGCGGATCGCTTCGACCGGCGCAAGGTACTCCTCGTGACCCAGTCGCTGCTCATGCTGCTCGCATTCGGTCTGGGCGCCCTGCTCGTGTTCGGCGCGGCCGAGATCTGGCACCTCTACGGCTTCGCGCTTGCCCTCGGCATCGTCAACGCCTTCGACACGACCTCGCGCCAGGCGTTCGTTTCAGACTTAGTCGGCAACGACCAACTCTCCAACGCGGTCGCGCTGAACTCAGCCTCGTTCAACTCAGCGCGCCTCATCGGCCCGGCCGTTGCCGGCGTGCTCATCGCCGTGGTCGGGTCTGGGTGGGTCTTCATCATCAATGGTGTCTCCTTCCTCGCCGTGCTTGGCGCGCTGGTGCTCATCACCGCGCGCCGGGTGGCTCCGCCAGTCACGGCACAGCGTGAGTCTCAGCTGCACCAGCTCCTTGCGGGGTTCCGGTATGTACGGAAACGGCATGATCTCCTGGTGATCTTCATGATTGTGTTCCTCGTCGGAGCATTCAGCATGAACTTCCCGGTGATGTCGTCGACGATGGCCGTCGAGTTCGGCAGGGGTGCGAGCGACTACGGCTTGCTCTCCTCGATTCTCGCGATCGGTTCGCTCTCTGGCGCTCTGCTCTCCGCCCGGCGCCCGGCCGCCAGGATGCGAGTGGTGATCATCTCAGTCGGGGGGATCGGAGTCGTGAGCCTCATTGCAGCGCTCATGCCGTCGTTCTGGACGTTCGCGGCGACCCTCGTCTTTCTTGGCCTCGCGATCTCGACGATGCTCACCACGGCGAACGGTTTTGTGCAGACGACCGCGGATCCGGCAGTGCGCGGCCGCGTCCTTGCCCTCTACATGGCGATCCTGATGGGGGGCACTCCGATCGGCGCCCCGCTCGTGGGGGCCGCAGCAAACGCGCTGGGGGCCCGCTCCACACTCATCATCAGCGCCGTCGCCGCGCTGCTCGCGTTCGCGATCGGGATGACCTGGCTGCTCACTGAGCGTGGCCTCAGGTTCCACCGCGAAGGGTGGAATTGGCGCGTCACGCACGTCGGTCGACCTGGCCTCGACGACAACCCCGCACGGCAGTCGGAAACGCTGACCGCACCGATCTCGGTGCTGCGCCGTGAGCCAGATCCAGATCCGCTGGGCGAGTCAGCGCCACAAGAGGTGCCCACCGGAGTCATCCGGCTGGCTGAGCCAGCCGGGGCACGAAATCTCGCCGATGCCGATGCCGATGCCGCTGCCGCTGCCGGTACTGACGTCGAGTTCGAGCGGGGTATTGAGCCCGATAGTGCGGACGAGTCCGAGGCCGAGCCGGATCCCGAGCAGCCCCGGGATCGTCCCGGCCCTGCGCCGCGCTGAACCCGAAATCCCGCACTGTTGCATCCGGTTGCGTGTGCTTTCGTGGCCGGAAATGGATCCGGGGGAGACGCGGCCGCGATCGGCTGGCCGCGGCCTCTGAAGCGGGGTAGGCTGGGTCCGACCCGGCGGCAAGTCCGCACCCTTTCCGAACCTGGAGCAAGATAACCGGTGAGTGACTTTCTGTCCGCCCAGACTCGCACTGAAACGGATTCCCTCGGCAGCGTCGAGATCCCCGCTTCTGCATACTGGGGAGTTCATACTGCCCGTGCGCACGAGAATTTCCCGATCGCACGCCGACCCATCTCGGTGTACCCCGATTTCATCCGAGCCTTCGCGTGTGTGAAGCAGGCAGCAGCGCGCGCCAACCTTGAGATCGGGGCGCTCGACGAGCAGCGCGCCACGCTGATCGACCGTGCGTGCGAGGAAATCAAGACCGGGATGCTGCACGATCAGTTCGTTGTTGGCGTCGTCCAGGGTGGTGCCGGCACATCGAGCAACATGAACGCGAACGAGGTCATTACGAACCGGGCGCTTGAGCTTGCCGGCCACGCCAAGGGTGATTACTCGTACATCAACCCGAACGACCACACGAACCACAGCCAGTCGACCAACGACACGTACCCGACCGCGATCAAGATCTCGCTCGCGTTCTCGCTGGACAGTCTGCTCGAAGAGCTGCGCTTGCTCTCCGAATCGTTCGCCGCTAAGGGCCGCGAGTTCTCGCACATCATCAAGGTCGGGCGCACGCAGTTGCAGGACGCCGTGCCGATGACGCTCGGCCAGGAGTTCAACGCCTTCGCCGTGACGCTGCGCGAGGATATCGAGCGGCTGCAGGAGGCCGTTTCGCTGCTCGGCGAGGTCAACATGGGTGCGACGGCCATCGGCACCGGTATCAACGCGCCGAAGGGCTACAAGGAGGCCGTGATTCGGCACCTTCGTGAGATCACTGAACTCAACTTGGAGACCGCAGGTGACCTCGTGGAGTCCACGAGCGACACGGGCGTCTTTGTGACGTTCTCCGCTGCGCTCAAGCGCAGCGCACTGAAACTCTCGAAGATCTCCAACGACCTCCGTCTGCTGTCCTCCGGCCCGCAGGCGGGCCTCGGTGAGATCAATCTTCCTGCGCGCCAGGCAGGCTCTTCAATCATGCCGGGCAAGGTCAACCCGGTGATCCCGGAAGCTGTTTCGCAGGTGGCCTACGCGATCGCCGGCTCCGATGTCACGGTCTCGATGGCTGTTGAAGCGGGTCAGCTCCAGCTGAACGCATTTGAGCCGATCATCGCACACTCACTGTTCCAGTCGATCACGTGGCTGGAGCGCGCATGCCAGACGCTGCGCGTGAACTGCGTCGACGGGATCACCGCGAATGAGGAGCGCCTTGAGGACATGGTCGCTCGCTCGGTGACCGTGATCACCGCGCTCGCACCGGTCATCGGCTACGCGGAGGCTGCGAAGCTCGCGAAGGAGGCGCTCGCCACAAACGCGAAGGTCTCCGAGCTCGTGGTGTCGCGCGGCCTGCTCGACCAGGAGCAGCTCGACGACATGCTGCAGCCGCAGAAACTCGCTGGCCTCGCACCGGAGACCGGGACGATCGACATCATCCCAGGAGCTCCGCAGAAGCTCGAGTCGGGATCAGAAGCGGACGCTGACACGAACGCGTAGTCCGCAGCGGACCACACACGGTGCCACAGGGGCGGCGGGAGCATATTCCCGCCGCCCCTGTGGCGTGTACCGCTGAGCCGGTTCCCTGGCTCCAGTGCTGCAGTTGCAATCCCGGAATCTCGTGTTGACCTCCGACAACAGAACTCCCCCTCACCGTCACGACGCATTCGTCACAGTGAGGGGGAGTTCGTCACTTCCTGGGGTGCTCTCGGCCGTCGAGGTCGGAGAGCGCGCGGATCCGTGCCGGACTACGCCCTGGTGCAGTGCGAGGTGAGTACACCGACGTTCTCAATGCTGACCGTCACCTCGGTGCCGGGCACGAGATACAGCGGCGGCTTCCGCGAGCGACCGGCGCCGCCGGGGGAGCCGGTCGAGATGACCGTGCCGGGAAGAAGAGTCAGAGACTGCGAGATCGACGCGATGAGCTCTGCGACGGTGCGGACCATGAAACCGGTCGTTGAGTCCTGCACCCGCAGGCCGTCGACATCAGTCGTGATCGCCAGCGCCTGCGGATCCGGAATTTCATCGGCTGTCACGACGACAGGACCAACAGGGGTGAAGCCGTCGAAAGACTTGCAGCGTGACCACTGCGGCTCCTGAAACTGCACGTTGCGGGCCGTGATGTCGTTGATGACGGTGTAGCCAAAGACGTAGTCAAGTGCCTCATCGGCTGTGACGTTCTTGGCTGCTCGGCCGATGACCACTCCGAGTTCGCCCTCGTAGTCCACCTCTTCGCTGATGTGGACCGGGATCGGGACCTCGCCGTTGTGCGCGCCGAGCGAGTTCGGGAAGAGCGAGAACAGCACCGGACCGGAGTCGTTGTCGAGGCTCAGCTCGCTCGCGTGCTCGTCGTAGTTCAGGCCGACGGCGAGCACGATCGGTGCGCCAAGGATGGCGGGTCCGTAGCTCACGTTCGCGAGATCCTGCCAGGCATCGGCGGGGGCTGCGGCAGCGGCCGCGCGGAGCTGATCGACAGCCTCGCCACCAGCCTCGATGAGCTGCTGGAGCGTCGCGTAGTTCGCGCCGAGCGCGCGAGCGGCAACGTATCGCTCGTCGTGCACGACGACGAGCTCGGGGGCAGACGTAGGGGCGGGGATCAGATGCGCGAATCTCACGGTTCCAGGATATCTGACCTGGCGACTCACTGGGGGCGCCGCCCCACCCGGGATGTCCTGCCGGTTCCCTCTGAGCGAACTCGGAGGCACGGGCACCGCGAAATCAGAGAGAATGAGTTCATGACTGAAACACCGATGACGAAGCCGGAGATCGAGTTCCCCGACGGGCCTGCGCCCACGGAACTGCAGATCGTAGACATCGTAGAGGGCAGCGGCGAGGAGGCGCTCGCGAGCTCCACTGTCGATGTGCACTACCTCGGTGTAGAACACGACTCGGGGGAAGAGTTTGATTCATCCTGGAGCCGTGGCGAGTCCATCAACTTCCCTCTGCGTGCGCTGATCCAGGGCTGGCAGGTGGGTATCCCCGGCATGAAGGTTGGGGGGCGTCGGAAGCTCATCGTGCCACCTGCTCAGGCCTACGGCACCTCCGGCGGGCACCCGCTTTCCGGGAAGACCCTCATCTTCATCATTGATCTGCTCGGCGTGAGCTAACCTCTCTGCCACGCGAAACCACCCCGTCCGGATTCCCGGTCGGGGTGGTTTCGTTTCTGGTGCTGAATCCTCAGGCGAAATGAGCTGGCGACGCGTAGGTGATAGCGTACTGCTGTTCAGGAAACGCCCAGCTTGAGGGAAATGGAGCACCTGTGGCCAACGCCAAACAGGAAACGAGTCAGCAACCAGCCGCGGGGATGACGGGGGCGCTCGATCGCTTCTTCCATATCTCTGAGCGCGGATCCACCTTTGGCACCGAGATCCGAGGTGGCCTTGTCACCTTTGTGACGATGGCCTATATCGTCATCCTCAACCCGATCATCCTGTCGGGCAAAGAGGATGTCGCGGGGAACATCCTCGAATTCGGTCAGGTGAGCGCCGTAACGGCCCTCGCCGCCGGTGTGATGACGATTCTGTTCGGCATCGTCTCACGCCTCCCGTTCGCGTTTGCCGCTGGTCTCGGGATTAACGCCTTCCTGGCTTTCTCTGTCGTGCAGGAGGTGACCTGGCCGGAAGCTATGGCGATCGTGGTCATCAACGGTCTGCTCATCGTGCTGCTCGCAGCGACCGGACTCCGACGCATGATCTTTGACGCTGTGCCCGTGCAGTTGAAGCTCGCGATTACCGTCGGTATCGGTTTCTTTATCGCGTTCATTGGGTTTGTGAACTCCGGTTTCGTTGATGCGACCGGCCAGTCATCGCCTCCTGTGGGGCTCGGGCCAGCAGGCGTTGGCTTCATCGCAACGGTCCCGACCGTCATCTTCATTGTTACCCTGCTCCTCACAGGCATTCTCGTCGCGAAGAAGGTCAAGGGCGGGATCCTGATCGGTCTTGTCACCGGCACGGTGATTGCCGTGATCGTCGAGGCCATTTGGAAGATCGGTCCGAAGTTCGGCGCAGACGGCGCGGTCAACCCCGGGGGCTGGAGTCTCACAGAGCCGGTGCTGGGCGGCAACCCGTTCGCGGTACCGGATCTTGGCCTGGTCGGGGCAGTGAGTTTCGACTTTGGCAAAGTGGGCATCGTCACGGTGATCATGCTGGTCTTCACGCTGCTGTTCACCAACTTTTTTGATGCGATGGGCACCATGACGGGCCTGTCGCGCGAGGCAAACCTTGCTGATGCGAAGGGGAACTTTCCCCGCATCAAGTCGGCCCTGATCGTGGAGGGCGTCGGAGCCGTGGTCGGCGGTGGCACGTCGTCATCTTCAACGACCGTGTTCATCGAATCGGGTGCAGGGATCGGCGAGGGCGCGCGTACCGGGTTTGCGAATGTCGTGACTGGGCTCGTGTTCCTGCTCGCGATGTTCTTCACACCGCTCACCGAGATCGTGCCCACCGAAGTCGCGGCGGCGGCGCTGGTGATCGTGGGAGCCATGATGATGTCGCAAATTGCGAACATCGATCTCACCGACTTCCGCGTGCTGCTGCCGGTGTTCCTCACGGCTGCTGTCATGCCGCTGAGCTATTCGATTGCCAACGGCATCGGCGCTGGTTTCGTGTCCTGGGTGCTGGTGCACGCGTGCACGGGCAAGGCTAAGCAGGTGCACTGGCTGCTCTGGATCGTTTCGCTCGGCTTCGTGATCTTCTTTGCACGCGGCCCGATCGAGACACTGCTGGGGGTTTAGCCCGCCGGTGTGCCTCGCGGCCCGTGCAGCTCCCGCCCAGGGAGCAGCACGGGCCGCGCTGCGGGAACGCAGGGCGTGCATCGCAGCCAGGCACGATGCAGTGGCTCAGCGTCGCGGAGCATGCGGTGACGCGTCGGGCCCACCCGTGAGCTGTGCGAGTAAGTGGCCGAGCATCGGCTCCAATATCGCAAGCCCGTCCGCGACACCGCCGGGGAACCCGGAAGGGTCATCACAAAGCTCTGCCCCGTGCAGCCAGCAACGCCGCGTGTGAGCAGTGCGCCAGGCGTCGTCTGAGCCCCTCGGCGTCGCAGTTCTTCGATGATGCCGGGCAGTTCACACTCGAGCAGCGGAGCGACCGCCTCCGGCGTGCGATCGCTCGGAGTGATGCCGGTGCCACCTGTCGTGAGGATGACCGTGGTCGCTGCGGCGAGCGCCTGTCGTACCGCATGCCCGACAGGCTCACCGTCGGCAACGACTTCGGGTTCTGCCACGCTGAAACCGAGCTGGGTGAGCCACGCAGCTATCTGGGGTCCGGTGTGATCTTGCGTTGATCCTGCTGCCGCGCTCGTTGACGCCACGATAACGCGGGCCGTGCGCGCGTGTCCTACGGCTCCGACCTCACCCGCGCTCACTCGAGTTCCCAGTCACCGCTCTTGCCGCCGGATTTGGCGAGCACCCGCGTCCCGGTGATCACTGCGTGCTTGTCAACGGCTTTGATCATGTCGTAGAGCGTGAGTGCTGCGACGCTCACCGCGGTGAGCGCTTCCATCTCGACGCCGGTCACCCCGCGCGTCGTGACGGTGGCGAGGATCCGCACCCGGTCGGATTGCGGCTCGAAGTCGATCGCGAGCTTCGTGAGGGGGAGCGGATGGCAGAGCGGGATGAGCTCCCAGGTACGTTTGGCGGCCATAATGCCAGCGATGCGCGCGGTGCCGAGGGCCTCGCCCTTGGGGAGCTCGCCGGCGATCAGCTGCGCGACGACGTCCGTGCGCGTTTCCAACACCGCCTCTGCGCGCGCTGTGCGCTTCGTGACGGCTTTCTCCGTGACATCCACCATGTGGGCGCTTCCGTCGGCTCGCAGGTGCGTCAGCCCTCGGGTATCGTCAGTCATGAAGTCTCCAGATTTCAATCGGGGATCCTGCGGGGAGGTGTTCCACCCCGACCGGGACGTGTGCAAGCAGCTCCGCTGCCGCGAGATCAGCGAGCAGATGGGATCCGGGCGCCGTCACGTGCACGCGACCGTCCGCGTCGAGGTGACCACGCCGGACTTGGTGTTTGTGCAGTGGTGAGTGCAGTTCGTGTGCCAGCGTGCGCTGTTCGACGGGGAGGGCTTCGGGGCGCCCGGCGTAGCCGCGCAGGGCGGGGGCAACAAAGAGTTCCGCGGAGAGCGCCGAGCTGACGGGGTTCCCTGGGAAACAGAGCACGGGAACTGCGGAGCCATTGACCGCCCAGCGACCGAGCCCTTGTGGACCGCCCGGTTGCAGCGCGAGCCCCGCGAATTCGACGCCGTACTCAGTGAGCGCATCGCGGACCACCTCATATGCACCGGCGCTGATCCCGCCCGAGGTCACGATGAGGTCGACCGACTCAGCTGCTGCGGTGAGGATGTGCTGCAGTTCAGCGGCGGTGTCGCCGGTCCGTCTGGTCCGAACCTCGGCGCCGAGGCCGGTGAGGAGCGCGGCGAGCAGCGGAGTGTTGGCATCGTGGATCTGGCCTGCGGCGCGGATGGCGCCCGGGTCTGCTACCTCATCTCCCGTGGCCACGAGCAGGACGCGGGGACGCACGCGCACGGGCACCTCGGTAACTCCCGCTCCCGCGAGCAGCCCTATCCGTGCCGGAGTGAGGCGTGTCCCTGCGGTGAGCAGCGTCGCGCCTGCGGGAAGATCGGATCCTCGTGCGCGCACGAACTCGCCGCGTGGTGGTGTGGAAGCAAAGGTCACCGTGCCGCTGGGCTCCGGGTCTCCTGCTCGGGAGAGTTCCGTGAAGTGGGCGGGATTCGCGCGCTCGACAGGGATCACGGTGTCGGCGCCGACGGGCATTGCGGCTCCGGTCATGACGGGCGACGCGGTGCCAGGAGCGTGCGGGATCGGCGCATCGCCTGCCGCCACGGTGCGACCGATCGGGAGCGTGATGGACGCGGAGCGCGCGGCCGCGGGATCCGCCGGCTCGGCCGCTTCCGCCGCCTCGAGGAGGTCCCTGTGGCGCACGGCATACCCGTCCATCTGGGAGTTCTCGAACGGCGGCAACGGAGTTGCTGCGGTCAGATCGATGGCGATCACGCGCCCTGCAAGCTCTGGGTGCCCGATTCCCACGTGCTCGGGAGTGGCCTGTGCCAACTCTGCGAGCATGGGATCGAGGAGCCCGCGTACGAGCGCGGTGTGTGCAGTGACGGTGCGCATGACTATCCGCCAGCGAACGCGGGGAGCACATCAACAGTGCCCCCACCGATCGGGCCACCGTCGCGGCGCACCGTGCCATCAATGAGGAAGGATCCAGTACGCAGTACTCGCAGCATCCCGTCGCCGTAGCGACCAGCAAGCGCGGATCGAAGCTCGTCGAGCGTGGCCTCGGACGGGAAGGCCCATACTTCCTCCTCGCGTCCGGCGGCCTCGGCGGCGGCGGCGAAGTATCTGACGGTGATGCTGGCCATATCGCCATCGTAGCCTGCCGGGGTCACTGCACTCCCGACGGCACGGTGGGCCTCCTACAATGGGCATATGGATCAGTCCGCCGACGCACGTCCAGGTCCGCTCGTGGCTCCAGGGTCAGAGCTCGGAGGTGACGCTGCAATACGAGCCAGGCGCCAGATGACGCTGCCAGGGTTCGGTGAGATTGCGCAGCGTCGGGTGCAGGCCGCGCGAGTGCTCGTGATCGGTGCGGGTGGGCTCGGCAGTGCGGTCGTGCCGTATCTTGCTGGAGCTGGCATCGGCCGGATCGGTGTGATCGACGATGACACCGTCGAGCTGTCGAACCTGCACCGCCAGATCGCGCACGGCACAGCAGACGTGGGACGCCGCAAGGTGGACTCGATCGCCGAGACCGTGGCGGCGCTGACTCCGCATGTCGTGGTGGATCGCCATGCGGTCCGGCTGACTGCGGAGAACGCGCTCGAGCTATTTCGTGACTACGACCTTGTTATCGACGGCAGCGACAATTTCCCCACGCGCTACCTCGCCAATGACGCCGCGGAGCTTGCTGGGATTCCGCTTGTGTGGGGCGCGATCCTGCAGTATTCCGGCCAAGTGGGCGTCGCGTGGCACGCTCACGGCGCGGGCTACCGCGACCTGTTTCCTGAGGCGCCAGATCCGAGCCAGGTGCTCGACTGCGCGACAGGTGGCGTGCTCCCTGGATTGTGCGGCACCATCGGCTCGCTGCTGGCGACCGAAGCGATGAAACTCATCACCGGCATTGGGGAGCCGCTCATCGGTCGTGTGTTGTTGTACGACGCACTGAGCGCTCGTACGCGTGAATTGCGAGTCAATCGCGATCCGCTTGCCGTGCCGGTCACCACACTCGTCGACACGGCACTGTGGTGTGATGCCGGACGCGAGGGAACTGGCGTCGATGCGTCGGCCGAGCCTGCGGGATTTGCCGAGGCGGCAGAGGCGGCCGAGGCGGCCGAGGCGACCGAGGCGTCAGAATCAACTGCGGTTGTCGCGCTCGAGAGCGCCGAAGTTGCGGAGCTGCTGCGCTCGGGGGTGTGCGCCTGATTGATGTGAGATCAGCCGCCGAGCACGCGGAACGTCGAGTGCGCGGATCCGACTGGTTGCCCGTCGAGGAGATCGAAGCTGGTGCCGCTGTCATCGGCCCCGTCGTGCTGTACTGTGAACGGGATCCGCGTTCGGTGCGTGCCGCCACCGCGCTGCGCCGGAGCGGCACGGTCAGCGTCTCATACCTTCGGGGTGGGATTGACGCGTTCGCCCGGTTCGCGCCCGATTTGGTGGACCGTGGGCAGCGTCAGGAATAGCTCCGCCAGCGGCACCTTCCGAGCCGGACCCGCATTGGGATCCGTTGTCACACACTCACCGAGGAGCACTATGTCAGCCGCCCCGCTCGCCCACATCGTCGTGGAGCCCATTGACGAAGCACAGATCCGTGCTGCGGTTGATGCCGCCGACTGCGGTGCGCTCGTCATGTTTCACGGCATCGTGCGGGATCACGACGGGGGCCGCGGCGTGAACGCACTCGACTACCGCGCTCATCCGGACGCCGAGCGCTTCATCGCGGACTGCGTCGCATCAGAGAGCGAGCGCACCGGCTTGCGCTTGGCAGCTGTGCACCGGATTGGCTCGCTCGCGATTGGCGATGCCGCCCTCGTCGCGGCAGCCGCAGCGCCCCACCGGGCAGAAGCCTTCGCGGCGATCGAGCGCCTGGTCGAGCGAATCAAACAGGAGGTGCCGATTTGGAAGCGTCAACACTTCGGCGACGGCGCCAGCGAGTGGGTGGGGCTGTAACCGACGGCCGGCCTGGGCCGCGAAGCCGGGAGCCCTACCCGCCGATGTACGACATCTCAATGCGAGAGCGCGCCGGACGAGCACCGAGTGCGGCGCGCTGCTCCGAGTAGCGGTCGTCGCGCACGCCCCAGATCTCGGCGAGCGCCGTGCGGATCTCTGCGCCGCTCGCGCCGCCACGCACGAGGGCGCGCAGATCGAAGCCCTCGCTCGCAAACAGGCAGGTGTAGAGCTTGCCCTCCGCCGAGATCCTGGCCCGCGTGCAGCTGCCGCAGAAGGCTCCGGTGACACTCGAAATCACGCCGATCTCACCGGATCCGTCCCGATAGCGCCAGCGTTTGGCGGTCTCGCCCGTCCGGCTCGGCGCGGCAGGCTCGAGCGGGCGCACCGCAGAGATGCGCGCCACGATCTCTGCCGATGGCACCACGTCCTCAAGTACCCAACCATTCGATGCGCCAACGTCCATGTACTCAATAAAGCGCAGAGTCCAGCCGCGCTCGCGGAAGTACTCGGCGAGCGGTACGATCTCGTCGTCGTTCACCCCGCGTTTCACCACCGCGTTGATCTTGATCGGCCCGAGCCCTACCGCCTCAGCAGCAGCGAGTCCGTCGAGCACTCGACTCACCGGGAAACGCACATCGTTGATGGCCTGAAATCTGGTGTCGTCCAGGGAGTCGACGGACACCGTTACCCGGTCGAGTCCCGCGGCCTTGAGTGCGTCAGCTTTCACGCGCAGCGCGGATCCGTTTGTGGTCAGCGCGAGGTCTGGGCGTTTGCCCTCCGGGGTGCGCAGCTCTGCGAGACGTGCGATCAGATCCTCGACTCCACGCCGTAAGAGTGGCTCGCCCCCGGTAATCCGCAGTTTGTCCACTCCAAGCGACACCGCCGCAGTGGCGAGCCGTGTGATCTCGTCGAAGCTCAGCAGTTGCTCGCGATCCATGAACTGGTAGTCGCTGCCGAATATCTCCTTCGGCATGCAGTAGACGCAGCGGAAATTGCAGCGATCTGTGATTGAGATCCGCAGATCGCGCAGCTCGCGACCGCGTGCATCAGGAAACCCGGCCGAAGGCAGTTGGGCGGCGCGTCCGGGCTCGCTCGACCTCGGACTCAGTGAGAGCCGACTTCGCTGTGCCATCTGTGCACCCCCTGCGCCGCCACACTATCACCGGCGTGAGTCGCCCGGCCAGGCTGGCCGTTACGCGCGAGCTGCGCTGCTGGTCCGCCCCCGCAGCACCGCGAGCGCGGTCACTGCGACGGCGATGAGGATCAGTGAGAGCGCGAGGGCCGTGTCCTGTGTGACCCCGGCCCCATTGAACGCGGTGTAGATCGCCATCGGCACCGTTCGGGTTGTGCCAGCCGCGTTGCCAGCGAAAAGCGCAGTGGCGCCGAATTCACCGAGCGCACGGGTGAAACTCAGAATCGTGCCGGCCACCAAGCCAGGAGCGATCAGCGGAATCGTGATCCGAAAGAGCACGCTCGTGGGTGAGGCCCCGAGCGTCGCGGCGGCCTCCTCATATTCAGGATGCAGGCTGCGCAGTGCGCCCTCGACCGAAATGACGAGAAACGGGAGGGCGACAAACGTCTGCGCAATGATTACGGCGACGGTGGTGAACGGAATTCGTATCCCCAGCTCAGCGAGCCAGTCGCCCAGCACCCCGCCCCGCCCGAGCAGTGACAGGAGCGCAAGCCCCCGACGAGCGGCGGCAGCACCAGCGGGAGTGTGACGAGCGCGCGCAGCGCAGTGGCCAGCCACCCGCGCGCTCGCGCGATCACCAGTGCGAGGGGGATCCCCAGCACGAGGCACAGCGCGGTTGCGGTTGCGGCGGTGACGAGCGAGACTCTCAGCGCATTCGCCGTCTCTGGGGCGACGAGCATGTTCGGGATCGTCGCCCAATCGATTCGAGCGAGTAGCGCGATCAGCGGCAGGAGCAGCAGCCCGCCCCCGACAGCGGCCGGAATATACAGGCCTCCCGGGATCCCCGCTGCGCGCTCGCTCACGCCTGCCCGAACCCGAGCTCTTCGAACCGCGCCTGCACCTCCGGGCTGCGCATGAACTCTGCGAACGCGAGCGCGGCCTCAGGTGCAGCGGACTCGGCGATCGGCGCGATCACGTACAGGCCGGCCGCATCCGCCGACCCGGCGATCTCGATGCCCTCGACATCGCCGCCTGAGCGCAACACGTCGGAGCGGTAGATGAGGCCTGCGTCTGCCTCGCCAGCGGCCACTTTTGTGAGGACCGCCGTGACGTTTTGTTCTTCGCTGGCAGGAGTGAGAGCAACCCCATCGCGGTCGAGGAGCCGGTGTGACGCCGCACCGCACGGTACCTCTGCCGCGCAGATCACCACCACCGGTGCGTCCCCCGCCGCCCCCGCTCCAGCGAGCTGGGTCGGAGCGCCGAGATCTGCGAGCGTCGTGATCCCGAGCGGGTTGCCGGGGGCGACCGCGATTTCGAGACTGCTGCGTGCGAAGGGGATCGGGTCGCTTGCAAGCAACTGGGCATCTGCCACTTTTTGCATGTTGGCTTCGTCGGCCGACGCGAACACGTCGATGGGGGCGCCGGCAATGATCTGAGCGGCCAGCACCGAGGAGCCGTCGAACGTGAGCTGATCGACGGTGACGTCGGGGTGAAGCTTCGTGAACTCTGTTGTCAGCTCTTCGAACGCCGGCTGCAGCGATGCCGCAGCTGCGATAGTGAGTGTGCCCTGCACGTGATCCTCGACCGGACTCCGGTCTGTCGGTGTCGCGGCCGGCTCTGGCGTGGCACCCGGTGCTGCGGAGCAGCCGGTGAGGGCGATGCCCGCGAGGGCGGTGAGTGTGAGTGCCAGGAGTGCGGTGACCCGCTGCCGGCGCATCAGCGCCGCTCCGTCTCGATGATCACCGTCGTGGCCTTCACGAGCGCGGTTGCACGGGAGCCCACTTCGATGCGGAGATCGTCGAGTGCTTCTGAGGTCATGAGCGACACGACTCGGTTCGGTCCGCACTGCAGGCTCACCTGCGCGACGAGACCTGAGCGCTCGACTCCCGTGACAATGCCGGTGAAGCGATTGCGTGCACTGCGGCGCACGGGGGAGTCATCATCGCCCGTCGGGGCGAGCTCGATGGCGCGACGTGCGAGCGAAGCGCCGGACACGATGCGGCGTCCCGAGGCATCGTCTCGTGCGTCGAGGAGTCCATCTGCTGCCCAGCGACGCACAGTGTCGTCACTGACACCGATGAGGCGGGCAGCCTCACTAATCCTGAAATCTGTCATGTTCGGCAGTCTAGCCACGCAGATGCGTTCCTGGAAAGGAAGCGGTGCAGCACCTGCGGTTTTGCCTTAGAGCTGTCCGTGCCGTGCACCGTTGACGCCGTCCCTGCGAGGAGATACCGTCCAAGGAAGCGGGTGGGGCTCGATGCGAGTTTCCCCGCGCGAACGGGCCCTGGCCGTGGCTAGGGCCCCTCATCTCGCAGTGTCGCGACGACGAGAAGGACGGTGGGAATGCCGAACTACAGCTACCAGTGTGCGGAGGGCTGTCGCTTCGAAGCGCTCTTTCCCATGACTGAGGTTCCGTCCGAGATGGCGTGCCGCGGGTGCGCCGCACCAGCGAAGCGCGTGATTACCGCGCCGCACCTTTCGGCGGCTGGCAGCGCAGCATTTGGCCTGATGGACCGTGCTGCGGCGAGCGCTCACGAGCCCACCGTGGTGAGCGGGCCGCCACCGCGCGGCCCTGCGCGCACGCAGCCCGTCACCCACAACCCGTTGCACGCGAAGTTACCGCGGCCCTAGGACCCAGGGCGGCGCAGTTGTGAGCCGCCTGGCACTGGCTGGCGGCGCGGCTGTCGGCCTGTAGGACACATCGAGAATAAAGGAGCGCCAGATGCCCGAACACATTTTCACCCTGGATTCCGACAAGAGGTTCACCGAGCAGGCCCAGATCGGGCACAATCGATGGCACCCTGAAATTCCACCGGTGGCCACTGTGAAACCGGGCGACAGCTTCCGTGTTGACTGCCGCGAGTGGTTTGACGGGGCGATCAAGAACGACGATTCTGCGCAGGACATCCTCGACGCTCCGCTCTTGACAGTGCACACACTCAGCGGACCGTTTGCGGTCGAGGGCGCGAAACCCGGTGACCTGCTGGTCGTCGATATTCTCGACGTCGGCCCCATCCCGCAGGAGGACTCTGGCCCGCTTGCTGGGCAGGGCTGGGGCTACACCGGAATCTTTGCGAAGCAAAACGGTGGCAGCTTCCTGACCGATCAGTTCCCTGATGCATACAAGGCGATTTGGGATTTCAGCGGCCAGACTGCGACCTCGCGCCACATCCCAGGTGTCTCATTCACCGGCATCATCCACCCCGGCCTCATGGGAACTGCGCCGTCGAAAGAGCTGCTCGCGCGATGGAATGCTCGCGAGGGCGCGTTGATCGCGACCGATCCACTGCGAGTGCCTCCGCTGGCGCTCCCGCCCGAGGCAGAGCACGCAGTGCTCGGTGCTCTCCCCGAGTCGGAGCGAGCTCGCGTTGGCTCCGAGGCGGCTCGTACCGCACCTCCGCGCGAAAACGGCGGCAACCAAGACATCAAGAACTTGAGCAAGGGCAGTCGCATCTTCTATCCCGTGTTCGTCGACGGCGGGAACCTCTCCGTCGGAGATCTGCACTTCTCGCAGGGCGACGGCGAAATCACGTTCTGCGGCGCTATCGAAATGGGTGGCTTCATCGACCTCCGAGTCGACATCATTCGCGGTGGGATGGAGACCTACGGCGTGTCCGAGAACGCGATCTTTATGCCTGGCAATGTCGAGCCACAGTACAGCCAGTGGCTCGCGTTCTCAGGCACCTCGGTCACGCTCGACGGTGAGCAGCGCTATCTCGACTCGCATCTGTCGTACCAGCGCGCGTGCCTGCACGCAATCGACTACCTCACCAAGTTTGGCTACAGCCCGGAGCAGGCGTATCTGCTGCTCGGCGCAGCGCCGATCGAGGGCAGACTGTCCGGCGTCGTCGATATTCCGAACTCGTGTTCAACGGTGTACCTGCCCACGGGCATCTTTGACTTCAGCATCGAGCCGACGGCTGCGGGACCGGTGCAGATCGACCCGGGGATGGGAGCTCCACGCGCCTCCTTCGGATAGTCCGCGCGGAGCACAGCCCTGAAGCGGGGCGGCTGGCAGATCACGAATCACCAACCGTCCCGCTTCAATGCTGTGCCCAGCTACACGACGACCGGGCGCCCTACCCCAACGGGAGTGCTCGACGGCGCCATCCGAATCACGATCGCTTTCGACACCGGAGTGTTGCTCCCGAGCGCCGTGCTATCGAGCGGTACGAGCACGTTCGCCTCGGGGAAGTACGCTGCGGCGCACCCGCGTGCCGTTGGGAACGCGACCGTGCGGAAACCGCGCAGCACGCGATCCGGCTCGTCTTTCCACTCACTGAAGATGTCGACCGTCTGCCCGTCTTCGAGCCCGAGTTCGGCGAGATCGTCGGGGTGCACGAAGATCACCGATCGCCCCTTCTTGATTCCCCGGTAGCGGTCGTTCAAGCTGTAGATCGTCGTATTGAACTGGTCGTGCGACCGGAGCGTCTGTAGCAGCAGCCGCCCGGGCGGGCACTCGACCGGCTCCAACTCGTTGACGGTGATCCGCGCTTTCCCCGTTGCTGTGGGGAAGTGCCGGCTGTCGCGCGGCCCATTCGGCAATACGAAGCCTTCACGGCTGCGGGTTTTCTCGTTGTAGTTTGCGCAGCCCGGCACGACCCGTGAGATGTGGTCCCGGATCACATCGTAATTGTCGATCATGCCGAGCCAGTCGACGTCATAGCGATCACCGAGCGTTGCGTTCGCGATCCCCGCGACGATCGCCGTCTCGGAGCGCACCTCAGCAGAGATCGGTTCGATCTGCCCGTGCGAGGCGTGCACCGCGCACACGGAGTCCTCAACGGTGACATACTGCGGGCCCGAGCGCTGCATATCGACCTCGGTCCGACCGAGCACCGGGAGGATGAGTGCCTCCTCGCCCGTAATCACGTGCGAGCGGTTGAGCTTCGTGGACAGTTGCACGCTGAGCTTCGTCTTGCGCATCGCAGACTCCGCGAGGTTGGTGTCTGAGATCGCGCCGAGGAGGTTGCCACCCAAGCCCATCCACACTTTGAGCTTGCCGTGATCCAGTGCCCGGATCCCATGCACCGCGTCAACGCCGTGGTCGCGCGGAGGCTCGAAGCCGAACTCTGTGCCGAGGGCGTCGAGAAATGAGTCGGGCATCTGCTCCCACACGCCCATCGTGCGGTCACCCTGCACATTTGAGTGGCCGCGGATGGGAGAGGCTCCGGCCCCTGGCTTCCCGATGTTGCCGCGCAGCAGGAGCAAGTTGATAATTTCTTTGATCGTATCGACGCCGCGGCGGTGCTGCGTAATGCCCATCGCCCAGGCAATAATGACCCGCTCGGACGCCAGATAGCGGTCTGCGAGTTCATCGATCTCGGCCGCGCTCAGCCCAGTGGCCTGTTCGACTTCGCGCTCGTCAACGGCGTCGATGTGGGCGGCGAATTCCTCGAAGCCATCGCAATACTCCGCGATGAACTCCTGGTCCAGCACGGTGCCGGGGTGCGCACGCTCCGCAGCGAGCACACGCTTCGAGACTGCCTGCAGCAGCGCCATGTCGCCGCCGAGACGGATCTTCAGAAACTGATCAGCAATCTCGGTCGCCTTCCCGAGATACCCACGCACGCGCTGCGGGTCTTTGTAGCCTTTGAGTCCCGCCTCCGGCATGGGGTTCACCGCGACGATCCGGGCTCCGTTTTCCTTCGCCTCCTGCAGCGCTGTGAGCATTCGAGGGTGGTTCGTGCCAGGGTTCTGTCCCATGATGATGATCAGATCAGACTTGCCGAAGTCATCGTAGGCGATCGTCGACTTCCCGATCCCCACCGCGTACTGCATCGCCGTGCCTGTCGACTCATGACACATGTTCGAGCAATCGGGGAGATTGTTCGTGCCGAGCATGCGTGCGAACAGCTGATAGAGAAACGCCGCCTCATTTGACGCGCGTCCGCTCGTGTAAAACGCGGCCTCGTTCGGGTGCTCGAGTGCGTTCAGGTGCTCGGCAACGACCCCGTACGCTCGGTCCCAGCTGATGGGCTCATAGTGATCGCTGCCCCGTGGTCGGTAGACAGGCTCGGTGATGCGACCCTGCATCCCGAGCCAGTACTCCGTTTTGTCCTCGAGCGAGGTGAGCGAGTGCTCTGCCCAAAACTCTCGCGGCACGGTGACCGGTGTCGCCTCCCATGTGACGGCCTTGCTGCCATTCTCACAGAACTCCGCGATCTTGCGGTGCCCCGGGTCGGGCCACGCACAGCTCATGCAGTCGAAGCCGTCTTTCTGGTTAATTTTCAGCATCAGCTTGGCGGTGCGGACCAGCCCCAGCTCGGTGAGGGACGGCTTCATAGAGTGGTACACGCCCCCGAAACCGGCAGCGTAGTCTTTCGGCTCCGTCACCTCGAGCTCAGCGTCGGAGAAGTCTTCGATCGGGGCAGAAGGGGTCATGGCTGTCCTGCTTTCTCGCCGACGAGCGCTGGACCCTGTTCAGGGTCTGCGTCCTCGCCGAGGTTCGTGATGCGATCCGGGCGGCTGTAAATGACCATCGAATCGCCGCGAAGGAAGCCGACGAGCGTGAGCCCGGCTTCCTCAGCAAGATCGGCTGCGAGCGACGACGGTGCCGAGACGGCGCTGAGCATCGGGATGCCTGCCATCAAGGCCTTCTGCGTGAGCTCGAAGCTGGCGCGGCCAGAGACCATGAGAACGCATGAGCGCGCAGGAAGGAGATCGCGCATCAGCGCCCAACCCACGACTTTGTCGACGGCGTTGTGGCGGCCGACATCCTCGCGCAACACGAGCATCTCTCCGGTGGCGCCATCGAACAGCGCTGCCGCGTGCAGCCCACCCGTGCGCTCGAAGATCGCCTGTTCGGCGCGCAACGTGTCGGGAAAGCTGATGAGCGTGCTGGCGTCAATCGAGAGGGGATCGTCTTCGACGGTGAACTGGGTTTGGGTGTGGACCGCCTCGATGCTTGCCTTGCCGCAGAGGCCGCACGCACTGGTCGTGGTGAAGTTGCGGGCCAAGCTCGGATCGGGAGGGGCGACGCCCGGTGCCAGGGTGATGTCGAGCACGTTGTAGGTGTTCCCCTCGTCGGCCGTTGCGCCTGCGCAGTATCGCGCCGTGGTGAAGTGTTCAGCGGCGTGGATCACTCCTTCGGACACGAGGAAGCCTGCGGCCAATTCCACGTCGTAGCCGGGGGAGCGCATGGTGACCGCGAGCGACTTTCCGAGCACGCGAATTTCAAGCGGCTCTTCGACCGCGAGGAAGTCAACGCGTTGCGTGGACCGTGTCCCAGCCGTCAATCGAGTGACACGACGTCGTGCAGCGATACGAGACATAGTTCTTGGATAGCATCGAATCAAGTCGAGGGCAAGGGTGCACACGGAGTGCGCGGAGCGGAGGCGCCATGTCGGATACGCCGGTGGAGGGGTCGTTTCGAGCAGAATTGCCTCGCACAGCGCTCGCGCCCGAGGCGCATCTCTCTTGGATTCTCGCCAGAATCTCTGCGCTCCCGGCGGTCGAGCTGCCGTTGCGGGACGCGCGGGGGCACACGCTCGCGCAGGAGGTCACGGCGCCCCTGCCCCTGCCGCTCTGGGATAACTCCGCAATGGACGGGTATGCCGTGCGCGCCGCGGATCTCAAATCTGCGAGTGCCGCACACCCGGTGACCCTGCGCGTGTGCGGCGAGGTCGCCGCTGGGAGCGCAGAAGACCCCCGGTGCCAGTTGCGAGCGCCGTGCGGATCATGACCGGAGCGCCGCTGCCGAGCGCCGCAGACACGGTCGTGCCCGTCGAACACACCAGAGGCGAGGACCGGGAGCAGGCGTGGGCGGCAGCGCACGTCACGGTGCTGTGTGCGCCGCACCCCGGGGCGAACGTGCGCACTCAAGGTGAGGACGTCGCCCACGGTGCTGTGCTCGCGGGTGCTGGCGATGAACTCGGAGCGCGGCGACTCGCGGCACTCGCCGCAGCGGGGATTGAGCGGGTGAGCGTGCGGCGGCTCCCGCGAGTCGCGGTGATCGCGACCGGCTCGGAGCTGCGGAAGCCGGGGAGACGCTGCGCCGCGGCCAGATTCCGGAGTCCAATTCGGTGCTGTTGCAGAGCTTGCTCGCGGAGAACGGGATCACAGCCACTGCGGTCACGGTGAGTGCCGACAACGTGTCTGGGTTCCGCTCGCGGCTCGCTGAATTGGAGGGTGAGGTTGACATCATCATCACGACTGGTGGGGTGGGGCCAGGCCGACACGACATCGTGCGGATTGCGCTCGAGTCCGAGCCCGACGTGATCGCTGCGCGTATTGCGGTGCGCCCGGGGCAGCCGCAGTGCACCGGCCAGCTCGCGGGCGGGGCGTGGATGTTCGCGCTGCCAGGGAATCCTGTGAGCGCAGCGGTGAGTTTCGAACTGTTCGTGCGTCCGGCACTGCTCGCGGTACAGGGGCGCACCGTCATCGAGCGGCCTCGGGTCGCGACCACAGCCGAGGTCCCGTGGCGGGGCGTTGCGGGGCGGCTGCAGGTGCTGCCGGTGCGAGTCGCCGCGGGAAAGGAAGGCCTGCGCTGCCGTCCTGCTGTGGATCCCAGTGGGGTGTCCCACGCCGTCGGCGGGCATGGTGCCGCCGACGGGTACGCTCGTCCCGGCGGACCGAGGAGATGTCGCCGCGGGCGAACGAGTCGACGTGATCCTGGTGGGGCCGTGATGGGGCAGCTCGACGCGATTCTGTTCGCGGGCGGGCGCGGTTCGCGGCTTGGGGGCGTGGACAAGGCGGAACTGCGTCTCGGCGGTGCGCGCTTGGTCGACCGAGTCGTCGCGGGTGCCAGAGCTGCCGGTGCACATCGGATCGTGGTGGTTGGGCCAGCGCACGTGGTTCCCGCCGGGTGCAGAGCCGCGCGCGAGGATCCGCCATTCGGGGACCTCTTGCCGCGCTCGCTGCCGCGCTTGCGGCGCTCCCGGAGGAGTACGGGCCCGAGGGCGCCCGGTCAGCGCTGTTGCTGTCCTGTGACCTCGTGCATCCCGCAGCGGTCGCTGACAGGCTCGTGCGGGAGTCGTTGGGGGACAGTGAGGCCGTTGTGCTGCGAGACCCGGACGGGCGAGGGCAGTGGCTTGCTGGCCGCTACCGGCTCAGTGCGCTTCGTGCGGGTGCCGCCCTGGCGGGCGCCCCGACGGGCGGCCGGCTTCGCGCAGCATTGGCGGGCATGAGCATCCGGTTCGTTGATGTACCGGCGGAGCTCGTCGCGGACATCGATACCCCCGCTGACCTCGCGCATGCGCGCGCCACGACACTGGAACCTCCCAGCGCTCGTGATCCAGAATCCCCTGATCCTGACGACCTTGGAGCGGAGACCCTATGACGCAGCAGCCCCAGACGCACCAGCCACTTCCACCTGAGGCGCTGAACGCGTGGCTTGCCGCCGCTGCGGCAGAGCTGGGCTTGGACCCCACCGAGGTGGCGATCGGAGAATTGCTCGACGTCGCGCGGGATGTTGCGCACGACGTCGCTCGCCCAGCGGCACCACTCACGACCTTCTTACTGGGAATGGCGGTGGGCCGTGCCGATGATCCTGCCGTGTTTGCCGAGCTCGCAGCGCGTGTGAGCGCGCGCGCCGCGAGCTGGGCGGCCGAAACGAGCTAGTTGCCAAGCACCTTCTGGAAGGCTTGCGTGTAGCGGTTGTCTTCTTCTGCGGTGAGTGAACGCATATCGAAGATGCGCTGTGACATTTCCTCGTCGGGGAAGATGAGGGGGTTCTCCGCGAGCTCAGGGTTGGTCTTCGCCATGGCATCCTGCGCGCCGGCGACCGGGCAGACGTATTGCACGTATTCGGCGACTTGAGCGGCTACTTCCGGCTCATAGTAATAGTCGACGAGCTGGTGCACCTGGTCAAAGGCTTCGGTTGCTTTCGGCATCGAGAACGAATCCGTGAACACGGAGGCCCCGGCATCGGGAACGACGAACTTCCAAATCTCCTCGCCGGCCTCTTCGTTCAGGATCGCGATATCTCCCGACCAACACATCCCGGCCCACACGTTGCCCTGCTCGAGATCCTGTGTGTAGGAATTGCCCTTTACCGTGAGCACCTGGCCGCTCTCGATCTGCTGCTGTGCGATCGCGAGCGCAGCCTCGAACTCTGCATCCCCCCAGTCGCCCTCGATGTCCACACCCTGCTCGAGCATGATGAGGGCGAGCGTGTCGTCCTGCTCCGTGAGAAGGTTGACTTTGCCTTTCAGGTCTGAGGACCACAGATCGGACACCGATCGGATTCCCTTTGGGTAGAGCTGAGTGTTGTAGACGAGACCCGTCATACCCGCCTGGTAGGGAACCGACCAGACGCGATCCGGATCGAAACTCGCGTGCTGCACCATATCGATCATGTTCGTGTTGACGTTGGGCATCAGGCTGCGATCAAACTTGAGGAGCTGGTCCTGTTCAACCAACCGCACTGTGGTGGTGTCTGACGGCACAATCACGTCGTAGCCCGTGTCTTGCTCGAGCTTGAGCTGGTCTTTAATTTTCGCGATGAAGGTCTTGTTGTCATCGATATCTTCGAAGTAGTCGACCCTGATGTTGGTGCGCTTCATGAACTCGTTGAGCGAGGGCCAGTCACCCGCCTCCTCGTCATAGTCGAGGTAGTACGTCCAGTTGGCCCATCGCAGCGTCCCGCCTGATCCGTCACCCGGCCCGCTCTGGCCCGCACAAGACGTGAGCGCCCCTGCTCCGAGGAATGCGGCGCCCAGTGCGGTGCCTCTGAAGAGCTGCCTGCGGCTGAGCTGCGCAGCTCGTGCGCGGCGCACGAGCTCTTGGACGACGGGATCGGTCGACGAAAGGGGCATGTTTCCTCCTTTGGAAACGAGCAGCGTAAGCGGTATCGCTCAGCCCATCTTCACACACTTCGCGCGCGGGTGTCCACGCTTATGTCATGCGCGTTGACGTTACTCCGACGGGAGGCCAAGAACCACGGAGCGGAGCTCGTGGACGAGGCTGGGGGCCGCGGCGAACAGCAGCGGCTCGCCCGGAGGTGTCGAGTCATCCTGCCCGAGCAGCGCTCCGCCAGATTCACGCAGGATCAGTGCCGCCGCAGCGTAGTCCCATGGCTGGAGGCCGCGCTCGAAGAATGCGTCGAGCCGGCCGGCCGCATACGCGCAGAGATCATACGCAGCGGATCCGGAACGCCGGATATCGCGGATGCGGGGGAGGATCCGGGACACCATCGCGGCCTGCTCGATCCTCCGTTCGACCGTGTATCCGAACCCGGTGCCGACGAGGGCGGTTTCCAGATCCGACTTTCCGGAGATAGTGAGCGGAGCACCGTTCAGGCGCGCCCCTCCGCTTTCCCACGCCTCATACAGTTCGGCGAGGCGCGGGCAGTACACGGCTCCGGCGATCGCGCGCCTGCCGTCCGCCATCGCTGTCGTGTCCGCTACGGTCGCCGCAATGCTCACCGCGTACATCGGAATGTTGTACAGATAGTTGACGGTGCCGTCGATCGGGTCGATCACCCAGGTGATTCCGCTCGTACCGGCAATCCCCGTGCCCTCTTCTCCCAGTATCGCGTCGTGAGGGCGCGCGCCCTGGAGCGCGGTAACAACGAGCTGCTCGGCCTCTCGATCCGCCGCCGTCACCACGTCAGTGATGCTCGACTTGCTCGCCGCGACTGTTACGCCGAGTTCCCGCAGCTCCATAATGCGCGTGCCAACGGCGACGGCAATGTCGGCCGCGATCCGGGCAAGCTCGGCAGGTGAGGCGTCGAGGGCGTGTGTGTCAGTCATGCTTCGAAGCCTAACGGGGAGCGGGGCACTGGTGCCTGTGGGCTCCAGTGCCCCGCTCGAAAAGGTGCGGGTGGCGTGGCCGGCGTGGACGTTAGCGCGCCGACTCGTAGGCGTAGGCCTCCTCGCCGTGTACAGAGTCGATCCCTGCCTCCTCGACCTCCTGTGGCACTCTGAGCCCCGTGAGGCGTTTGACAGCGAGCGCGATACCCAGGGCCAAAACGAAGGAGTACACCGCGACGGAGACCACCGAGATCGTCTGGACAAGGAGCAGGCCGCCGTTGCCGCCAGTGAACAGGCCATCATCGAACGCGAAGAAGCCGAGGTAGAGCGAACCGATCACGCCCGCGACAAGGTGCAGTCCCACCACATCGAGCGAGTCATCGTAGCCCAGGCGGTACTTCCACTCGATCGCGAAGGCGCAGGCAATGCCGGCGAGGAGTCCGAGCAGCAGCGCCCAGACCGGGGAAAGGTTGGCCGCGGCGGGAGTGATTGCGACGAGGCCTGCGACAGCCCCAGATGCCGCACCTATCACGCCAGGCTTCTTGCCGCGCAGCACATCGACGAGGATCCACCCGACGATGCCGGCCGCTGGAGCACCGAGCGTGTTCACGACGATGAGACCAGCCTCACCGGCCTCGGTGGCGAGGCCCGAATTGAATCCGATCCACCCGAACCAGAGGAGCGCGGCGCCGATCGTGACGAGCGGGACACTGTGTGGCTTGTGCGAGCCGGGAGCGAATCCGACGCGCTGACCGGCGATCAGTGCAAGGGCGAGTGCGGCCGCCCCGGCATTGATGTGAATCACCGTGCCGCCTGCGAGGTCGATCACATCTGGTGTGCCGAGCGTTGTGCCGAGATTCTGGATCCAGCCGCCGCCCCACACCCAGGCCGCAACGGGGAAGTACCCGAGAGTGGCCCAGACGCCAGAGAACAAGACCCAGGAGCCGAGACCGACGCGATCGGCGATCGCGCCTGAGATGAGAGCGGTCGTGATCATCGCGAATACCGCCCCGAAGCCCACGCCAATGAAGCTCGCCGGATCCGTGTTGATCAGCCCGAAATCTTTGAAGGGGCTGCCCGCGAAGCCGCTCTCGCCCTCGGCGAAGTAGTTCATGCTGTAGCCGAACAAGATCCAGAGCATCCCGACGACACCCATTGCGCTGACGCTGAACAGCATCATGTTGACGACTGAGCGGACGCGTACGAGGCCGCCGTAAAATAGGGCGAGGCCCGGAGTCATGATGAGGACAAGCGCCGTGCTGGCGAGAGTCCACACGTCTTGCGGCGTGAGTTCCATGGTGTGCCACCTTCCTCCCGGAAACCCGGGAACGAGTCTTGGCTTCAGTGTGCGCGCCCCTCGTTTCGTGGTCGTCTCGCTGCGATTACTGCGGAGTCACGGTTGTGTTTCTGTGTGATCACAGGAAAGCGGAATACTCGAGCGTCGGCCCCGGGTGGGCGTGGGGCGCGAGAACTGCTAAGCTATCCAGGTTGCCGTTAGAACGGCCGCGGATAAAGAGAGCCCCAGCATCCCGCTGATGGCGCCGCGCAGCTACAGGAAGGGGATCCCTACATGGCACTCGAAGCAGACGTCAAGAAGGCGATCATCGATGAATACGCGACCAAGCCCGGTGACACCGGCTCCCCTGAGGTTCAGGTTGCAATGCTCACGCAGCGCATCAAGGATCTCACCGAGCACCTGAAGACCCACAAGCACGATCACCACTCGCGCCGTGGCCTTCTCCTGCTCGTCGGCCAGCGCCGCCGTCTCCTGGGCTACCTCTCGAACGTCGATATCACGCGCTACCGTTCGCTCATTGAGCGTCTCGGCCTGCGTCGCTAATCGCCGACTGACTTCCTGCGAGCGCCCGTCCCGGTTCCGGGGCGGGCGCTTTTGCGTGCGTGGAAGTTCATCGAGTGCCCGGGCAAGACGGTGAAGCGTTCGAATACTGGGCGTTCGGACCCTGAGACGTTCGGACACTGAGGAGTTCGGACACTGAGACGTTCGGACACCGGGGCGTTCGGACACTGGGTGGTCGGACACCGTGAGCTCCGGACGCACAACGGCCCCCGCGCCGAAGCGCGGGGGCCGTTCGCAGGCCGAAGACTAGATCTTCGAGGATGCGTCCTTCAGGACGCTCCGGAGGATTCCGCCGATTTCAGCGAACTCAGCCGGACCAATGGTCAGCGGCGGAGCGAGCTGGATGACGGGGTCTCCACGGTCGTCGGCGCGGCAGTAGAGGCCGGCCTCCCACAGCGCGGGGGAGAGGTAATCGCGCAGGAGGCGATCCGACTCCTCCGCGTTGAAGGTCTCCTTGGTGGCCTTGTCCTTGACAAGCTCGATACCGAAGAAGTAGCCCTCGCCGCGCACGTCACCGACGATGTCGATGTCGAGCAGCTTCTCAAGCTCGGCGCGGAACAGCGGGCTGTTCTCGCGCACGCGGCCGTTGAGGTCCTCTTCCTCGAAGATGTCGAGGTTCTCGAGAGCCGCAGCAGCTGCCGCCGGGTGACCGGCGAAGGTGAAGCCGTGGTAGAAGGTGTGATCCTCCGAGTTGAAGGGCTCCGACACCTTGTCCGAGACGATCATGGCGCCCAGGGGAACGTAGCCCGAGGTGATGCCCTTCGCCGAGGTGATGATGTCGGGCTCGTAGCCGAGCGCCTTCGAAGCGAAGAACTCGCCAACGCGGCCGTAGGCGCAAATGACCTCGTCCGAAACGAGCAGCACATCGTACTGGTCACAGATCTCGCGCACACGCTTGAAGTATCCGGGGGGCGGCGGGAAGCAGCCACCGGAGTTCTGCACGGGCTCAAGGAACACGGCAGCGACAGTCTCGGGGCCCTCGAAGAGGATTGCCTCTTCGATGCGGTTCGCTGCCCACTGGCCGAATGCTTCGATGTCGTTGGACGGTGCGCCCATTTCCTCGGCACGGTAGAAGTTCGTGTTCGGAACGCGGTGCCCACCCGGGGTCAGCGGCTCGTAGAACTTCTTCATGTCGGGGATGCCGGTGATCGCCAGCGCGCCCTGCGGGGTGCCGTGGTAGGCGACCGAGCGCGAGATGACCTTGTGCTTCATCGGCTGGCCCTTGATCTTCCAGAAGTGCTTCGCCAGCTTGAACGCTGACTCCACAGCTTCGCCACCACCGGTGGTGAAGAAGACCTTGTTCATCTCGCCGGGTGCGTACGACGACAGGCGCTCGGAAAGTTCGATCGCTGCCGGGTGGCCGTAGGACCAGATCGGCATGAAGTCGAGCTGCTGCATCTGCTTCGCAGCTGCCTGCACGATGCGCTCGCGGCCGTGGCCAGCGTTGACCACGAAGAGGCCTGCGAGGCCGTCGATGTATTCCTTGCCAGCCGCATCGTAGATGTGGTGGCCCTGCGCACGGGTGATGACGGGGATACCGTCGTTCAACACCTTGCGGTTCGTGAAGTGCGGCCACATGTGGCGCTTGGCCGAAGCCTGAAGCGCGGCGGTGTCCACCGCAGCAGTGGGATCGTATGACATGGTTATCTTGTTCCCCAATCGTATTTCTGTTTGGTGAGTTGGAGGTATACGAACGTCTCCGTAGCGGCCACCCCATCAACTGCGCGAATCTTTTCATTCAGCAGTTCGATGAGCCCGTCGTCATCTTCACAGACGACCTCGACAAGGATGTCGAAGGAGCCGGCGCTGAGGACCACGTAGCTGATCTCCGGCATTGCGGAGAGCTGGTCGGCCACGACACGGGTATCGCCGGAGACACGGATGCCGAGCATGGCCTGTCTGCTGAATCCGAGCCGCATGGGATCGGTGACAGCGACAATCTGCATGACCCCGGTGTCCGTAAGCTTCTGCACGCGCTGCCTGACGGCGGCCTCGCTGAGGCCGACCGCCTTTCCGATCTCCGCGTACGAACGACGACCATCGCGCTGAAGTTGCTCGATGATCGCTTTCGACGTTGCGTCGAGCGCTGGCGACGTGCGTTTGCTGCTCACATCACTGATTCTTGCAGTGGGAACCTGAAAAAGCAAAGGAATCCGAAGATAAGCGCGTCGAATGATGCTGATTTCAACACTTCGCGCATCATGGGAGCGCGAGACGCGACTGCCCAAACCTCAATCTAGCCCCCGATATTTGCCCGCACCGCTACGGAAAAGTAACTGTTCCGTGAAGAATTCGAATCGGGGTGCGGGTCAGCTTTGCATCGATACATACTCTGTGCCATTCTCAGATCACCACCCGGCAACGTCGCCGATATGTGCGCGATGTCGGATCGCCAATGAGAAACCAAGGGAGATCTCTCATGGTCCGTCAGTCTGATGACCCCATTGTTCGCAATATTGTCCAGCTGCTCCGCGGCGCACAGATGAATCGTCGCCAGGTCTTGCGCGGTGCGGCCGCTGGCGCAGCCGGAGTGGGGGCACTCAGCCTCGCCGCGTGTGCCCCAGGAGGCGGAGGCGGTGGCGGTGCTGGTGGCGAGGGCATCGTATGGGGAAACTGGACGTACTATCTCGACTTCGACGAAGACACTCAGAGCTTCCCGTCCCTCGACGCGTTCATGGACAAGGCCGGCTTCACCGTCGATTACATCGAGGACATCGATGACAACAACACGTTCTACGGCAAGATCAAGGACCAGCTGAAGCTGGACCAGTTCACCGGCTACGACACCATCACGTTTACTGACTGGATGAACGGGCGCCTGATCCAGGACAAGCAGATCCAGGAATTCGACTATGCGAACCTCGCCAATGTCACGGCGAACCTCGTTGATGCGCAGTGGGATGCACTCGACGTGGATCCGGGCCGGAAGTTCACGATCCCCTGGCAGCTTCCTGCCTCCGGGTGGGTGTGGAACTCGAAGGAGGTCCCACAGGGAATCAAGACCCTCGATGATTTCCTCCGTCCGGAGTTGAAGGGCAAAGTCGTCGTGTTGAGCGAGATGCGAGACACCATGGGTATGGTCATGGCTGGGCTCGGGACCGATCCGAACAGTGACTGGGGCGACGCTCAATTCGACGCTGCCCTTGCCTGGCTTGATGACGCGCTCCAGAGCGGTCAGATCGGCAACGTGAAAGGCAACAGCTATACGCAGGATCTGATCACCGGTGACGCACTCGTCGCGATGGCGTGGACCGGAGACGTCGTGATGCTGAACGCAGAGAATGACAACCAGTGGACGCTGGAGATCCCCGAATCGGGCGGCATGATCGCAGCTGATTCATTCACCGTGCCCAATGGCACGAGCGCCGAGGCGAAAGCCAAGGTGGAGGAACTGATCAACTACTACTACGACCCGGTCGTGATGGCGGAGGTCGCCAATTATGTGACGTTCGTGCCCCCCGTGAAGGGAACGCAGGAAGAGATGAAGAAGATCAATCCTGAGAACGCCGACAATCCGCTCATTTTCCCCACAGAAGAGGATTGGAAGCACCTCCACAATTTCCGCACACTCAGCCCGGAAGAAGACAAGAAGTACTCGACCGCATTCCAGAATGTGCTGGGCTTGTAGCCATGGCGGATCACGGCGCATTCGCTGAGGCCGGTGCCGACCTTGAGCTGGTCGGCATCCAGAAACGCTTTCCTGGCTTCACTGCGATCGAGGAGCTCGATCTCACGATCCCAGCTGGTTCCTTTTTTGCACTCCTCGGCCCGTCCGGGTGCGGCAAAACGACGACTCTGCGGCTCGTCGCGGGGCTCGAAGACCCGACTGCCGGCAAGATTCTCATCGGCGGCAAAGATGTCAGCGCGCTCAAGCCGCATAAGCGGCAGGTCAATACTGTATTCCAGTCGTACGCGCTGTTTCCCCACATGTCCGTGCTGGAGAACGTGGCGTTCGGACTCAGACGGCGCAAGATCGGAGACGCAGTAGCGAAGGCCCACGAGGCCCTGCGCCTGGTCGAGCTGGATCACATCTCGGATCGCAAACCGGCGCAGCTCTCGGGCGGACAGCAGCAGCGCGTCGCCCTGGCGCGGGCGGTTGTCAACCGGCCGGCACTGCTGCTGCTCGATGAGCCCCTCGGCGCGCTGGATCTGAAGCTGCGGCGCCAGATGCAGCAGGAGCTGAAGCAGATTCAGCAGGAGGTTGGCCTCACCTTCCTACACGTCACGCACGACCAGGAGGAAGCCATGACCATGGCGGACACCGTGGCCGTGATGAACAAGGGTCGGATCGAGCAGATGGGTGCACCTGAGGAGCTGTACGAGCTGCCGCGCACCGTGTTTGTCGCAAACTTTCTGGGCCAGTCGAACCTGTTCCAGGTCGAGGTGGCAGGAAGCACGGATCAGGTCATTCACACCGACTGTGCGGGGGCCAGGCTGTCGGTGCCGCGTGCGCGCAGTGAGCGTGACAGCGGAACGATCACGATCGGCGTGCGCCCGGAGAAGCTGATGCTGACGAAAGAACCACCAGCACCGGAGGCTGGCCGCAATGTGGTCGGCCCGGGGCGAATCATGGACGTCTCCTTCATCGGAGTCAGCACACAGTACACGGTCGATGTGCCCGGCTCCGCACCGGTGCACGTGTTCGCGCAAAACCTGCAGGCAGGGCCTGTTGCACACCTCGGTGAGGAGGTCTGGCTGAGCTGGCTGATCGAGCATACCTTCGGGCTTGCCGATGACCGCCTTGACACCGGGGCCCTGACCGCCGACTTCTCGACCCGGGCAATTGCGACCCGGGCGGCGCTCGCGGAGTAGGGGAGGCGCTCATGGCGTTTACCGCCTTCTCTGGGGGCCCGACGAAAACCGTCGACCAAGCCCCGCGCAAACGCAGCTGGATCGCACTACTCCTGCTTGCACCGGGCATCGCGTACATGCTGCTGTTCTTTGTCGCCCCGTTCGTGCAGCTTGCGATCACCTCGCTGCAGGCTCCAGCCGAGAGTGGTGGCATCGGACAGTACGTCGCTGCGATGCAGTTCTCCAATTACTGGGCTGCGCTGCAGGAGTACTGGCCCCACCTGCTGCGTTCCTTTATTTACGCGATCGTTGCGACGATCGTTGGCCTCTGCATTAGCTATCCGGTGGCGTATCTCATCGGCGTAAAGGTGCGGTCGCGGCCGATGCTGCAGGGGATCCTGCTGATCCTGGTCGTCGCTCCGTTCTTCATCAGCTTCCTGCTCCGCACGCTCGCGTGGAAGTCGATCCTGCCGAGCGAGCTCGTCGGCACGCACTTCTCCGTCATCTTCGGTCTGGTCTACAATTTCATTCCGTTCATGGTGCTGCCAATGTTCTCCTCACTGCAGGCGCTCGACTTGCGGCTCCTCGAAGCAGGATCGGATTTGTATGCCTCACCGGTGACGACATTCCGGCGGGTCACCCTGCCGCTGTCGATGCCCGGTATCGTCTCGGGCACACTGCTCAGCTTCATTCCGATGTCGGGTGACTACGTGAATGCGTCACGCGAGTTCCTGGGCGGGACCTCGACCACGATGATCGGCAACGTCATCGAATCGAACTTCTTGCAAACCCAGAACTATCCGATGGCCGCGACGCTCTCGATAATCCTGATGGTTGTGATCCTCGTGATCGTGGCGAGTTACGTGCGCAAGAGTGGGGCGGAGGATCTCCTGTGAAGGGTTTCAGCCTGGGGAAGGCCTTTGTCCCCGTCGTCGCAACGATCACGCTGGTGTACCTGCTCCTGCCGATCGCGCACGTCATTCTGTTCTCGTTCAATGACTCTGGTCGCAACAACATCATCTGGCGCGGGTTCACGCTCGACAATTGGCAGAACCCGTGTGGGGCGCCGCAGGTGTGCACCGCGTTCGGCAACAGCATCCTCGTCGGAGTCGTTGCCACGGTGATTGCCACCGTGCTCGGGACAATGATCGCGCTGGCGCTCGTGCGCTATCGCTTCAAATTCCGTTCAACGGTGAGTCTGCTGCTGTTCACGCCGATGGCGACCCCCGAGGTCGTGCTCGGCGCTGGCCTTGCCGCGCAGTTCCTGCTCGCGGGGGTGGAGAAGGGCCTCGGCACGATCATCCTCGCGCATACGATGTTCTGTATCTCCTACGTCGTAGTCGCGGTGAAGGCGCGCGTCGCCAGTCTCGATCCCGCGATCGAGGAAGCCGGGCGGGATCTGTATGCCCCACCGGGACAGGTGTTCTGGAGAATCACCTTCCCCATGTTGCTGCCGGGCATCATCGGCGCCGCGCTCCTGAGCTTCGCGCTGTCGTTCGATGATTTCATCATCACGAACTTCAACTCGGGCACTGCGACGACGTTCCCGAAATTCATTTACGTCTCCGCGCTCAAGGGCGTTCCTGCTCAAGCAAATGTGCTCGCGTCGATCGTGTTCATCGGCGCACTCGTCCTCGTGATCATCGTGCAGATGGTCAACATCAATAAACAAAAACGGGTGGCCAGGCAATAGCTCGTTCCTTGAGAGGCACACACGTTCGGTCCGCCGCAGATTATGCGACGGGCCGAACGTTTTTTTGCGTGGGGCCGCGATCGGGTGCAGGATAAACCCTTGGCGAGACTCGATCCCGCCGAAGTACAGGTCGCAGCGGTGCGCAGGTGCCGGGGTGACCCTCGTTCCGAGGAGAGCACATGACGAAGACGTTGATGCCGGCCGCAAAGCGCGGGGGGTCCCTGAAACGGAATCTCGGGCTGTGGGCCATTGTTGGCCTCGGCCTGGGCTACATGACCCCGACAGTGGTGTTCGACACCTTCGGCATGGTGGCGCGCGACACGAATAACGTTGTGCCGCTTGCCTATCTCGTTGCTCTGATCGTGATGATCTTTACCGCGGTGAGCTACGGCAAGATGGCGGGTGCGATCCCGAGCGCCGGCTCTGCATACACCTACGTGCGCGAGTCGATTCACCCAAACGTCGGTTTCATGGTCGGCTGGACGTCGCTGATTGACTACATGCTGCTGCCCATGGTGAACTGCTTGATCATCCGCAGCTACCTCGAGGCGGTCTTTCCCGGCATTCCCGGCTGGATCTGGGTCGTGCTCTACTGTGTGCTCGTGACCGGCGTGATCTACCTCACGATGCGCGGCACCTCCAACCTCAACATGATCCTGCTGGTGTTCTCGATCGTCGTGATGACGGTGTTTGTCGTCATGGTGTGGGCACAGCTCGCGGGTGGAGCAGGCGCTGGCACGGTCGCGTCTGTCCAACCGTTCATTCACGATGGGGTGACCATGGGGGCCGTCCTCATGGGCGCGACGATTGTCTGCTTCTCGTTCATTGGCTTCGACGCGGTGACGATGTACGTGGAGGAGGCGAAGAGCCCGAAGATCGTGCCCCGTGCAATCCTGCTCACCGTGATCCTTGGCGGCGCGATCTTCCTGATCGCTGGGTACTTTACCCAGCTGCGCTTCCCCGACTGGAACGTTTTTGCTCCCGAGGGTGACATGCAGTTTGTTGAGGACTCGACACTGCCGCTCATCGGCCAGTTCGTCGGCGGCCCGGTGCTGCAGGCCGTACTCACGGCCGCTGGCTTTGCCGCCACGCTTGCTTCTGGCCTCGCTTCTCACGCTTCGGTGTCGCGAATGCTCCTGGTGATGGGACGCAACAATGTGCTCCCCAAGAAGTTCTTCGGCTATATCAACCCGAAGACGCACACGCCAACGTTCAACATTGTGCTCACCGGTGCGATCTGCCTGCTTGCGATCGCATTTACGCTGGAGATGATCGCTGCGTTCATCAACTATGGAGCGCTGATCGCCTTCACGTTCGTGAACATTTCGGTGATTGCCTGGTTTGCGATCAAGCAGGGGCGGCGTCGCACATTCCCCGACATCTTCAAGTTCATCGTGATGCCGGGGATCGGCATGCTCCTCACCGGCGTGCTGTGGGCGAATCTCCACGTCGACGCACTGATCGGTGGCGTGGCATGGACGCTGATCGGCTTCATCTACCTGGTGTTCATGACCCGGGGGTTCAAGCGAAAGGCAGCGGCGTTCGATGAGTCGCAGCCGGTCACCGGATACAACAAGGTCCCGGAGAGCGAGTAGCCGAGCGGCTGCGGCTAGTGTGACGCCGGTGCAGCGAGCGGGGCGGTGGGATTCTCACCGCCCCGCTGGCGTGTCCGCCGCAGTTCGCGGTCGAACAGCGGCAATGTAATCCCGCAGAGGGGGCCGATCAGGATCGCGAATGCGACTGTGCCGAGACCGACATTGCCGCCGAGCATCCATCCGATTCCGAGTACGGCGAGTTCAACGCTCGTGCGGCCGAGCCAGATCGGTGCGCCGAAACGATGGTGAATGCCGGTCATGAGCCCGTCACGCGGGCCGGGGCCCAGTTTCGCCCCGATGTAGATTCCGCTCGCTACCGCGAGGAGCAACAGGCCGATGACAAAGAACGCGATCCGCAGCCATAACGCTTCCGGGGTGGGCAGGAGCCAGAGCCCGAGATCGATCCCGGGGCCGACGAGCAGGATGTTCAGCACGGTGCCGAGGCCCGGGCGCTGCCGAAGCGGAATCCAGAGCAGGAGCACACAGAGGCCGATGATGTTGGTCAGGATCCCGATGCTGAGTCCGCTGTGGAGCGAGACGCCCTGGGCGAAGACCGTCCAGGGGTCGACGCCGATAGCCGCGCGGATCATGAACGCGTCGGCGATGCCGTAGAGCAGGAGGCCCGGAATCAGGCGAAGAAGTCGAAGAGTCACGCTGAACAGTCCACCTGATTTTGGCCTGGTGCTCAAGATGCCAATTCACGTACAGTGGCCTCATGATTGCGCAGCGTCTCTCGGCACGCCGGCTCCACCAACTCCTCGGCGAGTGGCGCGGCGACGGCCACAGCTACCGCGAGCTCAGCGAGAGTATTGCGCTCCTCGTTCGTGACGGTGGGGTGCCGGCCGGGACGGTGCTGCCGGCTGAGCGGCCGCTCGCCGAGGAGCTTGCAGTCAGCCGTACCACGGTGAGTGCCGGATATGAGCACCTGCGTGACACGGGAATCGCGGTGTCACGGCGAGGCTCGGGCACCGTGATCCGAGCCCCGCGGCGCGGGGATGCCGCTGACTGGCGCACAGCGGCCGAAGGGGAACTCGATCTGAGCCGGGCCTCACCGCTGCCGTGGGAAGGCATGCCAGCGCTCGCGCAACGCGCACTGACCGAGCATGCAGATGCGTTCCGGCTCGATGGGTATGACACGATCGGGCATCCCGCGCTGCGTCTGCTCATCGCTGAGCGCTACACACAGCGGGGGCTTCCCACCGCCCCGGAGCAAATCATGGTGACGCTCGGCGCTCAGCACGCGATTCATCTGATCGCGCGCACCCTGCTGAGGCGTGGCGATCGCAGCCTCATCGAGTCTCCGAGCTATCCGCATGCGCGGGAGGCGCTCGCGGATGCGGGAGCTCTCGTCGCCGAGCTGCCCGTCAGTGTCACGGGATATGACGCGGCGAGCATTCTCGATATCGCCAGACACACTTCGCCGCGCCTGAGCTACCTCATCCCAGATCATCACAATCCCACGGGCATGAGCATGCCCAGCGACTTGCGCGAGCGACTGATCGCAACGCTTGCAGGGCAGGGCGGTTTCATCATCGCTGACGAGACGACGGCCGAACTAGTGCTCGGGGGACCGCGACCCGTGGTGCCATTCGCGGCCTTCGCGGCGCGCGACGAGCAGCGCGACCAGATTCTCACGGTCGGCTCGCTGGGCAAGACCCTGTGGGGCGGGCTCAGGGTGGATGGATCCGTGCGCGTGCTGACCTCATCGACCAGCTCGAATCCGCCAGGCGAGTGGGAGACCTCGGCACTGGGACATGGGAACAAGTGCTCGCCTCGGTGGCGTTGGAACAGTACGACGAGATTCTCGCCGTCCGGTCACGCGAACTCACCGCTGGTCATGCGGCGCTTTCCGGCGCGGTCGCGTCGTACCTGCCGCGGTGGCGATTGTCGCCCGCAGCCGGCGGGGTGAGCGTGTGGGCCGACCTCGGTGAAGCGAGCAGTACACGACTGAGCCGGGAGTGTGCACGGCTCGGGCTGAGGCTGCCTCCTGGGCCGAGGTTCGGGAGTCCAGGGGTGTTCGAGCGATTTGTGCGGCTGCCCTTCACCGCGCCGCCCAGCGAACTGATCCGCGCCGTTGCAATCCTCCGTGAAGCTTGGGACGGCCGTGAGCAGGCGAAAATGGGACAAGCGCTGTCTCGCGAAGCCGTCATCTGAGCGGCGTGCGGTGCGGCGGCATGCCATAGACTCTGAGGATCATGCTCGAACTTGATTTCAGTGCCCGCATCCGTGCGCTGCGCGCGACCTACGCCGACATCGCCGCTGTGATGGATCTGCCTCGTCTTGATCGGGAGATCGTCGAGTTGGAAGCACAGGCGTCCGCCCCCAATCTCTGGGACGACCCTGCGGCGGCACAGGTCGTCACGAGTGGGCTCTCCCACCGGCAAGCCAATGTAAAGCGCCTGCGGGGCGTCGAAGCCCGGCTCGACGATCTCGAAGTGCTGATCGAGCTCGCGCTTGAGGCTGAGGATGAAGAATCCGCCGCTGAGGCGACCGCTGAGCTCGCCGCGCTTGAGGGTGTCATTCAAAATCTTGAGGTTCAGACGATGCTGTCGGGGGAGTACGACGAGCGCGCTGCCGTCGTGACGATTCGTTCTGGTGCGGGCGGGGACGATGCCACCGACTTTGCGGAGATGCTGCTGCGGATGTACTTGCGCTGGGCCGAGCACCACGGCTACGCCACGAAGGTCATGGACACCTCATATGCGGAGGGGGCTGGCATCAAGTCCGCGACGTTCGAAGTTGACGCGCCCTACGCGTTCGGGACCCTCTCGGTCGAAGCAGGCACGCATCGACTGGCGCGGATCAGCCCATTTGGCTCAGCAGATAAGCGACAGACCAGCTTCGCTGGGGTCGAAGTGATCCCGCTCCTGGAAGAGGCGACAGCCGTTGAGGTTCCCGAGAGCGACATCCGCGTCGATGTCTACCGCTCTTCCGGACCAGGCGGTCAGTCGGTGAACACGACGGATTCCGCAGTGCGCATTACCCACCTGCGCACCGGCATCGTTGTGTCGATGCAGAACGAAAAATCCCAGATCCAGAACCGCGCAGCCGCAATGCGTGTGCTCCAGACGCGACTCCTCCTGCTGCAGCGTGAAGAAGAAGCAGCGAAGAAAAAAGAGCTCGCCGGAAGTATTACGGCGAGCTGGGGCGATCAGATTCGCTCCTACTTCCTGTACGGGCAGCAACTCGTGAAGGATCTGCGCACCGGTTTTGAGTCGACGCAGCCCGACGCCGTGTTCGATGGGGAGCTTGACGGCTTCATCGCCGCGGGGATTCGTTGGCGTTCGCTTTCCAGAGCGCAGTAAGCCGGTAAAGTCGCGGGGCGCAAAGCTTGCGGATCACAGCGCGCCTGCAGCCGCGGCGCGGACCCGAGGCGTAGGGTCGAGTCGTCATGATCCTCTTTGAGAACGTCACCAAAAAGTACCGGGGCACCGCGAAACCCGCGCTCGACGGTATCGACCTGCAGGTCGACCGCGGCGAGTTCGTGTTCATCGTTGGCGCCTCCGGATCCGGCAAATCAAGCTGCCTGCGGCTCATCCTCCGTGAGGATCAGCCGAGCGTCGGCAAGATTCATGTGCTGGGGCAAGACCTCAGCAAGATTTCTTCCCGCAAAGTGCCCTACTTCCGGCGCAACCTCGGGACGGTCTTCCAAGATTTCCGCCTGCTCACGAACAAGACCGTCTATGACAACGTCGCGTTTTCGCTGCAGGTGATTGGCAAGTCTCGAGGGTTCATCCAGGAAGCGGTGCCCGACACACTCGAGATGGTCGGACTCGCGAATAAGTCGAAGCGCTTCCCCCATGAGCTTTCCGGCGGTGAGCAGCAGCGCGTTGCCATCGCGAGAGCCATCGTCAACAAGCCAGCAATTTTGCTCGCCGACGAGCCGACGGGCAATCTCGATCCTGCGACGAGCCTGGGCATTATGCAGTTGCTGCGCTCGATCAACGCGGGTGGAACGACCGTGGTGATGGCGACGCACGAGGCGACCTTCGTGGACATTATGCAGCAGCGCGTGGTGGAGCTGTCGCAGGGGGTCATCGTGCGTGATGAGCAGGCGGGTGGCTACGGCGAGACGGCATCGATCCCGGTCGCTGATCTGTCGGAGGCTGGTGTGCGCGTGCTCCGCACCACGGAGGCCGTCGTGCGCGCGGCGCTTGAGCCAGAAGAACACGCGCGCGAATGCTGCTGCGACAGCGGGCGCCGCCGCGGTCGAGGAGGGGGCAGGCAGCGCTGCTGCCGTTGCCGCTGCTTCCGCTGAAGAGCGCGCCGTGAACGCGGCCGCTGCCGCAGCCGCAGGGGCCGCGGTAGCTGCGCCGCCCACTGCTCCGGATCTGCAGGCTCCCGAGGCCTCAGTGTACGAGGAACCGCGCCCGTTCGATGCGCACGACGCGGACATCGACGGTGACGAATTTGACGAGACGGTGCGCGCCGATGCGGGCCCACAGGGCAAGCGGATCCCCGGGTTCCTTGATCCCGGACGCCCCATTGACCCCGTGCAGATGTCCGAGACCGGCAACCTTGCCGCGCATCTCGGACTCAACCGCAAAACCGACGACGAGACAGATGTGGGGCCGGTTCGATGAGGGTTGGGCTCGTGCTCGGCGAGGTATGGAACGGCCTGCGCCGCAACATGTCCGTGGTGATTTCCGTGATCCTGGTGACCTTTGTGTCGCTGACATTCGTGGGCGCCGCGATCATTATGCAGCTGCAAGTGCAGCAGATGAAAACGTTCTGGTACGACCGCGCTCAGGTGGCGGTCTACCTCTGCACTGACTACGACCAGAGCGCGACCTGCGCAGGCACCGACGCAGGTGAGGCTGAGATTGCCGCTGTGGAGGAAGCGCTGAAGTCTGACACGCTTGCGCCCTACGTCGACGACTTCTTCTTCGTCGACCACGAGCAGGCGCTCGAAGAATTCACGAAGCAGTTCAAGGGCAACCCCATCGTGGAGATCACGAAGGCTGACCAGCTGAATCAGACCTTCTGGATCAAGCTCACGGATCCAGACCGCTCCGACATCATTACTGAGACCTTCAGTGGGATTCCCGGAGTGCAGAGCGTTTCGGACCAGCGCAGCTTGCTCGACCGAATATTCCTGTTCCTCGGTGTCGCGAGTTACACCGCGATCGCGATAGCCGGGTTGATGCTCGTCGCCGCGATGCTGTTGATTTCGACCACGATCAGGCTCTCCGCGTTTTCGCGGCGCCGCGAGATCGGGATCATGCGCTTGGTTGGCGCGTCGAACCGCTTTATTCAGACTCCCTTTATTCTGGAGGGGATCATTTCGGCGCTCATCGGTGCAGTGCTTGCGAGCGTGGCATCCGTGTCGATCGTGAAGTTCTTCGTGCAGGGCTTCCTCGCGAAAGAGATCCCGTTCACGAGTTACATCACCGTGGAGCAGTCTCTGATTGTGCCTCCGGTGTTGATACTCGTGAGCGTCCTGCTGTCCTCGATCGCGGCGAAGATCGCGATCACCCGATATCTGCGGGTCTAACCGGTGCTGATGCCGTCGGCCGCATTCCGCAGGGGAGTCCGGCCGACGGCTGGCATACCGGCCGGTCACTCCGCTAGGCTGGATCTTTGCGCACGCCCGGTGCGCTCCACCCACGAGAGGATGTGACCATGCCAAAGGAATCCGGCGAAAAGCTGATTGCCTCGAACAAGAAGGCTCGGCATGAGTACCACATCATCGATACCTACGAGGCCGGGATGGTGCTCACCGGCAGCGAGGTGAAGTCCCTGCGCATGGGGCGTGCGTCGCTCGTCGACGGGTACGTGTTCATCGAGCGCGGGGAAGCCTGGCTTGATGCCGCTTACATTCCTGAATACCTGAACGGCTCGTGGACGAACCACCGCCCGCGGCGCAAGCGCAAACTGCTGTTGCACCGGCAGCAGATCGACAAGCTCTATCAGAAGACTCGCGAGGGCGGCATGACGATCGTGCCGCTGAAGCTGTACTTCCTGGATGGCCGCGCGAAAGTCGAAATCGCGCTTGCGAAGGGCAAGAAAGAATACGACAAGCGCCAGACGCTGCGCGAGCGGCAAGACACTCGCGAGGCTGAGCGGGCAATGCGCTCGCGCAACCAGATGGGGGAGTAGCCCCGTGGCTGCGCCGCGCGTTCGGAAAGCTCCGGAAGAGCGGCGCTCCGAGATCCTCGAAGAAGCCGCCAGAATCGCGCTCGACGAGGGACTTGAGCGGATTACGCTGCGGGAGGTAGCCGAGCGCTTAGGGGTGCGGCCAGGGTTGATCGGCCACTACTTTCCAGTGATCGGGGATCTCGTCAATGCGGCATTCGCGTTGGCCGTGTCCCGTGAGCGAGATCGCTTGTTTGTGCCGTCTGGATCTCCGGTTGAGCGCTTGGCGGGGTTCGTGCGTCGAGTGGAAAGCGCTGAGGCTCGGAGTCTTGGCCGATTGTGGTTGAATGCGCGACACCTCGCACGATTTGCTCCCGGGCTCGCTGCTGCGATTGCTCAGCAAGAGCGCCTCGACGAAGAACGGCTGACCGCGCTGATCGAGGCGGGTGTCGTCGCCGGCGACTTCCGGGCGGAGCATCCCGCTGCCGCGTGTGTGCGGATCTGGATGGCGGTGGACGGCCTCGGCGCGTATGCGAACAGTCCAGCGGTGTTCGAGGCTGGCGCGTACAGCGCCTACGACGGATTCGTGGGTGACGTGTGCGCGTGGACGCTGGGACTCGAGCCTGGCGGCCTGGAGGCCGCAGTGGTAGGCTAAGTGTTCTGGCTTCGGCCGGACTGACAATTCCATAGTGCGTAATGTGAATGCCCCAGTGTGCATCGGAAACGGTGCATTGGGGGCCGATCGGATTCGACACGTCGATTTGAGACTGTGAGAAGCGGGTCGAGGACGCGGAGTTATCTCGTTAACGCCCTTCGCAAACCAATAGGTGCCACTTCAAAGCGCACCGACTTCGCTCTCGCTGCCTAAGCACGAGACCGAGTCCGTCAGGCCGGGTGTGCCTCTGCCCCGGTTTCCTGGCGTCATTTAGGGGGCTTGCTCGCACGTTGCGCCTCAGGGCGTGTGGGGACTTTTGCTGAGGCTGGGCCTGTCGCACTAGATGTTCGTGGCAAAGAGCGAGGCCGAGTAGAACGCATTTACGAACTACACCCGTAGAAGGCATGGAATCATCGAAGTGGACCGGGGTTCAATTCCCCGCGGCTCCACCAGCGTTCGCATTGCGTAGGAATTGGGAAACCCCCGGGCTCAGAGAGCCCGGGGGTTTCTGCGTTGGCGGAAGTCGTGGGGCTGCGCAGCAGAGCTCACACCGACGGGCACGATGCGGGTGAATGGGAGGAGAGATCTTTTCAGGGGCCTCACGCTCCAGGCTGCGAGGGTCGCACGTGACCAGCAGGAGATCGCATGCAGGGATACCCCGAGTGCGGCGCGCGTTGCACGCGCTGCGCCGCTCGCGAGCCGGGCTATGCCTCGACGCCGAACAGCGCGTTAGCCGCCGCCTGGGCCTCGGCGTGTTTACCCTCGCGCGCGAGGGCCCGAAGTCGCGTCGTTGGTTCGTGGAGCAGTCTGCCGGTAAAGCGCCGCAGTGCGGTCTCAACCTCCCCACCTGGCGTTGCGCTGGCGCCGCCGTGTGCGCGGCACAGTTCATCTTCGAGAATTGACAGCACGTGCCCGCGAAGCCCGGCGAGTGTCGGGCCGATGATCCGCTCAGCCTGATCGGTCGCGAACTCGGCAGCGGCGGCCTCAACCAGCTCGCGTGCCTCGGACTCCGCACTCAATTCAGGCACCGGCGCATGCCGCGCGATGGTGTCCAGATCCAGCAGTTCAATCCCTGGAAGCTCAGCCACTTCCGGGTCGATATTGCGTGGCATGCCCAGGTCCAGCAGGAGTTGTGGCCGGGCCTCGGACTCCGTCTCGCCAGATCCCATGCTCGAGGACTGAGTGCGTGCGGCAGCAGTATGGCCGGATCGCGCAAAGTCAGCTGCGTGCAGCAAGGGATCCTGTGTGGTGCTGCACGCGATCACGAGATCCGCCTCGGCCAGCGCCCGGTCAAGATTCTCAGGTGCGATCGCCGTGAGATCGTGCGACGCTGCGAAGGCAACGGCTCGGCCCGAGGGGGAGTGCACGAGGATGTCTTTCGCGCCTCGGTCACGCAGGGCCGCGACGGTTGCACCGGCATAGGCGCCCGTGCCGATCAACACGATTGATGCCTCGCTCCACGCGGGCACGCGCCGCTCGGCAAGCACCAGCGCGAGCCGCACCAGCGAGCGCCCAGCTGAATGGATGCCCGTGCGTTCACGAATCGATCGCGACGTCCGCGTTGCCGTCTGGAACAATCGCTCCAGCCCGTCGGTGACCGTGTTCGCCGCTCGCGCGGTCGTGTGCGCGCGCCGCACCTGGCCCGCAATTTCGTCCTCACCCAGTGCTGCAGACTCGAGCCCGCTGGCTACCGCAAACAAGTGCCGCGCGGCGGCTCCGTCTACAGCGACTTCGGCGGCAGCGGTGAGCTCAGCAAGTGGCAGCTCCGCGATCACGGCAAATTGCTGGAGTGCGGCGTCGGTAAACTCGGCCGATGCCTCTGAGGGGTGCTCCGGCGCGTCGAGGTACAGCTCGAATCGATTGCACGTCGCAAGCAACGCTGATCCGGGGGCAAACGACGCAAACGATGCGGCAATCCGCTCGGAGTGGCGCGAGGCCGACTCGAGGAGCGGAAGCGATGAAGCCCTGTGGTTCAGGGAAATGCAAAGCAGCATGGGGTGTAATGGAATTCCTGGTCGGTAGCGGAACGGCCGTGACAGAGTGCCCAGAGAGGGACACCCTGCATCGTAACTGACACATCTGATCTTTCACATCAGATGTGTGGGGTACGATCACGTCTGATGAACGACATCCGCATCCCCAACCCTGTCCCGCACGCCGATCAGCTGACACACACGCTGCCAGGAGGCACCGGCCCGCACACGCTTCCGAGCGCCCACCCGCTCGTTGACGGCCGTACTACCGCCGCACCGCTCGTGCGTGCGCTCCGCGGGGATCGCCCCGCCGAGGTGCCGGTCTGGTTCATGCGCCAAGCTGGGCGCTCGCTCCCCGAGTATCGTGCGATTCGCGCTGAGACCCGCATGCTCGACGCCTGCCTCGACCCGGCCGTTGCGAGTGAGATCACCCTGCAGCCGGTGCGTCGACATGGCGTCGACGCTGCCGTGTTCTTCAGCGATATCGTGGTGCCCCTCCTGCTTGCGGGCGTGGAGGTCGATCTCGTTGCCGGCCGTGGGCCCGTCTTCGAAACGCCGGTCCGCACTGCCGCAGACGTGGCCCGCTGCCGGGCCGAGTATCCCGCGGAGCGATTGCGCGCAGCGCTCGATCCTGTGCGCGACGCGGTGGCTCTCACCGTCAGTGCGCTCGGTGAGACGCCGCTCATTGGCTTCGCTGGAGCCCCGTTCACGCTCGCGGCATATCTCGTCGAAGGCGGCCCGTCACGCGATCACCTGCGGGCTCGCACGCTGATGCACGCCGAACCTGAGACCTGGCACGCCCTGCTCGACTGGGCGGCCGAGCTCAGCAGCGTCTTCCTCGAAGCGCAAGTCGCTGCGGGTGCCAGTGCAGTGCAGCTGTTCGACTCGTGGGCTGGATCCCTCAGCGCCGCCGACTATCGGGCCCATGTTGCCCCGGCATCGCAGCGCACACTCGCCGCCGTGCAGAGCATCGGCACTGCGGCAGACAGCGGCCCAACGGTGCCGACGATTCACTTTGCTGTCGGATCACGGCATCTACTTGAAGAGACAGCGGCGCTCGGCACCTCAGCTCTCGGCGTCGACTGGCGTACGCCACTCGATGAGGCGTCACAGATTCTGGGCGACCGACTCCCGCTGCAGGGCAACCTTGATCCCGCATTCCTCGGAGCGCCAGACGAAGTGCTGCGGGCGGCGCTCTCGGATGTGCTGCGACGTGGCGAGCGTGCTCCAGGCCACGTGCTCAACCTGGGGCACGGAGTGCCTCCTGAAACTGATCCGGCGGTGTTGACTCGGATCGTGGAGCTCGCGCATGCCCGATGACCGTGCGGGCGGGCGTCACGTCGCTGTAGTGGGCGGTGGCGTGTCAGGCCTCGTTCTCGCGCGTGATCTCGCCCAAGCAGGGGTGCGGGTCACCGTCTTCGAAGCCGCGGAGCGCTGTGGCGGGAGAATTCAAGCTGCAGATATCCGTGGCACCGCCATCATCGACATTGGTGCAGAGGCCTTCGCGACTCGTGGCGGCGCGGTCGCCGCGCTGCTCGGCGAGCTGGGACTCGCCGATCGCGTAATCCGGCCCGCGCCACTGGGGTCTTGGCTTGTCGCGGGCAGCGATGGTGCCGCTGTGCCCCTTCCTCCTGCGGGCGCGATGGGAATTCCCGCCGCGCCGCTGGGACGCGACGCTCGCCGCGCTTTGGGCCTCGCAGGGAGCGTGCGCGCTGCGCTCGAACCGCTGCTACCCGCACGAGTGGGGAGCGGAAGCACCACGCTCGCGCAGCTCGTCCGAGTGCGTGCTGGGAAGGCGGTGCTGGATCGGCTCGTGCGCCCCGTGACTCTCGGGGTGTCCTCCGCGGCGCCCGAGCTGATCCCACTCACGAGCACCCGAGCGCTGACCGCTGAATACGCGCGGACAGGATCGCTGATTCGCGCTGCGGGCCGACTCCGTGACAGCGCAGCCGCCGCAGGGGGAGCCGTCGCGAGCTTGCGCGGTGGCATGTCTGAACTCATCACCGCGCTGGTCGCCGATTGCGTGGCGGCGGGCGTGACCATCCGCACGAGCGCGCCGATCCACTCACTCACGGACGTCGGAGACGCACTCGAAAGCTCGGAGTCCGCCGCTCCCGCCGGCACGCCAGGCGCCTGGGGCCCCACCGACATCGTGCTCGCCGTGCCGGAGCTGGCCGCCCGCGCGATCCTCGGACACCCCGTGGCTGAGATCGTGACCACCCCAGTCGAGGTGATCGCCCTCGCGCTGGCGGCTGACCACCCCGCAGTCCGTCCGCTCGCCGAGGCCCCGCGGGGCACCGGCGCCCTCGTCACCGCAGGGGGTCCGAACGATGTGATCACCGCGAAAGCCGTGACCCACATCACGCGCAAGTGGCCGGATGCCGACCGCAATGGCCCGGTCGGCGCATCGAGCGCAGGCATGGAGATCGTGCGTCTTTCGTATGGTCGTGCGGGATCCTCGCCTGAGACCGCGGCGCTCGACGATGCGGCAGCGCAGCGCCTCGCGCTGCGCGATGCCAGTCGGCTGCTCGGGACTGAACTTCCTAACACGGCCGTGCTCGGCTTCACCCGGCAGTCTTGGGGAATGCCGGTCCATGGCGACCGTCCCAAGCCGCAGCCACCAGCTGGCGTCCACCTCCTCGGCGACTGGATCTCCGGCGTTGGCCTCGCAACACTGATCCCGGCCGCTCGTGAGCTTGCACAGCAGCTGATGCGTGCCCCGGTGTCTCCGAGTGCGCGCTTCACCGGGGCCCCACGGCCCCACCACCAGATTTCCGAAAGGCACTGACTCCATGTCGCTCTCCTCATCTCCCGCCGCTCGCGTCTTTCGGGCGGATGGGCCCGTGCCTGCACGCAACGGGCTGCTCCGGATCGGCACTCGTGGGAGCCGCCTCGCGATCGCTCAGACCACGACCGTCGCCGAGACCGTCGCCGCTGCGACAGGCTGCGAGGTTGCCCTCGTGACGATCACGACCCACGGCGATGTCTCGCGTGAGTCGCTCGCGCAGCTCGGCGGCACCGGTGTCTTCGTGAGTGCGCTGCGTGAGGCGCTCATGGCGGGCGAATGCGACCTCGCCGTGCACTCGCTTAAAGATTTGCCGACGGGACCGTGTGCCGGGATTGCGACCGGCGCGATCCCGCAGCGCGCCGACGCGCGCGACGCACTGTGTGCACGGGACGGCCTCACCCTCGCCCAACTTCCTGCCGGAGCGAATGTAGGTACTGGATCCCCGCGCCGCGCCGCGCAACTGCTCGCCGCGCGCCCCGATATCAGTGTGCACGACTTGCGCGGCAACGTCGACACCAGACTCGGCCGCGTGAGTGCCGATCTTGATGCGGTCGTGCTAGCAGCCGCTGGGCTTGACCGCTCGGGGCTCGCTGCCGCGATCACGGAGCGCTTCGACCTTGCCACCGTCCCGACAGCGCCTGGCCAGGGGGCACTCGGGATCGAGTGTCGTGACACTGACCGGGGTCGGGATCCCTACGCCGCCGCGTTCGCCGCGCTCGATGATCCGGAGACTCATGCATGCGCCGTGGCTGAGCGTTCGCTGCTGTCAGCGCTCGAAGCTGGCTGTGCAGCACCGGTCGGGGCAGCTGCAGCACTCCACGACGGGGTCCTCACCCTGAGCGCGACCGTGTACCGCCTCGATGGTGGCGCGCAGCTGACCGTCGAGCAGTCTTCTGGCTGGACTCTGGGGGACGCACAGACCCCCTCGCTCTCGGCGCAGCGGCCGCACGCGAACTTCTCGAACGTGGCGCCGCGGCGCTCGCCCCGCTGGGGAGCGCGCGGTGATGGCGCGGACCCAAGACCCGCGGAGCCCGCTCGCCGGTCTACGGATTGTCGTGCCGCGCGGCGGACCAGCTGGCGCGCGCGCGGCCGCCGGGATTCAGGCACGCGGCGGCACCCCGTCGTCGTACCGTTGATCGAGGCGCGACCGCCAGCCGATCCTGAACCGTTGCGCACCGCGCTCGCCGCCTGGCACAGCGGGTCCTACGATTGGCTCGTCGTGACGAGCGCTGCGGGGGCCGCGGCGATTGGGGAAGCGGGCGCCGCCCCGGTGCCGGGCTGCGGGATCGCGGCCGTCGGCCCGGTGACCGCGGCCGCGCTCTCGACCCGCGGTCTCTCGCCGACGCTCAGCCCCGCACATGCCTTCACCGGCGCAGCGCTCGGGGCGGCCTTGGTCGCCGAACTCTCCGCGGGCGAGCACTGTGAATCCGCGCGGGTGCTCCTCGCAGTCGCCGAGGCAGCAGGAGTTGACTTCGAATCAGCGCTTCGCGCGGCCGGCCATGAGGTCGACCGTGTTGCTGCATATCGCACCGTGCCGACGGCGGTTGATCCCGCAGCCGAGCGGGCCGCAGCTGACGCTGATGTGATCCTGCTGACGAGCGGATCGGTGGTTCGCGAAGTCGCCGCACGCCTCGCCCCAGTGCCTGCCACGACACTGCTTGTCGCGATCGGACCGCCGACCGCGAGCGCGGCCTCCGCCGAGCTCCGTCCGCCCGATATCGTGGCGGCGCGTCACACCGTGAGCGGAATGCTTGACGCGCTGGGACTGTATCTCGCGGCGCAGGACCCGAGCTCGCCTTCACACTCAGACTCAGACTCAGGCTCAGACCCAGGCCCAGACTCAGCCGCACCCATTCACCGCACTACAGGAGATCCCGCATGACGTTTACCCCAGCGATTCGGCCCCGGCGCTTGCGTCGCACTCCGGCGCTCCGGCGCCTCGTGGCAGAGACCAGGATTCACCCGGCTGAGCTGATCCTGCCCGTGTTTGTGCGTGAAGGCCTCGTGACTCCGCGTCCAATCACGGCGATGCCCGGCGTTCAGCAGCACACAATCGACTCGGTCCGACGAGCCGCGGTCGAGGCCGCGGAGGCCGGACTGGGCGGCATCATGCTGTTCGGTGTTCCGGAGACGCGTGACGCGCGCGGCTCGGCCGCGGATGATCCGAACGGGATCTTGAACGCTGCCACTGCTGCGGTCGCAAGCGAGGTGGGGGATGCGCTTGTGGTGCAGACCGACCTGTGCCTCGACGAGTTCACCGATCACGGCCACTGTGGGGTGCTTGATGCCTCTGGCGCTGTGGACAACGATGCGACGCTGGATCGCTATTGCGCCACCGCGATCGCGCAGGCGGAGGCCGGTTCTGCGCTGCTCGGGCTCTCTGGGATGATGGACGGCCAGGTGGCTGCGGTGCGCGATGCGCTCGATGCTGCCGGACACCATGGCACCGGGGTGCTCGCCTACTCTGCCAAGTACGCGTCTGCGTTCTACGGCCCGTTCCGCGAGGCAGTTGATTCACAGCTGAGCGGAGACCGGCGCAGCTACCAACAGGATCCCGCGAACCGCCGCGAAGGCGCGCGCGAGGCCGAACTCGATATCGCTGAGGGCGCCGATGTGGTGATGGTCAAGCCAGCGATGAGCTATCTCGACGTACTGTCCGATGTGGCTGCCTTCAGCCCGGTGCCCGTGTGGGCCTACCAGGTCTCCGGTGAGGCGGCGATGATCGAGGCTGCTGCAGCCAACGGCTGGATTGATCGGCGCGGCGCGGTGCTCGAATCCCTCACGAGTATCAAACGCGCGGGGGCCGATGCCATTCTGAGCTACTTTGCGACCGAGGTCGCGAGGTGGCTGCGATGAGCGCGGCGACAGCACCCCAGAGTGCAGCAGCGTCCGCGGGGTCGACAGCACGCAGCGCCGAGTATGCTGCGCGGGCAGCGCGCGTCATCCCAGGCGGCGTGAACTCACCCGTGCGTGCATACGGCTCAGTCGGAGGAACCCCGCGATTCCTCGTCGCAGGATCGGGCCCCTATGTCACCGACGTCGACGGCAACAAGTATGTCGACCTCGTTGTGTCCTGGGGACCCGCGCTGCTCGGGCACGCGCATCCCGAAGTGGTCGCCGCGGTGCAGGAGGCCGCGGCGCGCGGGCTCGGCTTTGGAGCATCGGTCCCAGAGGAGGCTGAACTCGCTGAGGAGATCATGCGACGTGTGCCGCTCGTCGAGCGCGTGCGGCTTGTCTCGACTGGCACCGAGGCCACGATGACCGCGATTCGGCTCGCCCGTGGCGCCACCGGACGCCCGCTCATTATCAAGTTCGCCGGCCACTATCACGGGCACTCCGACGGGCTCCTCGCGGAGGCTGGCTCTGGCCTCGCGACGCTCGCGCTGCCGGGCTCTGCCGGTGTTACCGCCGAGACGGCAGCGCAGACGCTGGTGCTGCCCTATAACGACCTCGCAGCGTTGGAAACCGCGTTCGCGGAACACGGTGACCGTATTGCAGGAATCATCGCTGAGGCGGCGGCCGCAAACATGGGAGTGCTCCCGCCAGAACCTGGCTTCACCCGCGGCATGATTGAGCTTGCCCACCGTTCCGGCGCACTCGTGATCCTCGACGAGGTGCTGACCGGCTTCCGGGCCGGCCCGGCGGGATACTGGGGGCTGCAGGCAGCGGAACTGCCCGACGGCATCGCACCCGGATCTGGTGACCTTCGGCAAAGTGGTCGGCGGCGGTTTGCCGCTCGCGGCCCTCGGCGGGCGCAAGGACCTCATGGAACAGCTCGCGCCTCTGGGGCCGGTGTACCAGGCGGGGACCCTCTCGGGGAATCCGCTCGCGGTCACGGCTGGACTCACGACGCTGCGGCTGGCCGATGAAGCCGCCTATGCGCGGCTCGGCCACGCTGCCGATGTGCTTGCGCTGACCGTGTCTGAGTCGCTGTCGCACGCGGGCGTCGCGCATCGTCTCGCTCGGGCTGGCACGCTGTTCAGCGTCGTGTTCGGCGACTTCGCGACTGCACCGCGGACCTATGAGGACATGAAGCGGCAGGAAGTGTTCAGGCATCGTGCGTTCTTCCACGCGATGCTCGACGGGGGCGTGAACCTCCCGCCGAGCGCGTTCGAAGCATGGTTCGTGACCGCCGCACACGACGACGCCGCGCTCGAGCGGATCGCTGCGGTGCTTCCGCGCGCTGCCGCTGCTGCTGCGCGAGCCACGACAGAGTAGCGCGCGCCGGTATTCCGGGGGAGCGGGGGCGCTGATTCGCCACCCGCTCCCGCGGTTAGTCTGCTGGGTGCACCACTGAGATTGGACTGGTCTCATCCACGAGCTGATGCGGCTGTCTGCCGCGCCCGCGCACGAAGGTGCGGTAGGCGAGGCCGAGCACGACGATCCAGATCACCCCGACGATGAGGGCTGGCCGCGTGCTGTCAACGATGCCGATCATCACGATCACGAACAGCACGAACGCGACTGCCGCATAGGACGCCGCTGGCCACAGGGGGACAGGGAACTCGCTCGGGAGCCGTCCGTCGCGCGCAATCTCGCGCTTCATACGGATGTGTGAGAGCAGGATCATGAGCCAGACGACGACGGTCGCAAACGTTGCAAGAGCGGCGATCAAGAAGAAGATCTGCTCCTGGAACCACACGTTGAGTAGGACGCCGACGAGCAGCGCTCCCACCATCGTCACGACGGTGAGCCACGGTACGCCCGTGCGCGTGAGCTTCGTGAAGGCTTTCGGCGCGTGTCCTTGTTCGGCGAGGCCGTGGAGCATCCGACCCGCTCCGAAGATATCGGCGTTGATCGCGGACACTGCTGCAGTGATCACTACGGCGTTCAGCACGTGAGCGGCACCAGTCAGCCCGAGTGAGTCGAAGATCGTAACGAATGGACTCGCGGAGCCGTCGATCGTGTTCCACGGCTGGATCGACATGATCACCGTCAGCGTCAGGACGTAGAACAGCAGAATGCGCACCGGAACAGAATTGATCGCGCGCGGGATCACCTGTTTTGGGTTTTGTGCCTCGCCAGCGGTGATGCCGATTACTTCGATCCCCCCGAACGCGAACATCACGATCGTGAAGCAGGCGAGAAAACCGAGTACTCCGGTCGGGAAGAAGCCGCCGTGTGTGAAGAGATTGCTGAGGCCGGCGGCGCCCTCGCTCTGGTTTCCGATGCCAAACGCGATGATCGCGATCCCACCGATGATCATCAGAATGATCGCCGTGATCTTGATCAGCGCGAACCAGAACTCCATCTCGCCAAACACCTTGACGCTGATGAGATTGATTGCGCCGATGAAGAGCACGAGCGCGAGAATCCATACCCAGCGGTCTACGTCGGGGAACCAGAATCCCATGTACACCCCGAACGCCGTGACATCTGCGAGCGCGACAACAAACATCTCGAAGGTGTATGTCCACCCGGTCAGGAACCCGGCGAACGGCCCGAGGTAGCGCGACGCGTACTGGCCGAACGAGCCCGAAACGGGATGGCGCACCGCCATCTCGCCGAGGGCGCGCATCACCATGAATACGGCAGCACCGCCGATCATGTATGCGAGCAGCACTGCAGGACCGGCCGCCTGGATCGCCCCGGCTGAGCCGTAGAACAGGCCCGTGCCGATCGCGGATCCGAGCGCCATGAACCGAATATGGCGCGCCGTGAGCCCGCGCTGCAGCCCGGGTTTCGGTGGGGGAGCTACGGCAGGCGCTGGCCGAGCTGCCGGTGCAGATCGCGCCGGCTGCGCAGAAGCTGCGCGGCCGCGATCGGTGTCCATCGGGTCCATATGGAGTGTCCCTTCAGCGGGGGATCGAGTGGGGGAATCACGCGGGGAATCACGGGGTGGGGGAGAGAAGGTCGGCGTCGAGCGGGGGATCACGCCCGGCGGGAAGAATTCACGGCGCCGTCGGTGGCGTGGCTCAGCGCCCCTGCTGCTGGCGCTGAGCCAGGCCGGCGGCAGCTTCAAGGACGAGGAGTGCCGCGAGCCTGACGGTGCGTGCGTCGGCGGTATCGGCCGTCGCATCGACCTCTGCAATGTCGATGCCGCGCACGCGCGTGTCGGCTGCGAGCAGGCGCGTCATCCGACGGAGCTCATGGGCCTGCAAGCCGCCGGGGATCGACGCTGGGCAGCCGGGTGCGACACTGCGGTCGCACACGTCAACGTCGAGGTCGACATGGATCGGCCCCCCGCCTGCCCCGGCAACCGCGAGTGCCTCAGCCACGACGTCGGCGAGTGGGCGGTCATGGAGCTCGTCGCGATGAATCACGGTGATCCCGAGTGATCGCGCGCGCTCGCGGTAGACCATGGAATTGGCGAAGTCCGCGATCCCGATCTGAACGATCCGGCGCGGGTTGAGGCCAGCCTCGATCAGGCGCCGCACCGGTGATCCGTTGCTGCGGCCGTCCCGCAGGTCATGGTGTGCGTCGATCGTGATGAGCCCGGCGTCTGCGAGCCGGGCTCCTGCAACTCCGAGCGCGGCTGGGACCGTGAGTGCGTTGTCGCCCCCGAGCGCCACGACGAGCGCCGCTCGTGCTGCGAGTTGGGTGACCCTGGCTGCCGCTGTGCGCTCCCCGGCGTCCGTGTCGGGATCCGCTACATCGCCAGCGTCCACGATCCTGAGCGCCTCATCGAGCACGAATTCGGCCTCTGCACCTCGGGTGTCTGGCCTGCCAGCGGCAACGACGTGACCGGAGTAGCGCCGCAGCGCAGCTCGAATCGCGGCAGGGGTCTCGTGTGCGTTTGTGGGCGACAGCGAGGTGGCCGAAGTCGGAATGCCGACGATCGCGAGGTCAACGGGATCGCTCGTATCGGCGGGGAAGTCTGGCCACCCGCCGGCTCGAGGCCAGGCGGGATCCTGTGAAAGGGCAACGGTGCTCATGCCTGCGACGCTACCAATGGCCGCGGTGGCGCGGTGGGCAGTTTGGGGCGAGTTGTCTGGTATCCCAGACAGGTCAGCGGCGTTGGCGCTATCGCACCGGGCGCGGATGCGCTGAAATCGAAGCATGGAAACTCGTACCCCTGCCCGCGTCGGCGATTCGGACGCCACCACCTCGGTCATCCTCGGAGCAGCGCCGCTCACCGTTGCCGACGTCGTCGCGGTCGCCCGCGCTGGCGCCCGCGTAGAGATCGCACCCGAAGCTCTCGCAGCGGTTGCGACGAGCCGAGCCATGATCGATGAACTCGCCAATGACAGCCGCCCGCACTACGGAGTCTCCACCGGGTTCGGGGCGCTCGCGAAAGTGCAGATTCCCGCGGAGAAGCGGCAGCAACTGCAGCGCAGCCTGATTCGCTCGCATGCGGCAGGCACCGGCCCCGAAGTCGAGCGCGAAGTGGTGCGCGCACTGATGCTCTTGCGTCTGAACACGCTCGCCACGGGCCGTACGGGCGTGCGCCCGGTCGTGGTCGAGACCTATGCTGCGATCTTGAACGCCGATATCGCCCCCGTGGTGCACGAGTATGGTTCGTTGGGGTGCTCAGGCGACCTCAGTCCACTCGCGCACTGCGCCCTGACCCTCATGGGAGAGGGGCAGGTGCGTGTGGATACCGATCCGCACGCCGCTCCAATCCCCGCGGCCGCCGCACTCGCCGCAGCCGGCATCGAACCGCTCGTCCTCGCTGAGAAAGAGGGGCTCGCCCTCATCAACGGGACCGATGGAATGCTGGGAATGCTCTGCCTCGCGCTGCACGATCTCTCCGCGCTCCTGCAAGTGGCGGATGTCGCAGCCGCGGCGAGCGTCGAAGCGCTGACCGGCACCGACGCCGTGTTCGCGGCAGACTTGCAAGCGCTGCGGCCGCACCCTGGCCAAGCGGCCGCCGCAATGAATATGCGCAACGTGCTTGCAGGATCAAGCCTCGTGCAGCGCCCGACTGAGGGTGAGTTCACGCGGGTGCAGGATGCATACTCGCTGCGCTGCGCGCCGCAGGTGCACGGAGCGGCGCGCGATACCGCGGAGCACGCCTCACGCGTTGCGGGCGCCGAGCTGTGTGCAGCAGTGGACAATCCTGTCGTGCTCCCCGACGGTCGGGTTGAATCAAACGGGAACTTCCACGGTGCCCCCGTCGGCTACGTGCTTGATTTCCTGGCCATCGCGGTGGCCGATGTCGCAAGCATGTCTGAGCGCCGCACGGACCGCTTCCTGGACGTATCACGCAATCATGGGTTGCCCCCGTTCCTCGCCGCCGATGCCGGGCTGGATTCTGGCCTCATGATCGCGCAATACACGGCGGCCGGGATCGTGTCAGAGCTGAAGCGGCTCGCCGCGCCCGCCAGCGTGGATTCGATCCCGTCGTCGGCGATGCAAGAGGATCACGTCTCCATGGGTTGGCACGCGGGGCGTAAGCTGCGTCGCGCTATTGATGGCCTCACCCGAGTGCTCGGGATCGAACTGCTCACGTCCACTCGCGCCCTCGATTTCCGGATCGCTGCGCACGCCGGCCGGCCAGGGGCCGCCACCGCCGCCGTGCACGAGTTGTTCCGCACCAGGATCGCCGCACCCGATGTTGATGCCTTCCTCTCTCCCGACATTACGGCCGCCTATGAGTTCGTGGAGACCGGAGCCGTACTCGAAGCTGTGGGGGCAGCGATTGCTGAACCCCTTCGCTGAGTCGTTCGCGCACGGAATCTCTGTCGTCCACCCCCTCGGGTACTAGAGTTTCCGAGTATGAAGGACGTGAAGGTGCCCGCTGCGGATCACACGCTGCGGATCCTCCGTCATCTCAGCACGGCGCGTGGGCCGCTGCCAGCATCGATGATCGCAACCCAGCTTGGCCTTCCCCGATCAACGGTGTACCACCTGCTCGCGACACTGCAGGAGCACGGCTTCGTGATGCACCTTCCGGATGAGCAGCGCTACGGGCTAGGGATCGCCGCGCTGGAACTGGGCTCGGCGTATGCGCGCCAGGAACCGCTGGCCCGCATCGGACGGCCGCTGATGTCGGGACTCGTTGATCGTGTGCAGGCGAGCGGGCACCTCGCAGTGCCGCACGGCAGAGATGTGCTGTACGTGATCGAGGAGCGCGTCCGTGGGGGTGCAGCGCTCGTCTCCGACGTTGATGTGCGGCTCCCAATGCATCTCACCGCGAGCGGGCGGGCGATCCTCGCCGCACTTCCCAAGGCGCAAGTGCGCGCGCTGTACCCGGATCGAGGCGCGTTCGTGCAGCGCCACGACGCCGCAGCTGAGCCAGTGATCGACCGCTACTCGAAGCTACGCTCGCTGCTCGACGCGACGCTGACCCGCGGGTATGCCATCGAGCGTGGCGCGGTGACCCTCGGGATCTCCTCGATTGCGGTTCCGGTGCTCGACCACCGCAGTTGGCCGGTCGCGGCAATTGCGCTGACCTTCCGCGATGAGGAGCTCACCGAAGCCGCGTTCAGCGGCCTCGCGGCTGAGCTCCACGAGGCCGCTGAATCGCTCTCGAGCCGGATCCACGGACGCCCGGCGCACTGACCGCCACCGCTGTGGAGGCCCGTGGCACTAGACGATGCGCGTCCCTGCTCGCCACACAGCCGCGGTGAGCGGCATGCCAGGGCGGTAGGCGAGGTGGGTGGCCGCAGGGGCATCGAGCAGGTGAAGATCTGCGCGGGCGCCCTCGGCGATCACGCCGACGCGCGGCTGTGCGATTCCCCGCGGATCGAGCCATCCGTCCTCGTGCATGCCCAGCGCGATCGCGCCACCCCGGGTTGCTGCATGCACGGCCTCCTGGATGGTGAGCCGCATCTGGAGGACAGCGGTGGCCACACAGAACGCCATTGAGCTCGTGTAAGACGTGCCGGGATTGCCATTCGACGCAATGGCGACCGTGACGCCTGCATCCAGGAGCTGCCGGGCCGGTGCGAGTGGCATCCGCGTGGAGAGATCGCACGCGGGAAGCACCGTCGCGACCGTACCGTGGCCGCCACCGCGCCAGGAGTCGGCGAGCGTGGCAACATCGGCGTCGTCGAGGAACCCCACGTGGTCGACGCTGAGGGCACCGTGTTCCACTGCGAGTTGCACACCAGGTCCGTGTCCCAGCTGATTGCCGTGCACTCGAGTCGCGAGCCCGCGTGCTCCTGCGGCCTCAAGCACGCGCGCGGAGGCGGCCCGGTCGAAGGCACCCGCCTCACAGAACACGTCCACGGCGGTCACATACGGGGCCACAGCATCGAGCATCGGACCCGTCACGAGTGCGAGGTAGTCCACGGGATCAGCCTCAGCAGGCACCACATGCGCGCCGAGGAACGTGACCGCGTCGACGATCTGGCCGGCAATCTGGGCAGAGCGCACCTCATCAGCGACAGTGAGGCCGTAGCCGGTCTTGGTTTCGAGCGTCGTCGTACCGCCGCGACGGGCCTCAGTGACGAGCCGATCGAGATTCGCCGCGAGCGCCTCGTCAGAGGCAGCTCGCGTCGCCGCGACGGTGACGTTGATTCCGCCCGCTGCGTAGGACTCACCCGCCATGCGCGCCTCGAACTCTGCAGTGCGGTCGCCTGCGAATACGAGGTGCGTGTGCGAATCGACCCAGCCGGGCAGGAGTGCCCGCCCGGCTGCGTCAAAGCGCTCGTCTGCCGCTGGAGCCTGTGACGCTGGCCCCACCCAGGCGATCCTGTTGTCCTCGATCACCACAGCAGCGCCACTGATTCTGCCTCCGATTCCGGCGCCCAACGACGGATCGTTGGTCGTGAGTTCGCCGATGTTGTCGATCAGCTGCGTGTGCGTCATAGTGTCGATTCTCCCAGGGCGGCGGACGTCGGCAAGCCCGCTCAGTGTTGGTCCTTGGTGTGCCGGATTACCAGGCCGTGTCGGTATTACGAATCACGGGAGCCATCGGGATTCGCACGCCGCGCTCGTCGGCGACGTCTGCCGCGCGCTGGTAGCCGGCATCCACGTGACGGATCACGCCCATTCCCGGGTCGTTCGTGAGGAGCCGCGCGAGCTTTTCTGCTGCGAGCGGTGTGCCATCGGCAACGGCAACCTGGCCGGCGTGGATGGAGCGGCCGATACCGACACCACCGCCGTGGTGGAGTGACACCCAGGTGGCGCCCGACGCCGTTGCCGTCAGTGCGTTCAACAGCGGCCAGTCGGCAATCGCGTCGGATCCGTCTGCCATCGCCTCGGTCTCGCGGTATGGCGATGCAACGGATCCGGAATCGAGGTGGTCGCGCCCGATCACGATCGGCGCCTTCAGCTTGCCCTCTGCGACGAGCTCGTTGAATCGCACGGCGGCCTTCGCGCGATCGCCGTACCCTAGCCAACAGATGCGGGCGGGGAGCCCCTCGAACTCAACGCGCTCTTGTGCGGCACGGATCCAGCGGTGCAGGTGCGCGTCATCGGGGAACAGCTCCAGGAGCGCTTCGTCCGTCACCCGGATGTCCTCAGGGTCGCCCGAGAGCGCGGCCCAGCGGAAGGGCCCGAGCCCCTCGCAGAACAGTGGTCGAATGTAGGCCGGCACGAAACCGGGGAACTCGAATGCGCGTTCGTAGCCGCCGTGTCGAGCTTCATCTCGGATCGAGTTGCCATAGTCGAACACCTCGGAGCCAGCGTCCTGAAACTCGACCATGGCCTGTACTTGCGCTGCCATCGCAGCGCGTGCATCGCGCGTGAACCCCTCAGGATCGGCTTCGGCTCGTGCGAGGCGATCCGCCACGTCGTAGCCGATCGGAAGGTATGAGAGCGGGTCGTGCGCGCTGGTTTGATCCGTGACGATATCGATCGTGAGCTCACCCGCGCGGTGGCGGCGCAGGATCTCAGGGAACACTTCGGCAGCGTTCCCGACGAGCCCGACGGACCAGCCCCGGCGCTCGGCTTTCGCGAGCTGCACCTTTGTGAGCGCGTCGTCGAGGTCAGTGGCGACCTCGTCAAGGTAGCGCTTGCTGACACGGCGCTGGAGGCGCGTCTCGTCGACGTCGACGATGAGGCACGCGCCGTCGTTCAGAGTGACGGCGAGGGGCTGTGCGCCGCCCATCCCGCCGCACCCACCGGTGAGTGTGATCGTGCCCGCCAGCGAGCCGCCGAAGCGCTTGCGCGCGATCGCAGCGAAGGTCTCAAAAGTACCCTGCAGGATGCCCTGGGTGCCGATGTAGATCCAGGACCCCGCTGTCATCTGGCCGTACATGATGAGGCCTTCGGCCTCGAGGCGGCGAAACTCCGGCCAGTTGGCCCAGTCGCCGACAAGGTTTGAGTTCGCGATGAGGACCCGTGGCGCCCAGGGGTTCGTGCGAAACACCCCAACTGGCTTGCCCGACTGCACGAGCAGGGTCTCATCGTCTTCGAGATCGCGGAGGGTGTCGACGATCGCGTCGAAGGCACCCCAGCTGCGGGCTGCGCGCCCAGTACCACCGTAAACGACGAGGTCGTCAGGGCGCTCAGCGACCTCGGGGTCGAGGTTGTTCATGAGCATCCGCAACGGAGCCTCGGTCTGCCAGCTCTTCGCGGAGAGTTCGGTGCCGCGCGGTGCGCGGACGGGACGGGCGCCGGGGAGAGACATGAGGGAGTCCTTTCAGGAGCGGCGCTGCAGCGGTGCAGCGCTCTGGATCCATCTCATCGTGCCGAGCTCTGCCGAACAACGCGCTCGCGGGCGGTCCTGTCTGGAATCCCAGACTCGTAGTGTCGGGCGTCGCCGTGGCGTCCGCTCAGCCGACGGGCAACAGGGGGCCAGCTGTGCTGAAACCCCGGTTTGGGCCGCGTCGAGCAGTGCGGCAACGACCAGTGTTCCCGTGCAGCCTCTACGCTGGACTCATGAGGCGAGTTGCTGTCGTGGTGCTGGAGGGGGCAAAACCCCTCGATGTCGGGATCCCGGCTCAGGTGTTTACCGCGCGGGCCAGCATGCCGTACACCGTCGACGTATGCGGTGTGCATCCTGGTCTGATCACAGGAGGCGACGGCCTGTCGTACCACGTTGAGCACGGTCTTGAGGCGCTCGAGACTGCCGACCTGGTCTTTGTGCCGGGCTATCGCGAGCCTGATCGGGAGCGACCGCCGCAGGCGCTCACTCGTGCGCTCCTGACAGCCCACGAGCGGGGTGCCAGGTTGGCGGCGATCTCGACAGGGGCCTTTGCGCTCGCGGAGACCGGGCTGCTCGACGGACGACGCGCCACCACGCACTGGCACTACTCACAGGCGCTCGCCGAGCGCTACCCCGAGGTCCACGTTGACGAGCGGGTGCTCTTCGTCGATGAAGGGTCCGTGCTCACCTCGGCAGGAGCCGCGTCCGGGATCGACCTCTGTCTGCATATACTGCGGAAAGAAGCAGGCATGGCGGTCGCGAACCACGCTGCCCGCCGGCTCGTCGCTGCGCCCTACCGCAGTGGGGGACAAGCGCAGTTCGTGCCACAGGGTGTGCCAGAATCCCACGGCGAACGCTTCACTGTGACCCGCGACTGGGCCCTATTGCACCTGGGTGAGCCACTCGGAATCGCGCAGCTCGCGGCGCATGCACGCGTCTCTTCCCGCACGTTCTCGCGCAGGTTCCGTGACGAAACCGGCTACGCGCCCATGCAGTGGATCATGCGTGCCAGGGTTGACCGCGCTCGTGAGCTGTTAGAGGAGACGGATCTTGGAATCGACGAGATCGCCTCCACTGTCGGGCTCGGCACCGCCACCAACTTGCGCCGGTACTTCCGTCGCGTGCTGGGTACCACGCCGTCGGACTATCGCAAGACCTTTTCCCGGGCAGGTGAGTCACCTGTAGTGGCTTGATGAAGCGTAGAATCGGCGCTATTCCGGCGGTGTCCGCCGTCGGTATCGTGTGCGAACGGGGGCCTCATGCGCCAACTCATCATTACCGCCTTTCTCTCGGCTGACGGTGTGGCCGAAGGGCCTGGCGACGGCGACTACCGCAATGCGGGATGGACGTTCAAAGATGTCGAGTTTGATCCGGCGGCCTATGAGATCAAGGGCCGGGAGCAGGGCGAGGCGGGAGCGCTGTTGCTCGGCCGCCGCAGCTACGAAGCCTTCGCGCCGGTGTGGCCGACGATGGACGACTTCGCCGGGTACAACGCGATGCCGCGCTACGTCGTTTCCTCCAGTCTGGAGCACGAGGACGACCGCTGGCCAGCGACGATCCTGCGCTCGCTGGATGAGGTCGCGGAACTGAAAGCCGGCGATGGCGGCCCGATTCTCGTGCATGGCAGTCTTGAACTGGGCCGCGCGCTTGCCGACGCGGGTCTTGTCGACCGGTACCACTTGCTGGTATTTCCCGTGCTGCTCGGCGCCGGAGAGCGCCTGTTTAGCGCGCGCGATCAGCCGACGCAGCGACTCACGGTGGCGGAGCACGAGATGTACGGCAACGGAGTGTCCAAAGTCGTCTACGACGTGGTGAAATAGCAGATCGTCACGCACGCTCCGTGTGTTTCGTCGCGATGACGAGACCTTGGCAAGATTGTTTCGAAGGATGGCATTAGCGCCACTGGTTCTCGGCTCTGAAGCAGGCCAAAGTAGATGCTGTAGGGCCCGCAGTGTGCGGCGGAAAGGAAACGGGGACTGATGACCGGTCGTGTGGCAATCAATGGGTTCGGACGAATTGGGCGAGGCGTGCTGCGCGCGATCCTTGACCAGGGAAGCGAACTTGAAGTGGTCGCAATCAACGACCTCACCGACAACGGAACGCTTGCGCACCTGCTCAAGCGAGACAGCCTGTACGGCGCACTGCCGTGGGACGTCGCAATTGACGGCGATGACCTCGTGGTCGGCGATCGTCGGATCAGGATCTTTGCCGAGCGTTCTCCCGCCAACCTGCCGTGGGGAGAACTCGGCGTCGACGTCGTACTCGAATCCACCGGCTTCTTCACCGCGGCCGACGCCGCTCAGCAGCACATTGACGCTGGCGCGAAGCGCGTGCTCGTGAGCGCCCCGTCGAAGGGCGCGGATCTCACCATCGTCGTCGGCGTCAACGATCACCTCTATGATCCCGCGCAGCATCACATCGTCTCGAACGCCTCGTGCACCACGAACGCACTCGCCCCACTCGCACAGGTGCTCGACAGCCTTGCCGGGATCGAATACGGTTCTATGAGCACGGTCCACGCCTACACGCAGGATCAGCGCCTCCAAGACGCACCGCACGACGATCTGCGCCGAGCTCGCGCCGCGGCCCTGAATATTGTGCCAACTTCGACGGGTGCGGCGAAGGCCATCGGCCTTGTGCTGCCGCAGCTCGACGGGAAGCTCTCGGGCAGTTCGCTGCGCGTGCCGATCCCCGTTGGCTCGATCGTTGAACTCCACGCCACCGTCGCTCGCGAGGTCACGCGCGACGAGGTGCTCGCCGCATATCGCACCGCCGCCACAGAAGGCCCGCTGCTTGGCGTGCTCGAGTACTCGGAGGAGCCGCTTGTATCGACCGATATCGTCGGCAACGCGCACTCATCAATCTTTGATTCGGAGCTCACCCACGTCGACGGCACACACGTCAAGGTTGTGGCCTGGTACGACAATGAGTGGGGATTCTCAAACCGCGCAACGGCGGCCCTCGAACTGCTGGCCGCGGGGTAGTCACACGCACGTGCACCGTCGGCTGTGCCCGGCCGGCGGTGCACACACCACAAGACCCCTCACCCAGCTCCGGCTGGGTGAGGGGTCTTGTGGTGTGTGCACGAGCCCCGCAGGGGTCGCGCTAGGCCCGCGGTGCGCGCAGCCGGATCACGAGGGCGGCAATCGCGCGCCAGCCGATCAGAAAGAGGCCGAGCGTGAGGAACGTCACGATCACGAACGGGAGCGCCACGCCCCGCCAGTCCACCACCGCAGCAGCAGGCCGATGCCGGCGGCGCCGATCCACACGGGAAGTCCGGAGTTCAGCACTGCGAGGGGCCGCTGTGAAATCCGCGCCGAAATCCACGTGATTGCGAGCCCTGCAAGGAACGGCCAGGCGGTTTCCAGCAGACCGAGCACGGTCGCCTCGCGCGCATGGCTGCCACGGCCGAGTCCGGAAAAGAGCAGCACGAGCGCTGCATCAGCCGCGAGCGCGAGAAGAGCAGCGCGGACGGGGTGGGCAAAGCGCTGCTGCGCTGCGGCGCGAGTCACAGGGCGCCTCACGCGTTGGCCTGGTGCGCGCCCGCGTCGCGCGCGTCAGTGACCACTGCGAGCACTGCGTCGTGCAGCGCGCCGTTTGTCGCGAGCGAGCTTCCGTTCCAAGCGCTGTCCGCACCGGAGATGTCTGTGAACCGGCCGCCCGCCTCCCGCACAATTGGCACGAGCGCCGCCAGGTCATACGGCTTGACATCGAACTCGGCGACGATGTCGACGAGACCTTCGGCGAGCAGCATGTAGGACCACATGTCACCGTAGGCACGATCCCGCCACACCGCGCGGCTGAGTGCGATCAGGGGTGTGAGGTACCCGGCGAGGTCCCACTGCTCAATACTCTGGAACGACAGCGATGCGTGCTCGATTTCCTGGACACCGGAGACGCGGAGACGCCGGGGCTCCGCCCCTCCCTGCTGACCCCAGGCGCCGCCGCCAGTCTCTGCCCACCAGCGAGCGCCGAACGCTGGTGCTGAGACGACGCCGACGGTCTGCACACCGTCAACTTCGAGCGCGATCAGCGTCGCCCAGTTGGGCACGCCGCGCAGGAAGTTCGCGGTTCCGTCAATCGGGTCGATGATCCAGCGCCGCGTGCCGCGCTCGTTCGTGCCAGACTCCTCGCCGAGAAAGCTGTCCTCTGGCATTTCGGCCTCGATACGCTCGCGGATCACGCGCTCGACGGCCTGGTCGGCGTCGGTGACGTATGTACGGTCCGGCTTCGTGGAGACTGCCAGATCAGCGGCCCGGAAACGCGGCAGCGAGACCGCGTCCGCGAGGTCTGCGAGTGCCAGTGCAAACGCGAGGTCACGGGACGCGGCGGGCAGTGTTTCCTGGAACGGAGTGGGGAGCGGAGCGGTCATTCGGGCGGCCTCCATGAACGGCAAGTGAAGTGTCAGTCCGGGTAAGAGAAAAGCCCGGCACAGAACGCCGGGCTTCGTGAATAGCTGATCGGTACAGGAATTCAGAGAAGCTCGTACCTTCTGAAAACGATAGCAGAGCTGGGCCTGCTGTCCGGTGTCCGGCCGAAGCTCGGGGAGCGGCGCTCGGGACCCGCGAGGAGGAGGCGCCCGGAACGCGAGCCGCGACCGCATACAACGCAAAAGGCCCGAGATCGCAATGATCTCGGGCCTGCCCTGTGCGCCCTCACGGGCTCGAACCGTGGACCCGCTGATTAAGAGTCAGCTGCTCTACCAACTGAGCTAAAGGCGCGTAACTGCTGTTCATCCGAGACAAACCCGGCTGCGCAACGGATGAAACTCTAACACGATCGCGACGCGGCGTTCAAATCCCGGCGGTTATCCCGCGCGCGTCGCGACCGTGGAGCGTTCAGAATTCCCGCGAAGCTCTGATGGGGTGGGCCCGTGCCTTGCGCACCAGGAATAGGGCAGAGACTCCGACAGCGATGAGGGAGCCGACCATCACTGCCAGCCGTGCGGTGTCTGCATCGCCGGGGTCGGAGAAGCTGAGATCCGTGACCAGGAGCGACACGGTGAACCCCACACCAGCGAGCGCGCCCACACCGATGAGCTCGCGCCAGCTCACCGCGGAATCGAGTTCAGCGCGCGTGAAGCGGGTGAGTATCCACGTCACGAGAGCGATACCGATGGGCTTCCCGATCACCAGACCCACCATGATGCCGATTGCAATCGGATCGAACGGGAACCTGGACGCTCCGCCGACGGCAACTCCGGCTGCGAAGAACGCGAAGATCGGCACGGCGATTCCGGTGGAGAGCGGGCGGAAACGATGCTCAAATGTCTCCGCAAGCTGGGTGCCCTGCCGCCCGTTGACTGGCACAAGGAACGCCAGCACGACGCCGGCGATCGTGGCGTGGATACCAGAAGAGTAGAAGAGCGCCCAAGCGACTATGCCGAGCGGAAGCAAGATCAACCACGGACCCCATGTCGAACGTGCGAGTCGTGCGGAGAACCGGTGCGCGATGAAGGCATATAGCGCGAGCGGGATGAGTGCCAGCGCGAGTGGCAAGAACTGAATGTTCTCTGTATAGAAGATCGCGATAATTGAAATCGCGATGAGATCGTCGACCACCGCGAGAGTGAGCAAGAACATGCGCAACGCCGGTGGAATCCGCGGCGCGATCAGGCCGAGCACGGCCACCGCAAACGCGATGTCGGTCGCCGTAGGAATCGCCCAGCCGTGCGCAGCTGGGGTGCCAGCGGTGAACGCAATGTAGGCGAGTGCCGGGAGTGCGACACCGCCAAATGCCGCCGCAACCGGCACGATCGCGGTGGAGAATTTGCTCAGGGCTCCCGAGACGAACTCGCGTTTGAGTTCGAGGCCGACCATGAAGAAGAAGATTGCGAGCAGGCCGTCTGACGCCCAGTGGCCGACACTGATGTGGAGCCCGAGCGTCTCGGGCCCGATCTTGGTCTCACGCAGGGCAAAATAGCCCTCAGCGAGCGGGCTGTTTGCGGCGATAAATCCAAGGAGCGCCGCGATCATGACAATCACGCCGCCCACCACTTCGGCGCGGAGGAGCCTGCTCACGCGCGCTGCCTCGCGTTTGCTCACCAACGAGAGTGTCCGGCGACGCCGTGCACGCGGCGAACGCGCCACAGACGGCGGTGCTGCGTCCGGTGCTCCCTCAGCCTGTGGCTGCGAATCGTGCGGTGCAGGGGACTGCGGAGAGTGGCTCATGTATTTGCCTTCGTTCGGGGACAGTTGACACCTTTGTCGACCAGACTTCCCGACGCACCGCGTGCCAGCCTACCGGTTCACGCGTGAGTTCGTCAGGCGGACTTTTGCCGCGCGTCCGCGTCGCGGTCTTCGTCCTGCATCGCAACGCTCGCAATTGCGAGAGCGAGACCGGCGAGCCAAACGCCCCACACGATGTAGCGACGCCAATCGCGACGCATGCTTCCTGCCCGGCGCGCAGTGCCCACGGCGCCGACGGCCGCACCCAGTACTCCGGGGTTGGTGATGTACTTTCCGATCGCCACGATGACTCCGTTCTCCTGCTGTGCAGCTCAGCCTAACGCGCAGCAGTGCCCGCGCGCTTGATTGCGATACCCTTGAGGAACGGACTTCGCGTGAGCGGAGCGTGATTCTTTGCGGGGGCACCCGCCAATCGAGTGAAGGAGTGAGTGGATGAGCTCGCAGAGTAATGGTGCGCTGTTCGAGGAAAGCTCGCGGGGCGGAGTAGGCGCCATCACGGCGATCGTGTTCATCCTCTCGATGGTGCTTTCCATCGGTGGCTTTGTGCTGATGAGCTATGGCTTTAACCCGACCCTGGGAGCCGCGGGGGAGCAGTTCTTCTTCATCGGAGGCCTGGCCGCCACGATTATCGGCTTCGCCCTGCCGTTCACGCTCCTGCCGGCAATCGGCAAGTAGCCAACCTCACGCGTGAAAGCGTCTCGGGCCTCGGCTCGCGGCGCTTTCACTGGTTTTCGGGCCGCATTCCGTCTCCGCTCCGGCATGTGCGAGGGCATAGACTGGGCGCATGGCAGAGATTGACATGAAGCCGCGGAGTCGCGACGTCACCGATGGGATCGAAAAGGCTGCAGCTCGAGGCATGCTTCGTGCAGTTGGCATGGGTGACGAGGACTGGGACAAGCCCCAGATCGGCATTGCGTCGTCTTGGAACGAAATCACCCCGTGCAACTTGAGCCTGGATCGCCTCGCACAGGGTGCGAAAGAGGGAGTCCACTCCGGTGGCGGCTACCCGCTGCAGTTCGGCACGATTTCTGTGTCTGACGGCATTTCAATGGGCCACGAGGGCATGCACTTCTCGCTCGTCTCCCGAGAGGTCATTACTGACTCGGTTGAGACTGTCGTGATGGCTGAGCGCCTCGATGGAACGGTGCTGCTCGCTGGGTGCGACAAGTCGCTGCCAGGCATGCTGATGGCTGCGGCGCGCCTCGATCTCGCCAGCGTCTTCCTCTACGCAGGATCGATTGCTCCGGGCTGGGTGAAGCTCACCGACGGCACCGAGAAGGAAGTCACGATCATTGACGCCTTCGAAGCGGTGGGGGCGTGCAAGGCCGGCACGATGTCTGAAGAAGACCTCAAGCGCATCGAGTGCGCGATTGCTCCGGGAGAGGGCGCCTGCGGTGGCATGTACACCGCCAATACGATGGCGTCGATTGCTGAAGCACTCGGAATGAGCCTTCCTGGCTCCGCTGCACCGCCTTCTGCTGATCGTCGTCGCGACTACTTCGCCCACCGCTCGGGCGAGGCCGTGGTAAACATGCTGCGCTTGGGTATCACCGCGCGTGACATTCTCACGAAGAAGGCCTTCGAAAATGCCATCACGCTTCTGATGGCCTACGGCGGATCGACGAACGCGGTGCTGCACCTGCTCGCCATCGCCCGCGAGGCAGAGGTCGACCTCACGCTGGAAGACTTCAACCGGATTGGCGAGAAGGTCCCGCACCTCGCGGACATGAAGCCCTTCGGCAAGTACGTTATGGCCGACATCGATCGCCAGGGCGGTGTGCCGGTGATCCTGAAGGCGCTGCTCGACGCTGGACTGCTGCACGGTGACGTGATGACGGTGACCGGCAAGACGATGGCCGAGAACCTCGCAGAGCTGAATCCGGATCCGATTGACGGCGAAGTGATCCACCAGCTCGATGATCCGATTCACGCGACCGGTGGCCTGACGATCCTCCATGGGTCGTTCGCTCCCGAGGGTGCCGTAGTGAAGACGGCGGGCTTCGATGCCGAGCAGTTCGAGGGCCCCGCGCGGGTGTTCGAGCGGGAGCGCGCAGCGATGGACGCGCTGACCGAGGGAAAGATCGGTAAGGGCGATATCGTTGTGATTCGCTACGAAGGGCCTAAGGGAGGCCCCGGAATGCGTGAGATGCTCGCCATCACCGGTGCTATTAAGGGCGCTGGGCTCGGAAAAGATGTACTACTATTGACGGACGGACGATTCTCAGGCGGCACAACCGGCCTGTGTATCGGACATATTGCGCCAGAGGCTACGGACGGCGGTCCGATTTCTCTGGTTCGCGACGGTGACCTGATTCGGGTCGATATCGCCGCACGAACGCTCGATCTGCTGGTAGAACCCGCTGAGCTAGAGGCCCGCCGAGCAAACTGGGCCCCGCTTCCACCGCGTTACACGCGTGGCGTACTCGCGAAGTACTCCAAGCTGGTGCGATCCGCCTCCGAGGGCGCCGTTACTGGCTAGAGCTGCGAGCAACTCTGCGTGACGGCTTCGTGCGTTTCGACCGCGGAGCCGTCGCCCGTGTATCGCGTCACCCCTTCGAACACGAAAGCAAGCTATGACCTTGGATTCGAGTACAACTTCACCCCAGCAGCCCGCAGCTGCGCGCGGCGAGCGGATGACCGGTGCTCAGGCGGTTGTCCGAAGCCTTGAGGCGCTCGGCGTGCCGAGTGTGTTCGGGCTGCCGGGCGGCGCAGTCTTGCCGCTCTACGACGCGCTGATGGATGCGGAACATCTGCGTCACATTCTGGTGCGCCATGAGCAGGGCGGTGGCCATGCGGCCGAGGGCTTCGCCTCGGCGAGCGGCGAGGTCGGCGTGTGTATCGCGACCTCAGGCCCTGGCGCAACCAACCTCGTCACCGCGATTGCCGATGCCTACATGGATTCCGTGCCGCTGCTCGCGATCACCGGGCAGGTGTTCTCGCACCTCATGGGCACGGACGCGTTCCAGGAAGCCGACATCGTCGGAATCACCATGCCGATCACCAAGCACTCCTTCCTCGTGAAGACAGCTGAGGAGGTGCCGGCTGCGCTCGCTGCCGCCTACCATCTCGCGTCCACCGGTCGCCCGGGCCCCGTGCTCGTCGACATCACGAAGGATGCGCAGCAGGGCGAGTTCGATTTCGTGTGGGATCCCCAGGTGGATCTCGCGGGCTACCGCCCCATCACGAAAGCGAACAGCAAGCAGATTCAGGCTGCCGCCGATCTCATTGCTGCGGCTGAGCGCCCCGTGTTCTACGTCGGTGGCGGAGTTGGCCGCGCGGGCGCATCTGAAGAACTGCTGCAGCTCGTCGAGCTCGTCGGTGCCCCCGTGGTCACCACGCTGATGGCGCGCGGAGTGTTCCCCGATTCGCACCCGCAGCACATGGGCATGCCGGGAATGCACGGCACCGTTCCCGCAGTGTTGGCTTTGCAAGAAGCCGACCTCCTCATCACACTCGGCGCCCGCTTCGACGATCGCGTGACCGGCAAGGCTGATCTCTTTGCCCCCGATGCGAAGGTGATTCATGCGGACATCGACCCGGCTGAGATCGGCAAGATCCGCGCCGCGGATGTGCCGATCGTGGGCGACGCTGCAGACGTGATTGCCGACCTGATCGCCGCTGTCTCGACCGAGAAGGTCAGTCGTGACTGCGCCGACACCTCGGCGTGGTGGAAGCGGCTTCGCGCACTGCAGGAGAAATTCCCGCTTGGGTACACCGAGACGAGCGACGGGCTCCTTGCGCCGCAGCGCGTCATCCAGCGCATCGGGGAACTCACCGGGCCAGAGGGCGTGTACGTCGCTGGCGTTGGTCAGCACCAGATGTGGGCCGCGCAGTTCATCAAGTATGAACGCCCGAACGCGTGGTTGAACTCGGGTGGCGCAGGCACGATGGGCTACTCAGTTCCTGCTGCGATGGGTGCAAAGGTCGCAGAACCCGAGCGCACTGTGTGGGCGATCGACGGCGACGGCTGTTTCCAGATGACCAATCAGGAGCTCGCCACCTGCGTGGTGAACAACATCCCCATCAAAGTCGCGGTCATTAACAACTCCTCACTCGGCATGGTGCGCCAGTGGCAGACGCTGATCTATGACGGCCGGTACTCGAACACTGAGCTCAACACGGGCCACGGCTCAAGCCGCGTGCCCGACTTCGTGAAGCTGGGTGAGGCGTACGGTTGCCTCGCGATCCGCGTAGAACGTGAGGATCAGCTCGACGACGCGATCAAGCTCGCTCTGGAAACGAACGATCGCCCCGTGGTGATCGACTTCGTCGTGAGCGCGGACGCGATGGTGTGGCCGATGGTCCAGCAGGGCACTTCGAACAGCGATATCCAGTATGCCCTTGAGCACGCCCCCGAGTGGGAGGAAGAGTAACCATGAGCCGTCACGTTCTCAGCCTCCTCGTAGAGGACAAGCCCGGTCTGCTGACTCGCGTCGCCGGCCTCTTCGCCCGCCGCGGCTTCAACATCGAGTCACTCGCGGTTGGCCCGACGGAGATGCGCGGCCTGTCGCGGATCACTGTCGTCGTCGATCAGGACGAGGTCCTGCTGGAGCAGGTCACTAAGCAGCTCAACAAGCTGGTCAACGTCATCAAGATCGTGGAGCTCGATGAATCGAGCTCTGTGCAGCGCGAACACGTGCTGATCAAGGTGCGCGCCGACAATCAGTCGCGGTCGCACGTGCTGGAAGCAGTGAACCTGTTCCGGGCGCGCGTCGTGGACGTCGTTCCCGACGCGGTCACCATTGAGGTGACGGGGGATTCCGGGAAAATCGACGCCTTCCTCAAGGTGCTCGAGCCTTACGGGATCAAGGAGATTGCGCAGTCAGGGCTCATCGCCATGGGGCGCGGATCCAAGTCGATCACCGAACGAGTATTTAAAAACTAACCGCGTGGTCGCGCCACGCGACCCGCTCACACGTGCGCGAACCGCGCAGAACCGAACCGAAAACAAAGGAGAAATCCAGTGGCTGAGATGTACTACGACGCTGATGCTGACCTGTCGATCATCCAGGGCAAGAAAGTAGCTGTCGTTGGCTACGGCTCCCAGGGACACGCGCACGCAATGAACCTGCGCGACTCGGGCGTTGAGGTTGTTATCGCCCTCAAAGAAGGGTCGAAGTCGATCCAGAAGGCCGAAGAGGCCGGGTTCACGGTGAAGACCGTTGCTGAGGCTTCGGCCTGGGCTGACCTCATCATGATCCTTGCTCCGGACCAGCACCAGCGCACCATCTACACCGAGTCGATCAAGGATCAGCTGACCGCTGGCAAGACCCTTGCGTTTGCACACGGCTTCAACATTCGCTTCGGCTACATCGAGGCGCCCGAGGGCGTCGACGTGATCCTCGTAGCCCCCAAGGCTCCCGGCCACACGGTGCGCCGCGAGTTCGAGGCCGGCCGTGGCATCCCCGACATCATCGCTGTTGAGACCGATGCAACGGGCACCGCGTGGGAGACCGCGAAGTCGTACGCAAAGGCAATCGGCGGCACCCGCGCCGGCGTCATCAAGACGACCTTCACCGAGGAGACCGAGACGGATCTCTTCGGCGAGCAGGCTGTCCTCTGCGGCGGCACCTCGCAGCTCGTCCAGTACGGCTTCGAGACGCTGACCGAGGCTGGCTACCAGCCCGAGATCGCCTACTTCGAGGTGCTGCACGAGCTCAAGCTCATCGTTGACCTCATGTGGGAGGGCGGCATCGCCAAGCAGCGCTGGTCGGTGTCCGACACGGCCGAGTACGGCGACTACGTCTCCGGCCCGCGCGTCGTTGATCCCTCCGTCAAGGAGAACATGAAGGCTGTTCTCGCGGACATCCAATCGGGTGCATTCGCGAAGCGCTTCATCGAGGATCAGGACAACGGCGGCACCGAGTTCCTCGAGCTCCGTGCGAAGGCTGAGAAGCACCCGATCGAGACGACGGGCCGCGAGCTGCGCAGCCTGTTCGCTTGGAAGCAGGCTGACTCGGACTACGTCGACGGTAGCGCAGCGCGCTAAGCAGTCGCAGTGACAGCGGGGCCCCGGGGAGTGATCCTCGGGGCCCCGCTGTGTTCCCCCGGTGTGCGTTGCGGTGCTTGTGCTGTGTTTCGGTGCTTGTGCTGTGTTGCAGTGCTCGTGCTGTGTGGCGGTGCTCGCCGGGGGCGGTGTCACCAGCACGCCATGCGTACACTGAGCGCATGGGTGATGTGAGTCGCTGGGTGCACGAGGTCGACGCGGCGCTGAAATCGCGCGCGACTCCGGAGCGGGCGGAGCGCGAGCGGGCCTATCTGAAGAGTGCGATCGACCACTACGGCGTGACGGTGCCGCAGATGCGGGTGGCGGTGCGCACCGCGCTGCGCGGCGCGGACATCGACCGGCCGGCACTGCTGGCGATGGTCAGGGAACTGTGGGCGCCGCCCGAGCCAGGCGCGCTTCCGGTGCACGAGCGCAGGGCGGCCGCGGCGGAACTGCTGGAGCGGAATGTTGCGCTGCTGGAGTTCGGCGACACCGCGCTGCTGGAACAGCTGCTGCGCGAGTCTGGCACCTGGGCGCTCGTGGACAGCCTGGCAGCCTCGGTCGTTGGCCCACTTGCTGAGCGAGAGCCCGGGTTCGGTCCGATTCTTGACCGCTGGGCGGACGATGAGGATTTCTGGATCCGCCGCTCAGCACTGCTCTCTCAGCTGATCCCGCTGCGGGAGGGGCGCGGCGACTTCGCGCGATTCGGACGCTATGCAGACGCGATGCTGCATGAGAAGGAGTTCTTCATCAGGAAAGCAATCGGGTGGGTGCTGCGCGACATGTCGCGCAAGCGCCCCGACGAGGTATATGAGTGGATCCTGCCGCGCGCGGCGAGCGCGTCCGGGGTGACGCTGCGCGAGGCAGTGCGACGCCTCGATGAGCGCCAGCGGGCGGCGGTGCTCGCCGCGCGGTGAGGCGGATGCAGCGGGAGAGCGCCGGTACGAAGCCGCCTCGTGCGCAGCTCAGCCCGGGCCGATCAAACTTCTGCCACCGCCACCACAGCGAGTGGGCGACCGCCCAGGTCTTCTCTTCCCGGCACGGGATACCCTGCCGCAGCGGCAACTTCGAGAGTCGTTGCCGTGCAGACGTCAGATCGAAGCGGCCACGATGCAGCGCATGCCCGCACTACGAAACGCCCGCACGAGGCCAAGCCCGGTTGGTCCCTCCTCGTACACAGAACCAGACTGGCTTTCCATCGTTTGCTTGGCGGCACCATCGCACCCGGCATTTTTCCAGCTGAACTCGGAACTGTCTCCGTCCCCAGAGCTCACCGCGTCTTCGGCGATCGTGCCGAACAACGTATCTGAGTGCGCTTTTTGCATCGATTCAGACAGTCCGGCGACACGATCACCATATTCGGAGTCCTCGCCCAGAGCCTTTCCCGGAAGACCCTCATCTGTCTGAAGGATCGCACCCCAGTAGGGGGAGAGCGGGAACTCCTCCTGCTGGGAAGGCTGGGGCTCCGCATCCGCACAACTCGTCAGGCAAACCAGGCTCGCGAGGACGAGGACGAGGACTCCTCCTTGCTTGCCAGTCATTCGTGGCCAATCTGTTCAGGGAGGTCATCAGATTCCTGCCAGGCCAACACGACCGTCCACTGCCCGGTCGCTGGTGGCCTGACGGTGAGTGTGTCTGGTTGCGCCGTGGCCGGGTCAAAGATCACCGTTGATCGATGCGTAACGGTGTCGCACGCGATCGTAAATGACTGGTTACCAAGATCTCCTGTACCTGCAACCGAAATGCCGAGTTCGCCGCCGCTGTCGCAGAGCGCATAGACGACATAGCGATTGCTCTCCACCCCCTCCATCCGCAGCTGTAGTGAATCAGGTGTGCTGGAGTCGAGTTGACCCAACTGGTGGTCGCCCGCAGTAACAGTGAGTGCTGCAGCGTCCTGTGCAGCTTGGCTCTCTTGAGGGTGTGAAGTACGAGCTACGCCGGAACCGCTTGGCTCATCCGTCTGCGAACAGCCCACCAAGGCAGAGAGAATTAGGGCGCATGTGACTGCGCTCAAGCGAATGTGCGTCACGAGTCCGCGCCTCTATGTGAGACGCCATTGAGCGGTATTCGGAGCGGTTCCGCGCACCACATTGCTCGAGGATGACGTGAAGACTCGTACACGATTTCGTGAATCGTAGAGATATCTCTTCGAAGGAACTGTGCGTGCTGTCGTCAATGATTTGGCCACCACGCCGCGGGTACAGGTGACTGCTTCTTTCGCAGGAACTCTCAATGAAACGGAGGTCTTGGAACCTGTGCTCCTCGAGTTCGAGCGTCCGCCAGACACACTTGCAGAAGCCTTCGCAAAGATCCAGGCGAAAGCTTCAACTCCCACACGTGCAGAAAGAGGGCGGGTCACGGTCTTCGTTCGCTCAGTCACGCAGCTCCCGCTTGCGGCACTCTTCAATCCGTTGGAGACGGAATCCGTGTGGCCAACTACACAGCCGGAGCCAGTACTGCGCGGATTCGAATAGCACGTCGTAGCCGTAGCGCGCAGCTTTCCAGCCGAGTACTGCTTACGCGTCTTCCATGGAGAAGCGCCTGCAGCACTCGCAGGAGTGCTCGTCGCAAGCGGAGCTCTAAGCGCCATGCCCACCAACAGGCCGCCGCAAAGAAGCGCGCGAAATCGTGTACGAGGATTGGGTTTCGTGTGGGTGGCAGAGGAATTGAGTGTTGTCATGCGTTGGTCCTATTTTGATCAGCAACTCATGTGCTGTGGCGAATCCACCCATCTCCACAGCAGACTCTATGCTCGAATGGGGTGTATTGCCACACAGTATGCGAAGTACGGGGTGGCATCAGCGATTCGGCAGCGACGTGAAGAATGACGCGATCATGGACAGGATCGTGCTGTGAACGGTCTGGATCGAGGCCTGAGACGCAAATATGCGAAAACACGCTGTGCTGACGCGACGGCAGAACAGGCGCGGCGAGTGGAAACCGGTCTTGGCTCGACGGGTGCTGCTCGCTCGTGCAACCGGGTGCTGCTCACAACATGTATCGGCCGCTGCTCATTGGCAGCTCCGCCGCTAGTTGAGCGCACGACTACTCAGAATCTTGAACGAGTCGTGTGGCGCTACTCGTGGGCCCGCTTCGTGCGCGCGGTCGCCTCGGCGGTCCACGGATCCTCTGGCCAGGGGTGCTTGGGGTATCTCCCGCGCATCTCCTTGCGCACGTCCTGGTACGGTCCGTTCCAGAACGAGGCGAGGTCGTCGGTGACGGCGAGCGGCTTGCGCGCTGGTGACAGCATGTGGAACAGGATCGGCACCCGGCCGTTGACGATCCGCGGGGTCTGAGCGAAGCCGAACAGCTCCTGCAGTTTCACGGCCACAACCGGCCGGCCTGCGGGATCGTCAGGATCGGGATAGCTGATCCGGATCCGGGATCCCGAAGGCACGGCCAACTGCTCTGGCGTGAGCGCGTCGAGCTGCGCGGCCTCCGGCCAGGGGAGTAGCCGCCGCAGCGCCGAGGTCAGGTCAATCCCGTGCAGCGAGGACTGCGGTCCGAGCCGCGCGAGATCCTGGCCCAGCCAGCTGTCGGCCCCCGCGAGCAACGCCGTATCGCTCACATCGGGCCAGGGTGCTCCGAGTTCGCGGTGCAGCAGGCCGAGCCTGCCGCGCAGAGACTCGGCGGTCTCTGTCCAGCGCAGCGCGGCGAGGCCTGTCTCGCGCAGGTGGGCTGCGAACGCCGGGCCGGTGTCCTTGGCGCGCGGGGCCACGGGACTCTCCGAGAGCAGGATCGCGCCGAGCGCGCGCAGTTCTTTCACCCGCACACGCCCATCGGTGACGCGCGCGATGCGCTCACTCCTGCGCAGTGCGCCGCCGATCCTGAGTGCATCCGTCTCGCTGAGCGCCGCAGCCAGACGGATCACCGCGCCCGTGCCGTCTGCGGCGCGACCTGCGGCGCGCTGCACCTCGCGCACGGCAAGCCACTCGCTCGCGACGAGGGCGCTCGACTCCGGCAGGGCGGCCCTCGTGCCGCTCGCGAGTAAGTAGCTGCGCGAGTGCTCGCCGGTGCGACGTGCGATCCACTCGGGCCGCGCAAGCGCCGTCACAATGCCGGTGGCGTCGGTGCTGGTTTCGGCGGCGGCGCTGTCAACGAGGTGGTCAGCGGGAGAAATCGCGCTGATCTCGGCCGCGGCGATCCCCGTGAGTCGGCGGCACTCCCGCCGCCAGCGCTCGACCCCGGGGCGCGGCCGGAACGCAGCTCACGGAGCAGGTGGCCGAGATCAGCGCCGGGATCGCGGAAGTCATCGGAGATCGCGGCAACGACCTCCGCGGTGCGCGCTGCGTCACCGAGCTGCGCTGCGCCCGAGAGTAGCGCGCGCGCCTCGCGCACCCCGATCGGGAGGCCAGCAACGTGGCGGCCGAGCGGTGTCGGCCTACCGGCCTCGTCGGTGAGTTCGAGTGCGCGGAGTTCGGTCGTGGCGAGCGCCATCGCTGCGGCGGGAGGCGGCGTGAGTAGCCGCATCCCCACGCCGCCCGGCGTGCCCCAGGCTGCGAGCAGCAGCGCGGCGTCGAGGAGATCGGCCGACATGATCTCGGCGGGAGCCGCAGCTGGCATCCGCGCGAACTCCGCCTCAGAGTACGCGCGCACCGCGCGACCCGGGCCCTGGCGTGCCGCACGACCAGCGCGCTGCTCTGCGCTCGCGCGCGATGCGCTCACCGTCACCAGCCCGGTCATATCGCGGCCGCGATCCCGCCGCACCTCACGCGACAGCCCTGCATCAATGACGAGCCGAACCCCTGGCACGGTGAGCGAGCTCTCCGCGAGCGAGGTACTCACGACGATGCGCTGCGGTTCGCTTTCGTGCCGGCCGGACACTGCGCGATCCTGATCTCGCGCGGGAATCCGACCGTGCAGCGGCAATGCCTCCAGCTGCTGAGCCGCTGGGCGGGCGGCAGTGCGATCCCGAATGAGCCGCACCACCTCGTCCACCTCGCGTGCCCCGGGTACGAACACGAGTGCGTCGCAGGCGGCGGCGGCCTGCTCGGCGACCGCGAGCTCAGCGACGTGAGCCAGAAAGCCGCGGGTCACGCCGCGCTCGTCGAGCCGGGCGGCGGCGGGGGCATACGCCACATCGAGCGGGTGCAGCACGGCTGGCACGGCGACGATGGGGGCACCGCCGAGCAGCTCGGCGATTCCGGTCGCGTTGAGCGTGGCAGACATTGCGATGACGATCAGCTCGGGCCGCAACTCGCGGAGCTCAGCGAGCATGCCGAGCAGCAGGTCGCCGTCCACTGATCGCTCATGGACTTCGTCGAGGACCACTGCGCTGACACCGTCGAGGGCCGGATCGGCGAGCAGCCTGCGCAGCAGCACGCCAGGGGTCAGCGCCTCAATCCTGGTGTTCCTGCCCACGGTGCGCTCGCCGCGCACAGTGAAGCCGACTGGGCCACCCAGCTCGCTGCCGTCGAGGGTCGCGAGTCGTCTTGCTGCCGCGCGCACCGCGACTCTCCGCGGCTGACTGAGCAATACGCGACCGGGGCGATCCACTGCAGCGTGGGGGTCACTCAGGTCGACGGCAGGCTGTTGTGCTGCGACGAAGTTGGCAACGAGCGGCGGCACATATGTGGTCTTTCCTGTGCCAGGAGGAGCAGTGACCACGGCGGCGCCGGTCGCAACCGCTTGCTCAAGTTCGACGCGGGCATTCGCGACGGGGAGGTCGGCACCGATCCGGTGGAGGTCGAAGAGATGCTGGCCCTCGCACACGTTACGCTGCTGGGGCGCTCTCAACTACGATCGGCGCCTTACTCGGATCCGACCAGACGGGGGCGGGGAGCGTGGTGGACGTACTGCCGTTCTGGATCTCCTTGAGCGCCGCCTCGATTTCTTCGGCATTCGTTGGCACATTCAGGTTGCAGGCCCGCAGCTCGCTCGCGAACTTGAGGGTGAGGCGGGATTTTCCTGCCTCGATCGCCTCAGCAGTGGTTCCGGTGCGCTTGTCGCTGCCGGTCTGAATATCCGAGACGTCCTCGCAGACGTGGTACACCTTGCCGCCGTCGACCCAGACGACCTCGTCCGAGCCGAGTAGCTGGATCACTGTCGACTGGTCTGCCGTGTACTTCTCCACCGACGGCGGGTTCAGATCGACGCCCACCGCTGCGGCGGCAATCGCGAGGACCACACCCAGAGCGCCCGCGATCCCCTTCTGCTTGCCGTCCATGTCCTTATTCGTGAAGATCAGGATGATCAACGGGAGGAACGCGACGATGGCGATGATCGCACCGAGCTGGTTCTGCACAAAGAAGCGCACGGTTTCGGATCGCTGGGCGGGATCCAGGCGGTTGGCCTTCTTCCACAGCACCGAGCCGGTGATCGCGAGAGCGGCGATCACGACGAGTGAAATGAGGAGCATCGTGAACGCCCACTGCGGGAATACTGCAGTGGCGTTCTGGGTCTCGAGGAGCCCCGTTTCTGGATCGCGGACCAGTGTGCCGTCTTCACCCACGAACTCACGCTGACGCAACAGCCAGAAGATCGCGACACCCTCGAGTGCGATTGCCACGAACCAAAGCGCAGCCGCGATCCACCGGAAGCGCGTGGCCTTTGCCTTCGCTTCGGCGGTGGGCGTCCACGCCGGTGCACCCAGCTGAGTGGCGTCGTCGCTCTTGTTCTTCCGAGATTCTGTCACTATCGTGAGTTCCTTTGTGCGTGCTGAGTGGGATCTTTCGCAATTGTAGTAGGAGCCGTGCCGCAGGAGAAGAGGAGCGGCCTGCCTTTGCATCTGCCGCCACACGCCAGGGACTCAGCTCCCGGGTGTCTCAGAGCGGAGCGAAGTTAAGCTGGAGACATGCGAAAAAAGACGGTCCCGGTGCCGCGTGAGAGCGGGCTCGCGAGCGGCTGGACAGTGGAAGCACCACAGGGGATCGGCGATCCTGCGGTCACTGCCCCGGCGGACTCCGCGGGCGCACTTGCTCACGCCTCAGCGGGCGATCCCGCAGGTGTGAAGGACCCGGACACCGCTGCGGAGACAGCAGAGGCAACTGCCCCACCCGGGACGCAGGTGTCGAATGGGGCCCTCGTGGCGCTCGGCGTCTTCGGTGGGCTGTACTTGCTCTACACCGTTGGCTGGGCCATCGTGGCGCAAGCGTATTCCGAGGTCAACGCGATCACGGCGGCTGGCAGTGGGTCCATCGGTGGCGTGCTGCAGCAGATCGTCTATTGGGCCGCACCGTTTGCGCCTGCGCTGTGGTTCTTCACGGCGCTCGTGCTGAGCCGCGGCGGGCGCACCGCCAGGCTCTCACTATTGCTCGCGATCGGTGCTGTGGTGCTGTTGCCATTGCCGATGCTCATTGCCAGAGGAGGCTAGGAACGTGGTCTCACGCATTCTCGCGTGGGGTGTTGGGGTGCTGCTGTGCGGCCTCTACCTCTACGCAACGATCACCGGCGTTGGCAACCTCACCGGCATGCTCGGCCTGAGCGGGGCGCTTGGCACCGGATTGAGTGTGACCGGGTGGATCTGGCTCAGCGTCGGTATCCTGCTTCCGCTCCTGGTGCTCGCCGCCGCGTTGGTACTCGGCCGTGGCAGAAAGCCAGGGATCCGCATTTTGCTGCTGGCAGCCGGGATTGCAGCAATCGCCGTGTGGCAGCTGGACCTGATGCATGTCATTCCTGAGTCGTCATATTTCGCATAGCGTTCTGAGTCGCCGTGGCACGGCAGTAGACTGAAGTCTCTGCGCGGATTCGCGTAGTTTCCTTATCGCTGACCCGAAGGATTCGCTTGATGTCTGCGCCGGTCGTGCTGATCGCCGAACAACTCTCGCCCGCCACTATCGCCGCGCTCGGCCCCGACTTCGAGGTGGTGCACGTCGACGGTACGGATCGTGACGCGCTGCGCTCGGCGCTCGCGACCGCCGACGCCGTGCTCGTGCGCTCCGCCACACAGATTGACGCGGAGGCGCTCAGCTGGGCGCCGAAGCTGAAGGTGGTCGCCCGCGCGGGCGTCGGCCTCGATAACGTCGACATCAAGGCCGCAACGCAGGCCGGTGTCATGGTGGTCAACGCGCCGACCTCGAACGTGATCAGTGCGGCTGAGCTGACCGTTGCCCATATTTTGGGCCTCGCTCGTCACCTGCAGCGCGCGCATGCGTCCCTGTCAGCGGGCCAGTGGAAGCGTTCTTCCTTCACAGGCACGGAACTCTACGAGAAGACCATCGGGATCATCGGCCTGGGCCGCATCGGTGCGCTCGTTGCCGAGCGTCTTCGCGGGTTCGGAGTCGAACTCGTTGCATATGATCCCTACGTCACAGCGGCCAGGGCACAGCAGCTCGGTGTGCAGCTGGTTTCGCTTGACGAGCTCGTTGCGCGGGCTGACTTCCTCACGATCCACATGCCGCGCACGCCGGAAACGCTCGGCATGATTGGAGCAGAGCAGCTCACGGCGATGAAGCGCACAGCGTACGTGGTGAACGTCGCCCGCGGTGGGTTGATTGATGAAGCCGCGCTGGCCGAGGCGCTGACCGCTGGCGAGATTGCGGGCGCTGCGCTCGACGTGTTCGTGCAGGAGCCTCCCGCTGATACGAGCCTGACCGGCCTGCCCACCGTCAATGTCACCCCGCATCTCGGCGCCTCGACGGAAGAAGCTCAGGAGAAGGCAGGCGTGTCGGTTGCGAAGTCCGTGCGCCTCGCGCTCGCAGGCGACCTGGTGCCGGACGCGGTCAATGTTGCAGGAGGCGTGATCGACGAGTACGTGCGCCCGGGGCTGCCGCTCACCGAGAAGCTCGGCCAGGTGTTCGCAGGTCTCGCTGCCGGCCCCCTTGCGTCGCTCGACATTGAGGTGCACGGGGAACTTGCAGAGCGCAACGTTGAGGCGTTGCGCCTCGCGGCCCTCAAGGGTATTTTCTCGAAGGTCGTGAGCGACCCTGTGTCCTATGTCAACGCACCGCTGCTCGCGGAGCAGCGCAACGTAGAGGTCCGCTTCACGGTCGACGCGAACTCGGAGAGCTATCGCAATGTGATCACGATCCGTGGCGCGCTCACTGACGGCACAGCGCTGTCTGTGTCCGGCACGTTGACCGGGCCGAAGCAGGTCGAGAAGATCGTTGAGGTCAACGGCTACGAGGTTGAGCTGCCCATTCCCGAGCACCTGGTGGTGTTTAGCTACACCGATCGCCCGGGCATCGTTGCCGCCTATGGTGCAGAGCTCGGCGAGGCCGGCGTCAATATCGCTGGCCTGCAGATCGCTCGGGACGAAAAGAAGGGGACCGCGCTGTCGGTGCTCTCTGTCGACTCGCCCGTTGCAGAGGACGTCATTGTCCGCCTGCGCGAAGCGATCGGCGCGGATGAGCTTCACACGATTGATATCGACGCGCTCTAGCCCACACGATCAACGCAGAACACCCCCGCCGGCTGGCGGGGGTGTTCTGCGTTGATCCGGCGAGTGCGGAACTGCTGCCGCTCGCGCTTGTGGGGCGGCGGCTGCCAGTGGAGTGGCGCGCTGGACCGGGGCAGCGCACTGTGGTGCGAGGGGCTTGCCGAAGAAAACACTGACCAAAACTTGTCGTGCGCGGGCTGCCGGAGTAGTGTGTTCGAGGTTCGGGTTAGGCTTACCTCACCAACATCACATCACTCCCGCGGAAGAGGCAGTACGAATGCTCGGTACCTTCCTGATCGGCTTGCGCGAGGGCCTCGAGGCCGCCCTTGTTGTCGGTATTCTGCTCGCGTACGTCAACCGCATCGGCCGCCGCGACGTAGCTTGGCGAATCTGGGCAGGTGTCGCGCTCGCAATCATCGTCTCGCTCACCGTCGGCGCTGTGCTGACATTTGGCGCCTACGGATTGTCGTTCCAAGCGCAGGAGATCATTGGCGGAACACTGTCTTTGCTCGCGGTCGCCCTTGTCACCTGGATGGTGTTCTGGATGCTGCGGACCGCGCGCGGAATGCGCGGCGCGCTTGAAGGGCAGCTCGGCGACGCCATCGCGGGATCCGGCTGGGGAATTGTGGCGGTCGGGTTTCTCTCGGTGGGTCGCGAGGGCCTTGAAACCGCACTGTTTATCTGGGCGACGACCCGGTCCTCAGGGGAGAGCCCACTCGTCGGACTGCTCGCGGCCGTCGGGGGTATTGTGCTCGCTGCTGCGCTCGGCTGGCTGATCTACCGCGGCTTGCTTCGCGTCAATCTTGCGCGGTTCTTTACCTGGACGGGCGCACTGCTGATCGTCTTCGCAGCAGGCGTTGTTGCGTATGCGATCCACGACCTGCAGGAGGCCGCGGTCCTGCCTGGCCCATTTGCGATGGCGCCAGAGGGCGCCAGTGCGTTCGTGCAGTCCTGGTATGGAGACGCAGCGTGGGCCTTCCGGATCCCGCACCTGATCGCCCCTGACGGCGTGCTCGGCAGCCTACTCAAAGGCACGATCGGCTTCGCACCCGAGATGACGAAGCTCGAACTCGTCGGATATGTGCTGTACCTCGTTCCCACGATGGCGCTGTTCCTCCGTCGGGCCTTGCGTCCGAAACCAGCGCCACGTCCCACTCTCGTTCCGCAACCAGCTACCTAGGAGCCACTGTGCACACCCGTAGACCACTCATCATTGCCGCAGCCGTTGCGACCGCTGCCTTCACGCTCACCGGCTGTGTGCCGAATGCCGGCTCCGGTGAAGCCGCCGCCCTCACCGTCGACTCGGGCGCAGACTCCTGCGCGGTCAGCGCCGACACTGCCGCGAGCGGGCCGATCACCTTTACGGTGACGAACTCGGGTGACCAGGTCACCGAGTTCTACGTTCTCGCAGAGAACAAGTTGAGTATCGTCGGTGAGGTCGAGAACATCGCACCCGGCGCAAGCCGCGATCTCACCTTGGTCGCCCAGCCGGGTGAGTACTTCACTGTCTGCAAGCCGGGAATGGTCGGGGCCGGGATCGGAACCACTCCGTTCACTGTGACGGGCGAAAGCGTCGAGGCGAACGCGGATGATGCCGAAGCCGAGGACGCAGCGGTCGCGAGCTACACCGCGTACGTGAAGAGCCAGGCAGCCGAACTGCTGCCGCAGGTGCAAGAGTTCGTTGATGCGTACGTCGCGGGAGAGGACGCTGAGGCAAAGCGCTTGTTCCCGTTGGCGCGCGTCAGCTACGAGCGGATCGAGCCGACCGCGGAGCAGTTTGGTGATCTTGATCCTTCGATCGACTACCGCAAGCCGGGCGCCGAGGCCGAGGGGCTGCCCTTCACCGGGTTCCACCGGATCGAAATGGATCTCTGGCTCGATGCGGCAGCCGAGAACTATCCCGACGAGAAGATCGTCGCGCTCACGCCCGCTGAGCGCGCGACCCTCGGGGAGCAACTCGTCACCGACATCACCTCGCTCTACGATCTTGTGCACTCCGATGACTTCACGCTCTCGCTGAGCGATATCACGAACGGGGCCATCGGTTTGCTCGACGAGATCGCAGCGCCCGACGGTAAACTGCCTGGTGAGGAAAATGAGTTCGCGCACACCGACCTCTACGACTTCACTGCCAACGTCGAAGGCGCGCAGGTGGCCTACGAGGCCGTGCGCGACATCGCGGCGGCGAAGGGCGACGAGGGTGCAGAGCTCACGAAGACGCTCGACACACAGTTCGCCGCGATGCTCGAGCTCCTCGCCACCTATGGTGACTACGAGGGTGGCTTCGTGGACTATTCAACTGTGGATCAGAACGCCCGAAACGAGCTCGGCGCTCAGCTCAACGCATTGAGCGAGCCGCTGTCGCAGCTGACCCACACCGTGCTGGGAGTCAGCGCTGCATAACCAGGAGTTGACGCCAGTGTCCGGCACCCCGAGTGGGGAGCCGGACACTGGCGCGCCCGAACCCAATCGTGTGAGCCGCAGGGGGCTCTTCGGTCTTCTCGGGAGCGGGGCGGTCGGCCTGGCTGTCGGTGGTGCCGGGGAGCAGCGCTCGCGACCGCTGCGGGGGCAGGCAACCCCGGCGGTTCGAGCTCCGGCGCGGTGCCGTTCCGCGGAGCTCACCAGGCAGGGATCGTCACTCCAGCGCAAGATCGCCTGCACTTCGCCAGTTTCCAGTTGCTACGCGGAGTCGACCGTGCAGCGCTCATTGAGCTTCTCTCCGACTGGACCGTCGCGGCCGAGGCGCTTACCCGCGGCGCGGAGCTCGGAGCAGGCGGTGCCGCATCCGGGCCACCGCTCGCACCACCGTCCGACACCGGTGAGGCGCTGGGCCTCGGGGCAGCGAAGCTGACGCTCACGTTTGGCTTTGGACGCAGCCTGTTCGAAACGAAAGACGGCGAGGATCGCTTCGGCCTCGCCGAGCGTCTGCCAGCCGAGTTCACTGAGCTGCCAGCGTTCGCGTTTGACCTGCTCGATTCGGCCACGACCGGTGGCGATCTCTGCATTCAGGCGTGCGCAGACGATCCGCAGGTCGCCGTGCACGCGATCCGGAATCTGAGCCGCATAGCGATGGGACGCGCGCGGATCGCGTGGAGCCAGCTCGGCTTCGGGCGCACCTCGTCGACCTCGCAGAGCCAGGACACGCCACGCAATCTGTTTGGCTTCAAAGACGGCACTGCGAACGTGATGGCCGAGGACCGGGAGGGGCTCGCGGAACACATCTGGGTCCCGGAGTCGCACCCGCAGGAGTGGTTGCGCGGGGGGAGCTACCTGGTCGCGCGCAAGATTGCTATGACGATCGAAACGTGGGATCGTGCATCGCTGAGCGAACAGGAACGGATCGTGGGGCGCACCAAGGGAGAGGGAGGCCCGCTCTCAGGAGGTGCCGAGTTTGACGCCCCGAATTTCGAGGCTGTCTCGACCGCAGGCGGTCCCGCGATTGCGACGGATGCTCACGTGCGGCTCGCGCACCCTGAGCAGAACGGTGGCGCGCGGATGCTGCGCCGCGGCTACAACTACGTGGACGGCTCGAACCCGCTCGGACAACTCGGAGCTGGCCTCTTTTTTATCAGCTTCCAGAAGGATCCGGCAACGTTTGTGCGCGTGCAGCAGAGCCTCAAGGCTGACAGCATGAACGAGTACCTGCGCCACGTCGGCTCGGGGCTGTGGGCGATCCCGCGCGGCATCTCGCCGGGGAGTACGTCGGTCAGGCGCTCTTCACGAAGTCTGCGTAGCCGCGAGGAGCCGCTCGCTGCGGCGCCTCGCGCTGCGCCCGCGGAGCCACATCGCGATCGCGATGAGCCCGCAGCTCGCGAGCAGTACCCCGGCGATCGCGCCGTCGCTGACGCTCAGAAACCAGGAAATCACGGGGTGTTCGGCAACGGCGTGCGGGGTCGGCTCCCACCAGTGGTCCGAGCCGCGCACTGCCGCACCTCGGCGGATCTCTTCTGCGTCGATGAACGTCGCGAGCCAGGGGCGCACGATTGCGTTCAGGAGCACGCCAATCGCGAGCGGGGACAGGATGATCGCGGTGTCGCGGCGCGCCCTGCGACGGATCACGGGATCCTGATCTGCTGGCATGAGCCTGGGCTCCGTTCGGTCCTGCGGAAGTATGCGCTCCAGTCTATGCGGCACCAGGGTTTTCACCCGCCATGGAGGGCCGCGGTGCTATCCTGAGAAGCGCGGGCGTTTGCTCGCAACAACGATGAAGCGAGCACACGGTGGCTGGTCTTCGGTGGTGGATCCCTCAGGGCGTGCCCGCAGCGTTCCCTGGGTGGCCCTCCACTGTTGATCAGCACTCGCGGGCCAATCGGCTCACGCGAGCAGTTGCTGCGTGCTCACCCGAAGTAAAGGAGTACCCGTGGAGGGTCCTGAAATCAAGTTCGCCGAGGCAGTCCTCGACAACGGCAAGTTCGGAAAGCGCACGATCCGCTTCGAGACCGGCCGTCTCGCGCAGCAGGCACAGGGCGCGGTTGCCGCGTACCTGGACGAGGAGACCATGCTCCTCTCCGCCACCAGCGCATCCAAGCAGCCGAAGGATCACTTCGACTTCTTCCCGCTCACGATCGATGTTGAGGAGCGCTCGTACGCTGCCGGCAAGATCCCCGGCTCGTTCTTCCGCCGCGAGGGCCGTCCCTCGACCGAGGCGATCCTCGTGTGCCGCCTCATCGACCGCCCCCTGCGCCCCTCCTTCGTGAGCGGTCTCCGCAACGAGGTCCAGGTCGTTATCACCGTGCTGTCGATCGCACCGGGCGAGTTCTACGACGCGCTGGCAATCAACGCGGCGTCCGCGTCGACCCAGATCTCGGGTCTGCCGTTCTCTGGCCCCATCGCCGGTGTCCGCCTCGCACTGATCGGCGATCAGTGGGTTGCGTTCCCGAACGTTGAGCAGCTGAAAGACGCGGTCTTCGATCTCGTTGTCGCCGGACGCGTCGTCACCGACAAGAACGGTGCAGAGGACGTCGCGATCATGATGGTCGAGGCTGAAGCAACCGAGCAGAGCTGGGAGCTCATCCGCAGCGGTGCAACGAAGCCGAACGAGGCAGTCGTCGCCGCCGGTCTTGATGCAGCCAAGCCGTTTATTGCTCAGCTGTGCAAGGCGCAGTCCGAGCTCGCCGCGCAGTCGGCCAAGGAGATCGCTGATTACCCGGTCTTCCTGCCCTACACCGACGAGGTGCTCGCCGCTGTTGACGCGATCGCCCGCCAGGAGCTCGCACCGATCTACCAGATCGCTGACAAGCAGGAGCGTCAGAACGCTGATGACGCGCTGAAGGCGCGCGTCAAGGAGCAGATCGCGGCGAAGGTTGCCGCAGGCGAGCTGCCCGAGTCCGCCAACAATGAGGTCTCGGCCGCGTACAAGTCGGTCACCAAGGACATCGTCCGCAGCCGCGTGCTCTCCGAGGGTGTCCGCATGGACGGCCGCGGCACGAGCGACATTCGCGCGCTCGACGCTGAGGTCCAGGTCATCCCGCGCGTGCACGGTTCGGCGATCTTCCAGCGCGGCGAGACCCAGATCCTGGGTGTCACCACGCTGAACATGCTCAAGATGGAGCAGCAGATCGATTCGCTGTCGCCAATCACGAGCAAGCGCTACCTGCACCACTACAACTTCCCGCCTTACTCGACCGGTGAGACCGGCCGCGTTGGCTCGCCGAAGCGTCGCGAGATCGGGCACGGCTTCCTGGCCGAGCGCGCACTCGTGCCGGTGCTGCCGAGCCGCGAGGAGTTCCCGTACGCCATCCGTCAGGTCTCCGAGGCACTGTCCTCAAACGGCTCCACCTCGATGGGTTCGGTGTGCGCTTCGACGCTGTCGCTGCTCAACGCTGGTGTCCCGCTGCGCGCTCCGGTTGCGGGCATCGCCATGGGGCTCGTCTCTGACGAGGTCAACGGTGAGACCCGCTACGCTGCGCTGACCGACATCCTGGGCGCAGAGGACGCACTCGGCGACATGGACTTCAAGGTCGCAGGTACGTCAGAGTTCATCACCGCGATCCAGCTCGACACCAAGCTCGACGGCCTCCCGGCTGACGTGCTCAAGGGCGCGCTGACTCAGGCGCACGAGGCTCGCCTCACGATCCTGAACGTGCTGAACCAGGCGATCGACGCCCCTGACGAGATGGCCCCGACCGCGCCCCGCGTGATCACGGTCAACATCCCGGTCGATAAGATTGGCGAGCTGATCGGGCCCAAGGGCAAGACCATCAATGGGATCCAGGACGAGACCGGCGCTGACATCTCGATCGATGATGACGGCACCGTCTACATCGGCGCGACTGACGGCCCCGCGGCTGAGGCTGCTCGTGCCCAGGTCAACGCGATCGCGAACCCGCAGAACCCTGAGGTGGGTGAGCAGTACCTCGGCACCGTCGTGAAGAACGCCGCGTTCGGTGCGTTCGTTTCCCTGCTTCCCGGCAAGGACGGCCTGCTGCACATCTCCGAGGTGCGCAAGCTCGCCGGTGGCAAGCGCATCGAGAGCGTCGATGACGTACTCTCCGTTGGTCAGAAGATCCTCGTGAAGATCACGAAGGTCGATGATCGTGGCAAGCTCTCACTCGAGCCCGTGCTCGAGGAGCAGGCAGCTGAGGCGCCCGCCGCCGATGCGGCCGAGCTCGCAGAGGCGCCGGCCGCGGAGTAATCTCCGCTGCGGCCCTGGCTCATCCCAGGGCACGCAACGCGCCCGCCGCTTCCGGTTTCACCCGGGATCGGCGGGCGCGTTTGCATCTGCGTGCAGACAGCGCGGTGTGAGCCTGTCAGACTGATGCCATGGCGGATACTCAGAACGGTCGCGTAGCGGTATATCTCGACTTCGACAACATCGTGCTCTCCTGGTATGACCGGGTGCACGGCCGCAACTCATTTTCGCGCGATCGGCAGCGCATCGCCGAGGACCCCTCGGCTCCCGACATCGCTGAGCGGCTGCAGGCCGCAGCGGTAGATGTCGGTGCCATCATTGATTTCGCCTCGTCATTTGGCACGCTCGTGCTGACGCGGGCGTACGCTGACTGGTCGTCGCACATCAACGCACAGTACCGCTCACAACTCGTCGCGCGCGCGGTGGATCTGGTGCAATTGTTCCCGGCTGCGGCGTATGCGAAGAACGGCGCGGACATCCGGCTCGCCGTGGACGCCGTGGAAGACATGTTCCGGCTGGACGATCTCAGCCACGTCGTGATCGTGGGCGGAGACTCCGACTACGTGCCGCTCGCGCAGCGCTGCAAACGACTCGGCCGCTACGTCGTCGGCATCGGAGTTGCGGGGTCCACTGCGAAGTCACTCACCGCCGCTTGCGACGAGTTCGCGAGCTATGACGCGCTCCCGGGCGTCAAGATGCCGGAGCCGCAGCAGCCGGCCGCACGCAGCCGCAGGGCACGTGCCCCGCAGCCGGATCGCGAATCAGGTGTCACGAAGGTGGCCGCAGACACCTCGAGCGCCGAGAATGCTGAGGGCGCTCTCGACGCCGCCGCGGAGGTGCTCGAGGCTGCCCTGGCTACCGTGCCCGAGAAAGCACCGCGGGGCCGTGGCTCGAGGCGCGGACGGGACGCGCGAGATGAGGCCCAGGCAAGCGCGGATCGCGATGCACCCGACGAGCTCGAAGAACTCGATCACCTCCACCACGATGACGAGGACGATGACGCGGATTCGGATCCGGAACTCGATGCAACCGGGCTGTTGATCCGGGCGCTCTGGCTGAGCCAGGATAAAGATGACTCTGGCTGGCTTTACAGCTCAGCGGTGAAGCAGCAGATGCGGCGCATGGACCCCTCCTTTAACGAGCGCGCGCTGGGGTTCCGCTCGTTCTCCGACTTCCTGAAGTCACGCGCAGATGTGGCCGAGCTGGAGGAGACTGGCCACGAGCGGCTCGTGCGGCTTAAAGATCAGAACAAGTAGGTACTGAACCACGCCGCCGACGTGGGCGCACATCCGCGCCGGATAGGCTGGGGGGATGCGCGAACCGATCCTCCTGCCCCTTGACCAGGCTGAACTCACCGTTGATCTGAGTGGCAGTCTGATGCGCCGCACGGTTCACCCGAGCGGGCTCAGGGTGCTTACCGAACTCATGCCGAGCGCCAGAAGCGCGTCGATCGGCTTTTGGGTGGGAGTGGGCTCCCGGGATGAGCAGGCGGAGCGCGGCGACGCACCGGGAAGTCTCGGCTCAACGCATTTCCTTGAGCACCTGTTGTTCAAAGGCACGCCGAGCCGTGATGCGTACGAGATCGCGACCACCTTCGACCGGATGGGTGCCGAGCACAACGCGCTCACCGCGAAGGAATACACCTGCTACTACGCGAAGGTGCGCGACGCGGACCTCACCGAGGCAGTCACCGTGCTCGCGGATATGGTGACGAACTCGGTGCTCGACGCCGAAGAGTTCGAGAACGAGCGCGGGGTCATCCTCGAAGAGCTCGCGATGGCGGCCGATGATCTCGCTGATGTCGCGAGTGAGCAGCTGTTCGAAGAGGTGCTCGTCGATCACCCGCTGGGCCGCCCAATCGGAGGCTTGCCTGAGACGATTCGCGGCGCCCAGCGAGATGACGTCGATCGGCACTATCGCAATCGCTACGACCCCTCGACGCTCGTCGTCACCGCGGCCGGTGCGGTGGATCACGACGCACTTGTGGCTCAGATCGTTGCAGCGTTGAACGCGTCGCCGGAGGAGCGGTGGCACACCGATCGCGAGCAGGCACCGGTGCGCCGCGCGCTGGCCGTGAGTGATCCGGTTCCTGCTGCCGCCCTGGCGGGTGTGGCGCCCACCGCACAGCGTGTCTGTGTCACCGAACGCCCGAGCGAGCAGATCAATCTCATGCTGGGCACGCCGGGCCTGCGCGGCAACGATCCGCGCCGCTTTGCGTTCGGCATCATGAACTCCGTGCTGGGGGGTGGGATGTCGAGTCGGCTGTTCCAGGAGATCCGCGAGAAGCGTGGACTCGCCTACACGGCGTACTCCTTCGGGGCGAGCTACTCGGACGCCGGCCTGTTCGGCATCTACGCGGGCACCGCGCCGGAGAAGGCCACAGCGGTGCTGGAACTGAGCCAGCTGGAACTGCAGAAACTCGCGGACGGCGGGATCACTGCGGATGAACACGAGCGTGCTCTGGGCCAGATCGCCGGGTCAACGGCACTCGCGTTGGAAGACTCGGAGACGCGAATGGGCCGCCTTGCGCGCGCCGAATTGGGGGCGGGTGAGCTGTATGACCTCGACACCTCGCTTGCGCGCTTCGGTGCGGTGACGCAGGATGAGATCCGCGCTGTTGCGGCGGCGATTGCTGAGCGGCCACTCACCGTGGTGGCCGTCGGTGACATCTCACGCTCTACGCTCAGCCCGACAGCGTAGCTGCGCCGGGGGCGCTGCCGGCGCACGAGCGCAGCGCGAGACGCGGTAGTTTAGGGGTATGTCGAATCGCGTTGCCGTCTCCGGAGCCACAGGCCGCCTTGGATCCCTCGTGTGCGAGGTGGTCGAGGAGCATCCGGATTTTGAGCTCGTCGCCCGACTGTCCAGCACCTCAGCTCCTGATGCAGGAGCCGACGCGGAAATCCTGATCGACGTCACCCATCCGGACGTGTCGGAGGACATCGTGTCGCGTGCGCTTGCGCGCGGTCAGCGCGTCATCGTGGGGACGAGTGGTTGGTCGTCCGAGCGGCTCGCTGTGCTCGAGCGGCGTGTGAGCGACGCCGACGGCGGCGCGATTGTCGTCCCCAACTTCTCACTCGGTTCGGTGCTGGGCACGGCACTCGCGCGTGCCGCTGCGCCGTACTTCGATGCAATTGAGATTATCGAGGCACACCACCCCCAAAAGGTGGACTCACCCTCCGGCACCGCCGTGCGCACCGCTGAGCTCGTGGCCGAGGCCCGGGCTGGTCGCCCAGTAGACGCGCCCTTCGCCGAGCAGCCTGCGCGGGGCGAGCTCGTCGCGGGCATCCCAGTGCACAGCCTTCGCCTTGCCGGAGTTGTCGCGAAGCAGGAGGTGCGGTTCGGGGGCCAGGCGAGGTGCTGACAGTGACGCACGACACACACTCGAATGACGCGTATCGCGCGGGGATCCGCGCCGCGCTGGAGTTCGTCACCACAGCATCCGGTCTCACGGTCGGGCTTGACCGGGCGCTCGGGCTCGGGGCCTCGGACGCGCGAACAGCTCGCACCCAGCGGAGGTCTCCGCGTGAACGCGCGGGTCCGCGCCATCATCGGCGTCTCAATCATGAGCCTTCTGCTCGCCCTCTACTTCGTGTTCGCGGGGATCCGGGCGATCGGCTTGCTCAGCTCAGGGGCGCCGCTGCCCGTGGTGATGGGTGTCGCGATGCTGGTCCTCCCGCTGATCGGCGTGTGGGCCCTGCTGCGTGAGCTCCAGTTCGGACGGCAGTCCACGCGCCTCGCGGACCAGCTCACCGCGGCCGGCATGATGCCGGAGGAGCCGGTCGCTACGCGGCCATCTGGGCGTCCGATGCGAGAGGACGCTGACGCGGCTTTCCCGCGCTATCGCGCAGAGGTTGAGGCCCATCCGTCATCGTGGAAAGCGTGGATGCGGCTGGGGATCGTGTACGACGCATGTGGAGACCGAAAACGCGCTCGTGCAGCGATTCGCGAAGCAATTGGGCTTGAAAAGAACGAAATCAGTGGCATAGCTCCCAAGGATTAGGGAAATCGCCATTGCGTGCATAGACTCGATGCCCGAAAGCCAGGGATCGGGGCCAGGATGACCTCGTGCGGATTCTGTCAAGGAATCACCTGTCGCCGACGATGCGCAACACCTCGCGCCAGAAAGCACGGTTGTCATGGCCAAATATGACCTCAACGCTCCCGAGCCACGAACTCGCACGCTTGATTCGGTCACCGGTATCAGCAAAAAGGGGCTCCCCTCGGGAACCGTGGGGGTCATGGGTGCGCTCGTGATCGGGCTCTCGGTGTGCGCTCCCGCATACACGTTGACGGCGGCCATCGGGCCCGCCGCCAGCGAGGTCGGGTATCAGACCCCCGCGATCTTCCTCATGGGGTTCATTCCCATGCTGCTGGTCGCACTCGGCTACCGCGCGCTGAACTCGGCGATGCCGGATTCCGGCACATCCTTTACCTGGGCCGCGCGCGCGTTCGGCCCGTGGGTGGGCTGGATGGCCGGCTGGGGGCTCATCGCGGCGACGGTGCTCGTGCTCTCAAACCTCGCAGGAATCGCGGTCGAGTTCCTCTTCCAGTCGATCAGCATTCTGATGAACAATCCGGAGATCGCAGAGATCTCGGACAACAAGTTCATCAACATCCTGGTGTGTCTCTGTTTCATGGCGGTGGCCACGCTGATCTCATACCGCGGCATGACATCGACCAAGATCTTCCAGTACATCACCGTGATCTTCCAAATGGCCATTATGGTGTGGTTCATTGTCGCCATGTTTGTGGGTGCCGCTGACCCCGCGAACGCTGCCGGGCAGCTGCCCGAACTGTCGTGGTTCAACCCGCTCGAAGTGGATAGCTTCAGCGCCTTCGCCGCCGGTATCGCTGTCTCCATCTTCGTGTACTGGGGATGGGACACCATCCTCACGATGGGCGAAGAGACGAAGCCCTCGAAGGGGCGGCTCTCAACGGAGAGCAAGGCCGCGATGATCCTCGTGCTGATCCTCGTCGTGCTCTACGTCGGCACTGCGGCGGCCACTGTGGCGTTTGCTGGTCTCGGCGAAACCGGCACCGGTCTGAACAACCCGTCGATTGCGGAGAACGTGTTCGCAGCGCTCGCGCACCCGGTGATGGGCCCGGCTGCGATCATGCTGTCGCTTGCGATCCTCGTGAGCGCGATGGCATCGATCAACTCGACCGCGATCTCGCCGGCACGCACGCTGCTCGCGATGTCCCACTACGGCGCGCTGCCTCCGGCGATCAAGAAGATCCACCCGAAGTTCAAATCGCCGTACGTTGCGCTCATGCTCTCTTCGATCGTGGCGTCGGTGTTCTACGCGATCATGCGCTTCATCAGTGAGGACGTGCTCTGGGACACCATCACGGCGCTCGGCATGATGGTCTGCTTCTACTACGGGATCACGGCGCTCGCGAGCCCCTGGTACTTCCGCAAGACCGCTCGAAAAGAGGGCTTCGGAGCCGTGCTCTCTCGTGTGATTCTGCCGGGCATCGGAGGCATTCTGCTGCTCATCGTGTTTGTGCAGACCACGATCGACAGCATGGATCCCGCCTTCGGCTCCGGGAGCAATGTGGGAGGGATCGGCCTGGTCGGCATCATCGGCGTCGTGGTGCTCGGCCTCGGTGTCGTGCTGATGTTCGTGCAGGCGCGCTCAACGCCGGCGTTCTTCCGCGGCGAGATCCTCGCGAAGGCGGACGCGGAGTCGGACACCTCGGCAATGCCGGTGTTCGATGACGGGCTCGGCTCCTAGCGTTTCGAATCCAGGGCGTCGTCGCGAAGTATCGCGACGGCGCCCTACGTCTTTTCTCAGCAGGAGTGCACGCGCAGCGGCGCGCCGGGAAGCGAATCTGTTTTAGAATTACCGGGAATTCGGGCCGCGCGGCGGGTGAGCGCGGCTCGACTCATTGGGGAGGGGAACCGCAGCGTGCGCACAACAACGGTATTTGGCACCTGGGCGCGTGGTGCGCAGTCTGAGCTCTCCATCGCCACCGGTTCATTCATGCTCGCTGGCGGGGTGTTCGCCACTGCGAACGCGACGCTGTTGCGCGCGTCGGCTGCCCCTCGCCCCGATCTGGTGATCATCGCGCTTCTGTGCTTTATCGCCGGCATCACTATTTTCATTGCGGGCCGTCGCTTCACCGGATTCGCCGCAGGCGCCCTCATGATCGGCGTGCTGTGTGTGGTCGTGCCGTCGGTATGGTTCACTCCGACTCCGCTGCGGGCGATCAATCTTGGACTGTTGTTTCTGCCGTTCTTCATCTATCTCGTGTGGTTCTTGCCGATGTGGTTCGCGCGCGTGCTCGGCTACACATGGATCGGACTGTACGCCGGACTCGTGCTGCTGCGCTTTGGCGGGGAGATCACCACGGTGCTGCTGACCCTTGCAGTCACGGGGGCCGTGCTCGGAGAACTGATCGGACACTTCAAAGCGAAGCTTGAGCGCGCCTCCATCACCGACCCACTGTGTGATGTGTGGAACAAACGTGGATTTGAGCGGCTGCTCGGCAAGCTCATTCCGACTGCCCAACGCGCAGGGCAACCGCTTTCGATGCTGTATTTGGATCTCGACGGGTTCAAAGCGGTCAATGACGAGCACGGTCATGCCGCTGGTGATCTGGTGCTGCAGCGCTTCGCCGCCGAACTGCAACAGCACACCCGTCCGCAGGATGTGTTCGCGCGCTTTGGCGGGGATGAGTTTGCGCTATTGCTTGTCGGCAGCGATGCCGAGGGAGCCACGCGGACCGGTGCGCGGCTCCAACGCAAGGTGCCGGATCCCCGATGGTCCTTCGGGGTATCCGAGTGGCGGGCCGGGGAAAGCCCGGGAGACTTCATCTCACGCGCGGACCTGCTGATGCTGACGGGCAAGCGAGGGCGCAAAGCTGAGCCGGTGAGTGGTGCAGGATAGCTGCCGCGCGAGGGCCGGGGTGCAGTGCTCACTCGCCGCGCTGACCCGGCGCAGCCCATTTGTCGGTGCCCGCGAGTAGACTCGCTCACGTGACTGCGAATCAGATTTCTACCCCATACGAGGACCTGTTGCGCGAGGTATTCGAGCACGGCGATCCGAAATCGGACCGCACGGGCACGGGGACACGCAGCCTGTTCGGACGTCAGATCCGCTTCGATCTCGCGGAGTCATTCCCGCTCATTACGACGAAGCGAGTGCACTTCAAGTCTGTCGCTGTTGAGCTGCTGTGGTTCTTGCGCGGTGAGGGAAACACGGCCTTCTTGAAAGAGCACGGCGTCACTATTTGGGACGAATGGGCCGACGAAAAGGGTGATCTCGGTCCGGTCTACGGCGTGCAGTGGCGCTCCTGGCCGACTCCGTCGGGCGAGCACATTGATCAGATTTCTCAGGTGGTCGAGCAGATCCGAGACAATCCTGACTCCCGCAGACTCATCGTCTCAGCGTGGAACGTCGCTGACCTTGGCGAGATGGCCCTTGCCCCGTGCCACGCGTTCTTCCAGTTCTACGTCGCAGACGGCAAGCTGTCCTGCCAGCTCTACCAGCGCTCAGCGGACATGTTCCTCGGTGTGCCATTCAACATCGCGTCCTACGCACTACTGACGCTCATGGTGGCGCAGCAGACCGGACTGGAGCCTGGCGAGTTTGTGTGGACCGGCGGCGACTGCCACATCTACGACAACCACGTTGAGCAGGTCGAGCGCCAGCTGACCCGCGAGGCGTTCCCGTACCCGAAGATCGCGATCCGCAAGGCCGACTCGATCCTTGACTACACGCTCGACGACTTCGAGGTGCTGGGCTATGAACACCACCCGGGCATCAAAGCTCCGGTGGCGGTGTGAGCGAGGCACCTGCTCCGCGGATCGGTCTGATCTGGGCGCAAGCCGAGAACGGCGTGATCGGCATGGACGGTGTGATGCCGTGGCACCTGCCGGGTGACCTCGCGCACTTCAAGCGGATCACGCTCGGCGCGCCCGTGATCATGGGCCGCCGCACCTGGGACTCGCTGCCCGCGCGGTTCCGGCCATTGCCCGGTCGCGCCAACATCGTGGTGACCCGCAACTCGGAGTGGGCCGCGGAAGGTGCGCTCGTCGCTGACTCGCCTGCGGCGGCGCTCATACTCGCGAGCGCTCCGGAGCACGAGGCCCCCGAGTGGGTGTGGGTCATGGGTGGCGGCGAGCTCTACCGGCAGACCCTGCCGCTCGCAGATCGGCTCGAGATCACGCGTATCGCGGCCGAGATCACCGGCGACACCCGAGCGCCGGAGCTCGGCCCCGAGTGGGTCGAAGTTCCTGGGGCGGACGACTCACCGCGGTTCGACGCGGCCTCCGGGCTCAGCTATCGCTTTGTCAGGTACGAGCGGGGGTAGGCTTAGCGGCTCGTGGTCTGCCGCTCACGCCCGGCATCCGGCCGTGCCTCGCTGCCGGCCCGCTGGGCAAGCTGCGCGGAGAGCTCGCGTGCGATGCCGGCAACGTATCTGCCTGCCGCGTCCAGGTGCTGACCGAGGCGCGCCTTCGGGGCCGATACGTTCAGTGCGGCGATGATCGCGCCGCGTTGGTCGATGACCGGCGCTGACACTCCGACCACGCCGGCCTCGAACTCTTCATCGACGCTTGAATACCCACGTTCGCGGATCCGCGCAATCTCCGCGAGCAGTGAGTCGATGTCGTGCACCAGCGCCTTGCCTGCGGCGGGCACCGGAGGGAGCACTGATCCGGCAGAGATTGCAGGCCGCGAGTTCACAACCGGATCGTCTGCCGCGTGGTCGCGATACCAAGCGCGCAATTCGGCCTCAGACCACCCGCTGATCAATACGCGCCCAGAAGAAGTGCGCCACGCTGAGGTGCTGACGCCCTGCCAGCCGAGGCCGCGGAACGCATGTTCGCTCAGCTCGCTGGCAAGGGTGAGTACGCTGCCACCACGAAGCACGCAGAGGTGTGTGGTCTCGTGGGTGCCAGCCACACACGCGCGGAGCGCTGGTGCTGCCTCGTGCACGAGCCGGGCCTCTGAAGTGCGTGCCGCCAGAGCGTAAAGCTGGTGGCCAAGCCGGTAACTGAGCGTGTCCGGGTCGCGCTCGACGAGCCCGATTTCGGCCATCGTCGCGAGCGTGCGCGAGACCTGGGCCTTATCGCGCCCGGTGAGCTCGGCGATCCGGAGTACGCCGAGGCCGCCGGAGGCGCGCGCGGCGGATCCTGCGAGTACTTCAAGGAGCGCGAAATCGCGGCGGAGGCCCGAGGCGTTTCGGCGGGAGGGCGCGGCAGGTGTCGCGTCAGTGCGGTCGTTCATAGACCCAATCTATCCGTCAGTTGACATACGCACAACCAAACTTGCCTTATTTGAAACCCCTTGCGTATGCTCGGAGCTGCCCGACAACCGGCGGGTCTCAACGACGAGGAAGGAGCACACCGACGTGACCTCATTTGACGCCTCGGGTCTGCTCACATTTTGGAGCCGGCGCTGGGACGACGTCCTCGAATTGGTGCTCGAGCACCTCGCAGTGGTTTCGCTCTCGCTGCTGATCGCGACGGCGATCGGTGTTGCGATCGGCCTCCTGGTGTGGAACAAACCTGTTCCGCGCTCGCTGGCAATCTCCGCGGCCGGCGTGGCAATCACGATTCCGTCACTTGCACTGCTCGCACTCCTGACTCCGGTGTTTGGGCTGGGCTGGGGACCGACGGTGTTCGCGCTGGTGTTCTATTCGCTGCTGCCCATCGTGCGCAACACTGTGGTCGGGCTCCGAGAAGTCTCCCCGGCGATTATGGAGTCGGCAAAAGGCATGGGCATGGGGCCAGCAAAGATTCTGGTCCGCGTGCAGCTGCCCATTGCCTGGCCCATCATCCTGACCGGTGTGCGCGTTGCCGCACAACTCACGATCGGAATCGCGGCGATCGCCGCCTATGTTGCTGGACCAGGGCTGGGACAGTACATCTTCCAGGGCCTGTCCTCCCTCGGCTCGAAGAACGCGATCAACTACGCCCTGACCGGCACCGTCGGCGTCGTGGTGCTCGCGCTCGTTGTCGATGCACTCTTCGTACTCATCACCCGCCTCACCACCTCAAGGGGTCTTCGTGTCTGAATCAACTGCCACCGGAATCACCCAGATCGCCCAGAACACCTCGGGCGTCGCCATCTCGCTTCGCGATGTCGTCAAGACCTACCCCGGTCAGACCACGCCGGCGGTCGACCACTTCACCATGGATATCGCGCCAGGGGAGTTGATTATGTTTGTCGGCCCGTCCGGCTGCGGCAAGACCACCACGATGAAGATGATCAACCGCATCATTGAACCGAGCTCCGGGAGTATCAGCATCGACGGCCGCGATGTACTCTCGCTCGATCCGAACGAGCTGCGGCGCCACATCGGCTATGTGATCCAGCAGATCGGGCTCTTCCCGCACATGACGATTGCTGAGAACATCGCGGTCGTGCCAACGCTGCTGGGTTGGTCGAAGAACCGCATTGCTGACCGCGTTGACGAATTGCTGCAGACCGTCTCCCTCGATCCGGGCACCTTTGCCGACCGCTATCCCAAACAGCTTTCCGGTGGCCAGCAGCAGCGTGTTGGTGTTGCCCGTGCGCTCGCGGCAGACCCACCGGTGATGCTCATGGATGAGCCCTTCGGTGCAACCGACCCGATCACGCGCGAGAGCCTGCAGGCCGAGTTCCTCCGCCTCCAGGACTCGATCGGGAAAACGATTATTTTTGTGACACACGACTTCGATGAGGCCGTGAAACTCGGTGACCGCATCGCGGTGCTGAGTGAGCGGAGTCAGATCGAGCAATTCGATACTCCGGCAAACATCCTCGCAAACCCGGCGAACGAGTATGTTGCTTCGTTCATCGGCCAGGGGGCAGCGCTGAAGCGACTTGGACTCCTGCCGGTGCGGAGCGCGCAGCTCAGCGCGGCTGCTGGTGGCCCCACGATTGATGAGCAGGAGAATCTGCGCGACGCGCTCAACCTGCTCGTGCTCACCGGGGCACCCGCGGTAGACGTCGTCAGCGGAGACCGCGTGCTCGGCTCTCTGACCGTGGCGGATGTCTCGGCCGCGCTCGGCGGTGAGCGGCCATGAGTACCCAGACCGAATTGATCCAGACGGCTGCAGCCCCCGCCGTCCCGGTCAAAGCAGAGCGACGCTGGTTGCGTCGGCTCACCACTCCTGCAGTGGTGCTGGTGGTGCTTCTCGCGCTCTGGGCATCGATCGCCGCGACGGATCTCGACTCGATTGAGCAGCGCACGCTGAACCAGCAGTATCTGTTGTTGCGCGTTGGAGAGCACCTGAGTCTCACCGTTGTCGCCTCCGCGATCGTCGCGATCCTCGCGATCCCACTCGGCGTGATGCTGGCGAAAACCCGATCGACCGCGGTGCGCGGAACCGTGCTCGCGATCGCCAATATCGGTCAGGCGACCCCCGCCGTCGGCGTGGTCATCCTGCTCGCGATCGTCTGGAAAACCGGATATACGACTGCGCTAGTCGCCCTCGTGATCTACGCTTTCCTGCCGGTGCTTCGCAACACGATGGTGGGCGTGCAACAGATCGACCCCAACATCCTTGAAGCGGCACGGGGGATGGGAATGACCGCACCGCAGGCGCTCGTCCGCGTCGAATTTCCGCTTGCAGTGCCCGTGATTCTCGCTGGTCTGCGCACCTCGCTCGTGTTTTGTGTCGGAGTGGCGACGATCGCAACGTTCATCAACGCTGGTGGCCTCGGCGACATGATCGTGAACGGCCTGAAACTGCAGCGGTTCCCAGTACTCGCCGTTGGGGCAGTGCTCGTCGCTTGTATTGCGTTGCTCATCGACTGGATCGCCGGGATCGCCGAAGACGTACTGACGCCAAAGGGCATCTGAGCGATGGAGCGATCCAGACATGTGCCGCCGGCGCGCGGCGAGGGCCTTGTTTCACCCTGAACTGTCCTGAAACTACTCAAGACCACCGCACCACCATGAGATCAAAGGAGACACCATGCTGAAGAAATCATCACTCGTCGTTGCGCTGCTCGCTGCTGGCAGCCTCGCGCTGACCGGCTGTGCCAGCGGAGGCGCCGCGGCAGGCAGCCAGGGCACCGAGCTTGAGGGACTGACCGGCGCGATCGGCGCCAAAGACTTCTCCGAGCAGCGCATCCTCGCCCACATTACAAGCCAGCTGCTGAACGCGCACGGCGCAGACACTGAGGCGAATACAAAGCTTGTCGGCTCGCAGAACGTGCGGCAGGCGCTCGAATCCGGTGAGTTCCTCGGATACTGGGAGTACACGGGCACCGCCTGGATCACCTACAACGGCAACACCGAACCCGTGCAGGGGGTTGAGGCGCAGTTTGCAGCGACCCAGGAGGCTGACGCCGCGAACGGCATCGCCTGGCTGGACCCCGCACCGCTGAACAACACCTACTCGTTCGCGATTCGCGCGGACAAGGCGAAGGAACTCGGCGTCAAAACGCTGAGTGACGTCGCGAAGCTGCCAGTGAGCGAGCAGACCTTCTGCATCGAGAGCGAGTTCTCCACTCGCGATGATGGCTGGCCAGGGCTGAAGGCGGCCTACGGCATCGATGTACCCGACAGCAACGTTGCGCTGCTGGACACCGGTGTGATCTACACGGCAACGCAGAAGGGCGAAGACTGCAACTTTGGCGAGGTATTCCAGACGGACGGCAGGATCCCCGCGCTGGATCTGGTCGTGATGGAGGACGATCTCGAGTTCTTCCCCGTGTACCAGGGTGCGCTCACCCTGCAGCAGAAGACACTCGACGAGTTCCCGGCGATCGCGGACATCTTTGCGGAGGTCTCGCCGCTACTCACGACTGAGCAGATGCAGGAGCTGAACGCTCTGGTCGACGTTGACGGCGAGGAACCGGAAGACGTCGCAACAGACTGGCTCACCGAGCAGGGCCTGATCTAGTGGGCGAGCGCGTGCAACTTGGCGAGTCCTTTGTCGGAGACGGCGTGAACGCCGCTCACATCAATACAGTGCTCGGTCACCGCGACGGTCCAACGGGGACCGCCTGGGCGACCGCGCTCGCTTCTCCGAGCGCCGGACACGTGCCCTTTGTGGCCGTGCTCCGACCTTCACTCCCGGTGAAACCACTCACCCTGTTTGTCACCAAGGCGGCGCCGGACTCGGACGAGCACGGACTGCTCATCTGGGGGCCGGCGCAGGCCGGAGTCGCGGCGGGCGTCGCCGATGCAGTCGCCGATGGCATCATCACCGCAGCTGAGGCCGATAGTCACGCACTCATCGCTGCGGTCTGGGTCAACCCCGGTGCAGATGATGCGGACGAGGTATACCGCAACAACCGCCGTTCGATCCGCGAAGCACTGGAAAACGGGGCGCGTGGCCTGCCAGCTACCGCAGATGTGCTCGCTGCCCGCGCTGCCCCGCGGAACCCGTTCTACACCGCCCCCGAGATTCCCGACGCATCCCTTCCGAGTACGAAAGCCTGACCAACACTATGAAGATCACCGCCATTTCTCTGACTCGGCTCGTGCTTCCGCTCGACCCGCCGTTCAACGCGGCATGGGACCCGGAGCCGCGCCGCAGCTTCCCGGCAACTCTCGTGACCGTCGAGACAGACGCCGGAGTTGTCGGCTACGGCTCGGGGGACACGATGGACGGCTTCGAGGCATACGAGCACCTGTTTCTCGGCACGGATCCGATGCAGATCCTGAACCAGGTCCGCAGGATCGAGACAATCAATTTCCACGGCGGTCGCTACTGGCCGCTCGAAGCTGCGTTGTGGGACATTATTGGCCAGGTTGCCGGCCTGCCGGTGAGCGTGCTGTTCGGCGGATCGCGGGACAGGCTGCCGGCCTACGCGTCAAGCGGTGAACTTAAAGCACCAGAGGCCAGGGCTGAGGCTGCGCTGCACGCTCAAGCGCTGGGCTTCCGCGCGATGAAGATTCGCATCGCGCGGGACCGGCTTACTGAGGGCATCGCCTCAGTACGCGCCGCGCGAGAAGCCGTCGGCCCCGAGTTCGAGCTGATGGTTGACCTGAACCAGATGTGGCGGATGTCCGGGGACATCGAGGCGGCGCTGCCGCTCGCAAAAGTGCAGCGGCTCGCGGCCGAGCTCGCCGAGCTTGGAGTGCTGTGGCTTGAGGAGCCGCTCCCTCAGGTGGACGTCGCTGGGGCGCGCCGCGTGCGCACCCAAACGGGGATGCAGGTCTCTGGCGGCGAGATGGTGCGCACTATGCCGGAAATGCTCGCGCTCATTGAGGCCGATGCATTTGACGTCTATCAGCCCGATGTTGCGCTTGCCGTGGGCATGTATCGCGCACGTCAGGTTGCGGACGCTGTCGGTCAGCGGCACCGGCTGTTCACACCCCACACGTGGAGTAACGGACTCGGGCTGCTGGCCAACCTGCACGTTGCCGCGGGTGTCGATGCAGGACCCTTCTTCGAGTTTCCGTTTGATCCGCCAGGGTGGACACCCGAGCGCCGTGACTTCTTCATGGAACCCATCCAGATTGACGCGGTAGGCGATGTCGTCGTTCCCGATCGTCCCGGCCTCGGCGCCACGATCGACTGGGACGCTGTCCGCCGGTTTACCGTCTAGTCACAGACCCCGACACAGGAGCAATCATGACCGATTGGATCGCCGCGGCGGCGGCACTCACCCCGGAAACGCGTTTGTTCATTGACGGTGAGTTTCGGCCAGCGGCCGATGACGCCACGTTCCCTACGTTCGCCCCGCGGGATGGCACCGAGATTGCGCGAGTCTCGAGTGCGGGGGAGGCCGATGTTGACGCGGCCGTCACCGCGGCGCATCGCGCCTTCACCTCGGGGATCTGGGCCCGTGCGGATCGGCGTGAGCGACAGCGCGTGCTGTTCCGGCTTGCCGATCTCATGGAAGAGCACCTCGATGAGCTCGCGCTGCTGGAATCCATCGATTCAGGGCATCCGATCTCGGACGCGCGCAATGTCGATGTCCCCAACGCGATCAGGGTGTTCCGGTGGTACGCCGAGGCCATTGACAAGGTATCTGATCAGGTGGCTCCGGCCCCGGAGCAGGCGCTCGCTTTGGTGACGCGCGAGGCGCTGGGCGTCATCGGGGCAGTCGTGCCGTGGAACTACCCGCTGATCATCACCGCATGGAAAGCTGCCCCCGCGCTAGCCACCGGGAACTCAGTGGTGCTGAAGCCCGCGGAGAACACCAGCCTGTCGGCGCTCAAACTCGCAGCGCTCGCCGCAGCGGCCGGCGTTCCCGCCGGTGTGTTCAATGTGGTGCCAGGGCTGGGGCCGGTCGCCGGTCAAGCCCTGGGCCGGCACTCGCTCGTTGACAAGATCACCTTCACCGGGTCTCCGAAGGTCGGACTCGGATTCCTTGGCTATGCCGCAGAATCCAACGGGAAGCTGGTTGCACTGGAACTCGGTGGGAAATCACCGCAGGTGGTGCTCGCGGACGCGCCGGATCTCGACGCCGCCGCGAGCGCAATAGCGTGGGGCATTTTCTACAACGCCGGCCAGACATGCCACGGTGGGAGCAGATTGATCGTCGAGGAATCGATTCACGATGAATTGCTCACCCGTGTCCTGGCACACGCCAGCGCATTCAACATCGGCGACCCACTGCTCGCTGACACGCAGATCGGTACGATTGCCTCTGCCACGCAGCTGGAGCGCGTGCTCAGTTACGTCGAGCTGGCACGCCGCGATCCGAGCGTGACCGTGTACGGCGGCGAAGTGCTGCAGCCTGACGGGCTTGCTGGGTACTACCTCGCTCCAACTGTGTTTGACGGCGTTGACAACTCCAGCCCGCTCGGGCAAGAGGAGATTTTTGGGCCAGCGTTGTCCGTTTCAACGGCCCGCAGTGCTGCCGAGGCCATTGCCCTCGCGAATGATTCCGAATACGGGCTCGCGGCGAGCATCTGGACGAGTGACCTTGCAACTGCGCACCGCGCCGCTCGCGAGCTGCGCGCCGGCACAGTGTGGGTCAACAGCTACGACGTTGCCGATGTGATTACCCCCTTTGGCGGGTTCAAGCGATCCGGCTCTGGCCGCGACCGCTCCATGCACGCGCTTGACGCGTACACCGCTCTGAAAACCACCTGGATCGATCTCGGCGGGGGCACCCTCTCGTCACACGCAGAAAGCGAATGAGTATGTCAGCACAGCGGCCACTGGTCGGATTCATCGGCCTCGGCAACATGGGATCCGGCATGACGCGGAACCTGCTTGCCGCGGGGTTCCCACTTATCGTCAACGACATTCGAAGAGAAGCCGCAGCGGAGCAGCTCGACGCTGGTGCCGAGTGGGCCGAGACGCCTGCCGCCCTTGCCGCGCGGGCGGATCTCGTGATCACAATGCTGCCGACACCGAAGCACGTCGACCTCGTGGTGAACGGGCCAGCAGGAGTTCTGGCCGGGCTCGCAGACGGCGGCACCTGGATCGACATGTCGACCTCGGTGCCTGAAGTTGCCGACCGCGTCCGTGTCGAGCACGCCGGGCGTGGCTTCAAGATCCTCGATGCCCCGGTGAGCGGAATGTCCGTTGGTGCTGCAGCTGGCATGCTTCAGATTTTTGTCGGAGGTGACTCCGCAGACGTTCTGCGAGTGCGGCCGGTGCTCGAAGCGATGGGGGATCCAGAACGGATCCTGCACGTTGGTGGCCACGGTGCCGGGTACGCCGTGAAGCTCATGATCAATCAACTTTGGTTCTCGCACCTGGTAGCCACGGCTGAGGTGCTCGCCGTCGGGACCAAGGCTGGTGTCGATTTGGAGGTGCTGCGACAAGCGCTGATCGCGAGTCCGGCAAACAGCGCGTTTGTTGAGCGCGACGTGCTGTCGGTGCTCCGTGACGGTGACTACGACGAGGGCTTTGCGATCGCGTTGGCGTGTAAGGACCTCGGGCTCTCGATCGATCTCGCACGCAGCGTTGGCGTGCCAACGGAACTCTCCGCACTCGTCGAGCAGGTGTATCGCCGGGCACGCGCGCAGTACGGGGATCTGGCAGGTGAGATGACTCCAGTGAAACTCTACGAGGACCTGATCGGCCAGGAACTGCGCGTTGCAGCGGGCACTGGACTCGCAGCGGGTGCCGAGCTCGCGGGTGCCGAGGTCGCGGCATGAGCGCCGCAACTGGAGTCGTGCCGGGCCCCGTTCCGCTCGATAGCGTGAGCCTCACCCTCGACCAGAAGCCGGTGAGTTACTTTGGTGTTGGCAGAGTCGTTGAGACCGGTGCCATCGTTGTCGGCCTCGGAGCCTCATCAGTGGTGATCGTGACCGATCCGTTCCTCGCAGCTTCACCCGTCGTCGCCGCCGTCCGCGCGTCACTGGAAGCGGCCGGAGTTGCCATCGCGGTGTACGACAGCGTCACACCGAATCCGACCACGCAAAACATCGATGAGGGGAGCGACCTCGCAGCGAGTACCGGGGCCGAGGCGATTGTCTCCGTTGGTGGCGGATCCTCGCTCGACGCTGCCAAAGGCATTGCACTCGGTGCTGTCAATCCTGAGCGGGGAGTTGGCCTTGACTACAGCACCCCATTTGGCAACGCAGCGCTTCCCATCGTCGCGGTGCCAACGACGGCGGGCACCGGGGCCGAGGTGAACGCGTTTGGCGTGGTTACGGACCCGGCAGCGCAGCGGAAGTTTTACGTTGGGCACGACAGCGCACTCGCACGGGCAGCGGTCCTCGATCCTGAACTGACCGTCGGCCTCCCCCCGAACGCGACGGCGGCGACGGGTTTTGACGCACTCACACACGCCCTCGAGTCCTATCTCTCCGTGCGGGCAAATCCGTATTCTGACGCGATTGCGCTGCAGGTCATTGCTACGGTTCATACCCATCTGCCGCGCGCGGTGGCTGACGGATCTGATCTTGAATCGCGCGCTGAGTTGTTGCTTGCGAGTCACACGGCAGGCGTAGGATTCTCGCACACCGGCCTCGGCCTCGTGCACGGGATCGCGCACCCGCTCGGCGGACGTTTCAATGTGCCGCACGGCCTCGCACTCGCGATCGTAATGGGCGGAGTGCTCGAACTGAATCGACCGCATCGCGAGGCGCGGTTTGCACGGGTGGCCTTCGCGCTTGAGGTGGGCGATACTGCGGCGAGCGATGCGGAGAATGCTGACGCAGCGCAGCGCGAGATCGTCGCCTTCGCCGAGCGGTTGGGCCTCGTCGGCCCGCTCGCGAAGTTTGGCGTCACTGAAGCAGATCTTGAGCGCCTTGCCGCGCGGACACACTCGCAGACGCGGTGACCGCGAACAACCCGGTGCACCCCACAGCGGCCGAGATTGTCGCCATTCTGCGCGGAGTGCTCGCGTGAGCGCCGGCATCCAGCGCGAAGTGGCTGCGGCGGAGCGTGCAGCGGCGGGTAGCCTGCTCGCTGACACGCCTACCGCGCTGCTACTGAATGGCGTGTGGTGCGAGGCATCCGATGGCGGCACGTTCGCGGTCGAAAACCCCGCGACGGGGGAAACTCTCGTGCGGGTAGCGAGTGCGACTCCTACTGACGGGGTCGCCGCGCTCGACGGCGCCGTGGCGGCGCAGGCCGCATGGGCTGCGACGGCTCCGCGTGAGCGCGCGGAGATTCTGCGTCGCGCTTTCGAGTTGCTCATTGAGCGCCGTGAGGAGTTTGCGCAGCTCATCACGCTGGAGATGGGCAAGCCGATCGCTGAGTCCCGCGGTGAGGTCACGTACGGGGCCGAGTTCCTGCGCTGGTTCTCTGAAGAAACCTCGCGGATCAGCGGCCGCTACGCTACGGCGCCGGACGGCAACAGTCGCCTGCTTGTGCTGCGCCGTCCAGTTGGCCCCTGCCTATTCGTGACTCCGTGGAATTTCCCGCTCGCGATGGCGACACGCAAGATCGCCCCAGCAATCGCGGCTGGATGCACTGCGGTGCTGAAACCGGCAGTGCTCACCCCTCTGACGGCACTGCGTTTCGCTCAGGTGCTGCAGGAGGCCGGGCTCCCCGACGGTGTACTCAACGTGATCCCGACGGCGTCAGCTGGCGCCGTGACCGGACCGCTGATCGCGGATCCACGGCTGCGCAAGCTCTCCTTCACCGGGTCAACACCAGTCGGCAAACGCCTCATCGCGGATGCCGCGCACGGCGTACTCCGGGTCTCCATGGAGCTGGGTGGAAATGCGCCGTTTCTGGTGTTCCCTGACGCGGACTTGGATCGCGCCGTCGACGGTGCGATGCTCGCCAAATTCCGCAATGGGGGAGAGGCCTGCACTGCGGCGAACCGGTTCCTCGTGCACGAGTCCATTGCCGCGGACTTCGCTGAGCGGTTGACCGCGCGCGTCGCGGCGCTTGCGGTTGGCGACGGTTCCGCTGCCGGGACCCAGCAGGGCCCACTCGTTGACCGGGCGACGCTCGAAAAGGTCTCCGAACTCGTGGAATCCGCGCGCGCCGAGGGCGCCGTCGCGACTACTGGCGGACATGCCCTGGAGGGCGCCGGGTACTTCTACGCACCAACGGTGCTCACCGGAGTGGCTCCCGGTGCGCGCATCCTTGGCGAGGAGATCTTCGGCCCCGTCGCCCCGATCACCGTGTTCGCTGACGAGGCTGAGGCGATCCGGCTCGCCAACGACACCGAGTACGGCCTCGTCGGGTACGCGTATACACGTGATCTGAACCGCGGGCTGCGGTTGGCGGAGCAACTGGAGGTCGGGATGTTTGGGCTGAACACGGGCATTGTGTCTAACCCGGCAGCGCCATTCGGCGGGGTCAAGCAGTCCGGCCTTGGCCGAGAGGGCGGCGCAGAGGGCATCGAGGAGTTCCTCGAGACCACGTACGTCGGGATCGCCGATCCGTTGTTGGACGCCGCAGCATAGCCCCGCTCGATCCCCTCCACTCCCAACTCTGAAAGTGAGCGCAGCATGCAGACACTGATCACTGGTGGCACGAGCGGGATCGGGGCGGCCATCGCCGTGGCACGTGCCGCGGCGGGGGACAACGTGTGGGTCACCGGCTCGAATCCGGAGCGGCTCGCGGCGTTTCTCGCCGCACGCCCTGAGATCCGCGGAATCACCGCGGATGCTGGGGACTGGGGCGATACAAGGCGGGCCGTCGCAGAAGTGCGTGCAGCGTGCGGCGGCCTCGACCTCGTGGTTGCCAACGCTGGCTTCTCCGCCCGCGGCGATCTTGCCTCGGGCGATCCGGTCGAGTGGGAGCGGATGGTCACCACGAACGTGCTTGGGCCTGCGTACCTGGTCAGGGCGGCCCTGCCTGCTCTGATCCTCGCTGCAGGACACATCGTGCTGATCGGATCCTCCGCCGGGAGGAAAGTGTTCCCTGGGAATCTGTACACCGCAACGAAATGGGCGGTCACGGCCTACGCGGAATCGCTGCGGCAACAACTCGTCGGCACTGGGGTGCGCGTCACCCTGCTCTCACCCGGGGCCGTGGAGACACCGCTCTGGGCGGAACGGCCTGACGCGTGGATGCCCCCGGAGCGAGTGGCGGCTGCGCTGGACTGGGCAGTCTCGCAGCCGGCAGACGTCGACGTGAGTGAACTCATCATCCGTGCTACCGGGCAAGCGTTCTGAGGCGTCACTCACAGCGCCGCGCGCACACCGAATGAGTGCGACGAGGCTTCGTCGGGTAACCTAGGGAAGTGGCAAATCAGGAGAATCCCTTCGGACAGGTACTCGTCGCGCTCGTTACGCCGTTCCAGGCTGACGGCGAGGTCGATTGGCCAGCCGTCGAGAAACATATTGATGAGTGCATTGTCAGCGGCGCTGACGGGATCGTCGTCACCGGAACCACTGGCGAAACCAGCACCCTGACCGACCCTGAGAAGCTCAAGCTCGTTGAGGTGGCGAAGTCGGTCTCGAGCGGCCGCGCGAAGATCATCACGGGCGGCGGATCCAACGAAACTGCCCACGCGATCGAGCTGTACAAGGCCAGCGAGAAGGCCGGCGCTGACGGGGTTATGATCGTGACGCCGTACTACAACAAGCCGACTCAGGCCGGTCTGCTGACCCACTTCCGCATGGTGGCGGACGCGACCGACCTCCCCGTAATCCTCTACGACATCCCCGGCCGCACCGGTGTTCCGATCAAGTACGAGACGATCCTCCGGCTCGCAAAGCACCCGAACATCCTCGCTGTCAAGGACGCCAAGGGTGACCTCAGCGAGGTCAGCCGCGTGCTCAACCAGACGGACCTCATGTACTTCTCCGGGGATGACCCGAACGTGCTGCCGCACCTGTCGATCGGCGCGACCGGGCTGATCGGGGTCACCGCGAACATCGCTGCAGCCCCGTACCGCGTGATCGTCGACGCGGTGAACGCAGGCGATCTGCATACCGCGCGCGAGGCGCACCAGAACCTTGAGCCGCTCGTGCGGGCCGTGATGACCCACGTGCCAGGCACTGTCGCGGCCAAATACATCCTGCACGGCCTCGGCCGCATTGGCAGCCCGCGCGTGCGGCTGCCGCTCGTTGGCCCAGAAGAGTGGGAGGCTGCCCTCATTGAGGACGAACTCGCACTCGTGAAGAACGTGCCAGGTGTCGATCTTTCAAACTTCAGGCCGGACCGCAATGCGGCTGCCGGCGGTGCCCTGCCCCAGATTGCAGGCACCACCCGCTAACAAACAGGAGGCTTTGTGCCCAACCCCGCTTACGCACCACCCGCCCTCGAATCGGGCACCCTTCGCATTACTCCGCTCGGCGGCCTCGGTGAGGTCGGGCGGAACATGACCGTCTACGAAATTGACGGCAAACTGCTCATCGTTGACTGTGGTGTGCTCTTCCCCGAGGTCCAGCACCCCGGAGTTGACCTGATCCTGCCTGATATCACCAAGATTCAGGATCGCCTCAGCGACATCGTTGCTGTCGTGCTGACGCACGGGCACGAGGACCACATCGGTGGCGTCCCCTACCTGCTGAAGATGCGCGAAGACATTCCGCTCGTCGGCTCCAAGCTGACCCTCGCATTTGTTGAGGCGAAGCTCAAGGAGCACCGGATCCGCCCCGTCACCCGTGTGGTGGCAGCGGATGAAGAAGTCAGCTATGGCCCGTTCGACCTTGAGTTCATCGCGGTCAACCACTCGATCCCTGACGCGCTTGCGGTCGCGATCCGCACGGACGCCGGTCTCGTGATTGGCACGGGCGACTTCAAGATGGACCAGCTCCCACTCGACGGCCGCATCACTGATCTGCGCGCATTCGCCAGGCTCGGCGAAGAGGGCGTTGACCTCTTCATGACCGATTCGACCAACGCAGACGTGCCAGGGTTCACCTCCCCGGAGAAGAACATCGGGCCCGTGATCGAGCAGGTTATTGGCAAGACCAAGGGCAAGGTCGTCGTTGCGAGCTTCTCGAGCCACGTGCACCGCGTGCAGCAGGTGCTCGATGCCGCGCAGGCGAACGGCCGCCGCGTCGTGCTGCTGGGCCGCTCGATGGTCCGCAACATGAAGATTGCTTCGGATCTCGGCTACCTCACCGTGCCAGAGGGAGTGCTCGTCGACCTCAAGAAGAGCGGCGACATTCCTGACCACCGGATTGTCTACATGTCGACCGGTTCACAGGGCGAGCCGATGGCAGTGCTGAGCCGCATGGTCAATCGTGAGCACCAGGTCGAGGTCGGTCCTGACGACACGGTGATCCTCGCCTCGAGCCTGATCCCGGGCAACGAAACCTCGGTGTACCGCGTGATCGACGGGCTCACGAAGCTCGGAGCCAATGTTGTGCACAAGGGCAATGCCAAGGTGCACGTCTCCGGCCACGCTTCAGCGGGTGAACTGCTCTACTGCTACAACATCGTGCGCCCAAAGAACGTGATGCCGATCCACGGCGAGTACCGCATGCTCGTCGCGAACGCCGCACTCGCGATCGAGACCGGTGTGCCGCAGAATCGCACGGTCATTGCCGAAAATGGCACCGTCGTTGACCTTGTCGACGGCGTCGCGCGCCCGGTTGGCCAGCTCGACATTGACTTCATCTACGTCGACGGCAAGAGCGTCGGCCGGGTGACTGAGGACGATCTGCGCGATCGCCGCACGCTCGCAGAAGAGGGCTTCATTTCCGTGATCACGGTCGTGGAGACCACACTCGGACAGATCGTGTCCGGCCCGGACATCCACGCGAAGGGTGTCGCCGAGGAGAAGCACGTCTTCGACAAGATCAAGCCGCAGGTTGCTAAGGCACTTGAGGATGCGATGAAGGACGGCGTGACGGATCACCACCAGTTGCAGCAGATCGTACGCCGCACAGTGGGCCGCTGGGTCGGCACCAAGCTGCGCCGCAAGGCGATGATCGTTCCTGTCGTGGTGGTGGTGTAGCGCGTGCTTTCGGGCTCAGGTACGGCGGCGGCTTCGGCCGTCGCCCGCCTCGCGAACTCCACTGAGGTTGCCAACTGGGACGCGCTCTGCGCGGCAAACCCGGGGGGCGGCGAAGTGTGGTCTGGCGACGCCTATTTGCGAGTGAAGTGCGCGGAAGGCCGGTACCGGCAGCACCGTGTGATTGTGGATCGAGCGGGCGAAAACCCGATTGCGGTGGGCGTGCTCGCGAAGCGTGTGCCGTTGCTCGGCGAGTGGTGGCACCTGCCGGCCGGCCCGGCTGGGGAGGATGCCAGCCGTGTGCTGGAGACCGCAGCGGCCGTCGCCGCACTCGCGCGCAGCCGCGGTGCGTTCATGCTCAAGATTGAGCCGCGCACTGGCCCCGACTCACGCACCGCAATCCACGCCGCCGGGTACCGGGATACGGTTCGCATCATCCCGAACCCGTCAACGATCCTCGTGGATGTCTCAGGCAGCGAAGCGGATGTGTTCAAACGCATCGGCAAGAAGGCGCGCAACTCGATCACGCGTGCGGCTCGCGACGGAATCGTCGTGACACGTGTAGCCGCGACAGAGGAGCACTGCGCCGCACTGTTCGGCCTGCTCCAGGAAACCGCAGAGGGCCGCTTCGTTTTGCGCGCTGAGAGCTACTACCGGGCGTTCTGGCAGACGTTCGAGGCCGCGGATGCTGGACAGATCTTCCTCGCGCACCGCGCCGATGAGGCCGGTCAGCTGCAACTTGTTGCGGGTGCATTCGCCATGGGCCTCGGGGCCAAGACCACCTACAAAGATGGCGCCTCGGTGCGCGCGAAAACCGCGTATGGTGCCTCGCACGCCTTGCAGTGGGAGGTCATTCGCTGGGCCAACGAGCGCGGTGCCATGCTCCACGACCTGTGTGGCGCACCGCCCTCGGATCGTGTTGACGATACGGACCACCCGCTGCATGGTGTCGGGCAGTTCAAACGCTCGTTTGCGCCGGAGATCATTGACTACGCTGGGGCATTTGACCTGCCGCTAAAGCCGTGGGCGTTCGCGTTCTGGGTCAAGCTGGGGGATCGGCTAGCACGCCGGCTGTCGCTCGCCATCCGGAAGGACCCGTACTACTAATGGCCGCTGGACTGATGCGCGCAAGCGCCGTTATGGCATCAGGCACGATGGTGTCGCGCTTGTTGGGGTTCGCGAAAGCGATGCTCCTCGTATTCGCGATTGGTCAGGTTTCGTCGGTGTCGGGAGACGCCTTCGCGAATGGCAATCTGCTCCCGAATACGCTCTACATGATTCTGCTTGGCGGAATGCTCAATGCCGTGTTGGTCCCGCAGATAGTGAAGGCTGCGAAGGACCCTGATGGTGGAGCCGGCTACATCAACAAGGTATTTACTCTGGTGATGACCGCGCTCGTGATCGTCACCGCGTTGGTGATTGCCGCTGCGCCCTGGATTGTGCACCTGTTCACGCTGTCCTGGGGTGATGAACAGCGTGGCCTGGCGCTCGCGTTCGCGTACTGGGCGCTGCCGCAGATCGTGTTTTACGGTCTGTACACGATGCTCGGCGAAGTGCTCAACGCTCGCAGTGTGTTCGGCCCGTTTACCTGGGCGCCAGTCCTGAATAACGTCATCGCTATCGCTGGCATCATCGCATTTATTGCGATCTACGGAGCCGACTCCCAGGGCACGCGCACACCGGGGGATTGGACGCCGACTGCGGTGGCGGTACTGGCCGGGAGCGCCACGCTTGGTGTGGTGGCGCAGTCACTCGTCCTGTTTATTTCATGGCGCAAAGCAGGCATCCGGTACCGGCCAGATTTCAAGTGGCGTGGGATGGGCTTGGCCCAGACCGGCAAGATCGCCGGTTGGAGCCTCGCGACGATCGTCGTGATGCAACTCGGCGGTATTGTGACCCAGAACGTCATCAATACGGCCTCCGGTGCGGGCGCCTCCGCGCTCGCCATGCAAAACGCGTGGCTGATCTTCATGCTGCCACACTCAGTGATTGCGGTGTCTCTCGCGACCGCCTACTTCACCCGCCTTGCCGGCTGGGGGCAGAGCGGCAAGATGGCAGAGTTCCGCGCTGACTTCTCCTCGTCCGCACGGCAAATTTCACTGGTCATGGTGCTCTCATCTGTCGTGGTGTGTAGCGCGGCGCCGTTCGTGAGTCGCGTGTTTAACCTGGGCGGAACCGAGGAGCAAGTTCAGCTCTTCACGCTCGTCTTGCAGTGCTACATGGTGGGGCTTGCCGCATATAGTTTCTTGTTTATTGTGCAGCGAGCGTTCTATGCGCTCTCGGACACCCGCACGCCGTTCGTGTTCACGTCAGTGCAGATTGGGCTGTTGATTGCCCTGTCCTTGGGACTCCTCGTGTTGCCTAAGGAGTGGATCGGCCCGGCCTACGGGCTTGCGTTCGGGGCGTCTACGATCGTCCAAGCCCTGCTCGCGGTACTGCTGCTTCGGAAACGTATTGGCCGGATCGACGGCACTCGAATCCTCGCGAGTCTTGCCCGGTTTGGCATCGCTGCGATACCCGCGCTGCTGGCAGGCTTTGGCTTTACCGTGTTTCTTGGCAGAGTTTTCCCGGGCTACGGCCCATTTGCCGCCGTCGGCCTTGCGGTGCTCGACGCGATGCTCGTGCTGCTCGTCTACCTCGGAGCACTGCGGCTACTGCGATCCCCTGATCTCGCGGAGCTCACCGGCTTCGTGGCTCGTAAACTCGGAAGGACCCGCTCGTGACCTCTTCGGCTCAGCCCAGCACGACGCTCACTGTCACGCCATGCACCGACCGCGAGCGCTGGGACGCCTCGGTGAAGGAGCTCGGAGGGCACCCGTTGCAGCTCTGGGGGTGGGGCGAACTGAAGTCTGCCCACCGCTGGAGTGCCGAGCGCGTCCTCGTGTCCGACGCATCCGGCGAGACGGTCGGGGCGTGCCAGCTCCTGACACGCACGCTGCCGGGCCCGCTCGGCGGCTTTGTGTACGCTCCGCGCGGACCAGTCGTGGCGCGGGACGAGCGGGATCCGGATCTGCCCGCCGCGGTGCCTGCTCCCGGTGAGGTTGCCGAGGCCGTAGCCACGTGGGTGCACGGCTCACGGAAAGCTGTCGCGGTGTCGATCGAGCCGGACGAGGACGCTGGCACGTTCTCGCTCGGGGAGAAGTGGCGCGAAGCGAAGACTCCGGTGCTGCCTGCGCGCACGCTGATCCTCGATCTGCGCAAGTCGGAGGATGAACTCCTCGCCGATATGTCGAAGAAGCATCGGCAGTACATCCGCAAGTCTGGCCGGGAAGAGACGATGGAGATCCGGCCCGTTGAGACCCTTGCACAGCTCGACGAGTGCCTTGAGGTCTACCGTGAGACGAGTGAGCGCGCCGATTTTGGCCTCCACGAGGATTCCTATTACCACGATGCGTTCACGATGCTCGGCGACGACGCTCCGGTGTGGGCGGCGTACGTCGAGGGCAAGCCAGTCGCGTTCCTGTACATGGCGAAGTCGGACCGCACCGCCTTTGAGCTCTACGGGGGCATGGACGAGACCGGGCAGCGGCTCCGGGCAAACTATGCGCTGAAGTGGCACGTGATCCGGCACATGAAGTCAATTGGGATTGAACGCTACGATTTTGGCGGCCTGATTAATGACGGTGTGACCACGTTCAAGACGGGTTTTGCCTCACACGAGAACCTGCTCGCTGGGTCCTGGGACCGGCCGGGCCCCGGCTACAAGATCTGGACCGAGGGGCTGCCGCTCGCGAAGAAGATCGTGCGCACGCTCCGCCGCGGCTAGCTGGGGGAGCACAGCGCCGGTGGTGGTGCCGATGTCCGATATTTGGCGCGCCGCCTCCGAACACCGCGTGTGTCAGTGGTGTCTTGTACCGTAGTGGACATGGCCAGTAAAGCTTCGTCGCGCTCGAAATCGAGTAGCCCTTCTGCGCGGGGATCCCGCGCAACGGGCACTCGTGCGACCGCAAAAACGAAGGTGCTCGTCGAGGCGCAGCCCACGGAGGGCGTCGTCACCCGCGTGTGGAACGGTCTGGCGCACGCCGTCGGCGGTGCCGCCCGTGCGTTCCGAGTGGAACCGCTTGCCCCGGAGGATCGCCGCGACGGCGTGCCGCTACTGCTCGTGCTGCTCGCCGTCACCGGTGCGGTGATCGAGTGGTTCCTGATTGGCCACCCCGTTGCGGTGCAATTGGACGCATGGAGTTTCGGGGGGTTGCTCGGCCGCGTGGCCTTCGGTCTCCCGATTATCATGATGGGCTTCGCGCTGTGGCTGTTTAACCACCCGTCCAGCGTCACCGACAATCGGCGCATTGCAATCGGCCTCTTCCTCGCGATCACGGCGATTGCCGGCCTCACGCACGTGTACGGTGGTCAGCCGAACCCGCGCGACGGCATGCCTGCGCTCGCGGAGGCTGGTGGCTTGCTGGGCTGGATGGTGGGCACTCCGCTCGCAGCGCTGACGCTGTGGTTCGCTGTGCCAGTGCTCTCGCTCGTGCTGCTGTTCTCGATCCTGATCGTCACGAAGACGCCGCCCGGCCGGATCGTGCGTCGCCTTCGTGAGGCGTACGCGTTCCTGTTTGGCGTCGTCGAGAGTGACGTGCCTGCGGAACCGCGCCCCGCAAAGAAGGACCGTAAGGGGAGCGACGCAACGCTGTTCGATATCGAGGATCAGCAAGCCGAAACGGGTGCGTTGCCCTGGTGGCGGCGCAACGCCTCCGGCCGGGAAGAAGATCCTGGCTATGCCAGTGACAACGCTGCGCTTGAGGAGATGCTCTCCGGAGCCGAAGAGGCACCTGCGCTTGATGCCCCGGCCCGCAAGGTCGCGTTTGACTCGGCCCTCGCTCCTGAGCCCGTCACCGAGGTGTTCCCCGCTGAGTTGTTCGATGAACTCGATCAGGCTGAGGCTGCGGTTGGTTCCGTGGCAGCGGCACCAGCCTCCGGGCTGGGCGATGACTCTTGGGACGACTTCTCGCCAGCGTCTGAGGCCGCAGATGAGCCGGTTGCCAGCACGGCACCGTTCCTCGTTGCGCCAGCACATGAACCGGCCCAGCAGGCCGACTACCGCCTGCCCGATGCGAGCGCCCTCTCCGCTGGTGACGCCCCGAAGGCGCACACTGACGCGAACGACACGATCATGGCCGCGCTCGCGCGCGTGTTCGAGGAGTTCAAGGTGGACGCGCGCGTCTCCGGCTTCTCACGTGGCCCCACTGTGACGCAGTATGAGGTCGAACTCGGCCCCGGCGTAAAAGTCGAAAAGGTGACTGCGCTCTCCAAAAACCTTTCGTACGCGGTCGCCTCGAATGAGGTCCGGATCCTCTCGCCGATCCCGGGCAAGAGCGCTATCGGTATCGAAATCCCAAACCAGGATCGCGAAAACGTCGCGCTCGGCGACGTGCTGCGCTCCAGCCGTGCGCAGCGCAGCACGCACCCGATGACGATCGCGGTCGGCAAAGACGTCAAGGGCGGCTTCGTCGTCGCGAACCTTGCGAAGATGCCCCACCTGCTCGTTGCCGGTGCCACCGGCTCAGGTAAATCGAGCTTTATCAACTCGATGATCACGAGCATCCTGATGCGCGCAACGCCTGCCGAAGTGCGGATGGTGCTCGTGGATCCCAAACGCGTGGAGCTCACGGTCTATCAGGGGGTTCCCCACCTCATCACCCCCATCATCACGAACGCCAAGAAGGCGGCAGAAGCGCTGCAGTGGGTCGTGAAAGAGATGGACATGCGGTACGACGATCTGGCGAGTTTCGGTTTCCGTCACATCGACGACTTCAACGACGCGGTCCGCTCAGGTGGGATCGTCTTGCCCGCTGGCAGCCAGCGCGTGCTGAAGCCGTATCCGTACCTCCTGGTGGTGGTCGATGAGCTCGCAGACCTCATGCTGATCGCCCCGCGCGACGTCGAGGATTCGATCCAGCGCATCACGCAGCTCGCACGTGCAGCTGGGATCCACCTCGTGCTCGCGACCCAGCGCCCCTCTGTGAACGTTGTCACCGGCGTGATCAAGTCCAACGTGCCGAGCCGATACGCGTTCGCCGTGGCATCTGGCACCGACTCCCGAGTCATCCTTGACGAGGTCGGTGCTGAGCGCCTCATTGGTCAGGGTGACGGCCTGCTGCTGCTCAACGGTGAGTCCACGCCGATGCGTGTGCAGGGTGCCTGGGTGAACGAATCCGAGATCGCGCAGGTCGTGGCGCACGTCAAGGCACAAGCGCAGCCAGAGTACCGCTCCGACGTCGCACAGACCGTCGAGAAGAAGGACATCGACGAAGACATCGGTGACGATCTCGAGGTGCTGCTCGCAGCCGTCGAACTCGTGGTGACCTCACAGTTCGGCTCTACGTCGATGCTGCAGCGCAAGCTGCGGGTCGGTTTCGCGAAGGCCGGTCGGCTCATGGACCTGATGGAGTCGCGCGACATCGTCGGGCCCTCCGAAGGATCGAAAGCACGCGACGTGCTTTTGACTCCCGAGCAGCTGCCAGAGATGCTGGCGCGGCTCAAGGGTGGCCCGGCCCCGTCGCAGCCGTTTGCCGCCCCCGCCGCGTCTGCTGCGCCCGTTGCCCCAGCGGTGCAGCAAGCTCAGACGGCCCCTGCCGATTCGGGCGCTGGGCACGGAGAAGGTGACCCGGAAACTTCGGTCCTGGAACCGCTCACTGAGGCGATGCCGACCTCGAGCTCACAGATGCACGATGACCGCTACGACGATCCGGTTGCCAAGTACCAGTCGACGCTTGAAGAAGTCGAAGGCGACGACGACGAAGACGCGTGGAACCTGACAGGACGAGACTGACCTCATGAGTGATGCCGCAGCGGGCGCGAAGCCAAGCAACTGGAATGCCCCGAATATCATCACGGGGGCGCGCATCGTCGCCACCCCGTTCTTCGTCTGGATGCTGCTCGCCGACAACGGTGAGAATGGCGCATTGCGCTGGGCCGCGGCCGTATTCTTTGTCGTGGCGATTGCTACGGACGCCTGGGACGGCTATCTGGCTCGCTCGCGCGGTCTGATCACAGACCTGGGCAAATTGCTCGACCCGATTGCCGACAAGTTCCTGACCGGGGCCGCGCTTGTCGGACTCTCGATTCTTGGTGAACTGCCGTGGTGGGTCACGATCGTCGTGCTGATTCGTGAGATCGCGGTCACGATCCACCGCCTCATGATCGTGCACGATGTGGTCGTTGCGGCGGCGTGGATGGGCAAGCTGAAAACCGTCGCACAGTCCGTGGCTATCACTCTTGCGCTGCTGCCGCTCGCTGACGTGCTCGGGCCCGCGGCCCCCGTGGCGATTTGGCTCAACATCATCACCATGACCATCGCGGTCGCGCTCACGATCCTGAGCGGCCTTGACTACGTGCTCGCATATGTGCGGTCGCGGCGGGACAGCGGTGCCCGCGGCTGAGACTCCGGAACGGGCGTTGGCCTCGGATGGGGGTCCGGCCCCGGACCGGTCTCCGCACGAACTCGCGACACAGGTGATCGAGCAGGCAGCCGAGCGTGGTCTCCGAGTTGCGGTTGCTGAGTCACTGACCGGCGGTGCTCTGCTCTCCGCGCTTGTGGCAGTGCCAGGGGCCTCGCGCGTGGTCGTCGGCGGAGTGGTTGCATACAACACTGCGCTGAAACACTCACTGCTGGGTGTGGAACAAGAGCTCCTTTCCAGGCGCGGGCCAGTTGACGGCACGGTCGCGGTGCAAATGGCGCGCGGTGTGCGGCGCGCGTGCGCACTCCCCGCGGAGGGGGCCCTGGAGCCGCCCGAGTGGGATGAGCCTGAACTCGGAATTGCGACAACGGGAGTCGCAGGGCCGGATCCGGATCCCCAGACTGGCCAGCCTGCTGGCACAGTATGGATCGGCGTGAGCGCGGGTGAGCACGATACATCGTTCCGCCTCGAAACGTTGCGCGGCGACCGGTCGGCGATCCGCACCGCGACTGTCCGTGCGGCACTAGAAGCGCTGCTCTCTGCAGTGAACTCTGCCTGAATCAATCATTTTCATCCTAAATTCCTGAAAGTTGAGTCGACCAGACTCAGGTTCAGGGAAGTTTCAGGAATAGAGAAGGTAGTGTCTGAGTTGTTCCCAATAACACCACTCATTCCGGGTGGGGTCCCCGCGGCGTAGAATCGCCTCCAAGCGGGTAGGGTGGACGCATGACCGGTGGTCGTGCGAGTGAAGGAGGGTCCACATGGTGCTGATGCGTCAAGAGATCGGCGACGTGCTTCGTGACTTCCGTCAACAGAAGGGCCGCACGCTGCGCCAGGTTGCCGGAGACGCGAGTGTCGCGCTGGGGTACCTGAGCGAAGTGGAGCGCGGGCAGAAGGAAGCTTCGAGCGAGATCCTCGCCGCAGTAGCCGACGCGCTCGATACACCGCTCTCGGTCATCATGGGCGAGGTGAGTGAGCGGCTCGCGATTGTTGAGGGGCTCACGCTCCCACTCGCGAACCGTGTTCCCGATACGGTGCCGGCAGATCTGGTTTCGGGCTACGCGCCCGAGCTCGTCTCCTAGGCTCGTGCCGGAAGGAAGCTTCCGCGCGCGAGCAGCGCGGTTTGAGCGCCCGACCCTTCGGGGTCGGGCGCTTCGCCGTTTGTGTGGGGCAGGTGATGTTGCGTGAGGCTGAGTGAGTTTCGTCTGGCGTGCGCCGAAGAGTTCGGCCCCGAATACGCTGGGGTGCTGCTGCGCGACCACTGGCTCGCTGCGGTCGGGGGCACGCCCATAGAAGCGCTCGAGCGTGGAGTCTCGCCGCGTGACGTGTGGGAGGCACTGTGTGTCGACCTGCAGGTGCCAGTGGAACGCCGCCACGGGCGTGGCTTGCGCGAAGCCCAGTAGCGGCCCCAGCGCCCCAGAGCTCGGTCCGGGGATTGCACGCACAGATGGCGCCGTGAGCGCGCTACGGATCCGGAGCGGCTCCCGTGCGGCTGCTGCGCAACACGCCGGAGCCGTATTCGAAAGTGTGTTCGATCGGTGCTAACTTCGTCCACAGGTGAGGTTCGTGGCGTTCTCATCCACATTGCCCCCATCGCATGTCCCAATGTCGGTGGTCGGTTCTATGGTGAGAAACACGAACACACCAGTGCCTTGTCTGCCCCACACGGGGTCGAGACAGTCGGTAGGCAGCAACGCCGCGGCGCAGCCGCACACACCAAGGAGCAAGAACATGGCAGCATCACCCAAAGATCGCGAAAAGGCCCTCGAAGCCGCGCTCGCGCAGATTGATCGAAACTTCGGCAAGGGCGCGATCATGCGCATGGGCAGCCAGGAACGTGCCGCTGTCGAGGTCATCCCCACCGGGTCAGTGGCGCTGGACGTCGCGCTCGGGATTGGCGGGCTTCCTCGCGGTCGCATCATCGAGATCTACGGCCCGGAGTCCTCTGGCAAGACCACGCTCACCCTGCACGCCATCGCCAACGCGCAGCGCGCGGGCGGCATCGCGGCGTTTATTGATGCCGAGCACGCGCTCGACCCTGAATACGCGAAGAAGCTCGGTGTTGATATTGACGCCCTGCTTGTCGCGCAGCCCGATACGGGTGAGCAGGCGCTTGAGATCGCTGACATGCTGATCCGCTCCGGGTCTGTCGACCTCGTCGTCATCGACTCCGTCGCGGCGCTCGTGCCGAAGGCGGAAATCGAGGGTGAGATGGGGGACAGCCACGTCGGTCTGCAGGCTCGTCTGATGTCGCAGGCGCTGCGCAAGATCACCGGCAGCCTCAACGCCACGAAGACCACCTGTATCTTCATCAATCAGTTGCGCGAGAAAATCGGAGTCTTCTTCGGTAGCCCGGAGACCACCTCTGGCGGGAAGGCGCTGAAGTTTTACGCCTCCGTGCGCCTCGACATTCGTCGCATTCAGACGCTGAAAGACGGCACTGACGCGGTGGGCAACCGCACCCGCGTCAAAGTAGTGAAGAACAAGATGGCCCCGCCCTTCAAACAGGCCGAGTTTGACATCCTGTATGGAATTGGCATCTCACGGGAAGGCTCGCTGATTGATTACGGCGTGGAGCAGGGACTGATCAAGAAGAGCGGCGCCTGGTTTACCTACGACGGCGATCAGCTCGGCCAAGGCATGGAGAACGCGCGGCGCTTCCTGATCCAGAACCCCGAGATGGCTGCTGAGATCGAGGAGAAGATCCTCACCAAGCTCGGCGTCAACGGACGTACAGAAGCTGCTGTTGCCGAAGTGACGCCCCCGGCGAAAGCTGGTGCCAAGGTGGACGCGGCGGCGAAGACTGCCCCCGCGGCAAAGGCCGCGCCGGCAGCGAAGGCCGACGCCGAGCAGCGCGCGAGCGCGTAGGCACATGGCCGTCCGCTTTCTCCCACCTCCTGGCGCACCCACTCCAGGAGGTGGGGAGGATCGTCCTGACCTTGCCGAGGTCATCGAGCTCCGAGGCATGCTGCGGCAGCGTGCCTGGGGCAACACCACCGCGGACGTTGACGGAGATGACGGCGATCGTGCCGGCCTCGAGGATGCTGATCCAGCACAGGACGTAGACACTGATCCAGCACAGGGCGTAGGCACTGATCCAGCACAGGGCGTAGGCACTGATCCAGCACAGGGCGTAGACACTGATCCAGCCGCAGCCGCAGCCGCAGCCGCAGCCGCAGACGTGGACGCGGAAGAGGGCTCAGTCGAGCAGTCCGCACCGCAGCGAGCGGTGCTCAGCCTCGTCCCGAGTGCTCCGGCGCCTCCGGAATCTGACGATACACCTGGATCTGGGATCGTGCCTGAGCCAGTCGCGGCACTCGCTCGCACCATTGAGGCGGCGCTTGTGAGGGACCGCGATGCGGAGGAGGTCGCGGAGGAGTCTGCAGGAGACGCCGCGCGTATCGCCTATGAAGACGGAGTGCGATTGCTCGCGAGGCGTGCCCGATCGAGCGGGGAGCTTCGTGAGGAGTTGCTGCGGCTCGAGCACTCGGCAAACGATGTCGACATCCTGATTGACGAGTTTCGCGACAGTCACTATCTTGACGATGTCGGGCTCGCCCGTACCGTCACCGAGAAACTGCGGACGAGCAAGCGCGCGAGCCGAGCCCAGATCCGTGTAAAGCTGCGCGATCGACGGCTGCCTGATGCAGTGATCGATGAAGTGCTCGGAGAGCTTGACGAGAGTGAAGAATACTCGTTGCTGCGTGACGCCGCGGAAGCGCGCGCTGCGAAGCTCGGAGGACTCGAACGTCAGGTGGCCGAGCGTCGACTGCTCGGCTTCCTCGCCCGCCGCGGCTGGTCAGGGGAGCCGGCGACCCGGGCGGTCAAGGCAGCGCTCGACGGTAGCGCGGGCAGCCGCTCAGGCAGGCCGGGCTCACCCGGTCGCTCCGGCGGTTCAGCCGGTGGCGTCAGATTCCGGTAGCTCCCCGTCAGGCTTCAGGAAACTGGCGTCCGACGCAGGGAGTCTGGCGTCCGACGCAGGGAGTCTGGCGTCCGACGCAGGGAGTCTGGCGTCCGGCCTGAGGAGTCCGGTATCCGGCCTAGTGAGTCTGGCGCCAGTCTCAGGGAGATCGGCGCACGCCTCCAGGGACCCGGCGTCAGCTTTTGGGAATCGGGTGTCAGGCGGCAGCCTTCAGTTAGCCGGCCTCAGCTTCCGAGAACCCGGCCTCAGCTTCCGAGAATCCGGCCTCAAGTTCGGGTTCCGGCCTTGGAGTTGAGTGGTAACGTTCGGCTGAAACCGCCTGTGTGTCGCTCCTCGCGGGGCATGCTGTGATGTGCAAAACCTGCTGCGCGCACAGTCGTGCGGGCTGTTCGCTGCGGCGAGCACTCCGCACGGCTGAGCGCCGAACCGTACTCAGATCACGCGGATACCTCGCCACGACCGCGCTGCGTGGTGAGCGGTCGAGACGTCGCCGGTAAACTGTGCATATGAGTCTTGCCTCCGCTGAACCTGTCCGGATCGCCCCGTCGCCCGCGGCGGTGCGACCCGACGGCAGCCCGCGCAGCTACAGCGTGCGCACGCTCGGCTGCCAGATGAACGTGCACGATTCCGAACGCCTCTCGGGCTCACTCGACGCGGCGGGCTACGTCGCGGCGAGCGACCCCGCAGATGCTGACGTCATCGTGATCAACACGTGTGCGGTCCGCGAGAACGCCGCCAACAAGCTGTACGGCAATCTCGGATATCTCGCCGGCGTGAAGCGCGAGCGCGAGGGCATGCAAATTGCGGTCGGCGGCTGCCTTGCACAGAAGGATCAGGGCACCATCGTTGAGAAGGCCCCGTGGGTGGACGTCGTCTTTGGTACGCACAACATGGGGTCTCTTCCCGCGCTGCTCGAGCGTGCACGTCACAACGAAGAAGCGCAGGTAGAAATCCTCGAAGCGCTCGAAGTGTTCCCGTCAACGCTTCCCACGAAGCGTGACTCGGCTTCGAGCGGCTGGGTGTCGATCTCAGTCGGCTGCAACAACACCTGCACGTTCTGTATCGTGCCATCGCTTCGCGGCACCGAGAAAGACCGCCGACCGGGCGATGTGCTTGCCGAAGTGCAGGCTCTTGTCGACGACGGTGCCATCGAGGTGACGCTGCTTGGGCAGAACGTGAACACCTACGGCGTCGAGTTCGGCGATCGCCAGGCCTTCGGGAAGCTGCTCCGGGCAATGGGCGAGATCGAGGGCCTGGAGCGCGTCCGCTTCACGAGCCCGCACCCCGCAGCATTCACCGGCGACGTGATCGCTGCGATGGCGGAGACCCACAATGTAATGCCCTCACTGCACATGCCCCTGCAGTCAGGATCCGACACGGTGCTCAAAGCTATGCGTCGCTCCTACCGGTCCAAGAAGTTTCTCGGGATCCTCGACGATGTGCGGGCCCAGATCCCCGATGCCGCAATTACGACCGACATCATCGTCGGCTTCCCCGGAGAAACCGAAGAGGACTTCCTAGAGACCATGCGCGTCGTCGAGGCGTCACGCTTCTCCAGTGCCTTCACCTTCCAGTACTCGATCAGGCCCGGCACGCCGGCCGCCACGATGGAACACCAGGTGCCAAAGGAAGTTGTGCAGGAGCGTTACGAGCGGCTGCACGCCCTGCAGGAACGGCTCTCCCTCGAAGAGAACCAAGCCCAGATCGGGCGCACGGTGCACGTACTCACTGGCGTAAGCGAGGGCAGGAAAGACGCGGCCTCCCGCCGGTTCACCGGACGGGCAGAAGACAATCGCCTGATCCACTTCGCAGTGCCCGAAGGCGCGGAGGAGCCGCGACCAGGCGATGTCGTCACCGTGCAGATCACGGCGGCGGCACCGCACTTCAATATTGCTGACGAGGTCCCAGGCGTCTACGCAGTGCGACGCACCCGCGCTGGAGATGCGTGGGATCGGCGCCAAGCGGAGAGCTGTGGGGTCCCAGCCCCGGCCGGTGCCACGACGCCGCGCGCCGTGAACCTCGGTCTGCCAACGCTCCGCATCCGATGAGCGGGGTCACCGCTCAGCCTCGCCTCTGGGCGGTGGTCGGGGCGACGGGCACCGGCAAGTCAGCGCTCTCGCTTGACCTCGCGGAAGCACTGGCACGAAGCGGACGGCCCGCCGAGATCGTGAACGCCGACGCCATGCAGTTGTATCGCGGCATGGACATCGGAACTGCGAAGCTCCCGCTGGGGGAGCGGCGCGGGATCCCACACCACCTCTTTGACGCGCTACGCCCTGCTACTGAGGCCACCGTCGCGTGGTACCAGCCTGCGGCCCGTGGCGCGATCGCCGAGATCCACGCACGAGGGGCAGATGCGATCCTCGTTGGCGGGTCTGGGCTCTACGTATCGAGTGCCATCTTCGACTTCCAGTTCCCGCCTCGCGATGAGGAACTCCGCGCGCGCCTCGAGAGTGAACTCGCAAGCGGTGGGACGGATGCACTCCTGGCGCGACTTGCAGAGCTTGCACCGGCTGCAGCTGCGACCGTCGACTCACGGAACCCGCGTCGCGTTGTGCGCGCGCTCGAAGTCGCGATGCTCGGCGGCGATGCTCAGACCACGCTGCCTGCAGCCCCCCAGCTGTGGCATACATCGACACGAATTATCGGTGTGCACTGTGATCGCCCCGAGCTGGTGGCCCGGCTCGACCAGCGAGTACTGGATATGTGGGCAGACGGGCTGGTGGAAGAAGTCGCCCGGTTGATTCCTGCAGGGATTACCGAGGGCAAGACCGCCTCGCGCGCCATCGGTTACGCCCAAGCACTGGCGCAGCTGCAGGGTCGCATGACCGAGCAGGAAGCGATCGCTGAGACGCAGGCGTTGACTCGTCGCTATGCGCGGCGGCAGGTGAGCTGGTTTCGGCGCTACGCCGAGGTGGCGTGGCAAGCAGCTGGCGAGCTGCCGGATCTCAGCTAAGCAGGGCTGGGCGTAGCCAGATCCGGCACTCGACGCGGCCACCCGCCTCAGCGGCGCTGATTCTTGCGGTACGTATCAAGTGCGCCCGCCCCTGCGGCAATCGCGCCGAATAGCACGGCACCTACTGGCCAGAGGATCCAGGACTGGTCCCAGGCGTTGCCGATGAAGCTCCAGCCGAGATAAATGGCGGTGAGAAGTGGCCAATAGAACGAGGCGATCACTCCCACAATTCCATGCTCTTCCGCTTTCGCCGCTTCTTGCGCAGCCTCCGCTCCGGTCAGGCGCTCCGCGACTGAGTATGCCCAGGCGTTCGGGAGGAGGACGAAGAGGCCGGTCGCGACGAACGCAAGCATGGCCGCGACGCCGCAGACGATCCAGAGATTCTCATTCGGGAGACCATCAAGGAATGAGAACGCAATGACCGGGACCGGTGAGAGAATCCAGAGCAGCACGGACACCTGCAGTGCGCGGGTTCGCGTGCGTTCGTGCTGCTGTCTCAGTTCGGTAGCCCAGGCTGAGACGACGGGGTCCGGGGTGAAGCGGCCCTCGGTGATGCGCGCGAATGCGGCCAGCTCGTGTGTGGTGCTGACAAGGGTCAGGACGCCAGCTGCAACGAACGCGAAGAGGGTGACGATTCCGATCAGGCTCGCGACACCGTCGGTGACCCCGGCTACTCCGGCGCGAGCGGCGGTGGGAAGCACGACAAGGGCGACCGGGGAGACCACAAACAGCGCGACTGCGAGCGCAACCCGGTACCGGATGCGTTGCCTCGCATCAGCGTACTCGCGCGCCTCGGACATGGTGACGGGTGGGTGCCGGGGCGGCTCTGGTGCTGCAGCGGGCGCTGATGCCGCGGGCATTGGTGCGGCAAGCGCTGGAGCGGCGATCGGGTTGAGCTCTGTCGTGATTCCGAGTTCAGGCGCGACTTCCGCCAGGTTGCCGAAATCACGAATGACTTGGCCCACTGCCTCGTTCTCGGAGCGCCCCTCGGCGAGGAGGCTCGTGTAGGCGTCCTCCATCATGCCTTGGAGCTCAGCCTTGGCCTCGAGGAGGCGAGGGGTCTCGGGGTATGCGCTGAACATGGTGTCTAGGTAACTGATGATGATGTTCACAGTTCGACTCCTTCGATGAATCGGTCGACGACGGACTTGGTGCGGTGCCACTCGGCGACCTTTTGATCAAGATGCTCAATGCCAGCGGTCGTGATTTGGTAGTAGGTGCGTGGTTTGCCTGAGGGGGACACGTTCGCGAAGGAGCTCACGAGTTCGCTCGCCTCGAGCCGTTTGACCGCGGAGTAGAGCGTGGTCTGTTTGATCGCGTAGTCCGCTCCGGTGACCGCGCTGATGCGCTGTGCGAGTTCGTACGCATACGACGGTCCCGAGCGCAGTAGCGATAGCACCATGAGATCCACGTACCCGCGGATCGCATCTGCTCCGATCATGGTGACTCCTGACGAGGTGGGGTGATTTGCTATGACGAACATACTACGTCAGTCATAGTACGTCAAGCGTCTGCTGTGGTCGTCCACCCTCGTCGAGCCCGCGGTGCACGCTCCGTGCCGCACACTATTGCGTGATGATGCCGTAGTGTGCGGCATGGAGGGCGCGTATGGCTGCAGTGAGCTCCGGGGCCGGGCCAGACACAGGTACGCCGGGAATCACGGTCTGGATCGAGAGCGCAGCGACAGGGCCTGGTGCGATGCCCCACTCGCTCATCCAGGCTGAGAGCTGTGCGGTACTCGCGGCGTAGACAATCCGGCCAAGACCCACCCAGCCGTGGGCTGCCGCGCACATCGGGCAGTGCTCACCCGAGGTATACACGGTGCTCGCCGCACGCTCTTCCGGAGTGAGGTGCTCCGCGGCCCAGCGCGCAATCTCGAACTCGGGATGCCGTGTGGCGTCGCCGCGAGCGACGCGATTGTGATCCTCGAAGCGGATCTCGCCCCTGTCATCGAGCAGCACCGACCCAAACGGCTCGTCCCCGTCAGTGAGCGCCTGCGCTGCGAGCGCAATGCAGCGCCGAAGAAGCCTCAGGTCGGTGGGTGAGAGCTGGGTGTTGTTGTGCGCTGCCGACGGGTTCATTGCCTCAACGTAACAGCTTGCGGGTGGTGTCGGATTGCTGCGCCTGCGCTGATACGCTCGGGGATCCGAAACCCCCGAGAGGACCCCGTATGCCGTTCACCATCCGCGAGTTCGTCGTTTCCGACACTGAACAGGTCATCGCGCTGTGGCACGCGCGCGGCCTCACGCGGCCCTGGAATGATCCGGCAGCAGACATCTTGCGTAAGCTCAGCGTGCAGCCGGAGCTCTTCCTCGTTGCCGCGGATCAAAACGCCGTTGTCGGATCCGTGATGGCCGGCTACGACGGCCATCGCGGCTGGCTCTACTACCTCGCGAGTGCGGCGGATCGCTCGGGCCAGGGGATCGGACTCGCGCTTGTCGCGGAGGCTGAGACCAGGCTCAGTGCGATGGGCTGCCCGAAAGTCCAGCTCATGGTGCGTTCCGAGAACGACGGCGTGCTCAGCTACTACGATGCACTCGGCTACGAGGACGCGGAGGTGCTGGTGCGCGGAAAGCGCCTCGACAGCTGATCCTGCAGCCGATCCAGCAGAGAGTCCCGGAGGCTCAGTCCCCGTAGACTGTCCACATGACGACGCTCGCCTTTACCAAGGGCCATGGCACGGGCAACGACTTCGTGCTTTTCACCGATCCCGACGGCGAGTGCGCGCTCACCCCAGCGCAGATCCGCTTCCTGTGCGATCGGCACACTGGTATCGGCGCCGACGGCGTGATCCGCGCAGTGCGCTCCCGTGCGCTGCCCGAGGGGGCGGCCAGTCTCGCGGAGGAGCCGGAAGCCGAGTGGTTCATGGACTACTGGAATGCCGACGGTACTCCCGCTGAAATGTGCGGGAATGGGATCCGGGTGTACGCGCACTACCTGATCACTGAGGGCCTTGTTGCGCCGGAGCGGCGTGACACACTGCCAATCGGCACACGTGCCGGAGTGAAGGACGTGCTCGCCGGAGTGAGCGGGTACACCGTGGACTTGGGCCGCTGGCGCCTCGCCGGAGAGCGACTTGTTGCCGCACAGGGTCTTGACGTTGCGCGGCCAGGGCTTGGGATCGACCTCGGGAACCCTCACGTGGTGACCGCGCTCGCGAATGCAAGCGAGCTTGACGGTCTCGATCTGCATCGGGCGCCGGCGCTTGAGCCTGCCGCTGCGGAGGGTGCAAACATCGAGTTTGTGGTGCCGGAAGAGCCGCTGATCGCAGACGGAGTCGCACGAATCCGGATGCGCGTGCACGAGCGCGGGGTCGGCGAAACGCTGTCCTGCGGCACGGGCACGGCTGCCGCGGCGCTCGCTTTCCGGCACTGGGGCGGCGAAGGGATGCCGAACCACTGGCGTGTTGACGTGCCAGGCGGGCGCCTCGCGGTGAGAATGTTCCCGACTGAGGAGGGCGAGCACGTCTCGCTCAACGGCCCAGCCCAGCTCGTCTACTCCGGCCAGATCGAACTCCCGGACGCTTAGCGGCGACGGACGGAGGCCATCAGCGCTCCGAGCGGACCGCCCGTATAACGTGGAAGCCCTTGTCGCGGGCGACGCGCTCGACAGCGAGTTCAGAGAAGGTCTCTGCGATCCAGCGCTGCAGCGAATCTGCGCCGAGGTGCTTCGCGACGACGAGGTGCGCCACACCGCCCGGGGCGAGGCGCGGCAGCCACTGGGTGAGGAGCTCGTGCAGCGCCGCTTTGCCGATCCGGATCGGCGGGTTGGAGCGAATCTCCGCAAACGTCACTGCTGCTGGGACCTCCTCAGGCGCGGCAACTCGCACCGTCGTGATCCCGAGCATCGCCGCGTTCGTGCGAGTGAGCTCACGTGAGCGCTCATTGATGTCGATCGCCCACACCTCACGTTCCGGAGTCTCAAGCGCAGCTGCGAGCGCAATCGGACCCCAGCCACAGCCGAGATCGAGCACCGCGCCACCGCGCAGCTCGGAGTCGGGATCGTGCTCGGCGGCGTGCTCTCGGCCCCGTTCGCGCTCGCGTGCGAGCGTCTTGAGTAAGATCTCCGTACCGCGATCGAGGTGCTCAGGACTGAAGACTCCGCCGGCAGTGCGGACCTTGCGTGGCGCGCCGGCGAGCTCGACCTCGATGTCTCGGGGGCGGAAGTCGCCTGCTGGGCTCTCAGAAAAGTAGTGCTGGGTCACGTGACCAGTATCGCAGGCCGCGGCCGTTGCTCCGGCCTGCGCCCACGGCGAACGACCCGTGCGCAGCTGACGCGCCCGGCGTACACTGAGAGGTCACATGACGAAACGCTCTCCTGTAGACCCAGACCAGACGACGACTGAGGATTCGACGGTCGAGGCCGCGGTGGAAACTGCTGCCCGTTCCTCCGATCCGTTGGATCGCGTGCTGTCGCGCGCCAGCGCGTCGGAATCGGCGACCGTGATCCGGGATCTCACCGGCGGGGCGCTGGCACTGGGCGACGAGTCACACGATCAGCTCGGCGCCGATCTCGACGCTATCCGGATGGAGCGCGAGGATCGCGCGTCGCTCCGCCGCGTTGTTGGGCTCTCCACCGAGCTCGAAGACGTGACCGAGGTGGAATACCGCCAGCTGCGGCTCGAGAATGTGGTGTTGATCGGGATTTACTCGCAGAAGTCGACCGATGACGCAGAGAACTCGCTCCGCGAACTGGCTGCGCTTGCGGAGACTGCGGGCGCTGAGGTGCTCGACGGCCTATTGCAGCGCCGCGCGAACCCCGATCCGGCCACCTACCTTGGCAAGGGGAAAGCGCAAGAACTCGCCGAGCTCGTCGCGGCGGTCGGCGCCGACACGGTTATCGCTGACACGGAACTCGCTCCCTCCCAGCGGCGCGCGCTTGAGGACGTCGTCAAGGTGAAGGTGATCGACCGCACCGCGGTGATCCTCGACATCTTCAGCCAGCACGCGAAAAGCCGCGAAGGCAAAGCTCAGGTCGAGCTCGCGCAGTTGCAGTATCTGCTGCCCCGTCTGCGCGGCTGGGGCGACTCGATGTCGAGGCAGGCAGGTGGCCAGGTCGGTTCTGCGGGCGCAGGTATGGGGTCCCGTGGCCCAGGCGAGACCAAGATGGAACTTGACCGGCGTAAGATCCACACGCGCATGGCGAAGCTCCGCAAACAGATCAAAGAAATGGGCCCTGCCCGCGCAGCGAAGCGCGCTAACCGGAAGCGTGCGGAGGTGCCCTCTGTCGCGATCGCCGGGTATACGAACGCTGGGAAGTCGAGTCTGCTCAACCGCCTCACCGGAACGCAGGAGTTGGTGCAGAACCAGCTGTTCGCCACACTCGACACCGCTGTGCGGCACGCCGAGACTGACGACGGGCGCCAATTCACCTTCACCGACACCGTCGGTTTTGTGCGAGCGCTGCCCCACCAGCTGGTTGAAGCGTTCCGTTCGACCTTCGAGGAAGTCGGGGAGGCCGACGTGATCCTCCACGTGGTCGACGGCTCCCACCCGGATCCGGAGGCACAGCTGCGCACCGTGCGCGAGGTCATCGCTGAGGTCGACGCACAGGGAATCCCCGAGATCGTTGCGTTCAACAAGGCCGATCTGATTGACGAGTCGCAGCGGATGGTGCTGCACGGCTTGGTGCCGGACGCGGTGTTCGTCTCGGCGCGGACCGGCGAGGGGATTGCGGAGCTCACCCGGAGAGTGCACAGTGCGCTCCCCATTCCGGACCGCGAGGTCACCGTGATCGTGCCGTATGACCGCGGTGAGCTCGTTGCTGAGATGCACGAGCGCAACCGAGTGATGGAGACTGAGTATGTTGCCGAGGGCACGCGGGTGCGCGCCTTCGTCACTGAGGAGATGCTCTCGAAGCTGACGGACTACCTGCAGTAGCGGGTGCTGCGGCTCACGCCACGTCAGCACCATCCGCACCTAGTGTCGTGGGGTATGGACCGGATCGATCCGCGCGACAAGACCCAACAGTTCCTCAGCGTCGCTCTCGGCGCCGATCCTGCCGCACAGGGACACCACGCCCTGGAGCTCTGCGAGCGTCTCACCGAGCTGCGTGATCGACTCGGTCACGTCGTGCGCAAGCCGCTGCATTTCTGATGAGAGCTCGATCCCGGCGAGCTGCTGGTTCCAATTCACCAGGAGTTCGCGAGGGATTGCGAGCACTGACTCCGACTTGGTGATTGCAGCGACGGTCTCGGCGGTGAGCGCACGGTGTGCAACTGCGTGTTCATTCATTTCTGTGAGTCCGAGGCGCAGCGACTCGGCAAGCAGCGAGATTGCCGTCGTCTGCGTTTTCTGTCGATCCGGTGCGTCGATACGTTCGATCACGAACGACGCCATCATTCGAGTGTGGAGCTTCGCGAGGGCGACCCGGAAGCGATGCTCCGCACTGTTCTCGTCGAGCCGGCGCAGCACCGCGATGAGGTCAACAGTGTAGCTCTGGATCAGCCCCTGCATCTGCGCCCAGATCGTCAGCGGCTCGAAGAGATCGGGCGGCGCCGTGCTCGACCCGGCGAGGGCCGTGATCTGCCCGATATTGCGCGAGGTTGCCTCGAGCTCGCGCTGCAGCTGGCTGCCGACGCGCTGCAGCGAGGTTGAGAGAGTGGCGAGGTGGCGCTGTTGCAGCGAAGATGAACTCAGCACCGCATCCACTTCGGTGACCGTCGCGAGAAGTTCCGCAACTTCTCCTGTGGCATCCGGGCGGTGGGGCAGTGGATCTGAGCGCCGCTCAAACCTCGCGACTTCCCGCGGAAGTGTGTGCTGCTGCAGCGCCGTGAGTGAGGGGAATCCAGCCACCGAGAGCAACTCGGTGAACTTCGCCGCCCCGCGCTCGGCGGCCGCGCGGCGCGTCACGCCAACCGCGCGCAATCCTGTCTCAAACGCCAGCAGATCTCGGTACAGGTCCCGCGCCATCGCGGCCTGAGCCTCGTCCATCGGGCGAATCCTGACCGAAAGAAAGCCCCCGGTACTGAGCGGTGTGACCGTTGCGTAGACCGAATAGGTGCTGCCGTCGGCCGCAAGGTTGGTGACGTGGCCGGCGAACGGCCGTCCGGCGAGCAGCGCGGCCCACATCTCGTGGAAGACGGCTCCTGGCATGTCAGGGTGCCGCATCATTGCGTGCGGGGAACCGATCAGTTCGACCCGTTCAAAGCGGGAAAACGAGACGAAGAGATCGTTCGCATGCTCAATCACACCGCGGCGATCCGTGGTGGAAAAGAAGATGTCTGCGATGCCGACTTCGTGAATTTCGCCGGTCGGGGCTGCCTGGTGTGCCATTGCTGTGCTTTCTTCGGCCCCCACGGTCAACACCGCTAGCCTAGCCGTAGTGGACACGCGAGTGGGCCTCGTGCCGACCCGATGTGACACTCGCTCCGTAACACTACGTAGTTCACACAGCGCAACATTCGTGCGGAGCGCGCCCGGGCAGGGTTAGCTGTGAGGTGCCCGGGATCACGCCGGGCCGTCGTCCGCCCCCGCACGATCCCGGAGGAACACCCCATGACTGCAACTTCGCAGCCTGCACCGTCCCAGACCGTCACGCCACTTCCCAACGCAACGATCCTCGGGTACCCCCGGATCGGTCGGCGCCGCGAACTGAAGCGCGCGATCGAATCGTTCTGGAAGGGCGCGACGGACGAAGCCCAGCTGGGAGAGACCGCACGCGAACTGCGTGCGGCAACGCGCACGCGCCTCGTTGAGCTCGGCCTGCCCGCGACCGGCGGTGCCGTGCCCGAGAGTTTCAGCTTCTATGACCAGGTGCTCGACGCGACGATCGCGCTCGGTGCGATCCCGCACCGCTTCGCTGACGCGGTGGGAAGCAGCGACCTCACGGCAACGTTCGCGCTTGCGCGCGGCGACAAGGATCACCAACCGCTCGAGATGACCAAGTGGTTTGACACGAACTACCACTACAGCGTTCCCGAGCTCGATGAACAGACCCCGCTCGCCGCGAACTCGGCAGCACTCGTCTCGTACCTCGCCGAGGCGAAAGAGCAGGGGATTGAGTCTCGCCCCGTGCTCGTCGGACCGGTGACCTACGCTCTGCTGGCGAAGGCGTCTGACGCCGCGGGAGAGGGCTTCGCTCCGCTCGATCGCCTCGACGAGATTGTTGCGGTGTATGCCCAGCTTCTCGCTGATCTTGCGGCGGCCGGAGCTGCTTGGGTGCAACTGGACGAGCCGGCGCTCGTTTCCGACTCGCTCTCCGTGCCACGCGCCGAGATCCTTGCTCTTGTTGAGCGGACGTACGCCACGCTCGGCGGTGCGTCGGCGCGCCCTGCGATCTTGCTGACCGCACCGTACGGCGACTCGGCCGCAGCGCTCAGCCGTCTTGCGGCGCTGCCCATCGAAGCTGTGCAGGCCGATCTCGTGCGGGGTTCCCTCCCGGAGTCCGAGCTCGCGGACGGCTCGCTCGCTGCCGCGTTCGAAGGCACACAGTTCGTTGCCGGCGTGGTCGACGGCCGGAACATCTGGCGGACGAACCTCCGCGCTGCGCTTGCCACCGCCACACGACTGCAAGACGCGGGCATCGCGACCGTGATTGGCACGAGCAACAGTCTGCAGCATGTCCCGCACGACGTCTCGGACGAGACGAAGCTTGACGCTCGGCTGCGCAGCTGGCTCGCGTTTGCCGATCAGAAGGTCGAGCAGGTGGCGATCCTCGCGAAGGGCCTGAACGACGCGGCATCGGTGGAAGCAGAACTGGCTGAAGTTGACGCGGTGCTCGCTGATCGTGCTGCTGCCCCCGGTGTCAGCACGGCCGCGATCCGGGATCGTGCTGCAGCGGTGACCGCAGCAGACCGAGACCGCGCCCCAGAGGGAGACCGCCGAGACGCGCAGCGCGCTCTGAACATCCCCGAGCTGGCCACCACCACGATCGGTTCCTTCCCGCAGACGTCCGAGATTCGTGTGGCCCGCGCGGCATTCGCTCGTGGAGAGATCGATCAGGCGGCTTACGACGGCTTCCTGCGCGCCGAGATCGAGCGTGTCATCCGGCTCCAGGAGGAGATCGGTCTCGATGTGCTCGTGCACGGCGAGGCCGAGCGCAACGACATGGTGCAGTACTTCGCCGAGTTGCTCGACGGTTTCGCAGTCACCGAGCACGGCTGGGTGCAGTCCTACGGCACGCGCGCCACGCGTCCCTCGATTCTGTGGGGTGATGTGTCCCGCCCGGCGCCCATGACGGTGGCGTGGTCAGTGTACGCGCAGTCGCTCACCGAGCGTCCGGTCAAGGGCATGCTGACGGGCCCCGTGACGATCCTCGCCTGGTCCTTCGTGCGTGATGATTTGCCGCTCGCAGACACCGCTAGCCAGGTCGCACTTGCGCTGCGTGACGAGATCAATGACCTCGTTGAGGCAGGGATCAAGATTGTCCAGGTCGACGAGCCCGCGCTGCGCGAGTTGCTCCCGCTCGACGCCGACCGTCAGGCCGCCTACCTCGACTGGTCAGTCGGTGCGTTCCGGCTCGCCACCGCTGGAGCCGCGAGCGAGGTGCAGATCCATACACATCTGTGCTACTCCGAGTTCGGTGAAATCATTGACGCGGTCGATGGTCTCGACGCTGATGTGACGAGTATCGAGGCCGCGCGCAGCCGCATGGACGTCGTCGAACCGCTCGGCGATCATGGCTATTCGCGCGGAATCGGGCCGGGCGTCTACGACATCCACTCGCCGCGCGTCCCGAGCGTGGCCGAGCAGACCGAACTGATCCAGCTCGCCGCTGCTCGGATCCCGGGAGAGCAGCTCTGGGTCAACCCCGACTGCGGGCTCAAGACCCGCGGCTACGAGGAGACCGTCGCGAGTCTCACTAACCTCGTGCAGGCGGCCCGCGCCGTCCGCGGAGCGTAGCGCCGTGACGCAGGGTGCAGCCGGGGAGCTTCCAGTGACCGACCAGGCGGAGACTCCGCAGGATCGGCCGGCCCCGGCCGCACCCTGGCCGGGTTCCGGCCTCCCCACGGAGGCCGTCGGGTCGCTCCCACGACCCTCGAATCTGCAACGCGTCGTGCTCGATGCGGAGACCGGACTTGCTTCTCAGGAGGAACTCACGGCGGAGCAGGATCGTGCCGTGGCCGATACTCTGGCTCGATTTGCAGCGACCGGTTCGCCGATCGTGAGCGACGGGGAGCAGCGCAGACAAAGCTTCGCGAGCTACCCGCTCGGCACCGCTGACGTCTCAGCCGGTCCAGTGTTCGCCGTGTTCGCCGATGGTCACCACCGGGTGATCCCAAGTCTGGCGCGCGCACCGTTCGCGTTCCAAGCTTGGGCAGCCTCTGATGTTGCTGCGGCGCGTGCACTGACGGAACTGCCGCTGAAACAGGCCGTGATCTCGCCATCAATGCTCTCATTGATGGTGCCCGCGGAGGGGCTTGGCGAGTATTCGCGCGAGGACTTCTTGGAGGACGTCGTCGCCGGCTGCGCAGAAGACATCAGACGGAGCTTTGCCGCGGGCGCATCACGCGTGTCGATTGATTTCACCGAGGGCAGACTCGCACTGCGGCGCGATGTGCGTGCTCCGTGGGCGGGGCCGGAAGCCCTCGGGGGTTTCATCGCGCTCATCAACAGGGTGCTGGATCGACTCACGCCCGAGCAGCGCGCCGCGGTGGGCGTGCACACGTGCCCGGGGAACGACAATGACTCAGCGCACAGTGCTGACGTCGACTATGCAGAGCTGCTCCCTGAGCTGTTCCAGATCGAAGCGGGGTATTTCCTGGTGCAGGCTGGGGGAGCGGGAGCCAGATCGCGTCGCGCGACTCGTTGGCCGCCAGCTGCGCGGACGGGCGCGCGGCGCTGGGCAGGCACCCCGAGTGCTGCTCGGCGTCACAAACCCCACGAACCCGAAGCTAGAAACAGCTGAGGGGATCCGGGACCAGCTCGTGCGGGCTGCGCGCTTCATCCCCGCAGAATTGCTCGGGTCGACCGACGATTGCGGGTTCTCTCCCTACCTGATCGATGAGAAGCCGCGGCACGGGTCGCCCGACTTCGCCAGAGATGTTGCGTTTGCGAAGATCGCTGCGCGCGTGCGCGGCACTGCGCTCGCGTCGACCGAACTTGCTGGCGCTGCCGCAGCAGAGCCGCTCTCCTATGCTGGCTATGGAGCGACAGGACAAGCGGTGCCTCGCGCTGCGACGCCGCACCAGGGTCCGGCGGCTGGCTCTGTGGCTGCCGAGGATTCGGTGCCCGGATCCGGGACCGCCCCACACCCGGCAGGAGGTGCTGCATGACCTCCCCGCTGCTCACCGGCAGTGCGCCGACGCGCGCCAGATTCTCGTTCGAGGTGTTCCCTGCGCGAAGCGGTGCTGCCGCGCTCGCACTCGGCCACGCCGTGCAGCACCTCTCGGCGGCCGGCCCGGACTTCATCTCGGTAACCTATGGTGCCAACGGTTCTAACCGTGATGCTTCAGTCGACCTCCTGAAGTACCTGCGAGATCACACGGACGCGCTTCCGCTCGCGCACCTCACCACAGTGGGTGAGGATCGAGCGACTGTGCGCGCTGCGATCCACAGCATCATGGATGCCGGGGTCCACGATTTCCTCGCGCTGCGCGGGGACCCACCGCGAGGACTGACGGAGGCGGATCCCGCAGTTGCTGGATCGCTCAGCTCGCTCGAACTGGTTGAGCTCGTGGCCGAGGCCCGCGCCGAGCGCCCCGCGCTGACAAGCGTCGGACGCACTGCGGTTGCCGCGTACCCGAACGGCCACCCGCTGGCTCGATCCCGCGCGGAAGACATCGACTGGCTGATCGCGAAACAGGAAGCTGGAGCACAGTTCGCGATCACGCAATTGTTTTTCCGTGCGGAAGAGTATCTCTCGTTTGTGAGTGACGCTCAGCGCGCCGGACTCCGGATCCCCGTGTTGCCTGGTCTGATGCCCGTCTCGACGAGTGCACAGCTGCGCAAAGTGGCCGAGCTCGCGGGAAGGCAGGCGCCGGAAGAGTTGACGCGCGAGATGGAAGCTGCCGGTGGATACGCACCAGAACTCGGCGTGGAGCACACGGTCGAACTGGCGCGCCAGTTGCTCGCCGGCGGCGCCCCGTCCGTGCACCTGTACACCTTTAACCGGCACGAGCGCGTGCTTGCAGTGCTGCGTGAACTCCACCTCCTGACCCCTGATCCGGTGGGGTAGCGACAGCGCTACACGGCTTGCGGGAACTCGGTCGCTGCGCGCTCTGACAGGTGTGTGAGAGCCTCCGGCACCGGCCTGCCCTGCTTTGCCATGGTGGCAGCCCAGAGCCTGCCGGCCCGATACGACGAGCGTACGAGCGGGCCGGCGAGCACGCCGGCGAAGCCGATTGCATCGGCCTCGGCCTTCAGCTCGACGAACTCCTCGGGGCGCACCCAGCGATCGATGGGGTGGTGCAACTGTGACGGGCGAAGATACTGGGTGAGCGTAAGGATGTCGCACCCTGCGTCGTGGAGCTCCTGCATAGTGTCAGTAATCTCGGCCCTGGTCTCGCCCATGCCCAGGATCAGGTTTGACTTGGTGACCATGCCGGCTGCATGGGCGAGGCTGATCACCCCGAGCGAGCGTTCGTAGCGAAAGCCGGGCCGGATCCGCTTGAAGATTCGTGGCACCGTTTCGATGTTGTGCGCGAACACCTGCGGTGCGGCATCGAACACCTGCTCCAGATCCTCGGGCCGTCCGCCGAGGTCATCCGCAAGCACTTCGACTCCCGAGCCTGGATTGAGCGCGTGGATCTGCCGGATTGTCTCGGCATAGAGCCAGGCACCCGTGTCTGGGAGATCGTCGCGCGTGACGCCCGTGATTGTGGCGTAGCGGAGCCCCATGGTGCGCACAGACTCGGCGACACGGCGTGGCTCGTCACGATCAAGTGCGAGCGGCTTTCCTGAGCTGATCATGCAGAAATCGCAGCGGCGCGTACAGATCGAGCCGCCGATGAGGAAGGTGGCTTCGCGATCCTCCCAGCACTCCGAGATATTCGGGCAGCCAGCCTCCTGGCACACGGTGTGGAGCCCGCCCGCTTGCACGAGCGATCGCACCTCCTGATACTCCGGCCCAAATCGTGCACGAGTCTTGATCCAGGGTGGCTTCCGTTCGATCGGCGTCTCTGCGTTGCGGGCTTCGATCCGGAGCAGTTTGCGCCCCTCGGGTTCTGGCCGAGTGCCCGTTGAGGGCAGCATTTGGGCGCTCACGCCACCACCTCCAGAAGTGTCGTGGCGAGTCGTGCCTGCAGAATCGGGGCGGCCTCAGCGGGAGAGATCGTGCGGCCGGCGAGCGCGCTGAGCGAGGTCACCCCGGCGTCCGAAATGCCGCAAGGCACGAACGAATCGAACGGGGTGAGGTCATTGCTGCAGTTGAGAGCGATGCCGTGAGTGACGATTCCGTCGGCTGTATGCAGGCCGATCTGAGCGAACTTGGCGGGCGCGTGTGGCAGGTGGCGGGAATCGCTCGCGCTCTGGGGCGGGTGCGCTGGGCTTTGAGCGTGCGCTGGGCGTTGCGTGTGCCCCGGGTCTTCAGCGTGCGCTCCGTCTCGGCCGTGCGCTCCGTCCCGGGCGTGCGCTGGGTTCTGGGCGTGCGCTGAGTTCTGGGCGGCTCCAGGGTGCGGGGCGTCGGGCTGGTCCGAGGCGACAGGGGGAGCCGGGGGTGCTGAGGGTGCTGAGCTGTCTTGAGCTGCCGCCCAGACGCCGGATCTGCCTGGGACGCGGAAGCCGGAGACTCCGAACTGCGCCGCGACGTCAATGAGGACCCCCTCAAGTGCCCGCACGAAGTCGACAACGCCGACTCGATCCGCGAGCCGAATCACCGGGTACACGACGAGCTGGCCGGGCCCGTGCCAGGTGACCTTGCCGCCGCGATTCACCGCTACGACCGGGGTGCCGTCTGTTGGATACTCCTCGGGGAGAGAGCGGCGTCCGGCAGTGTAGACCGGAGGATGCTCGAGGAGGAACACGGTGCCTCGGTCCGCTCCACTGCGGACGCGGTCCGCAGCCTCGCGCTGGAGCGAGAGCCCGTGTTCGTAGTCGATGAACTGCGGCGCGAGGCCTGCAATGTCGAATCTTGGCGAGGCAACACGGGGGCGCTGCGCGGGTGAAGCAGCCATGAGGAGATGGGGGGAGCTCATGCCGTCATCTTAAATAGACTCGGTGCAACAAAGCAAATTGGGTGCGTGTGAGGTGCTTGTCGATGATGTGGGAGGGGGCCGAGTTCGCGCAGGAAATTCGAGTTCTTTCGGCCCGAATTCGACAAAAGGATCCTGCGTGAGGTCGAATCTCCTGCGCGAACTCCACTTCGTTTGCGCATGGCGGTCGATGCTCGGGCTCCGCCAGGTGCTCAGGTTGCGCCAGGGGTGTGGTGTGGAAAGGCGGTTGGCGCGTGAGCGCGCACAGCACTCTGGCCCCGGACGGTGGTGTCCGGGGCCAGAGTGCTGTAGAGGAGCGTGCTGGGTTCTATTTCACCGAGCGGAAGACAGCCACGACGCGACCGAGTACCTCGGCGTGGTCGCCGAGGATTGGTTCAAATGCGCTGTTGCGGGGAAGGAGCCAGGTATGGCCGTCACGGCGCCGGAATACCTTGACAGTAGCCTCGCCGTCCAGCATCGCCGCAACGATGTCGCCGTTTTCTGCTTCGCGCTGCTGTCGAACGACCACAAAGTCGTCGTGGCAGATTGCCGCGTCGATCATGGACTCGCCCACGACCTTGAGCATGAAGAGCTGGCCGTCACCAACGAGCTGGCGGGGAAGTGGGACAACTTCTTCAACTTGCTGATCTGCCGTAATGGGGACACCCGCCGCGATTTGGCCAACGAGCGGCACAAAGGCGGTCTCCTGTGGCTGGTGCGCACCAGCATCGGCAATCGCACTGCTTGTGGAGGCGAGCTCAACCAGGATCTCGAGTGCGCGCGGCCGATTCGGGTCGCGACGAATGTATCCGCCGAGTTCCAGCCGGCTGAGCTGGTGGGTGACGCTCGAGAGTGACGACAGGCCAACGGCATCGCCAATTTCGCGCATGCTTGGCGGGTACCCGCGAGATTCAACTGAGCGCCCGATGAACTCGAGAATTGCCTGCTGCTTCTCGGTCAGTGGCTTCATGGAGTTCGGCGTGGCTGCATCGCTCATCGCTGTCCTTTCCGCCTCGGGAGGCCTGGTGTGGGGCTGGGGTCAGCGAATGTCAGTGGTACCTGATTCAGTGATCGCGTTGCTCGAAACCCTAGTCGCAACGTTCGAACGCCGGCAAACATGTGTTCGAGTGTCGCGGAAAAGATCGAAACATAGATTCGAACTCGCGGTTGCGGTTTCGATCTATCGAAGATATATTCGAAACAGATGTTCGCACGGATCTGGTATTCGCGAGCGTCACGAAGAAAGGAAGTCACCATGAGTGCCGTAGCGATTCAGGCAGTACAGCCGATTGAGTCCCGCACCCGGCTGCGCCTGACCCGGCGTGGTCGCGTCGTCTTGGGTGCCCTCGCCACAGTCTTCACCGCTGGAGTCCTCGCCTTTGTGGCAACCCTCGGTGCGCCGCAGGCGCTCGCAAGCGATGCACAGGGCGGGGGGCAGCAGTTCCACTACGTCGTGGTTCAGCCGGGCGCTTCGCTCTGGTCAGTCGCCACTGAGCTCGATGCGGGCGCGGACCCGCGCGACCTCGTTGCGGAGATCGTGCAGTTGAACCAGCTCGACGGTTCCGGTGTCGAAGCGGGTCAGCCCCTTGCGGTGCCGCTGCGCTTCTCGGATAGCCCGGCCGTGGTGTCTGCGGCAGACCTCGGCCTGTGAGAAGCTCTCTCTTCTGAGCTGGGCTGCGCGACTTGCGCAATAGGACTCGCTGAACGCGAGTGTCGTCCTGAACATGAGTGTCGGAATCGTCTTGAATATGAGTGTCGGAGTCGTCGGAGCCGAAGAACTCGATTGTTCCTTTCCCTCTCCCGTTCACCCGAGCCTGTGGCTTGAGTCTTCGCCCCCGCGCATGCAGCCTAAGCTTTCGCCCCCCCCCCGAGCCTGCGGCTTGAGCCTTCGCCCTGAATAGCGAGCTCAGATCTTGAAGCCAGCGGCTTCAGCCGCCCGATGCTGGCGCATCACGCCCGCCTCGCACCTCTCGGCTCTCCACCCTCATCTGTTGGCCCGTGACTGCCGGCTTACGGCTCTCGGCTCTCAGCTCACGGCCTGTAGTGCACGGCTCGCAGCTCACGGCCTGTAGTGCGCGGCTCGCAGCTCGCAGCTCGCAGCTCGCAGCTCGGAGCGTGTGACTGTCAGACTCAGGCCCCGGCCTGTCAGTGGGGGACTGCCTCCCATAGACTGGAGGGGTGACCAGCTTGAGCGACCTCCCACTCCGCGCAAACCTTGTCGGGAAGCAGCCGTACGGTGCCCCGCAAGATATGGTGCCCGTCAGCCTCAACGTCAACGAGAACACGCATCCGATCCCCGACGAAGTCGTCGCGGACATCGTCGCGTCTCTCGCTACTGCGGTCCGGAGCGTCAACCGCTACCCAGATCGCGAGTTTGATGAACTCCGGGCAGCGCTCGCCGGCTACCTCGGCCACGGGCTCACCCCAGCGCAACTCTGGGCTGCGAACGGCTCCAACGAGGTGCTGCAGCAGATCCTGCAGGCCTTCGGCGGGCCAGGCCGATCGCTCCTCAGTTTCACGCCCACCTACTCGATGTACCCCCTGCTCGCCTCCGGCACAGATACCACCTGGATCGACGTTCCGCGCCCAAGTGACTACGCGCTCACCCCCGAGCTCGTGGTGGCGGCGCTGGCAGAGCACCAGCCGGACATCGTGATCCTCTGTGGACCAAACAACCCCACCGGCACGCCTCTCGACCGCGAGGTCATTCTCGCGGCGTATGACGCGTTCGACGGCATCCTCATCGTCGACGAGGCATACCAAGAATTCGACACAGAACACGAGAGCGCGGTGACCCTCCTGCCCGGGCGGCATCGCCTCCTCGTGTCTCGCACGATGAGCAAGGCCTTCGCCTTCGCCGGTGTTCGGCTCGGCTATTTGGCTGCCGATCCCGCGGTCATCGACGCGCTGCGTCTCGTCCGACTTCCGTACCACCTCTCCGCGCTCACCCAGGCGGCTGCCACTGCCGCGCTCCGCCACGCAGACGCGATGCTTCGTGCGGTCGCGGATATTCGGATGCAGCGAGACCGCCTCGGCGCAGCGCTCACGGAACTGGGGTACGCAGTGCACCCCTCGGGCGCGAACTTCCTGCTCGTCGGTGGCTTCGCCGATCCAGCGGCCACCTTCGCGGCGCTCCGGGCGGAAGGCATCTTGATCCGCAACCTCAGCATCGACGGTCATCTCCGGATCACCGCGGGCACCGCAGCTGAAACCGACGCCGTGATTGCTGCGATTGCGGCGCTCGGGGCCGGCGGTGCCAGAAACGCTTGAGCACCGTCGCGCCTGCGGCCGCCAAACGTAGCTGCGCACCCGTCGGGCTCCGCATTCTGTGAACCAGCGGAGAGGCCGCGCCAGGGCCCCAGCTAGCCTGGGAGGTATGCCTCACGCCCCGGAGACTCTGCCCCGCCACGAACTCGAGCGCTCACTGCGGCGCTCCCGCACACTCAACGTCGTCCTTGCCGCCCTCGCAGTCGCGGGCCTGGTCTTCGGCGGTGTGCAGCTCGTGCGCGGGGACGCGAACGGCACGAAGGATGCCACCACTGCGGCCGGCGAAGCACGCCCACAGAGCGGTGACGGCAGCACCGGCACTCCCGCTGCAACGGTTGAGCGCCGCATCGACGGCGACACGATGGCGCTCGGCGCGCTCGACGCTCCCGTGGTGCTGAGCGAGTGGACCGACTTCCGTTGCCCCTTCTGCGCCGTGTACTCGCGTGACACCCTCCCAGTGCTCATCGAGGAGTACGTCGAGACCGGCAAGGTTCGGCTCGAAATCCATGACGTTGCCTACTTCGGCGAGGAATCCACTCGTGCGGCGGCCGCAGCGCGCGCCGCCGGGGAACAGGGCCACTACTTCGAATTCCTGAAGGCCGTCTACGATGCGGCCCCCGAGAGCGGGCACCCCGAGCTCACTCCGGACGAACTGCGTGCATTCGCGAAGACCGCTGGCGTCCCTGACCTCGCGCTCTTTGCCACCGACATGGAACGCGCTGATCTCCGCGCGGCCGTCGAGCAGAGCACTACGCAGGCCCAGCAGCTTGGAGTGAGCGGCGTGCCATTCTTCGTGGCGGACGGCAAAGCTATGAGCGGCGCGCAGCCGGTCGAGGCCTTCCGCACGATGCTCGACGAGGCCTTGGCCGCGGCCAAGCAGTAAGCCCCACTGTGAGCCTCAGTCTCCTCGGCGCCTTCCTCGGCGGAGTCCTCACTCTGCTGAGCCCCTGCTCGGTGATGCTGCTCCCGGCATTCTTCGCCTACGCCTTCTCCAGCCCCGGCGCGCTGCTTGCCCGCACGGGGGTCTTCTTCCTCGGCCTTGCCACCGCACTCGTGCCGCTTGGCCTGCTCGCTGGGACGCTCGGTGCATGGGTGAACCAGAACCGCTTCACTCTTGTCACCGTCGCTTCAGTGCTCGTGATCCTGCTCGGAGCCGCCATGCTGCTCGGGATCCGCCTGCCTGGCGTGATCCAGCAGCGCGGCGCCGAGAGCGCCTCGATCGCGTCTGTCTTTGCGCTCGGCACGGTGTACGGACTTGCGGGCGTCTGTGCCGGCCCCATGCTTGGAGCCGCTCTTGCATTCGCCGCGTTCGGTGGCAACGCACTCCTGGGTGGGCTGATCCTGCTCGTGTTTGCCGCTGGAATGACGGTGCCGCTCCTGCTGCTCGCCCTCCTCTGGGAACGGCTGCCTGCCGTGCGGAAGCTCGTGCGCCCCCGCGAGCTCGTGATCGGGCGGTGGCGCAACACCTGGACCAATATCGTCGGTGGCATCATCACGGTCGGCATCGGCGTGCTGCTCCTCGTCACTCAGGGCACCACATCGCTCGGTGGGGTGCTCGGCGCGACGGATCAGGCCAGGCTTGAGGCGGGCGTCATGCAATTCGCCAACGGAGTTCCCGACTGGGCCGTCGCTGTGCTCTTTGTTGCATTGGCTGGCACCTGGCTGACGGTATTCTTCGCACGCAGGGGCCGCGCACGTAGAGCGCAGGCGCTCGCCGAACTTGGCTAGACTGGGCCGCATGACTGCAGCCACACGCACCGTCTCACTCGAGCGTTCCACGAGCGAGTCGCAGATCAGCCTGAGCCTCGACCTCGACGGGACCGGCGCCTCTGACATCCAGACTGGCGTCCCGTTCTTCGACCATATGCTCACCGCATTCGCGCGGCACTCGCTGACCGACCTCACCGTGCGTGCGCAGGGCGATATTGAGATCGATGTGCACCACACCGTCGAGGACACGGGGATCTTGCTCGGCCAGGCGCTGCTTGAGGCGCTCGGAGACAAGCGGGGCATCTCGCGCTACGGTGACGCGCTCGTGCCTCTCGACGAGGCGCTGGCTCAGGCTGTTGTCGACATTTCGGGACGTCCGTACCTCGTGCACTCCGGCGAGCCCGCAGGCTTCGAGTTTCACCTCATCGGCGGTCACTTCACCGGCTCGATGGTGCGCCACTTTTTCGAGGCGCTGACGCTGAACGCGCGCCTCACCGTGCACCTGAAACTGATTGAGGGACGGGACCCGCACCACATCGCCGAGGCGGAGTTCAAAGCGTTCGCGAGGGCGTTTCGGCAGGCGAAGGCACTCGACCCGCTGGTCACCGGTGTGCCCTCCACCAAGGGCGCACTGTGACCGCAGCCGCCCCACGGGTCGCCGTCCTCGACTACGGTTCGGGCAACGTCCACTCGGCTGTCAAAGCGCTGGCTGCGGCGGGTGCCGAGGTCGAACTCACGAGGGATCCACGTGCAGTCCAGGCCGCTGATGGCCTGCTGGTACCTGGCGTCGGCGCGTTCGACGCCGTCATGCAGCAGTTGCGCGACGTCCGGGGTGATGAACTCATTGACCGCCGGCTCGCTGGCGGCCGCGCGGTGCTCGGCATCTGCGTCGGCCTGCAGGTGATGTTTGCGCGCGGAGTCGAGCGCGGTGTCGAGACCGAAGGGCTCGATCAGTGGCCAGGCACCGTGCGGGAGCTCGACGCCCCCGTGCTGCCGCACATGGGCTGGAACACCGTCACAGCGCCGGAAGATTCCCGCCTCTTCGCTGGCGTCGCGGACGAACGCTTCTACTTCGTGCACTCGAACGCGGCCACGGAGTGGACGATTGAGGGCCGCACCCCCTCGACGCGTCCGCGCGTAACCTGGGCAGAGCACGGCGAACGCTTTGTCGCGGCAGTGGAAAATGGCCCGCTCAGTGCGACCCAGTTCCACCCGGAGAAGTCGGGCGAGGCCGGGATTCAGTTGTTGCGCAACTGGATCGCCACGTTCTGACCCCCTGCGCACCACGATTTCACCAGACCCACACTTTTCACACGCACGAGGAGCACACCACACATGAGCGAGTTCGCTGAGGGCCCGAAACTGCAACTGCTGCCGGCGATCGACATGGTCGACGGGAAAGCCGTGCGGCTCACGCAGGGCGAAGCAGGAACCGAGACGAACTATGGCAGTCCGGTGGACGCCGCCATGGACTGGATCGACCAGGGTGCGGAGTGGATCCATCTCGTCGACCTCGACGCGGCCTTCGGGCGCGGCAGCAACGTTGCTGTGGCGCGCAAGATCGTGAAGCGCGCTGGCAATGCCATCGACATCGAGTTCTCGGGCGGGATCCGGGACGACGCGAGTCTCGAAGCTGCGCTTGAGATGGGTGCACGGCGGGTGAACCTCGGCACCGCAGCGCTCGAGAACCCTGAGTGGACGCGCTCCGTGATCGCACGCTTCGGCGATCAGATCGCGGTCGGCCTTGATGTGCGGGGCGAGACGCTCGCAGCCCGCGGCTGGACCGAAGACGGCGGCAACCTTTGGGACGTGCTGGATCGGCTGGAAGACGCGAACTGCTCGCGCTATGTGGTGACCGACGTGACAAAAGACGGCATGATGGGTGGCCCGAACGTCGAACTGTTGCGCCAGGTCGCGCTCCGCACTGACCGCCCCGTCGTGGCGTCCGGCGGTATCTCGAGCCTCGACGATCTCGTCGCGCTGCGTGCGCTCGTGCCGCTCGGCGTCGAAGGCGCAATCATCGGCAAGGCCCTCTACGACGGGGCATTTTCTCTGCCTGCGGCCCTCGACATCGCTGGCCGCCCCGCACGGGCGCACTCCTAGCCGGCACAAGCACCAGGCGCACGCGCACCATGGCGATCAAGAAACTGCCGTCCACCGGCGACGCACCTCGCACGACGGGTGTGCCAGAGAGCCTGGTGCCCGGCGGCGCTGTCGACTCCGCCGGGTTTCCGTGGGAAGGGCGGAGCTTCGACCATCACGGCACAGCGTTCGCCGACGATGATGGTGCGACACCTGAGCGGGTCGCCGCTGCGGTAGCTGAACTGCGTGCGGCTGCCGCCGACGCCGCGGCCGCCACGTCCGCCGCGACGCACTGGGAGGCCGTGGCGCGGATCGCGGACGCACACACCCGGGTGATCTTGGCGCTCGGCACCTCACGCGTGCTCGTGCCGATGCTTGCCGAGGCCGGTGACGTCGGAGTCACTCCCGAGGGCAAGACCGTGGAGAAAACGCAGGAGCTGTCGATCGTGACGGTCGCGGCTCCTGATGGCCGCCGAGTGCTGCCCGTGTTCAGCTCGGTCGAGACGCTCGGCCGCTGGCACGAAGAAGCCAGGCCGATCCCGGTGCCAGCAACGCAGGCCGCGCTCGCAGCGGTGCAGGAACTGACGGATCTGATTATTCTGGACGCCGCAACTCCGGAACTGGAGTACGGGATCCGGCGCCCCGCGCTGCGCGCCCTCGCGCTGGGCGAGACCTATGTGCCGGCCTGGGCCGACGAAGCGGTGCTCGCGGCATTTCGCGCTGCCGTCACCTCGGAGCCAGCAGTGGCGGATCTCTGGCTCTCACCAGGGGATCCGGAGGGCAGGCTGATTGCCCCCGAGGTTGATGTGAATCTGAAGCTCGCACCCGGGCTGGATCGTGAGGCCCTCACTGCGCTCCTCGAACGCGCGCAGTCCCGTTGGGCAGCATCCGAGACCATCGCCGAGCGTGTCGACTCGATGCGACTGCGTCCCATCGCGGATCAACCGAACGCGGGCAAGTAGCGCAACCCCTGCTACGCTCGCCTGATGCCTTCGGCCAGAATTCGGCCGCCGACGAAGCGAGAACGATGACGCAGACCACGACACCCACCAGCGCACCAGCACGCGCCGAATGGACCGGCCAGTTCGGGTTCATCATTTCCGCCATCGGCTCCGCGGTGGGCCTCGGCAATATCTGGCGCTTCCCCGGGGTCGCCTATGAGAATGGTGGCGGAGCATTTTTGATCCCGTACATCGTCGCGCTCTTGACCGCCGGGATCCCGATCCTGTTCCTCGACTATGCGATCGGCCACCGGTTCCGCGGCTCGGCCCCGCTCGCGCTGCGTCGCCTCGCGGGCAAGCTCGGCGAAGGGATCGGGTGGTTCCAGGTCATGATCTGCGTATTCATCGCGATCTATTACACGGCGGTGCTCGCGTGGGCCTCCAGCTACTTCGTTTTCTCCTTCGATCTGAAGTGGGGCGAGGATGCCGCACAGTACTTCACCGGTGAGTACTTGCAGCTTGCGGATGCACCGTTCACGCTTGACTTCGTACCCGCGGTGCTGGTGCCGCTCATCCTCATGTGGATCGTGGCGCTCGTAGTGCTCGGCGCTGGCGTCGTGAAGGGCGTCCAGCGGCTGAATATGATTGCGATTCCGCTCCTCGTCGCGGGCTTCCTCGTCCTCGTGGTGCGCGCGCTGTTTCTGCCGGGTGCGGCTGACGGCTTGAACGCCCTGTTCACGCCAGATTTTGCGGCGCTCGCGGATCCCTCAGTGTGGGTGGCAGCGTACAGTCAGATCTTCTTCTCGCTCTCAGTGGCATTCGGCATCATGATGACGTACTCCTCGTATCGCCGCAGACGCTCGAATATGACAGCGCCCGGTCTCGTAGTCGCGTTCGGCAACTCATCGTTTGAGATTCTGGCTGGCGTTGGCGTCTTCGCCACGCTTGGCTTCTTTGCGCATCAGCAGGGGGTCGCAGTTGCCGATCTGGAAGGTTTGAAGGGGGTCGGTCTTGCCTTCATGACGTTCCCGGCGATCGCCACCCAGATGCCGGGTGGTGAGATCTTCGGTGCGCTATTCTTCGGCGCGCTCACGCTTGCCGGATTGACGTCCATGATCTCGATCATGGAAGTGATCCTGGCCGGGGTGATGGACAAGTTCGGGCTGACGCGCAAGCGTGCGGTGTACGGGATTGGCGGAGTGCTCGCTGTGATCTCGGTGGTGTTGTTTGGCACGAGTTCGGGGCTCACTGCGCTCGACACGATCGACAACTGGGCGAACAACATCGGCATTGTGGCCTCCGCGGTGGTCATGACGATCACGGTGCTGTGGATCCGGCGGGCAGGCCGCGAACTCAGCGGACACCTGAGCGTACTCTCGACCTTCAAAGTTGGCCGCGTATGGCTCTTCTGCGTCTCGGTGCTCGGTCCGGTGGTATTGGGATACATGCTGATCGTCACCGTGATTGACCTCGTGCGGGAGCCGTTCTCCGGCTACGACGGCGGCTATCTGCTCATTGTTGGGTGGGGGTCGATTGCACTCATGATCATCGGCTCCGTCGTGTTGACCCTGAGTCCGTGGCGTTACAATCCGGATCGCTTCACGCCGTGGCCAGCACTGCCAGGCGCGAAAACGACGCGGGATCCCGTGCCAGCGCCCGCAAGTCATGCAGCGCCCCCAGCAGCACCCGAGTCGGAGGAGACGGCACGATGACGCCGATTGCGATCACCTTTCTGATCTTCGCCCTCGCCATCATTTGGGGTGGGCTGATCGCGAGCACAGTGTTTCTGATGCGCACACCCGAGGTGGCCGAGTACCCCGTTGGCGGGGAGGACGACGCGTTCGAGCGCCTGGAGTAGCGCTGCGTCTCGTCTAGAGCAGATTGATCAGCAGGATGTAGCAGGCGGTGCCGGCAGCGATGCTGAGCAGTGCACGGCGTTTGCCGAGCAGATGCACGGCGATCGTGACGGCTGCGGCCACGATTACCGCCCAGCTCTGATCCGGTCGTTGCACAAACTCGTCTCGGAGTACGACGACGGCGAGGATCAGCATGATGCCGACTGGCATCCAGCGTCCGAGCGCCTGCACGAACTTCGACTTTCGGAGCGGTTTGAGGATTGCGAACGGAAGCGCACGGAGCGCAAGCGTGATGAGCCCTGCGGTAGCGATGGCCGCGATGAGATAGCCGAGCTCAGGCACGAGCGGCCCCCGTTGTTGCGGCATAGCGGACGGCGAGGCCGCCGACGAAGATGAGCAGCGCCGCGAGCAGTGCCTGTTCGGGGAATGCGAACAGCGCGATAGTGACAGCGAGCCCAGCGAGCACGGCGGAGGGGATCTCCCTCCTGCTGCGGAGCGCGTCGAGGGTCATCACGATGAATAATGCGACGAGGGCGAACTCGAAGCCCTCGATGGGTGCGGGGAGCGCTGCGGCGAGCCAGACGCCGACGAGACCGCCGAACACCCAGTACGCCTGCATCGCGAGTTGGCCGGTCACCATCCGGGCCGAAGTGAGCTTCTCTGGCGGCATCAGCACGTAGGTCGCGTACGCCTCATCCACCATCGCGTAGATGGAGTATGCACGGGGCAGGCCGCGCGTCACTCTGGATACAGGGAACGACAGAGCGTAGAAGACATGCCGAAAGTTCACGGCGAGCACGGTGACTGCGATTGTGACGAGCGGAGTGGCGGCTGCAATCATCCCGACGAGCAGCAGTTCCACGGATCCCGCGAATACACCGATAGCGAGCGCGGGGGAGACCCACCAGGGGAGCCCGGCCTGAATGACGAGCACCCCGAGCGCGATCCCGAGCGGGAAGATACCGAGACCGACTCCGAGGGAGTCGCCGAGTCCCGCCGCGATCTGGGCTCGGCGTGAGGGTGGTGCACCCGATGGTGCGGCGTTGGAGACCGGCATAGGACTATATTCGCGGAGTTAGTGCGCAATGTGCATGCGAAAAGGTGCGCTCTTCTGCGAAATAGCGCAATATAGATGCATGGATGGACTCGATCGCGCAATAGTAGATGAGTTGGTGCGTGACGGTCGGGTGACCAACGTTGAGCTTGCGGCCCGGATTGGGCTCACCCCGGGCCCGTGTCTGCGCCGCGTGCAGCGGCTGGAGGCCGACGGCGTGATCCGCGGATACCACGCTGAGGTGGACCCTGGAGCGGTGGGCCGTGGCTTTGAAGTGATCCTGCACGTCGACCTCGTGACTCAGGAGGCGTCGGTTGTCACGAGCTTTGAGCGTGAGGCCGCCGCGCTCCATGAGGTGTCAGAGTTCAAGCGGTTGTTTGGGACGCCGGACTATTTTCTGCGGATCGCGGTCGCTGATCTCGCGGGGTACGAGGAATTCTTGACCGGCCGGATCATGTCAATTCACGGTGTCGGCAAAGTGAGCTCGCACTTCGCAATGAAGAACATTAAGGGCTGAGCTGGATGCAGCCAGTTCGCGGGTCACGCGAACAGCCCCGCACCGTGATGAACGGGGCGGGGCTGGAGCGGCGATGCTGACGCTGAGCGGTGTGGCGGGTTAGTTCACCGGGCCGGTGTACTTCTCGCCTGGCCCCTTTCCTGGAGCGTCGGGAATGACGGACGCCTCACGGAATGCGAGCTGCACCGAGCGCAGGCCGTCACGCAGGCTGCGGGCGTGCATGTCGCTGATTTCGGGGGCGCCTGCGGTGATGAGGCCGGCGAGCGCGTTGATGAGCTTGCGGCCCTCATCGAGATCGGTCTGGTTCTCCGGGTCGTCCGCAAGGCCCACCTTGACTGCTGCCGCGCTCAGCAGATGCACTGCTGCAGTGGTGATGACCTCAACCGCTGCCACGTCTGCGATGTCGCGGGTGGCCTGTGCAACGTCGTCTTGCTCCCGGCTGGAGTCCGGGGCGGCAGAATCGGTCTGCGGCTGATCGCTGGGGTTCTCGCTCATGCTGTCCTGACTGTTGCGACGGTGGTGTGCTAAGATAAGTGACGGTTCTCGGTGATCCACCGAGATGCGGAAGAGGAGATTCTCCCACCCGGCACCATTCCAAGGTTACCGGGTTGTTGGCACCCCGCCTTTCACGAGGCAGCATGAGGGTGTGGGACGGCGCGTGCGCGGTCCGGATCTTCCTCTCGCCGTGACTTCCCACAGGGAAGTGGCCACGGCCTCCCCCTCCGGGGAGTGCTCACACTGAAGCAGAGGAGCCGGCGATCAGCGATCCCCGTACGAATGACAGAATCCGCGTCACCGAGGTGCGACTGGTTGGTGCCAGTGGCGAGCAAGTCGGTGTCGTGCCGATTGAGACCGCACTGCGCATGGCGGCTGACGCCGATCTCGATCTCGTCGAGGTCGCACCGAACTCGAAGCCCCCGGTCGCCAAGATCATGGACTTTGGGAAGTTCAAGTACGAAGCTGCTCAGAAGGCCAAAGAAGCACGTCGTAACCAGGCGAACACGATCCTCAAAGAGGTCCGGTTCCGGCTCAAGATCGACAAGCACGATTACGAGACCAAGACGAAGCGTGCGATTGGGTTCCTCGCCCAGGGTGACAAGGTGAAGGCCATGATCCTCTTCCGCGGACGCGAGCAGTCGCGCCCCGAGCAGGGTGTTCGTCTCCTGCAGCAGTTTGCCGAGGACATTGCCGAGTTCGGCACAGTCGAGTCCTCGCCCCGGATCGATGGCCGCAACATGGTGATGGTCATCGCTCCGCTCAAGAACAAGTCCGAGGCCAAGGCAGAGCTCAACGCTCGCCGCGCCGAGGAAAAAGCCACGCGGAAAGCGGACAAGGCCTCCGAGGGTGACTCCTCGTCGGCCGAGCCCACCGCTGAATAACATCGGCCGCAGCTCACCCGGTGAGTTGCCGCCGTGCACAACGCAGCCTTCGGGCGCGCACACAACAAGGAGAAATCGATGCCAAAGCAGAAGACCCACTCTGGGGCCAAGAAGCGCTTCAAGCTGACCGGTACCGGCAAGCTGAAGAAGCAGCGCGCCGGCCTTCGCCACAACCTTGAGGTGAAGTCCTCGCGTCGCAAGCGCCGTCTCGGTGCTGATCAGATGCTCTCCAAGGGCGACGCCAAGCAGGCCATGAAGATGCTCGGCCACTAAGGCTCGAGTTCTGAAGCTTTTCATCACGGATTTTGTAAGGAAGAACTGAAATGGCAAGAGTAAAGCGGGCGGTAAATGCCCACAAGAAGCGTCGCGTAATCCTTGAGCGCGCCGAGGGCTACCGCGGACAGCGTTCACGCCTGTACCGCAAGGCCAAGGAGCAGGTTACTCACTCCCTCGTCTACGCGTACAATGACCGTCGCAAGAAGAAGGGCGATTTCCGTCGCCTGTGGATCCAGCGCATCAACGCTGGTGCTCGCGCCAACGGCCTGACCTACAACCGCTTCATCCAGGGCCTCAGCATTGCTGGCGTCGAGGTTGACCGCCGTATGCTCTCCGAGCTGGCGACCAACGAGCCCGCCGCATTCGCGACGCTCGTTGAGGTTGCGAAGAAGGCTCTGCCCGAGGATACCTCGGCACCGAAGGCTGCCGCGTAAGCTCGGCATCTCGCACCAGGTCAGAAGGCCCCGTCCGTTTGGACGGGGCCTTCTGCGTGCACGGGGGAGGGCGTATGAGGGAGCCTTCTCCGCCGTCGACGGGACAGGGGGAGGTGGGGAGACCCGCGCGCCGCGCCTCGGAGGCCGCCCGCGGCGGGGAGACAGGCCAGGTAGTGTGGGACCGTGATGGAAAACCCGAAGTCAGTTCGTGTCAAGAAGACCGCAGCTCTTGCCCGCAAGAAGGAACGTCAGGAGTATGGGCGCTTCCTCGTTGAGGGCCCGCAGGCCGTACGCGAGTTGCTCGCCTACCGGCCGGGCCTCGCTGAGGTCGTCTTCGCGACGACGGGAAACGAGCCGTGGCAGCACGAGATTGATCGTCTCGCCTCAGACGGAGGGATCGAGCTCGAACGAGTCACGCGCGAGGTGCTGACGGCCATGACCGAGACGGTGTCGCCGCAGGGCGTCGTCGCCGTGGCGCAGACCTGGGAGCTGAGCCTCGAAGAAGCGTTTACTGATGCCCGCCTCGTCGTCATCATGCACGAGGTGCGGGATCCGGGCAACGCGGGTGCGGTACTCCGCGCGGCCGACGCGGCCGGTGCCGATGCCGTCGTGTTCGCCGGCGAGAGCATCGACCCGTTCCACCCGAAAGTGGTGCGCTCTACGACCGGGTCTCTGTTTCACCTGCCCGTCGTGGTCGCCCCTGATCTTGCTGCGGTCGTAGCCGCAGCGAGCGCCGCTGGCCTGACCACACTTGCCGCAGATGTGCGGGGCACCGACCTGCTTGAGGCTCGGAGCGAGGGCGTGCTTGCTGGTCCGACCGCGTGGGTGTTCGGCAACGAGGCCCGCGGGCTCACCGATACGGAGCGCGAGCTCACCGATCGGTCAGTGAAGCTTCCGATCTATGGTCAGGCGGAGTCACTGAATCTCGCGACCGCCGCAAGCGTGTTGATCTACGAGACCGCGTTCGCGCAGCGCGCGTAAGCGAAGTCAGGCGCACCTCACTCGGTTTCGCCAGCCTCTCGATCTGAGGGTCCCGTGCCCGGACGGTCGACGGACGATGCGCTGCGGCGAGCTCGCTCATTTTCGGCGCCATGCTCGAGCACGGAACGGAGCTCTGTGCGGGGCGCTTCACAGTGCGCGAGCTCCGAGCGGGCGGGGGTGCGCGGGCTCCTGGAAGGAACTCGGGAGCAGAGAGCGGGCGCAGTAGGCGCCTATCGCGGGTGGGAGCCCGGTCTGCTTGCCACACGAAACATCTGAGGCACAGGACGACTCGACCCTGTGCCTCAGATGCTGGAGAGCGAGGCTGCGGCGCTACGTGAGGAGCGTCGCGCCCAGCCCGCGCTCTGGTGTGAAACCGGGCAGTATTGCGAACACCGCGGACCCCGTGTGTGTCACCCACTCGTTGAGGAGGTCGAGTTCGTCGAGCCGCTCTTGAATCGGAACATACTGCGACAGCGGATCGCGTTGATAGCAGGCAAACAAGAGCCCGGACTCGCCTCCGTCGTCGTAGTTCACCGCTCGGCGGAAGATTCGCTCTCCGGGGTCTTCCGAGCGTGCACGTCGGATGTGTGCGTATGCCGGGACGACGGGGAGACCGAACTCGTTCGTTGCCTCATAGTCCACCGGAGTGTGCTCGGAGCCTCCTGTCAGCGGACCCCCGTCACTGAGCGTACGACCGATCGTCTGTTCTCGCCCTGGGCGATCAATCTGGTCCCAGGTATCGAGCTCCATCCGGATTCTGCGGAACACCAGCGCGGAACCACCGGCAAGCCAGCCCGGGTTTCCGTCACTCGCGGTGCCGGATCCGGTCAACCACACGAGGTCAGCGAAGTCCTCATCCTTCGGCCGGGGATTGATGGTGCCGTCGACCTGACCCATCAGGTTGCGCATCGTGGTACCGTCCGCTTCGGCCTCGCGCGCCTGGCGGAATCCCTGCTGGGTCCAGGAGTGCGTCGCAAAGCTCCGCAGATCGCGATCGAGCATGCGCGCCGCGTGCGCGAGCGGCAATGGATCGTCGGCCTGCAGCAACACCAGGAGATCGCCCCCGTCATAAGAGCCTGAAAACCGATCCCTGCTGAACTTCGGCAGCGGCGCGAGCCACTTCGGCCGCAACTCAGGATCCACCCGTTCCACGAGTGTTTGCCCCACCCCGATGGTGATTGTGAGCCGTGCCGGCCGAGCCGCGAGTTCCGGCTCTGAATCGGCGAGTGGCGCGACCCCTGAGGTGAGTCCCTCAATGTCGCCAGTCAGAATCCGAAACATGCGCGTGAGCGCGTCTCGATCCGTCTCGGGCCTCAGCGTGTATGCGACATAGCGTTGGTGCGCGGTCGGAGGAGTGGTGATCCCAGCCTGGTGGACGCCGTGGCAGGGGAGCGATTCACCCCCGAACTCGACAGCACGAGCGGTAGGGGTGTCGCGGAGCCCGGGAATCCCGAGCGCGGCACCGAACCCCAGTGCTGCGCCAAGCCCGGCTCCTGCCGCACCGCCGGTCAGCAGGGCACGTCGCCCGAAGCGCCGCGATTCGCGGGCTTCGGGCGACGCTGCGGTCGGCTGGCTATCGGGAGACACGGTCACTCATTTGAGTCACCCTCGGTCATCCCAGAGGTGTCGCTGGACCCGTCATGATCCATGCTGGACGCATCCTCGCCCATGCCCTCCATGTCCTCGTAGTTCTCTTGTGCGCCCGCATAGTCCTTCACGATCACACTCGTCTCACCCACCGATCCGTCGTCGAACGTCAGCGTGAGTTCAACTTCCTCGCCGGCCACGAGCGGCTTCGGCATGTCCATAAACATGATGTGGTTGCCGCCGGGCACGAGCTCGAAGGAGCCACCGGCTGGAATCACAAAACCGCCATCGATCTCGCGCATCGTGGCAGTCGAGCCCGAGGTGACGGTCTCATGCAACTGAATGTCCTTCGCGGCGGGGCTCGCGACGCTCACGAGGGTGAGGTCCTTCGCACCGGAGTTTGTGAGAGTGCCGAAGACTCCGGTCATCCCGTCGCCCGACTTCGCCCAGCCGTCAGTGAGTTCAAACGCCGCCGCAGCGGTCTTCGTGGACTCGGAGTTCGCCCCGGTGTCTGTGGGCGCCGGAGCCGCTGAGCAGCCGCTGAACACGAGCGCCGCCGCGAGTGCAGCGCCTGAGAGCATGGTGATGCGTGTGGCGGTGCGGCGCACCACGCTGGAACTCTGGCTCATTTGGTGTCCCCTTCAGCTGAGGTGTTTCCGTCAACATGTTCTGGAGCCGATGACTCTGCAGCACGGGCCGCGTCTGCCGCCATGCCCTGCGCTCGGCGACGGTTGGCGAAGATCGCGGCACCGACGCCGCCTGCGACGACGATGAGGCCGCCGATGGACGCCGCGATGATGCCACCAACGGGGAGGCCTGCTCCCTCATTCGCAGCAGCGTCCGCATCCGCAGTGGATCCGTGGTCATCGTGCTCCGTGCCAGCCGCGTGCTCGTGATCGCCTTCTGCGTGCTCGTGATCCGCTTCGTCCTGAGTCGATTGGGGATCCGGCTCCGTAATCGCTGCGTCCGCGACGCCGTTCGCCGGGATCTCGATTCCAAAAGCGCCGTCGATCGGGTGGCCATCACTTGAGACGACGCGCCACGCTGCCGTGTACGAGCCGGGGGCGAGATCGGCGGTCAGCGGCTGAGTCACAACGGGGCCGGCGATCTGCGGAGCACCGTCTGAGATATCGGCTCCGTCAACGCTCGTCACGACAATCTCAGTGCCGACCTCAATGATGCTGTTGCTGAAGGTGAGTTGGAACGACTCCAGCTCGGTGCCTGCATCATTCAGAATAAGATCGGTGCTGAGTAGTTCATCGTGGGCAAGCGCAGGTGCAGCGATGCCGAAGGTGGCGGCTCCCGCGAGAAGCGCGACCGCCGTAGCGCTCACGAGACTGCGGCGCCTCGAAGTAAGCGAACGGGTGTGTGATGTGTGGGTAGTGCGAGACATGGGTCTCCTCAGGTATTCCGGCGTTCGCCGGGACGATGTGCGCCCGGGATGGTGCGCATGAGTGCGCGATCCCATCCGTGGAGTACCGGGCGCGAAATGGTGTGGGGTGCGATCAGGCGCAGCGCGGCGGGCCGCGGCGGGTGATCGCGGAGGCCGTGAGGAGACGGTCACGCAGCGTGACCTCGGCGAGGACTCCGAGGGCGCGCACGGGTCGCGCAAGCGGGGCAGGCGTGCGAGATGCTCGGTCAGGAAGAACACGGCGAAGGGCATGCCGCAGCGCGAGGAACGCGCGCTCACCCCGGTGCAGCAGCCCGATGGTGGCGATGGCAGCGATCGCGTGGCCGAGCCACATGGCAGCATCGGCGGCGCCTGCGCTCGCGAGATCTGGAGAGAAGCTCTGCAGCGTGGCGAGGTGCGCTGCGTGTGGGGCCGCGGGAATGCCGGCCTGGGGCCCAGCGCCGCTCGCGAGGCCCAGGCCCGCAAACATCCAGTGGTAGAGGAACTGAGCGGCTGCGACGGCAGTGGTGAGTCGCCAGAGAGAACCGACCTTGCCGGCAAACGCGACGCACAGCGGGAGTGTGAAGATGATGGTCGCTGCTACTGAAGCCCAGGTAATCACGCCACCCGCGAGGCCGTGTGAGGCTGCCGCGAGGAGTGTTGCGACCACGGCGCCGAGCGAGCCACGCAACACCCGTTGGCCACGGCTCACCCGAGGTGTCGGGTGAGCGCGCGTTGCGGGTCGCGTGCTCAGCATGTCGACCATTCTACGGCTACCGGGTCGCTGCCGTGCACCTGGCAGCACAGCGTGCGGTCTGGGATGCTGCGCAGCGCACCGCGATCTGGGGTGAGCGCAGCGCTGTGGCCGGCGTACAGGGTAGACTCACTCCCTGTGTCAGACCTCAATCCGATCACCCAGGAAGCCGCCGACGCGGCCGTCGAGGCGGCGCTCGCAGCGTTCGCCGCAGCGGACTCCGTCGCCGCGCTGAAAACCGCCCGCACCGAGCACGCAGGAGACGGCTCCGCCATCGCGCAGCTCAACGCCAAAATGCGTGACGTCCCGAAGGACGAGAAAGCAGCAACTGGCAAGGTGATGGGCCAAGCCCGTGGCCGTGTCGAGGGCGCCTATAAGGCCCGCGAGGCGGAGCTCGCCGAACAGGAAGCAGCCGCGCGGCTCGTCGCAGAAACCGTCGACGTCACCGCGGCCCCGTCGCGCCAGCGCGCAGGGTCACGGCACCCGCTTGCCCAGTTGCAAGAAGAAGCCGCCGATATTTTCGTCGGCATGGGGTGGAGGTCGCTGAGGGGCCGGAGATCGAGCACGAGTGGTTCAACTTCGACGCGCTCGGCTTCGATCCGGATCACCCGGCACGCGCGATGCAGGACACGTTCTTCGTGGAGCCGGCCGATCGGCACCTGCTGCTGCGCACACACACGTCGCCCGTGCAGATCCGCTCGCTGCTGGAGCGCGAATTGCCCGTCTACGTCGTGGCTCCCGGCCGCGTGTACCGCACCGATGAGCTCGATGCGACGCACACCCCCGTGTTCCATCAGATTGAGGGCATCGCGATCGATCGTGGCCTGACAATGGCGCACCTGCGCGGCACGCTTGAGCACTTTGCGCGCCAGATGTTCGGTGCGGAAGCCGAGATCCGGCTGCGCCCAAACTTCTTCCCATTCACCGAGCCGTCCGCTGAGATGGACGTGTGGCAGCCGAACGCCAAGGGCGGTGCGCGCTGGGTCGAGTGGGGTGGCTGCGGCATGGTTGATCCGCGCGTGCTCGCTGCGGCCGGCATCGATCCAGAAGAATTCCAGGGCTTCGCATTTGGAATGGGGATCGAGCGCACTCTGCAGTTCCGCCACGATATCAATGACATGAGAGACATGGTCGAGGGCGACGTCCGCTTCAACCGTCAGTTCGGAGGACTGGTCTAATGCGCGTTCCACTCAGCTGGCTCGGCGAGTTTGTCGAGCTTCCCGCGGATGTCACACCCGAGCAGGTGCACGCCGATCTGGTGCGTGTCGGCTTCGAAGAAGAAGATATCCGCCGCTTTGATGTCACCGGTCCCGTCGTGGTCGGCGAGGTCCTGTCGCGCGAGCCGGAGGAGCACTCCAACGGCAAGACGATCAACTGGTGCCAGGTGCGGGTCGCGCCTGCTGGCGAGCGCGCTGCCGACGGTGGCGAAGATGTGCGCGGCATTGTGTGCGGCGCTCACAACTTCGACGCGGGCGACCGCGTGGTCGTGAGCCTGCCGGGAGCTGTGCTGCCCGGTGGGTTCGAGATCTCCGCGCGCAAGACCTACGGCCACGTTTCAGACGGCATGATCGCTTCCGCGCGTGAGCTGACGCTTGGCGAGGATCACGATGGCATCATCGTGCTGTCGCGGCTCGGGATCGACGCTGAGCCCGGCGCAGACGCAAAAGCCCTACTCGGACTTGATCAGAGCGCGGTCGAGATCAACGTGACGCCGGATCGAGGCTATGCGTTCTCCATTCGCGGCGTGGCACGCGAGGTGTCCCACTCGACCGGGGCGGCATTCACCGATCCTGCGGCCGCCGTGACTCCGGTCTCCGGCTCCGGATTCTCAGTCGTGATTGATGATCAGGCGCCGATCCGGGGTCGTGTCGGTGCCGCTGGCTTCATCGCTCGCACGGTCCGGGGGATCGATCAGTCGCGCCCGACGCCGGCGTGGATGGTGGCGCGCCTGCAGCTTGCTGGTATTCGCAGCCTGTCGCTTGAGGTCGACATCTCGAACTATGTGATGCTCGAACTCGGTCAGCCGCTGCACGCCTATGACATTTCGAAACTGAGCGGTGGCATCACGGTGCGGCGCGCGGCCGCGGGCGAGACGCTGATGACGCTCGACGGCGCTGAGCGCACGCTGAGCGTTGAGGATCTGGTGATCACCGATGAGTCCGGTGTGATCGGCCTCGCCGGCGTCATGGGCGGCGAATCGACGAAGGTCGACGACACCACCACCGATGTGCTCATCGAGGCCGCCACATTTGATCCCGTGTCGATTGCGCGTACTTCGCGCCGGCACAAGCTGCCGAGTGAGGCATCGAAGCGCTTCGAACGTGGCGTTGATCCGCTCGTGGCCCGCGCGGCGGCGCAGCGCATGGTTGACCTGCTGGTCGAGCTTGCCGGCGGCACGCCCGATGCGCTCGGCGCAGAGTTGAGTGCACCCTGGGAGGCGCCCGAGATCCGGCTGCCGCTCGCGCGCATTAACGGCCTGATGGGCGCCGACTACACCGACGCTGAAGCGCGTGCCGCGATCGAGATGATCGGGTGCACCATTGTCGAGGGAGCGGCCGGCGAGATTCGTGTCACCCCGCCGAGCTGGCGCTCGGACCTCACTCGCCCAGCGGATCTCGTTGAGGAAGTCGCGCGCGTGGTTGGCTACGACCGGATCCCCTCGGTGCTGCCTGTTGCACCGCCAGGACGCGGGCTGACCCGAGCGCAGCGGCTGCGCCGTCGCGCGGCGAACGTCGTCACTGCGGCAGGTCTCGACGAGGTGCAGAGCTACCCGTTTGTGACCCGCACACAGCTCACGGACTTCGGCGCTGGCGTCGAGGCCGTCGTGCCCGTGATCGACGGGGTGGCGCAGGGCGACGATGCACAGACCGCAGCAGTTCCGGCTGTGAAGCTCGCGAACCCGCTCGACGGAGAGGCGCCGTTCATGCGGCGCTCGCTGCTGCCGGGGCTCGTGACGGCTGCGCAGCGGAATGTGTCTCGTGGTCTCACCGATCTGTCGCTCGTGGAGTTTGGAGCCGTCTTCGTACCTGGCAACAACCTCGGCACTGAGGGGGTGCCGCCGCTGGCTGAGAAGCCGGATGCCGAGACTCTCGCGGCACTGTACGCTTCAGTTCCCGCGCAGCCGCGCCGCGCCGCTGGTCTCCTCATCGGCGATGCAATTGCGAAGCAGCCTGGGGAGCATGCCCGGGAAATTGACTGGGCTGACGCGCTCGACGCCGCGAAGATCGCGGCGGGCGCGGTGTCTGCTGATCTTGTGGTGACGCAGGGCGCGCACCGTGCGTTCCACCCTGGTCGCACCGCAGAGCTGAGCGTGCGTGTTGCTGACGGCCTTGAAGTTGTCGGTGTGGCCGGCGAGCTGCTTCCCGAGCTCAGCGCGGCATACCACTTGCCCGGTCGAGTTGCGGCGTTCGAGCTGGATCTGGATCGGCTGATCGAGCTTGCTCCTCGCGAGCCCGAAACGCACCAGTTGTCAACGTATCCCGCGGCAACACAGGATCTGACGCTCGTGGTGGCTGCCGAGGTGCCTGCCGGTGACGTGTTGGCAGTCGTGGCTGCTGGTGCGGGTGAGCTGCTCGAAAGCGCACGGATCGTCGATGACTACCGTGGTGCGGGGATCCCGGATGAGCAGAAGGCATTGACGTTTGCACTGCGCTTCCGAGCAGTGGATCGCACGCTGAAAGCGGAAGAAGCGAGCGCTGCGAAGCTCGCTGGTGTGTCCGCCGCTGAACTCGCGTTCGACGCCAAGCTGCGCGAGTAGCGTCGCTGTGACCGAGCAAGCGGCGGCGCCGGTGTCCACGCTGGCACCGGCGTTTGCCGCGCTCGGGGAGATCGGTGTGCTTGCGCGCGAGGCGTTCCCCTGCTGCGGTTCGTGCGGTGATGCGGAGATCGGGGCTGCACGAGACGACTCTCGCGTGTGGCGCGGCTACCTGTTCTTCGACACGCAGGACGCTGGCAACATCGCGTGGGACGGAGATACTCACGTCAGCTATGGGGCATTTCTGGATGCCTATGTCACCGGGGACGAGTGGGAATCACTCCCGGAGGCAGCACAAGAGTCTCGCTACGCGGAATTCGTGACGGCACTGCTGCTCGACGAAGTCTTTCCCGTGCTGGAGCGTCACGGCGTTACGGTCACCTGGAATCGCGACCTCGCCACCCGGGTGTTGCTGAGCGGTGTCGCTCTGCTGGAGCCGTAGCACCCAGGGCTCCGCTCGACTCTGAGTTCATTCGGCTTTTTCCAGGCTGAGCATCCAGCGGGCGCCGAAGCGATCGACGAGCATCCCGAACGTGTCACCCCATGGCGCCTCGGCGAAGGGCTCAACGATGGTGCCGCCCTCGGTCAGCGCGTCCCAAGCGTCGCGGATACGCTCATCGGTTCCAGAGAGCGTGATCGACACCCCTCCGAGTGACGCGTCGGGCGAGTCTGCGAGTGAGGCTGGGAGGTCAGCTGCCATGAGGGTGAGGCCGTCCTCGGTGTCGAGTTGGCCGTGCATCACTTTGTCGCCCTCGTCCGCATCGCCCATCACGCCGGGAATCGAGTCGTAGTTCATGATATTCAGCGAGCCGCCGAGCACCGACTGATAGAACTCGAGCGCTTCCCGTGCGGTGCCGTGGAAGTTGAGGTACGGGTTGAGTCGGATCGTCATCATTGCACCTATCGTCGTGCGCGAGCATTGGACGCCTGCGTCACCGCTATTCTCCGCCTTCCGCGTATTCATGTCACTGGGAAATTTCCGCTTGTGGCGATGACTTGCGCAGGCGGATACTGAGGGCAGAGCGGTCACCCGATCGCGCGGCGGCGTGCCGTCAGAAGTGGGGGAGACATCATGGATACTCAAAGTCTGGCAGCACAGCGGATTGTGCCGAACATCTGGTGCAGTGGTACGGCGGGGGACGCAGGGAGCTTCTACTCGCAGGCTCTTCCGAATACCTCATTCGAGATCGAGTCGCGCTATCCCACGACCGGGCTGCTCCCATTCCAGGAGCCGCTTGCGGGGGAACCGCTCACGGTCGCCGTGAGCGTAGGAGGGTACCGACTGACGCTCGTGAACGCGGGAGATGAGTTTCGCCCGAACCAGTCAATCTCGCTGATGCTGAACTTCGACCCCCTGAACTACTCTGGCGGAGTCCTTGCTGCGCGCGCGGAGCTCGACGCCACCTGGGAGGCGCTTGCGGACGGTGGTGAGGTGCTGATGCCGCTTGGCGAGTATCCGTTCAGCGCACGCTACGGCTGGGTCGCCGATAGGTACGGTGTGAACTGGCAGCTGATGCTCACGGACCCGGCAGGAGACCCGCGTCCGTTCGTGATTCCCTCGCTGTTGTTTGGCGCGGGCGTGCAGAACCGGGCAGCCGAGGCGATCGACTTCTATGTGAGCGTCTTCTCGAACGCCGCGGCGGGGATGCGCGCACCCTACGGTGAGTCAACGGGTCCGGCCTCGGCTGATGCGCTCATGTTTGGCGAGTTCCGGATCGGGGAACAGTGGTTCGCAGCGATGGACTCTGGCGTGGAGCAACAGGAGTCGTTCAGCTGCGGTGTCTCGCTCGAAGTGAAGTGTGAGGATCAGGAGGAGATCGACCGGCTGTGGGAGGCGCTCTCGGCGGTACCGGAAGCAGAACAGTGCGGCTGGCTGGCAGACAAATTTGGGGTGAGCTGGCAAATCGTGCCGGAGAACATGGGAGAGCTGATGGAGCGGCCCGACGCCTTTCCGCACATGCTGCAGATGAAGAAGCTGATCATCGCCGAGATCTAAGCCCTGCAGTGGGAGCGCCGAGGCGACAGGGAAAGGCGTAGCGTATACACTCAGTGCAGAAATATGCAGACCGCTTGCTCCTAAATGCGATTATGTATACGCTGGGGGTGTCTGAGAGGGGATCCCATGCGAGCGAGTGATCGCGCCTACCGCGCTATCGTTGAGGAGATCCAGAGCGGAGAGCTCGCCCCTGGCGCCGTGATCGGCGAGGTTGAACAGTCCGCGCGCCTCGGTGTCAGCAGGACCCCGATGCGCGAGGCGATCGCCCGGCTCGTCGCAGACGGCCTCGTGCGGCAGCAGTCCGCCCGCGTCCTCGTCGTCGCGGGCTTCGACGCCGCCGATATCCGCGCCCTGTTCGAGACCCGCCGCGCCCTCGAAGAAACTGCGGCACGCCTTGCCGCCGCCCGCGGCAATCGCGCGCGGTTCGCCGCGCTCGCCGCAGACTTCCGTGCCGCCCGCCCAGAGGCAAACAACAGTGCGGCCGATGACTACTACGCGCTGATTGCCCGCTTCGACGAGGCGCTCGATACCGCTGTCGACAATGCCTACCTCACTCAAGCGTTGCGCCCCATCCGGGCCCACCTCGCCCGCGCCAGGCGCATCGCACGCGACAACGCGGATCGCTTGCGCGCGTCTGTCACCGAGCACGCGCTCATTGCCGACGCGATCGCTCGTGGCGACGCGGAGCTCGCCGCCCACGCCACCCACGTGCACCTGCACCACGCCCTCGCTGCGATTCTGAGTTCGATCGCCGCTTCGCCCGTTTCGGAAGGACCAGCATGACCACCACCCACCACGTCCGTGTGTACCGGAGTGACGAAGAGCTGCCCCGCACCGAACAGCTCGCCTGGAAGATCGCGGAGGTCGCCGTCGATCCCGTCGCTGTCGATGCTGACGTGGCTGACATGATCATCAACCGAGTGATCGATAACGCCGCTGTCGCCGCAGCATCACTCACTCGTGCCCCCATCATCGCTGCCAGGGCGCAAGCGCTCGCGCACCCCGTTTCCACTGGCGGATCAGGCGCGAGTATCTTCGGCATCGACGGCACCGCCGACGCCAGCGCGCGCACCAGTCCCGAGTGGGCCGCCTGGGCCAACGGCGTTGCCGTGCGCGAGCTCGACTACCATGACACCTTCCTCGCGGCCGAGTACTCCCACCCCGGTGACAATATTCCGCCGATCCTCGCGGTCGCCCAGCACGTTGGCAAGGATGGCGCCGCCCTCGTGCGTGGCATCGCCACGGGCTACGAGATCCAAATGGATTTGGTGCGCTCGATCTGCCTGCACGCGCACAAGATCGACCACGTCGCGCACATCGGCCCCTCCGCCGCCGCAGGGATCGGGACGCTGCTCGGCCTCGACGCCGAGACGATTTACCAGGCGGTCGGCCAGGGCCTGCACACCACGACCGCAACCCGCCAGAGCCGCAAGGGAGAGATCTCGACATGGAAAGCGCACGCCCCGGCTTTCGCGGGCAAGATGGCGATCGAAGCGGTGGATCGGGCGATGCGCGGCCAGACCTCGCCGAGCCCCATCTACGAGGGTGAAGACGGCGTGATCGCCTGGCTGCTCGACGGCCCGAACGCCTCCTACGACGTGCCGCTGCCAGTCGCGGGCGAGCCGAAGCGCGCAATCCTCGACAGCTACACGAAAGAGCACTCGGCCGAGTACCAGGCGCAGGCGTGGATCGACCTCGCCCGGAAGCTGCACGGTGAACGCCCCGAGCTCGCCGATCCCGCGAACATCGCGCGGATCGTGCTCCATACGAGCCACCACACCCACTTCGTGATCGGATCGGGTGCGAACGATCCGCAGAAGTATGACCCGACCGCCTCACGCGAGACGCTCGATCACTCGATCCCGTACATCTTCGCCGTTGCGCTGCAGGACGGGGGCTGGCACCACGTCGACTCCTATGCCCCAGCGCGGGCTGGCCGCGCGGACACTGTCGCGCTGTGGCAGAAGATCACGACCGCGGAGGACGCCGAGTGGACGCGGCGCTACCACTCTGAGGATCCTGCCGAGAAGGCGTTTGGTGGTCGCGTGGAGATCGAGCTGACCGACGGCACCACAGTCGTCGACGAGATCGCTGTGGCCGATGCGCACCCGCTGGGCGCCAGGCCGTTCGCCCGCGAGAACTACATCACCAAGTTCCGGATCCTGGCCGAGCCGGTGCTCGCCCCAGAAGAGATCGACCGCTTCCTTGAGCTCGTGCAGCGGCTGCCAGAGCTCACTATCGCGGAGGTGCGTGAACTCAACATCGTTGCACGACCTGGCCTCCTCGATCTCGCGGCGGCGCCGAAAGGACTGTTCTAATGCTGTACGCCACAACCACTCCCGCTGAGAAGCGTCGAATCTTCCGTGAGCGGCTCGCAACCGGCGAACTGCTCCGGTTCCCAGGCGCTTTCAACCCGCTCTCCGCCCGGCTGATCGAGCGCAAAGGCTTCGAGGGGGTCTACATCTCGGGTGCCGTGCTGTCTGCAGACCTCGGGTTGCCCGATATTGGGCTCACCACGCTCACCGAGGTCGCCGGCCGCGCGCAGCAGATTGCGCGGATGACTGAGCTGCCTGCGATCGTGGACGCCGACACCGGCTTCGGTGAACCGATGAACGTGGCCCGCACGATTCAGACCCTCGAAGACGCAGGGCTCGCTGGCGCCCATATCGAGGATCAGATCAACCCGAAGCGCTGCGGCCACCTGGACGGGAAGGCCGTCGTTGACGAGGGGACAGCGATCAAGCGGATCCGCGCGGCTGTCGATGCGCGCCGTGATGAGAACTTCCTGATCATGGCGCGCACTGATATCCGCGCGACGGAGCAGGGCGAAGCAGGTCTCCGGCTCGCGACAGACCGCGCGAAAGCGCTCGTCGACGCCGGCGCGGACGCGATCTTCCCCGAGGCGATGCGCACGCTCGCCGAGTTCGAGGCGATGCGCGCAGCAGTCGACGTTCCGATCCTCGCGAACATGACCGAGTTCGGCAAGAGCGAGCTGTTCTCGTCGCAGCAGCTCGCGGACATCGGCGTGAACATCGTGATCTGGCCAGTGTCGATGCTCCGGATCGCGATGGGGGCCACCGGGCGCGCACTCGACACGCTGAACGAGGAGGGCCACCTCACCGGCAAGCTCGACGAGATGCAGCACCGCGCCGATCTCTATGATCTCATCGATTACGAGGAGTACAGTCACTTCGACTCGAACATCTTTACCTTCGAAGTGGAGCGCTAGCCACTTTTTGGGATCCGGATCCGGGCGCGACTGTGGCGCTGTGCCGCGACGGGAGCTCGTGCCGCAGCTCCGGGATCCGGATCCACCGACCGACCTGCACCACGCCGCAAAGGAGCGCAAATGTCTGACACTGCAATCATGAAGGGTCTCGCCGGAGTTGTCGCCGACGAGACGGCGATCTCAAAGGTCAACCCGGAGTCCAATAGCCTGCTGTATCGCGGCTATCCGGTGCAGGAACTCGCGGCGACACAGTCGTTCGAGGCCGTCGCCTATCTGCTGTGGTACGGAGAACTGCCGACGCCTTCGCAGCGAGCGGAGTTCGAGCAGCTGGAGCGGTCCCTCCGGCCGCTCGATGCGCGCACCACAGCGCTGCTCGACACGATGCCGGTCGATGCGCATCCGATGGATCTGGTGCGCACTGCAGTGAGCCAGCTCGGCACTTTCGATGGCACGCTGCACCGGCCTGGCGGGTGGACGAATCGCGAGTTGGATCTGGGCCGTGCCGCATACCTGTTCGCGCAGCTTCCCACGATCGTGGCTGCCGTGCAGCGCCGCCGCCGCGGGCAAGACCCGATTCCGCCGCGCGAGGATCTCGATTACTCCAGCAACTTCCTCTGGATGACGTTTGGGGAGCTACCATCGGAGGCCGCGGTCGACGTGTTCCGAGTGTCGCTCGTGCTGTACGCCGAGCACTCGTTCAACGCCTCGACATTCACGGCGCGCGTGATTGCCTCCACCACGTCGGATCTGTACTCGGCGGTGGTTGGCGCAATTGGCGCGCTGAAGGGGCCGCTGCACGGCGGAGCCAACGAAGCCGTGATGCACATCTTCGAGGAGGTCGGCACCGCTGACAACGTGGTGCCGTGGCTGGAGCGGGCGCTCACCGAGAAGCGGAAAATCATGGGCTTCGGTCACCGGGTGTACAAACACGGCGACTCGCGGGTGCCGACGATGCACGCAGCACTGAACGTGCTCCTCGAAGAGAGCGGACGGACGGATCTCGCGTCGCTCTACGAGACGCTTGAAAAAGAGTTTGTAGCGCGCAAGGGGATCTACCCGAATCTCGACTATCCCTCTGGCCCGGCGTACCACCTGCTCGGCTTCGACACTGAGATCTTCACCCCGCTCTTCGTGGCAGCGCGGGTCACCGGCTGGACTGCGCACATCATGGAGCAGGCCGCGGCGAACGCGTTGATCCGGCCACTGTCCGCCTACAACGGGGTCGATGAGCGCCAGGTGCCTGGCGCGCGGTAGCGTAGGACGAGCAGCCCAGAGCACGCATGTGCTGGGCAAAGCCCCAGCGGCCCCAAGCGAGAGGATCAACGATGACCGAGCAGACGAGCGCGGAGTACACGACCATTCTGGCGGAGGCGCGCGGACGCGTGGGCTGGATCACGCTGGATCGGCCCGAGGCGCTGAACGCACTGAACTCGGTGCTCGTCACCGAGCTTATTGACGCGGCGATGATTTTTGATGCGTCGCCCGAGATCGGCTGCATCGTGATCACCGGCTCCGAGCGCGCATTCGCAGCTGGCGCGGACATCAAAGAGATGGCGGATCAGGGCTACGCCGAGATGCTCGTCGGTGGCCCGTTCCCCGGCTGGGGTGGCTTCGAACGGATGCGCACTCCGGTGATCGCAGCCGTGGCAGGCTTCGCGCTCGGCGGTGGCTGCGAACTCGCGATGATGTGCGACTTCATTCTCGCAGCGGACACCGCGAAGTTTGGCCAGCCCGAGATCAATCTCGGCGTGCTGCCGGGCTTCGGCGGCTCGCAGCGGCTGCCGCGCGCGATCGGCAAAGCGAAGGCCGCTGAGATGGTGCTCACCGGCCGCACGATGCGCGCGGACGAGGCGGAGCGCTCAGGCCTCGTCGCGCGGGTGATCCCCGCGGACGAGTTCCTCGCAGACGTCGAGCACACCGCCGCGACGATCGCCTCAAAATCGCTGCCGGCACTGTACGCCGCGAAGGACGCACTGCAGGCCGCGCAGGAGATGCCGCTCTCTGAAGGGCTGCGCTTCGAGCGCCTCGCCTTCGCAGCCGCGTTCGCGACGGACGACCAGAAAGAGGGCATGCGCGCGTTTACCGAGAAGCGGGAACCGAACTTCACTCACCGATAGGTGATCCCGGCCCACCTGTCCACCCCGGTCACCCGGCGCGCGCTGAGGTGCCAGAATAGAGGGGTTCGCATGCGGAAGGAGCGTCGATGACGTACAGCGTGGCGGTTGCAGGAGCATCTGGGTACGCCGGAGGTGAGCTACTGCGGCTGCTTGCAGGCCACCCTGAGTTCGAGGTGCGCACAGTGACCGGGCACTCGAGCGCTGGGCAGCCACTGATTGCCACGCAGCCGCATCTGCGCTCACTCGCACACCTCACGCTCCGCGAAACGACGCCAGAGGTGCTCGATGGCCACGACATCGTATTCTTTGCCCTGCCGCACGGTGCTTCCGGCGCTCTCACCGCGCAGCTGACGAATGTGCGGCTCGCAGTCGATTGTGGCGCGGATCACCGTCTCACGAACGCAGCAGACTGGGCGAAGTTTTACGGCGGCGAACATCACGAGGCCTGGAGCTATGGGGTGCCAGAGCTGCTTACCAGCACCACCGGATCTCGGCAACGTCAGGCACTCATCGGCGCAACGCGGATCGCGGCGCCGGGCTGCAACGCATCCACAGTCGCGCTGTCGCTCGCCCCAGGCATCGCTGCCGGCGTGATCGCAGCGGACGATATCGTTTCCGTGCTCGCAGTCGGCCCCTCGGGCGCTGGCAAGGCAGCGAAGACTCACCTGCTCGGGGCCGAGCTCATGGGCACCGCGAATCCCTACGCCGTCGGAGGCACGCACCGCCATATCCCCGAGATCCAGCAGGCTCTTCGCGGAGCTGGAGCCCGCGGTGATGTCACGCTGAGCTTCACCCCGGTGCTCGTGCCCATGAGCCGCGGGATCCTCGCCACATCGACTGCGAAGCTCGCGCCCGGTGTCACTGCCGCTGAGGTCCGCGCTGCCTGGGTGAATGCGTATGCCGAGGAGCCCTTCGTGCACGTGCTGCCCGAGGGGAGTACCCGCGCACAGCCGACACCCTCGGCGCGAATACCTGCCTGATGGGCGTCGTGGTCGATGAGGCAGCCGGCCGCGTTGTCGTGGTCGCAGCGCTCGACAATCTGGCGAAGGGCACGGCAGGCGCTGCGATCCAATCGGCCAACATCGCCCTTGGCCTGCCCGAGCGCACCGGCCTGAGCGTCGACGGTGTCGCACCGTAACCACGCTCCAGTCTCACCCCCGCTCGCACCCACTGCCCTACTCACCCACGAGGAGACACCGTGACCGTCACTACTCCCGCAGGATTCCGCTCTGCGGGGATCGCCGTTGGCCTCAAGAGCACCGGCAAACCAGACCTGGCGCTCGTCGTCAATGACGGCCCTGTGCCAGCCAGCGCCGCGGTGTTCACGAGCAATCGCGCCCAGGCGAACCCGATCCTCTGGAGCCGAAAGGTGGCCCAAGAAGGACCGGCGCGCGCGATCATCCTGAACTCGGGCGGTGCGAACTGCTTCACCGGAGACTTCGGATACGAAACCACCCGCCTCACCGCCGACGCTGTGGCTGCTGCGCTCACAGCGTCCGGCACGGCGACAGAATCCGAAGAGATTCTCGTGTGCTCGACCGGGCTGATCGGCACGGGTGATCAGGCGTTCCGCGACAAGATCGTCGGCGGCGTGCCCGAGCTGTTTAACCGCCTGAGCGCGACGGACACGACTGCTCCAGCCGCGATCCTCACGACTGACTCCGTCGAGAAAACCGCGACGCACACGGGGGCTGGCTGGACGATCGGCGCAATGGCAAAGGGCGCTGGCATGCTCGCGCCGGGTCTCGCCACGATGCTCGTCGTGATCACCACGGACGCGCAGCTCGACAGTGACGCGCTGGACCGTGCGCTGCGCTGCGCGACCGGCGCAAGCTTTGACCGGCTCGACTCCGACGGTTGCATGTCGACCAACGACCAGGTCACGCTGCTCGCCAGCGGGGCGTCAGGAGTCACCCCGGACGAGGCGGAATTCGCCGCCGCGCTCGCTGCTGTGTGCGACAGTCTCGCCGCGCAGCTGCAGGCCGATGCCGAGGGCGCGAGCCACGACATCGACATTGAAGTGCGCGGCGCCGCAAGTGTGGCAGACGCGATCGAGGTGGGGCGCTCAGTAGCCCGCAACAACCTTTTCAAAGCAGCGATTTTCGGCAATGACCCGAACTGGGGCCGCGTGCTCGCTGCGATCGGCACCACCGACGCCGCGTTCGATCCGTACCAGGTCGATGTTTCGTTCAACGGGATCCGGCTCTGCCACGCGGGGGCACCAGATCGGTCGATTGGTGAGTGCGACCTGACGCCGCGGCGCACACACGTCGAAATCGAGCTCTTCGCGGGGGAACACGCGGCAACGATCCGCACCAACGATCTCACGCACGACTACGTGCACGAGAACAGCGCGTACTCGAGCTAGGGGCCCACCACTATGACCACGACGACCGAGATCCTCGACCACGCGCGAGCATCCGAGAAGGCGCAGGTGCTCATCGAGTCGCTGCCCTGGCTGAAGAAGTTCCGCGACTCGATCATGGTGATCAAGTTCGGCGGGAACGCAATGGTCGATGACGCGCTGCTGCGCGCCTTCGCTGAAGATGTCGTGTACCTGCGGCACACCGGGATCCGCCCGGTGATCGTGCACGGCGGTGGCCCGCAGATCAACGCGATGCTGGCGCGCCTGGGAATCGAAAGCGAGTTTCAGGGTGGCTACCGCGTCACCACGCCAGAGACGATGGACGTCGTTCGCATGGTGCTCACCGGCAAAGTGAACCCCGAGCTCGTAGACGAGATCAACGCACACGGACCCCTCGCGGCAGGCACCACCGGTGAGGACGCCGGGCTGTTCGTCGGCCGCCGGCGCCCGCCGATCGAGGTCGATGGTGAACTCGTCGACCTCGGGCTTGTGGGCGACGTGGTCGACGTGCGCGTCGAGCCCGTCCTCGCGCTGTTGGAGGCTGGGCTGATCCCCGTTGTCTCCTCGATTGCGCCAGATGTGGACCGGCCGGGAGACTCACTGAACGTGAATGCTGATGCTGCGGCCGGCGCGCTCGCTGCAGCGCTCGGGGCGGAGAAACTCGTGATCCTCACCGATGTCCCAGGACTCTACGCTGACTGGCCGAACCGCGACTCGCTGGTGTCATCGATTACGGCTGAGGAGCTGAGCGCTCTGCTGCCGACGCTGGAGTCGGGAATGATCCCGAAGATGCGAGCGTGTCTGGAAGCTGTGCGTGGTGGCGTTTCAAAAGCAGCCATCATTGACGGGCGCGAGCCGCACTCTGTGCTGCTCGAAATCTTCACTGAGCGGGGGATCGGAACCGAAGTCGTGCCGTGATCCGCGCCGAACTCCGAGCGTTGCGCGGCGGGGACCGGTGGTGGCTCCTTGCCGGGGTCGTCGTGGGCGGCGCACTTGGCTCGCTCGGTGCGCTCGGCGTCTCCGGTGTCGGAAGCGCGGGAACCCCGCTCGCCCGAACGCTCGCGCTGATCGGGTTCGCGAGCTACGGCGGCTGGAGTGCGTGGCTCACGCTGTCTGACCTGCGCACCCAGCGGCTTCCCAATCCCACCGTATGGTGGGCCAGCTGCAGCGTGATCGGTGTGTTCGCGTCCGCGCTGCTCGTGGGCGGTGCGGGGGACACACTCAGGAGAGCACTCGCGGTGGCGGCTGTCGCCGCGGTGTGTGCCGCGGCGACCTGGTTCGTCTGGCCGGGGCTGTTCGGGGCCGGCGACGTGAAGCTGGTGCCGCTCACCGTATTCGTGGCCGCACTGCCCGATTCGTCCTTCGCAATCCTCATATTCATCGCCGGAGTCGTGTGCGCCTCGGCGATCTTTGCCGTGGTGACACTCGTGCGTCGCCGCGCAGTGTTTGCGTTCGGGCCGGTGCTGCTGCTCGCGAGCTGGTGTGCGGTCGGCGTCGGGCCCGCGGTGATCCACACGCGCTGGTGAGTCCCGGGCAGGGGAGCACACGCCGCCGCGGTAGACTGAAATCTGTTCCACATGCCGAGTGAAAGGTGGGGGTCGTGACCTATGTGATCGCGCTGCCGTGCGTCGACGTCAAGGACCGCGCGTGCGTGGACGAGTGCCCCGTCGACTGCATCTACGAGGGCGAACGCTCGCTCTATATCCACCCTGACGAATGCGTAGACTGCGGAGCCTGCGAACCTGTGTGCCCGGTCGAGGCCATTTACTATGAAGACGACCTGCCGAGCGAGTGGTCTGACTACTACAAGGCGAACGTTGAGTTCTTCGACGAGATCGGGTCTCCCGGCGGGGCGGCGAAAGTTGGCGTGTACAGCTTTGATCACCCGGTCATCGCAGCGCTCCCGCCGCAGGGAGACTAACCGCGATGCGTGGAGCCCTTCCTGACTACCCGTGGGACGCGATGGCGCCCTACGCGGCGGAAGCGGCGAGGCACCCGGACGGAGCGGTCAATCTTTCCGTCGGTTCGCCCGTTGATCCGAGCCCGGCTGGAGTGCGGGAAGCACTTGCCGCGGCGACCGATGCGCACGCGTATCCTGCCACTGCTGGTACCCCGCACTTGCGCGAGGCGATTTCAGAGTGGTTCCTCCGCCGTCGCGGCGTGCGCGTTGCTCCTGCAGCCGTATTGCCGACCGTGGGCTCGAAAGAACTCGTTGCCCTGCTGCCGTTCCTGCTCGGAATTGGAGCGGGGGAGGCCGTGGTGTTCCCGCGGATCGCATACCCGAGCTATGCGATGGGGGCGGCCCTTGTCGGCGCAGAGGCTCTCGCGTCGGATGATCCAGCCGAGTGGCCCGCGCACACTCGCCTCGTGTGGGTGAACTCGCCGTCCAATCCGGATGGTCGCGTGCGCGACGCTGAGTGGCTTCGTGCCGCGGTGACGCGCGCGCGTGAGCTCGGCGCGGTGATTGCTGGCGACGAATGCTATGCGGAGTTTGGCTGGGACGCGCCGTGGGACACGACCCAGATCCCGTCAATCCTTGATCCCGCTGTTGTGGGAGACGACCACACGGACGTGTTGAGTGTGTACTCGCTCAGCAAACAGTCGAACCTCGCCGGATATCGCGCGGCTTTCCTAGCTGGGGATCCCGAGCTGGTCGAGCGGCTGCTGACGGTGCGCAAGCACGCAGGGCTCATGTTGCCGGCGCCGGTGCAGGCCGCGATGATCGCGGCGCTTCGAGATGAAACGCACGTCGCCGCGCAGCGTGATCGGTATCGTGCGCGGCGGGCGGTGCTTCGTCCGGCACTCGAAGCAGCTGGATTCCGGATCGAAGGCAGTGAGGCTGGGCTCTATCTGTGGGCCACTCGCGGAGTCGACGCCTGGGAAAGCGTTGCATCGTTTGCCCAGCTCGGTATCGTGGTCGGCCCGGGCCATTTCTATGGGGACCACTCGCCGCAGCACGTGCGGCTTGCACTCACCGCGAGCGATGCAGATATTGCGGCGGCTGCCCGCCGCATCGCTGGGAGCACGGAGGCGGGCTAAGCCGATGTGGGTGAAGAAACCCTCGATAGCGCACGAGCGAACTCTCGGGGGCGGGACGCCCGAATCGACTTTTTGCTCGGCGTCAAGATATATTCTGAGGTGAGTGTGCGCGATGCAGCGCATCAGGCCTGGGCTCCGTGCGGAGCCGATAAGGTGTAAGAATGACGGCGTCGTACCCGACGCTTCGTCAGTATTGAGACCCCACGAGGAGACGACGTGACCGAATCGACTCAGGGCCAGGGCGCAGCCACGGCAAAACTGACGTTCCCCGGTGGCTCTGCAGAGTTCCCGATCCGCGAGGCCGTCGACGGCCACCCCGCGATCGATGTCAGCACGTTCACCAAGCAGAGTGGTCATACGGCGCTCGACTATGGCTTCGTGAACACGGCGTCGACGAAATCGGCGATCACCTACATCGATGGTGACGAAGGGATCCTGCGCTATCGCGGGTATCCCATCGAGGAACTGGCACAGCAGTCGACCTTCCTCGAGGTCGCATACCTCCTGGTCTATGGCGAGCTGCCAAGCGCCGACGAGCTGGGCGCATTCGACGAGGAGATTCGACGTCACACGCTGCTCCACGAGGACATGCGCTACTACTTCGAGGGAGTGCCGCACACAGCGCACCCCATGGCAGTGCTCTCCGGCGGCCTGCAGACGATGTCGACGTACTATGAGAGCTCACTCGACACGACGGATCCCGAGTTCGTTGAGGTCAACACGATTCGCCTACTCGCAAAGCTTCCCGTGCTGGCCGCGTATGCGCATAAGAAGTCGGTGGGTCAGGCGTTCCTGTACCCGGACAATAACCTGAACTTCGTTGAGAACTTCCTGCGGCTCAACTTTGGCAACAAGGCCGAAAAGTATGAGATGAATCCGGTGCTCGTCGATGCACTCGACAAGCTCCTGATTCTGCACGCGGATCACGAACAGAACGCATCGACCTCGACCGTGCGGCTTGTAGGTTCGACGGGAGCAAACATGTTCTCGTCGATTTCGGCCGGCATCAATGCACTCTCCGGCCCGCTGCACGGCGGTGCCAATGAGGCCGTGCTTGAGATGCTCGCGCAGATCCGCGACTCCGGGCAGAGCGTCGAGACGTTTGTCGAGAAAGTGAAGCGCAAAGAAGACGGGGTGAAGCTCATGGGCTTCGGCCACCGCGTCTACAAAAACTACGATCCGCGTGCCCGCATCGTCAAGGACAGTGCCGCTAAGGTGCTCGCGGAACTCGGCGTCAACGATCCGCTGCTTGGCCTCGCACAAGAGCTGGAGCAGATTGCGCTTGAAGATGACTACTTCAAGGAGCGGAAGCTCTACCCGAACGTCGACTTCTACACCGGCGTGATTTACAAAGCGATGGGTTTTCCCACGCGTATGTTCACGGTGCTGTTCGCGATCGGTCGACTCCCGGGGTGGATTGCGCAGTGGCGCGAAGCGCGCGAAGATCCGCAAACCAAGATCGGTCGCCCGCAGCAGCTGTACATTGGTTCGCCGGAGCGGCACCTGAACCGCTAGCCCCGGCTCCTGGGGTGGGCGCGAATCGGCCGCTAGGCTGAGAGGTATGGACACTGCAACGCTCCCGCCCGCCCTCGAACTGCGCGGCCTCGCCAAGCGGTTCGGGGAGAAGATCGCCGTCAACGGCATCTCGCTGACGATCCCCACAGGATCCTGTTACGGTCTCGTCGGCCCGAACGGGGCTGGCAAGACCACAACGCTGTCGATGGCGACCGGCTTGCTCAGGCCAGAGTTTGGTCAAGCCTTGATCGCTGGCGTAGACGTGTGGCAGCGGCCGACCGAGGCGAAGCAGCTCGTCGGTGTCCTCGCTGACGGTGTCAAACTGTTCGACCGACTCACCGGCGAACAGTTGATCACCTACAACGGACTGCTTGCAGGCCTCGATGCCGACACCGTGGCGCGTCGCGCAGCGGATCTGCTCGGAATGCTCGATCTGCAGCACGCGGGTACCACGCTCGTCGTGGACTACTCGGCGGGGATGACCAAGAAGATTGCGCTCGCGTGCGCGCTCGTCCACGCACCCCGGCTGCTGGTGCTTGATGAGCCCTTCGAATCTGTTGACCCGATCTCGGCGGCAAACATCCGTGACATTCTGCAGGGTTTCGTTCGAGGTGGGGGCACAGTCATCGTGTCGAGCCACTCAATGGACCTCGTGCAGCGCATGTGCGACCACGTCGCAGTGATTGCCGCGGGCCGCTTGCTCGTCGCGGGCACTGTTGACGAAGTGCGCGGGGCATCGACGCTCGAGGATCGATTCGTCGAGCTCGTTGGTGGGCGACACCACCAGGAGGGCCCGTCGTGGCTGAATCACTCCTGAGCCAGGACGTCGCGCCCGTCACACGGAGCGGGCCCCTCGCCCGCATCAGAGTGATGGTGCGGCTGCGATTCCGAGTGATGTGGAACACGCTCACGCGTCACCCGTGGCAGCTCGTTGGTGCCATTATCGGAGTGCTCTATGGCCTGGGGATCCTCACCATGGTGCTGATTGGGCTCGTGGCACTGTCCGTGGCAGATCCTGCGCCCGCGCGCATTGCGCTGATTCTGGCCGGGTCAGCGTTGGTCCTCGGCTGGATGATCGGGCCGATCCTGTTCTCGGGCATGGACCGCACACTCGATCCCGCGCGCCTCGTGATGTTCCCGATGCGGCCAGACACTCAGCTCGCCGGGATTGCCGTCTCCGGTCTGCTCGGAGTGCCGGGAATCGTCACCATTTTCGCGGCCGCGGCGACTGCCGTGACCTGGTTCCGCTCTCCGCTGGCGGTCGTCGCGGCGCTGCTGCTTGCCCCTGTCGCGGCCGTGACATGTGTGCTTGCCAGCCAGCTGCTCGTCACCGCGATGTCGCGCTTGGCAGGCAGCCGCAGATTCCGTGAGGTCATTGGCGCGGTCGTGCTGTTGCTGCTGGTGCTGATCGGCCCACTGATGGCCGGGATCGGAGCGGGAATCAGCGGGATCATGAACCTGCTTCCCGGGATCGCTGAGGGGCTGTCATGGACTCCGCTTGGCGCGGTCTGGGCGGTGCCTGCTGAAATTGCGGCCGGCCACGGGCTACTGGCGCTGGCGAAGCTCGCGATTGCCCTCGCTACGGTGCCCGCCCTGTTTGCCGCGTGGCGCCCGCTGTATTTGGCGAACATCGGAACCGTGTCGTCCGGGACTCGAGCGACGGCGCGTGCCGGCACCGGCTGGTTTGCGCGGTTCCCGGCGAGCCCGCGCGGAGCCATTGCTGCGCGAGCAATGACGTACTGGCTGCGCGATCCGCGGTATCTGCAGAACATCTTGATCGTGATTGTCATGCCGGTGGTGCTCGGCTTCGCTTCACGGGGGGCTGAGCTGCCAATCATGTTCACCGCCTCGACGGTGCTCGTTGCGGCGCTGCTGCCGCTCGCTATATTCACCGATCTTTCGTATGACGGAACCGCGTTCAGCACCCACGTGCTGCGCGGTGTGCGCGGCATCGATGACCGGCTCGGGCGACTCTGGGCGAACGCCATCATTACTGTGCCTGCGGTGCTCATCATCGCGGTGGTAACCAGCGTGATTGTGGGCCGCGTTGATCAGCTCCCCACACTGCTCGGGGTGTCCGGTGCCGTGATGCTCAGTGGATTCGGGATTGCGAGTGTGAGCTCGGCGATCTTCGTGATGCCGGTGCCGCAGTCGGGGGAGAACCCGTTCGCGTCAAAGCCGGGTGCTGGAGTCTTGAGCCTGGTGGGCACCGCGGGCTCCTTTGGCTCGTTGTTTGTGCTGACGCTCCCGACGACGGGGCTCGCGATTGCCGCTGGGATCACGAACCAGCCGCTGTGGGTGTGGCTGACCTTCGCCGTCGGACTGCTCACCGGCGGGCTGTTCTGCTGGCTGGGGGTGCGCCTCGGGGCGCGAATCTTCGATCGCAAGGCGCCCGACCTGTTGGAGCGGCTCAGCGCGCAGGGATAGGAGCAGCCGGGAGAAGTGACGCGCAGCGAGGATTCCTCGCTGCGTCACCTCCCGGCCATCTCCGCGCAGGATTCCGGCTACCCGTGACTGGTGCGATGAACTCGCACACATTTTCGCGAAGGAGCCCCAGTTGCCTCGAACACCCCGCCCGCTCGCCATGTTCGCCGCCTGCGCGATCGGTGCAAGCTGCCTGGCCCTCGGGCCTCTCACCCCCGCCACCGCTGCACCTCCCGAGCCCGCCACACCCGCGGCCCAGGGGCCCGCCGTCCCCGCAGGCGGGGTCCGAATCAACGAGGTGGAGTCGAACGGGGGAGTGCCGGGCGACTGGATCGAGCTGTTCAATGCGAGCGCCGCCCCGGCTGATCTCTCCGGTGTTGTCGTGAAAGACGGCGATGACTCACACGCCTTTGTGCTCCCTGCCGGAACCATGCTCGCGCCAGGGGGCTTCCTGGTGCTCGACGAGCGCGACAAGACCGGTGTCGGCGATTTCGATTTCGGTCTGGGCAAAGATGACCACGTGCGCCTCTTTGATTCAGCCGGTGTACTGCTCGATTCTGTGAGCTGGGGCCCGCACGCCGCGACCACGCTCGGACGCACGGGCGCGGGGGAGTGGCGCGAGACGAGCCAGGACTCGAAGGGAACAGCGAACGTGTTCGCGGCCGATCCCGAAGTGCCAGGAACGCCAGGCGCCGCGTCCTCGCTCCGCCTGAGCGAAGTGGATTCGCAGCCAGCCGACTGGGTGGAGCTCGTCAACACTGGCACTGAACCACTTGACATCGCCGGATTCGAACTGCGCGACAATTCCGACGATCACAGCTGGCGCTTTCCCGCCGGCTCCACGATCGCCGGAGGTGCGTACCTCGTGGTCGACGAAAACTCGGTGGGTCAGATAGGCGGGGGAACCGGGCTCTTCTCTGAGGCCATCGGGATCGGCAGTGCGGATCAGATCAGACTTTTCGACCAGACGGGCGGGCAGCTTGACGACAGCGGCGCGTGGACCGCGCACGCCGCGCTCGACGGCGATGCCGCGAAGGCGACGCTCGCGCGCTGCGCTGTGAGTGGCGGCCCGTTCGTGCTTGCGCACCCTACGCCTGGGGCCGCGAACCTGTGCGTCACCGACAGCGGTGAGGGTGGCACGGAGCAGCCTCCCCTCGTGACACGTGTGTGGCCGGGTTCTCCCTCGACCACCGCGATCGACACGACGCCCATGTTCCTTGAGGACAGCTCGGGCCTCGACACGCAGGTGACTTCGGACGGCGTTGTGCTGTGGGCCGTCGACAACGGCGAGGGGAGGTTCTGGAAGCTCAACGTTGCCGCTGACGGCACCGCGAAGATCGCCGATGGCTGGGCGGACGGAAAGCGGGCCCGCTTCCAGAAGGACGCGGCGAACCCGCGCGCTGCAGGACCGGATACTGAGGGCATCACCGCTGCGAACGACGGCTTCCTCTACCTCGCCTCCGAGCGCGACAACAGCGCGAAAGGTGTGAACTTCAACGCAGTGCTCCAGATCGACCCCGAGGCCGCCGGCCCTGATGTCGTCGCCACCGTCGAGTGGGATCTCACCGGCCTGCTGCCTCAGGTCAGCGCAAACCTGGGGATCGAGGCCGTCGAATGGGTCTCGGACGCTGATCTCGCGAACAAGCTCGTCGATGCGAACACGGGCGCAGGTTATGATCCAGAGATCTACCCGCTCCACGGCGATGGTCTGTTCTTCGTTGCGGTCGAGGACGGCGGCCAAGTGTTCGCCTTCGCGCTGAACTCAGACGGCACCGCACAGCGCGTGGCAGAGGTGCGGCCTGGTCTCCCCGGCGTCATGTCGCTTGACTACGACACCGTGCTCGGCGGGCTGTGGGCCGCCTGTGACGATGGCTGTGATGGCGCATCTGCCTTCATCACGTTGAACGGCACTGAGGTGCCGGCAGTGGCGCACTACGCGCGTCCGGCGAGCCTCCCCAACACGAACAACGAGGGGTTTGCCACGGCCCCCGCCGCGCTTGTCACAGCGGATCTCGCCGATGCTGCCGGTGCCGCCGCGGCTGTGAGCAGTCCAAGCGTCGCTGCCGCAGCCGCAGACGGGGCTGGTGCGGTGGCCGCCGGATCCCGGCCAGTCTGGTGGTTCACCGACGGCGTGCAGTCCGCCGCGTTGCACGCGGGTTCGCTCGACGTTTCCGCGGTGGATCCAGGTGAAGAAACGCCGGGCGGCGAGAACCCTGAGACTCCTGGCGGAGAGAACCCCGAACTCCCTGGCACGCCCAGCACGCCCAGCACCCCGGGGACGCCACCCGGGCAGGTATCCCAGCACCCGGGAGGCCCCTCAAGCGCGAGCCCCACAGCCGCCACGCTCGCAGAGACCGGTGGGATCTCCGCCACGCTCGGGCTGCTCGGGGCCGCGGCAGTCGCACTTCTGGGTGGAGCCGTGCTGGTGTTCGGGCGCCGCGGCGCACACACTCAGACGACCCCGCTGCCGGTGCTCGGGGAGTAACGCCTCAGACTACGCGTGCAGCGCGGCGTTGAGGACGATGCCCGAACCCTCTCGGGGCAGCGCCTCAACGCCGCCGGTGCGCGAGTTGCGACGGAACAGCAGCTTGGCCACGCCGGAGAGCTCGATTGCTTTGACCTCGACGGGAGCCCCAGCGGAATCGGCGGTGCCGTGCGGCAGGTTCACCTTGGTGCCCGCTGTGACATAGAGACCGGCCTCCACCACACTGTCGTCTCCGAGTGAGATCCCGATCCCGGAATTCGCTCCGAGCAGTGCGCGTTCACCAATTGTGATCCGCTGCGTTCCGCCGCCGGAGAGTGTGCCCATGATCGAGGCGCCGCCGCCGATATCGGATCCGTCGCCGACGACGACGCCCTGTGAGATTCGTCCCTCGACCATCGAAGCGCCGAGTGTGCCAGCGTTGAAATTGATGAAGCCCTCGTGCATGACCGTCGTGCCGGGAGCGAGGTGCGCTCCGAGTCGGACGCGCGACGCGTCAGCAATCCGCACGCCAGTGGGCACGAGGTAGTCGGTGAGACGTGGGAACTTGTCGACTCCCACCGCTGTGATGCCAGCGCGCTTGAGTTGCGGCAGGCGAGCGGCATATTCCTGTGGCTGCATCGGCCCCGCGGTGGTCCAGGCGTTGTTCGGGAGCAACGCGAAGATGCCATCGAGATTCAGCGAGTTCGGCAGTGCGAGGCAGTGCGAAAGAAGCTGGAGTCGCAAATACGCGTCCTCGGTACTTGCGGGCGCTGCATCGAGATCGATCTCAACGTTCACGAAGCTCAGCTCAACTCCGCGTGCCTGATCAGCCCCCGTGAGCCCAGCAAGCTCGGCAGGCGCGATCCACGGCTCACGAGCCTCGGGGCGACGTCCGAGCGCGGGAGCAGGGAACCAAGCGTCAAGGGTCGTGCCGTCGTCGGCGATTGTCGCAATTCCAGCGGCCCAGGCGTAGCGTGCTTCAGTCATAGGGTCAATCGTAGCGGCGACCTGGAACACCGATTGTCGTCAGCACCACGTAGGCTTGTCAGGTGAGCACTCAGGAGAGCCAGGCACCCAGCGAAGCGTCCACCCCGATCCTTGATCCGACAGCCGGTCCAGTCGCGCTGACACGCCAGTTGTGCAACATCCCTTCGGTGTCAGGGGACGAGTGCGCGATTGCCGACGCCGTTGAGGCAATGCTGCGCAGCCACGCGCCGCACTTGGTCATCAGCCGCGATGGTGACACCGTGATTGCCCGCACTGAGCTCGGGCGAGAGCGCCGTGTCGCGATCGCAGGCCATCTCGATACTGTGCCGATCAATGACAACCTGCCGGTGCGTGACGAAGTTGATCCTGTCACAGGCGAAGCGATTATCTGGGGTCGCGGTACCGTTGATATGAAAGCCGGTGTCGCTGTCCAACTCGCGCTCGCCGTCGAACTCGTGGCGCCAGCGGTCGATCTCACATGGATCTGGTACGACCACGAGGAGGTTGCCTCAGACCTGAGTGGACTCGGCCGCGCTATGCGGAACCACCCTGAGCTGTTCGGAGCGGACTTCGCGATTCTGGGAGAGCCGTCAAACGGCACGATCGAGGGCGGCTGCAACGGCACCTTGCGTGCACGCGTTGAATTGCACGGCACCCGCGCCCATTCAGCGCGCAGCTGGATGGGAGTGAATGCGATTCACCGAGCCAGTGTGATCCTGAGCCGGCTGGCCGCATATGAAGCCGAGCGGGTGACGGTCGACGGACTTGAATACCGGGAGGGGATGAACGCGGTGCGGATCGACGGGGGCGTCGCTGGAAACGTGATTCCGGACCGCTGCAGCATCGAGGTAAACTACCGCTTTGCTCCGAGCCGCAGCGCAGACGAGGCTGTCGAGTTCGTGCGAACCTTCTTCGCAGATGCCGACTCGGTCGAGATCGTCGACCTTTCTCCAGGCGCCCGTCCCGGCCTCGACGCGCCGCTCGCACAGCGGTTCGTGGCAGCGGTGGGGGCAGAGCCGACTGCGAAGCTCGGGTGGACCGATGTGTCGCGGTTCTCGGCACTGGGAATACCCGCCGTGAACTTCGGACCTGGCAACGCTCTGCTCGCTCACGCCGACGACGAGCGAGTGCCCGTTGCGCAGATCGAGTCGAGTTTTGCGGCACTTCACGCGTGGCTATCGGCGAGCCAAGAGCCCCCCGTGAAGTAACGACTTGTCTTACGAATTCGGTTTGTCCACTGCCGCCCGGTAAAATGGGAACGAACCACCAACTATGCGAGGAGGCGTCATGGCTGCAATGAAACCGAGGACTGGGGATGGACCCATGGAGGCGGTGCGTGAAAGCAGGCTGATCGTCGTGCGGGTACCGCTCGAGGGCGGCGGACGTCTCGTCGTGTCGGTCAATGACCAGGAAGCGGCGGAACTGCGAGACGTGCTCGCTGGCGTGCTGGATAGCAAGAAGTAACTTGTCCGGCGGACACGCCCCGGAACACCTCAGCACCCCGGATCTCTTGTGAGAGAGCCGGGGTGCTGCTGTCTGTGCAGGCGTGTGCGCTGAGGCGAGTGCGCACTCGCGCAACGTGTGCCCGCGTGTGGGGCGCGCCCGCGTGTGAGATGGGTCTGCGTGTGGGGGTCTGGCCACCCAGGCTCACTGGGCGAGGTCGCGAAGCGAAGACCTCGCCGAACTGCGGCGGTGACAGGCATCTGAGCGGCGCCCAAGTTGTGTGGACAACTGAACAGCGAGTGACCCGGTGAGGAAAGGTGCGTGACCCGGCAGCGTGTTCCTGCGCCGGCCGCGAGCAGCTCGGAGACTGAGAGCGGGCGCAGCTCAACTGGGCGGTGCCCGTTCGCTACTTCTCAAGACATCTTGGAGTGACTCACTGTGAGAACACACGCATTCGCAGCGTCGATTGGCGCAATCGCCCTGGGGGTGGTGGGAGTGTGCGCAGGCATCGCTCCCGCTGCTCACGCGCTGCCGGACCGAGCCGCCACACCGAAGACCCTCGTGATCGGCGTCGACGGTGCGGCGTTTGACGCGATGACCGGCGCCAGCATGCCGAACGTTCAGGCGCTGCAAGCGGGTGGGTTGACCGCTGCAAGCAATATGCCCGCGAATCCGATGGCACCCACCGTGTCAGGGCCGGGCTGGTCGAGTATCGCGACAGGGGTGTGGCCAGACAAGCATCGGGTCGTTGACAACAACTTTAGTGCCCCTAACTACGCGCAGTACCCCGACTATCTCAGCCGGATCGAGGCGGCAGCGCCGGATCGAAGCACCGCAACCATTGGCACCTGGGGACCGATCTCCACGACCATCTTTGGTTCCGCGGTCGACCTGCGTGCGCAGGGCTCAGGCGACGTCGACACGACGAGCCGCGCCGTGGCGCAGCTGCAGTTGCCAGAGACCGACGATCTGTTCGTGCACCTCGACGAAGTCGATGGCGCTGGGCACAGCTCAGGTTCGAGCTCACAGGCATATCGCGACGCCCTCACCGTGGCAGACGCGCAGATCGGCCAGATGGTCGCGGCCGTGGAAGCGCGGCCGAACTACGCCGCCGAGGACTGGTTGATCCTCGTCACCTCCGACCATGGTCACACGCCGGGTGGGGGTCACGGCGGCTCCACGAAGCTTGAACGCAAGACCTATGTCATCGCACAGGGATCCGAGTTCGCTCCCGGAACGGTGCGGCACGACGTGCGGATCTCGGACATCGCGCCAACGGTGCTCGCACACGACGGCCTCGCAATCGATCCGGCCTGGGACCTTGACGGAACCGCGGTGAACGCGCTGCATGCCGATGACTTCGACACGCTTCGGCCGCAACTCCGAACCGCGCAGCAGGAGTCTGGCCCCGGCCAGCTACTGGGCTGGACTGACCAGGCGCCCTCCGGCTGGTCAGTGGATAACTCACGCATGCCCTCTGGCGGTGCCCCGGAGTTCCACGGCTGGACATTCATGACCGATGACTTCTTCTCGAACGTCGAGCTCGGCCAGCACCGTGAGAACAATGTGCGCTCGCGTGATGTGTTTGCAGTTGCCGATTCAGACGAGTGGGCAGACGTCAGCCCGCGCGGTGGAAACACCTTCGACTCGACGCTCGTGAGCCCGGCCTACGAGCTGAACGGGGCAGACACCGCCCAGGTATCGTTCGTGTCTGATTACGCCGTTGACGGCCCACAGGGGGCGAGTGTGTGGGCGACGTTCGATGCCGCGTCCGGGATTCCGCGTCAGAAACTCGTTGACTACCAATCTGATGGAACCCGCGAAAACCCGGTCAACGCCGTCGAGCACATGACGATCGACCTCCCACGCGATGCCGCAGGCGCGCTTCCGCAGACGATGAGTCTGCAGTTCTCCTACTCCGGGAACAACAGTGCGTTCTGGGTGATCGATCAGGTGCGCTTCAGCCAGCCGGAGGCGCCGGTTGCCCCGGCTGAGTTCTCGATCTCCGAGAGCACCGTCGCGGCTGGCGGAACCGTGACGATTGCCGGTTCCGGGTTTGGTGCAGGAGAGACGATCGTTGCGGAGCTCCGCTCAACACCGCAGGAGCTGGGGCACGCGACGGCGGACGACACAGGTGCGCTGTCCCACGAGCTGATCATCCCTGAGGCAACCCCGGCAGGCGAGCACACCCTCGTCGTGATTCGCGCAGACGGTTCCGAAATCGCGCAGCCGCTCACGGTCACGACGGCTCCTGGCCCGGGGACTGATCCGGGCACTGACCCCGGAACGGACCCCGGAACGGACCCAGGTACGGACCCGGGCACGGATCCCGGGACGGACCCCGGCACTGATCCCGGAACGGAGCCAGGTGCGGACCCAGGAACCGATCCCAGCACTCCTCCTGGCGCGGAGAATCCAGCTCCCGAAACTCCTGGCACGGGACAGCCAGCAGGATCTGTCGCACGCGGCGGCGCACAACTCGCAGTGACCGGCGCTGCGGGGGCACCCGTAGTGCTCGTCGGTGCTGCCGCGATCGTCGTGCTTGCTGGGGCTGGAATGCTGCTGGCTCGGCGTCGCCGCTCGTCCTAGTACCCGCTCGATCTGGCGCAGCCCGGCTCACGAGCGAGGCTGTCCATTCCGGCGCGGAGTGAAGTGTGCACGAGCGAGCGGCTTCCAGTCGGCCAGGAAGCCGCTCGCCCGTCCGCGCGCAGCCGGAGCCTCCCATGGGCCCGCCCCAGCGCTACACTGACGGCATGCCAGCGATCCTCTGCTCCGCCGTGCTCGCGGCCCTCGCAGTGTTTCAGATTGCGCTCGCGTGTGGTGCGCCGCTCGGCGCGTATGCGTGGGGCGGTCAGCACGCAGGAGTCCTCCCAGTCCGTCTCCGGATCGGCTCCGCTGTCAGCGTGGTGCTCTACGCGATTCTGGCAGGGATCATGCTGTCACGAGCCGGAATCGTCACGCTGCTGCCCGACGCGGTTGCGCGGCCAGCGGCCTGGATCGTGTTCGGCTACTTCGTGCTCGGCGCGATCATGAACCTCATCTCGCGTTCGCCGAAGGAGCGGGCCGTGATGACGCCGCTCTCCGTCGTACTCGCGGTGCTCGCTCTGCTTGTGGCGCGTTAGCCAGGCCCCTCCCGCCCGCTCACCCCGGACAGCGGCAACTCAGCCTTCGTTAGCCGTCGAGGCGTACCAGCGTGAGCAGACCGTCGCCGGCAGGCGACAGCATCGGGGCGATCGCGGGTGACTCCGAGACGAGCGTCAAGAGATCCCGCACCGCCTGGGTCTCAGCGTCGCGTGCAGCGGGATCGGGTACTCGGCCGTGCGCAAAGGCTCCTGGCACGACGATGCAGCCGCCCTGGCGCACAATGCCGAGCGCATACTCGAAGTGTTCAAGCAGCTGCGCGGGGTCCGCATCGAGCAGCACGAGATCGTACGATGCGAGGTTGAGCCGCGGCATGACGTGGCGCGCGTCGCCTTCGATCGCGCGCAGCCGCGACGCAGGGATCCCGCCCTCGGCAAACATCGTGCGTGCCTCGCGCAGGTGCTCCGGTTCGATCTCGATTGACGTGAGCGTGGCCTCGGGGGCATGCCGGAGCAGAGAGAGCCCACTCACGCCGACCCCGGTGCCCACTTCGCACACGGCCTGTGCGCGCGTGAGCACTGCAAGGCCCGAGAGCTGCGCCCCGATCGACCGGCTGACCGGCTCGATCCCGAGCTCGAGCGAGAGTCGCCTGGCGCGCACGAGCGCCTCGGTCTCGCCCGGGTACTGTTCGGCGTACTGCCAATTGCGTTCGAGCTTGCTCAAGATTCCCTCCGAAATGATCCGCAACGAACCGTCAATCCCGGATTCCCGGAGCTGCCCGGTCGAGCGCTCTCCCTAGCGTAGAGCCAGAGTGCCGCGAGCCCTATGCTGCCACGCGTGGTTGCCTCGGATTCCACACATCGAACTTCCGCCATTCGGGGCTGGTCGAGCGCTACGATAGCTCCAATGGGCCTCAACTTTGAAAAGATACTGGTGATCCTCGTGATCGCCCTCTTTTTGCTGGGTCCGGAACGACTTCCGGAATACGCACGCAAGTTCGGTGAACTCGTGCGCAATCTCAAGCGGATGGCGGACGGGGCCAAGGATCGGCTCAAAGACGAAATGGGTCCGGAATTCGACGAGGTGGACTGGCGCCAGTTGGATCCGCGCCAGTACGACCCGCGCAGAATCATTCGTGACGCTCTCGTCGAGGACGAGCGTGAAGCGCACGCCGCAGCACGAAGAGCCCGAGTTTCAGAGGCGGCCGAACGCCGCGCGGCAGCAGCGGCGGCGGTTCCACCCGCTGGCGGTGTCTATTTCGACGAGGAAGCGACGTGATCGCGGGGGCTCGAACATGATCTTCCGCGCTGCACACGACCAGGGCGGGGATCACTCCAGGCCCGTGTCAGCGCAGCACCCGGCGCCGCAGCAGGTGCTCGACGAAATCATGTACGCGCTTGACACGACCTCGATTATCGCGATCACGGATCGCCGCGGCATCATTACGCACGTCAACGACCGATTCTGCGAAATCTCGAAGTACTCCCGCGAGGAGCTCCTCGGCCAAACGCACGGAATCATCAACTCTGGTCGGCACCCAAAAGAGTTCTTCAAAGAGATGTGGCGCGTGATTGGGCGTGGCGAGGTGTGGAAAAACGAGATCTGCAATCGCGCGAAAGACGGGTCGGAGTACTGGGTGGATACCACCATCATTCCCCTGCTCGATGAGCGGGGGAAGCCGGGGCGCTACGTGTCGATTCGCGCTGAGGAAACGAATCGCCACCTCGCTGAAGAGGAAGTACGCAGGCTCGCATACTTTGACTCGGTGACGGGGCTGGTCAACCGTGAATCGATGCTGCGCACGATTGAATCGGAACTGGCCGCCGGATCCGGGTCTGGATTCAACGCGTTCGTCTCGGTGAGCGTCGATGAACTCTCCGTCGTGAACGACGCATTCGGCTTCGAAGCCGGGGATCGACTGCTGCTCGAATCCTCTCAGCGACTGCAGCGAGTCGAGCGGGCCGGCGGCAGAGTCGGCCGAATCGGCTCCAACACCTTCGGGATCATGCTCCCCGAACTCGGGGCAGATGCTCGCGAAGCCGAGATTGCGTGTCTCGCGTTGATCGAACAGGTCCTCGCAGAACTCAGCGGCCCGCTTGAGCTCGGTTCCGGCGTGCAGATCGAAGTGTCGGCGAGCGTTGGGTACGTGCTCTGGGCGGCGCAGCCCGGGGCCGTGCGAGCAGACGGTGAGCCCGGCTGCCCGGCAAACGAGTTCATCGTGACCGACGATCCGCACGAGGTCGTGAAGTGTTCGGAGATCGCGCGCAAGCGCGCCAGACGCGAGGGCGGCTCCCGGAGGCTGAGACAGTTCCGACAGCGCATGCTGAGCGAGGCACAGGGTCGAGTCCAGCTGATCTCTGAATTGCACCGCGGCATCGAAAAAGGCGAGCTGCAGTTGTTTGCGCAGCCAATTGTGAACCGGGAGCGCCGCGTCATCGGCGAAGAAGGGCTGATCCGCTGGTTCAGCAGCGTGCTCGGGACTGTCGCACCCGACGATTTCATTCCGCTCGCGGAGCAGACCGGCGTGATCGTGGAGATCGGTGACTGGGTGCTCGAAGAAGCCTGTCGCACGCTCTCGGCGTGGAGTCTCGATCCTGCGCGAGCTGATCTCACCTTCTCCGTGAACCTCAGCGAGCGTCAACTGCGAGTTGACGGCTTTGGCGAGCGCGTACGCGAGATCATCGCGCGGCATGGTGTGCGGCCCGATCGGCTCACCGTTGAGCTGACGGAGAGCGTGCTGCACTCCGATCTCGACCGCACCGTCGGAGTGCTTGGCATGCTCCGCACCGAGGGCGTGCAGTCTTCGCTGGATGATTTTGGCACAGGCTATTCGTCGCTGAGCTACCTGCAGCACCTCCCGGTGCAGCAACTCAAGATCGACCGTTCCTTCGTTTCCTCCGTCGTGGAGGATCCGCACGCGGCGGCGATCGCTCAGACGATCGTGTGGCTGGGGCGCAACTTCCACCTGCAAGTGGTAGCCGAAGGGGTTGAAACCGAAGACCAGTTTTCGAAGCTGCGGGAGATCGGGGTCGACGCGTTCCAGGGCTACCTATTCGGCAAGCCGCGGCCGGTCGCCGAACGGCTGCTCAGCGCGTAGCTTCTGAGCGAGCGAGCGAGCGAGAGACCGAGCGACCGCCCACGGCGAGTGCTCAGGTCCTCAGCGGGTCGCGATCCCGAGTGAGCGACCAGCGAGCCCGCGGCCAAGCGCTGCCACCTCCGCCGCCACCCGAATCACTTCGGCGGCCGCAGGATCGGTGGGATGAGAGAGCACCGCGGGATCGCCAGCGTCCCCGCGTTCGCGGAACGCGGGGCTGAGCGGCACACTCCCGAGCAGGGGCACAGTGCCATGCTCCTCGTCGCTCAGTCGCTGGGCCACGAGGGAACCACCTCCGCTGCCAAAGACCTCGATCACGGTGCCGTCTGGCTGTGTGAGCCCTGCCATGTTCTCTACAACGCCGATCACGCGCTGCCCGGTTTGCCGTGCGACCAGAGCGCTCCGCACCGCAACATCCGCAGCGGCCTCCTGCGGAGTCGTCACCACGAGCACCTCAGCGTTCGGGAGCAGCTGGCCAACACTGATTGCGATGTCACCGGTGCCGGGCGGCAGATCCAGCAGCAGCACATCGAGATCACCGAACCACACATCGCGTAGGAATTGCTCGATGGTGCGATGGAGCATTGGGCCGCGCCATGACACCGCAGTGGTGCGCGGATCCGCATCGCCCAGGAACATGCCGATCGAGATCACCTTCACCCCGTGGGCGACAGGAGGCAGGATCATGTCATCGACTCGCGTCGGTTGTGCAACGGTCCCGTCGCGACTCAGACCCAGGATGCCGGGGATGGAGAAACCGAAGACATCAGCGTCAATCAGGCCGACGGAGAGGCCCTGTGCGGCGAGTGCGACCGCGAGCCCCGCCGTCAGCGACGACTTGCCAACGCCGCCCTTGCCGCTCGTGACGGTGATCACGCGAGTAAGGGAATCAGGGCCGAATTGCTGAGGCCGCACACCGCCAGGGCCCCGAACCCGCTCCGTGAACGCGTGGCGCTGTGCCGGGGTCATCACACCGACAGTGACTGCAGCAGACGTGACGCCGCGCGCGCTCGCCGCGGCGGCCTGCGTATCGCTTTCGATCCGACGTGCGGCAGGGCACCCAGCGATCGTGAGCAGAATGGACACGTGGGCGTGGCCCGCGTCATCGACTCGTACATCCTGCACCATGCCGAGCTGCGTGATCGGCTGCAGAATCTCCGGGTCTCGCACCCGGTCGAGCGCGTCCCACACCGCTCGCTCGGGGGCTGAACCGGATTCGCGTGCGGTCACGTGCGGTCCTCCTCGGAGTCTGCAGCTGGGGCATGGTTCGCTGTGAGCGGTGGATCCGACTCGCGCACAAGCTCGGGTGCCGGTTCCTGCGTTGGTGCCGGTGCCGGTACCTGCGTTGGTTCCGGTTCCGGTTCTCGTTCCGGTTCCGGTTTCTGCTCCGGTTCCGGCTCGTGTTCGAGCTCGGCGAGCAACGCGCGGAGCTCTGCGCGCAGGAAGTCCCGATCGGGCAGATCCTTCATAGCAAGCCGCAGCGCAACGACCTCGCGGGCGAGGAACTCCGTATCGGCCAGCGCGCGCTCAGCACGCTGGCGATCCTGCTCAATCTGCACGCGGTCTCGGTCGTCCTGACGGTTCTGCGCAAGCAAAATCATGGGAGCCGCGTAGGAAGCTTGGAGTGACAGGATCAGCGTGAGCGCAGTGAACCCGAGCGCGGCCGAGTCGAAGCGCCAATCCTGCGGACCCCACGTATTGAACGCGAGCCAGGCAATACAGAAAAATGTGAGGCAGAGCAGGAACCACGGGGTGCCCATACCGCGTGCAATGCCCTCAGTCCACCGACCGAACCGTTCGTTCCCGCTGACACGCTGCGCTGCGCTGCCGCTCGTTCGCGTCGCGCGCGAGCTTGCCACACGGGGCGCATCGAGGCCCGGATCGCGCTTGAAGAGCCTCATTGACGTGCCCCGTGCTCGATCTCATCGTCTGCGTGCCGCCAGTCATCGGGAAGCAGATGGTCGAGCACATCGTCGACGGTGACCACGCCGACGAGGCGGTTCTGGTCATCAACGACGGGGAGTGCGACGAGGTCGTAACTGGCGAGCCGGCGTGAGACCTCCGCAGCGCTCGCGTGCACGGTCACCGGCTCCATCTCAGTGTCGACGAGCGCGACGAGACGTTCGTGCGGCGGGAAGCGCAGCATGCGCTGGAAGTGCGCCATGCCAAGATACTCTCCGGTGGGCGTCTCGTATGGCGGGTGGGTGACGTACACGGCGGATGCCATGGCCGGAGGAATCTCTGCACGGCGGATCATCGCGAGGCCTTCGGCAACACTTGATTCGGCAGAGAGCACGATCGGTGAGGGGCTCATGAGTCCGCCAGCGGTATCCGCGTCGTACTCGAGCAGGCGGCGCACGTCCTCGGCCTCTTCCGGCTCCATCAGATCGAGCAGCTCCTCACCCTTTGCCGTAGGCAGAGCCGAGATGAGGTCGGCGGCGTCGTCCGGCTCCATCCGATCGAGGACGTCAGCCGTGCGGTCGGGGCGCAGGTTCGCGAGCAGCGCGAGCTGATCCGGCTCCGTCATCTCTTCAAGAGCGTCCGCGACGCGCTCGTCCGGGAGCTCACCGATGACCTCGATCATGCGTGCCTGCGGCAGCTCAAGCAGCGTCTCAGCGAGGTCGGCTGGCTTGAGATCGACCATGGTCTGAATGAGGAGTTCAGCGGACTGCGCGCCGGCTGCAGGAAGGCGGACGTCCGACCAGCGCACCGTGCGAGCGTCGCCGCGGCTAAAGGGTGCGGCGGGCTTCGGCAGCCGCACGAACACTTCTGACACCAGCCACTCGCCCGAGCGAGCGCGCTCAATCGCTGCATCTTCGATCCGCGCAGTGAGCGGGGGCGCGCCCGGCGATTCAGCCGCGAGCTGCACGTCACGCCCAATCAGTTCTGCGATCATCCGGGTCTCACCGCCGCGCTGCTGGAAGCGGCGCACGTTGATCAGGCCGGTGGTGATGACTTGTCCTGAGCCGATGGATGTGACGCGCCCAATCGGCACGAACACCCGGCGTTTCCCAGGAATCTCGACGATGAGACCGACAACGCGAGGCGCTGCCGCGGTACGGAACACGACGAGCACGTCGCGGACTTTCCCGATCCGGTCGCCGACGGGATCGAACACGCTGCGCCCGGCCAGCCGCCCCACAAATACCCTCGTAGTCCTCACCCCACTACGGTAGCGCGCTTGGATGACCGGCGGGGGTTGGAACGGCCAGAGTCGCGGCGCAGCCCGGATCCGGAGCTTGGATCTGCAGCTATGATCCGCAGGGCCTGATCAGGCAGCCTCGGGCAAACTATCCGCATGGCCCGATCCACAGTGACCCGACGGCTTCTTCTCGCCCTGCCAGCGCTCCTGGCGCTGGGCCTGCTCGGCTGCGCGCCTGAGCCGGTGCCCGAGGCCAAGCCGACGCCCACTCAGGAGCAACGGCGGCAGACGCCCGATCCGACACCGGATCCGGGATCCGATCCCGCCGCCCCCGAGTTGCTGCTGGCCTCGCTCGCGCACTCAGACGAAGTGGCAGTGATCGACCCGGCACGAGCAGAGGACGAAGTGGTGCGGCGCATCACCGTGGGCACAGCGCCGTGGGGCGTTGGGGTGCACACGGATGCGGCCGGCACCGCAACTGGCTACGCCGCGACGGCCGAGGGCCTGGCGATTGTGGATTTGGCGGCGGGGGAGCGGATCGCGCTCGTGCCGTTTGGGCACCCGGCGCCGAGTATCTCCTCCGGGGAGTATCGCCCTGGCGGCCTGGGGCTCGCGGTGTCGCCAGACGGCACGCGAGTGTATGTCGCGGTGACAGAGGGCTCAGGGCCTGCTTGGCTCGAGGTGATCGACACTGCGACGCGGAGCGTAGTGCAGAGCGTGCCTGTCGGGGTGCGTCCGTTCGACGTGCTCGTTGCGCCTGACGGTTCCTGGGCCGCCACCGTTGACCACGACAGTTTCACAGTGACCGTCGTCGACGCTGAAACGTTTGCGGCCACTACGTATGAGGTCGCCCCGTTCGGCACAGTTGGTGGGCTCGCATCGTGGGAGAAGGCGCACTACGGTGCGGTCGAAGCTGACGGCACGATCTGGCTGCCCTATCAGGGGGAAACAGTCGTGGGCCTCGATCCGCGCACTGGAGCGCAGCGCACGGTGGCCAGTGCTGCGAACTCGCACGCGCACGGCACGGCGCTCGCGGAGACGCGGCTGCTGACCGTTGGCACCGGCGCATTCGGTTCCGCGGACGGTACGCCCAATCTGTCGATCCTGGACCTCGAAAGCGGCGCCGAACAGGTGGTGCCGCTCGCATTGCCGCATGAGACCGTGGCTGTGTGGCGCGATGCAGATGGGGCAGAGTACGCGGCCGTTGCCGGGGGGAACACCCGTGACGAGGGGTGGGACGGCGTGACACTGGTCGTGCTCGACGGACTCGCGACGCGGGAGATTCCGGTGCCCGGTTACCCGCAAGTTGTGGTCACATATCCAGCTCCCTGAGGGGACCCGCCTCGGACTCTGCGTGAGCCCGTGGCGAACGGTGAGTGCGCTGGGGGCTGCAGAGTGGGAGAATTACAGTATGAGCAACTCTGGCCCCCTTTCCTCCTCCCGCGTTCCGACGATGCCGGAGATCCCAAAGGGTGAGATCGTCTCCACCTACGACCGCTACGAAGACGCGAAGCACGCTGTCGACGTGCTCGCACGCGCAAGCTTTCCGGTGCAGCAGATCAGCATCGTCGGCAACGACGTGCGGAGCGTCGAACGGGTCACTGGCCGTCTGACCTATGGTCGCGTCGCGCTGATGGGTGCCCTCTCCGGCGCCTACCTCGGCCTCTTCCTCGGTCTCCTCCTGTTCATCTTCCAGCCGGACAACACGGCTATCCTCGGGGTCTTCCTCGCCGCGGTCGTCATTGGCGCGGGCTTCGGCATGCTCTTCGGAGTGCTCTCCTATGCGATGAACCGGAACCGCCGCGACTTCTCGTCGGTGATGCAGATGGTCGCGAGCCGCTACGACCTCGTCACCACGGCTGAGCTCGTGCACGAGGCGCGCCGCGTGCTCACCGAGGCCCCGCAGAAGTAGCGCGCTGCCGCTCCTGCCGCATCCGCGGCTCGTGGGTTGCGGTCGCAGCGCTACTGCTGACCCTCAAGCTCACTACTGACCCCCAATTTCACGAGAAATAAGTGAAATCGGGGGTCAGTAGTTCACTTGGGGGTCAGTGGCGCGGGGTTCCTGCCGCAGCACGCCACCTCTACCCGGCCAGTAGCTTCTGGATCCGCTGCGCCGACACGGGTTCCGCGGTGCGCAGCTGCTGCGCGAACAAACTGACGCGCAGCTCTTCGATCAGCCAGCGCGCGCGCACCAGCTGCTGCGGTGCCTGGTCCGGAAGCGGGATCGTGCCGCCGGCCTGCGCGAAGAGCTCGCGCACCCGGTCGACCTCGTTCTGCCACGCACGGTCGCGGCCCGAGTTCTCAGTGAGCCCGCGCATGCGCAGCTGGATCGCCTCAAGGTAGACCGGGATCCGCTCGAGCTGCGTGAGCCCGGTGCGTGAGACGAAGCCGTCTGAGCTCGACGCCCACACGAGCCCGTCGATTTGCTGCGCCGCATCGGCCACCTGCCCGAGCACCTGGATCGACTTCGCCGCATCGATCGCCTTGCGCGCGAGCCGCACGCCGTCCAGCACGCGCGCCGTCAACGCGATCGCCGCGTAGATGTCATCGATGAGCGATCGCGCGTAGTCGTTCGCGATCGCTTCGAAGGTGTCTGCGCGCCACACGAGCCCGTCAGGGGCGTAGCGCTGGATGACGCGATCAGACACCGCGAGCGAGACGTCCGCAATTGCTTGGTCGAGCGAGCGATACGGCCCGGCGCCCAGCAGCAGCTTCTCCTGGTTTGACAGGTGCGAACGGATATAGCTCGCGGGCGATGGCGAACTGAGTGCAAGAAGGCGTCGGATCCCGCGCCGCGAGAGGCGTGCCTGCTCGGCCTCGTCGGCGACGAGCACGAGATCAACGCTCGTGCGGCGATCCCGAATCGCGGGATACGCGCGCACCACGCCAGCCCCGCCCGTGCGGTCCTTGGCGTACGCGGTATCCACGTGGCGCGGCAGATCCCCGAAGTCCCAGGTGGTCACCCCGGACTTCTCCAAGTCACTCTTGGGAAGCGCTGCGGCAGCGACCTTCGCGATGCCCTGCGTTGCCTGCTCTTTGTGCGCTGATTTCAGTTCGCCTAGATCTTTGCTCGTGCCGAGTGTGCGGCCGCGCGCATCAATCACTCGGAACGTCGGGGTGAGGTGCGCGGGCAGCCTGCTCGGATCAAAATCATTCGGAGAGACGGGCACGCTGGTGCGGCGCCGGATCTCGGTGGCCAGCAGTGCGGTGAGCTGCGGCGGCTGGGACCCTGCCGGCACGGGCGCATCGAGTTGCGGGCCGACGGCAGAGAGGAGCGTGCGCGCCCAGTCGCCGGCAGGAACGACGTGCTTCCGGATTGCCTTCGGAAGCGTCTTGATCAGGGCGGTGACGAGTTCCTGCCGCAAGCCAGGCACGAGCTTTTCGAAATCGGTGCCGTCGAGCCGGGGGAGCAGCGGCAACGGCACGTTGACCGTTACTCCGTCGTCCTCGGCCGTGGGGTCGAAACGGTAGCGCAGCTTCAACGACTGGTCGCCGTGCTGCCACTGCCGCGGATACTCGCTCTCGTCGGCCTGCTGGGTTTCGTCTTCTAACAGGTCGGCGCGGCTCAGGTGCAGCAGGTTTGGATCGGTGAGGCGCTGCTTTTTCCACCAGCCTTCGAAGCTCCGCGTGGAGTTCACGTCGGCCGGGATCTTCGCGTCGTAAAACTCGAACACCGCGTCGTCGTCGCCGACGATATCGCGGCGGCGCGTGCGCTCCTCCAACTGCTCCAGCTCGCGCCGCAGCTGCCGGTTCGCCCGGTCGAAGGCCTGCGGCGATTCCCAGTCGCCATCGACGAGCGCGTGCCGAATAAACAGCTCGCGCGCGTGCACCGGGTCGAATCGCGCAAGCTGCACGCGGCGGCGATCCACGATCGGCACACCGTACAGCGTGACGCGCTCATACGCGACGGCGGCGCCCTGCTTCTTCTCCCACCGTGGCTCGGACAGCTGCCGCTTCGCGAGTGGGCCAGCGAGCTCTTCAGCCCACGCGGGATCGACCACGGCGTTCGAGCGCGCGAACAGGCGAGAGGTTTCGACGAGTTCGACGCTCATAATGACCTCGGGTGGCCGCTTCGAGAGCACCGACCCCGGGTACAGCACAAAGCGAGTACCGCGCGAGCCGACGTACTCCTGTGACGGTTTCCGCTTTGCTGCGCCGGCAACACCCCGGCCCTGCGGCGGGGTGCGATCCTGCTTGTCATCGCGCACTCCGAGCTGCGAGAGCAGGCCGGCAAGCACTGAGCGGTGGATCGGCTCGCTGGCCCCGCCGGATTCGGAGCTGAGGTCGGCTCGGGCGTCGCCGCCGGATCCAGCGGGGCCGGATCCTGTAGTGCCAGATCCAGCAGCACGAGATTCTGACCCGCGCCCGTCTCCGCGCTTCACACCCGCGATCCGCGCAATCTGGCGGTACAGGTCCATCCACTCGCGCACACGTAGGAAGTTCAGATACTCCGCCTTGCACAACCGCCGGAACGCACTTGAGGACCGCTCGCGCTGCTCCTTCTGCAGATAGTTCCAGAGGTTGAGCAGCGTCATCAGATCGCCCTGCGGGTCGTTGAACCGTCCATGCAGTTCGTCAGCACGGCCGCGCTCCGCTTGGGGACGCTCGCGCACATCTTGGATCGTGAGCCCCGCCACAATCGCGAGCACCTGCGGCACGACGTCGTGGTTGCGCGCCTCGACCACCATGCGCGCGAACCGCGGTTCGATCGGGAGCCGCGACAGCTCGCGGCCAATCTTCGTGATGCGGTGGGTCGCACCGGAGCGGTTGCCGCGCTCGCCGCCGGCTCGAGCTCGTTTGCCGCCGCCCGTCTCGGGCGTGACCGCACCGAGCTCGGTGAGTAGCCCGATCCCGTCGGCGATCCCGCGCTGGTCGGGTGGAGTGAGAAACGGGAAGCCCGCGATGTCACCGAGGCCCAGCGAGAGCATCTGCAGGATCACGGAGGCGAGCCCTGTGCGCCGGATCTCCGGCTCGGTGTACTCGGGGCGCGACGCGAAGTCTTCTTCGCTGTAGAGCCGGATCGCGATACCGGGGCTCGTGCGACCCGAGCGGCCGGAGCGCTGATTGGCGCTCGCCTGGGAGACGGCCTCGATCGGGAGCCGCTGCACTTTGCTGCGGGCGCTGTAGCGGGAGATGCGCGCTGTGCCCGCATCCACCACATAGCGGATGCCCGGCACCGTCAGTGACGTCTCCGCGACGTTCGTGGCGAGCACGATACGCCTGGAGCCAGCGTTCGCGCCGCTGCGGCGCTCGAACACGCGGTGCTGTTCGGCCGCGCTGAGGCGGCCGAACAGCGGCAGAATCTCCGTGCGCGCCGCTCGATTCTGGGCGCGCAGGCGGCCGTTCAAGGCATCGGCGGCATCCCGGATCTCGGCCTCACCCGAAAGGAATACGAGCACATCGCCGGGCGCTTCCTTCGCGAGCTCGTCGACCGCGTCGCCGATCCCGTCAAACATGTCGCGCTCCGTGGTGCGCACTTTCGGAGCGCCGCCCTTGGGATCGGGGACCTCGACGCGCTCGATGAGCGGCCTATACCGGATTTCGACGGGGAACGTGCGGCCGGAGACTTCGATGATCGGGGCCGGCACCTGCGTCCGGGGATCTTCAAAGTGCTTCGCGAACGACTCGGGGTCGATCGTTGCTGAAGTAATGATGACCTTGAGATCCGGGCGGCGCGGCAGCAGCGTCCGAAGATAGCCGAGCAGAAAGTCGATGTTCAGGCTGCGCTCGTGCGCCTCGTCGATGATAATCGTGTCGTACGCTGTGAGATCCCGGTCGCGGTGGATCGCGTTGAGGAGGATCCCGTCGGTCATCAGGCGGATCTTCGTATCGGCCGAAACTTTGTCTGTGAATCGGACCTGATACCCGACCAGGCCGCCGAGCTCGGAGCCCAGCTCCTCGGCGATGCGCTCAGCAATCGTGCGCGCCGCGATCCGGCGCGGCTGGGTGTGGGCGATGCGTTCGCGGCCGAGGGTGAGCGCGATCTTGGGAAGCTGCGTGGTTTTGCCTGAGCCGGTCTCTCCCGCGACGATCACGACCTGGTGGTCGCGGATCGCGTCCGCGATTTCCTCCCGCATCTGCGAGACCGGAAGCTCCTCTGGGAACTCGATGCGTACTGCGGGATTCGACATAATCCCTCTATTCTTTCAGGTGATCAGGCAGCGTGGGGTCGCGGGCGTAGACTGCCGAATGTCCGAGTCTGAACCGCGACCCACACGGGGGAGTACATTGAGCACTGCACTGCCGATTCCGAACATTGAACTGAACGACGGCACCCAGATCCCGCAGGTGGGTCTCGGGGTGTTCCTGGTGGAGCCAGGCGAGACTGAACGGGTCGTCGCTGAGGCGCTTGAGGTGGGCTACCGCCACATCGACACCGCAGCGATCTATGGCAACGAGGCGGAGGTCGGTGCCGCGATCGCGAAGAGCGGAATCCCGCGCGAGGAGCTGTTTGTCACCACGAAGCTCTGGAACGACCGCCAGGGGGATGCGCGCGCCGCACTTGAAGAGAGCCTCGGCAAGCTCGGGCTGGATCGAGTCGACCTCTTCCTGGTGCACTGGCCAGTGCCGAGTCAGGACACCTTCGTTTCCGCGTGGGAGCAGGTGCTGGACCTCCGCGAGGCTGGGCTCACCACGGCCGCAGGCGTTTCCAACCACGAGGTCGAACACCTGGAACGAATCATCGCAGCGACCGGTGAATTCCCCGCGGTGAACCAGATTGAATTGCATCCGGAGCACCAGCGCCAGGAACTCACCGCCTTCTGCCGAGGGAACGGCATCGCGATCGAGGCATGGGGCCCGCTTGCGCAGGGCAAGAGCGACCTGCTGACGCAGCCGCGCCTTGTCGAGGTCGCCGAAGCACACGGCAAGAGCGTCGCCCAGGTGGTGCTGCGCTGGCATATTGAGAACGGCACGATCATCTTCCCGAAGACGAGCCGCCGCGAGCGCATGCTCGAAAACGCTGATCTCTTCGACTTTGAGCTCACGGAGACGGAGCACGCGTTCGTCACCGCGCTTGAGGCGGGCCGCAACTACGGTCCGAACCCGCGCGAATACGGAGCAAACTGATGACCGCGATGAATGCAACGCAGCCAATCACCGTCACGGTGACCGGAGCGGGCGGGCAGATCGGCTACGCCGCGCTGTTTCGGATCGCATCCGGCGCGATGTTCGGCGCGGATCAGCCTGTCGCGTTGCGGCTGCTCGAGATCCCGCAGGGCGTGAAGGGCGCGGAGGGCGCTGCGCTCGAGCTCATCGATGGGGCGTTCCCGCTGCTCGCCAGCATCGATATCTCGACCACGCCCGACGAGGGCTTCGCTGGCACAAATGTCGCGCTGCTCGTTGGTTCGCGCCCGCGCACGGCCGGGATGGAGCGCGCGGACCTGCTCGCGGCCAACGGCGCCATCTTCGGGCCGCAGGGCCGCGCGATCAATGAACACGCCGCAGATGATGTGCGCGTGCTCGTGGTGGGCAACCCGGCGAACACGAATGCGCTCATCGCGCAGCGCAATGCTCCCGACGTACCAGCGGAACGCTTCACCGCGCTCACCCGGCTGGATCACAATCGCGCGGTTGGCTTGCTCGCCGAGCGCGCCGGCGCCCGGGTCGTGGACATTTCGGGGGTCACGATCTGGGGCAACCACTCCACGACGCAGTACCCGGATCTCAGCCACGCCACGATCTCGGGACGTGCTGCGCTCGACGTGGTCGGCGAAACCTGGGGTCGCGGCGCCTATATCGAACGCGTCGCAAATCGTGGCGCCGAGATCATTGAGGTCCGTGGCGGATCGTCGGTCGCGTCAGCCGCGAACGCCGCGATCGATCACGTACGCGATTGGGCGCTCGGCACGGGGGAGGCGTGGACCTCGGTGTCTCTGCCCTCCACCGGAGCGTATGGCATTCCAGAGGGCCTGATCGCTTCGGTCCCGGCGCACGCCGTTGACGGCGGATGGCGAGTGGTCGAGGGGCTCGAGATCGACGCGTTCTCGCGCGCCAAGATCGACGCTTCGGTGGCGGAGCTTGCCGCCGAGCGGGATCAGGTAGCCGCAATGGGGCTGATTCCGGCGGAGTAGATTTCGGAGGGGGTCGACCGGAGAGGCGAGCCTGCAATCTGAGTGCTGGGGGTCCTCTTGAGGGCCGCTCACGCGGAAGCAATCCCGTCGGTTGCGACATTCCGCACCAGGAATCGCTCAGATGCGGCCGCATCTACCGTCGACCCCCGCTCCACACGCATACAGGTCGGCTCGGACGCGGATCGACTCGGACGCGGGTCGACTCGGACACGGTTCGCCACACATACAGTTCGACTCGGATACCGTCCCTCGTGAGCGCGAGAATAAAGCGGCGTTCTGCACGCCTGTGGTCACGTCTCGCACTCGCGCTTCCCCTGGCAGCAGGCTCGAACTGGCCCAGTCTCCTCGCCGGGGACGCGCAGGTGCAGGAGCAGGAGCTGCGGTGTCGCTTCTGGCGACGTGCACTCCGGACGCGCTGTGCTCTCCAGCGTTCCGAATGGGTTCCCGCAGCGTCACACGACGTACCCGAGAGGGACCGAGTGGGCTGGAAGCTGCGGGCTCCCAAGTGCTCCCTGTGTGCGCGACCCAACCCACATTCCACGTGCTGTCGTGGGGCGTTGCGGGGGAATTGACGCGATCTCTCGCCTGGTGTGGGGCGCCCAAGAGGCGCGGGGGTGAGCCAGGAGAGAGGCCGAGACAGTGCCCTGTGGCGCGGGCACCGCGTTCGGCGCTCTAGGATAGAGAGCATGTCCAAGGTTCTTTCTTCTCTTCCCGTTGGCGAGCGCGTCGGCATCGCTTTCTCCGGTGGTCTCGATACCTCGTGCGCGGTCGCGTGGATGCGCGAAAAGGGCGCTGTGCCCTGCACCTATACCGCTGACATCGGGCAGTATGACGAGCCCGATATTGATGGCGTTGCCGATCGTGCCAAGGAGTACGGCGCCGAGATCGCGCGCCACGTTGATGCCAAGCGTCCACTCGTCGAAGAGGGCTTCGTTGCGCTCCAGACTGGCGCATTCAACGTTCGCTCAGGCGGCAAGACGTACTTCAACACGACGCCGCTCGGCCGCGCCGTGACCGGCACCCTGCTCGTACGCGCCATGAAGGAAGATGGCGTCGACATTTGGGGCGACGGATCCACGTACAAGGGCAACGATATCGAGCGGTTCTATCGCTACGGTCTCATGGCGAACCCCGCGCTGCGGATCTACAAGCCGTGGCTTGACGCTGACTTCGTGCGTGAGCTGGGCGGCCGCCATGAAATGAGTGAGTGGCTCGTCGAGCGCGGCTACCCCTACCGAGACGCAACTGAAAAGGCATACTCGACGGACGCGAACATTTGGGGTGCCACCCACGAGGCGAAGACGCTCGAATTCCTGAACGCTGGGCTCGACGTGGTCGAGCCGATCATGGGCGTTGCCGCATGGCGCGACGACGTCGACGTGGCGACCGAGGAAGTGTCGGTGCGCTTCGAGGCCGGCCGTCCTGTCGCGATCAACGGCGTGGAATACACCGATCCCGTCGCGCTCGTGTTTGAGGCGAACGCGATCGGCGGCCGCCACGGCCTCGGTGTGTCCGACCAGATCGAGAACCGCATCATCGAAGCCAAGTCCCGGGGCATCTACGAGGCTCCAGGAATGGCCCTGCTGCACATTACGTACGAACGCCTCGTGAACGCGATCCACAACGAGGACACCCTCGCGAGCTACCACACAGACGGGCGCAAGCTTGGTCGCCTGATGTACGAGGGCCGCTGGCTTGACCCGCAGTCGCTCATGCTGCGCGAGTCGCTGCAGCGCTGGGTGGGATCCGCAATTACGGGTGAGGTGACGCTGCGCCTGCGCCGTGGTGACGACTACACGATCCTCAACACCGAGGGGCCTGCGCTGAGCTACCACCCCGAGAAGCTCTCCATGGAGCGCACCGTGGGGGCCGCGTTCGGCCCGGAGGACCGAATCGGTCAGCTCACCATGCGCAACCTCGACATTGCAGACTCACGTCAGCGCCTCGAGCAGTACGCCCAGATGGGCATGGTGGGCGGCGCGGTTGCTGATCTCGTGGGTGAACTCGAAAAGGGTGGCGCGGCTGAGATCGCTGAGGCCGTCACCGGGATCGACGAGAATGCTGACGAGCTGGGCTTGTCGGCCGCGTTCGACTCCGGCACCGACTAAGGCTCTGGCCGAACACCACAGCCCCGCACCTGTCGCAGGTGCGGGGCTGTGGTGTTCGTGGGCACTCGCGTGCGCACATGCTGCGCGCGGGGTGCTGGCTGCGGTGTGGGGTGGGGTGAGGCCCCTCGGTGCCCAGACTGTCGTGCCTGCGGTAGCCCCGCGCTGTGGTGCAGTCGCGTTGCGGCCCGGTGGCCCGGTGGCCCGGTGGCCCGGTGCCCCTGTGGCCCCGCCCGCTCCCCTGCATGCCAGGGGAGCGGGGCATGCGTTCTCCCACGCCAGGCTGTGTGGCGGGAACTCGCGTGCGAGACCGCAGGGATGTTCGCCTCGGAACCGGAGGGCGGAAACAGCAGTGGCCCCGAACCCTCACGGGTCCGGGGCCACTCACACAACCGCTTAGGAAGCGCGGCGGGCGCGTGCCGCGCGGCGCTTGAGAGCGCGACGCTCATCCTCGCTCAGGCCGCCCCACACGCCGGAATCCTGCCCGGTGTCCATGGCGTACTGGAGGCACATTTCTGTCACTGTGCAGCGCGCGCAGACGGACTTCGCGCGCTCGATCTGCTCTACTGCAGGACCGGTGTTCCCGACTGGAAAGAAGAGCTCGGGGTCTACAGTGAGGCACGCAGCCTGTTCACGCCAATCCATTTATGTTTCTCCTTAGTACGACGCACACGCGCGAATCACCAGAGACTGGATAGTCTAGAATTCGCGCCATAGTTACCTGATACGTGGCTGAGAATGCTCACGTCGGTGTGCGCGAAACTCGACGGAATATATAGTTTCACGGATATAGATGCAAATCAATAGTCAATCCGCAATTACCTGGAAAGAGACTCGAAATGACCGCGACACCCGCCGCTCATGTTCGTACACGTACGGGCTGGATCGCACTGCGGATCGTCCTCCTGCTCGAAACAGTGGGCGGAGCCTGGCTCGTCTGGAACGTGCTGCAGGGCATCCTGGGAGCGGAGGGCGACCCGATCGGGGATCTGATTGTGCTTCTGCTCGCCACTGTGCTCTTCTGGGGCTGGATCGCGCTCACCGCCTGGGGTGCCTGGAAGGGACGGCGGGGGTGGGTACGCGGTTCATCGATCACGATCCACGTGCTGCTTTTCGCCGCCGCAACGGGAATTCTGCAGGGGCTCATCGGCCCGGAAACCGCGCTCGGGCTTGAACTGCTGGTGCTTGCCTTCGCCGGGTTCGTTGCTGCCATTCTGGCGCGCCCAGACGCGCCAGAGGCGCTCGAGTCCTAGGGCAGCAGTTCCTTGGGCAGCAGCGCGGGCTTAGCCTGCGCTCACCCCGACCAGCTTCAGCACCCGGGCGACGTGTCCGGTGGCCTTGACGTTGTAGAGCGCGTGGCTGATCCGGCCTTCGGCATCAATGATGAATGTGGAGCGGATCACGCCCTCGACGATGCGGCCGTAACTGTTTTTCTCCCCGTATGCGCCGTACGCCACGTGCACCGCGGTGTCAGGGTCGCTCAGAAGCGGATAGTCCAGCTGGTCACGGTCTGCGAAACGTCGCAGGCGCTCGACCGAATCGCGGGAGAGTCCGAGCACGCGGTAGCCGGCGGCCGCGAGCGGGGTGGTGGACTCCTGGAACTCACACGCCTCTTTCGTGCACGCGGGGGTCATCGCCTGGGGATACACAAACAGAATCACCTGTTCGCCGCGGAACTCTGAGAGTGTGCGGGTGACTCCGTCTTGATCGAGGAGTGCGAAGTCGGGGGCGGGCTGTCCGGGCTCGAGAATCACGCGTTCAGTCATGAACCCAGCCTAGCGACCCGTCGTGGGCCGTTGCGAGCCGGGCGCTGCGGGAGCGCCCCGGCCAGCTGCTACTTCAGGAGCCGTCGCAATGACTCGACGCGCAGCGCACCCATGTCGTCCAACCTGCCATCCGCGATCGCGGCGTCGAGCTCGCAATCAGGCGCGTCGTCCTGGTGTGTGCAGCCGCGGGGACAGCGGTCGATGAGTTCCGCTAGATCTGTGAACCCGCGCAGAATTCCTTCGCTCGTGACGTGACCGAGCCCAAATGAGCGCACACCAGGCGTATCAACCACCCAGCCGGACTCCCCACCTGCGCACCCCGTCGTCTGCACACGCAGAGCGACAGATGATGAGGACGTGTGCCGCCCACGTCCGGTGACCTCGTTCACGTGTCCGGTGGCGCGCATCGCCTCCGGGACGAGGGCGTTAATCAGCGTCGACTTGCCGACTCCAGAGTGGCCAACGAAGACGCTCGTTTTGCCAGCCAATGCTTCACGAATCTGCTCCAGTGGCTCATCGCCCTGAGCCGATCGGAACACGGGCACTTCGAGCGCGGCGAAGTGCGCAAGGAACGGCTCGGGATCGGCCAGATCGACTTTCGTGATGCAGATGATGGGTTGGATCCCGGCGTCGTAGGCCGCCACCAGGTAGCGGTCAACGAGGCGAACCCGAGGTTCGGGGTTTGCTGCTGCGATGACGATGAACATCTGATCGACGTTCGCCACCATGATGCGTTCGACGAGGTCGCTGTCATCGGCACTGCGACGCAGCATGGTCCGTCGCTCCTCGATACCAACGATGCGGGACAGCGAGCCGTCCTCACCGCTGGTGTCGCCCACAAGCTGCGCCCGATCGCCAATCACGATCGACGTGCGGCGGAGCTCGCGCGCTCTGGCGGCTGTCACCTCGCGTTCGTCGTGATCGAGAGGATCTGCGCCTTCCGGGACGAGCACTGCGTACCGGCCACGATCTACGCCGGTGACCATGCCGATGACGGCATCGTCGTGATCGGGGCGGCGCTTCGTGCGTGGCCGGTTCGCCTTCGGGTTGGGGCGTTCACGCACTCGGTGATCGGCATATTCCCCGTAGGGAACATCTTCGTCTTCGTCGTCGGGAGTGAGCCAGCTCATGCCCAGAACCGCGTGTCGCTGCTGGGCGGAAGGACGAACGCGAGCGGATCGCTCGGCTCGGATCCACTGCTTTCGATGAAACCGCCAAACGCTGGGGCCGCTGTGCGCTCAGACTGCAGACCGAGCATGCGACGCCACAATTCAGGGAATTGGGGCAGCGTTTTGCCGGTGCTCGCGATGTCTTCGACGTCAACACCGGGGATCACCAGGCCGATGAGTGCTCCGGTGGTGGCCATACGGTGGTCCGCGTAGCTGTGCCAGACGCCGCCGTGCAGCGGCGCAGGATTGATCCGGATTCCGTCCGGGAGTTCTTCAGCGTCGCCGCCGAGCCCACGAATTTCGGCGACGAGAGCAGCGATTCGATCCGTCTCGTGGTGCCTGATGTGGCCGATCCCAGTGATCTCGCTGACCACACCGTCGCTGCCGTCTGATCCGTGTCCTGCCAGCGCTGCGAGCCCAATCAGTGTGGGTGCGAGTTCGCCTGCCTCGGGGATGTGTAGCGAGACACCGCGAATCGGGCCGTCGCCCGTCGCAGTCACCGAGCCGTCGGCGTGGGTGACGATCCGCGCACCGAACTCGGGGAGCAGCGTGCGCAATTGGTCGCCTACCTGAGTGGTCTCGGCGGGCCAGCCCGGCACGGTCACGCTCCCGCCGGCACCGAGCGCAGCGGCAAGAAACGGTGCGGCGTTCGAAAGGTCTGGCTCGATCACTGCATCGAGGGCACGGATTGGCCCCGGTGCGACCCGCCACTCGCCAGGAGCGGGGGAGTCTGCGGTAACCCCGCGGGCACGAAGCGCCGCCAGGGTCATCTCGATGTGGGGCACACTCGGGAGGCGGGAGCCCGTGTGCACGATGTGCACTCCCTCGTCGAATCTGGGGGCTGCCAGCAGCAGCGCCGAGACGAACTGGCTCGACAGTGACGCATCGAGCTCGACGCGGCCTCCGCGCAGCGACCCGGTGCCGTGCACGGTGAACGGGAGTGCTCCGCGACCCTCGTCAGCGATATCGGCGCCCAGCGAGCGTAGCGCATCGAGGAGCGGGCGCATCGGCCGCTTTCGCGCGTAGAGGTCCCCGTCGAACGCCACCGGGCCGAGCGCGAGCGCTGCGACGGGCGGTACGAAGCGCATGACCGTGCCGGCGAGCCCGCATCCGATGCTCGTAGAACCAGTGAGTTCCGCTGCGGGCTCGATGCGGAGATCTGCTCCGAAGACGTGATCGGTCGAAACCTCGGTGATGCCTGTTCCCAGGTCGCGTAGGGCGTCAACCATGAGCGCGGAGTCACGCGAGTGCAACGGCGCGTGCAACGTGCCTGGCCCGTCAGCGAGGGCGGCGAGGATGAGCTCGCGCCCCGTGAGCGACTTGGAGCCGGGCAGCGCGACGCGAGCGTCGATGGGCGCGGCGGCGGTGGGAGCCGGCCAGTGCGCTTCCTCTTCGGGAGTGCTCTCGCCGGAGCGTGCCTCGTCGCCGTCTTTGCCGGAGTTCATTTTTCCTACTAGCATCCCCACCGAGTCTACCCGGCTGCTCGGCCGCATCTGGGAACGCGCGCGGGGCCTCAGCGGCTGCCAGGGTGCCTCCCAGTAGTATCGAGAGCGTGACTGATACCGCAGATCAGGCGAAGCTTGAACGCCGCTTCACCGACGAGGCGCTCCCGTTGCTGGACCAGATGTACGGGGCCGCAATGAAAATGACGCGCAATCCGCAGGACGCGCAGGATCTCGTCCAGGAGACATTCGCGAAGGCGTTTGCTGCGTTCCGCTCGTTCGAGGAGGGCACCAACCTCAAGGCGTGGCTCTATCGAATTATGACGAACGCGTACATCAACACGTACCGCAAGAAGCAGCGCGAGCCCTACCTCGGCGTGGTGGAAGAGCTTGAAGACTGGCAGCTGGGTGGCGCGGAATCAACGACCGCCATGTCGTCGCGCTCCGCCGAGGCTGAAGCGATTGACCGTACGCCGGACACCGTGGTGACGGATGCGCTGAACGCGCTGCCAGAGGACTTTCGCATGGCCGTGTATCTCGCAGACGTTGAGGGCTTCAGCTACCAGGAAATTGCTGATATTGCCGAGGTCCCGATCGGGACAGTGATGAGTCGCTTGCACCGTGGCCGAGCGCGGCTGCGGAAATCTCTCGGGGAATACGCCAGAGAGCAGGGCGTTGGACTCAATACGAAAGAAAAGACACAGGCTGCCACAGCGGCGAAGGGAGACGCGGAATGAGCGACTGCGGTTGCGAGAAAGCAAAAGCGAACCTCTACGAGCTGTTGCGTGGTGAGCTGTGTGCGGAGGAGTCCGCGCCGATCCGGGAACACATTCAGACGTGCCCCGGGTGTCAAAACGAGGAGAGCGTGTGTATGCGCCTCACGGAGGTGGTACGTCGAGCCTGCGAAGATGAGCGGGAGGACAGTGCCCCCGTGGATCTGCGCGACGCGATCCTGAAGAGTCTGCGCGCGTAGCGACGTTTCGCGGCGCGCGGTGCGTGCTCTGGCCGCGCGCGGTGCGTGCCCTGAGCGAGCGCGCGGCTTCGTGGAAGTGCGTTACTTGACTCTGACGCCCGCGAGGTTGATGCGGGAGTTCGTGTTGACCGTGGGGAAGCCGGTGACATTGGCGCTGACAACGTTTGTCGGCGTGTAGTTGAACAGCCACTTGGCAGGGGCGTCCGTTGCTACCTGAGCCGCTGCGGCCCGGAGTAAGTGATCGGCAGCTGTCGGATCCGTGGTGGCGACGGCGCTTGCGTAGAGCCCCTGCACCGTCGCGTTGTCGTACCCGAAGTAGGAGTCTGGGTTCGCGTAGATCCCAAAGTTGCGCGCTTCTGCGTGATCCACGTAGCTGACCTGATAGTCGTGGTTCGTTGCGACCTGTTCGAGCCAGGTGGCGAACGGCACCTCTTTGACAGTGACAGCAACCCCGACCGCTGCAAATTGGCGCTTCACATGATCAATCGGTGCGGGGTCGTAGTGATCAGGCATGGTGATGGTCAAGCTGAGGTTCTCTTGCCCGGCCTCGCGCAGGAGCTCGCGAGCGGAGGCGGGATCGTACGCGTTCGTCTGCGTGAGGTCTGCGTAGCCAGGATCGAGCTTGGTGATCGGCCCTCCGAGCGGGGTGCCGCTGTTGTTCTGGGCCGCGATCAGGGCGTCTTCGTCGATGGCACGACTCAGAGCCGTGCGGACGCGCACATCGTTGAACGGCGCTTTCTGCGAGTTGAAGGCCAGTGTGAACACGTCAGTGCTGGTCGCCGCGACTGAGGTGAATTCGGGGTCGTTCTCGAACTCAGGACTCAACGAGGGCAGCAGCGCCGTGTGCACGTCGAGTTCGCCCGAGCGCAGCGCCGTCACGGCAGCGCGGCCGCGCGGCACGAATTGGAACACGGCTGAGTCGAGTGTGGCCGGTTCTCCCCAGTACGCCGCATTGCGTACCAGGGTGAGCCGCTTCCCACGCTCCCAGGTATCGAGTGTGTATGGGCCGGTGCCGATTGCGGAGACCGTGAGGTCGTTCTCGGCACCGGCTTTGCGGATCTGGCCAGGTGCGTTGGCCAGCTGCCACAGCAGCCCGGAGTTCGGCTCCGCCAGCTCGATTCGAATCGTCGAATCGTCCACTTCGATGATCTCTGAAGCGAATCCCACAGTTTCTGGGCGCATCGTCTCGCGCAGTGACACCACGACGTCGTGGGAGGTGAGCCGCGCGCCAGAGTGGAATCGGACGCCCGTGCGGAGCGTGAAGGTGGCCGTCCGTCCGTCAGGGCTCATTTCCGGGAGTTCGGTTGCGAGCACGGGAACCAGCTCTGCGACGGTGCCAGGTTTGATGCCAACCAAGCCCTGGTACACGTTGTCGATGAGGATCTGACTGGTGGCAATGCCCTGATTCGACGTGATGTCCAAACTTGTGGGTTCGAGAATCACCCCGATTGTTGCCGTGCCGCCCGCGCTGCCGGTCCCGGCTGCAGGGGGACCTGCTGGCCGGGCAAGCGAGGTCAATGCGGCACCGCACGCGACGACCGCCACACTCGCGGCCAACGCGATGAGCAGCGTCTTCCGGATCCGTCCCCGATGACGCGATGGGGATACGGAACGCCGGGCTGGTGCCGCGGCGGAAGGATCGGTCACGAGTGGGAGGCTCCTCAGGTCGAGCGCGCAGGAGTGCGGGCAGTGGATATCGCGAATCCACGCGCGACCGTGCGCGAGCATCGATAGCCGAGACTACGCGGCAGCGGCACTCGCAATCCAACTGAGCGGAGGCTTGTTGCAGGGTTGTTATGGACGCAGCGGTCGGATCGCCTCGGCGAGGGCGACCGGCGCAGCCTCATGTAAGTTGTGCGGACCAGCCACGACGCTGATCGTGCTGGAGGGCAGTTGCTCGGCCCACTCGGATGCCAGCTCATCGCTCACGATCCCGTCGCTTGCGCGGATCAGTTTCAGCGGGACTTCGAGTGTCTGGAGCGAGGCCCAGAGCTGCGCGTAGGGATGCGGATCGTCGCTCGGCGACAGCCCGTTCAGGTGCGCGAAATGATGGGTCCACTCCCAGCGTCCGTCAGGGCGGCGACGCGTGTTGAGCGAGACGCCTCGGGTGAGAGCATCGCGGTTCGAGCCGATCCCGAACTCCAGGGCGCGCTCCACGATCTCGTCGATCGTTGCGAAGTCCCGCTTGCCTGAGATGAACTCTGCGATCGCGCCGGTGTCACCCTGTGGCGAAACCCCAGGCGTGATATCGATGATCACGAGGGCGCGCACCAGCTCTGGCTTCGCCGCAGCGACGAGCGCCGCGGTGAGGCCGCCCAGAGAGTGGCCCAGCAACAGGACCGGCTCGGACGCGAGCGTCTCAAGGGCGGTCACCACATCATCAGCGAGGTGATCGGGCCGATAGTCGGCGTCCGCGCGCCAATCGCTGCGTCCGTGACCGGGCAGATCGAGGGAGAGCGCAGGCACATCGAGGGCGAGTAGCAGGGGGTCGAAGCTGTGCGCGTTGAGGCCAGCTCCGTGGAGGACCACCATGCGGGGCGGCTCGCTGGGGGTGAAGGAGAGTCCGCTCATCGTGCGGCCGTCGCCGACCGGCACTGAGACTCGCGTCACCTCCGGCACGGGAGCGCTGCGAGCGACCCGGGCGGCATCGCTCGCGAGGAATCTGAACTCTGGGTCGCTACTCATGCGCCCAGTGTAGGGGGAGCCTGATGTGGCGGGCGATCGGTGTGCGCCGCTGCGGTGCGCGGCACCGGACCGCGGAGGTAGCCGCCATCACGCAGTCCCGCCTCGACCTCAAAACGGTTGCGCAGGGGATCCCTCCCTGCGAGCGCGTACAGCAGCGGCATTGCGAGCCCGTACCGGCGCCACTGCTCGCGGTGCACGCACTCGTGCCGGAGCACCGCAGGGCCGGCGTTCTGATCAGTGAGGTAGCAAGAGCCGACGCAGCTGCCGCCCCGTCCGAAGGTCCACTTGGGCATGCCTCGGAACACCCATAGGCCGTCGTGACGCTCAATGGGCCCGGTGCTCCAAATGAGTCCCCAGAGGAACCCGACACCGGTGGCGTACCAGTAGCCGAGCCGCGCCAGCGGCAGGGCTCGGGGCCCAGCGCTCATGCGGTTGTCCGGGGGGACGCTGAGGTGAGCGCGGCGAGGATCCTGAGAACTGTCGGGAGGTCGTCTGCCGCCATCTCGTCGTCGTGCGGGGCGAACTCGCAGATCGAAGCACCCGCGAGTGGGAACGCTTCGACAGCGGCTCTGAGCGCCGTGGTGAGATGCCCGACGGGCAGACCGAAGGGCACGGACGTATGTACCGAGGTGAATTCCGCAGGATCGAGCACATCAAGATCGATGTGGATGTAGAGCCGATCCGCATCTCCGAGCAGTGTGATCAGGTGGGATGCGAAGACTGCTGGATCGTCGTGCAGCGCCGCCGTGCGAATTGAGCGCTCGGTCGCCTCCGCGTGTTCGTCTGGATCGATCTCGCGGGTACCGGCCAGGACGATGCGCCCCGGGTCGAGCGGGTGCTGTGAGACGAGGTCAGGGGATCCGTCGCCGAGGGCATGCCGGAGCGTCATCCCGGAGGCCGCACCCGACGGGGAGGTGCTGGGATGCTGCAGATCGGGGTGTGCGTCGAACCAGAGCACCGCGAGTGTGCCATCACCCGCAGCCGCATGCTCGAGGCCGGGGAGCGAGGTCGCACAATCGCCACCCACGATGATCGGCGTGCGCTGACCACGCGCAGCGTTCCCGGTGAGTGCGAGACGCGCTGCGTCTCGCGCTTGAACCAGGCTGCTCAACCGTGCAATCGGAGTGCCGAGGGCATCACCAGCCTCGAGCGGTACTTCGACATCGACGCGGGCTGATGACGGCAGATCCTCGCGCAGCAGTGCGGCACCCTCTGCCAGGCGCATGGCGCGTGACGATGGCGAGCCCTGCCACTGGGGCATCACCAGAAAAATGGGTTTCGACACGGTGGCCTCCCTGAACTCCTGTTCCCGAGGCTCATCGTAGTCCCGTATGGGTGAGAACACGCCGTATCTATGCGTCGACGGTGACGAAGTCAATCAGGTGCTCGACACGGCCGACGAGCTCAGGCTCAAGGTCGCGAAAATTGCGCACGCGGCCGCGGATCCGAGACCACGCATCGGCGATGTCGGCAGGCTCGTCGCCCGGCCACCCGAGGGCCAGGCAGATGCCTTTCTTCCACTCGATGCTGCGCGGAATCGTTGGCCAGGCCTCAAGGCCAACACGGCCCGGCTTGACGGCCTGCCAGATATCGACGAATGGGTGGCCGACGATGAGAACGTGTGCTCCGTGCGGTCCGCGTGCAATGGCATCCGCGATCCGTGATTCTTTGCTGCGTGGCACCAGATGGTCGAGCAGTACGCCGGCGCGACGCCCCGTGCCAGGCCTGAAGTCGGTGAGTACGTCGGCAAGATTGTCTGCGCCCTGGAGCATCTCGACGACCACGCCTTCAACCCGCAGATCATCGCCCCAGACCTGCTCGACGAGCTCGGCGTCATGTTTGCCCTCAACGAAGATGCGGCTGGGCATGGCGACCCTGGCGCGCTGGGGGGCGGCCGCAAACGATCCGGAAGCAGTGCGTTGACGACCGCTTGGCTTGCGCTGCGGCATCACGAGGCGGACGGGTTCGCCGTCAATGAGGAAGCCATCGCTGAGCGGGAACGCACGCACCTTGCCACGGAAATCCTCGAGCTGAACGAGTCCTTCGCGGGCGCCCACGACGGCGCCGCACCATTCGGTCTCGCTGTGCTCCACGACGAGATCGCGGGCAAGCGGGACCTCGCGCCGCTGAACCGGGCCTCGCCGCGGCTTCATTTTTGCCAGCGGATCGTCGTCATACCGAGCATCGAACACGACTCGAGTGTATCGGCCGCTCACCTGATAGCGTTCAGCGGTGGCACCTGATGACGACGGCAATCCCAAACGTACTTCCCGCTCAGTGTTTGTTGACATTACGCCGCTGCGGGCGAGTCCGGCGTTCGCGAAGCTGTGGACGGGGACTTCGATTGCTCAGATCGGGGCGCAGGTCACGATCGTGGCTGTCGGCCTCCACGTGTATGCGCTGACGGAATCGACGCTGGCAGTCGCGCTCGTGGCCCTCTGGGCACTCGGGCCAATGATCCTTGCCGGGTTCGTCGGCGGTGCGCTCGCTGATACCTATGATCGGCGCCTCGTCGCTCTCGTCACCGCGATCATCGCATGGGGCAGCATCTGTGTGATGGCGCTCATTGCGTTCCTCGACGTGAGCGTCACCTGGCCCTACTACGTGCTCGCGGCGGTCAATGCCGCCTCGGCGACGATTCTGGGTGCGACGCGTGGTGCGATCCTGCCGAGGCTGTTGAGCCCGCAGCTTCTCCCCGCGGCTGCGGCACTGAGCGGGATCACCATGGGGCTCGCGATCACGGTGGGCCCTGCGGTCGCAGGAGTGCTTGTCGCGAGTGTCGGCTTTCCGTGGACCTATCTGCTCGACGCGGTGCTGTTTACTGGCGCTTTCCTGGGGATCCTGAGCCTGCCGAAGATGGTGCCCGATGGCGAGCGGAAGGCAGCTGGGTTCGGCTCGGTCGTCGAGAGTATGCGTTTCCTGCGCACTGCCCCCAACGTTCGCGCCACGTTCGTGTGGGATCTGATCGCCATGATCCTGGGGACGCCTCGGGTGGTGTTCCCGGCAGCCGGAGCCCTGGTGCTGGGCGGCGGCCCCGTGACCGTGGGGATTCTCACTGCGTCCTTTGCCATCGGCGCGCTGCTCAGCGGCTTGTTTTCCGGTCCACTCGGCGGCGTGCGGAGGCAAGGCCGGGCGGTGACGGTGGCGATCGCAGCGTTCGGGGCATGCACCGCGCTCTTCGGAGTTGTGCTGCTGTGCACCGGCATCATTGCCGGTCCAGCGAGTCCGAATGAGCCGCTCGTGCCGGCGATCGTGCTCGCCGGTCTTGCGCTGGCGGGCACCGGCGCGGCCGACAACGTCAGTGCCGTGTTCCGCACCACGATCCTGCAGACCGCGGCGCCCGACGATGTGCGCGGACGCATGCAGGGACTGTTTTACGTGGTGGTGGCTGGGGGGCCTCGGATCGGCGATCTGCTGGCCGGCGGCATTGCGACGCTCATCGCATTGTGGGCCCCGCCGCTGTTCGGAGGGGTGCTGATCTGCGTGACGATGCTGATCCTCGCGCGCACCGCTCGCGGCTTCATGCGGTACGACGCACACGCCCCAACGCCCTGAGAGATCCCGGGCGCAGTAGCCCGTCTCGTCGAGCGCGGGGCAGCGCTGCTACGGTGCTGATATGAGCACCGAAGCCTCCGCGAACGATACGCCAACCTCTGGTGCAGCGCCGTCAGCTGTCCAGGCCGTCCCCGTCGTCCCCGCTGAGCCGCTCGTTCGGGTGCGGCACGAGGGAGCGATCACACACATCACGCTCAATCGTCCGCGGGCGATCAACGCGCTCTCGCAGGACATGTTCCGACTGCTTGCAGGTGCGCTCCGGGAGGCTCGTGAGGCGCACGACGAATCGAGCGAGTCCGCGAGCGGGACGGTGCCCCGCCGTATCCTGCTCGATGGGGCTGGGGAACGTGGCTTCTGCGGCGGAGGCGACATCAAAGAGCTCTCTGGCGATGACCCTCGTCCCATCCTCGCGCTCGAATATGCGGTGGATTATCGTGTGGCGACTTCACCTGTCCCCGTGGTCGCGATCATGGATGGGATCACCATGGGCGGGGGGATTGGCCTCGGCGGGCACGCCGCATACCGGGTCGTGACGGAGCGGAGCAGGCTCGCGATGCCTGAGGCACGGATTGGGATCGCCCCCGACGTCGGGGGGCACTTCTTGTTGGCGCGTGCTCCGGGTCGCCTCGGGGAATTGCTGGCGGTGACTGCAGGGGAGTTCGGGGCGGCTGATGCGATTGCGCTCGGCTTCGCAGACGTGTATGTACGAAGTGACCGGCTCGAAGCACTGCGCATCGCGCTCGCCGCAGGCGAGGACGTCGCTGAAGTGCTGGCCAGGCTTGCAGAGCCTGCTCCGGAGCGGAAGGACGGGCCGTCGCATCCGGTGATGGCGGCAGCACAGTGGTGGGATCCGATCGCGGAGTCCGCGCTCGGCGACGCGCACCCGCCCGCGAGTGTGGATCCGGCTGCTGCGGCTGTGCGCCTGATTGCGGCTCTCGAAGCGAGTGGTCACCCGGCTGCGGTCGAGACAGCCGCCACGGTGCGCGCGATGTGCCCGACCTCTGTGGCCGTGACGCTGGCCCAGCTTGACCGCACGCGCCGTGAAAGTCTGGATCTCGCCGCGGTGCTTACGGATGACTTGCGCGTGCTGGGCAGGATTGGGGCGCGCGCGGATTTCGTAGAGGGGTGCGCGCGCAGGTGATCGACAAGGACCGCACCCCAGCGTGGGTACCGGCGTCGATCGAGGAACTCAACCGCGAGGAGCTCATGGGCATCGTCGACCCGGCGCTGCTACCGGAGGAGACCGCGCTCGAGCTGAGCGCCGACGCAGCCTGACTCCCGCAGTACGGCTCGCGCGGCGTGGCCCGTGCGCTACGTGGCGGCTGCAGCGTGCTCTGGCCAGCCACGCGCAACCGGCGGTGCGGTGGACCCCCGTGGCTGAGGCGCGGCGTCCACCATCAGCACACCCAGCACGCTCCCGATGTCGCCGCTGGGGTCATTCCATCTCGTCGGGCCCCTGCCAGCCCAGCGTCACGTCGACCCACCCAGCCGCGCCGCTCAGCTGCGCGAGTTGCTCGACGGGGATCTCTACCGCCGATGTCGCGGTGCCTGCGGCCGGGAAGACCGTCTCGAACCGCCGCAGTGACGCGTCGAGGAAGACTCTGGCCGTCTCTGCCGGCGCAAACGGGCACACCCCACCAATGGGGTAGCCAGTGAGCGCAGGCACGTCGTCGCCCTGCAGCATTCGTGGTTTCGTGCCGAATACGCGCTTGAACCGGCCACCGTTGACGCGGGCGTCGCCCGCAGCAACCACCATGAGCGCTCGTGTGGGATCCTCCGGATCATAGAACCCAAGCGTCTTTGCGATGCGCGCAGGCTCAGTGCCGACCTTCTCCGCGGCGAGATCAACCGTGGCGCTGGACTCCGCGAACTCTAAGATCTCACCGTCCCAGCCGTGCGCGCGCAAGTGTGTGCGGACTCGAGTGGATGCCATGCTGTGTCCTTTCCGAAACAGGAAATTGTCAGTGCCGCACACGCTAGTGCGGATCTCCGATGCAGAATTCGTTTCCCGCGGGATCTGTGAACGTATCCCAGGAGAACCCCGCCTCGCCTCGGCGGCCGAGATGTGTTGCGCCCGCAGCTGTCCACTCCGTCACCATGGTGTCGCGATCGACGTCGGGAGTGCGATCGAGGTCGAGATGCAGCCGGTTCTTGCCCGTTGTGGGGTATTCCACCTTCTGGAACCCGAGTGCCACGGGAGCTGATGGTGCCTGCACCATGCAAAACCAGCCGTCAGCATCATGCACGATCTCGCCGCCCAATCGCTCGGCCCACCACGCCGCGAGCGGGCGAGGATCTTCGGTGTCAACGGTGATCATGCCGAGTCGAATCATCAGGGAGCTCCTTCGGTGCTGAGACGCAGGGGTACGCAGTCCAGCGTATCCAGCACACCACGGATACGCAGCGCACACCGGAACAACGCGAGCGTCCCACCGCCTGCCGGTACGCTGGAGAGATGCATGAGCGCTGGGATCCAACCGGCCCCGACGTGGTCTACGCGGGCGACAATCTGCCGATCTTGCGCAGCCTTCCCGGAAGCGCCTTTGCTGTGGTCTATCTCGACCCTCCCTTCAACACGGGTCGATCTCGGCAGGCTGAGCGGGTGCGTGGCGTGCGCGCTGCAGGGGGCCGGCTGGGCTTCCGCGGACAGGGCTACGAAGTGACCCGAGAACGAACCCTCGCCTATGACGACCGGTTCAGCGACTACTGGGACTTCCTTGAGCCGCGACTCGAAGAGGCGTGGCGCGTACTCTCTCCTGACGGACTCCTCTACCTCCACCTCGACTACCGGGAGGTGCACTATGCAAAAGTGCTGCTCGACGCGATGTTCGGGCCGGAGTGCTTCATCAACGAGATCATTTGGGCCTACGACTACGGTGCGCGAACGAAACGTCGCTGGCCAGCGAAACACGACAATATCCTGGTCTACGCCAAGCTGCCGGATTTTTACTACTTTGATGCCGCAGCCGTGGATCGCGAACCGTACATGGCTCCCGGCCTCGTCACGCCGGAGCAGGCCGAGCGCGGAAAACTCCCGACCGACACCTGGTGGCACACGATCGTGTCGCCGACCGGGCAGGAGCGCACCGGCTACCCCACGCAGAAACCGGTGGGGATCCTGCGCCGAATCGTGCAGGCCTCGTCGCGGCCGGGGGATTGGGTCCTCGACGCCTTCGCTGGCAGCGGCACGACTGGGGCGGCTGCTGCGGAGTTGGGGCGGCGCTTCGTGCTGATTGACGACAATCCGGAGGCGATTGACGTCATGCGCACGCGGTTCGAGAAGCAGCAGGTGGCGTTCGCGTGAGTGAGATCAGCGTCGCCGTGGGGAGCTTTCCCGTGCAATTGGACCGGACGGCCGATGTCCCGCTTCCGGTGCAGCTTGCCGCGGCGCTGCGCGAAGCGATCGACGCCGCCACACTGCGTCCGGGCGAGCACGTGCCAGCGACACGGGAACTCGCGAGAAGGCTGGGTATCGCTCGCGGCGTCGTGGTGGTGGCCTATGAACAGCTGGTTGCAGAGGGGTATCTCGCAGCCACGCACGGGCGGGGCACTCAGGTCAACCCGGCGCTCGAGCTGACTGAGCCAGCCGGGGTGGCCCGCGGTGAGATTTCGGCGGTGAGTGATCCGGAGCCTGAGGCCGCTGCGAGGCCAGAGCCCCTCGCGCCCGGTCTCCCCATCACCGACTCGGTCGTCGGCCCGGCATGGCGTTCCGCGTGGCGAGACGCCGCCGCGCACGTGGATGTCGTGCCGCCCGCACTGGGTGACCCGGCTCTGCGCCGTGAAATCGCTGAGCATCTCCGCCGCATGCGTGGCACAGCGCGAGCGGCGAGCGATGTCATCGTCACCGCCGGTACCCGTGACGGCCTCGGGGTGCTCCTCACGGCGCTGGGAGGGACGCGGGGGCGCGAGCTGGTCATCGGAGTTGAGGATCCGGGCTTGCCGTCACTGCGCGGCGCGGCGCAACGCTATGGAGCGAATATCGTCGCGCTTCCCGCTGACGCGGAAGGGCTCGACACGAGCCGCCTGCCTGACGGGCTGCTCGACGCCGTGATCGTGACGCCGAGCCATCAATACCCGCTCGGAGGATCACTCCCGCTGCCGCGTCGCCGGGAATTGCTCGCGTGGGCCAGGCGCACCGGGGTCGTCGTGGTGGAGGATGACTTCGATTCGGAGTTGCGATACACCGGCAGCGCGCTGCCAACACTTGCCGCCCTTGATGATCCGCAGCACGGATCAGTCGTGCTGCTGGGAACGTTCTCGCGGACCATCGCGCCGGGCCTGGCCGCAGGGTATTTGCTCGCCCCGGCTGGACTTCGGGCGCGTCTCGAGCCTCTGCGCCGGGAGCTGGGGGCCCGGTTTCGGGTGTGGTGCAGGCGGCGCTCGCTGGCTATCTCGCGAGTGGTGAACTGCGGCGGCACACCGCGCGAATGCTGCGCCGGTATGCCGCACGCCGGGACGCTGTATCGGATCGCCTCGCGGGGGCCCACGGCCTGCGTGTGCGGCCGATGGACGGCGGCCTGCACACGGTGCTCGAGTTCACCACTGAGGCCGGAGGAGATCGCGAATCCGCCGTGCTGGAAGCTGCCCAAGCCGAGGGGCTCGGCGTGCAGGGCCTTGCCCGCTACTGGCAGCGCAGGGAGCAGGCTCATGGTATGGCTGGGCTCGTGCTGGGGATGGGCGGGCCAGACGACGCAGAATTTGAGCGAGCACTGATCCGGCTTCGCGCGATTCTCGACACGCTGTAGCGATTGTCGCTGACCCGTTGGCGCCCTGGCACACAGAAGCCAGAACGGTCCTCCTGGCCCCTGGCGCGCCTGGCTGAACTGCGTGAGGCTTCGAGCTCGGGCGGCAGGCTATCCTGAGGGCGTGAGCGTGGACGATCTTTCCCCCAGTATGCAGAACTACCTCAAAGTGATTTGGGGGCTGCAAGAGTGGTCTGAGGCGCCCGTCTCAAACTCGGCGATCGCGGAATCAGCCGGGGTGCGCCTCTCCACAGTGTCCGATGCGCTTCGAAAGCTCTCAGACCTCGAACTGATCGGGCACGCTCGATACGGCAGTGTGACGCTGACGGAGCTGGGGCGTGAACACGCGGTGTCGATGATCCGTCGCCACCGGCTCTTGGAGACGTACCTGGTGCAGGCGCTCGGGTACGAGTGGGACGAGGTGCACGCGGAGGCGGATCGACTGGAGCACGCGGTCTCCGATGAACTCATTCACCGTGTCGATCGGGCGCTTGGATACCCGAAGCGGGATCCGCACGGTGATCCGATTCCCAGCGCTGATGGGCTGGTGCACCGTCCAGACGCCGTGATTCTGGCAGAGGTCACGGCTCCCTGCACGGTGCGGGTGGAACGTATTTCAGATTCGGACACCGCAATGCTGCAGTACTTCGCGAGTCGCGGCCTTGTCGTTGACGCCCAGCTCGAGCTCTTGCCGGGAGAACCCTACTCGGAAACGGTCACGGTGCGCGTCGGAGAAGCGGCCGACCCCGTCAGTCTGGGGCCGGCCGCTGCCGCCTCGGTATGGGTCGCGGTGGCCGCCAGCGCGGACTCCGCCGACCGCCCGTCGGCCTAGCGCGGGGCGACGGCGACAGGCTCGGCTGGATCCTTCGCGAATTTGAGGCCGATCACACAGCCGACGATTCCCGCCAGGAACACGAGCTTCAGCACCGAAGGTGCCTCGAGGCCCATCAGGATCGACGCCGCCACGGTGAGTGCTGCGCCGAGCCCAGTCCAGATCGCGTAGGCGACGCTGACCGGCAACCCTCGCATTGCGTAGCCCAGGCCAAAGAGGCTGATGGGATTCGCGATTGCGAACACGATAGTGGGGGCGAGCACGGTGAATCCATGCGACTCTTTGAGGGCGAGCGCCCACACAGCTTCGAGCACTGCGCTGGCAAACAGAATCACCCAGTGTCGTGTCGAGGCCTGTTTCGCGCCCGGGGCCGCTGCATCCCGGGGGACCTGGGCTGCGATCTGTGCGCGTGACGCCATCTCAGCTCACCGCCTTGAGACCGACGACGCAGGCGATCAGCCCGACCAGGAGGGCGACGCGGAGCACGGTGGCCCGGTCTTTCCGTGTGGCCATCGCCCATGCTGCGGTGAGTACTGCGCCGATGCCCACCCACACTGCGTAGGCGGTGCCGACGGGAATCTCGGTCATGCCGTACGCGAGCCCGGCCATGCTTGCGAGATACGAGACGAGAAATATGACGGTGGGCCAGAGTTTCCGAAAGCCCTTTGACGCGTCGAGCGCGGTGGCCCAGACGGCTTCGAGCAGGCCGCTCAGAATGAGCGCAATCCATGCGAGGGTCACAATGACATCTCTCTGGCAGTCGTCACTGTGCGGGTACTGCTCCCTCGTCCGCACCCCAGCGCCGGGGTCAGGTTCCAGTTTCTCACATGGGGCGCGCCGCAGTGCCCAGCTTGTGCACAGACTTAAGCGAAGAAGTCCTGACGAAGCGGTACGTCACAAGGCTGCCTTTCCAGTCTCGAATCCGAGATAATAGAAGGGTGCCCACCTGGGTGCGCGAGAGGAGCACAGTGTTCGGCTGGTCGAAGAAGCGCAAGCGGGGGAAGTCGCGCCCGCTGCGGCGGCTGCCGAAGCGGGTGCTCGCCCCGGTTGAGGAGATCGTCGAACAGGGGCTGCTGGTCGCAGATGTCGCGGTGCGCATGACCGTGAAGAACGCAATCATCATGAATGCGCTGCAGAAGCACGTCGACTACGACAGCGCGCAGATCGTTGAAATGGTGCGAGAAGCGACCGAAGATCTCGCGATTGAGCGGGAACGCGACGCGAAGCACATCGCGCGGATGCGCGGGGAGATTCGTGACACCGGCCGTAGTTCCTGGAGTGAATCGGACTACGGCAATGACGACAACCGTACGCTGCGACACCGGCAAGAGGTGTATGAGCGTGTGGCGGAGGAGCTGCACGCTCGCGCCGCTGATGACGAGTCGCTGCGGGCCACTGCTGAGCGGGCTCGGGCGATGGCCTGGGACGAAATTGGCGACTCATTGAAAGAACGGGCAACGCACCCGTACTACAGCGGCGGGGACTCCGAGGAATACCGAGGCGCCCGCGATAGCCGGATTCAGCAGCTCATCGAGAAGGATCTCACGGCTCTTATCCAGGAGCACGTCGCAGCCCCCGCCTCTGAGAAAGCGGACAAACCACGTCTGTTCAAGCGCAAGGATCGCGACTAGCAGACGTTCCGGGGCGGGCGGCGCCGCACGACCGCGTACCTCACGCCCCGGTTTTTCGTGCTCCGTGCCGCCCACGTGCCGACGATTCCGTCAGTGCGGCGGCCCAGTGTTGCCAGGAAGCGCCACAGTACCTCGCGAGCCTGATCTCTGGGGTCGGTGCGCGAGGTGCTGCGGCCGAGGGATGTTCTTGCTGACTGGTCAGTGATCGCTGTATAGTCAGTGCATGCTGACCATTGCTTCCCGGATTGATGCTCTGAACCGGCTGGGACGGGCAATGTCCGATCCCACAAGATCTCGGATCTTGCTCTCGCTGCTCGAGCGCCCGGGGTATCCGGCGCAGCTGGCGCGAGAACTTGAGCTGAGCCGCACGAATGTGTCGAACCACCTGGCGTGTTTGCGGGGCTGTGGAATCGTTGCCGCCGAGCCGGAAGGGCGGCAGACGCGCTACGAGATTGTGGACCCGCACCTCGCCGCGGCTCTGCATTCTCTCCTCGCCGTCACACTCGCAGTGGACGAGGGTGTGCCTTGCAGTGATCCTGGGTGTGGGGTGCTGGGGTGCTGCGCTGGGAGCGCCGAAGGGGCTGTCAGTCTGGGCCCGGGGGAGGAAGTGTGGCTCAGGTGAGCCCTCCGGTGTCCCCGGCAGGAAGCACCTGCCAAGAAGCCGTGAGTGGTGCCGCATGAGCGCAGAGTGCTGTGCTGCTGACGCGCACGTCTCGGAGGGTGGTGCGCGGCGCTCCCCGCCGCTGAAGTGGTGGCGAAACTTCGGGCTGGCGCTTCCAGCCGCGTCAGGCGTGATGCTCATTGCCGGCCTCATCCTGGAGTGGGTCGGGTCTGACCTGGCCAGTCAGGTGGCATTCTGGATCGGGTTGCTGCTCGGGGCCGCCACCTTTGTCCCCGGTGCACTCGTGGCTCTGTTCAGGCGCCGCACTGTTGGCATCGCGCTCCTGATGACCATCAGCGCAGTCGGCGCTGTCGTGCTCGGCTTTGTGGGTGAGGCGGCTGCGCTGGCGTTCCTCTATGCCCTGGCCGAGGCGCTGGAGGATGCCGCGATGGTCCGGGCGCGTGAGGGGCTTCGTGCAGTGCTGCACCTCGTGCCCGAGAGAGCGACTGTGCTCGATCGTGGCACTTGGGTGAATGTGCCTGCGAGTTCGATCCTGATCGGACAGCGGTTGCTCGTGCGCCCGGGGGAGCGGATTGCGACAGACGGTGTGGTGCGGGCTGGGCGTTCCGCGCTTGATACTGCGGTGCTCACCGGCGAGTCAATCCCGGTTGACGTGGGGCCGGGCGATCCGGTGTCCGCCGGCGCGATCAATGCCTCCGGGGTGCTCGAAATTGAGACGGTCGCTGCGGGCTCAGACAACTCGCTCACCACGATCGTGGAGTTGGTTGAGCGTGCGCACGCGGAGCGCGGGGCGCGTGCTCGGCTTGCCGATCGCATTGCACAGCCTCTCGTGCCGGGCGTTATCCTGCTCGCGATGCTCGTTGCGGGAATCGGGGCGTTGCTCGGGGATCCGGAAACGTGGATCACGCGCGCGCTCGTGGTGCTCGTGGCAGCTTCGCCATGTGCGCTTGCCATTGCGGTGCCGGTGACCGTAATTTCGGCAATCGGGGCTGCGACCCGCTTTGGGGTGATTGTGAAGAGCGGCGCTGCGTTCGAGCTGCTCGGGTCGGTTCGACACGTTGCGCTCGATAAGACGGGCACGCTCACGCGGAACGAGCCGACGGTGAGCAGCGTCATTGCAGGCGGCGATGTGGACGAAGCGCGAGTGCTTGAGCTGGCCGCCAGTCTGGAGCAGTTTTCGACGCACCCGCTTGCACGCGCAGTGACCCGTGCGTCGCCACAGCTGTTCGTCGCAGAGCAGGTGCGCGAGGAGGCTGGCTGGGGTGTATCGGGGCTGGTGGAGGGGCACTTCATCGCTGTTGGGAGCCCGCGGTGGATCGACGCCGGCCGGTTCCGGTCTGATGTCGCTGCCCTGGAGGCTGACGGGCAGACGTGCGCGCTCGTCGCACGCGACGGTGTTGTCGTGGGGGTAATCGGTGTGCGCGACGAGTTGCGGCCCGAGGCTGCGGCGATGGTGCGAGCGCTCAAGGATCGGGACATCCGCGTATCAATGCTCACCGGCGACAACCCGCGAACTGCGGTTGTGCTTGCGAAGCAGGCCGGTATTGCTGACGTGCATGCCGCGCTCCGCCCAGAAGACAAAGCGGAACTCGTGGCCGCATTCTCCGCCGCGGCACCCACGGCGATGATCGGCGACGGGGTGAATGACGCGCCTGCCCTCGCAGGGGCGACGGTCGGGATCGCCATGGGGGTGACGGGGTCCGATGCTGCGGTGCAGAGCGCCGAGATTGCATTCACTGGTCACGATCTGCGACTCATTCCGAAAGCTCTCGCGCACGCGCGACGGGGGCGGGCAATCATGAACCAGAACATCGTGCTGTCCATTGCCATTGTCGTCATCCTCGTGCCGCTCGCCGTTTCCGGGGTGCTAGGGCTGGCTGCGGTGGTACTGGTGCACGAGATTGCTGAGCTCGTGGTGATTGCGAACGGGCTGCGCGCGGCGCGCACGCACTGACTCCCGGGAGGGCGATGGCCGGGTGAGCTGCGGAGCACACCGCCTTGGACTCGCGCCCGTGTTTCCGCGCACCTCCCATTGCGGTGGGGCCTGTGGCTCAGATGTAGGCCCAGAAAAGTTTGGTACTTGGTGTTGCTATCTACCGGTACTTAGTGTTACTTTATAGCGGTAGTTAGTGACACTGAGTAGAAAGGAGTGCACCAGTGGCAACGCACATGACCGAGATGCTGAAAGGCACACTCGAGGGCATCGTGCTCGCGATCCTGACCGACCGCCCAGCTTACGGATATGAGATCACGACGAGGCTGCGAGACGAGGGTTTCGAAAGCATCGTGGAGGGCACTGTGTATGCGCTGCTCATCCGGATCGAGCAAAAGGGCTACGTCGACGTCGAGAAGGTGCCGTCCGAGAAGGGGCCTCCGCGCAAGGTGTATTCCCTCAATGTGAGCGGACGCGAGCAGCTGGCCGATTTCTGGCAGACCTGGGATTTCATCTCAGCACGTATCGAACACCTCCGCCCCGTGCCGACCGGATAAGAACGACACCGTTCCTCGGACCGCAGCGCCGCAGCATTGCCTGCTGCATCCCAGCATCCCCGCACCCCCCATCCCCCTGATATTTACAAGGAGCCACATCATGGCCGCACAATGGATCGAAGCCCTGACCGGCTCGCTCTCGCAGAAGAAGCAGTACAAGTCCGATATGGCGCGCGTTGAAGCGCTGCCCGAGCCTTACCGTGCCACCGTGAAAGCGCTGCACCGGTACTTCAACTATTACGCCGGAATCTCCGACGGAGACACGCTTATCCGTATGATCGGCGACCATGTCGATCTCTGGGAGCGTGCTGCGGTCGACGGTACCCCGGTGCACGACATCCTGGGCGAAGACCCCGTCGAATTCGCCGAGTCATTCAGTCGCGCATACATGGGCAAAGAGTGGATCGACAGAGAGCGGGCTCGTCTCACTCGCGCCATCGAGACCGCCATTGCCGAGGCTGGGGGAGGCGACGCATCATGACCGCCGCCGCACCCGCCGCACTCGCGATTCAGGTGGACGGACTCACAAAGTCGTTCGGTGAGCTCGCCGTGCTCCGCGGCGTCGATTTGAGCGTGCGTGCGGGCAGTATTTGCGCGTTGCTCGGCTCGAACGGAGCTGGCAAAACCACTCTGGTGAGGATCCTCGCCACACTGCTGCGAGCTGACTCCGGCTCGGCGATGGTGCATGGGTGGGATGTCCAAGCCGGCGCGGCTGACGTGCGACGCGCAATCAGCCTCACTGGGCAGTTCGCCGCGGTCGACGAGGTGCTCACCGGGCGCGAGAACCTGGTGCTGGTCGCCAGGTTGCGTCATCTGAAGCAGCCAGGGGTGATCGCGGATCAGCTGCTCGCTCGCTTTGCACTCACTGATGCTGGGGGACGTCGCGCAGGAACATACTCCGGTGGCATGCGCCGCAGACTAGACATTGCGATGAGCCTCATTGGGGACCCACCGGTCGTCTTCCTCGATGAACCCACCACCGGCCTTGACCCGCAGGCACGCGCCGAAGTGTGGCAGATCGTGTCCGAACTCGCGTCTGGTGGCACGACAGTGCTGCTCACCACGCAGTACCTCGAAGAGGCAGAGCGCCTCGCCACCCAGATCGCGATCCTGCACGAGGGCAGGATCATCCAGCAGGGCACCCTCGCGGAGCTGACTCAGCTCCTGCCTGCGGCGACCGTGGAATACGTCGAGAAACGACCGTCGCTGGAGGACATCTTCCTCGCCCTCGTCGGCAATACGGGAAAGGAAGACCGATGACCTCCCATGCACTGACCGACACACGGGTGTTGACGGGGCGCTCACTTCGCCACATCCTCCGGAGTCCTGACACCATCATCACGACTGCCGTGACCCCCATCGCGCTCATGCTGCTCTTTGTCTTCGTGCTCGGCGGTGCGATCAACACCGGCACGGACACGTCCTACGTGAACTACCTGCTGCCGGGTATCCTGCTGATCACGATCGCCTCTGGGGTCGCGTACACGGCCTATCGTCTATTCCTTGATCTGCAGGGAGGGATCTTCGAACGGTTCCAATCCATGCCGATTTCCCGCTCCAGTATCCTCTGGGCACACGTGCTCACCTCTCTGGCCGCAAATCTGGTGTCCGTTGCCATTGTGATCGGGGTCGCCGTACTGCTCGGGTTCCGCTCCGGCGCCTCGCCACTCGCGTGGCTCTTGGTGATCGGGATCTTGGTGTTGTTCACTCTCGCACTCACGTGGTTGGCGGTCATCGCGGGCCTTGCAGCGAAGACGGTCGACGGCGCAAGCGCGTTCAGCTACCCACTGATCTTCCTGCCGTTCATCAGCTCGGCGTTCGTGCCGACGGCGTCGATGCCGGGACCTGTGGCCTGGTTCGCGGAGCACCAGCCGGTGACATCGATCGTGAATACGATCCGTGCGCTGTTCGAAGGCACACCAGTTGGCGGCGAAATCTGGGTCGCGCTCGCATGGCTCGTCGGCATTCTCGCCGTGGCCTACGTCGCTGCGGGAGCCATGTATCGCAGACGCATCCGGTAGGCGGTGTGCGGTCGGGCGACAGCAACGACCGAGCGGAGCACGCTCGGCGACCTCATCGGTGGCCTGTGCCATTCAGCTCGGCTGAGCGGCACAGGCTTCGTGTGTGCAGGGGCGAGTGCGTTCAGGATCGAGTGTGGTGTGCAGCGCGCAGGCGCGGCTATCGATCTGTGAGCAGTTCGGGGTGCCGCGCCAGATACCCCTCGATGAACCAGCACGACGCGAGCACGCGGCGATCGCGCACGACGTCGTCAGTCACGGCACGGTGCGCGAGGAGGCCAGACACACCCGTGCCACGGTACTCTGGCCGCACCACGGTGTGGTCGAAATCAATGCTGCCGGCGATCCCAGCAGTTGCCTCCGTAAGGGAATAGTGCGCTTCGCCAACCAGTCGCTCAATGTCACCATTGCGGCGGTACACAGCGAAGCGGTGCTGCTCCGGCTCGTGCACAATGCTGAATCCGTCAGCCGCTGCCTCGGCTTCACTCGTGTATCTCGCCATGGGCACAGCCTAACCCCGGAACTCTCACTTCGCTCGGGCTATCCTCGAGAGGTGTACAAGTCGTTACGGCACGCCATCGTCGCGGGGGCCGGGATCGCGATGATCCTCACCCTCGCCTCCTGCAGTGCCCCGCCGCCCCCCGAACCCGAGGTGCTCACCGCGAGCCAGGCTGGAGGCGCGTACCTCGATGCGGTGTGCCCGGTGAATGCGGCGTGGGATCAGGCCGACGCCGAGCTTGAGCGGTTGCGCATTGCGGCCCTGCGCGGTCCAGCAAACGAGAGCGGTGTCACCGATGCTCTTGCAAAGGTCGCGAGCGCGAGCTCGCGTGCAGCGGCACAACTTGATCCCAAAGAAACGACGTGGCCAAAGCCGGCGCGAGCCGCTGTCGCCGACGTGCGGCGGACGCTGCTCGATGATCGTGAGCAGGCGCTCAAGCTCGTGAAACTCGATGCCACCGCACTGGTCGACTACTCCTGGAAGGGGGCGACGAGACCGCTGCCGCTGCGGCTGCCGCGCGCACTGCCCTCGCACTCCCGAGCGACCCAGATGTCGCGTGCGCCCAATGGGCCGCGTTGCGCGCGGAGGACGCTGCTACCGAAGAAGGCAAAGAGCTGGCCACGGTCACCCCGGACGTGGACGAGAAGCCAACTCCCGCTCCCACGAAATCAAAGGACTGAGCCGTTGACTGAGCACACCGATGGACCCCGACTGCTTGCTGTTGAACGCGCGCTCCGTGCTGCAGCCCGTGCGGGGAACCGAATGCTCGCCGGCGGCATCGCGAGTCTCGACGTCACAGACTCCGCATCGAGCGCAGCGCTCCGATCCTCCCTGACACGGATGGGCGTCCGGATCGTCGACGGCAGGGATCCACGGGTCGAGTTCGCGTTCGGCGACACCGTGGTGGACGGCCCCGAGGCGGTGATCCGCGCATCGCGCACGGAGGCGCCCAGGAGCGGTGCGGACGTCCCGGGCGCCCAGCTGCGCGCCGATCCACTCCCACGTGTCTCCGTCGGCCTCGACGGTACAATCGACTCACCTCGCGGGAGTGACGCCGCTGCAAAAATCGCGTGGGCGGCACGCGGCATGCCCACCACTGCCACCCTCGCTGCCGCGCTACGAACTGCCACAGGTGCCGCGGTGCCGCGGATTGCGGTGAGTCTCGTGCTCGAACCGAAAACCGCGGCGTTCACCCTTGCCCTCGCCGAGGCTGGCTGTGCGGTTGCGCTGTTTAGCGCGGTCAGTGAAACCGACCCTGAGGTGGCGGCTGCGCTCGCCGCCACCGGCAAGGTCGCCGTGTTTGCCCCGCTCGCGCCCGTGTCCGGGAACGGCGTCGCTCGGGCAATGGACGCCGCACATGCTGCCGCGGTGCTCGATTGGGCTCCTGAGCTGCTCATCGATGATGGGTCGCACCTCGTGCGCCTCGCGCACTCGGAGCGCCAGCTCGCACTGACGACGCTGAGGGCGGCCGCAGAGGAGACCACGAGCGGTGTGCGACCGCTCCACGAGATGGCCGCCACAGGCGAACTCAGGATCCCGGTGATTGCGGTGAATGATGCGCGCACGAAAACAGGCTTTGACAATCTGATCGGCACAGGACAATCCTGCGTGTTTGCGGTCGCGGACGTGTGGGACGCAGCGACTGCTGACTATCGCGGCATCGCGGGGACCCACTGGGCCGTGCTCGGCTACGGCCCCGTTGGCCAGGGTGTTGCGCGGTTCGCTGCTGCGCTGGGCGCGGAGATTACCGTGGTCGAGCAGGATCCGGTGCGCGCGCTTGCCGCACTGCACGACGGGTTCGGTGCGAACACTTCTGCTGCAGCGCTGCCGCAGGCGGACGTCGTGGTGAGTGCGACTGGTGTGTGGCACACGCTCGATGTCGAGGGGTTCGCGCTGCTGCGGCCCGGTGCGGTGGTGGCGGTGGCCGGAGGAATCGACGACGAGCTTGCGCTCGAAGCGCTTGCCGCTGCCGGCTGGTCGGTGACTGAGATCGCCCCCGCGTCGCTGAGTGGCGGGCGCCGGATTCGCACGAGACCCCCAGCGCGCAGCGCGCCGGTGTCGGGCGGCCCCCGGCTGGGCCGCTCGTGCTCGCCGAGGGGGCGGCGTGAACTATTCGGCGGGGGAGGGGAACCCCATCGAAGTGATGGACCTTTCTTTTGCGACGCAGCTCGCTGCGCTCCTGCGGCTGCTGACGGAGGAATTGCCGCCAGGCGTGCACACCCTGTCTGAAGCCGACGAAGTCCTGGTGGCACGCGCGGCTCTCGCAGCGCGCGGCGGCGAAGCTGATCCGACACCGCCGCGATCGCGTGCCGGCGGAGCAGCTCAGCCCTGGCACGTGCACCGCTACCGGGCAACTCCGGACCGAGGTCGTTAGACTCTCCTGGTGAGTAGTACAGCCGCGATTGTCGTTTACAGCGCCCCCCTCGTCTTTCCCGTCACCAGTCCTCGGATCGTCGACGGTGCGGTTGCCGTGCAGGGCGATCGCATCCTGCACGTTGGAGATCGCCGCTGGGTGCGCGAGGCGCTGGACGCACGCGGTGTCGAGTACCGCGAGGAACGCTGGGAGGGCGTGATCGCCCCGGGCCTCGTGAACGCCCACACCCACCTGCAGTACACCCACATGGCCGAGATCGCGGAACGCAGGTACACGGGCTTCGATCACTGGGGCGATGCATTCGATGTCGTCTACGAGCGCGGCAACCACAACTGGGCTGCGGCGGCAGCGGCGGGGGCGGCGATGAGCCTCGCAGCAGGTGTCACGGCCGCCGCAGATGTCATCACCGACCGGGAAGCGTTGAGCGCGCTGCACGATGCGGGAATGCACGGAATCGCCTACTGGGAGGTCTACGGCAAGAGCAACCAGGATTGGGATGAGGCCGCGCGCGAGGAAGTGCGCCAACAGATCAGGAGCATTCCTACGCCGCCAGGCGCAGGGGTGTCACCGCACGCTCCCTACTCGCTTGAGGTCCAGCCGCTGCTCGAGCTCCCCGATATCGTGCGCGAGGAAGGGCTGCGGCTCCACATTCACCTCGCGGAGGCGCACATGGAGCGCGAGTTCGACGGGATCGACGGCTACGCAGGGCCGGCGGGCCACGGGGAGTGGCCCGAGCTCGCCGCCGATAGCTTCCGTGCGCTCCGCTCGCACGGCATCGGCGTCTCGTCGACGCAGTTCGTCGATCACCTCGGCGTGCTCGGCCCAGACTGCCATATTGCCCACGGGGTCTATGTCAGCGCTGCGGATCGCGCACTGCTGCGCGCACGCGGCACGAGTGTTGCGCTCTGCCCGCGCTCGAACGAGGTCATCGGCCTCGATATGCCGCCTGTCGCAGCGTACCTGCGCGAGGGCAACCAGATTGCGGTCGGCACCGACTCGCTGTCGTCGTCGCCCTCGCTCGATCTGCTCGCTGACGTCGCTGCGCTCTACCGCGTCGCGCGCGAGCAGGGATATCGCGGCGATGATCTGCACCAGCGTCTGTTCGGCGCAGCCACGCTCGGAGGCGCCGCGGCGCTGGGTCTGCACGTTGGCAAGCGCCGGATCGGGCAGCTCGGAGTGGGCGCGCTCGCGGATCTTGCATTCTTCGCGACAGACTCGACGGACCCCGATGTGGCCCTCGCTGAACTTGTCGAAGACGGCGCCGGGCGGGCTCGGCGCACGATCGTCGCGGGTATCGAACGCTTCGCCTCCGACGGCGAGCCCCGGATCGAGTGAGCCCCGGAGCGATCGAGCTCCGGAGCGATCGAGCTCCGGCGCGATCGATCCGGGAATGGTGGTGGGTGCAGGCACGCCGCTTCCGTGTCCAGCGTGTGGGGCACGGCCGCGCTTCGGCTCCGCACGTCGCTCGGCCTGCTCCCCGACATTTCTCTGCGTGACGGCAGTGCGCGCAGAGTGGTCCGACATCTTCTACACTTGAGCGTGGTGCGCGCGCTGTGCGCGGCACCCCATACATTCTTCGCACCGTCATAGGAGTCCACATGTCCCGCACATCTCGCCTCGCCGCAGCGGTCGCTGTCGGCGCCGCCGCACTCCTCGCGCTCACCAGCTGCGCTGGCGGCACGGACGCCGCAGCGTCTGACACCGTGACGGCGGGCAAGCTCACCATTGCGACGGGCGAGCCAGCCTATGAGCCGTGGGTGCTCGGCGATGACCCCGAGAGCGGGGAGGGCTTCGAGGCCGCCGTCGCCTATGCGGTCGCTGACGAGCTCGGCTACGCCAAGGACGACGTCGTCTGGGTACGGACCACGTTCGACGCCGCGATCGCACCGGGGCCCAAGGACTTCGATCTCAATCTGCAGCAGTTCTCGGTGAGCGAGGATCGCGCGAAGGCTGTGGACTTCTCCTCGCCCTACTACGTGACAACGCAGGCCGTTGTGGCAGCTGGCGGCACCGACGCCGCGAAGGCCACGAGTATCGCCGATCTCAAGGACGCCGTCATCGGCGTCGCTTCAGGCACCACGTCGCTCACCGTCGCAGAAGACGTAATCGCGCCGACGCAAAAGCTCCAGGTCTTCAACAACGTCGATGACACGGTTGCCGCACTCAAGAACGGTACGATCGACGCGCTCGTCACTGACCTGCCTGGCGCGTACTACGTCCGAGACGCGCAGCTTGACGACGGTGTGATCGTCGGCCAGCTCGAGTCTGAGGCCGGTGGCGATGAGTTCGCGATCGTGCTGCCCAAGGATTCTGCCCTCACCGCGGATGTCACGAAGGCCGTTGACACGCTTCGCGAGAACGGTGAGCTCGACAAGCTCACCGAGAAGTGGATCGCGGATCAGGGCGCTCCGGTTCTGAAGTAACCGCACTCGAACGACGTAGGAACGCAGCCCCCAGGTGAGTCAACCGTACACACGCGAGGTCAGCTCGATTGAACTCGAGCGCCGAGGGTACCGGCGTACCCGGAAGCGCCAGTCGATCCTCGTCAGCGTCGGCAGCACACTGCTGTTCGCGGCCGTGATCGCGGTGCTGCTGATCAACAGCCCTGGCTGGAGCCGCGTCAGCGAGACGTTCTTCGATCTCGACGTCGCGGTGCAGGCCTTTCCGCGCGTGATCGAAGGACTCTGGCTGAACATCCAGGTGCTGTTCTTCGCCGTGATCGGTGTCGCCATCTTCGGCACACTGCTCGCGATCACGCGCACGCTGAAGGGGGCGGTGTTCACCCCGATCCGGCTTCTGGCCGCGGGATACACCGACCTCTTCCGGGGTATCCCGGTGCTGCTCGTGCTGTACCTCGTCGGGTTCGGGATCCCGGGGCTCGAACTCACCGGACGCATGCCAGCGCAGTTCTGGGGCGCGATCGCCCTGATCCTGTGTTACTCGGCGTATGTGGCTGAGGTACTGCGGGCCGGCATTGATGCCGTGCACCCCTCGCAGCGGCTCGCGGCGCGCTCACTCGGGCTGAGCCACAGCAAGACGCTGCGCCTGGTGGTGCTGCCGCAGGCCGTGCGTAAGGTGACGCCAGCGCTGATGAATGACTTCGTTTCGTTGCAGAAGGACGTCGGCCTCATCTCGGCGCTCGGTGCCGTTGACGCGATCCGTGCCGCGCAGATCGAGGTCGCGTCCGCCTATAACTTCACGCCGTATGTGCTCGCAGGTGTGCTGTTTGTCCTGCTCTCGCTGCCGTTCATTCGGTTGACAGACTGGGTGACGGCGCGGGCGCAGAAACGCGAGCAGATCGGGGGAGTCGTATGACCGGGCTGGCCGCTGGGAACTCTCGGAACACGAGCACGAGCACGACCGTTCCCGTGCTCGATGTGCAGGCGGTGCACAAACGCTTCGGCGATCAGCCAGTGCTCCGTGGCATCGACCTCACCGTTGCCGCCCACGAGGTGGTCGTGCTCATCGGTGCCTCCGGATCAGGAAAGTCGACGCTGCTCAAGACCGCGAACCTGCTGGAGCAGGTTGACGACGGGCGGATCCTGCTCAGCGGCGAAGACATCACGGATCCACGCACGAAAGTCGACGCGGTGCGCGCGCGGATCGGCGTCGTGTTTCAGCACTACAACCTCTTCCCTCACATGTCGGTGATCGACAATGTGACGCTGGCCGCCCGCAAAGTCGTCGGCACCCCACGGGCCGAAGCCGAGGCCACCGGCATGTCGCTGCTCACGCGGATCGGCCTTGCTGACAAAGCACAGGAGTTCCCGGACCGGCTCTCGGGCGGACAGCAGCAGCGCGTTGCCATTGCCCGCGCGATTGCGACGGATCCGGAACTGCTGCTGCTCGACGAGATTACGAGCGCGCTGGATCCGCAGCTTGTCGGCGAGGTGCTCGATCTCGTGCGCGAGCTCAAGACCGCAGGGTCCACGATCGTGATGGCGACCCACGAGATGTCGTTTGCGCGCCGCGTTGCGGATCGTGTGGTCTACCTAAAGGATGGCGTGATCGTGGAGTCGGGCACTCCGGAGCAGATCTTCGTTGATCCGCAGCAGCCGGAGACGCGCGAGTTTTTGCGCCGCTTGCAGGATCCCTTCGCCTAAAGCTTCCTGCGCTCGGGCCGCAGCGCGGCCGGGATCCCGAACTGAGATATATCGGAGAAGAAAGTTTCACTGATCCGGGAATGTCTGTGCACGAACGGAGTTAGACTAATACGTCTGCCTCCGACTCAGCTTCGCACGCTCAGCTCCCGGGGCAGATCCGTCTTCCAGTAGGAGCTTCACTTCGTGACCCCTGATACCTCACCCGTTCGGACGCCGAACGCGCACGACACCACCATTGACCCCGCAGGAATGCGTGTGATCTGGTTGCTGCTCGTCGCCGCATTCGTCGCGATCCTCAACGAGACCACGATGGCGATTGCCATCCCGGCGCTCAACGTCTCGCTCGGCATTCCACCTGAGCTCGGGCAGTGGCTCACGAGCGCATTCATGCTGACCATGGCCGTCGTGATTCCCACGACCGGGTTCATGCTGCAGCGCTTCACGACTCGGCAGGTCTTCCTCGCCGCCATCATCACGTTCATTATCGGCACGGCGATCTGTCTGGTCGCTCCTGGCTTCCCGGCGCTGCTCGCTGGCCGTGTGGTGCAGGCTGCTGGTACCGGCATCATGATGCCGCTCCTCATGACGACCGTGATGAACGTGGTGCCCCCGCAGTCCCGCGGGCGCATGATGGGCCGCGTCGGTCTGGTCATCAGCCTGGCCCCTGCGCTCGGCCCGACCCTCTCAGGCGTCGTGCTCGACTCTCTCGGCTGGCGTTGGCTGTTCGGGATCATTCTTCCCATCGCGATCATTGCCATGCTGCTCGGGCTCAAGTGGATGACCAATCTCGGCGAGACGAAGCACGCGCCGATTGACGTGCTGTCCATTGTGCTTTCGGCGTTCGCGTTCGGCGGGATCGTATTCGGGCTGAGTCAAATTGGCGGCCATGGCGCAAGTTCCGGCGGAGTCCATCCGGTCGTCGTGATCGTCGGCGGCGCGGTGTTCCTTGGCCTCTTCGTGTGGCGCCAGCTGGTGCTTCAGAAGAAGGATGACGCGCTGCTCGATCTGCGGATTTTCCTGTCGCGGAACTATGTGATCGCGGTCATCATCATGGCCATCGTGTCGCTATCGATGTTTGGCACGTTCTCACTGCTCCCGCTGTATCTGCAGAACGTCGCGGGACTTGATCCCACTGAGGCGGGCCTCGTGCTGCTGCCGGGCTCCGTGATTATGGGCCTCATGGGGCCGGTCATGGGGCGCATCTACGATGCGCGCGGACCGAAGACACTGCTCGTGCCCGGCACGATCCTGATCGCCGCTGCGATGTTCGTCTACTCGACAGTCGGAACCCACACGCCGATGTGGTTCCTCATTGTCGTGCAGATCGCTATGTCGCTCGGGCTCGCAGGATCCTTCACACCGCTGTTCTCAGCCTCGCTCGGGTCGCTAGATCGCTCGCTGTACTCGCACGGCTCCGCAGCGCTGAACACGCTGCAACAGGTCGCCGGTGCCGTTGGCACTGCCGTGCTGATCACGATCTACTCAGGCTACCTGCACGCAGGGGAGCAGGTCGGGCTCTCGATCGAAGACGCTGGCGCGCCAGGCACTCAGGCCGCGTTCTTCACGGCGGCGTGTATCGCGCTTGTGCCGGTGGTGCTCGCCTTCTTCATTCAGAAGCCGGCGGACCAGCAGGTGGGAGCGGGGCACTAGCGGTCGCGCCTGCCGGTTCGGCGCTCGATCAGCCCAGTGCGCTGATCGAGCGCCGAACTGCTTCTGCCAGTTGCCGCACGGCGGCCGATGGGCCGCTGGGTCCGGCTGGCGCGGCGAGGAGAAGCTCACGCGCGAAGCGCGGATCGTCGATCGGACGGAGCACCACCCCTTCGGGAGGGTGATAGCTTGCCAGGCTCGGCACGAGTGCCACAGCCATTCCTGCGGCAATGAGGCCGAGCACCACCGAATAGTCGTCAGTGCGGATCGCAACATCCACTTTGTGGCCCTCTGCGAGGAAGACCTCGCGCACCAGATCGTCGAGTGTGTCGCCTGGCGTCGAGCCCATCACCCAGCTGTCACCGGAGAGCGACAACAGTCGTTCGCGGTCAAAGCTGCGAAAGTGGGCGGCCGGGTGGGTCGACGGGAGGGCGAGCAGCATTGGATCGGTAAACAAGTGTGTCGTGTGCACTTCGGCGCGGAACGGCAGTTTGTAGCCGCCGGCGGCATACACCAGCGCGGCGTCGAGCGTGTGCTGGTTGATCCGGGTGACGAGCGGGGAAAGCTCTTCGAGTGTGGCATCCAATTCGATCCCGAGCTCTGCAACACGGCTCGTAATCCCGGGCAATAGCCTCGCCGCGGCTGTGGGGAACGTGCCGAAACGCAGGCGGATCCTGCCCAGCTGCGCCAAGTCTCGCACGTCGGTTAGGGCGCGATCGGAGAGCCCGAGGATCTCCTCGCCGCGTTCCAGCATGAGGGTGCCGGCGGTCGTGAGTTTGCTACCGCGTGTACTCCGCACCGTCAGATCAGCGCCGACCAGTCGGTCGAGATTGCGGAGGTGATAGTCGACAGTGGGTTGGCTCCAGCCGAGGCGTGTAGCCGCTCTCGCGACCGAACCCTCGGCGGCGACGGCACTGAGCGCCTGGAGCTGTCGCAGATCGATCATGAGTATCCCCTTGTCGTATGGACCATACCCGCCCAAGTGCCCGGCAGTGTTCAATACTGTATATGGTCCCAGGGAGTCGATCAAGGGGTTCCCGCGCGCGGGAGAAGCGGGCACTCTGGCACCATGCTGCTTCAGGACTCACGCTTCGTGGACCCCCAAGACCAAACCGCTCGCCACGCAGGTGTGCGGGATTCGCAGGCGACTGAAGGTCAGAGTGGAAGACGTGTAGCCCCGAATTTTGGGCCAGAGCACGAACGCGCACCCTATGCCGAAGCCCTTCAGCGCTTCGCGGATTCCGAGCCGCGCTCATTCATGGTGCCGGGGCACGGCAATGACCCTGCGCACGGAGGGGTGCACCTCGCTGAGCTGTTCGGAGACCGGGTCCCTGAACTCGACGTGCCGCTCATGTTGCCAGGCATTGACCTGGGGGACGATTCTCCGCTCGTGCAAGCGCAGCGCCTTGCCGCTGATGCGTGGGGAGCGAAGCGAACCTGGTTCCTGACCAACGGGGCGTCCCAAGCGAACCGCACGGCGGCAATTGCTGTGCGTGGCCTGGGCGAGCGGATCATGATCCAGCGCAGCATGCACTCAAGCCTGACCGATGGCGTGCTCTTGGCCGGGTTGCTGCCCGCGTTTGTGTCCCCGAACATTGATGAGCACCACGGGATCGCGCACGGCTTGACTCCAGAGAAGCTTGACGAAGCCCTCACCCGTGAAGCGGAAGCGGGCCGGCCGGTGTCGAGCGTGCTTGTGGTGTCGCCGAGCTACTTCGGCTCAACCGCGGATGTTGCTGGCCTTGCAGAAGTCGCGCATGCCCACGACGCCGCGATTATTGTCGACGGAGCGTGGGGTGCGCACTTCGGGTTCCACCCCGATCTGCCGGAGTCGCCGGCGCGGCTTGGCGCCGATCTGGTGGTCTCGAGCACACACAAGCTTGCCGGATCGCTCACGCAGTCGGCGATGCTGCACTTGGGGGACACCCGCTTCGCTGAGCAGCTCGAGCCGCTCGTGGCGCGCGCCTACTCGATGACCGCGTCGACCTCGATGAGTGGCATCCTGATGGGATCGCTTGACGTTGCGCGGCGCGCCCTCGTGCAGGGGGGCGAGCAGATCCAAGGTGCCGTCGACGCCGCCGAGCAGCTTCGTGAGCGTCTCCGTGAGGACCCGCGCTTCACCGTGATCAGCGATCGCTTCCCGGAGTACCGGGACATCGTCGCCACGGACGCGCTCCGGATTCCCGTGGACGTCACGGCTCTGGGACAGAGCGGGCACTGGGTGCGCTCTCGCATGATGGAGGCGCACGACACCTACTTGGAAATGTCCACGGCAACCAGTGTGGTGCTTGTGGTGGGAGCGCTCCGCACAGTGGACGTCGACCGCTTCATGCGGGACCTTGGTGCCGTCGCTGACGAGGCTGCCACGCTGCCAGCGGCTGACGCGATTGCGTTCCCGCCGCTGCCGGAAGCCGGTGAGCTGCGGATGCGCCCGCGCGAGGCATTCTTCGGTGAGAGCGACGTGGTGGCGGCTGGCGCAGCGGTCGGCCGTATTTCCGCGGACACTCTCGCTGCGTACCCGCCAGGGATCCCGAATCTCCTGCCAGGAGAGGCGATTACCGCGGAGACCGTTGCGTTCCTGCAGGCCGTGGCAACTTCCCCGACGGGCTATGTGCGCGGTGCGTTGGATGCCGAGGTCGCCACACTCCGCGTCGTACGCGAGTAGGGCGCTCCGGCGCACGTGCGCAGCCAGGCCCTGCTTCAGGCCCTGCTTCAGGGCGCCATCCGGCTTCAGCGAGTTGGATCAGGACGATTTCATCTCGCTGAAGCTGGACCCCTGCCCTGATGCAGAGCGCAGAGCAGGGCCGAAGGGGGCCTCATATACGCACAGGGGCGGCGATCCACTCGGATCGCCGCCCCTGTGTGTATATGAACTGAGGTGCTACTTCTTCTCGAAGAGGTTCCCGACCAGCGTCGAGCCGATCAGGATCACGGCGAGCAGGATCACGCCGACGATCGAGATTGCGACCACATCGACGGGCTGCCCCGCCGACGAGAACATCGAGTCCCCGGTGTTGTCGCCGCCGGAAGCGAACGCGGGCGCGGCCACGAACACCGATGCAAGCGCTACGGTCACGGCGGTGGCGATACGGGTACGGATCTTCACGTTTGTTCTCCTCGCGAGTCTGTGCGGCAGACGAGCCCAGAGCCCGTGCACCAATGTCCCCATCCTAGCGTGCATCGAAGCGTTCGCCAGCCGGCGGGTCGCGCGCCGGCGCATCGTAGGCTGGGAGCATGACAAATCCGCGGCAGCAGACTCCCATCGACCGCGTCGCCGAGGCCTGGGTCAATACCCTGGTCACGCACGACCCCACTATCGGCACGTATATCGGTCGCACGGGCGGAGGGCTGCCTGACTACTCACCAGAGGGCGGGGACGCGTTCGCCGACGCTCAGCGCACCACTCTCGCCGAACTCGAAGCCGCCACCCCGGTGGACGATGTCGACCGCGTCACCCGCGCTGATCTCGCGGCGGAGCTGCGGCTCGGACTCGCGCAGCACGAGGCGGGTGAGGACTTGCGTGATCTGAACGTGATCGAGTCACCGTTGCAGCAGATGCGGGACATCTTTGACCTCATGCCCACATCGAACGACGCGGACTGGGCTGATATTGGGGAGCGGTTGCGCGCGATTCCCGCCGCCCTGCACGGCTACCGAGCGGCACTCGAACTCGGCGTCGAGCGTGGGCTGGTTCCTGCGCTGCGCCAGGTTACCGAGGTCGCCGCGCAGACCAGGCGCACCGCGGGCACTCCGGGTACGCCCGGCTTCTTCGGGCTCCTCGTGGCAGGCCAGGATCCGGCGCTGGAGGTGGCCGCGACCGCTGCCGCGCGAGCCTATGACGAGTTCGCTGACTTCCTCGACCGAGATCTGGCGCCGCGCGCGCCGGCGACCGACGCCTTTGGGCGGGAACGCTACACACTCGCGTCAGAAGCCTTTCTGGGCGCGCGGGTCGACCTCGACGAGACCTACGAGTGGGGCCTCGAGGAGCTCGCACGCATGGTTGACGAGCAGGAGCGGATCGCGGCGGAAATCGTTGGCGGGTCACGCCATCCGGGAATCGTCGCAGAGGCGATCGCGCAGCTCGAGCAGGACGAGTCGCGCAAGCTGCGCGGCACTGATGCGCTGCAGCGCTGGATGCAGGAGACGAGCGACCGCGCGGTTGCGGAGCTCGGAGAGACGCAGTTCGACATCCCAGCGGAGATCCGGGCGCTCGAGTGCATGATCGCGCCGACTCAGGAGGGTGGGATCTACTACACGGGCCCGAGCGATGACTTCTCGCGCCCCGGCCGCATGTGGTGGTCCGTGCCGGAGGGGGTCACCGAGTTCGATACCTGGCGCGAACTCACCACGGTGTTCCACGAGGGCGTGCCTGGGCACCACCTGCAGATCGGTCAGGCGGTGGTGAATCGCAGCACGTTGAATGAGTGGCGCAGGCAACTTGCCGGGACCTCAGGCCACGCTGAGGGCTGGGCACTCTATGCTGAGCGCCTCATGGAACAGCTGGGCTACCTCGATGATCCGGCGGATCGTCTCGGCATGCTCGACGGACAGCGCATGCGCGCGGCGCGCGTGGTGCTCGACATTGGCGTGCACCTCGGCAAGCCGCACCCTGACGGTGGCACGTGGGACGGCGACGCCGCGTTCGCGTTCATGGCGCAGCACGTGAACATGAATGACGGCTTCGTGCGCTTCGAGGTGCTGCGATATCTCGGCTGGGCGGGCCAGGCGCCCTCCTATAAGGTGGGGCAGCGGATCTGGGAGCAGCTGCGTGACGAGGCGGCGGCACAGTCGGGAGCGGGGTTCGACGTGCGCGACTTCCACCGCAGCGCGCTCGCGCTTGGCGGTGTTCGACTGGATACGCTGCAGCGGGTGCTGCGCGGCGAGCTCGGTCAGAACTGAGCAGCCGAATCACCTGATCTCGCACACTGATCCGTGGCGCCCGAAGGCCAGCCCCGAAGAGTAGTGTTACCGCATGGATATGCAAGCAACGCTCGATGAAATCGCCGAGGCTGTGGGCCCCCAGATTGGCTCGGGTGTGGTGGCCGAGTACATCCCTCGGCTGGCTGCGGTGAACCCGGACCAGTTCGGCATGTCCGTGGTGATGAACGACGGATCGAGCTACGGCGTTGGCGACTTCGAGGTGCCCTTCTCAATCCAGAGCATCTCGAAAGTGTTCACGCTGGTGCTCGCGCTTCAGGCGTCTGGCGATGCGATTTGGGATCGGGTGGGGCGCGAACCGTCGGGTGCCGCGTTCAACTCGCTCGCTCAGCTCGAATTCAAACGCGGGATCCCGCGCAATCCGTTTATGAACGCCGGAGCGCTCGTGGTGACAGATCATCTCCTCGGGGTGAGTGGCACAGACGCGAATCCGCTGCTGGATCTGCTGCGCACTGAGGCCGGAAACCCGGAGATACGGCCCGACGCACTCGTCTCGACCTCGGAGGCCGGGCACTCGGACCGGAACCGCTCCATCGCGTATCTGCTCTCGAGCTTCGGGAACCTCCGCAACGAGGTCGGTGCGGTGCTGGACCGGTACTTCGATCAATGTGCGATTTCGATGAGCTGTGCCGAGCTCGCGGCTGCCGGTGCGTTCCTATCGCGCGGCGGAGTGCGCGCTGACGGCACTGAGCTGATCAGCCCGCTCCAGGCAAAGCGTGTGAACGCCGTGATGCTGACAGCCGGCTTCTATGACGCTGCTGCGGAATTCGCTTACCGGGTTGGACTGCCTGGCAAAAGCGGCGTTGGAGGCGGGATCCTCGCGATCGTGCCTGGGAAGTGCTCGATCTGCGTGTGGGCACCCGGGCTCGACAGCGCGGGCAACTCGCTTGTCGGCATGGCGGCGCTGGACGAGTTCACCTCCCGCACCGGCTGGTCGGTCTTTTGAACACGGGTTGGCGCACAGATGGTCCATGCCCGTGCGGCAGCGGAGCGGCCTACTGTGCCTGCTGTGGTCCGCTGCATGCTGGCGAGCCGGCACCATCGGCCGAACGTTTGATGCGCTCACGGTTCAGCGCATTCGCGCTCGGACTGCCCGAGTATCTCTTGCGCAGTTGGGATCCGCATACGCGGCCGGATCGAAGCGATTTCGACCTCGACGACACGGTGGAGTGGCGACGGCTGTTCATCGCGGACACGACCGGGGGTGGGCCGGACGATGATGCAGGGTTCGTGACATTCACGGCAATCGGGCGCGGCCAGGACGGTCGTTTCGAGCAGCGTGAACGCAGCCGCTTCGCGCGTGGTGCTGACGGGCACTGGCGCTACGTCGACGGCGACGCAGCATAGCCCCACCGGGCAGACGACGCAGAGTGGGGCCTCAGTCGTTCTGAGGCCCCACTGTGGCTCGCACCAAGGTCCAGCGAGCTGCTTGAGGCGCGGAGCCGGAGCTGGCGCCCGGGCGCGCAGCACCGGCGCACGCGTCGTGGGGTGCAGGCTGGCTAGGCCCCTGCCTGCGCGTCGCGGATCCAGGCCTCCACGGCGTCGGCCGTGCGCGGGATATCTGCCGAGAGATTGACACAGCCGTCCTCGGTCACGACGATGTCGTCTTCGATTCGCACACCGATGCCGCGGAACTCTTCCGGAACTGTGAGGTCGTCCGGCTGGAAGTACAGCCCCGGCTCGATGGTGAACACCATGCCCGGCTCCAACATCCCGTCCATGTACATTTCGCGTCGCGCCTGCGCACAGTCGTGCACGTCGAGACCGAGGTGATGGCTCGTCCCGTGCACCATGTAGCGGCGATAGTACGCGGTGCCGTCATCCTCAGGGAGCAATCCCCACTCGCGGGTGCGGCGCTCGATGACCTCCATCGCGGCCGCGTGCACGTCGCTGAAGCGGATTCCGGGGCGCACGATCGCCCGTGCCGCGTCCGCTGCCTCGAGCACTGCTTCGTACACCCGGCGCTGCACCTCGCTGAAGGTGCCCGAGACCGGCACGGTGCGAGTGATGTCTGCGGTGTACAGGCTGTCGAGCTCCACACCTGCATCGAGCAACAGGAGATCGCCGGTCAACACGGGGCCGTCGTTGCGGATCCAATGCAGCGTGCACGCGTGCGGGCCAGACGCGGCGATCGTCTCGTAGCCCACGGTGTTGCCATCGAGCCGAGCGCGCTGGTTGAACACCCCCTCAACGATGCGCTCGCCGCGCGGGTGGGCACTCGCGGCCGGGAGCGCAGCGAGCACCTCAGTGAAGCCCGTTGCCGTTGCATCGACGGCGGCTTGCATCTGGGCGAGCTCGTATGCATCTTTCACGAGGCGCAGTTCCGAGGCGGCTCGTGCCAGCTCAGCATCCTCAACGGTGCGGTCCGTCTGGGTCGCCTCGAAGTCAGCGAGATGCGCGGTAGAAATGCCGAGCGCCGCGGCGACCTGGCTGAGCGAGGGCCGTGCCCCGATCCAGAATTCACCAATTTCGGGGTTTGCAAAAAACTCGTCGCTGTCCCGGCCAGCGCGCTCGCGGAAATACAGCGTCGCCTCGTGGCTGTCTCCCACGGGGTCGAGCACCAGGACCGCGCCTGGTTCGCTCTCCGCGCCCCACCCGGTGAGATGCGCAAACGCACTGTGGGCTCGGTACTGGTAGAACGTGTCGTTGGACCGCTGCTTCATTGCACCCGCTGCAATCACGAGTCGTTCGCCAGGAAACTGCGCCGCGAGCGCGCTGCGGCGGGCCGCTGCGTACGGGGCCACGGGAAGCTCAGTCGGTAGCGGCTCGGGCCGGTCCGCCCACTGGCTGGAGATATACGCCGCAAACGTACTCGTCTGCGGTGTCGTGCTCCGATTGCTGTTGTCGATTTCCACCTCGTGAGTGGTCTGCGCGCGCTCAGTCATACGCCCATCATCTCACCTCGCGATGGAGAATGCCGGTGACCCATAGACTGAAGCGCATGACACACAGTGGGGCGGGGCGGGGATTCGATCTGCACACCCACTCAGTGCACTCCGACGGTACGACGCGCCCAGACGCGATCGCGCGCGAAGCGGCAGACATCGGGCTCGCCGGGTTCGCGCTCACCGATCACGACACGATCGCCGGCTGGGACGAGGCGCGCGCCGCAGCTGCCGGGGCAGGGATCGCGTTTCTGCCCGGCATGGAGCTGACCACCCAACACGACGGTCGATCCCGGCACCTGCTTGCGTATGGGATCGATCCCGGCGCTACAGAGCTCTTCACCGCGCTTTCGCTCGTCCGCAGCGCACGTCTCGATCGTGCCCGTGAGATGGTGCGCCGCGTGTCACGCGACTATACGATTCGGTGGGAGGACGTAGTCGGAGAAGAAGACGCGCGCACCGTCGGACGACCACACATTGCCGATGCACTCGTCGCCGCTGGGTACTTCGTTGACCGGAGCACAGCATTCGAAATGGTGCTCTACCCCGGTTCCGCGTACTACATTGGCACGTACGCGATCGAGACGCTTGACGCGATTCGGATGGTGCGAGAAGCCGGTGGACGCTCCGTGCTCGCGCACCCGGCAGCGACGAGGCAGCGCAGGGCTACGACCGGGGGTGAACTCACGGCGCTCGCGGCAGCTGGCCTGTGGGGCGTTGAGCTGAACCATCCTGAGAATCGGGCTGACTGGCTGCCCCCGCTCGTCGCGGCAGTCGCGGCACTGGGCCTCGAGACGACCGGGGCCAGCGACTACCACGGCGCTGGGAAAGCGAACCGATTGGGGGAGCGCACCACCCCGGAACCCGTGATGCGACGGCTCTGTGCAGGGCTCGCCACCCCTGCCTAGCCCAGGAACGCTGTCAGCCGTGCGTTGAACGCGGCGGGCTCGGTGAGGAATCCGGCGTGCACCGGGATCGTTGCGAACTCGGCTCGCGGCAGCTGAGTAGTCACCCAGCGCTCTGCGGCCTCGGCCCAGGCCTCTTTCGCGAAGAAGAGCACGGGCTTGCCCGTTTCGTGGAACGCGAGCGCGGGCGCAGACAGGTCCGTTGAGAGCCCCTCCGCGCCGGTGATGATCGCGATGTGCTCAGGCGTGCGCGCTCCGTCGGCAATGAGTTTCGCGACGGCAGGATCGCTGTCGGCGGCTGCCGGATCAACTCCGAGGGCATCCGCTGCAATGTAGGCAAGGAAGCCTGCGCGATCGGTCGACAGGAATTGTACGTACGCCGGGAGCCCGTCGTGGCTGAGCGCGGCTTCGCCCCATTCGGCAGCGTTGGCCGGGTCGAACGGCACACGCGGCGGCTCATCAATGAGGATCAGCCGCGCCACTCGGTCGTCGCCGAATTGCCCGAGGTACGAGAGAACATCAAGGACGCCGAATGACCAGCCGGCCAAGGCGATCGAACGGAGATCGAGCGCCTCGATGACGGCAGCGAGATCGCGTCCGCGCTGCGGGAAGTTGTTCCCGGTAAGTGGCTTGCTCGACTCACCGTGCCCTCTCGGGTCGAGCGCGATTACTTCGTAGTGGGCTGCGAGCTCAACGAGCTGGTGCACGAACACCTCGCCAGAAAAGTTCCAGCCCGGGACCAGGAGCAGAGGTGCACCGCTGCCCGCTCGGAGTACGCGCAGCTGCACGTCTGCGGCGACGGTGATTCGCTCGGAAGTGATGGACGCTGGCAGGGCTGGGAAGTCGATGCTCATGTCAGCCAGGCTAGGAGCGTTCGCGCGATTCGTGGGCGAAGGTAACGAAGTGTGACTGGCGGAGCTGGGCACCTCAGCCGATGTCAGAGATCTTCGTGGGGCTGTTGAGCGACACGGTGAGGTGTGTTGTCACATGCTGCACCACGCCTCCGACCCCGATCCATCCGTTTGCGGCGACCTCGAGCAGCTCGGCGAGATCGCCGTCGAGCCGCGTCGCAAAATGGTCGGAACCGGAGTACACGCCCGCCGTCTTCGCGTCTGCAATAGCCGCGTAGATCGGCGTCATGTGGTCACCGGTCGATCCGCCGTCGAGGAGTGGGTAGAGCGACCAGTGGGCGCGCGCTCGCACCCCGGCGGGGGCCAGCGCGATCGGTGCAGCGCCCAGCGCTGCCACGCCGGCGGGCAGCTCACATGCAAGCTCTCCAGGGCAGCCTCGGGAGAGCAGGATCCCAGCCGAAAGGTGAGCGCCGCTTCGGGCTGCAGTGGTGATCACATCGCGCAGAAACTCGAGTACGCGTTGTTCTGACCCGCCGACGAAGGTCGAGATGTCAGTGGTCTCGATCGTGAGCTCACTGGCGTCAGCCGCGGAGAGTGCTTCGAGGATGATCCGCACGTAATCCGAGTCATACACGGACAGGGTGAAGCGGGCGCCGACGCCGTACTGGCTCGGTGTCATCGGAGCAGGCGAAACAACGTCGGTGGCCGCGGTTCCCGCGGCAGCTGGTGTCTGGGTCACGGCCCCACCCTAGAAGATTCCGGGGCCGTCTCGCACCTCTGCAACGCGGCGAGGCGCGTGCGGCAGCGGCGCGTTCCTGTCTGCTACGGTGTGGAGCACACGGGAGTCCGGTAGGCCGGGCTGAGAGGAAAGTACTCAACTTTCGACCGTCGAACCTGATCTGGATCATGCCAGCGCAGGGAGACACTCTTCACTACCCGTGCCCCCTCAACGATTGAAAGGGCACGCTCATGCGTCACCACATCTCTGTTCACACGCCGCCTCGCACGGCTCGCATCCTGGCCACGGCCGCCGCGCTCGCTGCAGGGGCGCTCGCGCTGGCCGGTTGTAGCGCGCCGGGTGTGGCAGGCTCAGGGTCCGGATCCACCACTGAGCCGGTCCGCGAACCCATCACCTTTGCGCTCGACTGGGCACCCAACACGAATCACATCGGGCTCTATGTCGCGGAGGCAGAAGGATACTTCGCCGACGCTGGGCTTGACGTCGAGATCCTGCCGTACGGTTCGACACCAGCGAGCCAGCTCGTCTCGGCTGGCGAGGCCGACTTTGGAATCGGGGGGCAATCCGGTGTGCAGATGGCGCGAACCGCGGGACTCGACGTGGTGTCGGTGTACCGGATCACCCAAACAGACACAGGCCGGCTCGTCGTACTGGGAGATCGTGACGACCTCACCAGACCGAAAGACCTCGACGGCCGGACCTTTGGTGGCTTTGGGGCCCCGCTGTTTGGAGCGCTCGCCAGTTCTACAATCCAGGGTGATGGGGGAACGGGTGACTTCGAAGAGGTGGTGCTCGACACCGGTGCGTACGAGGCGCTGTCGCAGCATCGAATCGACTTCACACTCTCTGTTGCGACCTGGGAAAACCTGCAGATGGAGATCGATGGTCACCCCTATCGCGCGTGGCGGTACCAGGACTTCGGGGTGCCCGAGCAGCAGTCGACCGGCATCATCTCAAGCGATGCGTATCTCGCGGAACACCCTGAGGAAGCCGCGGCATTTGTGCGCGCAGTTGCGCGAGGCTACGCCTTTGCCGTCGAGCACCCTGACACGGCCGCAGACGTGCTGATCGCCGCGAACCCGGACACGCTTGGAACGGCAGAGAACCTCGTGCGACGCAGCGCGAAACTGATGGCGGAAGAGGGATACCTCGCATCCGCTGAGCGAGAGATTGGCGCAGTTGACCCGGAAGCTTGGGACGCATTTGGCGCATTCCTGTTTGCGGGTGGCTTTCTCACGGATGCCGAGGGGAAGCCGGTCGAGGAGGAACCCGATTGGTCCGAATACTATGTCGATGACCTGCGAAAGTGACCGCGGACCTTTCCGCGCGGCTGCGAGGGGTGAGCGCGGCACGAGCACGCACCGCCGCAGCATCGCTGACGCGGACCGCCCAGCTTCTGGCGCCGCCGGTCATCGCGGTGGCGCTGTTGCTCACGGTGTGGCAGTGGGCGACGACGGCTGGCCTGGTGCCAGCTGAGCTGCTGCCCTCACCCATGCGGGTGCTGGGCTCCGGGATCACTGAACGTGAGGCTTTGCTTCGCCACGCAGTGCCCACGCTCACGGCGACGCTCACTGGGTTCTCGCTCTCGGTGGCCGTCGCGTTTCTCGTGGCGACCATCCTGGACTTCTCGCTCGTGTTGCGACGGGCGATTCTGCCGGTGCTCGTGGTGAGCCAGACGCTGCCGCTGGTCGCGCTCGCGCCGCTCGTGGTGTTGTGGTTTGGGTTCGGACTGCTCCCCAAGATCCTGCTTGTCGCCTTCGTGACATTCTTCCCGATGGTCGTGGGGCTGCTGCGAGGATTCGCCGCCGCAGACCCCGACGCGGAGCAATTGTTGCGCTCGATGGGGGCCTCGCGATGGCGGGTGTTCGGCCTGCTCCGCCTTCCTGCGGGCATCCCATCGTTCTTCTCGGCGCTGCGGATCTCAATCACCTATGCCGTCGTGGGCACGATATTCGCCGAGTACGCCGGTGCAGTGGCCGGTCTCGGCGTGTATATGCAATCAGCGAAACACGTGTTCCGCACAGACCTCGTGCTCGCTGCGGTTGCCGTCAGCTCGGTGCTCACGCTCGCGCTGTTCGGCTTCGTCGCGCTGCTCGAGCGGGTTGCGGTGCCGTGGGTGCGGGTCGAACAGGGAGTTGCACGTTGAAGGCGCTGGAACTGACTGGGCTGCGGAAATCGTTTGGCGATCACGCGGTACTGGACGGAGTGTCACTGACCGTCGGAGCTGGGGAGATCGTATCGCTCGTCGGGGCGAGTGGGAGCGGGAAGTCCACGCTGTTGTCGCTGCTCATCGGAGCGCTGCGCCCGGATGCTGGGGAGATCCGCTACGAGGGTGAACTCATGGACTCCAGCGCGAGGGGCCGGGACCGGCCATTCGCCTATATGCCACAGCGAGACGTGCTGTTTCCGTGGCGACGGATCCTCGACAACGCCGGAATCGGGCTCGAAGTGTCTGGGCTGTCTCGCCGCGTTGCGCGCGGGCGGGCGAAGGAACTCTTCGCGCCGTTTGGTCTCGCTGGAACTGAGCAGCGCTATCCGCGACAGTTGTCCGGCGGTATGCGGCAGCGGGTGTCGTTCCTGCGCACGGTCGTGCAGGGGAAACCGGTCCTGCTGCTGGATGAGCCGTTCGGCGCGCTCGACGCGATCACTCGAGATGAACTGCAGCGCTGGCTACTGGAGATCTGGGGTGTGCACGGTTGGAGCATCCTGCTGATCACCCATGACATCCGCGAAGCTGTGCGTCTGAGCGATCGCGTGCTCGTGCTCGGGAGCGGGCCAGGGCTTGAATTAGGGGAGTCGTGTAATGCTCAGCTGGACGCTCAGGGGCCGCTTAACGCTGGGCAGCGCATCGCTGGCTCGCGCACGAGTGTGGCGACTGGGCCGAGCCGGATTGCGGGCGAAGTGGCGATTCCGCGGACCATCCCGCGTGGCACTGCGTTCCTGCGCGATCCACGAGTCCCGCTGCTCGAAGCTGATCTGCACGAACTCCTAGTCGCGGCCGCGGGAGTGACTTCGAGCTCCGCTCATACGTAGGCCAGAGCGGGCTGCTTCAGCGAGTTCGAAGCAGCCCGCTCGGGCCAAACTGCGGGGTACGTGCGATTAGGCTGCGGGGGCCTCGGCGATCGGAGCAGCAGACGCCTGCTCGCCCGCCTGCTCGGCTCCCGACGGCGTGCCGGCTGAGTCGGCACCGCGACCCGCGCCGCCCCGACGTCGGCGACGTCGGCGGGGCGCCTCGCCTTCGGTGTGGAGGGGAGCTCCCGGCTCGCCGCCGCCCTCAGCGTCGTGGCCGTGCGCCTCGTGGCTGTGTGTTTCGTGACGACCCGGACCCTTCGGGTTCGCATCGCGGGTGCGGCGGCGCGTGCGCGTACCCTCGGAGCCGCGCTCCTCGCGCGTTCCGGCGTCGCGGTTACCCTCGCGTGATCCAGCGCTGCGTCCGCCGGCTCGTGCGCCCTCGCGCGCCGGTCGCTCCTTGACTGGCGTTGCCTTGAGTCGACCCTTCGTGCCCGCGGGGATCTTGAGATCCTCGAACAGATGTGGTGAGGACGAGTACGTCTCGACGGGCTCAGGCACTCCGAAATCGAGCGCCTTGTTGATTAGCGCCCACTTGTGCAGGTCATCCCAATCAACGAAGGTCACGGCGATGCCGGTGCGGCCAGCGCGACCGGTGCGGCCCACGCGGTGCAGATACGTCTTGTCATCGTCCGGCACTGTGTGGTTGATCACGTGCGTGACATCGTCAACGTCGATGCCGCGGGCGGCGACATCGGTAGCGATCAGGATGTCTTTCTTGCCTGCCTTGAACGCGGCCATTGCCCGCTCGCGCTGCTCCTGGTTGAGATCGCCGTGCACGGCAGCCGCATTGAAGCCGCGGTCGGTGAGCTCTTCGGTCAGCTTCGCCGCAGCGCGCTTCGTGCGCATGAAGACGACGGTCTTGCCCCGGCCCTCGGCCATGAGGATCCGTCCGATGACCTCGTCTTTGTCCAGCGAGTGAGCGCGGTAGACGATGTGCTCGATGTTGGCCTGTGTGAGCCCTTCATCCGGATCTGTCGCACGAATGTGGATCGGGTTCGACATGAAGCGACGGGCGAGCGTCACGATCGTGCCGGGCATCGTCGCCGAGAACAGCATCGTGTGCCGCACAGGCGGGGTCAGCGAGAACAGCTTCTCGATATCAGCGAGGAACCCAAGATCGAGCATCTTGTCGGCCTCATCGAGCACCATCTCACGGACCTTCGTGAGATCGAGCAGGCGCTGATTGGCGAGGTCGAGGAGCCGACCGGGGGTGCCAACCACGATCTGAGCGCCAGCCTTGAGCTGCTCGATCTGACCTTCGTAGGCTTTGCCGCCGTAAATTGAAACGAGCGTGGCCGCGCGATTCTGCGAGGCGATCTCAAGGTCTTCCGTAACCTGGACGGCGAGCTCGCGGGTCGGCACCACGATGAGTGCCTGCACGCCGGGCTCGGGGTTTGCGCCGATCCGCTGGAGCAGTGGGAGCCCAAAGCCAAATGTCTTGCCGGTGCCGGTCTTTGCCTGGCCGATGATGTCCTGCCCGGTCAGTGCGAGCGGGATGGTCTGTTCCTGGATCGGGAAGGCTTCGAGGATGCCCTTGCCAGCGAGTGCGTCGACCATGTCCTGGTCAACGCCGAGTTCGAGAAATGTCGTCACGTGTGCGTCCTTTAACGGTGTGTGCAGTGCTGCGCGCGGTGTCAAAGGCGCAGCGGCCGAACGCTCCTTCGGCGTCGGCGGTGAATACGTACGCTATTCAGTCTATTCGCGCGCGCCGCAAATGCTGTGGAGGTCAGCAGGAATTCACTCCGGCGTGCATGCCGCGGTTGGTGTCGTGCGGCGCTAAGCTGACAGGGTGTTCGAGTGGATCCGAGGGCTGCGCCGCAAAACTGCCCCTGCGCGGAAGCTGCGCTCCCGCGGTGATGGGGCGGATACCGAGCGCGTGGAACTCTCGGAGTTCGCGCCTGGAATCCTCCCATTTCTGGGGCTCACCGCATATCTGCAGCTTGAGCTGTACGAGGCGGCGACACGCGCAGTATCCGGCGCGCCGACGCTCGAAGCGAAGAACGTGCTCGCCGAGATCGCAGGCCAGACGCTCTCGAAGCATCAGCTGCTCACCACGGAAATCCGGGATCGCGGCCACGAGCCACACATCATCATGGCCCCGTTCTCGCCCGTGATTGACGAGTATGTGGAGCGCATCGACACGCCCGATTGGCATCAGCACGTGCTCTCGCTGTACCTCGTGGGTGGCCTCTTTGATGATTTCTTCGCGACTCTGGCCGAGGGGCTGCGTGACAGCTATCGCACCGAAGCGATCCGCATCCTGCGCAACGATGCTGGGCGTGCTGAGCTGAAAGCTCTGCTCGAAGCCGCATTGGCTGACGACGAAGCGCTCGGCAGCTGGCTTGCGCTCTGGGGCCGTCGTCTCGTGGGGGACACGCTTCTCGTATCTCGTGCCGTTCTCGGACTGAGCGAAAACCGCGAGTTTGACGCGCATGAAGTAGAACCGGTGTTTACCGAGCTCATTGCGGATCACATTCGACGCATGGACGGGTTGGGCCTCACCGCCTAATGGTGCGCTCCATGATCACTCCGAGCTGCGAGTACTTCGAAGCCGGGCGCTGCCGCTCCTGCGCGCTCATTGAGACGCCAATAGCGGAGCAGCTTCACGCCAAGGACGTGCGCTGCCGCACGCTACTCGCTCAAGTGCCGCAGACGGCCTGGCTACCGATCGTGAGCGGTGGCGAACGAGACTTTCGCAATAAAGCCAAGCTTGTCGTAGGGGGCGAGGCTGGCGGCGTGACCCTTGGGATCCTGGGCCCGGGGGGTATCGGCGTTGATTTGCGGGACTGCCTGATCCAAGTGCCCGCGATCCGCCGTATGATTCCGCGCCTTGCTGAGTTCCTTGATGGAACTGGCCTGGCTCCGTACGACGTGCCGCGCCGCAGCGGTGAACTGAAATATGTGCACGTGACCGCGGCGCCCTCCGGTGACCTCATGCTGCGCTTCGTGGTGCGGAGTGAACAGACCCTGGCTGCGCTGCGACGCGCGCTCCCTCGGGTGCAGGCCGCGGTGCCCGAGGCGACGGTGATCTCGGTGAACGTGCTGCCTGAGCATGTCGCGCTGCTCGAAGGAGAGCGAGAAGAGCTGCTGCTCGGGTCTTCACTGACCATGGAGTTGGGGAGTTCGCAGCCGGGCGCTGGCGCGGGAGGTGCCTCATCGAGTGTGACGCTGCATCTGCGGCCGCAGAGCTTCTTTCAGACAAACACGGTTGTCGCACGAGAGCTCTACGCCCAGGCCGCACAGTGGGTCGCGCGCCTCGACCCAGCCTCGATCTGGGATTTGTACTGCGGCGTTGGTGGATTTGCGCTGGCATGCGCGCCGCGTTCAGACGTCGGGATCGGCGGTGTCCGAGCGGTGCTCGGAGTCGAGGTGTCGGCTGAAGCGGTGCGCTCCGCCGAACGCAGTGCGGAAGAAGCCAGCATCGCCGCGCGCTTTGTGGCTGCGGATGCGACAGCATTTGCGCTGAGCGCCCACCCCGAAGACGTGCCTGAATTGGTGATCGTGAACCCGCCGCGGCGGGGGATTGGTGCCGAGCTGGCTGCCTGGCTGGACGAGTGCGGGGCACAGCGCGTGATCTACTCCAGCTGCAATCCGGAGAGTCTCGCCCGCGACCTCGCGGCGATGCCGGGATTCGCGGTTCGCGAGGCCCGCGTGTTCGACATGTTCCCGCACACGCAGCACCTTGAGGTCATGGTGCTGCTGGAGTGCGTCACCGTCTGAGCGGGCTGGCAGCGTGCCCCTGGCCGCATGCGCCGCACCGCTACGCTCGGTGGTCCCCGGAGTGAAAGGTGGGGTTCCCCCAGGTGCCAGGCGGATCAAATTCCGCCCAGTCGAGTGCGACACCGCTCTCATCGATCTCAGCGAGACACGCGAGCAATGAGAGCGTGGGGAACCCATGGACGGTGTTGTCGCGCACGATCGCGCGATCATCGTCCGGCCCGAGTTCGGCGGAGCGCGCGAGGAGCTCGAGCCACGCCTCGCGCCAGGCGTCGTCCGGTGTGCCAGCGAGTGCTTGAAACTCGGGAAGCCACCGGGCGATTCGGGGTGATGCCTGGTCATTCACGTCGTGGTGGGCGATCATGTGCACGCCTGGCGCGAGCAGCTTGCGGCGCAGAGAGATGCCGTCCCACGACACAGCCGCCGCGGTCCCACCGTGAACGTCGAGGAGGGTGAACGCGGGTGTGGAAGGCGGATCCTGCAGCACCGATCCAGCAATAGTGTCGAGCACCAGGGTGCCGCGTGAGGTGAAACCTGCGCTCGGCTCCACGACTTCGGCCGCGCGATTGAGCACCACTGCGAGCCGTCCTGGCTGATTCGCATAGGCCAACCACGCGCCGTTCGCGCGTCGATCCCGCACGCCCCAGGTATTTGGGAAACCCGTAGGCCACCACTGTCCTGGGGGATCCCACGCGCGTGCGGGATCTTCGTCGCGCACCGCAAGGAGGCGAATCGGAGTGGCTTGGTCGCCCGGAACCTCAATCACGACAGTGCACATTGCCTCCGAGTGTAGTGAGGTGTGATCCATTCCGGTCACGGACAGCTGAGAGTGGGAGGATGGGGGCGTGAACATTGTGCTGGGAGTCAGCGGCGGTATTGCCGCCTACAAGTCCGTTGCCCTTGCCCGCCTGCTGGTGGAGGCCGGGCACGAGGTCCACGTCGTGCCCACCGCAGATGCACTGCGTTTCGTGGGCAAACCGACCTGGGAAGCCATCAGTCGCAACCCTGTGACGACGTCGGTGCACGAAGACGTCCCCGAGGTGCGGCATGTGGCGCTCGGACAGCGCGCCGACCTGGTGATTGTTGCTCCTGCTACAGCGAACACGCTCGCACGGATGACGGCTGGCCTCGCCGACGATCTCCTCGGTACCACGCTGCTCGCCACGCGCGCACCGGTGCTCGTAGCCCCGGCGATGCACACCGAAATGTGGCAGCACGCTGCGACGCAGGATAACGTCGCAATCTTGCGATCCAGAGGAGTCGTCTTTGTGGGTCCGGAGAGTGGCCGTCTCACCGGCGATGACACTGGCCCTGGACGGATGAGCGAACCTCAGGTCATTGGTGAGCGGGCCGCCGCAATCCTCGCGGCGGGGGTCGCTGAGGAATCAGCCGACGCCGCAGGGGTCGCCCCGCCAACGGGGGTGTTTGGCCGCGTTGCAGGAGATGATCCAGGGACCTCCGAAGTCGACGATGACTCTGACGCGACGGTGATATCCGGAGCGGTCTCTGGATCCATCGGACAAGCCGAGGGCGACTTGGTCGGGCTGAGAGTATTGGTGACCGCTGGTGGAACGCGCGAGCCGATTGATCCGGTTCGCTATCTCGGGAACCGCTCGAGCGGGAAACAGGGCGTCGCCGTGGCACTCGCTGCCGCGGATCGCGGCGCAAAAGTTGTTCTCCTCGCGGCGAACATCGATGATGCGGTCCTCTCTGAGGTCGCTCATCGTGCTGAAGTGCGAGTGGTTCCCGTCGGCACGACGGCTGAGCTGGAATCTGCGGCGCACGCTGCGTCGGCTGGCGCTGAGGCAGTGATCATGGCTGCCGCCGTCGCCGATTATCGCGTTGCTGACGTGGCTGACCAGAAGATCCGCAAAGAAGACGCTCCCGGTGAGGCCCCCACGCTCACGCTCGTTGAAAACCCAGACATCCTGGTTGGACTCGTGCGGGATCGCCGCCCTGGTCAGGTGATCGTCGGGTTTGCGGCTGAGACGGTGTCGACCGAGGAGGAGCTGCTGGAGCGGGGCAGGCGAAAGCTGTTGCGCAAGGGGGTCGACCTGCTCGCGCTGAATGCCGTGGGCTGGAGCGAAGGCTTCGAATCTGGGGACAATGACGTGCGTGTGCTTGATGCCGATGGCACAGTCGTGAGCTCAGTCTCCGGAACAAAACGTGAGGTTGCCGAGCGCCTCCTCGATGCAGTGCGCCACGAGCTCGATGCCGCTGCGCGCTGATTCGTGCCTGCCGCGCTCATGCTGAAGACGTGAAGTGACTGTGGCTCGGTGCCTCGCGTTACAGAGTGATCTCGTGTCCGTTTGTCGGATCCGTCCTCGGTCAGCTCGCTGAAGCGAGCCTTCTCCGCGGAGCATTGCGACAGGAGGGGGATGTTCACGGGCCAGGTGAGCGCAGTCGTCCGTACCACGCATCACGGGGGCCTCGGATCGCACGATCCGAGGCCCCCGTGATGCGTTCCGAGGTGCTAGCTCACAAAGCCTACGCGGCGTCCTGCTTCGCCGCCGAGTTCGACATACGTGACGGAGTCGGCGCTGACGAGGTACTGGCGGCCCTTGGTGTCGACGAGTGCGACGAGGCCGGAGTCCTTCGCAGCAGCGGTTTCGAAGAGCCCGCGAACTTCTTCGGCGCTCGCGTTGGTTTCGAATGCGAGCTCACGGGGTGACTGCTTGATGCCGATGCGAACTTCCACGGGGGCCTCCTCAGGTGCGGTGGCACAGGGCCACAGAATTGAAACTGATCCGAGTCTATGGCTGTGGGCTGTGCCATGCCCCGGATCTGGGCGCACGTTCGCCGTGAGCGCAGACCCGGGTGTTCTGTGCATGTGCTCTATCCGGGCGCGGGGAGCAGCGCCCGCCTCCGGAGGCTGCTCCCCGCGTCCGGCTCCGGGGAGGTGTGCCCGGGGCAGGGGGAGGTGTGCCCGGCTCCGGCCGCAGCGCCCGGCTCCGGTCGCAGCGTCCGGCTCTGGGGGAGGCGCGTCCGGCTCCGGGGCCACAGCGTCCGGCTCCGATCAGGAACTCGTAGGGGCGAGTATGAGTTCGTCGGTCGCCGCCGCCGCGACAGCTCGTGGTGAGAACGCCCACGCATACTGCTCGCCGTGTGCCCACCCCTCGGTCTGATCGGTGTAGTTGGGATGGAACGCGTGTCCGCTCGCCCCCGTGAGGTTTTGCCAGGTCGAGGCATCCCAGTCTGAGACATCAATGACCATCCGCATCGACGGCACAGTCGTCGTTGCGTAGCCTTCGTCGAGGCCCCACCCGGTCGCGTTCACTACGCCGGAGCCACCGCCGACCGAGAAGGGGCCGCGGTTGAAGAGCGCTTCGATGGGGGCGATCCCACTCGTACCGAAGGTGCCATTCGTGAGCGTAATGGCGTGCAGTGTGCCCCAGTTCCACTTGCTTGGGTCCGCACCCTGCAACTCCGAGAGTTCAGTCTGGGCCTGTTCTGCGGCGAGGATAAGGAATTCGTCCTTCGTTGTTGCGAGACCATTCAGCGTACTTCTGAACCACTCCGAGTCGGGCTGGTCTATCAGCAGTTCGAACGCTCGCGCGAAACGGGACTGATCATCACGGGGAATGCGAACAGCCTGCTCGTCGACCAGCTGGGCGGTGATGTGCTGCCACAGCACATTTGCGAATGCCGCTGCGGGGGAGTCGGGATCGTTCTGGCCGTCCCAGCCCGACAGCAGCTTCAGTGACTCGGCAACATCCTGGTTTTCTACGGTGAGACCCTCATACGCTCGCTGCAGTGTCGCAGCAACCGGGAACTGGTTGTCCATTTGGATCTCAGCCATGTCCAGAGCAGTGATGGGACCGGCCGCGATTCGCTCGTCGAGGAGTTCCTGAATGCGAGCGGCGCGGTACCCGTAGTCCCAATCCCGGCTGAGGAAGTACTGGTAGTCGTCAGTAACGATGGCGTTGTTCGCGGTGACAATGATTCCGGATTCCGGGTTGTAGGTCATCGGCTGATCGGTGAACGGGATGAAGCCCTGCCAGTCGTACGCGCTGTCCCAACCAGGCTGTGGCAGCCAGCCATCGCCCGCGCCTCTGATTGGGAGCTTGCCAGGCGCTTGGTACCCAATATTGCCGTCGGGGTCGGCATAGATCAGGTTCTGTGCGGGAACATCGAACTGTGAGGCCGCGAGTCGGAAGTCTGCGAAATTCTCGGCCCGGTTCAGGGTGAAGATTGCCTCGGCGGTGCGGCTCACGTCGAGCGCCGTCCAGCGGAGGCTGAGCGCGAACTCTCCTGGCGGAAGCGCCGCATCATCTGCGGGGTCCAGCGTAGAGTTGGAGTTCGCGGTGTTCGGCGTCGTTGGTGCTCCGAGACGTGGATTCTCCGCGATCGCGGTGAAGTCTGATTCGAGTCCCGACAGGATGGGGCCGTGCCCGGTCGACTTCACTTCAATCTTGACGGGATCGCCCCCAGCGACGTTGATCGTCTCTGAGCGGGTCACAAAGGGCTGCTTCTCGCCGTCGATCCAGTAGCCATCATCTTCGATGCGCTCGACATACAGATCCGCGACGTCGGTCGTGAGGTTGGTGAAACCCCACGCCACCTTCTCGTTGTGACCGATGACGATTCCTGGCAGCCCCGAGAAGCTGTAGCCAGCCACATCGAACGGGCACGCAGGCGACACCGTCTCGCAACGCAACTGCATCTGTGTCCACACCGAGGGGAGCGCAGCACTCAAGTGCGGATCGTTGGCGAGCAGCGGTTTTCCGGTCTCAGTGTGTTCGCCGGACACCACCCACGAGTTTGAGCCGACGCCCTCTCCCTGTCCTGCAATCAGTGTGTCGACACGGTCGAGGAGGGTTCCGAGGGCTGCGAGTTTCGGGAGTGCGGCTGCGTGAGCGGTGCCCGCAGCACTCCCGAGATCGGCGCTGCGCGCGACGGCTCCTGCGGCCGCCTCGGAGCCGGGATCGGGAGCGGACCCTGAACCGGCAAGGGAGCCGGGAGCGGCACTGGATCCGCGCTCCGCTGCCGCTGCGGGGGTGGGGAACGGTGCCGCCAGTGTTCCGTCGGTGACGGCCGTGCCCGCGGGATCGTCGGCGAGAATGACGGGGTGCTCCTCGAACGGGTATCCGGGGTAGAGCTCTCCCAGCTGCGTGGCACTCAGTCCTTGCGCCTGAAGGGCGCGAGCTGTTTCGTCTTCAATGTTCGTGCGGAGATCCCAGGCCATTGCCTTGAACCAGGCGACAGAATCCGCCGGGGTCCACGGCTCCGGTGAGTAGTCAGGGTTCTGCAGACCGAGCACGCTGTACTCGAGCGAGAGACCGCCCCCGGCGCGTTCGTTCAGATAGGCATTCACACCGGCTGCGTATGATTCGTAAAACGCACGGGTCTCAGCCGGTAGTTGCTGGACCTCGGTTTCAGCGGTGCGGTGCCACCCCAGAGTGCGGAGGAATGTGTCCGTGCCAAGCTGTGATTCGCCGAAGAGCTCGGATAGCCGAGCGCTCGTCAAATGTCTGCGGAAGTCCATCTCCCAGAACCGATCTTGCGCGTGCACGAACCCCTGTGCAAAGAAGAGATCGGCCGATGAGCTCGCGGTGATTGTCGGAATGCCGCGTGCATCCCGCTGCACGCTCACGGAGTTGGTCACTCCAGGGACCTGCAGCGTGCCGTTTGCCTGCGGAAAAGCACGCGTGACGGTCCAGATTCCGAGGCCACCTGCGAGCAACGCGATCGCTACGATGATCGCGAGGATCCACAGTACGACGCGCCGGAAGCGACCTCGTCTCGGGTGCGCGCTGCGTGGAGGTGCTGCGGGCGGCGCACCGTTCGGTGGGGCGGTCGGTGGGCGCATTTCGGCTGCGGTAACTGCCATGGCGTGATCCTCCACTCTGAGGCGACTGATGTGTTGGCGGGTATCCCCGCGAAGCGTGGTTCGAGTTTGGCATGAACCGCCGACACTGATCCGATGTGAGTCTGGCATGATGCGCGCTCGGATCGCGTCAAAGTGTGACAAGTCACAGCGCGGGGCCCGGATCTCGGGGGAGTTCTGAGCTCCGCCGACAACATTGTCTGAGGTGCTCAGTAGGCTTGCCGCATGCTTTCATTTGACCCGTCTCAGACCCGGGCGCTTGCTCTGGATCCGTCGCGTCACGCACGCATCCTCGGGGCAGCAGGAACCGGGAAGACGGCTGTCCTCCGTGAGGCCTTCTGCCGCACTCTCGGGTTACCAGGGTGGGAAGAGACCGATGTTCTGGTGCTTGCCACCAATCGTCTCGTGGCGACGTCGCTTCGCGCGGCGATCGAGCGCGATCTTGGGCGCGCCTTTGGTGGTACGCCGGTGCGCACCGCCGCCTCGTTGGCCTTTGCTGTGCTGTCCCGCTCGGCGGCACTGGCGGGCAATGAAGCACCACGGCTCCTGACCGGCACGGTCCAGGACGAGGCGATTGCAGACGTCGTGAGTGCCGGCACCGCGGCTCACGGCGCGGAGATCGCCGGAGTGCCGCCAGAGGTGCTGCACAGTCCGGCTTTTCGCGCCGAGCTGCGCGAACTGTGGCGCGTGGCTGACGATTTCGGAGTCGCCCCGATGGAGCTCGCCGCACAGCTGCGTGAACTTGAGACCGCGGCAGTACGTGAGCAGCATGCTCGGGTGCCGGATCCTGAGCTGAGCGCCCGCTGGCGTGATGGATTTGCGCTCATCGCTGCGGTTGCCCAGCGACTCGAAGTGGAGCGACCTGGTGAGTTGAGCTCCAGCTCGCTGCTGCACGCGGCTGCCGGTGCAGTGCGTCGCGACGGAGGCATTCGCGCGGGCTCAGGCCACGTCGTCGGCTCTGAATCAGGGCAACCCACTGGTTCGGAGGCTCAGCTTGCGATGCCGCGGCTGATTCTCATCGACGATGCGCAAGAGCTTGGTGAGGGAGAACTCGCGCTCCTCGCTGCCTGCGCCGAGGTGGGCTCCAAGATCTGGGTCTTTGGCGATCCGGATCTCGCAACGGGCGCATTCCACGGAGAGCGCACTCGAGTGCTTTCTCGGCTCGACTCCGAGTTGGCCCGCAGAGCTATTCGCCCGGCCGCGCGCACGCCGCAGGAACCGGCTCAGTGTGTCGTGCTCACGCGGGCGCATCGACATGGTCCTCAGCTCAGATCAGCCGTTGCGGGGCTCGCGGCTCGAGTGGGCGCGGCAGGCCTCGGTGAACAGCGCGAGGCGATTGCCAGGCCTGTGCAACCCGCCGATCCAGATCCCGCTGTGCAGTTCGCGGTTGTCGGGTCGGGCGCGGAGCAGCTTGGGGCGATTGCGCACCGCATGCGCTCCCGACGGCTCGGACTCGGAGGCGCTCCCGCGGTGCCGTGGAACGAGATGGCGGTGCTGTGCCGCAGTCGCGGGGAGGCCGTGCGCGTCGCGCGTGCGCTGGCAGCGCACCAGGTTCCGACGGGGATTGCGGCGGGCGGCATCGTGTTGCGAGAGCATCAGATTGTCCGCGAACTCGTGCGCCTGCTGCAGCACGCTCTCGGCCTGCATGCGATCGCGCCCGAGGAGATTCTTCCCCTTGTCGGCGGCACCATTGGTGGCCTCGACCCGGTCGCACTGCGGCGATTGCGAAGCGCGCTGCTGCTCCAGGAGCGACGTGATGCCCGCGAGGAAGAGCGTGAAACTCGCAGCATCGATGAGCTCGTCGCAGAAGCCTTCGCATTCCCAGGTCCCGTGCCAGTGGTGGACAGCGCCGGCGGCCGTGCACTACGCAAGCTCGGCCAGATCGCCGGTGCTGCGATGACCGTGCGCGAAGCCGGCGGCACCGCGCGCGAAACACTGTGGATGATCTGGGACAGAACGAAGCTCGCGAGCGACTGGCAGCGTGATGCGCTCGATGGCCGAGGCGCTCGTTCGGATGACGCTCATCGGTCGTTGGATGCCGTGATGGGCCTGTTCTTCGCTCTGCAGCGCCACGAAGAGCAAGACAGCACGCAGCCGATCGAAGAACTGCTTGATGAGATCCTCTCGAGTACGGTGCCTGAGGACTCGCTGGCGCAGCGCAGCCAACGTGCGTCGGTGACTGTGACGACCCCGCAGGGTGCGCTCGGACGAGAATTTGCACTTGTTGCGATCGTGGGGCTCCAAGATGGCTCGTGGCCGAATCTCCGGGCGCGCGGTTCATTGCTGGGCGCTGCGGCGCTCGAGCGATGGTTGCGCGGAGATGAAGCAGTTCCTCCGTCGCGTCGCGACACCATTCACGATGAATTGCGGCTACTCGTGCATGCCTGCGCGCGAGCGAGTTCTGAACTGCTCGTCGTGGCCGTCTCCGACGAGGATCAGCATCCGAGTGCTCTGTTCTCGCTCGGGCGAGAATTCCGCGCTGATGGGCTCCCGAGCTCCAGGATTACGCTGCGTGGCATCACGGCCGATATGCGCAGGCGACTCGTGCGTGATCCAGCTGACCAAGCTGCATTGCGTGCGCTGAGCGAGCTTGCGCGTGCCGGTGTCCCAGGCGCGCCTCCCGATGAATGGTATGGCGTGCGGCCGCCCAGTACCCAGGCGCCGCTGGTCCCGCTCGATGAGGATCCCGAGGCAACGGTTTCAGTGAGTCCTTCGCAGTTGGAGCGCGCGGAGTCTTGTCCGCTCGACTGGGCTATTGCACACCTGGGCGGCGGCACTGGAAGCGTGCAAGCGAGTATTGGCACGCTCGTGCACCATGCGCTCGAAACGGCGCAATCGCCAGACGCAGACGAGCTCTTGACCGCCGTCATGTCGGAGTGGCGCAAACTCGATTTCGATGCCCAGTGGGAATCAGTGCGCGCAAAACGCCTTGCTGTCACGATGACCGAAGGCCTCGCTACGTATTTGCAAGAGTTCGCGGCCTCTGAGCGCACGCTGATCGGGAAGGAAGCGAGTTTCGCCGTGCCCATCGATCGAGCGGTGTTGCGAGGGATCGCGGACCGGCTCGAGCGCAGGGAACTCGCAAATGGTGAGGCGGAGGTCACCGTGTTGGACCTCAAGACCGGGCGAACCCCGCCGAGCAAAGCCCAAGCCGAGACGCATGCACAGCTGCGCGCATACCAGCTCGGGGTCACGCTGGGAGCATTCACCATCGATGGCCCGCCGGCCGACTCCGAAGACACCGTCGACAATTCGGTACCGGCCCCGGACATCGAAACTCGCAGTGGAGGCGCTCGTCTGCTCTACGTGCATCCGGATGCGACAGGGGGATCAGGATTTATCGAGCGGGTGCAAGCCCCGATTGACGCTGAGGCAATTCAGGAAATGGAGGAGCGTGTGTCGAACATTGCGCGTGTGATGGCTGCGGGGGAGTTCACCGCAAGGATTGAGCACCACTGCTCTGACCCGCACCAGCCTGGGAACTGCCGGTTGCACATCATCCCGGCGGTGAGTCAGGGATGAGCACCATACCCGACAGCGATCAGCACGCCGGCACTGCTCGTGAGACACAAGGAGTGACGCCACCGGTGTTCGCTGCGGCGCGAATCGCCGAGTTGCTGGCGGTGCCGCCTGCACCAGTTCTCACTCCCACACCGGAGCAGCAAGCCGTCATTGAACAGCCGCTTGGCGGCAGCACACTTGTGGTGGCTGGAGCTGGCAGCGGCAAGACTGAGACGATGGCCAACCGCGTCGTGTGGCTTGTGGCGAACGAGCTCGTGGCCCCGGACGCGGTGCTTGGACTGACCTTTACCCGCAAGGCTGCCGGCGAACTGCGGGAGCGCATTACGGGACGGCTCGCGGTCTTCATCGATCGCCTGCGTGACGCAGCAGAGCGCGGAACGCTTGCTCCGGCCGAATTCGGCGCGTTCGAGCGGCTCGACGTGCTGCTCGCCGACGGTCTCGACATTCCAGAGGTCAGCACGTACAACTCATTCGCCGCTGGAGTGCTCCAAGAATTTGGTATCGCCGCGGGGGTCGCACCGGGTGCTGCGGTCATCGACGAAGCGACGGCGTGGCGGCTCGCGCGCGACGTCGTCATTCGTAGCGCTGACAGTGAGCTTGCCGAGAGCGACATGCGCATTCCAGAACTGATCAGACACATCCTAAGCATTGATCACGCGGTCGCGGACAACCTCACATCCTTGGATCGGGTCGATCAGGTCGTGTCCGAGTTCGGGCGCGTCATCCAGCTCCCATACAACGAGAAAGAACTCGGGACGGAGCCCAGCGGTCGAGTGTACGCGCCCGTGCGCGACGCAGTCGCGGCGCTGACGGGGACGCCACTGATTACGCGGCTCGCGCGCGAGTATGCCGCGGCGAAAGAAGAACGTGGTCTCATCGAGTTCCCAGACCAACTCGCCCTCGCCACGCGCGCACTCGAACACTCACCCGACGCGATTGCTGCGTTGCGCCGGCGACACCGCGCAGTGCTCCTCGACGAAGTGCAGGACACCTCGGTCGGGCAAACACGGTTCCTCTCGATGATCTTTTCTGGTGCGTCCGTCATGGCAGTCGGGGATCCGCACCAGTCGATTTACGGTTGGCGTGGCGCATCTGCCGAGGGGCTGCGTTCCTTCCATACCGATTTCGCACCTCGAGGGCGCGCACTGCGAACGCAGCACGAAGCCCCGGCGACGCTCACACTTTCCACCAGCTGGCGCAATCCTTCCAGAGTGCTGGATGCCGCAAACACCATTGCCGGAGCGCTTGCCGAAACAGCGGCAAGCACCGTTCCGAAACTCACTGCCCGGCCCGGCGCTGGCAGCGGCACCGTCGAGTGGGCCTACCCGGAGACCGTGCATGAAGAACGGCTCGCCGTTGCTGAATGGATGCGAGACGCGCGCGTTGCTCACCTGCGAGAGCACGGAGAACTCCCCAGCGCAGCCGTGATCTTCCGCACGCGCAAACACATGGCAGCGTTTTCCGCGGCACTCAGCGATGTGGGCGTCCCGAACCGCATTGTCGGTCTGGGTGGGCTCCTCACAACGCCGGAGGTGACCGATGTCGTGTGCACCCTCCGCGCACTCTGGTACGCAGACGCTGGTGGTGAACTCATCAGACTGCTCGCCGGCCCGCGGTTCCGTGTCGGAGTCGCGGATCTTGCAGGTCTCAAAGAGGCCGCGCGCTGGTTTGGCGAACGCGACCTCGCACAGCAACCGCTTTCCGAAGCCGACCGGGTTGCCGACCAGGTGCTCCCAGACCCGGATCGCCAATTCACGTTGCTCGACGCGCTCGACCAGATCGCTCACATGCGTGAACTCGACCACCGCGCGCTCCGCAGTATCAGCGTTGCAGGGCGTGAGCGGCTGAGTGAGGCCGGCCGAATGCTCGCCAGCCTCAGAACCCTCGTCGGCGGAGACATCGGAGAGCTGATCGGGGCGACGGTGCAGGCGCTTCGGCTCGATATTGAACTCGACGCCAACGAACAGCGAGAGCACGCTGGAACTTCCGCGGCATACGCCAACCTTGATCTGTTTGGCGATTTGGTTGATTCCTACCTCGCCATAGACACCCGCGGCACGCTCGCGTCGGTGCTGGAATGGATCGAGCGCGCGATTGAAACTGACGAAAGCGCAGAGCACGTTGCGGCGCCCGTGCCCGGAACGGTGCACCTCATCACAGCGCACGGTTCGAAGGGGCTCGAGTGGGATCTCGTGGTCGTGCCACGACTCGTCGCTGGAGAATTTCCCGGATCCGCGCGAGCTGGGGCTGGCTGGCTACGCACCGGACAGATCCCTGACGAATTGCGCGGCGATGCAGCGGCCCGGCCAGAGCTCAACTGGCGCATTGCTGACACACAAGATGAACTCCGTGGGCGGATCGCCGAATACAAGACAGCGCTGAAAGAGCGGCACGCCGAAGAAGAACGCCGGCTCGCCTACGTCGCGATCACGCGTTCAGCGGATCGGCTCCTGCTGACCGGCTCGTTCTGGGGCGGGCAGACTCGGGCACGCGTTCCTTCGGTATTCCTCACAGAGCTGGGCGAAGCTGGAATTATCACGGGACTGCCTGAGGAGAGCGCCCACGAAACCGACCCGAGCGTGGCTGAAGAGCTGGTTGCGCAGTGGCCGCTTCACCCACTCGGCGCGCGCGAGGGAGCTGTGCTCGCGGCGGCTGAGGTGTTGCGCACTGCGTTGGCGGTGGCGCAGCGCCCTGATGCATCGGACGTTGACAGGGAGAGCCCGCCACACGCGACGACGGGTAACGTAGCTGACACACTCGGTGGGAGGCAAGATCGGGACGCTCAATGGCATACTCAGGGTGACGCGGCCACCGTTGAGCGCAACGAGGCTGCGCAGGCGCGTGACGAGCGACTGACCCCGCTTGATGAAACCGTTGCGCTGCTCCTCGCAGAACGCAATGCCGCGCTCGCGGGCGAATCGTTGATCCGTAAGCCGGAGGATCTCCCCGCACGCATTACTGCGTCGACGTTCCATGAGTTCATTGAAGATCCGACGCGATCTGAGCGCTTCCGCCTGCGACCAGTACCGCAGCGGCCGTATCGACGCACCCGCGTCGGCAACCGCTTTCACGAGTGGGTGGAACGCCGGGCAACCACGGCGATCGGGACCGCGCTTCCGCTCGCCGGACTCGAAGACGCCCTCGACGGCGAGCTGTTCCAGCCCGAGCGGACCTTCAGCCTGGAGGTCACCTCGGACAGCAACTCCAAGGTGGGCAGCGAACTTCCGCAGGCTGCTGAACGTGCTGAAGCTGCTGGAGGCGCTGAGGCTGTTGAGGTTCAGACGGGTGCCGAGTTGCCGGCCGCTCCTGAGGGTCAGCGGAGCGCCGACGGATTCGGGACCTCAATTTCTGATCTCGATGGGGGAGGAGACGAGGCCGAGCTGCGGCCTCTCATCGAAGAGTTTGAGCGATCGCGCTGGGCTCTGCTCGCGCCCATCGCTGTCGAACTCGAAGTCACGCTCCCATTTGCGGGTCGCACGCTCGTGTGCAAGCTCGACGCTGTGTACCGGCAGAGCGATGATCGAGGAGGTGCTGAGCGGACGGAGATCGTCGATTGGAAATCCGGTCGCTCACCGCGCACCGACGCCGAACGCGAGTCGCGCTTCTTTCAGCTCGACCTGTATCGGCACGCGTACGCCCAGTGGGCAAGAGTTTCACCAGAACTCATTGACGTGTCGCTGTTCTACGTCGCTGAAGGCATCGAGCTCCGCAGCGGGGCCCCGCGCTCACTCGCTGAGCTCGAAACAATCTGGCTTACCGCTGCCGAGCGACTCAGCGATCCCGCTCGGGCGGCGACGGCAGATCATCGGAGTCATATGGTTCAGTGAGCTGATCATCCGCGGGGTCGGCCGCCGTGCTCGCACGCTCGGCGCGATTCGAAGAAGCAACGCCACCGGTCGCTTCGTCCGCAGCACGTGCTCGGGGAGGCGTCTCTTGGCCCGCGCCCGAAGCTGAGTCTCGAGACTTCGGCCAGACGGGCCACTTCGCCTCCGTGCGGGTCGCGGCAGCCCGTACCGCCGCATCCCGGGCCCTGGCTTCGCGTTCGGCTGTATCATGCGCTGTGGGAGCGCGGTCTGCAGTATCTCGGGACGTAGCCTCACCGCGCGCACCTGCGGCTTCGGCAGTCCGATCGGCACCACCGCCCTGCCTGCCCCCAGCGCCATTCGCATCTGTGTTCGCAGCTTCCGCAGCGGCCGCCTCCGCAGCGGCCGCCTCCGCAGCGGCCGCCTCCGCGGCGGCTGCGAACGACGAAAGATCGAAATCGGGCACGATCCCGGTGTCGGCCTGCAGCGCAGCGAAGCCTTCAGTCTCGGGGACGAGATCCCGGGCGGAATCCGAACCAGAACCAGAACCAGAACCAGAACCAGAACCAGAACCAGTATTGCCTTCGGACTCAGCCCTCGACTGCCCCCTACTCTGCAACGGCTCGATGAAGTCGGTCTCGTTTCCGAACATCCGGTCTTCGTCGAGCGCCTCGACAACGGCGGTCTCCGAGAGGTGGCTCGACACGAGCGGAGTCTCGTCCAGCATGGCCTCGACTTCCTGGTCACTCAGCGGGGCGCGATCCTGCGTCACCGCGTACGCGACACTCAGGGCTCCGCCCACACCGACCATGCGATCCAGCATCGCGACGGCATCGTCGATCACCGACTGATCATGGGACTCAATGCCGTGGAGCAGCCACCGCGCGACCTCCAGCTCATGGTAGAGCGCTGCTCGGGTGCGCAGGTGTGCGAGCGAACCCGTATTGCGCTGCGCTGCGTAGCGCGCGAGCACCGCTTCGAGTACGTCATTCCCAGGTGCGAGCAGCCAGGCCAAATCGGCAGCTGGATCGCCCACCGAGAGTTCAGACCAGCCGACAATCCCCACCACCCGATCCTCAGCAACCCGCAACTGTTCTGCATCGAGCGAACCGTGCACCGTTGTAGGCGCAAAGTCCCACAGCTCCGCCGCTTCGACGGTGCGTTGCCAACGCTGAAGCACGGTTTCGGGCACCATCCGCGTCGCCTCGGCGCGATCAATGAGTCTGGTCGCGATCAGCCGCAGATCCTGCGCCGTCGATACCGGCAAGCCGCCACTCTGCGCGACGCTCAGGGGGAGCTCATGGATTGCGGCGATCGCGCACGCGATTGGCTCGAGTAGAAGCGCATCGGTCAGTAAATCTTCGGCGGAGAAGTGATCCCCGTCCACAAAAGTGGTGACCACGGCCCGCGTCTCGCCCGCCCGGGTCATGCCAAGGGTCTCGGGCACCGCGAACGGAAGCTTCCCTCGCGGTCCCGCGGTCAAAGCGGCAAGGCCGAGCACCGTGGCCGACTGTTGCACCTCCGCCGCCTGTGTGCGCGGCACCCGCACGAGCAGCTCAGCGTCCTCGCTCACGATCACCGCCTCAGCAAACCGTGAATCCTCTTCGTGTTCGCGCACTCCGAACACCACGAGACCCGGCACCGCCGAGGTAGCGAGCGCGGCTAGAGTGAAAGGGATGCTGGCCATGTACATCAGGGTATGCAGGCTCGAGGCGCTGGCGGCGACGCCACGCGCACCTCGCGGCACACCGGCTGCTGCGAACGAGTGACACGCCGTCTGCTGAACGCCGAGCCAGCGAAACCACGAAGGAGAACCCATGATCGACGATCGGCCACCGCTCGCGAGCGGCGCGCTGGACCGTGACGCGGCGACCCGAGCAACCCCGAACTGCTCGACGCCGCCTGGCGTGAACCGGGCACGCGCGTGCTGATGATGCGCGGGGTCGAGATCCCCGTTGTTGCGGGCTCGCAGCCGCTGCGGCTTGCACTCCGTCCCGCAGTGGGGGAACGTCCGGCCCCCACTGCCGACGCGCCAGCGGGCTACGTCTACCTCGGACGTATGGCTGGAACGGCGGTGTTCGCCGCCGCTGAGCAGGACGCAGCCGTGGCAAGCGGCGTTCCGCCAGTTACCTGGGTCCACCCGTTTGCGACCGTCCACGAGCTGGAAGACACCGAGCGCGAGCTTGTCGCGGTTGCCTCCGCACTGCTCCGCTGGCACGAAGCTGCGGCGTTCTCTCCGCGCGACGGCCAGCCGACCGAGGTCGTTCTCGGCGGTTGGGGACGGCGCGACACCCACGGGGGAGAGCTGTTTCCTCGCACCGATCCAGCGGTCATCGTGCTCATTGAACACGAGGACCGGATTTTGCTCGGCTCAAACGCGCTCTGGGAGGACGGCCGCTTCTCCTTGCTTGCGGGCTTTGTCGAAGCCGGTGAAGCGCTGGAGCAGACTGTGGCGCGAGAGGTGTTTGAGGAAGCTGGGGTGCGGCTCGACAACATACGATATGTGACTTCACAGCCCTGGCCCTTCCCGCGCTCGCTGATGCTTGGGTTCCGCGCCACGTTGGCAGCGGGATCGGACCCAGAAGATCTCTGCCCCGACCCGGAGGAAATCTCTGAGCTGCGGTGGTTTTCCCGTGATCAGCTGCGCCATCCTGAGCCGGGAATCGTGTTACCGACGGCGGTGTCGATCGCGCGCTGGTTGATCGACCGCTGGGTTGCCGAGGGCGACACCGGTGGCCACTGAGGCAGAGCTTGTCCTGGCCGGGCTCGATCCCGAACAGCGACTGATTGCAGAGCATCTTCGTGGCCCGATCTCCGTCCTCGCCGGGGCAGGAACCGGCAAGACCCGGGCCATCACGCACCGGATCGCCTACGGTGTGCGCACAGGGGTCTACGCCCCGGAGCGCGTACTCGCGGTGACCTTTACCCGCAAGGCTGCAGGAGAACTCCAGGGGCGGCTCCGTGCTCTTGGCGCTGACGGCGTGCGTGCGCAGACGTTCCATGGCGCCGCCCTGTCGCAACTCGGTCATTTCTGGCCCGATGTAATCGGCGGGAGTGCGCCGCAGATTCTGCCAGGGAAGGTTGCTGCGCTCTCGCAGACCGTCGAGGCAGCCGGCATGCGGCTCGGCGGGGAAGCCCTGCGTGATCTGGCCGCCGAGATCGAGTGGCGAAAGACGTCGATGTTGAGCATCGATGACTACGCGGCCCGTATTGACCAGCGACCGATCCCCACAGGCCTGACGCCCGAGCAGTTGATTGATCTGCACACTCGCTACGCCGGGCTGCTTGAAGAACGCCGCCAGATCGATTTTGAAGACGTGCTCGTATTACTCACGGGCATGCTCGAGAGCGAGCCCCGGGTGGCACTGCAAGTGCGGGAGCGCTACCGCTTCTTCACTGTCGACGAGTATCAGGACGTTTCGCCACTGCAGCACGCACTGCTCAAGGTGTGGCTGGGGGATCGCGATGATGTCTGTGTCGTCGGCGACGCGAGTCAGACGATCTACTCCTTCGCCGGTGCATCGAGCTCCTATCTCTTGCGGTTCGGTGTGGAACACCCCAACGCGCGTCAGGTGCGATTGGAACGCAACTATCGCTCCGTGGAGCCGATCGTGCGGATGGCAAACCGGTTGATGCGGGATCGGCCAGGTGCGCTGACGCTGACGGCAATGCGTGCCACGCAGGATCCGGCACCGGAAGTCGGGGCGCCGCTCACCTCGGCCACCCCCTGGCCAAACGCCAGGCCAGGCCCGGGGCGAAGCCTCCGACCCAGACGGGGCCAGCTGCACCCACTTTCGAATGGTTCGCGAGCGAGGGCGACGAAGCGCAGGCCGTCGCGGGCTCGATTGCGGCCGCGATCCAGACGGGCACCCCGGCTTCCGAGATCGCCGTGTTGTATCGCACCAATGCCCAGTCGGCCAGGTTCGAAGATGCCCTGCGTAAGCGTGGCGTTGGCGTGCGAGTGCACGGTGCTCAGCGTTTTTTCGAACGGGCAGATGTGCGTCAGGCCGTAATGCTGATCCGTGGAGAAGCAAAGGTGGCCCACGACCGCCCACTGTTCCAGATCGTGAGCGACGCGCTTCGCGCGGGCGGCTGGTCAACTCGACCTCCGGAGGGTGCTGCAGAACGCGACAAGTGGGAAGCCCTGAGCTCGCTGCTTTCCCTCGTCGACGAGATGCCGCCCGGAGCCGGTATCAGGGAGTTCAGCGAAGAACTGCTCGCGCGACAACGCACACAGCATGAACCGACAGTAGATGCCGTCACGCTGAGCGCGGTGCACGCTGCGAAGGGGCTGGAATGGTCGCTCGTGCACGTGGCAGGGCTCAACGAGGGGCAGTTTCCGATTGTCCACGCCGTTGACGAGGCCAGCATTGACGAGGAGCGCAGGCTTGCCTATGTCGCCTTCACGCGGGCGAGGGATATGCTGCGGCTCTCCGGCGTCGCAGGCGGTACGCGTGCGAACCGGCAACCGTCACGCTTCGTGGGAGAGTCCGGTCTCATCTAGCGCGCTGCCACAGGGGCCGGCGGTCCTTGTGGCAGGAGCCAGCACGCGCACTCCCGGTGCGGGTGGACTGCGTGCGTGGCCGGCCAGCCCACCACCCGGCCGGCAGCGACTGGAAAGGTCAGTTCGGTGTGGTGCGGATAGGGATCCCCGCGGCGCCAGGCGACGATCAGTTCAGTGGCTGTCGCCGCCGCAACAATGCTGACCAGGTGGGTCTCGCTGGCGGGTCTCGTGCCAATGAGCTGAGCTGCGATGACGGGAACCGCGCTGTCCCGTTCTAGGACCGCGAGCGTTGCACAGCTCTGACACGGTGCCCCCGGCGGAATGACGAGGGGCCCGACAATGAGCGAGGTGTCCGTGAATCGGATGCGGAGATGCGGTGTACCAGCCATGAGCCAGGTCTGTGCCCGCTCGAGTGGTTCGACAAACCGTTCGGCATAGATGACAAGCTCTGGTGGCTGCGTGCCCTTCGCAAAGTCGCAGAGGCCGGAACCGGAGAGCGTGCCGCTGAGCCCGGGCAGGCGCCGAGCTCCGTCGCTCATCTGGGTCCGGATCGGAAATCCTCGTGGCGGGTGAGTGCGGGGTGTGCTTCCGGCCGCACCCGGTCCGGCATTCGGCGTGGCCTCAGTATCCACTGCGGAGTCCATCGCGGGGCCGGGCATGTAATCCTGTACGGACTCCAGTGCGGGTCCGAGCGCCGCAAGCAACGCGTGTGTCTGCTGTTTCGTCGCGCCAACGGCGCGTGCGTGATCCGTGAGGTCAGATACGGGAAACCCCTCGACGAGTCTGCCAATGAGTCGCTGCTGACTCGGCGTTGGATCGACGACGCGAGCGACTGCGCGGTCGAACCCTACGCGCAGAAGCTCGGTGGTCTCCCAACACACGGGGAGCCCTGGCCGCAGCCGCAGCCACGATTCGGTGGCGGTCGGGGGTGCTGTCTCAGAGACGTGCGGGGTCATGTCAGCAAGTGTGAGCGAAAACCACAGGCCGAGCGCGTCATCCACAAGCAAACAACCCCGGGCGGCAATAGCCAAAAAACCCGGGGCTGTGAGCGAAGTGAGGAAGCGCGATTCGCAGAACGCGCCACCACGGGCAGCGAACTACGGAGTGCGGGGCGTCTCCCCGTCTTCGCCGCCCTCGTGCGGGGGCAATTCGCCGTCGAGGAGCTGCGCGAGTGCTGCGTCAAAATCGTCGGCCTGGGCGTCCACCGCCGCCTCAACCAATCCGAGTCGAGTGAGCACCAGCGTCGGGTCGTCGAGCTCTTCGGACGTTGGCAGGAGATCGGGGTGCGCCCACAAGCCGTCTCGTGTGGCGACGTCACTCCGCTCGGCGATGAGTCGCCACAGTGCCGCGGCCTCGCGAAGCCGGCGCGGACGAAGTTCGAGGCCGGCGAGAGCGGCAAATGCGTGCTCGGCCGGGCCGCCGGTTGCGCGACGTCGGCGAACCATCTCAGCGATGGCATCTGCGCCAGGGATCCGCTTCGCGGCGTCCGCGGTGACCACGTCGACCCAGCCCTCGATCAACGCGAGCATCGTCTCGAGCCTCGCGTGCGCAGCCTCCTGCGCCTCAGTTTTCGGCGGGATCAGCGCGCCGTTCGTGATCAGTTCCTGAATCTGCTCGGGGTGCGCAGGATCGAGATCCCGTGCGAGATCTTCAATGCGATCAGTGTCGATCCGGATCCCTCGCGAGTAGTCGGTGATCGCCGAGAGCAGATGCAGCCTGAGCCACTTCGCGTGTCGGAACAGCCGTGCATGCGCGAGTTCGCGAACGGCGAGGTAGAGTGTCACGGCTTCCGGGTCCTGGTCGAGCCCCTCAGCGAAGGCGGCTGCGCCGCTGGGAAGAAGCGCACCACCCTCTCGGCCCGGCCCCGAAAGCAGCGGAATTCCAATGTCGCCAGCGGAAACAACTTCGCCAGACAGTTTGCCGATGATCGTGCCGAGCTGCACCGCGAAGAGTGCGCCGCCGACACTCTTGAGCATCGGGGCGGCACCCTGGAGCGCGCTGCTGAGCTCTTCCGGCATCTGCGTTTGCAGAGCGTGCATCAGCGCCCCGGTAATGGAATCGGCGACGGGCTCGGCGAGGCCGACCCACGTGTCGACGGTCTGCTGCACCCACTCAATACGGCTGAGCGTGCGCGGGGCGTCCGGGGTTGCGCCGATGTCGGTGACCTCATCGAGCCACAGCGTCGCGACAGGAAACGCCCGCATCGCGGGCGCGGGATCCACCGCGGCGCTGCCGTCCGAGGCCACCTCAATCGCGGTGCGCCTCGTCACCGACCAGTCGATGTCCTCAGTGGGGTTGTGCATGGCGCCTTGCAAGGTCGAGAACAACCCCTGCAGTGTCTGAGGATCGACGGGGATCCCGGCGACTTTCGCGAACTCCGCCGGGTCGAGTGCCGCACTGCCGCCCTCGCCGGAAAGCATCTCGGAGAGGATCCGTTGCAGCTCCTCGAAGTCGTTTCGGCCCTGGTCGTCGGAGCTCTCCTGCTCGTTCGCGCTCATCGCTGCTCCCTCGGTCGTACGTGTCATTCCACGCTACGGCACACTGGTCAGTTCTGCCTGCTAGATTGGCGCACGCTCGTCGATTTCCATTGCGCCGAGTGCGAACAGGGCTGATGCCGAAGACACCAGGGAGTGAGTTGGGCGACTACGGAGATGTCGAGAATTCGAGCGAGGTGGGGCGGGCTCGACGCCGGTCACGCGGATCGCTGCTCATCGCTGCTGCGGCGTGCGCGCTGCTCCTTGCCGCGGTGATTCCGTCACCGTACACAATCGAGCGGCCTGGGCCCGTCGTGAACACGCTCGGGGACGTGCAGATCGAGGGCGAGACGAAGCCAGTGATCTCCATCCCGGACGCCGAAACGTTCCCGACTGACGGAGCACTCAACCTGCTCACAGTCTCGCTCGTGGGCAGCCCCGAACGTCCGGCGAGTTGGCTCTCGCTCGTGCCAGCACTGTTCGACCCGTCGCAGCGGATCGCCCCGCGCACCGACTTCTATCCGGAGGGTAGCTCGCTCAAAGACCGGGAGGCGCAGGGCACTGTGCAAATGCAGTCCTCGCAGGCGCAGGCCGCCGCCGCCGCATTTCGGCAACTGGGGGAGCCGGTTACCGCAGAACTCGCCATTGCCGCAGTCACGGCGGACGGGCCCGCCGATGGTGTGCTGCGCGAGGGTGATGTGCTGCAGCGTGTGAACGGAGAACCCATCGCAGATTTCGCCGAGCTCCGAGCAGCGATCGTCGAGTCGGGTGCGGAACACGAGCTCCGCATCACCGTGCTCCGAGACGACGCTGAAGTGAACCTTACGCTGCGCCCCGCTGTGCCGGAGGGAGGGAAGGATCCACTGATCGGCGCCATCATCACGACGTACTACGAGCTTCCGGCCGAAGTAGACATCAGCCTCTCCGAAATCGGAGGCCCGAGTGCAGGCATGATGTTCGCGCTCGGCATCATTGATCAGCTCACCCCGGGGGCGATGCTCGACGGAAAAGCCGTCAGCGGAACTGGGACGGTATCCGACACGGGGGCCATCGGCGCGATTGGGGGGCTCGAGCAGAAGATCTGGGCCGCGAAACGTGCCGAGAGCGATCTCTTCCTCATGCCGCTCGACAACTGCGGCGATCTTCCGGCCCGTCTCCCCGGCGGGCTCACCGTCGCGCCGGTGGCGACGCTCAGTGAGGCGGTGGCGGCGATCGAGGACACAGTCGCTGGCAAGGAAGTCGCCGGCGTCGAACGCTGCTCCGTAGCAGATCAGTGACACGCGGACCCGGATGATTGTCAGCGCGGAACGGTAGGCTGTTCCGCGGAACCCGCCCGGCACCTTTTGGTGCACCCAGGACAGGAAAGTACTCAGAGACGTGACCGACCAGAACGCAGAAGCTCAGGCCGCCCGTCCGCGCCGTATCTCCCCACTCGCCGCCACCATCATTTTGGTGGTGATCCTGATTCTCGGCTTCCTCGCGGTTGCTGCGGTGACGGCTGAGGTGCTGTGGTTTCGGCAGACCGGATATCTCCCCGTATTGACGACACAGTGGATCGCCGCGGCGGTGATGTTCGTCATCGGTTTCCTCGCAATGGCGGTCCCGCTGTTCTTCGCGATCGACATCGCGTATCGCAAACGGCCCGTCTATGCTCGCCTCACGGCGCAGCTCGACCGCTACCAAGAACTCTTTGAGCCGCTGCGGCGCCTCGTCAAGTGGGGTCTGCCGGCTGTGATCGGCCTCTTCGCTGGTGTCAGCACTGCTGCGCAGTGGCAGAGCGCACTGCTGTGGCTCAACAGCTCTCCGACGGGCGAGAAAGACGCCCAGTTCGGGTTTGATATCTCGTTCTTCCTCTTTGACCTTCCGATGCTCCAGGGCATCGTGAGCTTCGCCTCAGCGGTCACCATGATTGCTCTCCTCGCAGGCGTCGCCACAAGCTACCTGTACGGTGGCATTGCGTTCGCGGGCCGCGACGTGCGTGTCTCGAAGTCCACTCGGATCCAGGCGGCCGTCTTGGCGACGGTGTATCTGTTGCTGCAGGCTGTGAGCCTCTGGCTGGATCAGTACCGCTCCCTCACGAACACCACCGGTCTCCGCACCGGCGCAATGTTCCAGGATGTCCACGCTGTGATCCCGGGCAAACAGATCCTCGCGGGAATCGCGATCATTGTGGCGATCCTGTTCCTGATCACAGCATTTACCGGCAAATGGCGGCTCCCCGTCGTGGGCACCGCGCTGTTCCTCGTGTCGAGTATCGTGCTCGGCATCGGCTACCCCTGGGCTGTGCAGCAGTTCCAGGTGCGCCCAGACGAGAAGAGTCTGGAGTCCGAATACATCGAGCGCAATATCGCCGCCACCAGGGTGGCGTACGGGATCGATGATGTTGACGTTGAGCGCTACGACGCGGTAACCGACGCTGAGCCGGGTGCACTGCGTGACGATGCTGTAGCGACCGCGAATATTCGTATCATCGACCCCGAGGTCGTCTCGCCGACGTTCTCGCAGCTCGAGCAGATCCGCCAGTACTACCAGTTCCCGACGTCGCTGAGCGTTGACCGCTATGAGATCGACGGCCAGGTTGAAGACGCGGTGACTGCGGTGCGTGATATCAACATCACGGACCAGGCTGGCTGGTTCAACCGCACGCTCGTCTACACTCACGGCTACGGTCTTGTCGGGGCATACGGCAACCAGCGCTCGCCAGGCGGCGAGCCGGTGTTCCTTGAAAACGGAATCCCCACGAGTGGCAAGCTCGGCAAGTTTGAGCCCCGTGTGTACTTCGGCATGAATTCGCCGACCTACTCCATCGTTGGCGGAGAACGGACCAAGTCGATCGAGCTGGACTTCCCGGCCGATGCAGAGAGCGGCGCAGAAGCCACGGCGGATGATCCGACGCCCGCCGATCCCGCAGCTGATGATGCTGCTGCTGCCGGCGAAGCTGAAGTGGTGGACGAGCCGGCTGAGGGTGGGCGTCAGAACATGACGACCTTCGCTGGCGACGGTGGCCCGGAGCTCGGCAATATCTTCACGAAGCTGATCTACGCGCTGAAGTTCCAGGACATGGAGGTACTCCTCTCCGGTGCCGTGGTCGACGGATCGCAGATCCTCTACGACCGCAACCCGGTGGAACGCGTGCAGAAAGTTGCGCCGTACCTCACCCTCGACAAAGCACCGTATGCGTCCGTGGTTGACGGCCGGATCGTCTGGATCATTGACGGGTACACGACCTCGGACAACTACCCATACTCCGAGTCCAAGGACATGAACGCCCTCACAGTTGACGCATCGAGCGGCGCGCGTGACCCAATGCCGAAGCCGATCAACTACATCCGCAACTCTGTCAAAGCGACCGTTGACGCTTATGACGGCAAGGTATCGCTCTATGCGTGGGATTCCGAGGATCCGCTGCTGAAGTCGTGGGGCAAGATTTTCCCCGGCACACTCAAAGATGTTTCGGAGATGAGCGGACAGCTGCTCAGCCACGTCCGCTACCCGGCTGACATGTTCAAGGTGCAGCGCGCCATGCTCGGTGAGTACCACGTTACCGACGCAGATGCGTTCTACTCGGCAGAGGATCGCTGGCGCACGCCGAACGATCCGGTATCGACCGCCACGGCCGACGCCACGAAGCTCGCTCAGCCTCCGTACTACCTGACGCTTGCGGCAGGGGCAGATGCTGATCCGAACTTCTCGATCTACTCGACCTACATCCCAGACGCCAGTGGCGAGGGTCAGCGCGATATCCTCACCGGGTATCTCGCGGCGAACTCGAACGCCGGCTCGAAGGACGGCACTGTTTCGGAGGACTACGGCACGCTGAAGCTGCTCACCCTGCCGAAGAGCAACTCGATCCCCGGTCCCGGCCAGGTGCAGAACAGCTTCACGACCGATTCGAAGGTCTCAAACCTGCTGAACATCCTGCGCCAGGGTGAGAGCAAGGTCATCAGCGGGAACCTGCTGACGCTGCCGGTTGGCGGCGGCCTGCTCTACGTGCAGCCTGTGTACGTGAAGGCGTCCTCCGGTACGAGCTTCCCGATCCTACAGAAGGTGCTGGTTTCGTTCGGCGATGAAATCGCGTTCGAGGACACACTCGATGCAGCGTTGGACGAGCTATTCGGCGGCAACTCGGGCGCGAACGCCGGCGACGGTGATGTGCCGATCGTTCCTGGTGATGACGCGGGGACGGGGGACACCGGCGATTCGGGCGCATCGGACGGTGGCTCTTCGGATCCGCTGTCACCGGTGCTGCAGGAAATGCAGCAGGCCATCCAGGATCGTGACAAGGCGATGAAGGACGGCGACTGGACTGCGTACGGTGAGGCGGATGAGCGCCTCCGCGATGCGTTGGAGAACGCGCTGCAGGGCAGCTAGCACTCAGGCGGGAATACAGCGGCCCGGCACACGATTCGAGGATCGAGTGCCGGGCCGCTGTGTGTGTATTGGTGTGTGTTGGTGTGGGTCTGGGTCTGGGTCTGGGTCTGGGTCTGTGTCTGGGTCTGGGTCTGTATGTGTTGGCGCTGGTGTTGGCGCCGGTGCTCGTACCGGTGCCGGTGTTGGTGCCGTTACCGGTGCCGGTGTTGGTGCCGCTACCGGTGCCGGCGTGTGTGTGTGTTGGCGTTGGTGATCCGGCTAGCGTTTCGGCCAGTGCCAGGCGGGCCCCTCGAACCGGAGCTGCCCTTCTATGTGGGTGTCTCCGCCGGGTTTCAGTAGTTTGATCTGTTTCGATTCGTCGGCGAGCGCGCGCACGAGCGGTTCGGCGTGGGTGACCACGATGATCTGGCTCTCACGCGCCGCATTGATGATCAATCTTGCCAGGGCCGGGAGGAGGCTCGGGTGCAGGCTGCCCTCTGGCTCGTTGAGCACGAGGAGCTCGGGCGGGCGGGGAGTGAGGAGTGCCGTGGCCAGCAGGATGAAGCGGAGCGTGCCATCGGAGAGTTCAGCTGCGCTGACCGAGCGTTTGAGTTCCGGCTGGTGGAAGCACACGCGCCCGATCCCGAAGTCGTCGCCCTCGAGTGTCACAGAGGCACCGTCGAACGCATCGGAGATCGCACGTTGCAGCCTGTCCCCGTCGCCGATGCCGAGCACAGTTGCGAGCGCACCCGGCAGGTTTCCCCCGAGGGGGTCAAGAACCGGGGTGAAGCTCACCGGGCCCGGCCGGCGCGCGGGGGCATCGGGGTCGGTTCTGAGATGATCGTAGAACCGCCATCGGCGCGCCGATTCTCGCAGCGCAAAGAGCTCAGGCGTCTCCGTCGGCGACGCGAGTGTCGCGAGCATGGATTCGCTCTCTCGCACGCGCCAATCACTCACCGCGAGCGCGCCTGCGTCGTTCCTGAGCCGGACTGCGAGCGAGCGGCGCTCAGCGAAAATGGCGGAAGGGCGAAGGATCGGGCCGTGCCACGCGGTTTCGTTCTTGACCTCAGGATCCAGGACTCGCGAGACACCCGGCACGCTGAGGGCTGGCAGTTGCGGAAGCCCCAGGTCGATCGCGTACGAGAGGTCGTCTGTCGCGATCCCGAGGCGGAGTGCGACGGGTTTCGAAGTGTCTCGGTCGCCGGCGTAGAGAGCGCTGCGGAGCCCGCCTTCTGCCACCAGAGAGTTGAGGGCACCCTCGCGAATCACGTCGGCGAGGAGCCGCAGAGCGCGATATACGTTTGATTTCCCGGTGCCATTCGCGCCAGTGACCACGGTGAGTTGGGCAAGATCGAGCGTGACCTCACGCAGTGAGCGGTAGTTCTCAATGGCCAGAGTCCGGATCATGCCACCACTGTATTGCGGGCCTCTGACATTGTGCGATGTGGGTGGGTGCGACGTGTGAGCCCCTGTCTGACGCTGGAGCGCGTGCTGGGTATCTCGGCAGCGCTCATTCTCGCGCAGGGGGCTCTGCCGCTGGATAGGGGTTCGTTTCGTTGCGCAAGTGCGCCACCAGCTACTGCTGCGCCACGTCCGCTCGGGTGTGAGCGCGTTCGCCATGTGGGCCAAAGAGGCTCAGCACCTCAGCGGGCTCTGAGCCGGTGCTCCCGAACCAGTGGGGCTCGCCCGTATCGAATTCGGCGACTTCGCCAGTACCGAGTTCGAGATCACGGTCGCCGAGCACGAGGCGCAGCCGTCCGCTGAGCACATACAGCCACTCGTAGCCGTCATGGGCTTTCGGATCAGGAACGCTGGCCTGTGCGGGGATCACGATTTTCCAGGCGTGTTGCCCGCCAGAGTGCTGTGTGAGTGGCACCACCACGCGTCCGTTGACGAGCCGCGGACGCAGTCGGATACGAGGATCGCCTGTGGGCGGAGCCCCCACGAGTTCGTCGAGCGGCACCCGATACACCTGTGAGAGCGGAAGAAGGAGCTCAAGGCTCGGACGGCGTTGGCCCGTTTCCAACCGGGAAAGTGTGCTTTTCGAGACGTCGGTGAGCGCCGAGAGCTCTGACAGGCTCATGCCGCGTTGTTCACGAAGCAGGCGCAGCCTGGGGGCGACTCTGTCCAGGGCGTCAGCGACGACGTTCGGAAGTGTAGTCATATGCTGAACTTCATCACACTGTCCCCAAATCAGCAACGAGTATTGCTGAAATCGCACCACATTGCGCAAGCTGAAGGCGTGAATGCCGCATCGAACCACAGCCCGCAAGCTGCGCCCAGCTCGCCTCCCCACTCGCCGGTGCCCCACGTGCCGACTCGGCAGCAGCTGCGAGCCAAGAGGCGCAGTATTGCGGGGTTGACCCTTGCAGCCCTGCTCGCCGCTCTCGGTACGAGCATCGCGAACGTGGCGCTGCCCTCGCTCGCACGCGAGTTCGCCGTCGCACCGGCCCAAGCTCAGTGGGTGGTCCTCTCCTACCTGCTGACGATGACGGCAACAGCAGTACAGGTCGGGCGCCTCGGTGACCGGCTCGGGCGACAACGCACACTTGTGATGGGGATGGGTGTTTTTCTCATTGCCACACTCGCGTGTGCAGCGGCACCCTCTTTCGCGACTCTCATCGGCGCACGAGCGGTCCAGGGGGTGGGAGCCGCGGTCCTTGTTGCGCTCCCGCTGGCACTCGCACGTGATCTGGGAGGCACCACGCGCCTCGGCGCCTTCATGGGTGCGCTGGGCGCCGCCGCCGCAGTCGGCACCTCGCTCGGACCCGCTGCGGGCGGTCTCCTGCTTGAACTCTGGGGGTGGCAGTCGATGTTCTATGGAGTGGTCCCCGTGGGGCTTGCAGCACTTGCGCTCCTGAGTCGTCCGCTTGCACTCGCTCTGCCGGACACGGGGACGCCGGGTTCGAGCGCAATTGTCCGCGGTCCTGTTCGCTTGGGAACGCTCGGGCTGCTCCGCGACTGGCCCTTCACTGCGGCGCTCATTATGAATCTGCTCGTGGCAACCGTGATGATGAGCACGCTCATCGTGGGCCCCTTCTTTCTCGCAGCAGGACTGGGGCTCTCAGTTGGGTCCATCGGCCTTGCAATGGCGCTCGGCCCTGCGGTCGCGGCAGTCTCGGGGGTGTTCGCTGGTCGAGTCGTCGATCGACGAGGGGCGACATGGAGCACCGCAGTGGGCCTGGGGATCATGGTTGCGGGAATGCTCGCACTTGTCTCATTGCCCATGCTGCTTGGCCTCGCGGGGTATCTCATCGCCCTGGTCATATTGACTCCCGGCTACCAGCTCTTCCTCGCGGCAAACAACACTGCGGCGCTGATGAAGGCGAGTCGCGAGACCCGTGGCGCAGCGTCTGGACTGCTGAGTCTGTCGCGCAACTTGGGTTTGATCGCAGGAGCCTCAGTTATGGGTGCGCTGTACGGAGCAGTGTTCGACGATGTCGTCGCATCAGGGGGAGGGGCGACCGGAGCCGCGTTCGGAGGGGCCCAGATGGCCTTCGCGCTGGGGGCCGGTTTCGTGGGGCTTGCGCTTGCCGTCGCCTGGAGTGGCGCTCGCACAACGCGGCTCGCTACGGGAGAAGTGCGGTGACATGATCTCGTGCACCAGGCTGCGGCCATCATCTGCTCGGAAGAAACTGAGGCGGGGCGCAGCCCGCGTCACCTCAGACGCAGCGAGCTGACACCGTTCGGTGCCACCTGTAGGCCCCCGTAGATGAGTCGGCGTGCCATACCGCTTCGTGCGAAACGAATTGCCCGCGGGCAGGCAGTGGCGGTTTCGCACACTCGGTGCTTCATGCAATTGCTCGCAAAAAAGCACCCGGTCCCACTTCATGTGGGCCCGGGTGCCGTGGCGGTGCAACGACCGCATTTCAGTTGCGGGGGCAGGATTTGAACCTACGACCTCCGGGTTATGAGCCCGGCGAGCTACCGAACTGCTCCACCCCGCGATACGTTTATTAGCCTACAGGGTGCACCCTGGAGGCAGCGAACTGGCGGGTTTGGGGGCGTGTTGCGGCCCGCGCTATCTTCGTCCACAGGTGGATCCAGAACGCTTTCTCACGCCAACTATCGAAGCTCGAGGCACGAGTACTGCTGCTCAGGCATGAGCCCGGGGGAGCGAGGCCCGAGCCGAGCATCGGCGTCCGGAGCGCAGGCGAGTGGACTCGAGCCGAAATGTGAGCGCGCGCAGGGAAAGCGAAAGGCCCCTGATCTTGGAACGAATTCCAGATCAGGGGCCTTTCTCATGGTTGCGGGGGCAGGATTTGAACCTACGACCTCCGGGTTATGAGCCCGGCGAGCTACCGAACTGCTCCACCCCGCGGCACATCAATTACTGTAGCACGACCGTTCAGAGAGCACGAATCGAGGCCGCTTTCCGTCTGTGGATGGCGTGTCGCGCTGGCCCTCGGAGCAGCCCATCATCGGTGGACAAGCTCCGCACGAGGTGGGGCCCGCGCACCACTCAGGTGCTGGATCGAAGGGAAAAGCTGTGACAGGTGTGCAGTGCCGGAGCAGTGGTGCGACTTGGTTCCAATGGCGAGAACGAACGCGTCTCTGCCCCCGCGATACGTCCCGGTGGCAATGGTGCAAGCGGGAGAAACAGCGCCGGGCTCGGACGAGACGACTGGTGTGCGGAGCGCTGATCGGAGTCGTGATGATGACCGGGGGAATCGTGGCGGATGAGCGGCCCGCTACTGCCGTTCCTCGCGGAGAGGCCGTCACCTTTCCCGGAGGACTCACGATCTCGAACTACGTGATGCCGAACGGCACACGCGCCTATTGCATCGAGATCCAGCTGGGGGAGCCGTCGGGGTACATGTCTGAGGCGGGGAGAGTGCGCGAAATGCCTGGCCGGTCGGGCAAGTTCCATTCCTGGGGTGACGTGAATGGAATGCGCCAGATCAACTACCTCATGGATGGACCTGGTCAGCGCAAAGACGCATGGACCGCCGCAGCAGTGCAGCTCACGATCTGGCGCATGCGCGAGAATTTCAAAGCCGGAAACCCGTTCCTCAATGCGAAGATCGACACGCTCCAGAGGTCGGCCAAAGGCCGCGCGCTGATCGCTGCGTCCGACGCACTAACCACCGAGGCTCGGAGAGAAGCGAAAGCGCCAGGGAGTCCCCAAAAGGTCACGGGCAAGCTCGTCATTGCCCCAGACCCCGCGGGCAAAGCGGGGAAATACCGAGTGGCATACCCCGCGGGCACCCGCGACCTCTCGGTACGTGGCGGCGTGTTTCTCCGGACCGGCACAGCGACGGTCGATGTTGCCGATACCGGCGCAAGCGCACGATATGTCCAAGCCGTGCCTGGTGCTCGGAAGATTGAGGTCACCGGTTCCTGGCGTACCCAGGGCACACGAGGCTGGGAACCAATCATCGATATATACAACACCTCGACTGCGAGCGGAGCGGTCGGGCAGCGACTTGCAGTTGCCACTGGTCGCTCGAATGGCACCCATGCCCGAGGTCGATTCGACACCGTGGCTCGGACCATCCCGCCGCCGTTCGCGGATCCCGATGCTGCCTCGCAGGCCCAAGCATCTGCGGAGATTGGCGGCACGATGCGTGACACCCTCATCGTGACCGAAATGCAAGACACTCGCGCCAGAATCTGGCCTAACGCTGTCGCGGACTTCACTGCGTACCTGGAGCCCGTCGCCGGCAGCGTGAAATATGGTCCGGATTGGGAACCGTTGTTGGGTGAGCCGCACATGGTGCAGGCGCGGGATCCTGAGACGCAGGAGCTGCTGTGGACCGAACTGCCGGGCCGGGGTCCAATTCCCGGCGGTTCTGGGGCCAGCGATGGTACCGGCGACTCAGTAGAAGGGGACGACGGAGCGCCTGGAGGCGCGGTCGGCGATGAGGGCGGCGACGCAAGCGTTCGCACCGGAGACGGGTCGCCTCCTCGGCGCGAGCCCCTCATGGAAGAGCGGCGCGAACCGCTGGTGTGGTCCGCGGAGGAGATCGCCAATATGAGCGCCGCGCAGCGCTGTGTTGCACAGCCCGTGTATCGCGAAGGCGGGATTGTGGTCTCGCGCGTCGGGGAATACCACACGAAGCCAGTCACGGTGCGCTCAGCGGGCACGGTGAACTGGGTGGAGCGAATCCGTTCTGGTGGGCGCACTGTGCATCAGGGCAAGTGCGGCGCCGCGAATGAGCGCACCGCAATTGAACAGCCCGGCGTGACCACGGCTGCTGTTGCGTCAGTGATGCTGGGTGAGGTGGTGACCGATGTTGCAACCGTCACTGGGCGTTTTGCCCCGAACGCCAGCTACAGCCTGCGTTTCGAAGCGTATCGTGCCGCGGAATCTGAGGTAGGCGAGCCTCTGTGCGCTCCGGGGAACCGGATCTTCCGCTCTGAGCGATTGCCCGTAGAAGGCCCGGGAGAGGTTACGTCCCCAGGGTTTGTCGCGCGGTGGGAGCACGGCACACAGATTTGGTGGGTAGAAACCCTCTACTGGGAAACTCCTGCCGGGCCAAAAGCGTTGCACCGAGGGGCGTGTGGGCTCGAAACCGAAACGAGTGTGGTTGGCCGGCCAGAAGTGTCGACCCTCGCACCCGAAACTGCCGTCGTGGGCGATCGCATTGGCGATACTGCGATGGTGACGGGTGATGTGAAGAGTTCTTCGGACGCGCGGTGGGAACTCACCTTTGCTGCCTACCGCGGCCCGACCGCGTCGCACGAGACTCCGGGCTCAGAGGTCGTGGGGCAAGCGCTTGAACCGGCGGAACTGGACGATAACCCGGGGAAGGCCGATAGTCCGGGGAAAAAGAGCCTGAACGAGGACCAAAACAACGAGGTGCCGTTGTGCACCCCGGAGAATCTTCTGTTTGAAACGGCGGCAACACCGGTCACCGGCCCGGGGAAGTATCGTTCTGAGGAACACACGGTGCCATTCGACTGGATTGGCACGGTGTGGTGGGTGGAGACGCTCTGGCTCATTGAAGGTGAGGAGCGGATCCCCGTAAGCGTCGGCGAGTGCGGGGCCGTCGACGAGACCACGGTGATCAGCGGGCCCGAGCTCAGCACGCGGGCAAGTGCGGTGGCCGCGATCGGGGAAGCGATGGAAGATGTTGCGGAGATCACCGGGGAACTGTCGCAGCGTGATGGCGTCTCCCACGAGCTGGTGTTCGAGGGGTACCGAGGCGTAGCCAGCGAAGGCGCGACCTCCGCTGCGCTCTGCGTCCCCGAGAATGAGATCTTCAAGACCGACCCGATCGCTATCACCCAGGCAGGCGAATACACCTCGTCAGAGGTGACCGCTCTTCCCGAGTATGGGGACACGGTGTGGTGGGTGGCAGTGCTGCTGCAGCGCAGCGAGGGCAACGTCGTTGAACTCGCTCGCGGCACGTGCGGTGACCCCAGCGAGACCACGACGATCCAGCCGCCGCGTGTGCGCACGGAATCCGCGGGAACCGTGACTCTGGGAGAGGAACTGTACGACGCGGCGATTGTGGAGGGGCGTCTCGGGAAGCGTGCGGGGGTGAGTTTTCGAGTCACCTTCACTGCGTACGCTGAAGGCGCCGACGGGGTGCTCGCCTGCGTGCCAGATCGCGTGATCGAGTCCCTCTCAGACTTCGAGGGAGTGCCTGTCTCGGGACCAGGAAGGTACACCTCGAAACGGACAGTGACAACAGCTGAACACGTCGGGGCAGGGGGCTTTGTGGAGACGCTGCTGATGCGCGAAAACGATCAGGACTACATCGTCCACGTCGGCGAGTGCGGCGCCGCGAGTGAGCGCTTTACAGTCAGTGCCATACCGCCGGTGGAGACCCGCCCCGAGTCCCCAGATCGTCCGGCGCTGCCGCCGGCTCCGCTCGCCATGACCGGAGGAGCAGTCATACTTCCCGCGTTGCTCGGAGCAGGCCTGTTGCTGCTCCTGGGGCTGGCGATCGGCTGGGGCGTGATCGTGCGTCGGGAGTCACAGCGGAAGGAAGAGTAGCGCGGTGGCGGGGCCGGCAGAGCGGCGGAGTTCTGCCGGGCTCGCGGCCGTGATCGAAGGCCCGGGGCTCAGGACCGCCCAGAAGTTCCTACCGCCACGGCGTGGGGTTGGGACTTCTCGTTCCTCCAGCGCCTCCCTCTCCCTGCAATCGAGCCGCGACGCCCCAGGCTGTTGGCTGCCGGCGACCGCGCTCTGGGGATCCTGGTTCCTGCGGTGCGGTCGCCGGAGCGATCAACGCAGCGCGCACTCGGTGGCGCGCGCGTGGCTCTTTCGGAGCTCTCGACACTGCTCGGGTGAGCGGTGCAGGTGGTGTCGCTTCCGCTCAGTAGGATCGAGGCGAATGAATCTCCAGCTGACGTGCAGAGTCCACTTACGGAATTCATAGACTGCCTCGCCAAGCTGGAGCCATAAGAAGGGAGCTCACATGACCACCACCCCAGAGCACCAGAATACTGACCGCGAAGATGCGCCGAAGCAGCCCGTTGAGGGTCGCGCTGAAGCAGCGTTCCCCGCGGAAGCCTCAAATACGGGCGGAGCATCGAACGATCAGCTTCCTGCCGCCCCGCAGGTGCCTGAGTTTCTTGCGCCCGAAGCAGTGCAGCCTCCTGCGCCGCACCACACAGAAGCAGCCGCGCCTGCTGCAGCGGCACACCCTGCCGCAGCGGCACACCCTGCCGCAGCGGCACACCCTGCCGCACCAGCAGCGCAGGTAGCGCCTGCAGCAGCCGCAACAACGCCCCCGGTGGCTCCGACATTTACTGCTCCTTCGGCGGCGGCGCCAACCTCGGATGCCGCTGCGGCTCAGGCTCAGGCACCGCAGCACGTTCCGGGCAGCGCCCACCCACAGAATGCGGGATACGAGGCCGCGGCTCCCGGCAGCCAGCCCGCCCATCAGCCAACGGCCAACCAGCCGACTGTCCAGCTGGGTGATGTCTCCCAGGCTCCCGGTGCGGCTCACGGCGTTGCCCCCGGCACTCCGCACAACATGGGCGCCACGCCAGGACAGCACCATGACGCAAGCCAGCCCGGCGCGGCGTTTGGTGCGGCCCCCACAGCCCAGGCGACCAAAGACAACCACCCGAAGAGTCGCACGGGCGCGCTGCTCGCCGGACTTGCGATTGGCGCGCTCTTAGGCGGAGTCGTCGGCGGCGGCGTCGCTGCGGTTGTGGCCTCGAACGTGTCGCCGCAGAGCGTAGCGCAGGGCAACAGCGCAATCACACTGAACAACGCAGAGAACGCGACTGCGATCTCGGGCGTTGCCGCGGTGGCTACGCCAAGCGTCGTCACCCTCGAAGTAGCAAGTTCTACGGCCAGCGGCTCAGGCTCCGGCGTGATCTACAGCGAAGACGGCTACATCGTCACCAACGCTCACGTCGTCACTCTTGACGGTGCAGCGCTCGAGGGCGCAACGGTTCGCGTGAAGCTCAGTGACGGTCGAATCCTTGATGGCAATGTCGTTGGTGTCGACCCGTACGCAGACCTCGCGGTGGTGAAGGTCGACGCAACCGGCCTTCCTGCGATCAAAGTCGCGGATTCGGACAAGCTTGATGTCGGTGACCTCACCGTCGCGATCGGTGCCCCGCTGAACCTTGCGAACACGGTCACGAGCGGAGTCGTCAGCGCGCTGAACCGTGGGATCTCAGTGGGCAGCCCCTTGATCCCGCAGGATCAGGCACAGCAGCCAGACGGTCAGGGAGACCAGGGGAGTGAGCCGAGCAATCCTTGGGACTTCCGTTTCGGTCTCCCCGACGGGAGCGAGCAGCAGCAACAACAGCAGCAGCAGACCACCGGCGGCTCTGTGACGCTGCCCGTGATCCAGACTGACGCCTCGATCAACCCTGGCAACTCAGGTGGAGCACTGCTGAACGGCTCAGGAGAACTGATCGGAATCAACGTGGCGATCGCGTCTGCCTCGGCCTCAAGCGGTACCGCAGGAAGTAACGGGCTTGGCTTCGCGATCCCCTCGAACCTCGCAGCGCGTGTTGCTGACGCGATCATCGCAGGCGAGCAGCCGTCCCACGGCTTGCTCGGGGCCTCGGTCGCTGATTCGAGCCAGGACGACGATGAAGACGCGAACCACGCAGGTGGCCTCCTCGTGGACGTCACGAAGGATGGCGCGGCGGCGAAGGCCGGTCTCAAAGCCGGCGATGTCATCACCGCAGTTGACGGCGTCTCGGCAGTGGATGGTACATCTGTCTCCGCTCTGATCCGTATGCATGAGGGCGGCAGCAAAATCACCATCGACTACACACGCGGCGGCAAGCCGGGGCAGGTCGAAGCAACGCTCGGCAACCTCGAATGGTAACTCGCACCTAGGCTGGCGCTTCCGCCACCCAAAGTCACAGTTCTCTGCCACGCCGCGGAGGTGATCCCACGGGAAGGGATCACCTCCGCGGCGTTCTGCCGTCTCCATCCTCTACAGTGGTGAGCGATGAGTACCGCTGGCTTTACCTTCGCGCAGGGCAATCTCTCAAAATTGCTCGCCATCCCCAAATACCTGCTTTCGATTCTGTTCTCCTGGTGCGTGCCTCGGGACGGGAACCGGTGGGTGTTCGGCAGCGGAATCGGAGTGGGGGAGGGCGCGCTCGCCGTCGCCCGTGCGCTGCGCGATCAGGACAGTGACGCCGAGATCGCCTGGCTCGTGAGCAGCGAGCGTGAAGCAGACGATGCGCGCGCGGCCGGGTTCACCCCAGTGCTCCGCACCGGGTGGGCCGGATACATGAGCACCCTGCGCGCTGGTCAGATCGTCGTCACCCACGGACTCGGTGACGTCAACAGGTTCGGAATCCGCGGTGCACGTGTGATCCAACTCTGGCATGGCGCCCCGCTCAAACGGCTTCACCTCGACTCCCCGGTCACCACGACCGTGCGCGGTCCGGCGCCGGTGCGAGCTCTGCTGCGCAAAATGTACCTTGCAGGCGCGCAGGAGGTCGACCTCTATGTTGCGGGCTCCCCGCTCGCAGCAGACCGACTGCGATCGGCATTCCGAGTTGCTCCGGGCAAAGTGCGCGTGCTCGGCGACCCCGCGACGACGTACTGGCCCAGCACGCCGCTGACCCCGAGAGCAGCGCTGCAGCGCGCACGGCCCTCGACACTGCTCTCGAAGCTGGTGGTCGCATTGCCGCGAGCCCGACCATCATCCTCTATGCACCCACCTGGCGAGACGGTGCACCGGATCCCGCGGTACCGAGCGCCACAGAAGCTGCGCAGATCACTGCAGAACTCGAACGCCTCGATGCGCATCTACTGATCCGTTCCCATCCACTTGGCCTCGGAGGGTACGACGGCCTGCTCGGGGAACGAGTACACCTGGCCGGTGCTGATCTGATCAGGGATATTACGCCCGTGCTCGGTGGAATTGACCTTCTTGTCACTGACTACTCTTCGATCGCTCTCGACTACTCCCTGCTCGGGCGACCGATTGTCTGGTTCGCGCCGGATCTGGCACGCTACACGTCGAGTCGTGGCCTGTACGAACCCCTTGAAGTGACGAGCGGAGGTCGCGTCGAACAGGACTGGGCCGGCACGCTGCGTCGTCTGACCGAGCTGCTGTCGAGCGCGACTGTCCGCCGTGCTGCGGAGAGCGAAACGCGCGCGCTCGCAGCACGGTTCCACGCCTTCCCGGACGGAGGTGCCGCACACCGAGTGCTCACCGCAGCTCGGCGGCTTGCACTCCCGGCCAGTGAACTTGTTGCACAGAATGGTGTCTTTTTCGAGAGTTTCTACGGCAGGCAGGTGAGCTGCAATCCACTCGCACTTGACCGAGAAATCGCGCAACAGCACCCTGAGCTGCCGCGCTATTGGAGTGTCACGAGCGAGCGCCAACGCGTGCCAGAGGGCGCTGTTCCGGTGCTCGTTGGCGGCCCTGAGTGGCACGCGGCCCGTCGGTCCGCCCGGCTGCTCGTCGTGAACGACTGGCTGCGCTACGGTTTTCGTCGGCGTCGCGGTCAGGTTGTGCTGCAAACGTGGCATGGCACGATGCTCAAGCACCTCGCACTTGGACGCCCAGGAGTAGGAATTCGCACGAGAATTGCGATCCGCCGCGAGAGCCGCAGATGGAGTCTGCTGCTATCCCAGAATCCGCACGCCACTGAGCAGTTCCGCAGTAGCTACGCGTATCGCGGAGAGATCCTGGAAACGGGATACCCGCGCACCGATCGACTGGCCCGCGCCGTGGTCGCCGAGGGGCGGCACCCGATTGCGGTGCGCACCGCGCGGTCTGTGCTGGGGATTCCCGCCGAGGCTCATGTCCTCGTCTATGCGCCGACGTGGCGTGACGGCGGCGTGACAGTCATCGACGAGCTCAACGTGCAGCGTCTCGCGGAGGAGCTCGGTGAAGACTGGGTGGTCGTCGCGCGCGGGCACACGAGAACCCACAGTTTCGGAACGTACGGCTCCGCCTCGGCGCGCGTCATCGATGCCTCAACGCACGATGACGTGAACGACGTGATTCTCGCGGCAGATCTGCTCGTGACCGATTACTCGTCGATTATGTTTGATGCCGCTGTTGCGCAGGTGCCGATGCTGTTCTTCGTTCCAGATCTTCCCGCGTACCGCGATCGCGAGCGTGGTTTCACCTTCGATTTTGAACGTGAAGCCCCGGGCCCACTGCTGACCACGCGCGCTGAGCTCGTCACGCTTGCGCACGACTGGGCCGAGCACGGCGCCAATGCTGCGTGGGCAGTCGCCTCGGCACCTGCCGCTGAGGCTTGGCGGGAGCGTTTTACCCCGCACGATGATGGACACGCTGCCGAACGCGTGGTCGCAGCCCTCGTTGAGCGCGGAGCTCTGAGCTCCTGAAGCGCTGATTCCCTCAGGCGCTGAGCTTCCCAGGCGTTGATTTGCTCAGGCGCTGAGATTCTTGGAAGGTGAGTTTTCAGACGGTGAGCCCTGGGCCGCTGGGGTCCTGTGCTCCCGCAGTGCTCGGCCGCTGGGGCGCTGTGGTCCTAGGATTCTGGCGCGCTGAGCTCCGCAGGCGAGCTGCGTGCAGCGCAGGCGGTGGCTGTCGAACTCACGCAGGAGATTCGAGATAGGGCAGGACAGACAAGCTAGATGTTTCCTGCGTGAGCTAGGAATTCCTGCGTGAGTTCGAGTCCGACCCAGTGCTGCACTTTCGGGAAGGGCCGTGCAGTCTTGGCTCGTCGGGGTGCTGGGCCAAGTCTCTTGGGCTGCTGGGCCAGTCTCCCGTGGTCAGCTGAGCCGCATAGGGGTGAGGGAGTGCGGCCCGGCAGAGCGTGTGCGGATGGTTCTGCGGCAGCGGCAGCGATCGCGGTAGCGGCAGTGGCAAGGGCAGTGGCAGCGGCAGCGGCAGCGCATCCCGGTGCACTCCAGCGCCGGGCGGAGTGCGCACGGAAGGACTGAGGCCCGGCCGTACAGGCGAGTCGTCGAGCTCACGCAGGAGATTCGAGTTCGTGCACCGCAGGAGCCCTCAACGCCTCCTGCGTGAGCTCGAATCTCCTGCGCGAGTTCGGGTCGCGATGCGGGCTCGAATCTCCTGCGTGGGCTCACACCCCGAGCGAGACCGAGCCCCCTGCGCGAGCTCGGCCCCAGCGTGAGCTCAGCTCGGTGCAGCCACTCAGAGCTCCGGGGTGTGTCCGAACATGAGACCAGGCAAACGACCTGAGAGTCGGAGCGAGCGCCGGGACCTGGACGACCTGAGAGTTGGAGCGAGTGCCGTGACCTGGAGGACCTGAAAGCCGGAGCGAGCGCCGGGACCTGTACTACCCGCGCGACGGAGCGAGCGTCGCGAGCTGGCCGAGGAGCGAGTCTGGCACGAACGCTGACTCTGGCACTCCGTCGCGCACCGATGCTGCGATCCGGGCGCCCACTTCGCTCGTGCTCATGCCCATTTCAGCTCCGGCAAGCGCAGGCAGTTCGCCGAGCACCTGCACCGTCGCTGCCTCGACTGCGCGCGCGGCGTCGCCTTCTCCGAGATGGCCGAGCAGGAGGGCGAGTGACAGGATCGCTCCTGAGGGGTTCGCCCAGCCCTTCCCAGCGATGTCGGGGGCGGATCCGTGGATCGCCTCGAACATGCTCGGCGCGGTGCCGTCGAGGTTGAGATTCGCGCTCGTCGCAACGCCGAGGCCGCCCTGAATCACTGCGCCAAGATCCGTGATGATGTCGCCGAACAGGTTGTCAGTTACGACCACATCGAAGCGCTCGGGCGTGAGCGGCAGGTGGAAGCACATCGCGTCGACGTGCACGTAGTCGGTCTCGACCTCCGGGTAGCGTGCTGCAAGGTCGGTGACGACCTCCTGCCAGAGCTGGCCGGCCGCGACGAGGATGTTTGTTTTGTGGCACAGCGTCAGTTTCTTTCGCCGTCCGAGCGCGAGGCGGAAGGCGAAATCGACGACTCGCTCGATCCCGGCTCGGGTGTTGAGCGATTCTTGCATCGCAACCGTGTTCGGGGTGCCGGCGTGAACGGTGGATCCGCGGCCGACATAGGCCCCCTCGGTGTTCTCGCGCACGATCACCATCTCGCAGCGATCGGGTGTGAGGCCGGCGATGGGCGTCGGCACGCCAGGGTACAGCCGCACGGGACGCACATTTGCCGCCTGCTGGAAGCGCTGCCGCATCTCAAGAATGAAGCCGCGCTCGAGGATCCCTGGAGTGACTGCCGGATCACCCATGGAGCCGAACAGGATCGCTTCGTGGCTGCGGAGTGCGTCTTCCACTTCGGCAAAGAGCTCTCCGGTAGCGAGGTAGTGCTGTGCGCCGGCAGCGATTTCGGTGCGGTCCGTGGCGAAGCCGTAGCGTGCTTCGGCTGCGTCGAGCACCTGGAGTGCGCAGTCGACCACCTCGGGCCCAATGCCGTCACCCGGCAGTACGGCGAGGGAGTAGCGGTTCGTCATGGTGTGAATCCTTCCGGCGAGTGCGCCCGGCCGAGCGGCGTTGCGTTGGCGAACGGGCGATGTTGAACTATATTAACTGGTAAGGCCACTCGTTGGGTGGCCGCAGCACCAGGTCATTTCGTTGCACCGCGGCACGCGAACCCTCGCCGCGGCGTCAGCCCGCACGCAAGGACACCACGATGAGCGACACGCTTTCCCTGATCGCACCGGCCGGGCAGCTCCCGATCGGCACCGCATGGCGCGAGGTGCCCGGGGCGCAAGACGTCGTGTTTCCTTTCGATGGCACTGCCGTCGCACAGGCACCGGTCAGCACGGTCGCTGATTCACGAGCCGCACTCGACGCCGCTGAGGCTGCTCGCACTGAGGTCGCCGCACTCACCACTGCGCAGCGCAAGTCCATCTTGCTCGACGTGCACGATCGTCTGCGCGCCGATGCTGAGCGCTTCGTTGAACTCCTCATTCTTGAGACCGGCAAGCCACGAGTTGACTGCCAGACTGAGGTCAACCGTACGATCGTGACGCTGCAGGCGACGGCCGAGGAAGTCTCGCACATTCACGGTGAGACCGTTCCGCTCGATCTTCAGGAACTCGGGCGCGGCATGATCGGCTACTACACACGCAAGCCAGCCGGGGTCGTGATCGGCATCGCCGGCTTTAACTACCCCCTGCTCCTCGCCACTCACAAGCTTGCTCCCGCCATTGCTGCCGGTTGTCCAGTCATCATTAAGCCAGCGCCGAACACCCCACTCGCGACGCTCGAACTGGTAGCGATCGTGCGCGAAGTCCTCGCAGCGCACAGCGTGACCGGCGCCGCAGTGCAGCTCGTCAACGGTGCCCCGGAGATCGGGGAACAGCTGATCAGGGATCCGCGCGCGAAGGTGGTCTCCTTTACGGGATCGGCGAAGATTGGCCACCTGATTGCGCAGCAGGCAGCGCCTCGCAAGGTGTTGCTGGAGCTGGGGTCCAACACCGGGTTCATTGTCGCGGCCGATGCGAATCTCGACGCTGCCGTCGATGCCGTGCTTCGCGGCGGCTTCTACGCGAACGGACAGGCTTGCATTTCGGTGCAGCGCGTGGTGCTCGAGCGTCCGATCGCCGAGGCGTTTACAGCGCGCCTGCTTGCCCGCATGGGTGAGGTTGTGGTGGGGGATCCTCGTGCCGCTGAGACCACCGTTGCCCCGGTGATTAACGCGGCATCGGGGGATCGGATCCGTGGCACCATCGCGGCGGCGGTCGCAGCGGGTGCGACCGTGCTGGTCGGTGAGGACGGCTCAGCTGCTGGCTCCAGCGGTCGCAGCGATGCCGACGCCAACCCGGCCCTCGTCCGCCCGACGGTGCTCAGCAACGTCCCTGCCGATGCCGACGTGTGGGCCGAGGAAATCTTCGGACCCGTGGTCTGTCTCACGAGCGTTGATTCGATTTCTGAGGCAATCGATCTCGTCAACGCTTCGCGCTACGGCCTGCAGGCCGCGATCTACACGGCATCGCTGGAGAGCGCGTTTGCCGCGGTCGAGCAACTCGAAGTTGGCGGCGTCGTCGTCAACGAAATCCCTGGTTTTCGCTCCGACATCATGCCCTATGGCGGCGTCAAGGATTCCGGTATTGGCCGCGAGGGTCCCCGCTACGCGATCGAAGACTTCACGGTCACCCGCATGGCGATGATCCGCCCCACAGCACGTAACTAACCGCGCCCCTCATTCTTCCCACGCACGCTCATTCGAAGGACACCGCAGACATGACGCAGCCCACTGTTTCCCCCGACTACACCCAGCTGTTCCGCCTCGATCACCGCACAGTGGTAGTGATCGGCGCAGGATCGGGGATCGGCCGTGAGGCCGCGCAGGCGCTTGCGGCGCAGGGCGCGCATGTCGTCGTCGCAGACTGGGCGCTGGAAGCAGCCGAAGCTACCACCGCACTCATCCAGGAGCATGGGCTGTCAGCCGAGGCGTACCGGCTGAACGTGCTCGACGACGCTGAGGTGGAAGCCGCCGCCGAACGCTTCGGGACGGCGTCCGCGCTCGTGTTCACGGCGGCAACGAATGTGCGCAAGCGCATGGACGACTACACGATGGATGAGTTCGACCGTGTGGTGAATTTGAACCTGCGTGCGTCATTCCAGCTGATCCGCCACTTCGGTCGCCGCTTTGCGGACAACGGGGGGGGATCGATCATTGGCTTCGCCTCGATCCGTGCCCAGGTTGTTGAACCAGGCCAGGGCGTGTACGCCGCGAGCAAGGCTGGACTCGTGCAGCTCGCCAAGACCGCAGCCGCCGAGTACGGCGCCCAGGGCGTGCGCGTCAATGTGGTCGCTCCCGGGGTCGTGGAGACCCCGCTCACCGCCCAGATCAAGGCGAACGCCGAGTGGTACGACGCATATGCACAGAAGAGCGCGCTGGGCCGCTGGTCGCGCCCCGACGAGCTCGCTGGCGCGGTTGTATTCCTTGCTTCTGACGCCGCGTCATTTGTGACGGGCACCACGCTCACCGTTGATGGAGGCTGGACTGCCATCGACGGGCGCTTCACCCCGCCGGCATCCTAGGCAAATCCGCCGACAAGGGGTCGCAGGTTCAAATCCTGTCAGCCCGACCAAAAAGTCGCGGAAACTCAAGGGTTTCCGCGATTTTTTAGGTTGTGAGATTTGATCCGGTCATCACATTGCCATCTTTTTGACCTCTCAGCGGCCCTTCCCAGCCGCTCCGCTCCGGCAGCCGCGCGTTGGTGGCGGTCGTGCTCGGTCCTCTGCGACGCACCTGTTCGGCATGGATACCGAACGCACCGCAGAGAACCCGTGGGGGCTGGAGCCCCTGCTCGATGTCGGCGAGCTCGCCGCCTCTCTGGGCGTACCCGTCTCGACGGTCTACGACTGGCGCACCCGCGGGCTCGGGCCGCGCGCGTACCGCTTCGGCAAGCACCTGAAGTTCGCCGTCTCCGACGTGCGCGTCTGGATCGAGCAGCAACGCGACGCGCCTCCTTCGGATGGGAGGTGACGCGATGAGTCGGCAGCGACTGACGATCGGCACCTTCGGCGACATCGGGTTCCTCACGAGCGCGAACGGCCGCGTCGTCGCGCGCGCTCGCTATCGCGACTGGGACGGTAAGAATCGGCTCGTGCAGGCGACGGGAGACACCCAGCGCGCTGCGGAACTCGCGCTGAAGGCCAAGCTCGCCGAGCGCAGTCTGTTTCAGCCAGGTGGTTCCGCGCTCACGCCCGACAGTCCGTTCCCTGATCTGGTCGCGTACTGGTTGGAGGATCTCGAGCTCGAGGATCGACTCTCGAAGACCACCCTGCAGCTCTACGAACGCAACATGCGCACGCTCGTGCTCCCTGCGTTCGAGCATCTCACCCTGCGCGAGATCGGCGTCGCCCGCTGCGATCACTTCTTGAAGCAGCTCGCGAAGCTGAGCTACAACCGTGCCAAGCAGGCCCGCGTGGTGCTGCGGCTCGCGCTCGGGCTGGCGGTGCGGCACGAGGTGCTGCCGCGTAATCCGATGGATCATGTCTCGCGCCTACGTCGGCCAGCCTCGACGCCAAATGCGTTGACGCCTGCTGAGGTGAACGCGATCCGTGCGGCGATCGCGTATTGGGAGGCCGGGCGCTCGCCGTCGGGGCCGAAGCCGGATGGGCAGCTCGGCGCGATCGTCGAGGTGATGCTCGGCACATCCGCGCGCATCGGCGAGGTGCTCGCGATCCGGCGGCGCGACATCGACGTGACGAGCCCCGTGCCGTCGATCCGCATCAACGGCACCATCGTCACTCATCGAGGTGAGCCCGTGCAGCGGCAGGATCACCCGAAGACGGCGAAGTCCCGGCGCACGGTCGCGATCCCATCGTTCACCGCAGAAGCTGTGCGGCGCAGGTTGACACGGCTAGAGGGTACCTTGCTCGACGCTCTGCTGTTCTGCAATCGAGAGGGGACGCCGCTGACGACGAACAATGTGCGTAGGCAGCTGCGCCATGTGCTCGACCTCGCCGAGATCAGCGGCGTCACTCCGCATATGTTCCGGCGTACAGTCGCGACCGCGATCAATGAGCAGGCCGGTGTCGACCTCGCCGCTGAGCTGCTGGGGCATACCGACCCGAAGACCACCATTCAGCACTACATTCGCCGCAATGAGATGGTGAACCCGGTGACCGCTGAGATGCTCGACCGCGTCTTCAAGAAGGCATCGTGAGCTCTTCGACTCTTGGATTGTCTGTAGATTCATGTCACAACACTTCCCAAGTAGGAAGTTTTCTGACAATGGTGGATCTGACCGCAACCCAACTGGCCGAACGCCTCGGCGTCACGACACGTCGAGCGCGTGATCTGCTGCGCTCGGAGGAGATCACCGCTCGTCAGCTCGCGAACGGGATGTGGCTCGCCGATAGTGACGCCGTCGCTCGATACGAGGTGTCGACCAGCCGGGGCTCTGGCCGCACGCTCGACGCGGCGACCGCATGGGGCTGCTCTGGGAACTCTCCGGCCTCGATCCAGACTGGCTGAGCGCGAGCACTCGGGCCCGCGTGCGACGCCGCATCCGCAACTCGGGCGCCGAAGCACTCGCCGCAGCGGCGTCGAAACGAACGAGGGCGCATCGCTTCACTGCGGCGAACGCGGAGCGCGCCTCGGCCGGGCTCATCCGCACGGGTCGCACGGCGGTGAGCGTGCTCGATACCGACCTGATCCAGGACTCGCGCCAGGTTGCTGGCTATGTGCGCTCGGGCATCATTGACGACTACTCGAAGAGCCACTTCATGATCCCCGCTGCGGTTGGGCACGATGTGATCTTCGAAAACACGCTGCCGATCGACTACGCGGGCGAGACCATGCCCGCAGGGGTTGTCGCAGCCGATCTCGTGATGAGTACGGACACTCGCGAGCGAAGTGCTGGGCTTCGGGCGCTCGAGGAAATGAGGCTGCGATGGCTGGCCGCACACTGACGGTAGATATGGCGGATGATGATCTCATCCCGGCCTGGCGCACCGTCATCGAGCTCGCCGAGAATGGCGTCTCCGAGGAATGGACGCTCGTCGGCGGTCTGATGGTCGCAGCTCATGCCCGGCGCGCTGGTGTCGTCATGCGCCGCCCGACCGATGACGTGGATGTGCTCGTCGACTACATGGCCAACCGTTCGAGTCTGGCTCAGGCCCGCACGGCGCTCCTGCAGATCGGCTTCGAACTCGGCAATGACGAGAAGCATGCTTACCGGTTTCGGCACGAGGACGGTCGCAAGCTCGATCTCATGGTCGCCGACCACCTGCCTTCGCGAATGGAACCGCGCATGAATCGCCGATTGGCGTTCGCCGCACCGTCGGGCGAGCAGGCAATCCGGCGACGCGACTCCAACCTGCTGCAGTTCGTTTCTGGAGCGGATGCTCGTGTCGGGGTGCCGGATGAACTCGGTGCCCTCGTTGCGAAGGGCGCGGCCTGGCTGGTCGATCGACGAGACCGTAGGCGGCATCTCGACGACTCCGCTGTCCTCCTCGCGCGTGTGCTCGATGCCTCTGACCTGGACTACGAGTCAATGAGCAAGAACGATCGCAAACGCATCCGTGCGGTGACGGACGAGCTTCTGGATTCGGCGCACGTCTCTTGGGTGAACGTCGACCCTGCGGACAGGGAACGCGGAATGTTCAATCTTCGCCCGATTCGCCAGGTGCTCGGATTCACTGATTTAGGCCGGAACTGAGCTCTCGATAGGCCCGCTCTACGGACTGAATAGCTTCATAGAGTTCTGGATGTTCCTGAGCAAGAAATTCCAGGTACGCTTGTGCGTCTTCAAGCGTCGGGTTTCGCGGGATCGCGACGGTCGAAACGATGCCGCGGTCGTGGAAAATATTCATAGCGATGGATCCTTTCAAGTAGGGCGTAATCTCTGCCATAGATGGCGCTTCGCTCCATTCGTCAACAAGGTGGAGAGGAGGCACCAAGCGGTGGTGATACTGGCTTGAGCTAAGGCCGTTGCCTAAAGCAGATGTCGGAGGTTCGATTCTCGTTAGGTGCACCTGGACGCGCCTATACGAACACCCTGATGGCATGGAAGAGGTCGTGGGTTCGAGTCCCCTTAGGTCCACTCAAATCCGGTATAGGAACACCAGCCGCGCGGCTTTATTCAGCCAGGATCTCGGTGACCTTGCCCCGCAGTTTGACGCACAGATCCTCATCGTCCGGGCCGATGAGGATCTGGCTGAGCAATGCGTTGTTCATCTGCTTCCGTGCATCAGGTGTAGCAGCGAGGTAGCGCGTGTGCGCGCCGTCGAGGAGATCCAGGACCTCCGTTACGCGTCGCACAGTAGAAGTCGTATCCTCTTCGAGCCGGGCTCGTTCTTCGTTGACCCGCGCTAGCTCCTGTGAAAGTTTCTTCTGCTCTCTTACGAGCATTTCGCGGGGGATGCCGTTCGAGTAGTAGAGATCGAGTAACTTCTCTTGGCGTGAATTAATCGTTTCGGATTGAGTGATGAGTTCGGCCACTCGTTCCTCCCTGCCGCTGGCGTCGCGCGAAATGCGTTTCCGATTCGACCGTTCGATCCGTTGTCGGCGAACGGCTGTGATCTCGATCGATGCGTACGCATCTTCGATCCGGCGTTCAACGCCTGTGATCGGCAGCGCCCTCTGTCCGCATTTGGACGTTCCTGCTTGTCTCCCGGAACAGACGAAGTAGTCATAGATGCGACCGCTCTTCGAGCGGGCTTTGTGAACAATGAGACGTCGATGACAACTGAAGCAGTAGACCGTGCTCTTGAGGTAATGAGTGTGAATGCGACTGCGCTCGCCGCTGCGTCGAGCCTTGAGAAGCCGCTGCACTGTATCCCAAGTTGCCGCCGAGATGAGTGGTTCGTGTGATCCCGCGTGCTGAGCTCCGTTCATCGTGACGATGCCCTTGTAATACGGATTGGTCAGAACCCGGTGAAAGCTCGTGACCGTGGGAACAGCAGCTGGTCGTGCTGGGGTGGGTCGCGTTCTCAGCCCTCGCTTCTCTAGTTCAACTAAGAGTTGAGTAACGCTCCAACCGCCAGCTGCATAGGATTCGAACGCCCACGCGACATGCGGTGCTCGCTCCGGATCGATCACGACAGTGCGGAATTCTCGACCCTCGTCGGTCTGTTGTCGGACGTTGAGATATCCAATTGGTGCGCGACTCGGTGTCCCGCCCTGGATAACTTTCTGACGCATGCCCTTCATGACTTCCTGAGCGAGATTGCGAGAGTAGAACTCAGCAATCGACGCCATGATCCCGTGGAGTAAGGTGCCGTTCGGAGAGGCATCGATGCTTTCGGAGCTGGATACCAGTTGTGCGCCAGTGTCACGAATTGCTTGGGTGATAGCGATGTCGTCGGCTCGGGACCGTGCAAGTCGATCAAGCTTGTGCACGATCACGTAGTCGATCGAATGCTCTCGCAAGTACGAGAGCATTCGTTTGAGTGCAGGCCTGTCGCAGCTTCGCCCGGAGTGCCCACGATCGACGAACTCTGCCGCGATGAGTGATCCCAATCCATGAGCCTGTCGTAGGTTTGCCTCGCGCTGTGCAGGGATGGAGAAACCATCTCGTTCGCTCCCTCTTTCCGCTTGACGCAGAGTGGATACGCGAATATACGAGACAGCAGACAGTGACGAGAACGCAGCATAGATCGAGTTTGGAACATGGGAAGGTTTGAGAAGTTGAGTCATTTACTCAACGTTGACGGTTGCATATCGACCTGGGGTGTATGGGAATATCGAAGGCCGGAGTTGGTGTGCTGTTTCTCGCTGAGGCTCCCAAGATCACTATTGCACCCCGTGTAGCGGACACCGTCTGACGTGATTCTTGAGAGCACTGGCTGTCTCATGTGAGAAATATCCTGCGGGATATCCAATGTGCACTCGCGAATAGGTAAGTTCTGCCTGGTCAAAAGCAACTCATTTGACGTTCTGAACCTAGTGGTTGTGTACGAAAGGCGGCTGCTAAGTGGGAATGTGAGACAGCGGTGCCTACCTGGCACCATGACCCAGCCTCATGCCACAATGAGGCATGGGTGATTTGGAGAATCCGTCAGGTGCGGGCCACAGAGAGCAAGCACTAGCTGGTGCAATCGTCGGTGCGAAATGGTGGAGTCTTGACATTCACGCCCACTCTCCCAAGTCGTTCGATTACGGAGGCTTGGAAGGCGATGAGAGCACCGAACCGGCGCCTTCCTTCGAGGAGTGGGTCCGTTCCTACATTGATGCTGGTGTCGATGGCATCGTCGTAGCTGATCACAACTCGCATGAAGGAATAGACGCTGCACGTCAAGCTCTCGAATCACTTAGAGCAGCAGACCCAGACCTGCCATCATTTGTCATCTTCCCAGGAGTTGAGCTGACTCTTAGTGGTGGTTATCACGCTCTAGCAATTTTCGATCACGAGAGCGAAGCAGAGATTGTGCTCGAGACGCTGGCGCTCTGCAAGTTCACCGGGACACGAGGACGAAGTGACCACGTCGCAAACTTGACGGCTAACGCGGCGGCTGAAGTAGTCCATAACAAGGGTGGACTGTTTATTCCTGCGCACATCGACCAAGCCCGCGGGGTACTGCTGCTGGATAGCCGCGAGCTGAAAGCCCTTAGTGAATCCCCTCATATCATCGCAGCTGAGGTTGCAGACGACGCCAAAGTAGACGAAGCAACCAAGCTCGGTTGGGTACCTATTCTGGGATCTGATGCCCATCACCTCACCACCGAGGGTGCTCCCGACCCTGCTGTCGCAAAAGCACCCGGCACTCACCTCACGATGGTGAAGGCGGAAGCTCTGACGCTTGAAGGTATTCGACTAGCGCTTGCCGAGCCGTCTGAGTCGATTCGTCGGGCGCGACGCGGTGATCCTGACTTAAACGAAGTCAAACACGATCACATCAAGGCCATCACCGTGAGGCATAAGGACGTAGTTCGTGAGTATGCTCTCGGCCCCTGGATGAACTGCCTGATTGGTGGTCGCGGAGTGGGGAAGTCCACGCTCGTTGAGTTGCTTCGTCTCGCTCATGGCCGCGCAGAGGAGCTCCCAGCGGCTCTTGCGGCAGATCTAGTGCGATTCTCGCCGATAGCTGACTCGGGCGAACGTTGGTGGAACGACCAGACTGAGATTGAGGTTACCTACTGGCGCGGTGGTCAACTGCTGAGGATTGTGTGGGCCGGTGCCTCGCCCGCAAGCTCGACGATTGAACTGTGGGACGGTTCGGCATGGACACGCCAATCAGGGCGAGTAGTCGATCGTGCTCCGGTGCGAGTGTTCAGCCAAAAGCAGATTTATGAGCTGGCGTCTAAACCACAGAGCTTCCTCCAAATGCTCGACGACATGCCTGAGATACGCAAGGCTGAGTGGGAGGAGCAGTACGAGGAACTTCGTCTCAAATTTAAGAACGAACGCAATAACCTCCGGCAGCTACTTGCGGAGTCGGAGAAAGCGGATCGCCTGAACGGGGAGCTCCAAGAGGTTCAGGCGCGACTTCGTCATCTAGACACGATCCGCGCTAGCGCGGAGTACGCAGAGCTATCTCAGCTCGAGGCGAAGATTCAGTCCATTGCGTCGTCGAAAACTGCGATTAGTTCCGTAGAAAGCACTGTGACGGATCAGGCAGCAGCTCTTCGAGCTTTGCCAACCGGCGGTGACTCCAGTCCTGAGTATCTGGCTTACGTGAGCTCATTTGGCAAGGCAGCTGCGCTCCTCGAGCAAGCCGCTGGGATCATTGGTGCTGCTCGACAAGCTTGGGCGGCAGCCGACGTTGAAGAGGGCTGGCGTGCAGAGCTATCCCGCCTCAGTGCGTGGGTAAACGAACAAGGTGGAGCTTCAACAACGTCTGTAGAACAAACGAGCCAGGATCGCCAGCGCGAAACTGAATTGAGGGCGGAGCTGGAACAGTTTGAGAACGCCGAGGCCAGGCGAGATGCGCAGGAGAAAGTTATCGCCGGGATTCGCCAAGAAGTTCAGACCAAGCGGAATGAACTCTTTGAGCGCAGAAAAGGCTGTGCAGATCGGCTCAACACAACCCAAGGCACACGCACGAAGTTGCAGGTCTTCGAACAGGCAAGTGTTGTCGAGGTCGGTGATGAGCTACGAACCTTGCTCCAGACGCCAGATTCGTTTGAGAGCGCCTTCGCTCAAGATGGTCTCCCGTCTTTGATCAGTAACAAGGTCCCGCAGGATCCGCGGTTCTCGAAAGATGTACCGACCTTCAAAGAAAAGTTGGTTGCGTTCGTTGAACTTGGCCAACAGTCCGAACTGGCGGCCGAGGTGAAGATCAATGCTCGGTTCTACACCAGGCTCGCCTCGGTCGATACCTTCGATCTGGTTACGGACATCATGCTGTGGTTCCCGGAGGATCTTATTCGAGTCATGTATCAGGCAAACGGGAAAGCCGATTTCATTGCCGTTGACCGAGGTTCGCCGGGCCAAAAGACAGCAGCACTTCTCGCTGTCATTCTTCAGATGGGAAACGAGCCACTGCTGCTGGATCAGCCCGAAGACGATCTTGAGAACAAACTGATCAGGTACCTCGCAGTAGAGACGCTCAAAAAGATCAAGCAGGGTCGGCAGCTGATTGTGTCTACGCACAACGCCAACGTGGTTGTTACCTCTGGTGCAGAGAACATTTTGGTTCTGGAGCATAAAGACACGTTGCCTGCAATCGAAGCTTCTGGCACTTTGCAGCAGGCTGTCGTTAAGGAGAACGTTCGCGAGATCCTCGAGGGCGGGGAAGAAGCGATTCGAACCAGGTTCTTGCGCTTGGTCGGTGACCCCAACTAGACGCTTCTTCGGACGGCCGAGTTCTATTCGCGTAGACGGCTGGTGGCATGTGACCGTCGCGTCTCATAGAGGTGTGCGCCAGCTAGGTCGTGGTGATCGTGAGCACTCGGTTTCATACCCACTTCGTAGCTGACAGTTGACTGGCGTCAATTCTGCCGAAGGAGGCGTTCCCGGAATTGCTGATGCCTCGGCGGTGGCGAGCCTGGTGCCGATGAACGGCCATTTGCTGTAGAGAGCAGTCACGAGCAGGGCAAGATGTCAGTCGATAAGCTACGCCCATGGCGACTCTTCTGGATCAGATCATCGACGGCAGTAGCGATGAGAGCATGAAGACACCCGATTTGCTAAGGAAAGTACAGGTCGCTGCAACACGGATTGGTGCTCCAGGGGTGGTTGCCTGGGTAAAGCAAGAGCTTCAAGGCTACCCCGACGACGCCGAACTTCCTGACTACAGGAAGATGGCTACCAGTGTAATGGGTCATTTTACTGGCCCGATGCAGAGCCAGATCAAGAAGCAGTTGCCGCCGTATCCGGGGTTCGAGGATGACTTCACGATCGATATGCGCCAGCCGCTCATTACGCTTCAGTCGTTCGCTGAATCTGACGAGGATGCCCAAGTGCAGTGGCCGGCTTGGAGGGTCAGGCAATACGAAGAAACCGGGGCATTTGCTATACAGTTCCATGGCTTGTTTGGTGCATGGAACGTAGTAACGCGCCAGTCGCTGCTTGGGGTCATTGACACTGTGCGTTCAAAGGCAATGGAGTTCGCTCTCGAGCTTCAAGAGAGCTTTCCTGATGCGGGCAGCATGGACGGCCCGTCTGTTGCGAAGAACACGGCAGTTGCGCCCGTTGTCTTCAACACCACCAACAATATTTACGGGCACGGCGCGAATATCGCTACCGGTTCTGACATTGCACAAAAGAGCATCATCAAGGGGAACCTTGAAGAACTCGGACGTCAGGTTCGCGCCCTCGGGCTCAACGATGCCGAAGTTACTGAGTTCACTGCAATCATTGAAGAAGAAAAGTCCGTAGACAAGCCACGAGGTAAGGCCTTCTTGGAAAAAGTTCGGGCGGGGTCGGTCGCAGTCGGGGCAGCGGTTCCGTCCAACGTCATAGCGGGTTCGCTTATCGAGCTAGCCAAGATGTACCTCGGTGTCTCCTAGCAAGATCCGTACCGCAACGAATTCTTCCTCTTGGACGCGCCGATTGATGGTGCCATTCCTCAAACTCCGCGAGCCGCGAGTCAAGAGAACCCGTGGCTCGCATGACGAAGCATAAGTAACAGACCCCCTTGCAGCCCCAGTTCGCCAGGAACGTCCCTTCGCAACTACTCTCTCCGAGAGCCCAGCGCTCTCCTCCATAGTGTGCTCACTCGGTGTTTCAAGCCGCTGTCGGGTCGTGGTCTGTCGCGATTGCGGTGCATGCGGCGTCCTGGTGTGACACGTAGGTTTGACAGGCGCCCAACTGAAGCATCCGAGTGTAAAACCTTGCTCGAGCGGTGGGAATCCCGCCTACTTGCGCTTTCGCTTTGGCATCGTGAAGAGGAACGCTGCCTCGCGGCGTTGGTTCAATCGTTCCCCAATGGCGGGGCTGATGGCCCCGACCAGTCCGAGTGCCGCACCCGCGAAACCCGCCACACCACCCGCTGAGCCCACGACTAGACCCATGCCGCCAGCGATCACCGGCGCGGTGAGGGCAAAGCTGCGATACGTTCCCATGCGCTTGTTCAACACTCGCGAAGCTTGTTCTATGTCGGAGGCTACAGCACGGATGGAGGAGATCTGAGAACCGAAGTCTGGGGCGCTCTCCATTGCGATGCGCACTCGCACTCGCAGGTCTTCCACTGCGTCCTCAGCCGACAGCATGCGCGCGAGGTCCTTCGATCCGAGGTTCGCCAGCGAAGGTACATCTGCCCACAGCGCTGTATTCGCAAGACTGGGCCTACTGCTATCTCTGCGTTGGAGCATGCGCGCTTCGAAAGGAGAGGCGGCAATGTACTCGGACCCGAGCACGTCGGCTACTGCTAGCCGCCGCTCCGTGCGTTGCAGATAGTTCGCTAGAGCGGTGTCTGACTCCTTCTTGATCCAGGCTGAATAGTCGTGTTTCGGGTCATAAGGCTGGAGCATTCGAAAGCCAATGGATCTGTCAGCCTCAGTGATCGATTCAGGATCCGTATGGCCGTAGAACCACATACCCGGGCTGTGCTCGATGTCATCCACAGCGTTGATGAACAAGACCTCACGGGCGCTGGGTCCTTCCACCACGAGCTGAGACCGGACAAACCGCACCAGGGAGTCGTTAGCGAGAGCAAGTTCGGTCGCGTCGTGGATCGATCTGCCGCCGATGAATTCGGCGACGCTGTCCGGCATTGGAAGCACGTGCCCGCCGCGCAGAAGGTGCTGAAACTCCATCTCTTCGTTGGCGAGCGCTCTCACCCTCCGCGCCGTCGGCGTGGATCGAAGCTCACGGAGCAGACTGTCTGGGTAGAGAACATGGTCAGCGAGAAGCATGGTGCGTCCGATGAGCTTGTTGACTGCCAACTCCTCATTCCAAAGGATGGTCCGGTGCGGCATCAGTTGACGGAGCGAGCTTGACGTCTTCCACGCGTCCACCGCAAACGACGCAATCGCTTCGATGTATCTGTCCTTCAGGGGTTCATCGCTTTCGGGGAGGGCAGCGAGTTCGCGCAATAGAGCAACTCGTGTGCGTCCTAACTCCTGAGCCGTCGCTGGGTCATCGTCGGGCCTGGAGGATGCCACAGCTCGGTCGAACGCGGTAGCTCCCAGAGGTCGCTGGGTAGGCCCGTCCGGCGGCAGGGTGAGTGGGGTGCCGGCAGGCATCATCGAAGGGATAGCAGTCCGCGCTAGCTGAACATCCGGACTCAGACTGATGAATTCATCGTCGTCAGGCCTGACAGGCGCTCCTGGTGGATGACGTGGTGCTGCGAATCGCTTGTGGCATAGACGATACGTCTTTCCGGACCCGCACCAACATGGGTCCTGGCGGTCGAACGGAGCAAGCGGATTCACCTACTCAGGATATCCGGCTGAGGCACTAGTCCTCTGCGTCGTCGCGCCGCACGAGGGGGACAAGTAACACCTCTCTCGTTTTCGGGAGCCGTCCCGAAGCAAAACGCGTTCTGGCCTTGACCACCGCCTTGCACTTGCCGTGGAGTGGCTGGCTCAGTCCCAAAGCACCCCGCGATGCGCCAGCCGTTGGTATCGGCGGCGTGGCGGACATCACTGCGTCTGCGCATGCCGTAGAACGACCTCCAGGAGAACCGCGAAAGCAGGCGGACGCTCAGTGATCCTCACGTCATTCGGATCCCGCTCACGCCCGTTAATTGTTCTTGTCGTGAGCGCCCAATGCCTGACCCATCAGAAACCCACCTAAATCACCCGCCAAGAACCGCCACCAACCGACTACACTCGTACTAAGTGAACCGCCCGGTTCCCTGTAAACACAAGGGAATCCGTGAGTTCTCGAGACGATCGGCGGAGACCGGAAATCAACCGGATCCTCCAAGCGGCCTCCTGGTCTCGACCCAAACTGCGTCCCCCCCCGGGCGCTTTCGATCGTTCCCGAGATCCAGCTCAGCCCTCGGTGAGGGAACGTCACAACTCTTCATCGGCTCATGCAGGTGTCGGCTCACAGCGTCATCGGCTCATACAGACATCGGCTCAAACAGGCATCGGCTCACGGTGTGACCGCTTCGCGGTGTCATCGCTTGGCGGCGTCATCGACTCACAGTGCCACCGGTTCATCGCTCCGCAGGACTGTCGGCTTCTCGGCCTGAACGCCTGAACGCCTGAACGCCTGTCGCCCATCGGATCGAGGGGTGATTGCGAGGGTGCGGGACGCGTGTTCGGGCGCGGGGTGTGCTGTGCTGACTCCCTGCGGGGCGCTACGCACTCCGATGAACTTATTTCATGGACACTTGTCTATGAAGGGCGTAGTCTGGCCGCATGGTCGACGACGCACCGCACAGCGCTCCAGCCGCGCAGCGCCGCGCTGATCCGGCCCTTCCTCCGTCGGATCCGCGCAGCGCCGCAGTCCACGCAAAGCTCTACGCCGCGGCTGAGAGGCTCAGCGCGGGCGGGCTCACCTGCTCGGTGAGCTCGCTCACGCGTGAGGCTGGGGTGAGCCGGTCAGTGTTTTATGTGCATTTCGCCGACCTCCCGGATTTCGCGCTCCATCTGCAGCAGTCCCGGATCCACGAGATCGCTGAGGCCGCAGCCATTGAGCGCGGCACCAACCCACTTCACGCGATGCTGCAGGCGCACCACCGGCTCGTCGCTCACTTCAGCGCGAATCGAGCGCTGTACCTCGCAGCGCTCGCGCTCGGAGGTGGGGCAGCGGCCGCGCACAGCACCGCCACCGCGGTTCGCGCCGCTCTCCTCGACCACATGGCCACACTCACGCCTCCGCCGGGCATCCATCCGCAGTTCGTGGCGAACTACCTTGCGCACGCGGTCACCGGGACGCTCACCGATTGGCTGCAAGCGCCAGGAGACCTCACGGACGACGCGCTCGCGCAGCAGCTCTTCGCGATGCTGCCGACCTGGTTGTACCGCGATCCCGAGACCGCCGTCGGATCTCCCGACGGAGAATGAAGATGAGAGGTGCACGATGAAAGCATCATTGGTTCGTGAACTGGGCACAGGCTTCGAGCTCGCCGAGATCGAGATTGCGGATCCCATCGGCCGCGAAGTGCTCGTCGAGGTGAAGGCCTCGGGGCTGTGCCACTCGGACGAACTCGCTGCCAACCACGATCTCGGCTATCAACCGCCGATGTTGCTCGGGCACGAAGTTGCCGGCGTGGTAACGGCAGTCGGTCCGGACGTGACGCAGTTCGTGCTCGGGGACCACGTCGTTGGCTGCCTTGTGCAGTACTGTGGCGCCTGCGGCAAGTGCATCGAGGGACGCACAGGGCTGTGCGAGAACCCCGCTGCAACGCTGCGCGGAGCGGATGAGGCGCCGCGGCTCAGCGAGAACGGTGCGGCCGTCGCGCAGGGGATGGGGTTGGGCGGCTTCGCTCAGCAGGTGCTCGTGCACGAGAATCAGCTCGCAGGCGTACCAGAGGAAATGCCATGGCCGCAGGCAGCCTTGCTGGGGTGTGGCGTGGTCACCGGTGCTGGCGCCGTGCTCAATACGGCGAATGTCCAGCCCTCAGACGCGGTCGTCGTGATCGGCCTGGGCGGAGTTGGACTGAACGCAATCAACGGAGCCGTGACCGCAGGCGCCGCGACGATCATCGCGATCGACATTGCAGACGATAAACTCACCCGGGCGCAGGATTTCGGGGCAACGCACGTCATCAACTCCCAGACGTCTGATCCGATCGCCGAAGTCATGGCGATCACGGGAGTCGGCGCGGATGCGGTGTTCGACTTCGTCGGTGTCGGCCCGGTGACGGAGCAGGGATTGCAGATGGTGGCACCCGGCGGTGGGTTGTACCTGATCGGACTGCTGGATCCGACGACCACCGTCGCAGTGTCCTCGCTTGAGATGCTGAGCAACAAACGCCGGATCGAGGGCGTCTACATGGGATCGACGACCGCGAAACGGGATATCCCGCTCTACGCCAAGCTGTACCTTGAGGGCCGGTTCGAACTCGATTCGCTGGTGTCGAAGGAGATCTCGCTCGGGGAGATCAACGAAGGGTACGCGTCGCTGAAAGACCCGAAGATCGCCCGAGTGGTGGTCACGAATCTGGCATAGTTCAGAAGCTGTCTGGCTCTGCCTAGTGCGCGGGGCAGAGCCAGGCGATCTGCCGGGCGCGGCACGGACTGCCGCTATCCACTCTGGTGGTGCGAGTACCCAGGCGTTGACGGGTGCTCCACCCACACATCGGGCTGTCCGAATTGCAGCGGGGAGACGAACCAGGTGACGGCCACCACGCTTGCGATGAGGGTGCCGCCTGAGCACAGTCGTACCAGCAGGCTCCGGCTCCCACTGCTGCGTCCCAGCGCGGCGCACACTGCGAACCCCACGAGCCCTCCAGCGGTGTTCATGATCACATCGGTGGTGTCTGAAATGCCAACATCGAGGATGAACTGCAGCGATTCGAGTCCCAGACTGGCACAGGCGAGCGCGGTGGCCGCACGCCACCACGGCCAGGCAGGCGCGAGGAGCCGGAGGAACACCCCGAAGGGCGCAAACAGGAGTGCGTTGGCGAGGACCTCCAACGGGACGCTGGCGCCGGTGTAGCCAGACGAGACGAATGGGATCAGCTTGATCCGGCGCACCCCGTGTCCGCCGAAGTCGGGCATCCCGAGCTTCCACACGATAGTCCAGATCAGTAGCGCTACATAGACACTGAACGCGAGCCGGAGTGCGGCAGGCATGCCTGGGGCGTGTGTGGTGTCGGTGTCGGAGCCGATGTCCGTGTGAATCTGACGCATTGCCATAGTCAACACGGCAGGGTGTTGTGGCACCGTGTGCGTTTTTTCATACGCGGACAATATGCCTGCGCACAATGCACAATGCACAATGCACAATGCTTGCGGCTTGCGGCTTGCGGCTTGCGGAGGGTGGTGGGCGACGCAGGAGGCGTGCTCGTGCGTGGGTTCGGGCTCGCGGCCCGGTCTTTGCCCCGGGCCCTCAGCTCGCGGCGGCGTCCGCTATGGCGAGCTGAATTGCAGCCCGAAGCTGTGCAGTCGCCTCGTTACCAGGGGTGCCAGCGGCCTGAAGCCTCGCACCCACCCGGTCTGCGAGCTCGTTCAGATAGCCAGTGACCACACCGATTCCGCCGTGCTCCAGTTCGGAAGCTGGAATCACGATGTTTGCTGTGATGCGGCCGTCACTGCTGCGGCGCCGCAGATTATGCACACCGCCGTCGCCCTCCGCTGGGGTGATGAGGCCACCGACGCGGATCATCACATCGAGCGTGTCGATGCCGATGAGCTGGACCTCGGCGAAGCGATCTCGCAGTGCATGCTTCAGTTCCAACGGAAAGCGCGCCACCGCGTCAGGCCCGCCATAGACCATCGACGTCGTCAATTGCATACTGCCGAGACTAGCGGAACTCCTCGTCGGCGCGGCGCACACGCTGGTGCGAGCTTCAGCCCTGCGCGATACGCTGCCAGGAGACCGCGGACACGAGCACGACGGGGGAGAGCCACCATGACCGAGCACAGCAGTGGAACGAGCAATGGGAGCGATGCCACACACACGACGGCGCACAGCCTGAGCCCGGACGGTTCGGCAGAGCGCCCCGACGAGACCGCGATGGCGACGACGCTCGCCATCGCGCTCGGCAAGCCCGACCCGCAGGAGCGCTTGAACGCCGCGCTCAAAGCAGGCACCTACCCTGAGCCGGCGGATGTGCCGGTGCTGGTCGCCAGGTGCGAGATCGAGCCTGATTTCCAGGTGCGGGAGATGCTCACGTGGGCACTCGTGCGCCACCCGCCGGAGGCGACACTCCCACTGGTGCTCAGCGCCCTGCGCTCGATCGCGGCGCAGGGCCGCAGTCAAGCGCTGCACACGCTCTCAAAGATCGGCGATCCGGTGGCTTGGGAACACATCACTCCGGAGCACCTCCACGACACCGACGACGAAGTGGCCCGCGCTGCCTGGCGTACCGCAGTCGGCTTCGTGCCAGCAGATGAAGCAGCAGCGCTCGCACAGGATTTGGCGCGAGAGCTGGGCCGCGGAGATATTGACGTGCAGCGCAGTCTGGCGCGCGCCTTTGTCGCGCTTGGGGAGGCCGGCACTCCCGTCCTCGAAGCCGCCACACGAAGCGGGGATGCGAGCGTGCGCGCGCATGCAGCCGCCACGCTCCGGATCGCCGAAGATCCTGAAAGCACCTTCTACCTCAACGACTAGTGGCGTGCTGAGGGGCGGGGCCTCGCAGCACGCGTGTGCCCCGCCCCGGCGCCCAGTTCATGCAGTGTTCTCCCGGCGTTCCATTCTGAGTCCGCCGGTCTCGTAATTCCCGGACACCTTCCGGAGCTTGAATACAGGTGATCTCGAAATTCCCGAGCTCACCCGTAGCAAGCTTTGAAAGGTTCTCATGCGTCGCATCACTCTCCCAGCGGTTGCAGTGCTCAGTCTCGCCGCGCTCGCCCTCACCGGGTGTCAGTCGGGTACCGGTACCAGCTCGGCAGGCGCCGAGGTGGCCTCGGACGCAGACGCCCCAATCACGATCGCGACGCTCCCCGTCTCCGACGATCCCACTCAGGCGAACCCGATCGAGGCGCTCGTCGATCTGCTCGAACAGGAGACTGGCCGCACCGTCGAGGTCACTGATGTGCCCGACTACCTGAGCGTGGTCGAAGCGATCCGCGCAGATCACGTTGACATTGGGATTATGAGTGGCTTCCCTTCCGCGCTGGCGGTTAATACTGGAGAGGTGGACGCCCTGCTCGCGTGGAAGGGCAGCGCGGATCCAGTCTCCACGTGTGTGGTGCTCGACGGTTCGCCGGTACAGCAACTCGAGGATCTCGCGGGGCAGACGATCGCATTCGCCGATCAGGCGTCAAGCTCCGGCTACTTCATGCCCGTGTATATGTTGCACGAGGCCGGTCTCGAACAGGGCACCGACTACGAGGCGGTCTTTGCGGGCGGCCACGAGGGGAGCTTCGCTGCGTTGGCGCAGGGGCAGGTTGACGCGGCTTGCACTGCGATCATGCTCACCGAGATGGGCGCACCAATGTTCCCCTTCGCTGAGGGGGAGTGGCGCGGCATCGGCGAGAGCCCAGCGATGGATGTGATGGGCACCGTGCTTGCGCGCCAGTCCCTCGACGAGAGGACGCGCTCGCAACTGGAGGAGGCGATTCCGAAGGTCTTCTCACCGGAGAACGCTCAGGCGCTCGCCGCATATGGATCGTTTATCGGCCTCGACGTGGAGATCGCGCCCAAGCCGGACGTGTTCTCCTCGTTCGCTGACATTGCTGCGGTCGCGGGTGTTGAACTCCAGGATCTCACGTGAGCGGCCCGTCCACAGCTGAGCTGCGCGCCGCGATGCCGCTCGTCACCGTGCGTGGCTTGCGCGTCTCCTACGAAGAACGGGCCGTACTGGCCGGGGTCGATCTCGACCTGTTCCCAGGCGAGACTGTCGCGCTGCTCGGGGCTTCTGGATCCGGGAAGTCCACGCTGATGAAGAGTCTCACCGGGTTCGCTCCCATCTCAGCCGGCGCCGTGCGGGTGGCCGGACACGACGTCACGAACCTCGCGCGCGGGGAAATGCGCACACTGCGCTCAAAGACCGGTCAGGTGTTCCAGCAGTTCAACCTGATCCCACGCTTGAGCGTGCTCACGAACGTGCTCACCGGTGCGCTGCACGGAGCGGGCGCAATCAACCTGGTCGGCGGTTTCTCGAGTGCGCACCGCCGACAGGCGCTTTCGCTGCTCGATCGGGTGGGGATCGCGCACAAGGCCAACGAGCCTGCCCGTTCGCTCAGCGGTGGGCAGCAGCAGCGTGTGGCGATCGCGCGGGCACTGATGCAGCAGCCGAGCATCATTCTTGCGGATGAACCGGTGGCGTCGCTCGATCCGAAGCTTGCGGGAACTGTGCTTGAACTGCTGCGGGGGATCGCGCGAGAGGACGGGATCCCCGTGCTCGTCAGTCTGCATGTGCTGCCACTCGCGCTGGAGAACAGCGACCGGATTGTCGGGCTGCGGCACGGAGAGATCGTGGTCACCGGACGCACCGCACACCTCTGCTCCGCTGATCTCGCCGGGTTATATGCGGATGACGCACGCGACTCCGCTCCCGCCTCACCACCCCACCCTGGGAGCGCGCATGTCCGCCTCAGCGTCTAACCGCCAGGACGCTCCTGAACGCACTGGTTCAGCGCTCGACCCCGCTGACCGCGCTCGCATGGAACGAGCGTTCACGGTACCGCGGGCCAGGTTCATGCTCGGCATCCCGCTCGCGGTGCTGCTACTGATCTGGTCGTTCACGGGTGCCCAGTTCAACTTCGCGAAACTTGGGGCTGGTGCCGTGAACATGGGAGAGTTCCTCTCCCGACTGTTCCCACCAGACTTCTCGAAGTTCGGCACGATCGTTGAGCTGCTCATCGAGACGTTCCAGATGGCCGTGGTCGGTACGGTGCTCGGCGCCGCGCTGTCGCTCTTCGTGGCGTTTGCAGCGGCATCGAACCTCTCACCGCGCTGGCTGTACTACCCGGCTCGCTGGATGATGAACATCATTCGCTCAGTACCGGATCTCGTGTTTGCCCTGATGTTCGTCTCGGCAGTGGGTCTGGGCCCATTCGCCGGCATCCTGGCCATGACACTCGGCTCCCTCGGGTCGATCGGCAAAATCTTCGCGGAGGCCATGGAGTCCGTCGACGAGGGCCCGATCGTCGCGATGCAGGCAGTGGGTGCCTCCCCGCGCCAGGTCATCCAGTATGGCGTGCTCCCGCAAGCGGCCCCGCTGCTCGTCTCATACACGCTGCTGCTGTTCGAGGGCAACGTTCGTGGTGCCACGATCCTTGGCCTCGTTGGAGCGGGCGGTATCGGCCTGGAACTCACCACCGCCATGCGAATGTACGACTACGGCCACCTCAGCGCGATCATCATCTGCATCATCGTGCTCGTGACCGCGATTGACCAGGGCAGCGCCCTCATCCGAAGGAGAATCTCATGACCAGCATCACGCTCAGTGCACCCGTCAACCTGCGGGATCTCGGGGGCATCCCGATCACGGGCGGACGGCTGCGCCCGCGAATCGCGATTCGCGCAGACGATCTCGCCACGATCACCGAGACGGCGGCGGCGGCCCTCGTTCGTGACGGACTCACCGCAGTCATCGACCTACGCTCGGACACCGAGGCCGCAATCACGGGCCGCGGCCCGCTGGCGGGCTACCCGGTGAGTTACCACCACCTCCCACTGATCGCACACGTCGGTGCATCGATGCCGAAAGACTCTCTGGCGCTCAACCACGAGCACATGGGCAGGATGTACACGTCGATGGTCTCCGAAGCGGCTTCGCAGCTCGTAGCCGCGCTGACTGTGATTGCGGATGCGGAGGGCAGCACAGCATTTCACTGCTCCGCGGGGCGGGACCGCACGGGTGTGCTCGCCGCAGTCCTCCTCCTCACGCTCGGCGCTACCGACCAGGAAATCGTTGCAGACTACGGGCGCACCGGGCCGAATATGCCGGCGATCGTCGCGCGGACCAGGCCGGTGATGGCCGAGATGTTCGCAGCGCTCGAACTGGGCTACGACCCGACCGGGGCTGACAGGAGGGAGGGGATGGGAGACCTGCTCGAGGCCGGAATGGAAGAGTCGATGCGAATGCTGCTCACCGCGCTCCGTGCTGAACACTCCGACCCGCTCGCGCCGCTCTACGCGGCGGGCCTCACCGACGCGACGGTCACGCGGCTGCGGGACCGGGCGCTCGGCGCATGAGTCTCACGGGACTGGCTGCACCGCTCGCACCGAGTCACGGAACCGTATCTGCTGCAGCATCCGGATCAGGGCTCGAACCCAGCTCCCGCAGCCTCACAGCGCGCGAGGGGGCCAGGCCGCCCGCGCGACGAGGAATTGGACGAACGCCTCCGAACGGCAACGCTCGCGCTGATCGACGCAGAGGAGGAAGTGACGGTCTCCAAGGTGCTCGCGGAAAGCGGGGTGAGCCGTGCGGGGCTCTACCGGCGTTGGCCCTCGCTCGCCACACTGATCGCGGCCGCGCTCGACACTGGCCGCGTGATGCCGCCAGATCTCCCGGAGACGGGAAATCTCAGAGAGCTTGTGGTCGAGTCGATGTTCGGGGATCCGATCCTGACCGCTTCAGATCGTGCCGTGGAGGCGCGCATGCGGCAGCGGATCAGGCTCGTGATGGCGGATCGGGAGTTGCAGCGCACGTACTGGGAGGGGCACGTGTCGCGTCGCAGAGTGCCGCTTGAGCGAGCGCTCGCCGCAGCGGTGGCGCGGGGTGAGCTGCGCACCGACCTCGATCCGGCAGCTGCGTTCGATGCGATCGCGGGGGTCGCGTACTACCAGATCGTGGTGCGAGGTGAGAGTCTCAGGGAGCCGGAGGTGCAGGAGCGGGTGCGCACGGCGTTGGAGCTCGTGTGGCGAGGGATGTTGGCCTAGGTGCGAGCCGGTATGCCGGTGGTGTGAGCGCGTGTGGCTGCAGACACCCGTCTCTTCAGCCACACGCGCTCACCCGACGAGTGATCTAGGACGGGTGGTGTTCCCCTGCCGTCTCAGCCGATCGCGCAGAACTCATTGCCCTCGGGATCCTGCATGATCCACCACCGGCCGATGGGGCCCTCGTCAATGAACTCGACGCGAGTCGCGCCGAAGGCCTCAAGTCTCGCTGCGAGGGTGTCAGGGTCCCCGCCCCCATTATGGACGTCGATATGGAGCCGGTTCTTCCCCTGTTTGTGTTCGGGCACGCGCTGGAACAGGATCCGTCGGCCAAGCCCAGCACCCGAGTGCGAATCGAACGGATCGTCGGGGTGGCGCACCGCGGCAAGGGCGGCGAAGCGCTGCGTGCCAAGGTGTGTGACGGCATCGGCCTCAGGCAAGCGGCCGAGGTGCAGCAGTTCAGACACGAGCGCGCCCGGATCTTCGACGTGGTAGTCAAGAGCGGCGGCCCAGAAATCTGCCTGAGCGTGCGGATCGGTGCTGTCGACGACGAGTTTCCAGTGCAGGGCCATGCCCTCAGCGTACGCTGGAAGGCGGCGAAGGTGAAGGTCGAGCGTGCGCAGATGCGCCGAGCACACATCAGCGCCGTGCCGGCTCGAATACACTGCTCACAGAAGAGCTCCCACGCTGAGAGAAAAGAGCCGCTATGCGTCGCACCCCGTTGTACATCGCCACTGCGAGTATCGCCGCTGCCGCGCTCTTGGGGCTGTCGGGCTGCGCGGCAGGAGCATCGTTTTCCGGGACCTGGGAAGGTTCGGGGGATCAGCCTCCATCTCTCGAGATCACTGCAGACGGGACGTTCTCCGGATCTGACGGCTGCAACACGATGGTTGGCACGGGTGAGATCGCCGAGGACACGTTCTCATTTGGACAGTTCGCCACCACACGCAAAATGTGCGAGGGCGTCGATACTTGGCTTTCCACCGCTGCGAGCGCCACCGTGGACGGTGACACGCTCGTGGTGTTCGATGCCGAGGGGGCGGAGATTGGCGCACTGAGGCGTGCGTAGCGCCTGTGGCGTGGGCTGCGGTGGCGAGGTGATTCAGCGACTGACTCCCAGCACCCGGCGCAGCTGCGGCCGCAGCACCGCTCGAATACGGGCGGTGCTCGTCTCAGTGGGGGCTCCTCCGGCAGCGTCGCCGAAGTCACCGTGCGGCGTGATGGCATCGAGTGTGAGCCCGGCGATGAGTGAAGCAAGAAACCGGGCATCACCAGTCGGGTCCGCGGCACCGAGGGCGTGGAGTGCTGCGGCAAGCGTGTCGCGCAGATCGCGCCCCATCTGTGCTGCCGCCGCGGCGAAGGGCGCCCGGGTTCGGGAGGCGACGACGAGTTCGAGCACCGCGATGGTTTCGGTCCTGCGCTGCTCATCACCGGGGAGGAGCTCTTCAATCAGTACCAACAACGCCTCGACGGCGGCCTCGCCACGAAGGCCATGCAGCCGCTCGATGGTGCTGCCATCGATCCGCGCCTCGATTCGCTTCGCCGCCTCCGCGGCCGCCGCGGTGAGCAGCGCGTCGGCGCCGTCAAAGTAGTGCCGCACGGAACCGACGTTGATCCCGGATTCGCCTGCCACTTTGCGCAGCGACAATTCTGCGATTCCGCCGTGTGCGATGCGCCGCAGAGCAGCGTCCAGAATCCGCGCTCGCTGCACATCGGCGTTCACTCGGGTGGCCATGATGCTAGCCGCGCTTCCGCACCACGCGCCCCTCATCCCACACCGCAGTGTCTGATTCGTAGACCTCGCCGTCTTCTCCGAACACCCAGAACCGGTCGAAGTCCCGCGCAAACCAGCGGTCGTGAGTTACCGCGAGCACGGTGCCATCGAACGCCGCGAGCGCCTGCTGCAACGCCTCGGCGGAGTCGAGATCCAGGTGGTCGGTAGGCTCATCGAGCAGCAGCAGCGTTGCCCCGCCGAGCTCAAGGAGCAGGATCTGGAAACGCGCTTGCTGTCCGCCGGAGAGCGAGTCGAACGTTTGCTCGGACGACTGGGCAAGTTCATAGCGGGCGAGTGCCCTAGCGGCTTCCTCGCGTGCTTTGCCTGCCCGGTGTTCGTCCCCGCGGTGCAGGATCTCAAGCAGGGTGCGGCCGGAGAGATCCGGCCGACGTTGGGTCTGCGCAAACCAGCCGGGTCGTACGCGCGCGCCGAGCCGGGCGGTGCCCTCGTGTGCGACGGGATCGATGGGGAGATCGCCCACAGGCTCGTGTTCGACGTCGGGATCACTGCCGCCGGCGGCGAGGAGGCGCAGGAAGTGAGACTTGCCTGATCCATTCGCGCCCAGCACCGCGATGCGATCCCCGTACCACGCCTCGGCATCGAACGGGAACATAAGGTTCGTCAGCTCAAGCTGCTCACACACCACCGCGCGTTTGCCAGTGCGGCCACCCCGCAGCCGCATCTCAAGTTTCTGCTCGCGGGGCTGCTCGTGCGGCGGGCCCGCATCTTCGAAGCGGGCGAGGCGGGTCTGTGCGGCGCGGTAGCGCGAGGTCATGTCAGAGTTATAGGCTGCCTTGTCTTTGTACATCTGCACGAGGGCGCGCAGTTTGACGTGATCCTCGTCCCAGCGGCGGCGCAACTCGTCAAGCCTGGCGAAACGTGCCTCGCGGGCGGCATGGTACGTGCGGAAGCTGCCAGCGTGAACCCACGCTGTGCTGCCGGCTGCGCCGAGCTCTAGCGTTGCGATTTGCGTGGCTGAACGTGCGAGGAGTTCGCGGTCGTGGCTCACGAATAGCACGCTTTTCGCTGACTCGCGGAGTCGATCTTCGAGCCAACGCTTCGCTGGGACGTCGAGGAAGTTGTCTGGTTCGTCGAGGATGAGGAGATCGTCAGGACCGCGGGTGAGCGCTTCAAGCACGAGCCGCTTTTGTTCGCCTCCTGACAGCGTTTCAAGGGCCCGCTCGGCTGCTTGGTCATACGAGAGGCCCAGCGCAGAGGTGGTGCACACGTCCCAGAAAACCTCGGCGTCGTAGCCGCCGGCCTCGCCCCACGCGGTGAGCGCACGGGCGAACGCCATTTGCCTGGCTTCCGTACCCTCCGCGATCATGGCCTGCTCTGCCGCATTGAGTCGCGCGGCTGCAGCGCGGACGGCGGGGGCGAAGTGCCGAGGAGGAGGCCGCGCACGGTGTCTCCCGTGATGAACTGGCGCATCACGCCGACGCTGCCGCTGCGAGCGACCGCGCCCTCCTCGGGAGTGAGCTCGCCGAGTGCGATCTTGAGGAGGGTCGACTTGCCCGCGCCATTGGCGCCGATCAGTGCAACGCGTTCCCCAGCGCCGACGCGCAGCGAAACGTCGTTCAGCAGCGGTCGGCCGTCGGGGAGCGTATAGCTGATGCCTGAGAGATCGAGGTGGGCCATCTCCCGAAATTATCACAGCTGTGATAGCAGTGGAATGAGGGCCGCAAACGTGCGCGGTGGCGAAGCGGTGCGGCCGGAGCGGCGCACGCAGCGATCGGCCGGGGAGCCACACACCCTGGATCGTCGTGTCTGTCTCCCCGGACCGGCCGCTCTGCATCACACCGCACTCATCGCTTGCAGCGGGGACTCACCCCTCTCGCGGTCAGCCACCCCGTACACGCGGTTCGCTGCGCGAACCACGGCGGAGAGGCTGGCGCCCAACACTGATGGCGAGGATCCGGCGGCCCACTGCGGAGCCCCATCGGCGCCACGGTACTCGAGCAGGGTCAGTGCCGCGCTGTCGGCCCCCGTGCCGACGCTCGTCTGGTGCAGGCTCAGGACTTCGATCCCTACGCTGCGCCGAGACAGCACCGCTGCAAGCGCCGCGACTGGTCCGCCCTCACTCAGTTCGTGAGTGCTGGAGAGCCCGTCGACACTCAGCGTGACGCGGGTGCAGGTGCCGCTGGGGTCGGACGTCGTTTCGTGGCTGGTGAGGGCAATCCGGTCCCCGCGTGCGCCCTCCCGCTCGCCGCCGGCGGGATTGCTGCTGCTCTGATCTGCGCCACTCACACCAGCATCGAGATACTCCCGCCCCAAGATCGCGAGCAACTCAGCAGCGTCCACCTCGGCACCGTGCTCATCCGTGTGCGTTTGCACCCGCCTGGCAAACTCGATCTGGAATCGGCGCGGGAGCTCGATCCCGTATTCCGTTTCCAGCAGGTAGGCGATGCCCCCTTTGCCTGACTGCGAATTCACCCGAATGACCGCGTCGTAGCTCCGCCCAATATCTGCCGGATCGATGGGCAGGTAGGGGACGCGCCACTCGAGTTCACTCTCGCTGACGCCGGTGGACTCGGCGCGGGAGCGGTGCTCGGCGAAGCCCTTCTTGATCGCATCCTGGTGGGTGCCGCTGAATGCCGTGTGAACGAGATCCCCAACGTAGGGGTGCCTGGGGTGGATTTCGATCCGGTTCGCGTGTTCGACGGTGCGACGGATCTCATCAATGTCCGAGAAGTCGATCATGGGGTCAATACCCTGAGCGTGGAGGTTCAGTGCGAGCGTCGCGATGTCGACGTTGCCGGTGCGTTCCCCATTGCCGAAAATGCAGCCTTCTACTCGCTGAGCCCCTGCCAGCACGGCGAGTTCAGCACAGGCGATCCCGGTCCCGCGATCGTTGTGCGGGTGCACTGAAAGGATGACACTGTCGCGCCGCGCCAGGTTGCGGTGCATGTACTCGATTTGATCGGCGTAGACGTTCGGCGTCGCAATCTCCACAGTGGCGGGCAGGTTCAAGATCACGGGGCGCTCGGGAGTCGCGTCCCACAGCGTCGTCATCGCATCGCACACCTCCAGCGCGTAGTCGGGCTCCGTGAGGTTGAAGACCTCCGGTGAAAACTCGAAGCGCATGTTCGGCGCATCGCCCGCGAATTCCCGCACGTCACGGCCTCCGGCGAGGATCAATTCGGTGAGCACGTCCCGGTCCTTCCCCAGTACCGTGTCGCGCCAGGTGGGAGCCGTTGCCGTGTACATGTGGATGACCACGGGGTTCCGGATCCCGCGCACCGACTCAACGGTCCGCTCGATAAGGTCACGTCGTGCCGGCGTGAACACCACGATCGTGACATGCTCCGGTGCGATATCCGTGTCCGCGATCAGGCGCACAAAGTCGTAGTCGGTCTGTGAGGCTGAGGGATAGCCCACTTCGATCTCGGTATATCCCATTGCGACCATGAGCTCGAAGAAGCGGCGCTTTCGAGCGGGATCCATTGGCTCAGCGAGTGCCTGGTTGCCGTCCCGCAGATCAACCGGGACCCAGAGTGGCGCAGCAACGAGTGTGTTGCTGGGCCAGCTGCGCTCTGTGAGCGGGATTTCCACACGTGAGTAGGCATCGCGGTAGCGGTGCGAGGGCATCACGGACGGACGCTGCTGGTTCCAAAATGGTGAGTGGGGCGGCACAGGTCCTGCCGGTGTGGTGATTCCGGGGAACGTCGTGGCTGCATGGGAAGCGTGCGGTGTCTCCCGTGACTGTGGTGCCTGTGCTGCCTGTGCTGCCTGTGGTGCGAAGTTCATGGTCTGCTCCTGGGTGCTGGTCTTGGGTGACCGGCGTGCTCGACACCACGACGGGGAGCCGGTCGGTCAGGCCCCGTCGTGGCGAAGAAGGAGGAGAGTGCGCGTTCGCATGGAGAAACCGTAGCACAACTCCTCAGACAAGTTGAGGAGTGATACGGTTTCTGGAGTGCACATCTGAGGAGGAGTCATGACTGAACTGCGCCGCGCACCACTCGCGGATCAGGCCGCCGAGCATCTGCTGAAGCGCATCCGCGAGGGCGAGTGGCAGCTCGGTGAGAAACTGCCGGGGGAGACGACGCTCGCGCCGCAGCTGGGAGTCGGACGCTCCACAGTGCGCGAAGCGATCCGCCAGCTGGCCGGCCGCGGGGTGCTGGCTTCGCGGCAGGGTTCCGGGGTGTTTGTCACGGCCCTCAACGTCCGTGAAGACTGGGATTCCGTGTTGCTCCGCTCGGACATTGTGTCGGTGATCGAGGCCCGCGCGGCGATCGAGACCGAGGCTGCAACACTCGCGGCCGAGCGTCGCACGCCAACTGACGTGCGCGCTATCCGCCGCGCTCTTGCGCACCGTGCAGAGCATCGCACCGATCTGGCAGCACACGTTGACGCGGACACCGCGCTGCACCGCAGCATCGTCGCCGCAGCGCACAACCCGATCCTGCTCGACCTCTTCGATGGTTGTACTCCGCGAGTGCGGCAGGCCATGATCGAGATGCTCCGGATCCGTGTCGATTTCGGCAGCGCAGCCGATCACGCGGCCCACGAAGACCTCGCCACCGCAATCATCGAGCGGGACTCGGACGGCGCTGCCGCACTGAGCCGGAATCACCTGCGATCGCTCAAGGAGGCTCTCGCATGAACACCGCCGCCGTTCCTGCACCGTCTCCACCCGTCATCGAACTCATCGACGTGGGATTTCGCCGCAACGGCGCTGACATTCTGCGCGACATTACGCTCACGGTACATGCGGGGGAGCGCTGGGCGTTGCTCGGACCGAACGGAGCTGGCAAGAGCACCATCCTCGGATTCTGCGGTGCACTCTCGCACCCGAGCACCGGAACAGCTCGTGTGCTCGGGCATACGCTCGGACGCGTCGATATGCAGGCGCTTCGCCATGAAATCGGTCACGTCAATCCGCGCCACCCGCTCGACTCACCGCTGACGCTGCATGAGGTGGTGCTCACCGGAATCACCGCGACGATCGAAATCGCTCTGCGATGGGAGCCGAGCGGCGCAGAGATTGCCGCGGCCGACGCCGCGATTGCACAGGTCGGTCTCGCGCACCGCCGCAACGCACGCTGGACCACGGTGTCGCAGGGCGAGCGCGGCCGAGCATTGATTGCCCGTGCGCTCGTTGCCGAGCCGCAACTGCTCCTGCTCGATGAGCCCACCACAGGCCTCGATGTTGCTGCTCGAGAACAGTTCCTCGAAACCGTGGATGCACTTGCGGGGTCTGCGCCGGAGCTCACCACGATTTTGGTCACGCATCACCTCGAAGAGCTCCCGGAAAGCACCACTCATGCCGTGGTGATCGCGCACGGAGGCATCGTGGCCGCGGGGTCTGTGGACGACGTCGTGACGACTGAGGTGATCTCGCACGCGTTCGAGCACCCGATCCGGGTCGCGCGTGAGGACGGGCGCTGGTCGGCGCGTGCCGGGCGAAGCGGTGCCGCGGTAGCCTAAAGCGCAGCTGCTTCCCCGTCGCAGCCGCTCCTGCGAATCGCAGCGGTGTGCGGGCTCCGCGCTACGCTCCGCGCTACGCTCCGCGCTACGCTCCGCGCTACGCTCCGCGCTACGCTCCGCGCTACGCTCCGCGCTACGCTCCGCGCTACGCTCCGCGCTACGCTCCGCGCTACGCTCCGCGCTACGCTCCGCGCTACGCTCCGCGCTACGCTCCGCGCTACGCTCCGCGCTACGCTCCGCTCACCTCTGCGACGGCCGCCGCGATCCTTCGTTCACGCGTCTCGGGACGCTTCGCCGAGTGAACTGCGCGAGCGAGCTCCTTCCGCCTGGAGTAGGAGAGCGCATCGTACTTCGCGCGCAGCCCCGGTGTGGAGTCCAGCGCTGCGGCAAGGTCCGTGGGGACGTCGACGGTGCGTTCCGCGGTGTCGAGTGCGATCTCGGCAGTGATCGTGTCACCGATTTCGACGTTGAAGGCGGCACGCACGGCCTTCGAAAGGCCGATGCAGTTGAGCCCGCCCATCCGTGCAAGCCGAAGGCGTTCTGTGCGTCCCGCCACTGTCACGAGCACCGCTGCACGGGGCCCGCCACCCAGCTCACCCACCTTCGGATCGGTGAGCAGAATTGCCGTGGCGGGTCCCTGGGGCGCGAGCGTCGTCTCAATCGTGAGTGCCATGCCGGTATCGTACGCCTGCGCGGCGGACTACAGTGTGAGCATGTGCGCTAGCTACGGGCTCGGGGGTGGGCCGCACGACCTGGAACTGACGTTCGATCTGCCGCCGATGCATGAACCGGAGAGTCGCGAACTGATCGCGAAGTGGGCGCGTGAGCAGCGCAATACCGCCCGGATCACCGGACGCAACGCACGAAATCTGAACCCGCTCATTCACGCCGGATTCGGTGCGCCGCGAGTCGACCTCGCCTGGTGGTGGATCCACATCGGTGGTGCGCCGGCAAAGTTCGCTGCGTTCAACGCCCGATCCGACACCCTCACCACGAAGTGGCGAGATCCGCTGCAGCGACGCGCGATTATCCCGGCGCAGTGGTACATCGAGAAAGGGCAGACCTTCGCGCTGCCAGGAGACGAACTCTTCGGGATCGCCGCGGTGGTAAATCCGGTGCCGTTGCCGGACGGCAGCACCATGCTGAGCTACGCGATGGTTACGCGGGACGCGGTGGGCGCAGGGGCCAGCGCCGTGCACCCCAGGATGCCGCTCATCTTGGCGCGTGAATCGCACGCTGAGTGGCTCGACCCGCAACGTGCGGGCGACGCCGAGCTGGTGGCGACCGTGGTCATCGCGTCCGAGCCGCTTGCACGCACCGTCACGTCGATCGACGCCACGACGGCGATAGGCTGAAATCACGTACACCAGAGGGTCGCGGTGCACCGCGACGAGGGAGGAACGACGCTTATGAGTCAGGATCAGACAGCCATCGAGACGGGGATCCGTGCCGCCGTCGATGCGCAGTTCGCGCGCACGATGGAGGACCTCCAGGAATTGGTGCGTATCCCATCGGTGTCCTGGCCCGCGTTTGATGCAGCGCACGTCGCTCACAGCGCCGAAGCCATCGCGGCGCTGTTGCGTGAGACCGGCGTGTTCGATGTCGTTGACGTCAGGCGCGCCCCCATTGAGGGCGACACCGCACTCGGGCAACCAGCAGTGGTCGCTCGACGTGAACCACGCAACGGTCGCCCCACCGTGCTGCTCTACGCCCACCACGACGTGCAGCCGCCAGGCAAGGATGAGGACTGGGATACTCCGCCATTCGAACCGACCGAGCGCAATGGCCGGCTCTACGGCCGCGGTGCGGCCGACGATAAAGCAGGCGTCATGGCCCACCTGGGCGCCATACGTGCATTCGCCGCTGCCGCTGAGCAGGAGGGGAATGAGCTCGATCTCGGCATCGCCCTGTTCATTGAGGGAGAAGAAGAGTGGGCCTCGCAGTCATTCGGGAACTTCCTGCGTGAGAACCGCGATCTGCTTGCCGCTGACGCGATCATCGTTGCGGACTCAAGCAATTGGGATGAGCACACCCCAGCGCTCACCGTTGCACTGCGCGGAGCCGTGGCATTCAACCTGCGCGTCGACACGCTTGACCATGCCTCGCACTCCGGGATGTTCGGAGGTGCGGTGCCTGACGGGATGCTGGCGGGGATCCGCACACTCAACGCGCTGTGGGACGCCGAAGGCGCCGTGGCCGTGCCAGGACTCATCACCGCTGAGCTTGAGCTGCCGGAATATGGAGAGGCGAGACTTCGCGAAGAGGCCGGACTCCTCGATGGCGTGAGCCCGATTGGTCGCGGTGCGATCCTGTCGCGGCTCTGGGCGCAGCCCGCGATCACTGTGACTGGGATTGATGCTCCTGACGTCGCCAACGCGTCGAACACGCTGATCCCGGGGATCCGGGTGCGCGTGAGCGCGCGGATCGCGCCAGGCCAGGATCCTGCGGCAGCGTATGAGGCGATCTCAGCGCACCTCTCGGCGCACGCCCCGTTCGGCGCACGCCTCACCTTCGAGGATCCCGATTTCGGGCAGGCGTTTCTCGTTGACACGAGCGGTTGGGCGGTCACGGAGGTGCGAGGCGCTATGGCAGACGCGTGGGAGCGCGATCCTGTCGATATCGGCGTTGGCGGGTCGATCCCGTTCATTGCGGAACTCGTTGAGGAGTTCCCTGGCGCGCAGATCCTCGTCACCGGGGTGGAAGACCCTGACGGGCGAGCGCACAGTCCGAATGAATCGCTGCATATCGCGTCGTTCCGTAAGTCGCTGCTGACCGAGGCCCTGTTTCTCGCGCGGCTGAACGCCCGCGGCGCGTAGCGCGGAGACAGACTGACGGAGGCCCCGAACACGCACGTGTCCGGGGCCTCCGTCAGTCGAGCGGAACCCTAGTGGCGGTGCGCTCCAGGCGTCTCCGTACCCGGGGTGGCATCCGGCGTTGCTGCGGCCGGTGCAGGCAGCGCGGCGGCGGCCGGAGCAGCTTGAGCCTGAGCTCGAAGCAGATCTCGGATCTCGGACAGCAACTCCTGCTCAGTCTCGACTTCTGGCTCGCGCTCAGCTTCACCAGCGATCTTCGTCGAAGCTTCGCGCAGCTTGTTCATTGGCAGCACGAACACGAAGTACACCACAGCGGCGACGATGAGGAAGTTGATGACCGCACCGATGAGCGCGCCGAACTCAATCGCGCCGCCGTTCGGCAGGCCAACCATGAGCGCCTTATCGAGTGAATCCGCCTTGAACACCATTCCGATGATCGGATTGATGAGTGAGTCGACGACCTTCTGCACTACGGCGTTGAACGCAGCACCGATGACCACAGCGACGGCCAAATCGACGACGTTGCCGCGGAGTAGAAACTCCTTGAACCCCTTGAACATACGTATTCCCTCCCTCTGAGTACCTGCTCCAACGTTAGCGGGCGCTGTGGGAAAACGCGTAGTGCACCGAGGAAAAACGTAGGGCCCCGCACGAAGTTCTCGTGCGGGGCCCTACGGCATGCGACGGGCGATTACGCGCAGGCCAGGTAATCGTCGTACATGGCAGTGGAGAATGCTTCCATCGCAGCAGAGAAGTCCGAGCTTGCGGCATCCGGCATCGGCTGCTCTGCAAACGCAAGGAAGTCTGCGTACACCTGCTGGTTCGGGCTCTCGATCGCGGCGAGCTCACGGTACGCATCCAGCTCACTTGCCTCGAAGTCAGGCTGAGTTGACGCCTCGGTGATCTCCGTTGCCTTCGTGAACGCAGCGCAGAACTCGGCCGAGCGCGGATCGCCTGCGCTCTCAGACGCACCAGGCGCGAGCTCACTTGAGTCGGGAAGCTCAGCTTCAAGTTCCTCGAGCTGTGTCGTGGCATCATCCAGCTGAGAGACCGTGGATGAACCGACCGCGGCAGCAAGGCCTCCGATGACGACGAGCGCGATGATCGAGATCACGGTGATTGCGAACGACACGTAGCCGATGATCGTGCCGGCAAGTGCGAGGCCGCGGCCACGCTCACCCGTGCGCTTGATCTGGCTGAGCGCGATGTGGCCGCAAATGATGCCAGCGACGCTCACGAAGAAGCTGGCGATGAGTGCCACAATCGCGAGCGTGTTTGTTGGCGCCTGCTGCGGTGCTCCAGGCCCCGCCTGGTAGGGAGCACCAGGGCCCTGCGGGCCGGCTGGTGGGGCGGGAGGTGCTGCAGCGTACACGGGCGGCTGCTCGGCGTTCTGCGCTGCAGGGGTGCCTGGAGTGCCGGGCGTCGCAGGGAACTCCGGAGCGGCGGGAGCTGCGGCCGGCGGGACCTCGGCCGCGGCAGGGAATTCTGGGGCTGCCGGGAACGCGGGAGTGGCAGCGGGCTGCTCCGAAGCCGGTGGAACAGGCAACGGCGCATCAGGCTGCGTTGAATCAGGGCCAGGGGTGTTCGGGTCAGTCATGCGTAGGAGCTCCTAATCGGGGGGGCAAGGTGGGAACGAAGCCGCACCGGGGGGATCGGCGCAGGCGAGCCCGCGTGCCGCCCATCATTGGCAGCACATAGCCAAGTCTACTCAGCCAAGCCAGATGCTGGAACTGCGCGCATGGCCTAGCGTTGCAACTATGGAGTTTCTCGGGAGTCAGCCCTCAGTCGATCTCACCTACGCAGATGTGTTTCTCGTACCGCGGCGCTCTGCCGTGACGAGCAGGCTCGACGTGCAGTTGCGCCCTGGCGATGGCACGCCAGCAACGATCCCGCTTGTCGCAGCGAACATGAACTCGGTGACCGGGCCACGGCTCGCCGCAGTGCTTGCGCGCCGTGGCGGGCTGGCCGTGCTGCCACAGGATCTCGCGCTGGCGGACACTGAGGCGGCGATTCGCTGGGTGAAAGCGCAACCTGTGGCGGTGGATTCGCCACTCGTGCTGGATCCCGGAGCCACGGCCGATGCTGCGCTCCGTGTGATCCCCAGGGCGCCGGGGCAAATCGTGGTGGTGGCCGAGCGCAGCGGAGACGACGTTGCGATGGGGCGAGTGCGCGTTGCCGGGGTGCGTGGGATTGTGTCGGCTGATCGGCTGGCGGCCGTGCCCGGTGACGCACGTCTCGGGGACCTCGTCCACGGCGAGACACCGTTGCTGCCGCTGTCGGAACTGGGAGATGCTCGCAGCGCGTTCGACGCGGTTGCAGCGGTGACGGGGAGGGCGCCGCTGCCGGGCCCGCAGCAGACGCGGTCGGCGTGACCGACGGGGATGCTCTCATCGGCACGCTCACGCGACGATCAGCCCTGCGCCGCACGATCTACAGTCCTGCTCTCGACCCGGACGGCAGGCTCGCCGTCGCCGCCGCAGTGGGGATCAACGGCGATGTCGCAGCGAAGCGCGCGCGCTCGTTGCAGCTGGGGCGGATGTGCTGGTGGTAGACACGGCGCACGGTCATCAAGAGGGCATGCTGCGCGCACTGCGCACGATCGGCGCGTTGGGGCTCGGCAGACCTATTGTCGCGGGCAATGTCGTGACGGCAGATGGAGTACACGACCTGGTCGACGCGGGTGCGACGATTCTCAAAGTCGGAGTTGGCCCGGGGGCGATGTGCACCACGCGCATGATGACTGCGGTTGGTCGCCCCCAGTTCTCGGCCGTGCTCGAAGCGGCCACCGCTGCCCGCGACCTCGGCGCACACGTGTGGGCGGACGGGGGCGTGCGCTACCCGCGCGACGTCGCTCTCGCGCTCGCCGCAGGGGCCGCGTCAGTGATGATTGGATCATGGTTCGCAGGCACCGCCGAGTCGCCCGGTGAGCTGCTCACCGACGCCGAAGGGCGGCAGTACAAAGAATCGTGGGGGATGGCTTCCGCGAAGGCAGTGCAGGGGCGATTCGGGAGCCTCGATGCCTACGAGCTGGCACGCAAAGAACTGTTTGCTGAGGGGATCTCCTCCTCGAAGATCCTGCTCGATCCACAGCGCCCGAGCGTGGAAGATCTCGTGGATATGATCACCTCCGGTGTGCGTTCTTCCTTTACCTACGCCGGTGCGACCACTCTGAGTGAATTCCACGCGCGCGCCAGAGTCGGCCTGCAGTCCGCAGCTGGGTATGAGGAAGGGAAAGCGCTCCCGGTGAGCTGGTAGCCCCGTGGTGCGGCGCTCTCCGGAAGCGCCCCGCGACGATCTGACGCCCGACCTGAATAGAATGGTGGCGGCACCAACGACGAGGAGCAAAGTTGAAGTACATTTCGACCCGCGGCGGCATGGCGCCGGCATCGTACAGCGAGATCCTGCTGGAAGGGCTGGCGACTGACGGCGGTCTTGTCGTACCGGAAACGGTTCCCCAGCTCAGTAGCGAACGCATTGAGGCCATGCGTGGCCTGAGCTATCCAGAGCTCGCAACGGAAATCCTGAGCCTCTACGCCACGGATATCCCGCGTGAGGACCTGGCCGAGATGTGCGCCGCAGCGTACCGCGCCGAGAGCTTTGTTGCCGATGAGATCGTGCCGCTCACGCCCCTTGATGGCCAGCTCTCGCTTGTCGGACTCTCGGAAGGGCCAACGCTCGCCTTCAAAGACATGGCGATGCAGTTCCTCGGCCAGGCACTCGAGTATGTACTTGCGCGCACCGATCGCACGCTGAACATCATCGGGGCCACCTCGGGTGACACCGGGTCTGCGGCTGAGTACGCGCTGCGTGGGAAAGACGGGATCGCAGTATTCATGCTGTCGCCCCAGGGGCGCATGAGCGACTTCCAGCGCGCGCAGATGTACTCGCTGACTGACGAGAACATCCACAACATCGCGATCGAAGGCGTCTTTGATGACTGCCAGAACTTGGTCAAGGAGCTCTCGGGGGATCTTGACTTCAAGCGTGCACACACGCTCGGTACGGTGAACTCGATCAACCTCGGCCGGATCAGCGCGCAGATGGTGTACTACTTCTGGGCGTGGCTCAGGGCGACGGACGCAGTGGCGGAGGCGGAGCGGGCGAGCACTGCAGTCTCCTTCACCGTGCCCTCGGGCAACTTCGGCAATATCCTGTCCGGGCACCTCGCCCGCGCCATGGGACTGCCGATCAGGCGCCTCGTGCTCGCGGCGAACGAGAACAACGTGCTGGACGAGTTCTTCCGCACCGGCATCTACGCACCGCGTGGATCCGCTGAGACCTATCTCACCTCCAGCCCGTCGATGGACATCTCAAAAGCCTCGAACATTGAACGCTTCATCTTTGACGTGCTCGGACGTGATGGCGATCGGCTCGCGAGCGCCTGGGCCGAGCTGGCTGAGACCGGACGTATTGATCTCACTGCTGAGCTTGGACGCCTGGAAACAGACTTCGGGTTCCAGAGTGGCACGAGCACGCATGCGGACCGGGTTGCCACCATCCGTGACATCCACGCCACGGCCGGGATCATCATCGACCCGCACACGGCTGACGGAGTGAAAGTGGCCCGCGAGCACCTCGAAGACGGTGTTCCGATGCTCGTGTTGGAGACCGCAAAGCCCGAGAAGTTCCCGGAGATCGTCTTCGAAGCGACAGGGGAGCGGCTCGGGATGCCAGAGCACCTGGCGGAACTGCTCGATCTTCCACAGCACGTCACGGAGATGGCTGATGACGCGGCGCAGCTGCGCGAGTTCATCGCGGCGCGGGCGGTGCGCTCCACGATTGTCCCCAGCGCCCCCTAGACTGCTGGCACATCGCTTACGCCACGGCGACTGACTAGGGGAGGCACACGTGTTCGGACGACGATCATCGCGAGAGCTTGAGTATCGGGTCGCCGTGCTCGAAGAGCACACGGGAGCTCAACCGTTCCCCTCCACCCCCGCATCCGGCTCCGGAAGCCCGGTAAAGCGCCGCGGCACCTGGTCAGACGGGTTTGGCTTGATGGCGACGCGCTCGCTGCAGATCATTATCGTGCTCGCTCTCACCGCGATCGTGGTGCTCGGCATGCGTCAGCTCAGCACGGTCGTGATCCCGATCTTGCTCGCACTCATCCTGGCGAGCACGTTTTCGCCGGTGATGCGCTGGCTCCGTGCGCGCAACGTCCCGGCTCCGCTCGCAACGGTGCTCGTGCTATTCGCGATCGCCCTGCTGCTGACCGGCGTGGGGTGGCTGATCGTCTGGGCGGTCCAGGACGAATGGGACGAACTCGCGAGCCAGGCGCAAGATGGCTTTGGGCAGGTGCTCGAGTGGGTGCAGACACTGCCATTCGCTCCGAGCGCTGAGCAGATCTCCGAGTGGCAAGACACCGTTGTTGATTTCCTGACGAGCTCGCAGTTTGGCTCTGGGGCGCTCGCGGGAGTTGGGGCGATCACCTCGTTCGTTACCGGCCTCATTCTGATGATCGTTGTGCTGTTCTTCTTCTTGAAAGACGGGCCGAAGATCTGGCACTTCATGCTCCGGCCCTTCACAGGCTCAGCACTTGCGCGTGCCGAGCGAGTGGGCGACAAGACCGTCGCGACGCTCGGCTCATATGTCCGGGGGACCGCTGGCGTTGCTGCGGTCGATGCGATCGGGATCTGGATCGGCTTGATGATCTTGCAGGTTCCGCTTGCGCTTCCGCTGTCTGTGCTCGTGTTTCTGCTCGCCTTCATCCCGATCGTGGGCGCCACGCTTGCGGGAATACTGGCGGCGCTCGTTGCGCTTGTCGCCAACGGGCCGATCAGTGCGATCCTCGTGGTTGGCGTGGTGGTGCTGGTGAACCAGCTCGAGGGCAACTTCTTGCAGCCGGTCCTGATGGGCCGCGCGTTGAAACTGCACTCACTCGTGATCTTGCTCGCATTGACGATTGGCACCGTGCTGAGCGGTGTGCTCGGAGCCGTGCTCGCAGTGCCCATCGCCGCCGTGGCCTGGGGCGTCATCCAAGTTTGGGATGGTCCCAATCTCCCGGCGAAGTGGTTCCGGCCGAAGCCAACAGAGCTCTAGCGCGAGTGCACTGACGCCGTGGCCTGGCGCGTCAGGCTGCGGCGTCCGTTCCTGGCCGGTGCGGCCGCGCGCTGCTGTGCTCGCCTTCGGTTTGCCGCCTGCGCTAGCCTGGCTCTAGCGGTACTGGCCGCGGCGGACAAAGGGGTGTCATGCGGTTCCTACTTCAGCTTCTCGCGCAGATCGTCTTGGGGGCGATCGCGCTCATCGTGATCCATATTGCGCTTCCGGGAGTCACGCTGCACGTTGCAGGCTTTTTCATTGCGCTCGGAGTGTTTACCCTTGCACATGCGCTGCTCGGGCCGTTCGTCTTGAGTATCGCGCAACGCTACGCGGCGCCGCTCGCGGGCGGCGTTGGCCTCGTTGCGACCCTGCTCGCGCTCTGGGTCGCGACGCTGTTCCAGGGTGGCATCGAAATCCACGGAGTGGATTCATGGGTGCTTGCGCCGATCATCGTTTGGGTGATCACGGCGCTCGGCGGCTGGCTCATCATGGCGTTCTGGATCGACAAACGACTTGCCAAGCGCAAAGCAGCAAAGCTGCTCAAGGGAGCGCGCTGAACGTTGGCTGTCGACCGCGGACCTGGATCCGGATCTGGAGGTTCGGCCCGTGCATCGAGCACGGTGCCGGTCTTGCAGGCCAGCAATGTTGGCGTGAGTCTCAGTGGCGCTGAGCTGCTGCCTGCGACCTCTATCTCGCTCCGAGCTGGCAGCTCCACCGCTGTGCGCGGCGAGAATGGCGCAGGCAAGACCACTCTCCTACGCGTGCTGGCCGGGCGGCTCCGGCCGAGCAAAGGCAGCGCCACGTTGCTCGGTCACCCGCTCGACGAGCGCGGAGTGGCTATCCGGCGTCATGTTGCAGCGCTCATCGAGCCGCCAACGCTGTACCCAGACCTCACGCTGCGCGATCAGATCACGCTCATCGTGGCGGCATGGGCTGGTGATGCCGGTTCGCGCGGCGACACCGAGCCAGCTGCATGGGTCGGGTTCGGCACCGAGGCGATTGAGCGCTTCGGCATCGGGCACCTCGCGGATCGATTCCCGCATGAGCTTTCGAGCGGCCAACGCCAGCTCGTCTCGCTCGCCGTCACGTTCGCGCGCCCCGGTAGCGTGCTGCTGCTCGACGAGCCGGAGCAACGGCTTGACCCTGATCGCCGCGGACTCGTCGCTGAGGCACTCAGTGAAGCGCGCGCGCAGGGTGTCGCGATAGCGTTCGCTTCGCACGATTCGCAACTCGTGGCCCGAGTCGCCGACACCGAGCTGCGCGTCGGGGAGCCGTCAAGCCGTGAGCGAAGCGAAAACCGCGGTTCGCACCGCTGAGCGTGCCGTCATCCGGGGCCCGGTGGCGAGGCTCAGAGCCGTGCGGCTGGTGCGGCGCGGCCGCGGCGATCGGCTGAGCGCTGGCGATGTTTCGTATCGGATCTACCTTGCGGTCATGCTCGGGATCATTGTGGTCGCGCCACTCGTGCGGTCCAGTGTGCTCGCCGCCGCGACGGTTCTCCCAAGTATCGGCCGTGACTCGGCGCCGCTGCTCGCCGCAGGCATGACACTGCTCTGCGCGGGCGCCGCGCTGCTCGGCAGTAAGGGCGGCCCGGCGAGAGCCGGCCTCCCGCAGCTGGACCTGCTCTTCACCGCCGCGATCCCGCGCTGGCTCCTGCTCCTCGGCACAGTCGCGCGATGGTACGGCTCCGCCGCGCTCGGCGGTGCAGTGCTCGGCGGCATGTGCGCGGTGGCGCTGGCGCTGGGGCTCGCTGACACACCGAGCGCACAGATCTCTCTGGGCACCGGTTTCGCGCTGCTCGGCGTAGGAGCGTGCCTGGGCGTGCTCATGAGTGGCGCGCAGCTCCTGGGGCAAATTGGGATTCGCGTGCGCACCTGCGTGGCGCTCAGCCTCGTGGCCCTGGCCGCGGCGCAGCTGGCCTGGGGTGCCGGGCAATCGGGGCGAACGCTCTGGGACCCGTGGTCGGGCGCGGCGCAGATCTGGGGGCATGCAACTGATGGAAGTGCGCCGGTGCCTGTGCAGCTCTGGATCCTCGGCGGGTCGGCCGCGATCGTGCTGCTCTGTGCCCTTCCGCTAGCCTCGCGTCTCGATCGTGATGGGCTCCGCGCGCAGGCCGCCACGTGGGACAGTGCGAAAACCTTCGCAGTCACTGGTGACCCGACCGCGGCGCTCGCACGGTTCGGAACGCCCGTGCGGGTGGGGCGCAGCCTCACGCTGAAGCTGGGCGCCGAGCCCGCTCGCGACGTGGATACGCGAGCTGGATCGAAGCCAGCTCCTCCCGGGCTCTGGGTCGCTCTCGTGAAGCGCGATCTCCTCGGCATACTCCGGACACCGGCGCGCAGCCTCGCTGCGCTGCTCGGCATCGTGACGGCCGGGCTGATCTGGGCGAGCCTGTTCGTCGAGCCGCGCGATATGCTCAGTTCCGCGCTCCTCGGTGCGGTCGTTGTGCTCGGCACAACACTGTCACTTCCAGCGTGGTGCCGGGGGATTGCCACCTCGGCGGCCGGGGCAGGGTCTCCGTCACTTTTCCCCATTGCACCAGGGGGCCTGATCCTGCGCCATACGATCGCCCCGCTTCTGCTCTCCGTGGCTGCGCTGGGAGCCGGTGCCGCAGTTGCCGCAGCGGTGTGGCCGGGTGACGCTGCGTGGAGTGCCAGTGCGACGGTGCCGCTGATCGCAGTCGTCGCCGTGATGCTGCGCGTCGCCGCCGCGCTGAAAGGCACGATCCCACTCCGGTTGCTCGCGCCAGTGCCCACCCCGGCGGGTGACATGTCCGGGCTGAACGTATTCATCTGGAGCCTCGATGGGCCGGTGATTGCCGTGCTCGCAGGGGCGGCACTCGGCGCGCTCTGGGGCCGTGCTGGCGCGGGAGGCGGGGCCGTCGCCCCGATCCTCCTCAGCGCTGCCCTGCTCGCCGTGCTTGGAGGGTGGGCGTACAGCCGACTGAGGCCGAGCTTGTCCGCACAGATAACCGAGGAGTAGCGCCGCGAAAATGTGTGTGACACACCCGGGATTCTTGGCTAAATTTGCTGAGCTTGGTCGCTCGTGTCAGAATATATGAGTTGCCACGGCAGCGGGGGAAGCCCCGAGGCTGAGTAACACATCCGGCCCCATCGTATAGCGGCCTAGTACGCTGCCCTCTCACGGCGGTAACGCGGGTTCGAATCCCGCTGGGGTCACCGGATGCAGAAGCCTCACCTTTGGGTGGGGCTTCTGCTGTTTCTATCAGGGTTGGCCGCCCGGTTCTGGCGCTGGTCCCGAGGTTCACCAGCGGCCGCTCACCAGAGGCCCTCGAAGCGCGTCAGTCGCTGCCCCGATCATGCGGGCAGCGATGCTCCCGGGAATTCTCCGCCGGGAGCATCGCCGTGCCTGCACGTGCCTGCACCAACTCACGCAGTGATTCCAGCGCCCATGCCTGCGCTCATCCCTGTGCTCATCCCTGTGCCAATCTCTGCGCCGATCCATTCGCGGGTGGCGCTGGCGCACCGTGCGAACGCCCGAGTGTGGCCCCTCGGAGGCTCCCCGCAGTGTGAAGGACCCGTCTGCCACCCGCGGCGAGCAGATAGCGACTGATCCACGCCGCAGGCTTCTCGGCGAGCGCGCTGCGCAAAGTATGCTGGAGGGAGTTCAATCCAGGCATATAGAGGAGCGCTCAGTGACCCGCACCATCAAGCTCGCAGTCATTCCCGGCGACGGCATCGGCCCGGAAGTTATTGAGCAGGCGAATCGCGTGCTCGATGCCGTTCTGGCTGGCGGCGAGGTCGAGCTTGCGCGCACCGAGTTCACACTCGGCGCAGACCGTTTCCTCGCAACGGGGGAGACGCTGCCGCCGGCGGAGCAGCAGGCGATCGCGGAGCACGACGCGATTCTTTTTGGTGCGGTGGGCGGTGTTCCGGGCGATGCACGGCTGAAGCACGCGAATATTGAGCGTGGACTGCTGCTCAAGCTCCGGTTCGACTTCGAGCACTACGCAAATGTGCGCCCCTGCACGCTGTTCCCCGGTGTGGAGTCGGCCCTGCGGGATCCGGGCGCCGTTGATTTCCTCGTGGTCCGCGAAGGCACTGAGGGGCCATATGCCGGCAACGGCGGAACGCTCCGTGGCGGCACCCCGAATGAGGTCGCGACCGAGGTGTCGGTCAACACCGCTTTTGGCGTGGAGCGAGTGGTGCGGTACGCCTTTGAAGCAGCGCAGGCCCGCCCGCGCAAGAAGCTCACCTGGGTGCACAAGACCAATGTGCTGGTGTACGCGGGGTCGATGTGGCAGCGCATCGTTGGTGCCGTCTCCTCTGAGTATCCGGAGATCGCGGTCGACTACATGCACGTCGACGCAGCAACGATTCACATGGTGCAGGATCCGTCGCGCTTTGATGTCATCGTCACTGATAACCTGTTCGGAGACATCCTCACTGACGTCGCCGGAGCTATCGGCGGCGGAATCGGGCTTGCTGCCTCCGGAAACATCAATCCGGACGGCACATTTCCGAGCATGTTCGAGCCCGTACACGGCTCTGCTCCCGACATCGCAGGGCAGCAGAAAGCGGACCCGACCGCGGCGATCCTCTCCGCGGCACTGTTGCTCGACCACCTGGGCCTCACCACTGAGGGCGACCGCGTTCGAGACGCGGTCCGATCCGACCTCGCTGCCCGGGGATCAGCACCCCGACCGACCGTGGCCATCGGCGACGCGGTGATTGCAGCGATTCCCGCTCGCGTGTGAGCGATCTGCAGCGGCACCGCACCCATTCTTGATTCAGCACTCGCGAGAAAGTATTCCCATGACTGAACTGGCATTCACCCACACCGAAGCCGAACGGATGTCCGCAGCCGCGCGCGACGCGCTGCTCGCGGATCCAGGGTTCGGCAATGTTTTCACCGAGCACATGGTGTCGGTGATCTGGACGAAAGACGCCGGGTGGCACAACGCTGAGGTCATTCCATACGGCCCGATTCCGATGGATCCGGCGTCCTCGGTGTTGCACTATGGCCAGGAAATCTTCGAGGGCATGAAAGCGTATCGTCGGGCAGACGGCTCGATCGTCACGTTCCGGCCCGAGGCGAACGCGCGCCGCCTGAACGAGTCGGCGGTGCGACTCGCACTGCCGGAGATCCCGGAGGAGCTGTTCGTGGCAGCCGTCCAAGCACTCGTGAGCGTCGACGCTGACTGGGTGCCGAGCGGAGCCGATCAGAGCCTGTACCTGCGCCCGTTCATGATTGCTGATGAAAGCTTCCTCGGTGTGCGCGCCGCGGAACGCGCACGCTTCATGATCATCGCGAGCCCGGCAGGTCCCTACTTCTCTGGTGGCGTCAAACCGGTATCGATCTGGCTCTCACAGGACCTTTCCCGCGCTGGCCGCGGTGGAACGGGAGCCGCCAAATGCGGCGGCAACTATGCTGCCTCGCTGCTTCCCCAGCAGGTGGCGGCGGAAAACGGTTGCCAGCAGGTGCTGTTCACTGATTCAGCCACGGTCGACACGATCGACGAACTCGGTGGCATGAACCTATTCCTCGTGCGCGCCGATGGCACTCTGCTGACTCCGCGCTTGAACGGGAACATTCTGGACGGGATCACCCGACGCAGTTTGATCCAGCTCGCGGAGGATCGTGGACACACCGTCGAGCAGCGTGATATCACGGTGTCAGAGTGGCGTGAGGGCGTCGCGAACGGTTCGATCACTGAGGCGTTCGCGTGCGGCACCGCCGCGGTGATCACCCCAATTGGACAGCTGAAATCGACTGGCTTTGCGATCGACTTCGGAGCGGGCGCACCGGGAGCCCTGACCATGTCGCTCCGCGAGGAGCTCACGGGTATCCAGTTCGGCACTCGCGAAGATCGGCACAACTGGCTCACCGAGATTCCCACCGCGGCGGTGGCACGATGAAGGTCGCACGGTTCCAGGTCGAGGGCGAGATCTCATTTGGCGTCCTCGACGCTGCCGAGAGCGGTGAAGGGGTCGACGTCGTCGAGTTGACGAACGATCCCATCGTCGCCGGATACGACACGACTGGACGCCGCTTCAAACTCGAAGAAGTTCGCTTGCTCGCGCCGGTGATCCCGCGCTCGAAAGTTGTTTGTGTGGGCAAGAATTACGCCGATCACATCGAGGAAATGAAGAGCCTCACCGGGGGTGAGACCCCGGCCGAGCCACTGCTGTTCCTGAAGCCCAATACCTCCGTGATTGGGCCGGGGGACACCATCGTGCGTCCCGCAATCTCTGAGCGTGTTGAGCACGAGGGGGAGCTTGCCCTCGTCATCGGGGCGGTCGCGAAGGACGTGGCAGAGGAAGACGCGATGAAATACGTCTTCGGCTACACCTGCGCGAACGACGTCAGCGCCCGCGATCTGCAGATCAAAGACGGCCAGTGGACGCGTGGTAAAGGGTTCGACACCTTTTGCCCGCTCGGACCCGTGATCGAGACGGATCCGGCCTTCGCGGATGCGCGGATCATGACCCGCGTCAATGGAGAACTGCGCCAGGACGGGAGCACTTCACAGCTCATTCATTCGCTTGCGCGTATCGTGTCCTACGCGTCTCAGGCGTTCACTCTGCTGCCTGGCGATGTGATCCTCACCGGCACTCCCGCCGGTGTGGGGCCGCTGGAAGCTGGCGATAGCGTCGAAGTCGAGATCGACGGGATCGGGATCCTCCGCAACCCGGTGCGGAACGCGGGGGACTAGGCGGTCCGTTCCGGGGTTCTCACGGACGACGCAGTCCTCGGCTTCCGCGAATCCACTGGATTCACACGCTCAGTTCTCCCCTGCGCGCTCGCGCTCGGGTACGCTCGGGAGAACTGAGAGCCGCGAGGAGGAGGTCCGGTGTGCCGAGCGTATGGCAAGCCCTGGGGCGCGGTGAATCCGTGCGTGACCGGCGGCGGCAACTGGAGCTCGCGCACGAACGGTTCCTCGGCTATCTCGGCGTCGCCGGCCCGGAGAGTGCAGCAGCTGAGACCGAGCTCCGAGAGCGCTTCGGGCGATCGCCAGCGCTTCGCCCGGTCGTCCTTGAATCGTGGCTCCGATCCCAGCGCGGCACGATCGACCCGAACCGCGTGCTGGAGCGGCCAGCTCTTGACGCGGAGGAACTGGCGGAACTGCGCCGCACCCACCCGATATCGCAGGTGTTGCCCGTCGTGCGCAAGCTTCTCTTCGACGAGGCACGCGAGACGGGGCTGATTGTTGCTGTGGGTGACGCGGCGGGGCGTCTGCTGTGGGTCGACGGTGACTCCGGGCTGCGCACGCGGGCGGCCGAGATGGGCTTTCGTGCCGGCATGGACTGGTCGGAGCGCTCGATCGGCACGAGCGCACCCGGGAGCGCACTCGCACTGGACCATGCCATGCAGGTGCTCGGGGCCGAGCACTTTAACCGTGCTGCGCATGAGTGGAGCTGTACTGCGGCCCCGGTCCATGACCCGCGAACCGGGGCGATCATCGGTGTCGTTGATGTGACCGGGGGCGACAATGCCGCGTCGCCACACCTGCTCCCGCTCCTCCAAGCCACACTTGCCGCAATTGAGGCGGAGTTGCAGCTCGCGTCCCTGCGCGCACTGCTCGACCGGCCGCGACCGGTGGGAGATGCGGGCGCGGGCGAGGACGCGGGCGAGGGCGCGGGCGAGGGCGAGGGTGCGGGCGCAGTCTCTGACACCGAATCTTGCGTGAATCGTGACCCCAGCGCGGGGCCACTCGCACTCGATGAGCTGAGCCGGCTTCATATCCACGATCAGGGCCCGAGCTCTGACTCGGGCTTGGACCAGCAGCGGGAGCCGCACAGGGACCAGATTCACGTCCCGGTTCGGGCATCGCGCCGGCGCGACGCCTCGGGAGCGCACGCGCAGCCCGACCGCTTCGTGCCGCGGCTGCTCGTGCTTGGCCGAGATCCCGCCTTGCTGGAGTGGGCTGATGGCGTGGCCTCCCTCACCGGCCGCCACGCCGAGATCCTGCTGTGCCTCGCTGCGTCACCTCAAGGGTGGGCCGCGGCCGCCCTAGCCGAGCAGGTGTATGGGCGGCGCAGCTCTGAGCAGACGCTGCGCGCCGAACTCGTGCGCCTGCGGCGGTGGCTGACGTCCGAGCATGTGCCGCTGAAACTGGGCTCTCGCCCGTACCGGCTCGAGAGGCCGCTGCGTGTTGACGCGACGGACACGCTTGACGCGCTCGGAAGCGGATCGAATCAGCTTGTCCTCGCGGCCTACTCGGGGCCGGTCCTGCCGGGATCCACTGCGCCGCTCGTGGAATCCCTGCGCGCTGACGTCGATGCAACGCTGCGGGAAGCGATGCTCGAGTACGCGAATCCCGATGCGCTGTATGACTATGCGCAACACTGGGCCCCAAACGACGCACACGTGTGGGAGACCCTGCTGCAGGTGCTGCCGCCGCAATCACCGAAACGCGCGCGTGTGGTCGCTCGGCTCGAAGCACTGAGCGCCTCCATCGTGTAGCGCTGCTGCAACGACCGCGCCGCGACACAGCTCGGAAACAGCGATGCAACGGAGATGCAACGGTTGGCGCGTTAGCGTCGGGCACATCGGGGATCACCCCGACAGCCGACACCGACGTCAAAGGAGACGTGCCATGACCGTATACGCAGCCCCGGGCCAGCCCGATTCGCTCGTGACTTTCAAGAGCCGCTACGAGCACTACATCGGGGGAGACTGGGTTCCTCCTGTCTCCGGCCAGTACTTTGAAAACGTCACTCCCGTCACGGGCAAGGCGTTCTGCGAGATCGCTCGCGGCACCTCCGGTGATATCGAGGCCGCGCTCGACGCCGCACACGCTGCCGCCCCCGCGTGGGGCAGCACGAGCCCAGCTGAACGCGCAATCGTGCTGAACAAGATCGCCGATCGCATGGAGCAGAACCTCGAGATGATCGCCGTCGCCGAGTCGTGGGACAACGGCAAGGCGGTCCGCGAAACGCTGAACGCCGATATTCCCCTCGCAATCGACCACTTTCGCTACTTCGCGGGAGCGATTCGCGCGCAGGAGGGCGGCCTCTCTCAGATCAACGAGGATATGGTCGCCTACCACTTCCACGAGCCGCTCGGCGTCGTCGGGCAGATCATCCCGTGGAACTTTCCGATCCTCATGGCGACGTGGAAGCTGGCGCCCGCGCTCGCGGCCGGAAACGCGGTCGTGCTCAAGCCCGCTGAGCAAACTCCCGCCTCCATCCTGGTCCTCTTTGAGTTGATTGGTGATCTGCTGCCAGCTGGCGTTGTCAACATCGTCAATGGGTTTGGTGCAGAAGCTGGGAAACCGCTCGCATCGAACCCGCGGATCCGCAAGATCGCCTTCACCGGTGAAACGACCACGGGGCGCCTGATCATGCAGTATGCCTCGGAGAACATCATCCCGGTCACACTCGAGCTCGGAGGAAAAAGCCCCAACCTGTTCTTTGAGGACGTCATGGCACAGGACGACGGCTACCTCGACAAGGCGAAAGAGGGCTTCACGATGTTCGCCCTCAACCAGGGTGAGGTCTGTACCTGCCCGTCGCGCGCCCTCATTCAAGAATCGATCGCTGGCGATTTCCTTGATGCTGTCGTCGAGCGTACGGAGCGCATTACCCGCGGCAACCCACTCGACACCGACACGATGATGGGTGCTCAGGCCTCCAACGACCAGTTCGAAAAGATCAAGTCCTACCTCGATATCGGCAGACAGGAGGGCGCGCAGGTGCTCACCGGGGGTGACGTAGCGGATCTCGGCGGCGAATTTGCCGGGGGCTTCTACATCCAGCCGACGATCTTCCGCGGCGACAACTCGATGCGCATTTTTCAAGAGGAGATCTTCGGTCCGGTCGTGTCCACGACGACGTTCACGGACTTCGACGATGCGATCAGGATCGCAAATGACACGCTCTACGGGTTGGGCGCCGGGGTCTGGAGTCGCAGTGGAAACACGGCATACCGAGCCGGTCGTGCGATTCAGGCGGGCCGTGTCTGGGTGAACAACTACCACGCTTACCCGGCGCATGCCGCCTTCGGTGGCTACAAGTCGAGCGGTATTGGGCGTGAAAACCACCTGATGATGCTCGACCATTACCAGCAGACGAAGAACCTGCTGGTGAGCTATCGGGAGTCGGCCGATGGCTTCTTCTAAACCGCGCCGCACCGGCACTTCACCCACGACTGAAAGGCACTCCCACGATGACTACTGACACTATGCGCGCGGCTTCCGTACCCGCGTTCGGCCAGCCGCTTGACGTTGCAACGCACTCCGTCCCGAGCCCCGGCCCGGGACAGGCGCTCGTGCGTGTATTGACCACGGGCGTGTGCCACACCGATTTGCACGCAGTCGAGGGTGACTGGCCGGTGAAGCCGAACCCGCCGTTCATCCCGGGCCACGAGGGCGTTGGCGTGGTCGAAGCGGTAGGCGAGGGAGTCACGAACATCGCTGTGGGTGACCTGGTGGGGAATGCGTGGCTGTGGTCAGCCTGCGGAAACTGTGAGTACTGCCGGACAGGCTGGGAGACGCTCTGCGAACGTCAGCAGAACGGCGGGTACTCGGTGGACGGTTCCTTCGCGGAGTACATGCTCGTAGCCGCTGAGTACGCAGCGGTGCTGCCAGCTGGCTCGGATCCAGTCGAAGTGGCTCCGGTGCTCTGCGCTGGCGTGACGGTCTACAAGGGCTTGAAGCAGACCGGGGTGATTCCGGGCCAGTGGGTGGTGATCTCCGGAATTGGAGGGCTGGGCCACATTGCAGTGCAGTACGCCGTGGCGATGGGGATGCGGGTCGCGGCGGTGGACATCGCGGACGACAAGCTCGCGTTGGCCACGAAACACGGCGCCGAAGTCGTCGTGAATGCACGCGAGACGGATCCGGTTGCCGCAATTCAGGAGGCAACGGGTGGCAGCCACGGCGTGCTCGTCACCGCGGTGCACCCTGCAGCGTTTGGGCAGGCGATCGGGATGACCCGGCGCGGCGGCACCATTGTCTTCAACGGTCTTCCCCCAGGGGATTTCCCTGCGCCGATCTTCGACATCGTGCTCAAAGGGCTCACGATCCGCGGCTCAATCGTCGGCACCCGCCAAGACATGATCGAGGCGCTCGACTTCTACGCGCGCGGCCTGATCCACCCCACAGTCGCCGAACGTCCGCTGGAAGATGTCAACGCGGTGCTCGATGAGATGCGCGCAGGCAAGATCGATGGCCGGATCGTGCTGCGGCTCACGGCGAATTAGCACGTGTGCGTGAGCCGGGGCTCGGCGCGAACTCGGGCCCCGTCTCACGCTCTCGCCGATCGGCTGGGGGAAGCGTACTCTGGAACTACGCGGCGCTGCGGCCGCGGAAAGGATGTGCAACATGTCCGAAGACTCGCGAGCGAGCGCTCCCGGGCCGAGCGCCCGCGACCTGAGCGATTCCGCATGCGACAGCACCAGCCCACAGCTTCCTGCGCCGGCGAAGCCGATCCCCGGTACGATTGCCGCCCGTCCCGAGATCGCGGGCGAAACCGCGAGTCGGCTCGCGTTCACTCCTGCCGCAATTGAACTGATCGACCGGCTGTGGGCGATGCACGGTCCGCTGATGTTCCACCAGTCGGGCGGCTGCTGCGACGGGAGCGCTCCCATGTGCTACCAGGCGGGGGAGTTTCGTACGGGCGGACAGGATGTGCTGCTCGGAACGCTCGCACTGCCGCCACTCACAGAAGCTCAGGAAACCACAGCGCGTGAGATCCCGTTCTGGATATCGCGCGAGCAGTTTGGCGTCTGGGCGCACACGCACCTCACGATCGATGCGGTGCCCGGTCGTGGCGGGGGCTTCTCGCTCGAAGCGCCAGAGGGGCTGCGCTTCCTCATCCGCTCGCGGTTACTGGAGTTTTCCGCTGCGGATTGAGGGGCGTGTGCCACAGTTGCGTGCGGCAGGAGCGACCTCGCAGTTCGACCTGCGAGAATAGTGCAGTGGATCCCAACAAGCTCAATCACGATCTCGGCGCCGAACTGCCCAAACTGATCAAAACCCGCCCGAACACGGGCGGCCTGGCGGCGCGCCCGCAGGTGCGTCCGAAGACGGAGGGCTGGAAGCAGCTCACGACGCCAGATGGTCGCCCGACTCTGCAGTTCGCTTCCCCGCGCGTGAAGCAGCCGGACACCCACCTCGCAGATTTGCCCCTTGCGGAGCGCGAGGCAAAGATCAGTGAACTGGGGCTGCCAAAGTTCCGTGCGAAGCAGATTTCCAAGCAGTACTTCGACCACTATGTCTCGGATGCACTGCAGATGACTGACCTGCCGAAGGATAGCCGGGAGCAGATCGCTGAGACGTTCTTCCCGCCCCTGCTGACCGAGGTGAAGCGGCTCGTGACGGACGACGGGCGCACGATCAAGTTCCTGTGGCGCTTGTTCGATGGGGCGCTTGTCGAGTCTGTGCTGATGCGCTATCCGGGCCGGATCACGCTCTGCGTCTCGAGCCAGTGCGGCTGCGGTATGAACTGTCCGTTCTGCGCTACCGGCCAAGCTGGGCTCACGCGGAACATGTCCACGGCTGAGATTCTGGACCAGATCGTGCAGGCCAACCGCGTCATCGCCGAGGGTGGACTGGGGCGATATCGCGAAGAAGGCAATGGTGCTGAAGCGGAACGCGTGAATAACGTGGTCTTCATGGGGATGGGAGAGCCCCTCGCGAACTACAAGCGCGTCATGAACGCGGTGCATCGAATGGTGGCGCCGTCGCCCGAGGGGCTCGGTATGTCCGCGCGCGGAATCACCGTGTCGACCGTTGGCCTGGCCCCTGCGATCCGCAAGCTCGCCGATGAGGACCTCGCGATCACCTTCGCGCTGTCGCTGCACGCTCCCGACGATCTCCTCCGCGATGAGCTCATCCCGGTGAACAGCCGGTGGAAGGTCGACGAGGTGCTTGATGCCGCCTACAACTATTACGAGAAGACCGGGCGCCGTGTCTCGATCGAGTACGCATTGATTAAGGACATGAACGATCACGGGTGGCGGGCCGATCTGCTCGCTGAGCGCCTGAACTCACGCGGCCGCGGCTGGGTTCACGTGAACCCCATCCCGCTGAATCCGACTCCGGGCTCGATCTGGACGTCATCGACTCGGGAAGTCACCCGCGAATTTGTTGACCGCCTGAACGCGGCTGGGATTCCCACTACGCTGCGCGATACGCGCGGCAAGGAGATCGACGGCGCATGCGGACAGCTCGTCGCTACTGAGGAGGATCGCCGCCAGGCAGAAGCGATTGCTGGCGCCCGCTAGCTCCTCGTTCTGCATTCCCGCGAACGATGCGGGTGGCGCGTCCCTGCGGCGGCAGTGCGGTGGCGCTGCTGCCGCAGGTGCGTCTGTCACGTCGGCCCGTTCGAACCGAGAGCGTTGAGCGCGCCACACCTGGCTGGATCGTCCGGGGGAGGGCGTCATTCGCGGTTCGCGTGTAGCTCGGCCCGACTTACCGCCCGAGCGCTGCGGCGAGCAATTGCACGTCCTCCGCGGTGTTCCATAGGTGGAACGAGATTCGCGCATTCCCAGCCCGACCCGAAGCGATGATCCCGCCTGCCCGCATCGCCGCAAGATCCGTACCCTCCGGATCCGCCCACGTCACGATCGCGGAGTCTCCCGCAGGCAAGCCGAGTGCCACGCGTGCTTCGTTGGCGAGCCCAACAGCGTGGGCGTGAACGGCCGCAGCGTCCCGAGCAAGGCATTCGCGCAGCGCTGTCTCCGTTCCGCCCAAGACGGGCCACGCGGGCGAGACGTCGAAGCGGCCAGCCCCGGCAGCGAGCGGAGTGTGCCCGGCGTAACAGGAGGACCAGACGTCGTCGGCTGAGTACCAACCAGCCGCGAGCGGACGGAGCAGATCGTCGAGACCCTCACGCACGGTGAGGAACGCGGTGCCGCGCGGCGCACACAGCCACTTGTAGGCATGGCACACCGTGAAGTCGAAATCGGACGCACCGACGGGCAGCCAGCCGAGCGACTGTGTCAGATCGACGACCGTGTGGGCGCCAACGCGCCGTGCTGCTGCGACGATGGCGGCGTGATCGGCAACTTCGCCGGTCGCGGACTGCACGAGTGAGAATGCGACAAACGCTGTGTTCGGCTCGATCGCAGAAGCAAGTTCAGCCACGGGCACGTAGCGCACGCGCACGCCGCGCGAGGCGAGCTGCTCGAATGGGTGCGTCAACGAGGAGAAGTCGCCAGCGACGCACAGCACTTCGGCGTCATCGGGGACCGCGGTGGCGACTGTCGATACCAACTGTGAAATCTGGGATCCGATCGCCACGCGGGACGCGTCGACTCCCACGAGTTCTGCGTAGAGTTCCCGACACGTCTCTGCCGTGTCGCCGAGGGCCTGCGCATCAAGCCCGCCGCCGGCCCAGCGGGCCACGAACGCTTGCATCGCATCGACCGTTGCATCACTCGGGAGGCCGCCAGTGCAGGCTGAGAGGTACCCGGGACCTGCAGCGAACTGCGCGGCCCACTCGGGTGCAGCGGGGACCGGGTATGGCGTCGGAGTAGTCATGCGCCCAGAGTAGGAGACTGCGACACATAATGAAAGGGAATCATTCTTATGTTTTGCCTCACCGTGGATTATGTTTCGATGTACAATCGTCGCATGACGAGCACACGTACGGCCGATCCGCTCGGCTCCATCGATTCCACCGAACTTCGAATCTTGGACGCCCTCGCGACGACCGGATCGCTCACCGCGGCGGCGGCGAGCCTCGGACTCAGCCAGCCCGCAGTGAGCCAGCGCATCAAACGCGTCGAAACGCGGCTCGCCGTTCCGCTCATCGAGCGCAGCGGGCGCGGAATCCGGTTGACGCCGGCCGGGCGAATCCTTGCGGATCACGGCCGCACCGTTGTCACCGAGATCGACGCCGCGCTGGCCGCCATCGACGATCTGCGTGGTGAACGCGCTGGAACGCTGCGGCTTGTGGGGTTCCCCTCGGCCTCAGCTACGCTCGTCCCAGCGCTCATGCGCGAGCTCGCGGCCGAGGCCCCCGACGTCGCGCTGCAGTACCGCGAAGCAGAACCGCCGGCTGCGACCGCGATGCTCCGAGAGGGCGAGGTCGACTGTGCGCTCATTTTCGACTACGAGGGTGCCGGAGAGCTGCCGGCCGGCAGCGCGTTCCTCCCGCTCTGGCGTGAGGAAGTGCGTCTGGTGGTCTCCGAGGACCGGCTCGCCGGAACCGACAGTGCACGACTCGCTGAGTACTCCGAAGAACACTGGATTGCGGGCTGTGAGAAATGTCGCGGTCACCTGCTCTCCGCTGCAGGCGAAGCCGGTTTCGAGCCGGACATCATCCAGGAGACCGACAACGTGCCGGCGATGCTCGCCATGGCAGCGGCGGGTGGCGCCGTCGCCCTGGTTCCGGGGCTTGCTCTCGCAGCGGCGCGCACGCTGCCTGACGACGCGCGTGCGGTGAAACTCGACCCGCCACGTTTTCGCACGATCGGTCTGGTCTCGATGGCTACGGCAAACGAGAGCCCGCAGGTTCGCCTCGCGAAGCGGCTCCTCGCGACCGTGGACGGGGCGCGCTGGGGCCTGGAGCCCGTGGCGTGAGCACGGCAGAACCGCAGAAGCGGGACCGCACGGCTTCTGCCGAGCAGCTGAGCCGGGCACCCAGTGTGCACAACCCGCTCCAGCGTCGCATGGTGATCGTGCTTTCGCTTGCAACGATTCTCGGCGGCCTCGGAGTTGGCGCCTCGCTCTCGGCGGGCGCGCTCCTGATTGCCGAGATCACCGGGAATCCAGCGCTCTCAGGCTTCGGCTCGACTATGAACGCGGTCGGCGCTGCCCTGGCAGGGATGCCGCTTGCCAAGCTCGCGGCCAGTCGCGGGCGCAGGGTTGCGCTCGCCACGGGAAACGCAATAGCGGTGGTGGGGGCGGTGCTCGTCGTCGTTGCCTCGGCGCTGCACTGGTCGGTGCTGCTCTTCTTCGGGCTCGCAGTGCTGGGGATCGCGGTCGCCGTGCAACTGCAGTCGCGGTTCGCGGCGGCAGATCTGGCCGTCCCGGAGCGCCGTGCGCGCGACCTGTCGCTCGTGGTGTGGTCGATCACGATCGGTGCCGTCACCGGCCCGAACTTGATTGGGCCGGGCGAGGTGCTCGGCGAGGCGCTCGGCCTTCCTGGCCTCGCTGGAATCTTTTTCTTCACGATTGCCGCACAGATCGCCGCGGGTCTCGTGGTCTGGATCGGGCTGCGCCCAGATCCGCTGCTCGAGGCGCGCAGGCTCGAAAGGCTCTCCGTGACGAACCTCTCGGTCGCCGAGGCCTCTGCGGCTGCTGAGACGGCGCAAGCGGAAGCCGCGGTCGCCGCAGCAGAAAGCCCCGCCGAGCGCGCAGCGAGCGCTGCCACCGCCACGTCGAAGGCCCGCGCTGCTGCGCTGCCGCAGTTCCTCGCGATCAGCCTCGTCGCCCTGGGGCACGCGGTGATGGTCGGTCTGATGGCGATGACTCCGCTGCATCTCACTGGCCACGGCGGCAGCATCACACTTGTCGGCCTCACGATCAGCCTGCACATTGCCGGAATGTACGCGCTGTCGCCGGTGTTCGGCATGCTCACGAGCAAGTGGGGCGCAACCCCGGTCATCCTCGGCGGATTCGGAGTGCTGGGGATCGCTGCCCTCGGCACGGGCTTCGGCGGTGAGTCTGTGCCGGTGATCCAAGGCGCGCTCATCCTGCTCGGGATCGGCTGGTGCATGGTCACGGTCGCTGGCGCCGCGCTAGTAACCGAACTCACCCCGAGTGGTGACCGTCCGAGGAGACAGGGACAGTCCGACACGAGCATGAACGCGGCAGGTGCCCTCTTTGGGGCTGCATCGGGAGCGTTGTTCGCCGCGGGGGGCTTCCCGCTCGTTTCGATGGTGGCCGGAGTGCTCATCGTGGCCGGCGCGGTGGTGGCGGTTCGCCTGTTTGTGCTCCGGCGAGGATAGGATAGCTGCGATGTCACACACTGATGCCCCCAAGTTTTCCACCGCGACCGGCTCCGATGTTCGCGTTCGTTTCTGCCCCTCGCCGACCGGGACTCCCCATGTCGGCATGGTGCGCACTGCGCTGTTCAACTGGGCGTATGCGCGCCACACCGGCGGCACCTTCGTGTTCCGGATTGAGGACACCGACGCAGCGCGCGATAGCGAGGAGAGCTACGCTCAGATCCTCGATTCGCTGCGCTGGCTGGGTCTTGACTGGGACGAGGGGATCGACGCTGGCGGAGCGCACGGCCCGTACCGCCAGTCACAGCGCGGCGAGATCTATCAGGAAATCATTGCGCGGCTGACCGCGGCTGGCCACCTGTACGAGAGCTTCTCCACCGCCGAAGAGATCGATGCGCGCAATGAGGCGGCTGGCCGCCCGAAGCAGCTCGGCTATGACAACTTCGACCGCGACCTCAGCGATGCGCAGCGTGCTGCGTTCCGCGCCGAGGGCCGGCAGCCTGCGCTCCGTTTCCGGGTGCCCGATGTCGACCTCTCATTCACCGACTTGGTGCGCGGAGACATCACGTTCCCTGCCGGCTCAACAATTGACTTCGTCGTGGTCCGCCCGAACGGTGCACCCCTGTACACACTCGTGAACCCGGTGGACGATGCCCTGATGGGAATCAACCACGTATTGCGCGGTGAGGATCTGCTCTCGTCGACACCCCGTCAGATCGCGCTGCACGCCGCGCTCGTTGAGTTGGGCATCGAAGAGGCGATCCCACAGTTCGGCCACTTGCCGTACGTTCTGGGCGAGGGGAACAAGAAGCTCTCGAAGCGGGACCCCGAGTCCAACCTGCTGCACCATCGCGAACGCGGTTTCATTCCCGAGGGACTGCTGAACTACCTCTCGCTACTCGGGTGGTCGCTGTCGGCCGACCGGGACGTGTTCACGAGCGCCGAGATGATCGCGGCGTTCGACGTGCGCGATGTGAACCCGAACCCGGCGCGCTTTGACCAGAAGAAGGCCGACTCGATCAACGCGGACCACATCCGCTTGCTCACCGAGGAAGATTTCGAGTCCCGGATCCTGCCGTACCTGATTGCTGGCGGTGCGCTTCCGATCGAGCCGAGCGCGGCGCAGTTGGAGACGATTCGCCGGGCGGTGCCGCTCGTGCAGAGTCGCGTGACGGTGCTGTCCGAGGTAACGCCGATGCTTGGTTTCCTCTTTACGTCCACCGAGAATCTGCAGTACGAAGACGATGCACTGAAGTCGTTGAAGGGCGATGCGCCGCAGGTGCTTGAAGCCGGTATCGCGGCTCTCGAGGCGGTCCCAGAAACTGAGTGGACCACTGAGCGCATTCAGAACGCCCTGCAGTCAGCGCTGATCGACGGCCTTGCACTGAAGCCACGCGTGGCGTTTGGTGCGCTGCGCGTTGCCGCCTCCGGGCGCCGTGTCTCGCCTCCGCTCTTTGAGTCTTTTGAACTGTTGGGCCGCGATGAGTCGCTGGCGCGCCTCCGCAAGCTGGAAGCGCACCTCGCCACTCAGGCGACGAACGGCGAGTAACGAAGAAGAGGAGTGGGCGTGTCTGAGAGTGGGCGGGAGGCGCCAATCGGCGTCGCGATTATCGGTGGCGGCCCCGCGGGTCTGTCGGCGGGGCTGCAGCTCGTTCGCGCGAACCGTCGGATCGCGATCCTGGACAGCAATCGACCGCGGCACTCCGCGACGCTGCAGTCACACGGCTTCCTGACCCGTGATGGCGCGCCTCCACTCGAACTCCGCAGACTCGGTCGCGAGGAGTTCGAGGCGTATCCGACTGCGCAATTTGCGCAGGCGGTCGCGCAGGAAGTCGTGCCGCTGAGCCCCGATGAAGCCGTAGCTGCTGGCTTTCCCGACGGGATCGGTTTCCGGATCGTCGGGAACGGGATCCGTGGTTCCGCCGATGTCGAGTTCATCGCGCGCCGCGTGCTCATCGCGACCGGACTCACCGAGCAGCTTCCCGAACTGCCCATGATCCGTGCCTACTACGGCACCGCACTCCACAGCTGTGTTGAGTGCGATGGCTTCGAGAAAACCGACAAGCCGCTCGTGCTGATCGGGGAGACTTCCGATGTGTTCTCTCGAGCGCTCCTCATTAGTCGCTTCAGCTCGGATCTAGTGGTCTTCACGAATGGCGCAGACACGATCCGGCCAGACCAGGAATCACAGCTTGCTGCGATCGGTATTCGCGTGGAACGCCGGCCCATCGACGACATTGTCGGAGATAAGGCCGATATGACCGGAGTGCGCCTTGCCGATGGTGAGGTCATCCAGCGAGTCGGTGGGTTTGTGCGCCCGCGCTGGCACGCGCCGGTCGAGTTCATGGGGGAGCTGCCCGTCGAGCGCGACGACTGGGGGCTCGTGGTGACCGATGACCGCGGAGAAACGGCCGTTCGTGGTGTGTACGCCGTGGGTGACATTGTGCCTCCCGGCCCGCAGCAGCTCATCATTGCTGCAGGCAACGGCGCTCGGGTCGCGGCAAAGCTGAATATGGACATGATCCGTGGCGCGCTGGGCGTCGGGCTCGTCGATGAGTGAGCCAGGGATTCAGATGACTCAGGCGAACTCGTCGCACCCGCGCACTGACGTTGACACGCCAGGTGGGCGGGCGGCTGCTGCCGGCGCACGCTACGCCGTGGTGGTTGCCGTGTTCGTTGGCCTGCTGCTGATCTCGAATATTGTCGCGGTGAAGCTCATCGCGTTTGGGCCGGTGCAGTGGGGGAGTGTTGCGCTCGGGCCGTTCATTGTGGACGGCGGGGTGTTCCTCTTTCCGCTCGTATACATCGTCGGTGACGTGCTCGCCGAGGTGTACGGATTGCGCGCGGCCAGGCGAGCCATCTTTACCGCGTTCGCGCTTTCGCTGCTCACATCACTCACGATCTGGGTGACGCAGCTGTCGCCTGCAGCGCCCGGGTGGGAGAATCAGGCCGCCTTTGAATCTGTGCTCGGCTTCGTGCCGCGGATTGTGGCCGCGAGCCTCGGAGCGTTCCTCGCGGGCCAGCTCATCAACGCTTGGCTCCTGGTGTGGCTGCGTCGACGCACTTCGGGGCGCTTCCTGCGAACCAGACTGATCGCGTCCACAGTCGTGGGGCAAATCGTCGACACGATCGTGTTTTGCACTATTGCGTTCTGGGGTGTGCTGGAGGGCTGGGACTTTATCGGGTACACGGCCCTGGGATATGGGATCAAGGTGCTCGCAGAGGTGGTGCTCCTTCCCGTGACCACCCGGGTGATCTCGAAGGTGCGGGCGCTGGAAACTGCGAATCACTCGTCGACGTAGCTCATGCGGTAGCGCACTCAACAGGAATGGCCGGGACAGTTTGCCCCGGCCATTCCTGTTGTGTGCGGTTACGCGTGCTTCGCGGCGGCCGCGCGTGCAAACTCGGGGCTATAGAACCGGCCGAGTACTTCCTCGCGGAGCTCAGTGAAGGTGCCATCGATGATGCTTGCCCGGATCCGCTCGACCAAGCGCACGATATAGCGCTCGTTGTGAATCGTGGCGAGCGTCGAAGCGAGCATCTCCTTCGCCTTAAACAAGTGATGCAGATATGCAGCCGTGTAGTTCTCACAGGTGTAGCAATCGCACTCGGGATCAAGAGCTTCAAAGCGGCGCCGCTGCCGCGCGGCTTTCGCGTTGATCCGTCCTGTGGCGGAGTACATGCTCCCACCCCGGGCCTGACGAGACGGGGCAACGCAGTCGAATGTGTCTGCTCCGGCGGCGATCGCAGCGAACAGATCGTCTGGTTCGGAGATCCCGAGCAGGTGGCGGGGCTTGGAATCGGGAAGCTCATCTGAGACCCAGGACACGATCGTGCCGAGCTCGCTTTTCTCGAGTGCACCGCCGATGCCGAACCCGTCAAACTGCTGATCCGTTGCCTGAGCGCCGGTCATGTCGGCGAGCCCGCGGGCGGCCGAGCGGCGCAGATCCTCATACTGCGCGCCCTGCACCACTCCGAACAGCGCCTGGTACGGGCGGTGCGAGCGGTCGCTCGTCTGCCTGGCGTGCTCGTCAAGGCACCGCACTGCCCACCGCGCGGTGCGTGCGACAGAATCCTCCTGGTACGCGCGAGTATTCAGCAGCGTCGTGCACTCATCGAAGGCAAAGATGATGTCGGCCCCGAGCTGGTGCTGAATCTCCATCGAGACCTCAGGGGTGAACCGGTGTTTGTCGCCGTTAATGAAGGACTTGAATGTCACCCCTTCTTCATCGACGTGGGCGAGGCGCTCCTTGTTCTTCGCGATGACCTCGGCATCTGAGTGCGCCGTCTCGGTCATGGAAATGACCTTTTTGAACCCCACGCCCAAGGACATCACCTGGAATCCACCAGAGTCGGTAAAGGTGGGGCCGCTCCAGTTCATGAAGCGGCCGAGTCCGCCGGCCTCGTCGACCAGATCGGAGCCGGGCTGCAAGAACAGGTGGTACGCGTTCGCGAGCACCGCCTGGCCTCCGAGCTGTCCCACGGTTTCGGGGAGCAGCGCCTTCACGGTGGCCTTCGTGCCCACAGGGATGAAGGCGGGCGTCTGGATCTCCCCGTGCGGGGTGCGAATCGTGCCGGCACGACCGAGCGGTGCACCGTCACTTCCTGGCACTCCACTCGCGAGCTGGTGATCGACGGTGAAGCCAAAGTCTGTCGGGCTGGGCGGGGGAGTCAAAGGGATGCGCTCGTTCACCCGTCTATCTAAGCACTGCGGCATGCGCGGTCGGGGAGCGCGCTGGGAACTGCGGTCCCGTGGCACATCTCCGCTGGGCGCCTGGGCTTCCCCAGCTGGGGCTCGAACTCCACGCGACGCGCCCGAGAAACGCGAGTTGCGGGTGGAAACAGGCCAGTTTCCACCGTTTCTCGGGGAGCCGGGCCACACGGGGACAGTCAGCGGCGCAGACAAAAACCCCGGAAACATGCGGAGGCGCGCCCGAGATTCGACGGTGGTTTGCGGCACCTGCGAAACCTGCGTAATGTAATCCCTTGTCAGCGCGACAGTGCGGGAAGCGAAAGCCCCCGACACCGACGCGGACAGCGAATCTGCTCCAGATCGCCTGAATCGGAATTTGAAAGTTCTTATTCGAGCGTGTAGAGTGATATTCCTGTCAGGCCGCATGGTGAACATCGTTCCCAATCCGACATCACTTGGGGTAATCCGGAGTGTAAGGAAAAGCGGCACAAGACAGTTGCTGCTCGAAGCCCTCGGAAGAGGTCAACGGGTGGTGTCTGGTCTTTGAGAACTCAATAGTGTGCACTTTATTGTCAAGTGCCAATTTTATCCCGTCGCCAAGTTTTCTTGGTTGATGGCGATTCCTTTTGGACAAATTATATGAACGTCAGTAATGATGTTCGTTTTGTCAGGTTGAACTCGTTCATGGGTGGCTTATTCCGCTGCTTGTGGGCATGTAATTTTTTACGGAGAGTTTGATCCTGGCTCAGGACGAACGCTGGCGGCGTGCTTAACACATGCAAGTCGAACGATGAAGCCTAGCTTGCTAGGTGGAAGAGTGGCGAACGGGTGAGTAACACGTGAGCAACCTGCCCTTCACTCTGGGATACGCACTGGAAACGGTGTCTAATACTGGATATGACCCATCACCGCATGGTGTGTGGGTGGAAAGATTTATCGGTGAAGGATGGGCTCGCGGCCTATCAGCTTGTTGGTGAGGTAGTGGCTCACCAAGGCGACGACGGGTAGCCGGCCTGAGAGGGTGACCGGCCACACTGGGACTGAGACACGGCCCAGACTCCTACGGGAGGCAGCAGTGGGGAATATTGCACAATGGGCGCAAGCCTGATGCAGCAACGCCGCGTGAGGGATGACGGCCTTCGGGTTGTAAACCTCTTTTAGTAGGGAAGAAGCGAAAGTGACGGTACCTGCAGAAAAAGCACCGGCTAACTACGTGCCAGCAGCCGCGGTAATACGTAGGGTGCAAGCGTTGTCCGGAATTATTGGGCGTAAAGAGCTCGTAGGCGGCTTGTCGCGTCTGCTGTGAAAACCCGAGGCTCAACCTCGGGCCTGCAGTGGGTACGGGCAAGCTAGAGTGCGGTAGGGGAGATTGGAATTCCTGGTGTAGCGGTGGAATGCGCAGATATCAGGAGGAACACCGATGGCGAAGGCAGATCTCTGGGCCGTAACTGACGCTGAGGAGCGAAAGCATGGGGAGCGAACAGGATTAGATACCCTGGTAGTCCATGCCGTAAACGTTGGGAACTAGATGTAGGGCCTGTTCCACGGGTTCTGTGTCGTAGCTAACGCATTAAGTTCCCCGCCTGGGGAGTACGGCCGCAAGGCTAAAACTCAAAGGAATTGACGGGGGCCCGCACAAGCGGCGGAGCATGCGGATTAATTCGATGCAACGCGAAGAACCTTACCAAGGCTTGACATATACGAGAACGGGCGAGAGATCGTCAACTCTTTGGACACTCGTAAACAGGTGGTGCATGGTTGTCGTCAGCTCGTGTCGTGAGATGTTCGGTTAAGTCCGGCAACGAGCGCAACCCTCGTCCTATGTTGCCAGCACGTTATGGTGGGAACTCATGGGATACTGCCGTGGTCAACACGGAGGAAGGTGGGGATGACGTCAAATCATCATGCCCCTTATGTCTTGGGCTTCACGCATGCTACAATGGCCGATACAATGGGCTGCGATACCGCGAGGTGGAGCGAATCCCAAAAAGTCGGTCTCAGTTCGGATTGGGGTCTGCAACTCGACCCCATGAAGTCGGAGTCGCTAGTAATCGCAGATCAGCAACGCTGCGGTGAATACGTTCCCGGGCCTTGTACACACCGCCCGTCAAGTCATGAAAGTCGGTAACACCCGAAGCCGGTGGCCTAACCCTTGTGGAGGGAGCCGTCGAAGGTGGGACTGGTGATTAGGACTAAGTCGTAACAAGGTAGCCGTACCGGAAGGTGCGGCTGGATCACCTCCTTTCTAAGGAGCACTCACACCCTTTGGGTGTGCAGAATGGATTGTTCATCACCGAATGTGTGATGCAGTCTGCTCATGGGTGGAACATTTGACAACGTGGATTGTTGTTTGTGGCAGTGTTTTGAGTACGCCGGTGACGGTTGGAAAGAAATGGTGTTGTGGATGATGGTTTCTAGAGTGCATACTATTGGGTCCTGAAGGACCAGCCGGCTTGAGCATCTTTTGGGTGTTTGGGTGGACTGCCTTCTGACTCTTGGGCGGGGAACGTGTTGTTCTCGTTTGGGAGATCGACCGTACGTTGAGAACTACACAGTGGACGCGAGCATCTTATAACATCCCTTTTTTGGGGTGTTATTGATACTAATAATTTCATTGGTCACACATGACTGTGATTGGTCTTTCGGGACTGGTTGTGGTGGTGTGTGTTTCTGAATACTTATGTGATTTCAAGTTTATAAGAGCAAACGGTGGATGCCTTGGCATCTGGAGCCGAAGAAGGACGTAGTAATCTGCGATAAGCCTCGGGGAGCCGATAAACGGGCTGTGATTCGAGGATTTCCGAATGGGGAAACCCCGCCAGGGCGCGTGCGTACCTGGTGACTCCCGCCTGAATATATAGGGCGGGTAGAGGGAACGTGGGGAAGTGAAACATCTCAGTACCCACAGGAAGAGAAAACAACAGTGATTCCGGTAGTAGTGGCGAGCGAACCCGGATGAGGCTAAACCGATTATGTGTGATACCTGGCAGGGGTTGCATAGTCGGGGTTGCGGGACATACCGTGAGGCGCTGCTGAGCCTCGAACGTGAGAGTGAAGCTATAGGAGAACCGCTTGGAACGGCGGACCGGAGTGGGTGAGAGTCCCGTATCCGAAATGGTTTTACCGCGTGGTGTGTATCCCAAGTAGCACGGGGCCCGAGAAATCCCGTGTGAATCAGTCAGGACCACCTGATAAGCCTAAATACTTCCAGATGACCGATAGCGGACTAGTACCGTGAGGGAAAGGTGAAAAGTACCCCGGGAGGGGAGTGAAATAGTACCTGAAACCGTTTGCTTACAATCCGTCGGAGCACCCTTGTAGGTGTGACGGCGTGCCTTTTGAAGAATGAGCCTGCGAGTTAGCGATATGTGGCGAGGTTAACCCGTGTGGGGAAGCCGTAGCGAAAGCGAGTCTGAATAGGGCGATTCAGTCGCATGTCCTAGACCCGAAGCGAAGTGATCTATCCATGGCCAGGTTGAAGCGCGTGTAAGAGCGCGTGGAGGACCGAACCCACTTAGGTTGAAAACTGAGGGGATGAGCTGTGGATAGGGGTGAAAGGCCAATCAAACTTCGTGATAGCTGGTTCTCTCCGAAATGCATTTAGGTGCAGCGTTGCGTGTTTCTTGCCGGAGGTAGAGCTACTGGATGGCCGATGGGCCCTACAAGGTTACTGACGTCAGCTAAACTCCGAATGCCGGTAAGTGAGAGCGCAGCAGTGAGACTGTGGGGGATAAGCTTCATAGTCGAGAGGGAAACAACCCAGATCACCAACTAAGGTCCCAAAGCGCGTGCTAAGTGGAAAAGGATGTGGAGTTGCTGTGACAACCAGGAGGTTGGCTTAGAAGCAGCCACCCTTGAAAGAGTGCGTAATAGCTCACTGGTCAAGTGATTCCGCGCCGACAATGTAACGGGGCTCAAGCACGCCACCGAAGTTGTGGCATTCATATAACAGGTAGGCCTTCGTGGTCCAGCCGTATGGATGGGTAGGAGAGCGTCGTGTGGCGAGTGAAGCGGCGGTGTGAACCAGCCGTGGATGCCACACGAGTGAGAATGCAGGCATGAGTAGCGAAAGACGGGTGAGAAACCCGTCCTCCGGAAGACCAAGGGTTCCAGGGTCAAGCTAATCTTCCCTGGGTAAGTCGGGACCTAAGGCGAGGCCGACAGGCGTAGTCGATGGACAACGGGTTGATATTCCCGTACCGGCGGTAAACCGTCAAAGACCTAACTAGTAGTGCTAAGCAATCCAAAGCTGACTGGATCCTTCGGGTGATGGTTTGTGGCGGCTGCGAACCCGAACTGGGGTGGTGAGCGTGAGGTGTGACGCAGGAAGGTAGCCTGTGCCGGGCGATGGTTGTCCCGGTGTAAGTGCGTAGGCTGAGGGATAGGCAAATCCGTTCCTCGTGAAGGCTGAGACACGACGCGGACCCGTATGGGGAAGCAGGTGATCCTATGCTGCCAAGAAAAGCATCGACGTGAGGTTTGCTGTTGCCCGTACCCCAAACCGACTCAGGTGGTCAGGTAGAGAATACTCAGGAGATCGAGATAATCATGGTGAAGGAACTCGGCAAAATGCCCCCGTAACTTCGGGAGAAGGGGGGCCATCCACTTATACGGATTTACTCCGGAAAGGGTGTGGTGGCCGCAGAGACCAGTGGGAAGCGACTGTTTACTAAAAACACAGGTCCGTGCTAACACGCAAGTGGACGTATACGGACTGACGCCTGCCCGGTGCTGGAAGGTTAAGAGGAGAGGTTAGACCTTTGGGTCGAAGCTTTGAATTTAAGCCCCAGTAAACGGCGGTGGTAACTATAACCATCCTAAGGTAGCGAAATTCCTTGTCGGGTAAGTTCCGACCTGCACGAATGGCGTAACGACTTCCCAGCTGTCTCCACCGTGAACTCGGCGAAATTGCAGTACGAGTAAAGATGCTCGTTACGCGCAGAAGGACGGAAAGACCCCGTGACCTTTACTACAGCTTGGTATTGGTGTTCGGTGTGGCTTGTGTAGGATAGGTGGGAGACTGTGAAGCGGGCACGCTAGTGTTCGTGGAGTCGTTGTTGAAATACCACTCTGGTCATATTGGATATCTAACTACGAACCCTGATCGGGTTTTAGGACAGTGCCTGGTGGGTAGTTTAACTGGGGCGGTTGCCTCCTAAAAAGTAACGGAGGCGCCCAAAGGTTCCCTCAACCTGGTTGGCAATCAGGTGGCGAGTGTAAGTGCACAAGGGAGCTTGACTGTGAGACTGACAGGTCGAGCAGGGACGAAAGTCGGGACTAGTGATCCGGCAGTGGCTTGTGGAAGCGCTGTCGCTCAACGGATAAAAGGTACCTCGGGGATAACAGGCTGATCTTGCCCAAGAGTCCATATCGACGGCATGGTTTGGCACCTCGATGTCGGCTCGTCGCATCCTGGGGCTGGAGTTGGTCCCAAGGGTTGGGCTGTTCGCCCATTAAAGCGGTACGCGAGCTGGGTTTAGAACGTCGTGAGACAGTTCGGTCCCTATCCTCTGCGCGCGTTGGAGATTTGAGAGGATCTGACCCTAGTACGAGAGGACCGGGTTGGACGGACCTCTGGTGTGCCAGTTGTTCTGCCAAGGGCATGGCTGGTTGGCTACGTTCGGGATGGATAACCGCTGAAAGCATCTAAGCGGGAAGCCGGCCTCGAGATGAGATCTCCTTACACCTTTGAGTGTGTGAGGCTCCCAGTAGATGACTGGGTTGATAGGCCAGATGTGGAAGCACTGTAAGGTGTGGAGCTGACTGGTACTAATAAGCCGACGACTTGATTTCATCCCCACTATTGTGTGGGGGCATGAGTTCTTCAGTAACGATGTATTCGCGTCCACTTTGTGGTTCCCAACGGGCGGCCACACACTTTCCCTGATGGGCGGTTGAACCGTTCGTGGGGGTGGTGTGGTTGACAAGTTGATAGAGTTACGGCGGCTATAGCGTCAGGGAAACGCCCGGTCACATTCCGAACCCGGAAGCTAAGACTGACTGCGCCGATGGTACTGCACTCGGGAGGGTGTGGGAGAGTAGGACACCGCCGGACACCTTTTAGAAAGGCCTCAGAAGAACACGCACCAGTGATGGTGGGTGTTCTTCTGGGGCTTTTCGCATTTTAGGGACCCAACCCCCGTGCCACACCAGCAAAAATCAGTGTGCGATGGACTAGATTCTTCGCTCGAAACACGCCATTCTTGTCCTACTGAACGGCCACTGGCGGAGTGGTGATCCCCTCACTCTGCCCGGTTCACCGGATGGGGGAGGCATGTTCGAAGCTCATGTACAAGATGTCGCCCAGGAAACCTCAACAGGAGGCTTGCCTGGCGATGCGAGAATCGATGCGCTGCTTGCCGCTGCGCACGAGCGCTATCGGGACCACGATGAGGGCGTTGTGGCCGACTATATCCCGATTCTCAGCACCGCCAACCCGGCCTGGTTCGGGCTCTCACTGACTGAGCTCAACGGCAGCATGCACAGTCTCGGAGACAGCGAGATCGAATTCTCCATTCAGTCCATCTCCAAAGCGTTCGTCTTCGCGCTCGCGTGTGACGCCAGGGGGCACCGGGACGTCCACGATCGCATCGGAGTGAACAACACCGGCCTGCCGTTCAACTCGGTCGTGGCGATTGAGCTGAACGACGGCAGCCCGATGAACCCGATGGTCAACGCTGGTGCAATCGCCACGACAGCGCTGCTCCCCGGCCAAACCGCGGCAGAGATTTGGGAGAGTGTACTCACCGGGCTCTCTCGATTCGCGGGGCGACAACTGGATGTCGACGAAGAGGTGTATCGCTCAGAGTCCGCAACGAATCAGCGAAACCGGGCCATTGCTCGCCTGCTCGAAAGCTACGACCGGCTCGAAGGCGATCCGCTTGAGATCGTTGATGTGTACACCCGACAGTGTGCGGTCTCGGTGACCGCGAGTGATCTCGCAGTGATGGGCGCCACACTCGCCAGTGGGGGAGTGAACCCCGTCACCGGTCTTCGTGTGGTGTCAGCGGAAGCTGCGCGTGACACGCTTACAGTGCTCGCCAGTTGTGGCATGTATGAGCGCTCAGGCGAGTGGCTCTTCGAGATCGGGCTGCCGGCGAAGTCGGGAGTTTCTGGTGGCATTGTCGCGATCGTGCCTGGCAAGGGCGCACTCGGCGCGTTTTCGCCTCCGTTAGACACCGCAGGCACGAGCATCCGCGGCCAGCGCAGTTGCGCGTATTTGTCGCGCGCGCTCGGTCTCAATCTCTTCGCTTCGGCTCCGAATTCGGCTGGGAAAGTCGTCTCGGACCGTGCGTTGCGCCATCAGGCCGATCCCACTCCGTCTCGGAAGGCGGCATAGACCATGTCTCACGTCACCGCGCCCCCAATTTCCGTTGCCGAGCGCCGCTCCTGGGGCCCCATGGTGGGCCTCTTTCTCGCGCAGGTCCTCATGTCGTTTAACGTTGCGGCGCTGCCGATCTCGCTGGGCGGCATGGTTGAGGACTTCGGGGTCCCTCCGACAGTCGCGAGCACCACGATCGTGATGTACGGCGTCGCTGTTGCCGCATTCGTCATGACGGGCGCCAAGCTCGGGCAGCGCCTGGGGTGGGTTGCGATCTTCCGTGTGGTGATCATCGTGTTTGCGGCGTCCTCGCTCATGATGATTCTGTCGCCGACGGTCGGCTGGGCGATTGCGGGGCAAGTGCTCGCAGGGGTGGCGGCGGCGATCATCGTTCCTGCGCTGGTCGCCCTCATCGCAGAGAACTACCGTGGTGAGCAGCAGGCGACGGCTGTGGGATCGCTGGGCTCCGCACGCGCGTTCTCAGGGATGAGCGCATTCCTCATCGGCGGTACGCTCGGCACGCTCGTCGGCTGGCGTCCGATCTTTATGATTACGCTGGGGATCGCGGCCGCGGTGTTCATCTTGAGCTTTGGCCTCCGCTCAGACACAGGCGACCCCAGAGTGCGGATTGACCTGCTCGCGTCCGGGCTGATCGGTGCCGCGATCGTTCTCTTGACACTCGGCTTCAACAACCTCAACGGCTGGGGGCTGCTGTTCGCGTCTGACAGCGCACCGTTCTCGGTTGCGGGCCTGTCGCCTGCCCCTGTCTTCGTCGTGGTGGGCATCATCCTGGGCCAACTATTCTTTCTGCGCACGCGGCAGCGGAAAGCGCAAGGCCGTGTGCCGCTCGTTGACCTCGATGTGCTGCGGCACCCCACGGAGCGCGCGGCCGTCTATGCGATGTTCGTGATTGTCGCAATGGAAGCCGCGGTGAACTTCACCGTGCCCACCTATATTCAGGTCGTGCAGGGTCGCACACCATTTGACACGTCACTCGCGATGATGCCATTCAACCTCACCGTGTTTCTCACGGCGACGCTCATCGTGCGCTTCTACAAGCGCTACCCGCCTCGCACGATCGCGCTTTTCGCGTTCGGGCTCACCACGGCGGCGCTTCTCTGGCTGGCGTTCGTGGTGACAAACAACTGGGAGACCTTCCCCACCATCCTGGGCCTTATCGTTTTCGGCATCGGGCAGGGCGCGCTCGTGACCCTCGTGTTCAACGTGCTCGTGACGTCTGCGCCGAAAGAACTCGCAGGGGATGTCGGCTCACTTCGCGGCACTACGCAGAACCTGGCATCGGCGGTCGGCACAGCCGTGATGGGAGCCATGCTCGTCACCACATTGAGTGTCGGAGTGGCTCAGGCGGTGGAGGAGCAGCCGGACCTCCCACCCGCGCTCGCTGCCCAAGTTGATCTCGGAAATGTGAATTTCATCAGCAATGATGATCTCCGTGAGGCGCTTGCCGAGACCACGGCAACGCCTGAGCAGGTTGACGCAGCTGTCGCCCTGAATGAAGAGCAGCGGCTGCGAACGCTGAAGCTGGGCTTCTTATTCCTCGCGGGGATCAGCGCGGTCGCGGCACTCCCGGCTTCCCGCTTGCCGAAGTACCGGCCGGAGGAGATTCCCGAGTAGGCGTCACCTGGCGGAGCGCGGCACGGAAGTTTCGCGCTCCGCTGATTCCGGGGCAAACCGGGGTCATCTGGCAGTCTCGCAGTTCGGTGTCTAATAGAATATGTCGGAGAAGACGACACGACGACCGATCGAGCTGGAAGCGGGCCGCCAATGGGAGCACTGACGAGCGTGCTGGTCATTCTCGCACTCGTTGCCGTCGTTGCTCATCCACTCGTTCGTCGCTACAGCCGCAACGCGTTCTTCGTGCTTGCCGCAGTGCTGGGCGCTGCGTTTGTCGCACTTCTCGTGATCGCACAACCCGTCTTCGCGGGCGAGACGCTTGTTGAAGCGTTCCCGTGGGTGCCCCAGCTCGATCTGACCTTTACGTTCAGGCTCGACACACTCTCGACGCTCTTTGCGTTGCTCGTCACGGGCGCCGGAGCCCTGGTGCTGCTGTACTGCGCGCGATACTTTGACGAGGGAGAAGCAGGCCTTCCGCGCTTTGCGGCAGTGTTCATGGGGTTCGCTACATCTATGCTGGGCCTCGTCCTTGCGGATGACGTCTACCTGCTCTTCATCTTCTGGGAGGGGACCACAGTCTTCTCCTTCCTCCTCATCGGCCATGTCACCAGGCTTCGCACATCGAACGCGGCGGCGTTGCAAGCGCTTATTGTGACCACGCTCGGTGGACTCGCAATGCTCGTCGGGTTCGTGCTTCTTGCGCACGCCGCTGGGAGCTCACTGCTTTCGGAGATCGTCGCAACGCCGCTGAGCGGCCCGGTCACCACGACGGCCGTGTTCCTGGTGCTGGCTGGTGCACTCTCAAAATCGGCGATCTTCCCGTTCCACTTCTGGCTGCCAGGAGCCATGGCTGCGCCCACACCTGTCAGCGCGTATCTCCATGCTGCCGCGATGGTCAAAGCCGGGATCTACCTCATTGCCAGGATCACGCCCGGCTTCGAAGACGTGGCCGGGTACCAGGAGACCCTGGTGATCCTGGGTGCGATCACGATGCTCAACGGTGGAATCCGGGCTCTCAAGCAATACGACATCAAGCTGATCGTGGCACACGGCACCGTCAGCCAGCTCGGTCTGCTTGTGATGGTGTTCGGGGTTGGCGATCCCCGTGCCTCGTTTGCGGGGCTCGCGCTCCTGTTCGCCCACGCCCTTGCCAAGGCACCGCTGTTCCTCGCCGTTGGTGTGATCGATCACGCCACTGGCACGCGTGATCTGCGTCGGCTGAGTGGCCTGGGGCGTCAGCTGCCGTGGCTCACCGCGATCACGGTGGTCGCTGCCGCTTCGATGGCGGGCGTGCCACCGCTCGTCGGCTTTGTTGCCAAGGAATCTGCGTTCACGGAGTTGCTCGAGATCGGGGCGTCAGAGCCGCTTGCCCTGCTTGCGTTCTGGGTTGCGTTGATCGGCAGCATGCTCACCGTGGCATATATGGTTCGGTTCCTCTGGGGCGCGTTTGCGCGGAAGCCAGGTGTCGCTGACTGCGGCATCGCTCACCGCCCCGGCCCCATCTCGCTGATCGCGCCTGCGGCGTTTGTACTTCTCACCGTGCTCGGCGGGTTCCTTGCGCCCGCCTTTGACTCACTGCTGCAGCGCACCATTGTCGGTTCGGAGACCCCTGAGCATCTCGCGCTGTGGCACGGGTTCACGCCGGCGCTCGGTGCATCGGTGGTTGTCCTGCTCGTCGGGCTAGCGCTCGGCGCGTTGGTGTCACGGCCTTCGTTCCGGATCGCCGTAATCCCGGAGCGGTTCTCGGCATCGCACGCTTATTGGGTGGTGACACACAAGGTTGATAGCCTCGCGGTGAAGCTGACCACCCTCACACAGCGTGGCTCGCTGCCCTACTACCTCTCGGTGATCCTGATCGTGATGGTGCTCGCGGTCGGGGGTACCATGCTCACGACTGCGGAGTGGCCGACAGAGTTTGAACTGGTGAGCTCGCCGGTCCAGATCCCGATCGCGGTCATCATGATTGTCGCTGCGATTTTCTCGCTCCGCGCGCGCACTCGATTCCAGTCGGTCGTGCTCGTGGGAATCACGGGCTACGGCATGGCGGCGATCTTTGCGATGCACGGTGCACCGGATCTCGCGCTCACCCAAGCACTGGTCGAGACGGTCACGCTCATTGCCTTCGTGCTCGTGATCAGACGACTGCCACAGCGGATCGGCTCACCCCCCACCACGCGGGTGCGCTGGGGGCGTGCGCTGATCGGCATCTCGGTCGGCCTCGTGCTGGGCGCGGTCGCCGTGATTGCGCTGGGTTCTCGGATTGCAGATCCCATCTCGCTGCAGTTGCCCGAGATGGCGTACGCCGGCGGGCACGGCACCAATACCGTCAACGTGATGCTTGTCGACATTCGCGGGTGGGACACCATGGGTGAACTCTCGGTGATCCTCGCGGCCGCAACAGGAGTCGCGTCCCTCGTGTTCCTGAACACGCGTGCCGATCTCCGCCCGAAGCTCAGCCGCAGAGACGCTCGCTCACAAGCTCGCACGCACTTGCAGCATGTTGCCGACCCGAGCCATCCGGCCAGCCGCGTCTCCTGGCTGCTCGCAGGCCGACAGCTGAACCCGGCGCGCCGTTCAATCATCCTCGAGGTGGTGGTGCGTCTCATGTTCCACGCACTGATCATCCTCTCCATCTACCTGCTGCTCACGGGGCACAATACCCCGGGCGGCGGCTTCGCAGGTGGGCTCGTGGCAGGACTCGCGCTCGTCGCCCGCTATCTCGCGGGCGGCCGGCACGAGCTCGGCGCGACCGTTCCCCTTGACGCAGGCCGTATTTTGGGTGCCGGCCTGGCACTCGCGGTTTCGATGGCGATCATCCCGATGCTGTTCGGGCAATCGGCGCTTGCGTCGGCCTGGGTCGATGTTGACCTCGGCCCGTTCGGTACGCTGCCCCTCGTTACCTCGACCCTGTTCGACATTGGCGTCTACCTCGTGGTGTTTGGCCTGATCCTCGACGTTCTCAGAAGCCTCGGGGCCGAGATCGATGAACACGAGGAAGCGGAAGCAACAGCATTTGAAGAAGAGGAGGTGAGCCGCTCGTGACAATGCCCCTCGTGCTGGTCGCGGTCATGGTCGTCATGTACGCCTGCGGCGTCTACCTCATGCTTGATCGCACGCTCACCAGGCTCCTGCTCGGATTCCTGCTGGTCGGCAATGCGACAAACCTGTTGATTTTCCTGATGTCCGGGTCCTTCGGCAACGCCCCGCTGTACGGATCGAGTGATGTCGAAGACATGAGCGACCCGTTGCCGCAGGCATTCATCCTGACCGCGATCGTGATCACCTTCGGAGTGAGCGCTTTCTTGCTTGCGCTGATCTACCGATCCTGGCGACTGGCTCAGGATCGCGATGACACAGTGCGTGATGATGACACGGACCTCGAACCCGTTGACGCTGATGAGCTCAGCTCCGATGAAGTCACGGAAGAAGGCCTGGCAGGCACCCCTGACTACACGGATGACGACGATATCCCCGATGATGATCCGGGATCCCAGCCTCGCGAGGTGGGGTTCCCGATTGTGGACGTTCGTCCGCTGCGTGAGACCGGCAGCGCCGGGCCAGATTCCGAGGGGGAGGTGCGTTCATGACCGTGCTCATTCCACTCGTCGTGCTGATCCCGCTCGCGGGCGCAGCCCTCGCCCTTGCGGTCCCCGGCCACCGTCGCCTCCAGCAGGGCATCACCCTTGTTGCGCTGAGTTCGGTGCTCGTGCTCAGCGGCACGCTCATGTGGCTCGCGGACTCGCAAGGTGCCATGGTCATGGAGGTGGGCGGCTGGGCGGCCCCGTTCGGCATCGCGCTCGTGGTAGACCGGGTCTCGGCTCTCATGCTCACGATCTCGTCGATTGTGCTGCTCGGCGTCTTCCTGTTCTCCATTGGGCAGGGCCTCGCTGACGGAGACGAGGACACTCCCGTCTCGATCTACTACCCGACGTATCTCGTGCTCGGTGCAGGCGTCTTCAACGCGTTCATCGCCGGGGATCTGTTCAACCTCTACGTCGGCTTCGAAATCCTGCTGGTGGCGAGCTATGTGCTGATTACGCTGGGTGGGACTGCGCAGCGGATTCGCGCCGGAGTCACATACGTCATCGTGTCGCTCGTCTCTTCGGTGCTCTTCCTTGCGGCGATCGGGCTCATCTACGGTGCCACCGGCACGGTAAATATGGCCCAGCTCACGCTCCGGATCGCCGAGTTGCCCAGCGAAGTGCAGTTGCTCCTGAACCTGATGCTGCTCATCGCGTTTGGCATTAAGGCTGCGGTGTTCCCGCTGTCGTTCTGGCTTCCTGATTCCTATCCGACGGCGCCCGCTCCCGTGACCGCGGTGTTCGCTGGGTTGCTCACGAAAGTCGGCGTCTACGCAATCATCCGCACGCAGACCCTGCTGTTCCCCAACTCGAGCGTTGACCTGTTATTGCTGATCGTTGCGGGACTGACCCTCATTGTCGGAATTCTCGGGGCGGTCTCGCAGCTCGACATCAAGCGGCTGCTCTCATTCACACTGATCAGCCACATCGGGTACATGATCTTTGGCATCGGTATGGCGAATGCTGCGGGGTTCGGCGCCACGATTTTCTATATCGCGCACCACATTATTGTGCAGACCACACTGTTCCTTGCGGTCGGGCTGATTGAGCGCCACGGCGGGACTACTTCGCTCTCTGGCCTGGGCGGCATGCTCCGCACAGCGCCCGTGATCGCCGTGCTGTTCTTCATCCCGATGCTCAACCTCGGTGGTATTCCTCCGTTCTCTGGATTCATCGGCAAACTCGGGCTGTTCACGGTGGCGGCCGAGCTCGCGACACCTGCCGCATACTGGCTGATGGGGATCGGCGCGCTCGTCTCGTTGCTCACTCTGTACGCATTGGCTCGGGCTTGGGTGTTCGCGTTCTGGCGGCCGCGCAAGCGGGCCGACGCGGCCGCGGACACCGGCAAAGGAAAGAGCCCGAGCACCGAGGCCATGATGCTGCGTGAGCGGGAAGAGGCGTTGTTCGAGCAACTGCACGACGCGCCTGACGCAGTGCCACAGCAGGAGCAGAAGGAGATTCCGCGGCTCATGATCGCGGCGACCGCGGGTATGGTCGTTGTGAGTGTCGCACTGACGGTGTTCGCAGGACCGCTGTACGCCTACGCTGATCGCGCGGGCGAAAACATGGCGGAGCCGGGCCGGATGGTCGAATTGGTGCTCGGGGATTCACCTGGCCAGCTCGGTGGCGGCAGCGGAGTCACCCGACCGGGGGAGGAGGCGCAGGATGAGTGAGACCAGTACACCCCCTGCCGGTCGGAGGCTCGAGTGGGGCGTGCGGCTGCATGAGTTGCCGCTCCTGCTCGGACTTGTTGCGCTCTGGATGATGCTGTGGCATGAAGTGTCGCTGCTCTCGCTCGTGAGCGGTGTGGTGATCGCGATCGTCGTGATGCGTGTCTTCTACTTGCCGCCCGTCGAGCTCGCTGGCCGCTTCAACCCCTGGTATGCGCTGCGCTATCTCCTCTATTTTTTCTGGCACCTCGCGGTCGCATCGTGGCAGGTTGCGTGGCTCGCAGTGCGGCCCGGCCCGACGCCACCCACTTCGATCATCGCTGTGCGGCTGCGCACGCGCAATGACTTTATTCTCACCGTGGTGGGACTCACGATTTCGCTCATTCCTGGGTCACTCGTCGCTGAGGTTGACCGGTTTGAATCGACCCTGTATCTGCACGTGCTGAATACTCCCACGCAACGCTCGATCACGCAGATGCGGCACGATGTACGTCACATTGAACGCCTGCTGATCCTGGCGCTGGGATCAAAGCAGGAGATCGGGGCACTCACATGAGCACTGCGATGACGCTTCTGCTGATTGCATCAGGCGTGGGACTCACGATCACCGCGCTTGCTGCGATCGTCCGGATCGTCCGCGGACCGACCATCCTCGATCGCATGGTCGCCTCCGATGTGCTTCTGACCACGCTGATGCTGGCTGTCGGCACCGACATGGTGGTTCGTGGGCACACCGAGTCGATCCCGCTGATGACGGTTATCGCCGCCACCGCAACGTTCGCGACGATTGTTGTGGCACGATTCGTGAAGCGGCGCGCTGAACAACCCGTGCTTGATGCGCCGACGACGGAGGTGCCACATGTCTGATCTGACGATCTGGGAACAGCTCATGGATCTCGCAGCGGTCGTGTGCGTGTTTCTGTCGGCCGTGCTCTCCGTCGCGGCGGGCATCGGACTCCTGCGGTTCCCGGACGCTCTGAGCCGGTTGCACGCCGCCACGAAGCCACAGATTTTCGGCCTATTGCTGGTGATCGCGGCGATCGCGCTCGACCAACGGTCCTTCGCCACGCTGCTCGCGCTGATTCCCGTGTTCGTGCTGCAGTCGCTCACCGCACCCGTCGCCGCCCATATGGTGGGTCGTGCCGCCTACCGTACGGGGCAGCTCGACTCCGACTCGCTCGTTGTCGACGAACTCGGGCCGGCAATCGAGCGCAGCGACACACTCTACGGATAGCAGAGCCCGCGGCTCCTGCGGCCATCACGTCCGTGCGAACGCACGCGCGCTCGCAGGGGCTGCGCAGGTAAGCTCGTTCGTGCTCGCGCACGGACTGGCGCAGGTGCTCGCGCACGAACTATTGCGCGAGCTGTTCGACGATCGCGTCTGCCTGCTCAGGGAGTCCGGCCGCTCGCAGGAGCACAATCAGCTCGCTGGCTACTGCGACGCGTTCCTCAGACACTCGTGCCACGGTAAAGCCCTCGAATGCGGACTCCAGTGCCCAAATGGCCTCGACTGTTGCGCTAGTGTCGCGTTGGATGCGACCGGCGAGCCAGAACGCGTGAGCGGCGTCCGCAATGTGCCCGAGCTGTGCGTACTCGGTGCCGGCTTCCAGCGCTTCCGCAACCGCGCGTGCGGTGTCGAAGCCGTCGGGGAGTTGCGCTGCTGCGGCGCTCGCGATTGCGCGTGCAAGCGTGTCACGAAGGTGGGCACGGCGCAGCAACCATTCGCTGTGGCGCCGCGCTGCAAGCTCTTCGCTCAGGCCCTCGGCGGTGAACTCGTCGTAGCTCGCGAGTTCGTCCCGGGTGAGTCCGAGGTGCTCGGCAGGATCCGACATTCGCGCCGCGATCGGGGCCCACGCGGTGAGCACGGCGACCACGACGTCCGGATCAGCGTGTCCGGCACGCAGGCGCTGCACTGCTGCGGAGAACAGGGCGTGCGCTTCGGCGTCCTCATGATCGAGAGCCGTGGCCTGGGCCGCTTCCGCGTAAGCCAGCCCAGACTGTTCGAGCCATCCCTCACGCTCGAGCTGTTCGGCGGCGGCGAGGTAGCTGCGCACAGCGGCAGCGCCTGCACGGCGCGCTGCGAGGTGCTCCGCGAGCGCTAGGAGTTCAGCGCCTGTGGGTTCAGCGCCTGTGGGTTCGGTGCCTGCGGGTTCGAAGTCGGCGGGTTCGGTGCCTGCTGGTTCGGCGCCTGCGGATTCGGTGTCTACGGGATCGGAGCCAACTGGGACCACGGCCATGGTGCCGGCTTCGGAGGCGCGGGGTGCCGGATCTGAGCGGGGTTCCGGGTCGGACGTGGTGATCCCAGCGAGGCCTGTCGGTGCAAGCTTCGGTGGCGCCGGGAGCTGCTGGACCACGCGTGTAGCGTCCATGGCGCGCGCGAGCTGGCTCCCATGCATGTCTGAGCCGTTTCGCGCGTCGAGGGGTCCAGCGAGCCGCGCTGCCGCGGTGCCGACCCACTGGTAGAGATCTGCGATGGTGCGCCACTCCGGCTCGGCAAACCCGGTCTCGAGCTCACCCTGATCGAGGTTCGCTGCGAGCCCGGCAAGCACACCTAAGAGGAATCTCAGGTGCAGGGCCGGGCTGGGGCCGGTGCGGAGCGCGCCAGGGTAGTCGCTGCGAAGGATCCGCAACGCCTGGTCGATACGCCCGCCGCGCCCGAGCATCGCGAAGGCCTGGCCGCGCCCCGCTGGTGAATCTGTGGTCTCGCCGTCGTCCCCGGCGAGTGCACGCTTGTGCGCGGCCAGAGCGAGCTCGGTGTCGCCGGTCATGAGAGCTGCGAGCGCCAGGGCGTAGTTTGTGCGCGTTGGCTCGATGTTGCAACTGCTGTCCTGGGTCCGGCCTAGGGCAACGGCTTCAGCATAGCGCTCGGTATCAACAAAGAAGTCGACCTGCTGGCCGATGGTGCACGCACGGCAATCTTCGTATTCGTCGCGCAGCCCGGTGACCCACGCCACGCGTGCGGCCTCTGCGTCAGCGCGTCCGGCATGCCAGGCCCACCTGAACCAGCTCATGCGCACCGAGGAGAGGCCGTGCCCTGCAATCTCAAAGCGCCGCTCCATGTCTGCGAGAAACGCCTCGGCCTGCGTCGACGTGATCTGTGGGTACTCCGAGAGATCGCCCGCGACCCACTTGAACTCCCAAAACAGGTTGCGCTGGTCTCCGGCGTCAAACAGCTCGGGGTTGTCGTCCCAGAGCCGCAGTGCACGCGCAAACGTCACGAAGGATTTGTCGCCCTGATCCGCGAACGAGTATGCCTCAACGAGGTCAAGGAGCGCCTCGGCCAGCCGCTCACGTGGGCCCTCGCGCTCGATCCGCCGTGTGGTCGCTTCGCTCGCGGCGATGCGTGCCGCACCATAGGGCATATCGCGGTTGGCCCTGAGTTCGTATTCGACGCTGCGGGTCACGCTGGATCCTCCTGAGTGGGGTGGGCAAGTGCGGATTCGAGGAGCTGCCCCAGCGCATCCGCCAGGGCTGCGGATTCGGAAGAACGAAGGCCATCGCCGGCGAGCATCACGGCCGAGAGATACAGCGCACGGAGCCCTGAAGCGAACACCGCACCGGGCGGTGCGGCGAGCAACCGCCTGGCCACCGCGGAGGTATCGTTCAGCACGAGCGTGCGGGTGCGCGAGGTCGTGTTCTCAGCGAATGAGTCGAGGAGGCCGCCCCAGAGTTCAGGGGATGCACTGCGCTCTCGATCTCGGTCTCGACGGTGCTCGCCTTCGGGGTCTCTGAGGAGAATGGCAGGCACAGTCTCTGGTGAGAAGCTGCGGACGATAACATCGCAGTCGTCGGGAGTGAGCAGCTCCCGGGCACGCGCGACGGCATCCGCGAGCTCCCACTCTCGGTCGACGCCGGGGAGGCCAAGCGCTTGCACGAGATCCGCGCTCGCGAGTTCGCGGACGCTCCAGCCGGGGCGCTGGCCGAGCCGCGCGAGCAGATCAGCATCGTACACATACCCCGCGTTGAGCACCACGATCCCTTGCGCCCGTGCGACAGCTGCGACACGGCGATACGCCTCAGTGGTCGTCGTGTACACCACTTCGCCAGCTGCGCCCAGCTGTGCAAGCGTGAGCGGACCATCCGTGGTTTCGAAGGGCAGCACCTCGGTGACGAGATCGAGCATGCTCTGATCGGTGAGCGCGAGCCCGCGGAGCGCGAGGTGGTGCGTGCCGATCACCAAGCGGGCGAGCCGAGAATCGCTGCGCAGCTCACGCAAGGCCCACTGTTGGAGTTGCACGCCTATCGCCTCACGCACGCCAAACAGGACCTCGTCATCGTGCAACTGCTCGCGAGACGCGGTCGGAGTGAGTGCGTCGGTGTCGAGCACGGCGCGAACGAAGAAGGCCCAATCGGGGAGTACCCGATCAACGCGTGCGCCCAGCAGCATCCGTTTCGTGTACACCCGGTGCTGCCCTGAGCCAGGCGAAACAGACTGAGGCAGAATGAACGCCACACCGCTCACCCCCGCTACGGGCAGCTCCAGGTCGATGTGCCCGAGCGGCGTGAATCCGAACGTTCGCTCGCAATACGCGGCGAGCGCGCGGCTGCGGTCCCGATCAGAGGCGTGCGCCACGCGCCATGGCAGCTCCGGCTCGGAGACGCGGTGCCAGACGGGGTCCAGCGAGTCCGAAACAGAGACGCTCACGGCGATATCGAAGGGCAGCAGTGAGCCATATTCGCGGGCGAGGCCGAGAACGGTGTCTTCAGAAAGCCAGTGGCCAGTGTCGCGCCGCGCAGTCAGTCGAACAGTGGTCCCGAGGGGAACGGTGTCAGACGTCGTGAGCTCGTGGACGTCGAACGTGCCGTCTGCGTGCCCTTCCCACCTGATTGCCTGAGCCCCAGGGGTGAGCGAGCGAGAGGTGACTTCGATCCGGTCTGCCACCATAAAGGCGGCGAGCATGCCGATCCCGAACTGCCCGATAAACTCGTTCCGGCCCAAGCCGAACGTCGCATCGCGTTTCGAGGAACGACCAATTGTCGCAAGCAGCTCGCGCGCCTCGGCGGTCGTGAGTCCGATGCCGGAGTCGGTGATCTCGAGTGTCGGATCGCCGGCAGCGTTTACCCCGGGACTCAGCCGAATCGTCGCTGGCGCCCCAGGATCCACGTTCTGTCGAGCGGTCACCGCGTCCACCGCATTCTGGATCAGCTCGCGCAGATAGACCTGCGGGCCGGAATAGAGATGCCGCGAGAGCAGGTCGACCATTCCGGAGAGGTCGACCTGAAACCGTTCAGCCACGGGCGCGGATCAGTCTTGTGGCTTGTACTCGGCCCAGACAGCCGGGAACAGCTCATTGAGGTGCTCGTAGAACGACATCCCCGTGTTGATCGCGCAGACGAGTTGCTGGGAGAGTTGGCCATCAGTGATGCCCTGCTCGTAGTCGACATTGTGCTCGGTATGGATCCGAATCATGCCCTCTTCGTCCGGACGAGCATACGTTTTTGGCCACAGCTTCTCAGCGTTCCAGGAGTTGCAGGCTTGGAGCGCGAGTCCCATATCTGACGCCTCAAGCTTGCCGCGCCAGCTCCCACGGATGCACAGGAGCTCGCCCTGCTCGCCGTTCGTGAAGAAGTAAAACGAGCCGTACTCCCAGCCCCCGCCGATATCCCCGTCTGAGTCGACACTGTACGACCACCCCTCGCTTTCCAGGGCTGCCTTAATGCGGTCCTTTGACAGCGGTGCGAGGCCATCAGGGCCACCGGCCACCGGTGTCGTGTCTTTCGTGAAGAATCCCATGTGCGTCGCGTCCTCTCAGTGGATTGTTCTCCCAGCAGGATGGCATACTCATGGGCCGCACGGGCGCTCAATCAGAGAGTCGAAGTGGATTTGCAGTAGCCGCGGGGCCAAGAATGAGTGAGGGCCTCGGATCGAATGTGATCCGAGGCCCTCACCGGAGGTGGCTTATGCGTCGACCAGATAGCGGCTGTATGCCGGTACCGTGAGGAATGTCGGGAAGTCATCTCCCAGTGCTACGTCTGCGAACAGCTCTGCCGCATCATCGTAGCGATCGCCTGCGAAGCGTGCGAACCCAGCGATGGCCTCGCGCATCAGCTCACCCACCCACTCCCGGGTGATGCGCGTGCCCTCTGCGGTGGACTGATCCTGGTGGATCCACTGCCAGATCTGCGAGCGGCTGATCTCTGCGGTCGCCGCGTCCTCCATCAGGTTGTCGATGGCGACCGCGCCATTGCCTCGCAGCCACGCCTCGATGTAGCGCAAGCCGATCGAGACATTTTCGCGTACTCCGGCCTCGGTGATGTCGCGACCGATGTGCACATCGAGCAGTTGAGCAGCGGTGACCTCAACATCATCACGCTGGCGATCCACCTGATTCGGACGATCGCCGAGCACAGCGTCGAACTCCGCCTGTGCCACGCTGATCAGATCGGGGTGTGCGACCCACGTGCCGTCGAAACCGTCTCCTGCCTCACGCTGCTTGTCGGCGCGCACCTTCTCCTCTGCCCGGGCGGTCACTTCAGCATCGCGGCGATTCGGAATGAATGCACTCATCCCGCCAATCGCGTGAGCTCCACGCTTGTGGCACGTCTTCACGAGTAGCTCGGTGTACGCACGCATGAACGGAACCGTCATCGTCACTTCGCTGCGATCCGGGAGAACGAAACGGGCACCACGGCCACGGTAGTTCTTGATGATCGAGAAGATGTAGTCCCAGCGGCCAGCGTTCAGCCCGGCGATGTGATCGCGCATCACATAGAGGATCTCCTCCATCTCAAACGCGGCAGGCAGCGTCTCGATGAGGACGGTTGCGCGGATCGTCCCGTGGGGGAGCCCCAGCTCCTGCTCGGTGAACGTGAAGATGTCGTCCCACAGCTTCGCCTCTTCGCTCGACTCGAGCTTGGCGATGTAGAAGTAGGGGCCGCGGCCGCGTGCGACGAGCTCACGCGCATTGTGGAACGCATAGAGGCCGAAGTCGACGAGACTGCCAGAAGCCGCCCCGGACTGCCCCTGGCTGTCCACGAAGCGCATGTGCTTCTCGACCAGGTGCCAGCCGCGCGGCCGCATCACGATCGTCGGGGTGTGCTCCGCGGTGACGCGGTACTCCTTGCCCTCCGGGCTCGTGTACTCCAGCTGTTCCCGAATAGCGTCAAACAGTGACAGCTGGCCGCCGATGACGTTCGCCCACGTGGGGCTCGTCGCGTCCTCCTGATCCGCCAGCCACACGCGAGCGCCGGAGTTCATTGCATTGACGGTCATCTTCGGATCGGTGGGCCCAGTGATCTCCACGCGTCGGTCCTCAAGCCCCGGCCCTGCCCCTGCGACCTGCCAGTTCGCGTCCTCGCGGATCTGGCGGGTGTCCTCGCGGAACTTCGGGTCGCGGCCATTGCCGATCTCGTAGCGGCGACGCTGCCGGTCAGCGAGCCGCTCGTGGCGAGTGCTCGCGAAGCGATCGTGCAGCTTTGTGAGGAACGTGAGTGCCTCGGCGGTGAGGATCTCCTCGCTGCGTGAGAACGGGCGGCCGGTGACCTCGATGCGGGGGCCGAAAGCTGAGGGGGTGGCGGTCTGCGACTGCTGCGGGGCCGCCTGCGTGGTGGTCATGATGAGTCCTTACGTGAAAGGTGCGGGAGGGGTTCCTGCGGTGTAATTCCATCTTGGACCCGGGAGAAGCGCACAAACCGGCATATGTGGGGGTGAAGATTCGCGATATTTCTGCTTGTCGGAAGAATCGTGCTCTGGCAGGATGAGTGACATGACTCTCGTGACTTCTGATCTGACCGCAACTGCCAGCGCGGTTGGTGGTGCCGACGCTGACGTCGAAGACGGGGGAGACGCCCTCACCCTGGGGCGCAGGGTGCGCGAACACCGCATTCAGCGCGGCATGACGCTGGAGCAGCTCGCCGCGGCGGTCGACCGCGCTCCCTCGCAGCTTTCCGCAATTGAGAACGGCAAGCGAGAGCCTCGACTGCCGCTGCTACGTGCGCTCGCCGCAGCGCTCGGGGTGACTGTGGACGAGCTTCTGATCGACGAGGCGCCGAGCGAGCGCGCAGCGCTCGAGATCGCCGTCGAGCGCGCGCAACGAGGGACGGTCTTCGGGTCGCTCGGGATCCAGCCGATCCGCGTCTCCAAGGCCACGAGCGATGAGACGCTGAAGGCGTTGCTCGGACTGCACCAGGAAGTGGAGCGCCTGCACCGCGAGCGTGCGGCAACCCCGGAGGAGGCGCGGCGGGCGAACACCGAGCTGCGCGCGGAGATGCGCGTAGCGGGAAATTACTACCCTGAACTCGAGCGCGCAGCGCAGCAGCTGCTCGACAGCGTCGGCTACACCGGTGGGCCGGTCTCGCAGCAGACGATCGCCAACGTGGCTGAGAAGCTCGGCTTCAGCCTGCACTATGTCTCGGACATGCCCCACTCGACGCGCTCGGTGATCGACCGCCGCAACGGACGCATCTACTTGGGGAGCAATCTCCCATCGCGAGATGCCCGTGCTCCGATCCTGCGCGCGCTTGCCAGCCTGGTGTGCGGACACGAGGAACCGCGCAACTATGCTGACTTCCTCCGCCAGCGTGTCGAGGCGAACTATCTCGCAGGCGCCGTGCTGCTGCCCGAGGGCGCCGCAGTGGATCTGCTTGCCGACGCGAAGAAGCAGCGACAGATCTCGATGGAGGATCTGCGCGACGCATTCGGGGTCTCCTATGAGATGGCGGCACACCGGTTTACAAACCTCGCGACCGAACGACTCGGGCTGCAAGTGCACTTCATGAAGGCGCACGAGTCAGGCACGCTGATCAAGGCGTATGAGAACGACGGTGTGCGCTTCCCGTCTGACGCGCTGGGCAACTTCGAGGGTGCGATGGTGTGCCGCAACTGGACAGCGCGCACCGTGTTCGCACAGTCTGATCGCTTCAACCCCTGGTACCAGTACACCGACATGTCTGCTGGCGGCACGTACTGGTGCACCTCACGGGTTGAGAAAGCGAAAGAGGGCTGGTACTCCGTCAGTGTGGGCGTGCGGTTCGAAGACGTGAAGTGGTTCCGCGGCCGCGAGACGACTCATCGATCGAAGTCATTCTGCCCGGATGATCGTTGCTGCAGGCAAGCGTCGAGCGAACTCACCGCGAAGTGGGCCGCAGCGGCTTGGCCAGAGGCAGCGACACCGACGAGTTTGCTCGCAGCGCTCCCGACCGGCACGTTCCCCGGCGTCGACTCAAACGAGGTGTACGCGTTTTTGGAACAGAACGAGCGCCGCGGATAGTCGCAGGCGTGGCGCGGGATGCACGGGAAATGCACAGTTGTGTGCAGTGCGTGTCAAACCGGAGTGAAATTGTGAAGCGGAGCTCCTGATTCGCTCCAGCAGGGTGCGAGCGGATGCCTCGCTGCGATAGCGTAGAGCTATTGAGCCAGCTGGCTCGCCGAAGCCCCGAGAGCAGGAGTGGGTGAGCACGTGAACACCGAGAATCACGCCCGTCGCGCCGACAACACCGAAGTGCGTGCAACGCAGCAGTTCCGCGATGACCTCGGGGCTATGATCCGCAGCCGTGCAACAGACCTCGCGATCGATGAGCGCGACGCCGTCGAAGCGCTGCCGTCCGGTGCTGCGCTGCTCGTGGTCCGCCGTGGGCCTGATCAGGGAGCGCGCTTCCTACTGGATCAGGATGTCACCGTGGCCGGGAGGCACCCCGCTGTCAGCATCTTCCTTGATGATGTCACTGTTTCGCGGCGGCACGCCGAGTTCCGTCGCACAGGAACTGCCTTTACGGTGTCGGACCTCGGCTCGCTGAACGGCACGTTCTGCGATGGCTCACGTATCACTGGCGAAGTGCCGCTCGAAGACGGTGTCGAGGTGCAGGTGGGCAAGTTCCGCTTCACGTTCTTCGCTTCGCGCTTCGATCTGGCGGAAGGCGCCTAGCGTGACGGGCGCGGTGGCCCGTCAGCACACCAGCGGTCTCCTGAGCATCGGGCAGGTGCTCGCCCGACTGCAGGATGACTTCACTGACCTGTCGCCGTCGAAGCTCCGCTTCCTCGAAGAGCAGGGGCTCGTGACCCCTGAGCGCACGAAGTCCGGGTACCGCAAGTTTTCGCAGGCGCACATCGAGCGCCTCCGGCTGATCCTGACGCTGCAGCGTGACCACTACCTGCCGCTAAAGGTCATTGCTGAAGTGCTCGAAGAACTCGATCAGGGCCGCGATCCGATCATTCCCGGTGCCGCGCCACGCAGTGCGTCGAGCATTCTCGCTCCGAAACGCGTACTGAGTAGCGAGGAGCTGTGCCGCTCGACCGGGGCGAATGTCCGCTTCCTCGGTGAGGCGATTGCCGCGGGGTTGCTGCCGGCTGCAGAGGTGTTCCCGCACGATGCTGTGGCGCAGCTCACCGCGCTGATGCGGCTCGCGGAGCGCGGCATCACACCGCGGCACTTGCGCTCCCTGCGCCTGGCAGCTGAGCGCGAGGCCGAATTGATCGCGCGCGCGGTGTCAACTCGCGGCGTGAAGCAGGGCACTCCGGCCGGCGCAGAGGACGCGCTGGAGTTTGCTGGCTACCTCGACACGGTGCGCTCCGGCGTGTTGCGTCGGCGTGTTTCCGGAGCCTGATTTGGGCGCCTGAATCTGGGTAAATCCGCACCAATTCAACCTTCAAGTTCAACTTGAGAGCGACACGGCGAAAATCAGGTCCGCAGGTCGTTGCACGGGGGAGTGTCGGTCGGTACCGTTGACAGGAGTTCGGCGCACTGCGCCACCGAGATAGGAGCACAATGAAGGACACGCAGCACCCGTCAGGGGAAGACGGTTCTTCAGCTCCTTTTGGGGAGTCGCTCGATGCTGAGCTGCTCTTTGATGACGGGCTTCCCCGGCCGAATCAGGACGGCGGATTCAAGGGTGCAACTGCCGCTCGTGCAGCAGGCATCAGCTATCGCCAGCTCGACTACTGGGCTCGCACAGGCCTCGTCGAGCCGACAGTCCGCGGTGCGGCAGGCTCCGGCTCACAGCGGCTCTACGGCTTCCGGGACATTCTCGTGCTCAAGCTCGTGAAGCGCCTGCTTGATACAGGGATCTCGCTCCAGCAGATCCGTACGGCAGTCGCGCAGTTGCATGAGGCAGGCGTCCACGATCTTTCCCAGACGACGCTTATGAGCGATGGCGCGAGCGTTTATCTGTGCACCTCGAGTGATGAGGTCATCGACCTCGTCAGTCGCGGACAGGGCGTGTTCGGCATTGCCGTCGGCAAAGTGCTCCGTGAAGTTGAGACCTCGCTCGTCGACATGGACGAGCACCGCGTGCAGTCCAGCGAGGTCGATGAACTCGCCGTTCGTCGCAAGACCCGCAAGATCTCCTAGTCGATCAGAGCTAAAAGGGGCCTCAGCGTTGCGCTGAGGCCCCTTTTGGGCATCCTGCGCCGCGTCTCGTGAGGGAGCGGGCGGGTGCGGTGCTCGTCGTGCGGGAGATCCGAGGCCGTGCGGGAGATCCGAGGTCGTGCAGGAGATTCGAGGTCGTGCAGGGCGATGCCGTCGAGAGCATCCTGCGTGAGCTCGAATCTCCTGCACGAGCGCGAAGGCGCGCTGGCGCCTGAACGTGACGGTGTGCGGCTTCGGCTCCCGGCTGTGGGCGTCTCCCTCAGTGTTGCACGCGGCGTCGGAGCGGGGCCGGGGCAGGGGTGCCGACGGGGTGAACCTGCTGTGCTGGCCGACGAGTATTCGACTTCGTGCAGGAAATCCGAGGTTGTGCAGGGCGATGCCGTCGAGAGCATCCTGCGCGAGCTCGAATCTCCTGCACGAGCGCGACGCCGCGCTGGCGCCTGAACGTGACGGTGTGCGGCTTTGGCTCCCGGCTGTGGGCGTCTCTCTCGGTGGTGCACGCGGCGTCAGATCGGGGCCGGGGCCGGGGCGCCAAAGGGGTGAACCTGCTGTGCTAGCCGACTGCGTGTTGACTTCACGCAGGAGATTCCACGCCCTGCAGGGAGATGTCGTCGGGAGCATCCTGCCCGAGCTCGAATCTCCTGCACGAGCGCGAAGGCGCGCTGGCGCCTGAACGTGATGGTGTGCGCTCGTGTGGGCGTGCCAGAACGCACAAGATTCGGGCGGCCAGGTGGGACTGTAGAATGTCTTGCTGCCTCACGCACTGCCCAGCGGATCCGTGCAGTGTCGTGCTGACTGGTCCACTGCATAAGTGATGCGTACAGCACCCTGCGGGCTCACGCAACGCCGGGCCGCAGAGCGTCCTGCCGGCTCAAACAACGCCCTGCCGGCTCAAACAACGCCCTGCTGGCCCGCGCAGCGTGCAGCGCCCGGGGACCAGGGGAGGGGAAGGGGCCTAGTCGGTGACGGTGGTGGCCTGTGTCGGCGCACTCGCCGCGCGATCGGCCTCCATGCCGGCTGAGCGGAGGACACGATCGAGGATCGTGTCGAAGTTCGCGGCCATTTCCTGCGACGGCTCGCCCGGCCACATGTGCACCGGCTTCGCGGCGCCCTGCGCCTGCTGGAGTGACGGACGCTCAGGCAGCTGTGGGGTGAGCACCAGCGGGCCGAACATCTCGCGCAGCTCACGGATCCGGAACTGGTGCTCCATCGACTGAGGCTGGGTGCGATTGATCAGGATGCCAAGCGGCTGCAGTCGCGGGCTCACACCGCGGCGGATTTCCTCGATGGCGCGCAGCGCGCGGTCGGTCGCTGCGACAGCGAACAGGCTGGGTTCAGCGACGACGAGCACGCGGTCACTAGCGGCCCACGCGGTGCGCGTGAGGGCGTTCAGGGACGGCGCGCAGTCGATGAGCACAAGATCATATTCGGACTCGACTACGGCAAGCGCTTCTTCGAGCTTCCAGATGTCGCGCGCGGACGGGTGCGGGCCGTCAAAGTTGATCGAGGAGGGGCTGCCAACCATCAGGTCGATGGTGCCGCCCTCGTGGTAATCGTTCCAGCCGCTGTGCGCAATCGCGGCGCGCACCGTTTTCTCCTTGGGGCTCTCCAAGACATCGGCGACGTTAAGGAAGCCCTCGGGGCTGACTGCCAGTCCAGTGGAGACGTCCGACTGCGGGTCGAAGTCCACGACGAGGGTCCGCAGACCGCGTGAAAACGCAGCCGAAGCGAGACCGAGGGTCACGGTGGTCTTGCCTACGCCGCCCTTGAGGGAGCTCACACTCAATACATGCACACCCCGAGTTTAGTGGATGTGGGCTGGAGGGTTGCTAGTCCGAATACGAAGTGTTCGCGCAGAACGGAAGAACTGCCGTCCAACCGGGCGATTTTGCTCGGCGCACAAAACAGCGGCCGGTGTGCCACGCAGGAATACTCCCGCGTGGCACACCGGCCGCTGGGCGCGTACTACGCGCTGCGCTGCCTGCGGCGAGAGGCGAGCACGAGCGCGCCTCCCAGCAACAGTGTCGCGCCGAGCGCGGCCCCGACGAGCGGCAGGGTGCCGCCGGTCGTAGCGAGTCCGCGTGCCTGAAGCAGAATCGGGCCCCAGCCGATCACGCTGCCATCTGCGTTCGCGATCACAAGCCGGTGAGGGCCGGTTGCGGCATCATTCGGCATCGTGATCTGAACGTAGCCCTGTGCATTCACGGTGAGTGTGCTCAGGTGGCGTGGCGTCGAGAAGAGCCAGGCCTCAACGGACTTCCCTGCGTGCTCGGTGCCCACACCGACGCTGAAGCGCTGGCCTGGGGCGACCGTGCCAGGGAAGGTGATCGCGCCCTTCAGCGCATCAGTGAGCGCCGATTCTGCTGGCGCGATCGGGCGCCACTGCCCGGCTCCGTGCTGGGCTCCGTCGTGCCGGGATCGGTGGATCCTGGGTCTGTCGTGCCTGGCTCGGTGCTGGGGTCGGTGCCTGGATCCGTGCCAGGGTCGGCCCCCGGATCAGTGCTGGGATCCGTGCCCGGATCCGTGCCCGGATCAGTACCTGGATCCGTGCCCGGATCTGATCCCGGGTCGGTGCCCGGCTCAGTGCCCGGGTCGGTGCCGGGCTCAGTGCCAGGATCCACCTTGGCAGGCTGCACAGCCACTGTGGGGTCGCTCGTCACGGTGACCGGGAGGAACTGGTCCTTGGCGCCTGTCACGGTCACCGTCACCGTCTTGCCCTCGGCTGAGGCCGGGATATCGAAGGTCTCGGCCGTGGCGTCTGCCACGGTGGTGCCGTCGATCGCCCATTCGTAGCTGAAGGAGGTGCCCTCCGGCCAGCCGGCGGTGCCCGCAGTGAGTGTTTCGCCCACGCGAGCGTCGCCGCTGATCGTCGGCGCGGGAGCCGGGGCCAGCTCGTACTCCGTCACGTCGAGCGACGTTGAGCACTCAGTGCAGGTGCCACCGAGCGTTGCGACCTGTGCAGCGGCGTCGATCGTGCCGCCAGACGCGGTGTCAGACACCACGGCCTTGAGTGTTACTGCGGCAGCGGCGCCGGGCGCCGTTGCCGGAACCGCCCAGCTCAGCGTGGTGCCATCGAGCGTGACGCTCTCGGGCAGCGGGGTCGCGAGCGTTGCGCTGGCGAGCAGCGAGGTGGCGTCAACGGTGATCACGGAGGTCGCGAGCGGCACCTTGCCCGTGTTCGTCGCCGTCAGTGAGTACACGATTTCGTCGCCGCGCTTTGCAGGCTCGGTGCGCTCGGGCGTCGTGAGGCTCGCGGTGAGCTTCTCGGGCCAGGCCGGCTTCGCGGGGGTCATGATCCACGCGTTCCAGAAGGCGGTCAGGTCGTGACCCGAGAGCTCCTCCGCGAGTGCCTTGAGCTCTGCGCCCGAAACGCTGAGGCCGCCGTAGCGGGCCTGCCACTCGGGAACGAGCTTGAAGAACGCCTCGTCACCGATGGAGATCTTGAGCGCCTCCCAGAACTGCGCGCTGCGCGTGTAGGTCTGGTAGCCGTATAGCTCGGCGGAGTTGTTCTGCAAGCCCGGAGCAATCGTCCAGTCAGGGGAGTTCGCGGCCTTGCTGTTCCACGAGTTGAAGTAGGTCTGCTCGGTGGAAGCGCCGGTGCCGAAGCCAGCCTGGCTGTTGTAGTGCGTCGGCCCCCAGGTGGCCATGCCCTCACCGATCCAGATGTCGGTCCAGGTCGACGGCGCCACATTGTCGCCGTACCACTGGTGAATCAGCTCGTGAATGAGCGTGTTGCCACCGACCGAGCTCGCGGATGGGAAGAATGAACGATCCTGCGTCTCGAGCGCGTAGTTGATCGCTGAGGGCACGGTGTCGACGACCACACCCGTGCTATTGCCCGGATACGGCCCGTAGACCTTTTCCAGGTTCTGCGTGATGGTCTGCAACTGCGCAAGCCGGTTGGTTACCGTTGTCTTGTTCGCTACCGACAGTGTTGAATCGATGAATGACCAGCTGGGGATGGTGCGACCATCGCTGAGCACTATGGAGCTCTCGATTACGTCGTAGCGGCCGATTCCGATGATTGCGAGCTCGGAGGCCATCTGCTTGTCCTGGCGCCACACCCAGGTGGTGCGCGAGCCGTCAGCTGACGGTGTGCGCGACTTCAGCTCGCCGTTGCTGACGGCGGCGGCGGGCGCCGCTCCGGTGCCGTTGGCGGCCGAATGCGTCGACGGGATGTCGATCGTGAAGGTGTATGTCGCCTTGTCTGCCGGCGTGTTGTTGTGCGGGTAGCCCGCCATCATGCCGATGGGCTGGCCGAGCAGCATCGCGCCGTCACTGGTGCGGCTCCACCCCTCGGCTGCGCCGTCGAGGTCGATGTGCGTGACGGGCACACCGTGGTACTTGATCGTGGTCGTAAAGTCCCCGGAAACCGGGGTCGCCGGTGTGATCACGAGCTTGTACTTGATCGCAGCGGCATCAATGTCGCGAGTCCACGTGGCAGGCTGGCCGTTGACCGTGATCGAGTCAATCTCCATGCCCTCGAAGTCGAGGGAGAATGTGCGCAGCGGCTGTGCTGCGCGCGCGGTCATCGTCGTGGTGGCAGCCCCCATGCTGCCGGCGACGAGGTTCGTGGTTTGCTGAGCGTCTGGCGTCCACGCCAGCGAAACGTCGTAGTCGAGTGCGTCGTAGCCGCCGTTGCCGACGTTCGGGAAGACGCTGTCTCCCGAAGTCTGCGGGCCGTCGATGGCGTCATCGGCGAATGCGGCGGTGGCCGGCAGCATCAGCATGCTGGCGGCGAGGGCGAGTGTTGCGGTGGTGGCGACGTGGCGGCGAGCGCGCACACCACCTCCCGGTCTGGTGACGGTCATTGGTTCCTTCGGCATTGTGAGACGGACGAAAGGTGCCCGGCGGTGTCAACAGCGACAGAACGCACAGGTAGCGATAACTGTATTCCGGCACTGTTACAGGCGGAAGTCCCAGTTCTGCCTGCGCGTATGCACCCCTCAAGACGGTGCCTGGAGGCGCGCGCAATCGTATGTGCCTCTGCGCGATACGTTTCCATGTATCTTGATATCGAACGATTCGCGCGGTCTGGGCAACCGGCGTTGGCCTAATACAGAGGAGTGTTTCTGCATGTTCACGAAGGTTTTGGTTGCCAATCGTGGTGAAATCGCGATTCGCGCGTTTCGCGCGGCGCACGAGCTGGGAGCGCTGACGGTCGCGGTTTTTCCCTACGAAGATCGGAATTCGCTGCACCGGCTCAAGGCTGATGAGGCATACCTCATTGGTGAGGTTGGGCACCCTGTCCGGGCGTACCTGGACGTCGCCGAGATCATCCGCGTTGCACTCGAGTGTGGCGCAGACGCCATTTACCCGGGCTATGGGTTCCTCTCTGAAAATCCAGAGCTCGCGGCAGCGGCAGCGGCGAATGGCATTCGGTTCATTGGGCCGGGCAAGACCGCGCTGGAGATGGCTGGGAACAAAGTGGCCGCGAAAGAACACGCGATCGCTGCTGGAGTGCCGGTGCTGCGCTCCACTCCGCCCTCACAGGACATTGAGGCGCTCGTCGCAGGCGGCGCAGAGATCGGCTACCCGCTGTTCGCCAAGGCCGTAGCTGGTGGCGGCGGGCGCGGGATGCGCCGCGTTGAGCGGCCGGAGGATCTGCGCGATGCGCTGGAAGCGGCGATGCGCGAGGCCGAATCGGCGTTCGGTGACGCCACGATGTTCATCGAGCAGGCTGTGCTGCGCCCGCGCCACATCGAAGTGCAGATCCTCGCGGATGCCACAGGTGGCACGGTCCACCTCTACGAGCGCGACTGCTCAGTGCAGCGCCGCCACCAGAAAGTGGTTGAGATCGCACCGGCCCCCAACCTCTCAGAGGCGAAGCGTGCGGAACTGACGCGCGACGCGATCGCGTTCGCCAAATCCATTGGCTACGAAAACGCCGGCACTGTGGAGTTTCTGCTCGATACCGAGGGCGACCGTGCTGGCGAGCATGTGTTCATCGAGATGAACCCTCGAATCCAGGTCGAGCACACGGTGACCGAAGAGGTCACCGACGTCGACCTCGTGCGCGCGCAGATGCGGATCGCGGCCGGCGCCACGCTCGAGGAGCTTGAACTCACGCAGGACAAGATCCAGCTCCGCGGCGCGGCCTTGCAGTGCCGGATCACCACAGAGGATCCCGCGAACGGGTTCCGCCCCGACCTCGGCCGGATCACTGCCTACCGCTCACCGGGTGGCGGCGGCGTGCGCCTCGACGGCGGCACGATCAACGCCGGCGCGCAGATCAGCCCGCACTTCGATTCGATGCTCGCGAAGCTCACCTGCCGCGGACGCACCTTCGAGGACGCTGTGGTGCGCGCCCGCCGCGCGCTCGCCGAATTCCGGATCCGTGGTGTCGCGACGAACATCCCGTTCCTGCAGGCCGTGCTCGCGGATCCCGCGTTCCAGGCAGGCGATGTTGCCACCTCGTTCATCGAGGAGCGGCCAGAGCTGCTCAATATGAACAAGCCGAAGGACCGCGCCACCCGCCTGCTGCAGCATGTCGCGAACGTCACCGTGAATCAGCCGAATGGCGTGCGCCCGAACGGGATCGATCCAGCGGCGAAGCTCCCGGCCGTAGACCTGTCGCAGCCAGCGCCTGCCGGTCAGCGCAGCCGCCTGCTCGAGCTTGGCCCGGAGGGCTTCGCACAGTCGCTGCGCGCACAGACCGCGCTCGCCGTGACGGAGACCACGTTCCGCGACGCGCACCAGTCGCTGCTCGCGACCCGCGTGCGCACGAAGGATCTGGCGCGCGTTGCGCCGCACGTTGCGCGCCTGACGCCGCAGCTGTGGTCGGTCGAGGCCTGGGGCGGGGCAACGTATGACGTCGCACTGCGATTCCTCGGTGAAGATCCGTGGGAGCGCTTGGCGACGCTGCGCGAAACGCTCGGAGATATCCCGATCCAGATGTTGCTGCGCGGCCAAAACACTGTGGGCTACACGCCGTACCCGGCGAACGTCGCCAGCGCGTTCGTGCGCGAGGCTGCGGCCACTGGCGTTGACGTCTTCCGGATTTTCGACGCACTCAACGACGTGAACCAGATGCGCGTCGCGATCGATGCGGTGCGCGAAACCGGCACGGCGGTCGCCGAAGTCGCGATGGCGTACACCGGCAACCTGCTTTCACCTGCTGAAGACAAATACACGCTCGACTACTACCTCGGCCTCGCCGAGCAGATTGTCGACGCTGGTGCGCATGTGCTCGCGATCAAGGACATGGCCGGCCTCTTGCGCCCGGCCGCTGCGGCGAAACTCGTCACCGCTTTGCGCGAGCGCTTCGATCTGCCGGTGCACCTGCACACTCACGACACGCCTGGCGGGCAGCTCGCGACGCTGCTCGCAGCATCCGCTGCAGGCGTCGACGCGGTGGACGTCGCATCGGCCCCGATGTCTGGCACGACGAGCCAGCCGTCACTCTCCGCGCTCGTCGCGGCACTCGCGGACACCGAGCGCGACACCGGTCTCGACGCAGACGCGGTGTTCGCACTTGAGCCGTACTGGGATGCCGTGCGCGCTGTCTACAAGCCGTTCGAGTCGGGCCTGCCGTCGCCGACAGGGCGCGTATACACGCACGAGATCCCCGGGGGCCAGCTTTCGAACCTGCGCCAGCAGGCGATTGCGCTGGGGCTCGCGAACGACTTCGAGAAGATCGAAGACATGTACGCTGCGGCGAATACGATGCTGGGCCGGATCCCGAAAGTGACGCCCTCGTCGAAAGTGGTGGGCGATCTCGCTCTCCACCTTGCGGCCGTCGACGCCGATCCGGCTGATTTTGAAGCGCACCCTGAGAACTACGACATCCCCGATTCGGTCGTCGGGTTCCTCGCGGGCGAGCTGGGGGAGATCCCCGGCGGGTGGCCTGAGCCGTTCCGATCGAAGGTGCTTGCCGGTCGTACGGTGAACATCGAGGTTGCGCCGGTCACGGAGGAGGACGCCGCGCTGCTGGCTGGCGAGAGCCTGGAGCGGCGCCAGACGCTGAATCGCTTGCTGTTCCCAGCGCCGACGCGGCAGTTCGAGCAGGATCGCGAACAGTTTGGCGATCTCTCCGTGCTCGACACAGCCGACTATCTGTACGGGCTGGAGGCGGGCACGGAACGCGCGATTGATCTCGCGAAGGGCGTGCGGCTCTACGTCGGACTCGAAGCAATTGGCGAGGCTGATGGCAAGGGCGTGCGCACGGTCATGGTGCGCGTCAACGGCCAGCTGCGCCAAGTGTTCGTCAAGGACGAGAGTGTGGCGGTCTCGACCCCAGTCGCCGAGAAAGCTGACCGCACTGTTCCCGGACAAGTGTCTGCGCCGTTCTCCGGCACGGTCACGGTCAAGGTGGCCGTAGGTGACACCGTCGAGACCGGACAACCGATTGCCGTGATCGAGGCGATGAAGATGGAGGCCGCGATCACAGCCCCCACCAGTGGCACGGTCGAACGGATCGTGTTCACCGGCACTCGCGGGCTTGAGGCAGGCGATCTGATCGTCGTCATCGCCTAGGATTGACGAGTGGCAGTACGAGAGATCCGCCTGTTTGGCGACCCAGCCCTTCGCACAGTGTGCGACCCCATCACCGACATTGATGAGGGGGTGCGTGCGCTCGTTGAAGACCTCTGCGATACGGTGGCTTTCGACGGGCGCGCGGGGTTGGCTGCCACGCAGATCGGACACTTGCAGCGCGCGTTCTCGCTGAACATTGATGGCGAGGTCAGCTATGTGCTGAACCCGGAGTTGGTCGCGCTCGAGGGAGAACCGGTACCCACCGGTGAGGGCTGTCTCTCGGTGCCAGACCTCTGGTTCCCGGTGCTGCGCTACCCTCGAGCAACGGTGCGGGGGATTAACCTCGACGGAGACGAGATCGAGATCTCAGGTGAGGGCCTGCTCGCGCAGGCACTGCAGCACGAGTGTGATCATCTCGACGGCAAGCTCTACATCAACCGTCTCGATCGTGAGGCGCGCGGAGAGGCCATGCGCCAGATCCGCACGTCAAGCTGGTTCTAGCGGCCCTGCGGGGTGACTGAACGGGAAGTCGAGCGGCGAGGGCAGCCCACTACGGTGTGACCGTGCGGTATTTTCCGTCAGTCTCGAACACGGAACCGTCCTCACGGGTGATCTTGATGTCAACGTCGAGATCTTTTCCTGCGAGGAAGAGACGCTCGTATTCTTCCGCCTGCTCCGCGTATTCGCGCAGCTGCTCAGCGTTCTCCGCAGAGGGCGGCACAAAGCGGGCCGCGCTGCGCAGATCGGTGAGCATATAGAGGAATGCCGCGAAGTAGTCGGGATCGACGTTCGCGCCATCAGGCACAAGCTCGCGAATGCTGCCGTCTCTGCTCGCCGCGAGGTACTGATCGTACATGCCGATGACGTACTCGGCGTCGCGGGTGGCTTGAGCCGCCGCCGTGCCCTCCGTCGCGTCAGCGCCCGGGTCTGTATCGCTCGGATCCCGCGGTGTGCCCGGCGCCGTGGGCGCTGAAGAGACGTGCGGTGATGAGGAGAGCGCATCTGAGAGTGCGCCGCTGATCAGACGGAGCCCAACGAACCCCCCAACGAGAAGCAGGAGGAGGAGTGCACTGATGCCGACAATGAGCCCGATCGCCCAGCCGGGAAGCCCGCGCTGCGGCGTGGTCACTGCACGGTCCCTCGTGTCTCGACCTGGGAATGCGTCACAGTGGTCCTCCTTGCAGTGTTGCTTCCGGCGCAACCGCCGGCCAGCGCCCACGATACCAGCGCCCAGGCACGGGCAGCTCGGCGGACGGCAGCGGCGCTCAGTCTGCTGCACCGGTCCACGCGCGTGGGAAAGGGCCCCGGTGGTGCGCGCAGGGCATGCGAGCTTCTGCGTGCTGCACCGCCCGCCGGTGATGTCTCTGGGCCTACTGCCGTGGGAAATCGGTGAACGTGCGCGAGTATTCCCCAGCATCGAGGTGCGTCACCAGGGAACGACCAGGGGTGTCCAGTCTGAACGTGCCCACCTCGGAAGTTGACCCAACGCGAGCTGAGCCCCGCTGGAACAGGGGGAGGCGCAGCCTAGGGACCGGAACTGTCGCTTCGTGCACTCTGTGGCCCCCGGGAGTTCCGGAGGCCACAGGATGCACGAAGATTACGCCTGCGTGTTCACGAGCTCCGTCTGCGGGTTGGGGCCGTAGAGCTTCGCGATCTCGCCGGCGAAGTCGCGGAGGATAGCATCACGCCTGATGCTCATCTTCGGAGTCAGGTGCCCGTTCGCCTCGATGAACTCCGTCGGCAGGATCACAAACTTGCGAATCGATTCGGCGCGGGAGACGTACTTGTTCCCGCCATCGATCGCACTCTGCACCTCGGCAAGCACCTTCGGATTCCGGACGGCTTCCTCGAGCGACATGGATGGATCCTCGCCCTGATTGTTCAGCCACGCCGGGAGCATCTCTGGATCGAGCGTCACGAGCGCCGAGATGAAGGGTTTCTGGTCGCCGACTACCACGACCTGGCCGATGATCGTATTGGCACGGATGGGATCCTCGAGCGCGGCAGGCGAGACGTTCTTCCCGCCAGCGGTCACGATGATCTCCTTTTTGCGGCCGGTGATCGTGAGGTAGCCGTCGTCATCGAGGCTTCCGAGGTCTCCGGTGCGGAAGAACCCGTCGTCGGTGAACGCCGCACGCGTCGCCGTTGGGTTGTTCCAGTACTCCTTGAACACGTCGATGCCCTTGATCTCGACTTCGCCGTCGTCTCCGATCCGGATGGTGTGTCCCGGCAGCGCAGGGCCGACGGTACCGATCTTGAACTTGTCTGGCAGATTCACCGAGACCGGGGCGGTTGTTTCTGTCAGGCCATAGCCTTCGAGGATCTTCACTCCGAGGCTGCGGTAAAAGTGGCCAAGGTAGTGGCTGAGCGGTGCCGATCCGGACACCGCGTAGCGGACGTTGCCGCCCAGCTTTTCACGCAGCTTCGCGTACACGAGTTTATCGAATACCTTGAATTTCAGCCCGAGCATGAACGGCACCTTGCCGGTGTCGAGCGCCTCGGAGTGCTCCACGGCGACCTTGGCAGCGGTGCGGAAGATCTTTCCCTTGCCATCGGCCGCAGTGCTTTGTTCCGCGGAGTTGTAGACCTTCTCAAATACGCGCGGCACGGCGAGCAAGAAGGTGGGCTTGAACGACCCGAGCGACGGGAGCAGCTGAGTGGTGTCGGGCTGGTGGCCCACACGAACGCCAGCGTGCACGGCGAGCACGGAGATGAATCGAGCGAACACGTGCGCCAGGGTCACGAACAGGAGCGTGGAGGCACCCGGCTGCACGACCTCGTCGAGCGCGCTGCCAGCGTTGCGGGCGAGATCGACGAAGTTTGAGTGAGTGAGCACGCAGCCGCGCGGGCGGCCCGTCGAGCCCGAGGTGTAGATCAGCGTCGCCATGTCGCTGCCAACTGCGAGACTGCGGCGACGCTCGATTTCCTCATCTGAAATCTCTGCTCCGCCAGCGCTGAGCGCATCGATCGCACCCTCGTCGAGGCGCCAATCAAGCTCCAACGCCGGGAGGTCGCTCCGCACTTCAGCGACGCGGGCCGCGTGTTCAGCGGACTCCGTGATGATGGCGCGGGCACCCGAGTCCTCGAGAATCCAATGGATCTGCAGCGGCGAAGACGTCTCGTAGACCGGGACCATAACGGCCCCGGCGTAGTGGAGGGCGAAATCCACGAGCGTCCATGGGTAGCTCGTCTTGCAGATGAGCGCGACCCGGTCACCGGGTTCCACGCCTGCGGCGGCCAAGCCTTTCGCGAGCGTGATCACCTGCCTCCGGAACTCGGTTGCGCTAATGTCGCGCCATCCGTCCCCGACCGGGACCGAGAACAATGGGCGGTCTGGTGTCGCAGCAACACGCTGTTCCAGCAGGTCCGAAATGTTGTCCTCGGGGACGGGGGGAATCAGAATGGGCGTATGAGACTGTTTCACGGCAGCTCCCTTGATACCTCGTACAGGCCTTCACGGTGTGCGGCATCCCTCTGCCGCAACTTCACGTATTCAGCCTATACGCATACCCGTGGCGGACCCTGAGTCGGCTATTGTGGTGAGCGTCGAGAGGAAACCACCGACTGTGCTCTACTGGATATTTAAACACCTGATCATCGGGCCGTTATTGAAAACGCTCTATCGCCCGTGGGTGGAGGGTGCCGAGAATATTCCGGCCACTGGGCCCGTAATTCTTGTGGGAAATCACCTCTCCGTCGTTGACTCCTTTTTTCTTCCAGTCATGATTGATCGGCGCGTCTACTTCCTGGCGAAGAGCGATTACTTCACCGGCAAAGGGCTCAAAGGGTGGATCGTGAAGACCTTTATGACGGCCGTGGGGCAGCTCCCCATTGACCGTTCGGGCGGGAAAGCCTCAGAAGCCTCGCTCAACACGGCGCTCGGAGTGCTCGATCGTGGTGAGGTGCTCGGCATCTACCCCGAGGGCACGAGAAGCCCTGATGCGCGTCTCTACCGCGGACGCACGGGTGTTGCGCGCATGGTGCTGGAGTCGGGGGCCGTCGTGGTCCCTGTTGTGATGATCGACACCGAGAAAGCGATGCCGATCGGGGCAAAAATTCCGAAGATTCGGCGCATCGGCACGGTCGTCGGGAAGCCGCTCGACTTCACCCGTTTCGCTGGCATGAGTGCCGATCGCTTCGTGTTGCGGAGTGTGACAGACGAGATCATGCTGGAGATTCAGAAGCTCAGCGGCCAGCGCTACGCAGACGTTTACGCGTCAAGCGTGCGCGCCAAAGCGTAGCGCCACACACGCGGGCGTAGCGCCACACACACGCGAATGTGACGGCCTCGGTGTGCGTTCCAACGACGCCGAGAAGCGCGGGTGTGTTCGCCCTGCGCGTGCGGGCCGGATAAGTGCAGCAGCGAGTAGTAAGCTGAGGATTTGCGGCATTCCGCCGTGAGTGAGGCGTACCCACCCCAAAAATATGAGGGATCAAAGATGACGAGTCAGCACACCGAGACTGCAGAAACGCGAGCGTTCGCGAGGCTTGATGCCTATCGTGCGCTTGAGGCGAAGCAGCAGCCGGTCTGGCCGGATCCCGAGGCGGCAGCGCGCGCATCAGCCGATCTTGCGACGCAGCCTCCGCTTGTGTTTGCGGGAGAAGCTGATCAGCTCCGCGCGCGCCTCGCAGCTGCGGCCCGGGGCGAAGCCTTCCTGCTCCAGGGCGGCGATTGTGCGGAGACCTTCGCGGCCGCCACGGCGGACAAGATTCGAGATCGGGTGAAGACACTGCTGCAGATGGCAGTGGTGCTGACCTACGGTGCAGCGATGCCGGTGATCAAGGTGGGCCGCATGGCTGGCCAGTTCGCGAAGCCTCGGTCAAGCACCACTGAGACGCGCGAGGGTGTCACGCTGCCGGCGTACCGCGGCGATATCGTCAATGGCTACGACTTCACGCCCGAGTCCCGGGAAGTGGATCCGGAGCGGCTGGTGCGTGGGTACCACGTGTCCGCTTCGACACTGAATTTGATTCGCGCATTCACGCAGGGCGGCTTTGCTGATCTGCGCCTGGTGCACGAGTGGAACAAGGGCTTCGTGTCGAATCCGGCGAACCAGCGCTACGAGTCGCTTGCCGCAGAAATCGACCGCGCACTGAAATTCATGGACGCATGCGGCGTTGACCACGCGGCGCTCGCGCAGACTGAGTTCTATGTCAGTCACGAGGCGTTGCTGCTCGACTACGAGCGCCCGCTCACCCGCGTCGACTCCCGTACGGGGGATCTGTACGACACGTCGGGGCACATGCTTTGGATCGGCGAGCGCACGCGCGATCTCGATGGCGCACACGTTGAGTTCCTGTCTCACGTTCGGAACCCGATCGGCGTCAAACTTGGCCCGACGGCGACCGTGGATGATGCGCTGCGACTGATCGACAAGCTTGATCCAGAGCGCGAGCCCGGCAGGCTCACGTTCATCACTCGCATGGGTGCAGGGAAGATCCGCGATGTCCTTCCGAGCTTGCTCGCTGGGGTGCGGGATGCGGGAGCGACTCCGCTGTGGGTCACCGACCCCATGCACGGCAACGGTATTACGACCGCGACTGGGTACAAGACTCGCCGCTTCGATGACGTGATGGACGAGCTGCGGGGGTTCTTCGAAGCGCACCGCGAAGTCGGCACCTTCCCGGGGGGCATTCATGTCGAACTCACGGGAGACGACGTCACGGAGTGCCTCGGCGGCTCCGAGAATATTGACGAGGCAACGCTCGCGACCCGCTACGAGTCGCTGTGCGATCCTCGCTTGAACCACATGCAGTCACTTGAGCTCGCGTTCCTCGTTGCGGAAGAACTGAAGCAGACAAGCCGATAGAGACGAAGGAGCGGAGGCGCTGGGATTGTCCCCGCCTCTGCTCCCGCAGTTCCGGCGAGCGTGCGACGTTGCGCTCGAGCCTCAGACTCGACCGCAACCTTCGTCGCCTGGATCACTCGCGCTCTCACGCCACCGCGACCTTGGGTGCGCGGGGCTCCCCGGCAGGCGGCGCCTCGGCGCATTCCGCGCTAGAGCGAGATTGTGCTTTTGATTCTGATCTCGGTGCCGGCCTCGACCTGTTTGCCCGCTGCGGGATCCGTCCCCGTGGCCTTCGCGAGCCCGCGAAGGGCTTCTGGTACGAGTGTGCTGGGGGAGAAGCCGGCCGCTGTGAGCGTGTCCATTGCCTCTTGCAGTCCGAGCCCCGACACATCGGGGATCTCAAACAGCTCGGGCCCCAGCGATACCTGGAGGCCCACCGCATCACCGGGGCGCACAGGATCTGTCGAGGTGCTCAGCGAGAGCACCGTGCCCTTGGAAGCATCGCTGCTATACGCCTCGCTTCCGAGGTCCGGATCGACCGTGAGCCCAGCGTCGGACAGCGCAGCCGTCGCCTCATCAGCGCTCACACCGACCACGTTCGGGATCGGTCCGGCCGAGAGCACGAGATTGATGCTCGACTGCTCTGGGTATTGCGCACCCAGCTCGTCTCCCTCGGGAGTGAGCGCTGCGAGCACCGTGTCTGCCCCGGCATCATCGAACCGCGTATCGGTCACTTCGCCGAATGTGAAACCCGCGCGCTCAATCTCCGACTTCGCGTCGTCGAGTGACAGCCCCACGATCGTGGGGACGGGCTTGAGCGCTGGACCGGTCGACTGACACAGGCTAACCGTCGTGCCGCGGTCGAGGCGGGTGCCGCTCTTCGGGTCTGTGCTCGCAGCCTTTCCTGCCGGGACGGTCAAGCTTGCGCATTCAGTGACGTCGACGAGGAGGTGCTGCTGCTCGATGGCCGCCTGGGCTGCGGTCATTTCAGTGCCCGCCACGTCAGGCACCATGACCTGCGAGCCGGGTCCCTGGCCAAACCACCAGCCGATGCCGCCCGCGAGCACCACAAGAAGAACAAGCAGCAGCGCAAGCACTCTGCCACGACGCGCGCGGCGCTGCACGCCGGCAGCTGCGCGATCGATGGCCGTAACTGGCTCCTCGGGGGGAGCCTCGACGTGTGAGTCGGTGTCGAACGGCGAGTCAGGAAGGACGGTCGTGCCACCCGCGAGCGCGTCTCGCTGCACGTCACTCAGCACCGACGTCGAGGGGGTGGGTGATCCTCCGCCAAAGTCCAAGACCCGTGTTGCCCCAGCCGGAACGGACTGCCCAGTTCGCATCGCGCTGACGAAGTCAAGCGCTTCCTCGGCGTCGCGCGGTCGAGCATCGGGCTCACGCTGCGTGGTCCATCTCACGAACTCGTCGAATTCTGGCGTGGCGTCTGCAGTCTTCAGCGACGGCATTGGCACCTCGGAGTGCGCGTGCTGATACGCAATCTGCATCGGCTGCTCTCCGGTGAACGGCTGCGTCCCCGTGAGCATCTCGTAGAACATGATCCCGAAGGCGTAGATATCGCTGCGCGCGTCTGCGACGCCGCGGGTCACGAGCTCGGGGGAGAGATACGCGATGGTGCCGAGCAAAGCCTGGCCGGTGGTCGTGTTGGCGCTGACCGCTCGGGCAAGGCCGAAATCGCCGAGCTTGATCCGCCCATCGTCCGCAAGCATCACGTTCTCGGGCTTCAGATCACGATGCACGATGTCGGCGCGGTGAGCGGCTGCGAGGCCCGACAAGACGGCCTCACTGATCTCGAGCGTCTGCTCGGTCGTGAGGCGCTGTTGCTGCTTCAGGAGATCGCGCAGCGTGATGCTCGGCAGATATTCCATGACGAGGTAGGTGCGCCCCGCGTCGTGGCCCTGATCGAACACATTCACGAGGTTCGGGTGCGACAAGCGGGCTGCGCTCCGAGCCTCCTGCTCGAAGCGGCGCGTGAAGTTCTCGTCCTCCGCGAGGTGATCGTGCATCACCTTCACCGCCACACGGCGCTCCAAGCGGAGGTCTGTCGCGAGGTACACGGTCGCCATGCCACCGCGGGCGATTCGCGAGCGGATCGCGTATCGCTCGTCGAGCGTGTGCCCGATCAACGGGTCGGTGGGGGGAGCTGTCACACACAAAGTCTACGGAAGATTGAGACGCTGCCACCGACGCGCGCCGCAGACCCATGGATTGCGCTTCTGCTCGTGCGCTGGCACAGTTAACGTGTGGCTGAGAACATCGCGCGAAACACGACCTATTACACGATCCCCGAGCTGGTTGAACTCTTCGACCTCACCCCGGGCAAAGTGCGTCGCCTGATCGAGGATCATCATCTTGCCGCGGTGCGCGTCGACGGAGTGCTGAGCGTCCCCACGGAGTTCGTGCAGCACAATGAGCCGCTGGTGCCATTGCGCGGCACGCTGCTGGTGCTTCTCGACGCCGGATTCTCGGACGATGAGGCAGTCGACTGGCTCCTCACGGAGAACGACGAGCTGGGTGAACGCCCGGTTGATTCGCTCATCTCCGGGCGCAAGAGCGCGGTGCGTCGCGCAACGCAGTCGCTCGCTTTTTAAGCTCGGGCGAAGCACCGGCACGCGTGCTTTGCCTGGCTTCCCAGCAGTCCACGGATTTGTGGCGGTGACGTCTACCCGTGCGGCGCTCCGAGTTTGCTGGGAGGCTCGGCTAAAACGTGCGTCGTGCTGAGCGCTCAGCGAGCGCGGTGAGCTGCGCCGCAGCATCCGGCCGAATCGAGGTGCCGATCAGCGCATCGGTGGCACGCTCGACGTTCCGCGAGATCATGTCTTCGACCTGCTCGACCGCACCGCTCTCGCGAATCGTGCGCTGCAGGATCGCAACCTGCTCGGAGTCCAGGTCGGTGCCGAGCAGATCATCGAAGATGCGGCGCTGTGTGTTCGGCAGGTTCTCTCGTGCGAGAGTGACGAGCACCGTGCGCTTGCCCTCGATCAGATCGTCTCCGATGGGCTTACCAGTGATCTCTTCGTCGCCAAAGACGCCCAGCTGATCGTCCCGGAGCTGGAAGGCCACGCCGATCGGCAACCCGAAGCTTGAGAGCGCAGTTTCGAGTTCTTCGCTCGCGCCGGCGAGCGCCGCTCCGATGAGAATCGGAGCCTCGACGCTGTACTTTGCAGACTTATAGACGAGCACGCGCGTTGAACGCTCAAGCTGCTCATCGTGATCCGCGAATTCCGGGTGCTGCTCTTCGAGGACGTCGAGGTACTGCCCGACAGCGACCTCGCTCCGCATCCGGTTGAAATGCGCGCGGGCTCGGCGGGCAGCGACGCGATCCGGTGTGTTGTCACACGCCGTCTGCATCAGCTCGTCTGCCCACGACTGCAGGAGATCTCCGAGCAGGATTGCGCCCGCCAGGCCGAAGTGATCAGCGGCGCCGCGCCAGTTGTGCTGCTGATGCATCGCGCTGAAGAGCCGGTGCACGGCAGGTCGGCCGCGACGGGTGTCTGAGCGATCGATCACGTCGTCGTGGATGAGCGCAGCCGCGTGGAAAAACTCAAGTGCACAGGCGGCATCCAGAATTCTTTCGAATTCCTCGGTCACCTCGCCACTCGTATCGAGCTCGCGGGCAGCACGGTAGCCAAGCACCGCGAATTGCGCGCGGAAGCGTTTGCCGCCGGAGAGAAAGCCGAGCGCCTCATCCAATAGGGGGAGCGCGTCGGTTCCGAGGGGGGCGAGGGCTTCCCGGTGACGAGAGAGCGTATCACTGATTCGCTCCTGAATGAGGCCTGCGAGTCGCATCGTTTCTTGCACACAACTAGCCTAGTCGCGGCTGGGCGAAGTAGACTGGTCTCCACAGATGGTTTGAGGTCGGGAGGATCGTCATGGCGCTGTCAGAACACGAGCAGCGGCTGCTTGACGAGATGGAACGCGGTTTCTATCAGAGCGAGGCCGATGTCATGCAGACGGGCTCAGTGAGCCGCCGTCGCGTGAATTACCGATCGCTCGTGCTGGGCATCATCGTTGTGCTCGTTGGCATTGGTGTGCTCATTGGTGGAGTGGCCGCGCAGTTGCTCTGGTTGGGCTTGATCGGCTTTGCCGTGATGATCGGTGGCGTGACGCTGATGCTGTCGCGCGGATCAGACACGGTGACAGTCGAGGACGTGCTCAACGGCGGCAGCTCATCACGGAGCGGCTCAACACGCGAGTCTTTCAGCGAGCGTGCGGAACGCCGCTGGGATGAGCGTATGGAGGGCGAGCGCTAGCAGCTTCGCCCGCGTGCACCGCACGCACCCACGCAGGAAAAATACGGCCGCGGATCCCAGCGATCCGCGGCCTTTTTCGTGCCCAAAATCTTTTCTGTGCCTGTGCCTGTGCCTGTGCCTGTGCCTGTGCCTGTGCCTGTGCCTGTGCCTGCGCCAATACCTGGCCGGTGAACTGAATCTTCTGGCAGCTCCAGCGCTGGGCGGCAGGGGAGCTGGCGGTCTGAGGCGACGAGGCTGGGCGGCCTGGCGGCGGGTCTGGGCGTCTTGGTGACGAGCCGGGCGGCCTGGCGGGGGAATCTGGCGGGGGAGCTTGGCTGGGGAGCCTGGCCGCGCTGTCACTCAGACAGGCCGAGCCATTCGTGAAGCGAACGGTCTCGCTGCTCAGTCGACCGGTTCGCGCTGAGCAGTTGCTCGGGTGGCCCGTGTCATAGCGCGCTCAGGCGGGGTGAAGTGGTGTGGGCGCTCCGGTGCGTGACCTGACTCCACTTTCCTCCACAATTCGCGAGAATTCTCAGAAAATGCGGTTCTTTGCCCGCTGGACATCGCTTCGGAGCCCCGGTGAGCGTCCCTGTGACCTGCGCCGACTGCGTCCAGGAGTGTTGAAAATACGAGGATGTGACACGCCGGGGGAATAAAGTGGAGGGGAAAGCCAGCTGTGTGGAGGAAAGTGGAGTAGTCTGGACCCCAATCGGGCTGGCGAGAGGAGGACTCCATGTTTCTGGGGACCTTCACGCCCAAGCTCGATGACAAGGGACGGCTGATCCTTCCCGCCAAATTTCGCGACGAACTCTCCGAAGGGCTCGTCATTACCCGAGGGCAAGAGCATTGCCTCTACGTCTTTAGCGAGCAGGAGTTCACCGCCATGCACGAGCGCATCAGCCAAGCGCCGATGACCTCGAAGCACGCGCGTGACTATCTGCGTGTATTCCTTTCCGGCGCCCATCCTGAAACTCCTGACAAACAGCACCGTGTCACCATCCCCCCGGGGCTGCGTGAGTACGCGGGCCTAGACCGCGATCTCGCCGTGATTGGCACCGGCTCGCGGGCAGAGATTTGGGACGCGGAAGCCTGGGACACCTACCTGCGAGAGCAAGAAGCCGCATTCTCTGAAACCGATGGGGAGGTGATTCCGGGCATGTTCTAGCCCGGACGCCACGATGACTGAAGACACTCGCGACCCCAGTGAGTTGCACGTACCCGTGTTGCTCGACCGTTGCCTTGAACTTCTCGCACCTGCTGCGAGCCGTGAAGGTGCGGTGATCGTCGATGCCACGCTCGGCATGGGCGGACACAGCGCTGCCCTGCTCGACGCCCACCCCGGCCTCACCCTGGTGGGCCTCGACCGTGACACGGAAGCTCTCGCGCTTGCCGGCTCGCGTCTGGCCCGCTTCGGCGACCGCGCGATTCGCGTGCACGCCGTGTACGACGACATTGCCGACGCAGTGCGCAGGGCGGGATTTTCGAGGATCGACGGAGTCCTATTTGACCTCGGTGTTTCGTCACTGCAACTTGATGAGGCCGATCGTGGATTCGCGTACGCGCAGGACGCCCCGCTTGACATGCGGATGGACCAGAGCCGAGGCGAGACTGCCGCAGATGTCCTCAAAGAAGCCCCGGAGGGCCGCCTGCGGGCCATCTTCGAGCGATACGGCGAAGAGCCGCTCGCGGGACGCTATGCCCGCGCGATCATCGCTGCCCGTGAGGTCACGCCGATCGAACGCAGCGGCCAACTGGTCGAGGTGCTGCAGCAGGCCACGCCAGCAGCGGTGCGGGATCAGCGCCACCCGGCGAAGCGCGTTTTCCAGGCGCTGCGGATCGAAGTGAACGGCGAACTGTCGGTGCTCGAACGCGCGATTCCAGCCGCCCTTGATCTGCTCAATATGGGCGGACGCGCGGTGATCATGTCGTACCAGTCGCTCGAGGATCGCCTGGTGAAGCGCGAACTTGCCAAGCGCAGCAAATCCACGGCTCCGGCCGGGCTACCCGTCGAACTGCCAGAACATAAGCCGGAGTTCAAGCTGCTCACGCGCGGCGCCGAACTTGCGGGAGATGAGGAGCGCGTGCGGAACCCGCGTGCGATTCCCGTGCGGCTGCGCGCCGCAGAACGAACGAGGGATGTGCGATGAACAACACTGTTCCGATCGACTTCGATCTCGCTTCTCTCGATGCGGCACCGGACACCCCGTTTGGGGCCGCTCCCGCGATCCAGCCGCCTCCTGGTGCACCGGCCGAACGGCACCTCCGGATCGCACCGGAGCAGCCGGGGAGTGCGAAGCGTGCTGGTCTCAGCCCACTCCTTGGCTCACTCGTCGCGGTCGGTGTGATCCTCGTGATCCTCGCCACACAGCTGGGTCTCAGTATTGCAATCTCTCAGGGGGCCTATGAGTCGCGTGCCCTCGAGATCGAGCAGCGCGACCTCAGCCGGGTTGAGCGGGTGCTGTCGCAAAACGTCGACAAACTCGCTTCGCCGCAGAATCTTGCGGAAAACGCGGCGGCGCTCGGAATGGTGCAGAACGCGCGCCCCGCGACGCTTCGGTTGAGCGACGGCGCGGTGCTCGGTGCGCTCGATTCTGAGACGACTGAGGCACGGGGCAACCTGGTTGCGAATGCCACGCTGGACTCGATGCCTGTGGTGGACGCAGCTGGACTTCTTGTGCCGCGGAACGGACAGGCCGCCGGTGCTCAGGGTGAGAACACCACTCCGCCGGTACGGTTGAAGGGCAAGCTGCCGGCACCAGAGACTCACTAGTCGGCGAGAATCGACGAGAGGAACATCATGCGGAGTTTGCGCGCCGGATGGATGCGCCGAGTGATCGCACTGGTCATCGTCGTACTCGCCGCAGCGGTCTTTCTATTCCGTCTCGTTGACGTTCAAGTGGTGTCCGCTGCAGCGCTGAACGAGGATGCGAAGGGGAAACGCGCCGTTCCCCAGACAATCTTGAGCTTGCGCGGCGACATCGTCGACCGGAACGGTGAAGTGCTTGCGACCACCGATGAGCGCTACGACGTGCAACTCTCGCCGAAGAACACGAAGTTGAACGACGGGAAATTCCCGCGCTCCGATCCCGAGCGGGGTGGGATCGCGACTGTTTCGGTCACTGCGGAGCAGGCATTCGCCGAGATCGGGGAGATCACGGGACAGACCGGCGCCGAGATCCAGAAGATTGTCGATGACGCGCTCGAGGTCAATCCGAAGTCGGACTTCGCCTACGTCAAGCGCTCAATCGACCTCCCCGCGTTGAACGCGCTGAAAGAGCTGAATATCCCCTGGCTCACCTTCGAGAGTCATCACACTCGCACCTACCCGAACGGCGCAGTGGCCGGGAACATCATTGGCTTTTCCGGCTTTGAGGACGTGCCGCAGTCCGGTGTTGAAGTGTCGCAGAATGAGTGCCTCACTGGCACGGACGGCTCGGAAACCTATGAGCGCGGCGCCGATGGCGTGCCACTGCCAGGCAGTGTGGTGGTCGATCGCAAAGCGGAAAATGGCGGCACTGTTGAACTGACGATTGATCGGGACCTGCAGTGGGAAGCGCAGCAGACGATCAACGCGCAGGTGCAGGCCGTGGCCGCAGAGTACGGCTACCTCGTCATCATGAATATCAAGACAGGCGAGCTCGTCGCCGTCGCGGAGGACGGCTCGGTCGACCCGAACGACGTGGATGCCTCGGATCCGCTCAAGCGCGAGGCGCGCTCCTTCGTGTCGCCCTACGAGCCAGGCTCGACCTTCAAAGCCATCACAGCGGCCTCGCTCATCGAGGAGGGCGCCGCCACGCCGCTGACGCAGAACCTCACCCCTGACTACCTGGAACCGGAGCCGAATGTGCGCTTCGGAGACGCGTTCCCCCACCCGCCGATCCAGTGGACGCTGGCCGGAATCCTGACGCAGTCATCGAACGTCGGCACCGCAACGCTGGGCAATGTGCTGAGCCCGGAGGTGCGCTACGACTACCTCACAAAGTTTGGGATCGGCCAGCCCACCAATGCTGGGATGCCGGTCGAAGACACCGGCCTGTTGATCCCGGTCGAGGACTGGGATAGGCAGACGTCCTACAACACGATGTTTGGTCAGGGGCTCTCCTCCACGATCATCCAGACCGCGGGTGTCTATCAGGCGCTTGGGAACGGCGGTGTTCGCGTACCGCCCAGCATTGTGAAGGGCTGTGTCGCCCAAGACGGCACCGAGCAGGTGCTCGATCACGGCGATGACGTGCGTGCGGTATCTGAAGAGACCGCCGCCACGATGATGCAGATGCTCGAAACGGTGACATCGGAGGCGTGGTTCGCTGATCAGCTCGCGATCCCCGGGTACCGGCTTGCAGGGAAAACCGGCACGGCAGAGCAGTCGGACGGTCAGGGCGGCTATCGCACGGACTACGTGCACTCCTTCGCCGGTATCTTCCCTGCCGACGACCCGCAGTATGTCGCGGTAGCATCTATTGGGTTCCCGTCGGATGGGGACGGCAGCACCGCTGCGCTGACCACGTTCCGCGAGGCGGCCGAGGCCACGATCCGCACCTTCCACATACCGCCATCCACTGGGGAGCCAGATCCGTTCCCCACGGAGTATTAAGACACGCCTGCAGGAGGCACACCCACGTGAGTACCGGAGCGCAGAGCATTCGCCCGCAGACCCCCACCCCGATTTCGCTCCGCGACCTTGCAGAGCGCTTCCGGTTGGAGGCGATCGGCGCGGGAGATGACGCTGCCGTCACGGGAGTCTCCCTCGACTCGCGCGACGTGCGCGAGGGAGATCTCTACGTCGGGATGCCGGGCGCCAAGCGCCACGGCGCAGACTTCGCGCCCCAGGCCGCCAGTCTTGGCGCTCGCGCGATCCTGACCGACGCCGCGGGCGCCGCGCTCGTGCGCGCTGCTGGTGTGGCGCTGCCCGTGCTCGTGTCTGAAGTGCACCCTCGCGAGTTGCTCGGTGAGGTCTCCGCCGCTGTCTATGGCACCGCGGAGTACACTGCCAAGCTCTTTGGAGTGACCGGCACCAATGGCAAGACGAGCGTGGTCTACCTCCTTGCAGAGCTGCTGCGTGCCGCGGGTCTCGTCACGGGACTGAGTTCTACGGCCGAGCGCCGCGTTGGTGACGAAGTGATCACCGCAAACCTCACGAGTCCCGAAGCGTCAGAGTTGCATGGCCTCCTCGCTCGCATGCGCGAGCGTGAGGTCGCCGCAGTCGCGATCGAGGTGTCAGCGCAGGCGGTGGTGCGGCACCGGCTCGACGGCGTGCACTTTGACGTCGTTGCATTCAACAATTTCTCGCAGGACCACCTCGATGAGTTCGGGGACCTGGAATCATACTTCGCGGCAAAGCTCGCACTGTTCACCCCCGAACGCGCCGCCCGCGGGGTCGTCGTGGTCGACACGCCGTACGGCCAGCGGATCGCGCGTGAGTCGCAGATTCCCATCACCCGTCTCGCTACGGCGTACGGACAACAGGCCGATTGGCATCTCGCGGTGACGGCGCAGACCCTCGACGGCGTCTCGTTCGTGCTCCAGGGCCCCGAAGGCGCGCACTTCCGCGGCAGTGTTCCCGTTTTCGGACGGTTCATGGCTGAGAACGCGGCACTCGCGCTCATCATGTTGCACGAGGCAGGCATTCCGCTTGAGCAGGTAGCCGCCGGATTGGACCACGGTCGGATCCCCGTCTATATTCCGGGCCGGCTTGAGGAAATGAGCCAGCCGGGCTCGAACGGGCCGCGCTTCTTCGTGGATTACGGACACACACCCGGTGCGTTCGAGGCCATGCTCGACGCGCTCGGCGAGGTTGCCCCGGGCAAGATCATCTTCATGTTCGGTGCGGACGGCGACCGCGACACCACCAAACGCGAGGAGATGGGACGGATCGCTGCCGCGGGCGCCGACACCGTCATCATTTGCGACTATCACCCGCGCTCCGAACCACCGGAGGCGATCCGCGCTCAGCTGCTCGCCGGGGCGCGTTCCGCTGGGCACGCTGAAGTGGTGGAGGAGGGGGATCCGCGCAGCGCGGTCCGCCTCGCCATTTCGCTTGCCTCGCCGGGGGACGTTATTCTGTATGCCGGTCCCGGACACGAGGACTACCAAGAAGTTGCCGGGCAGTACATTCCCTACTCGGCGCGTGATGAAGTACGCGGGGCGCTCCGCGAGGCAGGATTGCTCCCGTGATTGAACTTTCGCTCGCAGAGATCGCGACGGCTGTCGGCGGCCGGCTCGTGCTGAGTCCGGCCGGTGGCTCGCAGGAGGACCGGATCTCGGGGGAGTCACAGACTGATTCCCGCGAAGTGCAGCAGGGCCAGATCTTCTTCGCCCGCCGTGGCGAAGAAACGGATGGACACCGATTTGCCGCACAGGCGGTTGACGCAGGCGCAGCGCTCATCGTCGCCGAACGCGAGACCGATGATCGGGTGCCGCAGATCCTCGTCGCCGATACGACAGAGGCTCTCGGTGCACTCGCAACTGAGGTCGTGCGTCGTGTGCGCGCAGCCGGTGTGCTCAAGATCGTCGGGATCACCGGGTCCAACGGGAAAACCACAACAAAGAACCTGGTTGCGGCCATGGCGGAGCGCGTCGGACCGATGGTGGCGTCCGCGAAGTCGTTCAATAACGAGGTGGGCGGGCCGCTCACCATGCTGCGGGTTGAGGAAGATACGCGCACGCTCGTCGCTGAGATGGGCGCGAGCGCCGAGGGGGAGATCGCCAGACTCACCGCGATGGCGCCGCCGCATATTGGTGTGGTGCTGACCGTTGGTCTCGCGCACGCCGGTGAATTCGGTGGCATCGAGACCACGTTCCGGACCAAGAGTGAGATGGTCCGCGATCTTCCAGCTGAGGCCGTGGCCGTGCTGAACCGCGACGACGCGTATGTGACCCGCATGGGAGACTTGACCGCCGCCCGCGTGGTCTGGTTTGGCCGGAACCCCGAGGCCGATGTGCGCGCGAGCGACATCGACTCGGATGCTTCAGGCACACGCTTCACCCTGCACATCGCCGGTGACTCGCTGCCGGTCGTGTTCCGCGTGCTCGGCGAGCACCACGTGACCAACGCGCTGGCTGCCGCAGCCGTGGGCCATGAGCTCGGCCTGTCGCTCGCAGATATTGTCGCGGCGCTCGAGGGGGCAACGCGTGCCGCACGCTGGCGTATGGAAGTGCTGGGCGGCCGCGACGGTGTGACGATCATCAACGACGCCTATAACGCGAGCCCGGATTCGATGAGTGCCGGACTGCGCACACTGGCTCAGATCGGGAAGCCGGAGGGACGCACAGTTGCCGTGCTCGGCGCGATGAGCGAGCTGGGCGAGTACTCGATCGAGGAGCACCTCCGTATCGGCCTGCAGGCGGTGCGGCTGCGAATCTCGGAGCTCGTCGTCGTGGGTGTTGAGGCGCGCAATTTGCACATCAGCGCGATCAATGAGGGATCCTGGGATGGCGAGAGCGTGTTTTTTGCCGAGCAGGATGAAGCCTTCGACTACCTCGCACGCACGCTGCAGCCGAACGACACCGTACTTGTGAAATCATCGAACGCCGCGGGACTCCGCTTCCTCGGCGATCGCCTGGGGGAGGCCTTCGCATGATCGCTCTGTTGATCGCCGGCGGGTTCTCGCTGCTCTATTCTCTGCTGCTCACGCCGCTATTCGTGCGCATCTTCAACCGACTCAAGTGGGGCCAGCCGATTCGCGTTGACGGCCCGAAGGAACATGAGATCAAGCGCGGAACGCCCACGATGGGCGGCCTGATCTTCATCTCCGGCTCGGTGATCGCGTATTTCGTCGGCAAACTCGTCATGGGCGAGCAGCCGACTCCCTCTGCACTGCTCGTCATTCTCATGGCAGTCGGTGCCGGTCTCGTTGGATTCATCGACGACTTCATGAAAACTAGGCAGCAGAAATCTGCGGGGCTCGGCGGCTGGGCGAAGATAGCCGGACAGATCATCATTGCAGTGTCCTTTGCGTTGTTGGGACTCCAGTTCGCAAACGACGCCGGTTTGACTCCGGTCTCAACGCACATTTCGATCTTCCGCGACCTGCCCTTCGACTTCATGGTGCTCGGCCCGATAGCTGGCATCATCTTGTTCATCATCTGGGTGATGGTGATTGTCACGGCGACCACGAACGCAGTCAACGTCACGGACGGTCTTGACGGTCTTGCGGCCGGTGCTTCAATCTTCGCGTTTGGTGCATACCTGGTCATCGGCTTCTGGCAGTCGGCGCAGAACTGCGCCTCGACGGCTGGGGAAGCCGGGTGCTACGAGGTGCGAGATCCGATGGACCTCGCTGTGATCGCGGCAGCGTTCCTCGGCGGTGTCGCAGGCTTCCTGTGGTGGAACACGAACCCGGCACAGATCTTCATGGGTGACACCGGATCGATGGGGATCGGAGGCGCGATTGCTGCGCTCGCGATCCTCACACATACCGAGATCCTGCTTCTGCTCATTGGCGGCCTGTTCATCATTGAAACCGGCTCTGTGATCCTGCAGCGGATCTATTTCAAGGTGACGAAGGGCAAGCGCATCTTCCTGATGAGCCCGATCCACCACCACTTCGAGCTCAAAGGGTGGGCCGAGGTGACAGTTGTGGTCCGATTCTGGATCATTGCTGGCCTCTTCGTGATCGCTGGTGTCGGAGCGTTCTACGGTGAATGGCTGCTACAGCAGTGACGGATCTGACGCAGAACGGAGCGGATGTGACCGAGGCGAATATTTACGCGAACATGGTCGCGGAGCGGGTAGCTGGGCTGACGAGCTGGCACCACGATTGGTCACGCCTGCGCGTCGCAGTGCTGGGACTCGGGGTGACCGGCTTCTCCGTCGCTGACACGCTCGTCGAGCTCGGCGCTCAGGTCCGCGTAATCTTCGGTGCGCCGGATCCCGAGCGCGAGCGACTGCTTGACGTGATCGGCGCTGAGCGTTTCTCTGACGCAGCAGACGCCGCGCAATTGGCAGACCTTGAGCGCTTCGACCCTGAGCTCGTGATCGTCTCTCCTGGCTACCGTCCCGACCACGTCTTGACGAATTGGGCGAAGGCGCGAGGGGTGACGGTCTGGGGAGACATCGAACTCGGGTGGCGGCTGCGTGACAAGACGCCTCGCATCGCAGACTGGATTTGTATCACCGGGACCAACGGTAAAACGACCACGACGCAGCTCACTGCGCACATGCTTGCCGCTGCGGGGCTCCGTGTAACGCCTGCTGGCAACATCGGCACCCCGATCCTCGATGCGTTGCGCGATCCCCAGGGCTATGACGTGATTGTGGTGGAACTCTCGAGCTTCCAGCTGGAGCGCCTCGGAGAAATCTCCCCGTACGCAAGTGCATGCCTGAACTTCGCAGACGATCACCTCGACTGGCATGGCAGCGCTGACGCGTACTGGGCGGCCAAGGCAAAGGTCTACTCGGGCACACAGATCGCGTGCGTGTACAACCGCACGGACCCCGCGACCGAGCGCATGGTCGAGGAAGCAGACGTCGTCGAGGGCGCGCGCGCCATCAGCTTTGGGCTTGATACCCCGCCTCCGAGCGGGTTTGGCGTGGTTGAGGGCATTCTTGTTGATCGCGGTTTCCACGCTGATCGTCGGGGCGAAGCGTTTGAGCTTGTGACGGTTGCTGAGCTTGCGGAGCGTGATCTTGCGGCGCCGCATATGGTGCAAAACGTGCTCGCCGCAGCTGCCCTCGCACGTTCGCGCGGCGTGGAGCCAGCGGAGATTGCACGTGCGATTTTGAACTTCGTTCCGGATCCGCACCGCACCCAGCGTCTGGGTGCGCACGCCGGAGTGCAGTGGATCGACGATTCAAAAGCGACGAACGCGCACGCGGCTGATGCATCGTTGCGTGCACTGCACGATGTGGTGTGGATTGTCGGTGGGCTGCTGAAGGGCGTCGATATCGAAGCGCTCGTTGCCACACACGCGCACCGGCTCCGCGGCGCTGTCGTGATCGGTGTCGACCGCGCCCCCGTGCTCGCAGCGCTCACGCGGCACCTGGGAGAGCGCCCTGTCACTGAGATCGACGCTGGATCAGAGGTCATGGCCGCTGCGGTCACCGCAGCGTTGGCGATCGCGCAGCCGGGAGATACGGTGCTGCTCTCGCCCGCCGCCGCCTCAATGGATCAGTTCGACAGCTACGGTGATCGCGGTCGCCGCTTCCAAGCGGCCGTGCTCGATCTGGAGTAACCGAATGTCTCAGGGACAGGCAGAATCCGAGCGCGGGGCCCTCGGCCAGGCGCGGATCAGCCTGGGCGCCGCGTTGCGGCCCGGCTCCGACCGCACGGTGATCGCGCTCTACGCGATCACGATTCTGCTCGTCGGATTCGGGCTGATCATGGTGCTCTCCTCATCGTCGATCACCTCCTACCTCGATGATCAGGGCTTCTTCGGCGGGTTCTGGCGGCAGGCGACGTTCGCGATCATCGGCCTGCCGATTATGCTGCTCGCCGCCGCCCTGCCTGTCACGTTCTGGAAGCGCTGGGCCTGGTGGCTGCTCGGGCTCGGGATCGTATTGCAGCTACTGGTATTCACCCCGCTCGGTGTCGAGGTCTGGGGGAACCGAAACTGGATCCAGATCGGCGGATTCAGTGCACAGCCTTCTGAAGCACTCAAACTCGCACTCGTCGTGTGGGTCGGTGCAGTGCTGCTGCGCAAGGAGCCACTGCTCGGGCAGATGAAACACGAGTTGATCCCGGTGATCATCCCCGGAGCCGTGCTCGCCCTCGGTGTGGTGCTGCTCGGGCGGGACCTCGGCACCGTGCTCATCATGGCGGCCATGGTGTTTGGCGCCATGTACTTCGGCGGGATCAGCGGGAAAACACTCGCGGTGATTGCTGCTGGCGGCCTCCTCGCGGTGTTCTTCTTCGTGATAACGAGCCAGAACCGACTCGACAGGCTCTTCGGCCATGCCGGCGGCAACACCGACTACAGCGGCCTCGCGTGGCAGCCGCTCCACGGGCTGTGGGCACTTGCTGGTGGCGGACTCTTCGGTGTCGGTCTCGGCGGCTCGAAAGCGAAATGGTCGTGGCTGCCCGCCGCGGACAATGACTACATTTTTGCCATCATCGGCGAAGAGCTCGGACTCGTTGGCGGGCTCTTGGTGATCGGATTGTTCGTCGCACTCACCGTCGTAATGTTGCGAGTGATCACCCGAGCGCGCGATCGCTTCGGCAAGGCTGTGGTTGGTGGGATCCTCGTCTGGATTGTCGGCCAGGCCTTCGTGAACATCGGCGTTGTGATCGGGATCCTGCCTGTGCTGGGCGTGCCCCTCCCGCTGATTAGCTCGGGAGGTACCGCGCTCATCGCGTGTCTTGCAGCGATCGGGGTGGTCGTATCGATCGCCCGAGACGGAACGATGTACCAGGCGGAACTTGCCGAGGCAGAAGCCGGACGCACCAACCCCAGAAACTCGAGGACGCGATGACCCGCTACTTACTCGCCGGTGGAGGCACTGCCGGACACGTCAATCCGCTGCTCGCGCTTGCTGACCTGATCCGGGCGACCGAGCCAGACGCCGAGATCGTGGTGCTCGGCACGAGGGAAGGGCTCGAGGCGCGGCTGGTGCCAGAGCGCGGCTACGAACTCGTCTTCATCGAACGGCTCCCGTTCCCGCGCCGCCCGAACCTGGCGGCGCTCAAGTTCCCCGCCCGCTACGCCCGCGCGGTGCGTGAGGTGCGTGAGCTGATCCGGAGCCGGGGGATTGACGTGGTGGTTGGATTCGGCGGCTATGCAGCCGCTCCCGCTTACCGCGCCGGAGCGAAAGCGGGCGTGCCGGTCGTCGTGCACGAGGCAAATGCCAGGCCGGGCATGGCAAACAAGCTCGGTGCGCGCAGCACACCCTATGTTGCGGTCACCTTTGCCGGCACGCCGATCCAGCACGCGCGTCACAGGGATGCCGCTGCGCCCCGAGATTACCGGGCTCGATCGGGGAGCCCTGCGCGGCTCCGCGCGCGAACACTTCGGGCTCGATCCTGATCGGCGCACGCTACTCGTGACCGGCGGTTCGCTCGGCGCCCGCGCGATCAACCGCGGCATTTCCGGCTCCGCCGTGGAGATCGTCGCAGCCGGCGTGCAGGTGCTGCATGTCTGGGGTGGGCTCACGGAGATCGAGGATCCTGGCGTCGACGGCTACCACGTAATCCCGTACTGCGATCGCATGGATCTCGCGTTTGCGGCCTGCGACCTTGCAGTGTCGCGTGCTGGATCTACGACGGTCAGTGAACTCGCGGGACTCGGTGTACCGGCCGTGTTCGTCCCCTACGCGGTCGGCAACGGTGAGCAGCGCTTCAACGCTGCTGGGGTCGTTGCCGCAGGAGGGGCCTTGCTCGTGGAGGACGGGGAACTCACACCGGATTGGGTGACCGGCACTCTGCTGCCACTGCTCGCGGATGATGCGCGACTCGCGGAGATGTCGGATCGCTCGCGCGGCGCTGGCACGCTCGATGGAACAGAACGGCTGCTTGATCTGGTGCACGAGGCCACCGGGGCGCGCTAGACTCGGGCGCATGCCACGGATGCTTCTCCTTCGAAGCCGCGGCGGGGTCTGACGCCGACCGGCGCCCCGTAGCGGCTTCGCTGTGCTGCGCCGGTCCCCGCTTTCGCTGCTCGGAGACCCACCATGCACGTCGTACCCTCCTCACTGTCCGCTCCTGTTCGAGTTCCTGTTCGGCTCTGGTTCCTCCTGGGGGCGATGGTGCTCGCGCAGGCAGCCACCACGGTGGTCGCCGCGGCGCCCGCGTTCCTGATCCCCTATTTGCACGAGCACGAGGGGCTCAGCCTCGCGACAGCCGGGCTGCTCGCTGGGGCCCCGAATCTGGGCCTCGTGCTCGCGCTCGTCGCCTGGGGCGCTGCGACCGACCGCTTTGGTGAACGGCGGGTGATCCTGATCGGGCTCGCGCTCACCGGTGCAACTGTTGCGGCCGCTATGCTCGCTGACGGGCTCGGGGCACTCGGGATCGCGCTCGTCGCGTGCGGGGCGGCCTCCGCGTGTACGAACAGCGCGAGCGGACGGCTGATCACCGGATGGTTCCCCACTGAGCGTCGTGGGCTCGCGATGGGAATTCGCCAGACATGTCAGCCCCTGGGCATGGCAATCGCTGCGCTCGGGGTGCCGCCGCTCGCCCTCGCGTTCGGGGTGTCGGCGGCACTCGGCCTGGGTGGTGCGCTCGTCGTGCTGAGCTTCGTGGTGTGTGTGCTGCTGGTACGGGATCCAGCTCGCCCGCCGCGCGCTGCGGCTGCGGAGTCAGGCAGCCCGTACCGCGCGTCGAACTCGCTTGTGCGGATCCATGCAGCCTCGATGCTGCTCGTAGTGCCGCAGTTCGCGCTCTCCACCTTCGGGCTTGTCTGGTTCACTGTTGGGTTTGGCTGGAGCGCGCTTGCGGCTGGTGCCTTGGTCGCGTTCTCGCAGTTTGCCGGGGCAGCTGGCCGTATCGTGGTCGGGATCTGGAGTGATCGCGCTGGCTCCCGCTTGCGTCCGCTGCGCATCGTAGCGATAGCCGGGGTGGTGACCCTCGCCGCCGCGGCCGGCTTCAGGTGGCTCGAATGGGGGATCCCCGCCGCTGTGCTGTACGTGATCGCGAGCTGTGTGAGTGTCGCGGACAATGGCCTCGCCTTCACCGCGGTGGCTGAGATTGCTGGCCCCAGCTGGGCCGGTCGTGCGCTCGGGTTCCAGAACACTGGCCAGTTCCTCGCCGCTGCCGCCGTCGGCCCTGCGGTCGGCGCGGCCATTGGGGTGATCGGTATACCGGCCGCACTCGCGCTTGTCGCGCTGACCCCCGCGCTCGCAGTGCCACTCGTGCCGAAGCCATCGGCGGAGCTGGTGCGAGCGTAGCCAGGGGCTGTTCGGGTCTCGGATCGTCGCGGCCGTCATGAGCTCAGTGAAACCGACGTGAGCTCACCCGGTTTCGCGCGAGCTCATTCCCGCCGAGCCAGGCCCGCCCCCGCTGAAGCGACGCAATTGCGCACGTCAGAAGCGTTCGCGGTCCGGTTTGGGGGCGTCAGGAGACCGGGTGAGGAGCCGCCCGCGGCGGAGCCAGCATAGGGTCTGGGAACACGCCGGGGCCGCTCGCACCCGCGTCGCAGGGCACGCGCGGTACGCTTGACTGTCGACCCGCAAGGAGGATCCATGATCTACCCCGATCTCGAAATGACCATCCCCGATGAGCTCGGGAAGGTGCACTTCGTTGGCATCGGCGGATCCGGCATGAGCGGGATCGCGCGCATGATGCACCAGGCCGGAGTGCGGGTGACCGGATCCGACCGCAGTGCAAATTACTCGACCGTGGCGCTCGAAGCGCTCGGTATCCCGGTTGCAGTGGGCCATAGCGCGGAAAACGTGGGCGATGCCGACACGCTTGTAGTGACAGGCGCACTGTGGGAGAACAACCCGGAGTACCAGCGTGCGCTCGCTCAGGGCCTGCCTGTGCTGCATCGCTCACAAGCGCTTGCCTGGCTCGCGCGAGGCAAGCGTGTGGTGTCCGTCGCTGGCGCGCACGGCAAGACGACTTCTACCGGCATGATTGTCACCGGCCTCCTCGGTCTGGGCACTGATCCCTCGTTTGTGAACGGCGGCATCATCGAGACGCTCGGAGTGAGCTCTGGGCCTGGCAACGACGAGTTGTTCGTGATCGAGGCGGACGAGTCTGACAAATCATTCTTGCTCTATGACACGTCGGTTGCGTTGATCACCAACGTCGATCCCGAGCACCTTGACTTCTATGGCTCCCGCGAGGCGTTCATGCAGGCCTTCGTGGATTTCGCGCGCGCTGCACGCGATCTCGTCGTGATCTCCTCTGATGATCCCGGTGCACTGGAAGTCCTCACGGCGCTGCGCGCTGACGCCGCTGCGGGGGAGACGACCCCCATTCGCACCTTCGGCGAGGCCACCGATGCAGATGTTCGGATTGTGTCGATCGACGACTCCGGTCCGGTCCGTTTCACCGTTGAGATCGATGGCGCGCAGCATTCAGCGCAGCTTGAGGTCTACGGTCGGCACAACGCCATCAACGCAGTGGGCTCGCTCGCCGTGCTCACCGGGCTCGGGTATGAAGCTGGCGCTGCGCTCGCTGCGATCGCAGGGTTCGGCGGTACAAAGCGCCGCTTCGAGTTCCACGCTGAGGTCGGCGGCGTCCGAGTGTATGACGACTACGCCCACCACCCCACTGAGGTTGCAGCGCTGCTCGACTCTGCGCGAGCCGTTGTCGGCGAGGGGCGACTCGTGGCGATCCACCAGCCCCATCTCTATAGCCGCACCAGCATGTTCCATCGCGAGTTCGCTGAGGTGCTTGAGCACGGCGCCGACTACACGGTCGTCCTTTCGGTCGACGGTGCGCGCGAGGACCCGGTCCCTGAGGTTACCGGAGCGCTCGTCTCCAACGACTTCACTGACCAGGAGCGCGTTGCATACATCGACGATTGGCAGCGCGCTGCTGACCACCTCGCGGAGATCGCGCGTCCGGGGGACGTGATGGTCACTATGAGCTGCGGCAGCGTGTACCGGATCATTCCGCAGGTCGTCGACGCACTGCGCGGCCGGTTTGAGGCCACAGGGCAGTGAAACGGCCGAGCGGGTTCGATCGGGGCGCAGAGGGCCCTGAATCGGACGCGCCTGACACGCAGGCTCCCGAGTGGGACACTGCGGGCGGTGACGGCGTGGCCGATCACCCGGACGCCACCGCCGCCGACTCGCCCGCCCGGCCAGGGCTGTTTGATCGACTGCGCTCGCGCACTGCGCGTGAAGCTGCGGCCGCTCGAGCCGCGAATCAGGGCGGCGCGGAGAGCAACGCTGCGGGATCGGGGAGGGCCTCGGGGCGGCGGAGGACGCTGCCGCGCCCGGTGGCGGTTCAGGCGACGCTCTCGCGCCGACAGTCGACCTCTCTGCCGTGCGCCGTGCGCGAGCAGAAGTCGAAGACGGCGAAATTGAGCTCGTCGATGACGTACCAAGTGCCCGCTCGGCCGTGACGAGGTGGCGCGCTGCACGCCAGGCGGATCCCGTACGCGCTGCAGAACGTCGCGTGCGCGAGGCCGGCAAGCAGCGCAAAGCCCGGTTCCGGCGCGAGCGCCAGCGCTTCACGCTGGCCGCTCGCAGGCGCAGGCGCACCTGGCTGATCGTCATCAGCGCGGTTGCCGCGCTCGCGCTGTTTGTGGTGGTTGGCGTGTTCACTCCGCTCATGGCGGTGCGTGAGGTGAACATCGAGGGGGCCTCCGCGGTCAATGCCGAAGAGGTGGGCGCTGCGCTCGCCCGCTTCGAGGGTGTTCCGCTGGCGCTGGTGGAGGATCGGGATGTGCATCGCGCGCTCGAGCCGTTCCCGCTCATCCAGCGCTACGCCGTAGAGCGAACTCCGCCGCACACGATGACCGTGCGCATTGAGGAGCGCGTTCCTGTCGTCTCGCTCCCGAGTGCAGGCGGCGTCGGGCTGTACGATGCTGCTGGCGTATTGCTTGGATCGGCCGAGGCCGCGCCTGCTGGGGTGCCGCTGGGGAGCGGATCTCTGACAGACCGCTCCTCTGATGCATTCCGCTCTGCGAGTCGCGCGCTCCGGGACATGCCGGCCGAGCTACGTGCTCAGATCACGAGCGTGACAGCCTCGAGTGGTCAGGACGTGACCTTCGTATTGTCGAGCGGCGTGCAGGTGCTGTGGGGCGACTCTGATCAGACCAGACGTAAGTCGACGGTGCTGACCTCGATGCTAGCCGCGCTGGCGGATCGCCCGATTTCGCAGATTGATGTTTCGTCCTCTGAAGCCCCGGTGTTCCAATAGCCGCATTCCGGGTGCTGTTCTAGGCGATGCCCGCGGTTTTGCGGCGTGTCTGCCGCAGTGGGGCGGACCCTGCCCGTAGCGTGGACCACAAGAAACGTATTCAGCAATACTAACTTTGAACTTCAGGTAGAGGTTGAGGGTTACGGGCGGAGGATCCAGGTGTCAGGGAACCAGAACTACCTCGCGGTAATCAAGGTCGTCGGTGTGGGCGGCGGCGGTGTCAACGCGGTCAACCGGATGATCGAACTTGGCCTCCGCGGCGTCGAGTTCATCGCCGTCAATACCGATGCGCAGGCGCTGCTGCTCAGCGATGCAGATGTGAAGCTCGATGTCGGCCGTGAGCTGACGCGCGGTCTGGGCGCTGGTGCCGACCCCGAGGTTGGACGTCGCGCTGCAGAGGATCACGCAGAAGAAATCGAAGAGGCGCTGACCGGCGCGGACATGGTGTTCGTCACCGCCGGTGAGGGTGGCGGAACCGGCACCGGTGCCGCTCCTGTTGTCGCGCGCATCGCGAAGTCCATCGGTGCGCTCACCATCGGTGTGGTGACCCGCCCGTTCAGCTTCGAAGGCAAGCGCCGCGCTGCGCAGGCAGACGCTGGTGTCAGCACCCTGCGCGAGGCCGTCGACACCCTGATTGTCGTCCCGAACGATCGCCTGCTCGATATCAGCGAGCCTGGTATCAGCATGATCGAGGCGTTCGCGTCTGCCGATCAGGTGCTGCTCGCAGGCGTCTCCGGCATTACGGACCTCATCACCACCCCCGGTCTCATCAACCTCGACTTCGCCGATGTGAAATCCGTGATGCAGGGCGCTGGCGCTGCGCTCATGGGAATCGGCTCCGCCCGCGGTGCTGACCGCGCCATCAAGGCGGCAGAGCTCGCGGTCGCGTCACCGCTGCTGGAGGCATCTGTCGAGGGCGCGCACGGTGTACTGCTGTCGATCCAGGGCTCTTCGAATCTCGCCTTGAGTGAGATCTACGAGGCGTCCACGCTGGTGCAGGATGTCGTACACCCAGAGGCGAACATCATTTTTGGCACCGTCATTGACGACACGCTCGGTGACGAAGTGCGCGTGACGGTGATTGCGGCCGGGTTCGACGCGGATCAGGTGCCCACGGTCCCGACGTCCGAGCGAGGACGCCGCGGCAGCCACGTCGAGAGCCTCGATCAAGTGCCAGGAACGCGCACCTCCACGGCCCCGGCTGAGGCGACGGGCCTGGGCTTCCCCGGCTTCAACGCTGGCGGCGATCGTGCGGCGGAACCGGCTCCGGTAACGGGGCAGTTCGGAGAGGTGCTCTCAAATCCGCCGGTGGAAGCGCAGCTGAAGGATCCTGCGTTCGACGGCGATGACGATGATGATCTCGACATCCCCGAGTTCCTGAAGTAGTCGCCATGGCGGAGCTGTCGGAGTGGAACGACCCAGGTCTGGCTGACCGACTTGCCGCGGTGCGCGGAGGTGTGGCGGACGCCTGCCGGTCCGCAGGGCGTGCGTCGGAGGACGTCACACTCATCGTGGTCACCAAGTTCCACCCGGCGGAACTCGTTGCGGCGCTCGCGGCACTTGGCGTGCGCGACGTGGGGGAGAACCGCCACCAGGAGGCACAAGATAAGTCGCAGGCGCTCGCCGGTCTCGACCTGAATTGGCACTTCATTGGTCAGCTTCAGACGAAGAAAGCGCGGCAGGCTGCGCGCTACGCGCACGCGATTCATTCGATTGACCGTGAGCGCCTCGTTGACGCGCTCACGGATCTGGAGCGCCCTGTTGAGGCCTTCCTGCAAATCAACCTCACGGACGATCCTGGGCGCGGGGGAGTCGCACCCGCAGACCTCGAGTCGTTGGTCGAGCGCACGCTCACCAATCCGTCCCTGAAACTGCGCGGGGTCATGGCAGTCGCACCGCTCGACGAGCCGCCCGCCAGCGCGTTCGAACGGCTTGCAGGATACTCGCAGCGTGTGCGGGCCATCGCGCCTGAAGCCTCTGCAATTTCTGCCGGAATGACTCATGACTACGTCGAGGCCATCGCGGCCGGAGCGACACACCTGCGAATCGGCAGCGCAATCACGGGCAATCGGCCCGAGCCCAGATAGTCTCGAACTACAGCACCGTTGGGAGAAAAAATGAGCAACCCGCTGAAGAAGACCATGGTGTTCCTGGGCCTCGCTGAGGAGGAGCTCGAGGAACAGAACGCGTCAACGCAGCAGCAGGCGAGCGCCGCACCACGCACTGAGCGCGCCACTCCGGCCGCACAAGCGACGCCTGCCGTGAAGCCGGAACCGAGTCGTCCTGCTCCGCAGCGCGCCGCCGTTACCCCTCTCCGCCGGGTCACCCCGACGAAGCAGCCCGTCGCACAGGCACTCAATGAGATATTGACGGTCCACCCGACGGAGTACCGGGACGCCAAGGTTCTCGCTGAGAGCTTCCGCGACGGGATCCCGGTCATCATTAACCTCTCTCGTATGGACGAGGGGGACGCGAAGCGCCTGATCGACTTCGCGAGCGGGCTCACAATGGGGCTGCACGGCCGCATTGAGCGTGTCACGAGCAAAGTGTTCCTGCTGTCGCCGGAACACATTGAGGTCGCAGGCGACGATTCACGCCAGAACGACAGCGGGTCGTTCTTCGTGCCGCCGACGGCGTAATCTTGGAGTTCGTACTCGTCGTTGGGGGCATCCTCAAACTGCTCCTCCGCATCTACACGCTGGTGCTGTGGGTGCGTTTCGTGCTCGACTGGATCATGGTGCTGAATCGACGATTCCGACCGCGCGGCCCACTCGCCGTGGCGATCGAGCTCGTGTATACGGTGACTGATCCACCGATCAGGATGTTTAGAAGGTTGCTTCCTCCGATCCGTCTCGGCCAAGTATCGCTTGATCTGGGCTGGATGTTGACGATGCTCGCCTGCTGGATTCTGATCGCAATTATTCCCGGTTGGTAGGTCGGGTTCTGCGAGAATCCGGCATTGTTTGCTAGCGTGGTTCCAGACCACGTGCTTGTGAGCGTTTTTCACAGACCACGCAGTGGTCCCGAAGCGAAAGAGACGTAACGATGGCCCTGACTCCCGAAGACGTCGTGAACCAGAAGTTCACGATCACCAAGTTCCGCGACGGCTACGATCTCGATCAGGTCGACGACTTCCTCGACACTATCGTCGAGGAGCTTCGCCAGTTCGAGGAGGAGAAGGCTGCGCTGCGTGCGCAGATCGACGAGCTCACCGCGAAGCTTGAGGCGTGCGAGTCGGGCGCTCAGTCCGCCCCCGCAGCGTCCGAGCAGACGATCGTTGTCGACGCTCCTGCGCCCGCTCCGGCACCCGCAGCGCCGGTGACCGTCGCAGCTGTCGCTGGTGGCAGCCAGCCAGACGCAGTGAAGTCGAGCGCCATGCTCCAGCTCGCGCTCGAACTGCACGACAAGCACGTGCACGAGGGCGAGACGACTCGCGATCAGCTGATCAGCGAGGCGGAGTCGAAGCGTGATCAGATGATCAAGGACGCTGAGCGCACCGCGAAGCAGCTCGTCGAAGAGGCTCAGCAGCAGCGTGCAGATGAGCTGCGCGAGCTGGGCGAAGAACGCGGTGACCTGCAGTTCAAGATCAAGGATCTGCGTCAGTTCGAGAGCGAGTACCGCTCGACGCTGCGCTCGTACATCCAGTCGCAGCTGCGCGGCCTTGACGGCTCACCCGAGCCTGCTGGCGCGCCTGACGGCCTGCAGTAACCAGGAGCGTGAACGACGTCACTGGATCGGCAGACGACCACGTGACCCCCGACGCCACGGCCACTCGGCCGTGGCGTCGCTGGGTCCCGGCGATCGTGTTTGCTGTTGCGCTGGTGGTCCTCGCGGCTGACCAGAGCGTCAAGAACTGGGTAGTGTCCCACCTAGATGAGGGCGTTACGGTGCAGGTGATCGGCGACGTGTTGCGCTGGCACTTCGTGCGAAACCCGGGCGCGGCCTTCTCGATGGCGAGCGGATCGACGTGGATCTTCACGATCCTTGCCGCAGTAGTGGTTGTGGTGATCCTGTGGCAGATCCGGCGGTTGCGCTCCGTGCCGTGGGCTCTATTCCTCGGCCTGTTGCTCGGCGGTGTGCTGGGCAACCTCACGGACCGGCTGACGCGAGAACCCGGTTTCCCTGAGGGCCACGTGATCGACTTCATCTCGACCCCGTGGATGTGGCTTGGGTTCAATGAGGCGATCTACAACATCGCTGACATTGGCATTGTGTCTGGCATGATCCTGTTCATCCTGATCACGTTGCTCGGGCTTCCGATTGACGGGCGCAGCCGTGCGCAGGCTAAAGCAGATGAAGCCGCGGCCGAAGCTGCGAAACATGCCACCGCTGTCGCTGGAACGGATCCTGCAGTGAGCGGATCTGCCCGGCCGAACGACGAGTCCCCAGAGGAGCCAGGCAATGCAGCATCGTAGTTTTCCGGTGCCAGATGGGCTCTCCGGAGAACGCGTGGACGCCGCGCTCGCAAAGCTGCTCGGATTCTCGCGGAGTTTTGCGGCCGAGATTGCTCAGGCTGGTGGCGTGAGCCTTGACGGCGTTGAGCTGGGCAAGTCTGATCGGCTTTCCGCCGGAGGCTGGCTTGAGGTCACGTGGGCTGAGAAACGTGGGCCCGAGATTGTCCCAGTGCACCTCCCAGAACTGGGAATCGTGCATGATGATGACGACATTGTCGTGATTGACAAGCCCGCGGGCGTCGCTGCGCATCCGTCGCTCGGCTGGGAGGGCCCGACGGTGCTCGGGGCGCTCGCGGGTGCTGGATATCGCATTGCGACTTCTGGTCCGCCGGAACGGCAAGGCATCGTGCATCGTCTGGACGCTGGCACGAGCGGGCTCATGGTGGTTGCGAAAAGCGAGCGGGCTTACAGCACGCTCAAGCGCGCGTTCAAGGAGCGCGAGGTGTCGAAGATCTACCACGCAGTAGTGCAAGGCCACCCGGACCCGTTTTCCGGAACAATTGAGGGACCCATCGGTCGTCACCCCGGACACGAGTGGAAGTTTGCGGTGACCCGCGATGGGAAGCCCTCGGTAACGCACTACGCGACGCTTGAAGCCTTTCCCTATGCGACACTCCTAGAGATTGAGCTCGAGACCGGTCGGACACACCAGATTCGTGTGCATATGTCTGCCCAACGCCACCCCTGCGTAGGAGACGGCATGTATGGCGCCGACCCGACGCTCTCGGACCGTCTCGGGCTGACGCGGCAATGGTTGCACGCGATGCGGCTCGGGTTCCGCCATCCTGGCTCTGGCGAGCCCGTCGAGTTTAGCTCGGTGTACCCGGCGGATCTACAGCACGCCCTCGACGTGCTCGCTGGCACTGATCCGGGCGCCTAACACCCTCCGCGCAGCGCCGTCGATGCTGCGCTGCCCTGCGGCCCCGTGACAGCCGAAATTTCGGACACGAGCTGGACCACGGGGTCCGGGAGTGCAAGGGGCATGGCCGGCTCGCAGGATCAAGATCTCACCCCGGAAACCACCCTGCCCGGTCGAGCTGAACTGCTATACACATGTATATGACAATTTCGAGGCCCGAGCGCGACAGCGATTCTGTTGCGAGTTTTGCGGCGGGTCTTCGCGAATTACGGCTCGGTGCGGGTGACCCGAAGCTCCTTGCGTTGAGTGAGCGGACGGGGGTGTCGAAAACCGTCCTGTCAGAGGCTTTCCTCGGGAGGAAGCTCCCCACAGAGCGCACCGTCGCAAAGCTCGTCGAGGAGTTCGGTGGCGATCGGACGGCGTGGGTATCGCGCCGCGCGGCGCTTGACCCGCGCTACGGCGCCGCCTCCGTTGCCGTGACCGCTCCTGCCGCAGCGGAGGTACCGAATCCCGGCCGTCGTTTCTCGCTCGTGCAGACGCTGCTCATCGCTGCTGTGGCGGCGGTGATCGCGGTGGGGGAACGAGCCTGTTCTGGGCCGGCCAGGTGGGCAAAACTGCGGCAGTCATCGAGGCGCCTGAACTTGCGGCGGGTCCCTAACTCACCCGTCTGCGGACGCGGGCAGGGGGGGGGGCATGTGCGGATGTGTGGTCTGTGCTGGCGCAGCACGCGCTCCGTCCGCCGGAAGCGTAGAGCATTCACCCGGGGTGTATGGCACGGAGGGGCAAGCCGGCTCGTTCTCGGAAGCTGCCGTGTGTCCAACCCAGCGTGTGGCTGACCCGGGTGCTCGTCGGCCAGATGAGCACCCGGGTCTGCGCCGGTCAGATGCACGACCGTGAAAAGGGTGAGGTCCGGTCCGTTGCTGACTACTCCGGGCGTATTTCGTGGGCCTGGGTCGAGTGCCGCCGTGGGCGAACGACCCGGAGCAGTCAGCCGGTGGAGACGCTACTTGACGCGGTAGAGGAAGGCGGCCATTGCCTCACGCGAGACCGCGGTCTTCGGGGCGTATTTGGGCTTCCCTGAGGGCTGTTCCACTCCCGTGGATACCTTCGTGTCATACATCCAAGCGATCTCACGGTAGAAATTGTCACCAGGCTCGACGTCCGCGAATGGTGAGGCGATCGGAGCGGTGTAGCTCCGTGGCTCGAGACGGTAGATGAACGCCGCCATTGCCTCGCGGGACACTGGAGCTTTCGGAGCGTATTTCGGCTTCCCGCTCGGCTGTGTGATCCCCGTCGAGATGCCCTCGTGGGCCATCCACGTGATCTCGTTGTAGAACTTGTCGCCGGGTTTGATGTCCGCGAACGGGGAGACTGCGGGCCCCTGATAGGTGGCCTTGCTCGAGCGATACAGGAACGCGGCCATGGCCTCGCGCGATACGGCCGCCTTCGGCTGGTAGACCAAGCCTTCCTGCGTAGCAATGCCGGTCGAGAGCCCGGTCTCATACATCCAGGCGATCTCCGTGTAGAACTTGTCTCCCTGCTTCACATCGATAAAAGGGAGCACCGCAGGCGTAGCCGGTGCGATCGCGGCCGTGGCTGCGGACGTCTGCGTGTTGGGGGAGTATCCGCTCTTCGTGCCAGTAACGGCGACGGTGAGTGTCTTTCCTGCGTCTGCGGCGACCGGAGTGTACGTCGCTTGTGTCGCGCCGCTGATCGGTGCACCTGCGCGCTGCCACTGGTAGCTGAGCGCAACAGGGGCTGGGGCCCAGGTGCCTGCGTTGGCTGTGAGCGTGGCGCCAACCTTGGGCGTGCCGGTGACCGTGGGCTTCGGAGTGGCGGTGAGCGCCGCGGTCGTCACCGCGGCGGTCGCCTCAGAAGGGGCGCCCCAATCTGAGTACCCCTGCCGGGTGCCGACAGCGATCACGTACAATCGCTTTCCGACGTCTGCTGCCGTCGGCACGTAACTGGCTGCCGTCGCGCCCGCGATCTCAACGGCTCCCGGGCCGTTCGGGTCCCCCTGGTACCACTGGTAGGTCACCTTGGTGGCGGCAGGAACCCAGCTGGTCGTGGCAGCGGAGAGCGTGGAGCCAACAGCGGGTGTGCCCTGCACGGTCACCGTGGGGCCAGACGTGAACTGGCGCAGGAACACCGTGTCAACGCCTGTGCGAATCTCGCCCTCCGCCAGCGTGATGGGCGTCGCTTGTTCTTCAACACCCGTCCCTTCCCACCACTGCTGCCGTTCGTACGGGTAATCGCCAGCGAGGGCGACGAACACTGCCTTGTAGGTGCCGGCAGCGAGACCATAGGTCGCGAAGTCAATTGGGGCTGCACCAGATCCGCTCCACGCGGAGTTCATCGAGATCCATTCACTGCCGACCTTTTGTTTCAGGATCACCTGCACTGCACTTGAACCATCGAGCGTGATGTGGCCGCTGATCTTTGCGGTCGCAGGCTTCATGGTGAAGTTCTGGACCTTCGTTTCACCCCCGGCAATCGTGACCCCGGCTGTGGTGGGCGTCGGCAGGAGCAACTGCTCGTGCACGTTGGGGTTTGGGTACCCCTGTCCGGTATAGACAAACGCTGAAACAATGAACTCAGCGTCCGGGAGCCCCGTCACCTCGTACGCGCCGTTCGGATCCAGACCGAAGTCCGTGTAGACGGCACCAGTGTGAATCCGCGGGGTCACCGCGATATTCACCTTGGTGAGATCCGTTCCAGCCGGGACCGCGATCGTGCCTTTCAGCACCCCAGTCCCGTCGGCGGCGAGCGCCGGCGCCGCCACTCCAGCAACCAGAGAGGTCGCTGCGAGCGTGAGCGCAATTGCGATGGCCGCAATACGCCTCCCTGCTCGGGTGAAGCGGAGCGATCCCGCGCGTCCGTGTTCGTCGATACCGATTTCTGCCGTCACTGGACTACCCCCATGGTTTCCCCAAAACATGGGGTAAGCATAATCGCGATCTTTCGACGGCGCACCCCGTGCGTCGCGCAACGTCACGGTCACAATCAGTCGTCCGGATATTCCGGATGTGTTCGGTTGTGTCCGGAATTGCCCCAGACACTGTGCCAGGGTGCTTCACTCGAAGGCAGCGGGACTCGTTGCACGCAACGTCCGCGAGGGGTGAATGGAACCGAGACAGTGAGGACGAATCGTGCAATCGCGAACGATGACGGCACCCGCAGCGCCGATGCGGTCTGAGGTGCTTCCGTTGACCATGCGAACACGCGCGGCCAAGGTGAGTAGCGAGCTCTGGGAACTTCGGGCGATTTGCACACAGTGGCACACCGTGTTCAAGCGGATGAGCCACCCCGACGTTGACTACGCATGCCCCTGGTGCGACGCAGACGTGCGCTAGCTCCTTCGCAGCGTGGCGGCGAGCGATCGTGAGGCGCAACTCGGTGTTCGTCATGATCGAGCTCGACACATGCACCACCGACGGAATGGTGACGTGGCATGTTTGCTGCGTTCCGTGCACACGTCGATCCGGTGGATGCTGACCGAATCCCGACAGATCGTTACAGGCGTGTCGCCGATCGAGCGTGGTGCAGAGGTGCGGCCGCGTGGCGGAACGACCCGCCCATGAACGTCCCTCCCGGGAGCGATACAGGCGCACTCGGGGTACCCTTGACTCGTCGGTGAAAGGGGCCCATTCGGTGTCAGAAAAAGACGGTTTCGTACATCTGCACGTGCACAGCGAGTACTCGATGCTCGACGGTGCGGCTCGCGTAAAACCGCTCATCGACGCAGTTGCAGCGCAAGGCATGCCGGCGATTGCGGTGACTGACCACGGCAATACGTTCGGCGCGTTCGACTTTTGGAAGACGGCGCGCGACGCTGACGTGAATCCGATTATCGGGATCGAAGCCTATGTGACGCCTGGCACACACCGCGGGGATCGCACGCGTGTGCGTTGGGGTGACGGAGGCGGCGACGACGTGTCTGGCGCGGGCGCATACACGCATATGACGCTCCTCTCCGAGACCACGGAGGGGATGCACAACCTGTTCCGGCTTTCGAGCCGGTCCTCGATCGAGGGCTACTACTTCAAACCGCGCATGGACCGTGAGTTGCTGCAGCAGTATTCGCAGGGCCTGATCGCAACCACAGGCTGCCCGTCGAGTGAAGTGCATACCCGGCTCCGGCTCGGGCAGTACGCCGAGGCGCGGCAGGCCGCCGCAGAATTCCAGGACATTTTCGGCAAAGAGAATTACTTCTGCGAGATCATGGATCACGGCCTCGAAATCGAGCGCCGTGTGCAGAAGGATCTCGTTGCAATCGCAAAGGATCTGGGGATCCCGATGCTTGCGACCAACGATCTGCACTACGTGCACGAGAAAGACGCTGAGGCGCACTCTGCGCTGCTCTGCGTGCAGTCTGGATCGCGGCTCGACGACCCCAACCGGTTCCAGTTCAGCGGCTCGGGCTACTACCTGAAGTCTGCTGCAGAGATGCGCCACATCTTCCGCGAGATGCCCGAAGCGTGTGACAACACGTTGCTGGTCGCCGAGCGCTGCCACGCCGAGTTCAACACCTCGGCCAACTACATGCCCCGCTATCCCGTTCCCGAGGGGGAGAACGAGGAGAGCTGGTTTGTCAAGGAGATCGAGAAGGGTCTGCACTACCGCTACCCGAACGGAATCCCTGATGCAGTGCGCAAGCAGGCCGAGTACGAGACCGGCGTGATCGTGCAGATGGGGTTCCCCGGCTACTTCCTCGTCGTTGCTGACTTCATCAACTGGTCGAAGGACAACGGGATCCGCGTCGGCCCTGGCCGAGGCTCGGGCGCAGGTTCGATGGTGGCGTACGCAATGCGTATCACCGACCTTGATCCGCTACAGCACGGTCTCATCTTTGAGCGCTTCCTGAACCCTGATCGAGTCTCGATGCCTGACTTCGATGTCGACTTCGATGATCGTCGCCGCGGCGAGGTCATTCGGTACGTGACGGAGAAGTACGGCGATGAGCGCGTGGCGCAGATTGTCACCTACGGCACGATCAAGTCAAAGCAGGCATTGAAGGATGCCTCGCGCGTGCTTGGTTTCCCATTCGGGATGGGCGAAAAGCTCACGAAGGCGATGCCGCCGGCAGTCATGGCGAAAGACATTCCGCTCGCGGGCATCACCGATCCGGATCACCCGCGCTACAAAGAAGCCGCGGAGTTCCGTGCCGTGCTCCAGGAAGACGCCGAGGCCAAGCAGGTGTATGACACCGCACTCGGGCTGGAGGGGCTGAAACGGCAGTGGGGCGTGCATGCGGCTGGCGTGATCATGTCGAGTGATCCACTCATCGACATCATCCCGATCATGAAGCGTGAGCAGGATGGCCAGATCGTCACGCAGTTTGACTATCCCACCTGTGAGGGCCTCGGCCTGATCAAGATGGACTTCCTCGGTCTACGAAACCTCACGATCATTTCGGACGCGCTCGAGAACATCCGTGTGAACCGCGGCGAAGAGCTGGACCTCGAGCGGCTTGAGCTCGATGACACGGAGTCTTACGAACTGCTGGCGCGCGGCGATACGCTCGGCGTGTTTCAGCTCGACGGGGGCCCGATGCGCGGCCTCCTCCGTCTGATGAAGCCTGACAACTTCGAAGACATTTCGGCAGTGCTCGCGCTCTACCGTCCGGGTCCCATGGGAGCGGACTCCCACACGAACTATGCGCTCCGAAAGAATGGGCTGCAGCCCATCACCCCGATCCACCCCGAGCTGGAAGAGCCACTTCAGGAGGTGCTGAGCACCACCTACGGTCTCATCATCTACCAAGAGCAGGTGATGTCGATCGCGCAAAAAGTGGCAGGGTTCTCGCTCGGTGAAGCCGATATTCTGCGCCGCGCGATGGGGAAGAAAAAGAAGTCGGAGCTGGACAAGCAGTACGCGGGCTTCTCGAGTGGAATGGCAGAGCGTGGGTTCTCGCCGCCTGCGGTGAAAGCACTGTGGGATATCCTGCTGCCGTTCTCTGACTATGCGTTCAACAAGGCCCACTCTGCCGCCTACGGGGTCGTGTCGTACTGGACTGCGTACCTCAAAGCGCACTACCCGGCTGAATACATGGCTGCTCTGCTGACAAGCGTCGGGGATTCTAAAGACAAGCTCGCGATCTACCTCAATGAGTGCCGCCGCATGGGTATCAAGGTGCTGCCGCCTGCCGTAAACGAGTCGTTCGCAAACTTCTCGGCCGTTGGCGAGGATATTCGCTTTGGGCTGGGCGCCATCCGCAACGTCGGCACGAACGTGGTCGAGGGGATTCGCGAGGCACGTGAGGCGAACGGTGGGTTTGAGAGCTACCATGACTTCCTCAAGAAGGTTCCGCTCGTCGTGCTGAACAAGCGCACGATCGAATCGTTGATCAAGGCGGGGGCCTTCGACGGACTTGGCGGCACACGCCGCGCGCTCGTGGAGATTCACGAGCAGACCATCGAGAGTGCCGTCAAGGACAAGCGGGACGCCGAGAAAGGCAACGTCGGGTTCGACTTCGACAGTCTTTTCGCTGAGGCAGCTGAGGCGGACGGCGAAGAAGCAGACGCGGCACTGCTTGTGCCGGATCGCCCGGAGTGGACCAAAAAGGACAAGCTGTCGTTTGAGCGTGAAATGCTCGGGCTCTATGTCTCGGACCACCCGCTGCGCGGGCTCGACTCGGCGCTCGCGAAAGAAGCGAGTGCGACGGTACTGCAGATCACGAACCCCGACTCCACCTCGACGTTTGACGGTGAGATCGTGACGGTGGCGGGTCTTCTTACGAGCGTGCAGCATCGCACCGCGAAATCCGGCAATCTGTACGGCATGGTGACGATCGAAGACTTCACCGGTGAGATCCAAGCATTGTTTATGGGGAAGTCGTACCAGGAGTTTGGGAGCCTGTTGCAGCCGGACTCGATCGTGGCGCTGCGCGGCAAGCTCAACGCTCGCGACGACGGAATGTCGATGCACGCGTACGGTGTGCGGCCGATTGACGCTGGCGTGCAGGAAGACGCTGAGACACTGATGCTCACGATTTCGGACGCGCGCGCGACCGAGGATCTCATGGACGAGCTCAAACGCACCCTGCTGCGCCACCGCGGAGAGAGCGAAGTGCGACTGAACTTGATGACCTCAACAGCGATTCGGGTGTTTGAGCTGCCGCTGCAGGTGCGAGTTTCCGCGGATCTGTTTGGTGAGCTCAAAGGACTCCTCGGGCCGCGGTGCTTGCTCCCGATTGAAGAGCTGATTTCTTGACCCCCGTGTGGCATACCTCGCCCCGGCATTGCTGCACCTGGCCGGAGTAGAGTGTGGGTGTGAGCGAGATGCAGCAAGAGATCATTCGAGCGCTGCGGCCAGTCCCAGCAATCGACCCCGCGGCTGAACTGGAGCGTCGTGTGACGTTCTTGGCGGACTACGCGAGAGCGATCCCAGGGGTGCGTGGCTTTGTGCTGGGCATCTCAGGGGGGCAAGACTCTTCGCTTGCGGGCCGCCTCGCGCAGCTGGCAGTTGAGCGCTTGCGCGGCGAGGGGCGGGACGCGGAGTTCATTGCCGTGCGGTTGCCATATGCGGTGCAGCGCGACGAAGACGACGCACAGCTCGCGTTGGCGTTCATTCAGCCGGATAGCACAGTCACCGTGGACATTGCAGCGGGAACTGACGGGATTGTGTCGCAGGTGTCTGCTGCTACGGGAACTCCGGTCTCGGATTTCACGCGGGGAAACGTCAAAGCGCGGATGCGGATGGTCGCGCAGTATGCCATCGCGGGAGACCGTGGTCTGCTCGTGATCGGCACGGATCACGCCGCTGAAGCGATCACTGGGTTCTTCACGAAGTTTGGTGATGGCGCAGCCGACATCATTCCGCTTTCTGGGCTCACGAAGAGCCAGGGGGCAGAACTGTTGCGTGAACTGAATGCGCCGACTCGGCTGTGGGAGAAAGTGCCGACTGCTGATCTGCTTGACGAGCAGCCAGGGCAGTCCGACGAATCCAGCCTTGGCGTCACCTATCCCGAGATCGACGGGTACCTTCGCGGGGAGCAGGTTGCCGCCGCCGCGGCGGAGAACCTTGAGCGGCGCTACCGCGCCACGGAACACAAACGACGGCTTCCTGTCGCCCCTGGTGATACCTGGTGGCGCGGCGATGCTGAACGAAGGGCGGAAGCATGAGTACCACGTTTGTTCTTGCCGGTGGCTGCTTTTGGTGCCTTGATGCTGCATATCGACAGCTTCGTGGCGTCACAGAGGTGCTGTCGTGCTACACCGGCGGCGTGACGCGGCAGCCCAGCTACGAACAGGTGTGCACCGGCGCGACGGGCCATGCTGAGGCTGTCGCGGTCACCTTTGATGAGTCGGTCATTCCCGCCTCGGTCATTCTTGACGCTTTCTTCACGATGCATGATCCGACTCAGCTGAATCGTCAGGGTCACGACGTCGGCACTCAGTACCGCTCGGCGATGTTCCCGGCTGACGCTGCTCAGGCCGCAGTGTTCGAGTCAGCACGGGCGCGCGCCGCAGAGTGGTGGCCCGGCGATATCGTGACGACACTGGAGCCATTGGGTGAAGTCTTCCCTGCCGAGGACGCGCATCAGGATTTCTTCGCAAAGAACCCGACCCAGGGATATTGCCTCGCGGTGGCGGTACCAAAGGTCAACAAGGTGCGCGCCGCATTCTCGGAGTACTTGCGGTAGGAGAGCGCACCACTTCGGTGCACGGAAGCCAGGCGCGGTCACTCTCATGCGCTGCGGCTGCGCCATTTCCGGCCCGGCCCGTGTGGTGCGATTGTGCCAAGCCCGACGCGGCCCGGCCCAGTCCGCCTCGCGCTGGCCCGAGTGCGGTGACCTGGGCCCGGGCCGTCGCGCTCGGCCGAGCTGGCCGCATACTCGCCCCGGGATGCGCGGCCTCCAGCGATGCCGCGTACTGTCCCGCCGAGTTCGATGGGGCCGCACCGAGCGCGACTACGCCGCATCCTCCATGTGCTGCACCGCGCTGCTGCTCGGCTCACCGTTTCCGGTCCCAGTGAATAATCCGACACCTTCGTCGGTGTCCTGAGTCGTCTCAGTCGCGAGGGTGGGCTCCGTGGGCTCCGAAGGGTGTTCAGGGGTGTGAGCGTCCCGATTCTGCCCGGCGCTACCCGAGTCTAGGCCGCCGTGCGCGGTGCCCGCCCGTTCGGAATGCGGCGGCACCGTGCTGGGACCAGAAGGTGCCCCCGCTTCATCCGGAGTGAATTCGGTGGTTCCCCAGCGGAGATCGTGTCCGAGCGCGTCTGCCTCGACTTCGACGCTGACACCTGAACGGCCATCCTTCTCCCACTGTCGCACGCGCATTCGGCCGGACACGACCACGCGGTCACCGCGCGCGAACGAGGCTTTCGCGTGCTCTGCGAGCCCGCGAAAAGAGTTGACGGTGTACCAACTTGTCTCGCCGTCAGACCACTGGCCCGAGGTGCGATCAAAGCGACGCGTCGTGCTCGCGAGCCGAAACGTGCAGAAAGCCGTTTGCGGAGTGGACTGGATCAGGCGCGGGGTCGTGCCGATCGTGCCGACAATGCTGATTGCGGGGGACATGAGCTGCTCTCTTTCGGTTCGTGTGCCTGCAGTGGCGTGATCTGAAGGTGGCGAGTGGCCGGCAAGTGCCAGGTTGAGGCACCTGCCGCCCGCTCGGAACCAGCATCCGTGATCGGGGCCGCTCACGGCGCGGAAGAATCGCCAGTGTGGATGGACTGCCCCGATTTCCTGGAAAAGTGGAGTTGTGAGCGAAGCGCGCTGCTGGCCCATGAAACCCAGCGAGCCACCAGCAAGCGGTCTCGGGTGATGCGTAGACTGAACGGGTGTTCTCAGGAGTGAAGTTCCGTACTCGATCCATGGCGATCGCTGTGCTCGCGGTGTCCCTTCCGCTGCTTGCCGGGTGCTCGCTCCTCGAAGGTCCGACCCCGGAAACGCCGCAGCGGGAGACACCAGCGGCACCCGAAGTTGCGCCGGAGCTCATCCCCGGTGGCAGCGCCGAGGACAATCTCCCGTACTTTACCGAGGTCCTGCGCAGCTATACGGCTGGGGACGGCCCAGTTCAGGGGGCCCCGATCGTCGCAGCTGTTGCTGCGGCTGGATTCGATCCGGCACTGATGCAGGTGAGTTTTGACGAGACAAAGACCAACCTTGTCGCCGACAATATCTTCGTGTCCGTTCGCGTGAATGAGAATTGCCTCATCGGCCAAGTGGTCACGGAGGACCGCAGCTTCGTCGCCGAGACAGCGCCCGCGATCGGCCCGAACGGCGACATCTGCCTGATCGGTACCACCGCCCCGATCGCACTGTAGCGAGGCCGCGGGCTCCGCCGAACGCTGCGCCTGCGCAGCCCAAGCTAGCTCAGGTCCCAGAGCAGCCGATAGTAGCTGATGCGTGCGGGATCCCGCTCGATACCGTAGCCTTCGTACACCAAATCTTCGAATCCGGTGCCGTAGTTCCACTCGGTGCTCCACGCCGCGATCGCCAGGTCAGCCCATGGATCCGCGACTCCGAGCGTGCCAAGGTCGACATGGGCGGTGAACCGGCCAGTCGCATCCAGGAGCGTGTTTGGGGCGCACGCATCACCGTGGCACACCACCGGGTGCGCGAGATCCGGGATGTCCGCGAGCCGCGCACGCGCGTCTGCGAGCGTGAGGTGGCGGTGCGCGGGATCCCATTCGCTGGGCCCGGAGCCAGTGCGCAGGCGTTGCTCGAACTGTTCGATGCGTTCTGCCGCTGACCACGAGTAGGGGCATTCGGCTACGGGAAGGGTGTCATGCAAGATGCGGAGGCCAGCACCGATCGCGCGCGCTGCGGTGACGGGCTCGGCGATCCAGCGGGGTGCGACAGCTGATTCGCCAGCGAGTGCCGCGGTGATGAGCCAGGAGCCTGACTCGTCTGCACCGCTGGCGAGCACTCGTGGAACCAATGCTCCATGCTCGTCCGCCCACGCAAGTCGCTCCGCCTCGGCTTCGAGATCGAGCTCGGGCGTGCCGGCGGGGACCCATTTGATGAACCTGGGGGACGGGCGTGAATCGGGATCATGAAAGGTACTGCCTCCCAAACCGTTCACCCACACGGGCACGAGTGCGCGGCCACCAGTGAGTTCGCGCACCCGCAGCGGCACCGCAACTGGGCCGGTTGGGATTGCGGCGAGGGGGGCAGAGTTGCTGTGCATGGGCCCGATTCTGGCACACTCCCGTTCTCTGCGAACCCGCGGAACCCTCGACACCGACGCACGGTAGAGTGGAGATATCCAACATTGACTTCGAGCAGGGAGTTCGGGGCGTCTCAGGCGCCCGGAAAGCATATGGCTGAGTACATTTACCAGATGGTTCGCGCGCGCAAGGCGCACGGCGACAAGGTGATCCTCGATGACGTGACCATGGCATTCCTGCCTGGTGCGAAGATCGGCGTCGTCGGACCCAACGGGGCAGGTAAGTCCACGATCCTCAAGATCATGGCGGGTCTCGATACGCCCTCGAACGGCGAAGCGATCCTCACTCCGGGGTACACGGTCGGCATCCTGATGCAGGAGCCGGAACTCGATGAGGACCAGACGGTCTTGGCAAACGTGCAGCAGGGCGTTGCCGAGATTAAGGGCAAGCTCGACCGGTTCAACGAGATCTCCGCGGAGATGGCCAACCCGGACGCGGACTATGACAAGCTGCTGCCTGAGATGGGGGAGCTCCAGGAGGCCATTGACGCCGTTGACGGCTGGGATCTCGACAACCAGCTTGAGCAGGCAATGGACGCGCTCCGCTGCCCGCCGCCCGAGGCAATCGTGTCGAACCTCTCCGGAGGTGAAAAGCGCCGCGTTGCACTCTGCAAGCTGCTGCTTGAGAAGCCCGACCTGCTGCTGCTCGACGAGCCCACAAACCACCTGGACGCCGAGAGCGTGCTGTGGCTTGAGCAGCACTTGTCGAAGTACCCCGGTGCCGTCATGGCCGTCACGCACGACCGGTACTTCCTCGACCACGTCGCCACCTGGATCTGTGAGGTTGACCGAGGGCGTCTCTACGCGTACGAAGGTAACTACTCGATGTACCTCGAGCAGAAATCCGCGCGCCTTGAAGTCCAGGGCAAGAAGGACCAGAAGATGCAGAAGCGTCTGAAGGAAGAACTCGAGTGGGTCCGCTCCAACGCGAAGGGGCGCCAAGCGAAATCGAAGGCGCGTCTTGCGCGCTACGAGGAGATGGCCACCGAAGCGGAGCGCACGCGGAAGCTGGACTTCGAAGAAATCCAGATTCCGGCTGGTCCGCGACTCGGCAACGTGGTGCTCGAAGCGAAGAACCTGAATAAGGGCTTTGACGGGCGAACGCTGATCGATGGCCTGTCCTTCACGCTGCCACGCAACGGCATTGTGGGCATCATTGGCCCGAACGGTGTGGGTAAGACGACCCTGTTCAAGACGATTGTTGGTGTCGAGCCGCTCGACGGCGGCGAGTTGAAGATTGGCGATACCGTCAAGCTCAGCTACGTCGACCAGACCCGTGGAGGCATTGACCCGAAGAAGACCGTGTGGGAGGTCGTCTCCGACGGCCTTGACTACATGAAGGTCGGCAACGTCGAAATCCCGTCGCGCGCCTACGTGTCGACGTTTGGGTTCAAGGGTCCGGATCAGCAGAAGCCCGCCGGTGTGCTCTCCGGCGGTGAGCGCAACCGCTTGAACCTCGCCCTGACGCTCAAGCAGGGCGGCAACCTGCTGCTGCTCGATGAGCCCACCAACGACCTCGACGTCGAGACACTGTCGAGCCTCGAGAACGCGCTGCTTGAGTTCCCCGGCTGCGCCGTGGTGATCACTCACGATCGCTGGTTCCTTGACCGGATCGCGACCCACATTCTCGCGTACGAGGGCACCGAGGAGAACCCGGCGAACTGGTACTGGTTCGAAGGCAACTTCGAGTCCTACGAGGCGAACAAGATTGAGCGGCTCGGGGCAGACGCGGCGAAGCCGTCGCGTGTGACCTACCGCAAGCTCACCCGCGACTAGCGGATCTGAGGCCCGGCTCTCGCGAGCCGGGCCTCTTCGCTTGTGTGGCCTCCGTGCCGAACGGGCATACTGAGCGACAACGCTGATTGGAAAGGGGCGCGTACATGGCCCGCACACACATTGACTTGGAGCTCCGCTGGGGCGATCAGGACGCGTACGGTCACGTCAACAATGTTGCCTACGCACGATTCCTTGAGGAAGCTCGCGTGCGCACGTTTTGGCTCGGATCCGGCCGGGAGTCCACCGGCATGGAGCACCACTTCCGCGGTGATGACCCTGCGGGCCCGAAGATGCTCGTCGCGAGCCAGCAGATCGAGTTCCTGCGCGTGCTGGAGTACAGCGAGCAGCCCGTGACAGTTGAGCTCTGGATCGGAAGACTCGGCGGATCAAGCCTGGAAGTGCACTACGAACTTGTCGATGGCGCAGCCGCGGAACGAAGCGTTGTCGCCAAGGCAATCTCGCACATCGTGATCGTCGATGGTGAGACGATGCGTCCGATTCGGTTGTCTGATGCGGGCCGTGCGTCCGTCGAAGCGTGGATGGATGAGCCCGTGCAGCTGCGGCGTAGCTGAGCACACTCGGCTTGCTATCGGGCTCGGGTGTTCGCGTCGGGCTCGGGGTGTTCCTGTTGGGCTCGGGGTGTTCTTGTCGGGCTCGGAGAGCTTCTGCCGGGTTCACGACCGAGAGATCGCACGGCGGAGCAGTGTTCTGCTGCGGTGACGCTACACCTGGGTGCTTCGTTCGCGCGGTGAATGGTCCGCGCGAGGAGCCCGCGGCGGTCCGGCGATTTCGCCGTGCGATCCCGCTACTCCTGCGAGGGGAGGCGGATCATCCCCTCCTGTGCCACGCTGGCGACCAGTGCGCCGCTGCGGTCGTAGAATCGGCCGTGGGTGAGGCCCCGTCCACCCTGCGCCGTCGGTGAGTCGAGTTCGTAGAGCAGCCACTCGTCGACCCGGAATGGCCGGTGAAACCACATCGCGTGATCGAGGCTTGCGAATCGCATCCCCGGTGTTGCCCACGGGATGCCGTGCTGTCGCGCGATGGGTTCGAGCAACAAATAGTCACTGGCGAAGGCGAGCGCCGCCGAGTGCAGCAGCGGAGGCGCATCGAGGGTGTCTCGGCTCCGCATCCAGACGCGTTGCCGGTTGGTGTGTTCGGCGACATTGAGGATGATATCCGACTCGACGTAGCGGAAGTCGAACGGCCGATTCAACACCCATGAGGCCTGGCCGTCACTCGCGAGATGGCCGTACTTTTCCCACACCGTCGGGAGCGATTCAGGATCCGGGAGCGCGGCAATGTCGATGGTGTCCTGATGCTCGAGCCCCGTGTCAGGAGCCTGGAACGAGGAGATGAGGGACATCAAGACCTGGCCCTCTTGGTACGCCTGGACGCGGCGGGTAGAGAAGGAGCGCCCGTCATAGAGGCGATCCACTTCGAAGGTCATCCCTTCACTGCTGTTGCCCGGCCGCAAGAAATAGCCGTGCATCGAGTGGATCGTGCGGCCCTCGGGAGCCGTCGTTCCCGCGGCAGCGAGCGCCTGTCCCAAGACTTGGCCGCCAAAGGAACGTCCGTGTGGTGTCGGGAGCGCAGGTCCGGTGAGAATGTCCTCGCGGGTACGGGCCCCGGAATCGAGGACCGAGAGCATCATGAGCAGATCGGCGGCGGTCATGGGTCCTCCAGGCAGCGACTCGGTGCGGGATACTGCACCAAGTCTATGGCGGTGCACCCCGCGCCTGGCCAGGGCTCGCCCGAATGGTGTGCGTCCGACTGGCGCACGAGCGCGGTCCGCTCAGCACCCAGCTGTGCGCCGCTAGGCTGGAGGAGATGGCTGCCACACTGCTGCTCGCGGATCACGCGACGCGAGACGATCTCCGTATTTTTCTTGAACGCCTGCAGAAGGTGGGACAAGAAGAAGTGCGGCTGGTGACCCGCGGGGCAACACTTGCGGTGTACGGCTGCACGCAGGCACCTCGCGGTATTACGGACACCGTTCCTGTCGTGCTCGTGATGCGTGCGTTTTCCCTCTCAGCTGAGCCTGACATTGCCATTGATGAAACAGTGCTCGGTCGTTCGCTCCTGGATCGGATTGCGAGGCTGGGGATCATTGGGCTCGCGCTCGAGGTGCCCGATGTGACGGCAATGGCGGCCTGGACGGGGGTCTTGCCACCGGTTTCCGGGTGGCATGTGACGGGCTCCGTCGACACTCCATCGCTCACAACGGTTGCCGCCGAGGGGATTGCCCGCGTCGCTGAGCTCCTGCCTGCCGATCCCGGTGAGGCAGTGGTGCACAAAGTCCGAGCTTCAGTGTGGGGGATCGAGATCGCACCGGGGATCCCGGCTGCCGCTGCCTTCGCGGGAGAGGCCATGGGGTTCTTGCGTGGAGAGGATCCGGTCCGGGTGTCGCGCTCGCTCACCTGGACCAGGCTGTCGTCGGGCAGTGGTCACGTGCTTGTGCGCTCGTTGCTCGGATAGCTTCGATCTTCGGTGGCATCTCTGAGGTGCCAGATCAGTCGCTGGAGCTCCACGTGAGTGTGCCGAGCCGCGGCGCGGTGCAGCAGGATTCAGAAACCTCAGCTAGGATAGTGAGGTCAACCGGAGGAGTATTTTCATGGCAAATGTCAACGGCATTATCGATCCGCCCATCGACGATCTGCTCGAGAAGGTCGATTCGAAGTACGCGCTGGTGATTTTCGCCTCGCAGCGTGCTCGCCAGATCAACGACTATTACACGGATCTGCACGACGGCAACCTGTTCGACAACGTGGGGCCGCTCGTCGACTCCACAGTCGATGACAAGCCGCTGTCGATCGCGCTGCACGAGGTCGTTGAGGGCAAGCTCACGATGACCAAGCGCCCCGCGGAGGTCGTTGCGTAATCTTTTGCTGCACAAGCAGCAGTGTCGGTGGCGTCGGATACCCTGAAAGGGACCGACGCCACCGGCGTTTTCGGGGGTCGGCCCTCGCTTATTCGTTCACTCAACCGCTCAAGGAGCCTCATCGTGTCGCTGCGCCAGTTCACCTCGGAGTCTGTCACTGAGGGGCACCCGGACAAGATCTGCGACCGCATTTCGGATTCGATCCTCGACGCCATGCTTGCGCAGGACCCTGGGGCACGGGTCGCGGTCGAGACGCTTGTCACGACGGGTCTCGTGCACGTCGCGGGCGAAGTATCGACGAGCGGGTATGTCGAGATCCCGCAGATTGTGCGCAACGCGGTGCGAGATATCGGCTACACGAGCTCCGATATGGGCTTCGACGGCTCCTCCTGTGGGGTGTCGGTGTCGATCGGTCAGCAGTCTCCTGACATCGCTGGCGGCGTTGACAACTCCCTTGAGCTTCGCAGCGGCGCGCTCGACGACGAACTCAGCCGCCAGGGCGCAGGAGATCAGGGCATCATGTTCGGGTACGCGACTGACGAGACGCCTGAGTTGCACCCGCTCCCGAGCTGGATCTCACACCGTCTGGCTGAGCGCCTTTCCGAGGTGCGCCGAAACGGGCTCATCCCTGAGTTGCGCCCTGACGGCAAGACTCAGGTCACCATCGGCTACGACGGGGATCGTCCCGCCAGTATTGAGGCCATCGTCGTTTCGACGCAGCACCAGGGCAGTATTTCCCAGCCTGCGCTGCGTGAAGCGGTCGAGCGTGAGGTGATTCGTCCGGTGCTGGATCGGGTGAACCTGCCGAGTGAGAATGCTCAGCGCTTCATCAACCCTGCCGGCCCCTTCGTGGTGGGCGGCCCGATGGGCGATGCCGGCCTGACTGGCCGCAAGATCATCATCGATACCTATGGCGGTGCGAGCCGGCACGGCGGCGGTGCCTTCAGCGGCAAGGATCCGTCGAAGGTTGATCGCTCTGCTGCGTATGCCATGCGCTGGGTCGCGAAGCACGTGGTGCGCGCTGGGCTCGCGACGCGAGCTGAACTGCAGGTTGCATACGCCATCGGTCGCGCACACCCAGTGGGGCTGTATGTTGAGACCTTTGGGACCGAGACAGTGCCGCGCGAACGCATCGAAGAGGCGGTGCGTCAGGTCTTCGATCTGCGGCCGCTGGCGATCATCCGTGACCTCGCCCTGCTGCGCCCCATTTATGCGCAGACAAGCGCGTATGGTCATTTCGGGCGCGAGCTCCCCGATTTCACCTGGGAAGCCACGCCCCGCGTCGCGGAGCTGCAGGCTGCCGCCGGCCTGTAGAGACTGGTGGCCACCGCATTCGAGCGTGCAGAAGGCGCGAACGGTCGCGCCGTGGCGCGCGTGCTGCTCGATTCGGCGTTGCCGCAGCTTGATCACCTCTTCGACTACTCGGTCCCGGCCGAACTCGCCGACGAGGTGCGGGTGGGGCAGCGAGTTCGGGTGCCGTTCCGCTCCAAAGATCGCAAGAGCTTTGGGTACATTATCGAGTTCGTTTCGCGCAGCGACTTCGGAGGAGAGCTCGCGCCAATTGCGGACATCGTTGCCGCGGTGCCGCAGCTCACGCCAGACGTGTGGCGGCTCGCGCGCGCAGTGGCGGACCGGGCGGGAGGCTCGGCTGGAGATATTCTGCGGCTCGCGATTCCTGCGCGGCAGGTCCGAGTAGAAAAGAAGCATCTCGCAGCGGAGGCGGAGGCGGAAGCCGAGGCGGAAACAGAAGCCGCAGCGGAGGCGGAAGCGGAAACAGAAGCCGCAGCGGAAGTGGAAGCCGCGGCGGAAGCAGAAGCCGCGGCGGACCCAGGCGCTGCCGTGGAAGCGGAGGGGCTGCGCGAAGCGCTGATCCGCGAGAGCAGACGAGCCCAGCAACGGCCGCGGCCTCCGCATCGACATCGGAGGAGGCGATCGCTGCTGAGCTTGTCACGGGTGCCCGGCTCGCCATGACGCCGTCACACGGCCCAGAGCGCTTGCACACGGGCGAGTGGGTTGGCGGCTGGGCGGCGCAGCTCGCGCGCATCGCGATTTCCGTGCACGAGCGTGAGCGCAGCGTGATCCTTGTCGCGCCTGACTATCGTGACCTCGATCAGCTTCGTGATGCGTTGGCGGCGCTCGGGCATCCGGCAGCCGTTCGGGTAGATTCACGCCAGTCGAATGGCGAGCGATACGCCAGTTTCCTGCGAGCGCTCGATGGTGTGCCGCGGATCATCCTTGGCAACCGGTCCGCGGTGTATGCTCCGGCGCATGATCTCGGTGCGATCCTGCTGTGGGATGACGGCGATCCAGTTCTCGCCGAACCGCTGACTCCGTACGTGCACGCCCGCGACTCAGCCTTGGTCCGTGCTGAACAATCGGGAGCCGGCCTCTTCTTTTCCGCTCACGCGCGGAGCGCCGAGGTGCAACGCCTGGTCGAAATCGGGTATGTCCGCGCGCAAGAGCATCCGCCACGACGCACCCGGATCGTGCACGCAGACGCCTCCATTGCGCCCGAAGCCTTTGCTGGCCGCGTCCCCGAGTTTGCCGCTCGTACCATCCGCGAGGGTCTCCGCACCGGGCCGGTGCTCGTGCAGGTGGCGACTCCTGGCTATGCTCCTGTCGCAGTGTGCGGCGAGTGCGGTGAACTGGCGCGCTGCCAGGCCTGCGCCGGCCCGATCGGGTTTCGTGTGGTCGGGCGCGCCTCGTGTCGCTGGTGCGGTGAGTACGCGACTCACTGGCACTGCAGCACCTGTGACAGCACCACACTCGTGGAGCGCGGTATGGGATCTGCGCGCACCGTCGAACAGTTCGAGCAGCAGTTCTCCGGCACACGCGTGATCCTCAGTGACGGGGAGCACCCGCGCGAGCGCGTAGACGCACGGCCTGCCCTGGTCGTTGCCACTCGAGGCGCTGAACCACTCGCGGCAGGCGGCTATCGCGCGGTCGTGCTGCTTGACGCGGAACGCCTACTCAGCATCGAGACCCTCCGTGCGGGTGAAGATTGCTTGCGCTGGTGGGAGAATGCCGCGGCACTCGCTGCTCCTGACGGGATCTGCCTCATGGCCTCCGGCGGTGGCCCTGTGGTGCAGTCCTTCGTGTACGGACGTTCGGACGAGTGGTTGCGGCAAGAACTGCGAGATCGTCAGTCGCTGCGATACCCGCCGGCGGTGCGCGTTGCGAGTGTCAGCGGCGGCCCGGACGAGGTCGAGCGTGCACTGCGCCACCTCGACGGCTTGCGAGGGGTCGACTTCCTCGGGCCGACGTCCATCCCGGCCGGCGGAGCAGCGCGCACCCCACCGGGTCTCGTGCGCGCAATCGTCCGGTTCGACTATGGCCAGGGGGCAGAAGTGGCGAGCCGCCTGCGCGGGGCACTGGTGGCCGACGCAGCCGGCGCGTCCTCTCGTACGCGATCTCGGACCCCTGGACGCGCGCGGCCTGAAGCGTTGCGTCTCCGCTTCGACGATCGAGGCGTGTTCGACGCGTAACTATCGCTCAGTAGTCTGCGGACAGCTTCATCGGGGCGCCCTCTTCCGTGCGTCGTGAGGAAGTGGCACAGCGATGCGTCACTCAGCAGGCTCCGGGCCCGGCACCCAATCGGGGGCGGGCGCGGGCGGCTCGAGGACGCTCGGATCCCGTGCAGCTGGAGTAGATATCACCCACGCCACCGGCTTTTCCCTCTGAAGTGCGCATTTCAGCCCGCAGCTGGAATACGCTGAGCACATGGATGGGCTGAACGATTTCGTACTCGCTGCCGGGGATTCGCTCTGGACCTGGGCGGTGCTGCCCATACTCGTACTCCTCGGTCTGTACTTCACGATCCGCTCGGGGGTTGTCCAGTTCCGCTGGCTGCCCGAGATGATCCGCACGCTGACGAACAAAACGCCGCAGAACCCGGATGGATCACCGCAGTCGGTGTCGGCGTTCCAAGCGTTCACGATCTCGGCGGCCTCACGCGTGGGCGTTGGCAACATCGCAGGTGTCGGCACAGCGATCGCAATCGGGGGTCCAGGTGCCGTGTTCTGGATGTGGACGATGGCGTTCATCGGAGGCGCGTCGAGCTTTGTCGAGTCGACACTCGGCCAACTTTTCAAGGTGAAGGACCCGAGTGGCTTCCGCGGGGGCCCTGCGTACTACATGCTGCACGGTCTGCGCTCGCGGTGGATGGGCACCGTTTTCGCGGGGATCCTGATCGTCTGCTTCCCATTCGCGTTTTCGTCACTGCAGGCGAACACGATCAGCGCAACTCTGGTCTCGGGTATGGGCGTCAGCAGCGGCACCGCCACGACCGTCACTGTCGTCGTGGGAATCGTCCTCGCGGTGCTCACCGCGTTGGTCGTCTTCGGCGGTGTGCGCCGGATCGCGAGCGTCACGCAGGCTGTGGTCCCCGCGATGGCCCTCAGCTACCTGCTGCTCGGTCTCGTGATCGTGTTCATGCACATCGACCAGCTGCCCGCCGTGTTTGCCTCGATCTATACGCAGGCATTCGGGTTCAACGAGGTCGTGGGAGCAGCGTTCGGCATGATCCTCATGACCGGCATCAAACGCGGGATGTTTTCGAACGAGGCGGGCCTCGGATCCGCCCCAAACGCTGGCGCGAGCGCCGCTGTCACCCACCCGGTCAAACAGGGGCTCGTGCAAACGCTCGGCGTTTACTTCGATACCTTTCTGATCTGCTCGATTACCGCGTTCATCATCCTCGTCACAGCGCCAGATCTTGCCACCGCAACGCGCGGTATCGGTCTCACCCAGGACGCCATCGTGGGCACGCTCGGGCCGTGGTCGAACGTGCTGCTGAGCGTCATCATCTTCTTGCTCGCCTTTAGCTCGATTCTTGGCAACTACTACTACGGTGAGTCAAATATCGAGTTCATCTCGACGCGGCCGCGGGTGCTCTTCGGGTACCGTGTGCTCGCCGTCGCCGCGATCTTCGTCGGTGCGATCGCTTCGGCGGATCTCATCTGGAACACCGCTGACGCCATCATGGGACTGATGGCGCTCGTGAACCTTGTGGCCATCGGATTGCTGTCTGGGCTCGTGTTCCGACTCATGAAGGACTACGCGAGGCAACGCAGTGCTGGCCGTGATCCAGTGTTCACCCGTGATGTGATGCCCGATGTCGCGGGCATCACCTGCTGGGAGGATGAACAGAGCGTCACCGGGCGGATTCCCGTCGCAGACGGCCGCGCTGGCTAAGCGCGGGTCGCGTGCCCAGTCGGATCCGGCCCGGCGCGGCAGCAGCTATAGGAACCTGATGCCGCGCCGGGGTGGGCCAGAAACCTGGCAGTTTCTTCACTCTCCGTGAATCAGCTCCGCGACGTAGTCCACGTCTTTGTCGCCACGGCCCGAGAGGTTCGCGATGACAATTGCGTCAGCAGGCAGCGTGGGGGCGAGCTGCATCACGTGCGCGAGCGCGTGGGACGATTCGAGCGCCGGGATGATGCCCTCGACGCGCGACAAGGTGCGGAAGGCTGCGAGTGTTTCTGCGTCCGTGACCGAGACATACTGGGCTCGCCCGAGCTCGGCGAGGCGTACGTGCTGCGGCCCGACGCCTGGGTAGTCGAGTCCTGACGCGATCGAGTGCACGGGCGCGGGTTCGCCGTCCGAATCCTGCAGCACACGTGTGTGCATGCCGTGCAGCGTGCCGGGGGTGCCGAGCGTCATCGTGGCTGCGTGACGGGTGCCGTGAAGCCCCTCGCCACCGGGTTCGACCCCCACGATCCGCACTGACTCGTCTGTGAGGAACGCGTCGAACAGGCCCATGGCGTTCGATCCGCCGCCGACAGCGGCCACCAAGACGTCGGGGAGCCTCCCTTCCGCTTCTAGGATCTGGGCCCGCGCCTCGCGCCCGACGACTGACTGGAAATCGCGCACCATGGACGGGTACGGGTGTGGGCCGACCACTGATCCGATCGCGAAGAAGTACTCCTCTGGTGCACCGGCGTAGACGGCGAACGCGGAATCGACGGCTTCTTTGAGTGAGCGCCCTCCGGCGCTCACTGGGATGACCTTCGCGCCGAGCAGTTCCATACGCACCACGTTTGGGTGTTGTTTAGCGATGTCGATCTCTCCCATGTGGATCTCGCACTCGAGCCCCACGAGCGCCGCGGCGGTCGCGAGGGCGACGCCGTGCTGGCCAGCACCCGTTTCTGCAATCACCTTCGTCTTGCCCATCCGCTTCGCGAGCAGCGCCTCACCCAAGCAGTGGTTGATCTTATGTGCGCCCGTATGGTTGAGGTCCTCGCGTTTGAGGTAGACGCGGGCACCGCCGAGCTGGCGCGTGAGATTCTCAGCGAAGTACAGCAGCGACGGGCGGCCAACATACTTTGACAGCAGCGCTTGAAGCTCCTCAAGGAAATCTGGGTCCTGCGACGCTTCGGCGTATGCCGTCGCGACCTCCGCGATCGGCTCGACGAGAAACGGGGGGAGTGCGGCGCCGCCGAACTCGCCAAAGAAGCCGTTCGCGTCGGCGCGATACGGAGAGGTGGGAGAGCTGTAAGACATGCGAGGAGTCCTTCGGATCGGATGCCCCTCGCAGACAACAACACCGCCTACGAGGAGGCGGTGTCGGGATGCATGCAGATGCGAAAGAGTGACCGCCCTCAGGCGGTCCACCACTGATTCGCACGCTGCATGTGGCGACTATAGCACCAGGCCAGCTGCGTTGCAGTGGCGGTGAGCGAAGTGATGACCTGCGGGAGGTGCGAGAATAGTCGGATGAAGATTGTCTTTGCCGGAACCCCCGAGTTCGCCGTCCCGAGCCTGCGCGCACTCGTCGCGGCAGGCCACGAGGTCGTCGGCGTCATCACCCGGGAGGACGCACCGCACGGACGCAAGCGTGTGTTGACGCCCTCACCGGTCGCCACAGCGGCCGAGGAGCTCGGGCTTCCCGTGCTCCGCGCGAACACACTCGACGACGCGGCGACCGCGTGGGCGGCGGCGCTCGCACCAGACCTTGGCGTGATCGTGGCCTACGGCGGCCTCGTGCGCGAGCCGTTGCTGAGTCTGCCGTCACACGGCTGGATCAACCTGCACTTCTCCGAGTTGCCGCGCTGGCGCGGGGCTGCCCCGGTGCAGCGCGCGCTCGAGGCCGGGGAGCAGACACTCGGGGTGACCGTATTTCGCTTGGTGGCTGCGCTTGACGCCGGTGATGTGCTGACGCGCGATGCGCGCGAGTTCGCGCCCGGCACCTCGGCAGGTGCGGCGCTCACCGAGCTGGCTGACTTTGGCACAGCGGCTGTGCTCGAAGCCGTCTCGCTGCTCGCCTTGGATCCCGCTGCAGGTGAGCCGCAGCGCGGCGAGGAGACGTACGCCAGGAAGTTGACGCGCGAGGACGGCAAGATCGATCTCGCACGGCCCGCAGCGGTCGTGCTCGCGCACTGGGCGGGAGTCACCCCCGAGCCAGGCGCCTACGCCCTCCACGAGGGACAACCGCTGAAACTGTTGGAGCTCGCTCCGCTCGCTGAGACGTCTGATCTGGGCGCTACTGACGTGGATCTGGCAGCCGCTCCTGGCACAGTGACGCTGATCGGTGGTGCCGCCGTGCTCACCACGAGTGACGGGCCCCTCCTTCTACGGCGCGTGCAGCCGGCAGGCAAACCGGCGATGGAGGCAGCCGCCTGGTTACGTGGCCGCGATGGACAGGCGGTGCTCGCGTGAGCGGCGCAGATCGCGAGAGACGCGAAGAGCGTGGCCGAGGCGAGCAGGGTCGCACGCAACAGGGGCGGAGTGGCAATGCCCAGGGCGATACGGGCGGCCGTGCTCGCGGTGCTGCCTCCCGTCGGGGAACGGGCCGTGGCAGCCAGGGCCGTCCCGCCCAGGAGCAGCGACGCGCCCAGCGCCCGAGGATTTCGGCTCCGCGGCTCGTGGCGTATGACGTGCTGCGGGACGTTGAGGAGCGGGAATCGTATGCGAACCTCGCGTTGCCGTCGCGAATCCGGGACGCGAATCTTGATGGGCGCGACGCAGGGCTCGCCACGGAGCTCGTCGCAGGCGCACTGCGCTGGCGCGGCCGCTACGACCGGATCATCGAGTTGGCTGCCGGGCGCGCGATCGATGAGATCGATTCGCGCACGCGCAACGTGCTGCGCCTCGGCGTGCACCAGGTGCTCGGCATGCGCACTGCAGCACATGCCGCGGTGAACGAGAGTGTGGAACTGCAACGGCGTGTGGGGAACCAGAACGCCGCCGGGTTCGTGAACGGGGTGCTGCGCACGGTGGGGCGCAGCACGAACGAGGAGTGGGACGCCGCCATCACTGCCGAGGCGCGTACTCCTGACGAGGCGCTTGCCGCGCGGACCTCGCACCCCGCATGGGTGCTGCGCGCGCTGCGAGATGCGCTGCGGCACGAGGGGCGCGACGCGGAACTTGAGGATCTGCTCGCAGCGGACAATGATGCGCCGCGCGTGAGTCTCGCTGTGCTGCCAGGAAGTGAACGGACTCCAGCTGAGGCCGCGTCCGCCATGGCGCAGAGTGACGGAGCTGCCGCCGATGCGCCGGACGAGGAGCCGCTCGACGGTCCGTCGCTGAGCGCGGCGGGGCCGTCACCACTCGGACTCGAGCTGTCTGGCGGCGACCCAGCCCGCGCAATCGCCGCAATCGGGGAGCCGGAGGGGCTGGTGCGCGTGCAGGACCAGGGTTCGCAGCTCGCCGCACTTGCGCTCACGCGTGTGCGGCCGGTGCGCTCTGGGGAGCGCTGGCTTGACCTGTGCGCCGGGCCAGGCGGGAAGACGGCGGTGCTGGGCGCCGAGGCGATCTTGGGCGGGGCACGTGTGCGCGCCAACGAAGTCTCCGAGCACCGCGCAGAACTGGTGCGCCGCTCAGTTGCGGCGGTGGCCGATGCGGTGGAGGTCGTCTCACATGATGGCCGTGATGCTGCAGCGTACGGCGACGAGTTGTTTGACCGGATCTTGGTCGACGCGCCGTGCACCGGGTTGGGTGCGCTGCGGCGGCGACGCCCTGAGGCCCGCTGGCGCAAACAGCCGTCCGACCTGCCTGGGCTGACGGCGCTGCAGGCCGAGCTCTTGGATGCAGCGGCGGCCCGGCTCGTGCGAGGCGGAATTCTCGCCTATGTGACCTGCTCGCCGCACCTCGCCGAAACGCGGATCGCAGTGGATCGACTGCTCACACGAACGCCAGAGCTCACCGAGCTGGACGCGCGGGCGGTGTTGCGCACTGTGGCGCGCGGCGAGCTCGATGTGGCTGGGGAGGCGCTCAGCGCGCAGCTCTGGCCGCACCGGCACGGCACGGACGCGATGTTCGTGGCGCTGTTCCAGCGCTCCTGACGCGGGGCTCCGAGCGGCCCCCATCGTGGGGCGCTGCGGAGGATCGGGCCTGGATGAGGGAGAGCTCCGGGCCATTCGTAAGTTTTTTTCTAGCGCATGAGTGCGTGTGGATTTACGCTGTGCGTATGGATGGTGGGGGAGGGCAACGACCCGGCGTGACGGGTGCGCAGCCCGCGCCTGCAGCGTCACCTTCGACACCGCAGGCAGCGAACGCCGGGACGCGCGCGTTCATGCACGTGCTCATCAACACCGCGGTCGCGGGGCTCACCACGAATTTTCTCTGGTTCGCTGTGGTGTTCTGGGTGTACTTGGAGACGCGCAGTATCCTCGCGACGGGTGTCCTCGGCGGCGTCTATATGATCCTGATTGCTGCGTGCTCGATGTGGTTCGGCTCACTCGTCGATCGAATGCGCAAGCACCGTGTGATGCTGATCAGCGCGTGGGCAACGCTCGCCTCGTTCATCCTGGGCTGTGCCATCTACTTCACTGTTCCGAGCGCGGTACTGCTGCGTCTCGATAGACCGTGGTTCTGGATCTTCACCCTGATCGTACTTGCGGGCTGTGTCGTTGAGTTGCTGCGCAATCTCGCGCTTTCCACGACCGTCACGCTGCTCGTACCCGTGGAACGCCACGCGAACGCCAACGGACTCGTCGGAACTGTGCAGGGGCTCGCATTCATCGCGACGAGTGTGTTCAGTGGCCTCTCGATCGGCCTCCTCGGTATGGGTGCCACGATCGTGATCGCGACCGTGTTCGTCGCCGTGCCGCTCGTGCATCTGCACCTGCTCAAGATCCCTGAGCCGGTCGTGGCACGAGATCCGGATCGCAGCGCGGTTGATTTTCGCGGCGGTATGGCCGCAATGCTCGCCGTGCCAGGCCTGTTCGCACTCGTGATCTTCAGCATGTTCAACAATCTCTCGAGCGGCGCGTTCATGGCGCTACTCGATCCCTACGGCCTCACGATGTTTTCCGTTGAGGTGTGGGGGCTCGTGTTCGGCCTTGCGTCGACCGGGTTCGTGGTGGGCGGCCTACTCGTGGCGAAGTTTGGGCTGGGCAAGAACCCCGTCCGCACGATGCTGCTGCTTGTTGGTGTGCTCGGCGTGCTCGGCATGGTGTTTACGATTCGCGAGTGGCCGTGGTTGTTTATCGCGGGAATCTGGTTGTTTATGGTGATCATGCCAGCGGTCGAGGCTGCAGAGCAGACGGTGATTCAGCGCGTCGTGCCGTTCGAGAAGCAGGGACGGGTGTTTGGGCTCGCGATGACCTTTGAAGCAGCGGCCGCTCCCATCACCTCGCTCTTGATCGCGCCGATTGCGGAATTCTGGATCGTGCCGTATATGGCGGGGCCTGCGGGGCAGCATGACTGGGGCTGGCTGCTGGGTGAGGGCGAGAGCCGCGGGATCGGCCTCATCTTTTGGTGGTCCGGGGTCGCAATGGTGCTCCTCGCCGTGGGGGCCTCGCTCACACGTTCCTACCGCACGCTGTCGCGCAGCTACGCGACGGCGCAGCCGGCCGGACCGCCAGCTGCGGAGCCAGCCGTGCCGCCAGCCGAGTCGCCCGGAGCGTAGACTAGCCGAGTGACCGCGCAGCGCATCAACCCCAGCATTTTGTCCGCCGACTTTGTGAACTTGCAGGCCGAATTGGAGGCGATCCGCTCGGCGGATCTCGTTCACGTCGACGTAATGGACAACCACTTCGTGCCGAACCTCACAATGGGCCCGCCCATCGTGGAGCGGATTCAGGCGGTCTCGCCGATTCCGCTCGACGTGCACCTGATGATCGCTGACGCGGATCGCTGGGCGCCGGGCTACGCAGAGCTCGGCGCGTACTCGGTGACATTCCACGCCGAGGCGACGGCGGACCCGGTCGCCCTTGCGCGCCGCATTCGCGAGATTGGCGCCCGCGCGGGCATCGCGCTCAAGCCGGGCACCGATCCTGAGCCATACCTCGAGCTACTGCCCGAGTTTGACCAGGTGCTCGTGATGACCGTCGAGCCCGGCTTCGGTGGGCAGTCGTTCATGCCCGACATGATGCCGAAACTGCGCCGTTTCGCAGAGGCGAGAGCCAAATTCGGGCTGGATGTGTGGCTGCAGGTAGATGGCGGGATCACGGTCGACACGATTGGGATTGCGGCTGAGGCCGGCGCCGATACATTCGTGGCCGGATCCGCCGTGTACGGCGGAGTGCCGGAGGATCGGATCGCCGCCCTCCGCGCCGCCGCGGCGACCCACGCGCACTAGGGGAGCAGCGGGGGTGGGCCGCTCGCAAATGGCAGAACCCACCCCGTCGCACTGCTACGCTGTTCCTGTGAAGTCGTTCGATGAGCTGTTCGCGGAACTCAGCGCGAAGGCAATCTCCCGCCCGGAGGGGAGCGACACTGTTGCGCGCCTCGACGCTGGCATCCACTCGATCGGAAAGAAGATCGTGGAGGAGGCCGCCGAAGTCTGGATGGCCGCGGAGCACGAATCCGACGCCGAGTGCGCCGAGGAAATCAGCCAGCTGCTGTACCACCTGCAGGTGCTCATGCTCGCGAAGGGTCTGACCCTCGAGGATGTATACACGCATCTGTAGCGTCGGTGCCCTTCGTGCGCCGACGCTTGCCGCTGACCTCGTCATCACCCGGCACGCTGCAGATTCGGCTGCCACCACGGAAGGAACCCCTCCACATGCTTCGTATTGCCGTCCCCAATAAGGGATCGCTGTCCGAGATCGCAGCCGAAATGCTGGCCGAGGCCGGATACTCCGGCCGTCGCGACAGCCGCAAGCTGGTCCACACTGACACGCGCAACGACGTTGAGTTCTTCTACTTGCGTCCGCGCGATATCGCTACTTACGTTGGTTCAGGCGCACTCGACGTTGGGATCACCGGCCGCGATTTGCTGCTCGATTCTGGCTCCTCCGCGACCGAGATTGACTCGCTCGAGTTCGGCGATTCAACGTTCCGCTTCGCCTCGCCAGCTGGCGGCGCGATTCAGGAACTGGGCGATCTCGCCGGTAAACGGATCGCCACGAGTTACCCGCAGCTCGTCGATGATTTCCTGCGCGCGCGCGGAGTCGAGTCCGTGCTCGTGAAGCTCGACGGCGCCGTTGAATCTGCCGTGCAGCTCGGCGTCGCTGATGCCGTGGCCGACGTCGTCTCAACCGGAGCAACGCTGCGGGCGGCCGGTCTGGAAATCTTTGGCCCGGTCATCCTTGAGTCGACCGCCGTGCTCATCGGCGGGCCGAACGAGCACCCCGGTATCGCCCGACTGCTGCGGCGCCTCCGCGGTGTCCTCGTTGCCCGGAAATACGTGCTTATGGACTACGATCTGCCGGTGGACCAGCTCGAGGCTGCCTCGCAGGTGGCCGGCGGCATGGAATCGCCGACGGTGTCCCCGCTGAAAGATGAACAGTGGGTGGCCGTGCGCGTCATGGTGCGCGCCGAAGAGGCAAACACGATCATGGACGAACTGTACGAACTGGGCGCGCGCGCAATTCTCGTCACCGCGATCCACGCTGCACGGCTGTAGGACGCGCGATGACTCTCGCAACTCGAGTGATCCCGTGTCTTGACGTCACCGCTGGGCGTGTGGTGAAGGGGGTCAACTTCCTGAACCTGCGCGACGCAGGCGATCCCGTCGAGCTGGCGGCGAAATACGCAGAACAGGGTGCTGACGAACTCACTTTTCTCGACGTCACGGCGACCGTCGACGACCGATCCACGACCTATGACGTGGTGCAGCGCACTGCGGAACAGGTATTCATTCCGCTCACGGTGGGCGGCGGGGTGCGCGGCGTCGAGGATGTCGCGCGGCTGCTGGGCGTCGGGGCAGATAAAGTCGGCATCAACAGCGGAGCGATCGCGCGGCCCGGAGTCATCAACGAGATCGCGGATCGCTTCGGCGCCCAGGTGCTGGTGCTCTCGCTCGATGTGAAGCGCAGTGCACGGATGCCGTCTGGCTTTGTCGTGACCACGCACGGCGGCAAGCGGGAAACCGATCTCGATGCGCTTGCGTGGTGCGCCGAGGCAATTGATCGTGGCGCGGGCGAGTTGCTCGTGAACTCGATGGATGCCGACGGGACGCTCGCCGGGTTCGATCTCGAACTGGTGCGGCTCGTGCGCGACATTTCTCCCGTCCCCGTGATCGCCTCAGGCGGTGCGGGCAAACTGGAGCACTTCCCGCCGGCCGTCGACGCCGGTGCCGATGCGGTGCTTGCCGCTTCGGTGTTCCATGACGGCACCTTCACCGTCGGTGAGGTCAAACAAGCGCTCGCGGATGCCGGTCACCTCGTCAGGCTGCCTGGCGGATCGCGGCCCACCGCGGCAGCGGTACTCACCGAGGGAGACTGAGCATGAGCGACATCGATCCCGTACCGGCTGATGTGAAGTTTGGTCATGACGGATTGCTTCCCGCGATCATCCAGGATGATGTCTCCGGTGATGTCCTGATGCTTGCGTGGATGGACCACGAGGCGCTGCGGCGCACGCTCACGACCGGACGCGTCACCTTCTGGTCCCGCTCGCGGGGGGAGTACTGGCGGAAGGGCGACACCTCTGGGCATCGCCAGTACGTGCGCAGCGTTGCCCTGGACTGCGACGGTGACACGGTGCTGGTGCGCGTTGAACAGATCGGCGCGGCTTGCCATACAGGCACCCGCACCTGCTTCTCCGGGCGCGAAGTTCCCGCGCTCGTGGGAGATCCAGGCGCGTCCGATACGCCGAGCGCGATTCACACGCCAGACGCGACGCAGTCATGATCCGGATCACTGCTGATCTGCGCAGACACGACGCGCGATAGGCTGAGAGAGTGACCCTGACGACCACCCGCGCGGCGTTCGACGCTGTGCGAGATACCCACGCTGTCATTCCTGTCTGTCGAGAGGTGTTCGCGGATGCGGATACCCCGGTGAGCATCTACCGCAAGGTGGCTGCGTCGAGGCCGGGAACGTTCCTGCTCGAGTCTGCGGAGCAGGGTGGCGTGTGGACGCGATTCAGTTTCGTCGGCGTCGGCAGCTTCGGCGTGCTCGGAGAACGCGGCGGGAAAGCGCACTGGGATCCGGCTCCAGGATCTGACGTCACCGCCGAGCGCTTGCTGCCGGGTGGCGTGGCAGAGCTGGGCCCCGTCGCGGCTCTCCGTGCCGCGTACGAACGCTGGCGCGCCCCGCAGGTCCCAGGCCTTCCCCCGCTCGCGAGTGGTTTTGTGGGGTATCTGGGCTGGGACACGGTGCGGCAGTTCGAACGTCTGGAGCACGGTCCTGTTGATGGGCCAGGTCTTCCGACACAGGGCCTCAGCTTCGTTTCCGAATTGGTCGTCATCGATCACCGTGAGGGCAGCGTCGTGCTGCTCGCCAATGTCTTGAACGATGGGGCGCTTGATACGCCCGGTGTGAGCGCCTCCGCGGATGCGCAGTGGGCCGATGCTCAGGCGCGGCTCGACGCGCTGCAGGCCGCACTCGCTGCCCCGGCGGCCTCCCCACTGGGAGCGCTGGACCGGGATGCAATGCCCGATCCTACGCGGCTCACCACCACGCCGCAGTACATGGCCGCGGTGGAGACCGCGAAGCGATTCATTGTCGACGGCGACATCTTTCAGGTGGTGCCCTCGCAGCGGTTTGACCAAGCGTGCACCGCGGATCCGCTTGACGTGTATCGCGTGCTCCGGCACCTGAACCCGAGCCCGTACCTCTATTTGCTGCAGCTCGAGGATTCCGAGGGTGTCCCATTCTCGGTGGTCGGATCCAGCCCTGAGGCGCTCGTGACAGTGCAGGAAAACGGGCATGTGATGACGCATCCGATCGCTGGATCGCGCCCTCGCGGCGCATCTGTCGAAGAGGATCAGCAGCACGAGCGCGATCTCCTCGCTGATGAGAAGGAGCGCGCGGAACACCTCATGCTCGTAGACCTTGCGCGGAACGACCTCTTACGCGCGTGCGAGCCGGCATCAGTCGAGGTCACTGAGTTTATGCGGGTCGAGCGCTTTAGCCACATCATGCATATCGTCTCCACCGTGGAGGGTCAGTTGCGCGAGGGAGAGACACCCATCGACGTATTCCGTGCGACTTTCCCGGCAGGCACGCTCTCGGGTGCCCCCAAACCGCGTGCACTGGAGATCATTGATGAGCTGGAGCCCGTGCAGCGCGGAGTATACGGGGGAGTTGTCGGGTACTTCGGGCTGGGCGGCGCAGCGGATCTCGCGATCGCCATCCGCACCGCAACGATTAAGGCCGGTGTCGCAATGGTGCAGGCCGGGGCAGGGATTGTCGCTGATTCGGTGCCGGAGTCGGAAGACGCTGAGTGCCGCAGCAAAGCCGCAGCGCCGCTGCGCGCGATCGCGATCGCGAACACACTGCACGAGCTGAAGGGAGCCGTCGATGCGCACTAAGCTGCTCTCGCTCGGAGGAGTCGCAATTGCCGGAGGCGGCGGCTTGCTCGCAGGCGCCCAGACCTGGGTGTCGTTCATGCTCGACGGCACGCACGAATTGGTGGAGGTGACGGGGCATGCGGCCAATGCCGCACTCTCACCGGTTGCTATCGCGCTTGTGGCAGCCGCGCTCGCGCTCACGATTGCTGGCCCGATTTTCCGACGCGTCCTCGGTGCGCTCGTCGCGCTCCTCGGCGTCGGAATGATCGCTCTGACCGCAAACGTGATCGCTTCGCCGCTGGGCGCGGTATCCGGGCGCATCACTGAGCTCACCGGCATTGCCGGCGGCGCGAGCACCAACATGGTGGTGTGGAGCCAACTGTCCGTGTGGGCGTGGGTGAGTCTCGCCGCGGGCGTGCTCGCAGTGCTGCTCGGCCTCGTGATCATCGTCTTCGGTGGTCGCTGGGTCGCTGGCGGCAGGAAGTACGACACGGCAGGCGCCGCAGCGGCTCCTGCCGGGGGCACCGACCGGATCTCGGACTGGGACGCGCTGAGCGACGGCGACGACCCGACCGCGGATATCCGGTAGGCTTAAATCGTTCACGCTTGTACAGAGGAGATTCATGAGTACCCAGCACGGAGACCCCGGTCACGGTGATTCGCCAGCCGCATGGACGGCGGTCGTGGTGATGCTGCTTGGCATCGCAGCCGGAACCGTTTTCTTCTTCCTGCATATGGCAACGATGGTGTGGGTCTGCGCCGGCATCGTCGTCGTCGGTGCGCTGCTCGGTTGGGTGCTCAAGAAGGCCGGACTCGGCGTCGACGGCCCGAAGTACAGCCCCAAGACGCACGACTAACGTGCTCGAGCAACTGCTCGCGGGCTCCCTCGAAGACGCGCAGGCCCGCCAAGCGCTTCGCTCCACCGCACAGGTGGAGGCGGAAGCGCTTGGCCGTGCCCCCGCGCTCGACGCGCTCGCGTCGCTTGCCCCGGCTGACCACATGAAGGTCATTGCCGAAGTCAAGCGTGCGAGCCCTTCGCGCGGAGACCTTGCGGAGATCGCTGAGCCCCAGACCCTCGCAGCTCAGTATGAGTCGGGTGGCGCCAGTGCCGTCAGCGTTCTCACTGAGGAGCGCAAGTTCAAAGGCTCCCTCGCAGATCTGGAGGCCGTCCGCAAAGCGGTCAGTATTCCGGTGCTGCGCAAAGACTTTATCGGCAGCGAATATCAGGTGCTCGAGGCGCGTGCCGCCGGAGCCGACCTCGTGCTGCTCATTGTTGCGGCGCTCCCGCAGGAACGTCTGATCACCCTGCATGAGATGATCCGCGAGCTTGGGATGACCCCGCTCGTTGAAGCGCACTCTGCCGACGAGGTGGCGCGTGCCGTCGATCTTGGCTCCCAGCTGATCGGTGTAAATGCGCGAGACCTCCGCACCTTCGAGCTTGATCGCGACCTCTTCGGTCGTGTCGCAGACCAAATCCCCGCTGGCGTGATCCGGGTGGCAGAGTCCGCCGTCCTGAACGTGTCCGATGTGCAGCACTATCGTGAGGCTGGTGCCGACGCGGTGCTCGTAGGCGAAGCACTCGTGACCAACGATCCCGTCGCAACGCTGCAGTCTTACCTCAGCGTTTGACCCTGAGGAAGCCATGACAGACCAGCCCGTGCCAGCAGCGTCGCCCACCGGGAACGAGGGCGAGCGCATCACCAGCCTGCGAGACCAGCATGGCCCGTTTTTCGGAGACTTCGGCGGCCGGTTCATGCCGGAATCACTGATCGCCGCGATCGACGAGCTCACCGTTGCGTATGAGGAGGCTCAGGCCGATCCTGTGTTCCGCACGGAGCTTGTTGAGCTGCTTGAGACGTATGCAGGACGGCCATCACCCATCACTGAGGTGCCGCGATTTGCGGAACACGCAGGTGGCGCACGTGTGTTCCTGAAGCGTGAGGACCTCAACCACACCGGGTCACACAAGATCAACAACGTGCTGGGACAGGCGTTGCTTACCAAGCGCCTCGGCAAGACGCGCGTGATCGCCGAGACCGGAGCGGGTCAGCACGGCGTTGCGACCGCGACAGCCGCTGCCTTGTTCGGCCTTGAATGCACGATCTACATGGGCGAAGTCGACACTGAGCGACAGGCTTTGAATGTGGCTCGAATGCGGTTGCTTGGTGCTGAGGTGATTCCGGTCACGGCCGGTTCCCGCACCCTGAAAGACGCCATCAACGAGGCCTACCGTGATTGGGTCGCGACGGTAGAACACACCAATTACATTTTCGGCACCGCGGCTGGCCCGCACCCCTTTCCCGCGATGGTGCGCGACTTTCAGAAGATCATTTCCGAGGAGGCGCGTGAGCAGCTGCTCGCGCGAGTCGGCCGCTTGCCGGACGCCGTGGTTGCGTGCGTGGGTGGCGGATCCAACGCGATTGGCATGTTCGATGCGTTCCTTGATGACGGAGACGTCAAGATCTATGGCGTTGAGGCGGCAGGTGATGGCGTTGACACGGATCGCCACGCTGCATCGATCGAGCGCGGACGCCCCGGCATCCTGCACGGAGCAAAGACCTACGTGCTGCAGGATGAAGACGGCCAGACGATCGAGTCACACTCCATTTCGGCGGGACTTGACTACCCGGGAGTCGGCCCAGAACATGCGTGGCTCGCGGACATCGGACGTGTCAGCTACATTCCAGCCACCGACGACGAGGCAATGCACGCGCTGCGCCTCCTGAGCCGCACCGAAGGCATCATTCCCGCCATTGAGTCGGCTCACGCGCTCGCGGGTGCGATGCGGCTCGGCCGCGAACTCGGACCCGACGCGGTGATCGCCGTGAGTTTGTCCGGGCGCGGCGACAAAGATATGGCAACGGCAGGCCGATACTTCGGTCTGCTCGACGGTGAAGCGGGGGTCGAAGGATGAGCGGGACGCATTCGCCTGTCGCTGACGCGATCCGCGCGGCGCGGACCGAGCGCCGGGGCGCGCTGATCGGGTACTTGCCCGTTGGATTCCCCGATCTGGACACGAGCATTGAAGCTGCCATCGCGATGGCCCGATCCGGTGCGGATGTGCTGGAACTCGGAGTGCCGTATTCCGACCCCGTCATGGACGGTGCAGTGATTCAAGAGGCGACGCAGACGGCCCTCGCTGATGGCTTCAAGCTGGCGCACGTGTTTGAAGCAGTTCGCCGGGTTCGAGACGCTGTCGATGTTCCGGTGCTCGTAATGACCTACTGGAACCCCGTGCTGCAGTACGGAGTTGAGCGCTTCGCTGCCGACCTCGCAGCGGCTGGGGGAGCCGGACTGATCACGCCCGACATTACCCCAGATTCTGCGACGGACTGGATCGAGGTGAGCGAGCGCCATGGCCTCGATCGCGTCTTCCTGGCTGCGCCGAGTTCGAGCGATGCGCGGCTGCGACTCGTGTCAGAATCGAGCACCGGATTCATCTACACCGTATCGACGATGGGGATCACCGGGGAGCGGGCCCAGCTCGATGCCGCCGCCCGTGGACTCACGGAGCGCTTGCGCGCTCAAGGCGCTGACCTGGCCTGTGTGGGCATTGGCATCTCGACCGCTGAGCAAGTCGCAGCGGCCCTCGACTACGCTGACGGCGCCATTGTTGGCACGGCATTTGTGCGCGCCCTGCGCGAGGGCGGCGTGCCGCAGCTTGCCGAGACCGTGCGACAGATCGCAGCGGGAACCGCGCCGCGCTAGGATTGACCCCGACGCTCGTGCCGGATCGGCGCGACACCACCAGCAGCTTCCAGCGGCATTGCCGCAGGCGAAAGAGGAGTGAATGATTCTCCCACTGAGTATCCCGAGCCCTGACATGCAGTTCCTCCAGATCGGACCGCTGCGGATTTACTTCTACGCGCTCTGCATCATCGTGGGCATTGTGCTCGCGGCGATCTGGACTGCGCGACGCATTGGCCAGCGCGGCGGAGAGCGCGGGGCAGTCTTTGACTTCCTCGTGTGGTCGCTCGTGCTCGGCATCGTCGGAGCGCGCCTGTACCACGTGGTGACCCACTGGGGTGACTACTTCGGTGCAGGCAAGAATCCGATAGAGATCCTCGCATTCTGGAACGGCGGCATCGCGATCTTCGGTGCGCTGATCGGCGGCGGTATCGGCGTGCTGATCGCCTCGCGCATCTCGGGGATCCGGTTCTGGTCCTTCGCCGACGCCCTGGTGCCCGGCCTCCTACTCGCGCAGGCCGTTGGCCGCCTCGGCAACTGGTTCAACCACGAGCTCTTCGGTGGTCCCACCACGCTGCCGTGGGGTCTTGAGATCGAATCGACGAACCCGGCCTTCCCGATTGGGCTGCCCGAGGGTACGCTCTTCCACCCGACGTTCTTGTATGAAGCGTTGTGGAACCTGCTCGGTATCGTGGTGCTCCTTGCGATCGAGCGCAAGCTGCGCCCGCGCTGGGGAACCTTCTTCGCGATGTACCTCGTCTGGTACGGCATTGGTCGCGCCTTCACCGAGTCGCTTCGCGTGGACCCCAGCCTGCTCTTCCTCGGGATCCGCACCAACGTGCTCGCAGCGCTGCTTGCGATCGTCGCGGGCATCGTCATCTATATCGTGCAGCGGAAGCGTCACGTAGGCCTCGAATCTTCCGTGTATCTGCCGGGTCGCAGCAACCCCCTCGACTCGATTCTGAGCGATACTGCGAACCGTGACGAGTTCTTCCACGTGATTGACCGCGGTGATGCCGCACCGGTGGCTGAAGCAGAGACTGTTGCCGACGATGCTCCTGCTGATCCAGAACCGGCCGGAGCCACTGAGACCTCGAAGTCCCTTTAACGCAAGGAGTGTAGATGCGCCACGCCAAGATCGTTGCAACCTGGGGGCCCGCAGTCTCCAGCTACGACCACACGCTCGAACTGATCAGGGCGGGCGTCAACGTGGCGCGGCTCAACATGTCGCACGGCACGTACAACGTGCATGAGGGCATCTACCGCAACATCCGGCGTGCCGAAATCGAGGTCGGGCGACCGATCGCGGTGCTTGCCGACCTGCAGGGTCCCAAGATCCGCTTGGGGAAATTTGAGGGCGGCCCGTACGACCTCGAGGTGGGCGACGAATTCGCGATTACGACGCGCGACGTCGTCGGCACCCGCGAACTCGCAGGCACCACGCACAAGGGGCTTCCCGGTGATGTGAGGCCGGGCGATCCACTGCTCGTGGATGACGGCAAAGTGGGATTGCGCGCGGTCCGCGTGACCGAGGATACGGTCTATACGGTGGTCGAGGTTCCCGGGGCGGTCTCCAACAATAAGGGAATCAACCTGCCGGGTGTTGCCGTCAACGTGCCAGCGCTCTCCGAGAAAGATGAGCAGGATCTCCGTTGGGCACTCGCGCTCGGGGCCGACTACATCGCGCTCTCCTTTGTGCGTGACGCTGACGACATCACTCGGGTACACGAGATCATGGACGAGGAAGGCATTCGCCTCCCGGTGATTGCAAAGATCGAGAAGCCGCAAGCGGTCGATAATCTCGAGGAGATCGTTGCCGCATTTGACGGCATCATGGTTGCCCGCGGCGATCTTGGCGTGGAGATGCCACTCGAACGCGTTCCCGTGGTGCAGGCTGAAGCCGTTGCGCTTGCGCGCCGGAACGCGAAGCCGGTCATCGTTGCGACCCAGGTGCTGGAATCCATGATCGAGAATCCACGGCCCACGCGCGCAGAGGCATCTGACTGCGCGAACGCAGTATTGGACGGCGCTGACGCAGTCATGCTTTCCGGTGAGACGAGCGTGGGTGCGTATCCTGTCGAGGCCGTTGCCACGATGGCGCGGATCATTGAATCGACAGAGGAGCACGCGCTCGATCGCATCGAGCCGCTCGGAGCGGCCCCTCGCACGCAGGGCGGTGCGCTGACGCTCGCGGCTTCCGAAGTCGCAGACTTTATCGGTGCGCGCTACATCTGCGTCTTCACTGAGTCAGGAGACACGGTTCGGCGCATGTCGCGTCTGCGCCGGCCGATCCCGATTATCGGATTTACGCCGGATCCGGAGACGCGCCGTCGCATGGAACTCACATGGGGTGCCCGCAGCTATCTCGTGCCGCGCGTCGAGAGCACCGACGAAATGTTTGCGCAGGCCGACGAGTTGCTCCTGGAACACTCCCGGGCCGAGCTTGGCGACAAAGTCGTGATGATTGCAGGATCACCCCCTGGGATCGTCGGCACGACAAACACGTTGCGGATTCATCGCATGGGAGAGTCGACTGGCAAGCTGCCGGAGGCTGGCCCCCGTAAGCACACTCTGGGTCGCGGCTCGAACTAGCGTGAATCAGAAAGCCCCGCGGAGCACTGGCTCTGCGGGGCTTTCTGCGTGTTCCCCGTGTTGTGTACGCTGAACCCCAGGGCTGATCTTTCGAACGAAAGCGGGGAACTCAGTGGAGACCACAGCGATGATGAGTGAGCACACCAGCAGCTGCGCCTCAGGCCCTCACGCGCGCACCAGGCTCTGGGCCAGCGTGGCGCTTGGTGCGGCGATTCTGCTTACGGCCACCGGCTGTGCTCCTGAGGCGGATGTCACGGATGCGAGCTCTGGAACGACACAGTCTCCGAGCGCGACGCCAAAACCGACGAAGACGCCAACGAAAACGCCTGCCACCCCTGCGCCGACGACGGAGCAGCCCGCCGCCCCGATCGTATTGCCGGCGTGCGCGGATCTCGTCACGGAGCAGCAAGCGCGTGAACTTGGCGGCCAGGACAGCTATGTGCTCCTCGACGATGAAGTCGTCGCGAGTATGAGTGACTTCCTCACGCAGAACACGCTCGGAGCGGCAGCGAACGCTGCTCTCGGCGGGGCTTCCCAGACGGTGTCGTGCGGATGGGGAATCCCAAACAGTGGGGCATACACGCAGGCATACGCGAGCGTGCTCGACCCCGCAGTGCAGTCTGCGCTCCGCACAGAACTTGATGCATCGGACTTCGTGCGTGGGACCGAGGGGAGCGCCACGACGTACGCGCTCGCGATCCCTGGCGGGATCGCGAATCAGTTCGTCTGGTATGCATTCGACGGAGAGGTCTGGGTTGCTGAGATCGGAGTGATCGAGCAGCCAGGCTTTGGCCGCGCGGTGCTCGCTTCGGTGCAGGCGGCGAACCCCAACGGCCTGGCGCAGTAGCTCAGTTCCGGAGTTGCGTCTCCCGGATACACGTCACCCCTCGGACTGGGCACTCGCCAAGTCCGAGGGGTGACGTGTAGTTGCGACGTGCGCGCCTGAGCTGCGAGCTAGCGCGACCGACCGTGTTGCGCCGCGATGGGGCAATCAAAGGGATCGCGCGCTGCGAGGCCGACGCGGTTGAGGTAGTCGATGACGATCGAGTACGAGCGGATGAGCGAGGTTTCTGTGTACGGCACATCGTGCGTGGCGCAGAACTCCTTGACGATCTCGCTGGCCTTGGCAAGGTGAGGTCGCGCCATGCTCGGGAAGAGGTGGTGTTCAACCTGGTAATTCAGGCCGCCCATCAGGCTTGTCGCCCACCATCCGCCGCGGATATTGCGACTGGTGCGGACCTGCTTGGAGAAGAAGTCAAGCTTGGCATCGTGCGCCACGATCGGCATTCCCTTGTGGTTTGGCGCGAACGAGGCGCCCATATAGACGCCAAACACCGCAAACTGCACACCGAGGAAGGCAAACGCCATGCCGAGCGGCAGGAACATAAAGACTGGGATGAGGAGCGCAGCGAAACGGAACGCGATGATTCCGAGCTGAGCCCACCGCCACTTGACTGGCTCACGGCTGAAGAGGTGGATGAAGCTGTGCATGTGGAGGTTCAGGCCCTCAAGCGTGAGGAGGGGGAAGAACAGCCAGCCCTGGTACTTTGTGATCGCTCGAATGAAACCCCGCGACTGTGCAGCGTCTTCTTCGACGAAAGAGATCGTGTCGACCTCGATGTCAGGATCCTTGCCGACACGGTTCGGGTTTGCGTGATGGCGGGAATGCTTGGAGTCCCACCAGGTATAGCTCATGCCGATCAGGCCCGCGAGCACCAGCGAGAGCCGGTCGTTTGCGGGGCCGGTCGCCAAGATGACCCGGTGCGCGGCCTCGTGAGCGAGGAAAGCGATCTGCGTGAAAATAATGGCGAGTGCGCCGGCAATGAGGAGCTGGAACCAGCTGTCTCCGAGCAAGACGAAGCCAGTGATGGCTCCTCCGAGAGCGAGTGCGATTGCGACGCCCACGAGTGCATAGAACCAGGGGGCACGCTTGAGGAGGCCGGACTCACGTGCGACCTGGGACACCTGGATGTACGCTTTCGCGACAGGAGGGAACTCCTTGGATCCAGCGCGAGTGGGGCGAAGCGGCCCCAGGCCCGACAGTGTCGGGGTGTGCGTAGTCGTCATTACACGGCCACCGTTCAGTTGGACGAGTCCGCGTGCGGACTCGACAGGCATGAAGCCAAAGGCGGCTGCCGATCGCTGTTTCGACTCTATCCGCTGGAGCATGGAGGGAGCGGTATACGTCTGCTACTGATGGCGACGAGGCTCCGAGCTTGAGGTGAGTTGCGTGGCCACCGCGTGGAGCCTTGAGGTTCGCGAACAGCATCGTGCACACTCACGATTCAGCAAGAAATCCCAGATGTTGTGACACCGGGCGCGTGAGTGCCTATATGTAGTGCCTGGGGGTCGGCGGGGTGTGCTGCAGCGGGGCCCGATGCCGGGCTCGCGCCGATGATGCGCGCGGCTGTTTCGACTGTGCGAACTCTCAGCTGAGTGAACGCTGGCATTCAGTTTCGCCGTGCAATTCGACAGCGCCAGACGGTGTCTGTGCGGCGCTGTCGTGGCTGGTGCGTGGCCCGGCACGGCGTACCCTAGGAGTATGAGTGAGCAGAAGGACCAGGGCCGCGGCAAGAGTATTGCGTGGATGGCCGGTGGCCTCATCGTCGGCGGGGGAGTCGGGCTGTGGCTCGGCATTCTGGGCGGATTGATTGGACTGGGGCTTGCCCTCGGGATTGGCGTTGGGGCAGTCGTCGGATATATCGGCGGCGCGCCAGCGGGGCAGGGAGACGACCAGTAGCTGAGGCTCGTATGGCGCTGAACCCGCTGGCGTGCATCGCGGCTCGGGGCGCTACGTCTCTGGCTCAGTCTGCCGGCTCGGCTTCCTCAGTCTGTGTGAGAGATCCGTGGAGTGGTCCAACGGCAGCATATTCGCGGGCATTCTCGAGGTCGTGTTTGGCGTCACTACGCTGAACAGGGGCAGCCAATGGGCCTGTGATCACGGGAATTGCCCTCGGTGCTATGGGTGCCGTATTAGGGAGCGCCGAGATCACTTAGAAGCTCATCTTCGTCGGAGCGATCCCGATCGAGCCCAATCGTCCTCCCTTGAGCAACGGCACGATGTAGTGCTCGCAAGGTTTCCGGCGCTTCGTGAAACCACTGCTGCAGCTCACCTGCGGGCTCACCGGTCGGCTCGGCCAGCTTGGTATCGTCCTGTCATGGGTTTTTCCTGGCTCGGCCTCGCTGTGAGCGTCAGCATGATGCTCCCGAACCTGCTGCTCCTCGTGTTGCCGCCACGACCACCCGTGCCCAGGGTGAGCGTGTCGGCCCCGCTCTCTTGGACAGAACGACTGGGGCAGGCGCTGTGCGTGGCCGTGCCGGTGTGCACAGCGCCGGGAAGTATCGCGGTGGGTTGGGGAGTGGTGCTCGGTGTTGCAGTGCTCGGGTACTGGCTGCTGTGGGCAAGGTATGCGCGGCACCGCACTCCATTCGCGCTATTCGGGCGGGTGTGGGGAGTGCCGGTACCTATGGCGGTGCTCCCAGTGGTCGCCTTCCTGTCCACCGGGCTCTTCCTCGGAGCCTTCTGGATCTGTGCCGCCGCGGTCGTGCTCGCGATCGGGCACATCCCGATTTCTCTGCAGCGCGCTCGGGCGCTCGCCCTCGCCTGAGCGGGCACGCGTGCATGTGGGTGACGCGGCGCCGAAGTTAGCGAGTGTTGCCGCACGACGTACTCCCGATTCGTCGGGGGATCGGACGCACGCACCGCCCCGCTGCTGAGTCGTCCCGCCAGCATATGGAGTGATGAACGTGTGCCGTGCGCGCAAGACGTATCCCTTGGATGCGACAGAAGCCCCACTGGAGCGTGTGCACGAGGAGGTGCATGGGCCACGCGGCGCAGCGGCTCTTGGCCTGGCCCGTATCGAGCGCGAAAGGCATCAGCTTGGAATGCCCATGCTGCGTCCGGCATCAGTGGGCGTGGATCCCAGCAGCGGCCACTTGTCAGCGGGGCCGACGTGTGCTCAGGGCAAGAGAGCTGCGATCGGGATCCGGGGCTGCAGGGCCGCCGAGCGTGTGTGCGAGGCCACAGTGCAGGCAGATGGGCAGGTGGGAGGTAGTGCGTGCCCTCAACGCAGAAGGCCCCGACTCCCCAGAGTTTTGTAGGGGAGCCGGGGCCGTTCCAATCGGTGCCGGATGCGGGACTTGAACCCGCACGTCTTTCGACAACGCATTTTGAGTGCGCCGCGTCTGCCAATTCCGCCAATCCGGCCGAATCACCGATGCCGCCCACTGCGGTGCAGCACAGCGACAGAGACAACCTTAGCGCAGCTTGCGACGAGAAATTGCACGCGCCACGAATCGATTGGCCAGAGCACCCGGATCGCAATCGAGTCCGACGCACCGGCGGATTCAGGGTGTGACTGGTCGACATGACGTAAGCTGGAGAGGTGAATGACCAAAGCACTGCACCGAACGCCCCGCGCCGCGTCGTCGTCGCGGAAGACGAGTCCCTGATCCGTCTCGACATCGTCGAGACGCTGCGAGACAACGGGTTTGACGTGGTCGGTGAGGCCGGCGACGGCGAGACCGCTGTCAAGCTGGTCGAAGAACTTCGCCCTGACCTCGTTGTCATGGATGTGAAGATGCCGCAGCTGGACGGGATCTCCGCCGCTGAGCGCATCAATAAGAACCACCTGGCACCTGTCGTGCTCCTCACCGCCTTTAGCCAGCGTGAGCTCGTTGAGCGCGCGAGCGAAGCCGGTGCACTGGCCTATGTGGTGAAGCCCTTCACTCCAGCCGACTTGCTGCCCGCGATTGAGATTGCGCTGTCTCGCTTCCAGCAGATCGTCACCCTCGAGAATGAGGTCGCAGATCTGGCCGAGCGGTTCGAAACGCGCAAGCTCGTTGATCGTGCCAAGGGCATCTTGAACGACAAGATGGGCTTGAGCGAGCCTGAGGCGTTCCGCTGGATCCAGAAGGCATCGATGGATCGTCGCCTCACCATGCAAGACGTGGCGAAGACGATCATCGACCAGCTCGGCCCGAAGAAGGACTAGCTTCCGCAACTCACGCGTCGTTGATGCGACACGCTGTACACACCGAACGCCCCGGAACCGCATCGGATCCGGGGCGTTCGGTGTGTGCCTGCCAGCGGCACAATCCTTCTGCTACTGGGAGATGCGCTTGTAGAAATTCGTGATCCGGATGGTCGAGCAGCGCATCCCCTGATCGTTCGAAACGACGATCTCATGCACTGCCACGGAACGGCCGAGCTTGATCGGAGTGCACACTCCGGTAACGGTGCCGGACACCGCAGAACCCGTGTGTGTGGCATTGATGTCGAGACCGACTGCGACGTGACCGTCTGGTGCGACGAGGTTGGCGTGCATTGAACCAAGCGTCTCGCCGAGCACGACGTACGCACCTCCGTGGAGGAGCCCGATGGGCTGCGTGTTGCCCTCAACCGGCATGGTGGCGACGGCTCGCTCGGCGGTGAACTCGGTGAACTCAATCCCCATGCGCTCTGCGAGCGCCCCGCTGCCCCTGCTGCGGATGTAGCCGAGGGCGTCGGCGGGAGCCTGTGCTGCGCTGGTGTCGTGCTGGGTCATGTTCTCGCGAAGGGCCTTCCGGGTTGGAGAATGGGGGATCGCACCGCGCCCGCGTGCAGATTCACCGTGTGAACGTCGGTGGTGGCTTGTAGGCTGGGCCTGTGTCGAATACGCATCAGCCTACCCTCATGATCATCGATGGCCACTCGCTGGCCTTCCGTGCCTTCTACGCGCTCCCCGTCGACAGTTTCCAGACCCAGACCGGTCAGCACACGAATGCGATCCACGGCTTTATCGCGATGCTGATCAACCTGCTCAGCAATGAAACTCCGGACTCTCTCGTGGTGGCCTTCGATATTTCCCGGCACTCCTTCCGCACGGAGGAGTACCCGGAGTACAAGGGCACCCGAGGAGAGACACCGCCCGAATTCAAAGGGCAGATCCCGCTGCTCCAGGAAGCCTTGCATGCGATGGGCATTCGCACTCTTGAAAAGGAAAATTACGAGGCTGACGACATCCTCGCGACGCTTTCCACGCGAGGGGCTGCAGCTGGGTATCGCGTACTCGTGGTCAGTGGTGACCGCGACACGATCCAGCTTGTCGACGACAACGTCACGCTGCTGTATCCCTCCAAGCAGGGGGTCAGCGAGCTTACGCGCTACGACGCCGACAAGGTCATGGAGCGCTATGGCATTCGTCCGGAGCAGTACCCGGAGATTGCAGCGCTCGTTGGCGAGACCAGCGACAACCTGCCGGGCATCCCGCGCGTTGGCGAGAAGACAGCCGTGAAGTGGATCAACCAGTTCGGCTCGCTTGAGGAGATCCTGCGGCGCCAGGACGAGATCGGTGGCAAAGTCGGCGAGAGCCTGCGGGAGAATGCGCACCTGGCAGAGCGGAACCGCCGGCTAAACCGATTGGTGCGTGATGTCGAACTCGACATCACGCTCGACGAACTCAAACGCGGTGACGTCGACATGGCAGCGGTGCAAGAGGTGTTTGCCAAGCTCGAGTTCCGCACGTTGCTGCAGCGTGTGGGCAAGCTCACGGGGGCTGAAGTGCCCACTGGTGGTGCCACATCCGCCACCCCGCTCGCACCGGAAAAGCCGGTTGCGAAGCTCCTGATCGACGAGGAGCTGGGTGATTGGCTCGCGAAGTCTGCGCAGCCAGCAGTGGTGCTGCAGCAGAGCGAAGCCGGCGTCACAGTCGGCCTGGCAACCGCGGATTCGGCTGTGCAGTTCCATTGGATCCCAGGTGGTCGCGACTACGCACAGTTTGAAGCGTGGCTCGCCTCTGACGCGCCCAAGGTGTTCTTCGACGCGAAGCACCAGTTCCGTGTCGCAGCGGCGGCCGGAGTCCGTCTTGGGGGAGTCACCGGAGACCTGCTCATTGCGGCCTGGTTGCTGCGTCCGTCCACTCCAGAAAAGAGCATCGCCGACGCGGTGTTCCGCTTCCTCGGCGAGCAGGTGCCGGTGGGGGATCCGAATCAGCTCGTCCCGGATGAGGGAAGCGTTGCGGACGCGGCAACGCTTGCCTGGTATGTCGTGCGGGCCCACGCCGCGGCGGTCGATCGCTTCCCGGATCGCACAGGCGAAATCTACGCAGATATTGAACTGCCGTTGCTCCCCGTCCTCGCTGATCTCGAGGCGCGCGGTGTGCAAATTGACCTCCCGCTCTTCGAAGCGCACCACGCAGAGCTTACTGAGCGCGTGACCGGGCTTGAACAAGAGGCGTTCGCGGCGATCGGGCACGAGGTCAACCTCTCCTCGCCGAAACAACTCCAAGAGGTGTTGTTCGAAGAGCTCGACATGCCGAAGACACGCAAGACGAAGAGTGGCTACACGACCGATGCAGCAGCGCTCGCAGACCTGCAGCAGAAGAAGCCGCACCCCTTCCTCGTCGCCCTGCTCGCTCACCGCGATGCGAATAAGTTGCGCCAGATGGTGGAGACGCTCATCAAAGCGGTGCAGCCGGATGGCCGGATCCACACCACGTTCGTCCAGACCGGATCGAGCACGGGGCGTCTCGCCTCGACGGACCCGAACCTCCAGAACATCCCGGTGCGTTCGGAAGAAGGCCGCCGGATCCGCGAGGGCTTCATCCACTCGGGCGACTACGAGACGCTGATGACCGCCGACTACTCTCAGATCGAGATGCGGATCATGGCCCACCTCTCGGGTGACGAGGGGCTCATCGAAGCGTTCAACGCTGGTGAGGATCTGCACCGCTTCGTCGGATCGCGGATCTTTGGCGTGCCGCCAGAGGAAGTCTCGAACGAGATGCGTTCCAAGGTGAAAGCTATGTCATACGGGCTTGCATATGGGCTCTCGGCATTTGGGCTTTCGAAGCAGCTCGGTATTTCCGCCGCTGAGGCGAAGCAACTCATGACGGACTACTTCGAGCGTTTCGGCGGGGTGCGGGACTACCTGCGTTCAGTCGTTGACCAAGCCAAGCGGGATACCTTCACCGAGACAATCTTCGGCCGGCGTCGTCCGTTCCCCGACCTCGCCAGCCCGAATCGGGTGCTCCGGGAGAACGCGGAGCGCGCAGCCCTCAACGCCCCGATTCAGGGTTCAGCGGCCGACATCATCAAGATCGCGATGATCGGGGTCGAGGGACGAATGCGCTCCGCGGAACTCAAATCGCGGATGCTGCTGCAAATCCACGATGAGCTCATGTTTGAGGTCGCTGACGGTGAGTGGGATCAGCTTGAGGTGATCGTGCGTGAGGAGATGGCCGGCGCAGCCGAACTCTCGGTGCCGCTGGAGGTGCAGGTGGGCCACGGCGCGAACTGGAACGCCGCAGCGCACTAGTCGGGTTGGTGCGGCGGTGCGCAGCACCACGACCGCACCGCTGCAGCACCGCACAATAACCCCCGCTGCACCGCAGCACCACCCGAAATCCGCGTATTTCCGGGACTGGCCGAACGGTCGAGTCTCGGAAATACGCGGATTCGTGGTTGTGACCCGCTCCGACGTGGTGTCATACAACTATGAACACGGAGACCCTACTGATGAGCCCAGACATTACGCGCCGCGATCTCGGTCGCTTCGTGACCGAGCGCCGGCGCGCCACCGGTCTCACGCAGCGCGAGCTTGCGGCTCGGCTCCACGTCACTGAGTCCGCCGTCTCGAAGTGGGAGCGCGGCCTCTCCTACCCGGATATCACGATGGTGCAGGCGCTCGCCAAGGAACTCGGCGTCACCGGCCAGGAGCTGCTCGGCGCGAGTGAAGACCACGAGGGGCGCGCGGACAAACGCGACGCGAAAGCGTACCGCGGCTGGCGATCCGCGATTCTCTGGAGCACCGGGATCGCGTATGCGGCAGCGATCCTGAGCTGTTTCATCGTGAATATATCGGTCTCTCACACGCTCAGCTGGTTCTGGATCGTGCTCCCCGCTGTCGCGCTCGCGTTTTGCCTCACCACGCTGCCGCTGCTGAAGGTTCCGCAGCGGGGGTGGGCCGTGCTCGGGGGAGCCCTCGTGAGTTTTGTCGTGTTGATGACTGTGGTGTGGGCGCAGTTCTCGCGCGGGCCGTGGATCTGGCTCGTAATCACCGCGGTGCTGTTTGGCCTGCTGCTCATTTTTGTGCCGATTCTGCTTCGGATCGCGCCGCTGCCTGCGCCGTTGACTCGCCACCGTACAGTGCTCTCGCTCGCGATCGACACCGTAGCGCTTGTGCTGTTCCTCGGTGTTGTCGCCCTGGCGACCGGGCAGCCTGAAGCGTGGCCGAGCGTCATGCTGCCGCTCGCAGCGATCGGCGCGATCCCGCTCTGGCTGTCTGCGCTCATCATTCGCTACCTGCCTGGCTCACCGCTCTGGGCCGCAGCGCTCGTTTCGGTCGTGGCGGCTGCGACCGTGCCGACGATGCAGTGGGCGGTTTCGCGCGTGGTCGGTGAGCCCTGGAGCTGGAATCCTGAGCTGCTCATCTGGAGCACCGACACCATTCAGTCGAACATTCAGGTGATCCTGGTGCTGTCGTTCGTGCTGATCGCGGTGGTCCTCGCTGTGGCCGCTCTGGTGGCCCAGAATCGCCGCAATTCAGCGCTTGCTCAGCGATCCTGAATCGAGGTAGACTGAACCGTCACATTTGTGGCGACTCAACCATGTCCATATGCGGGACGTGCCTCACTTCTCACGTCGAGACCCGAGGGTCAACGCGCTCCCGCCTGACTATCCTGTCCATTCTGGAGACCAATTACATGACGAACGCAACGACCACGAGCAAGCAGGTCGCAGTAAACGACATCGGCTCAGCCGACGACTTCCTTGCAGCGGTCGAACTGACCATTAAGTCCTTCAACGACGGAGACCTCATCGAGGGCACCGTTGTGAAGATTGACCGCGACGAGGTGCTCCTCGACGTCGGATTCAAGACCGAGGGCGTCATCCCCTCGCGCGAGCTGTCCATCAAGCACGACGTCGACCCCGATGAGGTCGTCCAGGTCGGTGATTCGGTCGAGGCACTCGTGCTCCAGAAGGAGGACAAAGAAGGTCGCCTGATCCTGTCCAAGAAGCGCGCTCAGTACGAGCGTGCTTGGGGCGACGTGGAGAAGATCAAGGAGAACGAGGGTGTCGTCACCGGCACCGTCATCGAGGTCGTCAAGGGTGGCCTCATCGTTGACATCGGACTCCGCGGCTTCCTCCCGGCTTCGCTCATCGAGCTCCGCCGCGTGCGCGATCTCACCCCGTACCTGGGCCAGGAGATCGAGGCCAAGATCCTCGAGCTCGACAAGAACCGCAACAACGTTGTGCTTTCGCGTCGTGCACTCCTCGAAGAGACGCAGTCCGCAACTCGCTCCTCCTTCCTCGCCGAGCTCAAGCCCGGCCAGGTTCGCAAGGGTGTTATCTCCTCGATCGTCAACTTCGGCGCGTTCGTTGACCTCGGCGGCGTTGACGGCCTCGTGCACGTCTCCGAGCTGTCCTGGAAGCACATCGAGCACGCCTCCGACGTGGTCGAGGTGGGCCAGGAAGTCACCGTCGAGGTGCTCTCCGTCGAGCTGGATCGCGAGCGCGTTTCGCTCTCGCTGAAGGCTACGCAGGAAGATCCCTGGCAGGTATTCGCTCGCACCCACGCGATCGGTCAGATCGCCCCGGGTGTTGTCACGAAGCTCGTCCCCTTCGGCGCGTTCGTTCGCGTTGCAGACGGCATCGAGGGCCTCGTGCACATCTCCGAGCTGTCGGGTCAGCACGTTGAGCTCGCTGAGCAGGTCGTTTCGGCCGGCCAGGAAGTCTTCGTCAAGATCATCGACATCGATCTGGATCGTCGCCGCATCTCGCTCAGCCTCAAGCAGGCGAACGACGGCGTTGACCCCGAGGGCACCGAGTTCGATCCCGCACTCTACGGCATGACCACGGAGTACGACGAGAACGGCGAGTACAAGTACCCCGAGGGCTTCGATCCTGAGACTCAGGAGTGGAAGGAAGGCTTCGAGACTCAGCGCGAGAAGTGGGAGCTGGAGTACGCAGCTGCACAGGAGCGTTGGGAAGCACACAAGAAGCAGGTTGCTACCTCGCTCACCGAGGTCATCGCGGCCCCGGCTGTGTCCGAGGCTGGCGGCTCGAGCTTCTCGAGCGACTCGGCTTCGTCCGGTGCGCTCGCTGACGACGCGGCACTCGCCGCGCTGAAGGCGCAGCTCGAGGGTAACTAACCCCCAGTAGTTCGAAGGCCCGGTCACCGTTCGCGGTGGCCGGGCCTTCGGCGTTCCCGGGCGTTAGGGGCGGGATGTCCGAGTCTCGAGGCGCGAGGTGTGAAGCTTGACTCCGGCGATCCCCGGCGGATCCTCGGCGATCCCCGTGATCCCCGTGATCCCCGCGATCCCGCGATCCCGGAGATCTCCGCGCCGGCGATCTCAGCGAGCCTGAGCAGTGTGCCGATGTTTCTCAGACAGGCCCGCCAGGCCTCCGTCGGGCCTCCGGCGGCCCCCTCCCCGGCGACCAGCTGGGGCCCGTCAGGACGAAGGTGAGAAATCGAGGGGGGAGTGCGGAAGGGAGGGAAGGGGAGACGGGGTGCTAGACAGGGGGCGAGATCGGCATGGCGCGCTGGGCGGCACGCTCTCGGAGCCCGCGACTCAGGCGGCGGATGAGCAGCACGAGAATGAGTGCCACACCGGCGAGTGCGACAAGCGGCACGATCACAGCAAGCACGGTCAGCAGCATCGCCCCGACGTCTTCGAAGAAGCTCACAACTGCGGCGCCGGCGCCGGCACTCAGCGCGTTCAGCACCGGTCGGGCAATCGTTTTGAGCAGGTGCGGCACGAGCGCGATTGCGATGCCAAGCACGAACGGCCAGAACTGGGCTGAGGTGACGAAGCTCGCCGGATCCGGAACAGCAAAGGTGTCGCTCGCGGATCCTGCCGCGAAGACCATGCCACCAGAGGCCGGGCGGACCACCGTTTGCAGCACGTCATTCACCGTGTCGAGGGCAGGCACCTTGTCGACGAGCACTTCGATGAGGAGCAGCACACCCAGGATCCCGAGTGCCCACCCGTTCTCAAGCCAGGACCATCCCGCTGGGAGTTGGACCACGTCGGTGAACCGGGAGAGGAGCCCGAGACCCAGGAGTGGAATATAGGCATTCAGCCCTGCGGACACCGCGAGTGTTGCGCCGGTCACGAGTTCGAGCATGCCTGCCTCCGGTGGTGGGGAGTATCGGGGACGTCCCGCTACGCTAGCACCATGAAGGTGATCGGGCTCACCGGGGGCATTGCCTCTGGGAAATCAACTATCGGACGCAGGCTCGAGTCGCTCGGCGCGATCCGGATTGATGCGGATCAGCTCGCGCGCGACGCTGTCGCTCCTGGCTCTCCCGGCTTGGCATGCGTAGTGTCTCGGTTCGGAGCTGATCGAGTGCTCGACGAGCGCGGTGAGCTGGATCGCGCCGCACTGGGAACCATCGTGTTTGAGGATCCGGAGGCTCTCGCGGCCCTCAACCAGATTGTGCACCCTGAGGTGCGGCGGCTCTACGAGCGCGCGCTCGCTGACGCCAGCGCGCAATCGGGAGATGCCGTCGTGGTCTACGAGATTCCGCTGCTTGTTGAAGCCGCGCGGGAGATGGAATTCGACCTTGTCGTCGTCGCCGATGCTCCCGCGGACCTGCGTGTCGAGCGGCTCGTGCAGTTGCGAGGTATGGCGGAGACAGACGCTCGGAGCCGAATCGCCAATCAGGCGAGCGACGCCGAGCGCCGGGCGGTTGCTGACGTGCTCATCGACACCTCTGAGAGCGAAGCGCACACACTTGCGCAGGTCGACGCGCTCTGGGCGCGGCTCGTGGGGGACTGACCGACAGGAGCTTCCGAGCAGAGCGACCGGTCTCGCCTACGCGCGAGAGAACTCCGCGAGCCAGTCGAGCTGGATCTGCGCGATGAACGCAAGCACGAGTACGACCAGGAGCACGATCACCCAGGTCCACGACGAGAGCTGCGTGAACACGCTCCGCGCACGCTCGGACACCGGAATGTCTCCGACGGCGTAGGGGCGGAACGCAGTGAACCACCACAGTGGGATCATGACTGACCACACCACCATGCACCAGGGGCACAGCGTACCGAGGGAGAACACGCTCTGCGTAAACAGCCAGCAAATGAACACGAATCCGCCGAGCAGACCGAGCTGGTAGACCCGCCAGAACCACGGCGCGAATGTTGCCCCTGCGAGGAGCGCGACGCCCACGAAGATCGGAGCCATGAAAGCAGCGACGCCAATGATGGTGTTGCTGAACCCAAACACCGAGCCCTGCCACGAGCCCATGTTGGGGCCGCACGTCACGAGAATGCTGACTGCACAGTTGGGCACGTACCCCGGTTGCTGCAGCGTCTTGATGTACTCCGTGAGGAGCTCCCAGGACGCGAATAGACCGATCGCGCCAGCAATGATGGTGAAGATGGCAAAGCCGACTGGGCGCGATGCGACGCGGGGTTCAGTGCTCATATGCCTGATCCTACTTGTGGCGCCTGCGCATTCCCGTGAGTGCGCGGTGAATGGCGTCTGTGGCGTCCGGTTCGGCGACGTGCGCTGTGGTGCTACTGCGCATTCCCAGTAGTCCGTGACATAATGAAGTGCGGTGCTGGGCACCCTGAACAGGGCCTGCACGCACAGTCTTTTGGCGGCCTCCTGGTCGTCACCGGTCGAAGAACGACCGAGCGCGGATGGTTGGCATCCGCGGAGAACAGGATTCGCGGGTTCCCCGCAAGAAGAATTGCCGGAGCGAGCAAGACTTTCTCCGGGTATAAGGAGACACCAGGAATGGTGAAGCAGACCACATCAGAACCGAACGAAGAGCCGCAGCGCGATGCGGGCTCAGAAGCGCCCGAGGAGGTCGGGGCGGGAATCGCTCCGGCAACGCAGGCGGACGAGACACCGACCGAGTTGACGGACGTCGTCCCCGACGCAGCTGCCGACTCGGATGAAGCCACAGCGGACGCAGCTGACGCGGGTGTTGAGGCGCCCGCCGATGTGACTCAGGATGCAGCCGATGCCTCGGCCGCACCAGAGAGTCCTCAGGCGTCGGCTCATCCGCAGCTCGTGTTGCCGCTCGCCGACATGTCGCCGCAGGAACGTTTCCGTGCGACGACCCGGCTGATCTTTCTCGCGCCTGACGTGCCGCCGGTTCCACCGCGCCCCCGCCGCAGCGAGCTCCGCCCCAGCGAGCTGCGTCAGCTCGACGACATTCTCGACCAGCACATGCAGCCAGAGGTCGAGCAGGAAGAACGCGAGCAGCGCTCTGAGAATCGCCGCACCCGCCGTCGTAGCGGTGGCAGCGAGCAGCAGCACTCCGAGGACGAGGCTCCTCGCCGCCCGCTCCGCCAGGCGCCGCTGATCACCGAGCCCCAGAAGGTGAAGGGCTCGACGCGTCTCGAAGCGAAGAAGCAGCGTCGCCGTGACGGCCGCGATGCCGGCCGCCGCCGTATGGTGATCACGGAATCCGAGTTTCTCGCGCGCCGTGAATCAGTCGACCGCGAGATGATCGTTCGCACCACGGCGGATCGCGTGCAGATCGGTGTGCTCGAGGACAAAGTTCTTGTTGAGCACTACGTGGCACGCTCGAGCGAAAGCTCGCTCATTGGCAACGTCTACCTTGGTCGCGTGCAGAACGTGCTCCCGAGCATGGAAGCGGCCTTCGTTGATATCGGCCGAGGACGCAACGCCGTGCTGTACTCCGGCGAGGTGGACTGGTCTGAATTCGAGGGCGGCAACACCGCACGCAAGATCGAGAATGCGCTCAAGCCGGGCGATCAGATTCTCGTGCAGGTCACGAAAGATCCCGTGGGCCACAAGGGTGCGAGGCTCACGAGCCAGATCTCGCTGCCAGGTCGCTTCCTGGTTTACGTGCCCGGTGGGGCCATGAACGGGATCTCGCGCAAACTGCCCGATACCGAGCGTGCGCGCCTGAAGAAGATCCTCAAAGAGGTGCTCCCTACCGGCGCAGGCGTGATCGTCCGCACCGCGGCCGAAGGAGCCACCGAGGATCAGCTCACGCACGATGTGCAGCGTTTGACCCGTCAGTGGGAATCGATCCAGAAGCGTGTTGCGAAGGGTGGCGGGCCCGTTCTGCTGCACTCCGAGCCAGACATGCTGATCAAGATCGTGCGAGACGTCTTCAACGAAGACTTCCAGCGCCTGTTGATCTCGGGCGAGGACACCTACACGGTGATCGAGAACTACCTGTCGCAGGTCGCCCCAGATCTGTTGCCGCGCGTCGAGCGCTTCACCGGTGAGCGGGACGTGTTCGACGAGTATCGCGTCACGGAGCAGATCGCCAAGGCGCTCGATCGCAAGGTCTGGCTTCCCTCTGGCGGATCGCTCGTGATCGACCGCACCGAGGCCATGACCGTGGTCGACGTGAACACCGGGAAGTTCGTTGGCTCGGGCGGTAACCTCGAGGAGACGGTGACGAAGAACAACCTGGAGGCCGCCGAGGAGATCGTGCGTCAGCTTCGGCTACGCGACATCGGTGGCATCATCGTCGTCGACTTCATCGACATGGTGCTCGAATCGAATCGGGACCTTGTGCTTCGCCGCATGGTGGAGTGCCTGAGCCGTGATCGTACGAAGCATCAGGTCGCCGAGGTGACCTCGCTCGGCCTCGTGCAGATGACCCGTAAGAAGCTGGGTCTGGGGCTGCTTGAATCGTTCAGTGAGCCGTGCGACGTGTGCGCGGGCCGCGGTGTCATCGTGCACCATGAGCCCGTGACGAAGCATCGCAGCGAAGCACCGGTTCGGAGTTCAAAGCGCAGCGGTCGCAATGGCCAGCAGCAGCATCAGCAGACCCCGCAGCCGCAGCAGCACCATCAGGACGCAAAGACTGCGGCGCAGACGCACGCGATTTCTGATGGCGCGAAGAATATGCTCGCTCAGGTTGCAGCTTCTACGATCCCGGCCTCGAAACACGAGGAAGATTCCGAACGCCACGTGTCCGAGCCTGAGCAGCCGGCGCAGCAGCAGCGCGGCCAGCGCGCCACGGGCCGAGTTCCTGCCCGCTCAGCGCGGAACGTCGAAGCTGAGCATGACGCGGGTTCATCATTCACAGCTCCCGTGCAGCACGCACAGCCGGCGTCGGGCGGAAACCTGCTCGATTCTGTGCTGAATGCGCTGCCCGACGCCCCGAGCGCGGGAACCGGACGGGCGCGGAATCGCCGCGTCTCAACGGCTCCGCTGCGTACCGGGAACGATGCGCGTCCCGATGACGCCCAGGCGGCGCAGCTCGCGCTCGCCGAGGCGCTGGAGGCGACGGTGCGTCGCAAGGAGCACGAAGAAGAGTGACACGCGGGTGCGCCTATTTGACCATCACAGGTGCATCAAGATATTATTGAGCGTTGGTGCTGCTCCGGCGGCGACACCTCAGACTTCGAAGTCGGCGCGGCCGCTCTTCGACACGAAAGACAATCCTCAAGAAAAGGGTGACAAGTGGTTTACGCAGTAGTGCGCACAAGCGGCCGTCAGGAGAAGGTCGAGGTCGGCTCGATCATTACCGTCAATCGCGTTGCAGGTGACGCAAAGGGCAAGCTTGAGCTTCCCGCCGTCCTGCTCGTTGATGGCGAGAAGGTCACGACCGACGCGGCAGCGCTCGCCAAGGTGAAGGTCACGGCAGAGGTCCTCGATGATCTCCGCGGACCGAAGATCGTGATCCAGCGATACAAGAACAAGACCGGTTACAAGAGCCGCCAGGGGCACCGTCAGGATCTGACGCGCCTCAAGGTCACCGGCATCAAGTAACGCTTACCTACGATTCAAGGAGTAGAGACTCATGGCACATAAGAAGGGCGCCAGCTCCACCCGCAACGGCCGCGACTCGAACGCGCAGCGCCTCGGCGTGAAGCGTTTCGGTGGCCAGCAGGTCAACGCAGGCGAAATCATCGTGCGTCAGCGCGGAACCCACTTCCACCCCGGCGTCAACGTCGGCCGCGGCAAGGACGACACACTGTTCGCCCTTTCGGCGGGCGAAGTCGAGTTCGGCGCGAAGGGCGGCCGCAAGGTCGTCAACATCGTTTCCGCAGCCTAACCACAGGCTTTTCGACGGCGAGGCGGGCTTCGGCTCGCCTTTTGCCGTATCTACCGAAGGATTTTCTCAGCATGGTGACATTCGTTGACCAGGTGCAGGTGCACCTCCAGGCCGGACGAGGCGGGAACGGGTGTGTATCGACCCGGCGTGAGAAGTTCAAGCCGCTCGCGGGCCCCGACGGTGGTGCTGGAGGCAACGGTGGCGACATTGTGATCGTTGCTGATCCGCAGGTCACCACGCTGCTGGAGTACCACCGCCGCCCGCACCTTACGGCTGAAAACGGTGGCTACGGTGCAGGCGGGTACCGCGCAGGGACGAACGGTGAGGAGTTGATCCTCTCAGTTCCGATCGGCACAGTGGTGAAGGATTCGGCGGGGGAGACCCTGATCGATATGACCGAGCCCGGCATGCGCTATATCGCGGCCAAGGGCGGCTTGGGTGGCCTCGGGAACAACGCGCTCTCGAGCGCAAAGCGTGTAGCCCCCGGGTTTGCACTGCTCGGCACTGAAGGCTGGGCCGGTTCTCTGACGCTGGAATTGAAGACGATCGCCGATGTTGCGTTCGTCGGCTACCCGTCCGCCGGGAAATCGAGTTTGATCGCGGCGATGAGCGCGGCCAAGCCGAAGATCGCCGACTACCCATTCACCACGCTGCACCCCAATCTCGGTGTCGTTCAAGCGGGCGAGGCACGGTTCACCGTCGCTGACGTTCCCGGGCTCATCGAGGGCGCGAGTGAGGGTAAGGGGCTCGGACTCGACTTCCTGCGCCATGTTGAGCGTTGCAGCGCGCTGTTGCACGTACTCGACTGTGCGACGCTCGAATCGGATCGGGATCCGCTCTCAGATCTTGACGTCATCCGCGCAGAGCTGGGCGCTTACCCCGTTCCCGAGGGCCAGACACCGCTGCTCGAGCGGCCTCAGTTTGTGGCCCTCAACAAGATCGACGTGCCCGAAGCGCGTGAGCTCGCGGAGTTTGTTCGCCCCGAACTCGAAGCGCTTGGCTACCGTGTGTTCTTGATCTCGACTGTCTCACATGAGGGGCTCCGTGAGCTGGGCTATGCACTCGGTGAACTCGTTGAGGAAACACGGGCGAAGCAACTGGCTGAGACACCAGAGCAGCCGCGCATTGTGCTGAAGCCGCGCGCCGTGAACGATGGCGGATTCCGCATTGTCACGGAGGGTGGCACCTACGGAACGATCTTCCGGATCCTGGGTGAGAAGCCTGAACGGTGGGTGGCGCAGACTGACTTTACGAACGACGAGGCCGTGGGCTACCTCGCTGATCGTCTGCAGAAACTCCGCATCGACGACGCACTCGTCAAGGCTGGTGCCGTGGCCGGATCTGCTGTGGTGATCGGGCCGGGCGCAGGCGTCGTGTTCGACTGGGAGCCGACTCTCACGAGCGCTGCCGAGGTACAGATGGGTGCGCGCGGATCGGACGCTCGGTTCGAGGCGACTCCACGTCGCACGAACAAAGAGCGCCGTGACGAGTATCACGGCATGATGGACGCGAAGGCTGAAGCTCGCGCTCAGCTCGAACGAGAGCGGGAATCGGGGATGTGGAGCGAAGAGTCGTGAGCGTCGGGGACGAACTCCTCGGCGCACGACGGGTCGTCGTCAAAGTCGGCTCTTCTTCGGTCAGCGGCGACAACGCCGCCCAGATCCCGACTCTGGTCTCATCGCTCGCACGCCTGCACGCTGCCGGAGCCGAGGTGATTCTCGTCTCGAGCGGGGCGATCGCCACCGGAGTTCCGTTTCTTGATCTTGCGGCCAGGCCTGATGACCTCGCGACACAGCAGGCTGCTGCCGCGGTCGGCCAGAACATTCTGGTCAATCGCTACCAGCGTTCGCTGAGTAGCCACGAGATCATCGCAGGGCAGGTGCTCCTCACGGCGCACGATATGGAGAACCCGACGCACCGTGGGAACGCGAAGCGGGCGATCGAACGACTGCTGCAGCTCGGAATTCTCCCGATTATCAACGAGAACGACACCGTCGCCACCCACGAGATCCGCTTTGGCGACAATGATCGCCTTGCGGCTCTCGTCGCGCGGCTGATCGGAGCGGACCGGCTCGTGCTGCTTTCAGACGTTGACGCGCTGTACACGGCACCTCCGACGGTGGTCGGCGCGGAGCGAATCCCGCACGTCCCCTATGGGGATGCGCTCGACGGAATCGAAATTGGGGCAGTGCAATCAGGCTGGGGCACGGGAGGTGCCGCCACAAAAGTTGAGGCCGCACGGCTCGCTGCGGACGCCGGTACGCATGTGCTGCTCACAGAGACGAAGCTGTTCCCCGCTGTCCTTGATGGGGCGACGCACGGAACCCGCTTCGACGGGCGGCCGGATCCTGCGTAGCTGAGTCTCCAAGCTCAGACGTCACTGCGCGTCTGGACTGGGGCGCACCATAGCGCATGAAAGACTCGGTGGCCGGCGAGCCGCTAAGGTGGGATCATGACCAACGCTGATCCCTTCCTTGCACAGCTTGAGCGCGCCCGGGTGGCCGCCAAGTCGCTCGCGACCGTCACCACCGCGCAGAAAAACGCCGCGCTGGAGGCCATTGCTGCTGCGCTGGAGTCGAGCGTCCCAGAGATTGTGGCGGAAAACGCCAAGGATCTCGCTCTGGGGGCCCAGAACGGAATCGGCGACGGCCTGCTCGACCGCCTGCGGCTCGACGAAACACGCCTCTTTGGGCTGGCGGCAGCCGTGCGCACCGTGATCGCCCTCCCTGATCCAGTTGGGGAGGTGCTGCGAGGTTCAACGCTGGCAAATGGAATCCGCATCAATCAGGTGCGGGTACCGTTTGGCGTCGTCGGAGCAATCTATGAGGCTCGTCCCAATGTCACGATCGACATTGCCGCACTCGCGCTCAAGAGCGGCAACGGGGCGGTGCTGCGTGGGGGCACCGCTGCCGAGAACAGCAACCGGGTACTCGTCAACCTGATCCAGCGCGCACTCTCAAGTGTGGGCTTGGACGGCGACGCCGTGCAGACGATCGACGAGTTCGGACGTGAGGGTGCGTCGCGTTTGATGCGCGCTCGCGGCTACATCGATGTGCTCATCCCGCGGGGGAGCGCCGGCTTGATTTCGACGGTGGTGCAGGAGTCCACGGTGCCGGTCATTGAGACTGGATCGGGCATCGTGCACGTGTTCGTCGATGCGACCGCAGACGAAGAGATGGCGGCCGCGATCGTGACGAATTCGAAGACGCATCGGCCGAGCGTGTGCAATGCAGCAGAAACGCTGCTCGTGCACCGGGATGCGGCAGCGCGCATGCTGCCACGACTCGCCCGAGAACTGCAGGAATCCGGTGTGGCCCTCAGCGGAGACGGCGCCGCTCGCGCAAGCCTTGACGGGATCGCCGAGGCAGATGACGAGACCTGGGCGACCGAACACCTTGCGCTCGAGATGGGGATCCGTGTGGTGGACTCACTCGATGAAGCGATTGCCCACATCGCGCGATACTCCACCCATCACACGGAGTCGATTGTGACGCAGGACTACGCGAATGCCGAGCGCTTCCTCGCAGAAGTGGATTCTGGGGTGGTGATGGTGAATACCTCGACCCGCTTCACAGACGGTGGCGAATTCGGATTTGGTGCCGAGGTCGGAATCTCGACGCAGAAGCTGCACGCCCGCGGCCCGATGGGGCTCGCTGAACTGACGAGCACCAAGTGGCTGGTGCGTGGCGGCGGGCAGATCCGCTAAGCAGACGCGGTACACTGAAGCGTAGTATCCAATACCGTCACGAATGCAGGGGTTTCCATGTCACTTCTCGCCACGATCGCCGTAGCCTCGGAAGAGGGCGCCCACATCGTCAACGAGCTGCCGTTCCCGGCCCCCGTTTTCGGCCTGATTACTTTTGCTGCCTTCACCGCGCTCGCGATCGTTACGTTCGCATTCCGCGACGTTGCGAACCGTCACTCGCCGAAGGCTGAGGCGTACGCGCGCGAGCACGGCGCTGACCAGCACTAACCACCCCACCAGACTGTGACTTCGAAGCGTCGCATTGGGGTGATGGGCGGAACGTTTGATCCGATCCATCACGGACACCTCGTCGCGGCAAGTGAAGTCGCACAGAGCTTTCGGCTCGACGAGGTCATTTTCGTGCCAACTGGGCGGCCGTGGCAAAAGACCAATGTGTCGCCCAGTGAGCATCGATACCTGATGACGGTGATCGCGACGGCATCGAACCCGCGATTCACCGTGAGTCGCGTGGACGTCGACCGCTCCGGAATGACCTACACGGTCGATACGCTCCGCGATCTCAGGCAGATGTATCCCGAAGCCGAGCTGTTCTTTATCTCGGGCGCGGACGCTGTTGAGCAGATTCTGAGTTGGAAAGATGTAGACAAGCTGTGGGAATTGGCCCACTTCATTGCTGTGTCTCGGCCGGGACATGAGCTCTCGCTTTCAGGATTGTCTGGTGAGCACGTAAGCTTGTTAGAAGTTCCCGCGTTGGCGATCTCGTCAACAGACTGCCGTGCGCGGGTAGCGAGGGGGTATCCGGTGTGGTACCTCGTGCCGGACGGTGTCGTGCAGTACATTGCAAAGCACGAGCTGTACACCGAGGAAGCGACTGAGGATGAGTGAGCAGGACCAACAACGACCGCTGACGCGCCGTGAGCTGCGTTTGCGGGAGATGGGCGAGACTGGCGCGCTTGATCTCTCAGAAGTTACTGAGCTCGCGCCCGATAGCCCCTCCGCGGCGGAGGCCCCAGCGCCGAGCGCCACGGAGCAGGGCGAGATTGAGATCTCCCCGTTCCACGAGGATGGAACGCCGCGCAGCCGGCGCGAGATGCGTCAGCTGCGCGAGGAAGCACTTGCAGCGCAGAGCGCCGAATCGGGAACTCCGCAGGAGACCAAAGCGCCCGCCGTTGAGGCGGAAGCTCCCGCCATTGAGGCGGAAAGCGCGGCTGAGGAGCCAGCTGCCGAGGAGCCCGCCGTCGAGGTTGCCGCGGTGGAGGAGCCCGCTCAGGCTCCTGCCGAGCGCGAGGACATCGTCGCTGACGCACCCGTTGCGGAGTCTGCGGATAACCGGGTTGAGGCCGAGCTTGCGTCCGAACCGGTCGTGGTGAAGCCGCTGACCGGTGAGATGGACTTCGACTCACTGATGTCGCCTCCCACCGAGCCGTTCACCGTTGAGGAACTGCGGGCCGCTGAGAAGCAGGCCGAAGCAGCTGCTGGGACTGACGGCCCCGCTGATGCGGTGGCTGAGATCCAGGCGGACGCCGCCGAGGCTGAACTGCCTACTCCAATTGCGGCGCCTGTCGCGCCTTCGGCCGAAACGATTGATTCGGCCGAGGACTCGGAGACGGCTCCGGCCGCCGAAGAAGCCGAGCCCGCCGCGAAGACGAAGCGTCGCTTCCCCTGGAAGCGCAGCCGTGGTGCCGATGAGTCCGCCGCGGGAGACGCTGCTGCGGTCGAAGACGCTGCTGCCGCCGATGCTCCTGCGGAAGCTGCGGAAGCTGTGGACGTCGCTGATGAGGCAAGCCGTGAGACCGATCCTGCGCCCGCTGCCGAGGTGATCGTGGAAACGGTCGAGGCTGTAGTCGTGGAGGAAGCACCCGAGGTTCCGGCAGCTGAGCCCATCACGGCCGAGGTCGTGCCGGAGCCCGTTACGGGGCCCGTGGTTCCCGATGAGACGATCGCGTTTGCCGCGGTCGCCGAGCCCGAGGCCGCTCCGGCGAAGCCCGAGCCCGAGACCGCACCCAAGACGAGCTACTCGTTCCCGGATATTGCTCCGCCAGAAGAGTGGCGATCCGTCTTTGATGATCCCGCGACTCGCAATCTCACTGCGCCTGGGACACCCGAAGAACAGGGCGACTTCGACGACCTCATCTCGCGAGCGGTCGCGCAAGAGGGCTCTGCCGGTGGAACCAACACCTCAGCCTTGATCCTGCCGACAATGCCTGAGGATACCGGCGGGCTCACCGGTCCGCTCGGTGGTACCGGGGAACTGTACGTCACAGGTTCACTGAAACTGCCGAAATCGTTGGGTGAGACGGGCGGCCACTCGGCGCTGCACGACTCCATCGAGATGGATCCGATCACCGGTGAGCTGACTGGGGATCCGCAGATCACTGGTGAAGGCCCGGCGCCCATTTCCGCCCGCCGCGCAGTCAGCGCACGGATGGACTCCAGCATTCCCGTCGTCGCAAAACCGGCGAAGGAACACAGTAAACTGCCCCTCGTGCTCTCGCTCACCGGTGGCGGGCTCCTGCTCGCTGTCGTGGCGCTCGGGATTTGGGGTGCGAGCAACGGGATGTTCGGTTAGCCGATCCTCGCTCGCTCGCTCGACGACCAATCAAAGGAAACACACTGAACACGCAGACCACTCCACGGCGCGACTTTCTGGCCGATCTTCAGTTGGCGGTTCGCGCTGCCGATGAAAAAGGCGCAGTCGCACCCGTCGCGCTCGAAGTTACTGAGCACTTCGGCCTCGCTGACGCGTTCCTGATCGTTACTGGCAGCGTTGAGCGCAATGTCCAGGCGATCTCGGACGCCATCGAGGATGAGCTCAACGAAGCCGGGGTGCGCACGATCCGCCGCGAAGGGCGCGAAAGTGGCCGCTGGGTGTTGCTCGACTTCGGTGACATCCTCGTGCACGTCTTCCACCAGGAAGAACGTGACTTCTACCAGCTTGAGCGGCTCTGGCAGGACTGCCCGGTCATTGATATTTCTGCCATGATCGAGACCCCAGCGGTGGCAACCGCCCCCGTCTCGATCAACGAATAAGTCTACGCTGCTGGGGCACGCCCGGGATCGCACAATTTGCGGCGCCGTGGGGTGAATATAGTAGAGTAGAGGAGTTGTCGGGGGAGTATTCCTCCGACTTCCACGGGTCTGTGGCGCAGTTGGTAGCGCACCTGCATGGCATGCAGGGGGTCAGGGGTTCGAATCCCCTCAGATCCACTCGTGTGAACAGCCCCGCTTCGGCGGGGCTGTTTTGGTATTGGCGGTGCCAGGCAATTTCTGTGAACACCGCGCATTCACTCCGAGGGAATCGTGCCCCTCAGATCCCCAGGATTTGCTGGTCAGCAGGGTCGGCGAGGCGAGGCGAGGCAGGCGCGCAGGATTTCGCGCTCAGTGATGCCGAGCGGAGCCAGGAAATCGACCTTGGCGTAGAGCAGAACCGCTTTTCCGGTGGCCTAACTCGGGCCGAGAATCAGCGCTCTTACCTGCTGCCGGCGTCCACCACGTAGCGGGGATCCCGGGTGCCAGGGGATCGTGCCCGCCAGATTGGTGGAGAGAATGACCCGGCGAGCTCCCTGCGTGCGGTCCCTCTCGAACACCTGGTGTTGCCTCACCGCGGTGGGGCGACCGTAGAGCGGAAGTGCCGCGGCAGGCGCGCCAAACCCTGGTCCCTGAAGCTCACCTGGGAACCGACGATCCTGCTGAGCTCGTCGACCAGCTCCTCTGCGATTCGTTCGGAGATCGAGCGGGCCTCAAAGCGGGGTAGCGGGGTGTGCACGATCCGGGCGCGGCCGAGCGAGAGCGCGATCTTGGACCGCTATGTGGTCTTGCCTGAACCAGTTTCGCCCGCAACGATCAGCACACCGTTCGCCCCGATCACCGCGGCGAGTAACTCGCGCATCTGGCTGACAGGAAGCTCCGGCTGGAATTGGTTGTGCGGTAGAGACGGAGTTGTGGCGTAGCCATTTTGCCCCAGCTTCGCCGTGGTGCAGGCGCACCGGCTTTTCTGAGGTCTCCCCGGTCGCATCACTACTTACGGTGTCGGCTCGCACCATGGACACATGCGGCTCGGGGTACGCAGATCGGTGGCCACGACTCGGCTTCGTCCCCGCGGCAGGACCGCTCCGGGTATTCCCGCCCCACACTGGGAGAGCGAAGGGGCGCCGCCCAGACCAGATCGTGGTGAGGCGATGTCCACTGAGAGTCACCTCCCGCGTCGCGGTTCCCCCAAAAGAATCGAGGCCCGAGAGGTCAACTATCCCAGCTGGTGAAGGTGACTCCGTGCAGGCTCCGGGGTTGATTCTCACCGGTGGGATCCGGTCCCAGACTGGGTCCCACCGCGTTCACGACCGGCCATAGCGATGAGGAGGCACCCATGTTCAGACCGTCCCGAATCCTTCGGGGACGCGAACCGGAGCTGCGCCGTGCCTGCGCCGTCCTGCACACGGGACGCAGTCTCGATGTGCTCGGATCCCGCGGCATCGGAAGCAGCCGCTTTCTGCAGGAGCTGGCGCACCGGGCCGAAGAACAAGGCTGGCGGATAATCCGGCTGCGGGGAGTAGCCGCGCTTCGGGAGACCCCATACGGGAGTCTGTTTGCCTCCGGGTTTCGGTTCCCTCATGGCATCGTGCCCACGCTGGGGCAGAGCATCGAAGAGGTACTCGGCACCTCTCAGCAGCGCTCTGCGGTGATTATTGACCAGAGCGACTGGGTCGATGCGGCCTCCTGGTCGGTGATTGAAGCGATGCGCAGCATGCACGGAACGCCGGTCGTGCGCGGCATCGCTCAGATCGGCGGCGCTCCGAAGCGGCGCCGTGGTGGCGCCTCGCCTTCCTCGCAGCCGGCGATCACCCTGGAGCTGGCGGGACTGGACTTTGAGGATCTGAGGCTCGTATTGAGTGATCGCCTGGGCGGTGCCGTCGACCCTGGGACCACAGCGCGCATCCTAGTCAAGTCGGGTGGCATCGTCGGACTGGCCCTGCGCATCGTAGACGCAGCCCTGGAGAACGGCCGGCTCAGCGAGTTGCGCGGTGTGTGGACGGTCACCGGGGACCTCTGGGATCCCTCCCTCCGCGGAGTTATCGACACCCTGCTGATCTCGCTCACTGCGGGACTCCGAGAGGACGCGGAGACCCTCTCCCTCGCGGAAACGGCAGACGGCGACGCTCTGGCAGCGCTCATCGGCTGGGACAGCATCGAGCGGCTCGAACAGCGGGGTCTGCTCCGCATCGCGACAACCGATCGACGCCGTCTCATCACAGTGTTCCCCCCGCTTCTGGGCGAGTACTTTCGCCAGCAGCCGTTTACTGTGCGACGGCTTCGGTTACAGGAACGCATCGCGCGCGGAACCGGCGCCCCGGACAGCGGTCGACGCTTCCTCCCGGGCGATCGGACTCCGGGGTGGCCGCCCTCCTCGGAGCACAACCTGGTGCATGCCCGATTGGTTCAGGAACAGGAGCAGAACCGTGCCAGAAGTGCTGGCGCTGCCTGGGAGCTTCTGCAAGATGCTGGATCCGCAGTCCGCTTCGCGAGAGCGCTGGCGAGTGCGGACGCTCCAGCCGCTCAGATTGAGGCCGTACTGCTGCACGCGGGTCGAGGGAGTAATGCCGAGGACACCGCGAAGCTGGTGATGCTCCGGGCCGAGTGGCGTGTCACCAGCTCCGGGGACCTCTCGGGCGCCCTCTCGGAACTGGAGGCGGAGGGCGCGGTCCTCGGCCCGTGGGCGCGGGCGACCGCGGCCGCCGCGGTGATGCTCCGAATCCGTTTTGACCGGGTGCCGGCGGACGCTGAGCGCACACTGGCCGACGACGAAGCGCTGTCCGACGGGGTGCGTGATGTGTTGCGGCGCGGCCGGGTGCTGCTCTTCGTGGTCACGGGGCGCCTGGGATTGGCACGAGACGAGCTCACCCGGTCTCGGCCCAGCGGGGACGGCACCGATGGTGTCGACGCGGAGCTCGAGGCGCTCGACGCGGTCGCGGCGATCGGCCTCGGAGAGGCTCGCGCTGCGGAGAGCTGGGCCCGGGCCGGGTTGGAGCAGGCCCGGAGAGCATTGTCTGCGGACCGCGAGCGAACCCATGCCGCTGTGCTCGCCCTCTGTCTGTTGGGAGACGGTCGACTCGAGGCTCTGGAGCGGCTCCTAGCCTCAGTGTTCGCGCTCGGGGGACCCCGCGATTCCTCGAGGCAAGCACCGCCGGATTCATGCTGGAAAGCGTGGCTGCGGCGCTCTCGCTCCGGCTTGGACACCCTGATCGGGCAGAGGGCCATCTCGCCACGATGCGACAGGCGCGGCTCCCGGAAGGCGCCCTCCCTATGCAGGGGCGGGCGTGGGCGAAGGCCACCCAAGCCGTGCACCAAAACCGGACTCAGGGGGCGGCGGACGCCCTGTGGGACACGGGCGAGGCGCTCTGGGCACGGGGCGCGAGCTACGCCGCAGTCTTCCACATGCTGAGCTCGGTTGAAATCGCCCCGTCCGTTTCTAGGCGCGATGCACTCGGTGCCCGTCTGGCTGAGACGGATGTCACCGCAGGTCGGCTCGTCCTGGCCGCGCTCGGAGCGCTGGAGCGGCGCTCGGCCACGGAGGTTCCCGCGCTCGCCGTGCAGTTGCGCAACGCTGGGCTGAGCGGCCTCGCCCTGCACCTCTACGATCAGGCGAACAGCTGGGACGTGGACGCCTTCCCGGACGGGGGAGACCCCGTGGTGGCCGGACACCGCAGAGCGTTCGAACGAACGCTCACGGATGGTCCCTACCGATCGGTGCGCTTTCGAACTCAGGTGCAGCTCACAGAGCGTGAGAATCATGTTGCTCTGCTCCTGGGCGCGGGGCGCAGCAACCGGGAGATCGCAGAGACCCTGGTGCTCAGTATTCGCACCGTGGAAACCCACGTACATCGCATCCTGCGCAAGACGGGCGCGCGCAACCGGGCAGAGGTATCCAGCGTGCTCTCCGAGTGACCCCTCGGCCTGCCCCCGACCACCACAGACAGAATAGGTTGACACGATGCACACCCGAAACTTCTTGCCACCAGAAAGCGCCTCCTCGGAGCCTATCCCGGTCACGGCGCGTTCGGAGATCCTCGGCGCGGGGGACATCGCCGTGGTGTTCGGGACACGCCCAGAAATCATCAAGCTCGCCCCGGTGATCCGCTTGCTCGGGTCGCGGGCTCGGCTCATCCACACCGGTCAGCACTACGACGCGGAATTGTCCGCTCAGCTTTTTACTCAGCTCCGGCTACCCAACCCGCACCTGTTCATCTCGGGTGTGGGAGGCACGAGCCGGGGCATGCAGATTGCCACGGCACTGGCCGCCCTTTCCACCGAGTTTGCCGAGCGACCGCCCGCGGTGGTTGTCGTGCAGGGGGACACGAACTCGGTGTCGGCCGGGGCACAGGCGGCGCACTACGCTGGGGTTCCCGTGCTCCACGTGGAGGCGGGCCTGCGCTCCCAAGACCGAGCCATGCCGGAGGAGGTGAACCGTCTCGTCACGGGCGTGATCGCCGATGTGCACTGTGCCGCGACGGAGCATAACGCGCAGAACCTGCGTGCTGAGGGGATCAACCAGGCGCGCGTGCTGGTGACTGGGAACACGATTGTGGAGTCGACCTGGGAGTCACTCGCGGATCTCGACTCGGGCCGTGAGGGCAGCCGGGCCGCAGCCGAGGCGGCCCCGGATGTGCTTGCGACGATTCACCGTCCAGAGAACACCGATTCGGCCGCGGCGCTCGGCCGCATCTTGGACGCCCTCGCGGCGCTGTGTGATCGGGGATTTGGAGTCCGTCTGGTGGCTCACCCCCGGACTCGGGCGGCCATCACCCGATTCGGGTTGGCGGAACGAGCAACTCTACTGGACGTGGTTCCCTCGGTGTCGCATGCGGAGTTCCTTGAGAGCGCACGCGAAGCTCGGCTGCTGCTCTCGGACTCGGGCGGTCTCCAAGAGGAGTGCACCGTCCTTAAGAAACCGCTGTTGGTCGTTCGACGCAGCACCGAACGGCCGGAGTCAATCGAGACGGGATTTGCTCGATTGGTGCCCCCTGAAGCCGATTTGCTGGCGGAGGCACTGGCGATCCTGGCAGATCGGAACCGGGAGCGTGAGCTCCGACGGACTGCGTCCCCCTACGGGGACGGTCGGGCGAGCGAGCGCATCGCGGAACTCTGTCTGGCGCTCGCGGCTGGCGCGACGCCGGAGCAAGCGGTCGCGGCAGTGTCCGTCCAACACCCCGCAAGCCGGTTCAGGAGAGAATCACCGGAAAGCGCTGCTCCGGTGGCCTAGCCCAGGCCGAGAATCAGCGCTCTTACCTGTTGCCGGCTCCCGCAGTTCAGCTTGCGCATGATGCGGTGGACGTGCGTCTCCACTGTCCGTACACTCAGCACCAGGAGGTCAGCGATTTGGGCGTTGCCGAGTCCCTGCGCGATCAGCCGGGCGACCTCTCCCTCACGGCCTGTGAGGGTGGTGTGTCGGGGGTGCACCCGGGCGGTCTCGTAGACCCGCTCGGGCGCCCGTGACAAAATCTCGGCGGAGAGCCGTTCCCTGAGCGCGGCGGCGGCGGGATCGCTGTCCGAGCTGCTGCGCTGGAGGAGCGATAGGGCGAGTCCGGTCCGCCCGGAGCGGACCAAACGCTCCGCGACCTCGACGAGTTCACCTGAACGCTGTTCCCGGTCATGCTGCAGTGTCACCGCTGCGAGATATCCGTGCACAAATTCCCCGTCGAGCATCTCAGCCAGTTGGGTCACCTCGCGGAGTTGCTCCGGATCTGGTGTGATTTCGAGTGCAGTCAGCAGGAGCAGGATCCCGGGGAACCGGTAGCCGCGCTCGAACAGGTTCTGTCCCCGCCGCCAGAGCAGCTCTTTGGCTTCCGAGATCCGGTTTTCCCCGATGAGTAACTGGGCCCGCAGCAGGGGCACGCAGTCATGGAGCACTGGGACATCAGGCAAACCGAAGCTCTCGGCCACCTCGGCGTGTCGAATGGCCTCCTCCCTGCGGCCGCGTCGCGCAGCGATCAAACCGGCGCAGCCGTGTAGGGCGACCTCCGTTGCCGTGACCTCCAGGGTCCGCGGTGCGCTATTCAGAGGGAGCGCCACGGCCAAGATCGCCTCGGCTTCCGCGTAGCGCCCGTCGGCCTCGAGGGCATACACCAGCGCCGCTGCATGCCCCCGCAGGGCCTGGACATCAAGTGCGGTCAGTGCCTCCTCGTACCCGCGTCGCGACCAGGTCATCGCCTGCTCGCTGTGGCCGAGCCCCAGGAGCACCACGCCGCGCAGCGAGTCAATGCTAAACCCCAGTTCCTCCTGGGAAAAGCGCTCCGCACCGTCGATGGCCTCGAGGGCCGACTCGAAACGACCCAGGGTTGTGAACAGGTTGGTCCTCACTCGGAGCAGGCTGATTCGCAGTGAATCGGGCAGCTCCTCGTCCAGATCGAGCGCCCCCGAGAAGTTCTTCGGAACATCGCGCAGGGTGTGCTGCAGCGATACGGACCACACCTCGGCCATCCGATGCAGGGGTGCCCAGGCCTCTGGGATCTCGTGCAGCAGCCGTAGCGCTCCGACCAAATCAAGCTGGGCAAATGCTTGCCACTCCGCGCGTAGCCGAATCAACCACACCATGTCCACACGGTCCTGCGCACCGGGAAGCTCAGTGCCCAGCACTGCCTCGATCTCGGCGGAATCGGCACCGCTCACGATGAGCGCCTGCGCGTAGCTGGCTGTGCTCGCTGCGCTCGGGGTGCGCTGCCAGTCTGCACGAGCCACCAGCGCACGGGTCCGGTTTTGCTCGTACACGAGACGGCTGATGACGGCAGCTTGCCGCCGGGTCTGCGAAGCCCCGCCGAGGACGAGGTCCCCGTGGGAGGGGTCGCCGAGCGTGGAATGCGGGGAGAGCACTTCCGGCTCCGCACCCAGCTTGCCGCGCAGATTCTCCGTGAGTCGAATCGTTCGGATGGCACGCGGGCGGTGACGATAGTACTCCACCAGGAGCGGCGGTTGTGCGGTGACGAGTACCCGGCTGCCCGCGGAGTGCACGCGAACCAGCTCCGTAGCTTCTAACGATTCCAAGGTTGGCCAGTCCGCAAAGCGGCGCACGGTCTCCAGCTCGCAGATCCCGGCGAGCGCGAGCATTTCATGGGCATCCCGCTGCTCGGAGCTGAGAAATTCCAGCCACGACTCGGCAACCCCGATCAGCTCGGGGCTCCACAGGTCTCCCTCGGAGGTCCAGAGCCCCTCCACTTGGACGAGTCGACCCGTGAGGCGTGCCACCTCAACCAACTGGCAGGCCACCCCAATGAGCCCGCCAGCCTTTGCGAACAGCTGGGTGAGGGTTGTATGGTCGATCGGGCCGCCCAGCCGTCGCTCCAGCTCCCCTCGCATCTCCCGAAACGTAAGCGCGGGGATTCGCGCCACGAGCGCGTTCCCGGGTGTGGCCGGGTAGACCCCCTGCGCGCTCAGCCGAGGCGCCCTGCCCAGAACCCGGGAGAGCACAATGCCGGAGTCCGAGCGCTGCCGAAACGCGAGGATGGCGCCCCAGGAGGCCTCATCAAGGTCGTCCCAGTCATCGATGAGCAGGACGCTCTGCGATGAAGGTGCGGCGGCGGCTAGAGCATCCACGGCGAGCGGCAGGGTCGGCCGAAGCTGTCCGGGGGTGCTCTGCGTGAGGAATCCGGCGGCCATCAAGATCCCGAAGGGGGTCCCGGACAGCGACGCATTCCCCCGCACCCACACGACCTGCCAGCCGTCCTCGGACAGCCGGTCACCAACTTCGGTGAGATACGAGGTTCGTCCGCTGTAGCGGACACCCACGACATCGATCGGGAGCCCTGCGCGCACCGCCTCGACCGAGCGCTGAATCGATGGCTCGAGTGTTCATGCTGCCCCCTTGTGTGGTGTTCTCATGCTAGTGCGCGAATCCGCCGGGAACGGGAACTCGCTCACAGCGGGATACGTAGATCACCTATCCCGCTACGTATCCACGGTGGCAAATCGCCGATCTTGTTCGGAAGGGGCACGTCCCAACCGGGAGGGGCCGCGGATTCGGCGAATCCGCGGCCTAGCTTGGGGATATCTCCAGGATGATTGCCCACGGATTGGACCAGAAAGATGTATCAGCTTCCCCCGCTCGGATTCGGTGCTATCGGAGGTGCCGCGCTCGCCGCAACGGGCGGAACGGCCACTTGGCTCACCATCGGCATCACCCTCACGATGATGTGCCTGGTCGTTGGGGGACTGCTGCTGCTCCGAGAGGCGCGGAGCCGGAGGTTCTTTGCGCAGCCTACCGTTTCCCCCTTGGTGCGGGGAGACGGTTCCGGGTTTCTTTCCTGATGGCCCGCGCTGTTCATCAAGAGACGACGTTCGGTAGCGATGACCCTGTGGAACTGATACAGCCAACAGAACCGGGCAGGAATCGGCGGTCCCCAGCCTCGGAACGCCGTGTCGCCCGGGACGAGAAGTTCCCGCGTTTTGGGAGAGCTCTACACGTGAGTTGTGCGCTGCTTTTTGCCGCCCTGGGCTTGCTTATCCTGATGCAGGAGTCAACGATACGGGTAGGGGAAGCCCGTCTGGCGAGGATGATCCTGGACCGCTTTTTTGCGGAGGACACGATGTTCGTCACCAGTGCGGGAAGTCCTGCGATCGGATTCACCTTTGGTGAGGAATGGTTGGTGGCCCGAGTGACCATCCAGTGCGCGATCGCGCTGTACCTGGGGCCGGTGGCGTTTCTCGCCGCAGCGCTCTCGCTCAGTCCACGTACTCACCTCCTTCGCGTGCTCGGAGCCACCGTGGTCGGGATGTTCGCGATGATCATCCTGAACCAGCTCCGGCTGCTGGCGATTTGCCATGCCTGGGGCACCGGCGGGCACGCCGCATTCGGGTGGGTGCACGGTCCGTTTGGGACCGCATTCATGCTGCTGGGGCTGACCGGTGTGCTGCTGCTGTTCTTCCGCATCGTAATGCGCCAGCCCTCAGCCGGATAAGCCTCAGAGAGACGCGCGCTCACCTCAACTGTTCCAGCCTGATTCATCAGGACCACAGAACCGGGCTAGGCCACACAGTGGGGCCCACATCAGAAAGGCATGCACATGCAGAAAGTTTGGAAGGGACTGACCGTGATTGTCACGATCGGTGCGCTGACCGCGGTGGGAAGTGGCGCGGTTTACGCGGCATTCCTTGCGGAGGAAGCGGGGCCGCTGCACTCGAAGCAGGAGCAGAGCTCCGAGGTTTCGACTACCCCGAAACTCGGTGGGATCCGGAGCGGGGTGACTCCCTACGAAGACCCCATTGTCAAAATGTCGTTCACGAGCCCGGCTCTCAACAGCAACGTGGCCTCGGAGAACCAGGTCTTTACCGGCAAGGGATATCCGGGTGCCAAGCTCGTTCTGAAGACCATCGACGATCTCGTGCTCTACGAGGGCATGGTCGAGCCAGACGGAACCTGGTCGGCGAAGGTTCCGAAAATGGCCCTGGGTATTATCCGAATAAACGTGGTCAACTATGTCAACAATAAGAGCTACACGCTGACCCCCGAGTGGTTCAATGTGGTCAAGGTCTACAAGAACTCGCTGAACACCCCCGCCAAGGGGGCGACAACGATCACGGGAACGGCGAACCCGTACGCAACCGTCATTGTGTATGCCCAGGACGGCACCAAAATCAGCGAGGCGCGGGCCACCGTGGACGGTGACTGGTCGCTGAAGGCTCCGGCCTCGACGGGTACGTACTACCCGACGTATAACGGGACCCGTGGGGACGACTTCTCCTACAAGGCTGCCGATCGGGAGTTTGTGGTGGCGTCTCCGGCGGTTGGCAGTGATCTGTCACCGAAGAGCCAGGTGTTCTCCGGTACGGGAACGCCCGGGTCGACCTATGTCCTGAAGAATGCCGCGGGAACGCAGTTGCACAGCGGGACGGTTGCGGCAAACGGGTCTTGGTCGGCGACGCTGACCGGGCTGGCTGAGGGCACGCTGAAGCTCACGGTAGTCAACACGATCGATGGCACCGTGAAGACAGTTGACGGCGGTCAGTTCACGGTGTTGAAGGATCATAAGAACTCGCTGAATACTCCGGCCAAGGGTGCGACGACGATCACGGGCACCGGGATTCCGGGCGAGACCGTGGCGATTCTGAGTGCTTCCGGGTCGAAGGTCAGTGAGGTGAAAGTTGCTGCGGACGGCTCATGGTCGCTCAAGGCTCCGGCCTCGACGGGTACGTACTACCCGACGTATAACGGGACCCGTGGGGACGACTTCTCCTACAAGGCTGCCGATCGGGAGTTTGTGGTGGCGTCTCCGGCGGTTGGCAGTGATCTGTCACCGAAGAGCCAGGTGTTCTCCGGTACGGGAACGCCCGGGTCGACATATGTCCTGAAGAATGCCGCGGGAACGCAGTTGCACAGCGGGACGGTTGCGGCAAACGGGTCTTGGTCGGCGACGCTGACCGGGCTGGCTGAGGGCACGCTGAAGCTCACGGTAGTCAACACGATCGATGGCACCGTGAAGACAGTTGACGGCGGTCAGTTCACGGTGTTGAAGGATCATAAGAACTCGCTGAATACTCCGGCCAAGGGTGCGACGACGATCACGGGCACCGGGATTCCGGGCGAGACCGTGGCGATTCTGAGTGCTTCCGGGTCGAAGGTCAGTGAGGTGAAAGTTGCTGCGGACGGCTCATGGTCGCTCAAGGCTCCGGCCTCGACGGGTACGTACTACCCGACGTATAACGGGACCCGTGGGGACGACTTCTCCTACACGGCTGCGGATGCGGCGTTTGTGCTGGACACTCCGTCGAAGGGGAGCACCCTGAACGCGAAGGATCAGGTGTTCGCTGGGACGGGTGAGCCCGGCTCGACCTATGAGCTGACGAACGCATCGGGCACGGTGCTACATCGTGGAACGGTTGCTTCGAACGGGAACTGGTACGCGAAGGTTGCTTCGCTGCCGGAGGGCTCGTTGAAGCTGACGATGCTGAACACGATTGACGGGAAGACCTCCTCGATCGATGGCGGCAGCTTCACCGTGCGGGCGGCGTACAAGAACTCGCTGAATACTCCGGCCAAGGGTGCGACGACGATCACGGGCACCGGGATTCCGGGCGAGACCGTGGCGATTCTGAGTGCTTCCGGGTCGAAGGTCAGTGAGGTGAAAGTTGCTGCGGACGGCTCATGGTCGCTCACGGCTCCGACCTCGACGGGTACGTACTACCCGACGTATAACGGGACCCGTGGGGACGACTTCTCCTACAAGGCTGCCGATCGGGAGTTTGTGGTGGCGTCTCCGGCGGTTGGCAGTGATCTGTCACCGAAGAGCCAGGTGTTCTCCGGTACGGGAACGCCCGGGTCGACCTATGTCCTGAAGAATGCCGCGGGAACGCAGTTGCACAGCGGGACGGTTGCGGCAAACGGGTCTTGGTCGGCGACGCTGACCGGGCTGGCTGAGGGCACGCTGAAGCTCACGGTAGTCAACACGATCGATGGCACCGTGAAGACAGTTGACGGCGGTCAGTTCACGGTGTTGAAGGATCATAAGAACTCGCTGAATACTCCGGCCAAGGGTGCGACGACGATCACGGGCACCGGGACACCGGGCGAGACCGTGGCGATTCTGAGTGCTTCCGGGTCGAAGGTCAGTGAGGTGAAAGTTGCTGCGGACGGCTCATGGTCGCTCAAGGCTCCGACCTCGACGGGTACGTACTACCCGACGTATAACGGGACCCGTGGGGACAACTTCACCTACACCGAGGCCGATCCGGTGCTGACGTTCGAGCATCTGACGCCCAAGGTGGGCAGTGATATCTCCGAGTCGGATCAGACGTTCACTGGGCGGGGGACTCCAGGCGCGACCTACAGTCTGCGTGACAGCCGCAACGTGGTCTTGGCCAGGGGCACGGTCTCCGGAAACGGGAACTGGTCTGCGACCGCTACCACGCTGCCAGTGGGTACGCTGAAGCTCACTGTGCTGATGACGCTGAGCGGGGCAACCCAGTCCTACGAAGTGGGCAACTTCACGGTGTTGAAGGATCATAAGAACTCGCTGAATACTCCGGCCAAGGGTGCGACGACGATCACGGGCACCGGGACACCGGGCGAGACCGTGGCGATTCTGAGTGCTTCCGGGTCGAAGGTCAGTGAGGTGAAAGTTGCTGCGGACGGCTCATGGTCGCTCAAGGCTCCGACCTCGACGGGTACGTACTACCCGACGTATAACGGGACCCGTGGGGACAACTTCTCCTACACCGAGGCCGATCCGGTGCTCGCGTTCGAGCTGCTGACGCCGCAGGCCGGCAGTACCCTGTCCGAGCTGAAGCAGGCCTTCACCGGAACGGGAACTCCGGGTGCGGAGTACACGCTGCGGGACGGCAGGAATGTGATTGTTGCCAGCGGAACGATCCCCGCCAGTGGCACCTGGTCAGTGACGGCCGATGACCTTCCGGTAGGCGCTCTGACTCTCACCGCGCAGATGACGCTTCGGGGTGAGACTCACACTGAGGGTCTCGGTTCATTCACAGTGGCCAAGGACTACCCGAACTCTCTGAACACTCCGGCGAAGGGCGACGAATCGATCACCGGAACTGGCACTCCCGGGGAAATCGTCTCACTACACGCCGCAAACGGATCCAAAGTGAGCGAGTCCACGGTGGCACCTGACGGTTCCTGGTCACTCACCGCACCGGCTGAATCGGGATCTTACTACCCGAGCTACGGGGGCGAGCGCGGAGAGGACTTCGGCTACGAGGTCGCCGACCCGGTGTACGAGTTCGGCCTGCTGACCCCCTCGGCCGGCAGCGAAATTTCGATGGAGAATCAGGAGTTCACCGGAACCGCGACTCCCGGTTCTACGGTGGTGCTCAAGGATGGAAACGGCAACGTTCTCTATGAAGGTAAGGCTGACGAGGCTGGCAATTGGTCCGGCACCGTTCCGAAGCTCCCCGAAGGTCCGCTACACCTCACCATCGACAACACCTTAGAGGGGGTCACTACCACCATAGATGGAGGGGAGTTCCTCGCCGTCGCGGAAGGGAACGGCGAGGACACTCCCGTCCTCAGTCCCGCGATCGCCGGAGGGTATGGCCTGCTGCTCGCGGCAGGAACCGCTCTGGGGTTGCGCCGGAATCGGAGTTCCAAGGGTTAGGCCGTCGGGGCTGAACACTCGCTGATCTCCCCGCTCTCACCTCGCACCGCAGTCACGGGTCGATCGCCTCACCGCGACCGGCACGCGACTGCGGTGTTCCGGCTTCCCAGCGAGGCAGAGACTCTCCATAGGGAAAGTGGGCCGGCGCGACGCACGCGACGAGGCCGGCCTACGTACGATGCCCGGGAACCGCACGCACGCTCAGCGCTCCAGCTCGCATCCGTGCGTGAGCGCCGCGTATTGCGCCGCGCTGAGACCTAGCGTGAATACCGGAATGATGTGGCCGACCCCGCCTCACTGCCCGCACTCCTCGCCCAAACTCTTCAAGGAACCGCTCCCATGATTGTTTTTCTCGCTACCACGGCAACCGTCGTGATCTGCGTCTCATTTGCGTATCTCTGGGTGTTGTTTTTCGCCGGGTTGCGGACTATCAAACAGTCCGGGGCGACGCTTTCGACGCTGCGTGGTGCGCGCTACGAAGAACCGTTCCGAGACGAACCGGGGACCTTTCACACCTATTTTCTGATCCCGTGCTTGAACGAGGAACGGGTGATCGGGGCGACGGCGCGGGCCCTCGCCGGTTCCCCAAACGCCACCACGATCGTGATTGATGACGCCTCTGATGATCGGACTGCCGAGGTGGCCCGGGAACGCGGCGGCAGCAGTCTGCTGGTCCTCGCGCGCACGCTCCCCAATGCCAGGATCGGGAAGGGTGAAGCGCTCAACGACGCGGTGCGACTGGTCCGGGAGCTGGTCGCCTCACGGGGGCAGGACGTGGATCGGGTGCTGGTCGCGGTGATGGACGCTGATGGTCGTCTTTCCGACGGTGCGATGTCTCACATTCTGCCTCTCTTCGACGAGGAACGCGTGGGCGCGATCCAGCTCGCCGTTCGGATTCGGAACCGCGACTCCTTTCTCACCCGGTACCAAGACTTCCACTTCTGGTCGACCACGGCGGTCACTCAGCTCGGACGCGTGCAAACCGGAACCGTTTCGCTCGGAGGCAACGGTCAGTTCAGCCGGCTGTCCGCGCTGAACGACGCCGGAGAAAAACCCTGGTCGAAGTCGCTGACCGAGGATCTTGACTTGGCCGTGACCCTGGCTCTGGTCGGCTGGGAACTCTCGAGTACCCCGCACGCCGCGGTAGAGCAACAAGGCGTGGAGACGATTTCCGCGCTGTTCCGGCAGCGGCGCCGCTGGTTCCAAGGACACATGGCGATGGCCTCGCGACTCCCGGAGATCTGGAACAATCAACGACTGACGCACAAGCGCGCGCTAGAGCTGTCCGCTTATATCCTGACCCCGTGGGTCACGATCCTGCCATGGTCGATCCTGTTCCACTGGGCAATTGTTGGGATGATCGTTGACGGCGGAGCGTTTTTTGCCTTTGTCACGAGCTCGCTGACCCTGCTGATTGGCGTTGTGCTCTGGTACCTGATGACGCTCGGCCCCGTCTTTGTGAGCGCATGGGTGTACTACCAGCGGGACGAGCAGCGAGAGTTCTGGGTGTCTCTGCTGCACGCACACTGTTTTCCGCTCATCAACTATCTTGCCTTCGCCGCGGTGTGGAGCGCGCTCGCTCGGATACTAAAGGGCCAGCACAGTTGGGAAAAAACGCAACGCGTGGACGAGGGTCTCCTCTCAAATGTCTTGGGTGACGCCGTCGACGACGCCGTCGACGACGCCGTGGGCGGGGCTGCCCAGTGACCCGGGGGGTGAGGAATGCCCAGCCCGGCCGGCAATGGGAAGCTGGGCTGAGTGAGCTCGAGGCTCTGTTCGGGGAGCCGCTCTCAGAGTTCACCCCTGAAGCGGGCACAGAGCCGAGCCCTGCACCTGTCGCGGGGGGAGCTCACGGGTCCCGCCCGAGCCAGCCGAAGTGCTCGAAGCGCCCAGGTGACCCAGAAAGTTCAGACTGCGTAGATGGCTCAGGCGAGACCGGCGGCGCCCCGGGGCGGCAACTCGGGCGGCACGGCGACCGCGTCGCAGCCGCCCAGGGCAGAAGCACGCAGCGCACCGAACTCAGCCAGACCCGGAACCCCTGCTCCTCGCAGCCTCCTACTATCCCGCGGTGGACGGGATGCGTGCGGTGGCAATCCTGAGCGTGCTTCTATTTCACACCGGCCTGTACAGCAACGGGCTGTTCGGCGTGGACCTGTTTTTCCTCCTCTCCGGTTTTCTGATCACGCTGACAATGCTGCGCGAGTACCATCGCACTGGGATCGTGCACCTTGGCCGGTTTTACTCCAGAAGAGCAAAGCGGCTTCTTCCCCTGCTCGCGCTGACCCTCGGGGCCACGCTCCTCGCAGTGTATATCTGGGGGAGCCGGGCGGAACTCACTCGGTTTGGGGAGCAGGCGCTCGCTTCCCTCGTTTACCTGACGAACTGGGAACAGATTGCCTCGGGACAGGAATACTGGGACGGTTTTGGCGCGCTCAACCCGCTGGGGCACATGTGGTCGCTCGCGATTACCGAGCAGTTTTATCTGGTGTGGCCGGTCCTGCTGCTCAGTGTCCTGCTGCTGGGGCGTATGCTGTCTCGGCGGGGCAGCGGCGGGCTCCGGTGGCAACGCTCACCCATCAGCGCTCTGCTCGTGCTGCTCGTTGGGGGAATAGGAGCGATTGTTGCCGCAGCACAACCCGCGCTCCGCTTTGACGGCACAAACGCGGACCGCATGTACCTCGGTACCGACACCCACACGGTCGGACTTTTCGTCGGCGCGGTCATGGCGGCGATCAGCTATCTGCTCCTGCAGTATTCGGGGAAGAACGGCCAGCGTGCCCGAACCGGCGCTGGGGTGGTTTGGGGTCGCGTGATTACGTGGGTGCTCATGAGCACGCTCTCCCTGGCAGCGCTGCTCGGAATCATCATCCTTTCAGTGCGGGCGACGTCCTACGAAGAGCCTTGGTTGTATCGTTTCGGCTTCACCGCGGTGGCGCTGCTCGGCGGTATCCTGGTGCTCACGCTCACGTGCCGACGCAATCTGATCAGCCGCTTGTTTGCGTGGCCCCCGCTCGTGGAAACCGGGAAAATTTCTTACACGCTCTTCCTGGTGCACCTGCCTGTGTACTGGACGATTCAGGCCGTGGATCCCACCGTGTCTCCGGCGGACATTGCCATTCTGGGCATCCCCCTCTCGCTGGGCTTGGCGAGCGGTCTCCACCACTTGGTTGGGGAGCCGATTCGGCTCCGCCACTGGGCACGCCGAGGAACGGCGTTGTTTACCGGGTTGATGGTGACCGTGACCGCCGCGGTGCTGGTGGTCCCGGAGCTGGTACAGCGAACCCCGGAGGGGCACGGGGAGACCCGGGTGTTGACCCTGGGGGACTCACTCGCCAACGACCTCGCATCGGCCTTGTCTCGGAACGCCTCTGCCGCCTTTACTGTGACGGACGGCGGCATCCCCGGCTGCGGTATATCGGGCAGTAGCGCCCAGCGTACCCGCGCGGGCATTGAGCAGCCCTCTCCCCGGGGCTGTCTCCCTTGGCAGGAGCGCTGGCGGGAGGAAATCCGGTCAACCCGGCCCAGCATAATCGTGGTGCACATCGCCTGGGACGCCGTCGAGCAGGAGATTGACGGGGTTTGGACGGATCTCACTGACCCGGGATTTGCAGACCGCTATCGGAGTGCCCTGGAGGAGGCCATCGAAGTGACAGCGATGCCGGGAACTCGGGTACTGCTGGCCAACGCTCGACTGCACAACGGCATCCTGAGTCCGGAACAGGGACTGGCCTTCAACCGGATCTTGGCGGCGGTGCTGCGGGATCACCCAGGGATCGAACTCCTGGATCTCCAGGGGCAACTCTGCAGCGACGAGGAGTGTGGCACCCAAACTGAGGAGGGCGAGGACCGGTACTTGGACGACCGAGTGCATTTCTCCCCCGCTGGAAAACGCGAGATTGCCCCCTGGCTGAGCCAGGAACTGTTGCGGGCTCCGGCTGGTGAGGGCAGCGACGACTGAGTGCGCCGGGGGCCTGCGCGGACTTCCACCCGAGGGTAGAAGTCCGCGATTTCCTCGAACTATTCCTCGGGATCTCGCTGTGACCAGGAGTTGGACTCGCGTTGCGCCCGTCTGTCGTCACTGACACTCCCGATGGATAGTGTCGACGTCACAGGAACCATCCTCCGGAAAAAGCCACTGGGGCACGCACGGCAAGACCACGCCACACCGCATCTCTCGATCCGCTGCATCCTCGTCGCCCATCTTTCGGTAAAGTCTTCCGGGCACGACTCGCAGCCGAGCAGGCGCTCTCGCCGGAGTCGACCATCTTCCACAAGAGAAGACGTGAGCCTTTCAAACCACACAATGTGCGGCCCACGTTCCGTGATTTGCTTCTTGACGCTGGCTTGCAAGAATCCGGACAACCCTCCGCTGGTGCCGCCCGACCTGAGCGACCGTCATCACCGGTGGGTTCAGTGCTGAATCTGTTGGGGTCTGGTGCTCTTTGAGGAGACTGATTGACCTGATCCACGGTTTGGTTTCCACTTGTCACCAGAACGTACATCTGACCCCAACGGCTGGTAGGGCGTGCACGCCTGCAACAAGGCTGCACCGGACCTAGACTGATGCAGTGCTGAAGAACCGTCGAAAACTGTCGTTCACGCTCACCGGCCGATCGGCGACCCTGACGAGGTCGAGGCTGCGATCTGATCGCTTCGAGCTGAGTGTTGACGGAATCGCGCAGTCCATCGTCTCGCTGGCTGACCCCACCAAACTCGCATACCCATACACCCGCCATATCGCCAGGGCGATCGACGCGGCGGCCCCATCCGGCTCTCGCCTCCGTTTCGTGCATCTCGGAGCTGGCGCGCTCACGCTCGCGCGCTATGTCGAAGCAACCCGCGCCGGCTCGCCTCAATTGGTCGTTGAGTTCGAGCCTGAACTGTACGCCGAGATGCTCGAGGCGCTCCCGCTGCCGCAGGGGAACGATGTGCGCGTGATTTTCGGTGACGCTCGCGACGTCGCGGACACTGCTCTTCCCGATAGTTCTCTGCGGTCGCTTCAGGAGGCTGCGGTGGCAACCGCGTCGCCAGTGGCCTCACGGGGCGGTGCGCCGGCTGCTGTCGTGCGCACCGCCGTCGCGGCCGAGTGGGCCGAAGCTCAGTTTACGATTGTGGATCTCTGGGACGCCGCCGTGATTCACCGGCGCGTTGCCAGCCGAGAGTTCTTCGCTCGGGTCGCGGAGCGTTCCGCTGCAGACGGGATCGTTGTGGTGAATCTGCTCGACGGCCACCCGTTTGAATACGCGCGTCGACAGGCGGCTACTTTGGCCACCGTCTTCGCCCAGGTTGCCGTTGTGCTCGATGCGGATCCGAATGACGCAGACGGGCCTCTCGGCAACGTCCTCATCTTCGCGAGCGATGCGCCCCTCGACATCGTGGCGCACCCCGATGTGCTGGGCGTGCCGGGCCCGAACCTCCTCCACGACACCGAACTCGCTTCATGGATCGGCGCCGCCCGCGTCATGACCGACAGCGACGGGACCGACTCTCCCGACCCGAACGACCCTCGCTGGGGGTAAACGCGCAGGAGTGAGATGAGTGGCCACCAAGCGGCCCACGTGGGTGGTGGCATCGTTGACATGAAGCTGATCTCGCATGATCTGGGTAGGCGCATCATCGGCAGCGCGCTCGTCCGAGCACCTGCCCCAGGGGAGCCTCGGCCGTGTGCACGCTGAGGTGAGCCGTCGAACGTGTTCGTCTGAGCGCTCGGCTCGCTCCAGGACGGTGGATAACTCTGCGTCCCACTGCCACAGCAGGATCGTGAGCGCCGCACACAGTCCTGTCAGCAGTGGGGTGCGGCGTCGCACCCCGTCTAAAGCGCCGGCCAGGTCCCAGTCACTTCGCCTGGCAGCGGCCTCCCTCACGGCGAGGCTCGCCCCGGCCCGGAAACTCCGGCGTGGCGAGAAGCACATCGCAGCGGTCGTCGAACTCGTCACCGGTGCCGAGCAACGGGGCCGGGCAACGGTGCGCTCGCGATCGTGTCGATCCGCCCGTGGATCCTGAGCGGCGACAACAGGCGCTGCATCAATGCGAACAGGGGAGCACGCACGAGGACTGTCGCCTCGGCCACGAGTCTGGGCAGCATCGCGAGCTCGCGTTCGCGGCGCATCTCAGGTGCAGTTGGAATGAACACTCTCCCCGGGTCGCGGTTCTCAGATGGAACTCTGCTCCAGCGTGCTGCGCTACTCAGATACGCAGTGGGCCTAAGATCTGGGACCCGACGTGACAGATGTCACCCTTTGGCGTGACGTGGCGACACTACCCGCATCGTCCTGAGCCCGATGTACTGAGGTGACAATACACGGGCTGACCTTACAGCCGCACCGGAAACGAGCACTATGCGGAAACCCCTCAAGATCACCCTGACGGTAATCGGAATCATCGTGGCGCTGCCAATTGCGCTCCTCAGCACCACCGCAATCGTGAATGCCGTGGCGACGAAAGCCGAATTGGAGGCGATCACACCCTACGGCACGCTCATCCCGGTTGCCGGGAAACAGATGAATGTTGTCGACACCGGCGTTCGCGAGGGGGATGCCACCGACTCCGAGACGATTGTCCTGTTGCCTGGGCTGGGTACGGCCGCGCCTGCGCTCGATTTTGCGCCGCTGATCTCGGAACTCGAAGACACCCATCGCGTGATCGCGATCGAACCGTTCGGTACCGGACTGAGCGATCAGACCGACGTGCCCCGCACTGCGGAGAACATCACGCGCGAGCTCCACGAGGCCCTGCAGCAGCTGGGAATCGAGCGCTACGTGCTGATGGGGCATTCGATCGCGGGAATCTACGCGCTTGAGTACAGCCGGGTATTTCCGGATGAACTCATCGCATTTGTCGGCATCGATAGCAGTGTGCCAGACCAGCCGGGGTGGGACGAACCTGTTCCAACGAGCGGGCTTGCTGAGCTTCGCGACCTCGGGATACTGCGCGCGTTGACTGCCCTGTCGGGGGACGCGAACACCGCGCTGCCCCACGATGAGAAGACGAAGGAGCAAATGCGGCTGCTCACTACGAAGAACTCGGTTGAGAGCACGCTGCTCGACGAAGTCACCCGTTCGAGCGAGAACTTTGCGAACGTCAGTGGTGAGTCCTTTCCTGCAGATCTGCCGCTCCTCCTCTTTGTCGCCGACGACGCGAGTGGCGACGATGTAGCTGGCTGGCTGGAGCTCCACGAGCGTCAAGCGGCGAGCGTGGCTCACGGGCAGGTGGTTTCCCTCGCGGGCGAGCACTATCTGCACTACACCCAGTCCGTCCGTATCGCGAGCGAAACTGCGGAGTTCCTGGCGGCCCTCGCGACGCGCTGAGCTTGAGTGGGTGCGGGGTGCGAGTTGTTGCGGGCTACGGGCTGCGTGCTGCGGGGTTTGGGCGGCGGTGTCTGTGCTCCGGGATGGCCTTCGCACCCACTGAGCGGCCTGCTTTGCGGGGTCGCGCGTGGGCCACTTCGTTGATGGGTCGAAAACTGGGGCTTCAGCGAGGGGAAGGCCCAAAATTCGACCCATGAACGCGGGTGCGGCGAGAGTGACAGGGGAGAGGCCCGCTCCGCTGGAATGCGGAGTGCCGGCACCTTGGGGAGCAAGGGAGCTCCGGTCACTCCAGCACTCAGGGGAACCGCCTGAGCGCCCCAGGAGCCCCTCATCCCGTCAGCGGCCGCGTGCGCACCAGCTGACCAGCCACCATCGCTGCGAGTGCGATGGCAAATCCTATGAGCTGGACGAGCGTGAGTGCCTCTGCAGCGAGGGCGGAACCCAGGATCGCCGCGACGAGCGGTGACAGGAGCCCCAGGAGTGCCGTGGAGGTCACGGGCAGTTTCCGGATCCCGGAGAACCAGATCGTGTAGCTCAGGAGTGCGCCGACGAGCCCGAGCCAGAGGTAGCCTCCGAAGGCTGCAGGGTCCAACTCAGCAGGAACGCCATCGATGAGGAGCGCGGGGAGGAGGAGCACGAGGCCGGCCGCGGTGAGCTGCCACCCGGCAAGCGCAATGGCTGAGACGCCCTCGGGTCGTCCCCATTTCTTCGTCAGGACTACGCCGACGCCCATCGAGACTGCGCCGCCGAGTCCGGCGAGGATCCCGATCAGATCGAGTCCTGCGCCTGGCCCGAGCACGACGAGGGCGACGCCGAGCATGCCCGCAACTCCCCAGCCGAGCCGCCAGGGTGAGAGTCGCTCGTGCAAGAGCGCGACGGCGAGGAAGGACACCACAATGGGTTGGGCTGCGCCGAGTGTCGCCGCGACCCCGCCAGGGAGATGCTGCGCAGAGATGAAGAGCAGTGGGAAAAATGCGGCCATGTTCAGGGTGCCGAGCACGAGGCTCTTCCACCACCAGGATCCGCGCGGGAGCTGGCGCGCGATCAGCAGCGCAATGATCCCGGCGGGCAACGACCTCATGAGGGCTGCGAACAGGGGGTGCCCTTCGGGAAGGAAGCGCGTAGTCACAATGTAGGTCGTGCCCCAGATTGCCGGGGCGATCGCGGTCATGAGGATCCACGCCGCCTGGTGTGTTCCGCGCGCGGTCGGGAGAGCTGCTGTCGTTGTGGTCACACTGTGTAGTGTGAACTTCTTTGATTCATGAGTCCAACACATTGTTGTCATTTCACACATGAGCTGCAATCATGAGTGTGTGGAATTGCAGCAGATGCGATACGTCGTTGCGGTGGCGGAGGAGGGCAGCTTCACGCGTGCGGCTGAGCGCTGTCGTGTGGTGCAATCCGCACTCAGCCACCAGATCAAGTCTCTCGAGCGCGAACTGGGGGTGCAGTTGTTCGCGCGCACGAGCCGGCGAGTGGAGATCACGGCGGCGGGCACGGCCTTCCTCCTCGCCGCTCGGGCAAGTCTGGCAGCAGCGGATCGCGCGATCAACGATGCAGTGGCTACCACCGGCGAGATTCGCGGCACGCTCACGATCGGGATCATCCCCACAGTCACCGCGGTCGACTTGCCCGCTGCGCTTGGTGCCTTTCATCGCGCACATCCTGAGGTACGGATCCGGTTGCGCGGTGGAGCGAGCAATGATTTCATCACCGCCATTCGGCACGGGCATATGGACGTTGCCGTGCTGGGGCTCCCAGACTCCATGCCACCGCAGGGCGTGAGCTCGAGCGTGCTGGCACGGGAGCGCCTTGTCGCGGTGACCTCCTCCCAGCACGCGCTCGCGGAGAAAGCGAGTCTCAGCCTCTCGGAGCTGCGCGAGGAAAGGTTCGTCGATTTCCCTGAGAACTCTCCCGGCCGGATACCCTCAGACCTGGCGTTCCAAGCGGCAGGTGTCCACCGTGAAGTCGCGTTTGAAGCGATGGACACGAATCTGATCCTCAGTCTCGTCGCTCAGAACCTTGTTGTGGCGCTCTTGTCTCCTGCTGTGGTCCCCGGCAACAGTGCACTCCGCACGATCCCGATCGTCGATGGACCCACCCGGATCGAATACTTGGCATGGAGCGGCTTCAACCCATCGCCTGCGGCGCAAGCGTTTCGCGAGTATCTCATTCCCGAATAGCGGGTGGCTCACCCCCGGGGAGCACGCAACAGGCGAAGTGGACCCCAGCCCAAAGCCAGGCGGAGAAAGCGCTCGCGAGATTCAGGGCCTCCGCAGCACCAGTGCCCCAGCGCCCCGAGCCCTGCAGTGTCGCCGGGGAGATTAGCGTGCCAGCGACTCTGCTCCTGTTCTCGTTCTCGCACCCCGCCGGTGGGACGGACCATCACTCGCTGCACTGTCCCGAGCGCAGTGCGGGCTGAACCACCATCCGCGGGTCGAAGTCCCACGCGTTCCACCCGTGGGTGGTGGTCGCGCAATGTCCAGACCCCTAGCGTGAAAACAGGGGGCGGAACGCCCGCCCGTGTACGACGCCTCTGAGGAGAGCATCTGTGGACACCACCAGGGTCGATCCCACCACCAGCCCACCAGCGCAGTCACGGGAGCAGCGCTGGCTGCTCCAGGCGCGGGGTGCTGGGAAATCGTTCGGGGGTACGCGAGCTCTCATCGATGCAGCCGTGAGTATCGCGCCGGGTGAGTCCGTGGCGATCACCGGGCCGAGCGGATCTGGAAAGTCCACGCTGCTGCACGTGCTCGCCGGTATCCTTCCCGCCGAGCACGGTGGGGTCTTCCTGCGGCGCGGTGATGGCAGCGGCTCAGACAACCTGGTGGCCCTCTCAGACGCGGCACGATCGGCGATCCGGCTGCGGCGGTTCGGGTTCGTGTTCCAACAGGGGCTGCTGTTGCCCGAGCTCACCGCGACGGAGAACGTCGCGCTGCCGCTGCTGCTCGCGGGCGCCTCCCGCGCCGTGGCGAACACTCGCGCTGTGGCGGAGCTGCAGCGCTTGGGCCTCGCAGGCCTCGAAGCGCGCAGAATTGGGCAGCTCTCCGGGGGACAGGCGCAGCGTGTCGCGATTGCCCGAGCCCTCGTCGCTGATCCCAGCGTGATCTTCGCGGATGAACCGACTGGCGCGCTAGACTCACACACCGCCGAGGAGGTCCTTGAGGTGTTGCTCGCCACAGGGCCCGATGCGCACCGGGCACTCCTCATTGTCACGCATGACGCGCAAGTTGCCTCGAGGTGCGACCGGGTGATTCGCCTGCGCGACGGACGGATCGAGGGCGCGGCATGAATCCCCACGCCGCGTTGCTCCTCATCCGTCCCAGCCGGGCCTCGGCAAGGATTGCGGCGCTGCAGATCGTCGCGTCCTGCATCACCACTCTGCTGACGTTTGGCGTCGCAATGCTCGCATCGGCGTTCTGGACGGCCCGCACTGACGAGATTGGGTATCGGGCTCTCGCGTTCGGGCTCGTCGTGTTGCTGGTTGTGCCACTGATCACTCTCGGCGCCGCGTCAGCGCGTCTCGCTGTCCGCAGTAGGGACGCTCGCCTGGCGACGCTCAGGTTGCTCGGCGCGACCTCGCGGAGTGTGCGGCTACTCGCGCTCGCAGAGGTCGGGGTGATCGCCGCGCTCGGAGTGTTGGCCGGGACGGTGCTCGCGCTCGGGCTGCCGTTCGGGTTGTCGCTGCTCACGGTGCACGGAGCACCGTTGCGAGCATCAGAACTGTGGTTGCCCTGGGGAGTCTCGGCGTCGATCCCGCTCGCGCTCGTGGCGATCGCCGTGTTGAGTGCGCTGCTCGGGTTGCGCCGGGTCGTGCTCTCCCCACTGGGGGTGCGCACGCGGCAAGAGGCGCCCACGATGAGCTGGATCAGACTCGTGGTCGCCGTTGTCGTTGTGGGCGCAGCAGCGCTCGTCACCCATCTCGTATCGCCCGGGTGGGGTTTGGTCGTGCTGCTGGGAGCGCTCACCGCGGTCGTGCTCGCCGTGATGGGAGTGCTGGGACTGGTGGGGCCGTTCGTCGTCGCCCTCGTTGCGCGGTGGATCGTGGAGCGGACTTCTGATCCGGCATGGCTCATCGCTGCACGTGGTCTCCTCGAAGATCCGCGCGCCGCCTGGCGGAGCGTGTCCACGCTTGCGCTGACCACGTTTATCCTGATCCCGGCCGTCTCCCTGCTCGGGTATGTCGACACGATCAGCAGGAGCATTAGTCGCGAGGTGATGCGCCCAGATCAGCTGCTGTTGATCTCAGACGCCCGTGTACTGCTGCTCGCGCTCGCCGCAGTGTCGTTTCTCGTGGTCGCGTATCAGGCGGCGATGACCCAGACCGTTGAAGTCTTGGAGCACGAAGAGCTGTATGTTGCGCTCGACCGGATCGGTATGCGGCGGCAGGCGATCAACGTGATGCGGCGGCGTCGCGTGGCGGCCGCAGCGAGCGTCGCCGTCGTGGGCGCTACCGTCGCGTCAGTCGTGCTTGCGTTCCCCGTGGTCGCCACCGGGATCGCGACGGCACCGGTGTTCAGCGCGGCGATCCTGCTCGTACTCTGCGTCGGTCTGCTCGTGTGGATGGGGGGTCATGCTCACTGAACCGGTGCTGACAAGGGTGCTGGGTGCGCCGGGGCGGGGAGAATGACGCCACTGCTTGGCCGACACGCACGCAGCGCGTCTGCTGCGGCCAGCGGACTCTGGCTGGCCGCAGCAGACGCAGGATGAGGCCGCTCGCTACTTCACATCTCCGTCGACGAAAGCGCGCGCTACTTTCTCGGGATCCTTCTTTTCGATCTCGACCTCGCGATTCATCTGGATCAGATCCTCGGTGGTCAGCTTCGCAGAGACGGCGTTGAGTGCCTGAACCACGGTGTCTGATGCCTGATCCTCGCGCACGATCGGCACGATGTTCTCGGCGAGTGACATGTTGTTCGGATCTTCCAGTGAGACGAAATCGTTCTCCGCAATCGCCGGCTGCGTCGTGAACATCAGACCGACGTCGAGGTCGCCGTTCTTCAACCCGCCAACGGTGAGGGGGCCGCCCAGGTCGACTGACTTGAACTCCTTGAACACCACGTTGTAGAGGGTCTTGAGGCCGGGGATCCCCGCGCGGCGATCCTTTGTCTCGGGTGGCCCACCGAGCACCAGCTCTCCGGCAACGGGCTCAAGGTCGGCGATCGATTTCAGCTTGAATTTCTGTGCCGTCTCCGCGGTCACCACCAGGGTGTCCTTGTCTTCGGCAGGGCTCATCTCGAGCATGGTGAGTCCCTCAGGCAGGACCTCTCCGAGTGACTCGTAGACCTCCTCAGAAGCGAACACGTCATCAATCGACGGATCGAGGAAGGCCATCAGCGCGCCGCTGTACTCCGGGATCAGGTCGATCGAACCGTCTTCGAGCGCAGGCACGAAGACTTCGCGGCTGCCAATGTTGGGTTTGACGGTGGTTTCGATACCGGCGTCATTCAGCGCTGCCGCGTAGATGTGCGCCAGGATGACGTTTTCGGAGAAGTTTGCCGAGCCAATGGTGAGCGTCTCGCTCGAGCCGCCAGCGGGATCCTCGCCGCTGAGGGCATCCGGGCTGCTGCAGGCAGCGAGCGTGCCGACGAGGGCGAGTGCAGCGAGCCCCGCCGTGGCGGTAGTCAGTGTCCTTTTCATGATTCCTTTTCACGTGTGAGTATCAATTGGGTGGTGGTTTCGGGTGCCTTCTGCGCCGGCTTCGGCTTCCGGGTTCCGAAGGCGAGGAAGAGCAGGTCAATCGCGATCGCGAGCGCTGCGACCAGAATCGCGCCCACGGCCATCTGGCCGTAGTCGCGGAGCGCCAGGCCATCGAGGAGGAATCTGCCGAGCCCGCCGAGCGCGATGTACGCGGCGACGGTCGCGGTGGCCACGACCTGCAGGATCGCGGAGCGGAGCCCACCGAGCACGATCGGCATTGCGATCGGGAGCTCGACGGTGAGGAGGATCTGCCATTCCGGCATGCCCATACCTCGCGCGGCATCGACGACTGTGGGGGAGACGCCACGGATGCCGGCGTAGGTTGCAGTGAGGATCGGCGGAATTGCGAGGATCACGAGCACGATCACCGCGGGTAGGAAACCGAGTCCGAGGAGCAGCACCATGAGCGTGAGGAGCCCGAGTGTTGGCAGCGCGCGTGAGGCGTTCGCCACTCCGATCACGAGCCACGCACCGCGGCGGGTGTGGCCGATGATCGCGCCGAGCGGAAGTGCGATGGCGAGTGCGATCAGGATCACGATCGCCGTGTAGCCGAGATGCTCGAGCAAGCGCACTGGAATACCCTCTGGTCCTGACCAGTTCACCGGGTTCGAGAGGAACGCCCAAATCTGTGTGAAGATCATCGTGCTTCTCCCGCCCGAACCCAAGGCGTGGCCAGTCGCTCCAGCACGACGACCACCAGGTCAACGAGCAGCGCGAGCACCACGGTGAAGATGATGCCCCACACAATCGGCACGAGGTAGGAGCGCTGGAATCCCTCAGTGAACAGGTCGCCGAGGCCACCAACGCCGATGAGGGCGCCGACGCTGACGAGGCTGACGTTTGACACCGCTGCCACTCGAAGGTTCGCGGCAATCACTGGGATCGCCATCGGAAGCTCGATCTGGAACAACCGCCGGACAGGTCCCATGCCCATCGCTGCTGATGCCTGCATGGTCTCCTCTGGCACGGAGTGCAGCGCCTCAATGACTCCGCCAAACAGCAGTGCGAAGGTGTAGACCGTGAGTGCGATCACGATGTTCTGGGGATCTAAGATCTGGGTGCCGATGATCAGTGGGATGAAGATGAAGAGCGTCAGCGAGGGAATCGTGAACAGGACCCCGCTTGCGGTGAGGAGCACGCCGGAGATTCGCGGGCGGCGCGCCACGAGTGATCCAACGACGACTGCGAGGAGCAGTCCGATCACGGTGGCGGCGAGCGCGAGCGTTGCGTGCAATCCCGCGAGCTGTGCCACGCGAGCGGCGTTGTCAGCAAGCCACTGGATCATGCGTGTGCCCGAGTGAGGCCCGCCGCGACGAGCTCTTCAATGCCCACACTGCCGAGGGGGCGTCGCGCCTCATCGACGTGCACCGCGCGGCCAGAGGGGCTCATGAGTACGGCGTCTAGAATCACGCGCATCGAGTCACCGTTGCGGTAGACGGCTGCGGATCCGTAGGCCGATTCGAAGCGAGGGGGATCCTCTCTGCGCATCCATCCCAGCGTGCGGTCTGCGGCATCGCAGAGCACCACCCAGTCGCGGGGGTTGCCCGGCGTCGGTGCGTCATCCACTCGCACTGATGTGACCGGGGTGGCGACGAGAGCGGCGTCTCCGGCGAATGACAGCCCGCGGTATCCGCGATCGCGACCGACAAAGTCTGCGACGAACTGATTCGCCGGCTGGGTGAGGATCTTGGCTGGGGTGTCGAACTGGGCGAGCTGGCCACCCTTGGCGAAGACCGCGATACGATCTCCGACCTTCACCGCTTCATCGATGTCGTGGGTCACGAACACGATCGTGGTCCCCAGTTCGGCCCCGAGTCGCATGAACTCGTCCTGTAACTCGGTGCGCACGATGGGATCGAGTGCTGAGAAGGGCTCGTCCATGAGCAGCACTGAGGGCTCCGCGGCGAGCGCCCTGGCCACCCCGACGCGCTGCTGTTGTCCGCCTGAGAGCTGCGTGGGAAACTTGTTCGCGAACGACTCGTCAAGACCTACGGTGTGCATGAGTAGTCGCGCTCGCTCGGCGGCTTGTGCTTTGGGGACACCGTTGAGTCGCGGCACGGTCATGATGTTTTGCAGCACGGTGCGGTGTGGAAACAGGCCGGCGTTCTGGATCACGTAGCCGATGCTGCGCCGCAGCTCACCGGTGTTGATCTGGGCAGCGTCAGTGCCGTCGATCATGATCTGACCGGAGCTCGGCGCGATCATCCGATTGATCATCCTGAGGCTCGTGGTTTTGCCGCAGCCGCTGGGACCCACGAAGACCGTGGTCTTCCCGAATGGAATCTCTAAGTTGAGGCGCTCGACAGCGAGAGTGCCGTCCGGGTAGCGTTTCTCGACATTTCTGAACTCGATCATCAGCGGGAGCCTTTCTGTCGGGCGGAGCGGCCTATGAGCGTGGCCAGAAGTCGCGCGAGGGTGAGCGATGTGGTGTCGCGTATGTCGAGGCCGGGGAAGTGCTCAACGACGTCGATGGCTGCGAGCCGATGTCGATCGCCAAAAGCGCTGAGCAGTGTTTCGGCCTGGAGATAGCTGAGTCCGCCGGGGAGCGGGCAACTGGTGCCCGGGGCGATCGTCGGGTCGAGCCCATCTACGTCGAGGGTGATGAGCCAGGGGAGCGTCGTATCCATGGCTTCAAGCACCGTTTCGATGCCGTTTTGGTGCACGCTGGCGGCAGGGAAGAGGAGGTTTCCTGCTGCCACCGCGTCCGTGAGATCCTGTGGTGTCGCGCTGCCGGTGCCGCGTGCGCCCACTTGCACGATCTGCCCGATCCAGGGCATTTCGCGTATGCGTCGCACTGGGCTGGAGTAGCCGTCGTCGATTCCTCCGACGACGTCTGCGAAGTCGATGTGCGCGTCGATCTGGAGGACATTCACGCGTGGGGACGCAGCTTCGAATGCGCGCGCAAGCAGGATCGGGACACTGTCATCGCCCCCGAGCACGAGTGGCACGCCACCTCGAGAGACGATCCCTGCGAGGAAGGCGGTCGCGGCTCGTCCATTGCCGTCAATGTCGCGCGGGTCTCCGTCAAGATCACCGACATCGATGAGCGTGCAGCCTGTGTCCCCAAGCATTGTGCCGCCAAGCGCGAAGTCGTAGCGGTTCCCATGCTCGGCGAAGCGGGTGGCAGCGCGCTCTCTGAACTTGGCGGGCGCGTTCGCAGCGTCGGAGTGCACTCCGCTCATGCGGTAGGGCGAGCCGTAGGGGACGCCGACGACGACGAAGTCGGCGGGGGTGCCTGGCTCTGCGGGCGTGGCTCCGGGAAACGGTGGACAGGCTGGCCGGATCGCGCGCGTGGGGACGCTGATCATGACTGCCACCCGACTACGGCATTGATCCCGCTCGTCGGGAGGTAGGCCGCCGACTCCGGGACGCCGGCGGTGAGATGCCGGATCACGCCAATGGCGGGATCGTTTTCGAAGCAGATCGCCGCGCGCTGCGCTGACAATTCGGAGCCATCGAGCACCACGGTCATGCCGGCGGAGGCGGAGCCGCCAATGACGCCAGCATTCTGGTGCACCGCGACGAGGTCGGCGCCGCCGGCAACGTTGAGCATGGCATTCAGATAGGGCCAGTCTGCGATGGCATCGGAGCCATCGGGCATGAGCTCGGTCTCCCTGGTGGGATAGGCGCATGAGCCTGAATCGAGGTGATCGCGGGTGATCGCAACGGGCCCGGCCAGCTCCCCAGACGCGACCAACTCGTTGATGCGCGCTGCCATCAGCGCGCGCTGTCCGTGACCGAGCCAGCAGATGCGCGCGGGGAGCCCCTCGACGGGCGTTTCGCCGCCGGCTTTCTCGAGCCACGTTGCGAGTTTCTGGTCGGTGGGAAAGAGTGCGCGAGCTGCGGTGTCGAGGACATCCCGGTCAGCGAGTTCACCGCTCAGGCACACCCAGCGAAATGGGCCGCGACCGACGGCGAAGGAGGGGCGGATGAATTCGGGCACAAAGCCGGGAATGTCCATCGCGTGCGTGTGCCCAATGCGCTGAGCCGCCATGCGCAAGTCGTTGCCGTATTCGAAGACCACGGATCCGGCCTTCGCAAGCCCGAGCAGCGCGTCGACGTGCCGGGTGAGGGTGAGTGCTGAAAGCTCGCGATACCGCTCAGGGTCTGTGTCGCGAAGCACTGCGGCCGACGCAGCGTCGTGGCCGCTTGGCACGTACCCGCGCAGCAAATCGTGTGCACTCGTCTGGTCGGTGGCGAGGTCAGGGATACGGCCCTCGGCGAGGAGCCACTCGGCGACGTCTGCAGCGTTCGCCGCGACAGCGACCACCAGTGGAGTGTGCATTGCTGCTGCCTTGGCTGCCCGTTCCCAGGCGGCTGGGATTGACGCTGCGAGTTCGTCAACGGCCCCCGTGTCAATTCTGTCTCGGATCCGATCGGCGTCGACATCGGCAATGAGGGCCACCCCGCCGTTCATGCGTACGGCGCGGCCCTGGGCTTGGCCCATCCCGCCGATCCCGGCGGTGAAGACAATGCGACCCGTGAGGTCGCCCCCGAAGTGACGCTCGGCTGCTGCAGCGAACGTCTCGAATGTGCCCTGCACGATGCCCTGGCCGCCGATATACGCCCAGCTGCCAGCGGTGTATTGGCCGTGCATGGTGAGGCCAGCATCGCTCAGCGCGAAGAACTGCTCAGGGGTGGCAGCGCGCGGCACCACGTTTGCGTTGGCGATGAGCACCATGGGGGCGGCAACTGTGGTCCGCATCACGGCAATGGCGCGGCCCGACTGCACGATCAGTGACTCGTGCTCCTCAAGTTGTTTGAGCTCATCTACGATGCCGTGCAGACTCGGCCAATCGCGTGCGGCTTTGCCAATTCCGCCGTAGATGACGAGGTCTTCCTGGCGCTCGGCGTTGGCGAGAGTGTTCTCGAGCATGCGCAGGATCCCCTCCTGGCGCCACCCCTTGCAGCGCAGCTGCGATCCGGTAGCCGAGACAATACGGTTCATTCCAGAAACTCCCTTGTTTGCCATCTAATGAAACCATTAGTATTCACTACATGAAACAGAATCTCGACCCGGCTGTCAAGAGCCAGCCGCAAATCGCGCCGCCTGGTGCGGAAAGGGCCACCGTGAAGATCAACGTCGACCTCCTCGTCATCCACGCCGCAGAACTCCTGACGGCCCGCACTCCTGACTCCCTGCCAGCCCGCGCCACGCAGCTCGACACGCTCGAGCTCATCCCGGACGGTGCGCTCGCGGTCGTGGACGGCCGCATTGTCGCGGTCGGCACGACTGCGGAGCTCAGTGCGACGTACACCGCGTCACGGGTCGAAGACGCGAGCGGACGGCTTGTGAGCCCCGGATTCGTGGATCCGCACACCCATCTGCTGCATGGAGGCACGCGACACGAAGACTGGGAAGGGAAAGTGCTCGAAGCGCCGTCACTCGGCATCGGTGGCGGGATTCTCTCCACGATTACCGGTACGCGCGAGGCGAGTGACGGCGCGCTCCTGGCTGGCGGGCGGGCGGTGCTGGACGATCTGCTGGTGAATGGCACCACCACTGTCGAGGTCAAGAGTGGCTACGGCCTTGCGCGAGCGGAAGAGGTGCGGCTCGTGCGCTTGGCCAGCGAACTGGGCCACCCCGTTCGCATCGTCTCATCGTATCTCGGTGCCCACATGGTGCCAGACGAGTTCCGCACCGATCGCGCCGGCTATGTCGACGAGGTGATCGCGACGCTCCCGGAGATCGCGGCTGACGTCGACTCGATCGATATCGCGTGCGATCCGATCTCATTTACAGCGTCTGAAAGTCGGAGGATCGCCGAAGCCGCCCGTGCACTCGGACTGGCGCTCCGCTTCCATGCGGACCAAACCGGTGATGCCGGCGGGACCGCACTCGCGGTGGAGTTCGGCGCGCTCTCCGTCGATCACCTCGACGAGGTCAGCGATGCGGGGCTGTCCGCACTCGCGGCCAGCGGCTCTGTTGGCGTGGTTTTCCCCACCGCCAATGCACACCTGCTCGATATGACCAGTTCGCTCCAACCCGGCGGGCGACCCGCCAAAGACCTTGCTGCGTGGGCGCAACGGGTGCGTGATTCTGGCGCCGCACTCGCCCTCTCGACCGACTACAACCCGGGCACCTCTCCCTGCTCATCCATGCAGATCGTGCTCCAACTTGCTGCACGTCTGTACCGGTGGTCCTATGCCCAGGTCTGGCAGATGGCCACGATCAACGCTGCCGCGGCACTCGGCCTGGCTGCTGAGATCGGGAGCCTCGGCGTTGGCAAGCGAGCGGACTTTGTGCTGTGGGACGTGCCGAGCCACGGCGCTGTGGTGCACCGAATCGGCTCCAATCTGGTGCACCAGGTCTATCGCGATGGGGAGCTGGTCGCGGAGCGCGGTCGAGTGCGAACTCGCGTCGCAGCAGAGGTCGGGGCGGTCTCGTGATTACGATCGGTGCAGCGGGGCTGAGCCTCGCAGAAATCGAAGCAGTGGCAACCGGAGGCGAAACTCTCTCGCTCGATCCGGCTGCTGAGGGGCGCGTCGCCGCGGCGCACGAACTCCTGTGCTCGCTGGCAATCGAACGCCCGGTGTATGGCCTGTCAACTGGCGTCGGCGCAAAGCGAAGTGTCGCTGTGCAGCGTGACGTGGACTCCTGCCTGCGGCTTTGGCGCAGCCACGCGCTCGGTTCCGGCGAGCAGGCGGGGGAGGATCGTACACGCGGCATGCTCGCGGTGCGTGCGGTCCAGGTGTCGCGGGGAGGATCCGGAGTAAGCCTTCCCGTCGCCCGTGCATTTGCTGATGCGGTGAGTGCGCCAGCGGCTTCGCTCCCGATTGTCTGGCACGGATCGTCGATCGGCACTGGAGACCTTGCCCCACTTGCGACCGCGGCTCTGCACCTTCACGATTCGGGGGCGATGCAGCCGGCCCCAAGTGATGGACTGCCGGTGATGAGCAGCAGTGCCCTGACTCTCGCGGACGCCGCGCTGACGCTGCGGAGTATCGAGCGCACGCTGCTCGCGAGCGTGCACATTAACGCCGCGCACATCCACGCTCTCGGTGGCAATCTGGAGCATCTCTCCGCGTCGGCGCTCGCCAGGCAGGCGCAGGCGGTCCAAGATGTCGCTGCCGCGATTCGAAATCGAGTGCAGCGGCCCTCGGGGGTGGCGCCCGCTCGGATCCAGGATCCATTCGCGCTGCGTCTCATTCCGCAATCCCTCGGGGCCGTGATCGCCGCCTGGCGGAACGTCTCTGAGGAGACGCTGCGCGGGATCAACGGCGCACATGAGAACCCGCTCATCGACGTACCCGGTCGAGATGTCGTGCACGTGGGCAACTTCTACACGATCGCGCTGGCGCTGTCAGTGCAGCAGCTCCTGGGGGCGATCTCGAATGAAGCCGCGCTGATGGTGAACCGGCTCACGATGCTGCTTGACGGGAGCGTCACTGGGGCCCCCGACTTCCTGACCGATGGCACGCCCGACGCGACCGGTGCGATGATGCTTGAGTACGCGGCAGCATCAGCGCTCGCAGAGATCCGCGCGGCTTGCGGCACAGCAGCATCTCATGGGATCCACATCTCCCGCGGCGTGGAAGAACATGCCCCGTTCACCCCCATGCTGGTGCGCGAGCTGGGACGTGTGGATCGGGCATTTGCCACCATCCAGGCGGCGTTGCTGCTCGCGCAGGCGCGACTCTGGATCAGCCGCGGCGAGCTGACAAGCTCAGCCGCACGCCACCTGACGCAGACGTACACGCCCGACCCCGACTTGAGTGATCGTGACCTAACATGGGATTTAGCCGAGGCCACGCGCGCGCTGGCCGCCATCGCCACCAGTGGCGACACGGCTCTCGTGCAGGGAGGAAAACAACCGTGGTGAGTTCAGAACTCGACAACCTCATTCTGCCGTCGGCCGACACGTCTCAGGCGGAGAGCGCCAATGGCCCCCGCTCAGTGCACCGCGCCTTACGTGTGCTGACACACGTGGTTGAGCACGGTCCGCAAACGCTCAGTGTGCTCGCGCGCAACGTGGCACTGCCCGCGAGTACTGTCTTGCGCCTCTTGCGGGCGCTCGAGGAGTGGGGTTTCGTGGCCAAAGATGATGAGGGCCAGTACGAAATGGGTGCGCGATTCGCCAATACGCGGCTGGCTTCGCAGCCGGTCCTCCCGCCCAGTCTGGTCGATCTCTCGGTGCCGGTGCTCACTGAACTGATGCAGCTGACAGGGGAGTCAAGCTACCTCAGCGTGCCAGGGCCAGCGCAGAGCTACCTGTACCTCCGTGAGGTGCAGAGTGACCAACCCATTCGACACGTCGGACTCTCCGGCTGGGCAGGGCGATTCGTGCCGATGGAGGGCTCTGCCGTGGGCCTCGCCCTGCGGGGTGAGGTGCCAGCGGGGGAGTACTCTGCCCTGCAAGCGGTCATCACGAAAGATGCGACGGTGATTGCTGCGCCTGTGCGCGACGCAAGCGGTGAAATCGTTGGCGCACTGAGCATTGTGGGTCCGTCGTTTCGGCTCTCGGGGGCGAGCGAGGCAGAGTGCGGCAGGATCGTGGTGGAGGCTGCCGCGCGGCTCGAAGCGCAGCTGGGAGACGCGACGCGCATCGCATAGGGCCACTGCGTGCCTGATGCCGGGAGGCAGAGGCTGCATCAGGCTGGGCCTGCGCTGACTCGAGCCGTGCACCTCTCCGGGCGCGCTTGCCGCTGCGCGCGCTGCTCCGTGCGTTTGCCGCTCCGTGCGCGCGCCGTTGAGCCGCGCGCTGGGAGACCCCGGGCGCGCGGACGAATCCCGGCCCTGCCGAGGAGCGCGCGGCGAGCGTGAACGCAGCATTCCCGGCTGACTTCGCCGCCTAGCTTGGTGCGGCGGGGCGTCGGGGTGGGCAGCGACCACCTCAGGCCACGCATCGGCTGGTTGACGCACGGGCATCTGAAGCGTTGGCACTCGCACTGACGATAGGGACCCGTCCACGGTCCCGCCCCGATGTGCCACGGAGGCAAGGTCTCGGGCAGGCGTCAAAGCACTCCGGAGTCACTGGAAAACCCGGGAAGCCCATTTGCGGGGCACAGGAAAATCACAAGATAGAGGAGTACATCCACAGCTCCGACAGAAATGATGATCTTGCTTCCTCGCTTCCTCCCGATACGTCGCGTACTCACGGCCGTCCGTGAGCGGCGCGCGGGCGGTCCTCGAAATCGGGGCGTCCGCCCCACGGGACTCATTCGCGGAGTCGTCGCGATAGCCATGGCCGCGGCAGTCGGAGCGAGTGGAGTCTCCTCATCTGTCGTGTCGGACGCAGCCCTGCAGGATGCAGCCTGGCTGAACACCTCTTTCGCCCCCGATCAGTTCGACATTCAGGTCGCAAGGATCGTTGATGGGCTATTCCTGCAAGACGGGAGCCGGTGGAGCCAAGCGGAGGCCGCTGCAGGAGAAACCGCCGAACGCCAGTGTCTGCAGCCGTTGCGCCCGGGCGGACCAGCGTGCGAATTCGATGTGAAATACATCAATGCTTCGGGACGCTATCTGGCCTCTTTCCAATTCGCGCTCCGTGCACAGCCGGGTTCAACTCCGAGCCCCGCGCTGCTCGACGCACTTCGTTTCAACCTCTCGTCGCCTGACGGAGCCTATGCGGTGTCGAACCAAACGTGGGAGCAGATGCAGACAATGCGCTCCTACCAGGGCAACCGCACCATCGCGCCCATGGAACAGTTCCCCATGACCGTGAAAATGTGGATCCCGCAGAGCGAAAAGAGCCCGGTACAAGACTGGACTCTCCTCGCGGACAAAACGTTGCGACTCGGCAATGGCAACTGTCTCGACGACGTGACACAGAATGCCGTCAACGGGTCACAAGTGCTGAGTTATGAGTGCCACGGCTTCGCGAATCAACAGTGGACCTATAACGCCACGACGAAAGCGATCCAGAACGTTGCCTCTGGAAAATGCCTGGCCTGGGGCCCCGGCGGTTTTGCGGCGGGAGTGACCGTCGTGAGCTGGGCTTGTAATGGGGCTCTCTCGCAGCAATTCGACCTACCGGGCATGCGTACGAAGAACGCCACAGGCGATGTCCTGGTGGCTCAGGGCGGAAACAGTAACTCCGGTGTCACCCTGCAACCGATCGCGGCGTACGCGGGTGTCGGCCCGACTCAGGACTGGCAGCACTGGGGCGACGGAACCGTGCGGCTCGGAAACGGCATGTGCGTTGATGATCCCACGAAGGTCGGCGAGAACGGCATCAAGCTCCTGTCCTATGACTGCCACGGTGGCGACAACCAGCGCTGGATATATACGGCTGCGACTGGCGCGTTGAAGAACGTGGCCACCGGAAAATGTATGGCCTGGGAAGACGGCTTGCATGCCGTTGGGAAGGCTTTGGTGAGCTGGGGCTGCAACGCCTCGCTCTCTCAGAACTACCGCATGCCGGGGCTGCTCGCGGTGAACAATGCGGGCGCCGTGCTCAGCGTGCAGGGCGGTCCGAGCAACTCGGTCCTGACCCTGCAAAAGCCGAACGGGGCTACGGGCTACGGCTTACACGGGACTCAACTTGTTGTGCAATTACACGCCAGAGCAAGCGGCTCGATCGAGTAGCCGCGCATGGCGCCGCGCGCCCATCCACAGACTTCGTTTCCGCTTCGGCGAAACGACGGCCGCTCAGCCAGATCGGCCACCTCCGGTTCCTGAACTCTCGGGAACCCACCCGGATCCCCGGGAACCACAGCCCCGGATCCCCGGGATTTATATCACACACCCGAAAGGTTCATTCCCATGACGGAAATCACCCCCACGAAGAAGCGCGCCTCGGGCCGCAAGCGGGCCATGGTCACCGGTGCCATCGCCCTGACGATTGCCTCGGCCGCGACTTTCGCTGCGTTCCAGGATGCCGCATGGCTCAACTTCGGCAACGGCGACAAGGGCTTCTCGACCGCCAAGGAGGTCGACATCCAGGTGATCAAGACCGACAACCAGGGCAACCCGGTGAAGGCAACGTTCGCACAGGCGACGAGCAACACGGACTGGCAGGAGTCGGATATCAAGGGTGCTGCAGCGTACATCAACTTTGATGGCCTGCAGAGCCTCGTTCCGGGTGACGCGGTCAACATGTCGATCCCGTTCCGTCAGGCGTTGAACTCAACCACCACCCACGGCCCATCAAAGATCACCTGGGCGATCGAGGAGACCCCGGGCAAGGAGACCGCTAACGGCACGACCAATGCCACGCTCCTGAACGCGCTCCGGTTCCAGATCCCGGGTGGGAACTGGAAGACCTGGGCCGCATTCAACGGCGAGGTCACCAATGGCCTCGAAGGGAACCGCTGGAACCCGGGCGAGGGCGGCGACCTCAAGATCAACGTGAAGATCGAGGACGGCACGCCTGCTGCTTCGATCCGCGGCATGAACGTACACCTCCAGGTGGCGTTCGATTCGACGGTCGCGAACTAGCTGACCCAGTGTGGGGCGGTTTTTGCGGACCGCCCCACACTCCCAGAAATCTTCTGTTCAGCACCCACACACTACTCCGCAGCACTGGCGAAAGGATCACCTCGTGACGCGCACTCACCCCGGCTTCAAACGGAGCTTGCTCAGCGCGGGGGCCGTGTTAGCGGTCGGTGCCGCAGTAACTGTCGCTGCGGTCACTTCTTCCGTGCAGACTTCGGCGCTCTTTGACGGCACTCGGAACACACTCGATATCCGAGCACAGGCATCGTTCGACCCGGCATGGACGCCAACGCCGGTGCAGCAGATGAGCGGAGATCCGATTTCCGTGCACGATGAAGATCTTGGCACGCTTGCCGCTGGCGAAAGCCGCACACTCTTCGTCGCTGTCGCGAACGCGAGTCCGCGCAACCCCGCGAAGGTGACCATGCGCATCGTTGATCCCGATGATCTGACCGGTATTCCCGGGGATGAAGGTGAGGTCGCCGAGTTGTTCCGAGACCTCCTGTTCACCGTTGAGGAAGACGGCAATCTCTTGCTCGATCGTGTCCCAGGCGCCACAGCCGCTGACCTCATCCACACGTGGTCGCTGCCGTTGGAGGCTGAGCGCACGCGATTCTTGACCGTCACCATCACGCTTGATCCCGATGCTCCGGATCCGCACACATTTGCGCACAGCGGGATGTCCATCCAATTCGACGGCGTGAACGCGCCGCGCTAGCACGGGATCGGCGTCATGTGCGCTCAGCACCCCACCTTCGTATCCCGTGCGTGCGTGCTCTCGCGAGCATCCCGTCCAGGGCCAGAGCCCTCAAATCCAGGAGGATCCAGATGAATATCGCCTCACCTCTGATCGCCATCGCCCTGGCGCTCGGGACCCTGGGTGGCCCAGTTTTGCCGGTCGCTGCCATGGTCGATTCGGAAGTCTCCGATCGCGGCCCGCTTGATCTTCCCCTGCAACAGGTTTCCATTGAGATGCCTGCGCCAGGGGAGTCCGTGCTCACTGAACTGAGCGTCTCGAACGTGAGCGGCCGTTCGATTCCCCTGTCCGTAGCGGTGCCCGAGCTCGGTGGCCCGGCGACCCAAGGAACCACCCCGGTTGAACTCCGAGTGCTGGGTGATTCCGGAGCCGAACTGCTCTCAACCTCCGAGCTGACCGCCGGCTCGGGAGCGTTCGTTGGTGAACTCCCTGCTGGGGGAACGAGCACCGTGATCCTGGAAGCTGCTCTCCCGCTTGCTGCTGAGAATGAGTACCAGGCGAAAGATGCGAGGGCTGTGGTGCAGTTCACCGCAACCGAGCCTGACAGGCCTGGCGTCACCCCGCCGCACACCAGCACGCCGAACCTCATCCAACGTCTTGCTGAGACCGGCGCAGCGCTGTCGATCGCGGCGGTTCTCGCCCTCGGCGGCATCACCGCAGGCATCCTGCTCACCGCGCGGGCACGACGAAAGAATCACGCATCATGACGCACCTCCTCGACCCTCCACAGCGTTTCGGTGCGCAGGCCCCCGACGCAGAAGCTTGCGAGCGTGAGGCGAAGCAAAACCAGGTGTCCACACAAGAAGAGCTCACCCGAGGCTGGCGGATTTACCGTGGCGTGCGTAACACGCTGCTGACTATTGGATCGGTGATTGGTACGGTCGTGCTGCTGGCCTTTGGCGCAGCGATTCTCACGAACACCCAGCCGACGGTCGTGCTCTCCGGATCAATGGAACCCGGGATGCCAGTTGGCTCGATTGTTCTCGGGCAACTGCGGGATCACGGTGAACTGCGCGTCGGCGACGCCGTCACCGTCGCGCGACCCGACGACAAGGGGCTGATTACGCACCGGGTCGTCGACATTGCTGAGGGGCAGCGTGCAGGAACAAGTGCACTCACATTGCGTGGAGATGCCAACAAAGTTGATGATCCCTACCCTTACACCGTCACTGAGGCGCGCGTGATCGTCGGGACGATTCCCCTCGCGGGGTATGCCGCCCTCGCAATGCAGGGCCCGGCAGGAATCGCTACCCTCGCCTTCTTTCTGTGTGGCGTGGTCTGCTTGGTGCTGATCGACCCTCAGCGGATTGGCGAGACTGACGTCGAGCGTACACAGCGGCTCGCGGATCGCGATGAGCGTCGCGCCCGAAAGAACGGAGTCCGTGGTGAGCGGTAAGTCCCCCCGTTTCCAACTTCCGCGCCGACCGCTTTCCGGCCGTGCAGTCGCGGGGCTGACGCTGAGCGCAGCAGTGCTCCTGGGGGCGGCGCTCCCCATAGCGCTGACCGCCGCTGAAGTTGTGGATGAAGCGCACGTGAACTGGCCTGTCGCCTCAGACTATGAGCGACCGAACTCGCGGGACTTCACTCCGGGGCCGACGACGCCCATCACGCCCCCCACCACCACGCCCCCCACCACGACTCCTCCGACCACCGCACCCACTGGGGGTGGAGTGCCCGTGTCGAACTTTGAGAATCGTTTCGGTCTCTACCGTGCAGGTGGCACGTGGTACGGCTACGGCATGAACACTGCTTGGGAACAAGGGCACCAATCGAACCCGGTGACGAATCCGGTCGCCGTTGCCGCGCTGAATCAGGCAGGGATCGTCGAGGTCTCGATTGCCGGCCAGAACGGCCTCGGCCTCGATGCGCAGGGGCGGCTCTGGAGCTGGGGCGGAGCCAACGCCGTGCTCGGTGTCAACCCGACCGGCTCTCGGCTGCCCGGGTTGGTGCCGAATCTCGGCAGCACAACATTCAAGAGCATCAGTCTCGGCGGAATGCCGAACAACGCTGCGACCTCCCACTCCTTTGTCGCCGCGGCAATCGACTCCAATGGCGACCTCTGGACCTGGGGCAAACCGACTGACAGTCGCAACACCAACACCTATATGCTCGCCGACAACGGCGGAGCGCGGTTCCTGCCGACGAAGGTGCAGAGCGGATACAAGTTCACCCGCGTGGTCCTGGGTGCCCAGACAGGCTCGGCAATCGACAGCAACGGACGGGTCTGGACCTGGGGCAAAAACACCTGGGGTGGTCTCGGAAACACGACCGACATGCTCGCGACTCGGTCAACACCACAGATGGTCAGTACGCTCTCCAACATCGTTGATCTGAGCTATGGCCACTATACGAGCCACGCGCTCGATGCCTCGGGGGCCGTGTATTCCTGGGGTAAGAATAGCCACAACGCCGTCGGTACGACTGCCACATGTGGGTTTACTGACGGAATCTCGACGTGCCCGATCAAGCTGGGCGGAGGCCTCCCTGCGGTCGCGCAGATGAGTTCCGGCTTTGAGCACACGGTGATGCTCACCAAGGGTGGCGAGATCTGGACCTTCGGTTCAAATGAGAACGGTGAGCACGGTACGAACTCGGAGTCAACGGGTGGCAATGGTCCCAGCGGCCCGGTGCGCACGAACTTCCCCGCCGGCGCGGGCAACATCATCGGCGTGCTCGGTCTGTACGCGGGAAGCTACGCGCTCGACGCAAACGGCAACCTGTTCACCTGGGGCAGCAACACAGGTACCAGCAACGCGTTGACCGGACAGAACTCGTCTCAGCTGGGCAACAAGCTCACCCAAGCGTGCAACCAGCTCATCCCACAGAAGCCGCAGGATCAGACCTTCAACGGGAACTGCAAAACCCCCAAATAGGCGCCTTGGACGGTCAGCCGCGAGGAGAGGAATCTCACACGTGTCATCGAGTTACGCAGTCAATCGGCCGCCCAGCCGCCGCGTGTTCCGGGGCTTCGCAGTTGCCGCCCTGGCGGCCCTCGTGGTGCTTCCATTGGTGTGGCCCGCGGGTGCCAGCCCCGCTCGCGCAGAAGATCCAGTATTTCCAGAGGTGCACGAGCTCTATGAATTCCGGGACGACTCGGTGAAGGGCACTGCGCGCGGATTGGCCATGGACCAGGAGTACATGGCCGTCACTCGCCGCGCGAACACGGTCGACGATCCCACTGGCGCGACCGGGGACATCGAAGTGATCCGCTTCAATGACGCGAACGAGGTGATCGAGGAGAAACACGTCCGCGCCCCGAAAGCGGGCATGGAACTCGGCGATCAACTGTTGCTGAATATGGATCGGGGCATGCTGATCACCAACGTGCAAGGAGGCGAGCTCGAGATCAACGGTGAGATGCGCAAGGTGGCGCTGCTGATTTACGAGCTTGACGCTACAGGCGAGTGGGCACTCTCCCGAGCGGTCGCGCGCCCCGAAGGGCTTGAGATTGGGCCCTACTACGGGTTTACGGACACGTTTGGCGACCACATCGCTTGGGAAGGCGACACGCTCATTCTGGGTGACAACCGCTCCACCCGACGAGCGGAGGCACCTGACTGGGCGAGTGGGTCTGGGTCTGGGTCGATGTTCATGGTTGACGTCACGACCGGAGTGATGCAAGCCATCGTGCCGCGCGATGAAAACGGCAACCACATGTTCGTCGGGATGCTCGGGATCGGATCCAGCTTTGCGATGAGCAAGGACTACATCGTCGCGGCCACGACGTTGCGACGGACCCCGATTGACGGCGTCACGACGAGTGACCAGAACCTCTTCATCTGGGACCGCAATGATCCCTTCGGCACACCCCGTGTGGTGACGCAGCCGTGGGCAGATGGCACAGACTTCGGGAGGATCGGTTCAATCCCCGCGTTTGGGTATCGCATGAAAATCGACGGCGACCGGCTCTTCGTCGCCAGCCCAATGGAGTACAACTATTTTGGCGCTTCGAAAGATGATCCAGAACAGGGGGTGAATAACGAGAGTATGGTGTATGGCACGACCACCCGTGGGGCCGTGTACACCTACAGTCTCGTGACGGGGGAGCAGATCGCCCCGAAGCTTCTCCCGCCAAGGCACACGCAAAACTTTGGCTCAGGCTTTGCTTTGCAGGGCAACGCGCTGCTCGTGAGTAGCTACTCGTACCTCTTCGATGATGCCGGAGTCCCGCACGTCGCTGAGGGTGAAGTGCACGTGTTCGATACACGGCAGATCGTTGCCCCCGCAGGGCCCGAGGTCGTGGCAAACCGCCGTGAGGTCGAGCCGGTGCAGGTGCTGCGTGCGAAGAACCCGCAGGCTGAGGGATACCTCGGGGTCGAATGGGGTGGCGGAGGCGTGTACGTGAGCGGATCTCGAGCCGCAGTATCCAACCACGGCTACTACGGCAGTATGCCGGATCCGGCTGGAGGGTCGGAACCCGTGTGGAACCTTTCTTCCGCCTACATGTTCGGCACTGTGGCGCCAAACATTGTTGAGTTGCCAGCTGAGGTCGAGGCTCCGGCGATCGAGTATGGGCAGACCGGGACAATCCGACTCCTGGTACCCAGCGCGTCAACCGAGGGAACAGTGACGATGACACTCGAAGGGGTCCAATCTCAGACCCCCTTCAATCTGGCGAACCGCTGGGGCGAGTTCACGACCCCCCGCATTGCACGCGACGCCGGTGACTACCCGGTGGCGATGCATTACGAATCCAGCGAGAATGGCCAGTTTGCAGACGCGGTGGGCACGCACACTGTGAACCGAGCACCAACTGAGATTACCGTCAGCGTACCCACCGTGGGGCGAGCAGCGAGCGCACAGGAGGACAACGAATGACCGATCACCACAGCCCCCGTCCAAGTCGCACGAGCGAGAGTTCATCTTCACAGCGACCCACCTCGCTGCGTCGCGCAGCGATTGCGGGCGTGCTCGCAGTAGGTCTCGTGGGGACGCTGTCTTGGATCGGTGTGTCTGCGTCGGGAGCGACCTCGCGCATAGCCGATGAAGCGTACCTGAACATTGCGTTCGCAGTAGCGGACGTGCGCGAGATCACTGTGAGTGGCAAGATCGACGGCATACACGGCACCGTGCCAACTGGAACGGTCGCGTTGCGTTGCGGCACCGTTGAGCTCGGCACCCAAGAACTTGCCAACGGAACGTACACCTTCACTTTTGACGAGCGAGATGAGTGGGGCTCGGCTCAGATCGAATGCCGCATTGCGTACGCAGGCGACCACAACCATCAGCCAAGCGAAATCCTGCAATTGGTAGATCTGACTCGCTGACGAAGCACCGCAGCGCGAGAGCCGCGCCCCACCCGGCACAATAGAACCACCATGGACCTGCTTCGCGATCCCGCAGCACCGAACCACCACGACCGAGCCCACTCTGTCGTGGTGGTCGGTGCCGGGATCCTCGGAGCCGCTGCTGCGTTCGAACTTGCGGCCCGTGGGCACCGTGTCACCGTGATCGACGAGCAGGCGGAGACCCCCTCGGCGAGTGACGCAGCCTTCGGATGGGTGACGCGGGCGGGGAGCGCTGCAGCCGGACCAGCCAGGTCAATTCCCGAATTGGAGCGCGCTCTGGCTGATACGAGAGCACTGCTGGAGCGATTGGTCCCAACCCCATGGGTGAGCTGGAGCGGCGCTGCGAGCTGGGCTGAGACCGCCCAGGAGACTCGCGCTCGCATCGCACAATCCCGATCAGGGATGCAGCTGATGCCCAGTGGGGTGCGCTCTCTTACTCTGCCCGGATTACGGGGCCACGCGAGTGCCATCGCGTGGGCCGCCGATGAAGCGATTCTCGACGCCGCCCAGTATCGGAGCGCGATGCTGGATCAGGCGGTTGTGCTGGGTGCAACGCTTCGCCCGGGACGGGTTCTGCATGTCACGCCGCTGCCGCTGAACAGCTACCGTGTGCTCGAGGAGTCAGGGGCTGCGGTCGAGTGCGACAGCCTCGTGCTCGCGTGTGGTGTTGGTATACCGAAACTCGCTGCCCAGCTGGGCGGGAGTGTAGTGATTGACTCGAGCCCGGCCGCGCGCTTCACGTTCACTGCGCCAGACCTCGAAGTGACCGCAGTCGTGTCGACGCCGCAGTTTGAGATTCGTCCGGACGGCACCGGCCGTTTCGTCGCAGCCGAAGATGTGGTGGCTGGGGAACCGGAAGAAACGACCGTGATGCGCGCACGAGCATCGCTGACCGCAGTCCGCAAGGCGTTCGGGCTTGCCGCGACCCCGGAGCCAGAAGCCCTCACGATCGGGTGGCGCCCGATTCCGGCCGGCCGCGCACTCGTGTGCGAGGCGCTGCCGGACCACCCTGGCGCCCTTGTGCTCGCCGCCCATCCGGGAATCACCCTCGCCGCAACACTTGCGCTCCGAGTCGCCGATTGGGCAGCGGACCGCGCACACGTATCCTGACCAGATCGTTCTAGGCCTCGCTCGCTCCGCGACACCTCGGATGCTGGGCCGGTCTGCCTGCGCGCACTGGAACGGTTGCGATCGCTCGGTGCAGCGGTCGTGGGTGCGAAAAGCATCACACGGTGCCATCTCATGCTGCATGTGGCCACGCACCGAGGCGCCGTTCCGGATCGCTGCCACGGGCTGATGCCCGGCGCCCACACACCGGTACCTGTACTACACGGGACCGGAGCTGGAGCCAGTTCCAGAGCGCATGGCGAGCGCTCACTTCATACCTCTGCACTCTTTTGTTTGCGCAAGTGATTGAATGTTGGTACGGTGATGGAAGCGCTTCGTTCGGTGAGGCTCTTGCACGAACACAGGCCACTGATCTGCAGGCATCGAGAGATGTTCAAGATCAGGACAGGTGCCCTCGGATTAAGGGGGTATCCCAAGTGGCTGCCATCTGGCTACGTCGTGCAATGCCGAAGCTCTGACATGGAAGCGCCTGTCCACTATCCCTAGCCGCCTCGACGAGGCGTGAGAGGAAGCTGAGCCATGCCCAGAGACTTCCGCGAACCCATCCTGTTCTGGCAGGTCCATCAGCCGAATGTCGCGCAACGCGGCGTCCGCGGCCGCGGCCCGAGTAGCGGAGCTCCTGCCGAAGAACACTGGCACAGCCACGTTTTTGCAGGATCGACGTCAGCGGTGAGGAAGCGCCGAGTCACCCGCTACGAGAAGTTCACCACCCGCATGGTGCTGCTGAGTGCCGCCCTCACCCTCGGGGTGACCGCCGGGCTACACGCCCTCAACTACGGGCTCGAAACGAAGACCTCCTCGACGTCGGGAACCCACAGCACCTTCTACAAAGACGACGAGTAGGGCACGAGCCTCCCCACGAGATGGCCTCCTACCCGCGCGAAACGAGAGACACGATGAAGACCACAGAACCACAATTCGCTCGACAGGGCCACGTCGATTCGCTGTGTGAGGGGCGCTGGCAGCGCGTCCTTGGCGGCGACCTCGAAGTGCTGGAACGGCTGCGCGGTGACTACGGCGCTGACCTCCGCGAGGCAGTAACCACCCCGTTCAATTCCGGCGGTGACTTCGTCACCATCTCGGTCTCATGTGTGGATCGTGACGCCGGATCGTACCGAGAGACGAGCATTGTGCTCGTGGTCGGGAAAGACGTCGTCATCACGATCGAGCCGTTCAGCGGCTGCGCACCCCTCGACCTTGCGCTCGCCCGCATGGAGCGCGATGGGCGAGCGGGCGATAGCCCGATCGAGATCGCCGCGTGCGTCCTCGAGAGTATCGCCGATACGACGGACGAACTGGTCACGAACCTGAGCGGCAGCACCGAGCGGATGATGACGCAGACCAGCTCGATCCTGCGCAGCCTCGAAACGAAGCGGGCGCGCGAGTTCGGCGTGAGCGACGTCACAGCAACGCAGCAGGAGCTCGCCGACATGGAAGAACTCCTGTCCTACTGCATGGAGAGTCAGCTTGTGCTTGCCGAGGGCGGACGCCACCTCCGGACGCTCACCCGAGGCCGCGGCTGGGAGAACCGCACCGATCTCGAACGGCTCCTCCAAGATATCGAGGCGATCGAGCCGCACATCGATTTCGTGCACGACCGCGTGCGGTTACTCCAGCAGACTAACAACCTCGCATTGAACGTGAAGCAAAACCAGATCATCAAGGTGTTCTCGGTCGTCACCGCGGTATTCCTGCCGGTGATGCTGCTCTCGACCTACTACAGCATGAACTTCGAGCTCATGCCGATCCTCAATTGGCAGTACGCGGAGCCCATGATCATCGTGCTGAGCTTCATCTTTGCGATGCTCCCGCTGCTCTACGTCCGCTGGCGCGGGTGGCTGCGCTAGCTCGCTTGACCCAAACCCATCACCCCTCTGACACTCATCAGGAGCCCGCTATGTCACCGCAGAACTTACAGCCCACCCGCACCTCGCCCAATGTTTGGAGTTCACGACTCGAGTTGAACAGCCTCGGCGCTGAAACCCCCGGCATGGAGCAGGCGCAAGACGACTCATCGCGTCCGCGCAGCTCGAAAATCGAGCGCGAGATCATCTGGGCGGTCGTCGTGCTCTACGCAGGCATCATCGCCTGTTTCGCCGGCCTCCACATCTTCGGCCTCACCCTTGGGTAGCCGGCACCACACCGTACGGGCGGGCCTCACTTCGCACTCGTCCCACCACTTCACGAAAGACGGTCGAAATGACTGAGAACACCACCGCGACAGCGCAGCCGAACCCCGTGACGGGGGCCGAACTGCCGCGCACCGGCTGGCTGCGCGTGCGCGCCTCCGATCGGGCCATGCTGGCGAGCATCCAGGGCACATACGGGGTGCATCTGGATCGGGACAACAGGCACCCCACTTACGAGCAGGGGTGTGTTGTGCTGCCGCTCGATCTCCCTCTGCCAGATTTCCCGCACCACGTCGTTCCTGACGGAGGCACCGTATTCATGGGAGCTCGGATACTGCTTGCCCTCACCGACGATCTGCTCATCACGGTCGAACCGGATCACCCGATCGAGGCCCTCGCCGCCGCCCAGTCTCGTATCGGCAGGCTCCCAGAGACGGCGACGAGCCGCGAGGCGCTACTGATCATCTTGGAAGGCCTGAACGACGCGCTGCAAGATACCGTCGATCGGATCTCCCACGTACTCAATCGCCTCGCGGACGACGCAGTGGACAGTAGCGGCGGCTACAGACTCGAGGGGAGGCAGGTCGGTGTCGCAGATATCGCGCAGACAGCGGTGTCACTCGGCGGTGCAGAAGAGCTCATCGCCCGCACCGTGCAGGGGCAGCTGATGCTGGAGCGTGCCGCCCGCAGGGTGCGCCGGGCGAGCGGCCATGCACAGCAGGAGTATTCCACGCTGCTCTCCGATATCCAGGGAGGACGGCGCCACGCACGGTTCCAGCACGCGAAAGTGCGCAATATTCAACAGTCGCTCATGACCACGCTGGATCTGAAGCAGAATCAGATCATCAAGGTGTTCACCGTTGTCACAGCGGTGTTCACGCCGCCAACTCTGATCGCCGCATACTACGGCCAGAACTTCGCGAACATGCCGGAGCTCGCGTTGGAGTGGGGTGAGTGGTTCGTGATGGGCACTACTGCGGTGTTCGCGCTCGTGCCGCTTGCCTACATCAAGCGCAAAGGGTGGCTGCGATGAGTGTCCGGAGTGTGTCGCAGCGCAGCTGGACGCGGGTGTGTGCCGCAGCTGAGGGTACAGACGAAGTGACCGCGCCGGATGCGTTCCCGCTCCGCTTCGTGACGCCCGATCCCGAGGGTGCGCGGGTGTGGGACGTCTCCGTTGTGATCCGGCCCGGAGAAATCATGACGATTGAGCCGGGCGTCGGTGTTCCGTTGCTGCAGGACGTCGAGGCGCGACTGCAGTGGGACGACGCTGCGAATCGGGGCGCCGCCGGAGCGGGCACCGCCATCGTGCGTGCCGGCTTCCGTGCGAATGCGGAAAGTCTCGGACTCATCGAAGCTGATCTTCGCTTCGTGCGAGGATCCGTCGCCGGGCTCGCCGCGGAGCTGGGACCTGCACGCGGGATTGGACTGAGTGATCTCCCTCACGTGAGTGAGATCCTCACCGACGTCGACGCCATGCTCTCGCACGTGTCGTACTCGGTTGGGCGGCTCACGCAGCTTGCCAGACTGATGCGGCGCGAGGCTGCCGAAACAGGTGCGGTCCCACGCGAGGAGCTCGACGCGCTGATCCAGCAGGGCGACGCGCTCTCGAATCGAGTTGAGTTCTGTATCGACCGGCACCGATTCCACGCGCGCGACACCGCACAGCAGATCGCCACCAGTGACCTCAACATTGTGAAGATATTTACCGTGCTGTGGGCGATCCTGATTCCTGGGACGACGCTGATCAACTGGTACGGGCAAAACTTCGAGTTCATGCCCGAGCTGAGCTGGGAGTACTCCGCTTGGGTGCAGATCATCGGGGTCTTTTGCCTTGCGGTGATCCCGATCTACACGGTGAAGCGCGCCGGGCAATTGCGCTGAGTGTTTGCCCCCTGAGCACTGAGCGCTACCGAGCGCTACCGAGCGTTCCGTTGCACCGCGCCTGCGGCCGGATCGCGGGACCGAGTCCTAGCTGGGATCGGACCCGCGATCCGGCTGATCTCCCTCCAGCCAGTCCGCGAGGCCCGACGCCACCTCGGCGAGCACGAACTCGCCGGCGTTGGCATCGTAATCGAAGAGCTCGCCGTAGCGGCCCCAGTCGATCGCGAGCTCAAGCTGGCGTTGCGCGTCATCCGCGGTGAAACCGCGTCGCAGCAGATCACGGAAGAAGTCGTCGCGCAGCGCGCCGTCGTTGCTGTGTTCGAGTGCGCGGACAATCGTACTCACGAGCGGAGCGCCGGCCACCGCTAGCTTCGCGAACTGCCGCTTGCTCGCTTGCATATCAGCGGACTGCCACGCCCAACCGGTTTCGGTGAGGAACGCCTGGGCGCCAGCCACTTCCAATAGCCCGAGCATCTGTGCTGCGTCGACCAGCGGCAGCAGATCATCAACGTCAAACGCCAGCTGATCAGCAAGATCCGGCAGGTCTGTCTGGCCGCCGTGCGCGACCACGATCTGTACGAGGCCGGCCAGCCCGCCGACCGTAGCTTCTGGCAGCGGGTGGGTGAGCGGACCGGGAACCAGGTGTGCACGGGCCCCCTCCTCACGCCCCGTGAGCAGCCCGTACAAGTGATCGACCGCGGCGTCGAACGTGGGGCTGCGCCGGTCCCGCGGGCGCGGGAGCACGATTGGCACCTCGGCGGTGATCCTGGCGGGGCTCCCGCCCAGCACGAGCACGCGGTCGGCGAGCTGCACCGCCTCGTCAATGTTGTGGGTCACGATGCAGATGGAGCGTGTGGGGAAGTCAGCTGCGCCCCACATCGAGATCAACTCACCGCGCAAATTCTCCGCGGTGAGCACGTCGAGTGCGGAGAATGGCTCGTCCATAAGCAGGACGTCAGGGTGCTGCACGAAGGCGCGCGCGAAGCCGACACGCTGCCGCATGCCGCCCGAGAGTTCGCGCGGATACGCAGATTCGAAGCCGTCCAGTCCGATCGCATCGATCGCATCCAGAGCCAGTGCGCGTCGCTGGGCCCGGGGGAGTCCGGTGCCTCTGATCCCGAGCTCGACGTTGTCGAGAACTGTGAGCCACGGCATCAGCGCGAACGATTGGAACACCATCGCTGCCCCGGGATTGGCCCCGTTCAGGCGCTCACCGCGGTAGCGCACTGATCCGGAACTGGGCTCTATGAGCCCGGCGAGCAGCCGCAGCAGAGTTGATTTTCCGGATCCGGATTTGCCGAGCAGGGCCACGATCTCGCCGGGCCGCAGGGCGAGGCTGACCTCGGTGAGCACGTCATAGGCTCCGCCGTCGGCGGCCGGGAACGATAGCGACACGTGATCTGCGAGGATCAGCGCGTCCTCATCGGGCGCCGTGGGGACCTGCCCGGAACTGGATGCCGGGGGAAGCTTCTCGAATGACATGAGGGGACTCCAGGGACCTAGGTGAATGAGAAACGCTGCTCAGCGAGCGCGTAGAGTCGGCGCCACAGCAACCGGTTGAGTGCGACGACATACACGCTCATCACGAGTACGCCGACCAGCACCTGTCCGAAGTCGCCGTGGCGAGTCGCCTCGGCGATGTACGCGCCGAGGCCGGTGGCGGTGAGGGTTTCGCCGCCGTAGCTCACAACCTCCGCGACAATCGAGGCGTTCCACGCGCCACCGGCCGCGGTGAGTGCGCCGGTCACCCAGGAACCGAAGACGGCCGGAAGGATCAGTTTGCGCCAGGTCTCGGCGCGTGTCAGCCGCATGCTCTGGGCTGCCTCGCGCAGGTCGATCGGGATCGCGGCAGCTCCTGCGATCACGTTAAACAGGATGTACCATTGCGCGCCGAGCGACATCAGCAGGATCCCGCCCCAGTTGAGACTGATCCCAGTGGAGAGCAGCACGATTGCGGCGAACGGGAACAGGAAGTTGGCGGGAAAGCTCGCGAGTACCTGCACGATCGGCTGGGCCACGCGAGTCACGCGCGGGTTGAGGCCGATCCAGACCCCGATCGGCACCCACACAACCGTGCCAAGTACGAGCAGTACGAGGACGCGCGCAAAGGTGACGAGGCCCAGCCCCGCGGCGGTGGCGAACTGGCCGAGGCCGGCTTCGCGCGAGATGTAGCTCAGCATGGCGATCACACCCCAAGCGAGCACAGCAGTGACGAGCGTGGTGATCGTGATGTCCGCGGCGCGGTGACGGCGGCGGTGCGCCCGCGGGTGCCTGCGAGAGCCGCGGCGCCTTGTTGCGCGATCCAGCACCTCCCACACCGGATGCAGCAGCCGCGCCAAAAGTCCGGGAACGGCGGAGCGCCGCAGGAGATCGAACACCACACTGCGCTGTGGCTCGGCGGTGTCAGTGTCGCCCGCGCGGAAGCGCTCGGCCCACGCGGTGAGCGGCCGCCAGAACACGAAGTTCACCCCGACGACCAGGACGATCAAGACGATCGCGGCGAGCAGCAGCCGGCTCGGTTCGGCGCGCGCAGCCGCCGCGGCCGCGTAGGATCCGAGCCCCGGCAGAGCGTATGTGCGGTGATGGACCGTGATCACCTCTGATGCGATGAGGAAGAACCAGCCGCCGCCGAAGCTCATCATGCCGTTCCACACGAGCGGGAACGCGCCGTGCGGCGCATCGAGCTGCCAGAAGCGTTGCCACTGACTGAGCCTCAGCATGCGCGAGGCCTCGTCGAGATCCCGTGGTTGCGTGATGAGTGATTGGTAAAACGCGAACGTCATGTTCCACACCTGGCTCGTGAAGATCGCAAAGATCGCCGCGATCTCCCGCCCGAGCGAGGTGCCGGGAAACAGCGTGAGCCAGAGCCCGATGGTGACCGAGAGGAACCCGAGCACGGGAACGGACTGCAGCACGTCGAGGGCTGGGATGATGACGCGCCCGGCTCGGGGGAGTCTGGCTGCTGCTGTGGCGACCACGAATGCGAAGAGTGTGGCGGCGGCAAGTGCGAGAAACATCCGGAGGAGTGAGCGGCCAGCATAGTAGGGCAGCTGACTCGGGTCAGTGGAGACCTGGGCAGGTGCGAGCTCCGGACCGACGGGAGTCGCGGCGCCTCGGGTGAGCACGATGAGTAGCCAGAACAGCACGGCGACGCCGGCGAGCACAGCGATATCGGCGACACGCTGATCGCGGGCGCGCAGGGCTGGCCCATATCCGCTGAAGGGGCCGATCGGCGAAACGGTCACGGGTGTCACCCCCTCGGCTGCGTCCATTGGCTTGTGCATGCGGTGAGGTGCGCGCGCGGTTTGCGAGCGCATCACCTCAGCAAGCCTAACCAAAATACAGAATGACTTGCGCAAGTTTCAGAATGCGAGATCATTGAAGGATGGACGATCACCCAGCCCCGACGATTACTGACGCCCAGCTCGAAGCGGCGGCTGGCACCTTCGACATGCTTTCCACGCCGAACCGGCTGCACATTGTCTGGCTGCTCGCTGAGCAGGAGTGTGACGTCACGACGCTCGCCGAGCGCTCGGGTGCGAGTGTGCCGGCCACCAGCCAGCATCTCGCGAAGCTCCGGGCCGCCGGTATGGTCGCCTCGCGCCGCGATGGCAGGCGGCAGCTGTACCGGATCGAAGATCCCCATATCCTCGCCGTGGTCGAGCAAATGTTCAGTCACATCGCGCCGGACGGCACACTCGCCGGTGAACTCGATCCGCGCCGTCCGCCCCGCGCGCCGCGGTTTGCGGCCGCCATTCGCCAGTAGGCGCGGCTGACAGCTGACAGCTGTCACTCGCTTGCCGATGCCGGCTGCGATCGAGCTGACAGCGAAGGTGGGGTGTCCCGGTGGGCGATCGAGCCGCCAGGCGCTTCGAGCGGGCGTGCGGGTTGCGCGAGGGCCTATCTCGAGCGGTTCGTGAGAGCTGCCCGAGTACACTCGTGCGATCTGGAACTAGGGTGGGAACATGGCTGCACCCCTTGATCGCGATGCTCGCAAGGCTCACCTTGCCGAGGCGGTGTGGCGCGTGGTCCTCACCCGCGGGATCTCCGCAGTATCCGTGCGCACTGTGGCCGAGGAGGCCGGAGTGGCGGTTGGCTCGCTCAGGCACCTTTTCCCCACGCGGTCAGAGCTCGTGCAGTTTTCGGCTGAGCTGATGCTGCGGCGCGCGACCGAGCGGATCCAGGCCACGCCCTTGCGCGATGACCTCGACGAGTATGTGCTCGACGTGATCGCCCAGCTGCTGCCGCTCTCACCCGATTCACGGGCTGAGCTGGAGATCAACCTCGCGCTGATGGCCGAGGCTGTCGCGGTGCCCGAGCTGGTCGCGATCCGGAACGAAACGCAGGCGCAGCTTGCCGGGCTCGCCCTCCGCATGGTTGAACTCGTCTCTGGGCGGAGCCGCGAGACCGCTGACCTGATGTTGGCCGGGCGCCGACTGCACGCGCTGATCGATGGACTCGCGATCCAGCTGCTCCATCAGCCCGAGGGCGCCGACTCGCAGTGGGCGCTCGAAATCCTGCGCGCGGAAGTCGCTGGGGTGCACAACAGTGGGCGCTCGGTCTCGTCAGAGTGATAGTGCTGGAGTGCCGAGTCGCACGGCCCGGGCTGAGTCAGGTGCGGCGCCGAGCGCCCCGGTGAGATCCGCTTGTGACGTTCGGACGCGGGGTGGGCTGGTGGTCTGAGGAGGCCATCTGCCTACCCCTCATGCCTCGCCCGAAACGCCTCGCGCACGAGCTCTTCGGCGCGAGTGACATCGAGCCCGAGTCCCGCGATCCGCGCGACATACTCTTGTGCCGCCGCACGAGCGACTTCGTCGCCTTGTGCTCCGAGCGTGATGAACGTGCCAGCTCGGCCGCGGCCCTCAATGATGCCGTCGGCGTCGAGTGCGCGGTACGCACTCGCGATGGTGTTTGCGGCGAGCCCGCTCGCGGTTGCGAGTGCGCGCACCGTCGGAAGTCGCTCACCCGGCACGAGTGCACCGGATCGGATTCCTGCGAGCACGAAGGCTCGCAATTGTTGGAAGGGCGGCTCGGCGCTCCGCGCGTCTGCGCGGAAGCTCAGGAGATCTGCAGCGGGCTGGGCGTCGTCGGTCACGTCGCTAGCCTAGCCGCGGAGCTGGTCTTGCAGCACGCCCTCAAGAATCGCGGCAGCCTCTGGAAAGCGCTCGGGCTCTGGTCCTGCGAAATTCAGGCGCAGGTACGGGCCGGAGGGTTCGGTGGGGAACCAGGCATCGCCAGCGGCAAGGGCCACGCCGCTCGATGCACACGCGCGGGCGGTTGCTCGGGCGTCGACGCCATCGGGGAGTCGAAGCCACACATTGAGGCCGCCTTGCGGGAGCGCGGCGACGTGCGCAGACGGAGTGTGCTTGGCCAGGCTCGCAAGCAACAGATCGCGGCGCCCGCGGAGTTGCTCAGGCAAGGAGCGGAGGTGGGATCGCCAGCCCGAACTCGTTACGACGTCGAGCGCTGTGGCCTGCAGCAGGGGGCTCACATACATGGAGTCGGCGGCGCGGTCTGCGAGGATTCGATCACGCGCTGGCCCTCTCGCAACCACCGCACCAATGCGAATTGCGGGGGACAGGCTCTTCGTGAGCGACCGCACGTAGACCACTCGCCCCTCGGCATCGTCTCGGGCCAGCGGTGCGGGAGCGTGATCGATTGCGAAATCGCGCGCCCAGTCATCCTCAATCAGGAACGCTCCGTGTTCCCGCAGTGTCGCGAGGATCGCCCGCCCGCGCTCGGGGCTCCAGCTGCCACCGAGCGGGTTTGCGAACGTGGGTTGCGCATAGAACGCCCGGGCTCCTGAGTCGCGCAGTGCGCGGTCGAGCTCGGCGGGATCCGGGCCGGCCGGTGTCGTCGCGATTGGCACGAGCGTGATTCCGAGCTGTGCTGCCGCCAGCAGAGCGCCCCAGTAGCTCGGTGACTCGATCACCAGCGCGCCACCCTGGCCCACCAGTGCGCGGAATACTGATCCGAGCGCGTTCTGGGTGCCCGGCACAATAATCGCGTCGCGCGCTGCGTGTGGCGCAGCCGATCCCGCACTGACCTCAGCTGCAAACCAGGCCTGGAGCTCCGGGACCCCTGCGGCCGGCGCTCGCGTGAGTGCGTGGTGGGTGCGGGCGGCGCGCACGGAGGCAGCCTGCACGATCGGTCCGGGAAGCAATGCTGGGCACGGATACCCGGAGTGGAGCTCGATACTTCCTGGCACGACGTCACGCTGGCTTTCTGGAAGTGCCTGTGGTGCGGGAATCGCGGGTCCGAGTGCGCCGGTCTGCCAGCTGTAGTCGGCGGGGTGCGTGACAGGTGGCCGCCGCACGAACGTGCCAACGCCAGGCTTGGTATCGATGAGTCCGAGCCCGGTGAGTGTGTGCATCGCGCGCTGCACGGTGACGGGGCTGGCACCGTACTCGGCGGCGAGTGCGCGGCTCGATGGAAGCCGCGTTCCGGGGGCCGACTGCGCAATCCACGCGCGGAGTCCCGCGACAATCCGATCAGTGCTACTCTCGTTCATGAAAAGCAATAGTAGCGCTATCGTAGATTCGCCCCAAGTGCTATCTCAGAGGGCGCCGCGCCGCGCCGGTCTCTGGTGGGGTCTGCTCGGCGTGGTGGCGTTCTCGTTCACGCTTCCGTTCACGCGGATCGCGGTCGAGGGACTGCCGCCCCTGTTCGTCGGCGCAGGTCGCGCGGTCGTTGCAGCGATGCTCGCGGCGACGGCTCTCGCGTTCACGCGCCAGACGTTGCCGCGCGGTCGCCAGTGGTGGAGGCTCGCGGTGGTCGGCCTGGGAGTTGTTGCGGGGTTCCCGCTCCTCACATCCGTGGCACTTGCCGCGGTGCCAGCGAGTCACGGTGCGGTTGTCATTGGGGTGCTGCCCGCGGCCACCGCTGTGGTGACGGTGCTCCGAACCGGAGAGCGTCCGAGCCGCGGATTCTGGATCTGCTCCGGGCTCGGCGCGCTCGCGGCGATCGGCTTCGCAGGGGTGCAGGGCGGTGTGGGCGTGCTCGGCGGTGCGGCTTTCGTGTTCGCAGCTCCCAGCTGGGCCGATCTCCTGCTCTTCGGTGCCGTGCTGCTCGCCGCGATCGGTTACGCGGAGGGCGGGCTGCTGGCGCGTGAGCTCGGCGCGTGGCAGACCGTATCCTGGGCGCTGGTGGTGTCGTTCCCCGTCATGCTCGCGGTGACACTTGCAGCGATCCCCGACGGATTTCCCAGCGCGACACCCGCGCAATGGCTCGCCTTCGCGTATCTTGCAGCGGTCAGCATGTTCCTCGGGTTTTTCGCCTGGTACCGTGGGCTCGCAATCGGCCCCATGGCGCGCGTCAGTCAGGTGCAGCTGGTGCAACCGGTGCTCACATTGATCTGGGCGGCTGCTCTCCTGGGTGAAGAGATCAGTGTGCCCACTGTGCTTGGCGGCACCGCGGTGATCCTGTGCGCCGGGCTCGCCGTGCGCGCCCGGATTACGCGCTGAGCTGAGTTCGTGCAGCCCGACCGCGCGCGCGATCTCGCAGCTTGCCCACGAGTCCATGCCGGGGGCTGCACACATACACGAGACCGAACACTGCACCCTGTACCAGTACCACGAGGCCTCCAGATGCGGCGTCGAGCCAGTAGCTCAACAGAATCCCGAGTGAGGCACACCCCACGGAGAGTGTCGGCGCAATGATCAACATCCGTCCGAAGCGATCGGTGAGGAGGTAGGCGGTTGCACCGGGGATGATGAGCATTGCCACCACAAGGATCACTCCGACGACCTGCAGCGCAACCACGGCGGTGAGCGCGAGTAGGCCGAGCAGGAGTGCGCCGAGGAGGCGAGGGTTCAATCCGATCGCGTGGGCATGTGTTGGATCGAATGCGAACAGGGTGAGATCGCGCCGCTTTGCAATCAGCACGACGAACGCAATGCCGGCCAAGACCGCAATTTGTGTGAGATCTGCGGGGGACACCCCCAGAATATTGCCGAACACGATGTGGTTGAGGTCGGTGTCGCTCGGCGTCACAGAGATCAGCACGAGCCCCAGCGCGAACAGTGTGGTGAACACGATCCCGATCGCCGCGTCCTCTTTCACTCTGCTGGTGTTCCGGATCGCTCCGATCAGCGCAACGGCGAGAAACCCGAACACGAGCGCTCCCAGCGCAAACGGGGCGCCGAGCACATATGCGATCACGACACCGGGCAGCACCGCGTGTGACACTGCATCGCCCATCAGCGACCACCCGATCAGTACGAGCCAGCAGGACAGGAGTGCGCAGACTATCGCAGCGATCGCGGTGGTCAGCAGAGCCCGGATCATGAACTCGTACTGTAACGGTTCGAGAATGAAGTCGAGCGGGTTCATGCGTTGCTCCTGGGGATGGGACTCGGTGCGGACGTGGCGGCGGGCTTGGCGGAGGCGGGATCCGGATCGGGGTTGGCGGGATCCGGATCGGGGTTGGCGCCGCGATCTCCGGGGGCAGCCAGCCCGGAGTCTGCTCCGAGCCCGAATGCGAGTGCCAGTCGCTCCGGTGTGAGCGCCTCGTGTACCTGGCCGTGAAACAGCACGCGGCGCTGCAGCAGTGCCGCTTCGTCGGCAAGAGCGGGGAGCGCGTGCAGATCGTGCGTGGAGACGAGGATTGTGCGACCGGCCTCGGCGAGCTCTCGCAGCAGCCGCACGATCGTCCCCTCTGAGCGCTTGTCAACGCCGGCAAAGGGTTCATCGAGCAGGAGGATGTCCGCCTCCTGAGCGATGCCTCGTGCCACGAACGCGCGCTTTTTCTGGCCGCCGGAGAGTTGTCCGATCTGTCGTTCGGCGAACTCGCTCAGTTCCACTCGCTCGAGCGCCGCGGCGACAGCCGCGTGATCCCGCTGCGCGGGCGTCGCGTGGGGCCGAGGTGGCCGTAGCGCCCCATCATCACGACGTCGCGCACCGAAACGGGAAATGCCCAGTCGACCGCCTCGCTCTGCGGCACATAGCCGACGATTCCGCGCCTCCTGGCCATCGCGGGGGTGAGGCCGGCGAGGCGGACCTCACCGCGGTCGGGTCGCACGGCCCCCATGAGCGCTTTGAACAGCGTCGACTTCCCAGATCCATTCATCCCGATGAGGCCGGTGATGCGCCCGGCGGAGACGGTCAGCGTCGCTCCGTCGAGCGCCAGGACCTCGCCGTAGCGCACGGTGACGTCGGTAACCGTGATGCCGGGGTGTTCCGCTTGTGTCGGGGTGGGAGGTGCCGCGGCACTGGTGGCCCCTGTGTCGCTCACTGCGCTGCCTTCGTCAGCGCAGTGGCAATGGTCTCGGCGTCGTAGCGAATGAGCTCGAGATACGTGGGCACTGGCCCGTCGGGTTCCGACAGGGAATCCACATACAGTGTCCCGCCGAAGCGGGCGTCCGTCGCCTCGACGACTCGCTGCATGGGAGCGTCCGAAATTGTCGACTCGCAGAACACTGCTGGCACGTCGTGCTCACGCACGAACTCGATCGTCCTGGCGATCTGCTGTGGAGTGGCCTGTTGCTCGGCGTTGACGGGCCAGATGTACTGTTCAGTCAGCCCAGCGTCGCGCGCGAGATAGCTGAACGCCCCCTCGCAGGTCACCAGTGCGCGCTGTGATTTCGGGAGCTCGGCGAGCTCGGCGACCAGTTCGTCCTGCACTGCTTGCAGCTCAGAGCTGTAGTGCGCGGCGTTGTCCGCGAAGTCGTCCGCGTGCTCGGGGTCAAGTTCCGCGAACGCTTCAGCGATTGTAGCGGCGTACTGCTGCACCACACGGGGGCTCATCCACGCGTGCGGATTCGGCTTGCCGTCGTACGCATCGCCGGTGATGGGGAGGGGCTCGACCCCGGCGGTGACAACGACGTGCGGCACGTCGAGCTCCGCCACGAACTTCGCAAACCAGGCCTCGAGGCCAAGCCCATTGTCGAGGATGAGATCGGCTTCCGAGGCCCGCACGATATCGCCCGGCGTTGGCTCGTAGCCGTGGATCTCGGCACCGACTTTCGTGATCGACTCCACACGAATGTGCTCGCCCGCGACATTCTGCGCGATGTCCGCGAGCACGGTGAATGTGGTGAGGGCGACGGGGCGGGGATCGGGCTTAGCCTGAGACTGCCCGTGCGTCGGCCCCTGTGCTGAGTGCGATGTCTCAGCGGCGGCTGCGCAGCCACTCAGGGCGAGGCCCGCGCTCAGTACCAGCGCCGCCGTGCGGATCCGGGGGTGCGAGAACATTCAGCTCCTTCGGTTCAGTGAATAAATAAGTTCGGCTAGACGAACATAGCGTAGCGCACCATCGAATTTATCGGTGTATCGCGCGTGACACTCGGGCAAGCTGCGGTTCGAGATGGCCAACGCGTGGGAAGATGGCCCCTACTGGCGGCGGCCAAGCGGAAGGCGATCATGGGGACTGAAGTGACGAGTGCCGCCGCGCGTGTCACGCTCGCCGGGATTGGCCTGGTGGCACTCGGCGGCGCGCTCGGTTCGCTCGCGCGGTACGGGGTATCGGCGCTCATCGGGGAGACCGGAGGCTGGCCGCTCGGAACGCTCAGCGTGAATCTTCTGGGGCGCTGCTGCTCGGTCTGCTGGTCGAGGTGCTGCCAGGCGGAGGGGCTGGATCGCGCGCGCGGCTCTTGCTGGGGACAGGCATCCTCGGGGATTCACCACGTACAGTCTGCTCGCCACGCAGCTGGCCGAGCAGATTCTTGCTGGCGAGGCCTGGCTCGCCGGGAGCTACGCGGCCGCGACGCTGTTGGGCGGCTTCGTGGCGAGCTGGGCCGGAGTGCTGCTCGGCGGAGGCTGGCGGCGGGCGCAGGAAGCGCGTGGCGCTCGTCATGTTGACGCCAGCGCTGGGGATGGCGTGGGATCCCGATCCGACACGGACGGTGGGAGGTGAGCGGGGTCCTCGTCGCGCTCGGTATCGGCGCCGCTGGCGGCCTTGGTGCCGCGGCCAGGTATCTCCTCGATCAGGGGGTTCCCGAGCGATGGCGAAAGCGGTTCCCGTGGGGGATTCTCGTGGTCAATCTCAGTGGATCGTTCGCCCTCGGAGTCGTCACGGGTGCTGCGCTCGCAGAGCCGCTCACCGCGATCCTCGCGACCGGTTTCCTGGGTGGCTACACGACGTTTAGCACCGCGAGCCTCGATACGGTGCGACTATTCCGTGAGCGCCGCTTCGGCGCGGCCCTGCTGAATGGGCTCGGCATGCTCTGTGCCACGATTGGGCTTGCCGTGCTCGGGATTATGCTCGGGCAAAGCTAGCTGCGCGCCCAGCAGCTATCGCACGCGCTCCACGGCAAATCGAGCGCGTGGCGCCACGTACGACTCTTGCGCGGCAACAAGCTGCAGCTCGCGCTCCCCTGAGGCGAGCGTGCGCTCCAGCAGTTCGAACACGCTCGCCGCCGTGCTGGCGAGGGCGTCAGCGGCGGAGCCGGTGCTTCGCAGGTGTGCCGTGAAGAGTGCAGCCGTCACATCGCCAGAGCCGTTCGCCTTGAGCGGTAGGTGCGGCGTCTGCACGATCCACGCGCCCTCCGGCGTCACCGCCAGCATCTCGATCGTACCCTCGGGGGCTTCTGGCCGCTCGACGCTCGTGACCAGCACCGTGCTCGGCCCAAGTGCCCGGGCAGCGTCCACCGACGCCAGCGTCGATTCGAGCGTGTCCGGCGTGGTGCCGGTGATGAAACCGAGCTCAAATTGATTCGGCGTGATCAGATCGGCCGCCGGCACCACTCGGTCCCGGATCAGGTTCTGCACCTCCGGCGCAACGTGGCAACCGGACTTGGCGTTTCCGAGCACCGGATCACACGCATAGATGGCGTCGGGGCTGTGCTGCTTCACCCGCGCCACGGCGTCGAGAATCGCATCGCCGATGCTGTCGCTGCCCTGATAGCCGGAAAGCACCGCATCTACGCCCGCCAGGCCGCCGCGCTCCTCGATCCCCATCACCACCTCGCGCACATCGTCGCCGCTCAGCAGTGGCCCGCGCCACGCCCCGTACCCGGTGTGGTTCGAGAAGCAGACCGTGTACACCGGCATCACGTCGACGCCGAGCCGCTGGAGCGGAAACACGGCAGCCGAGTTGCCCACGTGCCCGTACGCGACGGCGGACTGGATCGAGAGAATACGCATGCGACAATTCTGTCCTTGGTCTACGAGCTAGACCAGTTCACCTGAAGTCTAATGAACCACTAGGGCGTGCGCGCTGCTTCAGCGAAGCGGGCGACGAGGGCCGCGATTCTGCGTTCCCGTGTCGCCTCACTCGGGGCAGTGAGGATTGGGTGCAGCGCGCTGTAGCGATCAGTGCTGTTCAGTGCGGCGAATATGGCCTCCGCTTCGGGTGCAGCCGCGAGTGCGGTGGTGAGCGCCGCAGGCGCAACGGCGGTGGCGGATCCGGCATACGCCCGGTCCCACCGCCCGTCCGCCTGCGCCCGCTCAATCTCTCGGATCCCACCGGCGCGCAGTCTGCCTTCCGCCTCCAGCCTGGCCGTGATGTCCACGTTGCGGACGGACCACAGCGACCGCGCCCGCCGGGGAGTGAAGCGCTGCATAAACGTATGCTCGTCGCGGCTCTTGCGCTGGCCATCGATCCACCCGCTGCAGAGCGCTTCTTCGAGCGCCTCCTGATAATTCAGTGTGGTGGGTGACACCGTGCCCTTTTTCGCGAGCACGATCCACAGCCCGTCCGAGCTCGTGTCATTGGCGAGCAGCCAGCTTTGCCACGCCTCTACGTCGGCGAAACAGTGCGGCGATGGGGGAGTAGCGGCGGTCATGGGTCGATTCTCTCAGGTGAGTGGGACGGTGCGGGAGGGGCGGCACCCGCGAACCCGGACAAAAGCTGCGGCGCGCCACGATTCCGTACGGCGCCCACCGTCGTGGTGGGGCCAGAGCGAGCTGAGCATCAGGAGTCACAGCTGCGCCGAGCACTCCCGGACCGCCTCTGCCGGAGTCGCCGAGCTCACCGAGTATCGCGCAGGCCTCAGTGCCGAAGCCGAGATCATCACCGAGCGCTCGGCGTCCGAGTGGAGGCCAGGCTTCGGGATGCTCATCGATCGCTTCGGCGTGACCGGGATGCTCATCGATCGCTTCGGCGTGACCTGGATGCTCGACGTCACCGCGTAGTTGGTGCCCGATCGTGGGCGGGACGCGTTAGATCGCCCGCCCTGGCGTCAGGATCCCACGCGGATCGAGCGCGGCCTTGATCGCGCGCTGCACGTCGAGCGCAGCCTCATCCAGCTGCCACGGTAGCTCGTGCCGCTTCACTGATCCGATCCCGTGTTCCCCTGAGATCGTGCCGCCGAGCGAGATCGCCAGCTTCGTGATGTCGTCGATCACCGCGTCGGCCTCGGCGATGCCCTCGGGAGTATCGGGGGACTCGACAGTGCTGTGCAGGTTGCCGTCGCCCGCGTGCGCCACGGTCGAAACGCGCTTGTCATGCCTGGCCGAAATCTCCGAGATGCCGTGGAACACGTCGGCGAGGGCAGCGACAGGGACGCCCACGTCGCAGCTGATCTTCAGGCCGCGCGCATTGAGGGCGGGGTTTGAGAGTCTGCGCGCCTCGAGCAGGGAGTCCGACTCCGAAATCTCGGTGTCGGTCGCCCCGGTTGCGCGGCACGTCGCCGTGATCGCCTCTGCCTTCGCTGCGGCGTCGAGCCCGACGGTCTGGCCAACGAGCATCGCGCCAGCAGGGACCGTGAGCCCGCTCGGGTGGAACGACTCGATAATCTCGACGCTCAGCGCATCCATCAGCTCGAGCACTTCGGGCTGTGCCGCGCCGTTCACGATCGCGGTAACGGCACGACCGGCATCTTCCAGCGTGTCGAAGCTGGCCCGGAACGTTCGCGGAGTGCCGGGCGGCACCGGCTTGAGCCGCACAGTGGCCTCAGTGACCACTCCGAGCGTGCCCTCTGATCCGACGAAGAGGCTCGTGAGGTCGTAGCCGACGACGTTCTTCCGTGTGCGGCTGCCGGTGCGCATCACACGACCGTCGGCCAGCACCACGACGAGCGCTGCAATCGAGTCGTTCGTCACCCCGTGGGCTACGCAGCGCAGGCCACCAGCATTGGTTGCAATGTTGCCGCCAACGGTGCAGGTGCGGGCGCTTGCGGGATCTGGTGGGAAGAATAGTCCGACGGTGCGCGCGTGCGCGTCGAGCTCGGCGGTGATCACCCCGGCCTGCACCGTAGCGGTGCGGTTCTCCCGATCAATCTCGATGATGTCGGTCATGTCGGCGAGTGAGACGATGAGCCCACCGTTGTAAGCATTCGCACCTCCCGTGAGGCCGGTGCCAGCACCTCGAACGCTGACCGGCACTCCGTGCGTATGCGCCCAGCTCAGAGCCGCGGCAATATCCTCAGTGCGTTCCGCGCGTACGAGCGCGAGCGGCGTGCCCTCCGGACTGACACGCGAGGTGTCGTGAGCGTAGGCCGCCATGACTTCTCGATCTGTGATGAGGCGGTCACCTAATTGGCGCTTGAGGGGATGCAGATCAGCCATGGTGGTCTCCTGTGTCGTCACGGTCGCAGAGGCGTGCTCCCACGAGTCTATGGATCGCACCGGCGTGTCGCGCAACCGATCGAGCGTGCTCACGAGGCGCGGCCGTGGCAGGATAAAGGAATGCCAGAGCGACGAGCCGGGGCCGGGCGATACGCGCCGAGCCCCTCGGGAGACCTGCACCTCGGCAATCTGCGCACTGCGCTACTCGCGTGGCTGTTCGCGCGCACGACCGGTCGTGACTTCCTCATGCGGATCGAGGATCTCGACCGTGCTCGCGACGCTGGCAGTGCTGAGCACCAGCTCACCGACCTGACCAAGCTGGGTATCGACTGGGATGGTCCCGTGATCCTGCAATCAGACTGTGCTGCGGCGCATGAAGCGGCGATTGCGCAGCTCGCAGCCGCTGATCTGGTGTACGAGTGCACGTGCACGCGGAAGGACATTCTCGCCGCGCCGAGTGCGCCGCATGCTCCGCCGGGTGCCTACCCCGGAACGTGCCGCAACCGGACTGCGGCGGAGCGAGCTGCCGCACGACACGCAATCGCTCCGCGGTTGCCAGCGCTCAGGCTGCGCGCGCCTGCCGCCGTGAACACGGGGGGATTCACAGACCTCGTGCTCGGGGAGACCCGCGGCGACATTGATGATTTTGTGCTGCGCCGAGGCGACGGGACGATTGCCTATAATCTCGCAGTGGTCGTCGACGATGCGGAGATGGGAATCGACCAGGTCGTCCGGGGAGACGACCTCGCCTCATCGACGCCGCGACAGATCCTGCTGCAGCGCTTGCTCGGTCTGCCTACCCCGCCCACCGTCCAATACGCTCACGTGCCGCTCGTGCTCGGTCCTACGGGAGCACGGCTAGCGAAGCGTGACGGCGCGGTGACGCTGTCGGATCTCGCGGCGGGCGGTATGGATACTGCAGCCGTGCGCGCTGCTTGCGCAATCGCTTGGGCTTGCGGCCCCGGGTGAAGCGGTCACCCTGCAGCAACTCGTTGCCAGGTTTGACCCGGCTCACCTGCCTCGGGAGCCGTGGACCTGGCGAGCCAGCTAGCGCCTGCAGCGAGCCGACTAGGGCCTGCAGCGAGCCGACTAGGGCCTGCAGCGAGTCCGGCTAGCGCTTCAGTGCGCGGATGACACGCGCAAGCGCTCGACCCGCGACCCACACAAACGGAGCGCCAACGACCAGCAGCGCAACGACATTCGGTTCAAAGCGAGTCGCGCCGTCACGGGTCACGTACGCGCCAACCGGGATCGAGATCCCGCCCCCGCCGCCGCCAGAGCCCTCGCCCTGCGTGGCCTCCTCAGAGACACCGCCCGCCCCAGTCCCCTCGCCGGCGCCAAAGCCGTACCAGGTCGTGGCGACGGGCATGATCGTGGTGCCCCCGGTCTCGACGGGTTCGCCGTAGGCGGAGTGCACCCCGACCTGCGTCACGGTGTCTGCAAGCTGCTTCGTGAGAGATGCCATGGCGCCAGCCTAGCGCGTCGACCTGCGCCGCGGCAGGGGGTGACGCGAGTTCGGAGTTTTTCCGAGAACCAGCGGGTGAACGGTTCGTGTTACGCGTCGCTCCCGCCGTGACGCGGCGGCCGCAGCGTCTGCGGCTGAGGTCGCTTTGCTTCGAGTCCGTCACCAGACGACACATGCTTGATGCGGCGCAGCACCCAGGGCACGAGGTGCTCGCGCGCCCACACCACATCTTCTTTGCGAGCCTCGCGCCAGTTTCGCACGGGCAGCGGCGGCGGATCCATTGCGGGGAGCTCATGCGGCACATTGAGCACGTCGAGCGCCGCTCGGGCGATCGTATTGTGCCCGAGCGCGTTCAGGTGCAAGCGGTCACCTGCCCAGAAGCGGCTGTCTTGCAACTCGGGAATTGCCCACTGATCGACCACGACGCAGTCGTATTTCTGCGCCACCTTCCGCACGTTCTCATTGAAAATGGCAACTTTGCCGCGAATGCTGCGGAACACGGGCTGGAAGGCGGTGTCGACCCCGGTGAACAACATGATGGTGGCTCCGGTCTCGCTGAGCCGCTCCACAATGCGATCGAGCTTCGCCGCGACCTCGTCAGGATCAGTCCCCGGCCGAATCACGTCATTGCCCCCGGCGCACACGCTGATGAGATCCGGGCGCAGGTCCTGGGCCACCGCAACCTGTTCCTCGGTGATCTGCTGGATCAGCTTTCCGCGGACTGCGAGGTTCGCGTAGGCAAACTCGTCGTCGTACTCGGCGAGTACCTCCGCGAAGCGATCTGCCCATCCGCGCAACCCGCCCGGGCTGTCAGCATCGGGATCACCCACACCTTCAGTGAAGGAATCCCCGATGGCCACGAAACGTGACCAGGGAAGCTCGATTCCCGCCCGATCCTCTGCCATACGAAGCTCCGATCATCCAGGGCGCTCCAGGTCTGGTGCGCACGCAGTACCGATAGTCTAGGGCGCTGTGACAGATTCGGACCCGGGCCTCCACCTGCCGGGGACCAGCGCAGCCGAACATTTGCCGCCCGCCTATCCAGAGCGAGCGGCGCACGGCACCGCCGGCACGCTGCGCGCTTGGCAGGAGGAGGCGATAAAACGCTATCTCGATGCCTCGCCTCGAGACTTCCTCGCTTCGGCGACCCCTGGAGCAGGGAAGACCACGTTCGCCTTGCGCCTCGCTTCGATCCTTCGCGCCAACCACACGGTGCGTCAGATCATCGTGGTGGCCCCCACTGAACACCTCAAAACTCAGTGGGCCGATGCGGCGATGCGCGCCGGCATCAGGTTGAACCCCAACTACGCCAATAGTGACGGATTCGGCTACGGCAGCCATTTTCATGGAGTGGCAGTGACCTACGCACAGGTCGCGATGAAGCCGGTGCAACACCGCTTGCTCACTGAGTACACCGACACGCTCGTGATCCTCGATGAGGTCCACCACGGAGGTGACGCGCTGAGCTGGGGCGACGCGATCCGTGAGGCCTATGGCTCGGCGACGAGGCGGCTCTCACTCACCGGAACGCCGTTCCGCTCGGACGACGCGCAGATCCCGTTCGTGGAATACGCGCCCCAGCCCGATGGAACGACGGTGTCCCTGACGGACTACGACTACGGGTACGGCCGTGCGCTCGCTGACGGCATCGTGCGCCCGGTGATCTTCATGGTCTACGCAGGCAAAATGCGGTGGCAGACTTCTGCTGGCGAGGAGATGGAAGCGAGTCTCGGCGAGGGGAACACGAAGGACATCACCTCGCAGGCCTGGCGCACGGCGCTTGATCCTGCTGGTGACTGGATTGGGAAAGTGCTCAAGGCAGCGGATCGGCGCCTCACCGAAGTGCGTGAGACCGTGCCCGATGCCGGCGGGCTGGTGATCGCGACGGATCACGCCTCGGCGAAGTCCTACGCGCGCCAGCTCCGTGAGATCACGGGGGAGCAGGTCGCACTGATCCTGTCTGACGACACGGGGGCGAGCGAGCGCATCGACGAATTCTCCAAGGGGGATTCGCGCTGGATGGTGGCCGTCCGCATGGTATCTGAGGGCGTGGACGTGCCCCGGCTTGCTGTTGGCGTGTACGCCACGAGCTCTTCGACGCCGCTGTTCTTCGCTCAAGCGATTGGCCGCTTCGTGCGCTCGCGCCGCCGGGGCGAGGTCGCTTCCGTGTTTATCCCGAACGTGCCAGCACTGATGCAGCTTGCCTCCGAGCTGGAAAAGGAACGCGGCCACGTGCTCGAAGGTCCAGCGAGCGCGGAAGAGATGTGGGATGCCGAAGCCGCGCTCATGTCCGAGGCTGAGCGGGAGGACAAGGCTTCGTCCGAGCTGCTTGAGGGAGAAGGGTTCGTGTATCAGGCGCTTGCGTCTGATGCGCACTTCGATCGTGCAGTGTTTGATGGTGCCGAGTTTGGCGGCTACGCCGAAGTGGAGAGCGAAGAGGAACTTGACTTCCTCGGCTTCCCGGGGCTCTTGGAGCCTCAGGAAGTGAAGGCGCTTCTCCAACAGCGTCAGGCGCGTCAGGCAAAGCGCAGCGCCTCGAAGCAGGGGATCTTGGAACATGCACCGGACCGTTCGGAGGCGCCTGAAGCGCTGCACCGCACGCTGGGTGAGCAGCGCAAGCTGCTGTCGAGCCTGGTCGGGATGTACTCCAAAGTATCGGGGGAGCCGCACAAGGACATCCATACGGAACTCCGGCGGGTCTGCGGCGGTCCTGCGGTGCCACAGGCATCAGTGACGCAATTGCAGAAGCGGATCGATCTATTGCGCCGGAGACTGCGGCCGTAGCCTCCGGTGTGGGGCGCGGGATGCCGGTGCGTGTGGCGCCGCCGCCGCGTATTCTGGAGCGATGGCGAAGAAGACTGCCGGATCCCAGCGCTCTGGATCCACCCCAGCGACTGTGGCGTTGCGGGCGATGGGGATCGCGTTCTCCGAGCGCAGCTACGCGCACGACCCCGCGGTCACGGACTTTGGGGGAGAAGCAGCGCGCGCGTTGGGCGTCGCGCCCGAGCGGGTGTTCAAGACCCTGCACGCGGATGTAGACGGCGCGCTCGCAGTGGCGATCGTGCCGGTCTCAGGCACGCTTGACCTCAAGGCTCTCGCAGCGGCACTGGGCGGAAAGCGGGCGGCCATGGCGGATCCTGCGATGGCTGAGCGACGCACCGGCTATGTCGTCGGCGGGATGAGCCCGCTTGGACAGCGCAGCCGCCTCCGGACCGTCCTCGATGCGTCCGCGATGGCGCACGCGACGGTACTGGTGTCTGGCGGGCGGCGCGGCCTTGATCTTGAGTTGCGCCCCGACGATCTGCTGCAGGCGACGTCTTCAGTGCTTGCCGAGATCGGGCGTGTCGGGTGAATCAGCGCTCAAAATCGAGTGCGACGCGCGCGAGTTCCCGAACGAATTGGTTCGGATTCAGCGTTCCATGCTAAGTTATTCTCTGTTCGGCCGGTGAGAAACTGAAAGAACGAAACGTGAGCGCGGGTGGCGGAATGGCAGACGCGCTAGCTTGAGGTGCTAGTGCCCGTATTAGGGCGTGGGGGTTCAAGTCCCCCTCCGCGCACGTGGAGTAAGAAAGCCCCCTTCTTTGGAAGGGGGCTTTTTCGTGCCCGCAACGGGCTCCGGGTTCGGGTCATCAGTGTCAGTCCCCGCGTATCCGCGACCTCAGGCTACAGCTCTCGCCCCATCGTGAAGACAACCGGGCCGTGCTCAATCTCCGTGCGATGGGTCACCAAGAAGCCGTGCCGCTCGTAGAGTGCGACGTTGCTGGCCGCTGATGTTTCAAGGGAGACGCAGGGGTGTGCTGAGCTCGCAACTGTCGCCAATGCTGCGCCGATGAGCGCGGACCCGAGGCCGCGTCCCGCGTGGGACGGATGCACGCCGAGCGTCGCGAAGTCCCAGGAATCCGGCAGTCGAGGCGGCAGCTCGAGCTCGAACAGCGCAGCGAGACGACTGCCCAGCAGCGCGCCGATCTCCTGTTGAACGTGCGCAGCTGGCTCTGGGCTGTCCGGTGGGAGCAACGCAGCAACTCCGGCACAGTTGTCGCTGACAATCACGATCCCGTGTTCCAGCGCGTGCGTGAGGTAGGCCGCCTGGAGGCGCTCCAGGCGGCTCTCGTACTCGTCTTCTGGAATGCTCCAGCGCGTCCAGGGGTAGTTGGTGAACGCGCTGCTGAGCGTCGCCGCTGCGGCGGAGATGTCGGCCAGTGTGGCCCTGCGAAGTGAAGTCGTCACCGCATCAGCCTACGAGATGCCTCCGCGCTCGGTTCCTGCCGCGGGCAGCGTCTGTCGAGTATGCGAATGTCGGGGGTGAGCAGCGCGATTGCCCACAAGGTGGGCACACTCGACGAGAGGGGCCGATGGGCTCCCCGTTTGATGCTTACTGCGCCGACCAGCCACCGTCTGAAGCGAGGATGACGCCGTTCACGTTCGCGGCGTCGTCGCTCAGCAGCCACGTGATCGCGCTCGCGAGTTCCTCAGGCGTCGCGGGAGCAAGCCCGATCGCTTGGAACGCGGGGCCCATGAGCTTCGCGGCGTACTCGGACTGAAACGAACCGTCGACGTTTGTTGCGACGCCACCAGGAGCGACCGCGTTCACGCGGACGCCCTGGCGTCCATACATGTACGCAGAGTGCTTCGTGAGGCCGACGACCGCGTGCTTGGAGGCGGTGTAGGCCGCACCAGCGGCGTTCCCGCGCAGCCCGGCCGCGCTCGCGGTGTTCACGATTGCGCCAGAGCCGCGCTCGACCATACCGGGAAGAACAGCGCGCGAGAGTCGCATCACTCCGGTGACGTTGATATCGAAGACTCGCTGCCACACGTCATCTGGAACCTCGGCTACCGGGTAGAAACCATCCATGATCCCTGCATTGTTTGCAACCACGTCGACCACGCCGCCTGCAGCGTCAATAAGCTGTGCGATGTCAGCTTCGACGGTGACGTCACTGACCACAGTGCGGAGGCGGTCAGTCTGGGCCTCCGCAGCAAACTCGGAGAGTCGCTCGGCTGAGACATCGGAGGCGATGACGGTGCCGCCCTCGGCGAGGAGCCGCTGCGCGATCGCCTTCCCGATACCGGATCCGGCGCCGGTGACGATCGCTGTCTTGCCGTCAAACCGGCCGGGAACTACCTGAGTGCTCATGGAATACTCCTACCTGTGTTGCTTCTGGATGCGAGGCCACCGGCCTCCCTACGCCTCAGTGTGGACCTCCTACCTCAGCTGCGCAGCGGGGTGAACTCTCAGGCGATTCTGATCACCTGGGACCTCTCTCACCTCACCGGGGGCGTCTCGCGCCTCGGGTTTTTCCCCGCCTCGTCACACTTCGTGATCCCCTCCCGAAAGTCTGAGGTGGCCGATACTCTGGGGGCATGAGTATCGAATCGTCAGAGCCCGAGCTCTCAGAGACCGCCCGTATCGCCCGCGATCTGATCAGGATCGACACGTCGAACCGAGGGGGAGGGGACGCCGAAGCGGAGCGTCCCGCTGCTGAGTACGTCGCGGCGTATCTGCGAGAGCTCGGTCTGGAACCGACGATCATCGAGTCGGAGCCGGGTCGGGCGAGCGTGGTCGCCCGTGTGACCGGGGCGGATCCCGAGCTCCCAGCACTGGTGCTGCACGGTCACCTCGACGTTGTGCCCGCTGACCCAGCGAACTGGAGTGTGGACCCGTTCGCCGGTGAAATCCGCGATGGCATGTTGTGGGGCCGTGGGGCGGTCGATATGAAGGACATGGATGCCATGATTCTGACTGCGACGGCGGAGCTGCTGCGCGCAGGCGAGCGCCCGCGACGCGACGTGATCCTCGCGTTCTTTGCCGATGAGGAGAACGGTGGCGTGTACGGCTCCCATCACCTGGTTGCTCACCACCCTGAGCTCTTTGCCGGGGCTGGCACTGCGGTGAGCGAAGTGGGCGGCTATTCGATCGACGTCGAGGGCACACGCGCCTATGTGATTCAGACCGGTGAGAAATCACTTGATTGGATCCGGCTCCGCGCCCGTGGCACAGCAGCGCACGGTTCGCGCGTCTGGCAGGACAATGCGATCACCCGGCTCGCGGAGGCGATCGCGGCGCTCGGCCGCCACGAGTGGCCGCTGGCGCTGTGCGACACCACACGCGAGCTTGTGGGTGAAATCGCTGCAATCCTCGGCGAGGATCCCCAGGAAGTCGCTCCTGATGAACTCGTGCTCCGCCTCGGAAAGAGCGGTGGGTTCATCCAGGCGAGTCTGCGCAACACGAGTAACCCGACAGTGCTCACCGCGGGGTACAAGCACAACGTGATCCCTGACACGGCCGAAGCGCTCGTGGATGTGCGGTCGCTCCCAGATCAACAGGCCGACGTCCTGGCTGAAGTGCAGCGCATCGTGGGCGATGACATCGAAATTGAAACGGTGCACTCCGACATCGGGCTTGAAGTGCCGTTTGCGGGTGAGCTCGTCGATGCCATGACGGCGAGCCTGAAACGCCACGATCCAGAGGCGCGCGTGTTGCCGTATCTGCTTTCAGGCGGCACCGACAACAAGGCGCTTTCGCTGCTCGGGATCACGGGCTACGGCTTTGCCCCGTTGCGCCTCCCAGCAGACCTCGATTTCCCTGGGATGTTCCACGGCGTCGACGAGCGGGTACCGCTCGACGCGCTCGACTTCGGGCACCGTGTGCTCGCGGACCTGCTCCGCAGTTACTAGTGCTGGTGCACCAGCACCAGTACCAGTACCAGTACCAGCACCTGGGCCTGTGAGTGCCACTTGTGCCCGGGAGCGGCGCAGCACGTACTCCGAAAGCCTGTGAATTCGGGGGCGGCCTGACGCGAGCTGGGGTGCCCGGGTGAGCTAGTCTGGACGGCGGCCCGAATCGACGAGGTGCGCTCAGCGTGCCTGCCCAGAAAGGAAACCATGGGAATCTTCGAGGCGATTCTGCTCGGCATTATTCAGGGACTGACCGAGTTCCTGCCGATTTCATCGAGCGCGCACTTGCGAATCGCGAGCGAACTCATGGGGATCGGGGATGCGGGATCGGCGTTCACCGCGATCACCCAGATCGGCACGGAGGCCGCGGTGATCGTGTTCTTCTGGCGTGACATCGTGCGGATTATTGGAAGCTGGGCTCGATCCCTGACTGGCAAGATCTCCCGCAAGGATCCTGACGCTCTGATGGGCTGGTGGATCATTCTCGGAACTATCCCGATCGTCGTGCTTGGGCTGCTGTTCCAGGACCAGATCGAGGGCTCGCTGCGCTCGCTGTGGTTCGTCGCAATCAGTCTCATCGTGTTCGGCATTCTGCTCGGCGTTGCGGACCGTATCGGACGCAAAGCGCGTCCGCTGGATCAGCTGACCTGGAAGCACGGCATCGGCTTCGGTTTCGCCCAGGCGCTCGCATTGATCCCCGGAGTCTCGCGCTCGGGCGGCACGATCACCGCCGGTCTGCTCATGGGATACACGCGTGAGGCAGCGGCCCGGTATTCCTTCCTGCTGGCCATTCCTGCGGTGTTCGGATCGGGTTTTTACCAGCTCGTGAAGGCGCTCAAAGCACCGGCAGGCGAGACCCCCATGGGCATGACGCTGATCGCGACCGTCGTCGCGTTCGTCGTGGCCCTGTTCGTCATCGGGCTGTTCATGCGCTACATCTCAAAGCGCAGCTTCATGCCATTCGTCATCTACCGCGTGCTGCTCGGCGCGCTGATCATCGTGCTGCTCGGCACCGGCGTCCTCACCGCTGAGGGCGGCACCGCAGCAGCACAGGCGGCTGTGACCGTCGGAGGGAGCGCGCTGTGAGGACTTGGACGCCGCCTGAGCTGCCAGAACTGCCAGGCACCGGAACTGTCCCGAAGCTGTTCAACACGGCGACGGAGCGGATGGAACACCCAGCAATCCCTGATGGCAAGGCGCTGCTCTACGTGTGCGGCATCACGCCGTACGATGCGACCCACCTCGGACACGCCTTCACCTATCTCACCTTCGACATCATGCAGCGTGCCTGGCGTGACGCCGGGATCGAGACTGTCTACGCGCAGAACATCACCGATGTCGATGATCCGCTGCTCGAACGCGCCACTGCGACTGGTGTGGAGTGGCGAGATCTCGCGGACGAACAGATCGGGCTGTACCGCTCCGACATGCACCGGCTGGGGATGCTGCCGCCCGAACACTTCATTGCGGTCACGGAGCAGATTGACGAGATTGCTGCGGCCGTGCTCGAACTCCGAGAGCGCGGATTCGCCTACTCGGTACCGACGGAGAACGCCGCAGGCGATGACCTGTACTTCGATACCGCTGCCGCTGAGCGCAACTCACAGTGGCGGCTCGGCGACGTCGCGCCCTACGATCCCGAACTCATGCGCCGTTTGAGCGCCGAGCGCGGTGGCGATCCCGATCGCCCTGGTAAGCGCGGGCCGCTGGACCCACTGCTGTGGCGCGCAGCGCGACGGGGAACCGAGCTGGGAGTCACCCGTTGGCCCCGGGCGGCCCGGCTGGCACATCGAGTGTTCCGTGATCGCCACTGGTGCGCTCGGCGGCGCATTTACCGTGCAGGGTGGGGGATCGGACCTGATCTTCCCGCACCACGAATTCACCGCTGCGCACGCTACGGCGCTCTCGGGCACTCCGCTTGCGCACGCCTACTGCCACGCCGCGCTCGTCGCCTACCAGGGGCACAAGATGTCGAAGTCGCGCGGCAACCTCGTCTTTGTCTCGAAGCTGCTCGACAGTGGTGCGGATCCGTCGGCGATTCGGCTTGGCCTGCTCACGCACCACTATCGCACGGAGTGGGAGTGGGCCGATGCTGACCTCGCAACGGCGACGCGTCGCCTTGAGGCATGGCGTGCCGGCCTCGTGCGACCGTGTGATGACCCGGTGCTCGCCGCCACAGTTGTGCAGCAGCTGCGGGCCGCCTTGGCAAACGATCTCGACACTCCAGTGATGCTGGCGACTCTCGACGCCGCGCTCGATCGTGGTGTTGACGATCCAGCGCTCATCGCTGATGCGGTGCTCGCACTGCTCGGAGTGCGGCTGTAGCAGCTTAGGGCGTCGTCGGGCTGGCTCCACCAGGAGTGTCTCCGTCACCGGGAGCGCTTGGCGGATCAGTCTCGCCGGTCTCGCTGGCGGCCGCCGGGTCTGCTCCCTCAGCCGGGTCCTGAGACGGGGCGGTCGGGGCGGTCGGGTCGGAATCGGCCTGACCGGCTTCGGCCTGTCCTGGGTGCACGCCTGCTGCCTCGGCCCCACCCGGCTCCTGCGCTGCGTTGCGGCGCGAGCCATCCTCGAGGAACTTCTCGAACTCGGCCGCGATCGCGTCGCCTGTTGTTTCCGCAGCGAGCGCTTCATCGCGAGTCTCTTCCAAGCCTCGGATATAGCGGGACATGTCCTCGTCGGCCGCCGCAATGCGATTGATGTTCGATTCCCAGTCGGTGGCCTGATCAAGGAGCTCGCCGCGGGGAATCACAATGTCGAGCAACTCTTCGAGCTTGTCGAGCAGCGCAAGCGTCACCTTTGGCGACGGCGTACTGTGCACGTAGTGCGGCACTTGCGCCCAGAGCGACACCGGTGGAATGCCTGCCTCAGTGAGCGCCATGTCTACCACGGTCGCGATACCCGCAGGCCCCTCATACGTGCTGCGAGTCGCGCCAGTCGCCTCTCGGCGCGCGGCATCCTCGCTCGTGATGGTCGTGACGACGGGGCGTGAGTGCGGCGCGTCGGAGTACATCGAGCCGAGGATGATGACGTTGTCGATCGCCCAGACATCGACGAGCTCAACGATTTCGTCTGCGAAACTCTGCCAATCGCGTGCCGGTTCTACGCCAGACAGCAAGAACAGTTCGGTGACGCGACCGCCATCAATTCGACGCACCGTTTCGGCCGCGGATTCGGCTTCCACATCATCTTCTGCGCCTGGGCGGCGTACCGTGCCGAGCAGGCGCGTATCCGGCCACTCCAACACGCGATCTCCCGCATCGTCAAGCGAAATCTTGGGCCGGTGCACTTGGTAATCGACGTAGCCTTCTGAGCCGATCACGTGCAACACTTCAGCGTCAACCAGCGCTCCGAGGTGCTGCAGCACCTCGCTGGTGGCATCGCCGGCGTCGCTCCAGCCCTGGAAGGCTGCGATGAGTACGCGGGGGTAGCCGGGGGAGGCGTCGGTCACGACGGGGTGCTCCTTGGAAGTCGACGGTGGGGCCGTGAGAACAACGGTCGTTCACCAGGATATCGACTGTGGCTCGGTAGGATGGTGCGGATGAGTGCGAACCTCTCCCCGAGAACCCCCGCGGCAGTGCTGTGGGACATGGATGGAACCCTGATTGATTCGGAGCCGCTGTGGCTCGACACTGAGATTGCGATGCTCGATCGCTACAGCATTGAGTTGACCGACGAGGTCCGCAATAGCCTGATCGGATCTGGACTGCGTGCGGCAGCCCAAGTGTTCCAAGAGCTCGGCGTTCCACTCACCGCTGACGAGATCATCACCGAATGGAAGAACGGCGTCATCGACCGGCTGCGCGCAACGGCGCCACAGTGGCGTCCGGGCGCGCTCGAACTGCTGAGCTCGCTGAACGCTGCTGGGATCCCGTCTGGCCTCGTGACGATGGCGGTGCGTGAGATCGCTGACACCGTCATGGACCTCCTGCCGAGCGATATCGCGTTCGCGTCAGTGCTCGGCGGTGACGAGGTGCAGCACGAGAAGCCGCACCCCCAGCCCTACCTGCTGGGCGCTGCGCAGCTCGGCGTGCAGATTGCGGACTGTGTTGCGCTTGAGGACTCGATCAACGGACTGCGCTCAGCACACGCTTCGGGGGCAGTCGCCATTGGGATCCCGCACACGATCCCACTCGATGGCGTGCCTGCGCACGAGCTCTGGTCGACGCTGGCCGGGGTGGACGCCGATAGACTTTCTGAGCGTTTTCGGTTCCATGCGGGTGCCGTCGCCACAACTGGAATGGGAGAACTCGCGTGAGCGAACTTGATACGGACACCGGAGCCTCAGCGGGCACCCCAGCGAAGAGCGGGCCGCTCGGCTACGGCGACCGCGTGCAGCTCACCGGCCCGAAAGGGCGTCTGAACACGATCACACTCGTGCACGACGGTGAATTTCACAGCCACCGCGGCGTCATCGCGCACGCCGACCTCGTCGGGCTCCCTGACGCCTCGGTCGTTGAAAACAGCAGCGGTGAGGAGTACCTCGTGCTCCGCCCGCTCCTGTCAGACTTTGTCATGTCGATGCCGCGCGGTGCCGCAATTGTGTACCCGAAGGACGCGGCCCAGATCCTCTCCCTCGCAGACATCTTCCCGGGTGCGCGAGTGGTCGAGGCGGGCGTCGGATCCGGTGCGCTCTCGCTGCACCTGCTCCGGGGGATCGGCGAGCAGGGCGAGCTCTTCTCCTTTGAGCGCCGCGAGGAGTTCGCTGATGTGGCGCGTGCGAACGTCGCTGCGTTCTCGGGTGCGGCCCCTGACAACTGGACGCTCTCAGTCGGAGATCTGCAGGACACCCTGCCCGCCGTCTGCCCGACTGACTCAGTGGACCGGGTCGTGCTCGACATGCTCGCGCCGTGGGAGTGTGTCGGTGTGGCGGCTGAGGCCCTGAAACCGGGCGGCGTCCTGATTTGCTACGTCGCCACGGTGACGCAGCTCTCCCGTACTGCAGAGGAGATTCGCCGGAGCGGACTCTTCACACACCCGCAATCCAACGAGACGATGGTGCGCGGCTGGCATGTTGAGGGCCTTGCAGTGCGCCCGGATCATCGGATGGTCGCCCACACCGGCTTCCTCATCACGGCCCGCCGCCTCGCGCCGGGAACGGTGCTGCCGAGCCTCAAGCGGCGCGCATCAAAGGGCGAGTTCACTGACGCCGATCTCGCGAGCTGGCTCCCGGATCTCGCAGGCGAGGTCGAGAGCTCTGAAATGTGGAGCCCCGAGGTGGTCGGCGATCGGGTGAAGAGTGACAAGGTGCTGCGTAAAAAGGTCCGCGAGGCGCGCGCGCTCGCGGACGAACGCGGGGTCGAGACCGCCCCGGAAGCTGAGCAGGCCGCGTCAGCAGCCCCGGGCCAGCAGGCTACGAACACGGCGGAGTAATCCGGTCGACGTTCATCTGCGCGCCCCGCTGCATCGCGGCGGGGTGCGCAGACCATCAGCCGCCGTTCGATAGGATGGCGGAGTTCACACAGAGGCTTCCGCGAGAGGTGCATATGCTTCGTCGAATCATTCCCGCAACCGCAGTGACGGCGCTGCTCATCGCCGGGGTGACCGGGTGCAGTGCGCAGCAGAACGCTGCCGCCGACTGCACGCCCTCGATGGGCCCCGGTGCGCTCAGCGACAATGTGGTGGTGCTTGGCGAGTTCGGGCATGCCCCGCAGGTGTCCGTGCCGAAGGGCACCGATATTCTCACGTCGCAGCGTACCGTGGTGTCCGAGAACCCTGATCGCAGTGATATCGCTGCGGAGCAGACGATCGTGGGCGTCAACATGGCCTTCTACGACTCGGAGAGCGCTGACACGCTCTACGCCAGCCCCGGTTTCACTGATCCGAAGCTTCCCTCCGAGTACCTGCTTGTGTCTGAGGCAGCAGCGAACCCGCTGAGCGAAGCCGTGCGCTGCGCTGCAGCCGGCGATCGTGTGGTGCTCGCCCTGTCGCCTGAGGAGGGAGCCCAGCTCGGGTCTCAACTGGGCAGCACCGGCAACGGGACGGTTGTCGGCGTCATCGACGTCGTCTCAGCGAGTCCGCTCGCGGCCCAGGGGAAGACGCGAGGCTTGCCCAACGGGTACCCAGCCGTTGTGACGAACGAGAACGGCATCCCCGGCGTTGTGCTGCCGCCGAGCGCTCCACCAACGGGCACCACGTCCGCAACCCGAATTGAGGCTGATGGCCCGAAGGTCACGGCTGAAGACGGGGTCATCGCTCAGGTGCTCAGCGTGAGCTGGGACGGTACGACGGAACTCAACACCTGGGAGACCGGTCCACAGGTGCTCGGCACCGAGGCCCAGATCCCTGAGTCGGGCAACACCTTCCGCACTGAGCTGACGGGGGCCGCCGTGGGCTCGCAGGTCGTCGTACTCGAGAACGAGGGCGAACAGCCCCGTGTCGTCGTCGTCGACATCCTCGGAGTGAACTGAGGTCACACGTGGCGGACCGGTCAACGGTGCCAAGCGAGCAGCGAGTGTTTAGCCTCGTGCTCGCACTCGTGGTGAGCCCCGAGGGGCTCACCAAACGCGAGCTGCTGTCGACGGTGTACGGCTACTCTGAACGATTCCGCAGGGGCGACGAAATATCGCCGGCTCTCGATCGTCAGTTCGAACGCGACAAGGAGCAGCTGCGAGGTCTCGGTATTCAAATCGAGACTCGCGACTCTCCTCTCGAACCCGGGAACAACCAGCTCGTCCGCTACCGGATATCGAAGGAACGGCTCGAATTCCCGAGCGACCTGCGATTCAGTGAGCGGGAGCTCGTGCTGCTGCGACTCGCCGCGCTCGCGTGGCAAGACGGCAGCCTGAGCGCCGAGTCGCGCCGCGCCGCGATGAAGCTGGAGGCCCTCGGGGCGGGCCTCGATGTGCAGCATCTGGGAGTGGCGCCCAGCCTTGGCACTGCCTCGCCGGCCGCCGCGCGGTTGCAGGGCGCAATCGACACCGGCAATATCGTGCGCTTCGGCTATACACTGCCCGGCCGCGATGCTCCGCTGGAGCGCCGAGTGGCTCCGCTCCGGTTACATCGCGCCGATGGGCGGTGGCACTTGCTCTCATGGGATCTGGATCGAGCAGCCGATCGAGTGTTCCTGCTGGCGCGAATTGACGGCCCGGTAACTGTCGAGCGAGCAACGTTCGATCCGGCGCTGTTCGAGCGCGCCGAAGGTGCGGTCGCTGAACTCCTCAGGCTCCGTGATGCTCAGCGCGCGACGGTGCGGGTGCGTCGCGGGTCGATCGCGGAGGCGAGGCTGGCTCCGCGTGCGCTTGAAACTGCGGCAGTTCCCATCGCCGAAGGAGCTCTGGAAGCGCCGGATGCCGTACTCACTCTGGGCATGCTCGATCCGCACTTGTTTGCGACAGAGCTGATCGGGTTCGGCGCGGATGCTGCGGTCGTGTCCCCAGATTCGCTCCGGGCACTCGTGGCTGAGGGATTGCAACGGATCGCAGACACTCATGGCGGGGGTACCGATGCCTAATCCAGTGCTGGGCCCAGATCGGGTATTGCTGCTGCTCGCGCTCGTGCCGTATCTGCGTGAGCACGGCGCGGTCTCTGTGACTGAACTTGCGGCGACGTTCGATGTGACGCCGAAGCTGCTCCGCGAGCTCGTGCGCTTTCTCGGAACGGCTGGTGTGCCGGGCGAGACGATGAGCTACCAGCACGAGGATCTCTTCGATATTGATTGGGACGCGCTCGAGCGCTTCGACGAAGTGAGTCTCACTCGCACGGTGGCCGTCGAGGAAGCCCCGCGCTTCGCACCGGCCGAGACGGCGGCACTCGTTGCGGGGCTGCACGCGCTCACAGCCGTGTTGCCTCCACAAGACGCGGAACTCGCGCGAGCCACCGCCGCCAAGTTGGGTGCGGCACTCGGTGCTGGCGCGACCCCCGCGGTGTCGGTGAGTGTCGACCCCGAGGATCCGCGAATTCCAGTGCTCGTGACCGCGATCGATACCCAGCGGTCCGTACGCTTTGTCTACCGCGATGCCTCGGGTGTCGAGACGCAGCGTACGGTGGATCCCATCGCGCTTACCCAGGGCGGGGGCGGGTGGTACTTGCGCGCATTCTGCCTCGACCGAGATGCCGAGCGCACCTTCCGAGTGGACCAGATTGCGGAACTCACCCTCTCAGAACTGTCGCGCACCGTCCGCACAACGCAGTCTCAGGGATCGCCGCCGCGTGCGTCCGATCCCGATCCTGAAGCGGGCCCGAAATCTCGTGTGACTCCCGCTCCGGTATCTGTTGCGCCCGTGACTGGGATCACACTGCGGGTAACGTCGCGCGCGCTGCCCCGGCTGTCCGGCTTCGCGCCCGAGATTGTGAGCGAGACCGCGGATGGCGGGGTAATCGTGCGTGTTGACGCGTGGCACCGCGACACCGCGATCAACCTCGTTCAGCTCGCCCCCGGTGAGATCTCGATTGAATCGCCTGCCGCCGCGCGCGAGGCAGTTCGTGTATGGGCGGAGCGAGCCCTCGCGGCCTACGGGGAGTAAGGGTGGCGGAGCAATTGCCCTGCTGTCCTGAGATACACTGAGCGAATGGCACGAGAGCCGCGGACCAAGCGCAACCCAGACGGGCGTATGAGCCTCGGTGACCACCTCGTAGAGTTCCGGAAGCGGCTCATGTACTCCGCGATCGCGATCGCGATCGCTCTGGTTGCTGGCTGGTTGTTGTCTGACCTGGTGTGGGACATGCTGCGCGTCCCAATCGAGCGACTCGGAGAGCAGGGGCGTGAGGCCGTCATCGCCTACGGCGATATTACGGGCGCCTTTGACACGAAAGTGCAGATCTCGCTGTTCATTGCCGTGTTGATCGCATCGCCGGTGTGGCTCTACCAGATCTGGGCGTTCTTGGCGCCCGGTTTGACGCGCCGCGAGAAACTCTACGGTGTGGGCTTTCTCGCCGCTGCGGTGCCGCTGTTCCTCGGCGGCGCCGTCGCAGGATGGTTCGTGTTGCCCAACATTGTGCGTCTCATGGCGAGCTTCCAGCCGGAGGAGGACGCGTTTTTCCTGCAGGCTCGGCTCTACCTCGACTTCACCATCAAACTCATGCTCGCTGTCGGCATCGGCTTCGTGCTGCCAGCGTTGCTCGTGATGCTGAACTTCATGGGGATCCTGCGCGGGAAGTCCATCTTGAAGAGCTGGCGCGTCGCGATCCTGTGCATCATTCTTTTCGCGGCGATCACGACGCCGGCTGCCGACCTCATGAGCATGTTCCTCCTCGCGATACCGATGATCGTGCTGTACTTCAGCGCTGCAGGGATTGCGCTGCTGCACGACCGCAGGGTGGATAAGCGACGGAGCGCTGAGCTCGCCGAATACGACCTCGAAGACGCATCGACGAAGGACGAGGAATGACCGAAACTGCAGTGCCCGCCACACCACCCACTGAGACGGCGCTGCAGTTTTTTGCGAACCGGCTCGCCTACCCGCTCGACACCTTCCAGATCACAGCCTGTGAGCGGCTCGAAGAGGGGCGCAGCGTCTTGGTGGCCGCCCCCACGGGATCGGGCAAGACCACGATCGCTGAGTTTGCGGTGTATCTTTCACGACGCGAACGGGACGCGCGGATTTTCTATACGGCCCCCATCAAGGCGCTCTCGAACCAGAAGTTTCGAGAGCTCTGCGACGAGTATGGGGAGGACGAGGTCGGCCTCCTCACCGGCGACCTCAATATCCGCGGCGACGCGCCGATAGTGGTCATGACCACTGAGGTGCTCCGCAACATGATCTACGCAGAGTCGAGCGCGCTCACGGACCTCGCGTTCGTTGTGCTCGACGAAGTGCACTTCCTTGGCGATCGATTCCGTGGTGCTGTCTGGGAAGAAATCATCCTCCACCTGCCGCGGCACGTGCGGCTCGTCGCGCTCTCAGCGACAGTCTCGAACGCTGAAGAGTTCGGCGATTGGATGCACGCCGTGCGCGGAGACACAGACGTCATACTGTCCGAGCATCGCCCGGTGCCGTTGTACCAGCACGTGCTCACGCCGAAAGAACTGTTGCCGCTGTACGTTGGCCGCGACGGCGAACTTGCCGCGCGTGGCAAGTTGAACCCAGAACTTCGCATGCTTGAGGGCGGCAGGGGCAGTGGTCGCGGTGGACGTGACGGGCGGGAACGCTCGCGCGGTCGTGCGCCGCAGCGTCGCACCCGGCGCGTCTCACGGGCCGACATCGTGCGCGCGCTCGATGAGACAGAGCTGTTGCCGGCGATCGTGTTCGTGTTCAGTCGCAATGGCTGCGATCAGGCCGTGCGGCAGTGTCTGTTCGAAGGCATCACACTGACCTCGCGCGAGGAGCGTGAGGAGATCCGTCGGATCGCTCGCGCTGAGGTGCGGGACATGAGCGAAGAAGAGCGCAGAGTGCTCGGGGTGCGGGAGTGGCTCGCGGGCCTTGAACGGGGCGTTGCCGCGCACCATGCCGGGTTGTTGCCGGCGTTCAAAGCCGTTGTTGAGCGACTGTTCCAGCGCCGGCTCCTGAAGATCGTGTTCGCGACTGAGACACTCGCGCTCGGTATCAACATGCCAGCACGCGCAGTCGCGATTGAGCGGCTCGACAAGTTCAATGGCGAGCAGCGCGTGCCGTTGACCTCGGGGGAGTACACCCAGCTCACCGGCCGCGCGGGCCGGCGCGGCATCGACGTCGAGGGGCACGCCGTCGTGGTGTGGAGTGACGGCGTCGACCTTGAGGAGCTTGCCCATCTCGCTGGTGCACGCTCATTCCCCGTGAACTCGAGCTTTCGGCCGACCCCGAACATGGCGGTGAACCTGCTGCAGCGGATGGACGAGGAGCATGTGCGGGAGACACTTGAACTCTCCTTCGCGCAGTTCCAGGCGGACCGGGCAGTGGTGGATCAGGCACGGGAGCTGCGCGCCGAGCAGGAGTCGCTCGCTGGTTACGACGCAGCGGCCTCCCGCGCGCAGGGATCCGATCAGCGGCGCTGGGAGGATCGAGCACGGAAGCTGCGGCGCAAGATCGAGCGCGGACGGCGGCAGATTGCCTCGCGCACTGGCACCATTGCGCGCACCTTCGACCGTGTGGTCGAGATGCTTGTCGAGCTCGGCTATCTCGAGCGCGTTTCGGGCGAGCCCCAGGTGACAATCTGGGGTGAACTGCTGCGCCGGATTTACGGTGAGCGCGACCTGCTGGTCGCCGAGTGCCTGCGCGAGGACGCATTCCGAGGTCTCGATGCTCCAGCGCTCGCAGCGATCTGTTGCCTGCTCACGTACGAGCCGCGGCGCGACGACGAAGGGGCGCCACGGTTGCCAGGAGGTGCGGCGTTTATCGCCGCGCATGATCGTGTGCTCGAGACCTGGGTGCGACTTGACGATCTGTCCGAGCGGCAGCGACTGCCGCGCAGCGAGATGCCGCATGCCGGCCTCGCAGCTACGATGCACGCGTGGGCGTCCGGCCAGCCAATCGAGCGGGTGCTCGAAGAGTCCGGCCTCGGCGCGGGCGACTTCGTACGCTGGACGAAGCAGACGATCGACCTCCTTGACCAGGTGTATCAGGCCTGTGAAGCGGGAGCGCGGCTCGGGGTCGAAGCGGATCGGCTGGACACGCTCGCTCAGCTCGCACGGTCCGCCAAACGCAGCGTACGGCGCGGCATCGTCGAGGCGTCGAGCACGTCGTGACGGACCCGATCGACCCAGCTGCCGGGCCACGCCGGCTGAACTGGTGGCTCTCGTTGCTTTCCGCACTTGCCGGAGGGCTGCTGCTCGATGTGGCCGGGCCAGGTATCGGTTGGTGGCCGCTCGCGTTTCCTGCTGCTGCGCTGATCCTGCTTGCCGTGTGGCAGCAACGCCCGGCGTGGGGACTGCTGACTGGCGCAGTCGCCGGCCTCGCCTTCTGGGGGCCGCATATTTCGTGGCTGACGCTCTACCTCGGGCTCGTGCCGTGGGCGGGCCTGACGGCAGTGATGACGGCCTGGTTCGCGCTGCAGGGAATCCTGATTGCGCTGGCCACACGCGGCCTGGCTCGAGTGCGCTGGCTGCAGCCTCGGTCGAGCGCACTGCTCGCCGCACAAGCGGTCGCGGCCTCGGGGCTGTGGCTGCTCCGCGGGGGTGCAGAGCACCTGGCCGTACGGGGGCTTCGCATGGGGCCGCCTGGCGCACACCCAGGCGAACGGCTGGTTTGCTGAATCAGTCTCGTGGCTCGGGTTTGCGGGGCTTTCCGGCGTAGTGGCGCTCATTGCAGCGCTCGCTGCGGGGATCGTGTGTGCCCCGCGCAGGCTTCCCGATCGCGTGCGTCACTGGCGGCTCGGCGTCGCCGGAGTTGGTGTCGCGACGCTGCTGCTACTCGCGCTGGTACCCGCGGCGCCGCTGCAACAGGACGGCACGCTGCGCGTCGCAGCGATCCAGGGTAATTCGAAGTCGGGAATCTTCGACGACCGCGAGTCGGGCGATGTCTACCGCGATCACGCTGAGGGAACTGAGCGGCTCCTCGACGAGCTCGAGGCAGCAGGCGAATCGGTCGATCTCATCGTGTGGCCGGAGAACAGTGCCGAGTTTGATTTGCCTGGCAACACACTGCGTGACTTCGAGATAGCGGGACTCGCGAAGCGGGCAGGGGCTCCGATCGTTGCCGGGTCGATCCTGCAGGATCCTGACGGCAGCTACACGAACAGTGCGGTGGTGTGGGACGCAACGGGAGCTACGGGGGCGCGCTACGACAAGCGCTTCCCGGTTCCGTTTGCTGAGTACATGCCAAACCGCGAGTTCTTCCACCTGTTTGCGCCAGATCTCGTTGACCTCGTGCAGCTGGAGTACCAGGCGGGCGAACGCCCCGCCGTACTTGATATTGAGACCAACGCTGGCGCGATCGCGGCGGGTATCGCCATCTGCTTCGACATCACGTTTGATGAGCAAGCCGAGGCGATGGTGGATGGCGGGGCACAGCTGATCCTCGCCCCGACAAATAATGCCGATTTCGGTCGCACTGACGAGAGCGCGCAGCAGTTGCAGATCGCACGGCTGCGCGCGATTGAGACCGGGCGCGCACTCGTGAACATTTCCACCGTGGGCACGAGCGCGGTGGTGGCGCCGACTGGGGCGATGCTCGACGAGCTCACTCCGTTCACTGCGGACGCGCTCGTTGCCGAAGTGCCGCTCGTCTCCGGCAAAACACCCGCGCTGCAGTTCGGCGGGGCGCTGGCCGGATTCTGGATGTTGCTTGGCGCAGCGTGCGCCATGTGGGGAGCGCTGGCTGGCTACGAGCCGCGTCGGGCGCGTAAAAGCTGAAGCCGTTCCTCAAGGAGTTCTTCCAACTCTTCGCGGGAGCGGCGCTCAATCAGCATGTCCCACGGAGTGCGCTGCGAGGATTCTTTCTCTTCGAACTCAGCCCGGGCCGTGCGGCCAGCCTCGTCGTCGAGAAAGCCGAGCTCGCCGCTCTTCTGATCGGCCCACTCGGGCGGCGGCTCTGCGTCGGCGTCGAACAGAACGCTGAAGCGGTTGCCGCGATCGGTGAGGTATTCGACTGTGCGGCGCGGAGATAGCTCCACACCTTCTTCTCCCTGCAGGCTCGTCGCACCGATACGAGTCCCGCGAAGTGTTCGATCGGCCATGGTTGGACCTCCTCGCAAGTGGGGCCCGGTTTCGGACGTGCCCCTACCGTTCTTTCGCAGCCTACCGGGTTCGGCTGGATCCCCGATACCCCTGATTGCGACGATGCCATGCCGGGAATGCGGTGGCGCCTCCACTACCCTTAAGAGAGTTCACTTCGTCGATGTGAGGAGCACTAGTGACACAGATTCTTGAGCCGGGCAGTCTGGCCGGCCGCCGCGCGCTTGTAACCGGGTCGTCCCGTGGCGTGGGCGCGGACACCGTCCGGTACTTCGCCGAAGCCGGCGCTGACGTGGTGGTCAACTTCCGCAATAAAGCCCCTCGGGCGGAAAAGCTCGCGACAGAGCTTCGTGAACTTGGCGTTCGCGCACTCGTACAGGGCGCAGATCTCACCGATCCCGAGTCCGTCGCCGGAATGATGGGCGCGGTCTCAGAGGAGTTTGGTGGGCTCGACATTCTCGTGCTGAACGCCTCGGGCGGCATGGAGGGCGGTATGGCGGAGGACTACGCCCTGCAACTCAACCGTGACGCGCAGCTGTCGGTGCTCGACGCGGCGCTGCCGCTGCTGAGCGAGGGCGCACGCGTGGTCTTCGTGACGAGTCACCAAGCGCACTTCATCCGCACCACGCCAACGATGCCGGAGTACACGCCGGTTGCGCTGTCGAAGCGCGCAGGCGAGGACGCGCTGCGCGAGCGCATTCCCGCACTTGCTGAGCGCGGAATCGAGTTTGTCGTCGTGTCAGGTGACATGATCGAGGGCACCGTCACCGCGACGCTGCTCAACCGGATGAACCCCGGTGCGATCGAGGAGCGCCGCGAGCAGGCAGGGCGGCTGTACAACGTGGCCGAGTTCGCGGCCGAGGTGGCCCGGGCCGCCGTCGCACCCGTGCCGGCTGACCACACGCACCTCGTGGGAGACACCTCGAGTTTCGGGGCGTAGCACTCCCGCATCGGGAGCTTCGTGTCCCGATTTCGGGAACATAGAGCCCGATCACGCCCGCAGCACCCCGCGCCGGAGTTCGATAGTTGGAACGCATGTTCACGCGTTTTCGACTGTTGAACTCCGGCGTTGCTGTCTCCAGAAATCACTCGGTTTCGGTGCGGCGACGCATGTGTTTCGATCGCGTTACAGGGCGATGTCCTGTTCGGCGAATGTCACAAGAACCCGCATGATGTTCGGTGTTACTGCGGAACTCACCGAATTGCATGTAGAAAGTGCGACGGTCGATTCGTTTCACCGAAGAAACGAGTGGTAGATTCAAGTTCCCGCCTTCGGGGATGCAACTGCAATCGGGCCGGCGCGAGCCGGCGCCGTCGTCCTCCCCTCCGGCTCCGCACGGGTCGCCGACGTCCCGCCGAGAGAAAGGACGTCGATGAACGCTCGCACCGCACTTCCGTCAGCCTCCACCGCCGTCACCGGATTCCCGCTCGCACAGGGCCTGTACGATCCCGCCGATGAGCGGGACGCCTGCGGCCTCGCATCGGTGGTCTCGCTCACGGGTGAGCCGAGCCACGAGATCGTGCGGCTGGCCCTCGAAGCGCTGGAGAACCTTGAGCACCGTGGCGCCGTCGGATCCGATGCTGGCACGGGTGACGGTGCAGGGATCCTGAGTGACCTGCCGGATGCGTTGATCCGCAGCGAACTCGCGGCGCAGGATCCGTCCCTTATGCTGCCGCCGCTCGGAGGCTACGCAGCCGGACTCGCTTTCCTGCCGCAGGCCTCAACGGAACGCCAGGCTGTGCGGTACCGGATCGCAGCGATCGCCGCAGAGGAAGGCCTCTCCGTGCTCGCGTGGCGCGCCGTTGCAGTGCGACCCGAAGTGCTGGGGGGCAGCGCACTGGATGCGGCCCCCGTCATCGAGCAGCTCATCGTGGTTCCCGCTGCCGGATCAACGCTGGATACCGACTGGCTTGAGCGCCGAGCATTCCGTACCCGCAAGCGGGTGCAGCACGAGACCGGCTGCTACATGCCCTCATTCTCTGCCCGCACCATCGTCTACAAGGGCATGGTCACCACGCTGCAACTGCCCGGTTTTTACCTGGAACTGAGCGACGAGCGCTTTGCCTCGCGGTTCGCGATCGTGCACTCGCGCTACTCCACGAACACCTTCCCGTCGTGGCACCTGGCGCAGCCGCTGCGCATGGTCGCGCACAACGGCGAGATCAACACGGTGCGCGGAAACCGGAACTGGATGCGCGCCCGCGAGGCGCAGCTCGAGTCCGAACTGCTCGGAGATGTGCGGCAGTTGTTGCCCATCTGCTCAGACGGTGGCAGCGACTCGGCGAGCTTTGACGAGGTACTTGAGCTGCTGGTCATGGCGGGCCGCTCCCTGCCACACGCGCTGTCTATGATGGTGCCCGAAGCGTGGGAATCCGAGACCGGGCTCGCGCCGGAACTCGTCGACTTCCTTGAGTACCACTCGCTGCTGATGGAACCATGGGACGGGCCTGCCGCGATGATCGCGACCGATGGCTCTGAGCTGGTGGCGTTGCTCGATCGCAACGGCCTGCGCCCCGGGCGGTACCTCGTGACCACTGACGGCCTGCTCGTGATCGCGAGCGAGACCGGGGTCCTCGACGTCGCGCCCGAGCAGGTCGCGCATCGTGGACGGCTGCAACCCGGCCGCATGCTCGCCGTCAACCTCACCACCGGGGTGATCCGCGATGACGAAACCGTCAAGGCAGAGCTCGCGGGGGCGCACCGTGGGGTGAATGGCTTGACCAAGGCCGGATCCGGCTCTCGGAGCAGCCCGAGCGTGAGCACCTCGTACACCCACCAGCCTCAATCGCCCGCCGCCAGCGCACCTTTGGCTACACCGAAGAGGAACTGCGCCTCCTGCTCACGCCGATGGCGCGCGACGGGATCGAGCCGCTCGCAGCGATGGGCACCGACACGCCGATCGCTGCGCTCTCGGCCAGGCCACGGCACCTGCACGATTACTTTGTCCAGCAGTTCGCCCAGGTCACCAATCCGCCGCTCGATGCGCTCCGCGAGGAGTTGGTGACGAGCCTGCGCGCCGGCATGGGCCCACAGGAGAACCTCCTCACTCAGTCGGCGGATCATGCGCGCCAGGTGATCCTTGACTTCCCAGTGATCGACAATGATGCCCTCGCCAGGATCCAGCACTTTGGCGACGATCCCGAGAAAGAGCGTGCCGTCACTATTCGCGGGCTGTATGCCGTCGACTACGGCGCCTCCGGGCTTGCTGACCGGCTAGAGGCGATGTGCCGCGAGGCGAGCGCGGCGACGGCGGCAGGCGCCGAGTTTCTCATTCTCTCGGATCGCGACTCCAATAAGGATCTCGCTCCGGTGCCCTCGCTGCTCGCCGTCTCCGCGGTGCACCACCACTTGATCCGCGAGGGCCAGCGTATGCGCGTCGCGCTGATCGCCGAGTCGGGGGATGTACGCGAAGTGCACCACGTGGCGGCGCTCATCGGCTACGGCGCTGCAGCGGTCAACCCGTACCTCGCCATGGAGACTGTCGGCCTACTCGTCCGTGACGGGTCGATCGCCGGACTGACTGAAACCGAGGCGATCGCGCGGCTGATTAAAGCGCTCGGCAAGGGCATGCTCAAGGTGATGAGCAAGATGGGGATCTCAACGGTCGCGTCCTACTGCGGCGCGCAGACCTTCGAAGCAATTGGCCTCGCCCAGCCGCTCGTCGATCGCTACTTCACCGGCACCACCTCCCGGCTCGGTGGCGTCGGCCTCGACGTGCTTGCGGCAGAAGTCGCGGCGCGGCACCGCGCAGCATACCCGGATGATCCGGCAACGCTCGCGCACAAGGTGCTCGAAACCGGCGGCGAGTACCGCTGGCGCCGCGGTGAAGAACCGCATCTCTTCGATCCGCAGACGGTGTACAAGCTGCAGCACGCCACCCGCACAGGGAAGCGCGAGATTTTCGCCGAGTACACCGCGCGGGTGAACGAGCAGCAGGAGCGCCTGATGACCCTGCGCGGCCTCTTCCGGTTCGCGCCGCAACGGCCCCCGGTGCCGCTCGATGACGTCGAGCCTGTCTCGGAAATCGTTCGCCGCTTCGCAACGGGCGCAATGAGCTACGGCTCAATCTCACCCGAAGCGCACGAGACGCTCGCGATCGCGATGAACCAGCTCGGTGGCCGTTCCAACACCGGCGAGGGGGGCGAAAGCGAGGAGCGGCTCCTGGATCCGGCACGGCGCAGTGCGATCAAGCAGGTCGCGTCCGGCCGCTTCGGCGTGACAAGCCTGTACCTCACGAGCGCTGACGAGATCCAGATCAAGCTCGCACAGGGCGCAAAGCCGGGCGAGGGCGGACAGCTGCCGCCGGCGAAGATGTACCCGTGGATCGCACGCACCAGACATGCGACGCCCGGTGTCGGCCTTATCTCGCCGCCGCCGCACCACGACATCTACTCGATCGAGGATCTGAAGCAGTTGATTTTCGATCTGAAGCGCGCAAACCCTGCGGCGCGGATCTCCACGAAGCTCGTTGCACAGAGCGGGATCGGCCCCGTTGCGGCCGGTGTCGCGAAAGCGCTCTCCGATGTGATCCTGATCTCCGGTCACGACGGTGGTACCGGCGCGAGTCCCATGAACTCGCTGAAGCACGCTGGCTCGCCATGGGAACTCGGCCTCGCTGAGGCACAGCAGACGCTGATGCTCAACGGCCTCCGCGAGCGCGTGGTGCTCCAAGCAGACGGCCAGCTGAAGACGGGCCGCGATGTGGTTATCGCCGCGCTGCTCGGCGCGGAAGAGTTTGGCTTTGCGACGGCTCCACTCGTCGTGTCGGGCTGCATCATGATGCGCGTGTGCCACCTCGACACCTGCCCGGTCGGCGTTGCCACACAGAATCCCGAGCTGCGGGAGCGGTTCACCGGCCAGGCGGCACACGTAGTGAACTTCTTCACTTTCATCGCCGAGGAGGTGCGCGAAATCCTGGCGAGCCTCGGCTACCGCTCAATCTCGGAGGCAGTGGGCGATACTGCCGCGCTCGACGTCGCAGATGCGATCACGCACTGGAAGGCGGCAGGGCTCGACCTGACACCAGTGCTGCGCGGCCCCAGCTTCGCGGCGGACGAGCCTCGTAAGTACGGTCGGGCGCAGGATCACGAGCTGGAAACGCACTTCGACGTGCAGCTGATTGAGATGGCCGCCGACGCACTCGCCGAGCGCAACCCGGTGGCGATCGACCTGCCGATCCGGAACGTTGACCGCGCCGTTGGCACGCTGCTTGGTCACGAGACCACGAAGCGCTTTGGCGCTGCCGGGCTCGCGCCAGACACGATCGGGGTGAGCCTGACCGGCTCAGCCGGCCAATCGCTCGGCGCATTCCTGCCGTCCGGCATTTCGCTCCGGCTGATCGGCGACGCGAACGACTACGTCGGCAAAGGCCTCTCGGGCGGCGAGATCGCGATCCGGCCCCACCCGGACTCGGCACACGCCGCGACCGGAAACGTGATCGCCGGCAACGTGATCGGATACGGCGCGACCAGCGGTGCGCTCTGGATCGCCGGTGTCGTCGGCGAGCGGTTCCTGGTGCGCGGCTCAGGAGCGACCGCGGTGGTGGAGGGCACGGGCGATCACGCGCTCGAGTACTTCACCGGTGGCTTTGCCCTCATCCTTGGCCCGACTGGCCGGAACATCGGGGCGGGCATGTCTGGGGGCGAGGCGGTGCTGCTGGATCTCGATCCGGCGAACGTCAACGCGGCTGAGCGCGCCTCCGGTGCGCTGTTGCTGCAGCGACTGGGCGGCCCGAGTGAGCCGGGGGCCGGCGAACTCGTGCCGGACGGAGATGCTCCGGGGCTGCGGGCGCGGATCCGGGAGCTGCTGCAGCGCCATGCTGAACACACCGGATCTGAACTCGCGGAGGCGCTCCTCGAAGCGTTGGCCACCGATCCAGAGCGCACCTTTGCCCGGTTCACGCGGCTGATCCCACGCGGCTACTCGCGGGTGCTGGAAATTCGAGAGCGCGCCAATGCGCAGGGCATCGACCCTGACGGCGAGCGGGTCTGGACTGAAATCTTGGAGGCGACTCATGGCTGATACCCACGGATTCTTGAAGGTGCGCGAGCGCGAGCTCGCGGCCAAGCGTCCCGTCGCAATTCGACTCAAAGACTGGCGCGAGGTCGTCGATCCCGCGAATCCTGCCGTCGTGGCACGGCAGGCCTCACGGTGTATGGACTGCGGCGTCGCGTTCTGTCACCAGGGCTGCCCGCTCGGCAACCTCATTCCTGAATGGAACGACCTCGTCTATCGTGAGCGCGGACGTGAGGCGATCGATCGACTCCACGAGACCAACAATTTCCCGGAGTTCACCGGACGTGCGTGCCCGGCGCCGTGCGAATCGGCGTGTGTGCTGAACATCAATCAGCCGGCGGTCACGATCAAGCAAATCGAGAACAGCATTATCGATCAGGCGTTTGAGCGGGGCTGGGTGGAGCCGCAGCCTCCCTCACGGCTGTCTGGCAAGACTGTCGCCGTGGTCGGGTCCGGCCCTGCCGGCCTCGCTGCAGCGCAGCAGCTTACTCGCGCTGGTCACACAGTTGCCGTCTACGAACGTGATGAGACACCGGGCGGGCTCCTAAGCTTCGGCATTCCCGATTTCAAGCTGGAGAAAGCGCTCGTGGAGCGCCGCATCGAGCAGCTCAAAGCTGAGGGAACCCGGTTCCGGTGCGGCATCGAGATCGGCCGGGACATGAGCTGGGTGGAGCTGCGTCGCCGCTTTGACGCGGTCGTCGTGGCGACCGGGGCGACGGTGCCGCGCGAACTGGCGCTGCCCGGACGGGAACTGGCTGGGGTGATGCCCGCCATGGACTACCTCACTGCGTCGAACCGGGTGCAATCCGGTGCTCTGGATGCGACCCCATTCGATGCCGCAGGGAAACACGTGATTGTGATCGGCGGGGGTGACACCGGGGCTGACTGCGTTGGCACTGCGCATCGTCAGGGTGCTGCCTCAGTCACGAATCTGGCGATCGGTCGGCAGCCGGGTGAGACACGGAGCGAGTCCCAGCCCTGGCCCGTGCACCCCACGCTCTTCGAACTCACCAGCTCGCATGAAGAAGGCGGAGAACGGCGCTATCTCGCGGCAACCGTTGAATTCGTGAGCGGGGACCGCGGGGGAGTTTCCCACGATTCCGGAGTGTCTGACGCGGCAGGAACCGTGACTGGGATCCGTGTTGCGGAGACTGGCTTCACCGAACAGGGTCGGGGGCCGATCCCCGGGACTGAGCAGTTGCTGCCGGCCGATCTTGTGCTGATCGCCATGGGCTTCACCGGACCGGAACCGATCACGGACCCTGGCTTGACGCTTGAGGTCGACGCGCGCGGGGCGTTTGATCGCGCAGCCGACTTCTCGACACCGCTTCCCGGTGTCTTCGTTGCTGGTGACGCCGGGCGTGGACAATCGCTGATCGTCTGGGCAATCGCGGAGGGGCGCGCCGCCGCAGCCGCCGTGGATCGCTTCCTCACCGGCGACACGGTACTCCCCAGCCCCGTGACCGCAAAAGATCGCGCATTCTCCTAATTGCCTGTTCCGGGGAATAGGGTGACGCTCACCCGGGTTTCCCCGGAACAGAGCCGCATGAATTGCGGATCGCAGTGACGAAGGGAATGAGCATGACGAAGGTAACCATCATTGGTGGCAGTGGATACGCTGGCTCGCACATTGCAGAGGCGGCAGCGGTGCGAGGGTTTTTCGTCACGAGTGTGAGCCGAGGTGAGGTGGCCCAGCAGCTGGGCGGAGTGAACTACACGACAGGCTCGGTGCTCGATCCGGCCGATCGTGCACGCCTGTTGGCCGATTCTGACGTGGTGATCGTTGCGGTCTCGCCGCGCGGAGACATGGCCGGCAAGGTGCGCCAGGCGATTGCAGAACTCGCCGTCGAAGCACAGGCCGCCGGGGTGCGCCTGGGCGTCATCGGTGGGGCAGGCTCGCTGCTGCAGGAGGAGGGTGGTGACCTCGTCATGAACGGTGCCGGATTCCCCGACGAGATCAAGGCAGAAGCCGCCGAAATGGGCGGTGTCCTGGATGATCTGCGTGCGACGCCTGAGGCTCTCGACTGGTTCTATGTCAGCCCGGCTGGCGGATTCGGGCCGTGGGCCGCTGGCGAGTTCACGGGCGATTTCCGTGTGGGCGGGGACGTGCTCCTCACTGATGCCGCAGGAAACTCTGCGATCTCAGGTGCCGACTTTGGCGTGGCGATCGCCGACGAGATCGAAACGCCGACGCACTCGCGCCAGCGCTTTACCGTCGCGTACTAACTCGGAAATCACCCTCTACCCTAGAGGGATGGAATCTGCGCTTCTGCACCGGCTTCGTGCCGACCTCGCCGCTGCTGAGTATCAGGTGACGAGTGTCACAGCGCTGCTCGGAGACGCCGCGGACGCCGCCCGGCTCCGCGGCGTCTTCGTGCCGGCGCAGCGCGCGCTTGCGGAGCGGGAACACACACCGCTCGCGCTGCTCGTGCGGCTCTTCCTCCTCGGAGAAGCCGTCACCCCTATTGCGCTCGACATGGCGCTGCCCGAACTGGGCGCAGCGGGCGCGCAAGAGCTCGGGCTGGTTGAGGAAGTGACGGATCCCGATCCTGCCCGTACACACTTTCGCGCCGCACTCTCACTCAACCCGGTCACGATCGTGGATTCGCGCGAGGCCGCGCCGCAGCAGTGGTGGGTACTCTCAGATCTCGACGATCAGCTCCGCCGAGGGCCGGCACGTCCAGATCACGTGATGGGGGTCGGGGGAGCGACCCGCTCACTGATCGCGCAGGCACCGGTCGGAGATGTGGCTCTGGCGCTTGATCTCGGCACCGGCTGCGGAATTGTCGCCCTGCACCTCACGCTTCGCGGCGGCAGAGTCATCGCCACCGATATCTCGGAGCGCGCGCTCATGCTTGCCGCGGCGAACGCGGTGCTCAACGGAGTCGAACACTCAATCGAGTTCAGGAAGGGGAGCCTCTTCGCCCCGGTGAGCAGCGAGCGCTTTGACCTGATTCTTTCAAACCCGCCGTTCGTGATCACACCGCGCACGGGGGACGGCCCAGTGTACGAGTACCGCGATGGCGGCATGGTCGGGGACGCCCTCGCAGCTGCGGTTGTCGAGCACGGCCCAGCGCAGCTCGTGCCAGGGGGCACCATGCTCTGCCTCGCGAATTGGGAGACTCCCTGGGGCGGCAACGGCCTCGGGAGAGTTACCGACTGGATCAACGCCTCTGCGGCGGGTCCGCTCACGGCGTGGGTGATCGAGCGGGATCGTTTGACGCCGGTGCAGTACGCCGAAACCTGGGCCAGGGACGGGGGCGCGCGCCCCGGATCTGCCGAGTTCGATGACCTGTTGGGTGCCTGGCTCGATGACTTTGCGATGCGCCGCATTGTCAGTGTGGGACTCGGTGCGATCCGGATCCGACGCGAGCCCGAAGAAGCCGCTCACACTTCGACGACCACCCAGCCAGGAACGCTCACGCACACGATCGTGCACGTCGAGCAGGCCACCGGGGCGCTCAGCACCGACGCGCTGGGGCGTGAGCTCGAGGCGGCATTCACGGCTGGCGCAATTGCGGCACGCATGAGTGATGAGGAAGTCCTTGCGACGCGCTGGGTCGTCTCGAACAGCGTGTCAGAGGAGCGGATCCACGAGCCTGGTCAAGAATCCCCGAGCGCGTTGACGCTCGTCACGGACCGCCCGATCGCACGTCGCGTCGCTGCCGACCCGTTGCTCGCTGCCGCGGTCGGAGCGAGCGACGGAGAGTTGACGCTCGGACAAATTGCGGACGCGCTTGCGACACTCCTCGAAGTGGATCCTTCCGCCGCGAGCGAGGCGGTGATTGCCGGAGCGCGCGAACTCGCCTGGCTGGGGATGCTCGCCCCACACGCCTAGTGGCCGTCGCAGTCACGCAGGAAAACCTCGCTCGTGCAGGGTGAGGTCGCGGCGGCCCCTCCTGCGCGAACTCGGATCTCCTGCCTGAGCTCGAAACGCGGCTGGCGCCGGTGCCCCCCTACCGCGGCCGCACACTCAGGCGAGCAGATCGATGAGGCCCCGTACGAGGGAGGCGGTGGCGCCTGCGAACGCAAGGATGATCACGAACCGGCGTACCTGGCTCGGGGTCACCAGCTTGAGGAGCCGCTCGCCAGCCGCAATGCCACCGAGCACGGCGAGCAGCACGACGACCCAAAACCACCACTCGGTTGGGGGCAACCCGCCCGGATCCAGCACGAGTTTGGAAATCGCCGAAGTCCCGCCGGTCAGAATGAAATAGGGCTGCAGCGTCGCGGCGAACGCGGTCTGTGGCCACCTGGTCAGCACAGCGTAGGCGCTTACGGCGGGGCCGCCCACTCCCGCCAGCGAATTGGTGAGGCCCGAAAGGAATCCGGCTCCCGCTCGGGGCCAGCGCAGCTCGGTCGAGAACTTATTGCCTGACAGGGTGAGAGACGCGCCGAGCGCAACGATCACGATCACACCGACCGCGACCGCCATCACCGCGGGGGAGAACAACTGCGCAACCCACGACCCGAGCAGTGCGCCCACCACGGCGAACGCGCCGAGCCAGCGGAACATGACCCAGTCAATGGACCGCCACACGCGCGGCAAAATCAGTGCGCTTGAGATCACCCCGAGCACGTTCACCAGCATGACTCCGGAGTGAGCGCCAAGCACGAGGGTCATGAACGGCGCTACCAACAGCGCGAATCCGAGACCCGCCATCCGCTGTGCGGCGGCCCCAATGAGGATGAGTCCGAGAATCAGCACCCCGGTCGTGATCGTCACGTGCACCTCCTGTGCAGAGCAGTGGACCCGAGCGCCGGGGTACTGCAGCGGGCGTGGCCTGCGCCGTGAACTGTGCCGCGCATGCGCCGCCTCTCGTCGGGGATCATCCCATCCTCGCAGACGCGCGCGGGGAAGCCGACCAGGCTCAGTAGAATGAGAGGGTGATGCGTACGACTGATCTCAGAGGGCGCGAGCTCTCCCGCAGCGATCTCCTCCAACTGGTGCCACGGGCAGCGCTCAGCGCCGACGTTGCCGTCGAACAGGTGCGCCCGCTTGTCGCCGCGGTTGCGGCACACGGCGAAATCGCCCTGCGCGAGCAAGCGCGCGACTTCGACGGTGTCTCCGGACATGCGCTCCGCGTACCAGCGGCGGCGATCACGGAGTCGCTCGAGGCGTGCCCGCCCGAGGTGTCCGCTGCGCTCACCGAGCTCATCGAACGTCTCCGCCGTGGTTCAGCCGCACAGGTTCCCGCATCGCAGGAGACCACACTCAGCGACGGCGCGGTGATCCGGCAGCGCTGGCAACCGGTGTCTCGCGTTGGCCTGTACGCACCGGGTGGCAAAGCAGCGTACCCCTCGTCCGTCATCATGAACGCCGTCGCCGCGCAGGTGGCAGGAGTTCCGAGCCTTGCGCTCGCGTCACCCGCACAGCGCGACAACGCTGGTCTGCCACACCCCGCAGTGTTGTGGGCGGCCGCACTCTGCGGGATCGACGAGGTCTACGCGATCGGCGGGGCTGGCGCAATTGCTGCCTTCGCACACGGCGTGCCCGAGATCGACCTCGAACCGGTCGATGTCGTCACCGGTCCGGGCAACGTTTTTGTCGCTGCAGCGAAGCGTGTCGTCAGTGGGCTCGTCGGCATCGACTCTGAGGCAGGCACGACGGAGATCCTCGTCATCGCCGACGACAGCGCAGATCCCCGCTTTGTTGCTGCCGACTTGATTAGCCAGGCGGAGCACGACGAGGCAGCGGCGTCGGTGCTCGTGACAGACTCCGCAGCGTTTGCTGAGCGTGTTCAGGCGGAGATCGCGTCGCGTGCACCCCGTACCCGGCACGCCGAGCGGGTTGCGACGGCATTGAGCGGGCCGCAGTCGGCCGTGATCCTCGTCGACAGCATTGATGTCGCCATTCGCGTGAGCAATGCCTACGGCCCGGAACACCTTGAGATCCAGACCCGCGACGATGAGCTCACGCTCGCCGGAATCACCGACGCTGGCGCTATTTTCATGGGTGGGTATACACCCGTGAGCCTGGGGGACTATCTCGCGGGATCCAATCACGTGCTTCCAACTGGTGGCACCGCGAGATTCGCCGCGGGACTCGGCGCACACACCTTCTTGCGCCCCCAGCAAATCGTCAGCTATGACCGACACTCGCTTGCCATCGCCGAGGCGCCACTGCTCGCGCTCGCCGGAGCTGAGGGGCTGCCCGCGCACGGCGAGGCCGTGAGTGCCCGCTTTGAAGAGGAGACTGCCTAGTGCACTGCCCATTCTGTCGCCACACTGACTCTCGCGTGATCGATTCCCGGACCGCAGACGACGGTCTCTCAATTCGACGCAGGCGCCAGTGCCCCGAGTGTGGTCGTCGTTTCACTACGACCGAAACCGCCAGCCTCACCGTGATCAAGCGGTCAGGCGTCGTTGAACCCTTTAGCCGTGAGAAAGTCATGAGCGGTGTCCGCAAGGCGTGCCAGGGCCGCCCGGTGACGGAAGCGGATCTCGCCGTCCTTGCTCAGCAGGTTGAAGAATCGGTGCGCTCCAGCGGGATCGCGCAGTTCGACGCCAATGAGATTGGTCTCGCGATCCTGCCACACCTGCGCAAACTCGACGAAGTTGCGTACCTGCGCTTCGCCAGCGTCTACCAGGCGTTTGAATCCCTCGCCGATTTCGACGAAGCCATCGCGGAACTGCGTGAACACCCCGAGGTTCAGCCGAATCCGGCTTCGATCATCCCCACCCCGTCACAGGAGTAATCCGAATGCGTTTCTACCCGCTGCTGTTCTCCACCGTGCTGCGACGGATGGATCCAGAACCCGCGCACCACCTCGCGTTTCGGGTGATCCAAGCGACGCCGCTGCTGGGCGGTATCGTGCGTCGTTGGTGTGGTGCCGATCCCTCGCTTCGGGTGCGCACGCTCGGACTCGAGTTCCCGAGCCCCTTTGGGCTTGCCGCCGGCTTCGATAAGAACGCCTCGGGCATCGCAGGTCTTGGGGCGATCGGATTCGGCCACGTCGAAGTTGGCACGCTCACGAGACACGCGCAGCCCGGCAACCCCAAGCCGCGCATGTTCCGGCTCGTGGGGGATCGTGCGCTCATCAACCGGATGGGATTCAACAACGGCGGCTCCGCCGCGGCTGTCCCGCGGATCGAGCGTGCGCGGCTCTCCCGACATCGGCCAGTGATCGGTGTGAACATCGGGAAGAGCCGGATCACCGAGGTCGAGAATGCCACGCAGGACTACGTGTGGAGCACCGAGCGGCTCGCGCCGATCGCTGACTACCTCGCGGTCAACGTGAGTTCACCCAACACGCCAGGGCTGCGCGGTCTGCAGGAAGTGGAGCTGCTTGAGCCGCTGCTCGCGGCCGTGCGAGAGGCCTCCGGACGCACTCCGCTGCTGGTGAAGATCGCTCCCGATATGGACGACGAGCAGATCGACGGGATCGTCGCTCTTGCGGTGCGACTCGGGCTCGACGGGATCATCGCAACAAACACGACGGTGTCGCGCTCGGGACTCGAAGCACCCGTGGCTGAGATTGAACGTATGGGTGCTGGCGGTCTCTCAGGTGAGCCGCTCAGGGCCCGCTCACTCGAGGTGCTCCACCGCATCCGGCGCGCCGAGCCCAACCCGGAGTTCTGTGTGATCTCAGTTGGGGGAGTGAATACCGCCGAGGATGTGCACGAGAGGCTGCGAGCTGGTGCAACGCTGGTGCAGGGGTTCACTGCGTTTATCTACGAAGGGCCGCTGTGGGCGCGGGCGATCAACCGCGGCCTCGTGCGCGCAGGTTTTCGGGGCAACGCAGCGGCATAGCCCCACTGCCGTACACACAGCTGAGGCCCGCGATTCGCTCTCGAATCGCGGGCCTCAGCTGTGTGTAGATCGTTCTAGCTGGGGCGGTTGCCGCGCTTGACCTGTGGCTTCGGCATCCGTAGCGGGCGGAACTGGAACGCGCGCATCGCGGCGTACCAGCGGTAGCCCGGCTGGATCTTGTCGACACCGAACTTCGTGCCGAGCAGGCGTTTGAGCTTCAGACCGAGGAGGAACGCGTCGAGGATCGCCAGTGCGACGAAGGCCCAGATGACGATCAGGCTGATGACCTGCACCACGCCCGGGATGAACGTCATGACGAGCACGACGAGCATCATGGGGATCAGCATCTCTCCGACGTTCCAGCGCGCGTCGACATAGTCGCGTACGAAGCGCCGCTGGGGGCCACGATCACGGGCGGTGAGGAAGCGCTCATCGCCCTCCATCATGCCGAGGCGCGCGCGCTCCCGAGCATCGGCCTGCTGCTTACGCTGCTCCTTCTGGAGTGTCTTGTCCTTTGACCCAACAATAGGTCGCGCGTTTGCGGCCTGGGCCTGTTTGCGCGACGGCGTCGGACGTCCCTTACCGACGTTCTCGTCGGTGGTGTCCTGCTCGTTCGTGCCCGCCGCATCAGCGGCGTCCTTCTTCGACACGCCTGTCCTCTCGATCTGGTGCGCACGAGTGCGCCCGGTGTCTGCCCCGCACAGCGGGCGTGATGCCCTTCAGAATACCGTGTCTCAGCCGAGGCTTGTGCTCGGGTCTCTCGCGGTAGACTGAGAACGTCTGACTTATACGGACGCGAGCGAGGGAGAAGTCATGAGCACTGAGACGATCGCGGCAGAATCCGCCGCACCGGCCACGGACGCGGCGCACGGGGTTGCCCTGAGCAGCGCAGCACAGGAAAAGGTGCGCAGCCTGCTTGCTCAGGAAGGGCGGGACGATCTGCGCCTGCGCATTGCTGTGCAGCCGGGAGGGTGTTCCGGGCTGATTTACCAGCTCTTCTTCGACGAGCGCGAGCTCGACAACGACGCCATCGTTGATTTCACCGGGGTGCAGGTCGTCGTAGACCAGATGAGTGTTCCGTACCTGAGTGGCGCCACCATCGATTTCGAGGACACGATCCAGAAGCAGGGCTTCACGATCGATAACCCGAATGCTCAGGGGAGCTGCGCCTGCGGCGACAGCTTTAGTTGAGCTTTTCGCGACATGAGATTCCACGACACCCGGAGTTGGTTCGGGGAACCCTCAGGTTCGCGCTAAGCTAACAGGGAGTCATCAGCTTCGCCTGTTTTCGGGCGGCACGAAACATTTCGAAAGGTATGCGGTGCGTTCCAATCGTCGAATGAAATGGGTTGCGGCCCCAGTAGCGCTCTCGGCAGCGCTGCTCTTGGCAGGCTGCACCCCGGAGCAGCAGCGAGGCTTCTTGCCCGCGGGTTCTGAGGGAGCAACTAACCACACGGACGGCATCACCGGGCTGTGGGTGACCTCGTGGATCGTGCTGCTCGCCGTCGGCGTGCTCACGTGGGGCCTGATCATCTGGGCCACGATCGCCTACCGCCGTCGTAAGGGCCAGACGGGCCTTCCGGTGCAGTTGCGGTACAACATGCCAATTGAGACCTTCTTCACCGTTGTCCCGGTGATCCTGGTCCTCGGCTTCTTCGCGTTCACCGCGCAGGAGCAGAGCAAGATTGAGTCGCGCTACGACAACCCGGAGAACGTTGTCGAGGTCATCGGCAAGCGTTGGGCCTGGGACTTCAACTATGTTGACGAGGACGTGTACTTCCAGGGCGTCCAGGTGCAGACCGATGAGGACGGCGAGGCGAAGGAAGAGACCATGCCGGTGCTCTACCTGCCCGTTGACAAGACCACCGAGATCCGTCTCGAGACCCGCGATGTCATTCACTCCTTCTGGGTAGTGGAGTTCCTTTACAAGAAGGACATGATTCCGGGTCAGACCAACTACATGAGCTTCACGCCGACGAAGACCGGCACTTTCATGGGGAAGTGTGCCGAGCTGTGTGGCGAATCGCACTCGATGATGCTCTTCGAAGTCAAGGTCGTTGAGCAGGACGAGTACGACGCGTACATCAAGTCGTTGCGCGAAGCAGGCAACACCGGTCAGGCCACCCTGGAGCTGAACCCGAACCAGGGTCGCTTCTACGGTGACCAGTCCAAGGCCCAGAACGAGTAACGAGGGATAGCAGAAACATGAAGAAGGGCAACGTCATTGTCTCGTGGCTGACGTCCACGGACCACAAGGTGATCGGGTACATGTACCTGATCAGCTCCTTCGTGTGGTTCTTGATCGGCGGCCTCATGGCTCTCGTCATCCGCGCGCAGCTGTTCGCTCCCGGCCTTGAGGTCGTAGCGACGAAGGAACAGTACAACCAGCTGTTCACCATGCACGGCACCATCATGCTGCTGATGTTTGCAACTCCGCTCTTCGCGGGCTTCGCAAACGTCATCATGCCGCTCCAGATCGGCGCTCCCGATGTCGCGTTCCCGCGACTGAACGCGTTCGCCTTCTGGCTCTACACCTTCGGTTCGCTGATCGCGGTTGGTGGCTTCCTCACCCCGCAGGGCGCGGCATCCTTCGGTTGGTTCGCATACGCCCCGCTTTCAGATATGACGTACTCACCAGGTGTGGGCGGGAATCTCTGGGTGCTCGGGCTTGGTGTGAGCGGCTTCGGAACGATTATGGGTGGCGTGAACTTCATCACCACCATCATCACGATGCGCGCTCCGGGCATGACCATGTGGCGCATGTCGATTTTCACCTGGAATACGCTGATCACCTCGATCCTCGTCCTCCTGGTATTCCCCGTGCTTGCCGCAGCCATGTTTGGCCTCGCAGCAGACCGTATCTTCGGTGCGCAGATTTATAGCGGAGAAGGCGGTGCCATCCTCTGGCAGCACCTGTTCTGGTTCTTCGGTCACCCAGAGGTGTACATTATCGCGCTGCCGTTCTTCGGTATCGTCTCGGAGATCTTCCCCGTATTCAGCCGCAAGCCGATCTTCGGCTACAAGACGCTGATTTACGCAACGATCGCCATTGCTGCGCTCTCTATGACGGTGTGGGCACACCACATGTACGTCACGGGTTCCGTGCTGCTGCCGTTCTTCGCCCTGATGACGATGCTGATCGCGGTTCCGACCGGTGTGAAGATCTTCAACTGGCTCGGCACGATGTGGCGTGGCTCGATCACGTTCGAGACACCGATGCTCTGGTCGCTCGGCTTCCTCGTCACCTTCGTCTTCGGCGGTCTGACCGGTGTCATCCTGGCTTCGCCAGCGCTTGACTTCCACCTGTCCGACACTTACTTCGTTGTTGCACACTTCCACTACGTGGTCTTCGGGACCGTGGTGTTCGCGATGTTCGCAGGCTTCTACTTCTGGTGGCCGAAGTGGACCGGAAAGATGCTCGACGAGCGTCTGGGGAAGATCCACTTCTGGGTGCTCTTCATCGGCTTCCACATGACCTTCCTCGTGCAGCACTGGCTGGGCGTAATGGCCATGCCGCGTCGGTACTACACCTACCTGCCGTCTGATGGCGTGACCTGGGGCAACCAGCTCTCGACCATCGGTGCAATCATCCTCGGCGCCTCGATGATTCCGTTCCTCTTGAACGTCTACATCACGGCTCGACGCGCGCCGAAGGTCACCGTCAACGACCCGTGGGGCTATGGCCGCTCACTCGAGTGGGCGACGTCTTGCCCGCCGCCACGTCACAACTTCACGTCGATCCCGCGTATCCGTTCGGAGTCCCCAGCCTTCGACCTCAACCATCCTGAGGTCAGCGGTGTGGAACAGCCGAAACCGGCGCGCGAGCTCTCCGAGCAGAAGTGATCTGAGGAGCATTCAGCTATGAAATCCAATATCGTCATCTTCTGGATCCTCACGGTCTACCTGGTGCTGCTGGCCGGCGTCTATACCGTTTGGAACCTGATCGCGCACGGTGTGCCCGAGTGGGCCGGATCGACCACGATCCTGCTCTCAGGCGGACTCACCGCATTCATTGCCGTGTACCTCATGCTTGTTCAGCGCAAGCAGGGGGGCATCCTCACTGAGGATCTGGACGATTCGGACATCGACGATGGGGATCCTGAGCTCGGCGAGTTCAGCCCCTGGAGCTGGTGGCCCATCTTCCTCGCGTTCGCGTGCTCGATCATCATTCTGGGCATCTGCATTGGCTTCAACTTCTGGTTGACGTTCATTTCAGCACCGCTGTTGATCATCGCGATCGTCGGCTGGGTGTACGAGTACTACCGCGGCAACTTCGCCCGGTAGTGAGGACTGACGCGTGAGCATCATCATCCGCCGCGGCAAGAGCGAGGACGGCCGAGCTGTCCTCGCCCTTGCGCGGCAGTTCACCACCGGTCGTGAGACCATCGGCAGCGACGAGTTCCTCGTCGCGTATGACAACATTCTGCGCCACCGTGATCAAGAGACCAATGTGCTCTTCGTCGCGGAGCTCGAGGACCGCGTCGTGGGGTACTCTCTGATGACGGTCTCACGGCTTCTGCACGCTCCCGGTCTCACCGCTCACCTGCAGGAGATCGTCGTGGACGAAGCCTCCCGAGGTCACGGTGTTGGCGATCGCATCATGCAGGCCAACGAGCACTACTGCATGGGACGCGGCGTGCGGCAGCTTTCTGCCTCCACCGCTCGCATCGGCTCGTTCTACAATCATCGCGGCTTCGAGCCGGTCGGTGAGCACTATCGTAAGATTCTCGAACTGGGATAATCGCCATGACCGAGCGTCGTGCCAGGCGGCGACCCGGCGAGAATCGCGAACGCCTGATTGAGGCCGGACTCACTGAGTTCGGCCTCTCCGGCTATCACGGCACCAGCACTGCTCGGATTGCAGCGCGCGCAGGCGTACCGCAGCCGCATGTCTACGCGAACTTCCGCACGAAACAAGAGCTCTTCTTTGCGTGCGTTGAGAGCGCGGCACGGAGAATACGAGATCGGGCGGCATCCGGTGGGTCTTTGGCATTCGGATCCGACCGCCTCGGTGCCACCTCAGATTCCTCCGTGGCCCTGACCGACAGCTCCGATGCTCGCCTCCTGCTTCAGGCCAGTGCAGCCGCGGCAGTTCCCGAATTGCGGCCGCTGCTGAACGCCGAGCTCGGCGCACTTCACCTCGCACTGGGGGAGCACGCCTACGCTGTGGTCTTGGCGCAGGGTGCGGCCGCATTGCGCAGCGGGTTCACCGCTGCGGAATGAGCGCCGCGGAATGAGCGCCGGAGACTCTTCCGCTCAAGCCCGTCTCTGAGCTGCCTCATTGCGAAGTAGGGCCCGGAGGCCGAGCGATGAAAATTGTTCGAGTAGTCTAACTCTATGACCCGGAGGCGCGAAGTTGATCCCGTTGATGTGTCAACATCGCGGCACCAGACTGGAAAGCGCCTCAGTAGAAGACGCCTGAGCGGAAAACGCCCAAGCGGTGTTGGGCTGCTCGGCCCGGCGTTCGTCGCCGCAATCGCCTACGTCGATCCGGGCAACGTGGCAGCAAACCTGACCGCGGGCGCGCAGTACGGCTACCTCCTGTTATGGGTGCTCGTGGCTGCGAACGTCATGGCGATGCTCGTGCAGTACCTGTCCGCGAAGCTCGGACTTGTCACCGGGCGCAGTCTCCCCGAGCTGTTGGGGGATCGGATGCGCACGTGGCCGCGTCGGCTCTACTGGGTGCAGGCCGAGCTCGTCGCCGCGGCAACCGATGTCGCTGAGGTCATCGGAGGCGCGCTCGCGCTGTACCTGCTTTTTGGCGTCCCGCTCCCACTCGGAGGACTGATCGTTGGCCTTGTCTCGATGCTGCTGCTGTCGCTGCAATCCCGGCACGGCCAGCGCACCTTTGAGTTCGTGGTCATCGGCTTGCTCGCAATCATCACAGTCGGGTTTCTCGCGGGCCTGTTCTTCAGCTCCCTCGATGGCCAGGGAATGCTCGAGGGTCTCGTGCCGCGCTTTGAGGGCACGCAAACGGTGTTGCTCGCCGCGAGTATGCTCGGCGCGACTGTGATGCCCCACGCGGTATATCTGCACTCGGCGCTCGCGCGCGATCGCCACGGAAGCGTGCACTCGCAGACTGGACTCCGCCGGCTCCTCATCGTCACCCGCTGGGATGTTGCGTTGTCACTGCTCGTGGCCGGAGGCGTGAACATCGCAATGCTGCTCTTGGCGGCCGCGAGCTTGCCTGGGGTTGCAGGCACGGACACGATCGAGGGCGCGCATGCGGCAATTGCACACGCCCTTGGCCCCACGATCGGGGTGGTGTTCGCTCTCGGACTGCTCGCCTCAGGCCTCGCCTCCACATCAGTCGGCTGCTACGCTGGCGCCACAATCATGTCCGGCCTGTTGAACATCCGGATCCCCATGGTCTTGCGCCGCGCGATCACGCTTGTCCCTGCACTACTCCTGCTCGCGTCCGGCATCGATCCGACCTGGGCACTCGTGCTGAGCCAGGTGCTGCTCTCGCTGGGGCTCCCGTTCGCGCTCATCCCGCTCGTGCGGCTGACCGAGAACCGGGCGGTGATGGGAGCGTTTCGCAACGGGATAGTGCTCCGTGGCGTCGCCTGGGTCGTGGTGCTCCTCATTGTGGCACTCAACTTGATCTTGATTTGGCTCATCTTCACGGGCCAGTCGTAGTGCTGCGAGCGTCGCGATGAGATCGTCGCGATGCGAGCGTCGCGCAGGAGTGCCGTTCAGAGCTCGCTGCACGTGCATCGCTGACCGCGTCGCACGTGACGTGGATCGTGCAGTCTGGCCGAAGCTGACCGAGCCGAGTTGATCGGAGCTCGAGTTCCGGCGCGATACGTTCGGGGCTAGCGAGGCAGCCTACATACGCTGTTTCGGCTTCCGGGAGCGTCTAGGAGATCTCAGCACAACTCCAGGAGGTCCGGCAGCCCCAGGAAGCTCCAGGAGCTCCAGCAACGTGCCTGCGACCGGCCGTGTGTCGTTCACGGTACGCCAGATACGGAGTGTGTGCCGAGCTGAGTGGAACAGTGTGCACGGCTGTGCGCTGGGGGAGCAGGCCACGCAGCCGTGCCCGCAGCGGAACTCGACCGCCTTGAACGCCCTCGACGCGACTCTCGGGTGCGATTGCCTTGGGCCACCGACGCCCAGGGCGCTCAGGCAGGGTGTGTGGTGCACTCCCGTGCGAAACGGGAACCATCGCCGCGAGTGTCACTCCCGCCGAGGAACAGGAAGCCGTGACGGTGTGAGGCAGGCCGTGCATCACAGGCTCGGTGGCCAGGAGCACCTGCTCGGAGGGACAAATAGACCGGTGGCCCGCAGGAAAAGTTTCCTGCGGGCCACCGGTCTGAAGCTGGGGGACTAGTGTCCCTCGTGCTTGCTCTGTTCGATCTCGCCCTTGGACGGGGGAACGATCCTATCCTCGAAGAACCAGCGGGTGAAGCCCGCGCGGAGGCGCTTGGAGAAGGGGATGCGGCCATCGTCGTTCGGACGGAGCATGAGCGGCGCGTAATCGTGGTAGCTCACGAGCTCCCAGGACTCGTACTCGTCGAGTGGCTTGTGCACCTCGACGAACTCGCCGCCCGGCATGCGGACAATGCGTCCGGACTCGTAGCCGTGGAGGGCGATGCTGCGATCCTTCTTCTGCAGTGCGAGGCAGATCCGCTTTGTGACGATGTACGCCACGATCGGACCAACAATCAGCAGTGCCTGCAGTGCATGGATCACACCCTCCATCGAGAGCTGGAAGTGCGTGGCCATGAGGTCGGAGCTTGCGCCCGCCCACATCACTGCGTAGAAGGTGACACCTGCCGCTCCGATTGCGGTGCGGGTAGGAGCGTTGCGCGGGCGATCCAGGATGTGGTGTTCGCGCTTATCGCCGGTGACCCAGGCTTCGATGAACGGGTAGATCATCACGAGAACGATGAAGAGACCGATGATTGCCAGCGGCAGCAGCATGTTCCAGGACCAGGTGTAACCGAACCACTCAGTCTCAAGGCCCGGCGGGACGAGACGGAGCATGCCGTCCGCGAAGCCGATGTACCAGTCAGGCTGGGTACCGGCGGACACCGGCGACGGATCGTACGGACCGTAGGCCCAGATCGGGTTGATCCCCACGAAGGAAGCGATCAAGACGATCACGCCGAACACGATGAAGAAGAACCCACCAGCCTTCGCCGCGTAGACGGGGAGGACGGGGAAGCCAACGACGTTCTGCTGGGTCTTGCCGGGGCCGGGGTACTGCGCATGCTTGTGAATGACCACGAAGGCGAGGTGCAGCGCCACGAACAGGATGACGAGTGCAGGCAGCAACATGATGTGCAGCATGTACAGACGGCCAACGATGTCGGTACCCGGGAACTCGCCTCCGAAGAAGAAGTACGAGAGGTAGGTGCCGATGACCGGGATCGCCTTGATGATGCCATCGATGATCCGAAGACCGTTGCCGGAGAGCACGTCATCGGGGAGTGAGTAGCCGGTGAAGCCCTCTGCCATCGCGAGGATGAAGAGCACGAAGCCAATGACCCAGTTGAGCTCACGCGGCTTGCGGAACGCACCCGTGAAGAAGATGCGCAGCATGTGCAGGCCAATAGAGGCAACGAAGAGCAGTGCGGCCCAGTGGTGCACATGGCGCATCAGGAGGCCACCGCGGACAGAGAACGAGATATCAAGTGTCGACGCCATAGCGCCGGACATCTCGACACCCTTCATCGGCACATAGGGGCCGGTGTAGTGGGTCTCGATCATCGTCGCCTGGAAGAAGAGCGTCAGGAACGTGCCCGACAGCAGGATGACGATGAAGCTGTAGAGGGCGACCTCACCAAGCAGGAAGGACCAGTGGTCGGGGAAGACCTTGCGTCCGAATTCCTTGACGGCGACACCGATCTTGGTGCGCTCATCGATGTAGTTCGCCGCCGCTGCGGTGAAGCGGCTCGAGCCGTTCTGCGCGGGGGATTCGGTTACGGTGCTGCTCACTTGAGGCGCTCCCAGTAGCTCGGGCCGACAGGTTCATGGAAATCGCTCTGTGCGACGAGGTAGCCCTCTTCGTCCACAGCGATGGGCAGCTGCGGCAGGGGCCGCTTTGCGGGTCCGAAGACGACCTTGGCGTGCTCCGAAACGTCGAACTGCGACTGGTGGCAGGGGCACAGCAGGTGGTGCGTGTGCTGCTCGTAGAGCGCAACGGGGCAACCGACGTGCGTGCACACCTTCGAGTAGGCGACGATTCCATCGTAGGACCAGCTCTCGCGCTCGGGAAGCTCCTTGAGCTCCTCCTGGTCCAGACGCATCAGCAAGACGATGGCCTTGGCCTTGGCGTCGAGGAGAGTGTCACTTCCGCCACGCTCGTCCAGGCTCATCTTCGCGAAGTCGTCGTGATTCAGCGTCTCGGGGATGACATGGAACGCCGAGCCGATGGTGACCTCGCTGGCCTTGATCGGGACTCCGGAGGGATCGCGTGCGAGTCGCACACCCTTCGTCCACATCGTGTGCTTGAGCAGCTGTACCGGATCGCGATCCTGCGGAGCAAGGCCACGCAGGAGGGTGATGCCCGGAAGGGGGAACGCGATGAGCGCACCGATCAGGCTGTTGCGCACGAGCGAGCGGCGGGAGAACCCGGACTCTTCGTTTGCCAGCGTGAATACCTCAGCTGCTGCCTCGCGGGTGGGCTCGTCGCTGGGGACCGGGTGGCGCTCATCGATCGACTCGTGGTCGGCCATGAGCGCCTTGCCCCAGTGCACCGCACCGATGCCGACGGCGAGCAGGGCAAGTGCCATACCCAGGCCGACGAACATCGTGTGGATGCGGATCGCCATGGGATCGCCCGACTCAATCGGGAAGAACATGTACGCGAGCACCGCTCCGAGGCTGCCTGCGATCGAGATGTAGAAGAGGGTGTAAACAGTGCGCTCAGCACTCTTTGCCTTCTTGGGATCCAGATCCGTGACGCGCTTGCGGTGCGGCGGAAGGCCCGGATTCTGCACGGCGTCGGACGAAATAACTGCGGTTCCTGCTGCAGCTTCGACCGAGCCGTGGCCCTGGGCGGCGACAACGGCGCCATTGTGGCCGTTGTTCTTCGCTTCCTCTGCCATGTTGCTCCTTGACTCCTGACTCATGAACTCTGTGCGGGCCGAAACTAGTTCGACTTCGCGGTAACCCAGACCGTGAGGCCGATGATGGCGCCCAGTCCGATTACCCAGATGAAGAGGCCCTCAGCTACGGGGCCGATCGACCCGAGGGTCAGGCCGCCAATTGCCGGCTTCTCCTCGATGTACTTGAGGTACGAGATGATGTCGGCCTTTTCCTGCGGCGAGATGTTCGCATCGCTGAAGACAGGCATGTTCTGCGGGCCGGTGACCATGGCCTCGTAAATGTGGGTCGGGGCGACGCCCGTCAGCTTCGGCGCAAACTTGCCCTGTGTCAGCGCGCCACCTGCGGCGGAAACGTTGTGGCACATGGCGCAGTTGATGCGGAAGAGCTCGCCACCGTTTGCGATGCCCTCATCGTCGCTGTCGGCCTGCAGGTACTGCGTCTCGGGGAGCGCCGGTCCTGGAGCGAGCGAGGCAACGTACGCTGCCATCTGCAAGGTCTGCTCCTCGGTGAACTGCGCGGGCTTCACCATGCCCTGGGGGCCCTGGAAGGCGAGCGGCATACGTCCGGTACCGACCTGGAAATTCACCGAGGCGGCACCCGCACCGACGAGCGAGGGGCCTTCCGGCGTGCCCTGAGCGCCTGCACCGTGGCAGGTTGCACAGTTGGCTCCGAAGAGCTTCTCGCCTGCCGCGATAGTCGCGGGAGCATTGAGATCGATTTCCGCGGTGGCGGACGTCTGACTGACACCCGCATACGCGGCGCCGGTCACGAGCAGTCCGACCGCAACGAGTGCAGCGGTAGCAAGCGGGTGCCGGCGGCCGGTCTTACGAACGTTCTTCTTGGCGCGAGCCATGATGTCGATTACTCCTGACCCTATTTAAGGACGTAGATGACGATGAAGAGGATGATCCACACGATGTCGACGAAGTGCCAGTAGTACGACACGACGACAGCGGTTGTCTCTTCCTTGTGGGTGAAGTTCTTCACCGCGTAGATGCGGCCAATCACGAGGAGGAAGGCCACGAGGCCCAATGACACGTGAATGCCGTGGAAGCCTGTGGTCATGTAGAACGCAGAGCCATACGGATCCGATGCGAGGGTGATGCCCTCTGACACGAATGTCGCGTACTCGTAGGTCTGGCCTGCCACGAAGATGGCGCCCATGAAGAAGGTGAGGAAGAACCATTCCACCGTGCCCCAGTTGCGTGGGCTCGCTCCGGTGGCGCGTGGCTGACCGCGTTCGGCGGCGAACACGCCCGCCTGAGCGGTGAACGAGGAGGCGACCAGGATCAAGGTGTTGATCAACGCGAAGGTGAAGTTGTGCTTCGCAGTCTGTTCGGCCCACAGTTCAGGGTTCATTGCGCGCAGCGTGAAGTAGATCGCGAAGAGGCCCGCGAAGAACATGACCTCGCTGCCGAGCCACACGATCGTGCCGACGGCGACGAGATTCGGTCGCTTCACCGAAGGCACGGCTGACTTGGTATTCATAGTGGTCGTTGTCACCCCTCCATTATGGCTGAAAGTTTGGTGTGCGTTTTCACTCGTTAGCGGCGCGCCGAACTTTCTGCGAGATTCCTGACAAGCCTACCGCTTCGCGGGGGTGATTTCGGACAGCACGCCGTGCTTCGTGAGTCGTTTGGCCGATTTTCGTTGTGGATCGACCTGGCGATTGGCGGCGTGAGTTGTGGAATCATGGCGCGCTCCGCGCGTGGCGGTGAGCGTCGCTAGAATTGCGGAATGATCGATGAGCGAAACTGGCCGACGGTTCTCACGGCGCTGCTTGATGGTGCAGACCTCAGTGTCTCCCAAGCGGAGTGGGCAATGTCCCGGTTTATGACCGGCGAGGCCAGCGGTGCACAGGTCGGGGCCTTTCTCGTCGCGCTCCGGTCGAAGGGCGTCACGGTCGATGAGGTGATTGGCTTCCGCGACGCGATTCTTGCTGAGGCAATGCCGCTCGAGTTGCCGGCGATGTCGCTCGACATTGTTGGTACGGGAGGCGATCGTTTCGGGACGGTGAATATCTCAACGATGGCATCGATTACCGCGGCCGCGGCCGGCGTCCCCGTTGTCAAACACGGCAACCGCGCCGCGAGTAGCCAGTCCGGTTCCTCAGATGTGCTGAGCGCGCTCGGGGTCAATCTCGACCTCGATGCGGCGGCGCTCACCCGAGCCTTCGAGCAGGTCGGGATCGCGTTCGTGCACGCGGCGAAGTTCCTTCCAGGGTTCCGGCACGTCGCTCCGGCTCGCGCCGAGCTCGGGATTCCGACTGTGTTCAACTTCCTCGGTCCGCTCTGCAACCCGGTGCGGCCTGAGGCGTCTGCGGTTGGCGTCGCTGATATTGACCGAGTCCCCATCTTCGTGGGGGTGTTCCGCCTGCGCGGGGCATCTGCGCTCGTGTTCCGAGGCGATGACGGGCTCGACGAGCTCACCACGACGGGGCACTCCAGGCTTTGGGAGGTCAGCCGCGGCGGGCTCACCGAGCACGATATCGATCCGCGCGATCTTGGTATTCCGCGCTCCGAGATGAGCGATCTTGTCGGTGGCACCCCTGATGAGAATGCCGCGGTTGTGCGTCGCGTCTTCGCCGGGGAGCGTGGCCCGGTGCGCGATATTGTGCTGCTGAACGCCGCTGCAGGACTGGTGTCCTTCGATCTCGCCAAGCATCCGGAGTCAGTTGAGCGTGCTCTGCTCGAACGACTGGGTGAAAAGCTGAAGATCGCCGAGGACGCGATCGATTCTGGCCGTGCCGCGGCGAAGCTTGCCGACTGGTCGTCTGCGACTTCCGCGGCGCACGCCTAGCGGCCGCTGACGGGCGTAGGCCGGCGCCTAGCGCTCCCCGGGCACTGGGGTGCCGACGGTGGGTGCGGGTGAGGTCTCGCCCCGGGTCGTTACCTTCTGGGCATCCCGGTCAACGCGGCTGTACTTCGCGAGGAACGGCATCGGATCGACAGGCTCATCGTCGACTCGCACCGCCATGTGCAGGTGTGCGCCGAACGCCATTCCAGTCGCGCCCACTTTGCCCACGAGGTCGCCCATCTTCAAGACATCGCCGACCTTGTACGTGTGCGACGCATCCTGCATGTGGCAGTAGCGGCTCGTGACCTCTTTGCCGTCAATATCGTGCTCCAGCTTGAGCCCGAACCCGCAGCCGTCACTTGCAAAGCCGGCTTCGAGGACGGTGCCGTCAGCAATTGCCTGGATTGGCGTGCCTGCGGCGGCGCCGAAGTCCTGTGCATCGTGGAACTGAGCGACCGGCGCCGTGCGGTAGCCGAATGGATCGGTGAGCAGCACGGACTGAGCGAACGGGTAGTTGACGAGCGCGTTCGCTCGGAAGGTGAAGTTGCCCTCGACGACCTCATCGACTGCGACAGCGGTGATGTCGCTGAGCGACGCTGGGACCTCCGCCGCAGACACCTCAGAGAAGAGTCCTTGCTGCGCCGCCGCAGTCTCCAGCTCGGTGCTGCTTTGCACGAGCGGGACCGCTGCCGTGAGAACGAGCCCCCGACGCAAGCGACCGCCGCGGCGCCCGCGATTCTGCGCCGGAGCGAGCGTTTCGGCTGCTCGTGTGCCGCTGCGCGTTCCGGGGCGGTCGCGGGCACATGCTCAAGCACGGGCACGCGAACATACTCACCTGCGCTGATACCCGGGGCAAGGGCAGCGGTGCCAGCTGACACCGGCATCATCGTCGGGGGCGCTGTCTGAGAGGTGGTGGCGGAAGCGGATTGGGGAGCGGTCGCGCGGAGCGACTTGCGAGACGGAAGTTCGGTCCGTTTCGCAGGGAGGGTCTCGGGCATGCGTACTCTCGGTCAGGGCATTCGGCCGGTTGGCCGAATGGAAGATAACGAATAGGTTACAGTCGGGAAGCTGGAAATGCCAGCTCTCTCCAGGAAACCCAGTTCACGTGCGCTATCGCGGTGGGGTGTCAGCGTCCGGGTCCGCCGGGATATCGCCATCCGGCCGGGGCGGGGTGTTCTGGTCTGCGTCCGGTGTTTCCGCGACGCGTTCCCCCACTGTGAGTGATGCATCACCGGATGCTGTGTGATCCAGGCGCTCGGGGCCCCTGGGCTGGATCTTGCCTGGCTCCAGCGTGCGCTGGACATCCGTGGGGGTGACGAAGGCGATTGGGCCAGTGGTGGCGTCGATGTACCACTCAGTCAGGAGCGGATCGGTGCTATCGAATCCGGCTCCTGCGCCCTCGTCTGCTGGTACCTCGCTGGTGCCGAACACAAAGTCATCGCCATACTCGTCGATGCCGCGACGCACGCCCTGTGCGATTGCGGCCTGTGCGTACTTGCGGCGGATGATGAACGGATCCGTGCGCAAATCCTTGGCCCAGGCGATCATGATTCCGATGACCACGATCGCGAATGGGAGTGCGGACACCACCATCAGAGACTGCAGGCCGGAGAGCGTGTTGCGACCGCCAGCGAGGAGCAGGGCGATCGCGATCAGGCTCAGCAGCAGCCCCCAGAGGATCGTCACCCAGCGCGATGGCTCGGGACGCCCGCCCTGCGACATCGAGGCCATGACGATGGACGCCGAATCGGCGGCCGTCACGAAGAACACGACGACGGCGACCATAGCGACCACGGAGGTGAGCATCCCGAGGGGGAGGCGCTGCAGCAGGTGAAACAGGACCTCTTCGCCAGCCTCGCCGCTCTGCAGGTTCACCCCGTTGAGGGTCATGTAGATCGCGGTGCCGCCGTAGACGACGAACCACGAGATGACGATGGCTGAAGGGACGAGCACGACGGTGGTGACGAACTCGCGCAGGGTGCGACCGCGCGAAATCTTGGCGATGAACATGCCAACGAAGGGCGTCCAGGAGACCCACCAGGCCCAGTAGTACGTGGTCCACGAGGCCAAGAACTTGGCCGTTTCCGGCCCCTGGTTCGGGTTGCGCGCGAGCATGAGGCCGAGCTGCTCGAAGAACTCGACGAGAGACGACGGAACGAAGTTCAGCAGAAACACCGTAGGGCCGGCGATGAGCACGAAGAGGCCGAGGCTGCCGGTGAGCACCATGTTGAGATTTGAGAGACGGCGGATCCCGCGTTTCACCCCCGATACTGCCGACGCGATAAACAGCGCCGTGAGGATCGCGATGGCACCCACGAGAAACGTGTTGCCCAGCGGCCCGACTCCGGTGACCATGCGGAAACCGCTCTCGATTTGCAGGGCGCCGATTCCGAGTGAGACCGCGGTGCCAAAGAGGGTGACGATAATGGCAAAGATGTCGATCGTGCGTCCGAGTGCGCGGTGGCTGCTGCCGGGGAACACCGGCTCGAACAGTGCCGAAATGAGCGGAGCGCGACCGCGACGATACGCGCTGTATGCGATCGCCCCTCCGACAAGCGCATAAAAGGCCCAGGCGATCGGGCCCCAGTGCAGGATCGTTTGTGCGAGGGCTGGCAGCGCGGCGTCTGCGGTACCGGCTGCCTCCGTTACCCCAGGAGGAGTGTCGAGGAAGTATGTGAGCGGCTCGAGCGGTCCATAGAAGAGGAGTCCGATCCCAAGGCCTGCGGCGAACAGCATGGAGATCCACGACGGTGTGGAGAACTCGGGAGCCTCATCGTCTGCGCCAAGCCGAATGCCGCCTGTGCGGCCGTATCCCACCACGAGCATGAAGAGCACGACTGCAATTGCGAGCGCGCCAAACAGCCAGCTGAAATTCTCAGTGACCCAGGCGAGTGAGACAGCGCCTACGTCAGCAAGGTGATCGGGTGCGATAAAGGCCCAGGCGATCACTGCGACGGTGAGAGTGAGCGCGACGGAGAGCACCACCCAGTTGGTGGGGAATCGGATTCCCGTCTGCTCGACACCGATTCCCGGAAGCAGGCCGGGGTGGGGCAGTGGGGGTGGTGTTGGCACCGTGATTTTGATCGTGCGTTTTCCACCCGGTTTTGACTGAGGCATGAGTGTTCGGTCTCCGTTTCTGACGCAGACGGGCCCGGAACTGCTGGTCCCCAGACTTACGCTAGTGACGTCGCATCCACTTGCGCGAGTATGAAAGCGCGACGCTCAGGAATTTTCCCCGCAAAATCCCGTTTGATCGGCTCTTTTGTTCGTTATTGGATCGTGATGTGTGCTTGGCGTGCCGCGCTGATGAACTGCGCGATGCGCTCCGGGTCCTTCACCCCTGGAGCAGACTCAACGCCGCTCGAGACGTCAACCCCGCCAGGGGCGGTCGCCGTGATCGCGGCGGCGACGTTCTCAGGATCCAATCCTCCTGCGAGCAGCCACTCCGTGCCGAGTCGGTGCGTGTCGAGGCTCGTGAGGTCCCAGGGCTTGCCGGAGCCGGGAATTGCGCCATCAACCAGCAGACGCTCTTCACCCCGCTCGCCTGCGCGCAGCTCGGGGTCGTCCGCGATTGAGGTGGCTCGCCATACGCGAGGAATGATCCTGCGTGCGGCCGCGAAGTCCGCCACGGTGTAGGTGCCGTGCAATTGCAGCACATCGAAGCCAAGCTCGGTGGCGAGTTGAGCTGCCTCCGCGGCATCCATGCGATTTACGACGAGCGCCGTATCGACGCCGCTCGCCACCGCGAGCACTGCGGCAGCTTCCGTGAGAGTGGCGTGTCGCGAGCTCCGGGGGCTCATCACAACGCCTATCGCGTCGGCCCCGCACGCGATGGCGTGCTCGGCATGCGCAGGATCACGCAGGCCACAGATCTTGACGTACATGGTGAGACTCCTCGCTCGGGTATTCCGCCAGCGCAGACGCTCCAGCCTAACGCGCCACGGCCTTGGCCCGGCCAGGAGTGGTCGGGCCAAGGCCGTGAGTGTGAGCTGCGAGTTAGCGCGCTGCGGCAGCGATCAGGCCGGTGGGCTGTTGCTGAGCAGCAGCGAATCGACGGGCGACGTCCTGCCAGTTCACGACGTTCCAGAACGCCTTGATGTAGTCGGCACGCACGTTGTGGTAATCCAGGTAGTAGGCGTGCTCCCAAACATCAAGCTGGAGCAGGGGGACGACGCCCAGCGGTGCGTTGCCTTGCTGGTCGAATAGCTGGAACACCACGGGGCGAGCGCCCAGCGAGTCCCAGGCAAGGACGGACCAGCCAGAGCCCTGTACGCCCAGTGCTGTGGCCTCGAAGTGGGAGCGAAACCCCTCGAGCGAACCAAAGCTGGCACCGAGTGCCTCAGCGAGCTCGCCCTCAGGGTCGCCGCCTCCGTCAGGCGACATGTTCTCCCAGAACACACTGTGATTGATGTGGCCCCCCAGGTTGAACGCGAGGTCCTTTTCGAGTTTGTTGACGTTGCGCAGGTCGCCGGCCGCACGGGCTTCCGCGAGTTGCGCAAGTGCGGTATTGGCGCCGGTCACATAGGCCTGGTGGTGCTTGGAGTGGTGGAGCTCCATGATCTTGCCCGAAATGTGCGGCGCAAGCGCAGAGTAGTCGTAGGGGAGATCCGGCAGAGTGTATTCAGCCATGGCTGGGTCCTTTCGTTGGGGAATCAGGTCAGGAGGAGGGTGGTGTGGAGTGCTCGTGTGCCGGGCCAATCGAGTGGAAGGTGCGATCGCGGTAGATGAGCGGTTCCGAGGGAGTGCCGAGGTGCACCTCTCGGACTTCGGCGAGCACCAGCGTCGATGCGCCAACGGTGATGGACTGGATCGTGCGTGCGCGAAGTGCGGCTCGCGCGGCCGGGAGATATGGTTCACCCGTCGCGAGCCGATCCCAGCCCTGTGCGGACGTAAAGCGTTCTCCACCGCTGATCGCGAACTGCTGCGCAATCTCGAGTTGCGCGTGGTCCAAGAGATGCACCACGTAGCTCTCGGCCTGCAGGATCCCGCCCGCACTGCCGGTAGCCCGGGTGACTGAGAATGCGAGCGCCGCGGGCTCGAGGCCGACCGAGGCGACGCTGGACGCGGTGAGCCCGACCGGGCCATCCGGAGTTTGCGCGGTGATGAGCGCAATCCCTGCTGGATGGGTGCGGAACGCGTCCTTGAAAGCCGCCGTGAGATCGGTGGCTGACGCTGTGGTGCTGGGCATTGCGTGACTCCTGAAGTTAGTGCGCTTCGACGGGCTGGGGTGGTAGTGCGGCGATTACGGGATGGTCGAAGTCGTATGCCCCGACCTTGGCCGCGCCACCAGGTGAGCCGATCTCATCGAAGAACTCGACGTTCGCTCGGTAGTAGTCGGACCATTCGGCGGGGAGGTCGTCTTCGTAATAGATCGCCTCAACCGGGCACACGGGTTCACAGGCACCGCAGTCGACGCACTCGTCCGGGTGGATGTAGAGCATGCGGTCACCCTCGTAAATGCAGTCCACGGGGCACTCGTCGATGCACGCCCGATCTTTGAGATCTACGCAGGGGAGCGCGATGACGTACGTCACAGAACACGATCAATTCGGAGAGCCATGGCTCCACCATAGAACCTCAAGTATGCTTGAGGTCAAGTTGGAGGAGGTCCTCATGAGTGAAGGAGCAGGTGCCACGCAGCCTCAGAACGAGGCGCAGCATCACGCGCAGCATCTTCCTGATCAGCTGCTGACAGTGGGGGAGATGAGCCGTCGCACAGGTGTTGCGGTGTCCGCCCTGCACTACTACGAGCAGCTGGGGCTGATCGCCTCGCGCCGCACCCCGGGCAATCAACGCCGTTACCCGCGCTACATGCTGCGCAGAGTGGCGCTCATTGCAGTCGCGAAGCGGCTGGGCATCCCGCTCTCGGACGTACAAGAGAGCTTTGCGGATGTTCCCCTCGAATCCACGCCCAGCCACGAGGACTGGCAACGGGCATCACGACGGTGGAAAAAGGCGCTCGAACTGCGTCGGCAAGGGATCGAGCAGCTCGAGCGTGAGCTCACCGGATGTATCGGCTGTGGTTGCCTGTCGATGAAGGCGTGCACGCTGCTCAACCCAGATGACGAACTCGGCGACAGCGGCTCCGGCGCGCGGCGGATCCGGGTGTGAGTCAGGGGGCAGATCCGGGACGGCGCAGTCGCGCGATATCGACGGGTTGTTCCACTCACGATGCAGCACAGGAGGCGTCGAGCGGTGCCCCGCGCCTCTCGACGCTTCAGCGCTACTCAGTGGGAATCGGGTGCGGAAACTCCGGTGCACGGTGCTGGAACTCGAGAATCGCCGGATTGACGATCACGCCGTCTCGAATCTCGATCGCCGCCGAAATCGTGGGGTCCGCATCCCACGCCTCCGGCCCAGTCAGCACGGTGTCAAGGAAGGGGAGCAGCGCCGCGCTATTCTCCCAGCTCGCTGAATTCCAGAGATACGAAGGCGTGTGATCCACGGCATAGTAGGTGACCCCGTGGTTGAGCTGCACAGTCGGCTCGGCAAATGTGGTCGGACGGGCCCAGCTAAACCCCATGCCTTCGTCGCAGGAGACATCGACGATGAGGCTGCCCCGACGAAACAGTGGCAGATCCTTGTCGTGTAAGTAGAGCAGCGGCGTGTTCGGATCCTGCAGCGTGCAGTTGACGACGAGGTCGCTCTCGGCCAGGAACGGGGCAAGCGGCACGCGCCCGTTCTCAGTGATGACCTCACTCAAGTACGGGCCTTCTTCGTGGTCGAACTGCACGATTTCGACCGAGTGGATGGGGGAGGCGACCGCTGCAACCTCTCGGTTGGTGAGCACGCGGACGTCCGTCACCCCGTGGGCGCTGAGAGCGGTGATGGCTCCACGGGCGGTCGCGCCGAATCCGATCACAGTTGCGCTCAAGCGGCGGCCATAGTTGCCGGTGATGCCCTGCAGCTGGAGGGAGTGCAGCACCGAGCAGTACCCCGCGAGCTCGTTGTTCGCGTGGAACACATGCAAGCTGAACGAGCCATCGGCGTGCCAGTGGTTCATCGCCTCGAACGCGATCAGGGTGAGTCGCTTGTCGATCGCAATCTGGGTCAGCTCCGCATCCTGCACACAGTGCGGCCAACCCCACAGTGTCTGTCCGTCGCGCATCGCCAGGAGATCCTCGTGCTGCGGCTTCGGGATCAACACGATGTCGGCCGCTGTAAGCACCTCGTTGCGGCTCGCGACTTGAAAGGACTGCGCGGTGAGATCCTCGTCAGTGAGCCCGAAGCGGTGCCCGTATCCGGTTTCGATGAGGATTCGGCAGCGGATCTCTGGCGGGATGCGGTCGAAGTGATCTGGATGCAACGGAACTCGTCGCTCATCGGTTTTGAGGGAGGTCGCGATCACCCCGAGTGTGGATCCTGGGCCCGTGGGCTGCATGGTGGCGTGGGACAGGGCGTCGTGCGCGTTCATTGCGTCCGTTCAGGGGTGCCGCCGTGGCACCCTCATCACTCGTGACGCTACACCACCCAGCTGCGGAAGCCACCGGCTGGCTCTACCGGCTCGCGACTCCGGCTGGCCTCGCCGACTCGCGACACCGGCTCGCGCAGAGAACGCTGCGTCGAAGTGTCAGCCTTGCGCGCGGGAGCCTGGGGGTGCAACCGGGGTGCAACCGGGGTGCAACCGGGGTGCCTCGGGCCCGTGAGTGTTTGCGTGCCGTAGCATCGCGGGTGACCCTGCAATTTGGCTCGGCGATCGCTTGATGCGGCTTCCGCGCGATCGCAACTGGATATGAAGGACACCACTATGGGCGTCAAGACAGACCTTGAAACGGCACAGCCGAACGCGATGAAAGAGCGGGCTTCAGCTGCGGGAGAGGCGCGCCAGCTTGCTGAGTTGCGGCTGCTCGCGATTCGCGGGGCGCTCGGTGCCCTGGGTGAGGCCGAGACCGCCGGGAAAGCGCGCGTCGAGCTGAGTGACGCCGAGCAGCTTGCGATCGTCAAGAAAGAAGTTTCGAAACGCGAGCAGAGCGCCGGGATCTATGACGCTGCGGGGGAGCCGGAGCGTGCCGCCAACGAGCGGGCAGAAGCAGATGCCCTGCGGGAATTCTTGCCGGCAGAAACCTCCGAAGTTGAGATCCGAGCTGCGGTCGAGCGCATCATTGCTGAGCGAGGTCTGGCAGGCCAGGGCGGACGTGCGATCGGTGTCGTGATGGCAGAACTCAAAACGCAGTTCGAGAATTTCGACTCGCGGTCTGCCTCCGCGCTGGTGAAAGAACTCGTCGCTTAGAGCGGCTCCCCGCAGGGGAGCGCCCAGGTGACGGCACGACCCGGGTGTGACCGTTGGGCGCCGACGCGCTGTCCGCACCCGTGTAAGTAAGGCTCCCCTTGGTTACATCAGACATAATGTGTATGTGGGGATGCTGAACCGGGGACAGATGGGAGCCGCATTCGGCAATGCGGTCGCGACGATGGGCGCCGCCGGGTTGCCGGTGACCGGGGCGACCGTCCCGGAAGGCTATCTGCTGCGCACGAGGTACTTGAAGTTTGTCTACGAGGATGAGCAAAACTCGTGCACGTCTCGTACGCATGCCCACCCTGAACATGTGGTCTTCTGGCCGGAGCGGAGTTTCGGAGCGGTTGAGGTGCGTGGTGAATTGCGGACGGTCTCACTGGGAGAGGGGCTCTGGGTGCCCGCGGGCACCCCGCACGCGGTTCCAGAGCGAGACGGAGATCTCCTGGCGCTGCACATCACTCCCGCGGCCGTGCCGGGGCGGGGGAGCAGCGTAGCGATCGTGCAGATGATCGTCGCGGCTCGAGAGCTCCTGCTGTATCTCGCGGACGCCGGCATGCCGCGGGAGGAGCGCATCCAGGCCCAGCGCGTCTGCTTGAATCTGATTGCAACGGATCCCACCCCGAAGATCCATCTGCCGATCCCACACGACCCGCGCATTGCGCAGATCTGTCGCCGTATCCTCGTGGATCCGGCCGACGACCAATCGATCGAACACTGGGCGCTGCAACTCTCGGTCAGTAGCAGGACGCTTGCCCGGGCATTTCGCGTCAGCACCGGAACGACGTTTGGTCAGTGGCGCACTCTCGCCAGAATGGAGCTGGCCGTGCGCCTGCTTGATCAGGGTGTCGCAGTCGGCGATGTGGCCCGGCGGGTCGGGTACCGCACGATGAGTGCGTTCAGTGTCGCTTTTCAGCGAGAGCTTGGGACGACGCCGAAGGAATTCCACCCCTCGCTCGTTCGGTGAGCAAGGTCGGCGTTCGTTCGGAATCCGTGCAGGGTGTCCGTGGCGCACAAATTGTTGTCTGCCACGTGAATGAAAAACATCCTATGTTGGTGAGGTAAGCCTTGCTTTGCTGGTGATGCAAGGAGCCACTGACTAGAAAGACCGTGTATGCGCTTGAAGAAGCCCGTTTCACTCGTTGCTGTGCTGCTCGCAACGGCTGCTCTACTGAGCGGTTGCACTGGTGCGCAGGAGCGGCAGGGGAGTGTGGAGCCAGGGCACGACGCACACAGCGTTGCCACCGACACATTTCCCGTGACCATCACTCACGCCCTCGGGGAGACCACCATAGAATCAGAACCGCAGCGAGTCGTCACTCTGGGGTGGGCGGCAGAGGACGCGGTCGTTGCACTTGGTGTTGTGCCCGTCGCCGTTCCCTCGTACGGCTGGGGCGCGGACGAAGATGGATACTTGCCTTGGTTCCGCGACGCCGTCGAAGACATGGGTGCGCCACTTCCTGAGACTCTTGACGCAGAAGAACGCAGTGGTGAGGTGAACTTCGAACAGATTCTCGGGCTCGCACCCGACGTGATCCTCGCACCGTTCTCTGGGATCTCAAGTGAGGACTACCAGCGTCTCGCTCAGATTGCACCGACGGTGGCATACGCGGAACAGCCGTGGGCCTCGAACTGGCAAGATCTGACCCACACGGTCGGTGTGGCATTGGGGCGCACGGAACAGGCAGAGAAGCTCTTGGAATCTACCGAGAAGCTATTCGCCAAGCACGCAGCCGAACATCCCGAATTTGACGGGGTGCGTCTCGCCTACGGCATGGGGCTGACGGATGGATCAACCGACCTCACGTTCTACTTCCCAGCGGATCCTCGAGTGGAGTTCGTTGAAGCCTTGGGGTTCCGCACGCCGCAATCCATCCTTGATTTCGCCGAGCGCAGTACGCTCGGGTCGAGCGATAGTGTCAGCGTCGAACTGCTCAATGAGTACGATGACGTCGATGTGTTCCTCGCCTGGGCAGGGAATGAGGAGGATGCGCAGCGCACGGTCGGAAACCCAGTAGTGCGTCTGTGGGGGCCTGTGGCTGACGGCAAGGATCTGGTACTCACCGAGCCGTCACTCGTGTGGGCCACCTCATCACCAACGGCGTTGAACATTCCCTGGGCACTGGACACACTCGTGCCAGAGCTTGCTGAACTCGTAGCCCGCTAGTGCGCCTCGGCACCCCAGGGATGCGGAGTGTTCCGGATCCCAGCATCTCGCGCTCGGGAGCAGGCGCACGCGACACTCGACGTGAAGGAGCAGCACGTGGCATTTTGTGAGCCAGCAGAGGTGACCCAGGTCACTCGCGTTTCGCCATCCCTGATTCGCATTCGCCTGCGAGCCATCGGATCCTGGCGCTGGTTCGTCGAGGGGCGGGGCGACGAACGGATCGACCTCGCGTTTCCGCACCCGGGGGAGTCGGTCGCTGACGTGTCGTATTTCAATGACGAGCGCGCTGGCAGGATACGGCAGGATGCCACGCCGCCCTGGCGGCACTACACGGTCAGGAAAGTCCATGGTGATGGCACCGAGTTTGACGTGGACTTTGTTGTGCACGACGAGGGGATCGCCGCAGCTTGGGCGCAGTCAGCCGCACCAGGACAGGTGCTTGGCGTCTTTCTCGGCTCGTCAGTGTCCCGTGCCTACTACGCGGCTCCCGCAGACGCCGAGTGGCAGCTCCTCGTTGCCGACGCTACTGGGCTGCCCGGCCTCGCCCGGATCGTCGAAGAACTGCCCGCGGGGGCGGTCGTCCAAGCCGTTGTTGAGGTGCCTACGCACGAGGACCGGCAAGAGATAGCGAGCAAGGGCGACGTCTCCTGGACGTGGGTCGTCAGCAGCGCAGGAACAGCGAGCACGCTTCCCAGCGTCGTTGAGCGGGCCACCTTGCCGCGCAGCCCCGGGTACGCATGGGTTGCGTGCGAAGCGACGGTCTCGCGGCAAGTGCGAGACGTCTTGCGGCGCGTCCATGCTCAGCCGCGCACGAGACATCGCGCGATCGGGTACTGGACAGCCGGCGTGGCAGGCCACGTAGAACAGCCGCGCGAAGAAGTGGCGTGATCTGAGCGCGTCCACTGTGCGTACTCAGCGGACCCCGTGTCTTGAAGAGCGCACTGAGGGGTATTCTGGCTCGGGGAGCAGCGGCAGCCGAGACGACGCCTGAGTCGGGGAGCTCGCAGCTCGACCGTCTGGAAGGTCCGCGCTCAGAGAAAGAGGCGCTGTGTATATCGCGTGTGCTGTGCTCGTCCTTCTCGCGGGGTGCGTGCTGTGGGTAGGAATTCGCCTGCGAAGGCTGGTGCCGAAGCGCTGGATGATCGCTCAGGGGGAGTGGTTGGGGCCGGCGTTGCGCTTCGCCCCGCACCACTATCGATATCGCACGCCCGACGGCGTCGAGCGCGTGGGGCAGACCGCGGTGCAAGTCCTGTGGCGCGCTCCGTTCGGGGGCAAGTGCCTGGTTGCCTATGACCCAGAAGATCACTCTCGCTCGCACCCGGCGCAAGTACGGTCGGGCGGAACGCTCCTCACTGTGGTGGGGGCGGGCGCAGCCGTGTGCGGGGTGGTGCTTCTGGTGCTTGCCCTGTCATAATCTCGCGTTCAGAGTGCGGGAGCTTCGTCGCCGCCGGAAGCTGTGGAAAGCGATTCGCGAGAGTTCGTGCGGGAGCGACACGTGCCGCGCACGGTGGCGCCAGAGCAAACACCCGCGGGTTCACGATGCGCCGCATGCGACGAGACAATCTGCTGCGGAAAGGGGACGGGCGCGGACGGGACGCAGGGGCTGGGCGGCGCCAAGATCCAAGTGCTGACGCGGTCCCGAGAACAACGAACTGACATAATATAGATTATCAACGAGTGGGGCGAGTGAAGCATCGGGTTCTATGTGGCGAGGCTCGGTGGAACGTTCCGGTGTCACAGCGCCCGGCGCACTGGCACTAGGGTTGGTCTGTCCTGCACCTACAGACGGAGAGAATCTATGGCTCTGGCCGCACCCAGCGCGGATGTACGTTCGCACGCGCCCACTGATCACTCGGTGCTCACCGCGCTGCGCAGTCCGCGGCTCATGACGCGCGAGGTGCTGGCAGGTTTGGTCGTCGCTGTGGCGCTGATCCCAGAAGCAATCTCATTCTCGATTATTGCCGGCGTCGATCCGAAAGTCGGCCTGTTTTCATCGTTCGTGATGGCGGTAACCATTGCGTTCGTTGGCGGGCGCCCGGCCATGATTTCCGCAGCGACCGGCGCGGTTGCCCTGGTCATCGCTCCCGTGGCTCGTGAGCACGGCATGGATTACTTCATCGCGACGGTGCTGCTTGCCGGCGTGTTCCAAATCGTGTGTGCGCTCCTCGGCGTGGCAAAACTCACGCGGTTTATTCCGCGAAGTGTGATGGTGGGGTTCGTCAACGCGCTCGCGATTCTGGTGTTCATATCGCAGCTCCCCCACCTCATTGGCGTTCCGTGGCTCGTGTATCCCTTGCTCGCGATCGGACTGCTGGTGCTGTGGCTCATGCCGCGGATCACGAAAGTCGTTCCTGCTCCCCTGGTGTCCATCGTGCTTGTCACTGCGCTGGTGTTCGTTTTTGCGATCACTGTCCCGACTGTGGGTGATCAGGGCGAACTCCCCCGCAGCTTGCCGGAGCTCTTCGTGCCGAATGTGCCCCTGACCTGGGAAACATTCGCAATCATCGCACCCTATGCGCTCGCTATGGCGCTCGTCGGCCTCCTAGAATCCCTGATGACAGCGAAACTTGTCGACGATATCACCGACACTCACTCGAATACACAGCGCGAGAGCTGGGGGCAAGGCATCGCCAACATCGTGTCGGGCTTCTGCGGCGGTATGGGCGGCTGCGCCATGATCGGTCAGACCATGGTAAACGTGAAGGTATCTGGCGCGCGCACTCGGATCTCCACGTTCCTTGCGGGCGCGTTCCTGCTGGTACTGATCCTGGTGCTGGGTGACCTCGTCGCCATGATCCCGATGGCCGCGTTGGTCGGAGTCATGATTATGGTGTGCATCACTACGTTTGACTGGCATTCGATCCGGCCCAGCACTCTCCGGCGTATGCCGTGGAGTGAGACCGCGGTGATGGTGATCACAGTGGCAGTTGTCGTCGCGACACACAACCTCGCGATTGGTGTTGTCGTGGGCGTGTGCGCCGCCTCGGTGCTGTTCGTGCGCCGCGTGTCCAAGCTCGCTGCGGTCGAGCGACGCATTATTGACCGTGATGGTGCCGCACATGCACGGTACACGGTGCAGGGCGAGTTGTTCTTCGCCTCAGTATCCGATCTCGCGGCGAACTTCGAGTTTGCTGCGGATCCCGAACGAGTGGTGCTCGACCTGAGCCAGTCTCACATCTGGGACGCGTCGACTGTGGCGGAGCTCGATGCAATCGTGCAGAAGTATGTGCAGCACGGCAAGCGTGTCGAGCTGCTCGGAATGAACGCGCACACGGCGACGCTGCACGCGAGGCTGACGGGTGAACTTGGGGCGGCGTAGTTGCAGCCCTCTGCCCGCGCTCGGCATCGCTTAGCCGCGTGAGGGAATCACGGCATCGCAGAGGGGTATGGGCCCCGCTGCTCGTGGCTACGTTAGTCGCGCCCGACGCTGAGGAGCAGCAGCGCCCGAGCGGCGAGCGCGCTCGCGCCGACTCCTCCGAATTCTCCCGCACTGAGCATGAGGTCCGCGTTGCCGCTCACCCCCGCAATCGCGGCGAGTGTGAGAGCCGCGGCCACCATGATCCACCCGAGCAACACGAGGCCGATCGAGATCGTGGCACCGAGTGTCACCGTGCCTCGTGTGCGCGCCGGACGGATCAAGCCCGCGAGGGCAAACGCTATGACGCCCAGGGCGAGCGCGCCCAGCACGTCGCTCGGCCGGTGCCACCCATAGGCCAAAAGCTGCCACCCGACGGCCCCGAGGAGTCCTGCACCCGCGAGCGCCACAAACGCTCGAATCTGCGCGGGCACCGCCCAGATCAGCGCGGCAGTGAGGGCCGTGAACACGGTCATATGGCCACTCGGGAAGGTGTTGGGCGCGTCTAGTTCGAAGAGCTCTGGCCGTGTCAGCACATGCAGTTTGAGAAGCTGGGACGTTGCGATCGCGGCGGCAGGGAGCAGCGTGACGACGAGCGCTCGCTGGATCCCGTGCGCGAAGAGGGCGAGTACGCCGAGCAGGAGCAGTGCAATCGCGATCGAAGGGATTGACACCAGGTTCAGCGGCGCCGGAGGGTTCGTGGTGAACTCCGCCGCGTCCAGCAGAATGTCCTCTGCGCGCTGCCCGATCGGGTTCTGCACACCGAGTACGAATGAGGCGATGCCCACACCAAGCCAAAAGATCGTGAACCATAACGCGCGGCGGCGGCCCCCGGCTGCGATCCCGTTCACCGTCTGGCTCCCAGGGCAGCCGCTGGTGCGTTCGCCACCAGCGGCGCACCAGCGGGGTCAGTCACCGAAGCTCGGCTCCCCCGCCTGTCTCCGGTGCGCACCGCCCACATCGCGAGCGCCGCCGCGGTGGCAACGTTGAGCGAGTCGACGCCGTGCTCCATCGGAATCAGTACGGTGCGCGAGGCTGAGGCCAGCGCGCGGCGAGTGAGGCCGGGGCCCTCGGTGCCAAACATGAGCGCGAGACGCTCCGGAATGTCCTCGACGAAGTCTGCGAGGTCCTCTGCGTCATCACGCAGCGCGAACGCAGTGAGCTCGAACCCGGTCTCCCGAAAGAGGGGGCCGGCCTCACGCCAATCGGGCAAGCGAGCCCAGGGCACCTGCAGCACTGCGCCCATGCTCACTCGCACAGCACGACGGTAGAGCGGGTCCGCACAGCCTGGGGTGAGCAGGACCGCATCGGCTCCGAGCGCCGCGATCGAGCGAAATACGGCTCCAACGTTTGTGTGATCCGCCAGGTCTTCGAGCACGACGACGCGCTTCGATGAGCGCAGCAGCTCCGCGGGGTCGAGCGGAGTGGGGCGGTGCATCGAGGCCATTGCGCCGCGGTGCATATTGAAGCCGGTGAGCTGTTCCAACTGCTCGGGCTTGCCGATGTAGACGGGTACCTCAGGAAAATCGGCGAGCAACGGCTCGACTCGCGGCAGCCACTCTTCCACCATGAGCAACGAACGCGGCCGGTGGCCGACGCGCAACGCGCGTTCGATCACCTTCGGCGACTCTGCGAGATAGAGGCCTTCAGCAGGCTCGCGCACCCGTCGCATCGCGACATCCGTCAACTGCGTGTAATCGGAGAGCTCCGGCGAGGCGATGTCGTCGATCCGAATCAGCTTCACGCGGAGTTCTCCTTGGCTGATTCGGCTGCAGCAGGTGGCGTGATGGACGTCGCGGCACTGGATGAATCTGTGCGCAAAAACTGGGCGATCTCGGCTACGGCGTCAGCCACGGCCTCGTAGTGGACAAGGTGACCTGTTCCCGGCAGGATCCGGAGCCGGGACTCCGGGATCCTGCGCTGGAGCTCGAGCTGCTTGGCAAGCGGGGTAATGTCGTCGCGATCTCCGGCGATCAGCAGCGTTGGTGCAGTGAACGCCGCGGCAAACTCGGGCACGGTGTGCGAAACCGAGGCACGGAATGCCTGCAACAGTGTTGACGGATCAGAAAAGGAGCTGAAGTAGCTGGAATGCTGGGCATGGATCCAGGCACGCAGCTCTCGGTCGCGTGTTTTTGCCATGACCTCGCTCATCACCCGCACAATGAGCGGGTTGCTGAGTAGGCCACGTGCGGCGCGCTCGGGCAGCAGATCCGCGGTGCGATAGTACGCGATGGCAAGCTGCGTCATGAGGGCCTGTGGTCCCTCGAGAGCGGGGGCCGAGATGGGGTTGATGAGAATTGTGCGTGCCGGATTGAGGCCACCAGCGAGTGAGGACGCCACCACCAATGAACCGAAGGAATGGCCCAAAATCGCGAAGCCATCCGGTGCGACACTGGACGTGAATGCGCGCAGCCACTCGCCGTACATGGCGAGGTCGTGGTTCCTCCCTGGGAGCGCAGGAGACTCACCAAATCCTGGCAGATCCGGCACGATCACGCGCAGTTCTGGGGCCGCGACCACGAGATCTCGTGCAATGCCCTCAAGCCCATGGTGGTCCCCGCGGAATCCGTGCACCAGCACGAGCGTCGGTCCGTCTTGCGCGCCGTAGTGCCACGCACGGGTGTCTGCACCGAGCGTCGCGACTGAAAAGGAAGTGGGGACGTAGCTCACAGAGCGATCTTACCGGCGGGGGCTGGCAAGCGCCCGAGGCGCACGGTCCCGCGCGAGCCGCTCCGGGTCGGTACGATCAAGGGAAACGAAAGGAGCGCCGTGACCGCTCAACTCCCCCTCTGGGCCGCAAACCTCGCCGTGTTCGATACCGAAACGACCGGGATTGATACGAATGAGGCACGCATCGTCAGCGCAACGATCGCGCTGCTGGGGCCGGCAGGCGATGTCGTGGAACGCTACGACTGGCTCTTGGACCCCGGCGTAGAGATTCCCGAAGCCGCGATGCGGGTGCACGGGATCAGCACTGAGATTGCCCGGGCAAGTGGAATAGACGCCGCCGTCGGCGTGCAGCAGATCGCGACCCAGCTTCTGGAGATGATCGAGCGCGGGTTCCCCGTGGTCGCCTACAACGCACCCTACGATCTGTCTCTGCTCGTCGCAGAGGCTGCCCGCTACCGTGTGCCCCTCCCGGGTGATCTCGCGCCCATCATCGATCCGCTGATTCTCGACAAGCAGTTCGATCGCTACCGCAAGGGGAAGCGCACGCTTGAGGCTGTGTCTGCACACCACGGCGTCGAGATTGGGAATGCGCACGACGCGGGCGACGATGCGATCGCGGCAGGCCGGGTGTTGCAGGTGATTGCCCGCAAATACGCAGACGTGATCCCGGGTGAGCTCGACGAACTGCACCGTTCCCAGGTTGCCTGGGCTGCGCAGCAGGCCGCGAGCTTCCAGGAATATATGCGGAAGGCGCGCGATCCAGCTTTCGTGGCTGATGGGCGCTGGCCCGTACGTGAGTGATGCGGGTCAGCGAGTCAGCGCGGTAGCGGCCGTGCTGACCCGTCGATCCGCAACTTCGCTGGTACAGCAAACGGGCGGCGAGGATCCGAAGATCCTCGCCGCCCGTTTGCGAACCGCAGTGCTTAAGCGCCGAAGCCCTTGAAGCGCTGGTTGAACTTCTCGACGCGACCGGCGGAGTCCATGATGCGCTGCTTGCCCGTGTAGAACGGGTGCGAAGCGCTGGAGATCTCGACGTCGAGAACGGGGTAGGTAACGCCCTCAAGCTCGATGGTCTTCTCGCTGGTCAGCGTGGAGCGAGTGAGGAACGTCTCCCCCGACGCCAGGTCGCGGAACACGATTGCGTTGTACTCGGGGTGGATGTCGGTCTTCATGAGTGTCCTTATTTTCGCGTGATGATGATGCGTCAAGCGCATCGAAGCCTTGCGGAACTACCGCGCCAAGGATCAACTTTAGCAGACCTTGCCGGTGAGTACGTGATTGAAACGTTAGGGGCGCGCCACAGCGGCAAATCTGCCTGCGGTCACGGTGAGATCAAACGGCATTCCGAACGTTGCCTCAAGATTCTCTGCCGTCAGCGTGTCGCTGATTGGACCAGCAGCCTGAATTTGGCCCTCGCGCAGCATGAGCACGTGGGTAAACCCTGGCGGCACTTCCTCGACGTGGTGCGTCACCATGACCATCGCGGGCGATGCAGGCGACTCTGCGAATCCGGAGAGCATCTGCAGGAGGCGTTCACGTGCGCCCAGATCGAGACTCGCGCTCGGCTCATCGAGCAGCAGCATCTCTGGATCCGTCATGACCGCACGCGCAATCAGTGCGCGCTTGCGCTCTCCGTCGCTCAAGGTGCTGAAGGTGCGGTCGGCGAAACCGTCAAGATCCCACTCGGCCAGGATGCGCTCGGCCTGGCGTACGTCAATGTCCTCATACACTTCGTTCCACCGCCCCTCGACGGAGTAGGCAGCGGTGAGCACGAGGTCGCGTACCGTTTCGCCCGCGGGAATGCGTCGCCCCGTGGCGGAGGATACAAAGCCGATCCGGTTGCGCAGTTCGAACACATCGATCTTGCCGAGCTGTTCGTCGAGCACTTCGACGGTGCCGCTGGTGGGGTGGTCCGTTGAAGTCGCGAGCTTGAGCAGTGTTGATTTTCCGGCGCCGTTTGGGCCGAGGATCACCCACCGTTCCGTATCATCGACCGACCAGTTGATCCCGTCAAGGATCGGCCGGCGGTCACGCACATAGGACACATCGGTGAGGCGCAGGACATTGACCATGGCTCACAGCCTAACGAGTACCGCCGTGAGCGCGATCACGGCGCGCCACGCGACTGCCATGCTGCAGTGTTACAGGCACCAGCGACGTGATGCACGCCTGCTATGCCTAGACTGGAAACCATGACCGTCGCTCCCCTTGTTGTGCTCGATTGTGATTCCACGACCATTCAGGACGAGGTGATCGAGCTCCTCGCCGAAGTTGCCGGCACCAGAGCCGAGGTCGCAGCGGTCACTGAGCGTGCGATGCGGGGTGACCTCGATTTCTCAGCGAGCCTGAGCGAGCGGGTGGCGACCCTCTCTGGCACCCCAGATTCGGCGTTTGCTGACGCGTATGCACGCGTGCGATTGACGCCTGGGATTCGCGAGCTCGTTGCGGCCGTGCATGCCAGGGGCGGAAAAGTGGGCGTTGTCTCGGGCGGCTTCCACGAGGTGCTGGATCCGATCGCAGCCGATCTGGGGCTCGACTTCTGGCGCGCAAACCGTCTCGAAGTGCTCGACGGGAAACTCACCGGGCGCACAGTCGGACCCATCGTGGACGCAGCCGCCAAAGCGGCTGCGCTGCGCGAGTGGGCTGCCCAGGCAGGCATACCACTCTCAGCGACTGTCGCGATCGGGGATGGCGCGAACGATCTTGACATGATGGCCGTCGCCGCTATCGGGGTGTCCTTCGATGGGAAGCCCGTGGTGCGTGAGCGTGCCGATGTGTCGATCGAATCTGACCTCGCGCACGCCATTCCCCTGCTGGATCGCCTCACTGCCTAGTGTGAGCCGAGCGCGGGAGCGACTCTCGCGGATACCGTGCCACTCCCGCCGCGACACTAGAAGTTGTTCAGCTGTTCCGTCTCTGAAGGGATCACACCGTCGCCGTGCAGCGACTCCCCCAGTCGCTTGAGCGCGGTGAGAGCAACGTTTTGCGGCATGGGCCCGTATGAGATGCGGGCAACGCCGAGCGCCTCATACTCGGCGGCTGTCAGAGCGCCAGGCAGTCCGATCACGCTGATTCGCTGTTCGCCGATGCCCGCCACGAGGGTCCGCGTATCCTCAGCGGTGAGCACTCCTGGCACGAACACGCAGGTCGCACCAGCATCAAGGTAGGCGCGTCCCCGTGTGATCGCTTCTGCGAGCGCCTCTTCGCGCGGGCGCTTGCGGTCTGCGATCAAGGCATCGGTGCGCGCGTTCAGCACGAACGAAACCTCTTCCTGCGCGCCCGCCTCCACGGCGGCGCGCATGATGGCGACTGACTCCTCAAATGGGCGCATTCGATCCTCGATGTTCGCCCCAGAGACGCCGACCCCGATCGCGCGGCGCACCGTCTCGTCGGCATTGCCGTACCCGCCGTCCAGATCCGCGGTCACCGGAAGGTGCTCGGCTGCGCCCACGATTCGTTCGATTGCGCTGAGCATGAGCTCGAGCGGGATCTTCTCTCCGTCTGGGTACCCAAAGCTCGCCGCAATGCCGTGACCTGCGGTCGCGATCGCCGAGGAGCCGGGGAGCTCCGAGATCACGCGGGCGCTCGCGGCGTCCCACACATTCACAACGCGGAGAATCTCTGGCGCTGAGTACAACTCTGCTAGCGCCTGCGCGTCAACCGCCACACGGGTAGGGGTCCTGGGGTGCTCGTGAGTGTTCATACCCTCAGGCTACGCGTGTCGCGCCCGCGACTGTAGAGGGCCGCCGGAATTAGTGGCCCATACCCAGGCCGCCATCGACGGGGATCACGGCGCCCGAAATGTAGCCAGCCTCATCACCCGCGAGGAACGAAGCAACGCCCGCGATCTCCGCTACCTGGCCGTATCGCGCGGCTGGAATTGTGGCGAGATACTGCTTCTGCTGAGCGTCAGAGAGCTCGGCGGTCATGTCAGTCTCGATAAAGCCCGGTGCGATCACATTGGCGGTGATCCCGCGGGATCCCAGTTCACGCGTGAGCGAGCGGGCGAAGCCGACGAGTGCTGCCTTCGAGGAGGAATAATTGATCTGTCCGGGTGAGCCGTAGAGTCCCACCACGCTGGACAGCAGGATCACCCGGCCAAAGCGCCCCTTCAGGAGTCCTTTTGCAGCGCGCTTGACGACGCGGAAGGTTCCGGTCAGATTCGTGTCGACGACACTCGTGAATTCCTCCTCCGTCATGCGCAGCAGGAGGGTGTCCTTCGTGATACCAGCATTTGCGACGACGACCTCTACCGGCCCAAGCTGCGCCTCGACCTCGGTGAACGCCGCGTCGATCGACGCGGAATCGGTCATCTCGGCGCGGACGGTGAGCGAGCCTGCGGGGCCCGCACCAGAGCGGGAGGTGACGGCGACGCGGTGGCCGTCGGCAATCATGCGCTCAGCAATGGCGTAGCCGATGCCGCGGTTGCCGCCGGTGACCAATACGGTGCGGGGGGTGCTCATGGGGATCCTTCCATCCAGACAGTCGTTCTACCCTACGGGAGCGCACTGGACGCGGTCTGGTGGCGCGCGGAGTGCTCGAAATGAGCTGCGCCTCAGGCGGACGAAGTAGGGTGGAGGGGTACTGAGAAGGAGCGCATGGCCAAGAGCTACAGTGTGACGTCGGCAGGGGTGAGCCCCGCCGACGATCGAGCGCACCGAATGCGAATGTATTTCTTCGCAATGGCTCTGCGCGTGCTGTGCGTCGTCTCCTTGTTCTGGGTGCGGGGATGGTGGATCTTGCTGGTTGCAGCAGGTGCCGTCCTGCTTCCCTGGTTCGCGGTGATGGTGGGCAACGCAGTAGCCCATAACAGCGGCGAAGCTCCCGACGCGCCTGCCCCGCAGCAGCTGACTGCGGCAGAGGAACGCACGGGCGACGGTGCTCCGGCTGCTGGCGCTGAGCTGATTGTGATCGATGTGGAGCCAACGCGTCGCTCGACAGCTGCACCGCCCGAGCCTGGCGCTCGCGAGAGTTTCGACGCCGAGTCCGTGAACGAGGCAGGCTCCGGATCGATTTCTGGCGAAGCCGCGAAAGGTGAGTTGTGAGCGGCATCGGGGTCCCGACAGTGACCCTCGGACGAGCGCCCGAGCATCAGTTCTCGTGTTCTCGTGCTGGCTGTCGCGATGAAGCGCTGTGGGCGATCCGCTGGCGAAACCCGAAGATCCACACCGCGGATCGGCGCAAGACCTGGTTGGCCTGTGAGCCACATCTCGAAACGCTGCGTGAGTTCCTCGCAGCGCGCGACTTCCCACTCGAAGTGGAGTCCGTTGCAACGCTCGCGGATCCCGAACCCACCCAATCCACCAATGAGTGAGAGACGCATGCAGACAACGCAGGAACACCCACCCACGCCGAACTCGGTGGCGTCCGATCCGGTGGGCCGGCCCGTGGGCTGGAGTTTCTTGCGATCAGGGCGCTGGTTTGGGTACTTCACCATGCTGCTCATCTTCTCGATTGCCTGCGTACTGCTCGGGAACTGGCAGTTCGACCGGCGGGCTGAAGCGCGCGCCGAGATCGACCGTCTGGACGCGAACTACGGTTCAGCTGCCGCCCCCTTGGCTGAGGAACTGCCCACGCTTGACGCGTTCGATGAGGCGACTCAGAAGTGGCGGACGATCTGGGCAAGTGGCGAATACATCGGTGATCCGTTCCTCGCCCGGAACCGACCCGGCCCGGAAGGGGTTGGCTCGGATCTGATCCAGGCCCTGCGCACCACTGATGGCCATGTCTTCTTCATTGATCGCGGCTGGGTCCCAGTCGACGGTGGAAGCGCTGATAGCGGAGAAGTGGGGCTTGCCGACTTGCCGCAGGCTCCTTCCGGCCAGGTGCGCGTGGAAGCACGGCTCCGCGCCTCAGAGCCCGTGGTCTCCGGGCGCACGAGCTCGGGGATCACCGTAGCGAGTATCGAAGTACCCGAGCTTGCGGAGCTGACCGGGACGTCCGGGCAGGCGTACACGGCCGCCTACGGCATGCTGGTTTCGGAGGATCCCGCCGGTGAGCACGGAGTACTCCCCCGTGAGCCGGAGCGAGATGAGGGGCCGCACCTGTCGTACGCCCTGCAGTGGTACGTATTCATCATCATCGCAGGAATCGGTGTCGTGGTCGCCGCGCGTCGTGAGTACCGGAGCTTGAATGCGGACAGTCAGCTGGTGCGGGATCAGGATCGCCGTGCGGCGGCCCGCCGCACGAAGCGCGGTCCCACGGACGCTGACGTCGAAGACGCGCTCTACGACGCGTAAATGGCAGCGGCGCCTCGTTCACAGCGAAGGGGAACTGGGCACCGTCAGCACACCGAATCGCGGGTGTAGCACGATCGTGCTACACCCGCGACACGCTCGTACTAGGCGAGCTCGATGAGCTCGAGGTAGTCCTTGGACCAGTGGTCCTCAGTAGCCTCGGGCATGATCAGTACGCGCTCAGGGTTGAGCGCCTCGACGGCGCCCTGATCGTGCGACACGAGCACCACGGCTCCCGTGAAGTGTGCCAGCGCGTCCAGGATCTCCTCGCGGCTCGCGGGATCGAGGTTGTTGGTTGGCTCATCGAGCAACAGCACGTTCGCGCTGGACACCACGAGCATCGCGAGCGCGAGGCGAGTCTTCTCGCCACCGGAGAGCACCCCGGCCGGCTTCAGGACATCGTCCCCGGTAAACAGGAACGAGCCAAGCACGCGCCGCGCTTCCATCTCGGTGAGATGCTGCGACACCGACACCATGTTCTGCAGCACACTCGCCTTGACGTCGAGCGTCTCGTGCTCCTGCGCGTAGTAGCCGACTTTGAGCCCGTGCCCCGCGATAATCTCGCCGGTATCCGCCTCATCCACCTGCGCGAGCAGCCGGAGCAGTGTCGTCTTGCCAGCACCGTTGAGGCCGAGGATCACGACCTTCGAGCCACGGTCGATCGCGAGATCAACTCCGGCAAAGATCTCCAGCGAACCGTAGGACTTCGACAGGCCCGTCGCCATGAGCGGGGTCTTGCCGCATGGGGAGGGATCCGGGAAGCGGAGCTTCGCGACCCGCTCGACCTGGCGCACATCATCCAGGCTGGAGAGCATTCGCTCGGCTCGCGCCACCATCTGGTGCGCCGACGCCGCCTTCGAGGCTTTCGCGCCGAACTTTGCGGCCTGCAGCTGCAGTGCGGAAGCCTTCTTTTCGACGTTGGCGCGTTCTTTGCGGCGGCGCTCCTCGTCGGCCGCGCGCTGGCGCAGGTACAGCTTCCACGTCATGTTGTACGTGTCGATGACCTGGCGGTTGGCGTCGAGGTAGAACACGCGGTTCACTGTCTCGCCCACGAGATCGATATCGTGACTGATCACGATCACGCCGCCCTTGTACGTCTTCAGGAACTCGCGCAGCCAGACGATTGAGTCGGCATCCAAGTGGTTGGTCGGCTCATCGAGGATCATCGTATCGGCATCGGAGAACAGGATCCTGGCGAGCTCAATGCGGCGGCGCTGACCGCCGGAGAGCGTGCCAAGCGGCTGATCCAGGATCCGATCCGGCAGCCCGAGGTTGTTCGAAATCGATGCAGCTTCTGACTCAGCGGCGTAGCCACCAAGTGCCTGGAACCGATCGGTCAGGTTGCCGAAGCGTTTCATGGCTTTCTCGGCCACCACGGGATCCTCGGACGCCATGTCCATCGACGCCTTCGCGAGGTTCTGCGTGATCGTGCCGAGGCCACGAGCATCGAGGATGCGATGGCGCGCGAGCTGATCCGGATCCCCGGTGCGCGGATCCTGCGGCAGAAAGCCAAGCTCCCCCGAAATGGTGATCTTGCCCTCGGCGGGCTGCAACTCCCCCGACAGGGTGCGGGTGAGCGTTGTCTTGCCAGCGCCGTTGCGCCCGACGAGACCGATCTTGTCGCCCGGGTTCACCCGGAACGTGACACCCGACATGAGGCGGCGGGCGCCGACATCGATCGCGAGGTCCTCGACGGTAATCATGGGTCCTTCTTCTGTATTCGGTGCGTACCAGATTCAGTACGCGCTTCGGCCCGGGGCGAGAAATCGCGCCCCGGGCCGAATCGTGGTGTTGCTGGGTTAGATTGAGAAACCCAAAGCTCTCATCATATCCCGGCCATCATCGGTAATTCGCTCAGGCGTCCACGGCGGCATCCACACCCAGTTGATGCGGAAGGCAGTGACAAGACCATCAAGCGCCTCAGCGATGTCGTTCTCGATCACATCGGTGAGCGGGCAGCCCGCGCTCGTCAGCGTCATGCTGATCACGAGCGCGTCGTGCTCCTCGTCGAAGGCAAGATCGTAAATCAAGCCGAGATCGACGATGTTTACGCCGAGTTCCGGATCCGAGACGTTCTTGAGTGCCTCAAGCGACTGCTCACGGAAATCCGGGTCAATCGACTGCGGAATGGTGACTGCGTCCTCGCTCATAAGACCAGCCTACGCCCTAGGCCGTCTTGAGGAAACGGTCGTAGCCCTCTTCCTCAAGACGATTCGCGAGCTCGGGTCCGCCCTCTTCAGCGACGCGGCCGTCAACGAAGACATGCACGAAGTCGGGCTTGATGTAGCGCAGGATGCGCGTGTAGTGGGTGATCAGGAGTACACCGAGGCCGGTGTTCTCCTTGGCGCGGTTCACACCCTCCGACACAATCTTGAGCGCGTCGACGTCGAGGCCAGAATCGGTCTCATCGAGCACTGCAAACTTCGGACGCAGCAGCTCGAGCTGCAGGATCTCGTTGCGCTTCTTCTCGCCGCCCGAGAAACCCTCGTTGACGTTGCGCGCCGCGAAGGACTCGTCCATGCGGAGGTTCGCCATAGCTTCTTTAACGTCCTTCATCCAGGTGCGGATGGCGGGCGCTTCGCCGTCGATCGCGGTCTTCGCAGTGCGAAGGAAGTTGGCGTTGGTCACACCGGGGATCTCCACCGGGTACTGCATGGCGAGGAACAAGCCTGCCTGCGCACGCTCGTCCGGTCCCATCTCGGTGATGTCCTCACCGTCGAGCAGCAGCTGGCCGCTCGTGATCTCGTAGCGAGGGTGCCCGGCGACCGCATAGGCAAGGGTCGACTTGCCCGAGCCGTTGGGGCCCATGATCGCGTGTGTCTCGCCCTTGGGGATGCTGAGGTTCACGCCCTTGAGGATGGGCTTGGGCCCCTGCTCAGTCTCAACGCTGACGTGCAGGTCCTTGATTTCAAGCACAGAAGTCATACGGCAATCTCTTTCGTAACGTGGGGATCAATGTATACGACGCCGTCTTCGATTTCGACGACGTAAACGGGTACCGGTTCGTAGGCCGGAAGGTTGAGCGGCTTGCCGGTGCACAGCGAGAATGCGGAGCCGTGGGCCCAGCACTCCAGCGTGTCACCGTCAACGAAGCCCTCGGAGAGGCTGATTTCGCCGTGCGTGCAGGTGTCGCCAATAGCGTGGACGTTGCCCTCGCTGTCGAGCACAACTGCCATCGGTACATCGTCAAGGACGACACGTGTCGCCTGGTCTTGGACAAGATCGCTCAGATCGAGCGCCTTCATTCGAGACATTAGGCAAGCACGCTCTGCGACAGCTCAGCTTCAATCGCGGTCTGGAGACGCTCCTCGATCTGCTCGTTGCCGATGCGCTGGATGACCTCGAAGAGGAAGCCGCGCACGACAAGCTTGCGCGCCTCATCCTCAGAGATGCCGCGGCTCTGCAGATAGAAGATGTGCTCTTCGTCAAAGCGGCCAGTGGTGGAGGCGTGCCCCGCACCAGCAATGTCACCCGTTTCAATTTCGAGGTTTGGGATCGAGTCTGCACGTGTGCCCTCGGTGAGGGTCAGGTTGCGGTTCTCCTCGTAGCTGTCGGTACCAGCAGCGACCCGGCGGATGAGGACGTCGCCGATCCATACCGCGTGTGCACCCTCGCCCTGCAGCGCGCCCTTGTAGGCGACCCGGCTGCGCGTGTTGGGGGCGTTGTGGTCGATGTAGACCTGGTGCTCGAGGTGCTGGCCGGCGTCCGCGAAGTATGCGCCGTACGCCTCACCGTTTGCGCCCGGTCCATCAAGATGGATCGACGGGTTCACGCGCACGACTTTGCCGCCGAGGGAAACCACAATGTGCTGCAGATTGCCGTCGCGCGCGACGACGGCGTTGTGGCTCGCAACATGGATTGCGTTCTCGTCCCACTCCTGGATCGAGACCACCTTCAGGTTTGCACCCGCCCCAACGACGATCTCGACCGTCTCAGTGAGGTTCGCGGAGCCCGTGTTCTCGAGGATCACGACGGTGTCTGACTGCGGTGCCGCCTCAATGATCGTGTGCGCCGCCGTAGGCGTTTCGCTGAGCGAGGTGCGCTTGACAACAATCGTCTGACGCTCCTCGCTTGTGAGGAAGATTCGCTGTGCGGTAGCAATCTGGCCCCACGCGTTGGCAGCTGCCTGGTCTTCCGGCAGGCCACCACGCCCCACGAGTTCAGAGTCCATCGGAACCGAGGACACCTCGACTCCTGGAGCCTCGGAGATTTCGAGGGCCGAGGTACCATCGGTGAGATCGCCCGAGATGAGCGACTTGATTGTGGCAACTGGTGTGTACTTCCAGTTCACCTCGCGGCCAGTAACCTCGGGAAAATCGGCGATGCTCGCAGATTTCGGGCGATCAGAGCGAGTCTGTACCGGAACCAGGTTCGCCCAGTCGCCGTCACTGTGAGCCTTGAGGCCGTGCTGAGCGGTCTCCGCAGATTCCGCGCCGTGCTGTTCAGTCTGAAGCGTTGTCATCGTTAACCGACGGATCCTTCCATGCTCATCTCGATGAGCTTGTTCAGTTCAAGCGCGTACTCCATGGGGAGTTCGCGAGCGATCGGCTCGATGAAGCCGCGGACGATCATCGCCATCGACTCCTCTTCCGAGAGGCCACGGCTCATGAGATAGAACAGCTGCTCTTCGCTCACGCGGGTGACCGTCGCCTCGTGGGCAAGCGTCGCATCATCGGTGCGAATATCGATTGCCGGGTAGGTGTCTGAGCGCGAAATCGTGTCAACGAGGAGCGCGTCACACACCACTGAGTTGGCGGCGTGATGGGCGTTTGCCTCAACACGGACCTCGCCGCGATAGCCACTGCGGCCGCCGCCACGGGCGATCGACTTGGCGAGGATCGAGGACTTCGTGTGCGGCGCGAGGTGGATCATCTTCGCACCAGTGTCCTGGTGCTGACCGGGGCCTGCGAAGGCGACGGAGAGCGTCTCGCCCTTGGCGTGCTCGCCAGTCAGGTAGATCGACGGGTACTTCATCGTGACCTTGGAGCCGATGTTGCCATCGACCCACTCCATGGTGGCGCCCTCTTCAGCGATCGCACGCTTGGTGACGAGGTTGTACACGTTGTTCGACCAGTTCTGAATCGTCGTGTAGCGCACGCGAGCGTTCTTCTTCACGATGATCTCGACGACGGCCGAGTGGAGCGAATCCGACTTGTAGATCGGTGCGGTGCAGCCCTCGATGTAGTGGACGTAGCTGTCCTCGTCAGCGATGATGAGCGTTCGCTCGAACTGGCCCATGTTCTCGGTGTTAATCCGGAAGTAGGCCTGCAGCGGGATCTCGACGTGGACGCCCTTCGGGACGTAGACGAAGGAACCGCCGGACCAGACCGCCGTGTTGAGCGCGGCGAACTTGTTGTCGCCTGACGGGATGACGGTGCCGAAATACTGCTGGAAGATCTCGGGGTGCTCGCGAAGCGCGGTATCGGTGTCCAAGAAGAGCACGCCCTGCTCCTCCAGGTCCTCACGGATCTGGTGGTACACCACCTCTGACTCGTACTGTGCCGCAACGCCAGCAACGAGACGCTGACGCTCTGCCTCGGGAATCCCGAGCCGCTCGTACGTCTCCTTGATCTCCTCAGGAAGCTCTTCCCAGGTGGTCGCCTGCTTCTCAGTGGAGCGGACGAAGTACTTGATGTTGTCGAAGTCGATGTCCGACAGATCTGCACCCCAGGTGGGCATCGGTTTGCGGCCGAAGATCTGGAGCGCTTTCAGGCGCCGCTCGAGCATCCATTCGGGTTCGTTCTTGAGAGCGGAGATGTTGCGCACAACATCCTCACTCAGACCACGCTTGGCGGTCTCACCGGCTGTGTCGCTGTCGTGCCAGCCGAACTCATATTGGCCGAGGCCTTCAAGTTCGGGGCGGTCGATCAGTACCTCAGGCATGATCATTCCCTCTTCCTCTTCTTCGCAACCGAGAACCAATCGCCGATACGTACTCTCGGAGGGTTCCCTGCGGTGGTGCAGTAGTCTGGGCGTCGGGCGCACCCGGCCGCTGATGAAACGTCAGACGATCAGGTTGCCTCACTAAACCACAGCTTCCGAGTCTACAGGTTTTCGCTCCGAATCGGGCGAGACCGGAGTGTTTCACCGGGAGCTCGCATGATTGGAGTCCCCTGTGCCCGGCACAATTCCCGCGACCGTCTCCGAGAAGGCCCGAACGAGGCTCCCCCGGTTCTTACCGTTTGCGGCGTGGGCTTCGTTCGTTCTCAATGTGCTCATCATCGCCACTGGCGGGGCCGTGCGGCTCACCGGCTCTGGTCTCGGCTGTTCCGAGTGGCCGCTCTGCACGCCCGGCTCGCTGGTCCCTACTCAGGAGACGAGCTATCACGCGCTGATTGAGTTTGGCAACCGCACGATCTCGGGGCCGCTGCTGTTGGCCGCGATCGCCGTTGTGGTGCTCGTGTGGCGTCGCCGGCGCGAGCGCCGGGACCTGTTCGTGATCTCCCTGCTCGTGCTGGCGCTCGTGCTCATTCAAGCGTTCGTGGGTGGCGTCATTGTGTGGGAGGAACTCGCGGCAGCACTGGTGGGATTCCACTACACAGTGTCGCTGATCATCGTGTGTATTACTGCAGCCTTCCTCGTGCGCATGTATGAACCCGCCGGCGCCCGGGTGCGTGCAGTGCCCAAGGGTTTCGCCATACTGACGCACGTGTCAACGCTCGCGATGGCTATCGTTATCATCCTTGGCGTCATCACCACGGCGAATGGGCCGCACTCCGGGGACGAGAGCGTCGTCCGGGCCGGAATCGATGCAACGCTGCTCAGCCACCTGCACGCGTGGCCCGGATACATCACGCTTGCGCTCGTGCTCGCCCTGCTGAGTTGGGCCGCTGTCGGCAAATTGCGTCCGCTGCGCTGGGTGATCGCGCTACTCGCTGTGCTCGTCGTCCAGATCATTGTGGGGATCTATCAGGCGCGCCACGGGCTCCCGCCAGTGCTCGTCGGCGTGCACATGGTGCTTGCTTCATTGACCGCAGCAACAATGACCGTGACCGTGCTCCGGCTGAAGCGCCCCGCTGCCGCAGGGGAAGCCCCCTCAGGCGCCTAGGCGCAAAGCGCGTTGAATGCCAGAGCCCTTCCGCAGATCGCACTGATCCGCGGAAGGGCTCTGGCATTTCCGGGGTCGGGCCGAGGCATGCTTGTGCGCACCCCGGCGCCGAAGATTAGAACGGCAGCAGCGGATCGATGGCGATCGCGAGGGACAGCACGGACAGGTACGTGATCGAGCCGTGGAACACCTGCATCGGCTTGCCCTCGGCGCCTCGGATTGCGCTGCCGTAGAGCCGGTGCGCCTGGAGAATAAAGTAGCCGCCTGAGAGTACCGCGACGACGGTGTAGAGCCAGCCGATCCCAGCGGCGGGGATCAAGAGCAGGCTTGATACGACGGTGGCCCACGCGTACAAGATGACTTGCAGGCCGACGGTCGCGCGGCCGCGCACGACGCCGAGCATCGGCACGCCGGCCGCAGCGTAGTCGTCGCGATAGCGCATCGACAAAGGCCAGTAGTGAGCTGGAGTCCACAGGAAAATGACCAGGAAGAACACCCAGGCGGGCCAGTCGAGGCTGCCAGTGACGGCAGCCCATCCGATGAGGACGGGGAAACACCCGGCGATCCCGCCCCAAATGATGTTCTGCTCGCTGTGGCGCTTCAGCACCAGTGTGTAGATCACGACATAGAAGAAAATCGCCGCGGCCGACAATGCGGCAGCGAGCCAATTCGTCGTGACTGCGAGCCATCCGACCGAGAGCACGCCGAGCACCCAGGAAAAAATCAGCGCATTGCGATCGGAGATTTCTCCGGTCACAAGCGGCCGGTTCGAGGTCCGCTTCATCTTGCGATCCATATCGCGATCGATGTAGCAGTTGAACGCCCCTGCCGAGCCCGCGCTCATCGCGCCGCCCAGGAGTGTGGCGAGAACGAGCCACACACTCGGAAAGCCGCCCTGCGCGAGAATCATGGCAGGCACGGTGACCACCAGCAGCAATTCCATGACGCGCGGCTTGGTCAGCGCAACGTAACTTTTGATCGTGCGTCCGAACGAACGGCTGCTTCGGTCATTCTTGGTCGAAAGTTGGCTCGATGTCACCTGGTCATGGTACCCCGTCTGACTAAGATTGAACCGGGGTCGCCATGCGGTGTTCCCTTCTCTTCCCTTTCGAAAGGTCAGTCTTGGGAAACGAACTGCAGTGGAACGAGCTCGATGATCTCGCGGTGAATACCGCTCGAGTGCTAGCGGCGGATGCCGTCGAGAAGGTCGGTAACGGCCACCCGGGAACGGCGATTAGCCTTGCCCCCGTCTCGTATCTGTTGCACCAGAAGGTGATGCGCCACGATCCCGCGGATTCCGCGTGGGTCGGCCGCGACCGTTTCATCCTCTCCGTCGGCCATTCCTCCCTGACGCAGTACGTCCAGCTCTACCTGGGCGGATACGGCCTCGAACTCGAGGATCTGAAAGCACTGCGCACCTGGGGCTCGAAGACCCCGGGTCACCCGGAATTCGGGCACACAGATGGCGTTGAGATTACGACAGGACCGCTGGGCCAGGGACTCGCCTCCGCGGTCGGTTTTGCCTACGCTGCCCGCTACGAACGCGGCCTCTTCGATCCGGCAGCGGCGCCGGGAACGAGCCCGTTTGACCATTTCATCTACGTTGTCGCGGGCGACGGGGATCTGCAGGAGGGGGTCACGAGTGAGGCCTCCTCGCTCGCGGGGCACCAGGAGCTGGGCAACCTGATCGCGATCTACGACTCCAATCAGATTTCGATTGAAGATGACACGGACATTTCATTCTCCGAGGACGTGGCGAAGCGCTACGAGTCCTACGGATGGCAGGTACTCCAGGTCGACTGGAAGAAGACCGGTCACTACGTCGAAGACGTCGCTGAGCTGAACCGGGCCATCGCGGAGGCACAGGCTGAGTCAACAAAGCCGAGTCTCATCATTCTCAAGACCATCATCGGATGGCCCTCCCCCGGGAAGCAGAACACCGGCGGGATCCACGGCGCCAAGCTCGGCGCTGAAGAACTCGCCGGCTTGAAAGAGGCGCTTGGCTTCGACCCTGCTGAGCACTTCGCCGTTGCCCCCGAGGTGATCGCGCACACACGTGAGGCCGTCACACGAGGCGCCGAGACGCGTGCGGCCTGGCAGGAAAGCTTCGACGCCTGGGCTGCCGCCAACCCGGAGCGTAAGGAACTGTTCGACCGCCTGGAGGCGCGCGAGCTTCCCGCAGGCGCACTCGAGGCGCTCCCCACCTTTGAACCTGGCGCGAGTGTGGCAACTCGCTCTGCGAGCGGCAAGGTGCTTGCGGCACTCGGCCCGATCATGCCGGAACTCTGGGGCGGCTCCGCCGACCTCGCAGGATCGAACAACACGACAATCCCCGGTGTGCCCTCGTTCGTACCCGCCGGCCACTCGACTTCGAGCTGGTCCGGAGACCAGTATGGTCGCGTGCTGCACTTCGGGATTCGTGAGCACGCCATGGGAGCGATCCTGAATGGCATCCAGTTGCACGGGAAGACGCGCAGCTACGGCGGCACGTTCCTCATCTTCAGCGATTACATGCGACCGGCGGTGCGTCTCGCGGCGCTCATGAATGTGCCGAGTGTCTTTGTGTGGACGCACGACTCGGTCGCACTCGGTGAGGACGGGCCCACGCACCAGCCGATTGAGCAGCTTGCCACGCTCCGCGCGATCCCGAACCTCGCGGTGGTGCGCCCCGCCGACGCGAACGAAGTTTCCATTGCCTGGCACGAGATTCTGACCCGCACCGCGGCCCCGCGGGGCTTGCCCTGACCCGCCAGAACGTGCCGGTGCTCCCCCGCGGCGGCGATTTCGCCTCAGCCGAGCAGGCTGCCGAGGGCGTGCGCCGTGGCGCATACGTGCTTGCAGACTCGCCCACCGATTCCGTTGACGTGCTGCTGATCGCCACGGGTTCTGAGGTGCAGCTTGCCGTTGCGGCGCGCGAGCAGCTGGCGGCCGAGGGCGTTGGCGCACGCGTGGTCTCCGCTCCCTGCCTCGAATGGTTTGCCGAGCAGACCGCTGAGTACCGCGAGAGCGTGCTGCCCACCGCGGTGACCGCGCGCGTGAGCGTCGAAGCCGGTCTCAGTCTCGGCTGGGATCGTATCGTCGGCGATCGCGGACGCTCCGTGTCGATCGAGCACTTTGGCGCTTCAGCTGACTTCGAGACGCTGTTCCGCGAGTTCGGTGTCACCACAGACGCCGTCATCGCTGCTGCGCGCGAGTCACTCGCGGCGTAGCTCACGAGACACGCCGTCCCCCACTTCTAGGCAGAGGAGCCATTCCCTATGACCACCACCCCCACCGCCGAGCTCAGCCGTGCCGGCGTGAGTATCTGGCTCGACGACCTCTCGCGGAATCGCATTGAAAGCGGTGAACTCGCCGAGTTGCAGGCGAGCCATGACGTCGTCGGGGTCACCACGAATCCGACGATCTTCGCCGGTGCTATCGGCGGTGGGATCGGCTACGGAGAGCGAATCGCCGCTTGCGCGGCACGCGGGCTCGATACCGCGGCAACGATCGTCGAACTCACGACAGCCGATGTAGCGGACGCCTGCGATCTCTTCGCGAACGTGTATGCGGAGTCGGGTGGGCGTGACGGGCGGGTTTCAATCGAGGTTGAACCCGGTCTTGCACGAGACACTGCCGGAACGATCGCACAAGCGATTGACCTCTGGAAGCGTGTGAATCGCCCCAACGCGATGATCAAGATTCCAGCCACTGTTGAGGGGCTCGAAGCGATTACTGCGGTGATTGCCGCAGGTATCAGTGTGAATGTGACGCTCATCTTCAGCCTCGAGCGATACCGCCAGGTCATCAATGCATATTTGACTGGGCTCGAGCAGGCACGCGCCGCCGGGATCGATATTTCTCAAATCCACTCGGTTGCCTCGTTCTTCGTTTCTCGCGTTGATACTGAAATTGATGCGCGCCTCACCGCGGTCGGTACTCCAGAAGCTGCGGCACTCACCGGCCAGGCAGGCGTCGCGAACGCTCGTCTCGCCTACGAGGTCTACACGCAGGCGTTCGGAAGCGAGCGGGCTCGCCATCTGCGCGAATTGGGCGCGAACCCGCAGCGTCCGCTCTGGGCCTCGACGGGTGTGAAGAACCCGGCGCTTCCCGACACGCTGTACGTCTCCGAGCTGATCGCTGCAGACGTGGTGAACACAATGCCCGAGGCCACGCTGCGCGCGTTTGCCGATCACGGCGTGGTTCGCGGCGATACGATTTCGTCGGAGTTCCTCGAGTCGAATCAGGTCCTCAACCAGATCGACGGCCAGGGCATCGACTATGTCGAGGTGACGACACAGCTGGAGCGTGAAGGCCTCGAGAAGTTCGACGCGTCCTGGGCCGAGCTCTGTGAGACCGTTGCGCAGGCCCTCGAGGGAGCGCGCGCGTAGTGTCGATCACCCTCAGCTTCGGCGCCGATTCAGGCCCGGATACCGCACAGGTCGACGCCATCATGGCTCGTCTTGTCGACACTCGGGTTGCGAGCCGACTCTTCGCTCGCGATGCGACCCTGTGGGGGCCCGACGCCAACGTTGAAGAGCGGCTGGGGTGGACGGATTTCGAGGCCAACGCACTGACCGCGATTGTGGGCGCCGAACACATTCGCGCGGAACTGCACGCGGCGGGTGTCGACCGGGTCATGCTGTGCGGGATGGGCGGATCGAGCCTCGCACCAGAGGTCATTGCCCGCTGGGCAAATGTCCCACTCACCGTGATTGATTCGACCCACCCGAGCTTTCTGACAGCCGCTCTGAGCGGAGATCTCTCACGCACACTGGTGGTCGTCAGTTCGAAGTCTGGCAGCACGATCGAGACGCTGAGCCACCGTGCGGCATTTGCTGCGGCGTTTACGGCGGCTGGCATTGATCCTGCGGCTCGAATCATCGTCGTGACGGATCCCGGATCGCAGCTCGAAGCAGATGCCAGGTCTGCTGGGCAGCGTGTCTGCTTTGCCGATCCCGACGTTGGGGGACGGTTTTCTGCGCTGACTGCATTTGGTCTGGTCCCGACTGCGCTCGCCGGCGCCGATGTGCGCGAGCTCCTCGCGGACGCCTGTGGGGTCCGCACCCTGTTGGCGTCGGACACGGCGGACAATCCTGCGCTGCGTCTCGCAGCGGTGATCGCTGCGGGGCTGCCCGACCGCTACGTGCTTGGTATTGCGGAGGCGCCGGGAACCGATTGGGGACTGGGATCCTGGATCGAGCAGCTTGTCGCGGAATCGACCGGCAAAGCTGGCCATGGTGTGCTCCCCATCGCGCTGCAAGACTCGGCCCCCGAGTTTGTGGCGCACCCCGCGAACCTCATGCGGGTTCGGCTGGGAACCAGCGCGGCTGTTGCCGCTGCACCCGGGCCGAGCGAACTCACGGTGAGCGGCGCGCTTGGCGCACAGTTCCTCCTGTGGGAGACGGCTACGGCTGTCCTGGGTCATCTCCTCGGAATTGACCCCTTTGATCAACCAGACGTTGAATCCGCCAAGATTGCCGCGCGGGCCGTGCTCTCACAAGACTCCGAGCCGGTGTCAGAGACCGGTGCTCCGATCCTGTATGACGCACCTGCCCAGCTTCTCGCTGCTCCCTCGGGGGTGGCGCCTGAGACCACCGTTGAGCTGATGACCTCGCTCCGCGACGTGGTCCCACGCAACGGGTACCTCGCGATCCAGGCCTACTTGGATCCGAGCGGTCCATACGCTGCAGAGCTCGAAGTGTTCCGCGATGCGCTTGCGCGAGCGCTTGGGGTCCCGGTCGCCCTCGGGTGGGGGCCGCGCTACCTGCACTCCGTGGGCCAGCTCCACAAGGGCGGGCCGGCGCTGGGGGCGTTCTTGCAACTCTGCGACTCTTCAGCTCCCAAGCTTGAGATTCCTGGCTCGGAGTCTGGCTTCGGCACTCTCATTGCGGCTCAGTCGCGCGGCGACCGGGATGTGCTGACCTCCCGCGGTCGGCCGGTTTTTGCGCTCAGGACCGGCGCCCCTGGTGTGCTGATTGCCGCACTGACAGCGGCCGCCCGCTCGATCTCACCCTCCTGACGCGGGAGTTCCCGGATTCGTTGGGACCATTCCTGACGCAGGCTGTCAGTGCGATAGCGCAAGCAAAACGCCCCTGGACCGACTGAGTGTCGGGGCCAGGGGCGGATTTCCTTGCGAAGGCTACGCGGATGCGCGCGCAGTGCCGCGACGCTTCCGCAGCTTCTGCAGCGCTGCCTCGAGGAGCTCGTCGGCTTCCTCGGGGGTGCGTCGCTCCTTCACATACGCGAGGTGCGTCTTGTAGGGCTCATTCTTCGGGAGCAGGGGCGGGTTCTCCTTGTCCCGTCCGGCCGGAAGGCCGGAAGTCGGTGAATCGATCTGCTCAGGGATCTCATCTTCGGCAACGTCAGCCGCGAAGTAGCGGATGGTCTCATTGCCATGAGCGTCCCAGTACGAAATCTGGGTGCGGTCTGCGCGAGCGCCGTGATCCTTCTCCCCCATGGGGCCGGATCCAACACGGGCGCCCCGAATGGCGTTACTGCCTGCCACGGATTACCTTTCTAAAGCAGTTGACGAGTGCGGAGTGCTTAGACGACCGAGAACCGGGCGATGAGGCCCAGGCCGACGATCGAGACGCCCCACACAATCGACACAACCACGGTGATGCGATTGAGGTTACGCTCTGCCACGCCTGACGAGCCGAGGCTCGACGTGACACCGCCGCCGAACATGTCGGAGAGACCACCGCCACGTCCCTTGTGCAAGAGGATGAACAGGGTAAGCAGCAGACTCGTGATCACGAGAATGACGACCAGAGCGATCTTGAGAATAAGCACGCAGATCACCTTTCCGGGGTTGAGGGCGTGATGCGCCAGCGTCCAGTATAGCGGCGCAAAAGCGAAACAGGGTTGCGGCAGGCTCAGGCCGCAGTAACGTGCTTCCGAAACTGCACGATACGGCTGAACTCATCGGTCTTGAGGCTGGCCCCACCGACAAGTGCGCCGTCAACGTTCGGCTGCTTCAGGAATGCTGCGACGTTCTGGCTGGTTACTGACCCGCCGTAGAGGATCCGTGTGGCAGCGGCAGTCTCGTCGTCACGGAGATCCCGCAGCGCCTCACGGATCGCGCGAGCCACGTCCTCAGCCTGCTCAGGAGTCGCAGCCTGACCGCTTCCGATCGCCCAGACGGGCTCGTAGGCCACGACGAACGTCGCACCCTGGGGCAGCTGGGCAATAGCGGCGGCAAGCTGTGCGAGCGGAATCGCTGCTGCGCCGTGCTCGGCGAGGTCTTCGGCCGTCTCACCGACACAGATCATCGGGACGAGGCCGGCACGGTGGGCGGCCAGAGTTTTGGCCCCGACCAACTCGTCGGATTCGCTGTGGCCGTGACGGCGCTCCGAATGGCCGACAAGCGCGTACGTCACGTCGAGCTTCGCGAGCATCTGTCCTGAGACGTCCCCCGTGTAGGCGCCAGACTCGTGCGGTGACAGGTCCTGGGCGCCGAGCACGAGCGCCAGCTTGTCAGCCGCGAGCAGGGTCTGCACTGAGCGAAGATCTGTGAAGGGCGGGAACACCGCAACTTCGGTGTCGCCGTAATCGTGGCGTGCATCCTTGAGCGCCCAGGAGAGCTTCTGTACCAGCGCGATGGCCTGGAGGTGATCCAGGTTCATCTTCCAGTTGCCCGCAATGAGCGGTGTGCGCGTGGTCAGCGGGAGTGGCTCGCGCTGTTGGGTCGTCGGATCGTTTGCATCGCTCATGCGAGCACCTCCAGTCCGGGCAAGGCCTTGCCCTCAAGGAATTCAAGGCTCGCACCGCCGCCCGTTGAAATGTGGCCAAACTGTGTGTCATCGAAGCCGAGTGCGCGGACGGCGGCCGCGGAGTCTCCCCCGCCAACCACGGTGAACCCGGACGTCTCCGTCAGTGCCTGAGCGACTGCACGGGTTCCGTGAGCGAACGCCTCCATTTCGAACACGCCCATGGGGCCGTTCCAGAAGACCGTCTGCGAATCGGCGATCACGGCGGCGAACGCAGCGGCGGAGTCCGGCCCGATGTCGAGGCCGAGGCCGCTTGCGCCGAAGCGTGCTGACTCGATCGCTTCGGCAGGCACAATCTCGTGCGGGGCATCAGCGGCAAACCCACCGGCCACGACGATATCGGTGGGCAGCACGATCCGCACACCGCGCCGTTCAGCCTCTGCGAGGTACCCGCGCACCGTGTCGAGCTGATCGGCCTCCAGGAGGCTCGCTCCAACACGGTGGCCCTGTGCTGCAAGAAACGTGAAGAGCATTCCGCCGCCGATGAGCAACGTGTCGACGCGCTCGAGGAGGTGGGAAATGACGCCGAGCTTGTCGGAGACCTTCGACCCGCCGAGCACGACCGTGTATGGGCGCTCCGGGGTGTCCGTGAGGCGCCGAAGCACCTCAAGCTCAGCGGCGACGAGGCGCCCCGCCGCACTGGGCAACAGCTCTGCGAGATCTGTGACGCTCGCCTGGCGGCGGTGCACGACCCCAAAGCCGTCGGAGACGAGGGCGTCTCCGAGCATTGCAAGCTGTTGCGCGAACGCACCACGCTCAGCGTCGTCCTTGCTCGTCTCTCCAGCGTTGAACCGGAGATTCTCGAGCAGGACGACATCCCCCGGGCTCAAGGCCGCGACTGCCGCACTCGCCTCAGTCCCCACGGTCTCCCCAACAAACTGCACGGGAGCGCCGAGCAGTTCCGCCATGCGAGTAGCCACAGGACGCAGCGAGAACTGCGCCTCCGGCTCTCCCTTCGGGCGGCCCAGATGGCTGATGAGGACGACCTTCGCGCCAGCATCGCGGAGTTCGCGGATGGTGGTGAGCGAAGCGCGGATGCGCCCGTCATCGGTGATCACGCCGTCGGCGAGTGGAACGTTCAGGTCGCAGCGAACGATGATCGTCCGGTCTGAGAGTGACCCCAGGGATTCGATGGTGCGCATGTGTGCGGCGGGCTCCTCAGTCGTGAACTAGATCAGGCCGGGCGTCTGAGTACGAGCTGCCTCAAAGCGCTTCGCGACATCCTGCCAGTTCGCGATATTCCAGAACGCCTTCACGTAGTCCGCGCGCACATTGAGATAGTCGAGGTAGTACGCGTGCTCCCACACATCGAGCATGAGGAGCGGTGTGGTGCCGGCAGGAAGGTTGCCCTGCTGATCGAACAGCTGCACGATGTTGGGGCGCTGACCGAGTGAATCCCACGCAAGAACAGCCCAGCCGGAGCCCTGGACCCCAAGAGCTGTTGCGGTGAAGTGCGCCTGGAACTTCTCGAAGCTGCCGAAGTACTCATCGATCGCGGATGCGAGCTCGCCCTCGGGACGCTCGCCGCCCTCGGGCGACAAGTTGTTCCAGAAAATGGTGTGGTTGACGTGTCCGCCAAGGTTGAATGCGAGATCCTTTTCGAGCTTGTTCACCGCAGTAAGGTTCTCGGAGTCACGCGCCTCTGCGAGCTGGTCAAGCGCAGTGTTTGCGCCCGTGACATATGCCTGGTGGTGCTTGTCATGGTGCAGCTGCATGATCTTGCCGCTGATGTGCGGCTCGAGAGCTGCGTAATCGTACGGAAGTTCAGGAAGTGAATAGGCGGCCATGAGGCGCTCCAATCTCTACGATCATCAGTGGTCAATCTCAGTCTAGCGACGCGCCGCTTGACGGCGCGAGCGAATCCGCTGGGCGCATAATTTGCGTCGCGCGCAGCAGCTCCCCACCCCGAGGCGCGGGTCGCACGAAGGCCGAATGCACGCGGGGCTCGATTTACGAACTGGGTGCTGAGCATTGCCCAGCCCCCAGTCCAGCGCGCTACATGCGGTCGAGCTCCTCCGGCAGACTCGCCTCGGTACCCGGAATCCCGCGGGTGGTGGCTTCCTTATCCGCCATGGCAAGGAGGCGCCGAATACGTCCGGCAATCGCGTCCTTGGTGAGCACCGGCTCAGCACGCGCCCCCAGATCATCAAGACTGGCTTCACGGTGAGCAAGGCGAAGCTCGCCCGCATACTTGAGGTGCTCCGGGATGTCGTCGCCGAGGATCTCAAGTGCGCGTTCCACGCGAGCGCACGCAGCCACAGAGGCCTGCGCTGAACGGCGCAAATTCGCGTCATCGAAGTTGACGAGGCGGTTTGCCGTAGCGCGGGTCTCACGTGCGCGGCGAAGCTCATCCCAACTGGTGCGCGCCTGCTCGGCACCCATGGCACCCAGCATCTCGCCGATGGCTTCACCATCACGGATCAGGACTTTGTTCTGGCCCCGAATCTCACGGCTCTTCGCGTCGACGCCAATCCGGCTCGCTGCTCCGACGAGTGCCATAGCGACCTCGTTGCTCGGGCAGACGATCTCGAGGCTGGCGGAGCGGCCGGGGGCTGTGAGCCCTCCGCGGGCCAAGAACGCACCGCGCCACACGGCCGCGAGCTCCGGCTGCGCGCCTGTGGTGAGACGGTTCGGGAGGCCACGAATCTGGCGACGACGAGGATCAAGCAGTCCGAGTTGCCGAGCGAGGGTTTCACCATCGATCACGCGGACAAGGAACTGGGGCGCGCCTGGGCGCGTGCTGGAGGGCGGGAGCTGCTTCGCTTCGGATCGGACACCGTAGAGTTCGGCAAGATCTTTGCGGACGCGCTGCACAATTTGCGGGGTGTGCAGCTCAGCTTCGAGCGCAATGCGCCCGGAGATGGTGTGCAGCCCGCCGGCCAAGCGGAGGATCGTCGCGACCTCAGCAATACGCTCTCCGGTGCGCTGCACCGGGAAACGTACGAGCTCACTCTTCACCTCAAGGGTCGACAGCACGAATGGGTCCTCTCAGATATCAGGAATAAAAAACGACGAAGCGGCTTGGCAGCGCTGCAGATTACTCGCGACCGAGGTCGCGGTGGCGCAGACTCACACTTACGCCAGGAAGGCCAGCGAGTCGATCAGCGAGCTCGCGTGCGGTGGCGACAGAACGATGTTTGCCGCCTGTGCATCCTACCGCGAGTGAGGCGTGTCGTTTATTCTCACGCTGGAAGCCGGCGAGCACTGGCGTCAGGGCTGCGACATAGTGATCGAGGAATTCGGCCGCACCTTCGCGGCTCAACACATAATCCTTGACTTCAGTGTCAACTCCGGTCAGGGCGCGGAGTTCTGGCTCCCAGAAGGGGTTGGGAAGGAAACGCATGTCGACCATAAGATCCACGTCCGTCGGAGCACCGTACTTAAAGCCGAAGCTCAGGACTGACAACTGCAGCCCGGGCGTGTTGTCGTCCGAGAAGAGCTCACGTGTGGCAGTGGAGAGATTGTGGACGTTGTAGCGTGACGTGTCGATCACGACATCGCTTGACGCACGCAACTCTTGGAGCCGGTCCCGCTCAAGCCGGATGCCCTCGAGGAGGCTGCCAGCCTCAGCCTGGAATGGATGCGGACGGCGCACCGATTCGTAGCGGCGCACGAGAATCTCATCGGTGGCGTCGAGAAACACGACGCGAACGGTGGCACTTTCACGCAGCTCGGTCACCGTGTGCTGGATATCCGCGAACAGGTCGCGACCGCGCACATCGACCACGGCTGCGATTTTCGGGAGCGCGCCCCCTGAACGGTCTGCCATATCTGCGAGCGTCTTCAACATCGACAGTGGCAGATTATCAACGACGTACCACCCCAAATCCTCGAGAGTGTTGGCGACGGTACTGCGACCGGCCCCCGACATCCCCGTCACGATGAGGATCTCCTGTGTGGACACCACTTCGTTCATTGGCCATCCTCCTCGCCTTGCGCCGCATCGGCCGCTGTGTCCAGCTTAGCGTCAGGCGCGTCGCCGGGCAGATCGGGAATCTCTGGGTCAGAGCCGGGATCTGGCACCGTCTCCCCCTGCTCAGGCGCACCGAGGTGTGCGAGGACCTGTTCAGCGAGTTTGGGCCCCATCCCGGGAGCCGCGGAGAGCTCCGCAACCGAGGCTGAGCGGAGTCGCGTCACGGATCCGAAATGCCGGAGCAACCCCTGTACGCGCTTCGGCCCCAAGCCAGGCACCTCGGAGAGTCTGCTGGCAATTGAGGTGCTTCTCCGCTGGCGCTGGAACGTGATGGCGAAGCGGTGGGCTTCGTCACGGACGCGCTGCACGAGAAACAGCGCCTCGCTGGTGCGCGGCAAGATAACGGGGAACGGATCGCCTGGCAGCCAGAGTTCCTCGAGTCGTTTGGCAACACCGCACAGGGCGATGTCTGTGATTCCGGCCGCCGCGAGGGCGCGTGCTGCTGCCTTGACCTGTGGCTCGCCGCCGTCGACGATCAACAGCTGTGGCCGGTCACGATAGATGCCACTGGGCTGTTCCCCAGTCTCTTTCGCAAGATTGAGCTGGGCTGCGCGGCGCGAGACGACCTGGAAAATAGAATCCGTATCGTCGGTCGTTTCCTCAATGCGGTACTTGCGATAGGCACCCTTCGCGGGGAGCCCATCTTCGAACACCACGAGTGATGCCACCACGCCGGTGCCCTGCAGGTGCGAGACGTCGATGCACTCAATCCGCAGTGGGGCCTCAGTCATATCGAGCGCACGCTGGAGTTCCGCGAGCGCGTCGGTGCGCGCTGTGAGATCCGCCGCGCGCTTCATCTTGTACCTGATCAAGTGCTCGCCGGCGTTGAGCACAGCGCGCTCCATGAGCTGCGCTTTGTCGCCCCGTTCGGGCACGCGCACCCGGACGCGACCGCGCCGGGGCCGGCGTGCGCTGAGGGCTTCTTCGAGCGCGTGATCCCCCTCAGGCAGGAGCGGAACAAGGATTTCGGGCGGTGGCTCTCGGTCTCCCTCATACGCGGACTGGATCACCTGCTCCAACAGCGTGCCTGGCGAATCATCGAGTTCGACGTCAACGATCCAGCTTCGCTCGCCGCGAATCCTGCCTCCGCGGATGATGAACTGGTGTGCGGCGGCCGCAAGCTCATCGGCCCGGAGCCCGAACACGTCAAGGTTGACGTCGTGGCCGAGCACCACCGCGTTCTTCTCCAAGACATGCTCGACAGCTTGCACCTGATCTCGCAACCGCGCCGCGTCCTCGTAGCGCTGCTCTGCGGCGGCGTCTCGCATCTCGCGCTGCAGTGTGCGCAATTGACTGGAATCTCCCCCGGCAAGAAACGCGACGAGTTCTTCAGCCCGCGTGCGGTGATCCTCGATCGAAATGAGCTGGGAGCAGGGGCCGTGGCAGCGTCCGATTTGGCCTGCAAGACAGGGCTTCCCACTCGACATTGCGCGCTTATAGTCGGCGTCATTGCAGGTGCGAATAGGGAACGCCTGCTGCAGCAGCGACGTGGTCTCGCGCAGCGCCCACACTTTCGGATACGGGCCGAAATAGCGGGCACCGCGAATCTTCTCGTTCCGCGTAATGATGAGTCGTGGCGACTCTTCCCGCAAGGTAACTGCGAGATAGGGGTAGGTCTTGTCGTCTTTGAACTGGACGTTGAAGGGGGGCTTAAACTCCGTGATCCACGTATGCTCCAGCACAAGCGATTCGGTGTCGGTCGCGACAACGGTCCAGTCGAGCTTGGCCGCGAGCGTCACCATGCGGCGGGTCCGCGGCATCAGCGAGTGCATCGGCTGGAAATAGTTGGCGAGCCGCGCGCGCAAATTCTTCGCCTTGCCGATGTACAGCACCCGGCCGTACTTGTCGCTAAAGCGGTACACGCCTGGCGCTGTGGGAATCTCACCCTGGGCCGGACGGAACACAGCGCGAGAATCAGGCAACGCTCCGGAGACTGCCGAGCTCACCGTGGTGGCTCCCACGTCTCCTGGCGCAGCTTCTCCTGTGCCGCCAGATTCCTGGATCAAGCGCTCTCCTTCGCGCTCGCCTCCAGCGCACGAGCAGACTTCGCGGCCCAGCCGCCCAGTACCTCGGACAGGAACTGACCGGTAAAGCTGTCAGGGTGCTTTGCGAGCTGTTCGGGGGTGCCCTCAGCGAGAATCGTTCCCCCGCCGGATCCCCCCTCAGGGCCGAGATCGATGACCCAGTCTGCGCTACGGATCACATCGAGATTGTGCTCGATCGTGATGACCGTGTTGCCCTTGTCGACCAGGCCATTGAGCACGAGGAGAAGCTTGCGCACGTCCTCGAAGTGGAGGCCGGTTGTCGGCTCATCGAGCACGTAGATGCTGCGGCCATTCGAGCGCTTCTGAAGTTCGGTGGCGAGCTTGACGCGCTGCGCCTCGCCACCGGAGAGCGTCGTGGCGCTTTGCCCGAGACGGACGTATCCGAGCCCGACATCGACCAGCGTCTTCATGTAACGGTGAATGCTCGAAATTGGGGCGAAGAACTCCTCTGCCTCAGCGATCGGCATATCCAGCACCTCGGAGATGTTCTTGCCCTTGTAGTGCACCTGCAGCGTTTCGCGGTTGTAGCGGGAGCCCCCACAGACCTCACACGCGACGTAGACGTCAGGCAGGAAGTTCATCTCGATCTTGAGCGTGCCATCGCCCGAGCATGCCTCACAACGGCCGCCCTTGACGTTGAAGCTGAAACGGCCGGGGAGATAGCCCCGAGTCTTCGCTTCAGGGGTTTCGGAGAAGAGATTGCGGATCTTGTCGAATACCCCGGTGTAGGTGGCGGGGTTGGACCGTGGCGTGCGGCCAATCGGCGCTTGGTCGACGTGCACCACCTTGTCGAGGTGCTCAAGTCCAGTGACGCGGGTGTGCTTCCCTGGCACGAGCCGCGCACCGTTGAGCTGGTTGGCGAGCACACGGTAGAGAATGTCGTTCACGAGCGTCGACTTCCCTGAGCCGGAGACTCCTGTGACCGCAGTCATGATCCCGAGCGGGAACACGGCGTCGACGTTCTGCAGGTTGTTGGAGCGCGCGCCGACCACCTTGAGCTCCCGTTTGCGGTCGCGTTTGCGGCGCTTCTTCGGTGTCTCGATACTCCGCCTTCCAGCAAGGTAGTCACCGGTGATGGACTCCGTGTTCGAGATCAGGTCGGCATACAGTCCGGAGTGCACCACGGTGCCACCCTCGACGCCAGCACCGGGCCCGATATCAACGATCCAGTCAGCGGCCTCGATGGTCTCCTCATCGTGCTCAACCACGATGAGGGTGTTGCCGAGATCTCGCAACTTGATCAGCGTCTCGATCAGACGACGATTGTCGCGCTGATGCAGTCCGATCGATGGCTCATCGAGCACGTAGAGCACCCCGGTGAGCCCGGATCCGATCTGCGTTGCGAGCCGGATGCGCTGCGCTTCGCCGCCCGATAGCGTGCCCGCTGCACGTGCCAGTGTGAGGTATCCGAGGCCCACCTCGATCAAGAAATCGAAGCGGAGCCGGATTTCACGCAGCACCTGAGCCGCGATCTTTGCCTCCCGCTCGGTGAGTGACACCTCATCGAAGAAGCGCTTGGCGTTGAGGAGGCTGAACTCCCCCACGGCCGCGATAGATTCTGAATTGACGGTGACCGCGAGCACTTCGGGCTTGAGCCGCTGGCCCTGGCATGCGTGGCACGGCACTTCGCGAAGGAACTCGGACCAGCGATCGCGCTTCGTGTCGGACTCGGCCTCGGCGTACTGCCGCTCGATGAAGGGAATGACGCCTTCAAAACCAGACGAGTACTTGACCTCTCGACCGAATCGGTTCTTCCACCTGACGTTGACCTTGAAGTTGTTGCCGTAGAGCACGGCCTCGCGCACGTCTTCCCCCAGTTTGCTCCAGGGGGTCTTCAGGGAGAAATTCAGGTCGTCTGACAGGCCGATGAGCAGTTTCTCGTAGTACTGGTAGAGGCTCTTGCCCTGGCTGGTCCACGGAATGATGACACCCTCTGAAATCGAGAGCTGCGGATCACCCAGCACCAGATCCTCGTCAACGGACATGCTCGTGCCGAGGCCAGAGCACGTGGGGCAGGCGCCAAACGGTGCGTTGAAGGAGAAGGTGCGCGGCTCAATCTCCGTGAGCTGCACAGGGTGTTGATTTGGGCACGAGAGGTGCTCGGAAAAGAGCTGAGTGCGATCATCAGCCTTCTCGTCGCGATCGACAAAGTCAACGGTGACGAGGCCACCGGAGAGCCGCAAAGCGGTCTCCAGCGAGTCGGTGAGACGGCCGAGGACGTCTGGCCCCGCAACGAGCCGGTCGATGACCACGGAGATGTCGTGCTTGATCTGCTTCTTGAGCTTGGGGGGATCCGAGAGCTGGATCAGTTCACCGTCGACGTGCGCGCGTGAGTATCCGCTCGCAGCAAGCTCCTGGAAGAGGTCGACGAACTCGCCCTTCTTCTTGCTCACGACCGGCGCGAGGACTTGGAACCGGGTGCGCTCTTCGAGCTCCATGAGCTGATCTGCAATCTGCTGCACGGTCTGAGACGCAATCCGTTCGCCGCAGATCGCACAGTGGGGCACACCGATGCGGGCCCAGAGCAGGCGCATGTAATCATAGATCTCAGTGATTGTGCCAACGGTCGAGCGCGGGTTGCGGTTCGTCGACTTCTGGTCGATCGACACTGCTGGGCTCAGTCCCTCGATGAAGTCGACGTCTGGGCGATCGACCTGTCCCAGGAACTGGCGCGCGTAGGCACTCAGTGACTCAACGTAGCGGCGCTGTCCCTCGGCAAAGATGGTGTCGAACGCAAGACTCGACTTGCCGCTCCCGGACAGGCCGGTGAAGACGACCATGGAGTCTCGCGGGATCGCCAGATCGACGTTGCGCAAGTTGTGCACCCGCGCTCCCTGCACGCTGATGTGTGCGTGTGCGGCGGAGGAACGGATCGGGGTGGGGCTGTTCGTGGTCACCAGACCATCTTATGGCCCGCAAGCTGAATATTCGAACGTATCTACGAATATTTGGTGTTGATTCACTCCGCACGAGCCGCGGCCGGCAAGTGGGTGGCTAGCGGGTCGCCCAGCTTTGTGTCAGGCTGGCAGCAGTCGTAATTCGTCTGATGATTGAGGTTTGTGATGCCCGCACCGCAGGGAGCCGGCTCTGGCCGTCCTGTTCGCCCCGTTCGCCCACAGATCGTGCTCGAGGTGCGAGAACGCATTCAGCTGAGCCCCCACCTTGTTCGCATCGTCGCTGGCGGCCCCGGCTTCGCGGCGCTCGAAGCCACTCCGCACACCGACGCCTATAGCAAGATGCTGTTCACCCCGCCGGGGTCTCAGTTGACGCCACCCTACGATCTGGACGCGCTGCGCGCTGCGCTGCCACCCGAGCAGTTGCCGTCCACTCGCACCTACACGGTGCGGCGGATCGACACGGTGAGAAGTGAGCTGTGGATCGAATTCGTGACGCACGGATCCGACGGAATCGCGGGTCCCTGGGCGGAGCGCGCCGAAATCGGTGACTCCGTGGTGCTGCGCGGAATTGGCGGAGGTTATGCTCCCGATCCCACAGCAGACTGGCACCTGCTCGCCGGCGATGAATCCGCACTCCCCGCGATTGCGTCGGCGCTTGAGGCGATGCCCAGTGATGCTCGCGGGGTGGCGTTGATCGAGGTCGGGAGCGAGACGGACCGGCTTGAGCTGCGGGTTCCTGATGGTGTTGAACTGCGCTGGCTGTTCCGTGGCGCCGATGAGGCTGGCACATCCTCTGTGCTCGTGGATGCGGTCCGGGGTGCAGAATGGGGGCCCGGCCGTGCGCAGGTGTTCGTGCACGGTGAGCGCGGTGCGATGAAACTGCTGCGGCCTTACTTCACCGAAGAGCGCGGAATCGAGCGAGCGCAGCTTTCGCTCTCTCCGTACTGGGCATACGGTCGGCGTGAAGATGCGTTCCAGGCCGAGAAGCGCGAACCTGTCGGTCAGATCTAACGGTGTCGTGAGGCGCCGTGGATCTGTCCGAAACGTTCAAGCGGATGCGGTAACTGGCGTCGTACGCTACGTACATGACACTCGCATTTAACTTCATTGGTATCGCCACGAACGATCTCGGCGCATCGCTGAGCTTCTATCGCCAGCTCGGGCTGGACATCCCGACGGGGCTCGACGACGCTCCGCACGTTGAGGTTGCCCTCGGCGGTGGCGTGACACTTGCTTGGGATCCCGTCTCCACGATCCAGGGCTTCAAGCCTGGGTTTGAACTCCCACGGGGTGAAGGGCGGATCGGCTTTGCCGTTGAAGCGGAATCGCCAGCGGACGTGGATCGAACGTACGCCGCGATCGTCGCCAAGAATCCCCAGGCGGCTCACACTGCTCCGTGGGATGCGCCGTGGGGACAGCGCTATTCCACAGTGCTGGATCCGGACGGCAATTCCATCGATGTATACGCGGCTCTGCCAGCAGCGGCGGAAGCAGCGGCAGCAAACTGAGCGGGTGTCGTCCCGACGAGCACGCGAAACTCTCGTGTGAGATGTGACTGATCGCTGTAGCCGGCCAGACGAGCTGCAGCGATCGGGTTCAGATGGGACCGCAGGAACTGCTGGCTGCGCTCGGCGCGGAGCACCCGGCGCAGTGCGGTGTACCCATATCCAAAGTGGTCGAGCATGCGGCGTTGCAGCTGGCGCTCAGAGTACCCGAGATGCTGTGCGGCGGCGTATTTCGGGGCGCCCGAGCTGGCCAAGTGGCGCACCTCGATCGTCCACGGCGCGGCGGCCCGAGCGAAGCCGGAGTCGGCGGACGCGCGGATCAGTGGGACGAAGTCCTGGAACGTCGTGAGAGCTTCTGGTCGTCCAGGCTGCATCAGGTCTGCGTCGCGCAGTCGGCGTAAGAGTGCGGCGGCCCGGTGTGCAACCGGCTTCGGGACGACTTCGGACGCGCACAGCTGCTGATCGCGGAGTGGGGCTGGGTTGGTGCGCAGTGCGAGGCCGGCAGCCCCCGGAGCGAAGCGGAGGCCAACGGTGTCCCCGTGGACGCTGCCGTGTCCCGTGAGCGCTCTCGTGGAGGGACCGGCAATAATCAATTCGTCATCTCGCAGAATCACGTCTGCGCTGCCGTCCGCCGGGATCACGGTGGGCGCTCCCCCGGCGCTGGAGCGCCACAGCACTCCCAGCTCGGGGATGCCCCATTCGCGGTACATCGGTCACTCTTCCGAGATTTTGTTTCGGCTAGAGATGTCCGGCTGCTTCCATGCTGCGGAGCTCCCGCTTCATCTCGGTGAGCTCGTCTCGTAGCCGTGCCGCGAGTTCGAACTTGAGCTCTTCCGCTGCGGCGAGCATCTGTTCGGTGAGCTCGGCGATGATCTCCTCGAGCTTCGCCGACCCCTCCTCCGCGATCGCACCGGCGCGTGCGGCTGCCTTGCCCTTGGTCTTCTGCGGGCTGGCTCCTTTTCGCTGGGAGTGCGCTCCGCTGCGGGACAAGATGTCCTCGGTGTCCGCCGCCTCGCGCGAGAGCATCGCGGTGATGTCTCCGATCTTCTTCCGAAGCGGCTGCGGATCGATGCCGTGCTCGGTGTTGTAGGCGACCTGGATCTCGCGGCGACGAGTCGTCTCGTCGATCGCCTCGCGCATCGAGCGCGTGATCTTGTCTGCGTACATGTGTACCTGGCCAGAGACGTTTCGCGCAGCACGTCCGATGGTCTGAATCAACGAGGTACTTGACCGCAAGAAGCCCTCTTTGTCTGCGTCGAGGATCGCGACGAGCGAAACCTCTGGCAAATCCAGACCCTCGCGCAGGAGATTGATGCCGATCAGTACGTCGTAGACACCAGCGCGCAGTTCCGTAAGCAGCTCAACGCGGCGCAGGGTATCGACATCAGAGTGCAGATAGCGCACGCGCACGCCGGCCTCTTCCATGAAGGTCGTCAGCTGCTCTGCCATTTTCTTCGTGAGCGTGGTGACCAGGACACGTTCGTTCCGCTCGGCACGAACACGAACCTCTTCGAGCAAATCGTCGATCTGCCCCTCGCTGGGTTTCACGATGATCTCGGGATCGACCAGGCCGGTGGGGCGAATGATCTGTTCCACCACGCCGTCAGCCTGCGCCATCTCGTATTTGCCTGGAGTGGCAGAAAGGTACACCACCTGGCCCACTCGATCTTTGAACTCCCCAAACTTCAACGGCCGGTTGTCGAGCGCACTTGGGAGTCGGAAGCCGTGATCCACGAGCGTACGTTTGCGTGACGAGTCGCCCTCAAACATCGCGCCGATCTGCGGCACCGTCACGTGCGATTCGTCGATGACGACGAGGAAGTCATCAGGAAAGTAGTCCAGGAGACAGTGCGGAGCTTCGCCAGGCACGCGACCGTCCATATGCATCGAGTAGTTCTCGATCCCTGAGCAGAAGCCAATCTGCTCCATCATTTCGAGGTCGAACGTGGTGCGCATGCGGAGACGCTGTTCTTCAACGAGCTTGTTCTGGCTCTTCAGCTCTTTCGTGCGGGTTTCGAGCTCGGCAGAAATCTGCGTCATTGCACGATTCATCACCTCACGGCTCGCAACATAGTGCGATCCCGGGAAGACCGACACGGCATCAACTTGCTGAACCACGTCCCCGGTGACCGGGTGGAGATAGTAGAGCGCTTCGATCTCATCACCGAAGAACTCGATTCGGATCGCCAATTCCTCATACATCGGAATGATCTCGACGGTGTCACCGCGCACGCGGAAGTTGCCACGGACAAATTCGATGTCGTTCCGCTGATACTGCATATCCACAAAACGCCGCAGCAGCACGTCTCGGTCGAGCCGATCTCCCACGATGAGCGGCACCATAGCCTCGTAGTACTCCTCGGGCTTTCCGAGGCCGTAGATGCACGACACTGTCGACACCACAATGACGTCGCGACGGCTCAACAAGGAGTTCGTGGTCGAGTGTCGCAACCGCTCGACCTCAGCATTGACCGACGAGTCTTTCTCGATGAACGTGTCAGTTTGCGGAACATACGCCTCAGGCTGGTAGTAGTCGTAGTAACTCACAAAATACTCGACCGCGTTGTTCGGAAACATCTCGCGAAACTCGCTTGCAAGCTGCGCCGCAAGGGTCTTGTTGTGCGCCAGCACGAGTGTGGGCCGTTGCACCTGTTCGACCAACCACGCTGTGGTTGCGGACTTGCCAGTGCCCGTGGCACCCAAGAGCACAATGTCGGTTTCACCGGCGTTGATGCGGTCCGTCAGCTGCGCGATTGCAGCCGGCTGATCGCCGCTGGGCTCGTACCCAATGACAACTTCAAACGGGCGCACACTACGGGTGGGTTCCATGATTCTCAGTGTAGCTTTGACCTCTGACATTGGGCCTGGGACCCGTGCTTCACGGGTACTGCGCACAGCGCCTAGCGTAGACTCGGGGCGGTTCCTCGACTTTCGGGGAGATGCGCCGAGCCAGAAACGAGGCACAGAATGTCACAGGATCACTCAGCAGAGCAGGCTGACCAAGAATCAACTGAGACTCCGGCGGAGGACATGCGGGCGAAGTTCCGCGAAGCCCTTGCCAAGAAAAACGCCAGGAACCAGGGTGGCCGCGCCAATCTGGACGGGAAGAGTGCCGTCCGCGGCAGCTCATCCGGTCCGGTTCAGCAGCGCGAATTCCGTCGGAAGAGCGGCGGCTAATTCACGCGGCCCGCTCCGCTTTGAGCACTAGCAGAGACGCCGGGGGCTGCACACAGCGCCAGGGCAGGTGAGACCACGTGCCGGCCTTCGCGATCGTGCTACTCTGGCGTCTCCTCCACCACAATCGTCACGAGAGTGAGGTGCCGGGTGAAACTGGCAGAAGCACTGGCGCTGCGCGCTGATACTCAGAAGCGGATCGCCCAGCTGCGCGTCCGGATTGCTGCGAATGCGCGGTTCCAGGAGGGTGATGAGCCCGCGGAGAACGCCACCACACTGCTTGCAGAAGTTGAGTTGGCCGTGGATGAGCTTGAACAGCTCGTGCGAGGGATCAATGCGACGAACTCGGTGATCGAACTCGAACTCGCTCCGAGGCCTGCACGTGGCACCGGAGGGCGCCGCCGGGAGGTGGGAGCCGCGGGTGGACAGACTGGCACCATGACAGATGCGCTTGCACGTCGCGACACCCTCCGACTGCGGCATGCGATCATCGTGGAGAGCGCTGCGGCCGCCCAGGATTCCGGCGTGTATCGCCAGATGCGCTCTGAGCTGCGCGAGATTTCTGCGCTCTCCGTGGGCGAATTGCACGCACAAGCCACTTCTCTGGCGCAGGAGCTTCGGGAACTCGACTCGCGGATCCAACAGGCGAACTGGTCGCACGATCTGATCGATCACTAGCGCGCCACCCAGACAACTTCACACAGGCGGAGTCGGTACCGGCTCGACCAGCGGGCACACCCCGCGCCAGACGGGTAAATCTGGCTCTTGTAGGGTGGCGGGCAACCCACGCAATGCACAGTGCAGCCCAGCACTGCGTACACGTCACTGCCCACCGCGCACAGTGCATTACCGCGTGCCGGGGTCGGATCGGGAGGGCGGGAACGGGGACACTCCGCCTGTGTGTAGGGGAAAGTTCTTGGACGGACCGGCTGAGGGTTCGGGCGACCGGGTGACTGGGCGCCGGGGTGACAGGGCGCTGGAGCGGCTGTGCAGCTGAGTGTCGGGTCCCTTGGGTCCCGGAGTGCCTGGGCGCCGGAGTACCCGGAGGGCGGGCAGGACGTGAGCGGCCGTTTCCTGAGCTGCATCCCCGACTTGTCTCGAGCCTGCGCTGGATGCGGCTGAAGCGGGAGCGGGGCTGCCTGAGCAGATCGGCTCCGATCATTCGCTCACTTAGAGCTTGACGCCTCGATACGGCCGGGAAGCGGAAGGTTTCCAACGCCCGAGACCGATACCTCCTCCAGCCCTTGCCATGCCGCAGCTTGGGCGAGAAGGGCGGTGGCTGCCTCGACGGTCCGCGACGGGGCCCGATCTTCCTGCCAGGCCGCCTGCACGAGAAGCCGCTTGCCCGCGCGATCAGCTTCCAGGTCGATCCGCCCCACGAGTGATCCGCCCACCATGAGCGGGAGACAGTAGTAGCCGAACTTGCGCTGTTCTCGCGGGGTGTAGATCTCAATGCGGTAGTGGAAGTTGAACATTCGTTCTGCGCGCGGCCGGAACCACACCACCGGATCGAACGGCGTGAGCAGCGCGTCAGGGGCGAGCCGGGAAGGCAGCTTTGCGTCGCGATGCAACCACGCCTGTTCAGGAGCCCCAGACCCCCGATTCCAGCCGGCGACCTGCACTGGGAGGAGTTCGCCAGTTTCTTCGAGAGCGGCGACAGCCACCCGGGCTTCCGAGGGTTTCAGCCGGTGGTAGTCTGCGAAGTCGGCTAAAGTCCCCACTCCGAGTGACCGCGCTGCCCGCGCAATGAGCGCCCGCTGCGCCTCAAGACGCGGTGGGATGTCGAGCGCCGCAGCGGGAAGCGCGTGCGCGGCGAGGGCGTAGCGTCGCTGGAAACCCTCGCGCCCCACCGAGACGACCTCTCCCTGCGCGAATAACAGCTCGACCGCGTGCTTCGTGTCGCTCCAGTCCCACCACGGTCCCCGGTTGCCACGCGGCCCCTCTTCGAGTTCGCGTACGAACAGTGCGCGCCCCTCACTGAGTTGATCCCGGACGCGCGCAATGGACGCGGCGAGGGAATCAGCTCGGCCAGTCCTCGCGTTGCGGGCAGCGAAATCCGCCATGCGCCAGGAGAAGAGCGCGCGATCGTATACCGGGATAAACGCGGCCTCATGTGCCCAGTACTCGGTGTATTCCCCGCTGTGCCAGAGCTGTCGATCGAGTGCAATGTCTGAGTAAGGTCCGTGCCGCGAGAACACCGGCAGATAGTGGCTGCGCGCGAAGACATTCACCGAGTCGATCTGGAGCACGTGGAGCTTCTCCAGCGCCGGGTCGAACGGCCGCCGCTGCCGCAACCGGGCAGTGTTCGCAAAACCCTGTGCTGCGAGCGCAATACGGCGCGCTTCCGCGGGGCTGAGAGTGTCGGGGGTGCGCGAGGTCATTCTTCCACGCTAGCGGCAGCCTCCGACATTGCATCGGAGTCTAGGCGCTGCGTTCCCCAAGGGAGGGGGCCGCTCCCCCGGGTGCGAGCGGCACGTACATCACGACGTGCAACTCGGCCGCGTCTGATGGGACGAGGCGGTGATGTTCGAACACGAGTTCGCCAGCATCTGGATGCACGAAGATACGTCGTCGCGAACGGAAGCGGTCGATGGTGTGCTCAGCCCATTGTGCGCGGAAGTCTGCGCTGTGCTCGCTCAGTGCAGCCACGACTGCCCGGTGCCGCTCTGAGCTGAGACGCACGCCAGATTCCGCTCGGAACTCGGCAAGGAAATTTCGGCTGTCACGCTCCCAGTTCGGAAGGATTTCGCGCAGTCGCGGATCCGTATAGACAAGGTGGAGCAAGTTGCGCTCGTGCTGAGGGGTCACGGCGATGGATCCATACAGCCACTCGTACCCCGCGTTCCAGCCCACGATGGTCCAGTCGCTCGCCAAGATGAAGGCCGGGAAGTCGAGCGCATCGATCATGCGCAGCAGCTGCGCAGACGCCTGGTCCGGGAGTGTCGCCGCAACTTCTTTGCCAGGGCCAGCCAACGCAAACACGAACTCGGCCTCGGAATCTGTGAGCTGGAGCACACGGGCGACCGCGGTAAGTACCTGGCGAGAGGCATTGATGTCCCGGCCCTGCTCAAGCCAGGTGTACCAGCTCACGCTGATCCCTGCGAGTGTGGCGACTTCCTCCCGACTGAGGCCAACGGTACTGCGCCGGCTGCCCGGCGGGAGCCCGTGCGCTGCGCGGGAGTTGGCGCGGCGCCGGGCCGTCAGGAACTCTCCCAATTGAATGCCGCGTGGTGTGCGTGGGCGAATCATCAGATCATAGTAGCGCGGGTACTAGTAGTGACACTCTCTTCCGCATATCGGAGCTCTCTGACTCACTGGGTTCATGCCCACCTATCGTTCTTTCACTGTCACCCATGGTCGGAATATGGCCGGCGCCCGTGCACTCTTCCGTGCGGCAGGCGTCAACGGTGCTGACCTCGGACGCAAGCCGATTATCGCCGTCGCAAACTCATTCACCGAGTTTGTGCCCGGACACACCCACCTCGCGCCGGTTGGTCGGATCGTGTCCGACGCAATTTCCGAGGCAGGAGGGATTCCACGCGAGTTCAATACGATCGCGGTGGATGACGGAATCGCGATGGGGCACTCGGGGATGTTGTACTCACTCCCCTCACGGGATCTCATCGCAGACTCGGTGGAGTACATGGTCAATGCACACTGCGCTGATGCGTTGATCTGCATCTCGAATTGCGACAAGATTACGCCGGGCATGCTGCTCGCGGCGCTGCGCTTGAACATCCCCACCGTGTTCGTTTCGGGTGGCCCGATGGAGTCCGGGCGCGCGGTGCTCGCGAACGGCATGGTGCGCACGCTTGACCTGGTTGACGCGATCTCGGAGGCCGTGAACGAGAGCGTCTCGGATGAGGACATTCAGACAATCGAAGAAGCGGCCTGCCCCACGTGCGGTTCGTGCTCTGGCATGTTCACTGCGAATTCGATGAACTGCCTCACCGAAGCGATCGGACTCTCACTTCCGGGCAACGGATCGACGCTCGCCACCCACACTGCACGGAAGTCGCTGTACGAGAACGCCGGTGCGCTCGTCGTGGATATCACCCGCCGCCACTACGACGACGATGACTTCAGCGTGCTCCCGCGCAGTATTGCAACGCCGGCAGCATTTGAAAACGCGATGGCGTTGGACATTGCGATGGGGGGATCGACAAATACGATCCTCCATTTGCTCGCTGCCGCCCACGAAGCCGGAGTAGATTTCGGCCTGGCAGAAATTGACGCGGTCTCGCGGCGGGTGCCGTGTCTCGCGAAAGTGGCACCCAATGTCGCGAATGGCAAGACCTACTACATGGAAGATGTTCACCGTGCGGGAGGGATTCCAGCACTGCTTGGCGAGCTTCGTCGCGGCGGTATGCTCGACGACTCCGTGCATACTGTGCACTCGAAAACCCTAGGTTCATGGCTGGACGAGTGGGATGTGCGGGGCGGTCGCGCGAGCGACGAAGCGATCGAGCTGTGGCACGCTGCGCCGGGTGGTGTGCGCTCCTCAACCGCCTTCTCGCAGTCGGAGCGCTGGCGAGAGCTCGATCTCGATGCCGAGAACGGCTGTATCCATAGCGTTGAGCACGCGTATTCGCGAGATGGAGGCCTCGCCGTGCTGCGTGGCAACATTGCCGTCGACGGCGCAGTCGTGAAGACTGCAGGCGTCGACGAATCGATTTGGACGTTCTCTGGTCCGGCCGTGGTGTGTGAGTCCCAAGACGAGGCCGTGGAGAGGATTCTGAACAAGCAGGTCGTTGAGGGCGACGTTGTCGTAATTCGGTATGAGGGTCCCCGAGGCGGCCCAGGCATGCAGGAGATGCTGTACCCCACCTCGTTTTTGAAGGGGCGCGGCCTCGGGAAAACCTGTGCGCTGATCACCGATGGCCGATTCTCGGGCGGCACCTCAGGACTCTCGATCGGGCATGTCTCCCCCGAGGCTGCGCGCGGAGGAACAATCGCGCTTGTCGAGAACGGGGACATGATCTCGATCGACATCCCAACTCGGGCGATCACGCTGGAGGTGCCCGATACTGAACTCGAGCGCAGGCGCCTCGCGCTCGAAGCGGCGGGCGGCTATCGACCCCAGAACCGGGTGCGGCCCGTCACTGATGCTCTGCGGGCGTACGCTGCATTCGCGCAGTCGGCAGACAAGGGCGCGGTTCGAGTCATCCCAGCGCAGTTCTAGTGTGGGACACGTGCCACTGGGAAATACGGAGGGCCCACGTTCCGGCACAAACCGGAACGTGGGCCCTCCGTCGTGAGATGGGTCCTTATGCGAACCAGAGAGAGAGCTCGCGCTCAGCCGAGAGTGTCGAATCAGAGCCGTGCACCAGGTTCTGCTGCACTGCAACGCCCCAGTCGCGGCCGAGGTCACCGCGAATCGTGCCGGGCGCCGCGGTGGTCGGATCGGTCGTGCCGGCCAGGGCTCGGAACCCTTCGATGACGCGGTTGCCCTCGGCGCGTACTGCCACGATCGGGCCGGACGACATAAATTCGAGCAGTGGCTCGAAGAACGGCTTGCCCTCGTGTTCGGCGTAGTGTTCTGCGAGCAGCTCACGGCTTGCCGAGAGCATCCGCAGATCAGTGACGCGGTACCCCTTCGCTTCAATGCGGCGCAGAATTTCGCCGGTGAGGCCGCGGGCAACCCCATCGGGCTTCACTAGGATGAGAGTTTCTTCAGCGGGCATACACGCTCCTCGTGTCAGGTGAGTCTGTGGGCCAAATCCGCCCAACTCCCCAGTCTAGTCATCAGTGCCGTGGGTGATCATGTGTGCGGCGTGCCCTGCGGTGTCCTGCGGCATACCAGGCCGTAGGGTGAAGAGTGCCAAACGGTTGCGTAGAAGAAAGCGGGGGCATGATGCCCGAGAAGATCATGGGTGGGCCGGTGCCCCGGCGCGGCGGTGTATTCAGGGGCCGTGCTGGTTCGGGCGTATCGTCTGCTGAAGGCTCGACGCATCGCACGCGCTATGTGCTCGACGGGAAGCTGACTCCTGCGCCTCCTGGAATAGCGATTGCTGACGCACTCCGCTTCGCAGAACAGACGCCTGCTGGGATGGCGCTCTTCCTGTTTCCGAAGCCAAACGTCACGCAGATCGCTGAACTTGCAACAGCATGGGATTTGCATCCCCTGTTAGTCGAGGATCTGCTCGAAGCGGGTCAGCGCCCGAAATTGGAACGCTATGGCGATGTGCTCTTCATCGTGGTGCGTTCCGCCCGGTATCTTGACGAGACTGAAGACGTTGATTTCTCGGAATTCCACGTCGTAGTTCGGCCGGCTGGGATCGCGGTCCTGTGCCAGGACGGCCGTTGGATTGATGGTTCCGATGAATCGACACTCCCGGAGTACTCCGCCGACGCGGCGAACCCGGGCGATGACACCCTGCTCGACAACGAAGCACTGCTGCGATTGGGGCCCGAGGCGGTGCTCTACCGTTTACTCGACGCAGTGGTCGATGGGTACGAGCCGGTGCTTCGAGGGCTCAGGATCGATCGTGAGCAGATTGAGCGACAGGTCTTCAGCGGCGACGCCGCTGTGGCAGAACGCATTTATCGTTTGAGCCAGGAGGTGATTGATCTCCAGCACGCGACGGCTTCGCTGACCGACGTGATTGCCGCACTTCGGAGCGGCTTTGAGCGGCATGCGATTCCCGATCAACTGCAGAGCTATTTGCAGGATGTTGCCGACAACCTGATGCGGGTCTCGATCAGGGTCACCGAATTGCGCGAGGCGCTTTCTCAGATCCTGAATGTGAATGCGACACTGGTTGCGCAGCGTCAGAACGAAGATATGAAGAAGATTTCAGGCTGGGCTGCCATCCTCTTCGCCCCGACACTGATCGGCGCGATCTACGGGATGAATTTCGACAGCATGCCTGAACTGCACTGGGCGCTGGGGTATCCACTAGCGGTGGGAGCAATGGCGGGATTGGCAGCAACGCTGTACGTGATCTTCAAATGGAAGAAGTGGATGTAGCCGCTGCGCGCGGCGCAGGAAGCTACTCCCCCTGCGCCGCGATCCAGGCTGCGCGGTCACGATCCATTTGGCTCCCCTTGACCATGCAGTAGATCCAGAGCGCGGTGAAGAGCAGGCTCACGATGAGCGACATCGGGAGCAAGATCGCGGTTGCGAGCATCAGCCCGTGGGCGATCCAGCCAATCACGATGCCGATGTTCTCACGCCGCATGAGCGCGAGCCCGAAGATTATGACGAGCGCGAGTCCACCGCCGAGATAGAGTCCCAGCTCGCGCGGTTCCAGTGTGCCCAGGCCAAACATCGTGAGGCCAAAGAGCACGACCACGATGAGCTCAAACCCCAGCACGATCGAGGCAAGCGCCTTCTGCGTCGACTGGGGCCCGCGGCGGGCACCGGAGATCCGCATTGCGGAGTTGTGAGCCATCGTCTCGGATGGCGACAGTTGGAGCTCTGGATCCTCCGCCGCGCCATCGTTGTTCAGGTGATGGCTCATGCGATTCCCCAGCCTTCTGAGCGGGCGAAGGCGATGGCTTCACCCGCGAGGAGTACGGACCCTACGACCAGCACGCCGCGATTTGGGGCGCGGCCTGCCCATGCGCGGGCCTCATCGAGCGCTTCCGGGAGCGATTCTGCGATTTCAACCGGTGTTCCAGGCACCTCAGTATCCGCCATCGCCGCGAGCTCGGCAGCCGCGATGGTGCGCTCAGAATCAACGGGCGTAAGCGTGATGCGGTGCGCGATCGGCGCGAGGGCCGCAAGCAGGCCAGCGGCGTCCTTCTCCGCGAGCACACCAACCACGAGTGCCAGCTCGTCAAAACTGAATGACTCGGCAACGGCGCGTGACAGTGCTTCAGCACCGTGTGGGTTATGCGCCGCATCGACGTAGATCATGGGATCGGTGCCAATGAGTTGCAGCCTGCCGGGAGAGGTGAGCTGGCCGAAGCCCTCCTCAAGGACCTCTTCGGCAATGGCGCGGCCTCCTCCGAAGAACGCTTCTACCGCAGCGATCGCGAGCGCCGCATTTTGCGCTTGGTGATGTCCAAATAGCGGGACGAACGTTGGGGCATACGATCCCCCGGTGAGTCCAGCGACCGTGATCATGCGTCCGCCGACGGCCAAGCGGTCATCGGTGAGCTGGAAATCGCGGCCTTGGAGGAGCAGTGGTACACCATGGCGTTCTGTCGCGGCTTCGAGTTCTGCGACGGCGTCCGGATCCTGTTCGGCCGAGACGACAGCGGTGCCAGGCTTGACGATCCCTGCCTTGGTGCGAGCAATGGACTCGATGTCGGGGCCCAGGATCGCGGTGTGGTCGAGATCGATGGGCGTGAATACCGCCACTTGGGCGTCAGCAATATTCGTTGCATCCCACTCGCCGCCCATGCCGACTTCAATGATGGCAACGTCGACAGGAGCGTCGGTGAAAGCGGTGAACGCTAAGACTGCGAGTGCTTCGAAGAACGTGATCGGCCCGTTGCCTGCAGCGACCAGTTCCGCATCGACGATTTCGAGCGGCGGCTGAAGCTCCTGCCACGCAGCCGTCAGTGCTTCTCCGGAGATCGCCTCGCCGCCGATCTGGAAACGCTCAGTGAAGTCAACGAGGTGTGGGCTCGTGAAGAGCCCGGTGCGGAGACCGTGAGCACGCATCAGGGACTCGATAGCCCGGCTCGTTGAGGTCTTCCCGTTCGTTCCCGCGACCTGGATCACTGGAAACGAGAGCTGCGGTGAGCCAGCGAGCTCAGCCAGTCGGCGCACCGGTTCGATCCGGGGTCGCGGTTTCGCTTCGCCGACGCGCTGCAGGAGCTCGGCGTATACCGCTTCGGACGTCGTCGCACTCATTCTGCTTCTCCAGGTGTCCAGCTCGCCGGTGCATCGAGCCCGGTCGTGTCGATGGTGATCATGATCGGGGTCTTGTCGACGCCAATTGCGCGGGAGGCAGTGACGTGGACACCGCCTCCGGGAGAGACAATGTCGTCGACGATCGCGTCAAGGCCAACGGCTTCCTGCACCATGATCCCTTCAGCGAGCGTCTCAGCGGCGATGAGAGCCGAGTGGGTCTGCAGCGCCTCGACGTGCATCGGGTCTGCGTTGAGGGCGAGTACGATCCGGTCGGAGACCTCGAGTCCCGCATGCTTTCGTGCCTCTTGCACGGCACGGATGGCGTCGCGCGCGACTCCCTCGGCCTCGAGCTCAGGCGTCGTTTCCGTTTCCAAGAGCACAAAGCCGCCACCGGGGATCAAGCCGAGCGCTGGGCCGGTATCGCTGTCTGCGCCGACGCGCAGTGTGAGCTCGTACTCGTGCGGTTCGAGTGCAATGCCCCCGGCGACAACGACTCCGTCGGTCTCGGCCCAGTCGCCAGCCTTTGCTGCCTTGATTGCCGCCTGCACCTGCTTGCCCAGACGTGGACCTGCCGCGCGGGCATTGACCGAGAGCGTCTGCACAACGCCGTGGTCCGCCGCGCTCGTCTCAGTCTGTGCGACGAGGGTCACGGCCTTGACGTTGAGCTCCTCGCGCAGGATATCCGCGAATGGGGCGACGGCCTCAGGGCGTGCCGTGACGACGGTCAGCTCTGCGAGCGGGAGACGGACGCGCAGGCGACGCGACTTCCGCAGCGCAAGCGCCTGCGAGGTGATCTGACGAACCTCATCCATAGCGGCGACCAACTCAGGATCTGTGGGGAACTCTGCCGCGTCCGGCCAGTCGGTCAGGTGCACTGAACGCCCGCCGGTCAGCCCGCGCCACAGCTCTTCGGTGACAAGCGGGGCGAGTGGCGCAGCAACGCGAGCGACGGTCTCGAGCACGGTGTACAGGGTGTTGAACGCGTGTGCGTGCTCCGCTTTGCCGAGTGAACCAGACGTGCCCTCCCAGAAGCGGTCGCGTGAGCGGCGCACGTACCAGTTCGTGAGCACTTCAGCGTATCCGCGCAACGCGTCGGCCGCCGAAGTGGTGTCGAGGCCCTCGAGATGGCGCTCGACGTCGCGCACGAGGTCGCCAGTCTTCGCGAGGATGTAGCGATCGAGCGGGTCTGTGGAGTCCGTGCGGCGTTCAGCGGAGAAGCCGTCAGCGTTGGCGTAGAGGCTGAAGAAGTACCAGCTGTTCCAGAGCGGCAAAATGAATTGGCGCACTCCTTCGCGGATTCCTTCTTCAGTGACGATGAGGTTGCCGCCGCGTACGACCGGGGACGCCATAAGGAACCAGCGCATCGCGTCGGATCCATCCCGGTTGAAGACCTCGTTCACGTCCGGGTAGTTCTGCAGCGATTTTGACATCTTGTTGCCGTCAGAACCCAGCACAATGCCGTGGCTGATGACGTTCTTGAACGCCGGGCGGTCGAACAGTGCGGTCGCAAGGACGTGCTGCACGTAGAACCAGCCTCTGGTCTGCCCAATGTATTCCACGATGAAATCGGCTGGCTGGTGCGTGTCGAACCAGTCCTGGTTCTCGAACGGATAGTGCGCCTGTGCGAACGGCATCGAGGCGGAGTCGAACCAGACGTCGAGCACATCTTCGATGCGCCGCATCGTCGATTTGCCGCTCGGATCGTTCGGGTTCGGGCGCGTCAACGAGTCGATGTAGGGCCGGTGCAGGTCGATTTCTCCAGCGGCGTTGCGCGGCAGCGCACCGAAGTCTTTCTCCAACTCGGCAACAGAACCGTAGACATCGACGCGCGGGAACTCCGGATCGTCGCTCTTCCACACCGGGATCGGGCTGCCCCAGTAGCGATTGCGACTGATTGACCAGTCGCGTGCCCCTTCGAGCCACTTCCCGAATTGCCCGTGTTTCACGTTCTCCGGCACCCAGGTGATTTCCTCGTTCACCTCAAGCATGCGCTCCTTGATGTCCGTGACGCGCACAAACCAACTGGAAACGGCCTTATAGATCAGTGGGTTGCGGCACCGCCAGCAGTGCGGGTAGGAGTGCTCGTAGCTCGCCTCGCGCAGCAGTCGACTCCGTTCGCGCACGAGCCGGATCAGGGGCCGGTTGGCGTCCATCCAGAGTTCGCCCGCAACGTCGGTCACGGCACTCAAGAAGCGACCGCCGTCGTCAACGCTCACGATCGTGGGGATACCAGCGGCGGAACCGATGCGCTGATCGTCCTCACCGTAGGCCGGGGCCTGGTGCACAATGCCGGTGCCGTCGCTGGTTGAGACGTAGTCATCGGCGAGAATCTGCCAGGCCTGTTCAGTTCCCCACACCTCGGTGTCCGAGTAGTACTCAAACAGCGGCTCATAGCGCACGCCCGCGAGGGTTGCGCCGGTCACGGTGCGGGATACCGCCTCGGTGGCCGCAGGAGCGGACTCGTATCCGAGATCCTTCGCGTGCGCTCCAACAAGATCAATCGCCAGCAAGTAGGCGGACTCCCCTGGCGTGCCACCGTCAGCAGCGCCCGCCGGACCCGCCGGGATGACCGCATACTCAATTGTCGGGCCAACGGCCAGCGCGAAGTTCGTGGGCAACGTCCACGGCGTCGTCGTCCAAGCAAGCGCCCGCACGCCAGTGAGGTCGAGCGCGTCGGCTGCGGCGCCGATCATCGGGAAGGTTACCGTGACCGAGGGGTCCTGGCGCATCTGATAGACGTCATCGTCCATCCGGAGCTCGTGGTTCGAGAGCGGAGTCTCGTCGCGCCAGCAATACGGGAGAATGCGCTGTCCCTCGTAGGCCAGCCCCTTCTCATGGAGTTGCTTGAATGCCCAGAGCACGCTTTCCATGTAGCTCAGGTTGAGCGTCTTGTATCCGTGCTCGAAGTCGACCCAGCGTGCCTGGCGGGTGACGTAGTCTTCCCACTCATCGACGTAGCGCAGGACTGACTCCCGCGCTTTCTCGTTGAACGCAGCAACACCCATCTCTTCGATCTGGGCCTTTTCTGTGATGCCGAGCTGCTTCATCGCTTCGAGCTCGGCGGGAAGCCCGTGGGTGTCCCAGCCGAAGCGGCGCTCCACTTTGCGCCCGCGCATGGTCTGGAATCGTGGGAACACGTCTTTCGCGTAGCCGGTCAAGAGGTGACCGTAGTGCGGCAGACCGTTGGCAAACGGAGGGCCGTCGTTGAAGACCCACTCGGGGGCGTGCTCACGCTGCCGGATCGACTCCTGGAACGTATCGTCGTCCTGCCAGAACTGGAGCACACGCTCTTCAACACTCGGGAAGCTGGGCGATGGTGCAACGCCGAACGCGGCTCCGCCCTGCTGTTGAGCGGCGGCGTCCGCAGCGGAAGCACCTGTGGGCTGCTGGGGGTACGGCATGTGAGTCCTTTGGTCCGGCGTGGGTTATTCACTCGCTGCCGGGACGAGCCTCACGGCCCGCGGTACCACCCTGCTTGCCGGATCCACAACCTGCGCAAGATCCAGCCCCTTCGTTTGGCTGTGACGGGCCGTCCCCGTTCGGTTCTACTGCGTGCGCCCTCGAGGATGCACGGTTCTTCCGAAGACTCCCCGGTGATGGCCGGATCGCAGTCGCTCCTGTCAGTGTACCGCAGGCCACCCGTGAGTCACATGGACTGGGGTGTTGACGCAAAATCGGGTGAAATCGGCGCATTAGGTAACGAAGGGGTAACGAAGTGGTTTTTCGAAAATACCTGTTCAGCGCAATATTTATGCGCTCGTCGGGCGGCATATGCTCCGGCAGAACCTTGCAGTATCCACTGAAAGCTTGTTAGCGTCAATACCAGCGTTGAGTGCGACTCAGCATTTTCGCGCCGCCCTGTTCTCAGGAGAATCGTCGAGATCCGACGGCCTGAGTGAGTTCCTAACTCGTCCCGACACAAGCGGCGCGCCCTGAGTTCCGCTCCGCAATACGAGATCTGGCCTTTCGAATGGCTATCTGGGGAGAGTGTGCCCACGAGAGCACCCCCGGCGGGTTTTGGTAACCCGCGGATCATCGCGCAACATCTGAGGAGTACTGAGTGACCCACACAACTGAACAGTCCGGGAAACCGGATTCGCGGGGATCGGCTCCTGTCGACACCCCCACGGACACCCCTGCAATCTCTGTCGCAGGCGCCTACAAGGTATTCGGCCGGCGCCCGCGCGAGGTCGTGAAGCGCCTCCGCAACGGCCTGAGCCGTGAGCAGCTTCGGAGCCAGGGCACGGCCGCCGTCATTGACGCCAGCTTCGATGTGCAGCCAGGCGAGATCTTTGTCGTGATGGGCCTCTCCGGCTCGGGTAAGTCAACGCTTATTCGAATGCTGAACGGCCTGAACGATACGACTGACGGGTCCATCAAGGTGTTTGGAACCGAGGTCGTCGGGCTCGGCACCGCTGAACTCCGCGACCTGCGGCGCGACCGGATGTCGATGGTGTTCCAGCACTTCGCGCTCCTCCCGCACCGCACAGTCATTGATAACGTTGCCTACGGCCTGGAACTGCAAGGCGTCGCTCCGGTCGACCGGCGCGAGCGCGCACAGCACTGGCTGGAGCGCGTAGGCCTGAGCGGCTGGGAAGAGCGCCTGCCCGGCGAGCTCTCCGGTGGGATGCAGCAACGCGTGGGTATTGCACGAGCCTTTGCCGCCGACACGGACGTCCTGCTGATGGATGAGGCATTCTCCGCTCTTGACCCGCTGATTCGACGCGAGATGCAGGAACAGCTCGTTGAGCTCCAGCAGGAGCTCAAGAAGACCATTGTCTTTATCACGCACGACTTGAATGAAGCAATGTTCCTCGGAGACCGCATCGCCGTCATGCGCGACGGCCGCATCGTGCAGGTCGGCACCCCGAACGACATCCTCACTGATCCTGCCAATGACTATGTGGCACAGTTCGTGCAGGATGTCGACCGCGCTCGCGTGCTGACGGCAGGCGACGTGATGGAGCCACCGCGCGCAGTTGTCCCCGGCTCAGCTGGCCCGCGTACGGCGCTGCGCACGATGCGCGACCTCCAGACCTCAGCGTGTTTCGTCACCACCGGAGCTCGCACCCTGCTCGGTGTCGTGCGAGACAAGGATGTGCTGCGTCAGGTGCGCGAGGGTGGCACCGACCTGAAAGACGTGCTGCGCCCAACGCCTTCCGTGGTCCGCCCGGATCAGGTGATTTCAGATCTCTTCGAAATGGCGGTCGAGAGCCCCCTTCCCGTCGCCGTCATCGACGACCAGGATCGACTCATTGGCGTGGTCCCACGCGTGACCCTGCTCGCTGCCCTCACTGACCTCCCCGCTATCACGACGGAGATTCCGGTGATTGAGCCGCTCCCGACCGTGACCTCGGCGATGATCACCGAAACCCTGGCAACGACCCACCTCGAGAGCGCCGCTGAAGCGGTTGCCGCCGGTTCGGAGGAAGCACTGTGAAGACTCAGGACAGCATTATGGATCTGATCCGAGTTCCTGTTGGGGACTGGGCAGCGGCGGCACTTGACTGGTTCAAGAACGCGTTCGACGGTTTCCTCGGCGTCGTGGGTTTCGTCATGAACTGGCTCGTATCCGAGCTCAGTGACGTACTCATCGCCACGCCGTTTCTGCTCCTCATTCTCGTGCTGGCCCTCATTGGGTGGTTGGTGCGCTCGTGGCAGTTTGCGATCGGGACTGTCGTGACGTTGCTCGCCATCGTCGCAATGGGGCAGTGGGAAAACGCGCTCTACACACTCGCTCTCGTGCTGATCGCGACCGTGATCGCCGTGGCAATTGCAGTGCCGCTTGGCATCTGGGCAGCGCGAAACGACCGGGTGAGCGCGACGATCAAGCCGATCCTCGACTTCATGCAGACGATGCCGGCATTCGTCTACCTCATCCCCGCGGTGATCTTCTTTACGATCGGATTCGCGCCGGGCGTCTTCGCGACGATCATCTTCGCGCTCCCGCCGGGGGTGCGCTTCACCGAGCTCGGAATCCGCGGTGTGGATTCTGAAACCGTTGAGGCAGGCTATGCCTTCGGGGCGAAACCCGGAGCAATCCTGCGCGGAATTCAGCTCCCGCTCGCGATGCCGACCATCATGGCCGGGATCAACCAGGTCATCATGCTTGCCCTGTCGATGGCCGTCGTGGCCGGCATGGCCGGCGCAAACGGACTGGGCAAAGAAGTGATCGCCTCGATCTCGACGCTGAATGTCAGCAAGGGTGTTGAAGCTGGTCTCGGTGTTGTGCTGCTCGCCGTCTACCTCGACCGTGTGACCGCGGCGCTCGGCGCTCCTGCCGATTTCAAGCGGTCGCTGCGTTCCATGCTGCGGACGCGGCGCCAAGGCGCTGCGAAGGCCGCTGCGAAGTCCGCGGCCAGGCCAGCACCCGCGGCAGCTGTCTCACACTAACTCGCCCATACACCTGCACGACCCGGGGGCACTCGCCTCCGACTCCAGACGACCCGCGCTCAGCGCGGGCAGAAAGGAAGACGCATGATGCACAAGCGACACCTCACCGGAATTCTCGCACTCGGAGCCGCGGCAACGCTCGCCCTCGCCGGATGCAGCCCGAGTTCCGACAACGGCGGCGGCACTGATGAGGCCGACAAGACGATCACGCTCGGCTTCCTCCCCTCGTGGACTGACGGACTGAGCACTGCATACCTGCTCGAAAACCAGCTCGAGCAGCTCGGCTACGAGGTCGAGATGGAAGAGCTCACCGAGGCGGCAGTGCTGTACACCGGTCTTGCATCAGGTGACATCGACATCTACCCGTCGGCATGGTCCGAGAAGACCCACGCCTCCTACATGGAGAAGTACGGTGATGACATCGAGGATCTCGGTGCGTACTACGACAACGCGGTACTGACGATTGCTGTGCCGGACTACGTGGACATCGATTCCATGGACGAGCTGGCTGCGAACGCTGATCGTTTCGACGGCAAGATCTATGGCATTGAGCCGAGCGCGGGCCTCACCGAACAGACCGAGACGGTCATGATGCCCGAGTACGGCCTCGAGGACAGTTACGAGCTGGTGACGTCTTCAACGGCCACGATGCTCGCGACGCTGAAAGACAAGATCGATAAGAAGGAAGACGTCGTTGTCACACTGTGGCGTCCCTTCTGGGCCAACGACGCGTTCCCGGTGAAGGATCTCAAGGATCCGAAGAAGGCAATGGGCGATCCCGAATCGCTCCACTTCCTCGCGAATAAGGGCTTCACCGAGCGCTTCCCGGATGCCGCTGAACTCATTGGGGGCATCACGCTCGATGACGCGCAGTACGGTGCCCTTGAGGATCTCGTGGTGAACGAGTACGGCGAGGGCAAGGAACCGGAGGCAGTCACCGCGTGGCTCGCCAAGTTCCCGGACGCCTTCCCGACCGAGGTCACGAACTAGCGGGTACGCGCTGACCCGCAAAGGCGGTGTGATCACGCGGCGGTGCACTTTCGAGTGCGCCGCCGCGTGCGTGTTTCCTCGGCTCTGGACCTGCCGGAGATCCCATGAAAAGATGCACCCATGAGCATCGACACTCCTGCATCTGACAGCCCCGAATTCCCTGCTCCAGAACTTGTTGAGCAGCCAGAGATACACCTCGCCGTGGTCCGTGACACCGTCGCGTTTGACGCCATTCCAAGTCTGTACGACCGGGCGTATCCGCTCATATTTGCGGCGCTGGGCAGCGCAGGGATCCAGCCTTCCGCTCCCCCGATGGGCGTCATCCACGGCGCGCCGGGAGACACACTCGATCTTTCGGTCGCGGTCCCCATTGCCGCACCGATCGCCGCAACGGGTGAGGTGCACGGTGAGACCCTTCCCGCGTCGCGTGCAGCAACACTACTGGTGCGTGGTGACTACGCACTCCTCGGGAGCGCCTACGGATATCTCTATGGCTGGATTGCGGAGCAAGGGCACGATGTCAGCGGTATCGCCTGGGAACAGTACCTGACCGAGCCTGTCCCAGGCGGCGATCCAGCATTGAACGAAACGTTGCTCGCGGTCTACCTCGCCTGAGCGACACGGGGGCGGTCCTGGGACCATGCCTCGCTGCGACGACGGCTAGACTTGCTGTGTTGACCATCAGGCACCAGGGCTTTCGCGATGACACGCGCACGCCCGACTACGCGGTGCCGCCCACATCGAACCCGACCTCGCGTCGAGACACGGAGCAGCCAAGTATGAGCGCGATTCCTGACAAGCCGGCACTCGAAGGCCTCGAAGCGAAGTGGGGGGCTGTCTGGGAAGAGTCAGGTACCTACGCGTTCCAGCGCGAGGGCGCCACCGCTGCCGACGTGTACAGCATCGACACGCCTCCGCCCACAGCCTCCGGCTCTCTCCATGTCGGCCATGTCTTCTCGTACACACACACGGACACGGTCGCGCGGTATCAGCGCATGCGGGGCAAACGCGTCTTTTATCCGATGGGCTGGGACGACAACGGCCTGCCCACCGAGCGCCGTGTGCAGAACTACTACGGCGTGCGCTGTGATCCGTCGCTCCCCTACGTCGAAGGATTCACTCCGCCGCACGAGGGCGGCGACGGCAAGAGCATCAAGGCCGCCGACCAGCAGCCGATCTCTCGCCGCAACTTCATCGAGCTGTGCGAACGCCTCACGGTTGAGGACGAGAAGCAGTTCGAGGACCTCTGGCGAAGCCTCGGACTCTCGGTCGACTGGACGCAGAGCTACCGCACCATCGGCTCCGAGTCGCTCCGCGCATCGCAGTTGGCGTTCATCCGCAACGTTGAGCGCGGCGAGGCCTATCAGGCCCAGGCGCCGACCCTGTGGGACATCACATTCCGAACGGCAGTCGCGCAAGCGGAGCTCGAAGACCGGGAACAGCCGAGTGCCTACCACACGCTCGCTTTCCACCGCACTGACGGGGGCGACGATATCCTCATCGACACCACGCGCCCTGAGCTACTCGCGGCGTGTGTTGCCCTCGTTGCTCACCCGGACGATGAGCGCTTCCAGCCGCTGTTCGGCACGACCGTGCGCACCCCCATCTTTGACGTCGAGGTGCCGATTGTGGCGCATCACCTCGCGAAGCAGGACAAGGGCACTGGCATCGCTATGATCTGCACGTTCGGAGACGTCACCGATGTCGTGTGGTGGCGCGAGCTGGACTTGCCGAACCGCGCAATTCTCGGCTTCGACGGCCGTGTGCTGCAGGAAGCTCCCGCTGTGATCACCTCTGAGTCTGGTCGCGAAGCCTATGCCCAGATCGCGGGCAAGACCGTCTTCAGCGCGAAGCAAACGATGGTGGAACTGCTTCAGGCGTCGGGCGAGCTTACGGGCGAGATTCGCAAGATCACTCATCCGGTGAAGTTCTTCGAAAAGGGCGACAAGCCGCTCGAGATCGTCTCGACCCGTCAGTGGTACATCGCGAACGGTGCCCGCAACGAGGGGCTCCGTGAGCGTCTCCTCGCGCACGGCAAAGAACTGAACTGGCACCCTGACTTCATGCGCGTGCGCTACGAGAACTGGGTTGAGGGGCTCTCCGGCGACTGGCTCATCTCCCGTCAGCGCTTCTTCGGCGTCCCGCTGCCCGTGTGGTATCCGCTCGATGCTGAGGGTAACCCGGTGTTCGACGAACCGATTCTCCCTTCTGTTGACCAGCTCCCGGTCGACCCCTCCAGCGATGTGCCGACCGGCTACACCGCCGAGCAGCGCGGAGTCGCCGGCGGCTTCCAGGGTGAAGTGGACGTCATGGACACGTGGGCGACCTCATCGCTCACCCCACAGCTCGCCGGCGGCTGGGAGCGAGATCCCGAGCTGTTCAAGCTTGTGTACCCGTACAGCCTCCGCCCGCAGGGGCAAGACATCATCCGCACCTGGCTGTTCTCTACGCTCCTGCGCTCGGAGCTTGAGTGTGGGCAGCTCCCGTGGGAGAACGCTGGTATCTCCGGTTGGATCTTGGATCCAGACCGCAAGAAGATGTCGAAGTCCAAGGGCAATGTGGTGACTCCAGCGGGCATGCTTGAGCAGCACGGCTCCGACGCCGTGCGCTATTGGGCTTCATCCGCGAAGCTCGGCACGGACGCGTCGTTTGATCCGCAGAACCCGACCCAGATCAAGATCGGGCGACGCCTCGCGATCAAGCTGCTCAACGCCGCGAAGTTCACGCTCGGCTTTGACGCCACAGGTGTCGGCAACGTGACCGAGGCGCTCGACAAGTCGATGCTTGCCGGCCTTGCGCGCGTGATCGAGGATGCAACGGCCGCGTTCGAGGCCTACGATCACGCACGAGCTCTGGAGCTTACGGAGTCCTATTTCTGGACGTTCTGCGACGACTACTTGGAGCTCGTCAAGGAGCGCGCGCACGGCGCAGTTGGAGACGACGGCACCGGCCAGCCGCGTGCCTCTGCAGTGACCGCGCTACGTGCCGCGCTATCGGTGTTCGTGCGGCTGCTCGCGCCATTCCTGCCGTTCGCTACCGAAGAGGTCTGGTCATGGTTCGGTGAAGGCTCCGTGCACCAAGCGGCGTGGCCCACGGCGGATGAGCCGCTTCAATTGGCTGGCACAGACGCTGACGCCGGGCTTCTCAGCCTGGTAGGCGGCGCACTGATCGGTGTGCGCGGTGCGAAGACCGCCGCGAAGGCATCGCAGAAGACGCCGGTCACTCTCGCGATTGTGCACGCACCGGCTGCAGACCGGGATCGCCTGCAGGCGGCCGCAACGGATCTCGCCGCTGTTGGGCGAATCGTGGAACTCCGGATTGAAGCGGGTGAGGTCGACGCAGTCGTGGTCGCAGAGATCCAGCTCGAACAGACCGAGGCGTAGGCGATGCAGCTCGGGGCACGCTGGTCGGTTGGGCAGACGCCGCACCGCGGCGTGCCCCTGAGCTGCACGCAGAAATCGCCGCGCAGGAGGCTCGCTTTCCGGCTGCCGGGTCCTGGACGCTGACCTGGCTTGAAGGGCGGCCTCGGTGCGCGTTGGACGAGCTGGTGCTCGTGTCGCAGGATGCCGCGGGTGACGTGACTGTGCGGGAGCTTGCTGCTGAGCAGGTTCACAGTGCGATCCGGGAGGATGAGCAGGGAGCTGGTGCGCGCGCGAGTGACGTCTCCGGCATTCTTGATGACGATGATGACTGGCTGAGCTGAGAGGAATGCCGATGCTGGGTAAGTGGGCATGGGGTGTGCGGAGACCAGCTTCCGTGAAGCTGCGACGCCTCGGTGTCGCGGCCGGCTCACTGCTCGTCGGCGCGGCATTGCTGGGTTCGCTCACCGCCTGCGCGCCTGATCCGCCGGCGCCGCAGTCATCTGAGAGGGGCACGAAGACTCCGTCTGGATCGAGTACGCCGAAGCCCTCCGCCAAGCCCTCCGCGAAGCCGGGCGCCTCGGCGGGAGACAGCTCCGGGAAACCTGCTCCCGTAGATGATCTTGCAGGCAAGGGCGGCACGAGTACTGGCGAGAGCTGGCCAGAGCAGAACGACCCCGCGGTCGAACAGAAGGACGCGCAACTCCCTGCGTCGTTCCCGAGCGAACGCTTCGTGGTTCCGCCCGGCGCGACGGTGGATGACGCCGGCGAACGCTCGGCGACCGACTGGTTCGTCGTGCTTCGAGCTGCGAACCAGGCTGAAGCCGATCAGCTGTGGCAGAGCATTATTGCTGAGAGTGGCTTCGCCGCGACAGAGGTCACTGCGAGCGCGGATGGCGGTCTCTCCGCCCTGCTCAGCAGCGCCAGTACCACCGCTGTGGCGGTGACCATCCCTCAGAGTGACGGCTCAGTGCTCCTGAGCTACGACGTTACCGCTGAGTAGCTCGAAGAGGTGCCCACGTCAGCCTCGCTGATGTGGGCATTTTCCCTGCATGCACTGTGCGGGAGCGAAGTGGCTGAGGCTGTCTGCGTGACCGTGACTCACGTGTGCCGAAACACCGCTGTGGGGCGAACGCGTCGTATTCGTGCGGGTAGTCGCGGATCGAAGTGCCGTCTCAGCACTCCCCGCCTCCGCGTTTCGCACGTGGGAGAGCGTTGTGCTGGCGCGATTCCGAAGCACTGCGTCAACGTGCGCTTGTCCAGGCGCGGGCAGCGAGAACAAGACTCCCGTCAATTCGCGCGCACGCTCCCAGCGTCGCCCGAGCGGGTAGGCGAGGATTTCGCGTGGGCGCAGCTTGGAGCGGTTGGCGAGGCTACCGTGTTTGGCGAGGCTGGAGCGTTTTGCGAGGCTGCCTTGTGTAGCGAAGCTGGAGCGTTTGGCGAGGCCGCCTTGTGTAGCGAGGCTGGAGCGTGGGCCCGCTTGGAGTGCGTGGGCGGTGTCCGAAGGGCAGACTCCAGCGATTGCGGGACCGGACAGTCGGCTCCCTAGGCGCTTTCGCGACCGCCTCGGGCCTGCAGCACACGCGGGCCGGTCTCCCCCAGCACAGATTCGCGAGTCACGATGACTTTGGTGACCTCGTCGCTCGAGGGCACCTCGAACATCACAGAGCCCAGGACGCGCTCCAGGATCGAGCGCAGGCCTCGGGCGCCTGTCTTGCGCTCGACGGCGAGTTCGGCGATCGCTTCGAGCGCCGCCTCCTCGAACTCAAGACCGACGCCGTCCAGCTCAAACATGCGCTGGTATTGCTTCACGAGCGCATTGCGTGGTTCGGTGAGGATCCGGGTGAGGGCCGGCACGTCGAGTGGGTCGACCGTCGCCACAACGGGGAGGCGGCCAATGAACTCGGGGATCAATCCAAACTTGTGTAGATCCTCGGGTTCCACTTTGGCGAAGAGGTTTTCGTCGTTGCGCCGAGTGGTCACCGGGGCTCCGAAGCCAATGCCGCCCTTCCCGAGGCGCGAGCCGATGATCTCTTCAAGCCCGGAGAACGCACCGGCAACAATGAACAGCACATTGGTGGTGTCGAGCTGCAGGAATTCCTGGTTCGGATGCTTGCGGCCGCCCTGCGGCGGAATTGAGGCGACGGTGCCCTCGAGAATCTTCAGCAGCGCCTGCTGCACGCCTTCTCCCGACACATCGCGAGTAATTGACGGGTTCTCAGCCTTGCGCGAGATTTTATCGATCTCGTCAATGTAGATGATGCCGGTTTCAGCGCGCTGGATGTCGAAGTCTGCTGCCTGGAGCAGCTTGAGGAGAATGTTCTCGACGTCTTCGCCGACGTACCCCGCCTCTGTGAGGGCCGTAGCGTCCGCCACCGCGAAAGGCACTCCCAGCTGCCGTGCGAGCGACTGTGCGAGGTAGGTCTTGCCACAACCGGTCGGCCCGATCATGAGGATATTGGACTTTTCAATCTCGACTTGCTCAGCCACAACATCTGCGCTCGTGAGCGTAGCTGCGGCACGCACCCGCTTGTAGTGGTTGTACACAGCAACCGCAAGGGACTGCTTCGCGCGATCCTGCCCGATGACGTACTCGTCGAGGAAATCAGAGATCTCACGGGGCTTGTGAAGGGTGAAATCAGAGGACTCGCTCGTCTGTGTCTCGGCAAGGCGCTCTTCGATGATCTCATTGCACAACGCAACGCACTCGTCACAGATGTAGATCTGGGGTCCCGCAATAAGCTGCTGCACTTGCTTCTGCGATTTGCCGCAGAAGGAGCACTTGAGCAGCTCGCTGCTTTCGCCGATCTTCGCCATGCTGAGGCTCCTTCACACTCTGTCGGGGAACTCTTTAGAGACTAGCGGCCACCCCCGACAATTGGCCGCGGCACGCCGCGGGCCCCGGGGCGTACCCCGGGGCCCGACAGTCAGTTACGGGAGAACTGGCTGCGGGTTCTTCCGACTGGTGAGTACCTGATCAACGAGACCGTACTCAAGCGCTTCCTGCGCGCTGAGGATCTTGTCACGATCAATGTCCTTGTGGACCTCTTCGATCGAGCGCTTTGAGTGCTTCGAGAGCGTCTCTTCGAGCCACTCACGCATGCGCAGAATCTCGCGCGCCTGAATCTCGATATCTGAGGCCTGGCCGTGCCCACCCTGCCCTGAGGACGGCTGGTGGATCAGCACGCGGGCGTTGGGTAGCGCGAGCCGCTTCCCCGGCGATCCACCTGCAAGGAGCACCGCAGCAGCGGAAGCCGCCTGGCCAAGGCATACCGTCTGCACATGCGGGCGGATGTACTGCATCGTGTCGTAGATCGCCGTCATCGCTGTGAATGAACCACCTGGCGAGTTGATGTACATGGTGATGTCACGCTCAGGATCCTGGCTCTCCAACACGAGCAGCTGTGCCATGACGTCGTCAGCCGATGCGTCGTCGACCTGCACCCCGAGGAAAATGATGCGGTCCTCGAAGAGCTTGGCGTAGGGATCCTGGCGCTTGTACCCATAAGCGGTGCGCTCCTCGAAGGACGGGAGCACGTAGCGCGAGCCGGGCACCTGGAGAGTGCTTCCGCCAGCGGTGGGCATGTGTGAGGTCATCATCGAATTGTTTGCTTCCTGTCCCATGATTTAGCGCTTCGTCCCGCCGCCGCCAACGACGTCAGTTGCGGAATCGCGGATGAAGTCGACGAAACCATACTCGAGCGCTTCCTGAGCGGAGAACCAGCGGTCGCGGTCTCCGTCCTCGTTGATCTGCTCGACCGTCTTGCCGGTCTGCGCAGCGGTGATTTCAGCCAGGCGGTTCTTCATCGAGGTGATGAGCTGGGCCTGCGTCTGAATGTCGCTTGCCGTGCCGCCAAAGCCGCCGTGGGGCTGGTGCAGCAACACTCGAGCGTTCGGAGTGATGTACCGCTTGCCCTTGGTGCCCGCAGTGAGGAGGAACTGCCCCATGGAGGCCGCCATGCCGATTCCAACCGTGACGATGTCGTTCGGCACGAAGGACATCGTGTCGTAGATCGCCATACCCGCGGTGATGGATCCACCCGGCGAGTTGATGTACAGATAGATATCTGCCTCGGGGTCCTCGGCCGCGAGCAGAAGAATCTTGGCGCAGATCTCGTTTGCGTTGTCATCGCGCACTTCGGATCCGAGCCAAATGATGCGATCCTTCAGCAGGCGTTCGAACACACTGTTCGGTGGCGTCTGTTCTGCCATTCGGAGCTCCAATCGTTGTTTCTTGATTCGAGAGTATCGAGTTGCCGGGCGGCTTGTGCGATTGTTCGCCGTCGGCGCATGCGCACCCGCGGCGGGTGTCCATGCGAGCGCACTGAGACAAACGAGCGGAGCCCCCCACCCCGAAGGGTGAGGGGCTCCGACTCAGTGCGGGCTCAGAAGCTTACTCTGCTGCCTCAGCAGCGGCCTTCTTTGCTGCGCGGGTCGCTGCGGCCTTCTTTGCTGCGGCGGAGCGTGCGGCCTTCTTGGCAGCCTCGTCATCGTCGAGAGCGGGCTCCTCGGTCGCTGCAGGCTTGTCGGCCTTCTTTGCAGCGGCCTTCTTCGCGGGTGCCTTCTTGGCGGGCTTCTCGGCAGGCGCATCCTCGGCGCCCTCTGCCTCTGCCTCGTCTTCGACGTCAACCGCGGTGAACTCGCTCAGATCAACGGCGTTGCCGTCCTGATCGACAACAGTTGCCTTGGCGAGCGCGAGCGCGAGCGCCTTGTTGCGGGTGACCTCGCCGAGGATGACACCCATCTGGTTGCCCTGGCTGATCGCCTGCAGGAACTCCGTGGGCTCCATGCCGTACTGCTGTGCCGACTGGAAAATGTACTGCGAGAGCTCGTTCTGGGTCGGGGTGACTTCCTCGGCCTCAACAATTGCGTCGAGCAGCAGCTGCAGCTGGATCTGCTTCTCCGACGAGATGCGGACCTCTGCGCGGTGCTCGTCGTCTTCGAGACGGCCTTCGCCCTCAAGGTGACGGTGGACTTCTTCTTCGACGAGCTCCTCGGAAACCGGGATGCCGGCCTTCTCGATCAGCGTGTCGGTGAAGAGGTCGCGTGCCTGCTGGCCCTGTGCGAACACACCGGCGCGGCCGACCTGCTCCTTGAGGCTCTCTCGGAGCTCATCGATAGTGTCAAATTCACTCGCGAGCTGTGCGAACTCATCGTCAGCTTCCGGAAGCTCGCGCTCCTTGACAGCGGTCAGCGTCAGCGCCACTTCAGCGTCGCGGCCCTCGTGCTCGCCGCCGAGCAGCTGCGAGGTGAAGGTGGTGGACTCACCGGCGGTGAGCGTCTCAACTGCCTCATCGGTGCCTTCGAGCAGGTTGCCTGCTCCGACCTCGTAGGAGACGCCGGAAGCCTGGTCGACCTCTTCGCCGTCGACCGTTGCGACGAGATCGAGCTCGACGAAATCACCGGTCTTCGCGGGGCGATCGACCGTGACGAGCGTTCCGAAGCGCTCGCGCAGCTTCGTGAGCTCTGCCTCGACAGCGTCGGCGTCGATCTGCGCGTTGTCGACGGTCAGCTTGATTCCGTCGTACTTGGGCAGCGTGAACTCGGGACGAACCTCAACCTCGAACACGAGGCTGAGCGTGCTCTTCGGGTCCTTCGCATCGGGCCATGCAGCCACGTCTGCAGTCGGGCGACCCATCGGGCGCTCGTTCGACTCGCCGAGTGCGACCTGGTAGAAGTTATCGAGTGAAGCGTTGACGGCTTCCTGGATGACTGCTTCGCGGCCGACGCGCTGATCGATGATCGGTGCCGGAACCTTGCCCTTGCGGAAGCCAGGAATCGAAACCTGCTCGGCAATGGTCTTGTACGCCTGCTTGAGGTAGGGCTCCAGCTCGTCGAGCGTGACGTCAACGCTCAGCTTGACGCGGGTCGGAGTGAGCTTCTCAGCTGTCGTCTTCGGCAATTTGGCCTCTCAATGATCGAAAATCGTGCTGCATATCAGCCTGTGTGGACCGGTTAGTCCTCGTCGGGGCGACAGGATTCGAACCTGCGACCTCCCGCTCCCAAAGCGGGCGCTCTAGCCAAGCTGAGCTACGCCCCGAAAAACCCGAGGGTTTCACAGACGGAACACGCATTACGCGCGCAACCTGAGCAAGTCTAGCTGAAACTCCCCGGGTGAATGCACACTGGCGCTCCGCGTGGCGGGTCATTGGGTGTTTTCGGCATGAGAATCCCCTGCTCTGCGCCAGGGCATCGCCCACTGAGCGCGGGTGCCCGTTCAGAGGGGATGACGGGAATCGAACCCCGCCTGGCCGCATGGGCGACGCGCAGCGTTGCGCGGCTGTGGCGCTGGCTGAGCCTGCGAAGCCAGGTTCGGGTTCATTGGGATTCGCGGAGTGGTGAACGCAAAGAACGGGCCTTCTCGTGGAGGAAAAGGCCCGTTCAGAGGGGATGACGGGAATCGAACCCCGCCTGGCCGCATGGGCGACGCGCAGCGTTGCGCGGCTGTGGTGCTGGCTGAGCCTGCGAAGCCAGTTCCGGGTTCATTGGGATTCCCGGAGTGGTGAACGCAAAGAACGGGCCTTCTCGTGGAGGAAAAGGCCCGTTCAGAGGGGATGACGGGAATCGAACCCCGCCTGGCCGCATGGGGCGACGCGCAGCGTTGCGCGGCTGTGGTGCTGGCTGAGCCTGCGAAGCCAGTTCCGGGTTCATTGGGATTCCCGGAGTGGTGAACGCAAAGAACGGGCCTTCTCGTGGAGGAAAAGGCCCGTTCAGAGGGGATGACGGGAATCGAACCCCGCCTGGCCGCATGGGGCGACGCGCAGCGTTGCGCGGCTGTGGCGCTGGCTGAGCCTGCGAAGCCAGTTCCGGGTTCATTGGGATTCACGGAGTGGTGAACGCAAAGAACGGGCCTTCTCGTGGAGGAAAAGGCCCGTTCAGAGGGGATGACGGGAATCGAACCCGCGTAATTAGTTTGGAAGACTAAGGCTCTACCATTGAGCTACATCCCCGCAGCACTTGAAAGCGCCTCCACGATCATAGTGGATTTGGCTGGGCGTGTTCCACCTGGGGGTCCGCGCCGCGTGTCGCGGCGCGGTGGTCTGCGGTATAACCCAGGTATACGGCGGCGTTTTCGCGCACGTGCTCCCGCTCGTCTGGGCGGAGTTCTCGAATCACTCTTCCTGGCACGCCCGCGACGAGCGAGTGTGGTGGGATGGTCACGTTTTGGGGAACGAGTGCGCCTGCGGCGATGAGTGTGCCGGTGCCCACGACTGCGCCGCTGAGCACGGTTGAGCTCATGCCGATGAGGCAACCGTTTTCGATCGTGGCGCCGTGTACAACCGCGTTGTGTCCGATGGAGACATCATCTCCGATCACAGCGGGGTCCCCCCGCTGGGTGTGGATCACGACCCCGTCTTGCACGTTGCTGCGTTGGCCAATCCGCACCGTGTCGGAGTCGCCGCGGACGACAGCGTTGTACCAGACGCTGGTGTCGGCGGCGATGCTGACGGCACCAGCAATGACTGCGCCTGGGGCGAGCCATACGGTGGCGTGGAGTTCGGGGGTGTGCTCGGGATCGAGACTCACGATGATGCCGTGCCCCTGTGTGTCAGCGGCGGTGGGGGCTGCGGGGGGCTCTTGATCGGGCGGAACGATGGAATGTGGCACGTCAACTCCCTCGGTAAAATGCGAACAGCCCCCACCATAATGGTGAGGGCTGTGGTCGCTCCCCCGGCTGGGTTCGAACCAGCGACATCCTGATTAACAGTCAAGCGCTCTGCCAGCTGAGCTACAGGGGATCATTGCGTTGCAACCTGAATATCGTACCAAGCTGGCTGAAGCGGTTGCAAATCCAGTCTGCCCCGCCGGGCGCGCCGCCTACTCTTCTGCGATCTCGTCGTAGGCGGTGGCTCGCAGGGCCTGGGCCAAGCGCTGCACGTAGCCATGATCCGCGTTCCTGAAAATTTCGTTGATATCACCGTGACCGACGAGGCGCCCCTCCTGGAGCACCAGCACGTCGCGCACCAGTGCTTCGAGCATGCCGATGTCGTGACTGATCAGCAGCATGGTCGCATTCGTGCGTGCTCGGTACCAGCGCAGGAGTTCGACAATTCGAGGCCGATTGTTGGCGTCGACGCCGAGCGTCGGTTCGTCTGCGACCAGGAGTGTCGGATCCAACATGAGTGAGCGCATCACGGCAACGCGCTGGCGCTGGCCTTTCGAGAGTTCGTAGGGGTATTCCTGCAGTTTGGCGAGTGGCAGCGCGACGATGTCCATCATTTCGGCTATTAGCTCGCCGAGTGCGTCGCGGTCAAAGTTCTTGTTGCGCTCTACGATCGGCTCAAACAGAATGTCTCCGACGTTGAGCTCAGGTGTCAGCGTGGCACCTGCATCTTGGGCGAGGTGCCCCACGTATGCGGTGAGTCTGGTACGGGCGCGTCTTCCGAGCCGGCGCATGGGGAGGTCAAACACTGAGGCCTCACCACCGGTGAGTTTGATCCGGGCCGACTTCTCCCCCGCGTCCGTTGCGCGGCCTGCAAGGAACCTCGCGAGTGTTGATTTACCGGATCCGCTCTCGCCGAGGAGCGCGACGACGTCACCTCGTGGCACATCAAAGCTGAGGCCCTCCACCGCGGCGAACTCGCGCCCGCCGGCGTGAGCCGGGTAAGACAGCGAGAGATCTGACACGCGGATCGTGGGGTTCGCTTCGAGGTCGGGGTGGGCCATGCGTCGTGCTCCTCGGGGGTGGGATCAGGTGCGTACTGCGGTTTTGGCGTCAGCCTAGAGCATTGGAGGGCGCTGAAACCGGGCGGCCCGCCGCCTCGGCTATTCTTCGCGTAGCCCGCGTCTCGCTGCCTCGAGTGCCACGAGTTGTTCCTGTAAGCGTCTGGACGCCGCATCAGAGGAATCGCCAATGCGCTGCATCCGTGCCAACAGTTCTTGCTTGAGCCCGACGAGGTCGCGGTCCAAAAGGGAGACGATCACGTCCTTGGCGTAGATCGCGAGTTGGTCGGGCCGGCGTTCCGGCATCGGCACGACCGCGAGTTCACGGAGCAATCCCTTGTGGGTGTCAGGCGCCGCGGCCACCACGGTGTCGATCCAGCCGGGGGTGCCGAGCGCTGGCAGGGCCGCGGCGATCGCATCTCGGGCCACGCGAAGATGCGGCTCCGATACTTGCGCGGTTGCCGCCTGCTGGAGCAGCTCCGCGCCGACCGAGTCACCGAGCTGGAGCATCGCCATGAGCGCGTCGCGCTCGAGCCTCGTGGTTGGTGTGTTGCGCAGCATTGACAACTTCACCGCTGTCGGCGCTGGCTGCTGCTGAGGCGCGCCCTGCCACTGTGGATCCTGTGACATCGGGCTTGAGTCTTGGTACGCGCCTCGGGGTTCGTGCTGGCCTCCACGTGGGGCTTGCGGCGCGCGCTCCGCTGTGCGGACTGCGTGTTGAACTTCACCGAGCTCGACGCCCAGCATCCGTGCGAGTTCCCGGGCATACCCGGGTCGCAGCGACGGGTCCTTGATTTCCGCAACGATCGGTGCGGAGGCGCGCAGCGCCGAAACGCGGCCTTCAACGGAGTTCAGATCGAAGCGTGACACGGCCTGCCGCAGTGCGAATTCGAACAGCGGCTGCTTCCGGGTAAACAGCTCGCGCACGGCCTCATCTCCGCGGTGGAGACGCAGATCGCAGGGGTCGAAGCCCTCCGGAGCTACGGCGACGTAGGTCTGGGCGGTGAATCGCTTTTCCTCGCTGAATGCCCGCAGCGCAGCTTTTTGGCCGGCTTCATCGGGATCGAACGTGAAGATGACCTCGGCGGCCGAGTCATCGCCCATGATCCGACGCAGAATTGAGATGTGGTCCTTGCCAAACGCGGTGCCGCAGGTGGCGACCGCGGTGTCGATACCTGCGAGGTGGCACGCCATCACATCGGTGTAGCCCTCCACAACCACGGCGCGTTTGCCGCGCGAGATTGCTCGCTTGGCAAGGTCGAGCCCGTAGAGCACCTGGGACTTGTGATAGACCGGAGTCTCCGGAGTGTTGAGGTATTTCGGACCGTTGTCATCGTCGTAGAGCTTCCGTGCGCCGAAGCCCAGGGTTTGCCCGCTTGTGTCGCGGATCGGCCACACCACGCGGCCACGGAACCGGTCGTAAACGCCGCGCTGTCCTTCAGATACGAGTCCCGCCTGTGCGAGTTCAGCCGGTGTGTACCCCTGCGATTTCAAGGCATCGGTGAGGTGACTCCACCCGCGCGGCGCATAGCCGACTCCGAACAGCGTTGCAGCTGCCGGGTCAAAGCCCCGCTGCTCAAGGAAAGCGCGGCCAGCGGCGCCTTCTTCGCTGGCAAGCTGAGCGACATAGTAGGCGGCGGCGGCCTGGTTCGCGGCGAGCAACCGGGCACGGTTGGGACCCTCTTCGCGTGTGTATCCGCCCTCTTCATAGGTGAGTCCGTAGTGAATTCGGGCCGCGAGCCGCTCCACTGACTCTGCGAAGGTGAGGTGATCCATGCGCTGCAGGAACGAGAAAGCGTCGCCAGATTCGCCGCACCCAAAGCAGTGGTAGTAGCCGAGTGCTGGGCGCACGTGGAAGCTCGGGCTGCGCTCGTCGTGGAAAGGACAGAGCCCCTTCATTGAGTCGATTCCAGCGCTTTTCAGCGTGACGTAGTCTCCCACGAGGTCACCAAGGTTCGTGCGTCGCTTCACTTCCTCAACGTCGCTCGCGCGGATCCGGCCTGCCATAGCTGCCAGCTTAGCGCCGTCGTGTGTGCTGCTGCGCCGGGCTAGACGAGTGGGATGTCGCAGAACTGTTTGTGCCAGGAGATCGCGGACTGGTCTGTCAGCGAAGCGACCTGGTCGACGACCGCGCGCCGCGCGCCGGCCTCGTCTTTCGCGGCGCGGTAATCGGCAGCGAATGCCGGTTCCAGGCTTGACTCCCCCGCTGCCCACAGCGCTTCGAGGAGATCCGTGAGGAGTTCGCGTTGCCGTCGATAGGTGGGTTGTCTGCGACCGCTCGCCATGACGAACGCCGCGACAATACCTTTCAGCACCGCGATTTCGGCGCGGATCTCGACTGGCACCACGATGCTGGCGCCATAGCGCGCAAGGGGCACGCCATCGGCCGCTGCGAGAGTCGCGGAAACTGCCGTCCGTGCGAAGCGGCCAATCATGTCGCTCGTGAAATTCTTCAGTTGTGCTTGGTGCGCACGGGATCCATCCCAGCGAGTGAGCCACGTTGCCGTCTCGGAGATCCGATCGAAGGCCGCGCCAAGTTGATCGCTGGTAAAGTCGCCACTGGCCCACTCCGATACGGCGCGGATGAGGGAGTCGTGGCCTGACCGGGACGTCAAAATCTCAGGATCGATGTACTCGCTCACCACAGCGTCTTCGAAGTCGTGCACTGAGTACGCGATGTCATCGGAGAGGTCCATCACCTGTGCCTCCGCGCACTTGATGCGATCCGGAGCGCCAGACCGGAGCCAGGCGAAGACCGGCTCATCGTCGGCGAAGTACCCGAACTTCATGCTTCCAGGCGCTGCCTCGGGCAAGCTCCACGGGTACTTGCAGCTGGCATCAAGGGTGGCGCGGGTGAGGTTGAGGCCAATACTCGAGCCGTCAGCAGCGAACCGCTTCGGTTCGAGTCTGGTGAGCACCCGGAGGGTTTGCGCATTGCCTTCGAAGCCACCTGCGTCGGCGGCCCAGGAGTTCAGCGCCTTTTCGCCATTGTGCCCGAACGGCGGGTGGCCGAGATCGTGCGCAAGGCACGCAGTGTCTACGACGTCCTGCGCGAGTCCGAGTGACACTGCGAGCTCGCGGCCGATTTGCGCAACTTCGAGCGAGTGGGTGAGCCGGTTGCGTGCGAAATCGATGCCCGCCGTCGGGCTGAGCACCTGGGTCTTCGCGGCGAGCCGGCGCCAGCCGCTCGAGTGCAGCACGCGGGCGCGGTCACGCGCAAAATCGCTGCGCGCACCCCCGTGGGTCTCCGGGCTGAAGCGCTCGGCATCGGCCGGTCCATACCCCGCTGGCAAGCCGTGATCAACCACCGGAATCGTCTCGCTCGGCCTCTGCGAGGTCGGCGTAGTCGATGCCCTCACTGGTGCGGGTATTCAACCATCCGTCTGGCAAGTGCACGCGCTTGGGTGAACCAGCACGGCCGCGCTGCCCCTCAGCCCCTTCACCCGGGTAAGGCATGCTGCGGTCCATCGTGCCAAAGATCTCGTCCATTTGTGTGATCGACTCGACGGTCGCGAGAGCACGCCGGGTATCGCCTCCCACACCGTACCCCTTGTAATACCAGGCGACGTGTTTGCGGATATCGCGGCAGGCGTGTGGCTCATCGCCGTCATAGAACTCCACGAGCAACTCAGTGTGTCGACGCATCGCCTCCATGACGAAACCAAGCGGGGGTCGCGCGATCGCGGCCTCTGCCTCATCCTGACTGAGCTCGCCGGCCTCCGCACGAAAAGCCGCGGCAAGATCACCGAAGAGCCAGGGGCGTCCCAGACAGCCCCGACCGACGACGACGCCGTCGCAGCCCGTTTCCCGGACCATCCGGATCGCGTCTTCCGCTGACCAGATATCGCCGTTGCCGAGGATCGGGACGCTCGTGATGGTCTCCTTGAGCGTCGCGATCGACGACCAATCGGCTTGGCCAGAGTAGAACTCGTTTGCGGTGCGTCCGTGAAGCGCGATGGCTGCGACGCCCGCGTCTTCTGCAGCTCGCGCTGCGTCGAGGTAGGTGAGGTGATCTTCGTCGATCCCCTTGCGCATCTTGATGGTGAGCGGGATCGTACCGGCGGCTTTGACTGCGCCAGAGACGATCGCCCGGAAAAGATCACTCTTCCAGGGAAGCGCGGACCCGCCCCCCTTGCGGGTCACCTTCGGGACCGGGCACCCGAAATTGAGATCGATGTGATCGGCGAGGTCCTGATCCACCAAGAAACGCACGGCTTCGGATACCGTCTTCGGATCGACTCCGTAGAGCTGGATCGAACGCGGGGTTTCGCTCTCGTGATGCTTGATGAGCCGCATCGAATCCGGCGTGCGTTCGACCAGCGCGCGGCTCGTGATCATCTCGCTGACGTAGAGCCCGGCGCCGTACTCGCGGCAGAGCCTACGAAACGCAGTGTTCGTGATCCCGGCCATCGGGGCAAGGATCACGGGCACGTCAAGTTCAAGCGGCCCGATGCGAAGCGGGGATTCGCGAAGAGTCTGGGAAGTCATAACCTCCCTATTCTCTCACGCGCCAGCGCGAACGACGCAGCTCACCGGTTCGGCGCGTCAGGGGTGTCAATTGCGCCGCCAAAGCGGCGATCTCGATCGTGGTAGACCTGGATTGCGCGCCAGAGTTCAGCGCGCCCGAAATCTGGCCACAGCGTGTCCAAAAACACCATCTCTGCGTAGGCGGACTGCCACAGCATAAAGTTGCTCGTGCGCTGTTCTCCCGAGCTGCGCAGGAACAGATCGACGTCCGGGAGTTCGGGAACATACAGGTGCCGCTCGAGCGTGCGCTCAGTGATGCCTCCCGGTGTGAGCCTGCCCGACTCGACATCTGCTGCGATGGCGCGAACTGCATCTACGAGCTCATTGCGGCCGCCGTAGTTCACGCACATGGTCAACGTGAGTCCCGTGTTGTTGGCGGTGGCGCGCTCAGATGCTCGCAGCTCGTTGATGACCGAGCCCCAGAGCTTCGGCTTGCGGCCAGCCCAGCGCATCCGCACGTTCCAAGCGTCGAGTTGGGCGCGCCTGCGACGCAAGACGTCGCGGTTGAAGCCCATCAGGAACCGCACTTCGTCGGGCGAGCGGCGCCAATTCTCGGTGGAGAACGCGTAGACGCTGAGGTGCGTCACGCCGGCCTGGATTGCTCCGGCAACCACGTCGAGGAGTGCTTGCTCTCCCATGCGATGTCCTTCGACTCTGGGGAGGCCGCGCTGGTTGGCCCAGCGGCCATTGCCGTCCATCACGATTGCTACGTGTTTCGGAGCCGGACCACGGAACTGCGGTGGGTGCTCCCCCGTCCAGTCGACCGGAACGAGGGAGTCAGGTGCGGCGTGCATGGGCAAAAGTCTAGTGTTCGATTAGAGCCGGGGAGTGCTGAACGAGCGTAGGCCGCGCTCGATGTGCCACTGCGTGTAGGCGGCGACGATTCCCGCGGCTTGCCCACGCTCGCGCTCCGGTGCCGCGACTGCGGTATCCCAATCGCCGGCCAGGAGCGCTTGGAGCAGCAGAATGCTGCCGGGATCGAGGCGCGGTACGCCAGGCGGGCGACAGTTTTCGCACACGACACCGCCTAACTGCACGGCGACCGAGGTGTGCGGCCCAGGAGTGCCGCAGCGCACACAATCGACGAAGCCGGGCGTCCAGCCGGCGTGTGCCAGGGCACGCAGCAGATAGCCGTCTCGCACCAGTTCAGCAGGAATTCTGGCTGCGGCAAGTGTGCGCAGTGCGCCGACGAGCAGGGTGTAAAACGCGGGAGTAGGATCGCCCTCGGCGAGCCGCTCTGCGGTTTCCACCATCACGCTGCCTGCGCGATAGCGCTCGTAGTCTGAACTGATTGATGCCCCGTATGACCCGAGCGTCTCCGCTTGCGTCACGGTGTCCAGGGTGCGGCCCTCAAAACACTGGAAGTCTGTCACCATGAACGGCTCGAGCCGGGCACCGAACTTGGAAGACGTGCGGCGTACGCCTTTGGCGACGGCACGCAGCAGCCCACGGCCGCGCGTCAGAAACGTGACGATGCGGTCGGCTTCGCCCAGTTTGTGCGTGCGGAGCACAACGCCTTGTTCGCGGTAGAGGGGCACGTCATCATTATCTCGCACACCGCTGACAATGCCGCGCGGAGTAGTTCTGCCCCTCTATCGCTCCTCCGGGCAGCACGCGATCAGCGGAGGTACGAGAGAATAGGAGCGTGCTCGACGAGACTTTCCGTACTCCGCTGCCCATCGACCTGATCGCGGTCGGAGTGGGCAGCCTCCAGGGAGCCATGTTTGCTGCCGGGTTCAAACGGATCGATCTGCTCGGAGTCGCAATTATCGGCACGGCTTCCGGAATCGGTGGCGGGTTTCTCCGTGACATTCTGCTCGGCGTCACTCCGGCATCATTCAGTGAAAACCTCTACCTCATTGTCGCCACCGGGGCAGCCTTCATTGGGATGCTGCTCTCGCGTCTGCTGGAAAAAGTTGACCCGTTGATCACCGTGCTCGACGCCCTCAGCATTGGCATGTTTGGCGCGATTGGCACAACGAAAGCGCTCGCGATGGGGCTTCCCGTGGTGCCCGCGCTGTTCATCGGCACAGTTTCAGCCGTGGGCGGTGGTGTGCTGCGAGACGTGATGTTGAATATCCCAATCGCGCTCATGCACGTCGGATCGCTCTACGCAGTGGCGAGCCTCGTTGGAGTATCAACGCTGGCGGCACTGCTCGCGCTCGGGGTGCCCGTGATGATCGCAGGAGTGGCGTGTGTGATCGTGACTGCAGTGCTCCGGCTGCTTGCTGTGCGCTTTGGGTGGAGCCTGCCGGAGCAGCGGGCATTGAGCCGGATCCGCCTGCGGCGTCAGCGTCAAGTTGAACAGGTTATTGAGGAAGCGTTGCACACGGGTGCCATCACTGTAGAACTGGACCTGCGAGAACTGCGGGATCCAGACCTTGATCCGCCCAGCGGTGGCGGGCCCGAGGCGCCGTCACGCGGCTGAATCGGGACCGGTCGCCGCTGCGTAGTGTCACGGTGATTACGCTCGCGGACCACTTCGCCGTCTACCGGCCTTCGCCTCCGCCTCGCGCCATGCGCGCTGCGCCGGAGTCTCTGCCCCTGGCACAGCGTCACCGCGCTGCCGGTCCATCGCGCCGCCGCGGCCGAGGTGCCATGCGTGGGTAATCGCGAGCGCGAGCGCGTCGGCGGCGTCAGCGGGCTTCGGCGGCGACGCGAGCCGCAATAGCCGCGTCACCATCGTCGTCACTTGCGCTTTGTCAGCGGAACCGTAGCCGGTGACCTGAGACTTCACCTCGTTTGGCGTGTACATCGCAACGGGGATTCCCCGTTCCTGTGCCAGGTACATCACGACGCCGCTGATCTGTGCAACGCCCATGACGCTCGCGACATTGGCCTGCGCAAACACGCGCTCCAGTGCGATTGCGTCCGGCTTCTCCCCATCCAGGAGACGCTGGATACTCGACCCCAGGAGATGCAACCGCGCGGGCAGCGGTGCCGTCGAGGAACTGGTGAGCACCTCAACGTGCTGAAACTCGACCGTTCGGCCTGCACCCGCTGTGACAATACCGATGCCACAGCGGGTCAGGCCCGGGTCGATGCCGATGATGCGCATCGTGTCGCGGTGCACCGCCTAAGCGGAGCGGCTACTCGTCGTTCGCGAGTTCGGCCTGCACTTCTGCGGTGAGGTCGAAGTTGGAGAATACGTTCTGCACATCGTCGCTGTCTTCGAGCGCGTCGATGAGGCGGAACACCGTGCGGGCCGTGTTCGCGTCGATTTCCACCTTCAGGTTCGGAACAAACTCGGCGTCGGCCGAGTCATAGTCAATGCCGGCGTCAACGAGAGCGGTACGCGCTGCAACGAGATCGGACGGATCGGTCAGCACTTCGAATGCTTCACCATTGGGGGTCGGGTTGACTTCCTCAGCGCCGGCCTCGAGCACCGCTACGAGGACGTCGTCCTCAGTCGTGTCCGCCGCTGGAACCGTAATGACACCCTTGCGCGCGAAGTTGTACGCGACACTGCCTGGATCGGCGAGAGTTCCACCGTTGCGGTTCAACGCAGTGCGCACCTCTGCTGCCGCTCGGTTCTTGTTGTCGGTCAGACACTCGATCATGAGCGCGACACCGTTGGGTCCGTAGCCTTCATACATGATCGTGGTGTACTCAACGGCCTCGCCGTCGAGGCCCGCCCCGCGCTTGATTGCCCGGTCGATGTTGTCACCGGGAACCGAGTTCTTCTTTGCCTTTTGCACTGCGTCAACAAGAGTCGGGTTCCCCGACATGTCGGCGCCACCGATCCGAGCCGCCACCTCAATGTTCTTGATGTACTTCGCAAAGGCCTTCGCGCGGCGCGAATCGATGATGGCCTTCTTGTGCTTCGTGGTTGCCCACTTGGAATGTCCGGACACTTCGGACTCCTAACGTTTCGGGAAAGTCTACTTTCAGAGTACTCGGGAGGAATCGACGCAACGACGCAGAGAGCGCGTGCGCGCTAGACCCCGTCAGGAGGATCGGCCCACGCAGTCGCCAGCTTCTCTCTGACCTCGCCGAGGAGCTGCGGCAGAGCTTTGGTTCTCGCGATGATCGGGAAGAAGTTTGCGTCAGATGCCCACCGTGGCACGATGTGCTGGTGCAGATGCGCGGCTACACCCGCGCCCGCGATCGCGCCCTGGTTCATGCCGAGGTTGAATCCGTCGCACCCCATCACCTCGCGTGCGATCCGCATCGCGCGCTGTGTGAGCTCGCCGATCTCGGCAACCTCTTCGGCAGTCGCCTCGTCATACCCTGCGATGTGGCGGTACGGGCACACCAGCATGTGGCCCGTGTTATACGGAAACAGGTTCAGGATGACATATGCGGTGGTGCCGCGTGCCACGATGAGGGCATCCTCGTCGGTCTTCGACGGCGCTTCACAGAACGGGCAGTCCCGGTGATCAGGCTGGTGGTGATCCTTGACGTACACCATACGGTGGGGCACCCACAGCCGCTCCATGTCGTCCGGGGTGCCCACCGCGGCGGTGGTGTTGAGATCTTCTACGCGGTCCACGCCGTCGACACCTGCTCATGCGACTCGATCGAGCCCACGATCCGCTCGATGGCCTCGGAGACCGGAACGCCGTTGAGCTGCGTGCCATCCCGGAACCGGAAGGAAACTGCGCCGGCGGCGCGGTCCTCCTCGCCTGCAATGAGCTGGAACGGGATCTTGCCCTTCGTGTGCGTACGAATCTTCTTCGGCATGCGATCGTCGCTGTGGTCGACCTCGGCGCGAACACCTCGGGCACGCAACTGCGCGATCACGTCGTCGAGATATGGACCGTACTGCTCGGCGACCGGAATCCCAACGACCTGGGTTGGAGAGAGCCAAACGGGGAACGCGCCGGCGTAGTGCTCAAGCAGGATCGCGAAGAATCGCTCCACTGATCCGAGCAGCGCACGGTGAATCATGACCGGCTGCTTGCGGGTACCGTCGGCTGCCGCGTACTCGAGCTCGAACAGCGCTGGCTGATTGAAGTCAAGCTGCACGGTCGAAAGCTGCCATGTGCGCCCAATCGCATCCCGCGCCTGGACCGAGATCTTGGGTCCGTAGAACGCCGCACCGCCGGGATCGGCGACGAGCTCGAGGCCCGATTCCTCACCGATCTCGCGCAGCGTCTGCTCCGCGTCAGCCCACTGCGCTTCGGTGCCCACCGACTTTTCAGGGTCACGGGTGGAGAGCTCGAGGTAGAAATCGTTCAGACCGTATGCGCGCAAGGTGTCGAAGACAAACTCCAGTTGCTTCTTGATCTCGCCCTTGACCTGTTCATCGGTGACGTAGATGTGCGCATCGTCCTGCGTCAAGCCGCGCACGCGGGTGAGGCCGGAGAGCGTGCCCGATTTCTCGTAGCGGTACACCGTGCCGAACTCCGCGAGACGCAGCGGCAACTCACGATAGCTGCGGGCCCGCGCACGGAAGATCAGATTGTGGAAGGGGCAGTTCATCGGCTTCAGGTAATAGTCCTGGCCCTGCTTCGTGACGTTGCCGTCCGCGTCCTTGACCTCGTCGAGGTGCATGGCCGGGAACATTCCGTCCTTGTACCAGTTCAGGTGCTGGCTCGTCTCGAACAGCGAACCCTTCGTGATATGCGGGCTATTGACGACCTCGTAGCCGTTCTTCAACAGCTCCGTGCGCATGTAGTTTTCAATCTCGTGGCGGATGATGCCACCCTTCGGGTGGAACACTGCGAGACCCGAACCAATTTCATCGGGGAAACTGAACAGATCAAGTTCGACGCCGAGCTTGCGGTGGTCGCGCTTTGCCGCCTCCTCTAAGCGTGTCTGGTAGGCGCGAAGCTCATCCTTCGTGGGCCAAGCGGTGCCATAGATGCGCTGCAGCATCGGGTTTGCCTCGCTGCCGCGCCAGTAGGCCCCTGCGCTGCGCATGAGCGCCCAGCCGTTGCCGATGACTCGTGTGCTCGGAACGTGGGGCCCGCGGCAGAGATCCTTCCAGCAGACCTCGCCGGTCTTCGGGTCAACGTTGTCGTAGATCGTCAGTTCGGCGCCGCCGACCTCAACGTTCTCGTTGTCGCCCCCCTCAGCGGCGCCGCCCTTGAGCCCAATGAGCTCGAGCTTGTATGGCTCGTTCGCGAGCTCGGCACGTGCCTCGTCTTCGGTCACGACACGGCGCACGAAACGCTGACCCTGCTTGACGATTTTCTGCATTTCAGCGGAGATCGCCTTCAGGTCTTCCGGCGTGAACGGTTCGGCCGGATCGAAGTCGTAGTAGAAACCATCGGTGATGGGCGGGCCAATCCCGAGTGTGGTTTCCGGGTTGATGCGCTGCACAGCCTGTGCCAGTACGTGTGCGGCTGAGTGCCGGAGAATGTTCAGCCCGTCTTCCGATTCGATGGAGACGGGCTCAACCGTGTCCGTGTCAGTGACCTCTGTTGCCAGGTCGCGGAGTTCGCCGTTGAGGCGGATTGCGACGATCGAGCGATCAGTGAACAGGGAGAAGCCATCGGCCACGTGGGCACACTCCTTCGGGGTGAGGATACGGACCCGTCAATTCTAGCGTTTGCCGGACGTCCAGGAAACGCAGGGGTGCCCGGCACGAGGCCGGGCTCCCCTGCCGCCCGGAGTTAGGCGCCCGGAGTTGCCTCATACGTGACCCAGCTCGTGCGCGTGGCGAGCGTGTTGTACAGAGCCTGTGCCTGGTGATTGTCCTCGGCAGTGACCCACTGCACGAAGCCGCTCCCCTCGGCAGCGGCAATCTCACGCAGTTTGGTGATGAGCGCGCGTCCAACGCCCCGGCCACGCGCTGCAGGATCTGTGAAGAGATCATCGAGGAAGCGGGCGGTGACACCGAGCGATGGTGCCACCACAGGGCGGTGGTGCGCGAACCCGACGATTTCGCCGTGCACCTCAGCGACGAGGGCGTTGGAGGTGTGCGCGGGATCCATGAACCACTCCCAGGCCCGAGTCACGATCTCCTCTGACTCCGGCAAAAGGTAGAACGCGCGGTACTCACGAAACAGTTGGCGCCAGCGGGCCTGGTCTGCAGGCTCGATCGGGCGGACGATGGCGGTAGGCGAAGTCATGTGTTGTTCCTTGTGTCAGTGTGTGATGGTGTGTGCGGGGCAAATATGCGCACGTGGGAGGGCCGCGGGGACCGGATTTCATCAGTAACAACTTGCCGAAAAGGTGGGTAACGTTATTGACTAGCCTCATGATTCAGAATAACAGGTCGGCTGAGATTGCCGCTGCACTCAGTGCGCGGCTGTTGGAGATGTCGGCTGGCACCAAACTTCCAGGCGTGCGCGAACTCGCAGCGGAGTTCCGCGCGAGCCCCGCGACGATCTCGGCGGCGCTGGCGGAGCTCACCGCGCTCGGGAAAGTGCGGGCTGAGCCCGGGCGCGGCACCTTTGCACTGGGCCGGCAGCGTGTGTCCGAGCCGGACTTCGCCTGGCAGTCACAGGCACTCGGCCCCGTGCGTGTCGATCCAGACCGTGCCTCACGACTGGGGAACTACGGGTCCCCACACCTCATCCCGCTCTCCTGGGGCTATCTCGCTCCTGAACTCCAGCCCGGACCAGAACTGCACCGGATCGGCGCACGGGCCGCAAAGTCACCGCGCACGTGGGCCATGACTCCCCCGGCCGGATCCGTCGAACTCCGCCGCGTACTCGCTGCCGAATACCGAGCCGACCCCTCCGAAGTGCTCGTGGTGGCGGGCGGACAGCAGGGACTCGTGTACGCGATGCGTACACTCGCAGAGCCCGGGAGCACCGTTATTACGGAAAGCCCGAGTTACCCCGGTGCGATCCTGGCGGCTCAGAGCGCGGGCTTGCGGATCGCCGCAGTGCCGAGCGACGACCACGGGATCCTCGTTGACCAACTCGCTGCAGAGCTCGAGCGTACCCGTGCGCGAGTGATCTACCTGCAGCCGAGCTACGCGAATCCGACAGGGGTCGTGCTGAGTGCGGAGCGCAGACGCGCGGTCGTGGCGCTCGCCGTCGCCCACGGAGCGTTCATCATCGAGGATGACTGGGCGCGGCAACTCAGCATTGACGAGCCCGCGCCAGCACCCCTCTTCGCTTCAGCCCCTGACGGACACGTTGTGTCCGTCATGACGCTGTCAAAGCCGATCTCTCCCGGGCTCCGTCTTGGTGCGATCATCGCGCGCGGGCCGGCTGGCGAACGCCTCAGAGCGGCACGGGTCGCCGACGACCTCTGCGTCGCTCCGGTGCTGCAAGAGACGGCGCTGGAACTCCTCACCTCCGGAGCGTGGCAGCGGCACCTGAAACGAGTGCGCAGCGAGCTTGCGGTGCGAAGAGACGTGCTTGTCGAGGCGGTCACGAGCTCACTCCCAGCAGCTCGAATCCCCATGATTCCTCGCGGTGGACTGCACCTGTGGCTCCGCCTGCCACACGGGACAGACACGCGCGAAGTGGTCACCGCTGCGCACGCTGCTGGAGTGCTCGTCGGAGACGGTCGGCATTTCTACGCTGATGAGCCACCCGCGCCGTATGTGCGACTCTCCTTCGGAGCTGCCGCGGAACCAGAGTTGCGCGAGGGAGTGCGGCGGCTCGCGAGCTTGCAGCAGCGCTAAAAACCGGACAGTCAGCTCAGAGAAACACAAAAACCCCCGGGAAGGCCGGGGGTTTGTTTGTGGGCGATACCAGACTCGAACTGATGACCTCTTCCGTGTGAAGGAAGCGCGCTACCAACTGCGCCAATCGCCCGTTGCGTGTGCCCTTTCGGGCCGTGCCAACTTGATCGATAGTACACGGATTCAGGGCCACGCGTGACATGAGGGGTGCGTGCCGCGGATTCACGGGCCGAGTCCCCTATTCGGTCGGGCGTGTCGTGACAGGGGCAAGATCGCTGTTGAGCTGCTGGTCGAGATCCGAGCTCACCTCACTGAGTGCGGTGAGCTGGTCCCGGAGCGCGTTGTAGCGATCAATATCCGCTTGCAGTCCCGTGAGCGTCACCTCGAGATCGCCGCGGCGCCACTCAAGCTCTGCTCGGATGCGCTCAAACTCATCTGGTGCTGCGGAGAACTCGAAGCGCTCGTTTCGCGCACCAAAGTCGGCCGCATCTGCGTTGAACTGATCGACCGCGTCTCCATAGGCCACCTTGCGTGCTTCGACGTCGGCACGCAGCGCTTTCATCTCGGAGCGAATGCTGTCAGCCTGGTTCTGAAGGTCGACAAACACTGCGTGATAGGAGGCGAACGCGTCCACAATTGAGCGGCGATCACGAAACCACTGCTCATAGTGGCGCTCGAGCCAACCAGGGAGCTCGCGCACCTCGGTGCCGAGCACCGAGTGCAACTCATTCGCAAACGCAGTGTCGGAGAGGTGCTCGTACACCGACATGCGCTCTTTCAGATCCGGATCCGTTGCAGACATCCGGTCATACTCCTGCCGCAGTTTCGCGCTGAGGGCCGCGCGATCCCCCTCCCCGAGCCTCGCAAATGTTGCGTGCAGCAGCTCGTGTGCCGCTGTCACCTCAACGATTCCCGTCACCCGGTCATCAGTCACGTCGTAGAGGTGGATGCGGTCGTGAGTGAAACACCCCAGCACGTGCCCCTCCTCGGAGTGGTCCACCTCCGCGCACTGCTCGTTGAAGTTCTGGCTGCCGTCGACCGTCGGGTGCGTTGCGAGAAACACTCGCTCCCCAGCCTCGGAAAGGCGCAGCGAAGAAAGGACCTCGGTGACTCTCTGGCTGGGTTCGAATCCTGCCGCCGAGAAGTGATCTTTGATCTCCTGGCGATACGTCGCCGCGAAGACAACCGCGCCGATGAGCAGCAAGAAGAACACGATCCACAGGCCGCGCTTGAGCGGGGAGCGGGTGTTCTTCGCCATGTGTCCACAGTATCCGCCACCACCCGCATCCTTCGCCCCGAATCGGCAAACAAGTCGAAAAACGGCGGAAAAATGCGGCTCAACGCAGCGGCGCGCCCGGGGACGCCGGGCTAATTTGCGCGGTATGCCAAAACCCCTCTATAGTCATTCAAGTACACGGAACAACGTGAACATGCGGATGTAGCGCAGTGGTAGCGCATCACCTTGCCAAGGTGAGGGTCGCGAGTTCGAATCTCGTCATCCGCTCTGGTAATTGACTTCGGTCAATTGCTGCAATTAATTGAATAGGTGGCAACACCATACGGTGGCGTGGCCGAGAGGCGAGGCAGCGGCCTGCAAAGCCGTATACACGGGTTCGAATCCCGTCGCCACCTCTCTACAACAAAATAGCCTGTATAGGCGCGATTGGCGCAGCGGTAGCGCGCTTCCCTGACACGGAAGAGGTCACTGGTTCGATCCCAGTATCGCGCACAGACAAAACCCCCGGTCACGCCGGGGGTTTTTCCGTTTGTGGCTCGCTTCACATATAGGTGTGGGTCGCAAACGGGGCGCAAGTGATAATTGCGGGGCGCTTCGCGGGGCTACGCTATAGCCATGTTTGCTCGTGGTCGTATTGCTCTCGGTGCCGCCATGGTCGAGGACCCCACCACTCGGGACATTTCGAAGTTCGAGATCATCGAGGTGGTGGGTGAAGGTCCCGACTGGGCGTCCGCGAAAGCTGCATGCCAGATCCCTGACGGCGCGCTGCTCCTTTCGTGGATGCCGAGAGGAATGATCGATCGCATCATGGCGCTGCGGGAAATGACCGCCCCTGACCGGGCGTATCCCCGCACGCGCAGAAGTGGAACGGCAGAACTCAATCCACCCGGAATTACCCTGCCAGGATCTCGAAACAGCTGCGAGCGTCGCCCGTGCTGTGTGGGGTGCTGCACTAGTCGCACGAACGCGTGAGCAGATCGCAGATGTGGTCGCACAATTCTAGGCAGACGACGATACGCCTGAAGATGTGGCTCAAGCGCTACTCGCACTTCTACACCAACTCCCAGGGAGCTGTTGCCGTACCTTAAGCAAGCAATCGAAGACCCTGAGGGGGACGTATCGGATCTTGAAGCCTTCAGGTATCGTGACTCCCATGAAAATCTTGCCGACAGTTCATGCCGAGCCTGAATACACAACGTCATCCCCGGTGTATCGGGTGAACTTGTGGGAGGAGTCAGGCGAGGCATGGGCGCTGGACGCATATGTGCTTTTGGAAGCGTCCGATGTGTTTGAAGCACTCAGTTGGCTGAACTCAAAAAGACACGACGGGCCGTACGAGTTGTTCGTAGAAGCAGATGAATCAGATGAAACTGGATTTCTCGAACCTAGGGCTTCCAGCCTTTTGCGCCTTGCCGGGACAAACCCCAACGAGGGTGAGGTCGTAGAGATAGGTCGTTTTGCTCCTCTCGTGTGACGTGGACTCCGAGTGTTCCACGTCACACGAGGGCGCAGCATCTCTACGGAGCGCTTAGCTACTCCGAAATATCGTTACGCACAAAGGTAACGGTGAGCGTCTCTGCATTCTCAGGAGTCTCGACGGCCGCACGTTTCGCTCCACCACACGCTACTTGGAGCGTCTTGCCCCACTTGTTTGATGTCGCATCCCCAAGGACTTGGTATCCAGCAGGAGGCGTGAGCTGCCCTTGCGCCCAGCCCTGGAACTTAGCAGGGCCGTTGCTGCATGGCACACCCTTGTTGTTCTGAATCGTCTTCTTGCCCGCATTCGACTTAGACGGTGCAGCCCATTGCTTGTTATTTGGCGAAACTCGGATCAATGAGTAATGCAGCGTCAAACTACCCGCTGCCGCATCACAGGTGATCTTTGCAACACCGTTAATCGTCCCGGATACGTGCGCAGAGGGGTGGACATTCTCGACGTTGAGGTTGCAAGTGATGTAGCGCGCCTTTGCCGCCAACTCAGCCGCCGTTGGTTCAGGGGCAGTTGACGGGAGTACCGTGAGCTGTGTTTGATCTGACTCGAATGTCACTTTCCCGTCTATTTGCTCGGCGCCTTCAATTTCCTCAGTTATAACTGGGACGTTATCTGCGAACGCGCTATCTTCGTCGCCCGCCAGTGCCGCTGAGGTTGACGTTGATACGAGAAGCAAGGCTGCGGCGCAGCCCGTAATAATGTTTCTAATTTTCAAAACGTTCCTTTCATTAAGATTAATCACAGCAATTCTGAGTCTAAGCATGAGCAGTACAATTGGCTATTGCCTAGAGCGTTCTGATCACCCCACTACTCCGAGTGTTTTGAGCACCGAAACCCCACAATGCGGCGCCGTACGCTACATAGTCATGAAGTGGGAACTCAACCCCGCTGCACGCAGAATGGTTGGCATCTACACTTCCCTACGCGAAGCCGGCGATGCAGTCCCCTGGCTCAAGCGACACGAACCAGACGGCAACGGTTACCCACCAGGAAGCCGACAGTGGCATGAGGCTAGGCAGAAGCTCGCACAGCAGGCCCCACCCAACGCCGCCCATACCGCGGGACAGCGACCTGAGACAGCGGGCCAGGCACCAAGGTCAAGCGGGCAGAATTAGCTCCGGCCCATCACCACGCAACGGCTTCACCGCATACTCGCGCAGCTGCTCACTGATCGGCAGCGACGCCTCCGAGACAGCATCCATCAATAGCTGATCACCGGAAGTCTCCGGGTCCAGCCAGTCCCCCAGCAGCTCGTCTGACATGAAGACCGGCATTCGGTCATGCAGCGGTTCCATCACACCAGAAGATGCACGTGTAAGGATCGTCGCGGTGAGATGCCATCCCTCATCATCACCGGCGTCTGGTTCGTGCCACCAAGAGTAGAGGCCGGCCATGGGGATGATTGGGTCAGGGCCGAAGATCGCGTGCGAAGTCCGACTCGTTTTCGGGCCCGTCCATTCGTAGAATCCGGTGACCGGGATGATGCAGCGCCGGTTCTTCACCGACGCTTTGAAGCTGGCCTTTTCCGCTGCCGTCTCAGAGCGTGCGTTAAACGTGGGGAACTTCGTCTTGAGTTCCTTCGACCAGATCGGGACAAGCGACCAGTACGCATACTCGAATCGGTGCTCGCCGTCTTTATGGTCAGTGAAACGCTACAGGGATAGGCTGCGTCGGCTTCAAGTTCCAGCTCGGCTGATAGCCCGCCGGCCGCTCAGTAAGCCAGCCCGCGAGCTCAGTCCCCTTGGCCACGCCCATGTTCTCGTCGTAGTCGACAATGACTCTCCCGCACATGAGCACAGCGTACGCGCATCCACCAACGACAAAAGCCCCCTCACCCACCCGTGAAGGGCAAGTGAGGGGGCAGTCCTCTCACCGACAAGACCTGAATTTGCCGCCTCGACTAATCATGACCAACTAGTGTCGATCTCCCCAGGCAAGTAGGAAAACTCACAAGTGATGTCACCAGACTGAATGAAAGAGCGCATGTACGCCGCGAAGGACCAGAAGAACCCGTGAACTTGGTCACATCGACAAAAGTGCTGAAAGCACACCTAGACGCCCAACCAGACAAGGGCTCGTTTGTCTTTCAATGATTTCCGCAATTCGCGAACTGCGCGTCGAGCACGCCTAGATATCGTTGAACCTCTCGACCGCAAGAAGGCTCCAAGAAGGAACGACAATAGAGATATTGGTAGCCCCCATACGGACGCAGCGCGGATGATCCCTTGGCCGGCGTCACGGAAGGACTCTGAAAACGCTTCCACCTCCCAAATCCATCCCCACACCACAAGCGCGGCAAGAATGATCAAGAAGCTTGAGAATGCCAGCTTAAATACCACTCCTCCAATGCGGCTCAACCTTAGGTTCAATGCGGTCGGGAATCTCTTTTCTCTGGAGACCGACCGAATAGCCTCAACGTTAGCTATCTCGGCTCTAACGTGATGAGTTGGCCTGCCATCTGTTACAAATCGAGCATGATAAACGCCGTTGTGTCTAATTAGCATCGGGTGCATCGTGAGTTTGCCGTCCTCGGAAGCGACAAATGATCCCTCAGCGATGTGCCTGTATTCACCGTCAGTTAACTCACCCAGCAGTGGAACCTTCAAGTCGAAGGCGACCGTGTTGCCACCAAACATATCCGCGGTGATGTCCCTTTTCCCGGCACTCCAGAAATACACATCAACGACATGAGGATTGTCGACAAGCTTGTCGCGCCATCGATACTCTAGGTCAGCTAGAGCGTTGTGGCTCTTCGCTTTCAGACTGACAGCTCGAAGATCAGCCCATAGCTCATAGTCATCACCAACGTGACGAATTTTCTCACCAAGAACTTGAACTATGTAGCCGATAAGGGCTCCCGCGAGGAGAAGGAGGACATCCTTGATCACGGACCAATGATATGGCTTAGGCCCCACTACGCGAAACCCAGAAGTAACTCCAGCCTTGCCAACGTCGGTATTGTGCAGAGCGTCAGTGATCAGGCCTCAGGCTGGTAATCATCCGGAATCCCTGACCCGAGGATGGAAAGGTAGGACTGTGCACCATTTACAGCCGCCCCAATGATCAGGCTACAGAGCCCCACTATGCAGGCAAGTAGCGCGTCTCCCGTGAACGCGATCGTAACGCCCGCCGGAAAAGTAAACGATGTAGCAAGCGACTGAGCTGCTGTACGAATGAATCCGCGTTTCGCTGCAAGATGTGTACGGTCGGGAATCAAATTATTCATCAGTGTTCCTTTCGAAATTCATGGCGCGCTCTATCGTTCTGACTCTGGTGTCCAGATCCGCATCGCCGTTTTCCATGAGTGACTGCATGGCATCGACTTTGTTCTCGATCCGGACCGTCGCATCTTTGATTGACGTGCCCGAGTTGAAGTGCGTCTCGTGGTGGATGTCTTTGACCTGCGCTTCGATCCGCACCACTTTCTGCTCGATGCCCGCGATAGTTCCGAGCTTCGACGGCAGGTCAGCGAGAGCGTTGACCGTGGCAACGAACCTGTTCAGCCACGGCCACATCTTCACCACGAAGAACGCAATCGCCATGAAGGCGAACGCCCAAAGGCCAAGCTGAACAGCACTCAGGTCGCCAAGGAGTGCCCGCAGCTGGTCCTCACTCACTTGGCTCCGAGGGTCTTCGCGATCTTCGTGATCGCGGTCGACATGGCGGGGCCGGACTTCGCAAGCCATTCCAGCGGGCGTTTGATGCTCGCCCACTGGTGGTCGTTCCAAGCGATCAGCTGCCGGAGCGTCTTGGTCTGCCCCTTCTTGCTGCCCTCCATCGGAACCTTGGCATCGAGCACCTGGCCGGGGAGTTTCGCGAAGAGCCCGTTTTTCGGGTCTGTGATCTGCCAGAGTGCGGCGTGTACTTCGGTGAGCAACTTGCGCTCTGCTGGTGTCATGTCTTCGTCTCCTTCAATGAGTGCGATCGGGCGGAGGTAGCCAAGCAACCCCGCCGTCGTGAGTGATTCGTGTCGGGTGGCGCCGGGGTTCTGGGTCCAGCACGGCAGCATTCCGTCGACTGCTGGCCCCGTGGCGATTGCGATATGGGTGGCGGGGTAGCTCCATGAGCGCGCCCACACGGCCACATCCCCAGCCTGTGCTGGTTCGTGCCTGCCGACCTGCACGAAGTACTGCGACAGGTCCCCCACACGCGGAGTTGGGAAGAACAGGAACATCGAGGACGCAAGGAAATGGTCCGGGTGGCCCGGCCTGTTCACGGTGTACGTCCACCCGATCGGGACACCAACCGCCCGCTCCGCGTAGTCCGCCCACAGGTCCGAGCACTGCGCTCCAGCGCTACCATCACGATCGATGAGCTGCCCATCGACGGACCGGCCCCACGCTTCAAGAGTCATCTTCATAGTTCCTCCTGGAATGAAAAAACCCCGCTACTCGGCGGGGCTCGTGTCGATCGGATCGGGTGTGGGCGATCACAACAGCCGCGTAACGCGGTAGAGAGGAGCCACATCGTGGCTAAGAGCATGACCGAGGCGACGCTGAAGGCTCGCCACGCCAAGGAGCTGGAAGAGCTGCGTGAGGCGCGGCGCGCCGAGTGCCGCGACGACCGCGACGAGAAGCACCTCGCGAAGTGGCTGCGCAGGCACCACTACGAGGAGTTCCGCGAGCTGGCGGGCCGCCGCGACGCCGAGGTCGCAGCACGCCGCGAGCGGACGCGGAGCCGCGTCGAGCGGCATCGCGCAGCGGCTGACGAGCCCGATGTAACGCACGCGGTGAGCGAGCGCTGCACGGACGAGGAGCTCACCGACGAGACTCCGTCTGACGGGTGGCTCAGCGGGTTGCCCGGTCGCGATTCCGAGCACCGCTCGGAGGCGTGACCGTGGCCCGTGGTGGGGTGCTCGACGCATCGCGTCGGGCAGCTCTGCCGCGCGGGCAAAGCGGAGGGTGGGGCGAATCAGCGCCACCCGAAGCGGAGCCGTCCGCGCAGCGGCTCCCGGAGGGCGACCTGGGAACCTTTCGAGCGCAGCGAGAAAGTTCCTAGGTCGTTTAATGAAGTTTTCGTATCGGGAGGGCGCAGCAGAGGCTCCGGGTACGAAAACTTCAGCGGCGCAGCATCGCGTTGAGGGCGGAGCCCGAGGCTCCACGCGATGCGGAGGCGCAGCGACAGGCAACCGCGCGAGGGGCGAAGCCCAAGGCTCGCGGGGGTGCATGGAGCACTACGAGACGATTCTGAGACGAGGAGCAAGACATGAGCGAAGCGAAGGGCCGTGCAGGCTTCAAGGGCGTGCACACGAAGGCCGGGGGCAAGTACCCCGGCGACAAGAAGACGGGCACGCCGTCCACCAAGGGCGGGTCGAACCTCGCGATCGCGAAGGAGGCGCTGCGCTCGCTCGATGCCGCTCAGTCGGCTCGCGAGGCGGTGAAGAACCCGAACATTCTGCTGAGCGAGGAGCAGCTCAACGAGAACTGGGTCAGCGATGGCGTCGGAGGGTTGAAGACCGCGACACGGTTCGAGGAGGTCGAGGAGTCATTGGCGGCACGCAACGCGCAGCTCTACAGGAAGCAGGCGGCGAAGGACTACGAGCTGTCGCTGCTGGTAGTGCAGCTGCCGGAGAACATGTGCAGGGTCGATCCGGTGAACGTGAGCTAAGTCATGCGCAAGCGCGAAGACGGGTCCGAAGAGCAGGTCATCAGTGAGGCCACGGGCGAGCCGCTCACGAAGCCGCGCCTGATTCCGCGCGATGCTGACGAGGCACGCAGGTACTTCGACGATGCACTCGCGTTCATGGTCGAGCGCGGGCTGATCGCGGACGGCATGGATGCGCTGCACTTCCGCAGCGACCAGTACAGCGAGCACCGACCCCACATGCAGGTCGGCTTCGACAACTACGCGGCGGACCCGAAGCACCCCGGGCACCTCCGCACCTTCCATGGCGAGACGTGGTTCACGCACGACACCGTGTGCTACCCCGATGGGAACCCGAAGGCCGGGAAGAAGATCGGAGGCGCGGTGAAGCTCTCGAACTACCAGGAGCAGATGCGCGAGTTCATGATCGCCAAGGGCTGGCCAGTTGAGAAGGACATCAACGAGAAGACCAAGGGCAACAGCCAGGGCAAGGACCTCTATGCAGCGACGGACGACGCACGCATCATCGCAGAGGACCGGCTCGCGGCGGCGGAGGCCCAGGAAGCGGGCATTAAGCAGCGCGCCCGCGAACTGGAGCGTGCCGAGAACATCGCCGATGCCGACCGCGAACTGGACAGGCTGGCGATGCTCGCGGAGCAGGAGAACACAGCGAACGCGATGGAGGAGTACTTCGACGCTGAGCGGGCTGTGGTCGCCAAGCGTCGGCGCGAAGACGACGCGCTGCACCTCGACCGAGTCACGCGCTACAGGACGGCCAAGGAGCGGCAGGCCAAAGCAAGCAGGCGCTCGACGCGAAACAGCGCGACATCGCTGAGCGGCAGCGGGACGCAGTGCAGCGCGGCTATGCCGAGGGCGTCGAGCAGGGCAGGGCTGCGGCTACGGCGCGTCTGAACGAGCTCCGCGATGCTGACGAGCAGGAGGTCGCACAGCGCCTCGCGAAGGCCGACGCAGCAGCGACCCTGTTCGAGGCTAACGCTCCCAACGGGGTCTACGGAGCGAGGAAGCAGGACGGCACGGGGCGCACGGTGGGCGATGTGCTTGCAGCTCGGCAGCGGCAACGCGGCGACGGGCTCCGCACGCACGACGCAGCAGTCCAGCATCGAGGCAGTGTACAGCGAGACGGCTTCGAGAGGTGATTGCGACGCCAACGCCCTCAACTGCTTGGTAGTGAGAACACAAGCTGCCACGCAGATGAAGAACAAGCGCGCCCCAGGCCGGGGTGATGTCCGCTAAAAAGGGGTGTCTTCGTCGCTCTTGACGGCCTCTGGGGCTTTGTCTAGTTCCATTCTCCGGATGAACTTGAGCAACTCCTGTCCGAGCTCGGTCAGCGTCCAATACTCGTTTTTATCGGAAACAGGGTGACGCAGAGACGACGGCTGCATCAGATCGAGCGACATGAAGTCCGCGAGCATTTCGTCTCGCGTGTTGGTCGGGACGTGACGGACTCGCGCCTCGTTAGCTTGAGCAGAAGCATGCAGGACAAGGAGCTCGGAGATGCTGTCCTTCGTCATTTCGATAACCATGCCCGGGGAAAGTATTTCAAAAATGAGGCGAAGGTTAATGGGCTCGCCCTCAAGCCATTCATCGTTACCGACGACTCGAACGCTGTGGGACCACTCCATGTCTGACAGACGATCGTAGACTGCTTGCAAATGAGCGGTGCGATCCTCAATCGCTGCGGTCGTTGCCTCTTTGAGGGCGCGCCTCAGCTCAGCATTCTCTGCGCTCAACCTCGTCATCTCCGCAACGGTCTCAGTGCCAACCGCAGCGTCGGCCCTTACCCAGCCAGTTCGAGGATTCGTATTGGCTGCCTTCACAAGTGCGACTGTTGCCTGACCGTAGAGGTCATCTGCGTTCTGCCAGAACCCAACGAGCTTGGAAGTAACGAGCGCTTTGAACTCCCTTAGGCCCGTCGTGTGTGGAGCTTCAGTGTCCACGAAGGCAGGGGGCCAGGTTGCATCCGGATCTACAACGAATCCAATAATGGGAACCCCGCACGCTACTGCATACTCATACTCCTTGCGCGTGTAGCTTATGTCACCAGACATAGAGCCATATCTGTGGGCGACGATGACGACATAGTAATCGCTCTGCTCAATGTTCCTGGCAATGACTTTCCACTGCTCTTCATCGCCCGCGCTGAACATCTCCATTCCAACAGGTATGTGGCCAAGCTCAAGGATTCCCTGAATTACTCGGTTTCGTTCAACCTTAAGGTCCTCGTAGGTCGAACTTACGAAAATCTGGTACTTCTTGGTCATTGATTCCCCTGTGAACTCGCGACGGCTTGTGCTCCTCATGCAGCCTAGTGACATGAAAGCCAGGTTGTTGGCAAGGCTCGCGCAGCGAGGTGCGGCAGCCTGACGAACAGCGCCCCGGTCGAGCGTGAAGCTCGACCGGGGCGCTGAATGGTGTTCTGGGTGGCGCGCTCGGCTACTGCTGGGCGAGCACCTGGAGGCCCACCACGAGGGCCTCCAGGTGTTCGGGGCTCTTCGCCTGCAGATCCATCATGGCGTCCTCGTCCGCGGCGAGGTTCTCCAGCATCTCCGCTGCGGTGATGCCGTTCTTCTGGAGTAGCGGCTCGAGGACTGCCGTGTCGCCGGTCTCGACCGACCCCGTGAGTATGAACGCGTCGATGACCTTGGTCGCTGCGGCCTCGTACTGGGAAGTCACGGCCTCGGCCTCGGCCTGCTTCTCCTTGGCATTGGCTTTGCGCGCCGCATCGGTGGCTGCGCTCTCGCCGCAGTACTCGGCCCATGCTGCTCGCGCCTCGTCGGTGGCTTCGGTGCCCTCGCGGTAGAACGTGCCCTTGTTGATCTGGAGAACATTCTTGTCGTCGGAAGCAACGACTCCGTGGGTCTGGTGCTCGCCGGTGTTGAAGTGCTCGCCCTGCTCGCCCCAGTTGACCTGCGTCCGGTCCTCGTTCAGGAGGCTCACGCTCACATACTCCTCGCTGTCCACGACCTCACCGGCCTCGCAGTCCCAAGAAGTCATGGTCACCGTTCCGCCGTCCACGACGACGGTGCCCTTGGAGTGCGAGTCGAGGTTCGATTCGCCGTAATAGGTGCCCGAGAGGTCAGAGGAGCTGGAGCAGCCGGTGAGGGCCACGGTGGCGACTGCGAGCGGGACGAGCACGGCGAATGGGCGGCGGGTGTTCTTCATCAAGTCTCCTTAGAAGTGCGCGCCGCGAAATGGCGTGGTCAGCGGTAAATCTAAATGAAACTCATATGTCCGTGTACTTATGCGTCTTCCCGTCCCACGCTTGAAGCATGGACAAGAAGGGCACCCTGAATAGGCGCGTCGGTGTGAACCTGCGCCGCATCAGGATCGCGCAGGGCGTGGGTCAGGAGGCCTACGCGCAGGTGCTCGGCTGGGATCGGACGTACGTTGGCGGGTTGGAGCGAGGCGAGCGCAATCTCACATTGGACACTCTCGAAGAGCTAGCGGAGCGCGTCGGAGTCGATCCTCTTGAACTCTTGCGTGGTGTGGGAGATGCCAGGTCTTAATGGAGCGAGAACGGCAGCATAGCTAGCTTGGTTCAGGGACATAAGCTCTATCCCTACCATTGCCAGCAGACCTGCGCGGGCAACGGCTTGATGCGTGAGGTAAAGCAGCGAGAACAACCGGAATGATGGAACTCGAGGCAGCGCATGGGCCACACCCCTCGGGAACGAATATTTCGAACTGGCTTGGAGCCTCTATCGTATTGCGGTCAGGTCAATGTTGTGAATCCGTCAATGAGCCTAGGCTTGCTCAACAATAAAGAAGACGTCATCAAATCTACGAAACCGGACACCATCAGCCACTCGCTCTACGCGGACCCTTCCCTCGGGAAAGAGTTTTAGCCCTTCTGGAAGTGCTGAATAGCGCTCAGTGCTCTGAGAAAGAAGCTGTGCTGCTTCGCCCCATGAGATTTCCCTATAGAAAAACTCTGCGCCGGGGTGGCTCTCGAACCATACTCGATCCTCCTCACACTTGTTCTCTATGTCTTGGATAATCGGGCATTCATCAGTGTGAACAACAGTCAGACCGTCAACAGAAGGAGCACACTCAGAACACGGATGTTCTGGGACTCCAACTGGGCGAAGTTGTTCAATCAGCTCGAGATGTTCATCGCTTATTCGCTGTTCCATGGGTTCCATCTCTCGTCTTCCATCAATCTCTCAGCCCGTCTCCGAGCCAACTTCTATGTTGATAGAGAATCGTCAAGTGCTACGCGGTTCAATAATCACTCCAAGGTCGCCAAGCTCAATCCGGACGCCCTCGTGGTTTGCGATCCTCTGCAATCCCTCAATGTCGGGCTTTGCGTCAACCGGGACAGAAACAGCCACAGTTGGTCCAGAAGTGCCCACCTTGATTCCACCTCGGAGTTCTTCGTTGTTCGGTGTGGCTATATAGCTGAAGACTAGATCCACCAGCTTGTGTTCTTGTTCCCGGGAGAGTCCCGTCGGGCCGAAGCGACGTCGCTCAGGAATCGAGCGACGTTCTATGTTCCGAACTCGGAAAAGAACTTCATCGAGGATCTCGTCAGCAGGTCGCGAAGTCTTGGTCGGGCCGGATCCTTTTCGGGCTTCCTGGACTGCGAGCTCGAAAGCTGGCCATTCCTTATCAAAAAGAGTACGCATAGCATCTTTCGGGACGGGGTTGTCTACCAGAGCGTTGATGTCCGTAAGTAGCTTCCAAACGTCATCCCTATCGGAGAGGCTAGTCATCTGAAACTGCTGAATTGGGCCGCTTACATCAGCCTGCGTAACATCGACGAGCACGGGAGATACGCGTGACTCTCCCAGCGATTTCCCCAGTGCACCTGCTTCGAAGTTGAGCCAAGGCGCGTTTTGTGTCTCCTGGGTAAGAATGATGATTCCGTAGTCGGTGTCCTCAAGGTTGCTAGCGATTACGCTCAGCCCCCTTGAGCCCTTCTCGATGTCCTGGCTAGAAACGAAGGCACTGACGTTCTGAAGAAGTATGCTTGGCAACCACTCTCTGATTTTCTCAGCGAGCTTCTTGCTTTCATTGCCAGACCAGCTTACAAAAACCTTCATTGGTCCCCCCAGTTCGTTTACTAGCCAAATCATATCAATGCCAGCCAATTGCAGATTGCCTAAGTGCTTGGAGACACTCGTACACGCGTTCAGCACACACCTAATCCTCCCGCCTACCGAGTAGCCTGCTTCTTATAGCCGCGAGTGCACCGGAGCGCGCCTACTGGAGAGTTGCTAAGCGCGAACCGAGCTCATTCCGCACCCCTTGCCACAAGGTCAGACCTTGTTCATGCGCCGCTTCCTTCCTGCCTTCGTTGCCAGTTCGATGCGCCGTGCTTCGTCTGCATCATGCTGGTAGCGCAGAGCGGCACTGGGGCTCGAATGTCCGAGTCTGGCCATGATTTCTTTGAGTGTTGCGCCAGTCTGCGCATAGCGGGTTCCGGCGAAGTGCCTGAGATCGTAGGGGCGGGTGTTCGGCATACCCGCTGCCTTGCGCGCTCGGTCATAGTGGCGGTCGAATGTTGACCGCGAAAGCGGCCTACTTGGATCCGTGCGCGCAGGGAAGAGCCGCTCACGGCCAGTACGACCCTCGACTCGTTCGGCGATTATCTCGGCATCCTCTCCAGACACAATGACCGAGCGAACGCTCTCGGCCTTAGGTAGGATCTGGTGCACGATGCCGTCGATGATCTGTACTTGACTATCGATAGTTACGGCAACGTACTCAATCTCGCCCTCCCAATCGCGAAGCGCTGTAATGTCGTCAGCTCGCAGGTCCACTGCTTCGCCGAAGCGACAAGCAGCGGCAGCGAACACGACGACCAGCGCCTTGTACTCGTCCGGCATCTCTTCGAGGAGCTTCTCGAATTCGGCATCGCTTCTTGGCGGCGCAATCTCGATGCCGGTGCGCTGTGACTTGCCGCCAACCACGACGCAGGGGTTCACATCGATGAGGCCTTCAGCGAGCGCCTCCTTCATGATCGGCTCCAACAGCTCATACGCTCGCGAAGTCTGAGTCCTTTTGCCCGTTTCGATCCCAGCAGCGTGACATGCGGCAACGCGGGCCGTAGTAACTTCGCCGAGTTTGAGATCCAGGAGCTCCGAGAGGGGACCTCCTGGATCGTTTGGGCCTTTGGTGCCGGCTTGCCGAAGCATCCGCGTCCGCTCGTGCACAGACTTCGGTGATAACGGCCTGCCTGTCCTGCGGTTGTTAGGGTGGCGCTCGGCCCATTCTGTTGCGTAGGCACCCAGCATGATGTCGCGTCGCTCGCGACGCTCGGCCTCCTGCGCTTCCCGTTCCGCGACGATGTCAGGATGCTCCCAAGAGCCACCCGACATCCTTGCGTGCGTTCTTGTTAGCCAAGCATCTGCAGCTGCCGCGGTCGGGAACGTCGTGGGGGCTGAGCACCGGACACCCTTCACTACGTAGTGAGCCCTGTAATTCTTGCTCGGCAGCTTCGAAACCTCGCCGAAGCCTCTGGGGCGCTTTCGCGCTTTCTGTGTCGTGAACGTCTCCGTGGGGTCAGCGTGGGGTCGTGAGTGCCCCTTTAGGCTACTTCAGGCACCCTGGCCTGGTCATCCATGGCGGAAACTTTGCCGTAATTATGCCAAAATTGACTCCTGGCGAGGCCTTGAACAAACCCACGAAACTGGTTCGATCCCAGTATCGCGCACAGCAAAGACCCGGCTTCGGCCGGGTCTTTTTTTGTGCGCTCCCGCCAGGAGTTCACGCAGTGACCTCGGAAGAATTGCGAACGCTTCGCGTCCGCTTGGAAATTCTTCCGCTGGTTCGATCCCAGTATCGCGCACAGCTAAGACCCTTGTGCGTTCATCGAGAGGGGGAAGCGTTCAGGCACGCTGGGCCCGATCGAGAGATGCACCCCCGGTGTCGCTCGAAGTCACCAAGAGCGCACGCAACCCTGTCAAGAAGATGCGCTCAGGATCCAAGTGCTGCGTCGCATGAAGTGCTGCGTAGCGCGGAGCAAGCTCAGCGGGGACCGCCGCAACGCGCTCACTGCCCGCCATGGGCGTCGTGCTCGCACTGCCCGTGACGAAGTTCGACAGCGCATATGCGGCCGTGAGTGGATCGGCGTGCCCTCCCTGTTCGAGCAACACCACCATGCGCTCGGAAAGAGCGAGGTAGTTGGGGCCACGCGGCGCACGCATCGCAATCACCCGGCTCGCCCACGGATGCTGCACCAGGTGCCGGTAGTAGGCGATCATGAGTTCTTCGAGCGTCACTCCCCGCTCTGCGAGGCGAATGTTCATGTCCTCACCCAGCGTCGCGTCAAGGGCGATGTCAAACAGGTCATCTGCCGCGGTGATGCGTGAGTACAGACTCGCGGGGGCCACCCCCAACTCACGTGCAACTGCGCGCACGGTCACAGCTCCCGTGCCGCCGAAGTCCAGTAACTTCGCAGTAGCTGCCGCGAGGTTCGCGGTGCTGATGGCACGCGTGCGATGCACGGGCCGCTCATGCTCCCAATAGCTCACGGCACCACCCTAACCGATCTATGTTAGTTTTACAGCCATGCTGGATCTCTCATTGCTCCCGTTCGTCTCGGAGCGCGCGACACTGCGACGCATGTCCTCCGCTGACGCTCCCCTCTACACTGCCGGAACCGCCGATCCCGAACTGCGGAGCTGGCCACCTCTCCCAGTATCTGAGCACCACTCTGCGCCACCGGCGCTCTCCAACGCTGAAACCGATGAACAGCGCATGGGCCGCGAAGATTTGACGGTCTTGACGATCGCACATCCTCAGACCGACGAATTCATCGGCAGCCTCATGCTGTTCAATGTGACACACGACTCGGCCGAGATTTGCTGGTGGCTTGTGTCACGGTACCGAGGAAGCGGCCGAGCCGAAGCGGCGCTCGCCCTCGCGAGCGAACTTGCCAGGAGAGGTGGCTTCGTCGCACTGCGTGCACAGGCCTCCGCCGCAAACGTCGTGGCGCACCGCGTTCTCGAGAAGGCGGGCTACCTCGATCAAGGCTGGAAACCTGGACGGACGGGAGCTCGCGAGCAGGTCGAGCTGCGCCGATATGAGCTCGCGGTTCCGGCCGATCTCACTCCGACGCTGCGCACCGAACGCTTGCGGCTTCGCGGGTACGAACGACGTGATCGCGACGCGCTGCAGCGGATGTACGGTGACCCTGAATCGGCCAAGTATCTCCTTGATGAACCGTGGTCAGACAGCTTCGCCGAACTCCAGATCAATCAGCGGCTCCCCCGCACCAGCTTGACGAGAGCCCCGCATTCGCTCGGGTGGGTGGTCGAGCATGAAGGCGCCGTAGTCGGCGAGGTGCTGCTCTGGTTGACTGACGTTGCAGGCAAGGTAGCCGAAATCGGCTGGGTGCTGGATCCTTCTGCGAGCGGCAAAGGCTTCGCGACAGAAGCGGTGACTGCTGTGCTGCGGCTCGCATTTGAGGACTATGAGCTGCATCGAGTCGTCGCGCAGCTGGACCCTCGCAACGAGGCTTCGGCCCGCCTGGCTCAGCGCGTGGGATTGCGCCAGGAGGCGCACCTGCGACAAAACTGGTGGAGCAAGGGCGAGTGGACGGACACGCTGATATTTGCGGCGCTCCATTCAGACCCGGGGTTTATGCCAGAACAGCGGTAGCCAGAACAGCGGTAGCCAGAACAGCGGTAGCCAGGACGTTTTGCGGATTCGACGTGGGACTCCCGCGCCGAGACGGCTGAACGTCCGACGCTCCAAAGGTGTTCACGCACGCGCGGCACTGACGCTCAGGTTGCAACACGGGGAGGACGTGCAGGAGCCCCGGACAGCAGAAACGGGCCGATCCTCACGAAGGATCGACCCGTTCGAAGATCAGTACCTTACTGATTGCCGATCTTGCCGTCGAGATTGTCACGGACTTCCGCGATCTTGTCGGCGTGGCTACCGCCAGTCACCTTGTTTGCGAGGTCAGCGGCGCCGTCAAGGATCTTGTCGCTGATGGATTCGGCCTGGTCGCTCTTCAGCGCCTCGCCCACCTTGTCAGCGTTCTCCTTTGCGAACTCCCCCACCTTGCCAGCAACCTCGGTTGCCTTCTTACTCAGATCTTCGATGCTCATCTTGAATCCTTCGCATATGACGTGCCGCCGAACAATTCGCTCAGCTGAGGCCATTATGGCGTGTTCACGGTCCCGCGGATAGAGTCTCGCGCAGAAAAGGGCATTGTGTGACAGGTCAGAGATGCCCTTGGAACACACGGTGATCGCTCTGCGCTCGCACTGCGATAGCTCTTCACTACTACGGAGCCATGCTGAGCTCGCGCTATGGTTGGCTGATGTCTGCGCGCGGTTCACGAGAGATTCCACTTCGCTTCGACGACGGCTTCCGGGCCGGAATCGCGCTCCTGCTCACGTGTCCTGTTCCTGTGGCGTTCGCCATTCCGGTGCTGCTCTCCGATCACTTCGGGCAGGCGGAGCTGCGGCTCTTGTTTGCGCTCATGTGCGCGATGTTCTCAGGCTTCTTCCTCGTGTACCTACTCTGGTCCCATCATCTGTTCGTGCGCACAGACCATGGGGAGCTGGTCGAGATTGCTAGCACGCAGCAACTCAGGGGGCCGAGCAGGCTCTCTCGAATGCTGGGGGTCGCGCGCACGAACGATTGGGTGATCCTGAGCGCAGCGAGCGCGCTCATCGTCTCCATTTCCGCCGTGGTCATCGGTGGCGACGGCGGGGGCATATGGCTCGCGTTCCTCGTGCTTGTCACCACGGCATGCGCCTGGGCGACACTCGTCTATGCCTACGCTTTCAGATACTTCCGACTCCACGCGAGCGGGGATCACATCGAGTTCGAGATCGATGATGAGCCAAGGTTCATCGACTTCGTGTCGATGGCGGTGATGGTTTCTTCAGTGGGGGCGCTCTCCGCTGGGTCGCCGCGTACTCGTGCCGGGCTTGGCGCCGTGCGATCCCATACGGTCGTCGCGTTTGCATTCAATGCGCTCGTCGTGGCGATGATTGTGTCGCTCGTCGGCGGCTTCATCACTGCGCCCTGAGCTTCGAGTCGTAGTCGGACCGCGCAAATCAGGGGATGACGTGGGCCGGAATTCCCGCCAGACTGGACGCACGCAGGTCTCGAGGAGAGGAACACTCATGAGTGGCGCACCACCGATTGGCTCACTCTACGGCGTCGTATTTGATTGCCCTGACCCAGCGGCTCTCGCTGAGTTCTACCGCGGTGTTCTGGGCGGTGTACTCGATCCTGACGACGATGACTGGGTAGATCTCGTGCTCCCCGGTGGCGGGCTCCGCATCGGCTTTCAACTCGTGCCCGAGTACGTACCACCGGTATGGCCTGGCACTGAGGGCGCACAGCAGATGCATCTCGATATCGCAGTGGGGGATCTCAACGCCGCGGAAGAGCACCTGCTTGAGCTGGGAGCAAGACTCGTCGATATGCAAGCGACGTTCCGGGTCTACCTAGATCCGGTGGGTCACCCGTTTTGCACGGTTCACTAGGCGGAAATGCCGTGTTCGCGGAGTACTGCCGCCACTGCCGGTGCGAAGCGCTCACGTGAGAGTACGGTGCCCTCTCGTCGCATGCCGGCGTGACTCACGAGCAGGACGCGCTCGGGCGAGAGGAAGCTTTCGCGTCCCTGGCTGTCCCAGGGGCCCGTGCCAATCGAGACAAAACCGCGGTGCGCTTTCGTGCTGAGGTAGCACCCAGCCGTAGTGTCGGCGTCAATGCGCGCAATGATCAGCACCGGGCGATCCTTGCCACGCCCGTCGTGCTCCTCGTAGGGCACCCAGGTCCACACGATTTCACCGGGATCGGGATCCCCATCAGCCCGGGGGGCATAGCTCGGCTTGAGGCGTTGAATTTCGGTCCGCGTGAGGTCGCGAGTCGCGCCTGGGCCGAATTGCCCGGGGCTTACTTCGCCATTGTTGGCAGAGGCACCGCGCGATGTGGCTCCGGGTCCGCGCCCGGCTCCTTCCGTCGCCGGTGCTCCCGAACGTGACCCTGGCTTCCCGCTTGGCCTGGATTTTGTATCCTGACGAGGGCGTGGCTGTGCGGTGCCGCCTGAACGGGATCCAGATCCCGTGCCGCCTGAATTCTTCCGAGAAGCCCTCACGAAGGCGTCGATGAACGAGCGGAGGAAGTCCGCCCACCCCCGTGAGGACTTATTCACGCTGAGATCTCGCTCGCCGTCAACGCGTTCAGACGCGAAATGCAGCGGAGGTACTTCTTGCGATAGCCGCCGTCAATCATGCCGCCGCCGAAGATCGAGGTCAGCGAAAGGCCAGTTGCGCGAATCGGGATCTGGGCGTCGTAGACGCGGTCGATAAACGCAACGAAGCGAAGTGCAGCAGACTGATCAGTCAACTCGTGCACGTCGCGCAGGCCAATGCACTGCACGCCGGCCAGCAACCCTGAGTACGCGGAGGGGTGCACGGTGGCGAGGTGTTCTGTCAGCTCAGTGAAGTCGTCGTCAGTCATACGTTCACCGGAGGCAGCAACGTCCGCAAGCGCAAAACGGTACGCGTCGTCGCTCAGCGCGCGCGCATCGCCCTCGATGTCGCGCTGACGGTAGTCAACGCCATCGATCCGGATCGTGCGGAAACGGTCAGCCATGGCCTGGATCTCTCGCATGAAGTCCGAAGCCGCGAACCGTCCCTCTCCCAACGCGTTGGGTGGGGTGTTGGACGTCGCGACGATGCGTGATCCGGTCGAGGTGAGATCGCCAATAAGCCGAGTCATCAACATGGTGTCGCCCGGGTCATCGAGTTCGAACTCGTCGATGCAGATGAGCCGCGCACCCTGCAACACGCCCACAGCACCCGCGTAGCCGAGCGCCCCGACCAGTGCGGTGTACTCGATGAACGTGCCAAAGTATTTGCGCCCGGCAGTTGCGTGCCAGGTGGCAGCAAGCAGGTGGGTTTTGCCGACGCCGAATCCTCCGTCGAGGTACACTCCTGGCTTTGCTGGGGCAGTCGGGGCCGCCTGCTTCTTCCGCCCAAAGCCAAAGAGGCCGCCGCCGCCGCGTCCTGCGGGAGTTCCCGGCCCAGCGAACGCCTGAAGCAGGTCGCGCGCTTCAGCTTGCGAGGGGTAATCGGGATCTGGGCGGTACGACTCAAACGAGGCATGATCGAACTGCGGAGGCGGCACGAGGGTCGCAACGAGTTCGGTTCCGGAAATGCTGGGCCGGCGGTCAACGAGGCGCGCGGCGCTGTGCTGCTTGTCAGAGGACATCGCAGATTAGTCTAGCCGCACCGGCGGGACGAGCAGGTCCCCACGCCAGCCGGGTTTGGGGAGGGCCCGTGCGAATTGCTCTGTTGCCGCTTCCCACCCCTCCGGATCCGTGTTCCAGAGCTTGACATGCTCACCCTCGTCCTGCAGGCGCAGCTGCACGAGATCCGGGCGGCTCGCTGCCAGCGCTTCGGCCCCCGCGCAGGGGACGAAGCTATCTCCACGACTCGCATGGAGAAGCACAGGCACCTGCAACGCTCGACCGACAGTCTGTGGGCGCAGGCTCGGGAAGTCGATCCCGCCAGGCTCTCCCCCGCGCACCACACCGCGCTTCAGGAGGGTAATGCCGAGGTCAGCCAGCGGCCGCGGCGCTGCCACAGCGGCCGCCTGGTGTCGCAGGAGTGCGGGCCAGTCTACGGCGGGCGAGTCCAAAATGAGGCCATCGACGGCTGCAGCATACCGGCCAGTCGTGCCGGAGCGGAGAACTGCCGTGCCCCCCATGGACCACCCGAACAGGGTCACGCGCTGAGCCCCTCGTCGAAGGGTCTCAGCGATTGCCGCGTCGACGTCGCGGCTTTCCGCAACTCCCATTCCGTAGCGACCATAGTCGCCAGCTGGTGCGCCAGGATCATTGCGATAAGAGATCACGAGACTCGTGATCCCAGCACGAGCGAGCGGCAGCACTCCTCGCAGGGTTTCCTCGGGAAGCGCACCCCGGCCGTGCACGTGCACGGCCCAGCGGCCTCGCTGAGAACGACGGACCTTCGGAGGATGGAGGATCCAGGCCTCTGCGGCCCCGAGTTCCGTCTCATAGTGGATGCGTTCCGTGCGCAGTCCAACGGCCTCGGGAGTCGCATACCACCAGCCCGTCAGGCGTCCTCGTGCTCCTGCCTGCAGCACGCCGCGATCGACCTGCAGCACCTGCCTGGAGACTGCGCCACGATCAATCGCGAGGACCGGGCCGACGCGCGCGTGGCCGGCGTCACCGTTGAACAGCAGCGAGTACTGGCCGGGCAGATCAGCGTGCCTGCCGCGTAACCAGACGATGATCCGATCGTCCTCCCGTTCAATGCGATCGAGCAGGACAGGCTCAGCGGGAGAAAGATCGGGTGTGACGACCCGGCGCGCCAGGGCGGTACCCCCCGCAACCACCCCTGCAAGGCCGAGGGCCGCCGCACCCAACCCATACCCCACTGCTCGACTGAGCTTGCTCTCCCAGCGCTGCATTGGATGCCCCTTCCTGCCGCGATCCGGGCGATCCCGGCGTGGCTTCGCAAGATGATTCACAGGAAACTCTAGTGTCACGGGTGTGATGGCAATGATCGGCGGGACATCGATCGAGTTCAGCGTCGCGGCCGAACAGATCCGAAATGCGCGGCTTCGTAGTGAACTCGTGTCTCAGGAGATCCCCGCTCCTGAACGGATCGCACCGGACTCAGTCGCGCTCGCCGCGGGAGTCTCGCGCGGGCCGAAGCGCGGCGACGACGCTGAAACCGCCCTCGACTCGGCCTACGGCGCGGGGCGGCTCTTGCTGCTGCACGACCCTGATTCCGTTGAGGAATGGGGCGGGCCGTTCCGCGTCGTGTGTTTTGCACACGCGCCACTCGAGATGGAGATTGGCGTCGATCCATTCATTTCGGATGTTGCTTGGTCGTGGCTCGTTGACGCTCTCGATACCCGGGCGGCTCAGTACACGTACCTTTCTGGCACTGCCACGAAGACGATCTCCAGCGGGTTCGGTACGCTTGAATCGAGGGGCGATGCCGCTCAAATTGAGCTGCGGGCCTCGTGGACGCCGCTCGGAGCCGATTTCTCCGCTCATGCAGAGGCCTGGTCGGAGCTGCTGTGCTTGCTCGCTGGACTCCCACATGAAGAAGGAATCGACTCGCTCGCGGCGCGACGGGCGCGCCCGACCTCTGAGGGAGTCTAGAAGTCTTGGTTGAACAGTCAGAACTCGACACCCAGTGGTCGCTGATCACCGACGATGCTGGTCTTGCTCACGCTGCAGCCCTGCTCGCCGACGCTACCGGGCCAATTGGTGTCGACGCTGAGCGCGCTTCAGGGTTCACTTACGGCGCCGAGGCGTATCTCGTGCAGGTGTATCGACGCGGCGCCGGTCCATTCCTCTTCGATCCAATCGAAATCACGAGTTTCGCTCCACTCGCCGCAGCGTTGGATGGTGAAGAGTGGATTCTGCATGCCGCCAGCCAGGACATTCCCTGCCTTGATGAACTCGGACTGCATCCTGACCGCCTCTTCGACACCGAGCTCGCGGCACGCTTGCTCGGCTACGACCGAGTGGGGCTCGGTGCGATCGTGGAGCAGCTGCTCGGGATCCACCTGGAGAAGGCTCACTCGGCGGCCGACTGGTCGCAGCGCCCGCTTCCCGAGTCGTGGCTTGAGTACGCCGCGCTTGATGTTGCGCTGCTCCCGGATCTCCGCGACGCGATCGCGGATGACCTCGATGCCCAAGGCAAGCGCGAGTACGCGGTGCAGGAGTTTGAAGCGGTGCGCACTCGGCCGCAAAAGATCAAGAGCCCGGAGCCGTGGCGAAAGCTCTCCGGTGCGCATGTATTGAAGACACCGCGAAGCCTGGCGCTCGCGCGCGAGCTCTGGGAAGCGCGCGACGCGCTTGCACGAGAACGGGATATCGCGCCAGGGCGACTCATCCCAGACTCGTCGGTGGTTGCGGCGGCCGCGGCAAATCCACGTTCCAAGGGTGATCTCGCACGGATTCCGAATTTTAAGGGGCGCGCGAGCCGCACTGAGATCGACCGGTGGTGGAAAGCGATCCTCGTCGGAAAGACCACCGGAAATTTGCCTGGATCGAAGCCCCGGGATCCTGACGCGATCCCTCACCATCGCGGCTGGGGCCAGCGGAACCCGGAGGCAGCCGAGCGGCTGGTCGCCGCGCGTGCCGCGGTGGAGGCCGAGGCGGAGCGTCAGGGGATCCCCATTGAGAATCTGCTGACTCCGGATCATCTGCGCCGTCTGGTGTGGCGTCCACCCGCTGATCGCTCGGCAGAGAGCATCGCACTCCGTCTCAAAGAGCTCGGAGCCCGTGAGTGGCAGCTTGGAATAGTTGCACCAATACTTGCGGCTGTTTTTGTAGATCTGCGATAAGTGAGGCCCCGGAATTCCGGGAAGTTGCGGCGAACTCACACGGGTTGTCCACGGATTGAGACTGAGTCTCTAATATGGTGGAAGACAGATCACATACCTGATGGAGGCGAAGTGGCCGCAATGAGAGATGTTGTGTTCGTAGACGGGGTTCGTACCCCCTTCGGACGCGCAGGCGACAAGGGCATGTATGCGGGGACCCGCGCCGACGACCTCGCGGTCAAGGCGCTGCAGGGTCTCCTCGCCCGCAACGAAGGACTCCCGCTCGATCGCATCGACGACGTTGGCATTGCCGCGACGACCCAGCAGGGCGATCAGGGTTTGACACTCGGTCGCACCGTTTCGATTCTCTCGGGAATCCCCGTCACCGTTCCTGGCTTCGCGCTGGACCGCATGTGCGCCGGTGCCCTGACCGTGGCGTCCTTTATGGGCGCCGCGATCGGATCCGGCCAGTACGACATTGCCGTCGCCGGCGGCGTAGAGCACATGGGACGTCACCCGCTCGGTCTGGACGCCGATCCGAACCCTCGCTTCGTCGCAGAAAAGCTCGTCAGCCCAGACGCGCTCAACATGGGACTCACCGCTGAGCGACTCCACGATCGCTTCCCAGCGCTCACCAAAGAGCGGGCAGATCGCTTCGGCATGCTGAGCCAGCACAAAGTGCAGGCCGCCTATGACCGCGGCGATATTCAGCCGGATCTGATCCCCGTCGCCACACGTTCCGCCGCTGGCTGGGGCCTTGCAACCGAAGATGAGGGCCGACGCCCGCAGACGACGATGGAGGGGCTCGCAGGCCTCAAGACGCCGTTCCGCCCGCACGGACGCGTCACCGCTGGCACGTCTTCCCCGCTCACTGACGGCGCGACGATGTCGCTGATGGCTGGTGCCGATACCGCGCGCGAGCTGGGGCTGACCGCGAAGATGCGGCTCGTTGGATTCGCCTTCGCCGGTGTTGAGCCCGAAGTCATGGGCCTCGGCCCCGTTCCCGCGACGGAGAAGGCGCTGAAGCGCGCTGGTCTTAGTATCACCGACATCGGACTGTTTGAGCTGAACGAAGCATTTGCGGTGCAGGTGCTCTCGTTCACCGATCACTTCGGCATCTCCGACGAGGATCCTCGCGTGAACCCGTGGGGCGGCGCAATCGCAGTGGGCCACCCGCTTGCCGCTTCCGGTGTTCGGCTCATGATTCAGCTCGCGCGTCAGTTCGAGCAGCGTCCAGACGTGCGCTACGGTGTCACGGCGATGTGCGTCGGCCTGGGTCAGGGCGGCACTGCGATCTGGGAGAATCCCCACTTCGACGGCAAGAAGGGCAAGTAATACGCCATGACTGATTACCGCAGTATCGATTTCGCCCCGCTTCTCGCGGCCTCCGCTGACGAAGTCATCACTGAGTCCTTCGTCAGAGACGTCACCCTCCCCTCCGGCGGTACGCTCGCGCTCATCACCCTCGACAACGGCAGGGACCACACTCGCCCGAACACGCTCGGGCCCCGCACGCTTGAGCGTTTTGGCGCGGTACTGGACGAGCTCACTGCACGAGCAGCCGCTGGGGAGATTGCGGCTGTCGGTGTCACCGGCAAGCAGTTCATCTTCGCCGCTGGTGCAGACCTCTCCAAGGTCTCGACGCTTGCCACCGCAGAGAACGCTCGTCTGATGGCGCAGTATGGCCACTACATCCTGGGCAAGCTCAGCACCGTTGGCGTTCCTTCGTTCGCGTTTGTGAACGGGCTCGCGCTCGGCGGCGCCATGGAGATCGCGCTGCATTGCAGCTACCGCACCGTAGATTCGTCTGCCGCGGCGCTCGCGTTTCCCGAAGTGTTCCTCGGCATCATCCCAGGATGGGGCGGCGCAACGATTGTCCCCAACCTGATCGGGATCGAGCAGGCGCTCGAAGTAGTTGTGTCAAACCCGCTCAAGAACAATCGCATGCTGAAGCCGAAGCAGGCGACCGAAATGGGTCTGTTCGACCAGATGTTCGGAGCGGCAAGCTTCCTTGAAGAGTCGCTCGCGTGGGCGGATCGCGTACTCACCGGTAAGACCAAGGTTGAGCGCCCGCATGTACCCGGCAAGCTGGAACGCCTCACAAAATGGCCAGCGGCGATCAAGATCGCCCGGGACATGCTCAAGGCCCGGATTGGCACGGCTGCGAAGTCGCCGTACGTTGCGCTCGATCTTCTGAGCGCGGCGAAGGACAACGATCTCCAGCGCGGCTTCGAACGCGAAGATGACGCACTTGCTGAACTCATTGCGGGCGACCAGTTCGTCGCGTCAATCTATGCCTTCGATCTCGTCCAGAAGCGCGCGAAGCGGCCAGCCGGAGCTCCGGACAAGTCGCTCGCGAAGCCGGTTCAGAAGGTCGGCGTGATCGGCGCCGGCCTCATGGCGAGCCAGTTCGCGCTCCTGTTCGCGCGAAAGCTCCGCGTCCCCGTGATCATCACCGATATTGATCAGGCACGCGTCGACAAAGGCATTGCGCATATCCGCGGTGAAATCGACAAAATGCAGGAGAAGGGACGCCTGACGCAGGACGACGCGAACCAGGTCAAGGCCCTCGTCAGTGGCACCACGGACAAGACTCTGTTCGCTGATTGCGACTGGGTGATCGAGGCCGTCTTCGAGGAGCTCGGCGTGAAGCAGCAGGTGTTTGCCGAGATCGAGCCGATCATCTCCGAAACGGCCGTTATGGCGACGAACACTTCGTCGCTATCAGTCGAGGAAATCGGCGCAAACCTGGCACACCCCGAGCGCCTCGTGGGCTTCCACTTCTTCAATCCAGTCGCCGTGATGCCACTGATCGAAGTCGTCAACACGCCGGCGACGGACGACGAGACGCTTGCCACCGCTATGGGCGTAGCGCGCAAGCTCGGGAAGAGCGCCGTGATTACGGCCGATCGACCCGGCTTCGTGGTCAACCGCCTCCTCGCCAAAGTGATGGGCGAGGCGGCGCGCGCACTCGACGAGGGGACGCCACTGCCAGTCGTTGAGCGCTCACTCGCCGGGATCGGGCTGCCGATGGGTCCGTTCGAACTCATCGACCTCGTCGGTTGGAAAGTTGCGGCGCACGTACAGGACACCATGGTTGCGGCGTTCCCGGAGCGCTTCTACGCCTCTCCGAACCTCCACGCTCTCGCAGAGATCGATAGCGCGCTCGTGAAGACGAAGCAGGGCAAGGTCGAGGACCTCTCGAAGGCCGCGAAGAAGGCACTGAAGTTCGGAAACTCCCCCGTTACTGAGTCCGACATCCTGCGTCGCGTTGAAGACGAGCTCGCGGGCGAAATCAAGATCATGCTGGACGAGGGGGTCGTGGCGGCCGCCGAAGACATCGATCTCTGCCTGATTCTTGGTGCTGGTTGGCCGTTCCAGGCAGGCGGGGCAACGCCCTATCTTGATCGTGTGGGTGCGAGCGAGCGTGTCTTCGGAGCAACGTTCCACAATCCACGGATCGCTGCGGCTGGCTAACTCAGCGCATCGATGCAGCGTGTGGCCGCGTCCCGTATTCACGGGCCGCGGCCACACGTCTGTCTGCACTGGCACGCATCTGATTGAAGCGCACGGAGCACACGTATTCAGTCCTCGACTGAGATGCCCAGGTGTGAGGCGAACACCCGCGTCAGTTCTGCTGCCTGCTGCGAGGAGATCGTCGCGCCCCGCAGATTCTGGGCATCGCTGATGCTGCCAATGATTGTGAGGCCACGCAGATCGACGTCTGACAATCGTGCGCCATCAATCTGCAGCGTGTCCACTCGGCAATTCTCGAATGAAACACCCGCAAGCGTCGCGCCGCCGAAATCAAGTTCGCTAAACACGCAGTCGCGAAACACCACCCGTTGTAACTGTGCGGCACGGAAATTCACCCAGCCGAACTTGCTCTCCGCAATGAGCGTGCCTCGGAACTCGCCATCGTGTACCTCCATGGCGCCGACGCGTGAACCCAGGAGCTCAGCGTCGCGAAACAGCACTCTCGAACCCCGCAACGTGGGAACGTTGAGGCCCGTGATTCGAGTCTCGGAAATTCGAGCACCGCGGAGCGACAGCTCCTCCCCCGTGATGCCATTGAGCACACACTCCGAAAACGAGGCGCCGTCGAGCGAGTCCTCATGCGCGGTAGCATCGGTGAATTCAATCAGATCGTAGCTCCCGCGTGCACCAGGTGCGTTGGCAGGAGCGTGATCGAGCCTCGGAAAGCGCAGCGGCTCAAGCACGGGAAAACGCGGGACCTTGCGGACAGCCATGGAAGCCTACGGGTGCGTCTCGGGCAGCGGACCGTCCACGGGGAGCGCGATGGGTTCCGTGCGGGGCTCTTGGCGTGCGACCGGTACTTTGACCCCGCGCACCTGCGCTGAGACATCGGCCGCGATCTGTGCGGCGGTGAGCCCGGCAGACTCGAGCAACTGTTCGCGTGAGGCGTGTTCGGGGAACTCGTCTGGCGTGCCCAGCTCACTGACCGCGGTATCCACCTCCGCATCGCGCAGCGCCTGCCTGATCCGGGTTCCGACACCGCCGACGCGGATACCATCTTCGATACTGATGAGCAAGCGATGCGATCGGGCCAGCTCAACGACGGACTGTGCGACAGGAACCACCCAGCGCGGATCCACCACGCTCGAACTAATTCCGTGCTCGGTGAGCAGTTCGGCTGCTTCCAGTGCAATCGCCGCCATCGGTCCGACCGTCACGAAGAGGACATCGCGTTCTACCGCTTCGGGCGGCACCTCGCGCAGCACATCGACGCCGTCCGTGGTGCGGCGGAGCGCAGGGATCGGCCGGCCGACAGACCCCTTGGGGTACCGGATCACTGTCGGCCCGTCGTCGATCGCCACCGCCTCAGCGAGAAGCTCGCGGAGGGTTTCTTCGTCGCGCGGTGCCGATATCCGGATCCCGGGCACTACCTGGAGCGTCGCGAGATCCCACACACCATTGTGGCTGGCGCCATCGGGGCCGGTGAGGCCTGCGCGGTCAAGCACGAACGTGACGCCGGCGTGGTGGAGCGCGACATCCATGAGCAGCTGATCGAAGGCGCGATTCATGAACGTCGCGTAGACCGCCACGACGGGGTGCAGGCCCCCGTAGGCAAGGCCGGCAGCACTCGTCACCGCGTGCTGTTCAGCGATTCCCACATCGTAGACTCGCTTCGGGTGCTTCTCTGCCAACGCGTCGAGCCCAGTGGGGGCAAGCATCGCAGCGGTGATCGCCACGATGCGATCGTTCGTGTCCGCGAGTTCGACAATTCGTTTGCGGAACACGCCTGTCCAGCTCGCGCCGTTCGATACCGAAACCGGCTCACCATTGCCGGGATTGATCTGGCCAACCGAGTGGAACTGGTCAGCTTCATCGTTTTCCGCAGGCGCGTAGCCGCGACCCTTCTCGGTGATGACGTGCACGAGGGTGGGGCGTCCGTAGCCCTTGGCCTGGTGCAGCACTTCTTCGACGGCGGCGAGGTCGTGCCCGTCAACCGGGCCGAGATACTTGATGTCGAGGTTTGAGTACAGGTGGTCGTTGTTACTTGCCCGGCTCAAGAAACCGTGCAGGGCCCCGCGTGTGCCGCGGTAGAGCGTTCGACCTGGCCGCCCCAAACGCGAAAACAGCTTTTCGCTGCCCTCCTGCAGATCGCGGTAGGTGTCTTTGGAGCGCACCGAGTTGAGGAATCGTGCCATGCCGCCAATCGTCGGGGCGTAGGACCGTCCGTTGTCGTTCACGACGATGACCAGGTTGCGGTCGTTATCGTCGGTGATGTTGTTCAATGCTTCCCAGGTCATGCCTCCCGTGAGGGCGCCGTCTCCCACGAGCGCGACCACGTGACGATCTTCCTGGCCGGTTCGGGCAAACGCGCGCGAAATCCCATCCGCCCAGCTCAGCGAGCTGGATGCGTGTGAGCTCTCCACGATGTCGTGTTCCGACTCCGAGCGCTGCGGGTACCCGGCGAGTCCGCCTTTGCGTCGCAGCAACGAGAAGTCGCGGCGGCCGGTGAGGATCTTATGCACGTAGCTCTGGTGACCCGTATCGAAGACGATGGGATCACGGGGTGAGTCAAACACGCGATGGATCGCAATCGTTAACTCAACGACGCCGAGGTTCGGGCCCAGGTGTCCGCCAGTCTTGGCGACCTCAGCGATCAAGAACTCCCGAATCTCCGCTGCAAGCTGCAGGCACTCTTCGGGGGTGAGGGCATCGAGGTCTCGCGGACCTTCGATTCCATCCAGAATCGCCACCCGGTTACCTCCCCTTCAGCCCCAGCCGAGAGTGGCGGAGTATCTCAACAGTCTACTCGCCGGAGCGTGGTGAAGCTGCACCAGCACACACGCACAGGGCCCGAGTGCATGCACCCGGGCCCTGTATAGCGCGTAGCGTCCCTAGACGAGCGAACGCAGCACGTACTGGAGAATACCGCCGTTGCGGTAGTAGTCCGCCTCACCCGGGGTGTCGATGCGCACGACCGCGTCGAAGGCGACGACGTTGCCGTCAGCCTTCGTCGCTGTCACGGCAACGGTCTTCGGGGTGACGCCCTCGTTGAGCTGCGTGACGCCGGCAATGTCGAACGTCTCCGTGCCGTCAAGTCCGAGCGAATCAGCGCTCTCGCCCACGGGGAACTGCAGCGGCAGTACGCCCATACCGATCAGGTTCGAGCGGTGAATACGCTCGAAGCTCTCGGTGATCACGGCCTTAACACCCAGCAGACTGGTGCCCTTTGCGGCCCAGTCGCGTGAGGAGCCCGAACCGTATTCCTTGCCACCGAGCACCACGAGTGGGATACCAGCTGCCTGGTAGTTCTGCGACGCATCGTAGATGTAGGACTTCGGTGCGCCCTCCTGGGTGAAGTCGCGCGTGAACCCACCTTCTACGTTGTCGAGGAGCTGGTTGCGGAGGCGGATGTTCGCGAAGGTGCCGCGGATCATGACCTCATGGTTGCCACGGCGCGAGCCATAGGTGTTGAAATCGCGCACCGCGATGCCGTTCTCGACCAAGTACTGACCGGCCGGAGTCTCAGCGCGGAAGCTGCCAGCGGGGCTGATGTGGTCAGTGGTGACCGAATCGCCGAGCTTGGCGAGCACGCGCGCACCCGAGATGTCGGTGACCGGAACCGTCTCGAGGGTCATGCCCTCGAAGTACGGTGCCTTGCGCACGTAGGTCGACTTTTCGTCCCAGGCGAAGGTGTTGCCGTCGGGTGTCGGCAGCGAGGTCCAGTGCTCGTCACCGTCGAACACTGTGGCGTACTTCGACGTGAACATGTCGGAGTCGATCGAGGCGTCGGCGATCTGCTGCACCTCGGTCGGGTCGGGCCAGATGTCACGCAGGAAGACGTCGTTTCCGTCGTGATCCTTGCCGAGTGACTCCGTGTCGAAGTCGAAGTCCATCGTGCCGGCAAGCGAGTACGCGATCACGAGCGGCGGGCTCGCGAGGTAGTTCATCTTGATATCCGGGTTGATGCGGCCCTCGAAGTTGCGGTTACCCGAGAGCACGGCCGTGACGGCCAGATCGTTCTCGTTGACCGCGTGCGAGATCTCCTCGTTCAGCGGGCCGGAGTTTCCGATGCAGGTCACGCAGCCATAACCGACGGTGTAGAAGCCCAGGGCTTCAAGGTCCTGATTCAGACCCGACTTCTCGTAGTAGTCCGTGACGACCTTGGATCCCGGTGCCAGCGTAGTCTTGACCCAGGGCTGCGCCTTGAGGCCCTTAGCGACTGCGTTGCGAGCGAGCACGCCCGCCGCGAGCATGACCGAGGGGTTCGAGGTGTTCGTGCACGAGGTGATCGAAGCGAGCGTCACCGCGCCGTGATCGAGTTCGAACTCGTTACCTGCAGTGTCTGTGACCTTTGCGGGGTTGGCTGCCTGCGCGTAGTTCTTGAGATCGGTCTCGAACTGCGTCTTCGCCGCGGTGAGCTCGATGCGATCCTGCGGACGCTTCGGGCCGGCGATCGAAGACACGACCGTGCTGAGATCGAGCTCGAGGTACTCGCTGAACTCGGGCTCCTTCGCAGGGTCATGCCACATGCCCTGCTCCTGGGTGTACGCCTTGATCAGGGCGATCTGCTCTTCGCTGCGCCCGGTGAGGCGGAGGTAGTCAAGCGTCACATCGTCCACTGGGAACATCGCCGCGGTCGAGCCGAACTCCGGGCTCATATTGCCGATGGTGGCGCGGTTCGCGAGCGGCACGGAGCCAACGCCCTCCCCGTAGAACTCGACGAACTTGCCGACGACGCCGTGCTGGCGCAGCATCTGAGTGATCGTGAGCACCACATCGGTCGCAGTAACGCCTGCGGGGATCTTGCCAGAAAGCTTGAAACCGACGACGCGTGGGATCAGCATCGAGATGGGCTGACCGAGCATAGCGGCCTCGGCCTCAATGCCGCCAACACCCCAGCCCAGCACGCCGAGGCCGTTCTCCATCGTGGTGTGCGAGTCGGTGCCAACACAGGTGTCGGGGTACGCCTGGAGCGCGCCGTTGACCGTGCGAGTGAAGGTGACGCGCGCCAGGTATTCAATGTTGACCTGGTGCACGATGCCTGTCCCGGGCGGGACCACCTTGAACTCGTCAAACGCCCCCTGGCCCCAGCGCAGGAACTGGTAGCGCTCGCCGTTGCGCTGGTACTCGATCTCAACGTTGCGCGCAGCTGCGTCAGCGGAGCCGTACACATCGGAGATCACCGAGTGGTCGATGACCATCTCAGCGGGTGCCAGCGGGTTGATCTTGTCGGGCGTGCCCCCGAGATCGACGACGGCCTCACGCATCGTCGCGAGGTCAACCACGCAGGGAACGCCGGTGAAGTCCTGCATGATGACGCGTGCCGGGGTGAACTGAATCTCCGTGTCGGGCTGTGCTGCGGGATCCCAGCCGCCCAGCGCCTCGATGTGCGCCTTCGTGACGTTCGCACCGTCTTCGGTGCGGAGCAGGTTTTCCAGCAGCACCTTCAGGCTGTAGGGCAAACGCTCGTGGCCGGGTACGCGGTCGATCCGGTAGATCTCGTAGTCCTGCTCGCCGACGGCGAGGGTGCTCTTCGCGTCGAAGCTGTTGACGGCTCCCATGAGGCTCCTCCAATTTATCTCGATGTCAAGATAACTCTACACCGAAATGGAGCCCTCAAGACTCACTCCGGCGGGGCGGTTTGCCCAGTGCTCCCAACGATATCGGGCTTCGAATCATCAGATGATTTCGCGACACGCCGAACCCCGAACCAGGTGACAATGATCACAGCAGCGAACAGCGGCGTGCCCATTACGATCCTGGCCGCGCCGAGCGCGGTGACCTGCTCTGCGAGATACATCGGAAGCTGCACAGCGAGGCGCGCAACGAACATCGCGAGCCAGAGCAGCGTCAGCAGCGTGCCCATGCGCTTCAGCCGCAGTTCACGCCGCCACCCTGTGAGATCGCCACGTACAAACCCGATCACAAGACCGATGGCTGGCCAGCCAATGAGCAACGAAATCACGAGCCCAAGGGCCCACGCCGTGTTGATGACGAATCCCCACAGGAAGTAGTCGACGCCGCGTCCCGTGACCAGGGTGATGAGCACGGCAATGCCAACCCCGAGCATGCCTGACAGCGCCGAGACTGGCGTCTCCCGCCGCACGAGACGGATGACAAACAGGATCACGGCGAGCACGCCCGGCACGATCGCGGCGAGCCGCGCATCTTGAGTCGGGACGTAAATTCCGAGGAAAATCAAGCTGGGCAGCAACGTTTCCGCGACCCCACGCCAGCCGCCGATCGTGGCGAGCACGTTCTGCGCGTTGACGTCCTCGCCTGCGGCGCCTGCCTGAACGGCACGGGCCATCCCGCCGAGCCGCTGGACCGCCCCGACCGGAACTCCCTGCGCGGGGTGAGCGCCACTCTGCGCTTCCTCCGCCGGCTCACGTTCTGGTTCGAGGGGCCCACTGTTCACGCTCACGCGGGCTGCGCCCCATCTGGTGCGTCCGTGCGCTGAGCCTGGACTCCGGCGGGCACCTTGAGCGGGAGCAGCTCACTCGGCGGCATGGGCTGATCGCCACGGACAACCACGAGTTCGCGGAACACCTCAAGCACGCGCTCACGCGCCTGCGAGTCCGTCGCGCCCTGCCCCATGAGAACTCCACGCAGCATCCACCGTGGGCCGTCAACCGCGATGAAGCGCACCGTGCGGGATCCGCCCTGTTCGGCAGTGGCCGTGGTTTGCACCAGCAGCTCGGGGCCGAGCGGGCCGGATTCCTCAGCAACGGTGGCACCCTGAGCGCTCATCTGCTGGGTCAGCTCTCCGCGCACTCCGTGCCACAGGCCCGTAGTCTTCGGAGCGGCAAACGCCTGCACCTGGAGGAGGGACTCGGCATACTCGAGGGACACCGCGACGACTCGATTCGCACGCTCGTCAACCTCGAGCCTGAGCTGCAGTCCCTCGCGTGGTGCCACCTTGATGCCACCGAGATCGACGTACGGGCGCATAGCGGGCACTTCCGCTGCGTCGAACGGTCCGGCGACCTCGCGATCCTCCGGTGCGGACTTGGTGTCATCCACCTCATCGGGGGTGGCCTCGCGCAGTTCCACTTCTTCGGCGGTTCGCTGCGGCTCTGCCGCCTCCTGCTCGCGCTGTTCGTCGCTCATACTCGTCTACTCCTTGTTCGCTCCCCGCAATGCGAGGCCTTAACGGTGAGGCAACACGACCGAAGTGGCCGCGTGCCCAAGATTCTTAGCCGCGGACTCCGGTTGAGCCGAAACCGCTGGTGCCGCGCACGCTCTCGGGCAGCTCTGCAACCGGAATAAACGTTGCGCGCGACACCGGCATGATGATGAGTTGGGCAATGCGATCCCCCACCTCCACGTCGAATGCCGTGTTTTGATCCGTATTGAGCAGGGTGACCTTGATTTCACCGCGGTACCCGGCATCGATCGTGCCGGGCGAATTGACCACTGTGATGCCATGTTTGGCTGCGAGCCCGCTGCGCGGCACCACGAAACCCGCATAGCCTTCGGGCAACGCGATCGCGACACCGGTGCCCACGAGCGCGCGAGCGCCCGGCGCGAGCGTCACTGGCTCGGAAGCCATCAAGTCGGCACCTGCGTCATCCGCGTGTGCGTAACGGGGCGCATTCTCAGCGTGGAACGGAATCTCAACTACATCGGTCACCCGGCCAGGTTATCGGATCATCCCGCCCGCGGACTCACTCTTTGCTGAAGCACCTGCGCACACAGCGAGGGCGTAGGCGCTTGAGAGATAATGAGAGCATGACGAGCGACGTTTCCGCCTCCAGCGCGGCCTCCGCAACACCTTCTTCTCCGGAATACCGCGAGCGCTTGGTACCGGGACCAGGGCTATTCATCGCCTTGCTGCTCATTGTTCCGGCTGTAGCGCTCGTGTTCACCCCGATTAACGCTCCGTTCGCGATCCCGATGGGAGTGATCGTGTTCGTGATTGCGTGTGTGACGATGCTCCTCCTCGCGCCCACGGTGCGGGTGTCGGGGAATACGCTCATCGCCGGACATGCTTCGATCCCGGTCAATCAGCTCGGTGACATCGAACTGCTGGGGAGCGAGGCGCTCCGCGCGGCAATCGGGCCCGGCCTTGACGCTCGGAGCTTTCTGATGGTGCGCGGTTGGATCCACCGCGGGCTCCGGATCGTGAACATTGATCCTGCAGACCCCGCTCCGTACTGGATCATCACCACACGGCACCCGAAGAAGCTTGCAGACGCCATCGTCGCAGCTCGGGGCTAAGTTCCAGGCGTTGCGCAGGCACGGAAAAGCCCGCGTCACCCCTCGCATTCGAGAGCGGTGACGCGGGCTTTCATGTGTTTCCGGGGTCGAAATTGCTCCGCGTGGGTTTCCCGTCACAGCGGCCACGCAGCGTTCCCACGGCCTCAACCGTGCACTGTCACGCGGTGGTGCGAGCACCGTGCGCCCGCACCCTGATGAACTTAGACCGCGCACTCCGCGCAAATAGGTCCAAGATCAGTCTGGTGATCCATCTGGGAGCGGTGGCGCACCAGGAAGCAATTGACGCAGGTGAACTCGTCATCCTGCTGTGGAAGCACGACGACGTCGAGTTCCACGTCGGACAGATCTGATCCGCCTAGATCAAAACTGGGGTTATCGGCGTCCTCCGAATCGAGGCCCGAAGCGCCCTTAGCGGGCCCGCGTTCTTTCAGCGCCTCAATGGAGTCGGCTTCTTCTTCGGACTTCCGGGGGGCGTCGTAATCAGTAGCCATTCTCTCCTGCAATCTTGTGCCGTATTTCAGCACCACAACCATCGAGCGGCCATAGTCTGCCGTACGATTCACGTTTCATGCAAACTCTGAGCCTCCGAGTTCTCTGTACGCGAAATGTATGTGCCCGAAGTTTCCTACGCGCCGCGTCAATACTGCACACCACCGGTGAGGTGTGTCACCCTGGTTCGCGAGCGAGGAAGGGATGCGCCGATGGATGAATTGCGCTTTGTGCGACGTGAGGATCAGACACTCATCGTTGCGAACGATGCCGACCAGGAATTCCGACTCGTCGTCGACGATGCCGTACTGAGCGAATTGCGGGCACTGAGCCGGCGCGAACGCGATACGAGCAAGGTGCGGCCGCGTGAGATCCAGGCCCTGATCCGCGCCGGGAAGACGCGTGCCGAAATCGTCGCTCAGACCGGGCTCGACGAGTCCGATATCGAGCGTTACGAGGAACCCGTGCTCGCAGAGCGTCGGTATGTCCTTGAGCGCGCGCACGCTGTGCCTGTGCGCGCTGAAGCGCACGCAGACTCGGATCAGCGCTTCGGATCCGTCATTCAGGAACGCCTCATCTCCCTCGGCGCAGATGCCAGCGAGTGGTCGTCCTGGCGCGACGAGGAGACCGGGTGGATGATCGGTCTCGAGTTCATCTCTCATGACGTGGCTCACCGTGCGGTGTGGGCATTCGAGCACCGCAAGGGCGCGCTCTCCCCCATTACTCCGGACGCGGTGAACTTGTCGAAACAGGGCGAGGTGGGCGATCGGCTGATTCCGAAGCTCCGAGCGGTTGACACCGCGGATGGAGCGACACGCTTCGACTCGGGAGCGTTTGACGCAAACGAAGTGGCTTCGGCCGTTGCAGAGGCACCTACTGTTGAGCTGGCGGACGCTTCATCTCCAGCCGCTCAGGATTCTCCGTCGGACGCCGTACAGGACGCGACACCGGAGAGTGTCGAGGCCGACTACGAGCGCAGGCGCGAGATCGACCAACGCGCCATCAAGACGAGTGAAGCGCTCCCGGTGGATCTCAGCCAGACCGCTGATTTGCTTGACGCCCTGCGCCGCAGGAGAGGCGAGCGCGACGAAGCGAACCGCGCAGCAGCACTCGCCGAAGTTGCAGAGACGGCCGCACCAGAAACGCCGGGCGCAGACGTGGGCGGCGAAGCTCAGCTGGAACTTCCCGAACCGACGCCGCCGCCCTCCGAAGCACGTGCACGCAGCATCTGGGGTGCGAGTGGAGTGAGTGGCTCTGCACCGCCCCGTGGGAGTCGCAGCGAAGCTCCCGCTGCGCCAGCGAATGCCACCAAACCGCTCCCGAAGGCGCCGCGGTCCCCCGCCGAGTCGCTTGCAGCCGCGCCAAACTCTGAAGCTCCTGCGCCAGAGAAGGCCGAAGATACACAGGAAAAGCTTCCCAAAAAGGGACGCGCATCAATCCCCAGCTGGGACGACATCCTGTTCGGTACTCGCAGCGACGAAGACCCGAACCAGTAGCGACAGGGGCGCCCCCCTGTGGAGCGCCCCTCGAACTCAGGTTCCGTTGACTCCGCTGCGGCTCGCGACGGCAGTGACCAGAGCCGCGAAACTGGTCCCAGCAAGTGCCCCACCCAGCGCGAGCGGCACACCGCGCTCCTCATCGCTGAATGACCCGTGTTGCCCGATCATGGCGTGAGAGCCAGCATCGTCGCTACTCAAGGTGTACGCGACGCGTTTCCTGGCCGCGATAAGTACATCGCCCAGCCGCTCGGCGACGCCGGGCGCCACGGGTCCGAACAATCCCGCAGCAATTCCCTCATCGCGGGTAAATACCCACGCACGATCCCGTTCAGACTCTGCCCAGCGCTGTTGCACTTCGGTCGGGTCCGCACCTGGCGTCAGATAGAGCGAGCGAAACCGCGGTTCACCACCGATCTCAGCGACTCCCGCGAGGAGTTCGGGTGCTGAGTCCATGAGCACGTGCTGCTCTGGTGCAACGTCGACGATGCCATGATCTGCAGTCACCACGACGCCGACTTCCCCAGGCAGTGTGCGCAAGAAGTCTGTGAGTGCAGCATCGAGCTGCTCCAATCTGCGCACCCATTCACCGCTCGCTGAGCCATACTCGTGTGCCGCGCGATCGAGCTCGTCAATGTAGAGATACATCACCGTCGGTTCTCCGCCCCGCAGCGCTTGTGAGGCAATCGCGAAACGATCGTCGATCCGCTGGCCAGCGAGATACTCGGCACCCGAAAGTATCGCCTCGGTGAGCCCACCGTTCGCGTGGGCCGGCCGGCCGATCACCAGTGGGCGAGCACCGAGTGCGGCTGCCTGCGCAAAAAGCGGCTCGGCGAGCTGCCATGTGCGGCGATCAGCGATCCCATCCCACTCGTTGAGTGTGGTGATGACACCGAGTTCTGGGTGGCGGATCCGGTAGCCAATGAGTCCGTGCGCCCCTGGCAGCCTGCCGGTCGTGATCGTTGTCAACGCGGCACCCGTCGTTGAGGGTGCAACTGTCTCAATGCGCCGCTGCGGGAGCCCCGCCAGTGTCGGCGCGTGGCCGCGGCGTGCTCGCAGGTTCGCGTGACCGAGACCGTCAACGACGAGCAACACGAGTGAGCGCAGCGGCGGGATCTGCTGCGGATCGAGCTCTCCCAGGCGGGCCCCGCCCGGCGAACCGAAGGCGCGCTCAAGTGTTTCGAGTGGATTGTGGCCGAGGCCCTGTGAGACTGCGGCAAGTCCGCTTGGCAGAATCGCGGCAAGCCTCGCGCCGTTGTCGGCAGCTGTCGGTAGCATGATCTCCATTATGACCGAATCGCCCGGAGCCCCACACGAGATCGCCGGCGAACGCATCGAGGACATTGACATCTCCCAGGAGATGGAGGGTTCGTTCCTTGAGTACGCCTACTCCGTAATCTACTCGCGCGCCTTGCCTGATGCCCGTGACGGGCTGAAGCCTGTGCAGCGCAGAATCCTGTTCATGATGGACGACATGGGACTACGCCCCGAGAAGGGCCACGTGAAGTCGGCCCGCGTCGTCGGCGAAGTGATGGGCAAACTGCACCCGCACGGCGATTCGTCGATCTACGACGCGCTCGTGCGCATGGCGCAGAGCTTCAATATGCGCCTGCCCCTTGTGGACGGCCATGGCAACTTCGGCTCGCTCGACGACGGCCCGGCTGCCTCCCGATACACCGAGGCTCGCCTCGCCGGCGCTGCGCTCGCGATGACGGACTCACTCGACGAGAACGTCGTGGATTTCGTTCCCAACTATGACAATCAGATCATGCAGCCGGAGGTGCTGCCTTCGGCTGTGCCCAACCTGCTTGTGAACGGTGCGAGCGGCATCGCCGTCGGCATGGCCACGAACCTTGCGCCGCATAACCTGATTGAGGTGGTGGACGGCGCGAAGCATCTACTGCATCACCCGAACGCCACTGTTGAAGAACTCATGGAGTTTATCCCCGGCCCGGATCTGCCTGGTGGCGGAACGATAGTCGGTCTTGACGGGGTTAAAGACGCCTACCGGACTGGTCGTGGCGCCTTCCGCACGCGCGCCAAGGTGGCTGTCGAGCAGCTCGGGCCTCGCCGCACCGGCCTGGTCGTTACGGAACTCCCCTATTTGGTTGGCCCCGAGCGCGTGATCGAGAAGATCAAGCAAGGAGTCGAAGCGAAGAAGCTTTCTGGCATCTCTGACGTTGCTGACCTCACCGACCGCAAGAACGGGCTCCGTCTCGTGATTACCCTCAAGACCGGATTCGCGCCAGAAGCCGTGCTCGAGCAGCTCTACCGCTACACTCCGCTCGAGGACTCGTTCAGCATCAACTCCGTTGCTCTGGTGAATGGACAGCCGCAGACGCTTGGTCTCCGCGAGATGCTCCGGGTCTTTATCGAGCATCGGATCTCAGTGATCACGCGGCGGTCGCAGTACCGCCTCGATAAACGTCGCGATCGTCTGCACCTTGTGGAGGGTCTGCTCATCGCGATCCTGGATATCGATGAGGTCATCCAGCTCATCCGCACCAGTGACGACTCGGAGACAGCTCGCACCCGTCTGATGCAGGTGTTTGACCTGTCCGAGGCGCAGGCTGAGTACATCCTTGAGCTCCGCCTGCGGCGGCTCACAAAGTTCTCTCGGGTCGAACTGGAGAGCGAGCGAGACGAGCTGAACGCTGAAATTGCGCGCCTGCTCGAGATTCTCGGCAGTGATGCGCGCCTGCGCGGTGTGGTGTCGACTGAGCTCGACGAGGCCGCTGCCGCGTGGGGCACGCCGCGGCGCACCCTGCTCACTGGTGCCGTGGTGCGTCCGACGCGCACCGCAGCTGCGTCAGCTTCGCTCGAAGTCGCTGACACCCCGTGTTCGGTGCTCCTCTCCGTCACCGGCCGCGCGCTGCGAGTCGATCGCGATCCGGAATCTCCCGAGTCAACCCGCGGCGCACCGCGTGCCACAAAGCACGGTGCCGTCCTCTCAAGCGCTGAGGGCACCGTACGCGGCGAGTTCGGTGCGGTGCTATCCGACGGTACGTTGCACCGTTTCACGCCCGTAGACCTGCCCCTGGTGCCCGCAGCGAGCATCGCCTTTTCAGCGGGCGCCAAGCTCCTTGACTACCTCGGTGTCACCGACAAGAAACTGCGAGTCGTCGGCATCGCTCCGCTCGATCAGGACACGCCGATCGGGCTCTGCACGCAGCAGGGCACCGTCAAACGAGTGGTGCTCACTGAGCTGCCGGCAAAGCCCACGTTTGAAGTCATCGGACTCAAAACTGGCGATCAATTGGTAGCGGCATTCCCTGCGCCAGACGGAGCGGAGTTCGCGATTGTCACGAGCGACGCGCAGTTGCTGCGATTCGACGCGACCACGGTGCGCCCGCAGGGACGCCCTGCGGCTGGAATGGCCGGTATTCGCTTGGGCGCCGAAGCGAAGGTCGTCTTCGCCAATGCGATACCGGCCGACTCCGCTGCGAAGGTCGTGACCGTGGCGGACAGTTCAATCACGCTGCCGGGCACCGACGTTGCGACGGCAAAGATCACTGACTGGGCCGAGATCCCGCCGAAGGGCCGCGCAACCGGTGGCGTGCGCATTCAGCGCTTCTTGAAGTGGGAAGACCAGATTGCCTGTGCGTGGGTCGGTACTGGCGAGCCACGTGCGCTTGCGGCAGACGGTGCGGCACGGAAGCTGCCAACCGAGCTCGGGAAGCGCGACGGTTCTGGACAGCCGATCGACGGCGCTGCGGCGTATGTCGGCGAGGCGCCCTAGGGGCACTTCGCACCGCGGCGCTGGGGCACACGGCAATGCTGGGGCGCAGCGCTCCTGTGCCGCTGCGCTCCAGCGCCGCTGCGCCGCCGTGGCAGATCTCACCATGCGGCACCGCTGTACTTCTACAGGCCGATGAGGAGCACGCCCGCCACGACCACGAGGGCAGCGAGGATGCGCAAAATCGGGCGTGACTCGCGGAAACGCCAGGCACCATAGAGGCCGACCAGCACCACGCTCACCTCCCGCATCGGTGCCACAAGGGAAAGCGGTGCCATTGTGACAGCGGTGAGCACAAGGATGTACGACAGCGGCGAGAAGATACCGAATACCAGGAGTCTCCGCCAGTTTGTGCGCAGTTCAACACCGAGCCCGGCAGTCCCCGTGCGGCCACGCCGGAGCAGCGCAGCGGTGAAGAACGGGATCTCGGCAGCAGTGCAGCCCACCATGAACGCTACGGGTGCGATCGAGAGGGTGTTCACCGCGTAGGCGTCCCAGATCGTGTACGCGGCGATGGCCGCGCCGGTGAGGAGTCCGTAACCGATCGCGGGATCGATCAACCTGCTCCAGCGCTTCGCGTGTGTGCGCCCGTCTTCTCCCCCGCGCCCGTCGCCGATTCCCGCTGCGTGCTCTGAGGCCTTCGCCCGGATACCACCGAGCCGAGCAGGTATCGCAGGGCGCCGGCCGATGATGCCGAACGCGACGACACCGAGCAGCACGAGCCCAACCCCGGAGAGAGCCAGCCAGCTCGGCTGTTCTCCGAGAATGAGGATGGCGACACACACGGTGAGCAGCGGTCCCGAGCCCCGCGCTGTGGCGTAGACCGTGGAGAGCTCTCCGCGTGCATAGCCGCGTTGCAGCACGAGCATGTAGCAGACGTGAAGCACAGCGGAGACCAGGATGCCGAGCGTGAACCCAGCGAAGTCCCCTGTGCCAAATCCGCCGGTGAACGGGATGACCCCCACCCACAGTACTGTGGCGAAGACTGATCCCCACCACAGGAACGGGATGCCCGAGCGGCTTGCGCCGTGAGCGACGATGTTCCAGATCGCGTGTGCGATCGCGGCAGAGAGGACCAGGAGAAGAGCAACAACAGACATGCGGGAACCTTCTCTTCGCCGCAGGGCACGGCGAAGGGGTTCCTCCAGGCTTTTGTCCGTTCAGATGACGGCTGATCCCGAGAACAGCCGTGGTACCGCTTGGACCAGTCGAGCACGCTGCCCCGGAACCCTAGGTACTGTCGCACCGAGTGTAGCGCGACCGAGGGAACCGGCGTTGTTTTTCACTGCAGTGTCGTGACCTGAATTCCTCCGGATGTGTTACGCGTCAATGCGATCCCGATCGAGATCATCTGCATTCTCGATGATGAACTCCTTGCGGGGCGCCACCTCGTTGCCCATCAGCAGTTCAAACACCTGCGAGGCCGCATGGGCGTCCTCAACGCGCACTCGGCGTAGGGTGCGGTGCTCGCGATCCATCGTCGTCTCAGCGAGCTGGTCTGCGTCCATCTCTCCCAAGCCCTTGTAGCGCTGGATCGGCTCCTGGTATTTCTTCCCGCGCTTGCGCAGATCAGCGAGCAGCGCGTTGAGTTCGCGCTCACTGTAGGTGTAGATCACGTCGTTGGGTTTGCGGCCTGCGTTCTGCACGATCACACGGTGCAGCGGTGGAACGGCGGCGTACACGCGACCGGCCTCCACCATCGGCCGCATGTATCGGAAGAACAGCGTGAGGAGCAGTGTGCGGATGTGGGCACCATCGACGTCGGCATCGCTCATCAGGATTACCTTGCCGTAGCGAGCGGATTCCAGGTCGAAGTCGCGGCCGGAGCCGGCGCCGATCACCTTGATGATCGCTCCGCATTCGGCATTGCTGAGCATCTCCGCGACCGATGCTTTCTGCACGTTCAGGATTTTTCCTCGGATCGGAAGGAGGGCCTGAAACTCACTGTCGCGAGCTGGGCGCGCAGTGCCGAGGGCACTGTCACCCTCGACAATGAAAATCTCGGTGTCCGAGACGTTCTTCGAGCGGCAATCGATGAGTTTGGCGGGCAGCGAGGAACTCTCAAGCGAGCTTTTGCGCCGCGCCGTGTCGCGCTGGGCGCGAAGCGCGATCCGCGCCTTCATCTCCGAGACCATCTTTTCGAGCAACACGGCAGTCTGTGTCTTGTCGTGCTTCTTCGTGGACTCATACCGTTCGGTGAGGCCCTTGACGATCGCGCGGGAGACGATCTGGCGCACAGCTGCGGTGCCGAGCACCTCCTTCGTCTGGCCCTCGAACTGCGGCTCGGGAACGCGTACGGTGACAATTGCCGTGAGGCCAGTCAGGATGTCGTCCTTCTCAGGCTTGTCCGTGCCGGCCTTCAACTTGCGGGCATTCGTCTCGATCTGTTTCCGGAAGAACTTGGTGAGCCCCTGCTCGAAGCCACTCATGTGCGTACCGCCCTTGGGCGTCGCGATGATGTTGACAAAACTCTGGATCGCAGTGTCGTAGCCAGTGCCCCAGCGCAGCGCGATGTCGACTTCACAGCTGCGCTCGACCTCACGAGAGACCAGATGTCCAGTCTCCTCGTCCATAACTGGCACGGTCTCAGTGAACGTTCCTGAATCAATGACACGCCACGTCTCCGTGAGCGGTGCGTCCACGGCCAAGTAATCGACGAACTCCGTGAGCCCGCCCTCATACGCGAATCGGTGCACGGTTGGTGCCCCGGACCCGTCCACCGACTCCGGGCGTTCGTCAGTGATCTCGATCCCCAAGCCCGGGACGAGAAACGCGGTCTGTCGGGCGCGAGCAACGAGTGACTCAGGTTCGAACTGAGCGGTCGAGAGGAAGATCTGCGGATCGGCCCAGTACCGCACCCGCGTTCCCGTCACGCCCTTCTTGACCTTGCCAGCGACACGCAACTCAGAAGAATCCTCGAAGGGGGTGAAAGCGCTATCTGGACCGTCACCAGCAAACACACCTGGCTCGCCATGCCGGAAGGACATCGCCCACGTCTTGCCGTCACGATCCACTTCGACGTCCAGTCGCGAGGAAAGCGCGTTGACCACCGAGGCGCCGACTCCGTGAAGTCCGCCGGAAGACGCATAGCCGCCACCGCCGAATTTGCCACCGGCGTGCAGCTTCGTAAAGACAAGCTCAACGCCAGAGAGGCCACTCTTGGGTTCGACATCCACGGGGACACCGCGGCCGTTGTCAGTCACCGTGACACTACCGTCGGGGTGCAGCGTGATCCCGATCTCATTGCCGTAGCCGGCGAGTGCTTCGTCAACCGAGTTGTCGATGATCTCCCAGAGGCAGTGCATCAGACCACGCGAATCGGTCGTACCGATGTACATACCGGGTCGCTTTCGAACCGCCTCGAGTCCCTCGAGCACGGTGAGATGCCGTGCGGAGTAGTTCGACTCCGATGACTGCCCTGCTGATCGCTGCGTCGCCACTCAGTGGCTCCCCTCTGTTTCGATGACTCCCCTACCCTAGGCCAGACCACCCACACGGTCGTGCAGCTTGCCCGGCGAGTGCAGAAGCGTGACCGAGCTCTACGCGGTCAGCGAACCCGCCGCTTCTCGATGAGGATTCTCACCCAGAACGTGTTTACATAGACATGTACTGAATTACTGATGGACGGGAGGTCGCCATGACGACAATCGAGCAAGATCGTACTGACACGATCGATGCCGCGGATCGCCCGCTCAGCGCACTCGACCGCTGCGACAGTTGCGGCGCGCAGGCGTATGTGCGTGTCGAGCTGAGCGGAAGCGAACTACTCTTCTGCGCACATCACGCGCACAAGCACGAGGCCAAGCTTCGCCCAATGGCTGAAGTCTGGCACGACGAGAGCCACAAGCTGACCCCGTAACCACTGGGTTGCACAACACCCCCGAGCGATTTCGCTCGGGGGTGTTGTGCTTTGCGCGTTTTCTGCCTCGTGGGCGAATACCGCACAACGCACTGCGCCCCCTGGCTGAAGCCAAGGGGCGCAGTGCGTTGTGAGTACCTCGAGAGGTGGCCTGTGGCCTACTCGAGATAGTCGCGCAGCTGCTGGCTCCGCGAGGGGTGGCGCAACTTCGCCATCGTTTTCGACTCGATCTGGCGGATACGCTCACGGGTCACACCGAACGTGTCACCAATCTGGTCGAGCGTCTTTGGCATACCGTCGCCCAGACCAAAGCGCATCCGAATCACTCCGGCCTCGCGCTCGGAAAGAGAATCGAGGAGCTGCTCGAGCTGCTGTTGCAGCATCGTGAAGCCCACAGCATCAGCCGGCACCACGGCCTCAGTGTCCTCAATGAGGTCACCGAACTCACTGTCTCCATCCTCGCCAAGAGGAGTGTGCAGCGAGATCGGCTCGCGGCCGTACTTTTGCACCTCAATGACCTTCTCAGGGGTCATATCGAGTTCGCGGCTGAGCTCTTCTGGCGTAGGTTCACGGCCAAGATCCTGCAGCATCTGGCGCTGCACGCGTGCGAGCTTGTTAATGACTTCCACCATGTGCACAGGAATGCGGATCGTGCGCGCCTGGTCTGCCATTGCGCGCGTGATCGCCTGGCGGATCCACCAGGTGGCGTAGGTCGAGAACTTAAAGCCCTTGGTGTAGTCGAACTTCTCGACCGCACGGATCAGGCCGAGGTTGCCCTCCTGGATGAGGTCAAGGAACTGCATGCCGCGGCCCGTGTAACGCTTGGCAAGCGACACCACGAGGCGGAGGTTCGCGCCGAGCAGGTGGCTCTTGGCTCGCTGGCCGTCTCGCGCAACCCACTTGAGCTCACGCTCCAGCTTCTTGGGAAGCCCCTTCTCCGTCGCAAGCTTCTCCTCGGCGAACAGCCCAGCTTCGATTCGCATCGCAAGCTCGACTTCTTCGGCGGCGTTCAGCAACGCCACCTTGCCGATCTGCTTCAGGTAGTCCTTCACCGGATCCGCGGTCGCGCCGGGAATCAGGGTCGTTACTGTCGGGACGTCCTCTTCTTCGCTGGCCTTGAGCACAATTGCGCCGGTGGGCAGCGGCTCAGTGACAGCCGGAGTAGGCTTTTCGTCATCAGCGTCAGAGCCGTCGTCTTCTACTTCTTCGACTTCTTCGAGCTCAGCTTCAGCGGCCTTCTTCGCGGTTGCACGCTTCGTGGCCGGCTTCTTGGCCGCGGTCTTCGTGGCAGCCGTCTTTGTGGCAGCCGTCTTTTTTGCAGCAGGCTTCTTTGCCGCCGCTGAGGTGCCGGTCGTCGGAGTTTCGGTGGATACCTCGGTCTCCTCCGCGGGGGCCGCGGCCGACTTGGCCGCCTTCGCCGTGGTGGAGGTTGCCCGAGTCTTGGGGGTGGATGCAGTTGCCACGCAGCCGCCTCTCTCTATCGAATGCGTCGCTGTGTCGCTGGCAGAATCACCAACGAGTGCTCACAGCATGAAAACCCATGTCAAGCCCGTTTGATTCCCGGCGTGCAGAAATCGGTACGAGTTGAATGGGTTGGTCACCTCTATTATTGCATGAACTGGGCCCAGCTCCTGACCACGCCACACCGGCGCGGAGGTGTCCACACGCACGCGCTGGCGCCCGTCAGGCGAGGTGTCGCCTCGCAATGCGGGCGCCGCCGCAACTTCAGATACGGGGAAACTCGTCGGGCTCCGTGTCGCCAGTCGCGGGCCCTTGCTGCTGGGCCAAGAAACGTTCCAGCTCGCTGGCAATCTGATCAGCCGTCGGAATCGATCCGTCCTCACTCATCAGTGGGGACCGCGTTGTCTGGTCTTCCATATAGGCGTCGTAGCGCTGCTCAAGCGTGCGCACCATCTCGAGTGACTCTTGGTTCTCTGCGAGCTGCGAGTCGAGTTGCGCTGTGAATCGACGTGACGCCTCGCGCACTTCATCTGTTGCGAGGATGAGCCCCGTGGCGGCCATGATTCCGTCGAGGGCGCCCTGGAGTGCTTCTGGATACTCGGTATTTGCAAGGTAGTGCGGGATGAGCAGCGCAAATCCGGCGACCTCTTCTCCGAGACTGTGGAGGCGGTATTCCAGAACGTGGGCGGCAGACGCGGAGAGTTTCGTCGTGGGTCGCCACACGGACCGCGCCTCAATCAGATCATCGCGAGAACCACTCACGGTAACTGAGAGCGGACGAGTGTGTGGGACCGGCATTGGGATCGCGTGAGACCAGACCGTGATCGAGACTTCAAACTCGTGCACGAGGAGCAGCACGGTGTCGATGAAGTGCTCCCACCGAAAGTCCGGCTCGTAGCCGCTCAGAAGGAGGAATGGTGCACCAAATTCATCGTGCGCGAGACTCAAGCTGAGCTCCTCGGGCGAGTAATCGATGAAGTGATCCTCACTGAAGGTGATGATGGGGCGCCGAGCCCGATAATCCAGGAGCATATCTGCGTTGAATCGCAGGATCTCCTGGGGGTCATAGCGGCGCCACAGATACTCGTCGAGCTGGGAGATTGCGTTGCCCGCATCACTCAGCCCCTGCATCGCGAGCACGAGCGGGAGCCCACGCGGAACGGCGGCGCGGCGTTCTGCGTACTCTGCGGAGAAGATTGATTCGGTCACACCTCCATCCTACGAAGCGCAGCGCTGGCGCGAGTGGTTTCTGTCACGCCGTCAGCGAAACCACTATTCCCACTCCGCTTCTCCCGGGAGTGCCCGATCCTGGGGCGACTCGCCCCAGATGCGACCCTGCCGTCCTTACAGTCACAGGTGTAGGGTTGGCAAGGTACGCCCGCTTACACGCGGACGCCGGAAATCTATTGCGCATACACCGAGGGAGATCCCACTTGGCCGATCAGCAGTTTGACATCGTCGTCCTGGGCGGCGGAAGCGCCGGATACGCCACGGCGGTCCGGGCTACGCAGCTTGGGCTTAGCGCCGCCGTTATCGAGAAGGACAAACTCGGTGGCACTTGTCTGCATCGCGGGTGTGTCCCCACGAAGGCGTTGCTCCACGCCGCGGAGATTGCCGATGTCGCACGCGATGGAGAGACCTACGGAATCCTGTCCAGCGTTGCTGGCATTGATATGGCCAAGGTCAACAGCTATCGCGAGAACCTCGTCGCAGGCAAGCACAAGGGCCTTCAGGGCCTCCTGAAGGCCAACAAGATCACCGTGATCGAGGGCGAGGGCCGGCTTGTCGCTGCGAACACCGTTCAGGTGGGCGAGGACCGCATCGTTGGCAAGCACGTGGTGTTGGCTTCGGGCTCCTATTCACGCTCGCTGCCGGGTCTTGAGATCGGCGGACGAGTCATCACGAGCGAGCGAGCACTCGAACTGGATCATGTTCCGGCTCGCGTCGCGATCCTCGGAGGCGGCGTCATCGGCGTTGAGTTCGCCAGCGTCTGGCGCTCCTTCGGAGCTGAGGTCACGATCATCGAGGGGCTCCCCCACCTGGTCCCCAACGAGGAAGAATCGGTCTCAAAGCAGCTCGAGCGGGCATTCCGCAAGCGTGGCATCGATTACAAGCTCGGCGTTCGATTCCAGTCCGTAACCCAGGACGATGCCAGTGTCACCGTAAACCTCGAAGACGGCACCGTGATCACGGCCGACTACTTGCTTGTCGCAGTAGGACGCGGTCCCTCAACGCAGGGCCTCGGGTACGAAGAGGTCGGAATCGAAATGGATCGCGGTTTCGTGCTCACGAACGAGCGCCTGGCAACGAACGTGGCCGGAGTCTACGCCGTTGGCGACATTGTGCCAGGGCTGCAGCTCGCGCACCGCGGATACCAGCAGGGCATCTTCGTTGCCGAAGAGATCGCTGGCCTCTCGCCAGTGATCGTCGAAGACGTGAATATCCCGAAGGTCACCTACTGCGATCCGGAGATCGCTTCGGTGGGCCTCACCGAGGCGAAGGCCAAGGAGAAGTACGGCGAGGGGAACGTCACCAGCTATGAGTACAACCTGGCTGGGAACGCGAAGAGCTCGATCCTCGGCACAGCCGGCTCGGTGAAGGCCGTGCGCGTGGTGGATGGCCCCGTTGTCGGTGTGCACATGATTGGAGCCCGCGTTGGCGAGCTCGTCGGCGAAGCGCAGCTCATCGTGAATTGGGAGGCTCACCCCGAGGATGTTGCTCCACTCGTGCACGCACACCCGACGCAGAACGAAACGATCGGCGAGGCCATGCTGAAGCTCGCAGGTAAGCCGCTTCACGCCATCTGAGCCCGCACACATTCAGACTTTCAGACGTAACGAACGGAGATATACACGATGAGTGAATCGGTGGTCCTCCCCGCACTGGGTGAGAGCGTGACCGAGGGGACGGTGACTCGCTGGCTGAAGAACGTCGGCGACACCGTCGAAATCGACGAACCGCTGCTCGAGGTATCGACTGACAAGGTTGACACTGAGATTCCCTCCCCCGTCGCGGGTGTACTCCAGGAGATCCTCGTCCAGGAGGACGAGACCGCCGAAGTGGGTGCGGTACTCGCTGTTGTCGGCGACGGTGCTGCGGCACCTGCGGAGGCAGCACCGGCTGCTCCCGCTGAAGCAGCGCCTGCCGCGGCCCCGGCCGAAACTCCGGCTCCCGCCGCTGAAGCTCCGGCAACTGAGGCCGTGGCTCCGGCGCCCGCACCCGACGCAGCTGCAGCACCCGCTGCGGACGCCGCCAGCCAAGAAGTCGTGCTTCCTCGCTTGGTGAGAGCATCACCGAGGGCACAGTGACTCGCTGGCTCAAGAACGTCGGGGATACCGTCGAGGTCGATGAGCCGCTACTTGAGGTGTCGACTGACAAGGTTGACACGGAGGTGCCCTCGCCGATCGCCGGTGTGCTGCAGGAAATCCTGGCGCAGGAAGACGAAACCGTTGAAGTTGGCGCGGGCCTCGCACGCATCGGCTCCGGCGCTCCAGCAGCTCCGGCTCCCGAAGCACCAGTTGCGGCTTCTGCTGCGCCAGAAACAGCTCAGGCTGCGCCTCCGCCCCGGCTGCTCCCGCAGCTACGCCCGCTCCTGCGGCAACGCCCGCGCCTGCAGCTCCTGCGGCAACGTCCGCGCCTGCTCCCGCAGCCACGCCAGCTCCTGCAGCTACGCCCGCTCCCGCAGCGGCACCGGCGGCAGCAGTTGCCGCGGACGCTGCTTCCGGGTATGTCACTCCGATTGTGCGCAAGCTCGCAAACGAACGCGGGGTTGATCTGAGCAAGGTGACGGGTACCGGGGTTGGGGGGCGGATTCGGAAAGAAGACGTGCTCGCAGCCGCGACGGCTCAGCCGGCTCCATCCGAATCAGCATCGGCAGCATCGGCAGCAGCTCCGGTTGTTGAGGTCTCCGAGCTCCGCGGCACCACGCAAAAGATGAGTCGTCTCCGCAAGGTCATTGCGGAGCGCGCGGTAGCCTCTCTGCAGGGCACGGCGCAGCTCACGACCGTCGTTGAGGTGGATGTCACGAAGGTGGCGCAGTTCCGCCAGGCGAAGAAGGATGAGTTCCTCGCCAAGACCGGGTCGAAGCTCTCCTTCCTGCCGTTCTTCGCCCTTGCAGCTGCTGAGGCACTCCGCACCTACCCGATCATCAACGCGACGGTGGAGGGCGATTCGATCGTCTACCCCGACACGGAGAACATCAGCATTGCTGTCGACACCGAGCGTGGCTTGCTCACACCGGTGCTGCGTTCCGCAGGCGAGAAGAACCTCGCCGAGATCTCGGGCGAGATCGCTGACCTGGCGCAGCGCACGCGCGACAACAAGCTGACGCCTGATGAACTGAGCGGTGGCACCTTCACGCTGACCAACACCGGTTCGCGCGGCGCACTGTTCGACACGCCGCTCGTCTTCCTCCCGCAGGTGGCAATCCTGGGCACTGGCGCAGTCGTGAAGAAGCCCGTCGTGATCTCGGGTCCCGACGGCGATTCAATCGCGGTTCGTTCCATGGTGTATCTCGCAATCTCCTACGATCATCGCATTGTCGATGGCGCGGATGCCGCTCGCTTCTTGACGCAGGTACGCCTGCGTCTTGAAGCAGGCGACTTCGCAGGAAATCTGGGGATCTAGGCCCTCACGAACGTGCCAGGCCGCGGTGCTCTCACGAGCGCCGCGGCCTCTTGCGTTTCAGGGGCGAGGCTGCGCCGGTGAGCGCGGCGTGATCTGACGTCGAATTGAGTCACTCACCGCCTCCCGCGCGGCCCGAGCTTCCCAGCGAGTGCCCCACGCATCGATTTCCGTGATCGCGTTCACAGCGGCCTCTGCGAGCAGCGGCGCAACCCCGACGCTATCCCGTGCCCGCAGGAACCGCAGGATCCGAGACAGCGGTATGCCGACGGCACGACAGCCCGCGTCGTGCCCGCGTCGCCGGTGTCGCTTCCTGCTCCGCACCGTCCCAGACACGATGGCAACGCACCTCCCGTGTTCGCGGAGGGTGATCCCGTTGAGGCATCGGCGCTCGAGCTCAGCGGCAAGCTTGCCAGCACGTCCGGAAGGTCTTGCTCCCCCCGCACGCGCCGGGCGTTGCCAGCCGGTCATGTGTCCCTCCTATCTTCTGCTGCTCCTGCTGCTGCTGCTCCTGCTCCTTTGCTGATCCTGCTGATCCTCCTGCTCCTGCTGATCCTGCACATCGTCACGAGTCTGACTGAACGAAGGTCCACTGAGCGGAACCGCCGGAGCACTCTGAGCAAGTTCGTCTGGAACAGCCATTCTCGCCTGCTGTGAGCGAACAGAGCACGCGCGCCGGTGAGACAGGTTCTGGGAAGCGTGCGAGAAGCGGTACCCTAGTGTCATGGCAGCAGAGAAGGCGAAGCGCAACGGTCGCATCAAGCAGATGATCGAGATCTATCGGACCACGAAGGTCCATGATCGCAATCTGCCGTGGGTGCTGCTGCTGGTATTCATCGCACCGATCGTTGTCTCGGTTCTGCTCGCCTGGCTGCTCCCAGGCGGCTGGTTTGGCTGGGTGATCTGGCCACTCTCCGGCATCTTGGTTGGGTTGTTGCTCGCTATGATCGTGCTTGGGCGCCGTGCTGAAAAGCAGGCGTATCTGCAGATCGAGGGCCGGCCCGGCGCGGTAGGCGCGGTGGTGCAGGGAGCACTCCGTCGTTCTTGGCGGGGGTCCGAGGTGCCCATTGCAATGAATAAGAGCCAGGATGCGGTGTACCGCGTCGTTGGTCGTGGTGGTGTGGTGCTCATTTCGGAGGGCTCGCGCAGTCGTACAGCCCGCATGGCCGCCGACGAGGAGCGTAAAGTCAAGCGCGCGCTGCGCAATGTCGAGGTCGTGCACCTCTACGTCGGCCCCGACGGCGACGGTATCCCGCTCCCCAAGCTTTCGAAGGCACTCCTCAAGCTGAAGCCGAAGCTCAACCGCAATGAGGTCGCAGCGGTGTACAACCGTCTCTCTTCGCTGCAGGCTGCGCCGATCGGAATTCCCAAGGGGATGGATCCGAACCGCGTCCGCGCGCAGCGTCCGCGCTAAGCAATGTCAGCTTCTCAGCCGCAGCGCTTCGGCGACCTCGCTCCAAGCGAGTGGCCCGGACAACGGCTCGGGCTTCCCGAATCCGGCCCAAGATCCGTCGCTCGCATTGGTCGACGTGTCCTGGCCATCATGATTGACTGGGGTCTTGCCGCGTTGCCGGCATTTCTCCTCATCGGCGGTCCGTACGCGACTTGGTGGAACTGGGCATTCTTTGCGGTCATGCAGATGGTGTTCATTCCCACCATTGGAGGCTCGCTAGGCCACCGTATTCTCGGCTTACGCGTCGTCCCAATCGCGGGCGGCTGGGTCGGTCCGTGGCGCCCGATCGTGCGGACGGCACTGATCTGCCTCGTGATTCCCGTCCTCGTGTGGGACTCCGATCAGCGCGGCTTCCATGACAAGATCGCCGGTACCGTCCTGATTCGGAACCCGTGACACGTAACATTCGCGAAACACTCGACTCACGCTTTTGAAACCCACTAGGCATAGGCTTGTCACAAGCGAACGGTGCCGATGAGGCACACCCAGCAACGAGGAGCAGCATGTTCACAACCCCGCAGGAAGTCATCGACTTCATCAAGGAGACGGACGTCAAGTTCGTCGACATCCGGTTCACCGATCTCCCCGGAGTGCAGCAGCACTTCAACATCCCCGCCGCAACGGTGGACGATGACTTCTTCGAGGTCGGACAGATGTTCGATGGCTCCTCAATCCGCGGCTTCGCTGGGATCGCTGAGTCCGATATGCAGCTCATTCCGGATGTTACAACTGCATACATTGATCAGTTCCGGCTCGAGCGCACACTCATTGTCGTGTGTGACATCTTCAACCCACGCACCGGCGAGATCTATTCCAAGGATCCGCGCCAGGTGGCGAAGAAGGCTGAGCAGTACCTGATCTCGACCGGGATTGCGGACACTGCGTTCTTCGCGCCCGAGGCTGAGTTCTACATCCTTGATTCTGTCCGCTACGAGAACAGCCCCCAGCACACCTTCTACGAGATCGATTCCGAAGAAGCGCACTGGAACTCCGGACGCAAGATTGAGGGCGGCAACCTCGGAAACACGACGCACGAGAAGGGCGGCTATTTCCCCGTCTCCCCTGTCGACAAGCAGGCAGATCTCCGCGACGATATCTCGCTTCGCCTCATTGAGGCAGGCCTCAAGCTTGAGCGCTCCCACCACGAGGTGGGCGCCCCCGGCCAGGCAGAGATCAACTATCGATTCGACACGATGGTGAACGCGGCCGATGATGTACTCAAATTCAAGTACGTCGTGAAGAACACCGCTGAGATCTGGGGCAAGACCGCCACGTTCATGCCGAAGCCGGTGCTTGGAGATAACGGATCGGGCATGCACACTCACATGTCGCTTTGGAAGGGCGGGGATCCCCTCTTCTACGACGAGAATGGCTATGCAGGCCTTTCAGACATCGCGCGCTGGTATATCGGCGGCATTCTGCACCACGCCCCGGCTCTGCTCGCGTTCACGAACCCGACGATCAACAGCTACCGTCGATTGGTCAAGGGCTACGAGGCGCCGGTCAACCTCGCGTACTCGGCTGGAAATCGCTCGGCAGCCGTGCGTATTCCGCTGACCGGCTCCAACCCGAAGGCGAAGCGGATTGAGTTCCGCGCACCGGATGCCTCCGGAAATCCCTACCTCGCGTTCGCTGCACAGTTGATGGCTGGCCTGGACGGTATCCGCAACCGGATCGAGCCGATGGAGCCGATTGACAAGGATCTCTACGAGCTTCCGCCGGAGGAAGCCAAGAACATCCCGCAGGTACCCGGCTCGCTGGAAGAAGCGCTCACTGCGCTCGAAGCGGATCACGACTTCTTGCTTGAGGGTGGCGTGTTCACCGAAGAGCTCATCGAAACGTGGGTGAATTTGAAGCGGGAGACAGAGATCGCCGCGATGGCGCTCCGTCCGCACCCCTACGAGTTCGAGCTGTACTACGGCGTGTAAGCTCCGCCTCTCGCACGGCAAAGGCCCCGGACATGTCCTTTCAGGAGATGCCCGGGGCCTTCGCCGTGTCTTCGCCGGGCCTTCGCCATGTCTCCGCCGTGGTTGAGTGCGTTCGCCTCGCCCGTCAGCGGTCTCCCCGATTGGCACGGAACGTCAGAGCCCTCGATGCTTCCGGTGAGAAGCATCGAGGGCTCAATGTGGAACTGGGGTGGTCGTGGACTACCCGGTGGCAACGTCGCTGTTGCGGCGATGAGTGGCGCTTAGGATTCGAGTTCATCCTCGAACTCGGCCCCGTCTTCTGCGAGCAGGGCCTCCAAGAGAGTTTGTAAGTACTGCATAACGATCAGATTACGCTTCGATAACGGTTTGCGCTAGCTTTTTTACGTAGACAGTCTGGAAACTTCAGGGAGCCATACGGTGTCTGCGTGAAACGCTGCTCCCCCGAGACTGTGTTCGACCGCCGAGTGCCGCGTGCGCGATCGCGATCGCGCAGGGCTAGGGAAGCTCCGGGAATTCTGGGTCGTCTGAATAGCCGAAGAACTCTCGCTCTACGACACCCCGAGAACGTCGTGACACGGCGAACCAGCGTTCCTCAAGCTCCGATGTGCGCCTCCGCGGCATCCCGAGCACATTTGCAATGCCCTCCAGCTCGACACGATCGGTCGGGAGTGTGTCTGACGATCGGCCGTTCCAGAGCTTGAGCGCCGAGCGGACACTACTGGCGTATCGCCAGGAATCCTCGAGGTGTGCCGCGTCATCCCCAGCGATGAGTTCCAATTTCGCAGCAGCGTCGAGCGCCGCGAGAGTCTCGACAGTGCGCAGCTCAGGGTGCTCCGCACCGAAGCGGAGCTGCAGCAATTGCACGAGCCATTCGACATCACTCACACCCCCTGGCCCGAGCTTGAGATGGCGCGTGGGATCCGCGCCCCGCGGAAGCCGCTCAGCTTCGACCCGTGCCTTCATTCGGCGCACCTCGCGGATTTGGGACTCGCTGAACTCAGTCGGATAGCGGATTTCATCAGCGAGGGCGATGAACGCGGCACCCAGTTCTTGGTCACCGGCGACAGGGCGCGCACGCAAGAGAGCCTGGGCTTCCCAGGTCACAGACCAGCGTTCATAGTACGAACGTGAGGCAGCCAGACTCCGAGCGAGCGGACCGTTCTTTCCCTCTGGGCGAAGGTCAAAGTCGAGATCCACCGCGAACCGTGGATCTGACACTAAGCGGCGCAGCTCGGAAACCTTCTTGATGGCCTCACGCGCTGCCTGATCGCCGGGAATTTCTCGGAGTGGTCGGTACACCGCGATGAGATCAATATCGGACGCGAACCCTAGCTCTCCCCCTCCGTAGCGTCCCATCCCAATCAGCGCGAGCGCGACGTTGGCGGGGTGCCCGGCGGCGACCTCAGCGCGACCGAGCGCAAGCAGCAAGCCATCCAGCAGAGCAGTGTGCGCGGCATCGAGGCCGCTGGCCACCTGCATATCGTCGAGCACTCCTGTGATTCGGCCCATCGCGAGGCGGAGTACCTCTCGGCGGTGCACAGCCCGCAAGGCTGCCGCTGCCTCGTCCAGTGTGGCGCGACGCGAGGCGAGCGCTCGCATTTCCTCGAGCAGACTGGTGAGCCCGATCGGCCGCAATGAACTATCGCGCTCCAACCAGGCGACAGCGTCAGGGATGGTTTCCAGGAGTTCCGCCGCGAAGCGCGAGGACGACAGCACCCGCGTGAGACGCTCAGCGGCCTCAGTGCCGTCGCGGAGCAAGCGAAGATACCAGGGAGATTCGCTGTTTGCCTCGCTGACCCGACGGAACGCGAGCAGACCGTAGTCTGGATCGGTCCCGTCAGCGAGCCACTGCAGCAACACGGGGAGGAGGTTGCGGTGGATCCGCGCCCGCCGCGATGTCCCACGAGTGAGTGCAGACAGGTGGCGCATGGCGCCATCGGGGTCGCGGAAGCCAATACTCGAGAGTCTGGCTCGCGCCTCATCGCTGCCAAGCACGAGTTCTTCTTCCGGGAGCGCGGCAACTGCGCTGAGGAGCGGCGCGTAGAAGATCTTGAGGTGCAACTCGCGGACCTCGCGTTTAGTGCGACCCCATGCGGCGAGCAGCTCGTCGCCGGTCGTAGCGAGACCGCTGGCCCGCGCGAGAACGCGCAGGCCCTCGGGATCGAGCGGCATTATGGCTGTGCGGCGCAGCTCACGCAATTGGAGCCGATGTTCGAGCACCCGAAGGAACTGGTAGTCGGCTACGAGGCGGTCACCATCGCTCCGAGCGACAAAGCCGCCGTCAACGAGCGCCCGGAGCGCCGGGAGTGTGCCTCGGAGGTGCAAACGATCGTCGTATTGCCCGTGTACCAGCTGCAGCAATTGCACGCTGAACTCGATGTCGCGCAGGCCGCCTGGGCCCAGCTTCAACTGCACTTCGAGGTCATCGTTGGCGATGTGTTCGGTGACCCGCTCACGCATACGCTGCACTGACCCCACGAAATCCTCGCGGGAGGACGAGGCCCACACAAGCTCGCGCGTCTGCGCAACGAACTGTTCGCCCAGTGCGAGATCGCCGGCGAGTGGGCGGGCTTTCAAGAGCGCCTGGAACTCCCAGCCCTTTGCCCACCGGTCGTAGTAGGTGAGCATTGATCCGAGCGTGCGCACGAGAGCGCCGTGACGTCCCTCCGGGCGGAGATTCGCATCCAGTTGCCACAGCGGTGGCTCCACGCCGGGGTCGTGGATCCCGCGCATGGTCTCTGTGGCGAGCCGGGAGGTGATCCGGATGAGCCCGTCCGCATCCAGTACGTCCTCGTCGCAACAGTCTGCGATGAACACAACGTCGACGTCGGAAACGACGTTGAGCTCCTCTGCACCGCATTTCCCCATTGCGACGACTGCCAGGCTCGCTGCGTTCAGCCGTTCTTCGCGCACAGCAGGGCCGCTGAGGCCAGCAGCGAGGGTGGCACGAGCCACGGTGAGCGAAGCGTCCACTGCGGCGGCCGCGAGCACGGAGAGGGAGGATGCGACATGTTCGAACGCCTCAGACGCGAGCCCCTCGGTGGAACGCTCCAGGTCGAAGAGCATCACGCGCGCGAGGAGCTGACGGTAGGCGACTCGGAGCGCCGCCCACCCGGCTTCTCCGGCGAGTGTTTCGCCGCTCTCCGGGTCATGTACGGATGCTCGAAGTGTTTCATGCGCCGCAGCGGCCGGCACGAGCGCGCCGCCACCCGCGAGCAATTCAGCGAGCCCTGCTGGATGCCGAATGAAGAAGTCACCGAGCGCAGGTGAGGCACCGACCAGCAGGCACAGTCTGCGTAGAGGCTCCTCACCCAGCTCGGGTGCAAGCTCGGAGTGGCGCTCCAGAAGCTCCCGGATTCGCGCAAGTGCGATGTCGGGATCAGCGGCTGCTGCGAATGCGCGCAGCAGCTCTGCCGCGCTCACTGGAAGCTCGGGGAGCAGCGCCGCCAGGCCATCGCGAGAGCTGGTCAGCTCCTGGAAACCGACGCGCGCTGCGTCGGCAAGCTTGAACGGGCGCGGTTCCTCAGCCATGAATCCCTGCCAGATCACACCGTGTCGAGCATCGAGGAGAGCTCGTACGGGGTCACCTGGCTGCGGTACTCTGCCACCTCGCGCCGTTTGTCGCGGAGGAAGTATGCGAAGACCTGCTCCCCCAACGTCTCGGCAACAAGCTCTGAGCGCTCCATCACCGCGAGCGCATGATCGAGGCTGGTCGGGAGCGGGTCAAAGCCCATCGCCCGACGCTCACCATCACTCAGCGCCCAAACGTTGTTTTCTGCCTCGGGCGGAAGCTCGTACTCCTCACGAATGCCTTTGAGCCCGGCCGCGAGCAGCACGGAGAATCCGAGATATGGGTTGACCGCACTGTCCAGGCCACGGTATTCGACCCGCGCGGCGCCGCCCTTTCCTGGCTTGTACATCGGTACGCGTACGAGCGCTGAACGATTGTTGTGCCCCCAGCTCACGAACGAAGGGGCCTCATCACCGCCCCAGAGTCGCTTGTACGAGTTGATGTACTGGTTCGTGATTGCGGTGATCTCTGGTGCATGTCGAAGCAACCCGGCAACGAAACGTCGTCCGGTCTGTGAGAGCTGGTACTTCGCCCCGGCGTCGTAGAACGCGTTCGTGTCACCCTCGAACAGGGAGAGGTGCGTGTGCATGCCCGAGCCCGGGTGCCCCGCGAGCGGCTTCGGCATGAACGTCGCGTGGACTCCCTGCGAGATCGCCACCTCTTTCACGACCGTTCGGAAGGTCATCAGGTTGTCAGCCGTCGTGAGCGCGTCCGCGTAACGCAGATCGATCTCGTTCTGACCGGGTCCCGCTTCGTGATGACTAAACTCCACAGAGATACCGAGCTCTTCAAGCATCGAGACACTCTCACGGCGGAAGTCGTGCGCGGTACCTCCGGGAACATTGTCGAAGTACCCTGCGCGATCAACCGGCTGCGGCCCCTTCCGACCGAAATCTTTGGACTTCAGCAGGTAGAACTCGATCTCGGGGTGCGTGTAGAACGTGAAGCCCTGCTCTGCCGCGTGTGCGAGGGTGCGCTTCAGCACGTTACGCGGATCGGCGACGGCAGGCTCGCCGTTCGGAGTGCTGATGTCGCAGAACATACGCGCCGTTGGTGCCTCTTTGCTGCGCCAGGGCAGGAGCTGGAATGTGCCAGGATCTGGCACGGCGAGGAGATCGGACTCGTACGCGCGGGTCAGCCCCTCAATGGCGGAGCCATCGAAACCGATGCCCTCGCTGAACGCCCCCTCGACCTCGGCAGGCGCAAGCGCCACCGATTTGAGCGTGCCCGAGACGTCACTGAACCAGAGCCTGACGAATTTTACGCCGCGCTCCTCTATCGTGCGAAGGACGAAATCACGCTGTTTACTCACACCGGCTCCGTTTCATTGGGGCGTTCCAGCCTCCGCAGGTCTCGCGGGGCCGTGTCGCGTTCAGACTACCGCGCCCCTATGACAGTCGTGTTACGGCGTCGTCATTGATCTGTCGAACGCTCGAAACTCAGTCGTTCGCTTCGTCTTCGTCGCGCCACGCCCGTGCTCGCTCGGCGATGATCTCGTTCGCATGCTCCGCTTCTTCGCGTGTCGTGAACGGACCGACACGATCGATAGACAGTGATTGCGGCCCCGCCTCCACCTCACCAGTCCGGGTGTTAAACCAGTACGTTTCGCCGGGATCTTCGATCCCCCAGTCCCGCTTGCTCATGCGTCGAATCCTTCCGCTCTGGCGCCCACCCGCGGAGAGTACCGCGTGTACTTCATAGACTAGAGGTATGCCCTTCGACGCACACGGAAATCTGATCCCCGGAAAGCGGCCGGCCCTCCGCACCGTTCCCGCCGCCATCGCTCGTCCTCCCTACGTCGGTCTCGCAACCCCGCCCGCCTACACGGGTGACAATACCTACACCGCCGAAGAAGTCGAGCGGATACGCGCCGCTGGCCGGATCGCGTCTCGCGCGCTCGACGCCGTTGGGGAAGCCGTTCGGCCTGGTGTGACGACTGCTGAGCTGGATCGAGTGGCGCACGACGTGGTTGTTGCCGCTGGCGCGTACCCGTCAACGCTGGGGTACCGCGGCTTCCCCGCGTCTTCATGTACCTCAGTGAACGAGGTCATTTGCCACGGGATCCCGGATGACACGGTGCTCCGCGAGGGTGATCTGGTGAATGTTGATGTGACGGCGTATCTCGATGGCTTCCACGGAGACACCAACCGAAGTTTTCGCGTCGGTGAGGTCACCGAGGAGGTCGATCTTCTGATCGAGCGCACCCACGAAGCGATGATGCGCGGGATCAGGGCGGCGAAGCCGGGCCGCGCAGTGAACGTCATCGGTCGCGTGATCGAGACGTACGCAAAACGCTTCGGGTATGGCGTCGTGCGCGACTTTACCGGCCACGGCGTCGGATCCTCGTTCCACACTGGGCTCATCATCCCGCACTACGACTCGGCGCCGACGTATGGGGACATTATCGTGCCTGGCATGGTTTTCACCGTGGAGCCGATGCTCACGCTTGGCACCCACGAATGGGATCAGTGGAGCGATGGGTGGACCGTCACCACCCGAGACAAGAGCCTCACCGCTCAGTTTGAACACACCGTTCTCGTGCGCGAGGACGGGTTCGAGCTCCTCACCGTTTCGGAGTAGCACCACCCCTCCGGCACCTGGTCTGTGGTCGGGCTCCGCGACCCACGTTCCGACACCGAAGCTCACACTCGCCGCACGGGATCGTGGCTGCGCCGCGACTGCGCCGTGATTGCGAGCTCGTTTTGCTCGAATCTGAAAACAAAAAAGCCCCCTACTTCCGCACCGTGATGCGAATGTAGGGGGCTTGGGCGGAATGGGCCGGATCATACGCCGGGTTCTGTCGCGCCGAACAAGTCGGCGGTGACGGTCATCTCTCTCGGGGCACTGTTGCCAGTACCCTCTAGCGGCCTACCCGAGGACTCGGCGGGGCGCGTCAACATCCTCTGTCTGGCCTTGCTCCGAACGAGGTTTACCTGGCCGCCCGTGTCGCCACGAACGCCGGTGGTCTCTTACACCACCCTTTCAGCCTTACCAGGCACGGCAAGCCGTTTCTGGCGGTCTACTCTCTGTTGCACTTTCTCGCGGGTTGCCCCGGGTGGGCGTTACCCACCGTTCTCCCCTGCGGAGCCCGGACGTTCCTCGGCGCGTGCACTCACGTGCCGCGACGCGACCGTCTCACCGACCCATTCCAGCTCTCATCGTACACCGGCTCCGGGGCTGCATGAGCCGTGGCGAGCTACTCGTCGTCTCCCCGCACGAGGATCGCACCGGTGCCTGGGCAGAATACGAGCTCATCGGGTGCGGCGGAGCGAATGTTGCTCAGCTCTGCTGGCGCGAGCGCCATATTGCTCGCTTCGGAAACGTTGCCGCGGAGGCGCGCAGCGCCGATCCCGATCCGGGCGCGCAACTCTTCGTAGAGCCCGAGCACATCGCGCTGGAGCTCCGCTGCGAGGCCCGCGCGTTCTTCGGCGTTCGACGCAAGCTCGCGATCGATCGTTGACTCCGCGGCGTCGATCGCGGCTTGCAGCTCAGCGCGGCGTGCATCAACACCGTTGAGCGCACGCTCTGCCTCGGAGAATGCGGCCTGGGCGGTTTCCTGCTCCTCCATGACCGCGAGCTCACGCTCCTCAAGCTCACCGAGCCGACGCGCGAGCGTCTCAAGCTCGCTTTGCAGCGCCTGTGCCTCTTTCGATGAGGTGCTGACCGCAATGAGTTCTTCGTCACGAGCGCGACGCTGGCGCACCATCTTCACATCGGTCTCGATGCGCTCAATTTCAGCTGTGTGCGTATCGAGCTCGCGCTGCGCTGCCATGTATCCCTCGCGGGTCGCAGCAATCTCACCGCTGAGCCCGTCAAGGCCCGCGCGTTCAGGCAGAGTGGAGCGCTTGCGGCGAAGCCGCGCAATCGTCGTATCGAGATCTTGCAGGTCGAGCAGGAGTCGCTGCTGGCGAGGGCTGGCCTTCATACCCCCAGCCTATCGTCGAGTGCGCGCTCTGCTCCCACCGAGAAATCCCACGGGTCTGTGCATCGTGCGCTGACCCGAAATTCCACTCCAGGCAGCGCGGCCCGAAGACGTTCTGCGGCCCCCTCGAGCCACAGCGATTCGCTCGCCCAGTGTGCCACGTCAATGAGCGCAGGCCCGCGCGTGGCGCTCGAAAGCTCAAGCGACTCCTGCGCTGGATGATGGCGCAGATCGCTGGTCACATAGACATCGGCAGAACGCACATCGGGGTGATCTAGGAGGCTGTCGCCCGCACCACCCAAGAGGGCAACCCTTGAGATCAACCGATCAGGATCCCCCGCGACACGTGCACCGGTGACCGTCTGAGGCAGAACCCCCGCAACGAGTCCAGCGAACGTGCGCAACGCCATTGGCTGTGGGAGCACTCCTGTGCGGCCGATTCCGCTTGCTGGATCCGCTCCCGGCACGATCGGCCGTGTGTCGAGCAGTCCCAAACGATGTGCGAACACGTCCGACACGCCACCACTCGGGGTGTCCGCGTTTGTGTGCGCCGCGATAAGCGCGCAATTGCCGCGGATCAGGCGGGCGAGAAGGGAGCCCTTGGACGTGTCCTCTGCGACGGTGTGAATGCCTCGGAGCAACAGCGGGTGGTGGGTGAAGAGTGCATCAGCGTCCCAGCTGAGAGCTTCTGAGACGACGGCGTCAACAGCATCAACGGCGAGCAGTACGCGTCGCACCGGCGCATCGTTCGCGCCGGTGATGAGCCCGACGCGGTCCCAGCTCTCCGCAGACGCGCTCGGCCAGAGCTCCTCTGCGACGTTCCGAAAGTCGCTCAAGACAAACGGTGAATCATGTGACACGGGCTACCTCCTGAGTAGCTTGCGAGCGATAACATTCCCCAGCAATTGGACCAGCTGCACGATCACAATAATGATGAGCACGGCCGACCAAGTGACCCACGGATTGAATTGGCGGTAGCCGTACTGCAACGCGAGGTTTCCGAGCCCGCCCCCACCGACGACACCGGCCATTGCGGTCATGTCGACCACCGCGATGAACGCGAACGTGTAGCCGAGCACCAGCGGCCCTAACCCCTCCGGTATGAGCACGGTGAAGATCGTGCGCAGCGGACCCGCGCCCATAGCGCGAGAAGCTTCGATGACGCCTGGCGAGACGGTGAGGAGGTTTTGTTCAACCAGTCGTGCGATCCCGAACGTCGCCGCGAAGACGAGTACAAACATGAGGGCGCGATCACCAATACCGGTCCCGACCACGAAGCGCGCCACAGGCGTCAACGCCGCAATGAGGATGACAAACGGGATTGGGCGGAAGAAGTTCACCAGGAAGTTCAGCACGACGAACACCGCGCGGTTCTGCAGGAGTCCACCGCGCCGCGTGACCGTGAGGGAGACCCCCACCAACAAACCGAGCACGCCACCAACCCCCATGGCGACCACCACATACAGCAGTGTCTGGAGTGTTGCCTCGAGAAACTTTCCGCTCTCAAGCAAATCTAGTAAGCGATCCATTACGCCAGCACCTCCAGTTCGGTCTCCTGTGCGAGCGCGGCAACAGCGTGCTCGACTCGCAGATCGTCACCGATCAGTTCGAGGGTGAGCTTGCCGAAGCTCCGGCCGCCGACATCGGTGATTCCACCGTGCACGATACTGACACCGACCCCACGCTCGGCAAGCGTGCGGAAGACCACCGGCTGGTCGACATCTCCGTCACGGAACGTGAGGCTCACCAGGCGCCCGCGGTGTCGTTCTCGCAACTTCTCCAAGTGCTCCGCGCCTGGTTGGCTCGGCAGCGCCGTCGCGACGAACTTCCGTGTGGTGTCGCTCTGCGGTGCAGAGAACACTTCGAAGACATCGCCCTGCTCGACGGTACGTCCGCCGTCCATGACGGTGACACGGTCGGCGATCTCCCTGACGACTTCCATCTCGTGCGTGATCAGGATGATCGTGATGCCGAGTTCGTCGTTGACGCGCTTGAGCAACGCGAGCACCTCGCGTGATGTTTCCGGATCGAGCGCACTCGTTGCCTCATCTGCGAGCAGCACACCGGGTGAGGTTGCGAGCGCGCGCGCGATCCCGACCCGCTGCTTCTGACCGCCGGAGAGCTGGTCAACGTAGGCGCGAGCGCGATCCTGCAACCCGACAAACGCGAGCAACTCTGCCACCCGGGCGGCGCGTTCGTCGGCTGGCACCCCGGCCACCACAAGTGGGTACTCGACGTTCTTTGCCACAGATTTTGAGTGGAACAGATTGAACTGCTGAAAGATCATCCCGATCTGTGAGCGCACGGGCCGTAGCTGACGTTCACTGAGATCGGTGAGCACCGCTTCTCCGACGGTGATCGTGCCACTCGTCGCCCGTTCCAGGCCGTTCACGAGACGAAGTAGGGTACTTTTCCCCGCGCCAGAGTAGCCGATAATCGCATGGATCTCTCCGGATGCAACCTCGATCGAGACGTCGTCAACGGCGACGATGTCGGGGTCACCCTTGCTGCGTCCGGGGTAGCGTTTCCCCACGTCCGTCAGTTGCACACGTGTCACCGTGTCGTCCTCTCGATCAGTGTCTCCGCCGTCGCGAGCGGAGCGGGTTGTAACTATTGTGGGGGCCGGAGCCAAATACGACCGAATCGGGACGGCGAGTGGAACACGCCGCCCCGATTCGGGGTACTTCTTGTGGAGAAGACTACTTCGACTGTGCGCTGTAGTCCTCCTCCGCCTGCTTCAGGATCTTCTCCAGCTCCGAGACCGGCGTCTTCAGCAGGACAGCGCCGTCTCCGACATAGTCCTTGACTGCTGCCTGTACCTCGGCGTTGTTCTGGTAAATGTCGACCAGCTTGAGGTAGGTCTCGTTGTCCTTATCCTCAGCACGTGCGGTGAAGATGTTCGTGTACGGAGCGGCGGCGGCATCATCCGCGCTGTCCGAGCCGAGAGAATCAGCGAACTTCAGGCCGGAGGGCTCAACGAAGTCATTGTTCACGACACCACCGTCGACGTCAGGCAGCGCGCCCGGAATGCCAGCAGCGTCGAGCTCGGTGACCTTGACTTTGGACTTGTCCGCGAGAATGTCGTCGAGCGTCGAGCCCGAGTTCCCGCCGTCTTTCAGCTCGATCAAGCCGAGCTTCTGGAGCACGAGCAGGGCACGAGCGCGGTTGGACTCGTCGTTCGGCACCGCAATGGTGCCTCCCTTCGGAATGTCTTCGAGTGACGTGTACTTCGAAGAGAACAGGTTCATCGGGTAGATGACCGTCGCGCCAATCGGCACGAGATCCTCGCCGGAGTCAACGTTGTAGGACGCAAGGTACGCGATGTGCTGGAACTGGTTGAGATCAAGCTCCCCCTCGGTCACGAGCGGGTTCGGCTGCGGGTACTCGGCGAAGTCCTTGATCTCGACCGTGATGCCCTCTTCGGCGGCTGCGTCGACGAATGTGTCCCAGTACGGCTGCCCGCCGGGCACGACACCGATCGTCACGGTCGTATCCTCTGCTGCTGGGGCGCACCCGGCAAGCGTCGTGGTCGCTGCGAGGGCGAGGGCGGTGAGCGAGGCGGCGAAGATGCCGCGCTTCGTGAACGTCATGGGGTCCTCATGATTCGTTGAGATCTGGATGGGGCGCGGCTCGTGGCCACGCGGTTCTGCACTAGCTTCCGGTATCTCTGCCGCCACGCGGTAATCGCGGTGTCACACTCCGTCATCAGCGTGGGATACTGGAGGTGACGCGACAGCGTTCCGGCGGGCAGGCCGACCACTCTTCACAATTGTTTGGAAGGAACCCTCCGTTCACATGAACCAGCGTGCTGATGCTCACCTCGAAGCTTGGAAGGCGAAGCAGGAACTCGCGGAGCGGATGATCCCGCTGATCGGCCAGCTCTACCGCGACCACGATGTGGTCATGTCGGTACACGGCCGCAGCCTCGTGGGCCGCTCCCCCATCGACATCATTCGCGCGCACAGCTACGCGCGCAAGATCGATGAGGTTGAGATGCCGCTCGCAGAGACCTCCGCGATCGTCGAGGCTCTCTCACGAATTCAGCCTGGGCCCGTCTCCGTCGATCTCGCGCTTCTCGCCAACGCCTTCCGCGCATCTTCGAGCACCGATCTGGATGCGTATCTGCGCGCAGAGCTTGCTCCAGCGCTTGACGCGAAGCCCGGCGCTGGCACTGACGTCGTGCTCTACGGCTTTGGTCGCATTGGCCGTTTGCTCGCCCGGATCATCATCGACCACTCAGGCAGCGGAAACGGGCTCAATCTGCGCGCCATTGTGGTGCGCAGGGGATCCGAGAACGATCTGGAGAAGCGCGCCAATCTCCTGCGTCGCGACTCCGTGCACGGCCCGTTCAACGGCACGATCAAGGTGCTGGAAGACGAAGACGCGATCCTTGCCAATGGCGTGCGCATCCAGGTGATCTACTCAAACGATCCCGCGAGTGTGGATTACACGCAGTACGGCATCGAAGACGCGATCCTGGTAGATAACACGGGGAAGTGGCGCGACGCCGAGGGGCTGGAGCAGCACCTCCAGAATCAGGGCATTTCACGTGTGCTCCTCACCGCACCCGGCAAGGGCGACATGCTCAACGTCGTCTTCGGTGTGAACAGCAACCAGATCACAGACGCGCACACGATCGTGAGCGCAGCCTCCTGCACCACAAACGCCATCACACCCGTGCTGAAAGTCATGAACGAGGAGTTTGGCGTCAAGCGCGGGCACGTCGAGACGGTCCACTCGTACACGAATGATCAGAATCTGATCGACAACTTCCACAAGGGTGACCGTCGTGGCCGCTCGGCAGCACTGAACATGGTGCTTGCCGAGACCGGAGCCGCCAAGGCCGTCGCGAAAGCGTTGCCCGAGTTTGAAGGCAAGCTCACTGGCAATGCAATCCGCGTCCCCACGCCGGATGTATCGATGGCTGTGCTGAACCTCCAGCTCGAGCGTGAGACTGACCGCGATGAGATCAACTCGCTGCTGGAGCAGGTGTCGCTCACGGGCGCGCTGCGCACGCAGATCGACTACGTTGAGTCCCCCGAAATTGTGTCGACCGACTTCGTTGGATCGAACCGCGCGGGAATTATTGACGGCCTGGCCACAATCGTCACCGGGGACACCGCAGTGCTGTACGTCTGGTACGACAACGAGTACGGCTACAGCTGCCAGGTGGTGCGCATCATTGAGCAGCTCGCAGGGAGCCACCCTGCGCACTTGCCGGAGTTGACCGCGTAGTCTCAAGGACACAAGGCCAGCAACTCGCCTGAGAGAAAGGACCGTAACATGTCTGAGAAGTACCTCATTGGAGTCGATGGATCGGAGCAGAGTCGTGTAGCACTCGCTTGGGGGCTCGCACGAGCCACTGAGCGCGGAGCCGCCGTACAGTTGCTCCACGTCGCAGACGACTCATTCCTATCGGAAAGCGTTGCGTTCCTTTCTGAGGCGCAGAAAGCGTCTGAGCAGATGCTCGAGGCTGAAGTCGCCTACGCGCGAAGCCTTGGCTTCACCGGATCGATCTCAGGCTCCGCTGTTGTGGGGCACCCGATCGCTGAAGTGGAAGAGGCCTCCAAGCACGCCGATCTGCTCATCCTTGGTCAGCACAGCGGTACTCGCTTCGCGGGATCATTCTTCGGCACGCGCGCGGTAAAGGTCGCGGCAACCGCGCACTGCCCCGTGGCGGTGATCCCGAACCTCGCCGCGTCGCCCAACGCGGGTGTGGTGGTTGGCATTGACGGTTCCGAGGCGTCGCAGCGTGCGATTGCCTACGCTGCTGAGGAAGCATCGTTCCGCGGTGCGCCGCTGATCGCTGTCTACGCTTGGATGCCGCCGCTGACGCCCGGGCTGGAGTACCTGTGGAGTGAGGAGCTCGTCTCCTCGCAGCGCAGTGCTGCGGAGGAGGCCATCGCCATTGGTGTTGCCGGCCTTGCTGAGCGGTACCCGGATCTCGAGATTCGACGTGAGATCATTCAGGCACCACCGGTTGCGGCGCTTGTGCAAGCTGCGGAGGGCGCAGAGCTGCTTGTCGTTGGCAGCCGCGGCCGTGGCGGGATTTCACGGCTTCTGCTTGGTTCTGTCAGCCACGGCGTGCTGCAGGCCCTGCCCTGCCCTGTCGTGGTGACACGCGCGTAGCTCGGTTGCATCGTGAGGGGCGTTTCCGCCAGGGGTTCCCTGGCGGCAACGCCCCTCACTGCATTCCACCTGCCTATTGTGGCTCACGTCTCGAGCGCAGTTGAGCACAGTCGAGCGCAGCCGAGCGCAGGTACGATGGGCACAGGACGTAGGAAGGCGGAACCCGTGCCCCAGGTACACATCGAACGAATCATCACGAGCGGCTCGATTGGGGTGGGTCGTCCGGGCCTGCCGGTCGATGGCATACAGCTGGAGAACAACGTCTGGCTCATCGGCGACTCCGAGCGAGTGTTGGTTATTGACGCAGCGCACGACGCACAGGCGATCGCGCAGGCGGTTGGCGAGCGAGAAACTCTGGGCATCCTCCTCACCCACGGCCACGAAGACCATGTGAACGCAGCCCTCGAAGCGGCACAGCTGCTCGATACCCACGTCTATCTGCACCCCGAAGACCTGTTCATTTGGAGCGAGACACACGGAGACGCCCTGCCCGACTTCGAGTTGACGCACGGAGCGACCTTCCAGGTCGGAGAAATCGAACTCAGCACGCGTCACACGCCTGGCCACACCCCCGGTTCGGTGTGCTTCGTTGCACCGGCCTTGAACACGGTGTTCTCCGGTGACACGCTATTCCAGGGTGGTCCGGGCGCGACCAGGTGGGATTACTCGAGTTTCCCGCAGATCATCACCTCGATCCAGGAATCGTTGTTCACGCTGCCAGCGGCAACGGTGGTGCAACCCGGCCACGGTGATCACACTGTGATTGAGCGGGAGCAGCCCGCGCTCGAAAGCTGGCTCGCTCGGGGACAGTAACCCGGAGGACATCAGCGACCGCTAACATTGCTGAGTCGCGCAGTCACGGCCGCGATTGCGCTCCGCACTGCGCCCGTCAGCTTCGAAAGGCTCGTCCATGTCCTCGCTCACTCCGCTTCGCCGCGGCATCGCCCTCTTTGCGCTCGCCCTTGGCGGCTTCGGGATCGGTGTTACTGAGTTTGCGACGATGGGGCTCCTCCCCGATATTGCGCGCGATCTGTTGCCCGGTTTCGAGGCAGCGCCCACGACGGGCATCGCTCACGCGGGAATCTTGATCACTGCGTACGCGCTCGGTGTGGTGGTGGGAGCGCCGACCTTCGCGGTGCTCGCCGCTCGCGTCTCGCAGACCAAGCTCACGTTCTGGCTGCTCGGCCTGTTTATTGTCGGGACCATTGCCTCGGCGTGCATGCCCACGTTTGGGTCACTTGCGGTGTTCCGCTTTATTGCGGCTCTGCCGCATGGCGCCTACTTCGGCGTCGCCTCGCTCCTCGCAGCGCGCATCATGGGCCCGGGAAAACAGGGGCAGGGAATCGCGCTCGCCCTGTCTGGCCTCACGATCGCGAATGTCATCGGTGTCCCCCTCGCCACCTGGCTTGGACAGATTGCTGGTTGGCGCTGGGCGTACGCCTTCGTCGCGGTGATCTTTATCGCGACTCTCGTGCTCGGACTCGCGTTCCTTCCGCGATACCCTGGAAATCCTGAGCGGAGTCCCGCGCGCGAGCTCTCCGCGCTGCGGAACCCGCGGATCTGGGTCATGATCGCGGTCGGCTCTGTCGGCTTTGGCGGCTTTTTCGCGGTGTACTCGTACATCGCTGAGGTCACCACACGGGTCGCCGGAATGTCGCCGGGATCCATTCCCTGGGTGCTGGGTTGCCTCGGCGTGGGGATGACAATTGGCAACTTCATCGGCGGCTGGGCGAGTGATCGCCATCTCACGCGCACCATCGTGATTGGCTTCACGCTCTTTATTGCGGTGTTGGTCAGCTACTCCTTGCTTGCCACGGGGCCGGTCTCGCTGTTCGCACTGGTGTTCGCGCTCGGACTCACCTCGTCGACCCTCGTCCCGTCGATCCAGGCGCGCTTGATCCGCATCTCTGATGAAGCCGCACTCCTGGGGGCTGCGGTGAACCACGCGGCATTCAATATCGGCAACAGCCTCGGGGCGTGGCTCGGTGGCATGGTTATCGCTGGTGGCTTGGGCTATCTTGCGCCCGGCTGGGTGGGTGCCGCACTCGCCACACTCGGGTTGATGCTCGCACTCATCAGCATCGGCATCGAACGCCGCGGGCGAGCGCGGAATCTCAACACGGTCGGGATCCGAGTGGTCTAAGTGACCCATCGGGCCCGTCTCACCGGTTTTCTGAGCGTGCATCGAGCTGGTGCTGCAGCCCGGCAATCACTGAATCCAAGAGATATGCGAAGTAGCGTGACGTGGCCACGGGAGGCTGATCTGGGGGGCATGGGACTCCCCCGCCTGCGCCTGTGGGATTGACAGCGTCGAACTGTTCGATGAATGTCGCCATCTCCTCGGCGCTGTGTTGAGGAGGGGTGTTTCCATCCGGCCCGTGCCCCTCGGTGTCCGATGGGGCACGCAGCACCTGCACAAAGTCTGCTCGGGTCGGCTGCACCCCGCTACGGCCCGTGCGCCGCTGATCTGACAGCGCAATCTCGCTGATCACGGTGTTGAATGCGACGGAGTATGCGAGCGGAGCATCCTCGCCAAACCCGCCGTCACGCAGCAACTCGATACCGCGCGAAATGGTCGGGATGACGCTGGGAAGCGCTGGTCCATGAAAGAACGTCCACTCTGCAACTCCGGGGTAGGGCCACAATCGCAGCAACGCCGGCGCGAGCATGTCCGTCAGCCAGCCGCGCCAGTCGGTGGCGGAACTCATCGGCATCGCTCGCAGGATGACGCGCTCAACGACAGCAGCTTCGATGCCGGCACGATCGCCGAATTTGCGGTACAGCACGGACAACGACGTATCGAGCCGTGTGGCAAGGTCCCGTGTCGACCAGGCTTGGAGGCCGACTTCGCGAGTCAGGCTCAGCGCTGAATCAATGATCGCGTCTGCGCTGATCCCAGTTCGGTAGTGCCTGCGACCGCCACTTCGATTCCCTGTCGACATCGCCCCATTCTTCCTCTACAGTAAAATCAGAACATTGTTCTTATTCTACACCGAGATCACCCGAGTCCGAGAATTCCGGCGGCTGATCTCGCATTGAGCGGAGGAATCACGCGTGAGCGTCACAACACCATCACCCAGAGGGACGGCGCGAACAGCCCCCCAAGTTCCGCTCCTGCTCACGGCCGTGTTCCTGGCGTTCCTCGGCCAGACCACACTGAACCCAATCATTGCCCCGCTTTCGCGCGAGGTCGGTCTTGCCGAGTGGCAAGTCGGCGTCACCATTAGCGCGGCTGCCGTAATGGTGGTCGGCACCAGTCAGTTCTGGGGACGACGCTCACAGTCCTGGGGCCGCAAGCCGGTACTCGTCACCGCGCTTGCTCTCGCCACGGTGACGATGCTGCTGTTCGCGCTGCTGGCTGAGGCTGGGTTTCGTGGCCTCATCACGGGGGGCCTACTCTTCACGCTCTTCATCCTGCTACGGGGTGTCGGCTTTGGCACGGCGATCGCAGCTGTCGGGCCCACCGCGCAGGCGTATATCGCGGATGTCACGCTCGACGAGGCGGCGCGTGTGAAAGGGATGTCTGGCGTCGGGGCGGTTCAGGGAATCGCAATGGTCGCCGGAGCAATCGTCGGCGGAACGCTCTCGACGCTCGGCCTCATCGCCCCGCTCATCGCCGTTCCCGTACTGCTCGCACTTGCACTGGCCGCGGTTCTCGTCGGACTCCGTCGCGAGTCACGCTCGGAGTTGGTGCCAGCACCCGCGAGAATCCGGCCCAGCGACCCACGCGTATGGCCGTTCCTCGTTACTGGCTTTGGGATGTTCACGGCGCTCGGATTCATTCAGGTCATTACAGGGTTCATCGTTCAAGACCGCCTGGGGCTCACCGCAGGAGCCACAGGAGCCCTCACCGGCGCAGCACTCCTTGCAGCTGGCGCTGGCATGATTGTTGCGCAGGGCGTTATTGTCCCGAGGAGCGGGTGGAGCCCGGCTACGCTGCTCCGGGTCGGGTGCCCGTCCGCACTCGTTGGCTTCCTGTTGCTGATCCCGAACGCCGGCGTGGCGCTGTTGATGCTAGCGCTGCTCATTATCGGGCTCGGGATCGGGACCGCGATGCCGGGGTACACGGCAGGGCCGACACTGCTGATGCGCAGAGAAGAACAGGGTGGCCTGGCGGGTCTCGTCGGGGCGACGAACGGACTCACGTTCGTCATCGCCCCCACTGCGAGCACTCTGCTCTATAGTTTCAGCGCACCGCTTCCAGTGATCACCGGTGCACTCATCCTCAGCGCGGTCTGCATCTTCGTGTTTTGGCACCCGATGTTCCGCACCCCCGAGCCCGGGGCGCTGCGGACCCCAGTGGTCAATTAGAAATCTCGGGCCCCACGCCCCGAAACGTGCGATCAACGTGCACCATCGGCCCGGCAGCCGCGCCAAATACTGCGCCAAGCACTTCCGCGACCACGATCACCGACGAGCCCACACCGAGAGAGTGCAGCGTGCGGCAACGCAGTGCAACCCGCGTGTCGGGCAGATACGGCTCACCGGTCACCAGCTTGCGCCATCCCTGCTCGGGCGTGAAGCGCTCGGTGCCCGATACGGCGAACGTCGCCGCAATTGCCGCGTGCCGTTCATCAAGCAGGTGCACAACGTAGCTGTCTGCGTTCAGGATCCCACCCGCACTCCCGGTTGCGCGGGTCACTGAGAACGAGATCGTTGCTGGATCAATTCCGACCGACGCGACACTTGAAGCGGTAAGGCCGACGGGCCCTTCGGGAGTTCGTGCAGCTATGAGCGACACTCCTGCCGGGTGGTGTCGAAACGCCACCTTGAGGGCATCTGCCCCAGCGGTTTCGTCCGCGTCATAGCGCGGTGATTCCGCTCGCGTCGTGTCAGTCATGCACTGCTCCGTCTCATGTTTGGCTGCATTCGTCGCCCGGGAAGGCCCTGCACGCAGGATCGGTCGCTGCTTCACACAACACCGATGACTCTGGGCACATTCCCCACTTTGCGTGCCACTACCGAGCGTACGCTGGAGTTATGCAACTGAGAGAAGTCCCCCTCACCACGATCGATGGCGATCCCACGTCGCTGGCAGCGTACGCCGACCGCGCCGTGCTCATTGTCAACGTTGCCTCGAAGTGCGGTATGACTCCGCAGTACGCAAAGCTTGAAGAGCTCCAGCGCACCTACGGGGAGCGTGGCTTCACGGTGCTCGGAGTGCCGTGCAATCAGTTTTTGGGGCAGGAACCGGGAAGCGCAGACGACATCAAGACGTTCTGCGCCATGAACTACGGGGTGACCTTTCCCCTGCTCGAGAAGGCGAAAGTGAATGGGCGGCACTCACACCCGCTCTACCGGATCCTCCGCGAAACGAAAGACGCTGCGGGAAAGCGCGGTCGCGTGCAGTGGAATTTCGAGAAGTTCCTTGTCTCCCCCGACGGCAGCATCGCACGGTTTCGCCCGTCGACGGAACCAGACGACCCCGCAGTTGTCGCAGCCATCGAAGCGGCGCTGCCGGCGGCATAGTCGATGCCGCCGGCTGTCGGCGTAGGATCGAGCGGTGACCGTTCTCATTGACACCCCCAGCTGGCCGGCTCATGGCCGCCTGTGGGCACACCTAGTGAGCGATGAGTCTCTCGCTGAGCTCCACGGGTTTGCCGCGGCGAACGAGCTCCCCTCGCGCGGCTTTGACCATGATCACTACGATGTGCCCGAAGAACTCCACGACAAGCTCATCGCTGCTGGGGCAGTGTACGTCTCAGGGAACGAGCTCGTGAGACGGCTCATTGCTTCGGGGCTGCGCGTGCGCGCAAGAGACCGGTCACCCCGGGCTTAGCCAGCGAACTGAGTCGCAGCCCCGGGTGCGGCAAAATCCGGGAGCGCATCGAGCTCGAGGAGATCTGCCAGTGTGACGACTCCGGCGGTGCTGCGTCGTACCAGGGCGTCCGCCCCGAGCGCCGTGAGGATCCCGGTCGTGCGCGATTGCCCGCGGCCGGATGCAGCACGTTGCTCGCCAGTGCGACGGTTGCGCGCCACGAGGCTCCAGCGGTCATCTCCCAGATGCGGTGCTCGCGCCACCGCCCGTGCGAGTCGTGGCACACGTCCGACGAGACCCAGCGCTGCAGTGGTGAGTCGATCCCCCAGTGCAAGATAGGACCGCACGCGGATGTCCCTCGCAGATCCAAGCAGCACGTGGTCGGGAAAGTCCGCTCGAAGATACCGACGCGTACCGCCAGGGGCCGTCAGCCTGCGAGACTCGCGGAGGTTCACGACTAGATCGCGCTCAGGGGGAGCAAAAACCGCTCGGCCTGCGAGTGCTGCGGTCCACGCCACAGCTGCCGGGCCGTGTCGTTCCCCGGATCCGAGAATGATGCCCAGGTCGATATCGTCTCCGGACTTCGTCGGGAGTTCCGCGATGAGCATCGTGCTGAGCCCAGGCACGAGTCCGGCACCGAGGAGCACACGTTGACCGGGCAGCGCCGCATCACGCAGCTCTGCCAAGACGCGGCCAGTTGCGGTGATATCGACGTAGGCGGCCGGAGCCACCGCGCTCACCAGGCCAGCGTCCTCGATGCCGGAGGCGTTGATCACCAGTTCGTGGGTGCGTGCCAGCGCGTGGAGTGCGTCGATACCGCTCGGGGCGCGTAGGTCGAGAGGGGCATGCGGATTCTGCCGACTCGCACGTGTGGTCCGCCACCCCAGCCGCTCAAGTTGCGCAGCCACGACTCGCCCGACGGCACCGCTGCCTCCGAGCACCAGTGCCCTCATCGGAGCTTCCGCCGGGTGCGTCCGAGTGAAGCGGCTGCGCGCATGGCGAGCGGGAGGCCCCAGGTCACTGCGATGGGCACCACGAGCGAAATGGTAGCGGTGAGGCGCAGTACGGGATGCCACGTTTCGGTGAGTGGAGAAAGCGCCCACTGCGCAAGGAGTGCCAATGGCAGGATCACGCCCCAGGTTGTGAGTATCCGGATGGGCAAAGGAAGCGGGGGCATGTATTCTCCAAACGTTTGTTTGGGTACAGCGTAGCCGTGGAACCACTGTTTTCCAAATACCCGTTTGGATTCAGATAGACTTGACACATGGCTTGGGATACGGCGGCAACGCAACGGCACCTCCTTGATGCAGGGGCGCGGCAGTTCGCCGCACATGGCCTAGCTGGTGCCCGAATGGACCGCATCGGCACAGATGCCGGCGTGAACAAGGAACGTGTGTACCAGTACTTCGGCAACAAACAAGGATTGTTTGACGCCGTGCTCGCCGACCGTCTCGCTGATCTCCTCTCCGGGGCTGGTGTTCCGGAGCGTGGGCCGGAGGGTATCGGCAAGTACGCCGGCGAGATGTTTGATTACTTCAACGGCCACACGGACCTTGCCAGACTGCTCGCCTGGGAAAGTCTGGAGCTGAGCGAAGATGCGGGGACCCCAGCGCGAGCCGCATCGTGCGCGGCTCACGTACGCGCGGTGGCGGACGCAATGCCCGGATTGAGTGTCCAGCAGGCCGGGCACCTCCTCCTCAGCATCGTGGCGCTCTGCGCGAGCTGGTGGACACTCACTCGCGTAACGAACATGATCGTCCCAACTGCGACTTCGGAGTCGCGTCGAACCGAACTGATGCTGCAGTGCGAGGCGATGGCGCGCACGTATTCCGTGACGTAGGCTTCGCCGTGCGGTAGCGTTGGTGCCATGCGGCACATGTACTTCCTGTAATAACGGCACTGCCACGCCTCGCCCGGCGAGAACTCCGCACAGACGGACTCGTTCCCCGAGCTGATGGCCGGCACGTGATCTGCCCTCCTGGGGCACCGTTATCTGCGGACCCGTTAAGTGCCTTCGTGCGTGGCGCGGTTCGCGTGAGCGAAGGAACACTATGCAGCACTCACCCCTGTCCACCCCTCCGCGCCACCGCGCTCAACTCATCGCCTCCGACGTCTCGGTCATCCGCGGCGGCAATCGGGTCCTCCACGAGCTTGATCTCACCGTCACCGCGGGCTCACGCATCGCCGTGGTCGGCGAGAACGGGCGTGGAAAATCCACGCTGCTCGATGTACTCGCCGGGGAACTCGCTCCCGATGCTGGTGGCGTGACACTGATCGGCACGATCGGGCGCGCCAAGCAAGAGCTTCCCGTCGCAGCGGACACGACTGTTGGCACGCTCGTGTCCGCGGCAATAGCCCTCCCACTCGCGGCACTCGCAGAGCTGGACCGCGCAGCTGCCGCGCTCGCGAACGGCGACCAGGGCGGAGAGCTTGCCTACGCGACCGCGCTTGAACGCGCTGAGGCCGCTGCTGCCTGGGACGCGGAACGTCGTGTACTCACCGCGCTCCGAGCACTGCACGCCAGCACGGACATGGACCGGCCACTTGCTGAACTCTCGGTTGGCCAACGCTCCCGCGTGCGGCTGGCCTGCCTCCTGGGGGGAAGCGACGATTTCCTCCTGCTCGACGAACCGACCAACCATCTCGACCACTCTGGCCTCGACTTTCTCACCACACAGGTGCGGGAACGAAGAGGCGGCGTGGTACTCGTGAGTCATGATCGCGCGTTTCTTTCGGATTGCGCAGAAGCAGTGCTTGATCTGGATCCCACTCCCGACGATCGCCCTCGAATGTATGGGGGCTACACGGCCTACCGCGAGGGTCGGACGGCAGCGCGCACGCGCTGGGAGCAGGAATACGAACGACAGCAGGGCGATCTCGAGCGACTGCAGTGCGACCTGAGCGCAGCACAGAACCGGCTCATTTCCGGGTGGCGCCCTGACAAGGGCACCAACAAGCACGGTCGCGCGACGCGCGCTGGAGCACTCGTGCATAGCGTGCACCGCCGGCAGGCGGCCCTCGAAGCGCAGTCGCTGCCGCTCCCTGCGCCCCCGCAGCGGCTGCAATTTCCGGATCTCTCGCCGATCCGGGGATCGACGGTGCTGAGCGTGACGAATGTTTCGCACGCTGCACGTCTCCCGGCACCGGTTTCATTCGAGGTTTCCTCCGCGGGGCGCCTGGTGATCGTTGGCGCGAATGGGGTGGGAAAGTCGACACTCGTGCAGATCGTGAGCGGCGTGCTTGCCCCCAGCACCGGCGCCGTTCGCGCTGCCAGCGGCGCCAGACTCGGGGTACTGGGACAGGAGACCGCGCTACCCGGTGACGGCAGAGCCAGTCAGGTGTTTGCGGCACACGTGGCCGCACTGGTGCTGGCGGGACGGCTCGCAGAGCGCGAGGCAATTTCACTGTCAAGCCTGGGTCTGCTTCGAGCATCAGAGACAGCGCAGCGAGTGAGTGAGCTGTCGATAGGCCAGCAGCGCAGGCTTCATCTTGCGTTGGTGCTCGCCAGCCGGCCACACCTGCTCCTGCTCGACGAGCCGACAAACCACCTCTCGATCGCGCTCGTCGACGAGCTCACCGAGGCACTCGGGGCAACCCGAGCGGCAGTCATGCTCACCACCCACGACCGGCAGCTGCTCCGCGACACTGACACCTGGCCCAGGCTCGAACTCGCGAAATAGCTCACTCGGGTGCAGCACAGCGCGCCGTGCGGCACCCGAGTGCGGCAGGATGCCGGAATCGACAACGCGAAGAAGGCATGCATACCAGGCAGACCGCCAGGAATGCAGAAACGGCCTCCACCCATCGGGTGGAGGCCGTACAGTGGGCCCGGCCGGGATCGAACCGACGACATCCACGGTGTAAACGTGGCGCTCTACCAGCTGAGCTACAGGCCCCCATCCGCGAAGCGGACTCCCCAAGTGTAGGGGAAACCACCCCGCAGAATCGAATCAGGCGATTGTCGCGAGTGCCGCGCGATACGAGGCGAAGTCGCGCGCCTCCCCCGGCTCGGTCTCAAATGCCGCGAGAACACGCCGATCTTCGCCGATCACCAGCGTTGCGCGCGTCGCGATTCCGGCCTCTTCAACGAACACGCCGTACTGCTGTGCAACGGCGCCGTGCGGCCAGAAGTCCGACAGAATCGAGAACTCGTAGCCCTCGGCATCTGCCCACGCCTTGAGCGCCCACACGGAATCCACGGAGATGCCAACTAGGCGAACTTTGCTGTCGTCGAACATGGCAAGGTTATCGCGCAGCTCGCACAGCTCGCCCGTGCAGATGCCGGAGAACGCAAGCGGGAAGAATACGAGCGCGACCGGTCCTTCCGCGACAAGCTCAGAGAGTGTGAGCTCCTCGCCGTGCTGATCCGACAGGGTGAAATCGGGCGCCTGTGCGCCGACCTCGAGCACCATAGTGTGCTCCTTTCTCGGTGCAGAGCACCGGGTGAACGGTCCGGGCCTCAACACTATCGAGGGACGCCGCCCCGCAGTGCACACCGTTCGCATCGCGACGCGCCGGAGTTCTGACCGCAGATTGTTCACGCGGACCAGATTTCAAGCGCACATTCCGCTGGGATTCGTCGAGATTCGATAGTGTGGTGGGACACCCGCGAACCAGCGGGCGCCTCTCGTGCTGCGCGCAGACGCACCAAGCCGCGTCTACCGGTCAGTACGCCTCTGGTGAATGGAGCACTAACTTGGCTGTGAACACACAGGATCCGTACGCACCTGACAGCGACGACATGGATCCGCAGGAGACCGCTGAGTGGCGCGAATCGCTCGACGCGGTCGTAGAGGAGCGCGGCGCAGGGCGCGGTCGCGAGATCATGACGAGCATGTTGGCTCGCTCTCGCCAGTTGCATTTGAATGTGCCTCAGGTTCCCACCACGGACTACGTGAACACCATCGCTTCAGACGATGAGCCAAGCTTCCCGGGGAACGAAGAGCTTGAGCGCCGCTACCGCTCGTGGATCCGCTGGAACGCGGCGATGACGGTGCACCGCGCACAGGCCCCTGGGATCGGCGTCGGCGGGCATATCTCGACCTACGCGTCAGCGGCGTCGCTCTACGAGGTCGGGTTCAACCACTTTTTCCGAGGCCAGGATCACCCCGGTGGCGGAGATCAGATCTTTGTCCAGGGCCACGCCTCCCCCGGCATGTACTCGCGCGCGTTCCTCGAGGGCCGCTTGACCGCCGATCAGCTCGATGGCTTCCGCCAGGAGAAGTCACACGCGGGCGGTGGGCTTCCGAGCTATCCGCACCCGCGGCTGGCTCCCGATTTTTGGCAGTTCCCGACCGTGTCGATGGGCCTCGGGCCGATCAACGCGATTTACCAGGCACAGCTCAACAAGTACCTCACAAATCGCGGCATTAAAGACGCATCCGATCAGCATGTCTGGGCCTTCCTCGGCGATGGTGAGATGGACGAGGTCGAGAGCCGCGGCCAGCTCCAGGTTGCCGCAAACGAGGGTCTCGACAACCTCACCTTCGTCATCAACGCGAACCTGCAGCGCCTCGATGGCCCGGTTCGCGGCAACGGCAAAATCATCCAGGAGCTGGAGAGCTATTTCCGAGGCGCTGGCTGGAATGTCATCAAGGTGATCTGGGGCCGCGAGTGGGATGACCTCCTGAATCGCGACTCTGAGGGCGCGCTCCTCAACCTGATGAACACCACGCCAGATGGCGACTTCCAGACGTACAAGGCAGAGAACGGCGGCTTTGTTCGCGATCACTTCTTTGGCCGCGACGAGCGCGCACTGCGCCTCGTAGAGGGCTACTCTGACGATCAGGTCTGGGGACTTCGCCGCGGTGGCCATGACTACCGCAAGGTCTACGCCGCGTACAAGGCTGCCACCGAGCACAAGGGCCGCCCGACCGTGATCATCGCGAAGACCATTAAGGGTTACGGCCTGGGTCCGCACTTCGAGGGCCGCAACGCGACCCACCAGATGAAGAAGATGACGCTGGACGATCTGAAAATGTTCCGCGATACGATGCGGATCCCGATCACGGACGCGCAGCTTGAAGCGGATCCCTACCGTCCTCCGTACTACCACCCCGGACCGCAGGACGAGGCGATCGAGTACATTCATGAGCGCCGCCGCGCGCTCGGGGGCTACTTGCCTGAGCGCCGCTCGAAGCACGTTGAGCTTGCCGTCCCGGACGCGAAGTCATACGCAATCGCTGCCAAGGGATCCGGAACTCAGGAAGCCGCAACGACGATGGTCTTCGTGCGCTTGTTGAAAGACTTGATGCGCGATAAGAACATGGCCGGCCGATTCGTGCCGATTATCCCTGACGAGGCACGCACCTTCGGCATGGATTCCTTCTTCCCGACGTCGAAGATCTACAACCCGCATGGCCAGAACTACGTTTCGGTCGACCGGGAGCTGCTGCTTGCCTACAAGGAGAGCCCGCAGGGTGTGCTGATTCACGTTGGCATCAACGAAGCAGGCGCATCGGCAGCGTTCACGGCGGTCGGCACCTCGTACTCGACACACGGCGAACCGTTGATCCCGATCTACATTTTCTACTCCATGTTCGGATTCCAGCGCACCGGCGACGCGCTCTGGGCGGCTGGTGACCAGATGGCGCGTGGCTTCCTCATTGGCGCCACGGCAGGCCGCACCACGCTCACAGGCGAGGGACTGCAGCACGCAGACGGACACTCGCTCGCGCTCGCGTCGACGAACCCGGCTGTGGTGGCATACGATCCGGCCTATGGCTACGAGATCGGGCACATCATGCGCTCCGGTATCGAGCGGATGTACGGTGGCACGCATTCGGATCCAAACGTGATGTACTACCTCACGGTCTACAACGAGCCGCTGATTCATCCGGCGGAGCCGGAAGACACTGACGTTGACGGCATTGTGCGCGGTATCCATCGGGTACAGTCCGCGACCTCAGGCACGCACCGCGCTCAGATCCTGGCTTCGGGAGTTGCCGTCGGCTGGGCGCGTGAGGCAGCCGATCTCCTCGCCAAGGACTGGGACGTTGCTGCCGATGTGTGGAGCGTTACCAGCTGGAACGAACTGCAGCGCGATGGTGCCGCAGCTGAGCGCGAGTCGCTGCGGGATCCGGCGGCAGCACTCCGTACGCCGTATCTCACGGAAAAGCTCGCTCACTCCGAGGGGCCTGTGGTTGCGGTGAGCGATTGGGCGACTCAGGTGCCCGAGCAGATCCGCCCGTACGTCCCAGGCGACTACTCGGTGCTCGGTGCCGACGGCTTCGGCTTCTCGGACACGCGTGCGGCCGCTCGCCGCTACTTTGGCATCGACCGTGAGTCGGTCGTGGTGAAGGTGCTCCAGCGTCTTGCACTGCAGGGCAAGATCGCCGCCGATGTACCAGCGCGTGCAGCCGAGCAGTATCGACTCAATGACGTCAACGCCGGCACCACGGGTGGCGCTGGCGGAGAGGCGTAGAACAGCGTGGCGTGGGGGGCCTCTCGATCATGGATCGCATGAAAGAGCAGGAGCTTGCGTGGCTTCGAACCATCACGGGTGAACTATCGACGCTTACCCTGACCCGGCTCGATGACACGCTGCCCTGGTATGGGAGCATGCCCCCCAGCCGACGCTCGGCAGTCGGCCTCGTGGCACAGACCGGTATTGCCTCGTTCATTCAGTGGTATGAGGACCCCACCTCGACGCCTTGGATCGCATCCGATGTGTTCGGAGCTGCGCCGCGAGAGCTGCTGCGCTCCATCAGCTTGCAAGAGACGCTCCAGCTGATCCGTGTCGTGGTCACCGTTGTCGAGGAACGGGTCGCGCCGCGCAGCGAATCTCTGCGTGAAGCGATCATGCACTACTCCCGAGACGTTGCCTTTGCGGCCGCTGATGTCTATGCCCGTGCAGCCGAGGCGCGCGGGCTCTGGGATGCGAGGCTCGAGGCACTCGTCGTCGATTCAATCCTCACGGGCGAGAGCGATGATGAACTCCCCAGCCGAATCGCCGCCCTGGGGTGGCACGGTGACGGGGAGGCCGCAGTGCTCGTCGGCACCGCGGAACGTACGGTGGATGTGGATCAGCTCCGCCGTTCCTCACGCCACTCCGGCGCCGACGTGCTGATTGGCTTGCAGGGCACACGGCTTGTGCTGGTGCTCGGACGGGTCGATCCGTTGCAGCGTGAGGCCGGAGATGATGAACCACTCACGTTCCTCGAGATCGCTCAACGCCTGGCGGACGGGTTCTCTGATGGGCCGCTCGTGCTCGGACCCACGGTTGCGAATTTGATCGATGCGTCACGGAGCGCACGCGCCGCACTCGCTGGCGTCGCGGTCGCTCGTTCCTGGCGCAAAGCACCGCGCCCGGTCCTCGCAGACGATCTGCTGCCAGAGCGCGCACTGGCGGGCGACGGCCTGGCACGCCGCACTCTGATCGAGCACATTTACGAACCGCTCGCAGCCCACTCCGGGGAGCTCCTCGAAACGCTGTGGTGTTATCTGGACAATGGCCGGTCCCTCGAGGCGACGGCTCGGGAACTCTTTGTGCATCCCAATACGGTGCGCTACCGCTTGAAGAAAGTCTCCGACGTCATCGGTTGGAACGCGACAGGTGCGCGCGAAGCCTTGATTTTGCAGTCCGCTCTGATCGCTGGATCGATCGCGCAGAGTGGTCGCAAGCCTGGCTCTGGCGGAAAATAACCGCTGAGGCGCGCCGCTGAGACCCGAAAAGAGCCATACTCTACAACGATATTTGGAATTTATCGTGGAGAATATGCAGTCTTGGGCCGGATCATCTGAGAAACTGGAACACGTGATTGTCATCGCTTGCCCTGGACAGGGCTCACAGACCCCCGGTTTCTTGACCGAGTGGCTCGACCTTCCCGGAGCCCGCGACTTCCTCCGCGAGGCTTCCGAGCGTTCGGGAGTCGATCTGCTCGCCCACGGCACTGAGAGTGACGCTGATACGATTCGCGACACCGCAATCGCCCAGCCACTCATCGTTGCTGCGAGCCTGCTCGCGTGGCAAGAGCTCGCAGCACGGACGGACCTCAGCGATGTTGGAGTTGCCGGACACTCCGTCGGTGAATTTGCCGCCGCCGCCATCGCTGGCGTGTTGCCGGCAGGCGACGCGCTGCAGCTCGTGGGCGTCCGGGGGCGCGCGATGGCAGAATCCGCGGCACGCACGGAGACCGGCATGGCAGCGGTCGTCGGCGGTGTCGAAGAGGCTGTGCTTGCGAAGATCACTGAGCATGGTCTCACCGCGGCGAATCGCAACGGCGGCGGTCAGATCGTCGCCGCTGGCTCACTCCCCGCGCTCGCGGCCCTCGCCTCAGATGCTCCGCGCGGAGCACGCGTGATTCAGCTGCAGGTAGCCGGCGCATTCCACACTGACTACATGGCAGACGCGATCCCCGCGCTTGCTTCGGCAGCTACTGCGGTGACTCCGGCGGAGCCAACTCACACACTTTGGACGAACGCCGACGGCTCGCGTGTCGAGAGCGGTGCCCGCTATGTTGAGCTGCTCGTCTCGCAGATCGCCAATCCCGTGCGCTGGGATGCCTGCATGGCAGGCTTCCAGGACGCCGGCATCACTGGACTCATCGAACTGACCCCCGCGGGCGCCCTGAGTGGCATCGCGAAGCGCGCTCTCAGAGGTGTGCCCAGCGTTGCGATCAAGTCCCCCGCCGATCTCGATGCAGCTGTCGCGCTCATCGCCGACGCAGCCTGACCGAAGGAATCTCAACTATGAAGACTCTCGTGCAGCCCACAGGGCCCGCGCACTCCAGGATTCTCTCGATCGGGGCCGCTCGTGGTGACCTCAACGTCCCCAATGACGATCTCGTCGGGCCGATCGACTCTTCAGATGAATGGATCCGACAGCGCACAGGAATCATCCAGCGCCGACGCGCGAGCACCGACGTGAGCGCAGTAGATCTTGCCGTCGCTGCCGCCGAGGAGGCCATTGTCCGCTCAGGGCTCGACCGCAGCGAAATCGACGGCGTCATTATTTCGACTATTTCGAACGTCGCGGTTACGCCATCGATGGCATCACTCGCGGCGCACCGCCTTGGGCTCACGCCAGCAGCGGCCTTCGATATTTCTGCAGCGTGCGCCGGATATGTCTATGGTGTTGCGCAGGCCGACGCGCTCGTGCGCTCCGGGGTCTGCACGAATGTCGTCGTGATTGGTGCTGAGAAGCTCTCGGATCTCGTGGATCCTACGGATCGCAGCATTTCGTTCCTCCTCGCCGATGGTGCGGGCGCAGTGGTCGTCGGGGCCAGCGATCACGCAGGCATCGGTCCGACGGTGTGGGGCTCCGACGGCGAGAAGTGGGATGCGATCCGCATGACCACTACGTTCGAGGAGTACCGCAACAACCCGACCGAAGTTGCCTGGCCGACGCTGCGACAGGACGGGCAGACAGTATTTCGCTGGGCAGTTTGGGAGATGGCGAAGGTCGCCCGTGAGACGCTGGAGCAGTCCGGCATCGAAGCGAAGGATCTCGCCGCATTCATTCCGCATCAGGCAAATATGCGTATCATCGATGAGTTTGCAAAGCAGCTCAAGTTGCCAGAGAGCGTCATCGTGGCGCGGGACATCGAAATGCAGGGCAATACCTCTGCAGCGTCGATTCCGCTCGCTCTGCACGCACTGCGAGAGACGCACCCCGAGCTTTCCGGCGGCCTCGCCCTGACGATCGGCTTCGGTGCCGGCCTCGTCTACGGCGCACAGGTAGTCGAGATCCCATAGGACGTCACGCGCGCGCCACCTCGGCGTAGCATGTCCTCCCCGATACACTTCATCAGCCAGTACCAATCTAAGGAGAAACACACCATGGCATACAGCAACGAAGAGGTCCTCGCAGGTCTTGCAGAGCTCATCAATGACGAGACCGGGATTGCGGCTGACGTTGTCGCACTCGACAAGTCGTTCACCGATGACCTCGACATCGACTCGATCTCGATGATGACGATCGTCGTCAACGCAGAAGAGAAGTTCGACGTCAAGATCCCGGACGAAGAGGTCAAGAACCTGAAGACCGTGGGCGACGCTGTCGACTTCATCGTCAAGGCTCAGGCCTAACCCTCTCCGGTTGCCGGGAGGCGGGTACACGCTCGCCTCCCAGCCCGGCACTTGGGCAGCGTGCACTTCGCACGTCCCGCCCGTATCTACCCAGCCCAGGATTCAGACCACCATGCGGAGAACGTATACATGACGAAGAAGATTGTCGTTACCGGCATTGGCGCCACCTCACCGATCGGCGGAACCGCTGCGGAGAGTTGGGACGCGCTGCTCGCCGGCGCCTCTGGCACCCGGACCCTCGAACACGGCTGGGTAGCAAAGTACGACCTTCCCGTGCACTTCGCCGCAGAGGCGAAGGTACGGCCGGAAGAGGTGCTTGCACGCCCCGTGGCGAAGCGCCTTGACCCTTCAAGCCAATTTGCCCTCATCGCAGCGATGGAAGCGTTCGCTGATGCGGGAAGTCCTGAGCTCGACCCTGAGCGTCTCGGCGTCGATTGGGCCACAGGCATTGGAGGCCTCTGGTCACTGCTTGATGCCTGGGACACGCTCCGCGAGAAGGGACCGCGTCGCGTAATGCCGCTGACGGTGCCGATGCTCATGCCCAACGCCCCGGCCGCGGCCGTGTCCATGCATTTCACTGCGCGCGCCTATGCGCGCACGGTCGCCTCCGCTTGCGCATCGAGCACTGAATCGATCGCCGGGGCATACGAACACCTGCAGTCCGGCTACGCCGATGTTGTCATCGCTGGAGGATCCGAGTCCGCGATCCACCCGATCACCATGGCGTCGTTCTCCTCAATGCAGGCGCTCTCAAAGCGGAATGACTCGCCCGAGACTGCTTCGCGTCCGTACAGTGTCGACCGCGACGGCTTTGTCATGGGCGAAGGCGCGGCTGCGCTGGTGCTCGAGACCGAGGAACACGCACTCGCCCGCGGAGCGAAGATCTACGCTGAGGTCGCGGGTGGCGGCGTGACGGCCGATTCGTACCACATCACGGCAAATGATCCTGAGGGACGTGGTGCGAGCCGCGCGGTAGAGATGGCTCTCAGCCAGGCTGGAGCAACGCCGGACGATGTGACGCATATCAACGCGCACGCAACGTCGACCCCGGTGGGCGACATCGCCGAGTACGCCGCGCTGCGCAAGGTGTTTGGAGACCGGATTGACACGATCCCGGTTTCTGCCACGAAGGGCGCCACTGGCCACCTGCTCGGAGGCACTGGAGCACTCGAAGCGATCTTCGCGGTCCTCGCAGTGCAGCACCGCGTTGCCCCGCCGACGATCAACCTTTCAGAGCAGGATCCCGAGATTCCGTTGCAAATCTCAGGCACCCCGCAGGAGCTTGGCGCCGGGCCGCAGCTCGCGATCTCGAACTCCTTCGGCTTCGGCGGACACAACGCCGTCGTTGCGATCCGCTCGTACGAGTAGCGCGCGGCGAGCGCACGAATGACTGAAGCCCCCTCCGCTGGAGGGGGCTTCAGTCATTCGTGCGTGAAGGAATAGTTACTCCGCGATGTGCGATACGAGGAACCAGCGATCCTTGTCGAGCTGCTGTGCGATCGCGATCACGATGTCCTGGCTGACAAGGTCGATCTCGTCGAGACCCTTGACCGCTGCGTACACCGTGGTGAGTGTGGCGTCGAGCTGCGCGACCATCTCGCGAATCGTGACATTCGACTGCTGGAAGCCATCGCTCAATTCGGTCGTCGACGTGCGGGCAGCCACGGTGCCAATGCGACCGTCAACAGGAAGCCCCAGCGCTACGATCCGCTCAGCAACTTCGTCAGACGCGTCCTGAGCGTGTGCAACAACCTGGTCGAGGAACTCGTGCACGCCGATGAAGTTGGCGCCGCGCACGTGCCAGTGGGCCTGCTTGCCGTTGACCGCGAGAGCAATGAGGTCATGCACAACCGGCGTCAGGTACTGCGCGACACCGCTCGGGCGTGCAAGGTCTCCCTGCGCTGCGGGAATGGTGATCTGCTTGGTAGCCATGTAAATGGATCCCCTCTCGTTCTGGTGAACTAACACTCTTAAATGTACGCCGAATTCTGAACCGCGCAAGCAAGGAAAGGCTGAGCTTACTCTCGTCACACGGGACCATAGTGCCTGATCAGAAGCTCAAATCGCGCGCAATGAGCTCATGTTCGCTACCCGAGAATACGCGCGAGCATCGGGGCGGGATCGACGCGTGGCCCGGTGAAGAAGGGAATCTCCTCCGTCACGAAGCGACGCGCTTCAGTGGCACGCAGCTCACGCATCAGGTCGACAATCCGGAGCAAGTCACCTGACTCGAACGCAAGCAACCACTCATAGTCACCCAGCGCGAACGCGGCGACCGTGTTCGCGAGCACGTCGCCATACTCCTTTGCGGCCGCACCGTGCTCTCGCAGCATGTCACGGCGCTCAGCATCGGGCAGGAGATACCAGTCTTTGCTCCGGACGAAGGGATACACGCACACGTAGTCTCCTGGCGCGTCTCCCGCGAGGAACGCCGGAACGTGGCCGCGATTGAACTCCGCTGCGCGGTGCACACCAATATTCGACCAGACCGGAGCGAGCCGCCCGGCCGTCCACTCGAGCACCGTGCGGTATGCGCGCTGCAGCGCCTCTGTTGACGGAGCATGCCACCAGATCATGAGATCTGCGTCGGCGCGGAATCCTGAGATGTCGTACCAGCCGCGTGTTGCCAGGCCCGGGATCGACTCGAGCTCTGCCAGGAGGCTATGAGCGATACTTCGCCAGGCTGGGGACAGGCCTACTGCTCCAGAGCGTCGCTCCTCACGGAACACCGCGAACATAGTGAAGTTTGTCTCGGCATTGATCCGCTCAGCGACCGCACTGTGGTCGACCTGCGGCCCTGGGCTCGGATTCAGCGTGCTCATGGAGTTCTCCTCGTTCTACGATTGTCAGTTCGGGATCAGTCGTGGGGTCCAGCAAGGACAGGAATTCCCGTCACCTCGCCGTGGCGCATCCGACAGCTCCCTGCTGGCGCCTCGTCGGGGAAGGCGCCGAGCGCCCCAGTGGTCACTGCGCTTGGGTCCTCGCCGCGTTCGCGTGCAGCCCGCTCCATGATCATGTCCACGAGGCCGCCCACGAACTCTGCGCGGACACCAACGGTACCGGCACGCGCCGCGGCGATGCCGTGCTCTGTAGCCGTTTCCATCGCCTCGACATCCAGGTCAAATGCAACCTCCATGTGGTCCGAGATGAAGCCGATGGGAGCGATCACGATCTTCGTGACACCCGCGGCGGCAAGTGCTTCGATATGGTCGTTCACATCTGGTTCGAGCCACGGCGTATTCGGGTTCCCGGAGCGCGAGCAGTACGACAGCGAAGAGGCAATTTCGCCTCCGGTCAACTCCCGCAGCGCGGCATCGAGCACCGCGCGAACATCTTCGTGTTGCTCACGGTACCCCGGGCCCGTGACCGCTGACGCATCTTGCATCGCATCAGGGATCGAGTGCGTGACGTACACGATGTGCGCTCCAGCGATGCCTCCTGGAAGCGTCGCGCCAGCCTCTGTGATCGCAGCAAGATTGGCTGCGATGAACCCGGGTTCGTTGAAGAACGGGCGCAGGATGTCGATATGCGGCGCGTCCTCCCCCAGCGACGCTACTGCCGAAGCGAGGTGTTCGCGGTACTGGCGGCTGCCGGAGTACGATGCGTAGGCACTCGTGACGAGAGTGAGTACGCGCTTCGCTCCGAACGCGCTCGAGTCACGGAGCGTGTCGACGGTATAGGGGTGCCAATTGCGATTGCCCCAGACCACGGGCAGGGCGATCCCGCGATTCTTCAATTCCCGCTGCAGCGCCGCGACGAGGGCGAGGTTCTGCTCGTTGATCGGGCTCTTGCCGTCGAAACGGTGGTAGTGCTCCCCGACCTCGGCCAGGCGATCCTCGGGGATTCCCTTTCCGTGGGTCACGTTGCGAAGGAACGGAATGACGTCATCCGTGGCGTTCGGTCCCCCAAATGAGCAGAGGAGAAGTGCGTCGTACGGCAAAGCATTTTCGGTCATATATTGCACCGTACCACCAGGTTTCCTGTACATCTGATGTATAAGATCAGATGTGCGGATTCGTTCGCGGTTCCTCGCACTCACGGAGCGGCCACAGCTCTCGGAACACCCGGCTCGATATAGTTGAGCAACGTATCCGGAATCTCACCAGGGGTCACTCCATGGCAAGCACCACACGCGGTTCGCAGAAAGCGCGCGACACACTCGACTACTTGCGAGACAAGATCTCCAGCAGTGAGTGGGCCGTGGGTGAGCTGATTCCGCGAGAGCCTGAACTCATGGACCTCATCGGAGTCGGGAAATCGACGGTTCGCGAAGCGGTGCGCTCACTCGCGGCATTTGGCATGCTCGAGACGGTGCCCGGTGTCGGGACGTTCGTGCGGGCCCGCACCCCCGTCAGCACTCTACTCACCGAGTTCCTCGCGGATCACGACCTCGAAGAGGTCCTCGTCTATCGGCGCTCCCTCGAGATCGAGGCGGCGCAGCACGCGGCGGTGCATCGCAGCGCGGATCAGCTCGCTCAATTGCACGCGGCAGTCGAGCGAGCTGAGCACACGGATCCCGCACACATCGATTCCTGCGACCAAAGCACCAACCCCGGCTCGTTCCACATGCTCGTGGTCGAAGCCAGCGGCAGCAAGCTCCTGCTCGACCTGTACCGTGGCGTGATGGGTGTGCTGCAGCGCGCAGCCTCCGAGGGTCGCGTCATTCTCGGGACGACACTGGAGACCATGCACTTGGATCACGGCGCCGTGCTCGACGCGATCGAAGCGCGCGATGTTCGCAGCGCTGCCCACTCGATGGCGCTCCACGTTGATCGTGATCTGGGCTTGCGCACGGATATGCTCGATTTTGCTGGGCAGACGGAACGCGCGGCGTCCCTGATCGGTGCTGGCTATGATCCGGGTGATGTGGTGTCCCCCGACGCCACGCAGTCTCCAGAGGCGCTGACGCAGTCTCAGCCACAGCGCGGCTGAGTCTTCAGACGCGATGCGGCTCGAGCACTGAGCACGCTCAGCTCCGACTACGCAACGAAACGCTCGCGCAGGGCCTCAATATCTGCGGCACCCAGTCCGAGCCCCTCGCTAAAGTAGCCTTCGATCGAGCCGAAGCGCTGCTCGACTTCATCGTAGGCGGCGTCAAGATAGCGTTCGTCGACACCCAGCACTGGGCGGAGCAGTTCCGGATCGACCCCCGCGGCCGCGGCGCGATCGATCACCGGCTGCAACGCGGGGAGAAGATCAGTGTTTGTCTGCAGGTAGTCAGCACGAATCACATCGTCGCTTGCCCCGAGCAGGGTCAACAGCGCAGCAGCCGCCCACCCGGTGCGATCTTTCCCCGTGGTGCAGTGGAACAGTACTGCGCCTGCACGTGAGGGATCCGTGAGCCCGCCGAAAAAAGTGCGGTACGCGCGAAGCGCCGAGGGCAAGCCCACAATGTCGCGGTAGGCCGACGCCAACAGCTCAGTAGCCTGACCGCCGCTAAAGGCTTGCTCAATGGCCGCAGGGTTCGACATCATCTCGTTGATGTTCGCGGCAGCCGCGGCAGGAGCGTCCGCCAGCACGTCAAGCGAGACTGAGGGGATCGACTCGGGAACCCGATCGGGGGCTCCCGCCCGCTCTTTCGCCGTCCGGAGATCGTAGACTGTGCTGATCCCGCGCGCGGCGAATGCTTCGCCGTCCTCTGCGCTGAGCGCCGCGAGCGTCGCAGAGCGATACACCTGGCCCGACGCAAGGGTCCCGCCCGCGACAGGCAGGCCTCCCAGATCACGCATGTTCATCACACTGGTGAGTGGGATCCGGCGGTCAAGTTCAGTCATCGAGCTTCTCCAAGTCGTTGCGGGGCACACGCAGCGTTGCCGTATCCCCTAGGATGAAAAGGTTGTTGCGGGGCGGTAGCTCAGTTGGTTAGAGCACTGGACTCATAATCCATCGGTCACGGGTTCAAGTCCCGTCCGCCCTACGGGTATTGCCTGTGCTTACTCCACGATAATCGTGGTCTGATCAACGCGTGTGCTGCGCAGCCGCGTTGCACCCCAGATCAGCGACGCGCCAAACAGCAGCATCGCGATACCGGCGCAGAACGCCACGATGCTGAGGGCCGCAGCCGGCCAAATCAGGGCGAAAATGCCGCCGAGAACCGCGAGCACACCCGGCACCATGATGAAGCCGCCACGGCCGGCGCCGATGCGCATTCCGACCACGATCCATGACACGCCGAGGACCAGCAGGGCTGCTCCGACGAGCACCACCAGCGCCTGCACGGTGAACGCTGCGAAGATCATTGCAAGCACGCCGGCGATGATGAACACGACGCCGAGGACGCGCGAGGTGGCGTTCGGTCCGCCACGCACGAGCATCGCGAGGCCGTTGGCGATCAGTGCGAGACCGAAGAACACCGCGAGCATCTGGCTTGCGGCAACGAACGGCCATACCACCAGGCCGATTCCGGCGACAATCACCACGATCCCGACAACGAGGACCACCCACCACGGGAATCGACGCGAGTCGGAGACGATGCGGATCGGTTGCTCGGTCATTGCGGCTCCCTCGGTGTGTGCTTAGGTCTCGCAGAGTGGCGCATGCGCCCGCCACGAACTGTGGCGGTCATCCCTTCATTGCAACTCCGCGTCGCCAGTATCCCATGAACGCGACCTGCGAGCGTGAGATTCCGAGCTCCCGTACGAGGTGTCTGCGCAGGGTCGTGACCACGCCGCTTTCCCCGGCAATCCAGAAGTAGCGCTGATCACCTGCGGCAGGCTCGGCCGTGCCTGCGGCGCCGCTTGCGGCTGCAACGTCCTCACCGAGTCCTGAGTACACCGGGGTCTCCCACAGCAGTTGGTCGGTCGCGACGTCTTCGATTTTGAGCACAGTGCGCTCGCCCAGATATGCGAGCAGCTCGGGGATCAGCGCGGTGCCGTGGTCCTCGTGCCCGCGCACCACCCAGCGCACTTCACAGTCGGCCGGCGCCGCAATGGGGAGTTCGTCTGCGCGATCCGGGATCTCAATCCACGCGATGCCGCGCGCCGTTACTGGCAGGTCCTCAAGGATGCGAGCGATTGCCGGTGCCGCGGTCTCGTCCCCCACGAGCACGACCTCGGGCGCGTCTCCGGGTTGGAACTCGATCCCGGCCGAGTCCGCGTGCCCGCGCACCGGCGCCACAATCAGCAGCTCGTCTCCCGGCTGCGCCGTGGCCGCCCAGCGCGCGGCAGGGCCGCTCTTGCCCGGCTCAAGGTGCAGTACAAAGTCGACGATGAAGCGGGTTTCGCCGCTCGGACTCACCTGAAGCTCCCGGATCGAGTACGTGCGCATCGCGCCACGGGTTGATTCCGGCAGCGCCAACCACTCGGCGTACCAGTCGGCGCTGTGCGAGAGCACTGGGAGATCCCCTCGCTCGGCCACCGAGTTCCCGTCGGCTGCCAGCCGCTCTGCCGGGAAGATCAGCTTGATGCGCTGATCGAACGTGGCCCCCGGATCGCCACAGTCGTCGAGCTCGGGGCCGACGAACACCACCCGCGCGAACGTCGGCGACACTCGGGTGATGGACTCGACGCTGGCGCGCACTGGACGATGCGGGAATCCGCTGCGGTGCGTACGAGCGGCCCGCCTACTGGGGACCCGCTTACTGAGTGACTGCTCACTGAGTGACATAGTGCCTTCCAATCGGGATCACGAGGGGCGTGAGTGAAACAGGATCCTCAATCACGCGACAGTCGAGATCAAACACCTCGCGCACGAGTTCTGGCCGCAGCACAGCTCGCGGCGTGCCAGCGCCGAGCACCACGCCACCGCGAACGGCGACGAGCTCGTCAGCGTAGCGCGCGGCCAGGTTTAGGTCGTGCAACACCATCACCACGGTCGTACCGTTGGCACGGTTCAGCTCGCGCACGAGATCGAGCACTTCAAGTTGATGGGTGACGTCAAGGTAGGTCGTTGGCTCATCGAGCAGCAAGACTTCCGGTTCCTGGGCGAGCGCCATCGCGATCCACACGCGCTGGCGCTGCCCGCCAGAGAGTTCGTCGACTGCGCGTTCCGCGAGCTCAGCGGTTCCCGTAGCCGTCAGTGCATCGGCAACGATGCGCGTGTCACGCTCGCTCCAGCGCGAAAAGCCGCGCTGGTGCGGGTGCCTGCCCCGGCCGACCAGATCCGCCACCGTGATTCCCTCCGGCGCGATCGGGTTCTGTGGCAGCAGCCCGAGCACCCGCGCGAGTTCTTTCGTTGGCATGGCGTCGACGGCCCGCCCGTCAAGGAGCACCGCGCCAGCCCGTGGACGTACCAGACGTGCGCAACTGCGCAACAGCGTGGACTTGCCGCAGCCGTTCGGCCCGACAATCGCGGTCACGGCGCCCGGGGTGAAGGACAAGTCGAGTCCCGAGATAATCGCGGTATCACCGTAGGACACGCTGAGGTCGCGTGCGGCGAGGGTGCGGGTGGGGGCCATCATGCTCCCGCCTTTCGATTGAGCTGGATCAGCAGGAAGATCAGCGTCGGTGCGCCGAGCACGCCGGTCACCACACCGACGGGGGTGCGGCCGCCGAGCAGGAACTGGCCAACGTGATCAGACACAAGCACCAGCAGCGCGCCCATGAGGCCCGCCGGGAGGAGAAGGGAGCCGCCCGAGCCGACCACGCGCGCAGCGATGGGTCCCGCCATAAACGCAACGAACATCACCGGACCGCATGCTGCCGTGGCAAACGCGAGTAGGGCGACCGCGGCGACGATGAGCACGATCCGCACCCACCCCACCGAGACGCCAAGGCCCTGCGCGGTGTCTGTGCCCAGGCGCAGAAGTTCAAGGTCACGGGAACGCCACAGCAGCACAGGCAGGAGCACGACACTCGCGAGCGCGAGCGGAAGGACCTGCGCCCAGGTTGCTCCGGTAAGACTCCCTGTGAGCCACTGCATGGCGCGCTGCATATCCCACTCCGCTGCCCGCGAGAGCAGATAGGAGGTGACACTCTGCAGGATCGCGGCGAGTCCGATGCCAATCAGGATAAAGCGCATCCCGGCGAAGCCGCCCCGGTTTGCCAGCAAGAAAATCGCAGCCGCGGTCGCGAGGGCTCCCCCGAGCGCGATCAGCGACGTCGCAGACTCGTTCAGGCCCAGCACCAGGATTCCGAACACCGCGGCAGCGCCGGCGCCCGAGGTCACGCCAAGGATATCGGGCGAGGCGAGCGGATTGCCGAGCAGCGTTTGGAACGTGGCTCCCGCGATCCCGAATGCGAACCCGGCAAGCACCGCAAGGGTCGCGCGCGGCAGCCTGAGCTCGCCGACGGTGAACGCCGCGCCCGATTGGGATTGGCCGGTGAGCACCGCCCACACTTCCTGCGGTGGGGTCACCGTGCGCCCCAGCATCAGGCTGAGCGCGAAGCCCGCGAGCACCGCGGTCGCGAGCGCGGTAATCGCGATCCAGCGCCGTCTGGTGCGCCTGCGCCGCCCCGAAACGAGCGCCGCGGCCGTCACAGCGCACCCACTCGGGTACGGCGCACGATCCAGATCAGGAACGGGGCCCCGAGGATCGCGGTGAGGATTCCCACCTCGATCTCTGCTGGCCGCGTGATAACGCGACCGAGCACGTCTGCGCCAAGGAGCAGCATCGCGCCTGCAAGCGCCGAAAACGGCAGCAACCAGCGGTGATCAGGCCCGAAGAGCGTGCGACACACGTGCGGCACCAGTAGCCCGACAAACCCGATGGGACCGGCCACGGCGGTGGCAGCACCACAGAGCACCACGGCGGCGACGCCGACGAGCGCCCGAGTGCGCCCTACTGACTCGCCGAGGCCCGTTGCGACGTCATCGCCGAGCGCGAGTGCGTTCATGCCGCGCGCGAGCAGCGCGCATAGCACGACACCGGCGATGAACAATGGGATCAGCACACTTACGCTCTCCCAGCTCGCGCCGCCAACGCTGCCAATGCGCCAGAACTGGTAGGTCCGAAGCAGATCGACGCGCGGCAGCATAATCGCGTTCGTCAGCGAGATAAATGCAGCTCCGCACGCGGCACCGGCGAGAGCGAGTGCAAACGGGCTGCGCCCGCGGCTCCCGAGACCACCGATCAGGTACACCGTGATCGCGGCGCAGGCAGCTCCACCGATGGCAACAGCCATCAGGGTAAACGGACGGTGTAGCCCAAAGAAGCTGAGTCCGGCGACCACGGCGAGCGCCGCGCCGCTTGACACTCCAAGGATCCCCGGCTCGGCGAGCGGATTGCGCGTGATCGCCTGCATCGCGGCACCCGAGAGTGCGAGCGCGGCACCAACCAGCACTGCGAGGGCCGTGCGCGGGAGGCGCTTCACCACAGCGGCCGAGTCGACACTGCTGGCGTCGCCCTGGACACCTGCGAGGAGATCGCTGAGCCCAACTGTGCGCGCGCCGAACGCCACCGAGGCGACGCAGAGCAGCGCGAGCAGCAGAATGCCGCAGATCAACCAGGTCACTCGGTGCGCGTGCGTGCGGGTCACTCCTGGCCAGCGGCGTCAGCGAGGACGTCGAAGTAGTCGTCGATCCCCCAGCTGACCGACAGCGGCGAAGGGTTCGCGGACGCTGCCAGCGGAGTTGCGTCCTCAAGCACGGCGATGCGACCCTCCGCAATCGCGGGAATCTTCGACAGCAGCGGATCGGCCTGCAGCTGCGCCACAAATTCGCCGTCGGGATCACCGTAGGTCACAAACACGTCGACGTCGCTGAAACGATCGGCAACGTCTGAGCTCACTTCAACGTAGAACTCGTCGGTCTTCGCGCTCTCTTCTGTCACGATCTCAGGCTGGGGCAGCCCAAGCCCCGCAAGGAATCCGGGGCGCGTGTCATGCACCGTGTAGAACCCGATCTTAGAGAGGTCTGACGGGTTAATGAATGAGAACAGCAACTTCTGGTCGGCGAGTGCCGGGTGTGCAGCAAGGGCGTCAGCCACCGTGCCCTGCAACTGGGTAATCAGCGTGTCCCCTTCATCTGCGAGTCCCAGTGCCGCTGAGTCGAGCTTGATCATGTCTTCGAGCGAAGTCCCCCAGGGCGTCTCCGGGTACGCGACGACCGGCGCAATCTTCGAGAGCGTGTCGTAGTCCTCTTCGCTGAGCCCCGAGTACGCCGCCAGAATCACGTCTGGCGAGGTCTCGGCCACGGCCTCAAAGTCGATGCCGTCCGTCTCATCGAACAGCACCGGCGTCTCTGCGCCGAGCTCGGTGAGTTTGTCCTCCACCCAGGGCAGCACACCATCACCATCGTCATCACCCCAGGTCGCCTTGCTCATCCCAACGGGGACGACGCCCAGTGCCAGGGGCACCTCGTGGTTCGCCCAGGCGACGGTAGCGACCCGCTCGGGGCGCTCTTCGATCGTCGTGGTGCCGTAGACGTGCTCGATCGTAACCGGGAAGCCAGCTTCATCGCCTCCGCCGTTGCCCCCGCTCCCACCACCGGAACTCGCAGGTGCCGCGCATGCGGCCAGCGTTGTCGCGAGCAGGGTGAGGGTGACAGCGGTGCCGAGCAGGCGAAGAGCGCGCACGCGAGTCCTTTCGGAAGAGACCAGAATCGGTCGACGGAGCGACGCGCCAGCTTCGATCGCGCCACATCACATCATGGTAAGGCTCGCCTTAGTTGTCAAGCTGACAGCGCAGCTTCACTCAGCGTTTGCGCAGCTCAGCTCACGATTGGTTGTCTCCTGGTACGAGCAGACCACTCTCGTAGCCCACAATCACGAGCTGCGCGCGGTCATGCGCCCCGAGCTTCGTCATGATCCGGTTTACGTGAGTTTTTGCGGTGTGTGGTGAGATGAACAGCTCCGTCGCGATCTCTTGATTTGATCGGCCTCGCGCCACGAGCAACAGCACTTCTCGCTCCCGCTCGGTGAGCCCCGCAAGGAGTTCTGGCTGCGCACGGTGCGGCGGTGCCCCATCGCTCGGGCCCGCGTGCAGGTAGCGGCTGATCAAGCCACGCGTGGCCGTCGGCGAAAGCAACGCCTCCCCCGCGTGCACTGCGCGCACCGCGCTTGCAATCTCTTCAGGCTCAGCGCCCTTCCCAATGAAGCCACTCGCACCAGCCCTGAGCGCTGCAACGACATACTCGTCCTCCTCGAACGTCGTCAGCACGAGCACACGTGCCCCGTCTGGTCCTGGGGCCGCACAGATCACGCGAGTGGCCTCGATACCGTCGATTCCAGGCATCCGAATATCCATCACGACGACGTCAGGGCGCAGTTCCGCGGTGCGCCGGATCGCGTCTGCACCGTCCACCGCTTCGCCGAGCACCACGAGATCGGGTTGGCTCGCCAGGATGTCGGTGACAGCCTGGCGAATGAGCGCCTGATCATCCACTACGAGCACGGTGGTCATCTGGCACTCGTTTCGTCAGGGGTCGCGAGCGGTAGCTCCGCGACCAGTCGGTAGACAGCGCCGTGTGCGCCGCAGGTCACCCGCCCGCCAACTGCTGCGACACGCTCACGGATCCCGATCAGGCCGAGCCCTGTGCCAACGCGGAAGGGCGCCGTGTCTGGCGCAACCGCGTTTGAGATCACGATCTGCAGCTGTTCGTCGTGCACGGCGAGATCAACAGTCGCGCGCCGGCCGGTGCCGTGTTTCAGCGCGTTCGTCAGGCCCTCCTGGACGATCCGGTAGGCGACGCGGCCAACCCGATCCCCCACCAGGTGCAGCTCACTGCGTGCGCCTGCTGCGATATCAAGGCCCGCGGCGTGCATGCGCGCGATGAGGTCTTCGATGTCGGAGAGTCCCGGCTGCGGTGGCTCCACGCCGCCGTCCTCTGCCGCGCGCAGAAAGCGCAGCAGATGTCCAATATCGGCGAGCGCGGCTCGCGCGGCACCGCGAATGGTGCCGAGCGCCTCCTGCGCGCGCTCAGGCCGCTCCGTGAGTGCCCCTGACGCCACACCAGCGTTCAGGCTGATCACCGAGATCTGATGGGCCACAGTGTCGTGCAGATCGCGCGCGATGCGCAGCCGTTCCTCTGAGACGCGGCGCAGCGCCTCGGCCTCTCTCGTCTGTTCTGCCCGTTCGGCGCGCTCGGTCACCGCGCGCAGATACGCTCGACGGGAGCGGGCGCTATCGCCGAGCGCCGCGGCTACCGCGACGGCAGCCGCCGCCTGCACGAGCCGCACGTCAAGCGACTCCCAGCCGCCCAGCCAGGCGCTCAGCACCAGCAGCACGAGCGCGGCACCGCCAACGACAAGGAACGTGGTGCGCCGCGAGGCGGCTGAGGCGAGTGTGTGCGCCGCAATCGCGAGCGCAATCGACGGCCCGATCGTCGGTACCCCGAAACCCACCCCGAGCCCGAGCCCCGCGAGCACGAGCGCAAACACGAGCAGCGGCCAGCGACGTCGCAGGAACATCAACGCGGCAGAACTGATGAGCAGGATCGCGTTGCTCAGATCGTGGCCAGCGGGCTGCAGATGGGGTGGTCGCCCGCCGCCCCCGCCTGGGCCGCCGCCGAAGCCTGGGGCGAAGCCGAACAGCAACACGGCTCCGAGCAGCACCGCCAGCGCTGCGATCAAGTCGCCACCCCAACCGTTCCACGGCGAACTCACACCGCCTGGCTCCGCGCTCCGCTGCGCCGACGGCACCGCGTCACTTTCACTCATGCGTCTATTCAACAGCTCGGGATCAGAACTCGCGTCCCCCGCGCGGAGTACCCGTGAATACCACGTCGGCGGTATGAGGTGCCCCCGCTGGGGTGACGCCGCGCGGCTCGCTGGCCGAAAGACTCGAAGCACCTACGAAAGGACCCCAATGTACTGGACTATGCTCCGCAGAGAGCTCGGCGGTCGCAAACGCCAAACCATCGTTGTCGCAGCTGGCCTCGCGATAGCGATTGCGCTGGTTATCGTGGTATCCGCGCTCTCAGCCGGGATTCGGCAGGCGCAGAGCGCCGCGCTCGAGCAGGTCGCTGGCGTTGGCACTGACCTCACGGTGACCGGAGCGGCGCCCGAACCGGGAAGTGGCGACGGTCCAGGAGGAGGCGGACCCCGCTTCGAGTTCGGTACTGAGGCTGGGACGACGAGCGACGGTACCACGAGCATTGCTCAGTCGCGGCTCAGCACAGATCGGATGCGCGGCACGCTCGCCGCAGCAGCCCTCACCACAGTGCAGAGCATTGACGGCGTCGCGGCAGCCACTGGGGTGCTGAGCCTCACCAACACAAGCTTCTCAGGCGAGATGCCCGCCCCAGTGGCCGAGAGCGGCGCTGACGCCTCAGGAGCGCCGAGTGGTGGTCCGGGTGGTGGGGCAGGTGGACCAGGTGGGGCAGGAGGCAGCTCGTTTGACGTGAACTCGTTCACCGTGTTCGGCATCGACCCCACCGCGACAGCTGTCGGCCCGCTCACGGGCGTGGCTCTCGACACTGGCCGGTTGTTGACCGCAGCGGACAACGGCGTGGACGCCGACAACGTGGCCGTACTCGACGCGGCGTACGCGGCCTCGGCCGATCTCGCCCTCGGTGACACTGTCGCCATCGGGAGCGGCACGGCAGAGGTCGTCGGAATCGTGAGTTCCACGACCGAGGACGCGAGCACCGCTGCCAACGTCTATCTTGCGCTCGAGACCGCCAAAGCACTCGCGGACAGCGGCGAGGTCGTTTCGACAATCTACGTTGCCGCCGATTCGGCCGCGACGGCCGAAGCTGTGCAACAGGCGATCGAAACGGAGCTTCCCGACGCCACGGTCAGCTCGCAGGCCGACCTCGCGGCGCAGGTGTCCGGATCCCTCGCAAGCGCCTCATCTCTCATTTCAAGTCTGGGGACCTGGCTCTCACTGATTGTGCTCGCCGTTGCGCTCGCGATCGCGATCCTGCTCACGAATGCCGGTGTACAGCGACGCACCCGCGAGTTTGGCACGCTGAAGGCGATCGGCTGGTCCAACGGCCGTGTCGTGCGTCAGATTGCCGGGGAGTCGCTCGTCCAGGCACTGCTGGGCGGTGCGGTGGGCATTGCACTCGGCATTGGCGCGATTTGGGTCGTGAATCTCATCGGGATCACGCTCCCCGGCGGTGCGACCGCAGTCACCGGGGATACCGGCGGGCCAGACGCCCCTGGTGACATGGCGGCCGGCGGGCCAGGCGGTGGATTCGGCCGCGCTGCACAGGCAGCAGCCGACACCGCGGACATCGTGCTGCACGCCCCGATCACCCCGTGGATCGTGGGCGCTGCCCTTGCGCTCAGCCTGCTCGGAGGTGTGCTTGCCGGCGCTTTCGGCGCTTGGCGCGCAGTGCGGCTGAGTCCCATCGAAGCGCTTCGCACGATCTCGTGATCAGTGCATCGCCACCGTGCACGCCAGCGAACCAATGCACCAGCAGACAAGCACATCAGCAGACACACAGAGGACTACTCACGTGAATCTCACCGCCACCCCCGTCGCACCGCTGTACCAGCTCACGAGCGTGAGCCGGAGCTATCAGAAGGGAAACACCACGATCACCCCGCTCTCGTGTATCGACCTCGAACTCGCACGCGGCGAGTTTGTCACGATCCAGGGGCCAACCGGCGGTGGGAAGTCAACGCTGCTGCAGTTACTCGGAGCGCTGGATCGGCCGAGCGGCGGCACCCTCGCCTGTGAGGGCATTCAACTCGCCGAGCTGAGCGATGCGAAGCTCACTGAGCTCCGGGCGCAGCGCATGGGGTTCGTGTTCCAATCGTTCAACCTGCTGCCGACGTTAACCGCACGGGAGAACGTGGACACCGCACTCGAGCCCCGCGGCTTGAGCAGAGAGGATCGTGACGCCCGCGTAGCTGAGTCGCTCGCACGAGTCGGGCTCGCAGATCGCGCAGATCACCGCCCCCACGAGCTCTCAGGCGGCCAGCAACAGCGCGTGGCGATTGCACGCGCGATCGTTGGCGGACCGCACGTGCTGCTTGCGGATGAGCCAACAGGCAACCTCGATGAGGCGATGCGAGATGAGATTCTCACACTGCTTGAACAGCTCAACCGCGGAGGTCTCACGATCATCGCGGTGACACACGACTCGGCCGTCGCGCAGCGGGCGCACCGGCGACTCCGGCTTGCAGACGGCGGTGTTACGGTGTTGCCGGCGTAGCGGGATCCACCGGCGCTGCGTCTTCGGTGAGAGGCGCGGCGCCACCGGCCTGCGGGTGGAACTTTGCGAGGCCGATCACCCCAATGATCGCGACCATGCCGGAGAGTACATAGACCACTACTGCCCAGGCCGGGGCGCCGGCCGCTTCGTTCAACACGATGATGCCGATCAGCACTGCGACAATGGGATCGATCACTGTCAGGCCTGCGACCACGAGATCGGGCGGGCCGGAAGAGTACGCGTTCTGCACGAAGACCATTCCGAGCAGAGCTCCGGCGAGCAATGCCACGACGCAGGTCCACGTGAGCCACTCGAACTCGCCCTGTTGGAGGCGGCCGATGACTGCCTTCGCAAAGGTTGCGACGAAGCCGTAGAGCACTCCGGCACCGACGATGTAGACGAGCGCGAAACTGCGGTGCCTGAAGCCGACAAACAAGATCAAGGCGAGCAGGAGCACGACACCGAATGTGATGAGAATGGTGATCAGCTTCGCATCTGTCACGATGCTATCGCGCGCGGTAAACGCGGCAATGGTCACGAACGCCACAATTCCGAGCACCGCGAGTGAGAGCGAGGCGCGCACCCGCTTGCCGAGGTGAACACCACTCACCCGCGAATTCAGAATCGAGGTAATAATCAGGCCCACGACGCCGATGGGTTGCACGATAATGAGCGGCGAGAGCGACAGCGAACCGATCTGGAACACCACGGCAAGCCCGAGCAGCACGGTTCCGATCACCCAGGATGGGCGTCGCAGAAGACTCCGAATGTGTCCCCACGAGAGACCCGAGCCTGCGCTCTCCCCCACAATTCGTTCGACCTTATTGAGGCCGCGCGACTGATACTGCGCGCCGAACGCCAGAAAGGCCGCGCCCACGAGGGCAAGCGGGATTCCCCAGAACTGTGTTGGATTCAGTTCTGCGACCTGGTCGATCATGCGTGCGGCGGTTCAACGGCTGCGGAAGAGGCTTCTCCGCGCATAATGTCCACGAGCCGCGCAGCCGCGCGAGGGACCTCGTCGTTCACGATGATCTCGTCGAACTCGTCAGCGGCAGCGAGTTCCACCTTCGCAGTTTCCAGTCTGCGCGCACGCTCTTCTGCATCCTCGGTTCCACGCCCAACGAGGCGGTTCACGAGCTCGTCCCAGCTCGGCGGGGCGAGAAACACGAGACGCGCCTCTGGCATGCTGGCGCGCACCTGACGTGCGCCCTGCAGGTCGATTTCGAGCAGCATCAGCTCACCACGAGCCGCGGCCTCAACGGCCGGTCCGCGCGGCGTGCCGTAGCGGTACTTGTTGTGGACGGTCGCCCACTCCAGGAGTTCGTCCGCCGCAAGCATCCGGTCGAAGCCCTCGTCAGATACGAAGTAATAGTGCTTGCCCTCGATCTCACCGGGGCGGGGGGCACGTGTCGTCGCCGAGACCGAGAGCCGCACTTCTGGGTAGTGCTCCCGAATATACGCAGCCACAGTCCCCTTGCCGACCGCCGTGGGACCCGCCAGCACCGTCAGCGGTGGGCGGCCAGGGCGCTCTTCAGTGCCGGTGCGCTCGCGCACGAAGTGCTCAAGCCGCTCGCGTTGCAGGGCCCCGAGGCCGCCCAGCCGCTTCCGCTCGGAAATCTCCAGCTGCTCACGCACCCGCTCTGCCTTCACCACGCCAATCGCGGGGAAAGAGAGGAGGAAATCCGTGATCCGCAGCGTCGCCGCGGTGCTTCCCGGCACCACCGACTGTTCCAGAACCCGCAACGGCGATACCTCACCGCTGCGGAGCCGTCGCTTCAGTTCAGCGCGCGCCTGGCGTGCCGCAATCGCGGCACGGTTCGCCGCAATACGGTCAACCACCGGCATCGTGCGGGCGGTTCGGTCCTCTGAGCTGCTCATCTCATCGTCTCCACTCGTCGTTCCTGCCCCCAAACCTGTCACACCGTTAAGCGTGTCACACCGTGAGCGCAGTTGCCACGGCCTCTGCGCGGTCGCGTACCCGTGTCGCGAGCCCAATGGGGCCTCCGGCCAGCACACTGCGAGATTCGCTCGCCAGCAACGCCCATCCCAGGCCTCCAAAGATTGTTCCGGCGTTCTCCACACGCGCCCCTTGGAACCCAAAGCCGGGAGCGAGCACCGGCAACGCCGGCCGCGCAGGCGGCACTGTGATGTCGATGCCGAAGTCGGCGAGGTTGAGTGTTGCCCCAAGTACGACGCCGATCGAGTTCACGTGGTCGTCTCCGGGTGTGTCGAAGGCGACAGCGTCAGCCACCATCGCCTCAGCAACGCTGCGGCCATCGGAACGCCGCGCCAGCTGCACGTCGCGCGCCTCGGGATTCGAAGTTGCCGCGAGCACGAACAGGCCCTTCCCGTCGTGCCGGACGCGGTCGTATGCCCCGCTGAGGCTCCCGAAACCCTGATACGCGACCACCGTCATTGCGTCGGCCTCCAGCGGTGACCCGGGACGCAGCCACGCATCGGCGTACGCAGCAAAGCTCGTGCCGATATCGCCGCGCTTGACGTCGGCGATCACCAGCAGTCCTGCATCACGTGCGTCTGCGAGCACGCGCTCGAGCGCGACGTAGCCTGCGGACCCGAAGCGCTCGAAAAACGCCACCTGTGGTTTGATGCAGGCAGCGACACCAGCAGCGGCGGCGACCACTTCGCGCCCCATTCGCTCGGCCCCGGCCGCGTCGTCTGCGAGCCCCCAGTCAGCCAGCAGCGGTGCATGTGGATCGACGCCCACGCACAAGTGCCGCTTCGCAGCGAGCTCAGACGCGAGCCGGGTCCCGAACGAAACAGTGGTCATCGTGCCGTCGCCTCCTGCGCTGCCACGGCCCGAGCCGCAACACGATCAATTTCGTACTCCTGCAGTGACTTCACGTCGAAGCCCAGCTTCTGTGCAGAGACAGCGCCGACAGCTGCGGACAGCTCGGATACGGTCGTGAAGATCGGCTTGTCCGCGGCCACGGCCGCAGCACGGATCTCGTAGCCATCGGCACGAGCCGAACTGCCGGACGGCGTATTCACGATCATGTCAACTTCACCGCGGTTGATGAGGTCAACGATCGTGTCACCTTCTGCCTGCAGTGAGTGCTTGCGCACGACCTCCGAGGTGATGCCATTGCGTGCGAGCACCACCTGGGTGCCCTGCGTCGCAAGGATCCGGTAGCCCAGTTCCTGCAAGCGCAGCGCAGGCAGCACCACTGAGCGCTTGTCGCGATCCGCTACAGACAGGAACACCGTGCCGGAAACCGGAAGCTCGCTGCCAGCCGCCGACTGGCTCTTCGCGAACGCAGTCGGGAAGTCACGGTCCATGCCCATGACTTCACCGGTCGAGCGCATCTCCGGCCCGAGCAGCGAGTCGACCACGAGGCCCTCGTTCGTGCGGAAACGCTTGAACGGAAGCACAGCCTCCTTGACAGCGATCGGCGCATCGATCGGCGCGCGCGAGCCATCACGCTCTGGCAGCAGACCAGCAGCGATGAGGTCAGCAATCGTCTCGCCTGCCATCACACGCGAGGCGGCCTTCGCGAGCGGAATCCCGAGTGCCTTAGAAACGAAGGGAACGGTGCGGGATGCGCGCGGGTTGGCTTCGAGCACGTAGAGGACACCCTGGCCGATGGCGAACTGGACGTTCAGCAAGCCGTGCACGCCGAGGCCCGCTGCAATCCCGAGCGTTGCCTCGCGCACCGCGTTGATCTGGTCGTGGCCGAGCGTAATCGGGGGCAGCGTGCAGCTTGAGTCACCCGAGTGCACGCCAGCCTCCTCAATGTGCTCCATGACTCCACCAACGTAGAGCTGTTCACCGTCGTACAGTGCATCGACGTCGATCTCGATCGCATCGTCGAGGAACCGGTCCACGAGCAGCGGGTGCCCCGGGCCTACGAGCGCGTGGCCCTCGATCCGATCGAAGTAGCCGTGCAGCGAATCGGTGTCGTACACGATCTCCATGCCGCGACCGCCCAGCACGAATGACGGGCGCACGAGCACCGGGTAGCCAATCTCCTCAGCAATCCGGATCGCTCCGTCTTTATCGATTGCCGTCCCGTTGCGCGGGGCAACGAGGCCGGCGCGATCGAGGATTCCTGAGAACGCACCGCGCTCCTCAGCGAGGTCGATCGCCTCGGGTGTCGTGCCGAGGATGGGGATTCCGGCGTCTTTCAGCGGCTGTGCGAGGCCCAGCGCCGTCTGCCCACCGAGCTGCACCACGACGCCAACGAGCGTGCCCGAAGCCTGCTCAGCGTGGATAACCTCGAGCACGTCTTCGAGCGTCAGCGGCTCGAAGTACAGGCGATCGGAGGTGTCGTAGTCCGTCGAGACGGTCTCGGGGTTGCAGTTAATCATGATCGTCTCGTAGCCAGCTTCGGACAGCGCAAACGAGGCGTGCACGCAGGAGTAGTCGAATTCGACCCCCTGGCCGATGCGGTTTGGGCCGGAGCCCAGGATCACGATCTTCTTGCGATCCGAGGGAGTGACCTCGGTCTCAAGATCGTACGAGGAATAGTGGTACGGCGTGAGCGCAGGGAACTCACCGGCGCAGGTGTCAACGGTCTTGAACACCGGGCGCAAGCCCAGTCCGTGGCGGAGGCCACGGATCTCTGACTCGGAGACGCCGCGGATTGCCGCGAGCTGTGCGTCGGAGAAGCCGTGATCTTTAGCTTCGCGCAGCACATCGAGCGTGAGCTGCGGTGCCCGCTGCACGGACTCAGCGACTTCGTTGATGAGCACAATCTGATCGAGGAACCATGGGTCAATCTTCGTGGATTCAAAGACCTGCTCGATCGTCGCACCGAGGCGCAGCGCCTGCTGCACATCGACGATCCGGCCATCTGTGGGGCGCTTCATCGTTTCGAGCAGCGTAGCGACGCGCGCGGCGACGTCACTCTCCGCCACGGGCGCCCAATGGAATGAGGTGTCGCGCTTCTCGAGCGAACGCAGCGACTTCTGCAGCGCGGTCGTGAAGTTCCGGCCGATCGCCATCGCCTCGCCCACCGACTTCATGGTGGTGGTCAGCGTGTCATCTGCTGCGGGGAACTTCTCGAATGCGAAACGCGGAGTCTTCACCACGACGTAGTCGATCGCCGGCTCGAAGGACGCTGGCGTCTTCATCGTGATGTCGTTCGGGATCTCGTCGAGCGTGTACCCGATTGCAAGCTTCGCGGCGATCTTTGCGATCGGGAATCCGGTGGCCTTTGAGGCAAGCGCCGAGGAGCGTGACACGCGAGGGTTCATCTCGATGACGACGATGCGTCCGTCGACCGGATCAATCGCGAACTGAATGTTGCAGCCGCCGGTGTCGACGCCAACCCGACGGATGATGTCGATCGAGATGTCACGCAGGTCCTGGAACTCGCGGTCCGTGAGTGTCAGCGCAGGGGCAACGGTGATCGAATCGCCCGTGTGGACGCCGACGGCGTCGACGTTCTCAATCGAGCAGACGACAACAGCATTGTCTTTGGTGTCGCGCATGAGCTCGAGCTCATACTCTTTCCAGCCGAGGATCGACTCTTCGAGCAGCACCTCAGTCGTGGGGCTGTAGTGCAGGCCATCGGTGACGATCCGCACCAGCTCCGGCTCAGTGTAGGCAAAGCCTGAACCGAGGCCCCCCATCGTGTACGAGGGACGCACCACGAGCGGGTAACCGAGATCCTTCGCGAACTCCTTCGCGGCTTCCACAGTTGTCGCGATGTATGACTTCGCGACACCGGCTCCGGCGGCAATCGCGATGTCTTTAAACAGCTGACGATCCTCGCCCTTCTGGATGGCGTCAACTTTCGCACCGATGAGCTCGACGTTGTACTTGTCGAGGATGCCCTGCTCGTGCAGTTCCATGGCCGCGTTGAGTGCCGTCTGACCGCCGAGGGTCGGGAGGATCGCGTCAGGCTTTTCTTTCGCGATAATCGTTTCGATGACCTCGGCCGTGATCGGTTCCACGTAGGTGGCGTCGGCAAAGTCGGGATCCGTCATGATCGTGGCGGGGTTTGAGTTCACGAGGATGACGCGGACGCCTTCCTCGCGGAGCACGCGGCACGCCTGGGTGCCTGAGTAGTCAAACTCGCACGCCTGGCCGATGACGATCGGGCCAGAGCCAATGACGAGAACGGAATTGATGTCTGAACGCTTGGGCATACTTCCTAGGCTCCCTGAGTGGTGGTGTCGGCGGCTGCGGCGCGGTCCTGGACCAGTGCGCGGAAGCGGTCGAAGAGATAGAAGGCGTCGTGCGGGCCCGCAGCGGCCTCAGGGTGGTACTGCACCGAGAACGCCGGAATGTCGAGGCACTCGAGACCCTCGACGACCTGATCGTTCAGGCTGATGTGGCTGACCTGTACCCGGCCGAAGCCCTCGGGTGAATTCGTCTCGCCCTCGATCGGGGCGTCGACGGCGAAGCCATGGTTCTGCGCAGTGATCTCAACGCGTCCCGTGCGCTTGTCGAGCACGGGCTGGTTGATTCCGCGGTGACCGAACGGCAGTTTGTAGGTATCGAAGCCGAGCGCGCGGCCGAGCAACTGGTTTCCGAAGCAAATTCCGAAGTAGGGAATGCCGTCACGCAGGAGTTCGCGCAGCAGTACGACCTGTGCGTCGCTCGCCGCGGGATCGCCTGGACCGTTCGAGTAGAACACCGCGTCGGGGGCGAGCGCCCGGAACTCCTCGACCGACGTGTGCGCCGGGAGCACGGTGACATCGAAGCCATGCTCGGCGAGGTACTGCACCGTGGCCCGCTTAATGCCGAGATCCAGCACGGCTATTGAGCCGACGCGTGCCACATCCCCGGTAGCGGGCACCTCGTAGCGCTCAGGGGTCGTGACCTCCTGCGAGAGGTTCTTGCCCGCCATGCTGGCCTGCTCACGCACGAGTGCCAGTTGCGCGTCGTCAGACAGTTCGAACTCCGCACCCGAGAAGACGCCAGCGCGCATAGCGCCGACCGAGCGGATCCGGCGCGTCACCGCGCGGGTGTCGATCCCGGAGATCCCCACGACTCCGTCACCGACGAGATCCTCGTCGAGTGAACGCTGTGCGCGGAAGTTGGAGACGCGGCGTGCGGGATCGCGGACGACAAAGCCCGCCACCCAGATCTTGCGTGATTCCATGTCGGTGTCGTTCACGCCGGTGTTGCCGATGTGCGGCGCCGTCATGAGCACAATCTGGCCAGCGTAGGACGGGTCCGTCAGCGTCTCCTGGTACCCGGTCATGCCGGTAGAAAACACGACCTCGCCGAGCGTTCGGCCGACCGCACCGTAGGCGCGGCCTACGTATCGGGTGCCGTCCTCGAGTACCAGCACAGCAGCGCCCGTGGGCACTGCATTTGCTGGTGGCACCGTTACTTCGGTCGTATTCGTGGTCACGCTTCCTCCTGGATCGTGGGGTGAGTGGTGTTGGTCTGAGAGCGTGCCTCGGCGATGGCCACAGCGAAACGATGCTGGGCAGCCGGATCAGCAAGCAAGAAGCTGGATTCGACCTCGCGCGCAGCGCTGCCGTCCTGCGGCGCTGTGCGCCACTGGACGAGCGAGAGTGCGTCGCGGTCAACGGCTTTTCCGGCGCGCACCGCCGCGGTGCCGCTGCCGAGCAGCTGTGCGGATGGGATCAGCACAGGTGCCTCGCCGGTCACAGCGATCGAGACGCCGTCGCGGCGCACAATGAGCTCAGCGAAGCCCTTGTAGCGCAGGCCAGGCAGTGCGAGACGCTCGAACGGTGCTCCGAGAGGCGTGGTCGAAACGTAGCTCGCGCGCGGGAAGCTCGCGAGTTCCTCTCCGACGAGCGGCGCACCGGTCACCACGGCCCCTGAGTCTCGTTTGGTGCGACCGCGCCAGGCGATCCACATCCCGACGAAAAAGACAAGTGCAATCACAGCCATCAGGATGATGAAGCTCGTGCGGCTCATGCGGCCACCTCCGTCGCTACGCCCTGCTGAGCGCCAGCGGCGCGGCCGGCCGCCGCCGCCGTGTCGACATCGACGAGTTCACCTGCGTCAACGGTGAGATATCCGCGTCGGATCGTGAACGCGATCCTGCCGGGAAGCTCCATGCCGAGGTAGGGCGAGTTGACGCTGAGGCCTTTGAGGTCACTCAGGTCGAACGTGCTGGTGCCGCTCGGGTCGACGAGCACGAGATCAGCCGGCTGACCTGCGTCGAGCGCTGTCGGGTGACCCGCGAGTCCGCCAATCTGGGCGGGGCGCTGGGACAGCAGCGTTTCGAGCTCCGCCCAGCTCACATGCCCCTCCTGGATCAGCGTCGCGAGCGCAATCGGCAGCGCCGATTCCAACCCAACCATGCCGAACGCCGCGGCGTCCCACTCGCACTCTTTCGCTTCGAGCGGGTGCGGGGCGTGGTCGGTGGCGATGATGTCGATCACGCCGTCGGCGACGGCCTGACGCAGTGCACGCACGTCTTCCTCGCGGCGCAGCGGGGGGTTCACCTTGTAGCGCGCGTCGTAACTGCGGACGAGCTCCTCGGTGAGGATCAGGTGGTGCGGAGTGACCTCGGCCGTGATCTGCACGCCCCGGGCCTTCGCCCAGCGCACCACCTCGACCGAGCCGGCGGTCGAGAGGTGGCAGATGTGCAACCGCGCGCCCGTGTGCTCGGCGAGCAGCACATCGCGGGCGATGATCGACTCTTCAGCGACCGCGGGCCAGCCCTTGAGTCCCAGCTCACTCGAGAGCGCACCCTCGTTCATCTGCGCACCCTCCGTGAGACGTGGATCCTGTGCGTGCTGCGCGATGACTCCGTTGAACGTCTTCACATATTCGAGGGCGCGTCGCATGAGCAGCGGGTCGTGTACGCACTTCCCGTCATCAGAGAACACGCGGACTTGTGCGCGAGACTGCGCCATCGCACCAATTTCGCTGAGCTTCTCCCCCGCGAGGTCTTCGGTCACCGCGCCGATCGGGCGCACGGTGGCGTAGCCAGCCGCGTCGCCGAGCGCCTGGACCTGTTCGACCACGCCGGCTGTGTCCTGCACCGGGAGCGTGTTTGCCATCGCGAACACGCTGGTGAAGCCGCCAGCCGCTGCTGCCCTCGTGCCGCTCAAGACCGTCTCGGACTGCTCGAACCCGGGTTCACGCAGGTGTGTATGGAGGTCCACGAGGCCCGTCAGGGCGATCAGACCCGCAGCGTCGATGATGCGATCATCACTCTGCGCTGTCAGCCCGACACCCCGCTCGACAATGCGGTCGCCACTCACGCGGAGGTCGACCGGTGTGGCACTCGCTGAGTCTGCACCGCGCTCCGTGAGTTCGGATGCGAGGCGCACCCCGCGGATCAGGATGCTGGGATTCGCGGTCATACGGTCTCTCCTTCACGGGAGTCAGTTGGGGCGTGTTCTGTCTGGGTGCCGCGTTCGCCTGAAAGCAGCAGGTACAGGGCGGCCATGCGCACGGATACACCGTTCGTGACCTGCTCAAGCACCGTGGAACGTGAGGAATCTGCGGCGCGCGATGAGATCTCCAGACCGCGATTCATGGGGCCGGGGTGCATCACGATTGCTCGCTCCGAGAGTCTGGCCAGCCGGGCGTCGTCGAGGCCCCAGTTGCGGGCGTACTCGCGCTCATTCGGGAAGAACGCAGCGTGCATCCGCTCGCTCTGGATCCGGAGCATCATGACGACGTCGGGTCGTTCGACTCGCAACGCCTCGTCGAGCGAATGGTGGTTCGTGACCGGCCAGTCGCGTGCGCCATACGGCAGCAACGTCTCGGGTGCCACGAAGCTGACGTTGGCTCCGAGCGAGTTCAGCAGCCAAAGGTTGGAGCGCGCGACGCGCGAGTGGGCGATGTCGCCGACGATCACGACGGAGACCCCGTCGAGGTCGCGGCCCCGGCTGGCAGCGCCAAACAAGCGACGCCGCATCGTGAACGCATCGAGCAGCCCCTGTGTGGGGTGTTCGTGAGTCCCGTCCCCCGCGTTCAGCACGCCAGCGTCGATCCACCCGCTGGAGGCGAGCCGCGCCGGAGCACCGGAGGCAGGATGCCGGATCACCACGCCGTCGGCCCCAATAGCCTGTAGTGTTTGCGCCGTGTCCTTCAGCGACTCGCCCTTCGAAACTGAGGAGCCCTTCGCGGTGAAGTTGATGACGTCTGCGGAGAGGCGCTTCGCGGCAGCCTCAAAGGAGATCCTGGTGCGTGTCGAGTCTTCGAAGAACAGATTCACGACAGTCTTGCCACGCAGCGTCGGAAGTTTCTTGACCTCGCGCTGCTGTGTCGCGGCCATATCCTCGGCAGTATCGAGGATCAGGATCGCGTCTTCACGACTGAGCGTGCGGGTGTCGAGGAGGTGCCTCATGCGCGATCCCCCACACTGTCGTCGGAAGAAATCGTCACTTCGTCGATCCCGTCGTGCTCCACAAGGCGCACGGAAATCCTCTCGTGCTTCGCACTGGGGAGATTCTTGCCAATGTAGTCCGCGCGAATCGGCAACTCGCGGTGGCCGCGGTCGATCAGTGCAGCCAAGCGGACCGCCTTGGGGCGCCCATGATCGTTCAGGGCGTCGAGCGCCGCACGCACCGTTCGGCCCGAGTAGAGTACATCGTCAACCAGCACGACGGTGCAGCCGTCGATACCCACGGCCGGCATGTCGGTGGGGTGCGGGGTGCGGGTCGGGTTTTGCGCGAGATCGTCACGATAGAGCGTGACGTCGAGGCTTGCGGTCGGAACTGAACGTCCCTCGATCCGCGAGATGATGTCTGCAATCCGGGCGGCAAGAAAGGTGCCACGCGTTGGGATTCCAGCCAGAACAAGGCCGTCAACGCCCTTGTTCGCCTCGATAATTTCGTGCGAGATTCGAGTCAGCGCCCGCGAGATCTCAGCGCTTTCCAGCACTACACGCGTACCCATATTCGAGCCCCCCTTCTCCGCCTCACAGGACGGGAGTTAAAGAAAAGCTATCCGGATCAGCATACCGGATCTGAAGCGAAGTGACGTGCGGGCGCCGTGTCGGGCGCCCGCACCGCCTGTTTAGTCTCGTGAGTGGTCCGCGACGCGGCCCAGCACTCCGTTGACGAAACGACCAGAGTCGTCAGTTGAATACTCCTTGGCAAGTTCAACCGCCTCGTCAATGGCAACCGGAGTCGGCACCTCTGAGTTGAAGACAATCTCCCACGACGCCATCCGGAGCAGCGCACGGTCGATGTGAGGCATCCGCTCGAGGGTCCACCCCTGCGCGTAGCTCATGATGAGCTCGTCGATCTCGTCCTGGTGGTCACTGACCCCGTCGACGATCTCGCGCGCGTACAACCAGGAGGCCGCCCGATCGGGCTCACTCGCAGCCCGCTTGGCCTCCGCGTTGACGATTGCGGCGAGGGACTCTCCCCGCAAATCGGCCTGATACAGCATGTCGAGCGCGCGCTTGCGTGCTTTCGTTCGTGCTGACACGGAGACTAGTCGTTGACTCGGCCGAGGTAGTCACCCGTGCGGGTGTCTACCTTGACCTTCGTGCCGGTCTCGAGGAACAGCGGCACCTGGATCTCTGCGCCAGTCTCAACCGTCGCGGGCTTCGTGCCCCCTGTGGAGCGATCGCCCTGCAGGCCAGGCTCGGTGTAGGTCACTTCGAGGATGACCGACGCCGGCATTTCGAGGTAGAGGGGCTCGCCCTCGTGCAGCGCGATCTGCACCTGCTGGCTCTCGAGCATGTACTTGGAGGCGTCCCCAACCACAACAGCCGAAACCGTGATCTGGTCGTAGTCTGTCTGATCCATGAAGACGAAGTCTTCACCGTCCTGGTACAGGTACTGGAAATCACGGCGATCAACGTTCGCGGTCTCGATCTTCGCGCCTGCGTTGTAGGTCTTATCGATGATCTTGCCGGAGACCACGTTCTTCTGCTTCGTGCGGACGAACGCGCCACCCTTGCCCGGCTTCACGTGCTGGAAATCGATCACGCTCCAGAGCTGACCGTTCTCCTTGATAACGGTGCCGTTCTTGATGTCGTTCGAGGTTGCCATGCAGTGGTTCTCCGGGTTCTCTGAAGTACGAGCGCGGAAGCGCGCCGAATCAGTCTACACGCCGCCCTGGGCGAGGATTGAGCGCAGACTGGAGACCACGGGCTCCCACTCCTGCTGTACTCCGGCAGGTCCTGCCGATCCGCTCACCGCACGAGCCTCGGCCGGCAGACTCGGCGCATCCGCACAGCGCCGCGCCGGCGATCCGCTCTCGCGCTTGAGACACCCCACAAATTCTGCGGCGCTCCTCGTGCCCAGCCATAGGATCACAGGATGCACATGATCTTCCGGACCCTTTGGCACCAGCTTTTCGTCGGGGGCCGGGCTTCCCGCGTGGCGCTCGGCGATATGACCCGATCCCGATTCCGTGTCTGGCCAACTGACCTGGACATCCTGCGGCACATGAACAACGGAAAGTATCTGTCGATCATGGATGTGGCCCGCTTTGACCTCATCAAGCGCAACGGCGCGTGGGACGTGTTTACTCAGGAGGGCTGGTACGCAGTGGTGGTCGGCCAGACCATTTCCTATCGGAAATCACTGAACCCGTGGCAAAGATTCTGGGTCGAGTCACGCTTGCTCGGGTTTGACGATCAAGCCGTGTACATCGAGCAGCGATTTGTGCGGCCGAATGCCGAACGGCGGCCCGAAGTGTACGCTCGCGCCATTGTCCGCGGTCGAATCCTGCGCCGAACCGGCGGAGTTGTCCCCGTATCAGAACTCATCGAGAAGACAGGCGCCAACACCGATGAGATGCAGGTGCCCGAGGAGATCCTGGAGTGGGGTCGTTCCACTCGGCTCCCCTCGACTCGCGACTCCGCGGTCAGCAGCTGGAGCTAGCTCGCCGTCCTGCTACCCCTGCGGCGGGCGCGCCCCCAGGTGCGGACCCTGGTTCCCCACCTCGCGGCAGGTGATCCGAATCACGCGTTCACCCGCGTCGTACACGTGCCGCGCGGCCAAGCGGCCGTCCGCGATGGAACCGGCAAGCCACGTGAACGTGCCGGTGTCGACCGGCTCGAGCTGCTCGGTGATGCGCATGAGTTGGAGCATCAGCATTTCAGGCAGCGAGACATGGGGACCCTGCGCGAAACTGAGACCGAGCACCGACGGCGCAGAGCCTGCTGGGATCAGGCGCAGCGTCCACCACAGGGATCGTCCATCGTCCCTGCGCTGTGCCACGATTGGCGGGCTTCCCGCAGACTCCGGAATTCGGTCGAGTGCCGCGAAGCCGCGCTCAGCATCAGTTGCGAGCACAAGCGGGGAACCCTCTGACTCTCCTCCCAGTACGCCGGGATACTCGAGCGCAGCGCGCACGAACGTGCGGCGCCAGTGCTCCGCACCCATGCCGTAGGGAGCAGGGACGGCAACGAGATCGGGGCGCTGCGCGAGCAGGGTTCCGAGACGAGAGAGATCCGCCCCAGCTGCCGCAAATGCTTCCGGTTCCGGGAGCACGGTGTCTGCGAGGTCTGCCACGATGCGGGCCGCGTGGAAGGACGCTTCCCACCGCCGCGTGACTTCCGGATCCGTTCCAGAGCCGAAGGCGGCACCCGCGTGAATCGCGCCAGCCTCACGATCCAGCCAATCATCGAATTTCGCGCTCGCATCTTCCGCGTTCGCCGCAGCTGCGGCATCGTAGCTCGCCGCCAGATCGGGGAAGAGCGTGCGAACCAAGCGCAACTGTTCTGCAGTGGTTGATGTCTGTTCCATCTCGCTGTTCCCTTCAGTCCCGTCCGGGACGCTCCCCTCACGCTAGCTCACTCGCCCCCTGGCTTCGTGCTGCGAGCGCGACGCTCCCGCAGCATCGCTCAGCCGAGCTCGCCAGCAATGAGCTCGTGCAGCGTTTCCGCGAGCTCATCGGGGCGATTCACGCGGCGCCCCTCTGGCGCGTAGCGATCCGTCATCTCATCGCTCCCGAAGCCGCACCCGATGACCTGCACTCCGGCGGCCCGGAGCGCCCGGAGTTCACGAGCTGCTGCGGCTGCATCGTTCGACCCGCCATCACTGATGAGCACGACCATACGTTTCCGTTCAAGGCCGTCGTGGGCCGCGCCCTCCACGGCGTGCCCCGCCGGCGAGATGCCCAGCTGTTCTGCAGCAGCACGGAGCGCGGCGCCGTCATTGGTTGACCCACGGGGGGATCGGATCGCTGCGTCGATCTCACGGCGCACAGCGTCATCAAGTCCACTCGAGAGCGCTTTCACCACGGTGACCTCCGCGTCAAACACCAGCAGCGACGTGCGTACATCGAGTTCAATCGAGCTTCCGGCAGCCCGTTCTGCGTGTCGAACGTCCCGTTCCACAGCGCTCAAGGCCTCCAGCATGATCAACATCGCGTCGGAAGCCGCGGCAGCGATGGGGCCTTGCATCGACGCCGATCGGTCGACGAGGAAGACATAGTCCGTGCTCCCCGTGCGGCGCGTACGACGAGGTCGAGAGACCCGGCTCCGGTACGCCTGCGGGCGGGCGACCCCGGCGAGTGCCTGCGCGACGGCCGCGGGGAGCGCGTCGATCGCCAATTCCTCGCCTTCTGCTTGCGGCCGGCGGCTCAACCCTGGACGCAGCGCGACCCGATCAGTGATCACGCGCGCCCAGAGCTCGCGCATGCGTTCGATCGCTGGACTGAGCGCTGCCGCTCTCGCCCGATACTCGGTGAGCGCGGTCAGCCCGATGGCGCCGGGTCCCCCGGCTCCTGCGGTTCCGAGATCCCGCTGTCCCTCGGGGTCAACTCCCGCGGGATCGACGCTGAGCTCTTGGATCGCGTCGAACAAAGCGCCACTGGTCGGCATGGGGGTCGACAGCATCGTCTCCACTGCGCCAGCGTGTTCCGCAGCGAAAAGGTCTGCACCTTCCGCGTCGTCCTTCCCGTTGCCCGGGCGCGCGTGCTCTTCCGCCGCAGCGGCGATATCACCGGGATCGGCGTCAGAGTGTGCGGGGTCTTCTGCAGCCATTCCGTCCAGCTCATCGCTTGCCGCTCCCGCCCCGGTCTCCACTCCAGCACCGGCATCAGCCAGGGCAGGTGCGTCGCCCCCTCCACGGTCAAGCCCACGGTCAGCGACATCGAGCGCGAGAAGTCGCTCGTATGGTGGAAGCAGGAGTGCAAGCGCGCGCTCAAACCGGAGCAACGCTGGACGATCCGGATCCGGCGCAGTAATCCGACGAAGTACGTCGGTCGCCCCGCTCGCGAGACCGGCGAGCCGTTCAAGCTCGCTGCGTACCGACTTATCCAGTGCTCCAATGAGCGCCCCGAGACGCGGATCCGCTCCACCAGCAGTCCCCCAGAGCAGTACCGCAGCAACGAACTGCACGTGTCGCGGAAACACGCTCACATCAGCGGGAATCACCCGGGTGATCGCCGCGTCCAGCGGGGCGCGCAAGCCCGGCATGCCCTGCCGCAACTCAGCCGCGGCTTGCAGTCGCAACACTGTATCAAGCAGCGGCACCGCGGCCGGACGCTGTGCTCCAATCGAACTCCGGCGCCGAGCTCTGGCTGGTTCAAGCCGTGCACTGCGAGGGCCCTCCCACAGATGCAACAGCGCCAGGGCCACTGCCTCGGTGTCACCGTGTCCGCGCGCGGCGTACCACCCGAGGCCCACACGCAGTGCACCAGCGCTGATCTCCCAGCCATCGTCATCGGTGACGACAATGGGAACCCCCAGGATCGCGCCGGCAGCGGTGAGCTGCGCTCTGAGCTCCCCCAGACGGAACTCCGAACCGGTGTCACTGTCCATCCCCTCACACTATCCGTCGAGCCGAGTGATAGCGTGACGAGCATGCTCACATTCGACGCCAATCCGGTGCTCGCCGAGGCCAGCGAGATCGCCACCGAGTTGCGACGCGTGCTGCGCGCACTCGCCGCAGAGCAAGCCAGTGTTGCTCCTCAGCCCGTCGCCCCAGCAGTTGTGGTGCCCGCAGAGACCGGTTCGACTTCGGCTACGGTCCGCGCGTTGCGCGCAGAACGAACCGCACTTGAAGAGCGCCTTACCGACGTGCTGCGGGTGCAGGCCAACCGCGAAGCCATAGACCAGGCCCTCACTGAGCGCGCTGGCACACTCCGGCTCGCCGTCGCCGAGCGAAAGGCCGAACTCCAGGCACGATCTCGCGCTGCAACTGCGGACGGAATAGTGGCGCACGCCGTTTCCCAGGGACGTGGCCTTACTGCCGGAGAACGTACGCGCGTCGCGCGGCTCAGGTCCGAGTCCTCGCAGTCCGCTGGTCTCACCACGGCGGCGGACATCACATCTGCCGCGCGACGTGACGGTGCGCTTGCCGCGCTCGGCACACTCCGGCTGCGCGAGGCGCGCGAACAGCTTCGCTCGGGGCTACTGATGACGGAGCAGATGCGCGGAATCATCGCTGAGGCGGGCCCCGCGATCATGCGTGGCGACCCGGTGCTGCTCCTCGGAGAGACCGGGGGTGCGAAGACTGCGCTCGCCGAGCACCTCTCACGAACCACTCTGGGGCGTGAGCCCGAACTCGTCTCCGGATATGGCGACATCACCGCAGCACAGCTGATCGGCAGTCACGAGCTTCGTGCGGTCGAGGGTGCGACGGTGTCTGTGTTCACACCGGGTCCGCTGCTGCGTGCGATGGCTGAGGGGCGACCCGTCATCCTCGACGAGGTGAACGCAATGCCAGCGGAGTTCCTGAAGCGCTTGAACCGCATCCTGCAGCTCCGGCCCGGAGATGTGCTGGGGGTCCAGGAGGATGCGGGACGAGAAGTGCGGATTGAGCCTGGGTTTGCGATCATTGCCACCGCGAACGAGCAAACTCCGCATCGGTACCGCGGCTTGGATCGCCTGAGTGCAGAGCTCGTCAATCGCTTCGGCGCACATAGCTACCGAGTCCACTACCCAGATACCGGCACGGCATTCGAAGCGTTCCCTGTTGAGAACGGGTTGCTCGCGGCTGCGGCAATCGTGGATCGCGACGGCGAGTTGCCTCCGGAGTGGTCAGCCGATGCGCTGAACCGGGTGGCGCGCGCTGCATTCATCAGCCAGCAGGTTTTCGCTGGGGCAGTGAGTGGCGGCTTTGGTGAGTACGTCAGCACCGAGCGAGAAATCGATGGCCGGCCTGGACTTGAGGAATCAGTGATCGCTCCACGTACGCTCGTTGCCATCGTGCAGAAGGTGTCCGCGAGTGCCGGAGCGGTGTCACTCGATCGCGCACTCACGCGCTTCGTTGAGGGTGTGATGCACCGGGAGGATCGACGCGTGCTGGCACTCATCCTGGAGGGCCAAGGCTTCCGGCTCGGATAGCGACCGCTCTGCGCGAGTCCGGGCTGTCTGCGCCACGCCAGCGTCTGAAATTCAGGCGTGCAGCATCACCGCAGTGCTGCTGGGGTATGATTCTCGGCACGCTCGGGACGCTGCCATCGCCGGTGTCGGTCCCTCATCTCACCAAGCTGAGGTGAGATGAGGGACCGGGCCAGCGAGCGAACTAGGCTTCGTAGGTCAAGAGGCGCGCCACATCGTGCTCGGGCTTCTTCTCGCCTGCCAGCACCTCGAACTCGAGATTGTTCTGGCGCGGGGGCAGCGGGCAGGTCACAAAATTCGTCACCGCACACGGCAGAGCGTGCGCATAGTTGAAGTCGATAAAGTCGATCCGGCCCTCGCCGTCTTCTGAAAACTGCAATTCGATCACACGGCCAGCGCCGTAGCTGATTGGCCCGCTCGTGCGATCGCGCACGTGTGCAACAGGCTGCACCCCATTGGCTGAATCCTTGCCGATCAGCACCACCTCGGCGCTCACACCTGCCACGGTGAACGCAAGCGTGCCGATTTGAGTGGTGGTCTCACGCACGCCCGTCTCAACAGTGACTGCCTCGACATCGTTTCGCGCACTCGGCGTGAACACGGCGGGGATCCTCCACGCAGGATCGTACTCAAAGGCGGTGAGGCCAATCTCTTCCGCGCGCACCGAAACGTGCGGATCCCGCACGCGGACACCGAGAATCCGGTCACCGGCATCGTTGGTACGCGGCACTGTCTCAACTTCACGGTCGCCAAAGTACACGGGCACGCTCGCGCCGTGACCGTAAGTCTGATTCCGACCAGTGGGAATCTCGATCTGCGCGGTGGGGTACTCCCCGTTCACTGAAAGATTTGGTCCCGTGGCTGGGGGCGTAAAGAGTACGCGCCCTGCGTTGACGGACCAGGTACCAGGAAGCCCATCGAGCTCCACATCTGCCGCCCCCTCGTGAAGCCAGAACTGCGCTACGAGGGCCGTCCAGCCGTACGGGCGTGTGAGCTCCGAGACACGCGTGTGACGCCACTCACGCCACTGTCCGGCAAGATGCTCATTCGTCGGCATCAGTTCTCCTTTGTTTCTGAGGTCTGTGAGAAGTGGTGTTGCGCAGCACGTGCCTTCGCCGTGCGGTGCACAAACGCGCACACGGCTGTGAACGATTCGGCGCTGGCGCGAGCGTTTCCCTGCGGCGTCCCGCCGTTCGAGTAGTGCACGCCAGATACCGGATGGGTTCGAGCTATTTCAGTGCTCGGGAGATGCGGGATTGTGATCCCGTGCCCAGCATCGACGTAGTCCAGATGGAGCCGCTCAGCGGTGTGACCGTGCCGCGCGAGCGTATCGAGCGCGAGCCGCGAGGCGTAGCTCGACGGCCACGCACGGTCGTCAAGTCCTGAGATACAGGCGACCGGCCCTGAGAAGCGCTCGATCGGGATCCGCGCGCTCCGGGCAAGCTCACGGTCATGCAGCCCGTCAACGTACACATCCGCGTGCCGGGTTGGCGCAGGAGCGTCATCCCACGGCTGCCACGTTACCCCCGAGTTGTCGTGCCACAGATGCTCGAGTGGATCGCCCGCGGCAGTCCAGGTCGGCCCATTCCAGCCGTCCGACGGATCCGCAGCACCCTGGGCGCCAAAAACAAACGCGCCGGGCACGAATGCCACTGCGCCAATGATCCGTTCGGGGTATCTCGCTGCGAGCAGTAGCGTGAGCTCCCCGCCACGTGACTGGCCGCTCACGAGCGCTGCACCACCCTGTGGATCGAGTTCGCGCGTCACGTAGTCGAGCGCGCGCTCGAAGTACTCGAGCGGCGTCCTGGAAATGAAGTGCGACAATCCCGGTGCACGAAAGTACCCGAGCGCGAGAGCTTGGATTCCTTCGGCCGCGTAGAGTGCGGCGCGCGCTTCGTTGATGCCGCCGCCGGATCCGTTCATGACAATCAGCGTCGGAAATGGCCCCTCGCCTGCCGGGCGAAAGAGCGTGCCCACGAGTCCGTCGCTTCGCACTTCCGTACGGAGCACCTCAGCGGCAAGCAGGTGTTGCTCGATGCGCACTTCCACCGCGTGCTCAGGACCGGCTGGGGCAACCACGCCGAGGCCAGGTACGTCGAGATACCCTGTCCCCGGTTCTGCCCACGCGCGCAACCGGGTCACGAGCGGAGCGGTGACGTCGTGAGGCTCACTACTTCCCCCGTTGTGCGTCTCGCGACGCTGTGCCCAGAACACGCCCATGGCGTCCGCGATACGGAAGTCTCCGGAAACCGGGGCCGACTCGTCGAGATCAACAGATCCCGCTGCATCAACGGCAAGCGTCACCTGCGCCGCCCACAGCTCATCGCCGCGGAGTGTTTCGGAACGCAACGTCACGAGCGAACCAGGCACTGCCCCGATGACACGGATCCTCCGCCGCTCGGTGAGCAAGCCGATCTCGGGCGTGACACTGAGTGTGAACGACCCCCCGCTCACGATGGCGCCCCCGCGGCGCGAAGTGCAGCATAGCTCGCCGCGGACACCCGGACATGGCGCGGAAGCGCCGCCGTAGCGGTCGCGTCAACGGGCAAGTGGTCAAAGCGCTGTGGCACGTGTCCGCCCGCGGCGCGCCAATCCTCTGCGAGCTGAGCAGTATCGACAGCTGTTTCAGCCCCACCCGCGGCGGCCGGATCAAGTGCGAGCACCAGCGCGCCGCGTCCCTGCGCAGCTTCCCCGACAGCGGTGCGCCCGCCGACTGCGACGCCTGCAAGGAGTTCGACGAGGAAACCACCGAGCGACCCCAGGAGGCTCTCGGGCAGCAGCGCTGCCACACGGGCCGCGTCTGTGGTCGCCACGCCCGCCGCATCGAGTGCGACCCCATCAGGAAGAGACGCGCCTGAGCTCCTGTATTCGCGCAACTCCGCGAGGGTCAGCGGAGCGGTCGCAAAATCGGCGACGAGTGGGGCCGCATTCGCGCGCGGAGCAGCGATTGCGAGAGGATTCGTGCCGATTGCCGGAGCTGTGCCGCCCCACGGTGCGACCATCGCGGGAGCTTGGGCCGCAAGCAACGCCACGTACCCAGCGCCAGCCAGATGACGAGCGCCGAACCCGAGTACGCCCAGAGCCCCCACATTTCGCACCCCGACGATTCCGACGCCGTGCTGGGCACCGGCCTCTCCCGCGCGGCGGACGGCGAGCGCGAGAGCAAGCGGGCCGGGAATTCCGGTCGCATCGATCGAATCGACCGCAGAGGCCGGGCTCGACAGCTGCGCCGGAGGGCTCACGCGGGGTGGGAGCCTGTCTAGATCCCGCAGCAGCATGTCAATCCCAAATCCGTGCAATCCGAGGCTCTCAGCCTGCACGAGCCAGCGCGCAGCGAGCGCGACATCGGCAGGCCTTCCGCCAGTCGTGGCGGCGAGCCCCGGAGCAAGCACCTCACCAATCGCGTCGGCGAGCTCCTCCCCCGAAACCTCAGTGTGCGTGGTCATCATCGCTCCGATCAGTACTTCACCCAGGGCACCACGCGGCGCTCGATGAAGCTTTCAAGTGCCGTCGCGGCGTACCCCAGCACTGAAATCGTAACGATTCCGACGTACATTTTTGACACCGCAAACGTCGACCACGAACTCCAGATCAGATATCCAAGCCCGCTCTGGGAGCCCACGAACTCCGAGGCGGCAATAATCACGAACGCGCCTCCAGTCGCCAGTTTCAGACCGGTGAAAATTGAGGGGAGCGCATACGGGAACGACACGGTGAACCAGCGCTGTATGCGGGTTGCACCGTTGGCGCGAGCGACGTCCACCAGCAACGGGGGTGTCTGCATGACGCCGCTCATCGTGTTGAAGAACAGGTAAAAGAAGACGCCAATTGCAACGATCACATATTTGCTGGTCTCTCCAAGCCCGAAGATGAGCAGCAGCAGCGGGAAGATCGCGACTTTCGGGATCGGGAGCAGACTCGCAAAGATCGGTTCCAGCAGCTGGCGCAGCGGCCGCACCGAGCCGAGGAGCACGCCGAGCAGCACGCCAGGGATCGCACCAAGCACGAAGCCGACCGCGATGCGTGAGAGCGTCATCGCGGCGTGTTCGATCAGTACGCCGTCGAGCAGCATCTTGATGAAGGTTTCCACGATCGAGCTCGGCGCCGGGAAGAATCGCGCGTCAAGCACGCCGAACCGGCTCAGTACTTCCCACACGAGGATCAAAAGGAGCGGGGTGAACGGGCCGATTCGCCGCACCCACGTGGAACCCTTCTCACGTTCAACGGCGTGTGCAAGTCGACGCTGAATGTCGTCGCCCCCGGTGGACACGGGCACTCCTGGCTGCACCTGGGCGCTCACGCGGCCTCCTCCTGCTCGGGACGCTGCTCAAGCAGATCCCACAATCGCACCGTGATCTCCGCATATCGCGGATCGAGACGCAACGCCTTGATGTCACGCGGGCGTCCGAATGGAATCTCGATCTCCTCGATGATTCGGCCGGGACGATGAGACATCACGACAACGCGATCGGCGAGCGTCAGCGCCTCATCCACACTGTGCGTGATGAACAGCACCGACTTCGATGTTTGTTCCCAGATCCGGAGCAGTTCTTGCTGCAGCGCGACACGGGTCTGCTCATCGAGCGCGCCGAAGGGTTCATCCATCAGCAACACATTGCCGTCATCAGCGAGCGCGCGCGCGACTGACGTGCGCTGGCGCATCCCGCCTGAAATCTGCGCAGGATAGTAGCTCGCGAAGTCCGTGAGTCCCACGAGATCAAGCAGTTCGGCCACGCGATCGCGCCGCTGGGCACGCGGCATACGTCGCAACTTGAGCGGATATGCGACGTTCTCTGCCACGGTGAGCCAGGGAAACACACCGTGCTCCTGGAACACCACTGATGGTCGCGAGTCGGTCTCGACGGTGCCCAGGCTGGGCTGCTCAAGGCCGGCGGCGACGCGCAGGAGCGTGCTCTTGCCACATCCCGAGGGGCCGAGCACGCACACAAATTCGCGCTCGGCTACCTCGAGAGACACATCCTGCACCGCGACGAGTACGTCGTCGCGGTTCTCGGCGCTCGGAAACGCCTTCCACAGATTCTGGATCGAGATTCCGCTCATTCTGCGGTGGCTTCTCCGGCCTGTGCGACGGCCTGCTTCAGGATATCGGCGCGGAAAATGTCCTGGATTCCGGAGTCGCCCTCGAACTCGAGGGTGTTGCGATCACGGAAGAACTGCTCCTGACGGGCAACGTCCTCCCAGTCAATTGCACCTTCAGGATCCTGCACGGTCAGGCCGATCGACTGCAGCGTCTCCACGGGAAGGTCGGTGTACTCCGCGATGATCGCCTGATCCGCAGGATCGTCCCAGCCCCCAGCCTCAAGCTCCTGCACCGCGCGCAGGTATGCCGCGGTGAACGCGGTGACCGCTTCGGGGTACTTGTCGACGTACTCGCTGTTGAAGGCCAAGGCTCCGAGCTCAACGCCGGAGTGATAGCCGACATCCAAGATCTCGTGGCCGATCTTCTTATCCGCGATTGCAGACGAGATCGGTTCAATCGTCCAGCTCGCGTCGACCGAGCCATTCGCAAGCGCCGGCGGGATGTCGCCGGGCGTGAGGTTCACGAGCTCGACGTCATCGAGGGTCAGGCCGACCGAATCGAGTGCGCGGTAGACGGAGTAGATGCCGAAGCCACCGTCGCCGGGGATCCCGATTTTGGCACCCTTGAGCTGCTTCGGATCCGTAATACCAGACTGCTCGGAAACCATCAGCGGAGCGGGGTTCTTCCCCTCATCCGGGATCCGCGACACACTCGCGATGACGGAGATCGATGCGCCGGCCTTCGTCGCATTGAACAGGCCTGCACCCCAGGTCGCGCCGCCGGCAACGATACTGCCGGTGCTGACCTGCTGGTAGGTCTCGCCCGAGCTACCGCTCTTCGAGATCAGTTCGACGTCGATGCCAGCGTCCTCGAAGTAGCCTTTTTCCTCCGCGATAAAGAACGGAGCGTAGTCAGCGTACGGCGAGTACAGGAAGGTAATCTTCGGTGCATCTGCCGGATCACCCGTCCCCTCTGTGCTCGCAGCGGACGCGCATCCGGTCAAGAGAGCCGCGCTGGCGAGCAGAGCGATTCCTCCGGAAATGTGGCGACGAAGACTCATGGTGTTCCCCCGAGGTAACAGACGTGACGCGGCCCTGTCGCCGCGCATTACGACAATGTATCGAGAGTTATGGGTGACATGCACATCTGAATGTCATATTCGGTCACACCAAAACACATGCCCATACCGCTTGCCCCAAGCGAATTGGGAGCTAGCTCGCGATCTCCTGGTATGCGAACTGCAGCATGGAATCATCGACGCCGGCAAGGACACGTGGCTTGCCGATATCGTCGAGGACAATAAATCGCAGCATCCCAGCACGGGCCTTCTTGTCGCGCTGCATTGTGGCGAGCAGCCCCTGCCAGCGCCCGGCCGGATAGTGCAACGGCAGTGTCAACGAGGACAGAATCCGACGGTGACGATCGACGGCCTCGTCAGAGAGTGCTCCTGCCATTCGCCCGAGTTCGGCCGCATACATCATGCCGATCGAGATTGCGACGCCGTGACGCCACTGATAGCGCTCCGCATGTTCAATTGCATGTCCCAGCGTGTGTCCATAGTTCAGAATCTCTCGCAGGCCGCCTTCACGGAAGTCCTCGGAAACAACCCGCGCCTTCACCCCAATCGCAAGTTCGACCAGGCGCTGGAACTCCGGCGTTGCTGGATCAGTCGCGCGGTCGACGTCGGCCTCAAGCAACTCCAGGATTTCCGGTTCGGCGATAAAGCCACACTTCGCGATTTCGGCGAACCCGGCGAGTACTTCATTGCGCGGCAGGCTGTCGAGCAGATCAAGGTCGCAAATCACACCCGCGGGCGCATAAAAGCTGCCCACGAGATTCTTACCCTCGGTGGTATTGATCCCGGTCTTGCCGCCGACAGACGCGTCAACCATCCCCAGCACGCTCGTGGGGATCTGCACCAGTTTCACTCCGCGCAGCCACGTCGCGGCGACAAAACCGGCAAGGTCCGTGACGGCCCCGCCACCGAGACCGATCACGGCGTCAGTGCGAGTAAAGTCAGACTGGCCGAGGATCTGCCAGCAGAATGCGGCAACCTCGACGCGCTTTGCCGATTCGGCGTCTGGCACCTCCGCGAGCAGCACTTGGTCATATCGACCCTGCAGCGCGTCGCGCAGATCAGAAGCTATCTTGCCGACGGTTGGCGTGTGCACGATGAGCACTTTTGCCACACGGTCTCCGAGCACTTCAGGCACTCGGTCAATCACACCGCGGCCAACCAGAACGCTGTACTCGCTCTCCCCCGTGACCTGAATCTCGGTTGCCTGCTGCTCGGTCATGATTCGCTCCTCTTCGGTGTTGCTGCTTCGCCGCCGGCACTCAGCCCGCGCTTCTTTCCGAAACTGCGCGCCCACTGGGCGACACGGCGTGCAAGTTGCTCTTTCGTTGCGCGATCAGTGCGGTACGTCACGTCGGCGACCTCGTCATACAGCGGTTTCCGCTCAGCAAGGATCCGGCCCCACGCCTCTGGATCGTCGCGCAGGAGCGGGCGACGGGCGAGATTCGCGGTCCGTAGCACGGCCTCCTGGGTCGTCATGAGGAGCACTACAGGGTGAGCTGCGAGCAGTTTCCGCGTACTCTCCCGGAGCACAGCGCCACCGCCGAGTGCAACAATACGGCCCCCGGGAACCGCGAGCTCCGCCGCGATCACTTCGGCCTCCAGCCGACGAAACTCGGCCTCTCCGTGTGACGCGAAGAACTCAGTGATGGGGCCGTGCGCCCGCACGAACACTGCGTCGGTGTCGACGAACGGGACACCGAGCTCGCGCGCGACCCGCTTGCCGAGACTGGTCTTCCCTGCTGCCATGGGACCGACGAACACGACGGCTCGGTCTGGCAGCTTGGCACCTGATCTGCGCCGACGGCGTCGCCGCGCACGATTCTGGGAAGCCGCAGGCAGCGCTTCTGGCGCAGAGCCATCACTCGGATGCTGCAATTCAGGTGTGGTGGGCGGCGCCGGTTTCGGAACGGCGGAGGGGGGCCCGGCGGTGCGCACCGCCCGGCGATTCCTGCTCACGACTCGATGACGGTCGACAGCCGTTCGGGGATCGCGGCCAGATAGGACTCCAGGTTCCGCTTCGTCTCCGCGACGCTGTCGCCGCCGAATTTCTCAGTGACTGCGTCCGCAAGCACGAGTGCGACCATCGCCTCTGCCACGACGCCTGCTGCGGGGACCGCGGAAACATCCGAGCGTTGATGATGTGCCCGCGACGCTTCGCCCGTGGCAATGTCGACGGTCGGGAGCGCGTGTGGCACCGTCGCGATGGGCTTCATGCCAGCACGCACACGGAGCACCTGTCCGGTAGTCATCCCGCCCTCGATACCGCCGGCCCTGCCAGTGTCGCGCGCGATCTGGCCATCGCTGAGGTGCAGCTCGTCATGCGCGGCGGATCCGCGGCGGCGCGTCGTTTCGAAGCCGTCGCCCACTTCGACACCCTTGATCGCCTGGATCCCCATGAGGGCACCCGCGAGCCGGGAGTCAAGGCGGCGGTCCCAGTGCACGTAGGAACCGAGCCCGGGCGGCAGGCCGTAGGCGAGCACTTCGACGATACCGCCGATGGTGTCACCCGACTTCTTCGTGTCATCAACCTCTGCAACCATGCGCGCACTGGTAGCTGCGTCAAAGCAACGCAGCGGGTCGGCGTCGAGCGCCGCGGTGTCGGCTGGGCGAGGCAGCGGGGACCCCGCCGGGGTCTCGATATCACCGAGCGACACCGTGTGACTCACGAGCCCGATACCAAGCTCCGCGAGGAACGCGCGAGCGACGGCACCAAGTGCCACGCGGGCGGCGGTCTCTCGGGCGCTGGCACGCTCCAGGACCGGGCGCGCCTCGTCGAAGCCATACTTCTGCATACCGGCGAGGTCCGCGTGTCCCGGACGGGGGCGCGTCAGAGGCGCACCGCGGCCGCGAGACTTTTCCGAGAGTTCAGTCGGCTCAGCGGACATCACCTCGGCCCACTTCGGCCACTCGGTGTTGCCGATGCGAATTGCCACGGGTCCCCCAATGGTGACACCCTGCACGACACCACCGGAGATGTTGAGCTCGTCTTGCTCAAACTTCATCCGCGAACCGCGGCCATAGCCGAGCTTCCGCCTCGCGAGGTCGGCCCTGATCTCCGTGAGGGAGATGGGCACACCAGCAGGCATGCCCTCAAGGACAGCGATCAGTTCAGGGCCGTGGGATTCTCCAGCGGTAAGCCAACGCAGCATACCGACTATCTTCCCATATCGGCGGACGCCGTCGCTCCGCGCATCGCCGCACGCACTGCCGACTCGTCCGGAAGAAGCGTCGTGGGATCACCGGATCGAAATATCCGCACCTGCACGATGGCCTGTTCGATCAGCATCGCTGTGCCGGGATGCGCCGTCCCTCCGGCAGCGCGCCAGCGCTCGGCGAGCGGCGACGGCCAGGGGTCGTATGCAACGTCGAACAGCGGCACTGCGGTCAGTTCTGGAGGAATGGAAGCCTGGTGTCCTGCGGGCCCGGGCAGGGTGGAAATCACGAGTGTCGCGGGCAGCCGGCGGAGCTCGGCGTCGGCGAGGTCAATCCCGTCAGTGGCGCCAAAACGCCGCGCGATAGCGTGAGCCGCAGTGCGACGGCGTCCGGCTACCCAGAGCTGCGCGGCGCCGAGCTGCTGCGCGGCAAGCACCGCTGACACCGCCGTGGCGCCCGTGCCGATGACGAGTGTCCGTGCAGCGTCCAGGCCGGCATCACGTATCGCGGCAGCGAGACCCGCGACATCGGTGTCATACCCGTCCCAGCCCCGCCCATCGGAGCGGCGGGCAAGCGTATTCACCACGCCGCTCGACTCGGCTACGGGATCGAGTGAGCGAGCAAGCCGGTGCGCCTCTTCCTTCAGCGGCATCGTGACGGAGAGCCCCCGCCACTCAGGGCCGCGCCCCGCCAAGAAGGTGCCCAGCTCGGCCGCGGCGCACCGCACCGCCGAGTACCGCCAAGGGAGGCCGAGCTGTGCATATGCTGCGCGGTGGATCCGGGGCGAAAGCGAGTGCGAGATCGGCAGCCCCAGCACTGCCAGCTGCTCGGGCATTTAGCAGCCCTTACCTGGATTCGCCGCGCACCACTCGTTGAGCCGCTGAACCGAGGCGTCGTGCTCTTCCTGAGTCACACTAAAGGCGGACTCGCGCGTGTCGAGGTTGATCGCTACGAAGTAGAGCCAGTCCCCCGGTTCTGGGTTGAGCGCTGCAGAGATTGCATCGCGGCCCGGGTTCGCGATTGGTCCCTTCGGGAGTCCCTCGTGCACGTAGGTGTTCCACGGGTTATCGTCTGAGAGCGCCTCGTCGGTCGACCAGACCGAACCATCTTCGTGCTGTCCCATGCCGTACTGGGCCGTCGAATCCATTTGCAGCTTCATGCCCTGATCCAGGCGGTTTTGGATTACGCGGGAGACCTTGCCAAAGTCCTCGATCCTTCCGCCCTCGCGCTGAATCATTGCGGCAATCGTGAGTACCCGCTCCCGGTCAGCCTCGGCCACACCAAGCTCGGTCAGCACGTTGCGCTGCTCATCGACGAGCCGCTGGATCGCTTCCGCGCCCGTGGTGTCCTCTTCGAACTCGTATGTTGCAGGGAACAGCCAACCCTCGAGTGTGTCTACCCCTGCGGGCAGACCAAAGGCGGTGGGATCCTGCACCGCTGCCTCAAGCTCAGCGAGTGGGATATCCGCGCCGGCCGCGATGAGCTCGATCGTCTGGCTCACCGTCTTGCCCTCGGGGATCATCGCAGTCAATTCCATTTTGTTCGCAGGATCCTGCAGCGCTTCGAGCGCACCCTTGGCGCTCATCTGCAGTTTCAGACGGTACGACCCCGGAAGGAACTCGACGGCTGGATCCTGCGCGAGCAACACATCGTAAAAGGCCTCAGAGGTCTTCACGACGTCGGCCGCAGCGAGATTCGCCGCAATGTCACTTCCAATTTCGCCTTCGGTGATGACCACGATCGTTTCACCCTCACCAGGGCCCTCGTAGTCATTCGTTGTCCAGCCGAACGCAAGTGAGAGCTGCTGGCCGTACTGCGACCACAGGTAGGTGCCTGCCGCAGCAAGCCCGCCGAGGAGCAACACCGCGACGAGGAGGGAGATCAGGACCTTCTTGCCGGCCCCCGAGGACTCCCCGCGAGTACGTGCGTTCATGCGTCTTTCTCCTTCGCGTCCGCGTCCACAACCTCAACTGCTTGGCCCGGTGCGGCTCCCTGCGCGCGCTCGCTATCGAGCGCGTGCTGGAGAATCACCACCGCTGCAGCCTGGTCGATGATGGAGCGCGTCTGTTTGGTCTTTTTTCCCGCCTGCCTGAGTTGCCCCTGGGCAGACACGGTCGAGAGCCGTTCGTCAACGAGTCGCACGGCAATTTCATGCCGCGCGAGACGTGCGGCGAGCTCATGAGCAAAGTCGGCGGCGTCGTCAGTAGAGAGCGTGCGTTCCCCACGCATGTTCAACGGCAAGCCCACGATGACCTCGGTTGCGTTGATTTCACGAGCAATCTCGATGAGGCGGGCGTGGTCTGCAACACCTGCGGTGTCGCGCGGCACGGTCTCCACCGGAGTGGCCAGCATCCCGTGCAAGTCGCTTCTGGCCACTCCGATGCGAGCCTTGCCCACATCCACGCCCAACCGTACGCCGCTACGCACGTCGCTATCCCGCGAGGCTGCGGCGGATTTCCGCCAGCGCTTCGTCGATCTTGCCCGGATCGGTTCCGCCGCCCTGTGCAAGGTCCGGCTTGCCGCCACCGCCGCCGCCAAGCACCTTGGCGCCCAGCTTTGCGAGGTCGCCTGCGCGCACACCAGCGGTTCGAGCAGCTTCGGTGGTCGCAGCGATGACAACAGGCTTGCCGCCAGCCTCGCCTGCGATCACCACGACACCCGCCTCGCTGGCGAGACGATCCCGCACCTGCAGTGCGAGTCCGCGCAGATCATCAGGCGAAGCAACTGAGCCGAGCGAGGCGAGCACCACACGCGTGGCACCGATTGATTCGGCGTCTGCGATGAGCTCCGGTACGCGCTGGGCGAGTTTGGCGGCCTCGAACGCCGCGATCTTCTTCTCTGCGGCTTTGAGCTGCGCTCCGAGATCCTGCACACGGCCCACGAGCTCGGTGCGGGGCACTTTCAGCCCGCTCGTGAGCTGCTGCACGATCGCCCGCTCGGCAGCGAAATTGCGGAAGGCCTCGATGCCCACGAGCGACTCGACGCGGCGGTTCGTCGATCCAACAGAGCTCTCCGAGATGAGACTGATAATGCCCACCTCAGAGGAACTGGAGACGTGTGTACCTGCGCACAGCTCACGCGACCAGGGCCCGCCAATATCGACCACGCGCACGCGATCGCCGTACTTCTCGCCGAACAGAGCCATCGCACCGAGCGCTTTCGCCTCGTCGATCCCCATTTCGCGGGTCACGACCTCGAAATCGGAGCGAATCGCAAGGTTAGAAATCTCCTCGATTTCGCTCTTCGTCTCGGACGAGAGTGCTTCACTGTGCGTGAAGTCAAGCCGGAGATAGCCAGCCTTGTTATACGACCCGGCCTGGTGCGCGTTCGATCCGAGCACCTCGCGGAGCGCAGCGTGCACGATGTGCGTGCCGGAGTGTGCCTGGGTGGCGCCCCGCCGGTAATCAGCGTCAACGCGCGTTTCGGCGCGCTGATCGATGCCGATCGCACCGATCGTCACCTTCACTGTGTGCACGACGAGTCCTGGGACAGGCTTCTGCACGTCGAGGACTTCCGCCTCGAACCCGTCGCCGACGATGAGCCCCTGGTCCGAATCCTGGCCCCCAGACTCCGCCCAAAGCGACGTCTCAGCAAGCACCACCTCAGCGATCTCACCCTCGCGGGCTTCTACCACCGAGACACCGTCGACTACCAGGCCCAGCACACGGCTCTCGTGCGTCAGTTCGTCATAGCCCGTGAACAGGGTCTCGCCAAGTCCGCGCAGCTCCTTATAGACCGAGAGGTCAGCACGCTGCCCCTTCTTCGCCTTCGCGTCTGCCTTTGCGCGATCGCGCTGCTCCTGCATCAGCTCGCCGAATACCGCGCGGTCGACCGCGACTCCGGCCTCCTCAGCGATTTCGAGGGTGAGCTCGATTGGGAACCCGTGCGTATCGTGCAGCAGGAATGCCGTGTCGCCCGGCACTGCAACCGCACCGGTCTTCGCGGTGTCAACAGCGGTCTCGAGGATCTGGATCCCCGAGGCGAGCGTGCGCAAGAACGTCTTCTCTTCTGCATATGCGGCGCGCGCGATGAACTCGAAGTCGCGCTCAACGGCCGGGTATGCGCCCTTCATCGCATCGCGCGAGACTGGGAAGAGCTCAGCGAAGCTCGATCCGTCAAAGCCCAGCAGGCGCATCGACAGGATCACGCGTCGCAGCAGACGGCGGAGAATGTACCCGCGGCCCTCGTTTGACGGCGTCACCCCGTCAGCGATCAGCATCAGTCCGCTCCGGACGTGATCGGCGATCACACGCAGACGCACGTCATCTGTGTGGTCGGCCCCGTACACCTTCCCAGCGAGCGCTGCCGCCCGGTCGAGAACGGGACGCACCTGATCAATCTCGTACATGTTCTGCACGCCCTGCTTGATAAACGCGACGCGTTCCAAGCCCATGCCGGTGTCAATGTTCTTCTTCGGCAGTTCCCCGAGAATAGTGAAGTCCGTCTTCGACTTCACGTCAGCCACCTGGTACTGCATGAAGACGAGGTTCCAAATTTCGACGTAGCGATCGTCGTCCGTGGCTGGGCCACCGTCGATGCCGTACTCCGGTCCGAGATCGAAAAAGATCTCGGAGCAGGGGCCAGCGGGCCCTGGCTGTCCGGTCGACCAGTAGTTTGTGTCCTTGCCGAGGCGCTGGATCCGCTCATCGGGCAGCGTCGAGTGCTGCTGCCACAGCGCGAGCGCCTCATCGTCTTCTTCGTAGATCGTGACCCAGAGGTCCTTCGCTGCGAAGCCGAGGCCGCCATCCTCTTCTGAGGTGGTCAGCAGCTCCCATGCAAATTTGATGGCATCAGACTTGAAGTAGTCGCCGAAAGAGAAGTTGCCGCACATCTGAAAAAAAGTGCCGTGGCGCGGCGTCTTGCCGACCTCTTCGATATCGTTCGTGCGGATACACTTCTGCACGCTCGTCGCCCGCGGGTACGGGGCAGGCACGAGACCGGAGAGATAGGGCACAAAGGGGACCATGCCGGCCACCGTAAACATCAGGCTGGGGTCGTCACTCACGAGCGAGGCGGAGGGCACGACGGTGTGACCTCGCTTCTCGAAGAAGTCGAGCCAGCGGCGGTGGATTTCAGCGGTCTGCATCCGGGGATCTTTCTGGTTCAGCGAACAGGTGCGCCGGGCATGCCGGCAGGCAAAGCAAGGAGAAGGGCGGGCGCCTATGAGTCCTTATCGCGCAGCTCGCGCAAAGCGGATTCAACGTCGTCAGCGAGTGCCGCATCATCGGCGTCAGCCTCGGCTTCGTACCCCGTGGTGAATGCGCGACTGAACTCATTGACCCCGCGATTCACACGGTCAAAGAAGCGTCGCCCCTCGGGAGTCTGGTTTACGAAGTGTGCTGCAACGAAGCCCAGTACGGCCCCGTTGAGCAGCCACAGCAGCTTGCGCATGTCTCATTCCTCCATCTGACGAGCGAGCGCGACGAAGCCGCGCTGGAAAACTTGCTCCAGCTTAGCGTGTCGACTCCGCACCAACTCGGATATTCACTGGCCCGAAAACGCCGGAGGGGCGCTGGATTTCTCCAACGCCCCTCTGGGTTCGTGCTCGTAACTCGTGCGGCTTAGCGGCCCGAGTAGTACTCGACGACGAGCTGCACTTCACAGGTCACGGGGACCTCAGCGCGCTTCGGACGACGCAGGAGGCGCGCGTGGAGCTTGTCCAGCTCAACCTCGAGGTAGCCGGGAACGGGAGGAAGCACCTCGGCGTGGCCGCCGGCTGCTGCAACCTGGAACGGCTCGGTTGCTTCGGAACGCTCCTTGACGTGGATGAGCTGACCCGGCTTCACGCGGAAGGAGGGACGATCAACAATCTTGCCGTCGACGAGGATGTGACGGTGCACAACCATCTGACGGGCCTGCGAGGTGGTGCGGGCGAAGCCTGCACGCAACACGAGTGCGTCGAGGCGCATCTCAAGGATCTCGACCAGGTTCTCACCGGTCAGGCCATCCTGACGACGGGCCTCCTTGAACGCAATGGTGAGCTGCTTCTCACGGATGCCGTACTGGGCACGGAGACGCTGCTTCTCACGAAGACGCACAGCGTAGTCGCTGTCGCTCTTACGCTTGGTTCGGCCGTGCTGGCCGGGGCCGTAGGGGCGCTTCTCAAGGTAGCGCGCTGCCTTCGGGGTCAGGGCAATCCCGAGTGAACGGGACAGGCGGGTCTTGGAACGGGTACGCGACGTAGTCGACACGTGGATCCTTTCAGGGGTTAGCGTTCAGCAATCCAGTTTCGGATCACAGGTTCTCTCGGCCACGCTGCGCCCGCATTCACAAGCTCATGCTTGCAATGCACGCGACGCAGCACACCGTGTTTCGGTGAGGGAACGACCAGCGCAGAAACCCGGCTACAGGGCGCCTGCCACAAGAACTCATCAGCAGCCAGCGATGAGCGCAGTGTTGGCCAGCGTTCAGCATACCACGGGGCAGCGGGTCACAGCGCCACTGGTGCACCCCGCGTCGCCCTCACTCGCCTCGGGTGATCCGACGGATCTTGTCGAGGCGCTCCGACACTTCGCGCTCATTTCCATGCGAGGTGGGGCTGTAATACACGCGGTCCCGCAACTCGTCAGGGAGATACTGCTGCTTCGACACCCCGCGAGGGTCGCTGTGGGGGTACACGTAGCCACGACCGTGCCCCATCCGCTTCGCTCCCGGGTAGTGCGCATCGCGAAGATGGAGCGGCACGAGACCAAAGCGACCGGCCTTCACATCAGCGATCGCCGCATCGATGGCTGAAATAACCGCATTGGACTTCGGCGCGGTGGCAATGTAGATCGTCGCCTCAGCGAGCGGAATCCTCGCCTCCGGGAGCCCGATCAATGCGGTGGCCTCCGCCGCGGCAACCGCGACCTGGAGCGCCATCGGATCCGCCATTCCCACGTCCTCTGCCGCGTGCACCATCAATCTTCGTGCAATAAAACGGGGATCTTCCCCCGCCTCGATCATCCGTGCGAGGTAGTGAATTGCTGCGTCAGGATCGGAGCCACGCATGGCTTTGATGAACGCGCTGGTGACGTCATAGTGCTGGTCGCCGTTCTTGTCGTAGCGCAACAGGGCACGGTTCACCGCGGTGGAAACCACCTCGGGCGTGACGACAGGCAGGCCTGAATCCCCCGCCTCTGCTCCGTCGTCGAGCGCGACCGCTGAACTCGCAGCGGCCTCAAGCCCGGTGAGCGCGCGCCTCGCGTCGCCTGACGCAAGCTGAATCAGCGCATCAAGCGCCTCAGGCAGCACCGTGACCGCACTATTCAAGCCACGGGGATCCGTGATGGCACGCTGCAACAGTTCCCGGAGCTCCTGATCTTGCAGCGGCTCGAGCGTCAGGAGAAGCGAGCGCGACAACAGCGGACTGATCACCGAGAAAGACGGGTTCTCAGTCGTTGCGGCAACGAGCGTCACCCACCCGTTTTCCACGCCGGGGAGCAGCGCATCCTGTTGCGCCTTGGTAAAGCGGTGAATCTCGTCGAGAAAGAGCACCGTAGCGGTGTCAAACAAATCGCGGTCGTTGAGCGCTCGCTCCATCACGACGCGCACGTCTTTGACACCGGCCGTCACCGCTGAAAGCTCAACAAAGCGACGACCGCTGGAGTGGGCAATCGCTTGCGCAAGCGTGGTTTTCCCCGTTCCAGGTGGACCCCAGAGGATCACCGAGACGGCTCCCCCACCTCCGGCAGTGTCTGACGCGAGCACGCGGAGCGGAGATCCCGGGCGCAGCAAGTGCTGCTGACCGACCACTTCATCGAGTGAGCGCGGCCGCATTCGCACTGCGAGCGGCGCTGTTGCGGCCTGCATTCCCTGGGTTTCCACGCCTCTTATGCTAGCGAGCAGCACTGACATTGCGCCGTGCCCGCGCGCGTCCGGTCCGGCGAGGCAGGCACTGTGGCATAGTGGAGGGGTCTATCCCGTAATGGTCGGCGCGCCCGGCCCACACACGACAAGTGAGTTAAACCGTGAGCGAAGCGACCAACGAAACGCCCTGGGGCCGAGTCGACGACGACCGGACCGTGTATGTCCGCGAGGGCGAAGGGGAACGCGTCGTGGGTTCGTTCCCCGACGGGTCCCCCGATGAGGCCCTCGCCTACTTCACCCGCAAGTTTGCGGATCTAGAAGGGCAAGTCACCCTGCTTGAGGCACGCATTGCCCGTGGCACCGCAGATGCGTCGGCGGCAGACTCCGTCGCCAAGCTCACTGAGCTGCTGGTGGAGCCAGCAGCGGTTGGTGACATCGCGGCACTTCGTGCACGCGTGGAAAAGCTCGGCACCAAAACCGCAGCGCTGACCGAGAAACAGCAGGCCGAGCGTGAAGCGGCCCGCCAGGAAGCCGCGGCCAAGCGCGAGGCGATCGTGGTCGAAGCTGAGCGCCTCGCCGCACAGCCCGAGGCCTCGGTCCGCTGGAAGGACACGAGCCAGGCGTTCGAGCAGCTCTTCACCGACTGGCAGACAGCGCAGCGCAGCGGCCCACAGGTGCCAAAGGCACAGGCTGATGCGCTCTGGAAGCGTTTCCGCTCAGCGCGACAGACGTTCGATACCGCCCGTCGCGCGCACTTCGCGCAGATGGACGCCACAAACAAAGACGTGAAACAGCGCAAGGAGCGCATCATCGCGGCTGCCGAAGCACTCGCGCCCAAGGGCATCGAGGGCATTCCCGCATACCGGAACCTCCTCGAAGACTGGAAGGCAGCCGGCCGCGCCAGCCGCAAGGTCGACGATCAGCTCTGGGCCCGCTTCAAAGCCGCAGGAGATGTCCTGTACCAAGCAAAGGCTGCAGAGGCCGCGCAGACGAATGAAGAGTACTCCGCGAACCTCGTCGCCAAGCAGGAGCTTCTCGCCGAGGCAGACCCGATCCTGCAGGTGACCGATCGTGCAGCAGCGCGCAAGCAGCTCACCGCGATCCAGCTCCGCTGGGACGAGATCGGGCGCGTGCCCCGTGAGGCGCTGCGCGAGGTCGAAGGACACCTCCGCAAGATCGAGGATCACGTCAAGCAGCTGGAAGATGATCACTGGCGCAAGACGAACCCCGAGACGAAGGCCCGCAGCGAGGGGCTTCGCGGACAGCTTGAAACGTCCATTTCGGAGCTTACCGCCGAGGTCGAAGCTGAGAAGGCGTCCGGGAACGCCCAGGCGCAAAAGGACGCGGAGGAGAAGCTTGCCACGCAGCAGTCGTGGCTCGCTGCTCTCGGCGAGTAACTCGCCGCTACTTCTCGCGCTTCGCGCACAGAACCGGGGCTGGTCCTCGAGTCGTCCAGACTCGAGGGCCAGCCCTTGGCTGTTTCATCCGTAGTGTGCAGCATAGGAGCATGCTGCACGATCCTGTTGCCTCGAAGATGCCGCTCGGACTCGTCCCGCCTCGGCTCGACGAGTGGCCTGCTGCCATCCGCTCCGCGGAGTTGCAGCGGGGCACCCTCGTGCGTTGCGGCCCCGGTGTGCGATTGGTCTCCTGGCCGGAGACGCCTCGGGTGCGCCTCACCGCGCTCGCACCCTGGCTCGGCACTGAGCTGATCGCGGTGCTGGAGACCGCTGCGTGGGTCTGGGGTGCGTCCTCTACTCCCGGGCGCCCGATGCATCTCTCCACCCAGCACCGGCGGCGCACCAGAGGCGAGCCACCAGTCGGCGCGCTCGTGCACCAGTTCTCCTATGCACCCCACGCCATCGTGCGGTACGGCCCATTCGAAGTCACGACCCCGTTGCGGACGGTCACAGATCTCCTCCGCTTGCCTGAAGAGTTCACGCACGCTCACCGAGTCTCGTGCCGCCTCTTGCTCCTCAGTGCCGAAATCGAGCGTTCGCTCGTCGACGGCGCCCTCGCAGTCGGTCCGCCACCGCACCGCCGACGCGCCCGTGCACGCCTGTCGGCGCTCTAAGCACGAGGTCTAGTTCGTGATCCGGTACACGTCGTAGACACCGTCGATACGGCGCACGGCGTTCAGCACGTGATCAAGATGCGTCGCGTTCGCCATTTCGAAGACAAACTTGCTGATCGCGAGGCGAGAACTCGAGGTGTTCACTGAGGCGGAGAGAATGTTGACGTGGTGCTCGGAAAGCGTCCGGGTGACATCTGACAGCAGTCCGGAGCGGTCAAGCGCCTCAACCTGAATCTGGACGAGGAACACACTCTTCGTTGTGGGCGCCCACTCGACCTCAACCACGCGCTCCGGCTGATTCTGCAGGTTGACGAAGTTATGGCAGTCGATCCGGTGCACAGAAACACCCTGCCCCTTCGTCACAAAGCCCCGGATCTCGTCGCCAGGCACCGGAGTACAGCACTTCGCCAGCTTTGCGAGCACTTCGGATGCGCCCTTTACAACGACACCGCTGGAGTCGCTGGAACGGGTCACACGCGGTGCCTCGATGATCGGCATCGTGGCCAGTGCAGGTTCTGTCGAGGTCTGCTCGTCGAACACGAGGGCAGTGACCTTCTCGACCACGGACTGCGCGGACACATGGTTGGCGCCCACAGCCGCATACAGTGCCGTCACGTCCGCGTAGCGCAACTGGAGAGCGATCTGCTGGAGCGCCTCTGAGTTCATCACGCGGTGCAGCGGGAGACCCTGCTTCCGGAGTGCTTTTGCAATCTCCGTCTTACCGTTCTCAGCGTCCTCTTCTCGACGCTCCTTCGTGAACCACTGCCGAATCTTGTTCTGCGCCCGCTTACTCTGGACGAAATTCAACCAGTTCTTGTTCGGGCCCGCATTCGGATCTTTCGAAGTAAACACTTCGACGACATCGCCGTTCTGCAGCTTCGTCTCGAGCGGCACCAAGCGCCCGTTCACCCTGGCACCCATCGTGCGATGGCCAACTTCGGTGTGCACGGCGTAGGCGAAGTCGACCGTAGTACCGCCATTCGGCAGCCCGATCACGCGCCCCTTCGGCGTGAACACGTAGACCTCTTTCGCGCCGATCTCGAAGCGCAGCGCGTCGAGGAACTCACTCGGGTCCTCGGTCTCAGCCTGCCAATCAGAGATGTGCGCAAGCCATGCCATGTCGTTCGACGGCACTTGCCGATCCTGCTGGCGTTGCTTGTACTTCCAGTGTGCGGCCACGCCGTACTCTGCGCGCTGGTGCATCTCGACGGTACGGATCTGAATCTCCACCGCTCGCCCATCTGGGCCGATGACCGTCGTGTGCAGAGACTGGTACAGATTGAACTTCGGAGTAGCGATGTAGTCTTTGAACCGTCCCGGAATCGGGGTCCACCTGGCGTGCACCGCCCCGAGCACTGCGTAGCAGTCGCGAATCGAATGCACGAGCACACGGATCCCTACCAGGTCGTAAATGTCATCGAAATCCCGACCACGCACGATCATCTTTTGATAGATCGAGTAGAGTTCCTTCGGCCGGCCGGTGACCTCACCACGGATACGAGCCTCGCGGAGATCAGCCTCAATCGAAGAGATCACCGCCCCCACAACTTCATCGCGCTGCGGGTTCCGCTGCGAAATCAGATTCTCGATCTCGGCATAGAGCTTCGGCTTCAACACCGCGAACGAGAGATCCTCGAGCTCGGACTTCATGGACTGAATACCGAGCCGATGCGCGAGCGGTGCGTAGATCTCGAGCGTTTCCTGTGCCTTGCGCTTCGCGGAGTCGCTCGACACAAATCCCCACGTGCGTGCATTGTGCAAGCGATCAGCGAGCTTGATCACCAGTACACGGATGTCTTTCGACATCGCGACCACCATTTTTCGCACCGTCTCGGCCTGGGCCGAATCTCCGTACTTCACCTTGTCGAGCTTCGTCACACCATCAACGAGCATCGCGATTTCTTCGCCGAAATCAGCGGTCAACTGGTCGAGGGTGTACTCCGTGTCCTCGACGGTGTCGTGCAGCAGCGCGGCAGCAATAGCTACCGGGGCGACCCCGAGCTCAGCGAGGATCTGAGCGACGGCGATCGGGTGAGTGATGTACGGCTCCCCACTGCGGCGTTTCTGGCCGCGATGAGCACGCTCCGCAGTGGTGTAGGCCCGCTCGATGACGGAAAGATCAGCTCGGGGGTAGTTGCCCCGCACCGTACGGACAAGCTGATCAACGGCGCCCGGGGCGCTGCCCCGCGAGAAGATTCGTGGCACGAGGCGGCGCAGAGCGGTCGTACCGCCATGTGCCACATCATTCGTTACCACCTGAACTCCTCCTCGAATGTTTGAACGCTACACCACGGGCACCCATTCCAACGAACTGGGTGCCCGCGGTGTGGCGCCTACTCCGAAGCGGCCGCCACATCCTTCGCGCTGGCCGTCTCCTCAGACACGCTCTCCCCGCGAGCGCGGAGTGCCTTCTCATCGTGCCGCTTAATCGCCGGTTCCCCCTCACGCAAGTGTGCGTAGGTCGGTGCTGCGATGAAGATCGTCGAGTATGCCCCGACGAGAATACCGATGAACAGCGCAAGCGAAATGTCGCGGAGCGTACCCGCACCCAGCACGAAGGCGCCAATGAAGAGGATCGAACCCACTGGGAGCAGTGCGACGATCGAGGTGTTGATCGAGCGCACGAGCGTCTGGTTGACGCCCAAGTTCACGGCCTCACCAAAGGTCCGGCGCTCGTTCAGCTCGCCCGGGATTGTATTCTCACGGATCTTATCGAACACCACAACGGTGTCATAAAGCGAGTAGCCCAGGATGGTGAGGAAGCCAATCATCGCGGCGGGCGTAATCTCGAACCCAGAAATCCCGTAGATGCCTGCGGTGATGATGAGGTCGTGGAGCAGCGCGACGATCGCCGCAAGCGACATCTTCCAGGTTCTGAAGTACAACATCATCACGACTGCAGCGAAGACGATGAACACGATGAGCGCGATGAAGGCCTGGCGTGTGATGTCCTGACCCCAAGTCGGGCCAATGAACGAATACGTGACTTCAGCGTCGCTCACGTCATACGCCTGTGCGAGGGCCTCGGTAACGTCGAGGTTCTCAGCTTCTTTGAGCGCCTCGGTCTGCACACGAACGTCTGTCGGTCCCAGCAGTGTGACGCGTGGAGCACTCGAAGGGAGCACCTTGGCAACCGCCTGCTCGGCGATCGCTGGGTCACGATCCTGCCCGTCTGCGAGGTGAACCTGAAACTGGCTTCCCCCGGTGAACTCGATCCCGAAGGTGAACCCTCCGCGCATCATTGGCCCAACAATGGAGAGGATGATGAGCACGATTGAGATCGCGTACCAGGTCTTGCGCCGGCCAATGAAGTCGATCGACTTCTCACCGGTGTAAAGCGCGTTGCCGAACTCGGCGAATGAGCGAGCCATTTCTAGCTCTCCTTTCCAGCGGTAGCGCCAGCGGATTCAGCCGCTTTCCGCTCCGCAATGGTCTGCCGACGTTCTGCTTCCTTTTGGCTGCGCGCGACCTTTTTCCCCGCGCCCTTGCTCGCGACGACAGGCTCACGGAACTGTGCGCGGCCTCGATAGACCGCACCGAGCTTCCGTGGGTCCAGGCCAGAGAACGAGTGACCGCTCTGATAGAAGCGAGTCCGTGCAAGCAGCGTCATCATCGGGTGTGTGAAGAGGGCGACCACCGCGACGTCCACCAGCGTGGTGAGACCCAGCGTGAACGCGAATCCCTTGACGTTCCCGACGGCGAGGATGAACAGGATCACCGCTGCCAGGAAGTTCACGCCGTCTGATGCGAGCACCGTGCGGAACGCCTTCTTCCAGCCGTGCTCAACCGCGCTCTCGATGGTGAAACCGTCGCGCAGTGCGTCTCGAATACGTTCGAAGTAGACGATGAAGGAGTCGGCTGTGAACCCGACGGCGACGATAATACCGGCGACGCCGGCGAGCGAAAGTCGGTATCCCTGACGCCATGAGAAGAAGGTGAGGAGGAGATAGGTGAGCACACCTGCAATCACGAGCGAAGCAATCGTGAGCGACCCCAGTGCTCGGTACTGGAAGAGCGAGTATACGACGACGAGCAGCAAGCCGATCAGGCCTGCGAGCAGACCCGCGCCGAGCTGGCTGGTGCCGAGCGTTGCCGAAATGTCTTCCTGGCTCTGCACGGTGAAGTCAATCGGCAAGGCACCGAACTTGAGCTGGTCCGCGAGCGCCTGCGAGCTCTCCTGAGTAAAGCTGCCGCTGATCGAAGGCCGGCCGTCAAGGATCTGTCCCTGCATCGCCGGCGCAGACAGCACGCGACCATCGAGCACGAACGCAAACTGATCCTTCGGTGACTCTGCCCCGTAAAGCCGGGTGCTGATCTTCCCGAAGGTCTCAGCCCCCTTCTTGTTCATGATGATCTGCACGTTCCAGCTTCCGGTGGTCGCACCGGTCTGCGTCGTTTCCATCCCAGCGGTCGCATCGGTGATGACATCACCGCTGAGCTCAACCGGGCCCAGGAGGAACTTAGCCGCACCGGTGTCGTCACACGTGATGAGTGGTCGATCTGCCGGCGCGTTCGTGCCGTTGAGCTCAGCTTCCATGTCACAGGTGAACGCGTCGTACTTCGCTTGCAGCGCAGGAGTCAGCCACGCATCGTCACCCGCGCCCTCAGGAAGCGGGTCCGGGTAGAGATCCTCGGCGTCGCCAAACACGATCTTCTCAGCAGCGGCTTTGTCGGCCTTCGCCTGCTCAGCAGCGGCCTTCTCCTCGTCCGTCTGCGTGCCATCCTCGCCCGTTGCGGTGGTTGCGGCAAGCTGGGACATGTCAACACCGATGCCCGTTGCGAGGACGGGACGGAAGTCGAGCTTCGCTGACGCTTCGATCCGCTGCAGCGTCGCCTCGTCGGCCTTGCCGGGAATCGACACCGAAATGTGCTGACTCCCCTGCGTGGTGATCTCCGCTTCGGAGACACCCGCCGCGTCAACACGCTGACGAATAATTGACACTGCCTGCTGCAGCTGCTCGCCACCGACGGCTTGACCATCGGTCTGCTCGGCAGCGAGCAGAATCTGCGTTCCACCCTGAAGATCAAGTGCAAGCTTGGGGGTCCACGTCGCATCGCTGCGGAACACACCATAGGTGATCAGGCCCGCGAGCCCAACGATCAGGACCAAAAGGAACACGAGTGAGCGACGCGCTCTCCGCACGTTTGGTGTGGACGCCAAGACTGACTGCTTTCTCTCAGGGTACAAAGGTGGTGCCGCGGGCGAAGCCGCGGCAAGGCGAGCTAGGCCTTCGGCGTCTGCTCGCCACCCTGGTTATCGGCGTCAGGACGCTCGATATCGGACTCATTTGCTGCGCGATCGATGGTCTCGTCAGACGCGTTCTTCACGTCATCCGAGGCATCAGCCACGCCTGCATCAACGTTGCCGTTTGCAAGACGCTCGCCAAATGCAGGATCGTCGTCAGGAGCAAGGTCGGCAGCGGCCACATCAGCCGGCGCGTCAACAGGAGCAACGATCTGGGAGATTGCGTTGCGGTGCACGACGAAGGTGCTGGTGCCACTGCGCACCGTGACCTTGTTGTCTTCCTCGTCAACCGAGTCGATCGTGCCGAAGATTCCGGACTGAAGCATGACCTCAGCTCCTGGACGCAAACCGCTCTGCAGCTCCTGCATGGCCGCCTGGCGCTTCTTACCGTTGCGGAACATGAAGAAGATCAGCAGCGCAATTAGCGCAAACATCAGGAGTGTAATCGGGTCGATTGCCACGATGGTCCTTTCGGTGGGCGTGCACGTGCGGATGCAGAAGGCACAATTCTGTCGATTCTAGCGTGCTGACACTGCGATCTCCCACACAATTCAGTGCCGAAACACACTCAGTTCGGCAGCGAGAGGCGCTACGCCGGTGCCAGAGGAGCTCCTGGCGGTACTGCGCCGATGTGCTCCCAGCCGAGTCTGGTGGCGACGCGTCCGCGCGGGGTGCGGGTGAGGAGCCCGGTACGAACAAGAAACGGCTCAACCACCGCTTCGATTGTCTCCGCTTCTTCACCGACAGAAACAGCCAACGTCGAGAGCCCGACGGGGCCACCACCGAAGCGTTCCACAACGGCCCGCAGCACCTCACGGTCGAGCCGATCAAGCCCGTGCTCGTCCACGTCATACAGGGCGAGCGCCGCCTGGACCGTCGCAGTATCCCCCGGAGTATCGTGCACGAGACTGAAGTCTCGCACCCGGCGGAGCAAGCGGTTCGCGATGCGCGGGGTCCCGCGTGAGCGCCCAGCGATCTCCTCGATACCCTGCTCGGACAGCCCAAAGCCGAGCAGACCTGCGGCGCGGCGGACCACACTCACGAGCTCGTCAGTTGCGTAGAACTCGAGGTGAGCCGTAAACCCGAAGCGGTCGCGAAGCGGATTCGGCAGGAGCCCCGAGCGCGTTGTTGCGCCGACGAGCGTAAATGGGGAGAGCTCCAGCGGCACTGAGGTCGCACCCGCTCCCTTGCCCACCATGATGTCGACTTTGAAGTCTTCCATCGCGAGATAGAGCATTTCCTCGGCGCTTCGAGCCATGCGATGAATCTCGTCTATGAACAGCACCTCGCCCGGGGTCAGAGCGGATAGCACAGCCGCGAGATCCCCCGCGTGCTGGATCGCGGGTCCGGACGTCTGATGCAGCGGCTTATCCAGCTCCGTGGCAACGATCATAGAAAGCGTGGTCTTACCCAGCCCTGGCGGGCCAGCCAGCAGGATGTGGTCGGGGGTGCGTTGTTGCATCGTTGCCGCGTTGAGGAGCAACGCGAGCTGGCTTCGCACCTTCGCCTGGCCAACAAACTCGGCCAGTGTTGCCGGGCGCAGCGCGCCCTCGTACCCCTGCTCAAACGTGGTTGCCTGCGGCGACAGCTCATCGCTCATCGGCCACCACCGGCCGTGCGTGAACCGGGCCGACCGGCCTGCAGCAGCGCGAGCGCAGCCCGCAGCAGCTCAGCGTTGGACTCCGGGGCACCCGCGTCCAGAGCATCGGCAACAGCGAGCTGAGCGTCAGCTGCCCCCAGCCAAGGCCCACCAGCCCGTCAGCCACGGCGTCAGCGACACTCGCGGCCGCTGGGCCACGCCCGGCAACGGACGGTTCGCCCAAATCAAGACTTGCGAGCTTGCCGGCGAGCGACACCACGATGAGCTTCGCGGTCTTCGGCCCAATGCCCGATACTTTGCGGAACGGCTTTTCATCTTCGCTTGCCACCGCTTCGGCGATTTCTGCGGGGGCCAACGCGGAGAGCACTCCGAGAGCGCTTCTCGGCCCGACGCCCGACACCGCAATGAGATGACCGAACACTTCAAGCTCGGCCTCCGAGTGAAAGCCAAAGAGCGTGAGCGAGTCTTCACGCACCACGAGCGAAGTGAGCAGCGCGAGGTCTTCGCCGGGCTGCGGCTGCGGCACGCGACCGCTCGGCACCTCCACGCGCATGCCGAGTCCGCCCAGGCCAATGACCGCCCAGCCCGCACCTGAGGCGAGCACCGGTCCACGAATCGAAGCAATCACATGCCCACCCTAGAATGCGCGACGAGGCGACGAAGCCCGCCACACCGATCATTCGAACAAAAGTACGAATACTCGGTTGGCGGGCCAGTCATTCTCGGGGTTCCGCGGCACGGATCCCCACAGCGATCGTCAGTGAGCGGCGACGGCGACCTCGGTCGGTGCGGCGTTGCGCACGGCCCGATTGACCGAGGAAATGATTGCCTTGAGCGTCGCACGGCTCGTATCGGGATCAACACCCACACCCCACAGCCGCTGCCCATCCACTTCGAGATCTACGTATGCCGCCGCCACAGCATCACCGCCCGAGCTCATCGCGTGCTCAACGTAGTCGAAGAGGGTGACACTGTGTCCGTCGGCGTTGAGCGCGTTGATAAACGCATCAACTGGACCGTTGCCGTGGCTTGTCGCTTGTTTCTGCTCGTCGCCTTCGCGGTAATCCACGACGAGTTCGGTCACACCGTCTCCCGCGCTTGTGCTCGCAGTGCGGAAGATCTCGTAGCGCCCCCAGCGTGCTGCATCCTCCGAAGAGGCAGGCAGATATTCGTCCTGGAAAATGCGCCAGATTGCGTCACTCGACATCTCACCGCCCTCACTGTCAGTGACGTTCTGGACCACGGCGCTGAACTCAATCTGCAACCGACGCGGCAGGTCGAGGCTGTGGTCCGTCTTCAGCAGGTACGCAACACCGCCCTTCCCTGACTGGGAATTCACTCGGATCACCGCCTCGTAGGAGCGACCCAAGTCCTTCGGGTCGACCGGGAGATACGGCACTGCCCACTCAATGTCATCGACGCTCTTGCCCGCGGCTTCTGCATCCGCGGCCATGCGCTCGAAACCCTTCTTGATAGCGTCCTGGTGCGAACCCGAGAATGCCGTATAGACGAGGTCCCCCGCCCACGGGCTGCGCTCTGGCACCCGGAGCTGGTTGCAGTACTCAGCGGTGCGGCGTACCTCATCAAGCCGGGAGAAGTCGATCTGCGGGTCGATGCCCTGCGTGAACATATTGATGCCCAAGGCGACGAGGTCCACGTTGCCGGTGCGCTCGCCATTGCCGAAGAGGCAGCCCTCAATCCGGTCTGCGCCCGCCAAATAGCCGAGCTCGGCTGCCGCTACGCCAGTGCCGCGGTCATTGTGCGGGTGCAGCGAGATGATGACGTTCTCTCGGTGGTTCAGGTGCCGCCCCATCCACTCGATCGAATCGGCGTAGACGTTTGGCGTCGCCATCTCAACCGTGGCTGGGAGATTGATAATGACCTTGCGCTCTGGTGTCGGTTCGAACACCTCGAGCACTGCGTTGCAGACTTCCGCAGCGTATTCCAACTCGGTGCCGGTGTACGACTCAGGAGAATACTCGTAGTACACGTCAACGTCAGGACAGATCGCTTCGGCGGCCTTGCACAGCTTCGCACCCTCGACGGCAATGCGCTTGATGCCCTCACGGTCCGAGCGGAACACGACGTCTCGCTGCAGGATGGAGGTGGAGTTATACAGGTGCACGATGGCTTGCTTCGCACCGATGAGTGACTCGTAGGTGCGAGTGATCAGGTGTTCGCGCGCCTGAGTCAAGACCTGAATCGTGACATCGTCGGGGATCGCGCCATCTTCAATCAGGTGACGTACAAAATCGAAGTCCGTCTGGCTCGCTGAGGGGAAGCCGACCTCGATCTCCTTGTATCCCATCTTGACGAGCAGATCGAACATGATGCGCTTGCGCTCGGGGCTCATCGGATCAATAAGCGCCTGATTGCCGTCTCGGAGATCTACGGCGCACCACCGTGGTGCCGTCGTGATCCGCTTCGTCGGCCAGGTACGATCAGGCAGGTCCACTGGAATGATCTCGTGGAACGGGCGGTAGCGGTGAATCGGCATACCGGAGGGCTGCTGCGTGTTCTTCATTGACTCGTCTTTCTCATCAGGTTCTCGTTCCTCAGCCAAACACAAACACCGCGACGAGGGAGGCCTGAGATTTAGGACTCGTCGCGGCAGCTAAGGAGAAGCGAGCCGAACAGCATATGGTCACTCTACCATGATCGTTTCCCGTCGCGCCTCCTAGGCTAGGGGTATGACCGCGCCGCGCCGACTCCGTGTTCTCCTCGCCACCGCCATAGCTGGGCTTGCTCTGACGCTCACAGGCGCACCCGCTGCCACTGCGCTTCCCGCGCCCCAGGACGCGGGGGCAGTCCGCACAGACTCCAATTCGTCAGTCGAGAATTTCCGCTACAGCAGCTGGGATGTGGACGTCGACGTCGACGTGACCGATGAGGGCAGAGCGATCGCCAACATCACTGAGACGATCGTCGCGGAGTTTCCTGAAACTGAGCAAAATCGCGGGATCATCCGCCGGATCCCGCAGGACTATCTCGGCGCTCGCACGGATCCGCGCAACATCACCGTCACCGACGCACGCGGTGCAGCCGTCCCGTTCGAAGTCGAGCGCGGCAGCGATGACGAGACCGATTCGGCATTCGTCGGTGTGCTCACTGGAACCGACGACTACGTCCACGGACGCCAGACCTACGTGCTGAGCTACACGCTCGATGACGTGATCTTGCACCGTGACGACCAACAGGCTGACGAGTTCTACTGGGACCTTGTCCCCCTCAATCGCGCGCAAGCGATCGACTCGGCGACCGGGTCGGTGACGTTCTCGCCACGCTTAGCTGCGCAGCTCACCGGCGCACAACGCTGCTATGCCGGCGCGTTCGAAGCGCAGACCGAGTGCACACTCGAGACCGGGGACGCCCCAGGCAGCATCACCGTCGCGCCGCTCCCCTCGCACCCCACGCGGGTCTCACCGTCGCGATTGGGCTCACCTCCGGAGCCGTGGTGCAACCCTCAACGAGACTGCCAAACTTCGCTCTTGACACGCTTCCGCTCATTCTCGGCGGCACCGGCATTGCCGCGTCCGGAGTCGGTCTCGCCGCCGTCGTCGCCCAGAACCGCAAGCGTCGCGGCAATCGCACCGTGATCGCGCAGTACGACGTCCCCGCCGAGCTTCCGCCGCTGATCGCTGGCCCGATCGCGGGGGCGCCAAAACCCACACCACCAGCAGAGCTCGTACACCTTGCGCTGCTCGGTGTGACGCGAATTGAGGAGCCACGCGCGCACGACGCGGCACGATCGAAGAAGAAGGATCCCGATCTCGCCCTGCGCCTGCTCGACCCCACGCGCACTCACGATGTGCTCGACGCAGAAACCGTCGCGGCGCTATTCCCCGACGCGGAGCCAGGAACGGTGTATGAGATCCCCAAGGAGGATAGCGAGTTCAGCGATGCAATGACGCGTCTCGCAGCCAGTGGTTCGCAGGCAGCGCTTGATCGCGGCTACTTCGAGCGAGTGCGGAGCCCGCTCGGCGTGGCAATGGGCTGGGTCAGCCTCGCCCTCGTTGCCACGCTCATCGTCTTCATCGTGCTCGGATTCACGACCCGGCTTTCACTCACCCCTATCATCACGATCGGCCTCGCCCTCATTGCCGGCGCCCTCGGGCTTATCGGGATGCTGCCTCACCGCGTCCTCACTCCGCTCGGTGCCGACACACGCAACGTCCTCCGAGGCGTCCGTGAGTTCATTCGCGTGGCAGAGGCCGACCGCATCACCATGCTCCAGTCAGTGGGCACCGCGGAGCGCCGGAGCGAGGGCAATACCGACGTCATACAGATCTACGAACGCCTGCTCCCCTACGCCATGCTGTTTGGTCTGGAACGCGAGTGGGCTCAGGCGCTCGCAACGCGATATCGCGAAGATCCAAGCTACCTCCCCCTGTGGTATCCCGGAGTCGCCGCTGGCGGATTCGATCGGCTCGATTCCTCCATCTCGCAGTTCTCCAGCTCGATCTCGGCGGCCGCGACATACTCAGCCAGCAGTTCAGGCGGGTCAACGGGAGGCGGCTTCGCAGGCGGCGGTGGAGGCGGAGGATTTGCGGGCGGCCGCTAGGCTGACGCTGGGGGGAAACACCGTTTCTGAATCGACCACCAAGGCAGGCACACCCATGATCACCGCAGCAGGCTGGTACCAGGACCCCGAGGGCGTCACACGCTACTGGGACGGCAGGCAATGGACCGCACACGTCGCAGCCAACACGCAGCAAGCGCAGCAAGCGCACCAAGCGACTGCGTACCAGCAACCGTTACAGCCCGAGTATGCAGTGCAATACGCCCAGCCGCAGTACCAGGCTCAGCCGTATCCCGGCCAGCAGGGCTACGGACCCGTGTACCGGGGCACAGCGTCGAACGGGATCGGCGTCGCCGGATTCGTCGTCGGCATCGTGTCCGTGTTTCTCCCCCTCATATTTGGCCTTGCTGCAGGAATCACCGGTCTCATACTCTCCATCTTTGGACTGACGCGGTCCACAATAACTGGGCGCTCTCGGGGCCTCAGCATCGCTGGCATCGTACTGAGCAGCGTCGGGATCCTCGTGATCATCTAGGTGCGTCTCCACTGCAGACTCCGTCACCGACGGAATACCCATTACACGCAAAACGGGGCCGTGGTGCATGCACCACGGCCCCGTTCATTGCTTCGTCTAGCGACGCGGCGTGTAGCGAGATCCACCGAAACCGAGAATCAGGTAGCCGATCGGTGAGAGGATCCAGAGCAAGAAGAACGAGAACACCCCGCCCTTCGCAAAGCGATCCCCGAGCCGAAATGCCACAAATATCGAGAAGATGAACCCGACGATCGGGATCACGTATAGCAGTGTCATCCAAGCAGAGTAGCCAGCAACTTTGACGAGCACGAAGATGTTCACGATCGGGATGATCGCAAGGATCCCCGGGTACCCCGCCTTCGAGAACACGCGCCACAGCGCGATCGCCACGACGACATACCAAATGATGGCGGCTGGACCGTAGTCCTGCATGAGACCGGTAATCGAAGCCTGATCAGTAATTGATTCCACGAGATTCCCCTCTGCGGTCGCTGAAGCCGGACCGGCTAGAACCCGAGCCTACCGAGTGCCTTCGGATCGCGCTGCCATTCCTTCAGCACCTTGACACGCATTGAGAGGAAGACTCTCCGCCCAATGAGGGCTTCAATCTCGTGCCGCGCGCGCTCGCCGACGTCACGCAGCCGCGAGCCGCCCTTGCCGATCACAATCCCTTTCTGGCTGTCGCGCTCAACATAGAGTGAGGCGTAGATCTCCAGCAGCCCGGGAGTGCCGTCCTCGGTTGGCTCCCGTTCGACCCGATCGTCCACCGTCGCCGCAAGCGAGTGCGGCAACTCGTCCCGGACGCCGTCGAGGGCGGCCTCGCGGATCAACTCTGCGATGCGGTCGTCCTCCCCCTCATCGGTGGTGTCCTCGGAATCATAGAGCGGCGGGGAAACCGGCATAAGGCCGAGCAGCACATCGGAGAGTACGTCGAGTTGTTCGTTGGTGAGCGCCGATACCGGAACGACCGCATCCCACTCCCGCAGTTCACCAAGCCTGGTGAGCTGATCGATGATCTCGCTCTGCGAGGCCTCGTCAACTTTCGTGAGGATCGCCACTTTTTTGGCCCGTGGGAAGTCTTCGAGCCGGTCGTTGATGAACCGATCGCCTGGCCCCAGTTTCTCAGTGGCGGGAACACAGAAGCCGATCACGTCGACGTCACCGAGTGTGGATTCGACGAGCGCGTTCAAACGCTCGCCAAGCAGCGTGCGGGGCCGGTGGATGCCGGGCGTATCCACGATGATGAGTTGGCCATCGGGACGATGCGCGATCCCGCGAATGGCCCGACGCGTCGTCTGCGGCTTCGGGCTGGTAATCGCGATTTTCTCCCCGACGAGAGCGTTCGTCAAGGTCGATTTTCCGACGTTGGGGCGTCCCACGAAGGAGACGAATCCGGCACGGAACTCCCCTTCTGGCTGATCCGTAAGATCCGTCATGCTGTGTCCTCCGCATCGTTGTTGCCCGCCCATCGGGCAGCGACGATCAGCAAGCGCTGCCGTCGGCGTTCCATAGTCATCGCCGTCAGTGCGATGCCTGCGACCGTGATGGTGTCTCCCTGTTCAGGGAGCCGCCCGAGTTGTTTTGCGACCAGACCCCCGACAGTGTCAACTTCGTCATCGTCGAGTTCGATCCCAAATAGATCTCCGAGTTCTTCCACCGACAGCCGCGCACTCACCAGGTACGAACCGTCGGGCTGCTGCGCCGCCTCCGGCACATCTCGATCGTGCTCGTCGCTGATCTCTCCGAGGAGCTCCTCAATAAGATCCTCAAGCGTCACCAGGCCTGAGATCCCGCCATACTCGTCAACGACGAGCGCAAGGTGGTTTGCTTCCGATTGCATCCGGCGCAACAGCTTATCGGCGCGCTGGGTCTCCGGCACGAAAACCGCAGGCTTCATGACCCGTGTCACGGGAGCGACAGGCGCCTCGTCCGGCCGGCGCAGCAGGAAACTGCTCAGATCACGCAAGTACGCGATACCAGCGACATCATCTACCTCACCTGCGATCACGGGTACGCGGGAGTGGCGTGAGGTGAGTACCTGATCGAGCGCTGCTTGCACGGTCGTTTCGCTGTCGAGTGTCACCATGTCGATTCTGGGCACCATCACTTCGCGCACGAGCGTATCTCCGAACTCGACGAGCGAGTGGATGTACTCCTGGTCGTCCGCTTCGAGCAGAGACTGCTCAGCGGCCTGATCCACCATCGAGAGCAGTTGCTGCTCATCGCGGATCCGTGCACCGCCATCACCGCGGCCCGGGGTCACTCGGTCGCCGAAGCGTTGCAGCCCGGTCGCCACCGGGCCCAGGATCACACGAATGGCGCGGATCGAGGGCGCTGCGAAGCGGATCACCTGATCCGGATGATGAGTCCCCACAGTGCGCGGGCTGGATCCCACCAGCACAAAGGTGAGTGCGGTCATCGCAAGTGTGGCAATCACCAGTTCAAGCCAGAGCTCATCAAGTGAATACGCAAGCACGAGCGTGATCAGCACCGCGGAGAGCGTTTCGGCGAAGACGCGCGCGAAGCTCAGGGCATTTGCGTGCCGCGCCTCATCCTCGGCAATTGCCTGAATCGCCGCCCCAGTGCGCGGGGACGCCTCGGCGAGCGCAATCAACTCGGCACGCGAACGCACGCCAAGCGCCGCGTCGGCAGCCGCGAGCAGGCCGCCGATTCCGAGAAGGAGGACGGCGGCGGCGAGCAGCAGAGCACTCAGGCCTAGCGTCATCGAGTGCGCTCACGCATCGCAAACGAGAGCAGGAGGTCTCGCTGCAGACCGAACATCTCAGCCTCTTCCTCGGGCGTCGCGTGGTCGAAGCCGAGCAAGTGCAGCATCCCGTGTGTCAGCAACACTGACATCTCCTGCATCAGATCGTGCCCTGCCGCCTCAGCCTGCACTTGTGCCACCTGCGGACAGATCACGATATCGCCGAGTAGTCCGGCCGGGGTCTGTGCCTCGGCGCGGCCGGGCCGCAGCTCGTCCATGGGGAAGCTCAGCACATCAGTGGGGCCTGGCTCATCCATCCACTGCACGTGCAGTTGCTCAATCGCAGCTTCATCCGACATCACGACGCCGAGTTCGGCGTCGGGGTGCACGTGCATCGATTCCAGTACGAAGGCCGCGAGTCGCTGCAGTCGTTCTTCTTCGACGGCGATCCCTGACTCATTGTTGATCTCGACGATCATCCCAGTTGCTCCTCAGCGTTCACGGATTCGGTGGCGGCACGTGCTGTGCGCGCAAGTTCTGCGGCCGATTGCGCGGCCGCACGCCGTTCATCGTGCACAGCGTAGGCGTCGACGATCCGACCAACGAGACTGTGGCGCACGATGTCGTCAGCGCCAAGTTCAGCGAAGTGGATGTCCTCAACGCCACGCAGGATGTTGTTCACGACGCGCAGCCCGCTTGCGGCGATTGGCAGATCCACCTGGGTGATATCACCCGTGACCACCATCTTCGAACCGTAGCCGAGCCGGGTAAGAAACATTTTCATCTGTTCGGGCGTGGTGTTCTGAGCCTCGTCGAGCACAACAAACGACTCGTTCAGCGTTCGCCCGCGCATATACGCGAGTGGGGCGACCTCGATCGTGCCGTTCGTGAGCAACTTCGGCACCATATCGGCATCCATCATCGATCCGATCGCGTCGAATAGCGGACGCAAGTACGGATCGATTTTGTCTTCGAGCGTGCCGGGCAAATAGCCGAGGCGCTCCCCCGCTTCAACCGCGGGGCGCGTGAGAATGATCTTCGCGACTTCGCGACGCTGCAGCGCTTGCACGGCCTTTGCCATCGCGAGGTACGTTTTGCCTGTGCCTGCAGGCCCGATCCCAAACACGATCGTGTTCGCGTCAATCGCGTCGACGTAGGCACGCTGCCCTCGGGTCTGCGGACGCACAGAATTCCCCCGCACCGTCAAAATCGGCGCGCTCAGCACCTGTGCCGCGGTGGGCCCATTGCCCTCGTGCACCATACGGGTGACCTCCTTGACATCAGAGCGAGACACCGGACCACTCCGGCGCGCAAGTTCGAGTACCTCACGGACGACGCTCTCCGCTGTGCGCACTGCGGCGACGGGCCCGCGGAGTGTGAGCACCTCGTCACGCGAATGAAAGGAGACTTCCGGGTGCTGAGATTCGAGGTCACGAATGAGCTGATCCCGGTGGCCGAGAAAGGACGCCAGATCGATCCCGGTCAGCAGCACAGTGCGCTGCAGTTCGGAACCATCAGCTGAGGTGGTGGAACTGGAATGCGTTGGTTCAGGATCCAACGAGTGAACTCTCCTCGAGATTTCCGGCGAGCACGTGTGCGTGCACGTGGAACACGGTTTGTCCTACGGATGCGCCATTGTTGAAAATAAGACGGAACTCGCCGTTCGCGTGTTCAGCTGCGAGCTGTTGTGCGACGGTCACCATTTCCGCTAGGGTCTCGGGATCGCCCGCAGCAAGCTCCGTCACATTGGCGTACGCCGTTGACTTGGGGATCACGAGCAGGTGCACGGGAGCCTGCGGGTGCATATCGGGGAACGCAATGACCCGATCTGTTTCCGCGAGAATCTCGACCGGGATTTCGCCCGAGACGATCTTGCCGAACACCGTTTCAGTAGCCATGCGATCAGTCTACGGCAGGGACGGGGCGCACACCCAGCGCTACCACCGCCCGAGCACCATGTTCAGCACAGCCAGGCCGGCAGGACCAGCACTGGAGGTGCGCAGTACTGTCGATCCGAGCGTGAGGATCTGCGCGCCGGCGGTGTCGAGCGCCTCAAGCTCTGAGTCATCGAAGCCACCCTCTGGTCCAACGACCAGGAAGAGATCGCGGACTTCCTGCGTGAGACAGACTGCTGCCCAACCGCTCAGCGTACCCAAGCCGCGCGGGTGCAACACCAACACCTCTGAGCCCTCGCGGCTGGCGTGCTGTGCAAGCTCTGCGAGGGTGGTAGGAGCCAAGACGTCCGGCGTCCATGGCCGCAGCGATTGCTTGGCGGCCTCCCGCGCGATGCGCTGCCACTTTGCCACTCCGCGCTCAGTCTTCTCGCCAGGGGCCCAGCGCGACACGGAGCGCGCGGCACCCCATGGCTGAATCGCGTCGATCCCGAATTCTGTGGCTTGCTCCACCGCACGTTCATCACGATCGCCCTTGGCGAGGGCCTGCACCAGCGTGATGCGCTGCCGAGGGGATGGCACCTGCTGGACCTCCGCGAGGCGAACGACGAAACGCTGCTTATCCGCAGCAATCACCTCACCGAGGCCGAGCGAACCCGCACCGTTTCCGAGCATGATGTGCTCGCCAACACGCAGGCGGCTCACCCGCACCGCATGGTGAGCCTCGTCACCGACCACCTCGAGTTCTGCGCCTGAGACAAACTCTGCGGCCGACAGCTCCTCGCGATAGTAGAGGTTCGCCACGGCTATCCCTGACGGAAGAAGCGATCGCGGATCTTGCCAAAGAAGCCTTGCTGGAACTCGCCGAGGTGTGGTGGCTCGTCCTTGCGGAGCGCAGCGAGTTGGCGCACGAGATCCTTCTCGCGTCCGGAGAGCTTACTCGGAGTGGCGACCTGGACCGCAATCTTCAAGTCGCCTCGCGTCGTGCTGCGAAGTCCCTGGATGCCGCGTCCGCGGACGGTCAAGACGTCACCCGACTGCACTCCGGCTTCAACCTCAACTTCGACCTCGCCGTCGAGGGCCTCGAGCTTGGCGTCGGCGCCGAGAATCGCGTCGGTCATCGAAACCTGCATGGTGCAGAGCAGGTCATTGCCATCGCGGCTGAAGATATCGTGGTGCATGACACGGAACTCAATGAAGAGATCGCCATTGGGGCCGCCACCGGGGCCAACTTCCCCTCCACCGCGCATTTGCAACCGGGTGCCGGTATCGATTCCCGAGGGAACATCGACGGTGAGCGTGCGGCGCTCGCGCACACGGCCCTTCCCCGCGCACTCGACACAGGGATGCTCGATGATGGTGCCGTACCCCTGGCAGCTGCCACACGGGTGCATCGTCACCACATTGCCGAACAGTGAGCGCACCTGGCGCTGCACCTGGCCCTGACCGCCGCAGACATCACAGGTGACTGGGTGAGTGCCCGGTTGCGTGCAGCTCCCCTGGCACACGGTGCAGAGCACCGCCGTGTTCACGGTGACGTCACGCTGCACCCCAAAGATGACATCCTGCAGGGAAACGTCCACACGAATCATCGCGTCATCGCCGCGTTCCGCGCGCGATCGTGGACCGCGCTGCTGGCCGCCGAAGCCACCGCCTCCGAAGAACGTCTCAAAGATGTCGCCAAAGCCGTTCGCACCGCCCTGGCCACCGCCCAGGTCGTACCGCTGCCGCTGCTCAGGATCGCTCAACACGTCATACGCGTGAGTCACGCTCTTGAACCGCTCCGAGGCGTCCTCGCTGGGGTTGACATCAGGGTGCAGTTCTCGCGCCAGCCGGCGATAGGCCTTCTTGATCTCCTCGGGCGTCGCTTCGCGCGAAACGCCCAAAGTCTCGTAGTGATCGGCCACGGGGTGTACTCCTCAGGGTTGTTCGTGTGTTCGTACAGTTCGGTGATGCTGACGGTGCGCGAGGCTACCGCTCTTCACCCAGGAATCGGTTCAAGTACCGTGCAACAGCGCGGACCGCCGCGATGTTCCCGGCGTAGTCCATGCGCATCGGGCCAAGCACGCCGAGCTTTGCGACCGTCGCTCCTTCTTCTTCGTAGCTCGAGGCGAGCACAGAAGCTGCTGAGAGTCCGTATGCGAGGTTCTCGCGCCCGATCGACGCGGTAACATCGCGACCATCCTGCACCAGCTCGTCAAAGAGACGCAGCAGGGTCACTTGCTCCTCGATAGCTTCAAGCACCACGGGCAACGCACCCTGGAACTCGCCGGGACGCGATACGTTGGCAGCACCGGCCACTGCGATCCGATCGGTGCGGTTCGCGCTCAGTTGTGAGCCAACCACATCGAGAACGCGGCGAACCAGATCAGCTTCGCCCGGCTCTGACCACTCAGAAATTCGGGCGGTCAGCGTGCCGATTGCCGCCGCGGCAGCCTCGACATCAGCACCCACCGCAGCCTCCGCGATCCGCTCACGCAGTCCGTGCACCCAAGCTTCAGTGACCTGTGAGGCGGGCAACCAAGCGACCTGTTGCTCGACGACTCCGCTACCCAGGATCAAGACGCAGAGCACTCGATCCTCCCCGATCGCCACCAAGTCAATATGGCGCACAACGGTGCGACGCAAGGACGGGTACTGCGCCACAGCCACCTGGTTCGTGAGCTGTGAGAGCAATCGAACCGTGCGTGCCATAACGTCGTGGAGATCGGTTGACTCGCCAAGGAATCGCTCGATCGCCGCGCGTTGAGCTCCGGTGAGCGGGCGAACGCTCGCGAGCGTATCGACATAGAGACGGTACCCCTTGTCAGTGGGTACGCGGCCGGACGAGGTGTGCGGTTGGGCGATGAGTTCGTCGTCCTCAAGCAAGGCCATATCGTTGCGAATCGTCGCCGCGGAGACGCCGAATTGGTGCCGATCAACAATGGCTTTCGAACCCACAGGTTCGTTGGAGGAGACGTAGTCGCTCACGATGGCGTGCAACACCGCCAGACTCCGTTCGGAAACCATGACCCCTCCTCCCGGCGCCGCACTATCTTTGGCACTCAGCATCACTGAGTGCCAAGTCTAGCGCAGGTGACCCGGCAGTTTCCGTGCACTGCCGAAACGTCAGCGAGCGCCAGCTGTGTCGCCAGCGAGCACCAGTTCCGGAGAGGTGCATCGCGCTCTCCCCCCGTACGCAGCGAAGAGCGACGACCGCTGTCTGCACAGAAGTGCAAGCAGCGTGCACAGATGGGCAAGGGCGCAGCTCTGGCCGGGGATAGCCTTGCCCCAGAGATCATCGACCTCCTCCCTTTGCGGCGTCCCGTCAGCCGCGTTGACGAACCCAGCGTTCAGGAGGAAATTGAGATGCGAAAACTCACCCCGCTCATCGCCGCAATTGCTGCGCCATTGCTTGCTGTGTCACTCGTTGGCTGCAGCAGCAACGACGAAGCCGGTGGCACGCAGACGATTCGCTTCGGCGTGGTTCCCGCCGAAACAGTTGAGGCGACGCTCGGCAACTATCGGATCTTTACCGAGCTATTCGAGCAGGAAACTGGGCTCGCGATCGAGATCCTCGAGGCCACCAACGTTGCCCCAGTGGTCGAGGCGACAATTGCCGGGGACCTCGATCTCGTGATGCTTGGGCCGTTCGCTCAGATCATGGCACGCGACAATGGCGCACAGATCGACACCATTGGCGCCCTGGTCGATGCCCCCACCGAGACTCACAATTCTGCGGTTGGACTGGTTCGTGCTGATAGCGCGATCACCGGGTTGGCTGACATGCGGGGAGCAGACGTCTGCTTTATCGACCCGGGTTCCGCCACCGGCTACCTATTCCCCTCCGCCGGCTTCCTTGAGCTCGGTATTGATCCGGAGGTGGACCTCAACGCTATCTTCATCGGCGATCACGCTTCCGCGGTGCAGTCGATGCTCGACGGGGAGTGCGCCGCGGTATTCACTTTTGGCACCAACCGCGAGTATCTGGACCGAGCGGACGAGTTCACCGAGGTGTGGCGGGCCGAGGTTCCGAGCCCGGGAATTTCGATTTCCACCGAGCTCGATCCGGAGCTTCGGAAGACCATCAGCGAAGCCGTCCTCAAGATCAACGGGGACTTCGCTATCGAGCAGAACGCGTGTCCAGCAGACCGGCGTAGTGACTCCGCCAACGGCGAGATTTGCCACGCCGTCGACGTGTTCTGGGGCGTCATTCCACAGGAAGAAAGCTACTGGGAAGCCCTCAGAGAGGTGTGCAAGATCACCCGTGCGCCGGCCTGCGAGGAGGTGTAGCCGTGCGGGATGCGGCTCTGGTTGATGCGCTCGCGAGTGCTGCACGCGTCGCGGCGGAGCTTGTCTCAGAAGATATCGCGGACCACTACCGCACCGACCTCGACATCAGGTACAAAAGCAGCGCAAGTGACCCGGTGACTGAGATCGACCGTCGCTCGGAGCAGCGAATCTCCGCACAGCTGCTGCGGGAGTTTCCCGGCTCAACAATTGTGGGTGAGGAGTTCGGTCATCGCACCGGAGGCGATGATGATGTGCGCTGGCACATCGATCCCATTGACGGGACGCTCAACTACATCAGCGGCATCCCGTACTTTTGCACCTCGATCGGCGTCGAAGTCGCTGGAAGGCTCGTCGCGGGAGCGGTGCATGACCCACTCGAGCGCGAAACGTTCTGGGCAGACACCACGGGAGCCTGGATCAACGACGCGCCACTCCCCTACACGAACACTCACGAGGGCAAGCCCGGCGTGCTGACGATCTGGCCCTTCGTCGGTGAAACACCCACCGCCCCAGGCTCGCCCCAGCTCCTCACGCACTTGCGTGCCCTTGGACCAGTCCGCGGACGCGGTTCGTTTGCGCTGCAACTGGCACACGTCGCAGCCGGGCGGGCACGTGTGGCGTTTGAACTCCGGGCAGCGCAACCCTGGGACGTCGCGGCAGGGTTTGCGCTCGCCAGCGCCGTCGGATGCAGCATTCGCGTGCTCGACCCCCCGCCCCCCGGATTCGGCCAGTGGGCCGGCCCGAGCTATGTGGTTGCGCGCTCCCCCCAAGTTGCGGATCAGATCGCCGCAGCCGCACACCCACTCCTGACCGGTGCGACACCGCAGTCCACCGTCGAGAAAGGAACGAAACATGGAAGCCACGACGCATCCGGCCGAACTGGCGGTTGACCTCCGCAACATCACGAAGTCGTTTGACGGGAGTGCGGTGCCAGCGCTCGCTGGCATCGACCTCGCAGTCCCGTACCGGCAACGTCTTGTCCTCCTCGGTCTCTCGGGCTCAGGGAAGTCAACCACGTTGCGACTCCTGAACCGACTCCACGATCCGAGCACAGGGGATCTGACAGTGCTCGGCACGGACCCGCTGGCGATGCGGGGACGCCAGCTCCGGCAGTTCCGCCAGCGCGTGGCGTTCGTCTTTCAGCATTTCAACCTGGTGGGCCGGCTCAGCGCGATTGAAAACGTACTGGCAGGCGGCCTCGGCACACTCCGCGGGCCACGTTCTGGCCTCCTGATGTACCCAAATCGGATGCGATTGGCGGCACTCGAACAGCTCGACCGTGTCGGGCTCGCTGATTACGCATTTCAACGCGCGGGCACACTCTCGGGCGGCCAACAGCAGCGGGTGGGGATCGCTCGAGCGCTGTTCCAGCAACCGGAGCTTCTGCTCGCTGACGAGCCAGTCGCCTCGCTCGACCCCGAATCATCGCGGCAGGTACTGGACATCCTCCAGCAGGTGAGTGAGGAAGACGGACTCACCGTGATCTGCAGTCTGCATCAAGTGGAGGTCGCGATCGACTGGGCCGACCGCATCGTCGGGCTCCGCGGGGGTCAGATCGTATTCGACCGGGATGCGGGCGACGTGCAACCAGACGACGTCGCCTTGATTTACCGAGCCGAAGAATCGAACGCACACACACCGGAGGCACCCGAATGACTCAGCGCTCGATGACGACACCCGTCGACCCTGCGCCGCTTCGAGCAGCACTGCGGCCGCCTCCGAACGCGCAGCGGCGCCGCCTCGTCGTCACCGCACTCATTCTGGCGGCACTGTTTCTGGCCGCGCTCTGGAACACGAACTTCACGCCATGGAACGTGTTCGGCCGCCTCGATTCGATCAGAGATCTGCTTGAGCGGCTGGTGCCACCGAACTTCACTGACTGGCGGCGCTATGTCCAGGCGGTAGTTGAGACGCTCTGGATGGTGACAGCTGGCACTGCCATCGCAGTCGTGATCGCGATCCCCCTCGCTGTGTGTGCTGCCCGGAACACCACAACGGGACCAGTGGCCTATAGCATTGCTCGCTTCGTGATCACGCTGACCCGAGCAATCCCGTCGCTCGTCCTCGCGCTCCTCTTCGTGCGCGCCATCGGCGTCGGACCGACCGCTGGCGTACTCGCCATGGGCTTCAGCTCGGTGGGCATGATCGGCAAATTCTTCGCAGATCGCATCGAGGAAATTGACGAGGGCATCGTGGAAGCAAGCAGGGCAACGGGCGCCACCAGACTGCAGACCTTCGTTGCTGCCGTGCTGCCGCAAGTCGCGTCGAACTGGATCTCGCTCGGCCTCTACCGCTTCGACATCAACCTGAGAAACGCGGTAATACTCGGCTTCGTCGGAGCCGGCGGGATCGGCTTTGAGCTGCAGCGCGTGCTGGGACAGATGGTGTACACCCGCGTGCTCGCAATTGCCCTCATCATCTTCGTACTCGTGCTCCTCGTCGAGCAGCTCTCCGCTATCGCCCGGACCGCGATCCTCGGGTCATCGGCCCCCGCACGGCACAATCCCTTCTCGGTACGTGCGCGCCTCATGTCGACACGAGCCCCCGTGAGTACCAGCACACACGCCACCTCGGCCCTCACGATTCCCGTGCGCCCAGCGCGCAGAGGCGGCCCCATCCGCGCAGGCTGGGGCCCAGATCGGCTGACCCGGTGGATTCTCGGCTGGAGTGCGCTCGCGCTGATCCTCACGAGCTTCCTCATGCTCAGACTCGGCCCAGGCCAAATAGGCGTGGCCCTCAGAGAGATTGGCCCGTATCTCCTGGGTATGTTCCCACCAGACTTCGTGACCAACCTCGCTCCCCACCTCTCCCTGATGCTGGAGACGCTCTCGATGGCGCTCGCCGCAGCGACACTGGGGCTGATTCTGGCGCTGCCAGTCGGGATCATCGCCGCGAAGAACGCCACGTTCCACCCGGTTGCCGCGCGGCTGAGCCGGCTGCTCACCCTCGTGGTGCGAGGCATTCCCGACCTCATGCTCGCCATCTTGCTCGTCGTCGCAGTGGGTCTTGGCCCCCTTGCCGGGGTCTTAGCGCTCACGATTGGTGCGATCGGTTTCACCGGCAAGCTCATCGCCGATGCCATCGAAGATACCGATCTGTCACGCACTACCGAAGCGCTGGACGCTGTCGGTGCCGGGTGGCTGCAACGTACCGTGACATCCACCATCCCGACCGCCTTCCCCGCAATCATCGGGGCCGGGCTGTTTACTTTCGACGTCTTTGTCCGTTCAGCCACCATCATGGGGGTCGTTGGAGCTGGCGGGATCGGGTTGGCCCTTGACGCATCGATTCGGGGGCGGCAGCTCGATCAAACGCTCGCGCTCATCATTATGATCCTCCTGACCGTATATGCCACAGAGCGACTCTCCGTTTGGCTACGGAAGCAGGTCTTGTGAACCGGAGAGCTCAGGCTGCGGGGCTGCGCTGAACTGCTGCGGTCACGGCTGGAGCGGCCGGGTTCAGTCGCGGCTCGGAGTCTCCTTCGCTGCAGTTCGCAGCTTCTGCAGGTTCTGCAGAAGCGGCAGGTTCTGCAGCATCTGCCGCGACAGCTTCTGCGAGCCCCGAGAAAGCCGCGCGGCACACGTTGCCAGTGTGCCGCCTGTCAAGCTCCGAGCAGGCGGTGCACCACGGTGTCGGCGAGGAGGCGTCCGCGCAGCGTTGGCACCACGCGCCCACCGATCGCCGCGCGGCCATCGACGAGCCCCTCGGCGATCAACGCTGAGACAACCGCCCGTTCGTCGGAATCCAGCACGTGGGTGGGCAGACCGTCAACAATCCGGGTTTCGAGGAGCACTCGTTCCTCGCGACGAGCGGTGTCGCTCAGCAGCTCACGGGCATGCGCCGGAGAGACACCCTCGTTCACCCGGGTGGCATAGGCACCGGGGTGCTTCACATTCCACCACCGCACTCCCCCGATATGGCTGTGCGCGCCGGGTCCAGCTGCCCACCAATCCTCACCGGTCCAGTAGGAGAGATTGTGTCGTGAGCGCGTGTCCGCACTCCGAGACCAGTTGCTGATCTCGTACCAGCCCAGGCCAGCTGCGGAGAATCGCGCGTCGGCGAGCTCGTACATCTCGGCGTGCAGATCCTCATCTGGCTGCGCAACTTCGCCGCGACGGATCTGTGCCGCAAGCTTCGTGCCCGATTCGACAATCAGGGCATATGCCGAAATATGATCCGGATTGCACACGAGCGCGGCATCGATAGATCGTTCCCAGTCAGCTAGCGACTCTCCCGGTGTCCCATAGATCAAGTCGACACTCACCTGCAAACCTGCCTCACGCGCCCAGGCGACCACCTGCGGCACGCGCTCAGGCTGATGCGTGCGATCGAGCGTGCGGAGCACATGCGGCACAGCAGACTGCATTCCAAAGCTCACTCGTGTGAATCCTGCGGCCGCCAGCTCTTGCAGGTAGGCCGCGTCAACCGAATCCGGGTTTGCCTCGGTCGTCACTTCAGCGCCTGGTGCGAGACCCCACTCGGTCTTGATCCTGCTCAGCATCGCAGTGAGGTCGCTCGCGGGCAACAGCGTTGGCGTACCGCCCCCGAAAAATACGGTGGACACCGCGCGCTCGGGAAGCCCAGCCTCGCGCATCACGCGGGCACCGAAGGCGAGTTCCCACTCCACCTGATCCGCGTACTCGTCGCGGCGGGTGCCCCCGAGTTCGCTTGCCGTGTAGGTATTGAAGTCGCAGTACCCGCAGCGCACGCGGCAGTAGGGCACGTGCACATACACGCCAAATCGGCGTGTCTGCGCACCGTCTAACACGCTCGCGGGCAACGCCCCGTTCGCAGGTGCCGGATCGCCCTCAGGCAGTGCGCTCGGCATCGGAGGTTCTCGCTCTCATTCGTTACGCACGGGGTGTGCCCGGGCGACGCTTATGTGTCACTCGTTGGTTCGCCGTATCGACTGAACCTGGAACCGGTGGGGCTTCTGGCGCCTGTGATCCCTCTGCGGTGTCGGTTGCGACCGAGCCGTCCTCAGATGAGCCCGCAGGAGCGGAGTCGTGCTCCCTCACAAGCTCCTGTTCCTGTTCCTGTTCCTGTTCCTCATCCTGCTCCGGATCCTGACGCGACGCAGTGTCACCGGCAGTCGCACTTGAGTCAGGAGTGGATTCCACCGGAACCGAAGGGTCAGCAGGCTCAGCAGGCTCAGCAGACTCAGCGGGAACCCCAGACGCTTCAGAGTCAGCAGGCTCAGCGGGAGCCCCAGACGCCTCAAGGTCCGCAGGTTCAGCGGGAGCCCCAGACGCTTCAGAGTCAGCAGGCTCGGCAGGAGCCCCAGACGCCTCAAGGTCCGCAGGTTCAGAAGGAGCCGCAGGTGCGGCAGCGCTCGTCGGGTCCGCAGCGTCCCCCGGCTCTGCCGCTGTCGGAGTACCACGCAATTCGGGGGCGGGATCCTCAGGAGCAGCTGTCGCCGTGGAATCAATATCCACGCCGTTGGCCTGCGCCCCAGGTGCGAGCGCCGCAAGCTGCTTGCGCACCGCCTCTACGGCAAGCTTGACCTCGGCCCGAGCCCGCAGTCCCAGTAGTCCGCTCTTCGGCGCCTCGAGGAAACCGCGGGAAATCGCCCACACGGTGTCGTCGTCACGGAGCTCGACGGCGAACAACTGCTCCCCGACGGGACCGTCCTCGTCTCTCGTGCCCCAGGCAAAGCCGACGCGGCGCGGCTCGGAGACCGTGTACACCACGAGAATATCGCGATCAGGCTTTCCCGGCGTACCGAGCACCGCCGTCGTTCCGGCAACCACGTACGGTTCACCCTCAGGGCCGAAGTGTTCCTCAACTTCGCCGGCGGCTTGCGGCATGCCAGCACCGTCGAAGCTCGGGCTGAGATAGGTGGCTCCCGTGCCGCGCTCAGTTTCGCGAACGGTGAACCCGCCGCCGCGCTGGGCGCCCCAGGTCATCAGCAGGCTGGATGCGAGGAGGAACCGTTCCTGCCCACTCCCCAGGCGCAGCTCCTCCTCGTAGGGAGTGCTGCCGCTCGGCGGGAAGCGCATCAGATCTGGTGCACGCGATGCGCCGACTGCCGCGTACGCAACGGGCATATCGACGTGGTTGCGGCGCCGCGGGGGCTGGCCCGCGCTCATCGCTTCGCCGCGTCCTTGCCTTCCACGTCCCCCGAAAGGGCGGCGATGAACGCTTCTTGCGGCACCTCGACGCGGCCGACCATCTTCATGCGCTTCTTGCCTTCCTTCTGCTTCTCGAGCAGCTTGCGCTTGCGGCTAATGTCGCCACCGTAGCACTTGGCAAGGACATCCTTGCGGATCGCACGAATCGTTTCACGGGCAATCACGCGCGCACCAATTGCAGCCTGGATCGGGACTTCGAACTGCTGCCGCGGGATCAATTTGCGCAGTCGCTCAGCCATCATCGTGCCGTAGGCGTAAGCCGAGTCGCGGTGCACAATCGCGCTGAACGCATCGACCGCTTCTCCCTGCAACAGGATGTCCACCTTGACGAGGTCGGCTTCCTGATCCCCCATCGGCTCGTAGTCGAGGCTCGCGTAGCCCTGGGTACGACTCTTCAGATGATCGAAGAAGTCGAACACGATTTCTCCGAGCGGCATGCTGTAGCGCAGCTCAACACGCTCACCGAGATACTCCATCCCCATGAGGTTGCCCCGTCGGCTCTGGCACAGCTCCATGATCGCCCCGACATAGTCTTTCGGTGCGAGGATGGCAGTTTTGACGACCGGTTCGCGGACGCTCGCGATCTTTCCGTCGGGGTATTCCGAAGGGTTTGTGACGGTCACTTCTTTGCCATCGTCCGTGGTGACCTGGTAAATCACACTGGGCGCGGTGGCGATGAGATCGAGGTCGAATTCGCGGCGCAGGCGCTCTGAGACGATCTCGAGGTGCAACAGGCCGAGGAATCCGCAACGGAAGCCGAAGCCGAGCGCGACAGACGTTTCCGGTTCGAACTGCAGCGCCGCATCCTCAAGCTTGAGCTTGTCCAGGGCTTCACGGAGCACCGGGTAGTCACTGCCGTCGAGCGGGTACAGCCCGGAGAACACCATCGGCTTCGGATCGGTGTAGCCGGGCAGCGCCTCAGAAGCGGGATTGCGCTTCGAAGTAATCGTGTCTCCGACTTTCGACTGACGCACGTCTTTCACGCCGGTAATGAGGTAGCCCACCTCGCCGACTGCGAGCCCCTTCGTTGGTGTCGGCTCCGGAGACGACACACCAATCTCAAGCGCTTCGTGATCAGACCCGGTCGACATCATCTGCACCTTTTCACGCGGTGAGAGTTTGCCGTCAATCATGCGCACGTAGGTGACAACACCGCGGTAGGCGTCGTACACCGAGTCAAAGATCATCGCCCGGGGTGGCGCGTCGGGGTCGCCAACGGGGGCCGGAATCCGCTGCACAACACTGTCGAGCAGCTCTTCGACGCCTGCCCCGGTTTTGCCAGACACCTTCAAAATGTCCTCGGGGTTTCCGCCGATGAGATCAGCGATCTCGCGCGACACGCGCTCAGGGTCCGCGGCAGGAAGATCGATCTTATTCAGCACGGGAATGATCTCAAGGTCGTTCTCCATGGCGAGATAGAGGTTCGCGAGCGTCTGCGCCTCAATCCCCTGTGCTGCGTCAACGAGCAGAATGGCGCCTTCACACGCTGCAAGTGAGCGCGAGACTTCATAGCTGAAGTCGACGTGACCCGGCGTGTCGATCATGTTGAGTGCGTACGCGGTGCCATCGGCATCCCAGTGCATGCGGACGGCCTGCGACTTGATCGTGATACCGCGCTCGCGCTCAATATCCATGCGATCGAGGTACTGCGCCCGCATTTCGCGGTCGGGTACGGTGCCCGTGACCTGCAACATGCGGTCAGCAAGCGTCGACTTGCCGTGATCGATGTGCGCAATGATGCAAAAGTTGCGGATGCGCGCGGGGTCGGTCGACGCCGGGACAGGAGGGTTCACGCTGCGTGGAGACATTGTGAGCCATTATCGCATGCAGCGAGCGCCAGTCGCTCATTGAGCCACGAACAGGCTCTGCAAAGATGGGGTCATGGCCACAGTCGTCGCGCTCTCGCGCTACCCAGTGAAGGGGTTTACCCCCGAACCCGTGCAATCGCTGCTGGTGCAGGATGATGGCAGGATCTCAGGTGACCGCGTACTGGCCTTCCGCTTCGCCGATGCGGTGGAGCCCGAGGACCGTGACGGCCTCGATTCGTGGCCGAAGGCTGGAGGGCTTTCGCTCCAGGACTTCCCAGCGCTCGCTGAGCTGCGTCTGGAGTATGCCGCGGAAAGTGGCACGGTTCGCCTCTCTCGTGACGGCAGGGTGCTCGTGCAGGCTGGTCTCGACACTGCAGGACGGCTGGCACTCGAGGACGCGGTGACCGAGTTCGTGCTCACCACTCCTGAGGCCAAACGTCTGCAGCGACCCGGACGCCTTCCCCTCAAACTCCTGGGTGACGGGATCACCTCCCGCTTTCAGGATCGCGCACGGGGCTACATTTCCGTGCACAGCAGCGCGAGCGTACAGGCGCTCTCCACGGTGCTCGACACGACGGTGGACGACCGGCGTTTTCGTTCGAACATCGTGATCGACGGCGTGCCCGCCGAGGCCGAGCTCGCGTGGCGCGGACCAGTCACAATTGGCGGCGTCGAGTTTGCTCCGCAGCACTCAATCGTGCGCTGCCTCGCCACCCACGCGAATCCAGACACGGGCAAGCGCGACCTGAGGATCTTGACCACTCTCACGCAGCAGCTCGGGCAACACGAACCAACGCTGGGACGGCTCTTGCTCCCCACCGGCTCAGGTGGCGAGATCCACGTCGGCGATGAGGTGAGCTGGTGAGTGGCGCTTGGCTCAGCTCCGACTTCAGAGAGGGAGACCCTCAAGCGCGCCGCGCCGCGTCCGGTCTCATTCGATTTACGCGGATATCTGCTAGAGTTGGTTCTTGGCTTGCGTGTGGCTCACACCACACACCCCGCAAGGTGCCCTCTCTCGCCGCGCGGATTCACCTGTTTAACCCGTACCGTTAAGGACACCCCACAACGTGGCAAACATTAAGTCGCAGATCAAGCGCATCAAGACCAACCTGAAGGCTACCGAGCGTAACCGCGCGTACAAGAGCGAGCTCCGCACCGCGGTCCGCGCGACGCGTGTGGCCATCACTGCCGGCGACAAGACCGTCGCTGAGGAGAAGCTCCAGGTCGCGAGCCGCAAGCTCGATAAGGCCGTTTCCAAGGGCGTTATCCACAAGAACCAGGCAGCGAACCGCAAGTCGGCTCTCGCGAGCCAGGTTGCTGCGCTCTAAGCATCGTGCTTCGAGATCCTCTGGATCTCACCCAAACGGGCTCCGCTACGGCGGGGCCCGTTTTGCGTTGCCCTCCGACGTCTCAGCCGCACCCGAGCGAACAGCCGTACCCCGCCCTCCCCGCAAACGATCCGAGTTGGGCGCGGCGCCGGGCAGTGTGCTGGCTCCACCGAGTACGCGGCGCCGGGCAAGCAATCTACTGCCGTTCGCGTCCCCGGCGCGCCACGAGGAGCACAAACTTCTCGAGGGCGTACTCGGGATCGCGTGTGCCGCCTTTGAGGAGCCACTCGGTCTCGGCCGCCTGGTCGATACAGCGAGCGAGATCAGCCTCGCGCCAGCCACGGAGCTCGCGCTGCGCACGCTCAACCTGCCACGGGGCCATGCCCAATTCCTTCGCGAGTTGGCCGCTTCCACCGCTCGCACCGTAGACGCGAGCCATAGCGCGCATTTTCATATTGAGCGCTGCGAGCAGCGGGATCGGGTCTGTGCCAGTGGAGAGCGCCTGGCGCAGCAGCACCAAAGCTTCCGCGCCTCGCCCGGCAGTAGCCGCATCAGCGACACGAAATGCGTTCGTCTCGACCCGGCCCTCTGTCGCGCGGTTGACCTCATCCTCGGAAATGCGCGCTCCAACGTCAGAGACGAGCTGCACGCAAGCGCCAGCCAGTTCGCCGATGCCACCAGAGTATGCACCGACGAGCATTCGGAGCGCTCCCGGGGTGATCTGCGCACCGAGGCGACGGAACTCTGCCTGGGCGAATGCGAGCCGGTCGGCGTCTTTCTTCACCTCAGGACAAGCGATCTCAATCGCATCGCCGGTTCCCTTACGAATCAGGTCCAGGAGCGCCTTGCCTCGCTGGCCGCTGCTGTGCCGCAGCACGATCGTCGTGTCGTCCGCGGGCTCGGTCAGGTAGCGTTTCGCATCCTCAATGAACGCATCTGAGCATTTCTCGACTCCGTCAATGCGGAGGAGTCTGGGTTCAGCAAAGAGTGACGGGCTCGCAAGCGTGAACAGCTCCCCCGCTGCATAGGATGCGGCGTCGACGTCGTGCACCTCCAGATCGGGGTGCGCTTCGACAAGTGTGGTGCGGATCGCCTGAGCGGCGCGGTCAGCAAGAAAGGCCTCCGGCCCGCTAATGAGCACGACCGGAGCAGGGCGTGCCTCCGTCCAGTCGAGCTGCGGGGTCTTCGCTTGGGTTCCTCGTGCTGCTGCCACCCCTCAACCCTAGCTGTGACCCCAGACACCCGGACTATCGACACTGTGAGAGTGCGGAGCGTTCAGTCTGAGCGGACCACGGTGGCTGATTCTGAGGGCGCCCTCGGAGATGTTCCCCACACGCGAAGCCGCCCCGGTTCTCCGCTCACCGCGATGCTCCCCAGTTCATCTGTGCGGGCTGGCCGCGTGCCCGCTGAGCGCAACTCAGCCAAGGTTTCTGTCGTGGGGTGTCCGTAGCGATTGTCCAGGCCCACCGAGATCAGCCCCAGTTCAGCCCTGACTCGTGCGGGCAACGCAGGGGCTTGGTCGCGCGAGCCGTGGTGCGCGACTTTTACGATGTCTGCGCGGAGCTCGCCAGCTGATCTGAGCAACTCAGTCTGTGATTCTTCACCGGTGTCCCCGAGAAACAACACCGTGAATGCTCCGGCACGCACGGTCATCACCACGCTTGCAGCGTTGGCATTGGCTGGCACGCGCTCCCCGCTCGGGCCCAGTATGCGCCACGGCATGCCCGCGCCGACAGTGCCCCGGGCACCGCCACGCGCGATGTCGACGGGGATACCTGCGCGCCCGAGCTCCTCGAGCAGGGGTCGCGTACGCCCACCCTCACGGTTTTCTGGGGCCACCAACGCTCGATCCACGCGGCTCGACACCGCGCTGAGTGCACCGAAGTGGTCCTGATGATCATGGCTGATGACCAACAGAGTGATCCGGTCGACCCGAAACCGTTCCAGGCATCCCAGGAGCGCTTCTGCGTCGTCACCGGTGTCCACGAGCAGCACCTCCGAGGGTCTCGCCGGATCACGGGCCAGAACGGCGTCTCCCTGGCCAACGTCGCACGCCACAACGCTCCAATCCTGCGGCACAGCAGTGCGCGCGGTGGTCGGCGCAACTACGGTGGGCCCCAGCAGCGTGCCCACTCCGGCTGTCGCGAGGCCGAGCGTCCAACGAACGGCCGATTTAGAAGCGGTCGTGGCGGAGCCCCAGGGCCGACCCCGCGCGGACCGACTGACTCTGCTGGAGAACAGCCACCAAGCGAGGCCGAGTGCGACCTCGACGCCCGCGAGCAGCAGAGCTCCTGGCCAGCCACCAGGCCACGGCCAACGTGCGTACGGCAATGCTGACGTCACTGCCGCCGTTCCAACAATCCACTGCCCTGCCACGCCAGCCAGCTGTGTGCACCACGCGCCCAAGTCCGGCGCGATCGGAAGTGTGATCAGGGCGACGAGGCCGAGCCCTGTTCCGAACGGCGCAGCAGGCGCGGCCACCACGTTGGCGAGCACGCCGACCGCGGGCAGTCCCGGTTGAATGAGCACCAGTAGCGGCGCACACGCCATTTGAGCCGCCGCGGCCACGGCGATCGGAAGGATGGCCCACCGGGGCACCCGCATCCAACGTGCGAGCGCGCGGGTGAACGCGGGCACCGCGAGTAAGATGCCGCCTGTTGCCGCAACGGAGAGCGCGAAGCCAGGATGCAAGGACTGCCACGGATCGCGCACCAGGAGTGCGATGATCGCACAGGCAAGTGCGGGAAGCGCGACACTGCGTTTCCCGCCATACCCAGACAGCAGGATCACCGCGGCCATCACTGCAGCGCGTTGCACGCTTGGGTCGGGACCGACGATATACACGAACACCATCAGCGCCGTGGCCTGCACGAGGACCCGTATCCGACGGCCCGCTCCGCAGCGCGCAACAACCCATCCGAGCGAGCTCGTAACAAGTGCGCAATTTGCTCCGGACACCGCGACCATATGGGTCAACGACGCGTTCCGCATCTGCGCATCGGTGTGTTGATCCACCAGAGCGGTGTCTCCGACAGCAAGGCCGGGGACGAGTTCCGCCCCTGAGATCTGCGCTGCCGCGGCCCGCAGGCCGGTCCTGAGTCCGGCCGCTCCAGTGCTCGCTGCTCCCCGCTGCTGCGTGACCGGGCCGCACTGACCCGGACACCGAACGCTGAGCTCGATCCTGCCTCCAGTTTGACGAGCGTACCGCGGACCACCACGGCAGCCCCTGGCCCCCACTCAGGTGCACACACGTCGCGTTCGTGCTCCGGCTCAGGCGCACTCCCCGACGGTGATCCCGACGGAGGCGGCGCGGCAGCGCTCATGGCTCCGGTCACTGAGCGAGCGGTCTCCGCGCGGGTATCGAAGGCATCGTTGCCACACCAGAGCACGATCGGCACCCAACCGTTCGCTCCGCGCACGCTCGCCACAATCCAGGTCGCGCCGTCCCCGGTGGTGGGGTATCCGCGCAGGATCACCTCGTAGCTGCGGGCGGTAGTTCGCTCCGCCTGAGCTTCGAGAGTCGCGTCACTGCGCACCGTCTCGCCGTGATCGATTCGAGCCCCGAGCAGCGCCACGAGGGCGCAGCTGATCACCACCGGCCCGGCGAGGTACCGCGGTGTCCGCGCGCGGGCAGTCGGTTTCCCGAGCGCTCGGTGGGCTGAGTCTGGTGGCTGTCGGCGATCATGCTCGCGCTTCCGCCGTGCGTCTTGCAGTCCGGCGAAGAGTTCGCCACACACGACGACAACGCCGAGCGCAGCACCACCGAGCAGCAGCCAGCGCCCCGTCCCGGGCCGGACCACCGCGAACGCGCTCAGCGCCCACGCGAGGAGTGCCGGAGCGAGGAGCCGCCAGATCCCGGGCGGTGGTTGCCCGCTGCGGAACGCTGGGTGAACAGCGCTCAGGAACTCACGGTCGGCTTCGACGCGGCTCGAGTCACGGTGAGCCCCAGTCATCGGCGAGTTCCAGTGTTCGCCCGGTGTCGGCCAATGGGCAGACCGGGCCCGCACTGCCCAGCCGCAGTCCCGCTCACGGCCACCGAAGCCCAGCGTCTCATTCGGTCACCGTGTGCCGGATCGGGAGGCGCACACACCGGAGCGCGCGCCCGCTCACTCTGCGCGGTCACGGCTCTACGCGGTCTCGAAACCCGTCCAGGGTCTTGACACCAATTCCGGGCACGTCGAGCAGAGCATCGACGGACGCATACGGGCCGTGCTCGATGCGCCACTCGATGATCCGCTGGGCGATTGCTGGGCCGATCCGTGGCAGTTGCTCAAGTTCGGCAGCATCGGCGATGTTGAGTCGAGTTTTGCCACCGGCCTCACCACGCGGAGACCGGGGATTCGCAGCCGCTGCCTCGGTCTCCCCCGCCACCACAGCAGCAGCATCGGGCACGACAATCTGTTCGCCATCCACCACGAGCCGCGCAAGGTTGACCCCAGCGAGCACCGCTTCGGATGTCGCGCCTCCCGCTGCGTCGAGTGCGTCCGATACCCTCGCGCCCTCGGGAAGCTCGACCACCCCGGCGCCAGGACTGCACCCACGACGTGGACAAAGTGTGGATCGTTCCCCAGCGCATCAGCGGGCTCGCCAGCTCGAGCTCCTGAGCCGCGAGTCATCGCAGCAGGCGCACCATCGGTTCCGGTTCCGTTGCCTCCGGCCGCCAATTCGAGCGCGTCCACCGTGCTGGGGGCCCCGCTTCCCGTGTCCTCCGGCAGCACGTTGCCCCGCGAACTCAGCAGGCTGACGACCAGTGCAACACCGAGCGCCACTACGAAGACCGTCGTCCCCACGGCCATTGGCGCGGCGATGCCGTGTCGTATGCGATCGCGGAGTGACACGGTAGCCGCCCAATGCAGGGCAGCGCCGTGACGTTCTGGCGTGGGCTCCCGCACCCAGGCTCCACGATCTGAGCGTGGCTCAGGCGCTGATCCATTGCTGTGCACCGGCTGTTCCCGGTGGGAGAGCCCGGTGAGCAGCACTTCCGAGTTCCAACGTTGCGGGGTCGGCTGCTGCGAGGCAGCGCTCAGCGACGAGGCGACGTCCTGCGGTACGACTCGCGAGTCGAGTGGGTATCGCTCGGGGTCCTCGCCCGGCGGCTCGGGTAGACGCAGAAGAGGCCGCTCGGTGGCTGGCAGGCGAGCACGGAGATGATCGGGAGTCATGCCCCTCAAACTAGGGAGACGCCGCGCCTCTCAACGCCCCTATGACGTCATTGGGGAGAACTTCGTGATTGAACCCTGAACCGCGCGGCTGGGGGCGAAGACCGTGTCAGGGCATTCCGAAGCGCGCCGGTGGCATCTTCTCACACGAGGGCATCCCGAATCGCGAGTACACCTCGCAGCGTCTCGGCATGGCTCGTGCTCAATGGAGACAGGCCGATTCGAATACCACCAGGATGCCGATAGTCAGGGAGCACCCCATCTCCCCACAGGCGCAGCGTGATCTCCTGGAAGCGCTCGTGCCCGAACGTCACGTGCCCACCACGCAGTTCCGGATCCCGCGCAGTGCGCAACGTCACCCCGAGTGGCGCCAGCACCTGGTCATACGCCTCGATCGCCAGGGCAGTCAGAGAGTGTGACTTCGCACGGATCCTCGCGAGCCCCGCTTCCTCCACCAGATCGAGCATGTCCATGAGGGGAAGCATGCCGAGCACCGGCGGAGTGCCACTGATGAATCTCCGCATGCCCGAAGCCGGCTCGTACTGCTCTCGCATCTCAAACACGTTGGCCGCGCCCATCCAGCCCCAGATCGGTTGTTCGGCGCTTCCCTGCAGGTCACTGCGGACATACGCAAATGCAGGAGATCCTGGCCCACCATTCAGATACTTGTACGTGCACCCCACCGCGAAGTCGACTCCGCAGCGATCCAGCTCGAGGGGCACGGCTCCGACCGAGTGGCACAGGTCCCACAGTATGAGCGCATCGGCCGCGTGCGCTGCAGCGGTGATCGCAGGCATATCGGCGACCGCGCCGGAGCGGTAATCGATGTGGCTGAGCACCACGAGTGCGGTCCGTTCTGAAACCGCCTCCGCGACGCCTTCGGCGGAAACTCCGGTCAGCGGATCACCCGCCAGCACCCGCAGTTCGAGCCCGTGTGCGGCCGCGATCCCCGACGCCACGAAGCGGTCCGTGGGGAAATTGCTCCCCTCGATGAGAATCTCGCTGCGTCCCGGCCGCAGGCCCACGGCCGCAGAGATGAGTTTGAACAGCATTACCGTCGTTGAATCGGCTACCACTGTCTGGCCAGCCGCGGCGCCGAGCGCGATCGCACCAACGCGGTCACCGAGAGTGAGCGGCAGTTCCATCCACTGCTCATCCCAAGATCGGATCAGACGCGAACCCCACGCACCGCGAACGAACGCATCAATCCGACTGCTCGTGGCGCGCAGGGGCCGCCCGAGCGAGTTTCCGTCGAGATACGCAACCACCCCGCTGGCGGGCACAAAGCGCTCAGCGAATTCCGCAAGCGGATCAGTAGCGTCAAGTGCGGCAGCGCGCGCGAGAAGCTGAGTCGTGTCATCGGTCATCGGAGATCTCCTGAATCAGGCAGTGTTGAGCTGGTGAGCGGCCGCGCCGCTGCGAGATCCAGGTGCTCCATGCCATCGCCTGGCACCCACAACAGCACACTGTCGTCCCGGGTGGGATCAGCCGGCGTCAGCGCCGCGAGCTGTGCAGCGGGGCTCAGCCCTGCCCGCCCGAGACCCGCGAGTTCCCGCGCGTTGAGCCGCGTCGGGAGCGGCCCGTTCCCGAGGTCAGTGCCGTACCGCACGCGCCCGCCCAGCCGGGCGAATCCTGCGAGGTTGTCGAGCGCGATCTGGAACTCCTCGTCTGGTGCGCCCCAGCCGTGGATGTCGAGAGTAGAGATCCAGATCGCCCCGTTCGCAAGCACCCGCAGCTCATCCTCACTGAGGCGCTCAGAAAACGGCGTGTGCGCGTACCAGGTCGCCCCGAGTTCGAACACCCGCATTGCCTCGCCTGGCCCCTCCGCATGCGCCACGACAGGGAGCCCAGCAGCTGTGGCAGCGGCCACCACCGCACGAAAGAGTTCATCACTCAGCACCGGGCCCGCTGCGCTATTGCTGGCCACTTTGATGTGGCTCGCACCGAGACTGGCCATCTCAGCCACGGCCGATGCGGCATCGGACACTGTTCGCAACTCGCGGAAAGAGCCGGGAGGCGCCCACGAGCGGTCACTGGGATAGCCACCCGGCGCGGTGAGGAAGGCACCAGCGAAATCGATCTGCGCAGCACTCCGCAGCTCCGCAGCCTGTCCGCGGTCACGCAACGCGCGGATCGTCTCCGGAGTACCGCCGAGGTCCAGCACGCGACCGATAGGACCGCCGTCGAGTTCAGTCGCGTCGATGAGCTGAAGATGCACATGCCAATCAGTGAAATGGCCGGTGACGATGCCCCCGCGCAGCACCGAGGGCGCGGGTCTCAGCACCAAGGGATCCGCACGGGCCCCGGTGCAGGAATCCGGTCGCATCCGGAGCGCGCCGTCCGCACGCACCTCCAGCTCACCCAGCCGAAGGTCCCCCGCCGCGTCGACGTACCGCGCATGTCGTGTCATCCGGGGTTCCTCCTCGAACAGCTGCGTGCGCGGAGCGCCGCGCTGTCTCCGAATGTAACACATCTCAAACGCCCGTCTGCATGGTGAAGCGGAGCTTGCAAGCGCTCGGCCCCATGAAACGCACAAGGGGGCCGCAGCCACCGGCCACGACCCCCTTGAGCGCACCCGCTAGGCGGGTTTCGTCGCGATGCTCACGATCTTCGGTACACGCACAATCACATTGACGATCTGGCGGTCCCCGATCGCGCGCTGTACCGCAGCCGACTCGCGCGCAGCCGCCTCAGCCTCGGCCTCAGTCACCGTTGCTGGCAGCGTCAAGCGATCACGCACTTTGCCGTCCACCTGCACGACCAGGGTGACCTCGTCCTCGACGAGCAGCGCAGGATCAGCCTTCGGCCAAACAGCGAGCGCCACAGTGGCCGGGTGCCCCAGCTTCGCCCACATGTCCTCAGCGGCATACGGTGCGAACAGCGAGAGAATCTGGGCGACCGCCTCAGCGGATTCGCGTACCGCAGGATCCGCAACGCCGGCGCCCGAGTCGATGGTCTTTCGCGTCACGTTGATCTGGTCCATGAGCCGCGCCACGACCACGTTGAACTTGTATGCCTCAATCAGGCCGGGAGCATCGGCGAGAAGCCGGTGTGTCGAACGCCGCAGCACTTTGTCACCCGCACTCGCGTCGGCACCTGCCGGCGCCCCACCCGACTCGACGTCATCCGCCACGCGCCAGGCGCGGGCCAGGAACTTCGCGGAGCCCTGCACGGAGACGTCAGCCCAGTCGATATCGTCCTCGGGTGGACCGGCGAACGCGAGTGTCACGCGCAGCGCGTCGGCGCCGTGCGCCTGCAGTTCGCTTGCGAACTCGACGAGGTTCCCCTTCGACTTCGACATCTTCGCACCGTCCTGCAGCACCATGCCCTGGTTCAGCAGTGCCGTGAACGGCTCTTCGAAGTCGAGGTAGCCGAGATCGTGCAGCACCTTCGTAATGAAGCGCGAATACAGCAGGTGCAGGATGGCATGCTCAACGCCACCTGCGTACTGGTCGATCGGCCCCCAGGCATTCACGAGCTCCGGATCGAACGCCTGCGTGTTGTCCGTTGCCGAGAGGAACCGCAGGTAATACCAGGAGCTGTCCACGAAGGTGTCCATCGTGTCCGGATCCCGCGTCCAAGATTCCCCGGTATCCGGATCCACCACAGTCGCCCACTCGGTGGCAGCGCCGAGCGGGCTACTCCCCTTCGGCTTCAGGTCGAGCCCCTCGGATGCTGGCAACTCGACCGGGAGCGACGCAGTATCGACCGGGCGCATGTCGCCATCGGCGCCGTGCAGGATCGGAATCGGTGTGCCCCAGTAGCGCTGGCGCGAAATCAGCCAATCGCGCAGGCGGTAGGTCGTGGCGGCGCGGCCAGTGCCGCGCGCCTCGAGCACCTCAACCGCTTTGGCGATCGCCTCGGTTTTGCCGAGCCCGTTGAGCTCGGCAGAGTTGACCATCACGCCCTCACCCGAGGTGGCCGTACCGCTCTCAGCCGGATCCGGCAGCGCAACGCCGTCCGTATCTCGGACGTCAACAACGACCCGCACCGGCAGATCAAGCTTCTTCGCAAAGTCGAGGTCTCGCTGATCGTGCGCCGGCACCGCCATGATTGCACCGTGGCCGTAATCAGCGAGCACGTAGTCGGATGCCCACACGGGAATGCGCTCGCCGTTGACCGGGTTCACTGCGAAGCGATCAAGGAAGACGCCCGTCTTCTCTCGCTCCGTGCTCTGCCGTTCAATTTCAGTCTGCTTTTGAGTCTGCTCCAAATATTCCTGGAACCGCATGCGCACCTCAGGCGAGGCATCTGCCACGAGCTCTGCGGCGAGATCGGCGTCAGGGGCGACCACCATAAAGGTGGCGCCGTGCAGTGTGTCGGGACGCGTGGTGAAGACGGGAACTTTCTCCGCCCGCCCCTCGATCTCAAATTCGACCTCGGCGCCACGAGAGCGGCCGATCCAATTGCGCTGCATGTTGAGCACCTTCGTGGGCCACTGGCCCTCGAGTGCGTCGAGATCATCGAGCAGGCGGTCTGCGTAATCGGTGATCCGGAAGTACCACTGCGTGAGCTTCTTTTTGACGACCATGGCCCCCGAGCGCTCGGAGGTGCCGTCCGCGAGGACCTGCTCATTTGCGAGCACGGTCTGGTCCACGGGATCCCAGTTCACCCAGCTGGCCTTACGGTAGGCCAGGCCCTTCTCGTACATCTTGAGGAACAGCCATTGATTCCACTTGTAGTACTCGGGGTCGCTCGTGTGCAGCACGCGGCTCCAGTCAAACGACGGCGCGTAGACACGGAAGCTGGCCTTCTGTTGCGCGATATTCGCGTACGTCCACTCGCGCGGATCGACGCCGCGCTTGATCGCGGCGTTCTCCGCGGGCAGCCCGAACGAGTCCCACCCGATCGGGTGCAGCACGTCGTAGCCCTGGCCTCGCCAGTAGCGCGCCAACACGTCGCCGAAGCAGAACGCCTCCGCGTGGCCCATGTGCAGATCCCCCGAGGGATACGGGAACATATCGAGGACGTACTTCTTCGGCCGCGAAGCGTCGCCAACGCCGACCTCAAACGGCTTCAGGTCCTCCCATACGGGAAGCCAGCGATCCTGAATCGCTTGGAAGTCGTAGCCCTCGGCATCACGGCTCAGCTGCTCGGTCACACACACCTCGATCTTGGTTTGGATCGCCGCACTCGCGCGCGGCACATACCCTCCAGAATACCGCGTCGGCGCCGGGAATCTGGCCGCGAGCAGAGCGAGCCGTCAGTCCCGGAGCGCTGTAAGCAGCGCGCTGGCCTTCAAGTGCTTCTCACGCACCTCGTTCTCAGGCACCGAGTCGGCGGTGATGCCACCTCCCGCCCCCACGAGTGCCCGTCCAGGGCGCAGCTCCACCCCGCGGATCGTCATCGCGAGCTCTGCGTCACCGCGATCGTCGATCCAGCCGAAACAGCCGGCGTAGAGCCCGCGTGGGCCAGCCTCAAGTCCTGCGAGAATCTCGACGGCGCTGCGCTTGGGCGCGCCGGTCATCGACCCACCTGGGAAACAGGTCGCGAGTGCGTCAGCGATGCCGCGTCCGCCGGCCAGCTGTCCGCTCACCGTGCTGACGAGCTGATGCACATGCGGGTGCGTCTCGACTCGGAGAAACCCGCTCACGGCCACACTGCCCGGCACGCACACCTGCGCGAGATCATTGCGCAGCAAATCAACAATCATCAGGTTCTCGGCGCGCTCCTTGGGATCCGCGGCAAGCTCGCGTGCGAGGCCAGCATCGAGCTGCGATGTGGCGCCGCGCGGCCGCGTGCCCTTGATCGGGTGGGTCGCGATGCGCCCGGAGTGCACGGAGAGGAACCGCTCTGGACTCGTGCTCACGAGTGACCGATCCGGCGTCACGATGACGGCACCACGGCTCGCTGGACCGTTCACGCGCAGCCGCTCAAACAGTGCGAGCGGATCGAAATCACCTCGCAGCTCTGCGGTGTCGGTGAGGCACAGCACATAGGCATCACCCGCTTTGATCGCCGCTTTGCAGGTCTCCACCTCGCTGATGTAGTCAGAGTCAGAGCGACGCCACACCGCTGAAGCCGGGGCCGGCGCTCGTTGCCCTGCCCCAGCACCCGCAGGATACGCCGCATCACCGGCGCCGGAAAGTACATCGCCGTGCGCCAGAATCCACGCGTCGAGCTCTCGCTCCGATCCTCCACGGAGCTCGCCCTGCTCGCCGGTCACGGCAAGCACGACGTCGAGGCGCAGCGCGAACCCTGCTGCAGCATCATCCGGTGCCGGATCGAGCCCGAGCAGGGCGACCCCGAACTCATAGCCGAGAGCAACGATCCAGCCGGAGGAGAAGCCTGAACCCGCAGCGCCTGAGTGTGGGTGATCGCTGCCAAGTCCCGCAAGAAACGCTCGTTCTCGACCCGACTCGGCGATCCGCACCTCGGAGGCGATGCCGCAGTAGCTCGTGCTCGTTTCACCCGGAGCCGGCGCTCCGCCGTCGAGCCAACACCACGCCGACTCGCGCGTCGCAATCCGCCGCGCAACCGCCGCAGCACCACCGGGAACCGCGACTGCGCGCTTCGCTCCGCCCTGTCCCCTCGCCGTCACGGGCACAGCATATCGCTGATGGTACGCTCACGGCATGACAGCGCCCCCCGAGCCCCGAAAGCTCCTCGTCGCGGATTCTTTCAGAGTCAGAGATCACGCTGATGTTGCCCAGGTGCGCGGGTTCGCGCACCACCTTGCACGGTTCAGCGGCACCGTGCGGGAGGCCTTTCTCGATTCACTCAGTGACACTGCCGCCCGCCGGCATGCACAGCGCCAGGCGGCAGCCGAGCAGAAGATGCGCGATTCCCTGGCGTCAGCCGACCGGGATTCGGCACTCATCGCAGCCCAGATCGAACTCCCAGATGGCGAAGCGACGCGACTCGACGCCTTCATTGAACAGGCACGGCACCGCATTGCCGCGTTCGGTGCGGGGTTTCCGCGCCTGGAGTTGTGGCGCACGGCCAGCGGACCTGAGTACGCGCTCTCGCTTCGGCCGATGCCCCAGCTCAGTGAGTCGCTCGCCATGCGCAGCGTGAGCGGGCTCAAGCTCACACACCCGGATCGCAAAGGGCCGAACATCGGCACCCTTACTGCGCTCAATCGTGAGCTCGAAGCCGAAGCCCTGCTCCTCGATACCCAAGGACGCGCGCTCGAGGGCGCCACAACGAGCCTGATCTATTGGGCCGACGACAGCCCGGAGTCCGGGCACATCATCTCGAGCCCGAACAGAGTGCGCTCAATTACCGAGTCACTCATCAGTAATGCGGCGTCGCGGAGGCTTGTTGGCGTCGCACCACACCGCCGCCGCACCGGGGGGTTCACACTGGGCGCGCCCACTCCGAAAACACTTCAGCAGAGCGAAGTCTGGGCGGTCAACGCGCTGCACGGCATTCGGCCGGTCACCGAGATTGACGGGGTACCCCTCTCTGCTCCAGTCCCGGGTCGGCTGCAGTGGTTTCGTGAGGCACTCGACCGCTGCTGGGAAACGGTTGCGTCGCTCCCCGCTGCGGGGCCCAGCGGCGAGGCCATGTTCTCCGAGCAGCGAGGCTGAGTTGCGCTGAGCTTCGAGCCACACGGACACGTGTGCAGAGAGCGATGCGGCTTCAGCGAGCTGGGCGGGTGCTTCGCTCTCGCTGAGCCCGCAGCACCCCCTGCCGCAGCTGGACCAGCCGGCCAATGCTGACAGACCTCACGCGCGCTGGCGCAGATTGGCAAGCCTACGCTGGCGCCGTCAGCTCCAGCGTTTCCGCCGGTATCTCGGCCGGCAACTCAGTGTGGGTGATCAGCACAACCGCGCGGTCAGCCGGCACGGCTCCGATCAAGTCCTGCAGCAGAAGATCAGCCAACTCGCGATCCACACCGGCGGTGGGTTCATCGAGCACCACAACCGGGAAGTCCGCAAGCAGGGCACGCGCGAGGGCAATGCGCTGGGCTTGCCCGCCGGACACGAGCGCCCCGTGCTCACCGACAGGCGCGTCGAGGCCGCCTCGCGAGCGGGCCCAGTCCCCCAGGCCGACGCGGTCGAGCGCGGCCATGAGCTCCTCGTCTGAGGCGGTATCGCGCGCAAACTTCAGGTTCTGGCGCAAATCAGCATCGAATAGGTGCGGGTTCTGCTCGCACAGCCCCACAGTGCGGCGCACCTCGGCAATCGGCAACTCGGAAACTTCAACACCGCGCAGCCGGTAGGACCCCGGTAGGCGAGGAAGCGTACGAGGGCGAGCGCCACCGTGGACTTGCCTGCGCCACTCTCGCCCGTGATCACCAGCGTCTCTCCCGCATGCAGCGCGAAGCTGAGGCCGTGCACTGCATCGCGCGGCGCACCGGGGTGCCGCACGGACATGCCGCGCACCTCGACCAGCGCGGCGGCAGAGTCGAACGGGATCGCTGTGCGCGCCTCCTCGCCGACCAACGCGAAATCTTCCGGGTCGGTAACGGGGATCTCGGCAGGGATCTCGGACTCCGTCAGCGCGGCGACCCGATCGGCGCTCGACTGCACTGCACGCCGCGCGGCCAGCGCCTGCGGCACCTGCGCAAACACTTCAAACACGGCGGCAGGGATCACCACAGCCGCCGCGAACAGTGGAGCCGATACCCCGCTCCCGAGTTGCGGGAGCAGCACCAGCAGGGTCAGGATCGACGCGAGGCCCGAGGCCAATGCGAGGATCGCGCCTGTCGCACCCACCGATCGCGCACGGCGCAGCTGCACCGCGGACAGCCGGGCTTCAGCCGCTGCGATGCGCGCGCGCTGCTGCGGAATCGCACCAAAGGCACTCAGCACCTCCGCGGCGGTAAACCGTTCGAGCAGTGCATCAACGAGCGCCGCGCGCGCAGTGCTGAGTTCGCGATCTGAAGCACCGGCAGTGCGCTGGGCAAGCACCACTGCGAGCGTTCCGGCAGCCACGAGCATCACAGCGAGCACGAGCGCCGCCAGCGGCGAGATCAGCGCAACTACCACCAAGCTCAGGATCACGACCACCGCGCTCACCGCAATCGGTTGGCGCACGCGCAGCGGCTCGTCCTGCAACTGATCCACGTCGTCGACAAACGCTGCGAGCACTTCGCCACGGCGGTGGGACTCGATCGCGCCAGGTACGCGCGGGAGCAGCGCGGTAAAGGTGTCAGCGCGGAGCGTGGCCAGTTGCGCGAGCGCAGCGTCGTGGCTGAACAGCCGCTCTGTGTAGCGGAAGGCAGCGCGTCCGATCGCGAGCGCACGCACGCCAACGATCGCGAAGGTCAAGTGCAGGATCGGCGGCTGCTCCCCCGCGCGCACAATCAACCACATACTCAGACCGAGCAGGCCAACGACGCAGACATCGGCGAGGACACCGAACGCGATCCCTGGGAACCGGCGCCGTGGGCTCGGCATCGCCCGAGCAAGCACTGCGTTGCGTGCTGCTTCCGTGTGCGCGCTCATCGCGTTCCCTCCTGCGCCGTCGCTGCGGTAATTCGTTCGACTCGGTCGGCGGCATCGAGCACCGCCTGCCGGTGGCTGACGACAAGCACGGGGCGTCCACTCTCCGCCTCTGCGCGGAGTGCCGCGCACACGCGCGCCTCTGTGGCTCGATCGAGCGCCGAAGTGGGTTCATCAAGCAACAGTGCCGTGCCCGGCCCAAGCGACCAGGCCCGGTACAGTGAGCGTGCAACCGCGATCCGCTGCGCCTGGCCGCCTGACACTCCCGCTCCAGCCGCGCCGAGCTCACGATCACCGGGAAGCTCGGGGAGCCCTGCCGTGTCGAGCGCGCGGCGCACACGGTCGGCGTCAGCCTGCTCGGCACCCAGCGCAACGTTGGCTGCGACAGTGCCCTGCAGCAGGCCGGCGCGTTGGCCGGTCCAGGCCAGCTCGGCCGGGCGCTCAAGCGCTCCCCTGAGAGCGGCACGAACCCGAGCAGCGCGCCAAGTAGCGTCGATTTTCCGGCGCCGGATGGGCCGGCGAGCGCGACGAATTCACCCGGCGAGACCGAGAACGAGACGGGGCCGACGACGTCGCGATCACCGCGAGCGATCCGCGCGGCGTTGAACCGCACGGCCCCGTCCGGAGCGACAGTGGAAGCGCCAGAAACAGGAGCGCCTGCGGAGAGATCGGTGACGGCAGTCGGATCTGCGGCGACTGGATCGGCAGCGGTGTCGATCCCTGATCCGGCACCCGCGTTCCCCTCGATGAGGCTGAATACTTCGCCTGAGGCGGCGAGCCCCTCAGTTGAGGCGTGGAACGCTGCACCCACCTGCCGGATAGGTATGAACACCTCCGGCAGCAACAGCAGCACAAAGAGGCCGAGACCGAGCGGGAATTCCCCGTTCACGAGCCGTGTGCCCACGGTGACCGCGACGAGCGCAATCGAGAACGTTCCTGCGAGGTCGAGCACAAAGCCGGAGAGAAAGGTGACGCGGAGCACCTTCATTGTGCGTGAGCGGTATTCCTCAGTCTCGGCGGCGATGCGCGCTGACTGCCGCCGCTCACGCCCGAAGATCTTGAGCGTTGCCAGCCCGGAGACGGCGTCAAGAAAAGAGGACGAGAGCCGCTGCAGCTGTGCCCACTGCCGATCCTGCACCGCCTGCGTTGCCATCCCGATGAGGATCATGAACACCGGAATGATCGGGAACACGATCAATACCGTGATGCCACTGATCGGATCCGCCAGCAGCACAGCGACCACGAGAATCGGCGTCGCCACGAGTGTGAGTACGAGCTGCGGCACATAGCCAGAGAAGTAGCCATCAAGCGCATCGAGTCCGCGACCGAGCGTGGTTGCGAGCTCGGCGTCCGAGCGGCCGTCCGACCGTTCCGGCGAGCGTCCGTCGAGCGCATCGAGCGCTGCTGCCCGAAGCTGCGTCTTGACGCGCACTGCCCCGCGCGCGGCCACAGCGTCCATCCCCCACGCAGCGAGCGAGCGGACGCACAGTGCCAAGAGCCCGCCACCGATGAGGAACGGGAGCTGCTCAGGGGTGAATGCCCCCTCCGCTACCCGTCCAGCCGCGCCACCGAAACCGCCGAGCGCCGGGAGCGCAACGGCGGTGATCGCCTGTGCGAGGCACCAGCTCCACGCGAGAATTGCGAGCGTCCGCACGAGGCCCAGCATTCCGCCGAGCAGGAAGACGCTGCGTGAGGCGCTCGCGTAGCGCAGCAGCCTCGGGTCAAAAGGTTTCACGAAAGTCCTGGTGTTGTGGTGACGGGAGAACGGCCATGAACGGGCGCCATTCGGGAGTCTACGGGAGGGCCGGCACGTACATCTGATGAAACACCGGACCTGAAGTGGGGCCGGACACGAACGCCCCGGGACGCGGTGAGGCGGCCCGGGGCGAAGATGCGGCGATGGCCGCACCGGCACACGCGAGCGCGTGCCGGTGCGTCATCTAGTGGGCGCCGGCCGGGATCGACTCCCGCGAGAGGCGCTTGCGGAAGATCCAGTACGTCCACGCCTGGTACGCGAGCACCAGCGGGAGCGTGCAGGCCGCGACCCAGGTCATGAGCTCGAGCGTCTTCTGCGAGCTGGCCGCGCCCACGATCGACATGGATTCAGCCGGATCGATGCTTGAGTGCATCAGATTCGGGAAGAGCGCCATGAATACTGCGAGCAATGCAAACACGATTGCCGCTGCGTTCGCGGTGAAGGCCCAGCCCTCGCGGCCACGCAGATTCGCGAGCCATCCGCCAATCAGGGCAATAGCCGCGAGTGCGGAGCACAGGATGATGGCCCAGAGCGTGTCGCTCTCGAGGTGCTGCATGATCGTCCAGATCAAGAATGCCGCTCCCACGATGATCGTGACAACTCCAACCTTCGTTGCCAGTGCACGCGCACGCTCACGCATGTCGCCCAGCGTCTTCAGCGCCACGAACACGAGGCCGTGAGTGAAGGTGATGAGCAGGAGCGTGAGGCCGCCGAGAAGACCATACGGGTTGAGCAGTGTGAGAAGCGTGCCCTCGTAGATCCAGCCACCGTTGTCCATCCGAGAAATCGGGAGCCCCTGTGCGAGGTTCGCGAACGCAACACCCCAGAGCAGCGGGGGAAGAACCGAACCCCAGAAGATGAAGTGGTCGAACCAGCGAGTCCAGCGCTGCCCCTTGCCCTGGTGGCGGTACTCAAAGGAGACTCCACGAAAGATCAGGGCAACCAGGATCAGCAGCAAGGCGAGGTAGAAGCCGGAGAACATCGTGGCATACCACTCGGGGAACGCCGCGAACAGGCACGCGCCCGCCACGATCAGCCAGGTCTCGTTCAGATCCCAGACCGGTCCGATCGTGTTGACGAGCAAGCGGCGATCCGTGTCGTCCTTGCCGAGGAAGGGCAGCGACATGCCCACGCCGAAGTCGAAGCCGTCGAGCACAAAGTACCCGATGAGCAGCACACCGACGATGAAGAACCAGAGTGTGGTGAGTTCCATGTTCGTGTTCCTCCTAGTAGACCGTCGCCAGCGACTGATGATCGGGTTCACCGTCAGCATCGGTTTCGATCTCCGGCGGTCCCTCCTTCGCAGCCTTGGTGATCAGTTTGAACTCGACGACAGCAAGGGCGCCGTAGACGAGCGTGAACACGATCAGCGAGACGAGCACTGCCCACCCCGGAACTCCGGGCGAGACACCTCGTTCTGTGGTCATTACGCCAAACACGATCCAGGGCTGGCGGCCCATCTCGGTGAAGATCCACCCAACGAGCGACGCGAGCATCGGGATCGGTGCGGTCCAGATTGCGACCTTCCACATCCACTTCGGGAGCTCTGCGTTCTTGCGCGTGACCCATAGGCCAACTACGGACACCAAGGTGGCAAGGATGCCAAGGCCCATCATCCAGCGGAATGCCCAGTAGGTGACCCAAATGATTGGGGTGAAGGAGCCATCTGTGGGGCAGGTGAGCGCGCTCCCTGCGTCACCGCAGTACATCTCGGTGTAGGCCGCCTGCAGGTCATTGATGCCCTCTACGGTGCCATCGAATGTGCCAGTGGAGAGGAACGACAAGAGGTACGGAATGCGAACAGAGAAGATCTCGTGCAGTCCGTCAGGGGTGCCAAGGCTGAACAGCGAGAACGATGCATCAGCGCCGGAGGAGGTCGCGTAGTGCGCCTCAGCCGCAGCCATCTTCATCGGCTGTGTCTCAGTCATGACGAGTCCAAGCGAGTGGCCGGTCAGTCCCACACCAACGAAGGCGAGAATGTTTGCCCACGCGCCAAAGCGGAGTGCCGTACGCATCTCATCTACGAACTGGTTGCGCTGCAAGTGCCACGCAGCGACCGCGACCAAGACAACACCGGCGAACATGATCGCGGCAAAGATGGTGTGCGGGAACTGGGTCAGCGCCACCGGGTTCAGCAGCACGGCCCCGATGCTCTCGAGCTCGGCGCGGCCACGCTCCTCGTTCAGCGTGTAGCCCTGCGGGTTTTGCATGAAGGCGTTTGCCGCGAGGATGAAGTATGCGGAGAGCACCGTTCCGATCCACACGAACCAGATCGACATGAGGTGGAGCTTCTTGGGCAGTTTGTCCCAGCCGAAGATCCAGAGACCAATGAACGTTGCCTCAAAGAAGAAGGCAATTAGGCCCTCCATCGCGAGTGGCGCACCGAAGATGTCGCCGACAAAACGGGAGTAGTCTGACCAGTTCATTCCGAACTGGAACTCCTGCACGATGCCAGTCACGACGCCCATCGCGAAGTTGATGAGGAAGATCTTGCCAAACAGCTTGGTGAGCTTCAGGTACTTCACTTTGCCCGTGCGCACCCACACTGTCTGGAGAATCGCGACGAGAAGGCTCAGCCCGATCGTCAGCGGAACAAAGATGAAATGGTACAGCGTTGTCAAGCCGAATTGCCACCGGGCAAGCGTCAACGCGTCGAGAAATTCGTTCATGTATCGCTCCTGAACGAAGAGTACGTCCCCCACGAAAGGGCCACACTCCCTTAGTGAGTTCCGCACCGAGATGTCATTCTCGCCGGAGCTACCGGTCGGCGACCAGTTGTGGCAAGACTACCAATATCTGTGAATGTCCTCCGAATCAGTTTTGACGTCGAGCAAGATTTTGCTTCGCGTGAAGCGACTTGCCCGGAGCCTCAGAAGACGCGCCCGAGTGGGCGTCCAGCGTGTACGGAACACCCCACCGCACCCCGAAGAATCACGGGCAACCGACAGCTTGTATTCGGCCTCGAATCAGCCCCGTTCTCTATCATTAGTGCAATGACCGAGCTGCTCGACACCCTGATCGCGGCGCTGCGCGACCTGGACCCCGTGCTGCGAACCATCATTGCGGGAATCGGCATGCTGCTCGAAACCTCTGTTTTTATCGGCCTCATCGTGCCGGGCGACACGATCGCGATCGTTGCATCGCTCGGCGTCTCGAGTCCCACACAGTATGGCTGGCTCGTGTTCGCACTCGTGTGCGGCGCTGTGGCAGGCGAGAGCATCGGATTCGCGCTCGGGCGGTGGGTCGGCCCGCGCCTGCGCACCAGCAGGCTCGGCCGCCGTCTGGGCGAGCGGAAGTGGGCACTTGCGGATCACTACCTCGGAAAGCGCGGCGGCGTCGCCGTCTTCCTCTCTCGCTTCCTTCCCGTGCTGCACTCCCTGATCCCATTGACCGCAGGCATGGCCGGAATGCGGTACCGCAAGTTCCTCGCGTGGACCGCCTCGGCCAGCATCATTTGGGCCGTGATTGTGGTCTCGCTTGGCGCAGGCGCCGCAGCGGGCTACGAGCAGTTGGCCGGTCGCGTGAAGGGCGCAGGATTCATCTTTGTTGGCGGCGCGCTCCTCGTCGTAATCGTGCTCTGGGTGCTGAAGCGCGCGTTCATGAAACGGGAGCGCGCACACCTGGAACTCGAGCCGACTGCGCCCGCCACCCCCGCGCCCAGTGTCAGCGCCGTGGACTGAACAGCCCTAGACTGAACTCGTGACTGCCGCCGATCAGCCCGACACCCGCCCTCGTTTTGCGGCGAGGCTCGAGGACTGGATCCATGTGCGCCGCTCGCGCCGCGCGGTGGCCAAGGGCAAAACTCCCTCGGTGATCCCGTACATCGGCTACGGGGGCACGGACTGGGTCCGTGTGCTCGGCCGCGTGCTGTACCTGAAACCTGACACGCGTGAGCACACCCGGTTCCGTCCGGACGTCGCGCAGGTGTCGCGCGTGCGGGGATGGCGCACCTTCACGAGCCTCTCCGTGCCGCACCAGCCGGTTCGCGTGCACATCGACGGCCAATTCGTTGCCGAGGTGACTGCCGATCGCGGCGGTGTGATCGACTCAATTGTGCCGGTAACGCTCACGCCCGGCTGGCACACCATCACGCTCCGCGCAGGCGAAGGCGAGGCGGCGGACGCGCCGGTGAACATCGTAGATCCGGAAGCCAAGTTTGGGGTGATCTCGGACGTGGACGACACGATCCTGTTCACTGCCCTGCCCAAACCATTTGTCGCCGCCTGGAACAGCTTCGTACTCGACGAACATGCGCGATCCGCGACCCCGGGAATGGCGGTGATGCTGGATCACCTCGTGGCACACCACCCCGGCTCCCCCGTGATCTACCTGTCGACCGGCGCGTGGAACGCAGCCCCCGCGCTGAGCCGTTTCCTCGCGCGCAATCTCTACCCGATGGGCCCGCTTCTTCTCACTGACTGGGGACCAACACACGATCGCTGGTTCCGGAGCGGTACCGACCACAAGCGTCGGGAGCTCAAGCGCATCGCTGTTGAATTCCCCGAGGTCCGCTGGGTACTGATTGGCGATGACGGACAGCACGATGAGTCGCTCTACCATGAGTTTGCGACCGCGCACCCTGAGAACGTGGCGGCGGTCGCGATCCGGCAGTTGTCTGTTGGTGAGGCCGTGCTCGCAGGCGGACGCTCCAAGGCGCGACTGAACCGCACCACGAGCGGCGTGCCCTGGGTCTATGGGCCTGACGGTGCGACGCTGCGGGAGGAGCTGCGGAAGCTGGGCGTCCTGTGACCGGCCCGGTGACCCGCCCATGGCGCCGCTTCGAGCGCGATGTCACCGGCAGGTTCACCGTGCAGGTGCGGCCGTCCTGGTACCAGCTCGCGAAGGGCGCGGCTGCCGCGATCCTGGCCTGGTTTGTGTGCCTCCTGATCTTCCCGGAGCAACTCCCCATTTTCGGGGCGATTGCCGCTTTGATCGTCATGCAAGACAACGTCGACCAGTCGCTCACGCGCGGGATCGAGCGAGTGGTCGGAGTGCTCGTCGGCATCTCCGTTGCGCTCGGCGCGGGCGCCCTATTCGGGCAGCAATCTTGGCTCTTCATCGCGGCGATCATTGTGGCGATGGCCGTAGGCTGGTTGCTGCGCATGACGCCGTCGTCAACGAACCAAATCGCCATCACGGCGCTACTGATGATCGCGCTCGGCGGGATCGAACTGCTCTACGGCGCCGAACGCCTGATCGAGACCGCGATCGGAGCGACGATCGGAGTTGCGCTGAACGCCCTCGTGATCGCTCCGGTCCGGACATCATCGGTGCATGACGCCATCGTCGGGCTCACTGAGCACTCCTCAAAAGTGCTGCTCCGCATCGCTGACGCACTCGATGCACCGCGCGACGCGGCCTGGCTCGCCGAGATGCTCGCCGACGCACGGAGCTTGCAGGCTGAGCGCGGCCGAGTGCACGATCTGCTGCGCCAGGCCCGCGAGAGTCTCCGCTTCAATCCGCGCAGTCGGCGCTATCAGCAGGGGCTCGCGGAGGACGACGAGTTGTTCCAGCGACTCCAGCGCATCGTGACCCAGGTGATTGGAATGGCGCGAGCACTCTCGGATCTCTACGATGCAGACCTCGTGACCGATCCCTTCGTGATCGGGATGGTCGAGGAGATGCGGCGTGCAGCTCACGACCTTGAGCGGCTGGGGCGGCCAGCGGCCGATCCTGAGGACGCAGCAGAGCCGCCGGCACTCACGAAGCCGTACACAATCGCCCGGCCACACCCGACACACTGGGTGCTCATCGGCTCCCTGATGGAGGATCTGCGCCGCGTACGCGGGCGGATCACCGGCGAGCTGGACTGATCCGGATCCCGCGTGAACTCCACGGTCTGGTCGGTGAACTCCACAGTCTGGTCAGCGTCGCGCACAGCGCAGTCCGCCGTGGTCATGGCGATGTGAGGAATCGGCTCGAATGGGAGCGCCACCGCGCACACGAATCCCAACACCACACGGGGTCACTCTCGCCGGCGTTCTTCGACTGAGCCGCGAGCCACGTGTCTCTCTGTTGGTCAGCCTTCCAGCAGACATGACGGTTCCGAAATGCACAGCGGGGCGGGGCCGATTGGCCCCGCCCCGCTGTCTATCTCGCGGTCAACGCGAGCGCTGCTGCCTACGCCTGGAGCGCTGCCTGCACGTCGATCGAGATCGTCACGTCGGAGCCGAGCAGCAGGCCACCCTTCTCCAGCGGGGCGTTCCAGGTGAGGCCGAAGTCCTCACGCTTGACGACAGTGGTGGCGGTGAAGCCGGCCTTGTAGTTGCCGTAGGGGTCTTCGCCGAAGCCACCGAACTCGAAGTTGAAAGTGACCGGCTTGGTCACGCCACGCATGGTGAGCTCGCCGTCGACCAGGAGGTCACCCTTGTCCTCGCGTGCGCCGGTGGAAGCAAAGGTGAGCTGCGGGAACTCTTCTGCGGCGAAGAAGTCGCCCGTGCGGAGGTGGCCGTCGCGGTTCTTTTCGTTGGTGTTGACCGAGGCAACCTCGGCGCTGGCCTGGACGGAGCTCTCGAGCGGGTTCTCGGCGGTCACGAAAGTGGCGTCAAAGTTCTCGAACTTTCCCTTGACCTTGCTGATCGCGAGGTGGCGGACAGAGAAGCTGACCTCGGAGTGCGTGGGGTCGATCACCCAGGTGCCTGCGCGGTAGCCGGGGATCTGATCAGCGGTGATAGCCATGTTGTGTTGCCTTTCAATCGAGTACGTCGGTCTGAGAGATGCAACAGATACATGCAGACGAATATTCCTTGGATCTTGAAAAAGTTTTTGCGACAGTGGCATTGCTCGAAAGGCACCGAACTTTCCCTGGCCACCCACTGCACTTCGCAGCCCCAACTCATAGCTGATCAATAGAACTCTAGGCTGAGGTCATGATCACCGAGACATTGAAGTTTTCAGACGCAATCGAACTGGCAAAGCTGGGTAGCGAGCCGCTCTCCGCCCTGCTTGGCAATGGGTTTAGTCGCGCATGCAGAGACGACACATTCAATTACGGTTCCCTCTGGGATCGCGCAGATTTCACTCTCACTGGCGAGAAGGTCGAGATTGAGGAAGCGATGAACAGCAAGGACTTTGAAACCGTCATTCGCCGATTGGACCGATGTGCAAACCTTCTTGCCGTCTACGGAGGCGACTCCGAGATAATTGGTCAGATTGAAGCGGATAGCACGGCGATTCGTACGGGACTTGCTGCGGCCATTGCACGGCTCCACCCGGCGCACGCTTGGACGCTTGACTCGGAAGAACGACGCAACGTCAACGAATTTCTCGCGCACTTCACATCGCTATTCACCACGAACTACGACCTGCTCCTCTATTGGGCCGTCAACCATGCCGCCAGTCAATCAGTCCCCAAAGACGATGGGTTCCGGGGCTCCTACGACAACGGCTTTAAGTGGCGCCTGTCGAACTCCCAGAAGATTTACTATCTACATGGCGCGATTCATCTTTTCGAGGAGAGTTCAGTGACGACCAAAGCGGCACGGCAAGACGGACTCATTATGGATGAAATTCGTGATCGAATTGCCTTGCAGCAACACCCGCTGATCGTCACAGAAGGGAGTTCCATAGACAAACGAGTTCGAATTGAGGAGAGCAAGTATCTGAGCAATTGCTACGACCAGCTGGGCAGCCTCTCAGGAGCTCTCTTCATCCATGGCTCCTCGCTCAGCAGCAACGACGAGCATCTCTTCAACCAGATCACCAGGGAAGAAAGCGGGATCACTACATTGTTTGTTTCGGTTCGCCCGGGTTCTTCTGAAGCTCAGATTCGAGTCCGAGCTCATGATCTCAGCAAGAAGCGTAGGTCCAACGGCGGAACGCCACTCAAGCTTCACTTCTACGACGCCGAGTCAGCTCATGTTTGGCGCTAGCCGCCTGCACCTCTCTCCCACCCCGACCAGCATCCTTGATGCGCAGATCACTCTTCGGTGCCGCAAGCTTCGGGAACAATCGAGACGTTCAGGATAGGTTCCGACGCTGAGGACGCAGAGGGCGGCGCTGGACGAAGTTGGGCGCCAGCTCGGATGGGCAGAGCAGGGCAGGGCAGAGGGCTAGCGGGGGCGGCGCTTTGCGCTTTCGCGGGCGCGGCGGACGGTTTCGTTGAGCTCGGCGCGAGGCTCGAACGAGCCGTAGCGGCGCCGGGCCGCCTCGCCAATCAGGAAGTCGCTCAGCGCAGGGTTCTTCGGCAGCAGTGAGCCGTGCAGGTAGCTGCCAATCACGTTGCTGCTGCGCGCACCCTCAACACCGTCATTCGGGTTGTTGCCGGCTCCCTGCACCACACGGCCGAGCGGCGTCGATCCCGGGCCGAGTGTTGTGTTGCCGCTGTGGTTCTCGTAGCCGATAATCTCACCGAATTCGGCCGTGTCGAGCACGATATTGCCAATCATGCGCTCGCTGCCACCGCGAGTCTCCACATCAAGCACTCCGATGCCCGCCAGCTCCTCGCCGGTGTGCGTGACGAAACGGTGGCCAAAGAGCTGGTACAGCCCGCAGATCATGAGCATCGGCACGCCGTCATCCGCCAGCGCACGGAACTGGTCAGCGCGCAGCGCAAGATCAGCGGCAACGCGGCCCTGACCGGAGTCCTGGCCGCCGCCACCCACGATCAGGTCGATGGTCTCGGGCAGCGGATCGCCAGGATTGACCTCGACAATGCGGGGAACAAACCCGTGCGCTGTTGCCCGACGTTCAATCGCGAGCACATTGCCGCGGTCACCGTAGATGTTCATATCGCGCGGGTAGAGCGACACGATCACGAGTTCCTGCGGGGTCTCCCCCGCGGCTGCAGCTGCGCTCACCAGATATCCTCCACGTCGGTCACTTCTGCGAGGGCGCGACGCAGTTCAAGCATCGCCGTGTAGGTGCAGTAGATTCTGCGCGGCTGACCCATCGTGCGTGCGCGGAACTCCGCCAGCGCGCGTCCGAGGTTCTCCTCGACAGCTGCGACGGGCACCTCGTCGTGTTCGAGCCGCAGCGCCATATCCCAGGCACGCGTTCCGCTCACCGTGTCGACTCCGCCGCTCTGCAACGAGGTGAAATCGACGTCCCAGAGCCACGACATGTCGCGACCATCAGCGTACTGATCATTGATCGCGATCATTGCGGCAACACCGTCAGCAGCGAACGAGGCGAGCCCGAGGCGGAACCCGGCCGGGTTCTTCACGAGCACAAGTTCAAGCGGTTGACCATCAAGTTCAAGCTGCTCGCCACGGCCAAAGGCGGGGCGCACCTGGGCCAGCGCCGCAACGATTTCCGCGGTATCTGGTGTCACCGTGACGCGCGCCTCACGGCCAGGGAGTGGTCCGGCCACCAGGATCTGACGCACCACCGCGAGCGCAGCAGCCGCATTGAAGGTGTTGTATAGCCCCTCAAGCTTGAGCGGTGTGCGATAGTCACTGCCCTCAACACGGAAGACAGCCTCGTGATCGCCGAGCTCAATGAGCGTGACATCCGCATCAGCGACAGCGACGCCGCCGGCAACGGCGGACACACTCCCAGCATGAAAGTCGTCATCGCTCGGGAAGGTTGCGAGCAGATCAGCGGAGAGCCCAAACTCACGAACGTCCACCGCTGCGGTGCGCTCACGCGTCAGATCACCGATCGTACGGATCAGTCGATCCTCGCGGTTGACTACGAGTCCTTCGGTCGTGGCATCGGCAATCCGCTGCAGGAGCTTCGCGGTCGTATCGATCTCGCCAAAGCGGTCGAGTTGGTCTCGGAGGACGTTCAGCAGCAGCGTGAAGCGCGGCGGCACGCGATCAATGAAGAACATCGCGTGGGCCTCATCAAGCTCAAGCACCGCAATATCGGCGTCAAGACGGCCACGCAGAGAGCCCTCGGCCACCGCCGCAGCAACAACGCCGCGAGAGAAGTTGGAGCCCGTGCGGTTCGTGAAGACGCGCAGCCCCTCGGCTTCGAGCATCTCGACGATCATCTTCGTCGTGGTGGTCTTGCCATTCGTACCGCTCACCGCAACGACGCCATACGGCAGCCGTCCCAGCACGCGCCCGAGAAAGCCGGGGTCCATCTTCTCAACGACGAGCCCGGGGAGTGCTGATCCGCCGCCTCGCAATCGGGCGACTTGCCGCACACTCTTCCCCACGAGGGCGGAGATCACATCACGCATGGATCAAGCCTAGTGGAGCGAAGCGCTCAATCAGCTGCGTGGCGCCCGCGGGACTCGCCGCGCTGCTCGGGGGTGAGCAGTTCGGGGCGCACGCGACGAGTGCGCTCGATGCTCTGCTCGGTGCGCCAGGCAGCGATTGCGGCGTGGTTGCCTCCGAGCAGCACCGGCGGAACTGCGCGTCCACGCCACAGCGCTGGCTTGGTATAACTCGGGTACTCCAGCAGCCCGTCCTCGTGCGACTCTTCGACCAGGCTCTCCGGATTGCCGACGACACCCGGAACGAGCCGAGCGATCGCCTCGACCATTGCGATCGTGGCGACCTCTCCCCCGTTCAGGATGTAGTCGCCGATGCTCACCAGCCGAACGCGACCGCTTTCGGCGTATTCCTCAAACACCCGCTGGTCGATGCCCTCGTAGCGGCCGCAGCCGAACACGAGGTGCGGCTCCTGTGCCAGCTCACGCGCCATCCGCTGCGTAAACACCTCACCGGCAGGCGACGGGAAAATGATGAGCGGTTCAACGCCATCTTCTGTGGTCCCAAGGACTGAGTCCAGCGCCTCACCCCACGGTTCAGGTTTCATCACCATTCCGGCGCCACCACCCGAAGGCGTGTCGTCAACCGTGCGGTGTTTGTCGTGCGCGTGCTCGCGAAGCTCGTGCACGCGCACATCGATCACTCCGCGCTGCTTCGCTTTGCCGAGCAGTGAGAGCTCGAGCGCATCGAAGTACCCTGGGAAGATCGAAACGATGTCGATCCTCATGCGGAGGGGTCCTCCGCTACCGGCTCAGTGGTGGCAACCTCAGAATCCGCTGGACCGGCGGTGGCATCGGCTGACGGAGTAGACGTACGCTCCGGTGCAGGCCCGGAACCCGGCCCACCAGCGATCTCCGCCTCGCGGTCTTCGAACAGACCGGTCGGAGGCGTCACGTAGACAATTCCGGCCTCGATATCAACGCGAGGCACAATAGCCTCGACGAAGGGCACGAGCACAGCGCCTGCCTCAGTGTTCACCACGAGGAGATCTTGCGCCGGGAAGTGACGCACCTCTGCGACGGTGCCGAGCTTTTCGCTGTCACGCACCACGTCAAGCCCGACGAGTTGATGGTCGTACCAGGCGTTGTCTTCTTCCCCGTCGGCAACCGCCTGCTCATCGATCCACAGGATCGCGCGCACAATGCTCTCCGCATCCGAGCGGTCGTTGAGTTCCTCAAAGAAGCCGACCGGCGACTCGTTGAACCAGCGCAGCTCGCGCATCGTGATCGCGCGCCCAAACCAGGGAGAGTCTTCCGGCACTTGAAGATGGAACTCGGCGCCAGGAGTGAACCGCAGCTCGGGGTTGTCCGTAAACAGCTCGAGCTTGATTCCCCCTTTGAGCCCGTGGGGTTTCGTGAGGCGGCCGACACGCAAACTCCCCGCCCCGCTAGCGGGACGGGGAGCATGCGCACGCCCGGGGCGTCGGCCATCAGGCGTCGCTTCCGGTCGTCGCGGTGTCGGTCGCTTCGACTGCGTCGCCGGAGTCACTCACATCGTCAGTGTCGACCACGTCGACCCGGACGCGCTCACCAGCGGCGAGCGAAGAAACTACGGTGCGCAGCGACGAGGCAGTGCGCCCGCCACGGCCGATCACACGGCCGAGATCCTCGGGGTGCACACGCACCTCAAGGACCTCGCCACGCGAACCGCCGCGCGCGTCGACACGCACCCGCTCGGGGTGGTCAACGATGCCGCGTACGAGATGCTCGAGCGCGTCAGCAAGCGCCTGCTCAGCCAAGAGAATTAGGCCTCGGTGGTCTCGGCTGCGTCCTCAGCGGGAGCCTCAGCGGCGTCCTCCGCGGGAGCCTCTGCAGCGGCTGCAGGCTTCTCGGCCTTGGGGCGGAGCACGGCCTTCTTTGAGGAGTCGACCTCGAAGGGAACCTTGGCCGTCGGTGCGAGCACCTTCGACTCGGTCGAGCCCTCGCCCGAGAACTTGCCCCAGTCGCCCGTAAGCTTCAGGATCGCAGCAACCTGCTCGGTCGGCTGTGCACCAACGCTGAGCCAGTACTGTGCGCGCTCCGAGTCAACCTCGATGAACGAGGGGTTCTCCGTCGGGTGGTACTTGCCGATCTCCTCGATCACGCGGCCGTCGCGCTTGGTGCGCGAGTCGGCTACAACGATGCGGTAGTACGGTGCGCGGATCTTGCCGAGGCGCTTGAGGCGAATCTTGACTGCCATGAATGACTCCTTGAATGTCTGATGACGACACGCTGCGGCGAAGTGCCGCTGCGCGAAAGCCTGGGCACGCGAATTGCGTGAACTTGTCTATTTTGCCACAGGTGGGGCATAAATCGCAATTTTTGTCGCGACCAGGGGTTTTTCACAAACGATCACGTGGAGTCCCGCCGATTCGGTGCGCAAGAGCCGTGAACAGGCGCTCTGCAACCCCCTCGTGGTGCACGCCGTCATGCTCATACTCGTTCGTGACCCAGGCGTTCACCCCTGACACACGCGCCGCAGTGTCCAGTGACAGCCCGGCGTCCACGTACATGTCTTCAAAATAGACCGCGGCCTCAACCGGCACGGGATTCTGTGCAAGCCGTTCGACGTTGTAGAGGTCAATCGGCCAGGTCCCCGCTGCCAGCACCTCAACTCCGGCGCGGAACCCGCGCAGCGCACGGATTTCCTCGAACATCCACGGAAACACCATCTCTCCGGTGAACTGCAGCGGGCGGGACGTCTCCGCAAACCCGGGCAACCCATCGCGGGCGCGCTGTGCGGCCCAGGCGGAGGGGCCCGGTCCATAGATGCTTTCCTGGAGCGCGATAAACAGCGGGTTCGCGGCAAAGCCGGTAGCTGATCCGACTGTCGCAAGGAACGTCTCACTCAGCCTCGTCTCGGCCTCGTCAGCAAATGCTTCATCGAGCAGCCAATGCACACGGTCGAAGCCGGGAGCCATCCCAAAGTCGAGGCCGAGCGTCTGGAACCGCCGCACCGTCAAGCGATCCCCATCGGGGAGACGCACGTCCTCAGCCGCGAGCAGATCGGCGATCCGCGAGATCCGATCGGTGAGGTGCGGAGTGCGTTCGCGGAACATCCGGTTCTTGGCCGCCACGCGAGGAAACGTGCGGCGATACACCTCATCGGGATCAGGGTCCAGGCCAGCGAGACCCCCGGTGACCGCAGACGCGATCAGCGCTTCTGGCGCGACGGACAGATAGTGCAGGGTCAGGAAGCCACCGTAGCTCTGGCCGATGCTCCACCACTGCCGCCCGTCGTAGTGCGTCGCGCGCACTGCTTCGAGATCCCGAACGATCGAGTCGGCTCGGTGCAGCGAGAGCCTGCGCGCTGCCTCCGCGGCAGGCATCGCAGCGAAGTCAGCCCCCGACAGCGGCGTGGAGCGCCCGGTGCCGCGCTGATCCGGAATGACGACCCGGAATCGCCGCAGCGCGGCCCCCACCCAGGCCGATCGCCCGAGTGGCCGCGTACCCTTGCCGCCCGGACCGCCCTGCAGGTGCACGAGCAACGGGAGATCCTCAGTGCGGCGTTCCGCGGCCACGAGCTCTCTGGCGAATACGCGAATCGTCTCCCCGTGCGGCTCCGCCCAGTCAAGCGGCACCGTGGTCCACACATCGCGGGCGACGATGTCGGTCCCGATGAAGTATTCAGCGCTGTGCGTCATTCCATTTCCCTCTCACTCACCAGCGTGTGCGGTGCTAGCTGTCAAGGATCCAGCCCAGCACGAACGGATAGCCCAGCATGATCGCAACGGCAAGCGCCAGGATCACGGTGGCGATCCAGCCCGATCGCCGCCTGAGCCGTTGCCCGGCCTCCGCTACTTGTGTGCGCGGCCGGAACGCGCGCGGATCAGAGTAGTGGGTGGCCTGCTGCACCAACTCGGACCCGACGAGCTCAGCGAAGAGCAGCATGGCACAGGTCTCGGTGCGATCGTTGCGCCGCCTGATCCGGTTCGACACCGCGATCAAGCGATCCTCGACGACTTCGATGTCCCACTCACGTCCGTAGTCGATGAGGCTCGCCATCACGTCAGGTGTCAGGAGTTCGAGCGCGTCCCGCTCATACCCCTCTGGTACATAGACCACAAAGTGGCGGTCGAAGTCACCCTCCAGTTTGAGGCGCAGCGTGCCTGGAAGGATCTGGCGGAGGCGACCATTGCGCACTGAGTCGATGAAAAGGTGCGGAAGCTGACGCGGCACGCTCAGCTGCAGATACCGAAACGCGGCGCGCGGACCACGCGGATCGTTCTTCCCGCCGGTGTACCCGGCAACGGCGATCTGCAGATCGGGTTCGACTCCTGCCCCGCCGCGCGACAGTGCAAAGTTCGCCCGGAACCGGCTCTGCGATCCGTCCAGCTCCGGTATTCCGCGCGAGCGATTGCGCGCATTCACCCGCGCCGTGCCATCTGTGCCCTCGGCGAACGAGATGCCTCTCGCGGGCGGTTGCACACCGTAGCGCGCGTACAGCAGCCCGCGCTCAGCGGCAAAACCGCGGAACGCCAGCTCGCGTCGCAGCTCACTCGGCCGGGTGATCAGCACCGCGGCACAGATCCCCAGGAGCAGACCGCCCCACATGATCGCGACGATGAGAAAACCACGCGTCCAGTCCAGCCACTCAGGGAGCTCCACTTGGATCGGAAATTCAAAGCTCAGCGCCACCCAGAGCACCAGCAACGCTGCCGCTGGGACACACAGGATCGCGCCCCACGCAGCCTGACGGAATACCGTCGGCTCCGCGGCGCGCACCTGCGCCCAGGTAATGCGAACCGGCCACTCCGCGCGAAACTGCGCGAGCCGCTCCCCGACGCCCCGTCGGAATGCGCCGGGGCCGTCACTTACCGCAGACCCTTGCCGAGCATCTGCTGCAACTTCGCCATCTCTTCTTCGGAGGGCTGCGCGTTGCCACCGCCGCCGGCGCCTAGGCCAAATCCTGAGCCAGCCGCTGGCGCGGCGCTCTGCTTCGCTGCGATCCCCGCCTGCTCCTGCGCACGCTTTGCCGGGTTTCCCGACTGCTTCTTGCCCTTGCTCTTGGACTGGACCTTCTTCTTGCCGCCGTGACCACCCATGCCGGGCATCGGCCCCATCCCCGGGATCTGGGGCACGCCGCCACGGGCAACGGTCTTCATCATCTTGGCTGCCTGCTCAAAGCGCTGCACGAGGGCGTTCACATCGGTGACGGTCATGCCCGATCCGCGCGCGATACGGAGGCGACGCGAACCGTTCAGTAGCTTCGGGTTCTGACGCTCGGCGAGGGTCATCGACTGGATAATCGCCTCGGTGCGCACGATCTCGCGCTCGTCGAAGTTCTCGAGCTGATCCTTCATCTTGCCCATGCCCGGCAGCATGCCCATCATCTTCTTGATGGACCCAGCACCTCGCAGCTGCTGCATCTGGCCGAGGAAGTCATCGAGGGTGAACTCGTCTTTCGCGATCTTCTCGGCAACTTTGCGAGCTTCGCCCTCGTCGAATGCGCTCTGCGCCTGCTCGATCAGGGTGAGGATATCGCCGAGATCCAGGATCCGGCTCGCCATGCGGTCCGGGTGGAACGGCTCGAAGTCACCGAGGCCCTCGCCGGTCGATGCGAACAGGATTGGACGGCCGGTGACGCCACGGATCGAAAGCGCCGCACCACCGCGAGCGTCGCCATCGAGCTTGGTGAGCACGACGCCGGTGAAATCAACGCCCTCTTGGAACGCCTGCGCCGTCGCGACGGCATCCTGGCCGATCATTGCGTCGATGACGAACAGCACCTCGTCGGGATCGATCGCCTTGCGAATGTTCGAGGCCTGCTGCATGAGCTCCTCGTCAACGCCCAAGCGGCCCGCCGTATCAACGATCACGAAGTCGTGCAGCTTGGCGCGCGCCTCAGCAACGCCTCCCCGTGCAACCTTGACCGGGTCGCCCACACCGTTGCCCGGCTCCGGCGCGTAGATCGCGACGCCGGCCTGCTCAGCAACCACGCTGAGCTGGGTCACGGCGTTCGGACGCTGGAGATCACACGCGACCAGCATCGGCGTGTGGCCCTGATCCTTCAGCCACTTCGCGAGCTTGCCAGCGAGCGTGGTCTTCCCGGCGCCCTGGAGACCGGCCAGCATGATGATGGTCGGCGGCTTCTTTGCGAACTCGAGCCGGCGTTGCTCGCCGCCCAGGATAGCCACAAGCTCCTCGTTGACGATCTGAACAACCTGCTGCGCCGGGTTCAGTGCCTGGTTGACCTCGTCGCCGAGGGCACGCTCGCGCACCTTGCCGGTGAAGTCTTTCACGACGTCGAGGGCCACGTCGGCCTCGAGCAGTGCGCGTCGAATCTCGCGCACCGTGCTGTCAACGTCTGACGCCGACAGCTTGCCCTTCGCCCGAAGGTTCTTGAAAGTGTCGGTGAGCCGCGCTGAGAGGTTTCCGAAAGTAGCCATGATGGATCGATTCTACCCCTGTCAGGGCGTGCCGGCGCTGCACCGGCACGCCCCGAGCGCTACTTCCCGCTGTAGTCGTAGAAACCGCGCCCGGAACCCTTGCCGAGCCAGCCCTTATCGATGTACTCGCGCTTGATGTACTCGGCGAACTCACGCATTTCCGGGTCATCGCCACTCATGCCCAGGTTGTACGGCGTCATCATGCCCACCACGTCGAAGATCTCAAATGGGCCGTTCGGCGACCCCGTGGCGATCTTCCACGTGTTGTCGATGTCCTCTGGGGAGGCGACGCCGCGCACGAGCAGTTTGGCCCCTGCATTGAGGAACGGCACCAGCAGCGAGTTCAGCACATAGCCCGGCTGTTCCTTATGGATCCGAATCGGGACCATGCCGATCTCTGCGGCGAAGTCCGCCACCTGTTCGAATACCGCGGGATCAGTTCCCGGGTGACTCATCACCTCACCGGTGTTGTGCAGCCACACCTCGTTTGCGAAGTGCAGCGCGAGGAACTTCTCCGGTCGACCGGTGAACGGAGCAATATCGCTCGGGAGCAGCGTCGAGGAGTTCGTGCAGAAAATCGTCTGCTCTGGAGCCAGTGTGCCGACCTGTTCCCACGTGCTCTGCTTGATATCGAGTCGCTCGGGAACAGCCTCGATGACAATGTCGGCCGCGGAGAGCGCGTCCGCCAGATCTGAGGAGGGGCGGATCCGCTGCACCGCAGCGTCGAGCTTTTCTGGGGTGGCGTCCGGAAGATCACGCAGGTAGAACGGCTTCAGATACTCCCAGCGCTCCGGCAACTTGGCCAAGATCTCGTCGTTCAGGTCGTAGGCGACAACCTGCTTCCCGGAGTATGCCGCCTGAAAGATGATCTGGGATCCCAGGACGCCGGTGCCCAGGACGGTGAGGTTCTGCATGTCTACCCTTATCTCGAATGCCTCGCCTGATTGGCGAGACTTCCGGTCCGGCGGCCGCAGCTTGTGGCCCAGCCGTCAGGCCTCACTCACCAATGTACTCCCAATTTGTACTGAACCGTCAGTTTTCGCGCGAGGCTGAACAGTGGGTATTCGCACTAGCCCACGAGTTGCTGCGCGAACACGTGCGGCGTGAAGCCGGTGAGATCACCAATGCCCTCACCCTGACCCACGAGCTTGATGGGGAGTCCGGTGCGCTGCTGCACCGCGAGCACAAATCCGCCCTTCGCCGAGCCGTCGAGCTTGGTCAGAACGAGCCCGGTGACGCCCGCGTGCTCGATGAAGGCCTCCGCCTGCGCGAGACCGTTCTGCCCGGTCGTCGCGTCAAGCACCAGCAGCACCTCGGCCACGGGGGCCTGCTTCTCGATCACGCGACGCACCTTGCCCAGCTCGTCCATGAGCCCCCCCTTGGTCTGCAGCCGACCAGCAGTGTCAATGATCGCGATGTCGTAGCCACCCTCGATCGCGCGCTGTACGGTCTGGAACGCCACCGCTGCGGGATCCTGGCCGTGCTGCTGCGGCTTCACGATATCGACCCCGGCGCGCTGCGCCCACGTGCCGAGCTGTTCAACGGCTGCCGCACGGAACGTATCGGCGGCGCCCACCACAATCTTCTTGTCGAAGGCCTTGAGATAGTTGGCGAACTTACCGATAGTGGTGGTCTTCCCCACCCCGTTCACGCCGACCACGAGGATCACGGCAGGCCGGTCCGTGAGCCGTAGTGTGGGATCGTATGCGGCGAGCCGCTCCTCGACCGCGTCACGCAGCATGCCGCGCATCTCCTTCACCTCTGTGACGCGGTGGCGCTCAACGTCAGCACGAAGACTGTCCAGGAGCTCCTCAGCCACATCGGGACCGAAGTCCGCGGTGATCAACGCAGCCTCAAGGTCATCCCACGTTTCCTCCGTAATGATCGCGGGACCGCTGAAGATACTGCGGAATGCCTGGGAAAAAGACCACGTTCGCTCTGCCATACGTCGATCCTACCGATCACCGGCTCGCGAGTGACCGGCCGGTCGGTCAACAGATCCGCCAGACTCCGCTACGATTCACCGTGTTAGTAGTTCCCAGCAGCGTCGATGGGATGTCGACGTTCCACGTGACCCACGGAGGCACTGTGACCCGACAACCGTCATCACCGGGAATCCGGAGACGCCTATCCGGGGCCGCGCTGTTCGTCGTCGCCCTCGCCGCAGCATTCGGTGCCGTGTTCTCGGCCCCGCCTGCGCAGGCCGTCTCGACTTGCACCCCCGATCCCCAGACCGCCTGCGTGCAGGGAATCATCAAGACCAGCGCGGGAGATCCCGCCGCCGGAGTAGCACTCACGCTCGATGACGGCGAGCAGAAGACGACTTCCGACGCGGACGGCCGCTGGGTCTTCCCCGTCACGAAGGCCGGCTCACACACGGTCGCCGTCGATCCGGCAACGCTGCCAGGCGGCCAGTTTCTCAAAACCGCGGAGTCGCGCGAAGTCACCGTGGAGCTCTACGAAAGCGTGAGCGCACTCTTCCCGCTCACCGATGATCCGGCGGCTACGGGATCCACGTCCCCGGAGCCGGAGCCGGATCCTGCGCAGCCCGCCGAGACGCAACCGCCGACCACGACGCCGGGCGCCGAGACCAGCGCTGGGACGACGGCATCAGGAGACGGCTTCTCGTGGCCACGGTTCTGGCAGCAGTTCGCCTCCGGGATCCGCATGGGTCTGCTGCTCTCGCTCGCGGCAGTCGGGCTCTCGCTGGTGTTCGGCACCACTGGCCTCAGCAACTTTGCTCACGCCGAGATGCTCTCAATGGGCGGGATCCTCGCGTTCCTGTTCATGGGGCTCACGGGAAATATCTGGCTCGCCGGCGGGATCTCGGTCCTGATCATGGCGATCTTCGGCTGGGTGCAAGACAAGATTCTGTGGCGACCACTGCGCAAGCGGCGTTTGAGCCTGATGCAAATGATGATCGTCTCAATTGCGCTTTCGATCGTGCTGCAGAATGTCTTCCAGTTCTTCTTCGGTGCGAACGTGCTGCGGATCGACCCGAGCACGCCAGCAACAGTCACACTGCTCGGGGTCACCCTCACCGTGCAGTCCTACATTGCAATGGGGATCGCGCTCGTCGCGATTGTCGCGGTGGGCCTCGCCCTCAAATACTCGCGCTTCGGCCGCGCCACCCGCGCGGTCTCAGACAACCCGGCGCTCGCAGAAGCCTCAGGCATCGACGTGAACCGGGTGATCCGCATCGTCTGGATCGCGAGCTCCGCGCTCGCCGGTCTCGCCGGTGTGCTCCTCGGCCTCGTACTGAACGGGATCTCATGGAACACCGGCTGGCACTTCCTGCTGCTCCTCTTCGCGGCGGTCGTGCTCGGCGGCATCGGCACCGCGTTTGGCGCGGTAGTGGGCGCCATGATTATCGGCCTCATCGTCGAAATGGCGAACATCTGGCTTCCCGGCGATCTCAAACACGCCGCAGCACTCTTTATCCTCATCGTCGTCCTGCTGGTGCGCCCGCAGGGTATTTTCGGCCGCGCTGAGCGAGTCGGGTAGGGACGCACCATGGACTTTCTCATTGGACTCCTGCAGGCCATACTGCAGACCGCACTGTCCCCCATCACCGCGGCATTCGTGCTTGCCGCGATTGGACTGAACATTCATTTCGGGTTTACCGGACTGATGAACATGGGCCAGGCCGGCTTCATGCTCGTCGGCGGCTACGGGTTCGTGATCTCGGTGATGGGCGGACTCGGCTTCTTCCCCTCGATACTGATCTCGATGCTCGCGGCGGCACTGTTCGCGCTGCTGCTCGGGATCCCCACGCTGAAACTGCGCGGAGACTACCTCGCCATCGTGACGATCGGCGCCGCTGAGATCATCCGCATGACCGCGCGACTCGCGAACCTGTCTCCGATCACCGGCGGCCCCAGCGGCATTCAGAGCCCACAGTTCCGCGAAGAGTTCAATGCGCTCTCGCCGCTGCCGGAGGGTCGCACGTCGTTCCTCAGCCTCGATTACGTCAACACTGGCGTGGATGACTGGTGGTCACGGATCGTGGCCTGGGGGCTCGTGATCCTGTTTCTGCTCGTGACCTGGCTGCTGATGCGCAGCCCGTGGGGCCGCGTGCTGAAGGGGATCCGTGAAGACGAGGACGCCGTGCGCAGTCTCGGAAAGAACACGTTTTCCTACAAGATGCAGGCGCTCATGATCGGAGGCGTCATGGGTGGCTTTGGCGGGATCATCATGGCATTCCCCGCCGCGATCAACCCGGACGGGATGGGCCGCGCCACCACATTCAACCTGTGGATGATTATGCTGCTGGGCGGCGCTGCGACGATCCTCGGCCCGCTGCTCGGATCCATCCTGTTCTTCGTCGTGCGGCTCGTGATCACGAGCGTCGCTGGCGAGTTCGTTCCCGATTCGATCCTGAATGCGCAGCAAACCGAGATCGTGTCCTGGATCCTCATCGGACTGATGCTCATGCTGCTGGTGATATTCAGACCGCAAGGCATACTGGGCAACAAGAAGGAGCTGTCGTTCAATGTCTGAGCCAATCTTGACCGAGCCGCCCACGAGCTCACAGCCGCGTCCCGGCCGCCCGCTCCCGCCGGGATACCCCGCCGATCGCGAGGCCCTGCGTGCACAGTTGCGCACACTGGATCAGCTGCCAGGTGTGGCCAAGCCGGATCCAATCCTGACCGTCGACCGAATTGAGCGTCGCTTTGGTGGCATGACCGCGGTCAGCGTCGATCACTTGCAGGTGCAACGCGGCGCGATCACCGCGCTCATCGGCCCGAACGGGGCAGGCAAGACGACGTTCTTCAATTTGCTCACCGGCTTTGACAAGGCCAGCAACGCCGCAGGCGTCTTCGGCGGCGGCGCCGACCGAGCGCGCTGGAGTTTCGAGGGTCGCTCACTGGGACGCACCAACGCGACAAAGGTCGCGCGTGCAGGAATGATCCGCACGTTCCAGCTCACGAAGGCACTTGGCCGTATGACCGTGCTCGAAAACATGCTCATTGGCGCCGCGAATCAGCCGGGCGAGAACCTCTGGGTCGGGCTCGTGAAACCGCTGTGGGCGAAGCGCGAGCGGGAGAACATCGAGCGTGCCGAGGAGTTGCTGCGGCGGTTCAAGCTCGATGAGAAGCGCAACGATATGGCTGGCGGACTCTCCGGTGGCCAGAAGAAACTGCTCGAGATGGCGCGGGCACTCATGACTGAGCCGTCAATGATCATGCTCGATGAGCCGATGGCCGGAGTCAATCCTGCGCTCACGCAGAGCTTGCTGGAGCATATCCAGACACTGCGCGACGAAGGCACCACCGTGCTGTTTGTCGAACACGATATGCACATGGTGCGACACATTTCAGACTGGGTCGTCGTGATGGCGCAGGGCGAGATCATCGCCGAGGGCCTCCCCGAAGACGTCATGACGAGCTCTGCCGTGGTCGATGCCTACCTCGGCGCACACCATGACCGCGACCTCGGTGACGACGATGTGCTGACCACCGGAGTGATCCGCGCGATCTCTGAAGAAGTCGCTGACGAAGTGGCCAGTGAGGCCGGGGAAGGATCGCGATGAGCGACGACACACAGCCCATCCTCCGGGCGGACGGCCTCGACGCCGGCTACCTGCCCGGGATCAATATTTTGAACAACTGTTCGCTTGAGGCCCGGAAGGGCGAACTCGTCGGCATCATCGGCCCGAACGGGGCCGGGAAGTCGACACTCCTCAAAGCCCTGTTCGGGCTCGTGAACATTCGCTCGGGCACCGTCACGCTCGGAGGGAATGATGTGACCGGGCTCAAAACAAACGAACTCGTACGCGCTGGCGTCGGCTTCGTGCCACAGACCAACAACGTGTTCCCGTCGCTCTCGATTGAAGAGAACCTGCAGATGGGGCTCTTCCTCAAGCCGAAAGAATTCGTGACGCGGGTCGAGGAGATGTGGGAGCTGTTCCCAATGCTCGCTGATCGCCGTCGCCAACTTGCAGGGTCACTGTCGGGCGGCGAACGCCAGTCTGTTGCCATGGCCCGCGCGCTCATGATGCAGCCGCACGTGCTGCTGCTTGATGAGCCAAGCGCCGGGCTTTCCCCGGTGCGTCAGGACGAGACGTTTATCCGGACCAGGCAGATCAACAAGACCGGCGTCACCATCATTATGGTGGAGCAGAACGCCAGACGCTGCCTCCAGATCTGCGATCGTGCGTATGTGCTCGATCACGGCACGAACGCGTATGAGGGACCTGGACGCGAGCTTGCAAACGATCCGCGCGTGATCGAACTGTACCTCGGCACGCTCGCGGCCGACGTCGAGTCGAAGGCGCAGACGGTGACTGAACCCGAACCACCGGCCGGGTCCGGAGCCGGGCCGACGCAGTAGGAGGCGTCGGAGCACCGCGCATCTGAGGACGTGAGCTACGCCGGCGGGTGATCCTCAAACAGGGCGAGGACGTCTGCTGCAGTCATCGCGTGCGAGAACAGTTGCTCGTCATCGATCACTGCGTCAAACAGCGCCTGTTTGCGGCGCTGCAGGTCGAGCACCTTTTCCTCGATGGTGCCCAGCGCGATCATCCGGATCACGTGCACTGGGTTCTGCTGCCCAATGCGGTGGGTGCGGTCAATGGCCTGCGCCTCGCTCGCAGGATTCCACCAGGGATCCAGGAGGAACACGGTGTCGGCCTCGGTGAGGTTGAGCCCGACGCCTCCGGCCTTGAGGCTGATGAGGAACACGTCTGCATCACCAGCCCGGAATGACTCGATCACCCGGTCGCGGCTCCGCGTCGTGCCATCCAGCGTCACCGTGCGGACCCCCGCGGCGCGGAGCCGCTCTCGTGCGCGGTCAAGAAATGAGGTGAACTGGCTGAACACGAGCGCGCGGCGCCCCTCCGATGCGAGCGCTGCGGTGTGTTCGGCGAGCGCTTCAAGTTTTGCGGAGGGCATCGCTGCATACTGCTCGTCGATCAACGATGCGTCGAGTGCGAGCATTCGCAGCAGAGTCAGCGATCGGAACACCGTGAAGCGGTTTTTGTCGAGATCTTGAATTAACCCGTAGAGCTTCTGCCGCTCGCGCTGCATGAACAGGTCATAGAGTTCACGGTGCCCAGGATCAAGCTCGACCTCAAGAATCTGCTCCTGTTTTTCCGGGAGCTCCGCCGCGACAAGACCTTTCGTCCGCCGCAGGAGAAATGGGCGCAGCCTCCGACGCAGGCGCTCGGTCCGCTGTGTTCGGAGTCCGGCCTGCGTTTCTGGGCCGCTCCCCGCGCCACGGCCGACTGACACCCCGGAGGCTGGGCGCTCGATCGTGCGGACATACTCTTCTTCGAAGCGACGGGCTGAAGGGAACAGTCCGGGTGCGACGATGCGGCAGATCGCGTGGAGTTCTCGCAGCGAGTTCTCCATGGGGGTGCCCGTCACCGCGAGCTTCCACGACACGGGCAGCCGCTCGGCGAGTTCATTTGCCTGGGCTCGTGCGTTCTTCACATATTGCGCCTCGTCGAGGATCAGTCCCGCGAGACCCAGCTCCGGGTCCTCGGCAACTGCCTGGTAGTGCGCGTAGTCGAGCCTGAACAGTGCGTAGCTGGTGATGATGAGATCGGCACCAACCGCGTCGTCTCGCACGCTTCGGCCCAGTGTCGCTGCTGTCGCGGTGCGTACGCGCACCCGCAGCCCTGGGGCGAAACGCGCGGCCTCGCTCGCCCAATTGCTCATCACCGAGGTTGGCGCGACGACGAGGAATGGGCCACGCTCTCCTGACGCTGCTCCTCCGATGGCCGCTTCGGTGTCGGAGCCACCGCTGGGGGCACCCGTCCGTGCATATTCCATCAAGGCGAGGCACTGCAGCGTCTTTCCCAAGCCCATGTCGTCCGCGAGAATGCCACCGAGGCGATTGCGCCAGAGGAAGGCCAACCAGTGAAACCCCTCCAACTGATAGGGGCGCAGCTCGGCGGTCACTGTGGCAGGCACGGGTACGGGAACCGGATGCTCAGTGCGGATTTCACGCACGAGTGAGCGCCATTCCACGGCGGCCTCGGACTCGTCAGCAAGATCTTCGAACTCGGCCCAGAGGGTGACCTGATGTCGGCTGATCCGAGGTCCGGTTTCCCACTCATCGAGATCCTGCGCCTCCGCGATCAGCTCGGCGAGAGGCGCGAATGCGGGGTGCGTGAGTGCGAGGTAGGTGTTGTCGACGAGCAACAACTTCTTGCGGCCGAGTGCGAGGGCTCGAAACAGCGGCGCAAAGGGCACAGTCTTGCCGTCCACTGTCACGAGGACGCTCAGATCGAACCAGTCGTCCTGTTCGCTCGGCACAGTCGTGACGGTGAGCATGGGCGCGCCCTCGGCTTCCCGATAGTCGGGCGGGTTGCCCGCTCGACGCACCACGAGGCCAGGAATACGCTCGAGCGACGGCACAACACCGCCGAGGAATGCCGCGGCGTCGACACCACGGAGCTCCTTTACCGAAGGCACTGGGAGCTCCGCAAGCCATTCCTCAGGAAAGAGTTCCTCCCCGATCAGGCCCTGCGGCAGCAACTCTGAGAGCACAGGAACCGGGGAACCGGCGGCACCCTCGATGCTCCAGCTCAGCGAGAGTCGGTGTCCACTGCGCCAGGTGGCAGTGAGCACGATCACGCCGGGTTGTGGAGCGGGGAGCGTCACGGAGCCGTCTGCGCTGTCGAGCTGGAACCCAGCGCGAAGTTCAGGAACCACTTCGGCGAAAAAGACTTCCCGGGCTGCTGCAGGCACGAGAATCGGCTGAGCAGCCTCAGCGGACGTCAACAGCGCTGCTTCGGCAGTACTGATCCCCGCCGGAATGGGGGCGAGCCGTACCGTCCGTTCCGCGCCCCGCTCGTGCGAACGCCCTGCGAGGTACAGCCCGTGTCCGCCGATCACGCCAGCGTCAGTAATGTCCACGCGGGCCCCATCAAGGAGAAGCAGCGGTTCGATCCGAAGCCCTCCGCTCGCATCGGAAGTCGCATCAAGGCTGAGCTCTGCGAGGGCGTGGAGTTCCACCGGGGCGTGGGAGCCAGCTGCCACGAGCGCAATCCCGAGCGAGTCCGCCTGCGCAAGCATCGCCCACAGTGCGGGGCTTGCGAAGTCGTCTAAGAAGACCCAATTCGGGTCTTGTCCCACGGTGATGGTCTCAGCGGCGCGATGGAGCGCATAGAACTGTCGAAACCAGCGCTGTTGTTGGAGAGCAAGGCTGAGCCGGTTTCCCTGGTGGCCAATATTCGACCAGGTCAGTGCCCCTTTGGCCCACCCACGCTCGGTACGCAGCACTGGGCGCGTGCCGAGCCGATACACCCCACTGCCAGACGGTTGACCCCGTTTCACCGAGCGCGAAGTGGGTCCGTTCCATCGTTCAACAGAGCGTGGGATCAACTCACGCAGCTCGAACTGCAGCGCCAATTGCGTGGTGGATGACGGTTCTGATTCACGCGAGTCGGTCGAGGTCACTCGACGTGCGGAGGGACGGGCTACGAGCTGCGCAAGCCGGGTGCGCCACTCAGGCTGCGTGGCACAGGCACCGTCTTCCACAGATTCGGAAGGTTCGGCATCAGCTCGCGGTGCAGTCATGTTCCTCTCATCGTAGGAGGTTCCACTGACACGGGTGCACACGGAGTTGAGAGCGCGCGCAACGCTTCCCCGAGAGACGGGGTATATTTGGAGACAGAATCCGCGGCCTTTCGGCTACGGCGCTCGGCACGGCCAGCGTTGCGGATACGTCGCATCGCACGCGGCGAGCCCGTGCCACACCATGCCGGGGCTTGAGAAAGGCCAGATTCGAATGCCCGCGAGTGGGTCCCCCACAGACAACCAGCCCGATTCGAGTGTCCCATTGGACGCGCGGAGCGACCGGGAGACCGCGGCTCGGCAAAGTGCCATGGCCCCCGAGCTTTCTGAACTCGCAGATGCTGCGGTGTTCTCAGAGCGCAGCCGGGGCACCGACGCGAAAATCGCGTCCCGCGCCGATGGTGACTCGTTCCGTGCCACCGCTGCCAGGTACTACTCGCTGACCAAGCCAGGAGTGTTGTACGGGAACGTGCTGACCGCGGCCGCGGGCTTCCTACTCGCCGTAGGAGTCCTCCGTAGTTTCGATGCGCTGCTGTTTTTGGCGACCATCGCGGGCACCACGTGTGTGATTGCCGCAGCGTGTGTGCTGAACAACGTGCTCGATCGCGATATCGATGATCGCATGGAGCGGACGAAGAAGCGCGCAACTGTCTCCGGCAGTATCGGTGTGCGAAATGCCGTGGTGTTCTCGGTCGTCCTGTTCGCGCTGGGCAACATCGTGCTGATCGCGTGGACCAACTGGCTCGTGGTGGTCACCGGACTTGTGGGATTTGTGACCTATGTCGTGCTGTACGGCATGCTCTCGAAACGAATGAGCGTGCATGGCACCCTCGTCGGGAGCATCTCCGGAGCAGCGCCCATTTTTGCTGGCTACGTCGCTGTCACCGGAGTCGTCGACGCGGCCGCGATTTTCGCGTTCCTTGCCATCTTCTTCTGGCAGATGCCAGAGTTCTACTCGATCGCCGTCTATCGGCGCGATGAGTACGCCCGCGCCGGCGTGCCTGTGATCACTGTGGTGCACGGCATTCCAGCGACCAAGGTTCAGATCCTCATCTACACGATTGCGTACGCGATCTCCTCGGTCGCACTGACTCCGCTGGGGTACACCGGCTGGGTGTATGCCGTGGTCATGGGGGTGCTGGGCGCGTGGTGGATCGTGATCGGCATCCAGGGTTTCCGCACGACCGACGACAACGCCTGGGCGCGACGGATGTTCCGGTTCTCCCTGATCATCATCATGGCGTACAGCTTCATGATCGCCGTCGGCCCCTTGCTTCCGTAATCACCGCTGCGAGCGTTCAACTCTGATCGCACGGCTCCTCTCGTCATGTGACGCAAAGTCGCCAGGCGGGACACACCACGGGCCAGTCTCCCTCGAGGGAGACTGGCCCGTGGTGTGTCGGCGGTGAGGGCTAGCCCTCGATCTCACCAACGGGCTGCGGAGTGTTCTCCGCGTCGTACTTGTACAGACCAATCAGAGCCGTTGACGGTTCGTTGTCCTCGTTGAGGGGTCCGCCACCGGCACGACCCTCATAGTGAATGTCCTTGCCATCATCAAGGAGCGCGGCGCAGTCCTTGAACGTCGAGCAGGTCTCCCCGCCTTCCGAGCCTGAAACGGCGTGCAGGTTCGCCACGATCGTCTCCGTGTCGGCCGCACCACCCTTCTGGGCAGCAAGCGCGACCAGCATCACTGCATCGTAGGCTTCTGGTGCGAAGTTCAGGCTCTTGCTCGCGTCAGACGACGCAGCGACGAGTGCCTTCTCGAAGTCAGCATCGACCGTGCGGCCAGGAGTCGTACCCTGCGCACCCTCAAGCAGGCCCGCGTCGAATTCGGGATATGGCACCGTGTTGCCGTCTACGAGATAGAGCTTGGACAGGTCGAAGCCCTGAGCAGCGAGCTCCGGGATCGCCTGCTTCGCCTCAACGTAGCTCACCATGGCGACTGCATCCGGCTTCTTCGCAAGTGCCGCAGTCACCTCAGACGAAAACGTTGTCTGCGCCTCTGGGAACTCTTCGCCAGAGCCCTTTGCCCCGTACACCACTTCTGCGCCGGCGTCTTCAAGCGTCGTCTGGAGGTTGTCCCGCAGACCCTTGCCATAGTCGTTGTTCTGAGTCAGAACAGCGACCGAAGTATTCCCGTCTTGCAATACCAGGTTGCCAAGGGCGCGACCCTGGATGATGTCTGATGCAATCGTGCGGAAGTACAGGTCGTTGACCCCAGCGAGTGCAATGCCAGTATTCGAGGGCGAACCCATCAGGATCCCCGCTTCAGTGACCTTCGGCATCGCCGCATTCGTATTTCCGGTGCCCATTGCACCGAGCACGAAGGCGGGCTTCGCCTTGATGATCTCGTCGACGCTCTTGTTCATAATCGTGGGATCGGTAGGATCGTGCTCGTTCGCTTCGACCACGACTTCGATGTCATTGCCGAGCACCCCACCGGCCTCGTTGATCTCAGAGACTGCGAGCTTGACCGCTGCCTGTGGGCCGTAGATGAGGTGCTCAAGGGACCCCGTCTGTGGGAGCAGCGTGCCGATCTTCAAGACCTGCTCGCCAGATCCCGTTGCTGACTCCGCCGAGTCTGCGCTGTCCCCGCTGCTGGTCGTGCACCCGCTCAGCAGTAGTGCTGCGCCCGCTGCGAGAGCGAGCCCGCTGGTGGCCCGGTGTGAAAACTTCTTCATGAATGACGCCTTTCTGCCCATCCGCTACTCCGCGACTCTGCGGGGTACAGGACTGAGCATAGCGATTCCACGGGTTCTGGCAGTCTCTGGAGCCGTCCGAACGTTCAGTCGTTAGCGTCTCGTGACACTTTCACCATCGGAATCAGCTGCGGTCTCGCGTGATTACACGCCACGGCCAAGGCCTGCTCCTACGCGTCGCGTTCGATCCGCTGCCCCACCACGGCGGAGATGCCGTCTTGTCGCATCGACACACCGTAGAGTGCATCGGCAATCTCCATGGTGCGTTTCTGGTGGGTGATGATGATCAGCTGCGAGTTTTCGCGGAGCCGCTCAAACACCTGGAGCAGTCGGCCCAGGTTCGCGTCGTCAAGCGCAGCCTCAACTTCGTCCACGATGTAGAACGGGCTCGGTCGTGCCTGGAAAATGGCCATCAGCCACGCGACCGCAGCGAGCGACCGCTCGCCCCCGGACAGCAGCGAGAGCCGCTCCACCTGTTTCCCGGCCGGCTTCACCGCCATTTCGATGCCCGTATTCAAGAGGTCTTCGGGCGCACTGAGCGCGATCTCTCCCGAGCCACCGGGGAACAGTATCGGAAACACCTCCGCGAACGCGACGCGGGTGTCTTCAAAGGCAGCGGCGAAGATGCCCTGCATCTTCTGGTCAAGGTCCGCGATGATTGCCAGCAGGTCCGAACGGGTCTTCGCGAGGTCCTTCAGCTGTTCCGCGAGGAACGTGTGACGCTGCTCAAGTGCGGCAAATTCTTCGAGCGCGAGCGGGTTGATGCGGCCGAGTTCGCTGAGCTTTCGTTCGGCTTTCTGCAGGCGGCGTTCCTGCTCAGCACGCACATATGGCACGGTGGGCACGTCGACAAGCTCCGAGGGTTCGGGATCTGTTGAGTCACCGGTCTCAGTGCGCGCTCCCGCAGCATCGAGTCCGAGTTCAGCCGCAAGCTCAGCTTCGAGCGCATTCGCGAATTGCGGCTCGGGTTCAGGCGGAGTGTGCGCACCTCCTGCCGATCCCCCAGTATCACCGCTGGCTTCACCCATCGCGCTGAGATCGGGAACCGGTTGATTCGGCCCGTACTCGGCGATCAGAACGTCCTCGACCAGCCCCAGTTCGTTGCCTGAACGCTCGAGCAGACTTGAAAGTTGTAAGCGACGCTCGTAACTTTTGAGCTCTGCGCTGTGCACCCGCTCGGTGAGAGCCTGGAGCTGATGTCTGAACGATGAGTCCTCAGATCGCAGCAGCGTCAGTTCCTGACTGTGCCGCGCTCGCGCCTGCTCAGCCTGCTGCTGCACCACTCGAGCTTCCCCCAGCGAGCGATCACACGCATCAAGAATGGCGGGGAGAAGTGCCCCCACCTGTTCGGCCTGTGCCACCTGCCGAGCGCGCAGCACTGCACGCCGGGCGGCGTCCTCGGCAGCGCGATGTTCGGCTGCAAACTGCTCCGCCAGAGTGTCCCGGTGCGCGGCGCCAACGCGGGCTCGTTCGCGAGCCGTCTCGAGTGCGAGACGTGCTTCGAGTTCCCGCGCACGAGCCGATTCGACCTCCGCAAAGAGACGACTCCGCTGACCAGCGTCCAGCATCGGGCGCGGTTCCGCCTCTGCATCAGCAAGGCGCTGTGCCGCGCGCTCCACTTCACGCTCTGCCTCGCGCACGGAATCGGCGACGCCAGCGAGCGCTTGTGCGGCACGACCGGCTTCGGCCTCTGCGGCTTCCGCTCGTGTGGCCAGTCTGTTCCGCTCCTTCGCGACCTCTGCGAGACGAGCATCTGCGGTCCGCAGCTCGGCGAAACTCTCGTGCGCGGCAGCCTTGGCATGCGCCGCCGCGGAGCGCAGCTCGGACAGCTCAGCCTCGGTCTCCGCAATTGCCTCGGCCACTGTAGCGCGACGCAGCTCTGCATGCTCGAGCTCCGCCGTCACCTCGATCCGGGAGGGCGCACGACCTGATCCGCCACTCAATGTGTGCTGGGTGAGCACATCACCCGCATCGGTGACGACCGTGTAGCTTCCACCCGGCCATCGCTCGCAGAGCTCCTCGGCAGCCCCGAGGGCCGCCGCGAGATCTGCCGCAATGTAGCTCCGAGAGAGGAGTCCCCGCACCCCTTCGGGAGCTTCGATCAGGAGCTCACTCGCGCGAATCAGACCCGGAATCTCTGGAGCCACCGCAGCGGGACCCGGGGGTGACCCGAGCACGGCCCGAAGCCGTCCGAGATCCTGGGCCCGCGCAATATCGATGGCCCCCTCTGCCGCAGTTGCGGTATCCGCGAGGAGCGCGTCGGCATACGAGCCGAGCGCGGCGCCAATCGCTGCCTCAAATCCCTCACGCACTCGAACCTGCTCGGCGACGCGTCCCCGAATACCCGTGGGTGCTGCCTCAAGCAGTGCTCCAGATGCGTCCCGCTGATCGAGCGAGCGGGTGAGCGCGCTAATCCGGGCCTCAAGTCCTGCCCGCTCCTGCTCAAGCTCGTGGAGGCGCTCTCGTGTCGCATCGCGCTGCTGCTCGGCGGCGGCCTGCGCCTCCTGAGCCGCGCGGTAGGCAGCGTCGAGGCCCCCTCAGGACGGACATCCTCGTCGATCTGTTCCTCGAACGCCGCAAGAGCGGCGCGAGCCTCCGCGAGTCGCACCTCTGCTTGCGCTCCCGCGTGTTCGCGCCGCCCAATCTCCTGGCCCACCGTCGCGAGTTTTTGCTCGGCCGCTTCGGAGCGTCCGCGCAGTTGCGAGAGCTGGAGATCATGCTTGGAGACGAGCGCGCTCTGCGCGGCGATGTGCTCGTCAGTCGCGTCGAGCGCCTGTTGTGCAATCTGTGTTGCTCGACCGGCCTGCTCCCACGCCAGTTCCGCGATCGGCACGAGCGCGGCGAGACGATCAGCCTCGGCGCCAGCCTCATCGACCGCCGCTCGGCTGAGCCGTGCGAGCTGTTCGGGGGCTTCCGCCTGAGTGGCCAGGAATGTCAGCCGCTGCTGGGTCTGTGAATATAAACCGCGCAGCTTGGACTGCACCGACTCCAGTGCGATCGTCACTCGTCGTGCAGCATCCAGATCGTCGCTCTGCTGATCCTGCTCGAGACGTTGGATCCGCAGTTGCTTTTGCTCAAGCTGTTCCTGCAACACGATGCGTTCAGAGTGCTGCTCTGCCTCATCGCGCGACAACGCATCGAGCTCGGCGCGAAGCCGGGAAACGTCGTCAGCGAGCAATCGCGCCTTCGCATCTCGCACCTCCGCCGCGATTCCTTGAGCGGCTCGCGCGACGGCGGCCTGGCGTCCCAGCGGCTTCAGTTGGCGCCGAATCTCTCCGGCAAGATCGTTGAGTCGCGTCAGATTCGTTTCCATCGCGTCCAGCTTGCGCACGGTGCGTTCTTTGCGGCGCCGATGCTTGAGGATACCCGCCGCTTCCTCAATGAAGCCGCGCCGATCCTCGGGAGTGGCCCGCAGCACCGCGTCGAGTTGCCCCTGCCCGACGATGACATGCATCTCACGACCGAGACCAGAGTCACTGAGGAGCTCCTGCACGTCGAGCAGCCTGCAGCCTTCACCGTTAATGGCATACTCGCTCGAACCGTTGCGGAACAGTGTGCGGCTAATCGTGACCTCGGCGTACTCAATGGGCAATGCCCCATCCGAGTTGTCAATCGTGAGCCGCACCTCTGCCCGCCCGAGTGGGCCACGAGTCGCAGTTCCAGCGAAAATGACATCTTCCATCTTGCCGCCGCGGAGCGTCTTGGCGCCCTGCTCGCCCATGACCCAGGCGAGGGCGTCAACGACGTTGGACTTGCCCGAACCATTCGGGCCGACGATCGCGGTGACGCCAGGTTCAAACTGGAATGTGGTCGGCTGTGCAAAGGATTTGAAGCCTTTCAGGGTGAGGCTCTTCAGGTGCACGCCGCCTCCTCCCGTTTCTCAGCCGCCGGCTATCCCTACGACCATACCGGGTGAGACCCGCGACATCCCGGAATCCGGCGGGTGCTTCGCCCCAAAGCGTCCGCGACGCTCGCTGCGTGAATCAGACGGTTGCGAGCGCGTTCTGCAGCGCGCCTGCACTCCACGAGCTACGCCTTCGTGACAGTGACGCTCACGGGAGTAGGATTTGCGAATAGGTCAAACACCGGGCAGTTCACATCAACCGCATCACGCAACTGCTCGTACCGTTCCTGAGTTTCTGGGCCGCTCAGCTCGATTCGAAGCCGAATGTCACTGAACCCGGGACGAACAGCGGGGTCCTTGCCGAGCAGCCGCGCCGCGTCGAGGTCCCCCTCGGCCTCGACCCGAATATCGTCGATCTGGATGCCAAGCGCCTGCGCATACAAGCGATACACGACAACCTGGCAACCGATGAGCGCGCCGAGCGCATACTCTACCGGGCTCGGCGCAACATCGTCACCAGCGAGCGGAGCTGGTTCATCGATGACAAACTCGTGCGCTCCAGAGCGGACGCGAGTCGCTACCGCCCCCTCCGCGACACCGCTCACGCGGTAGGTGAGCTGAGAAGAGCTGCGACGCGCGTCGATTCGGTCGCTCCACGCGCTCCCCGCAGCGGTTAAGCGCGCGGCGCGGGCATCGTCGGTGAGTGCGGGGATCTGTGTCGTTGTCAGAGTTGTCATGCGGTCACGGTACTGATGCCCGAGAGCTCACGCAGCATCGCCTGCAACACTTCGTTGTGCGGAGTCACGCCGCGTCACGAAAGTGGCGAAGTTGCCTCGGGAGCCACACCTAGCGCACGGGGATAATGCTGCCGTCGGCGGCACGAAGCCCGAATCCGAGGGCGCGATCCGCCGCAATATGCACGAACCACGCCAGGCCTGCGAGGGCGATCCCCCAGGAGCCAGTGGCGATCCCGCCCGTCACGAACAGCACGACAAACCCTACGAGGATCAGTGCCGCTGGAACGGCCACGTTGTGCAGCGCATTGTAGAAGCTCACGCGACTCGGTTTCAGTTTCCCCCGTTCAGCGAACGCGCCAACGAGCGCGACATCGGGCAGGAGCCCGAACACCACGACGACGAAGATCGCTGGCCACCCCCACCAGACACACCACAGCACAGCAACCACGACCCAGACGAGGGCGCTCATGCCCCACATCGCACGAGAGAAGACCATCCCCCCATCGTATCCGGGGCGCGCTACTTGCCGTCGACGATCGACATGAACCCTGCGAACGCGAACAGCCCCGGCACGACGTAGAGGATGGTCAGCGTGAGGGTCCAAGCAACGGCACCCACCACCGACCACGCACCGATACGCCGGTCGCGCGCATCGAGCCGCTGACCGGTCGCCCCGATCCGCGGAGGCGGCGCGAGCCAGGGCTGCCCCGGGTTCTCAAGCGCGGCGCGCACGGTCTCGACGGTGGGCGAGAAATTCTGGTCCGGCAGCCGATCGTCGCGGTATCTGGCCGAGCTCGCAAGGATCGGCGGGACGGCTCCAGTAAGCAGCCGCTCGACGTCGCGCCAGGGACCCTCACGAGTGAAGTCCGCCTGCGCCGCGGCAAAGAATAGGATTCGGTCGTCTACCAGTTCAACATGGAAACCGTGTGCGTGGTCGACCAGTGCGGCCATCACGTCCGGGGTCACCACAAACAGCGCGTCGCGCTCGTACCCTTCGGGCACGAACAGTCGATATGCCCCGTCAAAGTTACCCTCGAGTGGGAGCCGTTGGCTCCGCTTGATCCCGGCGGGGAGACTGCCAGCCGCTTTGCCCGCCGCGACCGCCTCGAAGATCAAGTGCGGCATCGGCGCGGGCAGCGTCACCGCGAGGTAGTGCCACTCGCCGGTACCCGGGCGCCGAAGCATCATGTTCCCGAATTCGACAGCCGGGGACACAAACCGGGGGTGCGCGTAACCGATGCCGCGGGACGGGCTGATAAGCGAGGAAAACGGTGCTTCACGGCGCGACGCTGGTGTGAAGCCATGTGCAAGCGCAGTCAGCGTCTGCCGCCACTCGCCCATGAGCGCCTTCCGAGAGGGCGGACGAGCGGACCATCGAACGAGCCAGATCGCGCCGAGCAGCCAGACGACGAAAATGGCAGAGAGCACCACGATGTCACGCAGGTCGCGCGGCTCGATCCGGTTGTCCTGCAGGGTGTCGATCCGCACACCGAGTGTCATCCACACAATGCAGAGATACCAGAGCATGAGGCAGTGATTCACATGCACGAGCACCTGGCGCTTCGTGGGCACCCAGCTTGGACGGGACTCCTTGCGCACGCGCGCGATCGCCTGCGCCACTTCAGCTTCAGGGGCAGCCAACCACCGCAGATCCAGCTTCATTTCCGTCCCCGTTTCAGCGCAACGCCGCTCTCTGCGCACGTCGCACTCAGACGAAGGTACACGGTGTCGCGGCATCGCGCGTTTCTCATCAGGCTCATCGCGGAAATCGAAGCCTCGCCACCGAAAGCCACCGCTGGCCGCTGATAGCCTGCACGTATGCGACTCACCTGGGCTGTGCTCGGCGCAGCGGCACTGGCCGCTTACGCCGTGCTGGGGGCACTCCTCATGAACGACTGGGCCGTGGCTGCCGCGAGCGGGCTCCCGCTGGACGCGACGGTTGCCGCCATGGAGGCTGCTGGTCAGCCGTACAGCAGCGTTGCCGGGGTGCTCTTCGCAGTGATGGGGCTCCTGCTTGCGGCCGCGTGGGCCTGGGCCACCGTCAGCCCTCGGCTGGGGCTCCCCGCCTGGGGGTCACTCGTGGCGTGGAGCGGGATCGTGGCGTGCGGCGCTCCCGCCTACTTCTTCGGCTCTTTCGGCAATCTGAACTCCGTGGGTGACACTTTTGCGGATTGGAATATGGCAGCGGCGTGGGCCGTCGAGGCCCCCCTGTACATCGCAAGCGCCGTGGCCTTCGTGTTGGGCGTGGGAACTCTCGTGACCGCAGCCGTACGATCAGTGCGGCGCAGTCGCGTTCCCCGCCCCGCCACCGCACTTCCCGTGTTGCACTGAACACACTCCCTGAACGTGGGCAGGGAATACCGGTCGACGGCGCACACACACTCCCCGGTCCGCAGCGACTCCCGGATCACCTGGTCTGCGCGCGCCGGTGCGCCTGGGGTAGTGAATACGCACTGTGGTCACCGCGCGGGCGGCGGCGGGCCTCACTGCCGCCAACTGGGTGCCTGGACATTGGCGCTCTCCTACGCTGGGGGTGGGAGCGCGACCCCCGCGCTTCACTCGACCCCCACAGAGAGAGCACCCATTTTGGCTACTCACGTCTACTTCGACTTCTTTGGCACACTGGTCGACTACGATGCGTCGGTCCACCCGGCTGCCGTCAATGCGCCACACGAATTTGCACTCCGACATGGGTCAGCCATCGACGCTCACCGCGCGAGCGGACTGTGGCAGACAGCGTGGAGCGCAATGGATTCGACCGCGGAGCACACAGGTCGGGAGTGTTCACTGCACGAAATCGCGGACAGGTATCGTGAACTCGCTGAGATCCCGCCGGTCGCGGATCAGGAGCTTGATACGTTCGTGGCCGCATACCTCGACGCCTGGACCGCGAACATTCGGCTCGCACCCTCGGCCGCGAGCTGCGTCGACGATCTCGCGGCTGACCACACACTCAGCATCGTGAGCAACACCCACCACGCGCCACTCGTGCCAGAGTTGCTGGAGCGATTCGGGATCGCCGGGTACTTCACTGACGTGTTCACATCGATCGAGATTGGCTGGCGGAAGCCGCGTTCGGAGATCTTCGAGACCGCGCTCTCTCGTCACACCATCACCGGAGCCGAGGCAGTGTTTGTCGGGGACAACTGGGCCGCAGATATCGAGGGTCCGCGCGCCCTCGGCATGACCCCGTTCTATGTTGGCCCTGCAACTCCGAACCGCACACCCGTCAGACTGGCGGAGCTGCCGGCGCTGATCCGCGCCACTGACGCGTAGCGCCGCCGCCTCGGACGGCTGCGAATGACAGCTCATCGGAAGGCTGCGGAGCACGAATGCGCAGCGTTTTCCCCACAACTCCGAGGCCCCACACGGGTACACGAATGTACTAGTACACTCGTACTAGTGGGTCGCTGCCGCGCACCCGCACCTGAGCGCGATCGGAGCCATGACATGTCCGCCGACAACCGACCGCTTCGACCAGTTCGCGGGTGGGATCTGCTCTGGCGTGGCTCGTTTGCCGCGCAGCACGGTAATTCCGAGTACGTGATCGATGTCGACTATTTCGACTTCAGCGAGCGGATTCACCTGTATCGTGACGGCGCACTCTTCGACACCAAGAAGTCACCGGCCACATTCGCACTCAACGCGGACACTGCAGTGGTGGCAGCGATGTCCCTGTACGGCATGAAGCGTGTCGACCTCATCGATCGGGCACGCGGGGTCACGACCCACTTTCAACCGCGCGCGGGCACCGCTGAGGCCTGGCGCGCTGCACTCGCCCGGAGGCACCCCATGCTGAGCAGGTGGATCGGTATCGCGTCGTGGACGGTGCTCGCGTGTGCCGCGGCCACGCAACTCCCGGTGCTCTTCAATTCGAGTCTCGCGCAGCTCACCGGGTCCCCGCTCCCGCAGCTGGAACTCCCCATCTGGCTCAACACCATGCTCGGGATCGCCGGCCTGCTCGCTGCGCTCGACCGTGCTCTGCAGCTCAAGTACAACAGGTGGCTCGATGACTAGCTACAGTCCCCTGTGCATCATGACACCGAGCCCGTGGGCCTCGTGACCAAGAGTCCTCTCAGCGAGCTCGACCCACCGGATTACTCCAGGAACTCGGGGCGCACCTCGGCGATGCCATCGAGTTCATCTTGCACACGCCCCCACAGCTCCATACCGCGGTCGAGCCACCCCGGTGGGAGCGTCTCGTCATCCTCATCACGCTCACCCCACTGGGCACTCCAGGCACTCAGATCCGCGGACAGTGCAGCGCTCAGGCCGAGATCTTTCCCGTCGAGGTTGTAGTCGTCAGTGCCGTTCTCCCACAGCGGCGACCCAGTGCCCCACTCTGGAAAGAGCCTGATCAGTCTGAGCCCATTCGGAAGGGTCGGAGTTTGGCCCTGCTCTGCCTGCGCCGCGAGATATCGGTCTTGCATTTCCCCGCGCCGCCGCCAGTCCCGCGCAGAAACCGGCGCACGACCATAGTCCATCCCGGAGAGCCAGAGCAATCCTGGGGCACCACTGTCGTCGCGCTCCAGAAGCGCGAGGGACCACAGCTTCGAATCTTCCTGGGCCACCACACGCACCGTTTCCCACACTTGCTCGACCGCGAGGTCTGGCAGATCGTACGTAGCAGCTTCGTTTTCCGGCCCGGAGAACACAATCACGCGGTAGTGGGGGTCGTCTCGCTCCCACTTCAGCACTGAACTCTGTGCACTCGAAGATTCCATAGCCAAATCCTAGCTGACGGACTGCGCGCTGCGCGGGCGCATGACGCGAGCTGGCGCTGGCGCACGATGTGCGCGGCGCACCCCGGAGCAACTCACCCCAGCAGCGTCTCAAACGCTCCCGCTTGAGCGCGCTGCGTGCGCGTCGCCTGCGGATTCAGGCCGGCGCTCCAGCTGGGGTACACCCGGAAGCCGCGCTTCCCTGGGTGCCGAGCTGAACTCACCACTCCCAGCTCTTCGAGTTGCAGGGCGGCGAATCTGAACACGCCAAAGTGCTCGCCGTCACGCACAAACACCAGCAATCCGGCACAGTCATCATCACCCCCAAATGGCTCCGTACGCCCAGCGGCGTCGCGTCGCCACGCCGCAACGAACGCGCCCGGTTTCGTCGGAGTCACGTGCGCGGTGCGGATTCGCCACCGCTGCGCTCCCAGCATCACCGTTCCCGATTCGTACTCACCGCGTTGCTCCTCCGCGCTCGGAAGCCCCGGCGCACCAAAGCTGTCACCCACGATCGTTACCCAGCGGTCAAACGCTTGAAATGCCACTCGGCCACTCTACGTGTCCGGACCGTCACCCCCGCCATCACCCAGCCCGTGCATCACCGGCGCCACTCACCGCGAGCGCCACGGCCGGGTGCGCTGCGAGGAACTGTCGCGCCAGAGTAAGCTGCGCATGATGACTACGTCGGGACAGCGTGCGATGAGGACGATCACCGAGGCTTCGCCCCTTGATCCTCAGTTGCGCGCGCGGCACCGCACGTTTCTCGCCGAGCGGCCAGCTGGCGCCGATGAGGACGTGCACATGCTCGCTGCTCTCGTCGACCACGTCGTGGAGCGGTGCAGCACCCCCGGCGAGCTGGTGTTTGATCCGTTTGCCGGGTTCGGGACCACACTGGAGCGGGCAGTCGCGCTCGGACGGCGGGCGCTTGGTATTGAGCTCCTCCCGGAACGCGTGGCGCTCCTGCAGCAGCGCGTACCTGACGCGCAGGTTGAAGAGGGTGACGCTCGCGAGCTGCTGAGCATTGTGCATCGCACGTTCCTCGCAGATTCCCGGATGCACGCAGACCTGGTCCTCACCTCACCGCCCTATATGACTGTGGCGCACCACGAGGCCGATCCGCTCACTGCCTACGAAGAGGACGGCGGAGACTATCGTCGATACCTTGCTGAGCTTGGACTCGTCGCGGCCCAGTGCGCACGCCTCGTAAAACCGGGAGGGTACGTGGTGTGGAACGTCGCTGACATCCACCACATGGGCGAAACAACGCACCTGATCCGCGACTGCGCCCAGGCGCTCGGGCGACACCTGGCGTCGGTGGGAGTCACACACATCGAGTGGGACCGTCATCCGCACGACCTCGTCGCGGACGCGCTGCTCGTGTTTCGGCGGCCGGGGCACTCACGGGACGCGGAAGGGTAGACGCGCCGGAACTGGGCGGTGTCGCCCAGTTCAGTCCTCGAATGCGCCAGGCCCCATCCCGGTGAGGTAGGTGGCCTGAGCGACGTGCTCGGCCGCATCGACACTGATGCTCACGAGCCGCGCGGCCAGCGTGACGGGTGGCTCCCACCCCTCATCCACAATCCGCCCCAGCTCCTCCTCATCGAGCCCGGCGACGTATTTCACCTGCGCATCAATTGCCGCACTCAGATAGGCAAGCAGGAGCTCAGGATCCCGAACCACCACGGCCCTCGCCTGCTCCGAGGTGTGACCGTAGCCGTGCTCGTGCGCGCCGACCTCGAGCCCAAATCGCTCAGCAAACCCCGCCGCGAGCCATACGGATTCGCCGCCTGTGAGATCCACGATCTGCTCGTCAATCTCCCGCCCAGCGTGCCAGAGCAGCCACGCAATCGAGTTGTCATGGTGCGGATGCGCGTTGAGCAATTCAGGAGTGAGCGCCCCGCGCAACTGCTCAGCAGCGTCACCGGGGCGTTTCGCAAGGTCGATCAGGATCTCAGTGGAGTTCATGCCTGCCACTGTAAGACTTGGAGCTGGCCGACGCCACAACAGCGTCGTGTCTGAGTCGGTTCGGGGCCGGGAGCCCGGGAGCGCTAGAGCAACTCTGTACGCAGTTCGGCAGCGGTCTTCGGTGAGAGGAGGCCGGGCGCAATATCGAACGGCGTCTTCGCACCGTAATCCCCCGCTGCGGCGAGACGAGCAGCGGCACGCGCATACGCGACGAGCACACTCGAGGTGAACTCTGGGTTCGAATCGAGTTGGAGCCGATACTCAACGGTCTGGGTCACGCCGGGCGAAGATTCTCCGCTGCGGATCACAAATCCCCCGTGCGGCATCCCCCTGTGATCCCGCGCAAGTTCTTCTGCCGTAATGAAGGTCACCGTTGTGGCGTACGGTTCAAAGTAGTCCGGCATCGTCACAATAGCCTCGCGCACTTCCTGCGCGTCCGCCCCGTCTTCGAGCACCACAAAGCACTGGCGATCATGCTTCTCTCGCGTCGTGAGCTCGGGCTGCTCCCCCGCGCGCACGCGCTCGATCGCCTCAGAAGCGGGGATGGTGTACTGCACCGCCCCAGCCACGCCGGGGACTCTGCGCAGTGCGTCCGAGTGCCCCTGGCTGAGGCCGCGGCCCCAGAACGTATATGTGGCACCCTGCGGCAGGATCGCTTCGCCGTACAGGCGATTGATCGAGAACAACCCCGGATCCCACCCGGTGGAGATCACTGCGGTCGTGCCAGCAGTCCGTGCGGAGGCGTCAACCGCGGCGAAATGCTCGGGGATCCGGGCATGGGTGTCAAAGCTATCGACGATTGTGAACTGCGCCGCGAGCTCCGGACTCTGCTCAGGAAGGTCGCTCTTGGATCCGCCACAGAGCACCAGGACGTCAATCGTGTCCCGGTAGTCTGCGAGCGCTTCGAGCGCAAAGACCGCGGCTCCGCCGGTCGCAACCGCGGCGGGGTCTCTGCGAGTGAAGACGCCCACCAGCTCCATGTCGGGCTGCAGCGCGATCGATGTTTCCACCCCTCGCCCGAGGTTTCCGAAACCGACGATGCCCACACGAATACTCATAGCTGAGTTGCCTTTCTTCGCCGCCCATCACTCGGGTACGGCACGCACGCGGGCCCGAGATCACGAGCCGCTCCGTTCATGATGACCGGGATGTTGACTCACGGTCAACTCGGGCGCGCGATGGAATGACCGGTCACCGAGAGTGGATACGTGCTGATCTCCGCCGCAGCTGCCGGGAGCACTGTCCAGCACCCCACGGCAATGCTCGCAGGCGCCCTCCATCCAAGCGGGACGCGGTACGAGGTACGCGCCTCGTCACGTTCGACGAGGAAGACACACGGGCCAGGTCGCTCAGCAGGAAAGGCCGGTGTAATCAATACAGCGCAAGATCCCCGGAGATTCCGTGGACTCAGAAGGGATCCCGAACTCAGCAGCTCACACGAGCGCAACGGAACAGTCTGTGCTCCCGCCGTCTCGACAGGCCGTGACCTTAGCCTGGGCCGCGGGGCATGCATCGGGCACCACAGTGGGGAACGCAGGGGGGAACGCGGCAGGGAACGCTGCCTGCGAATGCACGCACCAACGGGGGCCCGGCCGAAACCGAACCCCCGTCGAGTGTGTGAGAACTTAGTTGAACTGGTTCATCGTGTTGTCCTTGCCGCCAGCCTTGAGCGCTGCATCACCGGCGAAGTACTCCTTGTGGTTGTCGCCGATGTCGCTGCCTGCCATGTTCTGGTGCTTGACCGTGGCGATCCCCTGACGGATCTCCTGGCGCTGCACGTCGCGAACGTAGGTGAGCATGCCCTCGTCGCCGAAGTAGCCCTTCGCGAGGTTGTCCGTGGACAGCGCTGCCGTGTGGTAAGTCGGCAGGGTGATCAGGTGGTGGAAGATTCCGGCGCGCGCCGAGCCCTCGCTCTGGAAGGTGCGGATCTTCTCGTCGGCGAGCTGCGCGAGCTCGGTGCCGTCGTAGTCCACGCTCATCAGCTTGTCACGATCGTACGCCGACACATCCGCGCCCTGCTCAGCGAGCAAGTCGTAGGCCTGCTGGCGGAAGCTGAGGGTCCAGTTAAAGGAGGGGCTGTTGTTGTAAACGAGCTTCGCGTTCGGGATGACCTCGCGGATCCGATCCACCATGCCTGCGATCTGCTCCACATGCGGCTTCTCAGTCTCGATCCAGAGCAGATCGGCACCGTTCTTAAGTGAGGTGATGCTGTCGAGTACGCAGCGATCCTCGCCGGTGCCGGGGCGGAACTGGAACAGGTTGCTAGCGAGACGCTTCGGACGCAGCAGCTTCCCGTCGCGCTTGATGACGACATCGCCGTTGCCGAGATCCGACTCGGAGATCTCCTCGACATCGAGGTATGAGTTGTACTGATCACCCAGGTCGCCCGGGGTGTGGCTGACGGCGAGCTTCTGCGTGAGACCGGCGCCGAGCGAGTCGGTGCGAGACACGATCACGCCGTTGTCAATGCCCATCTCGAGGAAGGCGTAGCGGATTGCGTTGATCTTGGCGATGAAGTCCTCGTGCGGCACCGTCACCTTGCCGTCCTGGTGGCCGCACTGCTTCTCGTCGGAGACCTGGTTCTCGACCTGGAGTGCGCAGGCACCGGCCTCGATCATCTTCTTGGCGAGGAGGTAGGTAGCCTCAGGGTTGCCGAAGCCGGCGTCGATATCGGCGATGATCGGCACGACGTGAGTTTCGAAGTTGTCAATCTGCGACTGGATGAACTCAACTGCCGTCTCGTCGCCAGCGACACGAGCCTCGTCGAGCTGGGTGAAAAGTAGGTCAAGCTCACGGGCATCGGCCTGACGCAGGAAGGTGTAGAGCTCCTCGATCAGAGCGGGCACTGAGGTCTTCTCGTGCATTGACTGATCCGGCAGCGGCCCGAACTCAGAACGAAGCGCGGCAACCATCCAACCCGAGAGGTACAGGTAGCGCTTGTTCGTGGTCTTCAGGTGCTTCTTGATCGAAATCAGCTTCTGCTGACCGATGAAGCCGTGCCAGACACCGAGCGACTGGGTGTAGACCGAGGAGTCGGCGTCGTACTCTTCCATGTCGCGGCGCATGATGTCTGCGGTGTACTGCGCGATTTCGAGGCCAGTCTTGAAGCGGTTCTGTGCGCGCATTCGTGCGACGTGCTCGGGGTTGATCCGATCCCAGCTCGCACCGTGCTCAGCCTTGAGCGCTTCAACGGCTTCAATGTCGTTCTGGAATGCAGTCATGGTGACTCCTTTGTAGTGAATGCCAGATCACGAACTCGGTGACCTTCCTGGGCTACTTCTCACTCTGCACCCTCAAACGATGCCACCCCTGCCAAATTGAGGGTGAAAATTACGAGTATTTCTACTCAATAGAAGAATCCGCTGACGCGAACCCCTTCGTCCAGCCTGAATCAGCCCCGCCCAGCGGCGGGCGCCGGCCCCCGCCCCCGCTGAGGCCCGCAATCGACGGCCTCCCTGGGAGATGACGTGACCCGTTGGCCCTTCGTCCGCGAGGCGCGAAGCCGACTCCTCAGCGCGACATTCTGTCCGGGATCTGGGAGGATGGGGATCGATGCGAGATACGGGGATTTCATCGAGGGTCGGGAAGCGCGGCTTCTGGATCATGGTGGTCGGTGTGGGGCTCAACGCGCTCGCGATTCTTGCGTGGTCGCTCAGTGGGCCGCTCGTTCCCGGAAGCGCGGCACAGATTGGGCTCATGATTGCCGCGTTGATCGTGCAGGCTGGCGCCGTCGGCTGCTTGCTCGCTGCCCTGCTCGTCGGCATCATCGCTCTTGCCAAGAAGGCACGGCCCGTGAGGTGGGCCGTCCTTGCTCTGTTAGGAATTCCCCTGACACTTGCCGTATCGCTGGTTGAGGTACTGATCCTGCGGTCAGTTCTGGGCCTGTAGCGTCAGCATCTGCGGTTGCTCCGCAAGTACACTCAACGTATGGCTAGCCAGGCGAAGAGCATTGATGAGTATCTCAGCACGCTAGAACCTGCACGGCGCGATGAGCTTGAGCACATCCGTCGCCTCGTCACCAGGCTCGTGCCAAGCGTTGAAGAGTCCATGAGCTACGGGATGCCAACTCTGAGCTATCGCGGCAGAGCGCTCGTGTACTTCACCTCTTCCAAGAAACACTTGAGCTTCTACCCGTCCTCATGGGCCATCGAGGAGCTTGCCGACCGACTGGTGGGGTATCGGACAACGCAGCACGCGATTCAGTTCACTCTCGACAAGCCCCTCCCGGACGACCTCATGGAGGACCTGGTTCGCGTGCATCAGCGGGAGATCGACGTCACACGGCAGTAACTGCTGCGCCTCTCGTTTCACGGTGCCTGAAGCCGAAGCCTGCACCGTGACCTCCTGAGCAGGCAAGGACCAAAGCGTCCCCGCTCAGCTGGCTCGGGCGCAGGTGAAAGCGCTTAGGGCGAGGGAATCACCCTGGCACCAGTGGGACCCACCCGGAGAGCCTGATCATCATTCAAGGTCAGGAGCGGGAACTGCTCCCCGTACGTCGAGATGATGCGCTCAATGAGCGCGATCGGATAAGGCGGAATCTTGCCGTCAGCGTGCGGGATGATGACGCGGTCGATCAGCCCGAGACCCTCATCGCTCGTGAGTCCCACGGCAAGGGTGCGATCATCAAGCATCTCCACGGGGGTAATCGATGGCCCAGCAATCACTGACCCCGCACTGCAGCCGATGTAGGGCAGGCCCGCACGCACACGTTGCGCGAGCACCTCGCCCGTGCCATTGGACCGCAGTGCTTCAAGCAGCACGAACGTCTCTCCTCCCGCAACGTACACGGCGTCGCACGTTGACAGTTTCGCGGCGAACGCGTGCGCGTCTGCATCACGGGCGCGAATTTCCATCACCTCGTGCCCCAGATCCCGCACGCCGTGCAGCTCTCGCTCTGCAAAGGGCATGCCCTCAGCCGCATCACTGATGTAGCCAAGACGGAGTTGCCGGGTGAGCGTTCCCACGCACTCGCTCAGGAACTCAGGGACCGCGCCGAGGCTGATCGAGAGCAGCAGAAGATTCATGCGGCAACGCTACCAACCCCCTCTGACACTCGCACGGGGCACAGAGTCGGCAAGGAATCTTCCGCGCGTTCCCCGCCGGGGGTTGGTGTCCTGCGCTGCCACCGCGGGCAGAAGTGCGAGAAGCGACCACCGATCGGCACCGCGGGCCAAAGAGGGACGAGCGCCCCCAAACGGCACGCGCCGAATAGGACCACCGCAGTGCGGACAGGACCCTCCCCCGCGTCCGTGCGCATTTAGGGAGTGCGCGAAGTGGTCCCACTGCCGCGGAAAAACACATTGACTGACATTCGCGAGCCCTAGTCGGCAGGGAACCATAGACATCTTGGTCAGGTCATCAATTGAGCAGGACGGGTCTTTTCGTCTTCAATGCCAAAAGGCACCTCATGAAGCGCACTGAGCCTGGATAAGGTGCCCTAAGAGGCGCAAAACGGCTCGACCACGTGTCCAATCGATCGCAGGGGCTTTAAGCTCTGTCCCACCAACATGAATGCAAGGAGGAAGCTGCAGTCAACGCGCAGCGGGAGCTGGAAAGTCGATCTACGCAAGGCCAGTTTTCCAACTGACGACGAACCACGCGTGCCGACAGGATCAAAACCAGTTGATTGTCCAATGAATGAGCACAACCCGCTACCGCAGGTTCAGACGCTGCCGAATATTAGCGGCTAATGCCAATCGGTTTAGATTCGGAGAAACAAAGTCAACGCGGTATCCACTGCCACTGTCCGCACCCTCGGCTGTGACGCTGGACGAGTCGACGACGTGACCGGCAGGCTTGAACGACGTTGAGGCCACGGTAGCTGGACGGGCATCGCAGCCGAGGGCCCGGTCAGGTCGATATCGCCGTGTTTGCAACCTGTTTGGGCGCGCTCGCGTGGAAGAGTCGTGGCCTGGAACTCGCAATCGTCCTGCACTCGACAAACAACTTCATACCCTTCCTCCTCCTCCCTTTCAGCGTTTCGTCAGTTGAAGAAGAAGCCGTCGACCCACGCATGCTGTTTGCCCTCTGCGAACGACTCTCGGGGTCACAAGGACCTGCTCTGGATCTGGGTATCACGCGGGTACGGGCTACGCTTCTTTCGACCAGCGACCAGCTGGCAAGAGTTGGTGTGGGGCAGCAGCGAGTGGGGGGGTGCCTCGGTCAGTGTGTGTCGGCGTCCGCGCCTGTGACCTCAGCCTGCGCTGACCAGGCGGTCGCAATAAGGTAGGCACCACCGAGGCAGCTCAACCAAGCTGCTCCTTGGAACGCCCAACCGACGAGTGTGCTGCTGGTTGCCCATACGCTGAACGGCTCGTGCTGCCGGTAGAACAGCCATACGAACAGCAGGCCAATCATCACGAGGCCCAGGAGGACTCGTCCGATACGTCTCATCGTGTCCTCCATGCTTAGCGGAACGTGCGGCTAATGCCGCTTCCGAGTTGTGAGAGCTGCATCCAGAGCACGAACCGGAAGACGGGGCGCATCACGAAGCCCAGGAACGGGCGGCGGGGGCGGTTCGGGTTGCGTTCCCAGGCGAGGGCGAGGCGGAGCTGTGTGCCACCGGCTGCATACTCGAGCTCGACCCTGATGCGGCGTGCGTTCGCCTGCGGTGCGTCCGGGTAGGTGAAGCGCCACTCGATAAATCTCGGTTCTTCATGTGCGACGAGTTCAACTTGCTGCGTGACGAAGCCGGGCTTCATCGGAATCGGTTTACCGTCGGGCCGCTCGGTGCGGGCGAGTGCCGTCCAGGTCTCGCCGGCCTTGATCGTCAGTGGCGCACCTTCGACGCTTCCGATGCTTGGTTCCCACTCTGGCATCCGCAACGGATCGTCGAGTAGTTCCCAGACCCGTTCAGGAGACGCAGGGACGAACGCTTCAGATGAGCCGGAAAGCGCATCAGCGCGAACAAAGCGCTGTGGCTGGTGGACAGGATAGCGATGTGCCTCGTCCAGCTTCTCGGTGACTGCCTCCGGGGTGGCTCCAAGCCGTTTCAGAACGGCCTCGATCATGCCACTAGATTCCGAGACGAGTTCACGAAGCACGGCTGACGCGTCGCCGCACTTCCCGGTCTCACTCGCGCGCTTGAAAACGCCGAGTGCGCGTTCACTCCATTCGTACCCGTTCGTCTCATGAAACACGATCTTGCCCGACCCAGGCGATGTCAGTTGAATGCCCAGAGCCGCGAGGTGGTCGGCATGCTGTTCCGCCACCGCCTCACGTGCAGTATCGAGCGTGATGCCAAAACTGCGCAGCACCTGACCCGCAATCTGCTCGTTCAGCACGAGAGCGATCAGCAGATGATCGATATCGGCAGTGCGCTGACCGGCGCGCGAGGCCTCCTCCATGGCGGCAAGCGAAAGGGTATGCGAGGTACTGGCGGCGGCAGTGAACTTACTCACGTTCTCCTCCTAGGAACGGGGATGACCGGGTCGATCCTCTTCGCGTACTTCTTGTGCGCCGCTTGACGAGAAACGCCGAGGGCGTCCGCGATCTCCTGCCAGCTCATGCCAGCCAGAAGCGCGGCCTCCACCTGAGCGAGTTCCAGCCGCTCAGTGAGAGTGCGTAGCGAAGCGACCGCTCTGAGCCCGGAACGAGGATCACTGGTATCGGCGGCAGCGCTCGCGACTTGGGTGGATTGCATACTTAGCAACCTACATTGACAGCATTCTGCTGTCAACCTAAGTTGCTAGGCAAAGCAAGATTGGCGCTGGCGTAGGCGTCAGTGGCATCGAACGCGACTCGACATACACCTAGCTCTCACCCACCCGCGAGGCACTATCTCGACCATCCATCTAACTTGAGCCCGCGCCGGATTCGACAGGTTGGAATAGTGGCTTGAGCAGCCCAAAATAGTACTAACGGGCCAAGCGTTGACACCGCGAGCAAAAGTGGGACGAGCGGCCCCCAAACGGCACGCGCTTAATGAGGCCACCGCAGCGCGGACAGGGCTCTCCCCCGCGACCGTACGCGTTGAGCGAGTGCGCGAAATACCCGGCCTGCCCATTCACGTTGACGTACTGCTCATCGAAGCTCGTGCCGCCTTCTGCAAGCGCCTGTGCGAAGACGTCTCGCAGCGCGCCGAGCAGTGACGCGAGCTTGCGCACGCTGATCGCGCGGCCAGCGGTGTCGGGGTGCAGCCTCGCTCGCCACAGCGCCTCATCGGCATAGATATTGCCGACGCCACTGACCAGTGCCTGATCCAGGATCAATTTCTTAATCCCAGAGCTGCGGGATCGCACCGCCGCCACGAACACCGCATCATCAAAGTGCGGATCGAGCGGATCGCGCGCGATCCGTGCGGCCTGCACCGGGAGGAGCGATCCGTCATCGGAAGTTGGCGTGAGACGGTCGAGGGCGAGCGAGCCGAACAGGCGCTGATCCGCGAAATCGAGCCGCAGCTCGCCGTGATCCGGGTGTTCGATCCAGAGCCTGATCCGCACATGGCGATCGTCCTCCGCCGCGGTGTCCCGCAGCAACAGCTGCCCGCTCATGCCGAGGTGCGCAAGCAACGCCCACGGCTCATCGGGCACCGCTTCGCCTGAGCCAGACCCAATTCCTGCGGTGGATCCGCTACGGGCGACTGGGACCCACATGAACTTGCCTCGCCGCTCGGGCGCTCCGAGCTGCAGCCCGGTGACGCGCCGTTCAAAGTCGATGGCGCGCTCAGCGGCGGCTTCCACCGGCAGCGTCACCCCGTGGCCGCCGAGGCCATCATCCCCCGACAGCAGCGCGTGGCGCTTGAGTGCGCGCGCATCCCGCACCTCAGCGGCAATCACGCGCGCACCGGTGACCGCTGGCGCGAGCCCCGCGCGCACCACCTCAACTTCAGGAAGCTCTGGCACGACGTTAGCGACCGCGCGGGCGCAGCCTGGTCACCGCATCGCGCGCGGCTGCGAGTTCAGCGTTCTTCTTGCTCGTGCCGGTGCCACGCCCCGTCACACCATCAACAGTGACGCGCGCGGTGTAGCGGCGGTCGTGATCCGGCCCGGATCCCACCGTGTCGTAAGGTGGGTGCGGGAGACCGCGCCTGGCGGCCTCCTGCTGCAGCGCGGTCTTCGGATCAAGCGCATCCGTGAAGCGATCCGGATCCACCAGCAGTGTGTCCATCAGCGCCAGCACGAAGCGCTCAGCCTCGGCAGCCCCGGTGGACAGATAGACGGCGCCAATGATCGCCTCAACGGAGTCTGCGAGGATTGAGTCCTTCTCGCGACCGCCGGTCAATTCTTCGCCGCGTCCCAATCGCAGCACGGCCCCCATGTCAAGCGCGCGCGCGACCTCCGCAAGTGCAAGCGTCGACACGAGCGCAGCGCGGCGCTTCGCCAAGTCACCCTCGGTCAGCTCAGGGTAGTCCCGATACAGCTTGACAGTGACAGCCTGACCAAGAATCGAATCCCCGAGGAACTCGAGTCGCTCATTGTGCGGCGCGCCCCCGTGCTCGTAGGCCCACGAGCGGTGAGTCAGCGCGAGCTCGCGCAGTTCAGGCTCAACCACAACACCGAGAGAAACGAGAAAACCGTCGAGGCCGCCCTGAGGCGGCCCCGACGGTGAGTCCCGGTCGGTGTGCGGGAGCGACGTATCGTCCCCGTTCACGCGATCAGTCTTAGACGTCAGCGACCTTGCGGCCCTTGTACTCGAGGAACAGGGGGGTGCCCTGCGAGTCCTCGACCACGCGAGCGCGGTGCGGCAGGCTGTAAACAGTCTTGCCGTTTTCTTCAGTCTTGACGAGCGTGGGAACAATCGCCTTCCACGCCGAACGACGGTGACGGGTGTTCGAGCGCGACATCTTCCGCTTGGGAACAGCCATGATGTTCTCTTTCCTACTTGCTTACGGACCCGGGGTGCTCCCCCGCGCCAGGATCTACTTCAACCGTGACAGTGTCGGCGACAACGCTGGTGTCAAAGCCAGCCAGCGCTGCCCACCGCGGATCAAGATCCACATCGGCAGCCACTGCAGCCCCGGCCTCGCGCAACTCACCGGACTCGGGATCGAGTCCCGGGCAGTCCGGGCGACACACAGGCTGGAACGGCAGTGCAAGCACTACCGCGTCTCTGAGCGGGGGTTCAAGATCCACGTGATCACCGTGAACCCCATACTCATCGGCCTCCGTAGGAGTATACGCGAAAAGCTCCTGAAACTCGACTTGAAACGGCGTGGTGAAATCTTTCAGGCAGCGACCGCACTGTGCGTGCATGGTCGCGTTCGCCTCGGCGGACACCAAGATGCCCTCGTGCACGGACTCCAGCCGGACATCAAGTTCAAGCTCAGATCCGGCAGGAATCTCGGCGAGCGCCTCACCAAACTTCTCCGGGAGCACGATGGTGCGCGACCGCTCGCGCATCTCGCCTGGCCGGTTCATGATGTCGCGAATATTCTCTTCGAACACGCGCATTGCGCCACTCCCCTTGCCTGCGGTCTTGCTCTCCCCCGGCATCAGGCGGGCCTCGTCTTATCCAGGAAACGCGCCACAGCGGGTGGCACGTAGGGGCTCACATCGCCACCCAGCGAAGACACTTGGCGGACGAGCGTGCTCGACACATGCGCGTGCGCCGGATCCGGCAACATGAACACCGTCTCGACACCGGCAAGGCTTCGGTTCATGAGCACCATCGGGGTCTCGTAGGCGACGTCGATCTGCGATCGAATCCCCTTCACGAGCACAGACGCGCCCACTTCAGTGCAGTAGTCAACGAGGAGCCCGACGGACCAGGAGGCGACCAGGATGTTATCCGGAATCTCCGGGTCCTCCGCAATCGACTTCTGGATCAGGCCGACCCGTTCAGACAAGGGAAGCATCGCATCCTTGCCCGGGTTGTGGACGACGAGCACGTGCACTTCATCAAACACACCAGCTGCGCGCCGGATTACGTCGAGGTGCCCCAGGGTGACGGGATCAAAGGATCCCGGGACGACAGCGATCTTGGTCATGTTCCTAGCCTAGTGTGCCCGGTCAGGAATATTCCTGGATCCCCTTAGAGCCCGTGTTGTTTCGCAAAGATTACGGCGTGTACGCGATCGCGCAACTGGAGCTTCGCCAGGACTCGTCCGACGTGGGTCTTGACCGTAGACTCCGACAGGAACAGCTCAGCACTGATCTCGCCATTGTTTTTTCCCTCTGCAATGAGGCGAAGCACATCCAGCTCTCGCTCCGTGAGCACGCCCAGCTCGGGCGCGGGAACAGCGGGAGCAGCGGGGGCAGCGGCAAATCCGCGCGCGGCGAGCCCGTGTCCTGAGGCGGTGGGAGCTGAACCGGCAGCATCTGAACCGGCAGACAGTCCACCCGACGCACGGAGCTGCTCGAGCATTCGCTTCGTCACGCTCGGGGCCATGGCCGCGTCGCCCGAGAACACACGGCGAATGGCGTCAACGAGTTCGGTCGGGCGTGCGTCTTTCAGCAGGAACCCACTGGCACCCGCCTGGATCGCCCCGGTAGCGTACTCGTCGAGATCGAAAGTCGTCAGCACCAACACCCGGACGGCCGGGAAGCGCTCTACGACAGCGGCGGTCGCTTCGATCCCATTCATCCCCGGCATGCGCACGTCCATGAGCACGATGTCGCAGCCGGAGCCCGCTGCTTCGAGGCGTTCCAACTGCGCGAGTGCAGCACCGCCGTCAGCAGCCTCCGCGACCACTTCGATGCCCTGTTCACCGAGGAGAACTAGGCGAAAACCCGTGCGGATCAATTCCTGATCGTCGACGAGCATCACGCGAATAGGTGTCTCAGTCATTTCATTCCTTCTTCTGCGGTGTCTGAGGTGTCCCGGGCCGTCGGCGCACCCGTGCGTGCCGCTGCACTGACGGGCAACACGGCCCAGAGCCGCCAGCCGCCTCCTGAATGGTCAGGCACGGGACCTGATTCGATGTGTCCGCCGAAGACGCGCGCACGTTCGCTGAGACCGGCAAGGCCGCGGCCGGATCCCATCCCGGCGAGCGGCCGTGTCGTTCCGGGTGCGCGACCGAAGTCACGCACTTCGACGCTGGTGCGATCGGGCAAGCTGTTCACCAGCACTTCGGCCCGCGCCCCGGTGCCCGCGTAGCGCAACACATTCGTCAGGGCTTCCTGCACCACTCGATAGACGGCCAGTTCTTGGCCACGGTCACCCGACGCTTCGCCAGTGATCTGCAGCCCCACTCGAAGTCCCGCATTCGTGAACGTCTGGACGAGTTCTGGCAGCTCTTGCACGCCCGGCTGAGGCACGAGATCCGGTTCCTCTTCCGTCGTGTGCAGCACACCGAGCATCCGGCGCATCTCGCCGAGTGCAGTCCGCCCAGTTTCGGCGCTGCGCTGCATGGCGTCCGCCGCGGCAGCGGGCGCCGTTTCAGCGGCGCGTGCGGCCCCCTCAGAGAGCGCGATCATCACCGACACCGAGTGCGCGACGATATCGTGCATTTCGCGCGCAATCCGGGATCGCTCCTCGGCTACCGCGAGCTGCGCGAGCTGGTGCCGCTCGCGCGCAAGCTGGTGCGCCCGGTCGATAATCGCCTCGAGATAGCGTCGCCGGTTTCCCAGGTTGATTCCAAGCATGAGTATCGCAAGCATCCAGAGTGCACTCAGCAGGCTGAGTCCGATGAATTCGGTTGGCGAACTCACCATGCCGCTATCGCCCATCACGACGCCGCCCGGCCCAGCTTGGCCAGGGCTGCTGTCTCGCGCACGCTGCACGTCGATACCAAATTGCAGCACGGTCCCGACGAGTGCGACCCCGTACCCGATCCACCCAGCCGGCACGCTCCGGTACACGGGAACCGCGTAGATCATGAACAGCAGTGCCACGCCGTTGGCGAAGCCCTGTGTGCCCTGCTCGCCGAACATTGCGAGCACCACCACGATGAGCCCGCCGAGCGGGTAGCGCCTGCGGAAGAAGAGCGCGAGACCGATTGCCCCGACTCGCAGCACCGTGAGCGGCCACAGGGGCCAGGCGAGGTGAGGGGGAATCCCAAACCAGGTTTCCGGCTGCCCGCTTTCCCAGTGCGCCGCGCCCAGCAGGTCGAGCAGCACTCCGAAGATGCTTCCGATCCCGAACCACACGACGATGAATACATCGACCACGATGGGGTGCGCGGCGAGCGCGCGGCGGATCACGCCTGGCGGTCGCGGCAGGCGCACTTCAGCTTCGGTGATCACCCTCTCACCCTAACTACTCAGGCGGGATTGTCGGCGCGGATCGCTGCGCACGCACACAGCTGCCTGCACGCGCAGCACAGGTCCGGGGCGGCCACGCTGCCCCGGACCTCACGCGTTCGAGCTATCGCGCGTCGCGGCGTTGGAACAGAATCGCGGCGGGCACCACCGTGACCGCGGCCCACACCAACATCGCGATCAACGCTCCCCAGTAGCTCGGACCCGCAGCGACCTCGGTGAGCCCACTCGCCAAAGTGCTCCCGAGCGGCGTTGGGAGGTAGCTCATCGCGACCCCGACCCAGTCCCAGTTCGTGATGCTGAGCACCTGGAACACGATCGGAAGCACGAAGGTGACGCCCGCTACGACCGCCACACCCCCAGCAGTCGAGCGCAGCAGTGCGGCGATCCCGAACGCAAACAGGGAGATCAGCACGAGATATGCGATCGTTCCGAGTGCGCCAGAAATCACCACGCCGGCGCCAAGCGCTGCCGCGGACGGCGGGTAGAAGAGCACTGCAATGCCCAGACCGCCCAGGACAAGAGCAGCTGCGGTGAGGCCGGAGACGACGGCCAGCAACACGGCTTTCGCGAGGTAGACCGGGCCGCGCTTGGGCACCGCAGTCAGCGTGGAGAGGATCATGCCGCTCGAGTACTCGCTCGAGATCGCAAACACGCCCAGCACACCGAACACCAGCGCCAGGAAGGGGGCGGACATGGTTGCCGCGAAGAGCAGGTAGCCCTGGAGACCGGCATCGCCAGGACCGAACATGTCACCCATGCCGCCAGCGTTCATCTCACCGCTCCAGAGTGCCGCGATCAGCGTGCTCATGGCGAGCCCGCAGACGACGGTGATGAGCAGCGTGAGGCGAATGCTGCGCAGTGACGTGAATTTGATTCGTTCACTGCGGAATACACCCCCGAAGGTGTGACCAGAGCTCGGTGCTGGGGTCTGCCTGACGGACCGCGGGGGCCCGGATTCGGGGGCTGAGCTTGCGTCGATGAGAATAGTGGAGGTCATGATCGTAGTCCCTTCAAAGGGTGTGCTGGGGCGCCTGGAACACCGTCCTGGGCGCGGGGATGCTTGGGGGCGACGCTAGGCCGCGGCGTACTCCAACTCAGTCCGTGTGAGTTCGAGGTAGGCGTCTTCAAGACTTGCCGCGAGTGGGCTGAGCTCGTGCAGCACGATCCCGTTCGCCGCCGCGACTCCGCCGATTTCTGCCGCGGTCAGCCCGGTGACCGTGAAGGCCTCGTCGCCCGCGGGCTCGAGCGCCGCTGAGGCATCCGGCCCTGACATCAGGAGTGAGGCAAGGCGAGCTGCCTCCGGGCTCCGTACTGTGACGCGCACCTCACGCCCAGCCGAGATGAACTCGGCGATCGGGGCGTCTGCAACGACTTTGCCACGTCCGAGCACAATGACGTGATCGGCAGTTTGCGCCATCTCGCTCATGAGGTGGCTGGACAAGAGCACGGTTCGGCCCTCACTCGCGAGGTGGCGCACCAACTGGCGCACCCAGAGCACGCCATCCGGGTCGAGGCCGTTGACCGGCTCGTCGAGGATCAGCACACGCGGATCTCCCAGCAGCGCGGCAGCGATCCCGAGCCGCTGGCCCATCCCGAGCGAGAAGCCGCCGACACGCTTATTCGCGACGGCCCCGAGGCCTGTCTGATCCAGCACTTCTTGGACGCGGCGCTCCGGAATCCGGTGCGTGGCCGCGAGTGCACGCAAGTGGCTTCGAGCGCTGCGGCCCGGGTGCACTCCCTTCGCGTCGAGAAGAGCCCCCACCTCGTGCATGGGTGCTGCCAGCTGCGAGTATTGACTTCCGTTGACCGTCACGGTGCCCGAGGTCGGCCGGTCGAGTCCCAGCATGAGCCGCATACTCGTGGACTTCCCAGCCCCATTCGGGCCGAGGAACCCCGTCACCTGCCCCGGTTTGATCGTGAAGCTCACGTCGTCGACGGCGAGCTTCGTACCGTACCGCTTACTCAGGCCTCGTGCCTCGATCATGGTGCTCTCCTTGAATCGTGTGCGCCGAAATTCGGCAGTACATCCAAGGTATTGACGGGGACAGTTCCGCACATCAGTCGGCAGTGCCTGAGGCGGTGGTACCTGGGTATGATCTTGCGCGGCTCACCACTGACTGTCCGTGCCAGCCGCGTGCTGGCCACGGCAATTCAGCTACGACTTCGCGAGGTTGTCGAGCGCGCCAGCGGTCCGTTGCCGCTCGAGCATTGCCGCCAGTTCCGGCGCAGATGTGAGCTCGGGATCTTGCTCGAGCAGCGTCGCGGCGACCTCGCGCGAGTGCACTATGAGTTCACCGTGCTCCGCCACGCGGAGCAGCCGCAAAGTCGAGCGGCCCCCGGACTGCTCCGTACCGAGAATGTCGCCCTCGCGGCGGAGCTGCAGGTCGACCTCGGCGAGCGCGAAACCGTCAGCCGTCTCCGCCACGGCGTCGATGCGCGCGCGAGCGGTTGAGCCCTGTTCTGCGCGCGTCATCAAGAGGCACAGACCGGCGTGGGAACCGCGGCCGACACGACCGCGAAGCTGGTGCAACTGTGAAATACCGAAACGATCCGCGTCGCGCACGATCATGATCGTCGCGTTCGGCACATTGACTCCGACCTCGATCACGGTCGTGGCGACGAGGAGCCGGATCTCACCATCGGCGAAGCCCCGCATGACGCTGTCTTTCTCTGGGCCAGGCATGCCGCCGTGCAGACCCGCAATCGGGAATTGCGCGAAATCGGCTCTGGCCCGCAGCTCGGTCACCGTCTCCTCGACGCTGGAGAGCGGGCGCTGATCAGTGGCCTGCGCGTCTGGCGCGTCAGCCAGCGGGTCAAGCCCGGGATCAACCTCTCCTGGTGCGATCGCCGGACACACCACATAGACCTGGCGTCCAGCTGCGAGGTCCTCAGCCGCGCGAGCCCAGACCCGCGCGGCTCGGCCGGGCATCTCAATCTCAGGCACCGCAAATGTTTCGATGCCGAGACGCCCGGGAGGAAGTTCACGGATCGTCGTGACTTCGAGATCCCCGAACGCCGTGAGTGCAACTGTGCGTGGTATTGGAGTCGCCGTCATGGCCAGCACATGCGGCTGAGACCCCTTGCGCCGCAGGGTCTCACGCTGCTCGACACCAAAACGGTGCTGTTCGTCCACCACGATGAGGCCGAGGTCCGCGAACATCACTGACTCCCCCAGCAGCGCATGGGTGCCAACGGCAATCCGGGAGGCGCCAGCTGCGAGAGCGAGGAGCGCCTTCTTGCGCTCCGCCGCCGGCATCCGACCGGTGAGCAAGACGGGGTGGAGCTCAGCCGCGAGTTCCGGGCCGAGCGCCTCTGTGATCGAGCGAAAGTGCTGTGCCGCGAGCACTTCGGTGGGAGCGAGGAGTGCGCTCTGCCCGCCACCCCCTGCGACCTGGAGCATGGCTCGCAAGGCGACGAGAGTCTTGCCGGAGCCGACCTCGCCTTGGAGGAGACGATGCATGGGGTGCGGAGCGGCGAGGTCCGCCGCAATTTGCGCGCCTGCCAGGCGCTGGTCCCCCGTGAGCTCAAACGGGAGTGCAGCGTCGAATCTTCGCAGCGGTTCACTCTCACTGGGCCACGCAGTGCTGACCTCCTGGGCAGAGCGTCTGCGGCGGTCGAGCAGCGCGAGCTGCAACTCGAAAGCCTCACGGAAGCGGAGGCTGTCGCGTGCTGCGTGGGCGTCCGATTCACGCTGCGGTCGGTGGACCTGCTCAAAGGCGCGGTGCAGTGAGATGATTCCCTCCTGCCGCAGAATATGTTGCGGCAGCGGATCGGGAACCGTCGACAAGGAATCGAGCACGACACCGAGGGTCTTTTGCACGGTCCAGCTCGCCACTTTCGCGGAAGCTGGATAGATCGGCACCGGAGTTTCCGCCCAGGCTTTCGCTGCGGCTTCGTCAAGCTGGCTCGCTCCGGGCGCTTCGTCCCGATTCTCGAACAGCTCGTAGTTCGGATGCTGCAGCTGGAGCTGGCCCTGATACGCAGTGACCTTCCCGCTGAAGATCCCGCGCCGCCCCGGCAGAAGATCGTGAGCCCTGAATTTCTGATTGAAGTACGTGAGGGTGAGGATCCCGTTGCCATCCGTGATCTTGGCTTCAAGGATGCTGCCTCGACGCTTCGCCATTTCTCGAGAAACCGTGCTGAGCACTTGAGCGACCACTGTGACGTGTTCGCCCAGCGGCAGATCTCGCAACGGCGTGAGTTCACCTCGCCGGGAGTACCGCCGCGGCAAGTGCCACAGCGCATCGCCCACAGTGAGCACACCAAAACTCTTCTCCATGGCTTTTGCCGTAGGCGGGCCCACGACGGGAGCGAGCGGGGTATCGAGGGCGACCTGGGGCATGCCTCAAGCGTAGCGGCGACCACCGTCAAGATACGGAGCCGGCCGCAGCGCGGTACGCTCAATGGGTGACCAGAGTAATCGCGGGAGCCGCCGGATCATTGCGCCTCGAAGTGCCTCAGGCGGGGACCCGCCCCACCAGCGACCGAGTGCGGGAGGCAATCTTCTCGAGGCTCGAAGCATGGGATCTCATTGATGACACGCGCGTACTCGACCTCTATGCGGGATCGGGAGCACTCGGGCTGGAGGCGGCCAGCCGCGGCGCGCGCGAAGTCACCCTCGTGGAGAAAAACCCGCAAGCCGCACAGGTGGCAACGCGTAATCGGAGCACCGTACTCACCGCGTTCCGTGACGGTCACGCACCCCGCATCACCGTCGTGCGGCAATCGGTGCAGGGCTTCCTCGATAGCGCCGGACACACCTCAGACCCGGACTCGGCGCTCCCCGCGTCTTCGATCTGGGACGTTGTCCTGCTGGATCCGCCCTATGACCTGAGTGAGGCCGAACTGACGGCGAACCTGAGTGCTCTGGTGCCACTCTTGGCTCCTGGCGCTTGTGTGCTTGTTGAGCGCAGCACGCGCACTCCGGAACCCGGCTGGCCCGAGGGTCTCAGCCCGCTGCGGGAGAAGCGCTACGGTGAAACCGCACTCTGGTGGGCGGAGCCGAGCACCGAGGCAGAGGCTGACCACTCACTCGATCTCCTCTAGCAATTGGCTGCGGCAGCACCTCATGTCAGTCAACGGCAAGATTCAACATATTGCCGCGAGCGACGTGTCCACGCTCACCGACCCATACGGTGTGCGCGGGGCGCCGAGCTACAGCGCCGGCTACAGCGCCGGCTTGATGAAGTGCGCAACGAACTCGGGCGAGGAGAACGCCGCACATCATCACGCCCACACGCACGTGGGCCCCGGGATCTCCTGATCCCGGGGCCCACGGCACACCGCGACGCGCGCGGCAGGCACTGCGACTAGCGCGGCAGCAGCGTGTACTTCGACGAGAGGAACTCGTGGATGCCCTCGAAGCCGCCCTCGCGTCCGAGGCCGGACTGCTTCAGGCCACCGAACGGAGCCGCGGCGTTCGAAACGAGGCCCGTGTTGAGGCCCATCATGCCGCTCTCGAGCTTCTCGATCATCCGGTGTCCACGGTGGATGTTCTCCGTGAAGACGTAGCTGATGAGGCCGTACTCGGTATTGTTCGCGATCTCGACTGCCTCATCCTCTGTGGAGAAGCGGATGACGCCGAGCAGAGGTCCGAAGATCTCCTCGCGCATGATCGCTGACTGCGGGGTGAGGTGGTCGACCACGGTGGGCTGGAAGAAGCTGCCCGGCCCGTCGATCGCTTCGCCGCCGGTGACCACGGTTGCACCGGTGTCGACAGCGTCCTGCACGAGGCGTGCCGTGTTGGCCACAGCCTTGTCGTCGACGAGCGCACCGATGTCGTTGCCCTCTTCAGCGCCACGGCCGATCGTGAAGGCTGCAACCTTCTCGCTCACGCGGCGAACGAACTCGTCTGCCACCGACTCGTGCACGATCACACGGTTGGCTGCGGTGCACGCCTGGCCGATATTGCGGAACTTGGCAAGCATCGCACCCTCAACGGCGCGGTCCAGATCGGCGTCCTCAAACACGATGAACGGGGCGTTGCCGCCGAGCTCCATCGAGGTGCGGAGCACGTTCTGTGCGGCTGCTTCAAGCAGCTTGACACCCACCGGGGTCGAGCCGGTGAAGGAGAGCTTCCGCAGGCGCGGATCAGAGAGCAGCGCGCTCGACTGTGCGCTCGACTTCGAGGTCGCAACCACGTTGACGACGCCGGCAGGAAGACCGGCTTCTTCGAGCAACTGCGCGAAGAAAATCGTCGTGAGCGGGGTCAGCGCCGCGGGCTTGATGACCACGGTGCACCCGGCGGCCAAGGCCGGAGCGATCTTGCGAGTTGCCATGGCAAGCGGGAAGTTCCACGGCGTGATGAAGTAGCAGGGCCCGACCGGCAGGTGCGAGACAAGCATGTTGCCAGTGCCCTCGGGGTTCTGACGGTAGTCACCCTTCACGCGGACGGCCTCTTCCGAGAACCAGCGCAGGAATTCGCCGCCGTAGTTCACTTCGCCGCGAGCCTCGGCGATGGGCTTGCCCATCTCCATGCTCATGAGGAGCGCGAACTCTTCCTTGCGCTCCATCAGGAGGTCGTATGCGCGGCGCAGGATGTTCGAGCGCTCACGCGACGGGGTGTTGCCCCAGGACTCCTGCGCGGCCACTGCGGCATCGAGCGCGCGCACTGCGTCCTCGACGGTCGCGTCAGCGATCGACTTGATGACCTCACCGGTGGCGGGGTCGTGCACGTCGAGCGTTGCGCCTGACGTTGCGGGTTCCCAGGTGCCGCCAATGCCGAGACCGGCCTCAACGCGGTTGAGCAGATCCTGCTCGTTGGGCTTCAGTGCCATGTGTTCGTGTCCTTTCGGGAACAGAGCTCAGTGATCAGTTCGCTGCGAGTGCGTCAGCGACGACCTGCAGGCCCTCGCGGAGCAGCTCGTCGGAGATCGACAGCGGCGGGAGGAAGCGCACTACGTTGCCGTAGGTGCCGCAGGTGAGGAGAATGACGCCCTGCTCTCCAGCGTACTTGGCGATTGCGCCGGTGAGTGCTGCTGCCGGCTTCATCGAGCCCGACTCAACGAACTCGACGGCCTTCATGGCCCCACGGCCGCGGATCTCACCGATGCGGTTGTCGTTCTTCTGGAGTTCGGTGAAGAACTCGTCGACGATTGCGCCAATCTCGCGCGCTCGCTCGGCGAGGTTCTCCTTCTCATAGGTGTCGATCGTTGCGAGCGCAGCTGCACACGCGATCGGGCTTCCCGCGTAGGTGCCACCGAGGCCACCAGCGTGTGCGGAATCCATGATGTCGGCGCGGCCCGTGACAGCGGACAGCGGCAGGCCGCCCGCGATGCCCTTGGCGGTGGTGACGAGATCGGGGACAACGCCCTCGTGATCAGCAGCGAAGAGATCGCCGGTGCGTGCGAACCCGGTCTGGACCTCATCGAGGATGAATACGACCTTGTTCGCAGTTGCCCACGCCTGAATCGCGGGGAGGAAGCCCTCGGCCGGAGCGATGAAGCCGCCCTCGCCCTGGATCGGCTCGATGATGATCGCGGCGAGGTTGCCTGCGCCGACCTGCTTCTCGATCTGCGTGATCGCAACCTCGGCAGCAGCAGCGCCGGAGAGCCCATCGCGGAACGGGTAGGAGGTGGGCACGCGGTAGACCTCGGGAGCGAACGGTCCGAAGCCATCCTTGTACGGGATGTTCTTTGCGGTCATACCCATGGTGAGGTTCGTGCGGCCGTGGTACGCGTGGTCGAACACAACGACAGCGTTCTTCTTCGTGTAGTGACGCGCAATCTTGATTGCGTTCTCCACGGCTTCGGCTCCCGAGTTGAACAGCGCCGAGCGCTTCTCGTGGTCGCCGGGGGTGAGTGCATTGAGCTTCTCAGCCACTGCGACGTAGCCCTCGTACGGGGTCACGGTGAAGCACGTGTGCGTGAACTGCTGCACCTGGTTCGTGACGGCCTCGACGACCGCGGGTGCCGAGTTGCCGACACCGGTGACCGCGATGCCGGAGCCGAGGTCGATCAGCGAGTTGCCGTCGACGTCAACCATGACGCCGCCGCCTGCTGCAACGATTGAGACGGGAAGCGCAACGCCCACGCCGGCTGCAACCGCAGCGTTCTTGCGCGCGAGGAGTTCCTGCGACTTCGGGCCGGGGATGCTGGTGACGAGCTTGCGCTCCTGCGGAAGCGACGGGCCGCCGATGACATCGACCATGAGTGATTCTCCTTGCGTAGGTCTCGCGAGCGGGTGCGCCGGTCTCGCGTCCAATTGATTCGGGTTCAGCCTAGCTTTAAGACCCCACACGAGCTTGTGCCAGAATGGAGTCAAACGTCACAGACTTTGGACACTTTGGCAGACGTCGTGACGGCAGCAGAATCGAGCAAATCATGAGTAACAGCGCGGCCACGATCGCCACCGATCCGAACCCTTTGACCGAGCTCAATAGTGCGATCACCCCGCATCCCACGATCCAACTCGGTGATCTGCTGCACCAGTACCAGTTGGGCCTCGTGCTCATCGCTGGATCCGACGAGGCAACCGCCGTGCGCCCGGTCCAGTGGGTCCACGTGAGTGAGCTTGAAGATCCCACACCATTCCTCACGCCGCGCACGGTCCTGCTCACGACGGGCGCTCGCTTCGACGTGGTCCAGGCCCAGGACGACGCTGATGCGTACGTGCAGCGTCTCATCGACGCTGGCACCTCAGCGCTCGGCGTTGCGGTCGGCCTCCACTGGGACCGGATCCCCGCGCCCGTTGTGGCAGCGTGCGATCGACTGGGGCTCCCCCTGTTCCGCGTGCCCTACGACACCGCGTTCATTGAGATCGTGCAGACCGCGGCGCGACTGCTCGACGCGCTCTCTCGGGAGCGCGACATCTGGGCTATTGAATCGCAGCGCGCCGTCACCACCGCGTCACTGCACCGAGATGGGCTCGGCTCTGCGGTGCGCGAGGCCGCTGCGCGGCTCGGGCGGTGGGTGGGGATCACCGATCGCTCTGGGCGGCTCGTGGAGTTCGCCCCGCAGGCGGCGCGCTCAGCGGTGGACGCCGAGTGGATCAGGCGCGAGACCCGCCGCCTGGTGGAGCGCGGCGTCAGCGCGGGCAGAATCGGAGGCGCAGACGGCACCGGCGTGCAGATGCAGGCACTCGGGCGGCAGGGGCAGGTGCTCGGCGTGCTCGTGGTCGAGGAGCACGGGACCCCAGACACCGCCGAGCGCACGCTGTTCGGGCTCGTGGCCGCGCTCGCGACCGTGCAGCTCGAGCACCGAAGCGGGATCGGGGCCGCGCAGGCTTCACTGCGCAGCGCGATTCTGGAGCTCTTGATCGCGGATCAGCACTCGCTCGCTGAGCGTCTGGCCGAGGGCACGCTGACGCGGATCCCGGCGGGCGCGATCGCGGCGGTGCGCTACCGGAGCCCAGCGGAACCAGACCCGAGCTTCGCCGAAGATCTCCAATCGCTTGACGCAGGCAGCCCAGGGCTCATCGGCGCGCTCAGGGGTGGTGCGCCACTCATCGTCGCCGAAACGCGACATCTGCCAGCGCTGAAACGGCTCCTCGTGGCTCATCGGCTCCCGGCTGGCATCTCCGAACGCGGCACACTGAGCGCGCTCAGTGAGCTGATCGGCCAGGCAGATCGCGCTCTTGAATTCGCTCTCGGCTCAGACGCTCCCACTCCTGTCGACTATCGTCCCGAGTTGCACGGCGGCGTGCTCCGGCTTCTCGCCGGCCAGCCAGAAGCCGCCGCACGCGCTGCAGCGCTGCTCGGCCCTATCCGACACCACGATGAGCGGCACGGCGATCGGATTGAGGAAAGCCTCACGACCTGGCTCGCGCATCACGGCCAGACCAGCCCCGCCGCGACGGAGCTGGGCGTGCATCGACATACGCTCAAGGCCCGGGTACTCACGGCGGCGAGCCTCCTGCAGCTCGATCTCGATTCTCCCGACGCACGCGCCGAGCTCTGGGCAGCCCTCCGCGTGCTCGACGCCGAGTAGACGTCGTGGGCGAAGAATCGGATGATCGAAACGGCAGCGCTGGGCCTGCCCCCGCCGTGTCCGCCGCGACTGCGGTCGCAGCAGCAGGACCGCGCTGGCCGCAGTCGCGGTGTCGCCCGGACCGCTACGCCCCGAACCTCGCCTCGACGTCGACGCTCACCAGAATGTCGTGCACCGTCACTTCAGGTGGCGCTCCCGCGTCCGCCATCATCGCGAACCGTGGCGCCCCGATAGGCACTGGCCCGCGACCCGTGCTGCCGTCCCGAAGCTCCCGGAGCTCCAGCGCAGACTTGCCGATCGCGAGAGCATAATCTGCAGCTGCGGTGTGCGCATCGGCAACCGCCTCAGCACGCAGATCACGCAGCATCGCGGTCCGAGCAGGCGCGCTGAGCTGCCAGGACACCTGCGGATCGATCCCGGCCTCAGCGAACTCGGTGGTCAGCGCACCGACCTCGTCAAGCGCGAGAAGTTCAATACCAACGCTCACACTCGCGCGGTGCTCAACGATCTGCTCGCCGTGCTCGTCTCGCCAGCTGTTCGTGTAGGTAGACACGGCCTCCGCAGTGTAGCTCTCGGCCACGCCAGAAGCCACCAACTCCTGCGCCCGAGCCACGATGCGCTCGTGGACCGCACCGGCACCGGCCACCACCCGCTGCCGCTCGGGACCCGCATTCGATGCACTGAGTTGCAGCTGCGCACGATCCGCCGGCACGCGTCGCTCGGATGATCCGGTCACCACGATCTCGGTCATTCAGTCCCCCTCTGAGTTCGGCTCGGATGGCCGGGAAGGCCACGCACCCCGAACATTACTCGCGCACCTCAGGTGCGTCTAGCTCTCCGACCCACGCGCATGGGCCGCTCCCGTTCACCTCCTGCCGAAGGCTCTGCTGAGACGTTGTGCTAAGCGAGATCCTGCTGGGTCACGCACCCGGCCAACGCAGGACGTACGGATCCCACCCCGCGGGTTCTTGCGGCTCACCATCGAGAGTCACTCTCGGATCGAGGTGTGCGGCGAGCACGCGCCCGATTGGCGCGAAACCCGCGGGAATCACGACGTCCGCAGGGAACGTGGCGAGCAGTCCATGGTCCTCCCCGCCGGTAAGCATTGCGGCCACAGGGACATCGACCCCGCGCTGAGAGCCGAAGGCCCCGAGCAGCAGCTCGGACTCCAACTCAACACGTACTCCACTCGCTCGAGCAAGCCGATCGGCGTCGATCGAGAGTGAATCGGAAATATCCATCATCGCGGTTGCGCCGGAGGTCGCGGCGACCACGCCCAGCCCGACCGGCGGCGTTGGCGTGAGCTGCGCTGCGAGCGTCTCTGCGTTCACCGCACTTGCAGACTTCAGTTCGGCGACTCGATCAGGCTGCGCATTCCCATGCTTGTCCGCGGCCTCTGCGAAGAGCAGGCTCAGCCCCAGTCCGGCAAGTCCCAAGTCCCCCGCGTAGGCAAGCGTGTCACCCGCGCGTGCGCCCGCTCGAGTCACCGCTGGCCGCCCCGAGAGTTCACCCAGGGCGGTCACGGCCGCCGTGATCACAGGAGCCGTGCCGAGGTCACCGCCCACCACGCCGCAGCCGGGAGCGAGCGCCTGGCACGCGTCGTTCATCCCGGTTGCGATTGCTTCTAACAGCTCGACCGGGGTGTCCCTGGGCACCGCCAACGCGAGCGTGAGTGCGATCGGGCGCGCACCCATCGCGGCAACGTCAGACAGATTCGTCGCCGCAAGCTTCCATCCAAGATCGCAGCCGCTGTGCCACGCAGCCCGGAAGTCTGGGCCCTCGATCATCGTGTCCGTGGTGATCACCAGTTCGCCGCGCACTCCGAGCACCGCACAATCGTCGCCTGGGCCAAGAGTTGCGACCTGTGCAGCGTCGAGCCGGGACAATATGCGCCGCAGCACACCGCTCTCGCCGAGCTCTCCAACGGTCAAGGTCATTCCTCTACGCTATCGCGCCGGTGGCACGGCGGCCTCACACCGCCGGGAGCGACTGGCGGGTGTCATGCACGACTCGCGGTGAACACGGCTCTGATAGCGTCGGGAGCGAGCGCAGTACCGATCGGCCGGAGCACACCACGCACATGACTACACGAGCACGGACCGTCACGGTCCTGGCGGGATTCGCCGGAGTCGCGCTGACGGCTGCGGCGTGGTTCATTTTCCCGCCAGGCGGACCGTTTGCCGCGGGCCTACTGATCGCTCCGATCGCCTCCGGTGTCGCCTGGCTCGGCACGCTGCTCCTGTTCTGGCGCCGGGCTCAGCGGCTTGGGCACACCCGGCTCCGGCAGGTGATGATGCCCGCCGTAGCCGCGGCGATCGTGTGGCTGCTCGTTGGCGCAATCGCTGTTCCGGCTGGAAGCCCCGAGGACTACATTGCGAATCTCTTCTGGACCGTGGTGATCACGAGTCTCATGGGGATCGTCCTCATCCCATTTGTGCTCGGAATCGCTCTGAGCTGGCTGTTCACGCGACCAGATTTCACGCGGAACCCCACCCAGTCGTCCCCCTCGACTGCACCGTTTGCTCAGTAGCGGCCCCGGTAGACTGGAGCCATGTCGCACTTGCTGTCCCGCTCCACCCGTTCACGTCGTTCGGCAGCGGTGACCGCGATTGCGGCCGCGCTCGGGATCGCGAGTCTCACTGCGTGCGCCGGACAGGTTCCGATGCGCCCCGCCGATGACGCGAACAACCCGGCGTGCGCGGATGTGATCGTGCGGCTTCCGGAAACGGTCGCGGAGCAGCAGAAACGCTCGACGAACGCGCAGGCAACCGGCGCGTGGGGTGAGAATGCAGCAGTTCAACTGGTCTGCGGCGTCGAACCGACGGGTCCCACCACCGACACCTGTGTCAACGTCAACGGTGTCGACTGGGTCATCGACGAGTCCGAGGCCCCCATCTACCGCTTTGAAGCGTACGGCCGATCCCCCGGCCTCGCCGTCTACGTCGATGGCGAGCAGGTGAGCGGCACAGAGGTGGTTGTCGACCTCAGTGCCGTCGCGAAGGAGCTCCCACAGGAGCGCCAGTGCACGAGCCTGTCAGACACACTCGACATCACCAAGCAGTAGCAGCCCGAGCGCCGCAGCGCTCGGGCTGGAGCAGCTAGTAGGCCGGGCGCTTCGCAATCGCGAGCTCGATCAGCTCTGTAATGAGTTCGGAATAGCTCATCCCAGATGCTTCCCACAATCGGGGGTACATCGAAATCGGAGTGAAGCCCGGCAGTGTGTTGATCTCATTCAGCACAGGGCCGTGATCTGTGAGGAAGAAATCGATGCGGGCGTGACCTGCGCACTGCGTGACCTCGTAGGAGCGAATCGCGGCTTCACGAATCGCGCGGAACTCTGCGTCTGTGACGTCCGCTGGCAACGCAAGGTCAACACCTGAGGCACCGAGGTACTTCGCCTCGAAGTCGTAGAAGTCACGCCCGGAGAACACAATCTCCCCGATCACGGAACTCGTACGAGGTGCCGTGCCCTCACGGCCCTCGAGCACCGCGATCTCCACCTCTCGGCCGGTGACACCCGACTCGATCAGGACGGTTCGGTCCTCGGCAAATGCCAGTTCGAGTGCCGCTGGGATCTCTGCAGCGGACACGACCCGGCTCACACCCACACTCGAGCCGGCGCGTGCCGGCTTCACGAACAGCGGATAGCTGAGGCCTTCATCCAGCTGTTCCGCAAGATACGGATCGGCCTGAATCTGCTCCCGCGTCACCGTCCGCCACGGCGCCACCTGGATCCCGGCCTCTGCGAGCACGGTCTTCACCATGTGCTTATCCATGCACAGAGCGGATCCCAGCACGCCGCTGCCGACGTAAGGCATGTCGACAAGGTCGAACATGCCCTGCACTGTGCCGTCCTCCCCGTAGGGGCCGTGCAGCATCGGCAGCACAGCATCGACGTGGCCGAGGCTGCGGAGGGTTCCGGTTTGCTCGATCACCGTGATGGTCTGCGTCGCCGTCGAAGCCGGCCACAGCACGCGGGTACCGTTGTCCTGCACCTGCGGCAGCGCTCCCGCCTCGAGTTTGTACTCCGCCAGGTCGTCCTCGCTCATCAGCACCGTCGCGCCGTGCTGAGTCATCCCGACGAGAATCACATTGAACAGCGTGCGGTCGATTGCCCGCAGCACTCCGGCCGCGGTCACGCAGCTGATCCCGTGCTCGCTGGAACGTCCGCCGAAGAGAATCACGACCGTGCGCGGTGCCGGACCTGCTTTACGGATCGGACCCGTCGCAACCGGGCCCGTAGTGCTCTCGTTCTCGCTCATGCGGCGCTTCCCTTCATTCGGTTGACCAGTCGGCGCCAACGCCCCTCCTGGGGCGTGTCGGGCCGCTGCTCTGGCCGTGGCACATCGTCTTCGGTTGCGAGGTGCGGCCCCAGATTCGCCGGCGCCATGGTGCCACTCAGCACCATCTGCACCTGCTCCACGATGGGCATCACGATCCCACGCTCACGCGCGAGTTCGAGGACCGGGGGAACCGAGGTGATCCCCTCCGCAACCTGCTGCATCTGCTCGCGAGTTTCCTCCTGCGAGTATCCCTGGCCAATCAGCCGGCCAGCGGTGTTATTGCGGGACAGCGGCGACTGGCACGTGGCGATCAAGTCACCGAGTCCTGCCAAGCCGGACATCGTTACCGGATCCGCCCCTGAGGCCACGGCAAACTCGGTCATCTCCGCGAGCCCGCGGGTAATGATCGCGGCCTTCGTGTTCTCTCCGTAGCCCACACCGTCCACGATGCCGATGGCAAGCGCGATCAAGTTCTTAAGCACCCCGCCAAGCTCTGTGCCCACGACATCGGTGCTGACATAGGTGCGGAAGTACGGTGCGGAGGCAGCCGTTGCAATCTCCTGCGCAACGGAAAGATCAGCGCATGAGGCGACTGCGCCGGTGGGCTGCTCCTTCGCGATCTCGAGTGCGATGTTCGGCCCCGAAACCGAGCCGATGCGCTCGGGAGGGAGATCCAGTGTGTCGGCTATCACCTCCGACATCCGCATTGTGGTGGTCTTCTCGACCCCCTTCACCAGGCTCACCAGCACGCTCCGCCGGTCCAGATAGGGTTCAAGGTCGAGCAAGTTCTGCCTGAGTGTTTGACTGGGAACCGCCAGGAACACCAGCTGCGCACCACGCAGCGCCACGGCGAGATCGCTCGTGGCGTTCAACCCCTTCGGCAGATTAATGCTCGGCAGATACTGAGTATTGCGTCTCGCGACCTGAATCTCGTGAGCAACCTCAGTTCTCCGGGCCCAGATCGTCACGTCGCAGCCGGCATCCGTCAGAACTTTCGCGAAAGTCGTCCCCCAGCTCCCCGAGCCGATCACTGCGACCTTTCGGCCGTGGTTCCGGGTTCCGTTTCCACGAACGACCGGAATCGAATTGGTGCTCAAAAGCGTCCCGTCTCACTTTGCTGGTGCTTGGTGGGGTCCCACCGCTCTGGCGGTGGCGTCTCTCCCCTGAGTTCGCCGAGGAGCGCGGTGATCGCGTCCATCAGTTCGCGCGTGGCCTCGGTAACAACTCGCTGGTCAATGGGCCGACCGGCGTACTTGCTGAGATCCAATGGTTCGCCGACCGAGACGTGAATCGTCTTGCGGGGGAACGGATGAATCCGCTTCGCGTACCGGGGCATGAGCTCCTGAGTACCCCAGTGCGCGACAGGGATTACCGGGATCCCTGATTCGAGTGCAAGCCGGATCGCACCCGTTTTCCCGCGCATTGGCCAGAGATCTGGATCTCGCGTGAGCGTTCCTTCCGGGTACACGATCACGCCAGCATCATTGGCGATGAGCGCGGCAGCCGCACCGATCGGGTTCGCGCTGTCCGCGCCTGGGCGAACCACGCCGACCCGCTCAACTGGAATCTGGCCCGACGCGCGCAGCAGCGATCCAAACACGGGCACCTTGAACAAGCTCGCTTTCGCCATGAACCGCGGCAGGCGGCCCAGGTGCCATACCGCGGCACCAACAGCAATCGGGTCGATCTCGCTGTAGTGGTTCGGCGCGAGAATAAACGGTCCCGTCTGAGGGAGCTTCGACTTCGGCGTGAAGCGATAGCGCACCATCATCGACCACAGTGGCAGGATCAGGCTCGAAAGCACCCAGAACGCCGACGGGCGCCGCTTCTCCGCGGAGGAGCGGCCTCGGATCTTCACCGTGTCAATCATGCTTCACATTATCCCGGAGGTACGGTCCGGAAGCGGCATGACGGACCGACCTCCCGCAGATCGTGCAGCCTCGGGCGTGTCTGGCAATTCGGCTCTGCGTCGCGATCCGCTCTGCGGCACCCTGCTGCGTCGTTGTCGTCTCCCATACCACCACTATGAGTTCCTCCTCCGTCGTGCAGGACACCACAGACCGGGCCGCTTCGACCTGACCCGCATTGCCAGACGCAGCCTAGCTCTCGTAGACGAAATCGGCGCCGAGCAGGTGCAGCTTCTCGATGAAGTTCTCGTACCCCCGGGAAATGATTCCCAGGTTCGTGACCTTTGACTGCCCCTCGGCAGTCAGCGCTGCGATCAGGTGGCTGAATCCGCCACGCAGATCGGGCACTTCGATGTCTGCGCCGGTGAGCGGCGTCGGACCAGTGATTACCGCTGCCTGCTCGAACTCGCGCCGCTTCACGCGGCGGTCGTCGGAGGCAAGCCCACTCTTGTGTACCACGATATTCGCGCCCATCTGGTTCAGCGCGTCTGTGAAGCCGAAGCGGTTCTCGTACACCGTCTCGTGAATCGTCGAGACGCCCTGAGCCTGCGTGAGCGCAACCACGAGCGGCTGCTGCCAGTCCGTCATGAAGCCGGGGTGCACGTCAGTCTCGATGGTGACCGGCTTGAGGTCGCCGCCCGGGTGCCAGAACCGGATGCCGTCGTCGTGGATGTCGAAGTCGCCACCCACTTTACGGAACACGTTCAGGAAGGTCATCATCTCTTCCTGCGCGATGCCGCCGACGAACACGTCACCCTTGGTCGCGAGGGCTGCTGCCGCCCAGCTCGCGGCCTCGTTGCGATCGGCGATCGCGCGGTGGTTGTACCCGCGCAGCTCATCGACACCCTCAATGAAGATCACACGATTCGGCTCCATCGAGATGATCGCGCCCATTTTCTGCAGGATGCAGATGAGGTCCATGATCTCGGGCTCGATCGCTGCGTTGCGCAGCTCGGTCTGGCCCTCGGCCAGCACCGCGGTGAGCAGCACCTGCTCCGTCGCACCCACCGAGGGGTACGGCAGCTCGATGTTCGCGCCCTTGAGTCCGTTCGGGGCCGTCAGGCTGATCCCGCTGGGGAGCTTCTCGATGACCGCACCGAACTCGCGCAGTGCGTCCAGGTGGAAGTCGATCGGACGATCGCCGATCCGGCAGCCACCGAGATCCGGGATGAATGCCTCGCCGAGGCGATGCAGCAGCGGGCCACAGAACAGGATCGGGATCCGCGAGGATCCGGCGTGCGCGTCGATATCGGCTTTGTGGGCCATCTCGACGTTCGACGGGTCGAGGCGCCACTCGCCAGGCTCTTCGCCGCGCGTGATCAGCACACCGTGGAGAGCGAGCAGCCCGGCTACAACGCGCACATCGGAGATGTTCGGCACGTTGCGGAGCACGCTCTGCGACTTGCCGAGCAGCGACGCGACCATCGCCTTCGTCGCAAGATTCTTCGCACCGCGGACCTCGATCCGCCCCTGAAGTGGGCGGCCGCCGTTGATGATGATCTCGTCGGAGGTGAGGCCGACACGGGCTCCCGCCTTCTGCGCATCCAGCTTCCGGCCGGCTGCGTCCTGCTCCTCAGCGCTGGGACTCAGCGCCTCCTCAGAAAGGGCCGCGTCAGCGACGAGGGTGCGCTCCGCATCGTCAGAGGTGTTCACTGCATCGGTCACTCGGTGTCTCCGAACTCTAGGCGGTCTGGGCCAGCGGCGTCGTCGTGGGCATCCACGAGGGACGGCGTGCCTCAAAGTCTGAGATCACGCTCTCATTGCGGAGCGTCAACGAAATATCGTCGAGGCCCTCCATGAGTCGCCAGCGGGTGTAGTCATCGATCTGGAACGGGACGGTGAGCTCCCCCACCGAAATCTCGCGGTTCTCGAGGCTGACAGTCAGCTCGACTCCCGGCTCCGCGTCAATCGCGGCCCACAGGAGCTCAACATCGGCCTCGGTGACCTCAGCGGCGACCAGGCCCTGCTTGCCCGAGTTGCCGCGGAAGATGTCCGCGAAACGCGGCGAGATCACGACCTTGAAGCCGTAGTCGCGCAGCGCCCATACGGCGTGCTCACGCGAGGAGCCGGTGCCGAAATCGGACCCGGCAACCAGGATCGAGGCGCCCTGGAACTCCGGCTGATTCAGCACGAAGTCCTCGTTCTGGCGCCAGTGGTGAAACAGTGCGTCGTCGAAGCCGGTCTTGGTGACCCGCTTCAAGAACACGGCTGGGATGATCTGGTCAGTGTCGACATTCGAGCGCTTCAACGGCGCGGCGATCCCGGAGACAGTGATGAACTTTTCCATGGTGATCAGGCCTCTACCTTCTCGGAAGCGTCGTGCGTGATGCCGTTTTCTGCGTCAGTTTGCAGATCCCACGGGCTGGAGAGCGTGCCGCGGATCGCGGTCGCTGCGGCGACGAGCGGTGAGACGAGGTGCGTCCGGCCGCCCTTCCCCTGCCTGCCCTCGAAGTTACGATTTGAGGTGGAGGCGCAGCGCTCACCGGGAGCAAGCTGATCCGGGTTCATCCCGAGGCACATGGAGCACCCGGCGAATCGCCACTCGCCACCAAAGGCCTCGACAATCTTATCGATCCCCTCGGCTTCCGCCTCGAGCCGCACGCGTGCAGAACCAGGAACGACCATCAGCCGCACCCCGTCCGCTTTCCGCTTTCCCTTGATCATGTCGGCGAAGATCCGCAGGTCGTCCAGGCGGCTGTTCGTGCAGGATCCCATAAAGACGGCGTCAACCGGGATGTCCTTCATCGGAGTGCCCGCAGTGAGGTCCATGTACTCGAGTGCACGCTCCGCAGCTGCGCGCTCGTTTGCATCGGAAATCTTGGCCGGATCCGGCACAGTCTCACTCAGCAGCACGCCCTGGCCGGGGTTGGTGCCCCAGGTAACAAACGGCTCGAGCTCATTCGCGTCGATGAACACCTCTGCGTCAAACGCAGCGCCCTCGTCAGTCGGCAGCGTCTTCCAGTATTCGACCGCAGCGTCCCAATCGGCGCCCTGCGGAGCGTGTTCGCGCCCCTGCACGTAGTCGAAGGTGATCTGATCCGGTGCCACCATACCGGCACGAGCACCAGCCTCAATTGACATATTGCAGATCGTCATGCGTCCGTCCATAGACAGCGAGCGGATCGCGGAACCGCGGTACTCAAGCACGTAGCCCTGCCCGCCACCGGTGCCGATCTTCGCGATCACGGCGAGAATGATGTCCTTTGCCGTGACTCCGGGGCGCAGTTCTCCCTCAACCGTGATAGCCATGGTCTTGAAGGGCTTGAGCGGGAGGGTCTGCGTCGCCATGACGTGCTCGACCTCGCTCGTGCCGATCCCGAATGCGAGCGCGCCGAACGCGCCGTGAGTCGAGGTGTGGCTGTCACCGCAGACCACGGTGATGCCCGGCATCGTGAGGCCCAGCTGCGGGCCGACGACGTGAACGATGCCCTGCTCTTTATCGCCGAGCGGGTGCGCGCGGACACCGAAGTCCTCGACGTTGTGGCGCAGCGTCTCGATCTGGAGCCTGCTCGTCGGATCCTCAATCTGCCGCGTAATGTTCAGCGTCGGAGTGTTGTGGTCCTCGGTCGCGATCATCAGATCCACGCGACGGAGCGGTCGGTTTGCGGCGCGCAGGCCATCAAAAGCCTGCGGGCTCGTGACCTCGTGGATCAGGTGGAGGTCGATATAAATGAGATCCGGCTCACCGTTCTCACCCTTCACAACAACGTGGTCTTGCCACAGTTTCTCAGCGAGGGTACGTGGCTGCTCCGCCACGTGCGTGTCGGAACCCGACGCGTTCTGATCGCTCATGTTTGCTTCTCTTCTCGGTCTCTAGCTCTACAGCGGTGCGCGGCACGAATTTATTCCGGCGCATCTGCGCGGTGATCGACCATGCGGAAACTCCGCGACGGGGCGGCCGATCGGCTAGAACCCGTCGCGGCTATGAAGAAGAAGTCGCCGCAAACGCATGCCACAGAGTCTACCACCGGGCGGCTGAACGGCCGTCACCCCGGCACGCAGAGGCGTGCCGGGGTGACGAGGCGCTGCAGTCGCAGTTACTTCGTGTGCGGACCTTCGTGCGATTCAGCCTCGGAGGCACCCAAGTGCAGCCGCTCGCCGTGGGCCTTCGCATCCTTATTTGCCTTCATCACGCTGGCGATCGTCGCCACGCCCATCGCGAGCACAATGAACGCGAGCGACATCATGGTGCTGATCTCGGGAACCGGCACATGCTCTCCGCCGTTGATGAACGGTAGCTCGTTTTCGTGCAGCGCGTGCAGGATCAGCTTCACGCCAATGAAGGCGAGAATCGCAGCGATGCCGTACTTGAGGTAGGGCAGGCGTTCCAGCAAGCCGCCGAGCAGGAAGTAGAGCTGGCGTAGCCCCATCAACGCGAATACGTTGGCGGTGAACACGATGAACGGACTCTGCGTGATGCCGAAGATTGCGGGGATGGAGTCGAGTGCGAACAGCAGATCCGTCGCACCGAGCGAAATCAGCACGAGCAGGAACGGGGTGAACATCCGCTTGCCGTCGACTGTGGTGCGCAGCTTGCCGCCATCGTACTCGTCGCTGAACGGCAAGACCTTCTTCACCTGGCGGATGATCCAGCTATCGCCCTGATCGTCGTGGCCACCCGGCTTGATTTGCTGCCAGGCCGTCCAGATCAGCCAGGCGCCAAAGATGAAGAACACGGCGATGAAGCGCTCGATGATCGCGGCGCCGACCAGAATGAAGATGCCGCGGAACACGAGCGCGAGGACGATACCAATCATGAGCGCGCGCTGCTGGTACGCCATCGGCACCTTGAATGCCGCAAGGATCAGCACGAACACAAAGAGATTGTCGATCGAGAGGCTGTACTCGGTCAGCCAGCCAGCAAGAAATTCAGTGCCGTGCTGCACATCGCCGAGCAAGAAGATTGCGCCACCGAACAGAAGCGCGAGGAGCACATAGAAGCCCACCCAGAGGCTCGCCTCGCGCATCGACGGGACGTGGGGTCGGCGAATAATGAGCAGCAGATCGACAACGAGAATGCCCACAAGGACAACCATCGAACCGATCTCGAACCAGAGTGGAAGCACAGAGTTCACAGTTGGGGACTTCTCCTTCGATCAGCGCAGGGTGCGCAAAATACCGAAAGTCTCTCCCCGGTGCCCCACCTGAATGGCGGCCCCGCGCTCGCACCGGCTGCGCGATCTTCGCACAGCGTATTGACGATCCGAGCGAGGTGGAATACTCCCCTTCGCGAAGGTTCACTATACCCCCTCAGGCGCTCTCGTGGGCGCTGCGATAGCATGTGTCTCAGTTTTCGCCCCACCCGCATCTTTTGCGCGGCGAGGGAGCGTCGGTACCCCGACGCAGACCCGCGTCGCTCCGTCCCCCGGGAGAACATCCGTGAGTACTCAGCCGTCGACGCCGGTCCGCCGCAGCACTGAACGCGGCCCAGGCGCCGCCTCCCGCACGCTCGCGGCGTTCATATTTGCCAGCCGCTGGCTACAGGCACCCCTCTATCTCGGCCTCATTATCGCTCAGGGCGTGTACGTCGTGCTCTTCTTCGTCGAGCTGTGGCATCTGTTCGAAAATGTCATCCTCACCGGGCACATCACCGAGACCGAGGTCATGCTCAGTGTGCTGGCGCTGATCGACATCGTGATGATCGCGAACCTGCTCATCATGGTGATCATTGGCGGATACGAGACCTTCGTATCGAAGATCCGTGTCGAAGGCCACCATGACGAGCCAGAGTGGCTCTCCCACGTCAATACCAACCTGCTCAAGGTCAAACTCGCGGTGTCGATCATCTCGATCTCCTCGATCCACCTCCTCAAGACCTTCATCGAGGTCGGCCGCATGGACAATGGCATCGTGCTCGGCGCCAACGGCAAGGTTTTGTATTCCTCAGAGGGCGTGATGTGGGAGGTCGGGATCCACCTGGCGTTCATTGTCTCCGCGCTCGCGCTCGCCTGGATCGACCGTATGTCCCAGCATCACCCGGCTGTGCAGCGTGACGAGGTCACGGCAGGGGCGCTCGAGGCTGAGCTCCGGGCTTCAGCGCGCACGCCAGGTGCCGCGACGTCTGACGCACACACCACACCTACCTCCTCACCGTCCACCGCTGGCGACGGATATGTGACCGTGCGTATGCCGGCTGGGAGCGTGCTTCCCGAGGGCGCAGAAGTGGTTGATCCCCGCGCGTAGCGAGTGGCACGACGCGCGGCGCAGTGTCTCTGCGCCGCGTCTCAGCGCCGTGTCTCTGCGCCGCGTCATGCGGGCCGCGCGTCCCGCGGCGGGCAGTGCGCCCCTAAGATCCAGACTCGCGTGTCACGCCCGCTGATGCGCGAGCAGGCACACGGTAAGTGTTCCGGACCGTGCCGCGGACCCGGTAGTCTAGATCGGTGCCAACGGCACACACTCGCGCGAGTGGCGGAATTGGCAGACGCGCTGGATTTAGGTTCCAGTGTCTTCGGACGTGAGGGTTCAAGTCCCTTCTTGCGCACGCTGTACAGGGCACGGGCAGAAGCGGGAAACCACTTCTGCCCTTCTGCTGTGCGTGCACCGTATTCTGCGCCCTCAGACTTCTGCATCCTCAGACATTTCGCTCCAGCACCTCCTGAGCCTCAACGGGCACGCCCTCGCCAGGAATAGGGTGCCTCAGGGCCAGTGAACAGGTACAGCTGCAGAGGTGAGCGATGTGATCGACGACCGAGACAGGCTCCTGCACGAAATTCGCAAGGTTTCGTATTCAGAGGAACCGTTCCCCTTGATTGCTCTGGGCGCTGAGGGGCCTTGGGTGGCAACTATCTACCGCGAACAGGCCGCTGGTCCGCGCTTCGGCCGGTTCTCCGACTCCGACACTTTGGCTCGACAGTTTACGGGGGCCTCACTTGTATCAATAGCTGACGCAGTCACGGTCGGAGACCTCCGCGACCCCTCCGGGGATGGGATTCCCTATCAATTCACACGGGAGCCCGAGTTGATCGGAACCAGAGAAACGGTCCGTTGGATTGATGAGGTGTTTTCGAACTCCATGATGGAAACGTGGGGATGAGGTGGGTCACACTCCGAGAGGTCCCGGATGAAGTACACACACAACCTGGACCTGCCGGGTGGTGACCTCGGAGAAAGTCGCGGTGAGTCAGACTGTGACGCTTCGAATCGGCACGTGAGACGCTGAATAGAAACAGAGGCTCGGGTGGGTGAAACCGAAGGGGAAGCACGGTCTCTTGAAGCGTCAGACCCGGCATGCGGCGCCGAAGTCGTGGGCCGGCCGGCCGGGACTGCCCCAACCCACCGTTCCGGCTCCCCGCCACGGAGTCGTGGCCAGAGTACGGTGGGAGCGTGCCTCCTCGTCGCAAGTACTCGTCTGCCAATCAGTCCGCGGCGACCCGTGCGCGCTATGCGAAGCGGCGCCAGCGCCGTCTCGCGAAGGTCGACAACGACCTCACTGACGCGCAGTGGGAGCTCATCATGGATGCCTGGGGCGGGTGCGCCTATTGCCAGGGTGATGGCGCAGCACTGCAGCGCGACTGCGTGCAGCCCATCTCGCGCGGCGGCCGCTACACCCTGGACAACGTCGTGCCAGCCTGCGCGTCGTGCAATGCGAGTAAGCACAATGACGAGGTCACCGGCTGGCTACGTCGCAAGAAGCTCGACGAGCGAACGTTTCTGTTTCGCCACGCCACAATCCTGGAGACACTGGTACCCACGCCGGAGGCACCCGAAACGCTCTAGTGCGGCAGGCGCCCCGACGCTCCAACTCACTCCGCGCACGGCTCCACCCACCGCTGCACAAAAGGACTATGCTCAGTGGGCAGCCCTCAGGATGGAGAAAGCGTATGGGCCTCATTGACGCGTTGGCCTTAGTCATAGGCTGCGGGGTACTGCTCTACCTCGGCTACGCGCTGCTCCACCCGGATCGATTCTAATGCACTGGTTCCCCGCTGCCGCAGCCTTCCTCACCCTGGCGCTGGTTCTCGCGATCCTGTACCGCCCGCTGGGCGACTACATGGCGTGGGTCTTCACGTCGAAACAGCACTGGCGGATCGAGCAGCTGTGTTATCGCTTGGCTGGTGTGGATCCGGATCGGCACCAGTCGTGGCGCGCGTATTTCAAGTCGATCATCGCGTTCTCCGTGGTCGGCTTCATCCTGCTGTTCTTGATCCTGCGCCTGCAGCATTTGCTCCCCTATTCTCTCGGCATGCCCCCGATGAGCGCGGATCTTGCGTTCAACACGGTGGCTTCCTTCGTAGCCAACACCAATTGGCAGTCGTATTCCCCCGAACAGACAGTGGGCTACTTTGCACAAGCAGCCGGGCTCACCGTCCAGAACTTCGTGTCCACGGCCGTCAGCATGGCAGTCGCCGTCGCCCTGATTCGCGGCATTGCATCGCGCGGTGGCCGCAGTGGGCTCGGCAATTTTTGGGTGGATCTCGTGCGCGCGAACCTGCGGATCCTGCTCCCGATCTCGATCGTCGCAGCGGTGCTGCTGCTCGCGGGCGGCGTGATCCAGAATCTCACCGGTTTCACTGACATCGAATCGGTGGCCGGGCTCACGCAGACGCTCCCCGGCGGCCCGGTTGCCTCACAAGAGGCAATCAAGATGCTCGGCACGAACGGCGGCGGCTTCTTCAACGCAAACTCCGCGCACCCGTTCGAGAACCCCACGCCATGGACCAACACATTTCAGACGTTGCTCCTCCTGCTGATCCCGTTCACGATGCCCCGCACCGTCGGCACCATGGTCGGAGATCAGCGCGCTGGCTATGCGCTCCTCGCCACGATGGCAATGCTCTTTGTTCTCATTTACGTGCCCCTCACCGGCTTTGAATTCGCGGGAGCGGGCACGGCACCGGAGCTCGCTGGGGGCGCAATGGAGGGCAAAGAACAGCGCTTCGGGATCGTCGGGTCCACGCTCTTTGCCACCGCGACGACGGGCACGACCGGCGGAGCCGTGAACTCGATGCACGGCTCGTACACGGCGTTCGGCGGGCTCATGCTGATGTTCGACATGATGCTCGGCGAGGTGGCCCCCGGCGGCGCAGGATCCGGGATCTACACGATGCTCGTGCTCATGGTGATCGCCGTATTCCTCACCGCGCTGTTGCTCGGCCGCGCGCCCGTGTACCTCGGCAAGCGGCTCGGCGTGCGCGAGATGAAACTGGTGAGCATCGCGATCCTCGTGATGCCGACGCTTGCGATCGGCGGCATTGCGGTGAGTTTCGCAATTCCCTCGGTGCAGGCGGAAATCGTATCGAGTATGGGCAACGACGGCTCGCACGGGCTCTCAGAGGTCGTGTACGCATTCGTGTCCGCTGCAATCAACAATGGTTCGGCGTTTGCCGGCCTCAGCGCGAACACGCCGTTACTGAACATCGTGCTCGGTATCGTGATCCTCCTCGGCAGATTCATCCCGATCGTGCTGGTACTCGCGCTAGCCGGCTCGCTGTCACTGCAGGGCAAAGCGGAGAGCACACTCGAGCTCCCGCTGCACCGTCCGCAGTTTGTCGGGCTTCTCGTCGCCCTGATCGTGTTCATCGCGGTCCCCATGTTCGTGCCGTACCTCCTGGTTGGCCCATTTGCAGAAGGCTTCGTTCAATGATCAGCCGGATCCGCCGTCTGCTCCGCGATGAACTGCGCGGCAATACCGTCCTCTCCGCTGCCGCGTTTCGTACCGTGCTGGTCGATGCGCTTCGCAAGTTCAATCCGCGCTACCTGTGGCACAATCCGGTGCTGCTCCTCACGGAACTCGGCGCGGCGCTCACCACGCTGATTGCTCTCGTCGAGCCGTTCGTCGGCGGCGCTCGACCATCGGGAGGCACTGTGCTGCCGCCCGGCTTCACGTGGGCCCTCGCGATCGGGTTCTGGGTCTGCCTGTTCACAGCGACACTCGCCGAGTCGATCGCGGAGGGCCGCGGGCGCGCACAAACTGCCTCACTGCGTCAGGCGGCGAACAGCACCGTCGCCCGCCGCGTCCGTAGTTACGACCAGGGCAGGGACCGCGCCGCACACTCCGCCACGGTCGAACTCATCGATTCTCACGCGCTCGTGGCGGGCGACGTCGTCATCGTCGAGGCTGGCGACGTGGTTCCAGCAGACGGCGAGGTCCTCTGGGGAGCTGCTGAAATCGACGAGTCCGAGTTCACTGGTCACGCGGGGGCCGTGATCCGCGAGGCCGGCGGAGATCGCACCGCCGTGATCGGCGGGACTCGGAATCTCTCTGATCGTTTAGTCGTACGCATTCATGCGTCCTATGAGACGAGCGCGTTCGAGCGCACGATCCAGCTCGCGAGCAAGTCACGGCGACAAAAGGCGCCCATCGAAGTGGCGTTCAGTGCGCTGCTCACTTCCTTCTCGCTTTCCTTTGTGATAGTTGCGCTCACCCTCAACTCAGTCGTGTCTCCCGTGGCGCCTCCCGTCTCGATACCGGTGCTCATCGCATTGGTGGTCTGCCTGATTCCGACTGAAATCGCTGCGCTCATGTCGGTTACGGGCATCGCCGGTATGTCCCAGTTGCTGCGAAAAGGCGTGCTGGTCACCTCCGCGAAGTCGCTGGAAACTGCTGGCGAAATCACGACGGTGCTGCTCGACAAGACGGGCACCGTGACTCAGGGCAACCGCAGCGCAGTCGAGTTTCTGCCGCTGCCCGGCGTCGCACCCGAGGAGCTCGCACGCTATGCCTTGCTCTCCTCGATCGCAGATCCCACGCCGGAAGGAGCCTCCATCGTGCGACTCGCCGGTGAGCTGGGCACCGTGCTCGCTCCGTCGCCTCCGGACGCCATCCCCGTGGTATTCAGTGCGGTGTCGCGCATATCCGGCATTGATTTGTCAGACGGCACGAAGATCCGCAAGGGCGCTGCGAGCGCGGTAGCCGCTTGGCTCAAGCACCAAGGAACACAACCGCAACGACACGTGATCGATGAGCTCCACGAGCGGACGCGCGAGATTGCCAGCGCCGGTGGGACGCCGCTGATCGTCGCGGTAAAGCCGGCTGATGGTCCCGGCAGGGCACTCGGCGCCATCGACTTGCAGGATGTCGTGAAACCAACGGTGCCGAAGCGAATCCGTGCGTTGCAGGCGCTCGGAATCCGGACCGTGATGGTCACCGGCGATCACCAGCTCACCGCGAAGGCCATCAGCGAAGAAGCCGGGATCGACGAGTACGTTGGCGATTCCACTCCGGAAGACAAACTCGCGCTGATCGTGCGTGAGCAGAGCCAGGGCCACCTCGTCGCGATGAGCGGCGACGGGATCAACGACGCCCCAGCGCTTGCGCAAGCGGATATTGGCATTGCGATGAACACTGCAACGTCGGCGGCGAAGCAATCGGCGAACATGATCATCCTCGATGACGATCCCGCGCACCTCGTCGACATCATCGACGTGGGCCGCCGCCAAATGGCCACTCGCGGGGCGCTCATGACGTTCAACCTCGCGAACGACCTGGTGCGCTATCTCACACTGTTTCCCGCACTGTTCGTTGGAGTGTTCCCCGGGCTCGCCGCCCTCAACCTGCTGCAGTTGCACTCACCTGCCTCGGCGATCCTCTCAACCGTGATCTTTAGCAGCCTCGTCATGGTGATCCTGATCCCGCTCGCACTGATCGGCGTGCCCTATCGCAGCACAGAGCCTCGGGCAGACCTCACTCGCAATCTCATCGTGAACGGACTGAGCGGCCTGCTCGTCCCCATCATCGGCATCAAGCTCATTGACCTCGTCGTCAGTGCGCTGCCGGGTTACTGAGGCGCATCATGACGACACCACTCGCGCGCAGGATCGCACCCCTCTGGACAGCACTCCGGATCATGCTGATCCTGACGGTCGTGCTCGGGATCGGGTATCCATTGCTGCTGCTCGGCATCGGTCAGGGGGTATTTCCCAGCCAGGCCAACGGCTCGCTTGTGCACGCGGCGGACGGACGCGTCGCGGGGTCCGCGCTGATCGGACAGCGGTTTACCGGCGCTGACGGAGCCCCGCTCCCCGAGTACTTCCAGCCCCGGCCCTCTGCCGCCGGAGACGGTTACGATCCCACGGCATCAGCCGGCTCGAACCTCGGGCCAGAGAGTTCGGAATTGTCAGGGCAGATTCACGATCGGAAACAAGCGATCGCCGAGTTCAACGGGGTGCCAGAGGCCGCAGTGCCTCCCGATGCGCTCACGGCCTCGGGCTCCGGCCTGGATCCGCACATCAGCGCGCGCTACGCGCGCTTGCAGATGGAGCGCGTGGCCGTGGCCCGCGGACTGCCGATCGGGCAGGTCGCGGCGCTTGTTGCCGCTGCCACCGCGCCGCCGGATGCTGGCTACCTCGGGGAACCGCGGGTGAACGTGGTCGAGCTCAACCTCGCACTGGACGAACGAGATCCAGCACACGCGACTCACGCCCGGTCCTGAGTAGCTTGTTTGCCGTGCCGGGAACGGCCGCGACTGATCAACGTGACTCCAGATGCCACCCGCGCTCACGTCCGCATGCCAGACTGGCCGCATGGCACGCACGTTTTCCATCGAGACGCGCACGACGGCCCCCATCCAGGAGTTGTTCGACGTATCGCTGAGCATCGACGCCCACCTGGCGTCCACGGCGCACTCTGGCGAGCGGGCGATTGGCGGCGTAACGCACGGGTCGATCGGGCTCGGCGAAACGGTGACCTGGAGAGCACGCCACTTCGGGATCTGGTTCACGATGACCTCCCAGATCAGCAGCCTGGAGCGTCCGACACGGTTTGTTGACGAGCAACTGCGCGGCCCGTTCCGCCAGTTTCACCACGAGCACCATTTCCGTGAGGATGGTGGGGGCACGCTGATGACCGACACGCTCACCGTTGCTTCGCCGATCTGTGCTCGCCTCACCGAGCGCCTCGTGCTCGTGCCGTATCTGCGGCGCCTGATCCGGGACCGAAATCTAAGCCTGCTTGCCGCGCTCGGGGTCGAACCCGGAACCGACCCCAGTGCGCAGATTTGGCCGCGGAATCCCGGAGATCCGCGACAGCGCTACGAACGAACGGTGCGTATTGGATCGGGCGATGCGTACTGGGATCGGGTATCCCGCGCCGTGCTGCGGTGGGAGGTGAAAACGCGATCCGGCTTTCGTGTCGACGATCAACGGCCCGTGACGGTCGGCCGCCCGCTGACGATCACGGCGCGGGTCGCAGGAATCACCGTGCGTGAACCCGTGCGCGTTGCAGAAGTGGTCGATGCTCCAGATCGGGTCGGCTTCTCGTACTCCACGTTGCCCGGCCATCCGGTCTCCGGGGAAGAAGCGTTCATCGTGCATCGGGCCGGCGACGAGGTCTTCCTCACGTTGCGTTCGCTCACCGCCCCGGCAGCGTTGCAGCCGTGGCGAGCGCTGTACCCCGTACTCAGAATCGCCCAGCGTGTCGCGCGGAGGCGCTATTTCCTGGCCCTCGCTGAGTAGCTAGGTGTTCGCCCCGGTCTACGCTGGGCACCATATTGAGCCACCGGAGGGAGAGAAGCAATGCCACGAGATACCGCACAGCGTGAGGTGCTGGTGCAGGAACAAAAGTATGTGCTCGCGCGAGTCGCAAAACTCGAGGCTCAACTCGAAGCGTTGATTCGGACGCGCCGGAGTGAGTCCGATGACGACGAGCACGATCCGGAGGGTGAGACACTCTCGTCCCAGTGGTCGATGCTGGTCGGCCTCCTCGACGCTGCGCGCGAGGACGCCACGCTGGCGGAGCGCGCGCTCATGCGATTCGAAGCAGGAGACTACGGGATCTGTCAGCTCTGTGGCCAGCCCATCCCCATCGGTCAGCTTGAAGCGCGCCCGTTCCGCGAGAGCTGCGTGAGCTGCCCACGCTCTGAAACAGCAGTGACTGCTGCACGTGACTCCAGGGTGTTTCCCCCGTCTGCCATCTCCACAGCGCCTGGTACGTCCCCGTGCACCCAGTACCCGGCCCCCAGAATTGTAGTGCGAAGCACTGCTCCCGGCGCGACACCGTTGTGCGGACGCGTTGTTCACGCCCCGGCGAATTGCACAGGAACCCACGCAACGGAGCGCGGGCGAGGTGACGAGTGGGCGAGGTCTTCTCCTTGTTCCATTGTACGCTAATACGAAGTAACGTACTATCGAGTCATGAACACCGAGACTGTCGCGATACTCAACACCCTCGAGGCGCTCACCGAGCGAGTCCAGGCGTTAGAAGCTCACGCAGAGGCGAACGCACACTCCCCCAGCGACGCATCTTCCACCGTCGCCTCTGCTGATTTCTGGGCATTGCACGGCGTTGAACAGCGTCGCGCAAGCGATCCCTCCACCGCAGATGGCGTTGTCATGCTGGTCGGCTCAGTGACACTTCCGGACGGCTCCCCGGTCGCGTGGCAGGAAAGCGCAGGTACCGCGGGCCTCTTAGAGGTGGACTGGGCGAATCACGCAGCATCATTTGCCGCACTCGGCCACCCAGTGCGCATCGAGTTGCTACGCCATGTACTCTCCGGGACACACGCGACCGCTGACCTCGCGGCGATCGAGTCCCTGGGTACGACTGGGCAACTGCACCATCACCTCCGGCAGCTCATCTCCACTGGGTGGCTGAGGCAGAGCGGGCGTGGCAACTACGAAGTTCCTGCTGCACGGGTGGTCCCTCTACTCGTTGCCGTGGTGGGCGCTGCACGATGAGTCACGTACTCCTCGCCGCCTATCGGATCAGGTTCCCCTTCATCTATGCCGCGACGGTGGCGCTGATCGCAGTTGCGATTGCCGCGTTCATCCCGATGAACGACAGCGCTCGCGCAGTACGCACCGCGATCTGGGGGTGCGCTATGGGAGTCCTGATACTCGGGATCAGCATCACGATGCTGGGCGGGCGCAGGCTGCCGGATCGACGCACAATTGCCGTAACCGCGCCGGTACGGGGTCGGTGGCTCGCGCTGAATAGCCCCGCTTCTGCAGTGCCGAGCCACGGGGTTCGCACATACGGCCAGACATACGCCATTGACTTGGTCGCGGAACCGCTGGATCGAGACCGGCCCGAGTTCGCATCGGGGCCGATGATGCGCCCCGCTCCCGAGTACCCGGCATTCGGCGAACCCGTGCGCGCCATGATCGACGGCACCGTCGTGCGCGCGTCGGACTGGCGCCGGGATCACCGCGCTCGCTCGCACTGGCCAGGGTTGCTCTATCTCACTGCTGAGGGAGCCATCAGGGAGTTGGGTGGCCCGGGTTTTGTCGTGGGGAACCACGTCGTGATTCGCGGGCACGGGGAATCGCGGCAGGTGTTCGCGGTAGTCGCCCACCTCCAGCGCGGCTCAGTCACGGTGCGTGTGGGCGACACTGTACGAGCCGGAGACAAGATCGGCCGATGCGGCAACTCGGGCAATAGCACCGAGCCGCATGTCCACGCCCAGTTGATGGATCGAGCATCGGCGTGGACGGGGCAGGGTATCCCGCTTGAGTTCAGCGACATCACCGTGGGCGAGAGCGAGGAACGGATCACGGGAATGCCTCAGAATGAGCAGCACATGACCTCCTAGTTCTCAGGCAGCAGCGCGGGTGAGCCATCGGTACAGCCGGGGCCGCAAACCGCGTACGCTAAGGGGATGCCCACCCGCTATGAAGCCGCGATCCGCCTCGACATTCCCATTGACATGGCGAAGCGTCACGGCATTCCTTCTCAACTCAGTGCAGGGGAGCTGGAAGAACTCGACACGAATCCACCGGCGTGGCTCGCCCAGTCGCGTGCGAATCGCACCGGAAAGCGCGCTGTCTGGGCAACCCTGACGTGTGCCCTGTGCGGGTTCGAAGAGCACAGCCGCCCGAAGAAGTGGTGGCCCGAATTCACGGTGCTAGCGTGCGACGAGCACGACGCGAGCGAGCTCCCTGAGCCGGCGGCAGGCGCGGAGCGCAGCTACTGCTACGGCGTAGGGAGCCGCTTCTTCGGCGCGGTTGACGCGGTGCCACCAACGGACGAGCTCGACCCAGACGCCCCGCAGCTTCGACCTGCGGAGTAGCCACGCTCAGCGTGTTCGTCACCCCAGTCATCGCCGTCACGCCAGCGCGCTTCGACGACCGGGATGGAGTCAGCTGAGCCTGGCGCACCACGGTTGGAGGCCCACCAGCGACGCAGGAGTCGCTACTGCGTCAGCACAAGCTCGGCGGTCACCGCGAGGTGGTCACTCCCCCCGAGCGGAATCGTCTCCATGCTCCGAGCGTCAAAGCCGCGCTCGAGCACGTGATCGAGCCGCACGAACGGGAACGCAGCCGGCCAGCTGAAACCAAACCCGCCAGCGGTCTGGCGCGGTTCGACCAAGAGATCGGTGAGTGGCACGAACGAGCGATCATCAGTTCCAGCGTTGAAGTCGCCCAGAGCAATGATCCGGGGACTCCCATCTGCCTGGATCTGCTCGGTGAGCTGCGTGAGCATCTGATCACGCTGCTCATGGCCCTGGAGCCGGGCCGACGCGGCGTGGACCACATACACCGTGGTGTCACCGCCTGGAGTCGCGACGACGGCGCGCAGCGCTCGTTTCCATCCGAGGCCGAGATCCAGCGGCTCGGACTCCAGAATCGGGTACGTACTCCACAGCCCCACTGTGCTCGCCCGCTCTGCATATGGGTATGCTTCGAGCAACGCGGCATCGAGTGCGTCCCGTGATTCCCCGTCGATCTCCTGCAGTGCGAGCAGGTCCGGAGCGCGGTCAAGCACCGCCTGCGTCGTAGTTGCTGGATCGCCCGCTGCGCCCTGCAGGTTCTGGCTCAGCACGGTCACCGTCGCGTCAACCTCCGATGCGCTTGGCGGGTTAAGCGGCATGATCCGTGGCACGAACACGAAAGACCACACGACCACGGCCAAGAGACTCACCAAGATCCCCAACCATGCACGCCGCGCAAGCGCAGCGATCAGCAGCAGCGCGATTGGCGCCCCGAGCCAGGGCAAGATCGCCTCGAACGGAAGCGCAAGCCCAAACAGGTCAGGAAACCGGGCAGGCGCTCCCAGCGCTGCGATCAGCACTGCGGCGAGCACGGCGATGAGTACGCCGATCCGACGCCGACTCCCAGTTCTGCGTGCCATATCGATCCCCTCGTAGACGAAGTCACCGATGCTAGCAACGACTCAGCGCTGCTACCTGATTCCGGGCTGAATCGGGGGGATGACCGGCTCAGCTCTGTGCAGGAACGTGGGCGAGGCCGAGTGTGGGATCTCCGTAGACGGTATGCACCTCAGCGATCACCACACGGTAGCGCGGGATCCACTCCCCCGAACGCAGCTTCGCCACCCCGTGTGTGTCCATGCTGACGAGTTCCCGCAACGCTTCGAGGCTCTCCCAGTAGTAGACCTCGGAGTGCAGTCCGGTGTCGGAGTTATGCCACTCCTCTTCACCAAGGAACCCCGGGATCGTGCGTGCTCGCTCCGCGATTTCGGTGTTGAGCCTGTCGAAGTCTTCGTCGAGCTCTCCGGTCTCAAAGATAAATGTTGAACTGTACTTCATGCGTCGTCCTCTGGGTGTGCTGCGAGCCAGTCGAGTACCTGCTGCGCGTGGGTGTTGGGTGGGAAGATCGGGTAAAACACGTGCTCAATGACTCCGTCGCGAATGATGAGTGTGAGCCGAGCATAGAGCCGCTCGTGTCCCGGCGCCGAAAACGTGGGTAGCTGCAGCGCAGCGGCCAGTGCGAAATCTGGATCCGAGAGCATCGGAAATGGGAGCGCCAGGCGCGCAGCCACCTCGGCCTGATAGTCGGTGTCTTGGCTCGACAATCCAGTGACGCTCTGCACTCCAGCGGCACGCAGTTCCTGAAAGTGATCCCGGAAGTCACAGGCCTGGGTGGAACAGCCACGAGCGCCTGGGATCGCATCCCACCCCTCGGGCAGGTCAACGCCGGGCCGCCCAGTGAGCGGATAAAGGTAGATGACGCTGCGGCCAGCTCCCAGACGATCGAGCGCCACGGATTCGCCATCCGAATTGTGCAGAATCAGGCCAGGAACAGGCTTCCCTGGGAGGTGCGCCGCCGCACCATCATCTTCGGGCGCTGGCAGGCCGGCGGGCAGCACCGTGTAGTCGGCAGGAGCAGCGGCAGGTCGCACCTCGCGTTCGGCCGCAGTCTCGAGCCGCCGCTGTAGGGCTGTGCGGCGGGCACCGAGCTCCGTGAGCGCCCGATCCAGCTCAGCAATCGCGTCGCGGTACACAGCGAGGGAACTCACACACTCATCTCCGTGCTCGTGCCCAATCTCAAGGCACTCAATGAACGGAGCTGCGCGGCTCGGCACAATCCCGAGCTCATGCAGTTCCCGAATCTCCCGGACTGTACGCAGATCCTGCCCCGTGTACGTGCGGTACCCGTTGTTCCCGCGTTTCGGCGCAACAAGCCCGATCTGCTCGTAGTAGCGCACAGCTTTGACGGTGACTCCTGCCTGCTGCGCAAGCTCTCCAATTCTCATTCCGTACCTCCCTGTTGCAACGCTAAACCCTGACCCCGGGGGCAGAGTCAAGTCTGCCCGGGAGGTCCCGGCAACGTCGCTTCGCTGGGAGCGATCCCAGATGGCCCGATCCTGGTCACCAACGGGAGCAAAGCGATGAGGATGACGGCTGCGACAAGCGAGACGCGGAAGCCACCACTCGGGCCGAGCGCATCGATGAGCGGGCCTGCCACGGCTGGGCCGATGGCGACCCCGAACGCGAGCCCAGCAGTGGTCCACGTCAGCGCCTCGGTGAGGGCTCGAGCAGGCACGGTCTCTTCGATCAGTTTCGTCGCGAGAATCATCGTGGGTGCGAAGAATGCGCCGGCGATGAACACACTGACGGAGAGCGAGGTGACAGTTCCCACCCAGATCAGCGGCAGGGTCGTCACCGCTGTGCCGATCAGGCCGACGCGCAGCAAGAGCCGAGTTGGTCGTCTCGTGGCGACAGCACCAAATATGATCCCGGAGAGGGCGGAGCCGAGTGCGTACACAGCCAGCACCACACTCGCGGCGGCCGGGATTCCCTGCCGCTCCGCGAAGGCAACGCTCGCCACGTCGACCGTGCCGAGGATTGCACCGAGCGCGATCATCACGAGCACGATGCCCCACACGGTCCGCTCCCGCAGCACGCTCAGTGGTCCCAGCGTGATTTCATGCCTCCCTGGCCGCGGTTCGGTCTCCCGCTGAGCGATCAGCCACCCAGCCCCGATGAGCAACAGCACTCCGCCGACCAGCGGGCCCGCCTCAGGAAACAGGCCAACACTGAGGCCAATCGAAATCGGCGGCCCAATGACAAATGAAACATCATCAAGCACTGTTTCCCAGGCGAAGGCAGTGTGCAATCCCGGGGTCGCGAGCCGCGACTTGGAGCCACCGGTTGGCCTCTCGCGCACCGCACGGTCGTGTTCGCGCTGCAGGAGTCCCACCCAGCGCACTCTCACGAGTGCGGGAACGCTCGGCAGCAACCCCGCAACTGCGGCGGACACAAAGATCACGGGGAGCGGCCCATCAAGCCGGAACGTCACAAGGAGGCAGGCGAGCGCTGCACCGCTTACCATCACAGCAAGCGGAACAATCCGGCTTTGGCCAAAGCGATCCACGAGCCTGGCGACCTGCGGAGTCGCGAGGGCGGAGGACACTGCGAACACCGCCGCAAGTGCACCGGCGAACGCGTAGCTGCCGCGATCCGTCGCGACCATCGTGATCAGCCCGATCCCGATCATGGAAAGCGGCATTCGGGCAATCAGTCCGGCTGTTGTGAGCGGAATGGTGCCGCTGATACGAAACAGGGCGCGGTAACTCTGAGCCATAGCTCTCCTTCACTCAGCGGTCACTTCATGTGCCCCCACCGCGTCCCCAGATCCGGTGTCCTCGTCAGACTATCCGGACGGCGCCATCGCTGCGAGCAGCCTGCCGCTTGGACACCATGCACGTCCACTGGTAGGGTTCGGTCGGGCCAACTCTGGCCAGTTTCAGTTTTTTGAGCTTTGCGAGGTGAGCACGTGACCAGTGACAGTTGCAGTCGACAGCCGGACACCGTAGCTCCCACGCTTCTCCCCTAGCGCGAGCTCAGGCTTCACGCGGCGTCCGGCAATCACTCTTGGGCGCACAATCCGTCGTGCGTCCGGACCATTCTCTGTGCAACGTCGATTCTGACGACGCACCCCCTGCCAAGGAGCGACGCATGACCATCTCCGATATCCAGAGCACCGACGATCTCGTTGCCACCATTGCCCAGTTGTTCGCAGCCCGCGATCTCACTGCGCTCACCAACGCGCTCACGCCGGTCTCACCCGACGATCTCGTTCCCGTTTTCGAGCGGCTCAGCCGCAAGCAGCGCGCCGTCATTTACCGACTCCTTGCAAAAGATCGTGCCGCGGAGCTGTTTGAGCTGCTCGATCCCCCGCTCCAGAGTGATCTCCTCCACGGACTGCAAGACGCAGAAGTGTCCCAGCTGTTCGCCGACCTCGATCACGATGACCGACTGTGGCTGCTCGATGAGGTTCCCGCTGCACTCGCCACCCGGCTGCTCCGTGGGCTTCCGGAGCACGAACGAGTGCTCACCTCAGCGTTGCTCGGCTATCCACAAGGCAGCATCGGCCGCCGGATGTCGCTCGAGTATGTCTCCACCCGAGAGAGCTTCACTGTCGCTGAGACGATGGAGCGGGTGCGGGCTCGGCTCGCAGACGCAGAAACCGTGTATACGATTCCCGTGCTCGATGACTCGCGCCACGTCGTTGGCATCGTGAGCCTGCGTGAACTCCTGAGCGCAGCGGACGACACCCCGATCTCTCAGCTCATGAGCGCTGCGCGCATGGCATCGGCGCAGGATGACGCCGAGTTTGCGGCACGGCGCTGCGCGGATCTCGCACTGCTCGCCATGCCGATCGTCGATCGGGAGCACCGTCTCGTCGGCATGCTCACGATTGATGACGCGATCCGGATCCTGGAGCATGAGGAAAGCGAAGACGCCGCCCGCCAGGGCGGAACCGAACCATTGCGCCGGCCCTACTTGTCGACGCCAGTCGGGGCGCTCGTACGTTCACGCGTCATCTGGCTGCTCGTTCTCGCTGTCGGCGCGACACTCACTGTCCAGGTGCTCTCGGTGTTCGAGACCACAATCGCCGAGGTCACCGTGCTGGCGCTGTTCGTGCCGCTGCTGATCGGTACGGGCGGGAACACCGGAAACCAGGCAGCCACTACCGTCACGCGAGCGCTCGCGCTCGGCGATGTGAAGTCGCGCGATTTTGCGCGCGTGCTCACCCGGGAGTTGCGCACCGGTGGCATGCTCGGACTCCTCCTCGGCACCCTCGGCTTCACTATCGCCGCGATCGCCTACTCGCCTCAGATCGGCCTGGTCATTGGGCTCACGCTGCTGTGCGTGTGCACGCTTGCAGCAGCGGTTGGTGGATGTATGCCGCTGATCGCGCGGGCCGTGAAGGTCGATCCTGCAGTGTTCTCGAACCCGTTCATCTCGACCTTCGTGGACGCCTCAGGGCTGATCATCTACTTCCTCATCGCGCGCGCGATCCTCGGGCTGTAATCGACGACGCACCCCTCCGCTGCGATCCCGAGCAACGCACTCTGCGCAACGCACTCTGCGCAGTCAACGCTCAACTCAGGCGTCATGACGCTGAGGGATGCGACGTGCCGCGCAGCCTTCCCCGCCCCTCGCCGTCCTCCGGACACGTGCACCGACACGGACACGGCGAGGGAGCCGAAGCAGGCTGCAGGAGGCTGCAGGAAGACTCCGATTGGATTGCACAGGTACCGCGGTGGCGGGAACCCTGAGAGGATCCCCGCCGCCGGCAGTTACCAGCCTTCGGTGAGCACGCGGTCGAGCGCGGCAACGACAACGTCGGCGCTCTCTCCCGTGAGGCACAGCGGCGGCTTCACCTTCAGCACATTTGATCGCTCAGACGTGGTGAGCACGACGATGCCCAACTCCCTCAGCCGCTCGCAGATCGCTGCAGCTTCCTCCGTCGCCGGTTCCATCGTCTCGCGATCCCGCACGAGCTCGACGCCGAGGTACAGGCCTTCACCATGCACCGGTCCGATGATGGTGTGCGTCTCAGCGAGTCGCCGGAAGCCGTCCGCAAGCCGAGCACCAACGACGCGAGCGTTCTCCTGCAGTGCCTCATCTCGCATCGCGTCGAGCACGGCAATGCCCACCGCGCAGCTCAGCGGATTCCCTCCAGCCGACGAGAAGAACTGGCCCTGTGAGGCGAGCGCATCCGCGATCTTCTTCGAGGTGATCACACCGCCGATCGGGAAGCCGTTCCCCATAGGCTTGGCAATCGCAATGATGTCGGGCCGCACTCCCGACTGTTCGAAGCCCCAGAAGCTCGTCCCCATGCGCCCGAAGCCCACTTGCACCTCGTCGGCAATGCAGAGTCCACCCGCAGCTCGCACCCGCTGATATGCATCGGCAAGATACCCGTCAGGGAGCATCACGCCGCCCGCATTGCCGAGCACAGACTCGCAGATGAAGCCGGCGACCTCCCGGCCTTCAGCGGCGAGCAGCGCAAGATCCGCCCCAAGATCACTGGCGTAGCGCTCACCGCTCCCGCTCCCCCGGTACGTGCCGCGGAACTGGTTCGGCACGTCGGCGACGTGGACCCAGTCTGGGCGCGTCTCTGCCGCAAACGGGTTGTCATAGGCGCTCGTCGTCACCGCGTCTGAGGCCATCGTCCACCCGTGGTACGCCTCGCGGAGCGACACCACCGTGCGCCTGCCTGTCGCGGCCTGCGCGAGTCGAAGCGCGAGATCCACCGCTTCCGAACCGCTGTTGACGAGCAGCACGGTGTCCAGCTCAGAGCCTTCAGGCAGCAGCGCGAGTAGCCGCTCGCTGTACTCGGCGAGCTCGCGGAACAGGAACCGCGAGTTCGTGTTCAGGACACGGATCTGCCGGTTCACCGCGTCCGCCACTCCCGGGTGACCGTGTCCGAGCCCGGTAACGTTGTTCACCATGTCGATGTAGGCACGACCCGTCGTATCAACGAGGTGGTGGCGCCAGCCGCGTTCGATCTGCATCGGGCGCTCGTAGTATCGCTCCTGCGCACTCGCGAAAATCTCCTCGCGGCGCGCCAGCTCATCGCTCGATTCGTCCCGCTGTGCGAGACGTGGGAGACCGAGGAGATCCGCAGGATCATGGCTGAATCGCGCCCATGCTGGCACCCGGTCGGGGGCGACGAACGCGACACCGACGGCGGCTCCGGAGTCCGGCTCCCCCGCGTCCTTTCGCCGCAACCCCACCGCGAGCGAACGGGGCGCGGACGCTTCGGCGAGCACACCGATACTGTCGCCTGCGCCGAGCTCGGTGCCGACCTGCAGTGCCGGGGTCAACCCATGCAGCACGAGCATCCATCCCGAGCTGGCTTCGATCCGGAGATAGTCGGAGCCGACTGAGGCCACGCGCCCGGAGACCGGAGTCACCACGGCTGCTGGCGCTCCCGCTGGCAGCCAAAGTTCGGTATCGACCGGCCAGGTTGCTCCAGCTTCGGCCGTGTCGACCGTCGTGCGTGTGAGTCGATACACGCCGTAGGGGAACACCGCGGCCGCTGCGCCGGCGGCAAACGCAGCAGAGACGAGTGTCGCCTCTGCGTCGTCCGCACGCCAAGCGCCAGCATTGAGCGCTTCGGATTCGACCCCGGGATCCAGCACACTGACCTCGCCCGACAGATCCGGCAACAGCGCCCGCAGCGGAGCCGCGGCCGAGCGTTCGATGCCGACGCCCGGCGCAGCGATCAACTGCAGCCCGGAGCCAGCGGGCACGCCCTGGAAGCCCAGCCGTGCGAGTACCTGCTCGGTCGCTTCGGCGAGGGGCACTGCGGTAGCCGCATCAAAAATCGCTTGTTCTCCGGCCACGCGGTCACGTGCGTAGTCGTTGTCGCCATCAATCTCAAGCTGGCGCCAACCACTCGCCACGAGAATCGTCGCCCGGAGCACAATCAGCGGCCACACGGCGCGCGCCTCGGCGATCGAGAGCGGAGCTTCCCGATGGAATGCGCTGATCAGGTCGAGCAGTCGCAGCGGGCGCTCCGGTTCGTGGTGCAGCATTGACGACGCTGTGACCGCAAGCTCCGATACACGCCAACCGTATGCAAGGTCACCGAGATCCAGCACGGTGTGCGGGTGCACTCGGGAATCGTCCCCGAGGAGCCCCGTAACATTGTCGTCGGTCAGATCACCGTGAATCGCCTGCGTTGGGAGCTCAGCGGCCACCTCGGCGAGCGCTGCGTTTGCCTGTTCGGCGGCCGCGAGCACACGGGTACGCAACTCCTCGTCCGCGATGGCGGACGCAAGCGCCACAGTCTGCTCGTACGCAACCGCCATCACCCACATGTGCTCCGAGGCGAGCCCAGGGTGAGTGAGATCTGCGAGCGCGCGCACTGAGGCAGCAGCCAGAGCCCCAAATTCCTCCAGCACCACCGGTGCGAAGTAGCCGAGATCCACCATGGGTGATCCAGGAGCAAACTCACTCCTGCGCACTGCAAACCCGCCCCAGCGCTGAGTCTCAGCGCCGTCGAGGCCGGGAATCACCGAGGCCACAGGAACACCGGCTGCGCGGTACGCGACAAGCGCCGCGTGCTGTGCCTCGCGCGCGGCGTCCGTGAACACCGGATTGTCCACTCGCAGCACGCTCCGCGAGCCGTCGGACTCCCTCAGCACGAAATTACGATCCTGGTTGCTTCCGAGCTCACTCGCAACGGCCTCAATCCCGTAGCACTCCCGCGCAATCGTCGCGGCATCCGTCACTGAAACATCGGGGCGGACCAACCCGCCCAGCTGCTCTTCCGTCATCGTGAGATCTCCATCTCTGGTGTCGAAGTGAAGTGGTGCGTGTGTTGGGTACCGGCGTCGCTGGTGCGGGGTACTCGGGCTCGGGCACAGGGGCCACACAAGCCGGCGTCTGGGGTGAGACGAGGTGCAGGTCTCAGAATCGGATGCGCAGCTCCTCCGCCAAGGCCGTGAACGCGCGGGTGCGATGCGAGTGCTGGTCCTTTTCAGCGGCCGTGAGCTCAGCGGCAGACCGCGTCGAACCCTCTGGCTGGAATATGGGGTCGTAGCCGAAGCCGCCCTCGCCAGCGGCCTCCCGCAGAACGCTGCCCTTCCACACCCCGAGCTCACAGATTTCAACACCGGGAACATCGTCGGTCTGTGGGATGACGAGCGCGGCCGCGCACACGAAGCCTGCCGCCCGGTGTTCATCTGCGATGTCGCTCAGCTGCCACAGCAAGAGATCGACGTTCGCTGTGTCGCTGCGTGCGGGGCCGCCCCAGCGCGCTGAGAAGATTCCAGGGCACCCGCCGAGGATCTCCACTGCGATTCCGGAGTCATCGGCTATCGCGGGCAGGCCGGTGTGCTCCGCAGCTGCGCGTGCCTTGAGTAGCGCATTCTCCTCGAAGCTCGTGCCATTCTCAACGGGCTCCGGCCCGTCATAGCCGACGAGTTCAAGCTCGGGGACGAGCGGCGTGAGAATGCGCCGGAGCTCCGCGAGCTTGTGCGCGTTGTGTGATGCAAGGACCACAGTGTTGGCCATAATTAGCTTCCCTCCGCGAGGATGGTGCGCTGCAACTCGGCGAGCTCAGCAGTGCTGTCGACTGCAAGGTCGAGCAGCGTATTCAATTCAGCGCGAGTAAACGGCGCACCTTCGGCCGTCCCCTGGACCTCGACGAAGTCGCCGGATCCGGTCACCACAACGTTCATATCGGTGCCAGCCCGTGAATCCTCGACGTAAGCGAGATCACTCATCGCAATCTCACCCACGATGCCGACCGACACCGCTGCAACAGAATCGGTGAGCGGCTTCGCGTTCTTCGACACGTGCCCGTTCGCACGCGCCCACTCGATCGCCTCAGCGAGCGCGACATAGGCACCAGTAATCGAGGCGGTGCGTGTGCCGCCATCGGCCTGCAGCACGTCGCAGTCAATCACGATCGTGTTCTCGCCGAGCGCTTTCGTGTCAATGATCGCGCGCAGGCTCCGGCCAATCAGGCGAGAGATCTCGTGCGTGCGGCCTCCGATCTTGCCGCGTACAGACTCACGCTGCATGCGCTCGTTTGTCGAGCGGGGCAGCATGGAGTACTCAGCGGTGACCCAGCCGGTCCCTTTCCCAGCGAGCCAGCGCGGGACGCCTGGTGTGAATGATGCGGTGCACAGCACTTTCGTGGCCCCAAAGGAGATCAGGGCGCTGCCCTCTGCCTGTGCGCTCCAACCGCGTTCGATCGTCACTGGGCGCATCTGCGCCGGAGTGCGACCGTCGACTCGGGTGTTCTCGCTCATATCGGTGTGGGCCTTTCTCGAGTGAAGTGAGAGGAAAAGTTGCGGGAGGCGGCCCGTCTCCGGTTCCAGCGTAGTCGCGTCACGACCAGCCGCACAGAGGGCCGCTACAGTTCGTGCGGGAGTTGAATCGTGCCTGTCTGCACGCGGTCGACGGCCTCGATCCCGATTCCGAGCATGCGACGTGCAAGATCCACGAAGGCATCGGTGTCAGCTCCCGTCGCCTCATAGCGCAGCATCGGCTCACCGGCGCTCGCAGGTCGAAGCAGGCCCAGCTCTGTCAGGGTCTGGAACACCTCATTCGCAGTCTCGATATCACTCGAAACAAGCGCAACATCAGGGCCAACCACTTGTCGCAATGCTCCGCGTAGGAACGGATAGTGCGTGCATCCGAGCACGAGCGTGTCAATGTGTTCGGCGACCAGCGGCGCGAGATACTCAGCGGCAACACGATGTACTTCCGGGCCGCTGGTCTCACCAGCCTCGACAAGTTCAACAAAACGAGGGCACGCCGCTGCCGTCAGCGTGATCTCCGGCCGCATCGCGAAGAAGTCGTCGTACACGCGAGACTGGATGGTGCCCTGCGTCCCGATCAGCCCAACCCGGCCATTGCGGGTGATCGCCGCTGCGCTGCGCACGGTGGGCCCGATCACCTCAATCACCGGGACGGCGTAGCGTTCGCGCGCGTCGCGCAGCACGGCAGCAGAAGCGGTGTTGCACGCAATCACCAGCATCTTCACCCCCTGCTCCACGAGATCATCCAGGATCTCCAGCGCGAAGCGACGCACCTCGGCGATTGGGCGAGGGCCATACGGCGTGCGCGCGGTATCGCCCACATAGATCATTGACTCGCCCGGGAGCTGGTCTCGAATCGCACGCGCTACTGTCAGCCCACCAACGCCGGAGTCGAATACTCCGATCGGAGCTTCGGGCGAAATCGTGCGAGCGGTCATGCGAGTGGTCACCTCCTCAGCTTAGTCCTGAGCCGTGACAGGCAACTTGATCCAGGAGGTGCGATGCAGCTCAGTCAGGCCGGCCGACGCGATGCCCTCGTAGTGCGCCTTCGCACCATACCCCTTGTTCGAGGCCCAGGCATAGTCCGGGTGCTCCTCATGGGCGTCGCGCATCAGCAGATCGCGCTCCACCTTCGCGAGCACCGAGGCAGCCGCGACGCTCGCGCACGCGCGATCCGCCCCCACTCTGGTACGGACGTCGAGCGGGTGCTTCAATACAGGGGAGAGCCAATCGTGCGATCCGTCAAGGATGATGACGGCGCGCTCAACGGGCACGCCTGCGTGATGCAGCGAGAGCAGCGCGCGGCGGGCGGCAGCGGCGAGCATCGCCGTGATCCCGTGCGCGTCAATCTCCTCCGCACTGGCAAATCCAACGGCACCGGTGCCCCACTCTCGCACGAGCGGGTACAGCGCGTCGCGGCGCTTCTCACTCAGCAGTTTTGAGTCGCGCAGCCCCACAGGAAACTCCTGTGTGCCTGCGAGTACCGCGTACGCGCCAACGGCAACGGGGCCCGCGATCGCGCCGCGGCCCACCTCGTCAACGCCGATCACGAGTTCCGCCCCTGCGGCAAAGTACGCCGCTTCGACGTCGAGGGTCGGGTCTTTCGAGAGCACGTGCTCACTACTCACTGCGAGCCTGCTCGACCCCCGTGAACGTCCCCTCGGGCGTGCCAAGCCAGGTGAAGTGGTTCAGCGGCCAGTTCAGCACAAAGGCGCGGCCCACGATCTCAGAGTCGGGAACAAAACCCTTGCCCGGCTGATCCTGGTTGTAGCGCGAGTCCTTGCTCTGGTAGCGGTTATCACCCATGACCCACACCGAATCCTTCGGCACGGTCACATCAAAGTCAATCGCCGAGGCTTTCGTCTCACCGGGCGGGATCACGATGTACGGTTCGTTCAGCGGCACCCCGTTTACCATGACGCGCCCCTCAGCGTCGCAGCACTGCACGCGGTCGCCACCAATCCCGATGACACGCTTCACCACGTAGTCATCGCTGGTGTCAGCGGCAAGACCGACTGCCTGCAGCACCTTCTCGAACCCGGTGGGCGCAGTCTCAGCGCGCGGATACAGCCAGCCCCCCGGATCTTTGAACACCACGACATCGCCGCGCTGCACGTCGATGAGATCCGGAACGAGCTGATTCACGAGGATTCGATCGTTGATCTTCAGCGTCTGCTCCATCGACTGCGACGGGATGTAGAAGCTACGCACCAGAAAGGTTTTCAACAGGAACGAGACGAGGAACGCCACCACAAGGATGACGAGCAGATCGCGGAGGAAGCCCACCACTCCGCCCCTGCGGGTGCGGCCGCCGGTCGCGGTTTCAGCGTCGCTCATGTGCGCTCCTTCGTGTGTGGACGGCTCGCGTGCACGCGGTCGCCCTCAAATTGCTGAGTCAGACACTTCAGGCTCCCACACCCTGAGGGGTGGGAGCCTGAAAGTGTTACAGGCGTGTCGAAACGAGCGCCCGCGGGTCAGTGCGAAGCTTACGCGTCGCGCTTCTCCTTGATCTTCGCCTTCTTGCCGGTGAGGGCGCGCAGGTAGTAGAGCTTCGCGCGGCGAACATCGCCGCGGGTGACGACCTCGATCTTGTCGATCGTCGGTGCGTGTACGGGGAACTTACGCTCCACGCCCACCTGGAAGCTGATCTTGCGAACGGTGAACGTCTCGCGGACGCCCTCACCGTGGCGGGAGATCACAACACCCTGGAACACCTGAACACGCGAGCGATTGCCCTCGATGATGTTGACGTGCACCTTGACGGTGTCGCCGGGGCGGAAGTCGGGAATGTCGCTCTTGAGCGACGGGGCATCGACGAGGTCGAGCTTCTGCATGATGATCTCTCTCTGCGCCCGCCGCAAGTCGGAACGCGGATGTAAAAAACTAGTGAAGAAATAGGTGTCCCGGTGTGTGCGGACCCTCGCGGCAGTGCCGCACCGTGGCACAAGGATCAATTATGACACATCTTCCGCGCGACGCGCTGCACGGGGATGCTGGACCGCAGCCGGTCCCGGGCCTAGGGTGGAAGCATGAACGACGTACTTGGAATCCAGGGGTCAGCCGAACGCACTGAGGCCACGACGTTCGACCTGTCGGCGTTGCAGGCAGAAGATGCTCCTCCGATGACCACGCGCGAGAAGATTACGGCATGGTCCCTGGGAGTTTCCGGGAGCGCAGCTGGCGTGGCTCTCGCCGCCGGAGCCGCGATTGTCGTGATCAACGCACTCGTATTCGCGCTCTCCCCGTTCCTCGGGCTTGCGCTGTTCGCCAGGATGTTCGGCTACTAACCCGCGCTTCGATCCTCCTGCAGCTGCCCGAGCACTCGGTATCTCGCAGCAGCGAAGGCGCCGTTGCGGGCCGTCTCCAACAGCTCAAGGTCGAGCCTGCGCGGGAGCACTGGCCGCCCCGCACCGAGCGTGACCGGCGCCGTAGACAGCAGAATCTCATCGAGCAGCCCCGCGTCCGCGAACTGGCCGGCGAGATCGCCGCCGCCAACAACCCAGAGGTCTTTCCCCTTCGCGGCGACCAGCATTTCCTGGTGCACCTGTCGAATCTCGGCCTGGGAGAACCGAATATCTGCAGCAGCTCCTGTCGCCGTTTCTTGGGGTAGCGGCAGCTCACGGTGGGTCATGACCCACGCTGGAAGCTCGTATCCCCAGGGGCCGTGTGTCAGCACCCACTCATAGGTGGTCGCTCCCATCACGATTGCGCCGACTGTGCCGAGGAACGACTCGTAGTCGTTTGTGCCGCCGGGCTCGAGCTCGTGGCGCATCAGCCAGTCGAGCGAGTCGGACGGATCCGCAATATAGCCGTCGATCGTGGCGGCAACGTAGTAGATAACTTTGGACATATATGCCTCCTGCGTGGCGGTGGGGTGGGTGTGGCGTGGATATGCGGCGTGATCCCGAGCCAGGCCGATGCCGGATCCGTGCCCGCACCGGAATCGTGCTCGCAATGGATCTGGGCGGCGAAGGATCTGGGCCGCGAAGGATCTGGGCCGCGACTCGGAGCATGAGTGAGGCGGCGCCGGGTCAGCCCTCACCGCGTTGCTGTCGCAACCAGAGGATCGGATCCCCGCTATTGCGCGCGAGACCGTGCGCCACGAGCATGCCGCGCGCGAGTTCGCGCCGGTGCGCGGAATAGGTGAGGACATGCGCGACGACGCTGCTCACCACAAAGCTCTCCGGTGGCTCGCAGAGCACGTCCACGAACCGATCGCCCCAAGCGCCCCGGCGCTCGATATCGCGCACACAGGCAAGCCAGCGCGCAGAAACCGCAGCGTTCAGCGGCGCGAGCACAGCGAGATCGCGCTCCGGCTCTTCTGGGATCACGGTGCCCTCGAACGCGGCGAGCCACACAAGCCGCGCGTACACGAGATTCGCGAGCACATCGGCAATGCTCCCCTCTTCGCCGGCACCGTCGAGTACGATCTGGCCGGGGCGTGTGACTCGGACGAGCTCGGCCGGATCCAGTGTGGCGGCGAAGGCGATGAGTTCCGCCGTGTCGTCCACATCATGCCGAATGAGCTGTTCGACCAGCGGATTCACTTGCACCTCCTGTTCGTGCACCCACAATGAGGTCGGCGGGTGGAAATGGACTCCGTTCGGGCTGGGCAGCCAGTGTGCCGCCGCGGCCACGCTGGGCGGATGGCCGAACGCGCGGGCGAAGGCGCGGCTAAAGCCTTCTGCTGATTCGTAGCCGGCAGCGACTGCCGCTTCGATCACCGGGGTGCCTGCACGCAGTTGCCAGGCCGCTCGTTCGAGCATCACTCTGCGGCGCATCGCAACCGGACTCTCGCCCGCGCGGGCTGACACTGTGCGGGCGAAGTGGAATCGGGTGGTGTGTGCGGCCCCGGCCATGGCGTCGAGGGACTGGTGCCGCTCATCGAGCACTGCGTCGAGCAACTCGCGCAGGCGATCAGGCTCCGGGTTCGTCATAGTTCCAGTCTGGCGGGAGCGCGGCGGGAGCGCATGACCGATATTGCGGTGTGAGGTGTTTGTGTGTCGCGATGGGGTGTTCGGGTGCCGCGGTCTGCTGCCGTCCGGTGTGGTGTTCCTGGCTACGGTTCCTGGCCAGCGCGGCGCGGTCCCCCCTCGTGTCAGTGGTTGCTGCCATCATCGGAGACATGGCGAATCCCGAGCAGTCCACCCTGGCGCAGTCACTTACCGTACTGCGCCAGCTCACTGGCGCACCGGAGGCCGAGTTCCACCCCGGCCAGTTCGAGGCGATCAGCGCGCTCGTTGATGAGGGACGCCGCGCACTTGTCGTGCAACGCACCGGCTGGGGCAAGTCTGCCGTCTATTTCGTCGCGACCGCGCTGCTGCGCGCCCGCGGCGCAGGCCCCACTCTGCTCGTCTCCCCACTGCTCGCACTCATGCGCGATCAGGTGTCAGCTGCGGAGCGCGCTGGAGTGCGAGCCGCGGCGATTAACTCGGCGACAGCCGAGGAGTGGGCCGAGATCGAGGGACAACTCGCCCGCGACGAGGTCGACGTGCTCCTCGTCTCACCTGAGCGGCTGAACAACCCACGCTTCAGGGAGCATCAGCTCCCCGGCATCCTGGCTCGTATGGGGCTCCTAGTGATTGATGAGGCCCACTGCATTTCGGACTGGGGGCACGACTTCCGGCCGGACTATCGGCGCATCGCCGCGCTCCTCTCCAGCCTGGAACGCGACGTGCCTGTCCTCGCCACGACAGCGACGGCGAACGCCCGCGTGGTCGCCGACGTAGTGGATCAGCTCGGACACGACGTGCTCACCCTGCGCGGCTCGCTCGCGCGCGACTCGCTCAGACTCGGTTCGCTGTCGCTTCCGTCCGCACAGGCGCGCCTGGCCTGGCTCGTCGCGCATCTGCGCGACCTCCCGGGAAGCGGCATCGTCTACACCCTCACGGTCTCCGCGGCCGAGGACACCGCTGCGCTGCTGCGGGAGGCTGGGTACGAAGCGGCGGCGTACACGGGGCGCACGGATCCTGAGGAGCGCGAGCGACTCGAGACAGCGCTGAAACGGAATGAGGTCAAGACCCTTGTCGCCACGAGTGCGCTCGGCATGGGATTCGACAAGCCGGATCTCGGCTTCGTCGTGCACCTCGGTGCACCGTCTTCCCCTGTTGCGTACTACCAGCAGGTAGGTCGCGCAGGCCGAGGTTCAGCCAACGCGGACGTGCTCCTCCTCCCGGGCGCAGAGGACGCGGCGATCTGGCACTACTTTGCGACGGCGTCTATGCCCGACCCCGAGCGAGCGGCAGCGGTACTGGAGGCGCTCGGCAGCCCAGACGGTCCCCCATTGTCGACACCGGCGCTCGAGGCTCGGGTCGATCTGAAGCGTACACAGCTGGAGCTCCTCCTCAAGGTGCTCGACGTCGATGGCGCCGTGAGCCGTGTGTCAGGCGGATGGGTAGCCACCGGCGCGCCTTGGACGTACGACGCGGAACGATACCGCAGGATCGCAGCCGCGCGCGATGCTGAGCAGGCCGCAATGATGACCTACGAGCGCGGTGAGAGCTGTCGCATGGAACTGCTCCAACGCGATCTCGACGACGCAAGCGCCGCCCCCTGTGGCCGCTGCGATGTCTGTGCCGGGAAGTGGTTCCCCACCGCCGTGCCTGAGTTCGCTGCGGCGCAAGCGTCGAGCCGCCTTGAGCGTTCTGGCGTTCCCAGTGAACCGCGCGGACAGTGGCCCACCGGCGCCGACCGGCGCGGAATCACAGTGCGCGGCAAGATTGCGCCTGGCGAACGCCCGGAGACCGGCCGGGTCATTGCTCGCCTCACCGACCTCGGCTGGGGCGGTCAACTCCGGGAACTCTTCGCTGCAGGCGCCCAAGATCGTCCCCTCCCCGAGGCCTTGATCCCGGCTGTCCTCGCTACGCTGCGGGATTGGCCGTGGGAGGCGCGTCCGGTGGGAATTGTCGCGATGCCTTCGCTGAGCCACCCACAGCTCGTATCGAGCACCGCGGAAATGATCGCCGCCCGCGGGAGGCTGCCGCTCCTGGGCACACTCGATGTCGACCACTCATATCCGGCACCTGGCCCTGGAGGCAATAGCGCGTTCCGGCTTGCCTCGGTGTGGGGCCGTTTCAACGTCTCCTCCGAGCTCGCGTCCGTGGTCTCGCAGACAGCGGGCCCGATCCTCCTCATTGACGACCTGATCGACAGTCGCTGGACCATGACCGTGGCTGCCCGCGAGCTTCGGCTCGCTGGCGCCGACACGGTGCTCCCGTTCGCGCTCGCCTCCGTCGGCTAGCAGGCGGGGGCCGCGTGAACCCGCTTCCTCCACTCGATCCCGAGCCGGACTCACGCCCGCTCGATCCCGGGTCTGGCTCACACCCCCTCAGTCACGAGGAAAGACCCGTGCACCCGTCGTGCGCATGAACGGTCCCGTGCAGCGGTAGCGAAGTCACGCTTGCGCTCCCACTCACCTCGTGACAGCGAGGGCGACGATGATGCGCTAGGACTGGCAGCTGGGACACCAGTAGAGCTTGCGTGCCCCAAACTCCTCAAGCACGATATTGGTGCCACACCGCTTACATGGGGTGCCCTCGAGTTTGTATACCCAGTGGCGCTCGTCTCGCTCAACGAGGGCGCGCTCATACGCCTCCCCCTCCAGACCGTCGATCGTGATCATCTGGCCAACGGTGATGCCGATTTCGAGCAGCTCAGCCCAGTCGTCCCACAGCGCTTCAAGCACGGTGCGGTCGAGCGTATGTGCTGGCGTATGCGGGTTGAGTCCAGCACGGAACAGCATCTCAGCTCGATACACGTTGCCGATGCCAGCGACCACGGACTGATCCATCAGCACCAGCCCGATTGGGGTCTTCTTCTTCCCCGCCCGCGCAACAAACCGGGCGCGCTCAGCCGGGGTGTTCGCGTTCGCGGGATCCGGGCCAAGTCGCTGGATCACAGCATCCACCTCAGCAGGCGTCAGCACCTCGCAGGCGGTCGGCCCGCGCAGGTCGGCACACACACGCTCATTCAGCAGCCGAACCCGCACTTGGCCAACCGGATCCGGCGGGAACTGGCCATCGGTATCCACCGCTTTGTCAGACTCCGCCATGCGCACGCGTGCACGCCTCGGCGCACCAATGGAAGTCACTGAATCTTCGCCGTCGCGGTCCATCACGGACCCGCTGCCAGGGCCGGCATTTTCCCCGGTCTGACCCAGCTTTGAGTGGCCCGGTGTCTGTCCATGAATCTGAATCGACGGGTCGATTCGCACATCGCCGGCGAAATCCCATGCGCCGTAAATGCCCAGGTGCACGCGCAACCACTGGTCGCCGGCGAACTCCAAGAGCATTTGCTTGCCGACCGCGCGCGCGTCCACCATTTCACGGCCGCTTAGCACTGCAGCGCCCTGAGCGAAGCGGCCCTGCGGGCTCGAAACCGCAGGCTCGGTGCCAACGAAGTTCACCGCAAACTGCCTCGCGATGCGGTGTACGGAATGCCCCTCAGGCACAGTTAGCTCAGCTGGTCGACGTGCTTGCCCGCGATGGCGCCGGTTCGCTCGTACTCACCAAGCTGTGAGATCCGACGCACGTGGCGCTCATCGCCGGGGAACGGCGTCTGGATAAACAGCTCAATAAAGCGGATCGCGTCCTCAACAGGATGCTGTCGTGCGCCAATCGAGATCACGTTCGCGTTGTTGTGCTCGCGTGCAAGCGTCGCGGTGGAGTCATTCCATACGAGCGCGGCTCGGATACCGGCCACTTTATTTGCGGCCATCTGCTCGCCATTGCCCGAGCCCCCAAAAACAACTCCGAGCGCCGCCGTGCCATCCCGCTCGTCGCGCGCCACGCCCAGTGCCGCATTGATGCAGAACGAGGGGTAGTCGTCGAGAGCATCGTACTCGGCAGGGCCGTGGTCGATGACCTCGTGTCCGAGGGAACGCAGATGCTCTTGCAGCTGCTGGCTGAAGTCGAGTCCGGCGTGGTCCGTGGCTACGTGGATGCGCATATACCAATCCTATGCGAGCAGACCCGAGCGCGGTTCACGACCCGTCCCGGAGCGTTGCGCCCACAAGCCAGCCCGGGCCTCAGCCAGGATCACCCGGCGCCCTCGCGTTGCTGTGGGAACGCCTCGCACGGTCGGGAGACGCGTGCTGGCGCAAGAGATCATTCGCGAGCGCTCACTGTGTGGCAGACATCGCACGCTCGGGGCGCCGCACGACGATGTCTCCCGCACCCGTTCGGGCAGCCAGGCGCACGACGTCTTGCCCTGGCACGGGAGCGCCCTCGGAGCGAAGAGTGTTGCGGATCTTGCCAGCGTTCGAGTGCACATCAAGCCAGGCAGCGGATCCCTCACGGATCCCGAATTCGATCCTGCCTGCCGCACTGCGCAGACTCACGTCGCCGCGCACGAGTTCATCAACGGTGATCCTCCCGCTCGCCGTTTTCGCTCTCACGTCGCTGAGCGCGGCACCGATCTGGATCCGACCGGACCCCGTCGTCAGGGTCAACGCATCGAAGGCAGTCCCGACTTCGATCCGTCCACTGGAGCTCTTCAACGTGGCAGGCCCACGGGCCTCACCGAGCCGGATCGACCCCGCCCCCGAACTCGCCGTGAGTTCGAGCGCCACCCGTGCCACGCTGATCGATCCGCTGCCGGTGCGCAGTCGTGCAGACCCCACGGTGTCAATAGTGATTCCGCCGGCACCCGAGCGGTATTCACACTCCCCCAAAATTCCGTCCACCACGCACGCTCCGAATCCAGAGTCACCGACGAGCCTGGATCCAGTTGGCAGCTCAAGGGTCACGTGCACCGAGTCGAAGGCACCGAACCAAGAAAGCAGGCTGCGCGTTTTGGGAGCAACGATGCGCAACACCCCGGCAGTGAACTCGACTGTCGTCTGCTCAGCGAGCCGCACGCTCCCCGGGAGTCCGGGTTTCGACGGGCGCACCTCGACGCGGGTATCCGAACGGTCGCTCGCACGCACGGTGAGCGACCCGACCGACAGGTCGACGATGGCTTCGATGGGTTCTGGGGTGGCGAAGATGTGCATGTTGAGTTCCTTGTGTTCGAAGTGCGTGGGGCCGTGGGACTGGCGGCCGTGTGCCTGGGGGCCGCTTGGGCGGTGCTGAGCGGGGTCTTGGCTAGCTGACCCAGCCAGAGAAGTGGTTGCGGCCCGGTTTGGACTCGGACCGCGGTGGGGCGGGGATCGGCTGGAGCGCGGTCGCAATACTGCGGAGGAGCCAGGTGTTGAGCGAGATGCCTGCGGCGGCGGCAGCCAATTCGGCCTGCGCTTTCAGCGACTCCGGGATCCGGAGCGTGGTGCGGACCGCTGTAGCGTCCGCGGTATCGGCAGAGTCGGCAGCGACCGCTGGCTCTGTTGGCCCTGCGTGGGCGCTCGGGCCGACGTCTGAGTGGTCCGCGGTGGCCGAACCACCGCCCAGATCCGACGGCGCCACCACGACGAACTCGATATCGCGGCCGCGCAGCCGCGCATCGACGGATCGGGGGCAAGCTCAGTGGTGATCTCCTCGCTCGCCTCACTCAGCGCATCGAGCATGGTCAAGCGCGTCGCGGCCTCGAGCGGCGGGAGCAGGCGCTCGGCGAGTGCCTGGGCTTCTTCCCCGCTTGCCGCGGCCGAGAGCAGAAACTGGTGCTGCAGAGCAGCAATGTGCGGCGTCAAGTCCATGACACCATGGTGACACCACTTTGACACCAGCGCAAGTTTGAGGTGATTTCAGCTGCACTTTGGCGCTCTGACGGGGCTGCCCGGGTGCACGGCGCCGCTCACCGAGGTGCGGGGAGCCGAACTCACGCAGGAAATCCGAGTTCGTGCAGGAAAGAATCCCCGAATTCTTCCTGCGCGAACTCGGATTTCCTGCGCGAACTCGGATCTCCTGCGTGAGCCACGGCGAGTGGTGTCACCGTTCAGCCCGAACAGCCCGAACAGGCCCGCGCCGGACACCCGCACGCAAAACAGCACCCCCGGCTTGGCCGAGGGTGCTGTCTCCTGCGCTGGGACGACGGCTAGAACTGCGGCCCTGCCGTCCGACCGCGCTTGAGTTCGTAGAAGCCAGGCACGCTGGCCGCAGCAACGATCCCGTCCCACAGCCGCAGCGCGGTCTCCCCGTCGGCGCTGGAGTGACCACCGGCCCGAAGAAGGCAACGCCATTCACCGAGATGATCGGCACCCCAACATCCGGCCCGGCGATCTCCATGGCGTGGTTCGTGTTCGCGCGCAGCGGTGCGTCCAGCGCCTCATCATCAGCCGCAGCCGCGAGCTCAGCGGGGAGCCCCAGCTCTGCGAGCGCCTCGGCGAGGATCCCGTCGAAGTCGCTGCGCTGACCGGGGTGGATCCGGGTTCCGAATGCCGTGTACAGCTTGCCGACGACCTCCTGGCCATGCGCCACGCGCGCAGCCTCCACCACACGCCCGAGCCGGTGCCCACCCAGCATGTGCGCTGAGTGCTCATTCGGCTCGTTGTCTTCGTTCAGGATCGCGAGGCTCAGCGGGTGCCAGGTGATCTCGAAGCCACGCACTGCAGCGACTTCGCTGGCCCACCGGCTGGTCATCCAGCACCAGGGACAAATGGGATCAAACCAGAACTCGACCTCGGGCTGTTCGGGAATCGACTGCACTGTGCTCATGTCGCCAGCCTACCCATAGTGACCCGGCGTAGGCTGGGTTCTATCACCACCCATTCACCGGTCAGGAGCAGTAGTGCCAGGAACGAATCTCACCCGCGTCGAGGCTCAGGAACGTGCGAGCGTTGTCGACACGCAGCGCTATGAAGTTGCCCTGGATCTGACGAGCGGCCCGCAGACTTTCGGCGCCGTCACCACGATCCACTTCGCTGCCACCGCAGGCGCGGCCACGTTTATCGATCTCATCGCCGACTCGGTTGAGTCGCTGCAGTTGAACGGCGTGGAGCTTGATCCCGTCGCCGCGTTCTCGGACTCCCGCGTGCAACTGGAGGGGCTTGCCGCACAGAACACTGTGCGCATCGCGTCGACGCAGCGCTACACCAACACGGGCGAGGGCCTGCACCGCTTCGTGGATCCAGCCGACGGCGAGGTCTACCTCTACTCGCAGTTCGAGGTACCCGATTCGCGACGCATGTTCCCCGTGTTCGAGCAGCCTGATCTGAAAGCGACGTTTGAGTTCACGATCACGGCCCCAGCACGCTGGAAGGTCGTCAGCAACCAGCCGACGCCCGCCCCTGCACCGGCTGGCACGAAAGCCGCGGCGCAGGGCGCAGACTGGGCGGAGCAGGAGATCGCGACGTGGACGTTCGAGCCCACACCGGTGATGTCGAGCTATATCACCGCGCTCATCGCGGGCCCATACACGGAGGTCCGGTCAGAGCTGACCAGCCGAGACGGCCGCACGATCCCACTCGGGGTGTTCTGCCGGGAGTCATTGGCAGAGTTCCTCGACGCTGAGTACATCTTTGACAAGACGCGCGAGGGCTTCGCGTTCTTCGAGGAGCAGTTCGACTACCCGTACCCGTTCGATAAGTACGATCAGCTCTTCGTGCCCGAGTACAACATGGGCGCAATGGAGAATATCGGTGCGGTCACCTTCACCGAAGCGTACGTGTTCCGCAGCCAGGTCACCGATGCGATGCGTGAACGCCGAGTCGTGACGATCCTGCACGAGCTCGCCCACATGTGGTTTGGCGATCTCGTGACCATGCGGTGGTGGAACGACCTGTGGCTCAACGAGTCATTTGCCGAGTACATGTCGACGCTCGGCGTCGCTGAGGCGACCGAGTGGAACGAGTGCTGGACCACCTTCGTGGCGTCCGAGAAGTCATGGGCGTACCGGCAGGATCAGCTGCCGTCGACGCACCCGATTGTCGCCGAGATCACCGATCTCGAAGACGTGCTCGTCAACTTCGACGGCATCACGTACGCGAAGGGCGCGTCAGTGCTGAAGCAGCTCGTCGCGTGGGTCGGCCGCGAGCCGTTCATGCGCGGGGTGCACGAATACTTCGTGAAGCACCACCACGCGAACACTGAGCTCACCGATCTCCTCACCGAGCTTGAGGCGCAGAGTGGCCGCGACCTCAGCGAGTGGTCGAAGCTGTGGCTTGAGACGGCCGGCGTCAACACGCTGCGCCCCATCTTCGAGCTTGACGCAGAGGGCCGCTACACGAGCTTTGCCATCGAGCAGACCGCGATCGAAGCGTACCCGACGATCCGCCCGCACCGCATCGCAGTTGGCTTGTACGGCACTGCGGACGATGGCTCGGATGCCGTGCGTCGGCTGCAGCGCCTCGAGCTGGACATTGCGGGCCCTCGCACCGAGGTTCCCGAGCTTGTTGGTGTCGCACAGCCCGCGCTGCTGCTGCTCAATGACGACGATCTCACCTATGCAAAGATCCGGCTCGACGAGCGCTCACTCGAGACTGCGGCTGCGCAGCTCGGCAACGTTGAGGACTCGCTCGCGCGCGCACTGCTGTGGGGCACCCTCTGGGACGCGACGCGCGACGCCGAGTTCCCCGCTTCACGCTTCATCGAGATCGCGCTCGCACACGTGAGTGCCGAGACCGCCTCGACAACGCTGCGGACCCTGTTGAACCAGGTCATCCTCGCGGCCTCCAGCTATGTCGCCCCTGAGCGTCGCGCAGCCCAGCTCGAACGGGTAGCCGACGCATTCTGGCGCCTCGCAGTTGACGCCGAGCCCGGCAGCGACCGCCAGTTCCAGTTCGTGAAGGGGTTCGGTCAGCTGGCCGCGACGCCCGAACAGCTCGACACGGTGCAGGGGCTGTTCGACGGCGCGCTGCCCATGGACGGTCTCGACATCGACACGGACCTCGGCTGGGAGCTGCTCATTGCGCTCGCAGCTGGTGGGCGGGCTACCACCGAGCAGATTGATGCGCGCCTCGCAGAGGATCGCACGGCCAATGGCAACCAATCCGCAGCACATGCTCGGGCGGCGCTCCCGACCGCGGCTGACAAAGCAGCAGCGTGGGCATCGGTATTTGACAACGCCGACCAGCCCAATGCGATCGTGCGCGCGACGGGCCTCGGCTTCACGCGGGCACACGACCTCGCGCTGATCGAACCGTATGTCACGCGGTACTTTGCGTCGATCACGCCGGTCTGGGAGTCGCGCAGCTACGCGATCGCAGAAGAGCTCATCGAGGGCTTCTACCCCGCACCGCTTGTGAATGAGGCACTCGCTGACGCCACGCGTGCGTGGCTCGACGCCAACGCTGCTGCGCCGGCCGCGTTGCGCCGCATGATTACCGAGCACCTCGCGGGTGTTGAGCGGGCATTGCGCGCCCAGCAGGCGGATTTGGCTGCCTGATGAAAGAGGTCGGCGCAGCGCTCCTAAGCTTCTATTTGGAGTTTTGCGTGCTCATCAATAGCCTGTTGATCGTGCTGCTCGCGGTCTTCGCGAACTGGGCGCTGCGCCGACTCCTCATGCGCACCGTCACCCAGGTGGTGCGCGGGGTCAAACGCGCGCAGGACGTGGACACGACGTCTGAGATGCAGGCAGCTCCCTACGTCAATGCGCGCGCCGTGCAGCGTACCCGCACACTCGGCACTGTCGGGCGCCACATCATCTCGTGGACTGTGGTGATCGTGGCCCTGATCCTGATCCTCGCACAGCTGGGGGTCAATCTCGGAGCCGTGCTGACCTCGGCCGGTATCGTGGCCGCCGGACTCGCCTTTGGCGCCCAGAACATCGTGAAGGACATCCTCAACGGGATTTTCATGGTGTTTGAGGATCAGCTCGGCATCGGCGACGTCGTCACGATCGGCACGATCAACGGGACGGTTGAGGATGTCGGGATCCGCATCACTCAGGTGCGCGCCCTGGACGGCACACTCTGGCACATTCGTAACGGAGAGATCCTCACCCTCGGCAACTCGTCCCAGGGATGGGGGCGCGCACTCATTGACGTCACAGTGGATGCGGATCAGGATCTCACCCACGTCTCCGAGGTGACACTCGAGGCCGCCCGCGCGCTGCTCACCTCTGAGAAGTACGCCCGAAAAGTTACCGGCCAGCCCGAGATTCTCGGCCTCGAAAGCGTGTTTGGCGATCGCGCAACCCTCCGGCTGGCGGTCCGCACCCGTCCCGAGGCGCAGTGGGAAGTGCAGCGCGGCATCCGCGCTGAGCTCCGCCGTAAATTCCGCGAAGAGGGTATCGCCCTGTCCGATGAGCGACCGACGCTGCCAGGAGGCACCGCATGACCGATCCCCAAACCCCAACTCCCCGGCTCACGCTGCGCTCAGGCGAATCGGGCGCAGCCGTGACTGACACGGTATGGGCTCAGGTCGGCGGCACCGACACCTTCGACCGACTCGTGCGGGCGTTCTATCGCGGCGTACGCACCGACGACGTGCTCGCCCCGATGTACCCACAAGATGACTGGGAGGGAGCCATTTGGCGCCTCCGCACCTTCTTGGAGCAGTACTGGGGTGGACCGACCACCTACTCGGAAAACCGGGGCCACCCGCGACTCCGCATGCGTCATCAGCCGTTCCCGGTCACGCCGCTCGCAAAGGAGCGCTGGTTGCAGCACATGCACGCCGCACTTGATGAGGTGGCCCTGCCGCCGATGCATGACGCGGCGTTCCGTGACTACGTCGAACGCGCTGCGCTCGCGATGGTGAATCGCTTGGAATAGCAAGGTCCCGGGTTGGGGCTCCACGCTCACCCGCCCCGCCCCACTCACCTTCCGCGCTCCCTCCCCCTCAGTGAGGGAGTTCAGATGGCGCCCTCCTCCCCCGAGAACCACGCACCTGAGCCTCATCGCTGCTGCGTACACTGGATGCATGAGTCTGCACCTGACTGACGATCCCGCCGCCGACGCCCTGCTGAGCGAGAACCCGCTTGCCCTCCTGATCGGCATGCTGCTTGACCAGCAGGTCGCCATGGAACTCGCGTTTAGCGGGCCGCTCAAGATCCAAGAGCGGCTGGGCGCGGTGGACGCCGCTGCGCTCGCCGGGGCGGATCCGGACGAGGTCGTGGCGGCGTTCTCGCAGACGCCCGCGGTGCACCGTTACCCCGGATCGATGGCGGCGCGCGTGCAGGGCCTGTGCCAGGCGCTGCTCGACGACTGGGACGGCGACGCCTCCCAGATCTGGACCGCTGGCGATCCCGACGGGCCGACCGTGCTGAAACGACTCAAGGCACTTCCGGGCTTCGGCCCGCAGAAAGCCAAGATCTTCCTCGCGCTCCTCGGCAAGCAGCTCGGCTTCTCCGGGGCCGGCTGGGAGGCCGCGGCGGAGCCGTACGGTGAGGCAGGATCCTTCCGCAGCGTGGCCGACATCACCTCACCGGAAACGCTGCTGCGGGTGCGCGAGACGAAGCGGGCGGCGAAGGCTGCGGCCAAGGGCGCGGCCTCTCGGGCATAACGAGCAGCGCGCCGCTCCACACCAGATCACAGGCAAACCCTGCACCCGGTGTACGCTCTTAAGGTCGCCTCCGTAGCTCAGTGGATAGAGCAACAGCCTTCTAATCTGTCGGTCGCTGGTTCGAGTCCAGCCGGGGGCACTCACTACACACACGCGAATCGGGGCAACGACCCCGGCTCGTTCGTGTTGCTGCGGCCCAACTCTGCAGCGGATGAGCGCAGGTGGGTGGACGGCCGTCAACGGAGATGTGAGCACTCGTCAACGGAGATGTGAGCACTCGTCAACGGAGATGTGAGCACTGTTGCGAGCGAGCACGCTCACCACGTGCCTCAGGTGATCGCGTTTCGCACTTCTTGGCCTCCTCGTCTCAGGAGCGGCGCATGGCACCCCTGCGGCCCGCGAGAGCGGCGTGCACGAGCAGCGGGTCGAACAGCGCGCCCAGCCGTGCCCACAGCATCACACGGTGCACACCCAGGCAACAAAGAATCGCGGCCGCGGTGAGCACGAGCGGCGCAATCGCTGAGAGTGCAACGACAACGGCATCGGGGATCTCAGCAAGGATTCCAGCCGCGCCCGCACAGCTCGTGCCCGCACAGCTTCCGCTCGCCCGGAGCAAACCGGCGAACCCCGAGCCCGCTGTCTGAAAGACCGCGAGCACCAACATGTGGAGGACATAGATCGGGAGCGTGCGTCGGCCCAGCCAGCTCAGGAGCGCCGCACACGCGGCAAGGTGCTGGTCAATGAGCGCACAGAGGGCGAGCCCCGTCGTCACTGCCAGGCTGCACAGCAGCACCCACACACCCGGCCAGTGCCGCGCGTCGAACAGCCCGACCACCACGGTGGCGCAGGCGAACGCCACCCCCGTGCCGAGCAGCATAGGCACCGAAGCCGCTGCGGCGAGCGCGCGAACCACGTGAGCCAGTCGCACCGCCGCCAAGAAGAACACGAGATTCTGCAGCACCTGCCACAGGTTCTCGGAGTCAGGGAGGATCCCCATCGATGCAACGCCTGAGAGTACAGCCGCCGCGCCGAGCACCAGCCCGACCGGCAAGTTGCGGGTCAGCCGCGCCACCACGATGTAGAGCGTGAGGGCGAACAGGTACCAGAGGTTCGTCGGCTGAATCGTGAGTTCGGCGAGGAGCTCGCCCCATGAATGGGCCTGCGCGGTGTCGAAGCCGGGGAGGAGCCTGAATACCGCAGTTTGGATGAGTACCCACACGACGTAGAGACTCCCCCAGCGCGCCGCCCGCATCCACACCGTGCCCGGCGGGTCTTCGGCCAGTGCTCTGGCGGCAAGGAGCCCCGAGACGGTGAAGAACAGTGGCATGCGCAGTGGGAGCAGCAGTGCGCTGAGCGTGGCCCAGGCGTCAATCGCGTCTTGTCCCGGCCCCCAGTCTCCCGCAGCGAGATCCTTGGTGATCACATGCCACAGGACGACGAGAACAATGCACAGTCCCTTCGCAACGTCGACCCACCCCAGGCGCGGACTCATTCGTTGCGGAGGTGAGACATCAGTGCTGCGCTCTGTGGCGTTCCACTCTGTCTCTGTGGTGTTCCGCTTGCCAGTGCCGCGCGCACGAGTCGCGCCGTCAGCTCGGCGTAGCTCACTCCGGCCGCGGCGAACATTCGGGGCACCTGGGACGCCGGCGAGAGCCCAGGCAGTGTGTTGATCTCGTTCAGGACTGGCCCCTCTGCCGTCAGAAAAAAGTCCACTCTGGCGACGCCGGCGCAGCCCAATGCGTCGAAGATCCGAAGCGCGTCTCGTTGCAGCGCCGACAGTTCTCGCTCTGTGAGATCAGCTGGCACTGAAAAGCGCGCTGATCCGTCGTACTTGGTGTCAGTGTCAAACACGCCGCTCGCGTGAATCTCCAGTGCGGGTGCCACCCAGCAGGCCCCGTCCGCGTCGCGAAGCACGGCAACGTCGACCTCGCGGGCGTGGATCGGTTCTTCCACGAGGATGCGGCTGTCGAAGTTCGCAGCCACGCGCAGCGCCTCCGCGAGTCCAGCTGCGTCCTCCGCAAGCGTCACTCCGTAACTCGATCCGGACGCAACCGGCTTCACTACGACGGGTCGCTCAAACGTGATCGCTGCGATGTCGCGAGCGTGGATGATGCGCCCGGGGGCAGTTCGCATGCCAATCGCCTCGGCGACCACTTTCGTCACCCACTTGTCCATCCCCACCGCGCCAGCACCGAGCGAAGACCCCACCAGGGTCGTGCCGGCGAGCGCGCAGAGCGCCGCGAGCGTCCCGTCCTCCCCCAGTACGCCGTGGACTGCCGGAAACACCACATCGACGTCACCGATTCGGCTCACCGCGACCGAGAGGGACCGTGCAACGCCAGGGGCCAATGGGCCTGAGTCGTCACACCACACTCCGTCACGCCGGATCGTCAGCTGGCTCACCCGATAGCGTTCGCGCAACGCCGCAGCGACGGCAGTTGCCGAGGCACGAGAGACCTCGTGTTCGGCGTTCTGCCCACCCCCGATGACGAGCACCCGCGGGATCATGCGCCCCACCGGCGTGCACACGCGATGTGCCGCGTGCGATCAGGGGAGAGTGTCAACGCTGTACGGGCTCGTGTCAAGAACATAGTTCCCAGTTCACCCTGATGTCCGTTGCGGGCTCGTATGTGATTTTCCATACACTCGCAATATGCGGTGGTGCACGCGCACTGCTTGTCAGCGTCCTCGCGCACCGGCGCACTGGCAACGGACCTCGGGAACGCGGAAGCTGAGTCTGCTCCTGTCTCCGCATTTCTCTCCCCGCGCGCTATGTGGTCATCGCAGCACCGCTCACAGTGTCGATGAGTGCCACGAGCTGCTCAGTACCGTCGCGCGTTCCGAGCGTCGCAGCGGCCCGCCCCATGTGCGCCCGGGCTGCGGCGTTCTGCAGACACGGCAGTACTCGTGCGACCACCGCCGCAGCGTCGAGCGTCGCGTCTTCGAGGAGGAGTGCCCCACCCGCTCTCACCACAGGGCGCGCATTCAGTTCCTGCTCGCCATTCCCGACGGCATACGGGACATACGCAGCGGGAATCCCGAGGGCGCTGAGCTCACTCACGGTCGCCGAGCCCGATCGGCACAGCACGAAATCGGCGAGCGCATAGGCGAGGTCCATTCGCTGCACATAGGGCACGACTACGCGATCGGGGTCCCGATCCGGCGCGGCGACGTCGCCCCACTTTGCGTCACCAGTGACGTGCAGAAGTTGCCACCCGGCAGCGCGGATCGCAGGCCAGGCGTCGGTGAGCGCACCATTGATCTTGCTGGCACCGGCGGATCCTCCGAACGCGAGCAGCACGGGCCGCCGAGCCGAAAGCCCGAAGGTGCGCGCCGCCTCCGCCCGTGTGGCGGCACGATCCAATGTGGCGATCTCCGCGCGCAGCGGCATGCCGACGAGTACCGCTCGTGGCAGTCGCGTTATCGGAAACACCGTGCCGATCGCGGCGGCACGGCGGGCACCCCAGACGTTCGCGAGTCCCGGCCGCGCATTCGCCTCATGCACGACATACGGCACTCCTTCCCGCTGCGCTGCGAGATACGCCGGTGTCGCCACGTAGCCGCCAAAGCCGACGACCACGTCGATCCGGTGCGCGCGAATGAGCGATCTGGTGCGCTGGACGGCAGCGTGAAGTCGCAGCGGAAATGTCAGCGCGTGCGCACTCGGGCTCCGCGGAAACGCGACCCGCGGGATGATCTCAAGCACATACCCGCGCTCGGGAACGAGCCGCGATTCAAGCCCGTCGGCGGTGCCCAGCACGAGCACCGTATCGCTCGGTGCCCGATTCCGCAGGGCGTCTGCGACCGCGAGCAGTGGGTTCACATGGCCCGCGGTGCCGCCGCCCGCGAGAAGAACCCTCGTCACTGCATCACGCGATCGATCTGGGTGGCGTGGGGTCTACTCGCTGCATAACACCGCATAGATATCTCCTTGGCTCGGGGCCCGATTGGGGCGGGCCTCACTGTAGTGAGACGCACGTATCGCTGGCGTATTGAAAACGAGATACGCGGCGGCAACAGCTGGGTGGATTAACTCGGGCGTATGCCACATTTCATGTCTGAGCTCGTCGTACACGACGACGCGATCCGCGAGAATACTGCGACGTTCGCACGTCTGACCAGGGGGCGGCTCATGGCTGTGCTCAAGGCTGACGCGTTCGGGCACGGCGCTATCGCGCACTCAGTGCTCGAGGCTGGCGCGAACTCGATCGGGGTCACCTCCATCTCGGAGGCCCTTGCGCTGCGGGCAGACGGAGTGACTGCGCCGATCCTGAGTTGGCTGAACACGATCGACGCCGACTTTGCGTCCGCGGTACAAGCGGGCATCGCACTCGCGGTGCCGAGCGCCGCAGTGCTGTTCGCAGTGGCGAGCGCGTCGCGTGCCACCGGAACGCAGGCCGTAATTCATCTGCACGTCGACGCGGGTATGGCTCGCGACGGTTGCCCGGCCCGCGACTGGGCAGCGCTGTGCAGTTTGGCCAGGGAGCAGGAAGCCACCGGCGCGGTCCGCGTGATCGGGATCATGGGCCACATGTCCTGCGCTGATTCCCCGCTCAATCCTCAGAACACGCGCGAGCGCCTCGTCTTTGAGGCGGCTGTGCGCACTGCGATCCGACGCGGCCTCACCCCGCGCATTCGGCATCTCGCAGCGACGGCTGCAACCCTCACGGGCGTCGGCGCCAATTTCGAGCTGCACCGGATCGGTGCCGGGCTGTTCGGGATCGACCCGTCGGACAGCGGCACACGGCTACGCCCGGCCCTCACCCTCTCTGCGCGCGTGATCTCCTCGCGTGAGCTTCCCGCCGGCGCCGGTGTGGGGTACGGGCTCGATTTCGTAGCCGGCCAGCGCACGAATCTCGCCGTCGTGCCACTTGGCTACGGAGACGGAATTCCGCGTGATGCGTCCGGCAGGGCCGAGGTCTTCGCGCGAGGCCGCCGCCGGGCGATCGTCGGAAAGATCTCGATGGACATGATTGTGGTCGACACCGGCGCCGACGTGCTGCACCCCAACGAGAGCGTGACACTGTTTGGACCGGGTGATCGTGGCGAGCCGACCGTGGCAGAGTGGGCGGCGTGGGCTCACACCATCGCTCACGAGATCGTGACGCGCGTCGGCAGCAGGGTATCCCGGATCCATCGCGTCGCCGATACCGTCAACACCAGCGAGCAGGATGCAGCGTGACCGCGCTCACGCAGCGGCCAGTGCCGGTCAGTGCGATGACCGCGCTGACCGGGGCAGGGATCTGTGCGGTCGCACTCTCGGAAGTGGTCGCGCGCGTATACAGTCAGGTCGACTGGCGCAGCAGTCTTCCGATTCCAGCGATCTGGCAGGCGATCGGCGCGACTGCCGGTGCGGTGGGCATCCCGCTCCTGTTCTTGCTGGCCGGCGCCCTCAGTGCGCGCCTCCTGGCCTGTTCCTGGAACGTCGTGCTGCGGGGAACAATCGCGCGACTCCTGGGAATGTACCTCGTCTGGACCATGATCCGGATGCTTGCGTTGATCCCGTTTCCCGAGGCGCTCCCGGGCGCCCAGTCCGGGGGGCCCGCGGGCTTCCCGCCTGATGATGCCGTAGCGCGGTTCTTCGGGGCGCTCGCGGGTGCGCCGGGGGCCTGGATTCTCGTTGCTCTTGCGGGCTCGCTCGTGCTCGCGCGGGCGCTGCGGGGTGCTCGCAGCTGGATCGTCAGAGCGGTGGCCGGTGGGATGGTGGCCATGGGCGTCTTCCTCGCCGTGGACGGGCTCGCCGGGAACTCAACCGGCTGGAGCTCGCGCGGTGCGGCGTTCGGTACCGCTGACGGCAGCGAGAACACGGCAGTGACCCTGCTCGCTCTCGGCGCGTTCGTCCTCGGCTCCCGATGTGCGCCGCTCCTGCGCGGAGCCGCGGGCGAAGCGATACTGCCCAGCGCGGTGGCGAGCTCCCGGCCCCAGCGAGCCCTGGGCTGGATCGGATCGAACGGGGTTGCTGTGTGGGGAGTGAGCGTGCCTGTTTTCGCGCTGCTCGATGCCAGTGTGGTGAGCTGGCTCTCGAATGCACGGATGGCCGTGCAGCTCGTGGCAGCCGGGGTCGCTCCAGTGCTCTTCGCCGCGGTGGTGGTGTCCGTCGGAGGTGTGTTCGGCACGCTGGCGCGCCGGGATCGAATCGCTTGGCTGTGCGAGCTGCCGTGGCTGACGCCCGCTCAAGCGTCGTCTCCTGACGTGCGGCAGCTCTCCGGGCACCCGCCCCGGCCAGCCCGCGCCGACCAGCCGCCCACCCAGCGAGCTGTCCGAGCGCCGTGGCGAATCATCGCGGCGACTCTGGCGCTGATCCTGTTCGGCAGCATCAGTGCGCGTGGCGCCGAGATCCCGCTGAGCGCTTCCAACGTGCTGCAGCTGCCGGCATCGCGCGCTGGTTCAGTGAGCATCGGCGCTACCGGCGACCTTCTCATCTATGACGCACGCCATGAGGTTCCGGAGGACGACGGTGCGTCGTACTTCGCTCGCGTGCGTCCCTGGTTTACCGAGGACCTCGTCATGGGAAACCTCGAGCAGACCATCACGGACGACACGGGTGTCCGCAAGTGCAGTGGGATCTCAGACTGCCTCGCCTTCCGGAGCGCGCCGTCCGCTGCCGCACACTTCGCCGGGTTCGACCTGCTCAACCTTGCGAACAACCACAGCCGGGACTTCGGCGCAGCGGGGTACGACGCGACGAAGGAGCACCTTGCGGCGGCGGGGATCCGCACGACCGGGGATCGCGACGAGATCACGATCGCGCAGGTGGGCGGGATCAAGGTCGCGATACTCGGGTTCGCACCGTACGACGAGTTCAATCGCGTGACCGATCTGCGGCGCGTACAGCAGATTGTGCGGTCAGCGTCAGCCGCCGCCGACATTGTGATTGTGCAGGCCCACATGGGTGCGGAGGGCCGGGGGGCTGATGTGGTCAGGCCGGGCGCCGAGTACATGTACGGTGAACGCCGCGGAGATGTCACCGCGTTTTCCCGCGCCGCGATCGACGCCGGGGCTGATCTCGTGCTCGGGCACGGCCCCCACGTGCTGCGCGGAATGGAGGTGTACCGGGGCAGACTCATCGCGTATAGCCTCGGCAATTTCGGGGGCGGCGGCGTCTTCGGGCGCGACGAAACAACCCGCTACGGTGTCTATCTTTCCGTTCAGCTACGCCAGGACGGAAGTATGGCGGGCGCCGAAGCACGGTCCGTCCGTTTCGAGTATGCGGGCGGCGCTCCGATCCCCGACCCTGCGGCGACGGCGGCACACCTCATGAACAAACGCAGCATCCGCGACTTTTCCGATTCGGCAGCCGTCATCGCCGCTGACGGCTCGATCACCTTTCCTCCGCGATGAGCTGTCGCAGTGGGCTACGGAGCTTCGTACACGAGTTCCCCAGCGAGGTAGGTGGCCAGCACACGAGTCTCAGCGAGTTCAGCCGGGGAGACGGCGTGCGGATCGCGGTCCACCACAATCAGGTCGGCATACTTCCCGGCTTCGATGCTGCCGAGATGATCATCGGAGCGCAGTTGCCATGCCGCATTGATCGTGTGGGCCCGGAGCGCCGAATCGAGCGACACCCCAGCCGCCCCATCAAGCGGGGTACCAGCCCTGCTCAGCCTCGTCATCGCGACAGACATGTTCCGGAATGGTTCGAGCGGAGTCACCGCCCCGTCATTGTGGAATGTGGCGCGTATCCCCGCGGCAAACGCTGATTGCGCGTCCGCCCAGCGCCGGCCTGGCTCCCCCAGGAGCTCGTTCACCAGCACGTCACCCCAGTAGTACACGTGGTCAACGAACACGCTCACGGTGACCCCGAGCGCCGCGGCCCTTGCACATTGCACCGCCGTCATCGCGCCCACGTGTTCGAGGCGGAATCGGTGATCGGACAGGTCGAGTTCGCGGATGACCTGCTCCCACGCGTTGAGCACGCTGTCGATCGCTCGATCACCGTGTGCGTGGCACGCGAGCTGCCAGCCCTCCGCGGCATACGCCAGGGAAATCTCGGTGATCTCCGCCTCGGTGAAGTTCGCCGTGCCACGGTGCCCGGGCGCAAGCCCCATGCTGCGCGTCGTGTCGTTGCTCAAGTACGGGAACGACGTCGCGATGTTGCCCACCCAGGGCGAACCGTCCGCCCACGTCTTCACCCCCACTTGTCTGATCATGTCATCGCCGTTCACGAGGGACACCGATCCGCTCCCTCCGGGGTGGGACATTTCATAGGCGCGGATCCGTGCGGTGAATTCCCGTTTCGTCCGTGCCGCAGCGACCGCTGGTGCCTGCGCTGGATCCCATGACAAGTCTCCGAGGGTCGTCACCCCGACCGCGTTTGCCCGGCGAAGCTCTGCGTCAACGAGCGCGCCAAGATCTGCGAACGCCGCACCGAGCAGCGGGCCGGCGACAGCGAACACGGCAGCAATTTCGTACGCGACGCCAGTGAGTTCGCCATCCGAGTCCCGTGCAAAGCTCGCACCCGCGGGATCGGGCGTCGTGCGATTGATCCCCGCGAGCTCGGCGGCGGCGGTGTTGAAGAAGGCACTGTGCCCAGAGTTGTGCAGAATCAGCAGCGGCACGTCACCCGCGAGTTCGTCGAGCGTTTCCCGAGTGGGATCTTCGAGCCCGCGTTGCAGCAGTGGATCCCAGCCGCTCAGCACAGCCCCGCCCGGACGAGCAGCGATGGCGCCACGAATCGCCCGCATGACCTCCGCGGCATCCGTCATGATGACGGGGCGGATGTCGACCACTGCGTCGCTCAGCACGACAGCACTCGACGTCGGATGACCGTGCGGTTCGATGAGGCCAGGCATGAGGACGCTCGCGCCCAGCTCAACCGTTTCCACCTCCTCCGGTGCGGTGCGCCGCAGCGCATCCGGATCCCCCACCGCGAGAATCCGCCCAGCATCGACGAGTACCGCGCCAGCACGCGGCAGACGCTCATCCATGGTCACGACGGTTCCAATAAACAGCGTTGCAGTCATGTTTCCCCTTTCAGGCGATGCCTGGCCCTCGCGACGCGTGTTCCACAAGACGCCACTCCCCCGAGCGTCCCATGTTTCTGCATGACGTGTCGAGCGTCGTCGGTGAACAGAGTTCCGGTCCCGTCGTGCGCCGCATGCACCCGAGCCAGCTCCTTGAGCGTTCGCCCAACCCTCAGCCGTCGTCCCGGAGCCGTGACCGCGCGGTGCTCCTGGGAGCGCTCGACTCCATGCATCGGCGACCGCGCGGCCACCTTCTCTGAGTGCATGGCCAGCCAGGTCTCCGTAGGCTGGCCATATGGTGCCACCTGAGCTTGCGTTGCATCTCGCGCGCACCCCACACACGCAGAACACCCGATCGTTCCAGATCATCGGGGTGCTGAGAATAGCGGGAGGCGTCGGTGCGCTTGCCGTGCTCGGCATTGTCTATGCCCTGAATATCGCGGGCGGCGACGCGAACCCACTGAACACTTTCGGCTATTTCACGAATCTGACGACGCTCCTTGCCAGCGCGGTCACACTCGCATCCGGTACCGTCGCGTTGCGCAACGCGTGTCCCCCGACATGGCTCACGCTTGCCAGAGGGGCATCGGCAAGCAGTCTGATCATCGTGGCCGTCGTGTACAACGGCCTCGTTCCTGGCACGGGGTCAGCGCCCCCATGGGCGAGCTTCATGCTCCATCTCGTCTTCCCAGCGCTGACCCTCCTCGATTGGTTCTTCATCGGAGATCGTCCCAGGCTCCCGTGGCGAACGCTCGGCTGGGCGCTCCCATACCCATTGTTGTGGCTCGCGGTGACGCTGATCCGCGGCCTCACCGATGGGTGGGTGCCGTATGGTTTCCTCCTCCCAGAACGTGGCCCGCTCGCGATCGCGCTGACAAGTGCCGGGCTCTGCGGAGCGCTCCTCCTGGCGAGCGCACTCACGTGGGGCGCGACTCGCTTCCGTGGCGTTGTCGCCCCCAACGAGTCACGCACTCAGCAATTTCCCAATTGAGATTTTGCACTCTGGGGCAAATCGTGCATAATTGCACTTCATGAGCGATAGTGCAGAGTTCACCGGCCGGGCGGCCAAGATGCGCCGCACCCGGATCGCGATCACCGAGCACGCCCGGAAGCTCACTGCCGCACACGGCATCAACGGCTTCACGATCGAAGACGTCTGCGAGCCCGTCGGCATCTCCCGCCGCACCTTCTTCAATTACTTTCCCTCAAAGGAGGCTGCCGTCGTGGGCACGCCACCCGACCTGCTCGAAAGCGAAGCGATTCGCAACTTCGTTGCGGGGGGCGCCCGCACCGGCCGGATCAGCGCCACCCTCCTCGATGACCTCGTGGAGACAGCGGCAGAGATGATGGATGAAGTGTTCGCGATCGCGGGCACCATCACCCATGTCAACGCAATTGTGGCGCGCGAGCCTTCGTTCATGGAGAAGTTTGTCAGTGAGTCAGAAGAGGTGCACCGTCGCTTCACCGCCATGATCGAGGAGCGGGAGGGCCTTGAGTCGGGCGACCCTCGCGCGAGACTTGCCATCGAAGTCCTCGGCGCTTTGCTCCACTCCTCAGCGCACACATTCTTTGCCACTTCGAGTACGGGCAGTATCGGCCCGGTGCTCCGCAATGCCCTCGCGCTCAGCCGCGAAGTGCTCACCGGCACGCCGCAGTCCGTCCCGCCAGCGTCACCTCCTGAGGCCCCCTCCTCGGCCCTGCCCCGCACGTAGCCCCAAAGACCTCGAGGGCTCCCTCTCGTTCCTTCCCCAGCGCCTCCAGCGGCGACACCACGCGTGTCTGGCATGCCGCCGTGCGCCACGACTATTGAAAGAAGCCACTCCGCATGACCTCCGTCACCCAGGCCAGCACCCCAGCTGCGCCGCTCCTGCTCACGCAGCGCAGGATCTGGATCATCTTCTCGGCACTCATCGCCGGCATGATGCTCTCGAGTCTCGATCAGACCATCGTTTCTACGGCGATGCCCACGATTGTCGGCCAACTCGGCGGCGTGGAGCATCAGGCGTGGATCACCACCGCGTATCTCCTGGCAACAACGATCGTGATGCCGATCTACGGCAAATTCGGTGACGTTCTCGGCCGACGCAACCTCTTCTTGATCGCGATCGCCCTGTTCACTATCGCGTCCGTCGGTGCAGCGCTCGCCCCCAGTTTCATGTGGTTCGTCGTATTCCGCGCACTGCAGGGCCTCGGCGGCGGCGGACTCATGATCCTCTCCCAGGCGATCATCGCCGACATCGTTCCCGCTTCCGAACGCGGGAAGTACATGGGCCCACTCGGTGCAATCTTCGGTCTCTCTGCGGTTGCAGGCCCACTGCTCGGCGGCTTTTTCGTCGACCATCTGACCTGGCAGTGGGCGTTCTACATCAATATCCCCATCGGCATCGCCGCATTCGCCATCGCTTGGTTCGCCCTCACGCTGCCGAGCAAGAAGGCAGAGAAGAAAATTGACATCTTCGGTGTGCTGCTGCTCTCGATCGCCACGACCTGCTTGATCTTCTTCACCGACTTCGGCGGCAGCAAGAACCACGGTTGGGATGCCCCCGAAACCTGGCTGTGGGGCGGCGGACTCCTGCTCGCAGCGCTGGCCTTTGTATTGGTGGAGTCTCGCGTCGAAGATCCGATTATTCCACTCAGCCTGTTCAAGAATCCGATCTTCATCAACGCCACAGCGATCGGCTTCACGCTTGGCCTCGGCATGTTCTCAGCGATCGCGTTTGTTCCCACGTTCCTCCAGATGTCATCGGGCACTTCAGCGGCGGTTTCCGGCCTCCTCATGCTGCCCATGATGGTCGGCATGATGGGCACATCGATCTGGTCCGGAATCATGATCACCAAGCGCCAGAAATACAAGATGTACCCAATCATCGGCACGCTGGTGACCGCTGCAGGCATGACCGCGATGACAACACTCGCCGCCTCCACTCCCATTTGGCTGATTTGCGTCTACCTATTCGTATTCGGAGCCGGTCTCGGCCTCATCATGCAGGTGATCGTGCTCGTGGTGCAGAACGCCGTGGATCCCGGCATGGTCGGCACTGCGACCAGCACAAACAACTACTTCCGTGAGGTGGGCGCTTCGCTCGGCGTCGCGATCTTTGGAGCCATGTTCACGAACCGGCTGAGCGAGAGCCTCAGCGACGTGTTCTCCGGTGCGGGAGTGCCGAACGCCGAACAGGCGGTGTCCACGATCGACCCACAGAAACTCGCCGACATGCCCGCCGCGATCCGTGAGGGTGTGGTCAATGCCTACGCCGATTCGCTGGCGCCGGTCTTCTGGTACCTCATTCCGTTCATCCTGCTCGCGTTCCTGCTCGCGCTGTTCCTGAAGCAAATCCCGCTCTCCGGCGAGTCCGGCATGGTGGCGAGGGGTGAAGCGATCGGCGGAGCCGAGGCCGAGGCGCTCGAGGCCGCACAACGCGACGAGACGAAGCAGCCGACCCCCGTAGGCGCAGGCTCCGGGACGCGCGGCGAAGCCACTCCGGGTTCGCTCGCGGCCGAATCCGAAACGAATCCGTCAGGGAGTGACCCCCGGTAGACTCCTGGGGTGCATGACACCGCCCGCATCAAGCTCCCGTTCGAAGTCTGGGCGCTCGTTGCGGGCGGTTTCACTGTTGCCCTCGGCTACGGTGTGGTCGCCCCTGCGATCCCCCAGTTCGCCCTCGAATTCGGCGTCTCCACGTTTGCGGCCTCCGCGATCGTCAGCGCGTTCGCGCTCATGCGTTTGTTGTCTGCACCATTGGCCGGTTGGATCGTCGGAAAGTTCGGCGAGCGCCGAACGTACACCGTCGGGATCCTGATCGTCGCGGGGTCGACCGGCGCAGCCGCCCTCGCTGCGAACTATGCGCAGTTCATCGTGCTGCGCGGGATCGGTGGCATCGGCTCGACCATGTTCACCGTTGCCGCCACGGCGCTGCTCATCAAAGTGAGTCCGCCGCTCGCCCGTGGTCGCGTGGCGAGTCTCAATGCCGCAGGCTTCTTGCTCGGCGGTCTCTTGGGCCCGGTCTTCGGCGGCATCGTTGCGGGCTTCGGCCTTCGCGCACCGTTTGTGTTCTATTTCGTGATGCTGTTGATCGCGGCCACTGTCGTCGCGATCGCGCTGCGCCGCTCTCATGTGGCGGGTCACCCCGGCACACTGGGCACCGACGAACTGAGCATGACGTTGAGCACGGCGCTCGGCATGCCGCAGTACCGCACACTCCTCATGTCAGTGTTCTCGTTCGGGTGGGCGTCATTTGGCGTGCGAGTCTCGCTGATTCCCATTTTTGTTGCTGTGGTCTTCCACGGCAATGCTGCGACAGCGGCCTGGATCCTCGCTGCGTATGCCGCAGGCAACGCGGTGCTCATTTTCCCGTCGGGGCGCTGGAGCGACACACTCGGACGGAAGCCCATGCTCATTATCGGCATGATCACGCTGACCGTCACCTACCTCGCGTTCCCGGCCGCTCCGAATCTCTGGATCGCAGCGGGCGTGATGTTCCTCGCGGGAGCCGGATCGGCGCTCGTGAATCCCGCACAGCAGGCGGTGCTCGCTGATGTGCTCGCGCAGCGCCGTGGCGGCAACGTCGTGGCCACGTACTCGATGACCAGTGACCTCGGCGGCGTGCTCGGTCCGCTCATCGCCGGTGCGATCGTGGATTGGGCCGGATTTGGATGGGCGTTCGGTCTCACAGCGGCACTCCTCGCTGTGGCGGGCATCGCCTGGTCCCTCGTGCCAGACTCGCGCAACCTCGGCGCACAACCGTAGCACCAGGGCGCCTTCAGGGTGAGGCCCCGCGCCCCCGTGATGACGCGCCCGAGTGATCCCGCGCTCACAGTGTGAAGCTTGGGCCCGAAGCGCTAGCTCTCGTGGCCGTCCGCCCCCGGCACCCAGCTCAACCCCGGTTTACCCCAGCCGTTCTTCCGCAAGGCTTTGTGCGCGCCCCGGTTCTCAGGGTGGATCAGTCGATCGACGTAGAGGAGTCCGTCCAGGTGGTCATACTCGTGCTGCAGGATCCGGGCGAACCAGCCACTTGCCTGAATTTCAAAGGGCGTACCGTCGATGTCCTGGGCGCGCAGCAGTGCGCGCGCTGAGCGGCGCAGCGCGAAACGCTCGCCGGGGAACGAGAGGCACCCCTCCTCCTCGTCTTCTCCTGGGAGGCCGGGCTCCAGCGGTGCGATCCACAACTCCGGGTTGATTGCGACCCCCTGCGCCGGTGCTTCGTCTTGATCGTCGTACATCCACACGAACACGCGCGCGCCCACACCGACCTGCGGAGCGGCAAGGCCGACACCCGGCGCAGCAACCGTCGTCTCATACATATCATCGACGAGCGTGCGCAATGCGGCGTCAAACTCCGTGACCGGCGCGGCCGGACGGTGGAGGACGGGGTCGCCGGAAATCACAATGGGAAGAACTGCCATGAGTGCCAGTCTAGAGCGTGTTCCCCACGCACCCGATTCGAGCGACACCCGCTGCTCCCGTGGGATCGGGGCAGGGGCGCTCGCGCTCGCCACGGGGATAGACTGAGGAGGTTGCGACACAGCCAGCGCGCAACGCCACGCTGTGAAAGGACTCCCGTCATGTCGAGTGCACCCGCTGATCAGATCGTATGGATTGACTGCGAGATGACGGGACTCGACGTCGATCGCGACGGCCTGTGTGAAATCGCCGTGATCGTCACGGATTTTGATCTCACTCCTCTCGATTCCGGATATGAAGTCGTGATCAACCCGGGCGCTGACGCCCTCGAAAACATGAACGACTTCGTGCGCAAGATGCACACGAGTTCCGGACTCCTCCCCCGCATTGCGGACGGTGTCTCCGTCGCCGAGGCCGAGACACAGGTGATCGAGTACCTTCGTCGCTTCGTAACTGCGGGCCGCCGCCCGCTTGTCGCAGGGAATACGATCGGCATGGATCGGCGCTTTATCGCCAAGTACATGCCGACGCTTGAGGAGCGTCTCCACTACCGCAGCATCGATGTCTCCACGATCAAGGAGCTCAGCCGCCGGTGGTACACAGCCGCGTATTTCGGTGCGCCGGAGAAGCGCGGTGGCCACCGTGCGCTCGCGGACATCGCTGAGTCCATTCAGGAGCTCGCATACTTCCGTGACGCCGTCATGATCGCGCAACCCGGACCGGACAAGGCCGCCTCGAAGACGATCGCCCAATCGGCACAGGAGCGCTTCGCGGCGCTCATCGACGGGCCAGTCGAGGCGAAGCCGACCGTCGAAGAGGAGCACTGACCGGTCCGCACTGCCCTCAAGCTTCCTGCGGGTCAGCTGTAACCCAGTCTTTTCCTACGCTGCCGGATCATCCTGCCGGGTCCAGGCGATCGCGATCAGCTCGCGCAGCACGTCGAGGTCGATGTCCTCAAGTTTTCGCACGTAGACACAGCCTGCGCCCTCGGAGTAGGTACCGAGCTTCGGAAGGAGCGCGGCGCCTGCCGGCAGATCTTTGATCCCGTAGATCGAGAGCTGCGCCTTGCGCGGTGAAAACCCCGTCTTCGGCCAGTCGCCACGCGTACGCGGGTTTGCCGGTGACACATACTGGTAGCTGCCATAGCCCACCATCGATGGACCCCAGAGCACGGGCTCTGCCCCTGTGACCTCACGAAAGATGTCTGCGAGCGCGAGTCCGTCTTCGCGCCGCTTCGCGGGAGTCGCGGCGTTCAGGAATGCTGAGACATCGGCGTCGGTCGCTTGGGTTTTCGGTGTTGTAGCCACGGGTCTATTCTCGCTCACAACACGCTCGAGCGTGCAGATGGTACAGGAATTCTTGGACCTAAGCGTTTTGGGTACGGCGACCATGCCATAATTGATCCGCTGTGCAGCCGTAACACGTGTCTGCGGCCGTCGCGGGAACGTTCCGCGTCGAGGGGAGGGGGCGTGTTGCCACGCATCGATGCGAAGAAACAGGATGCTGCCTATGCGGCCCCATTTGCGGCGCTTGCAGTCGGGGCTGTCGCTTACGGCGCCTACGCGCTGATCAGCTCTCCGCCAGAGTCCTGGACGCTCATGCTCGCCGTGATTCTCGGCGTGATCGTCTGTGGTCAATTCCAGGTGCATATTGGGCGTCTCACGGGGTTCCCCCGTGTGGGCGTCTCAGTGACTATGCTCGCGGTGCAGCCACTGCTCGAAGCACCCATCGTGAGTGTATGCGTGTGGGCGATCGGCATGCTCGTGTCACAGGCAATCGTGCGCCGCAATCCGCTCCATGCGTTCTACGTGACCGGCCTCGGCGTGGTTTCCGCCGCCGGGTTCATCGGGGCCTATCTCGGACTTGCCGCGCTCGGCGCTTGGCTTCCCGTGGTCATCCTCGGCGCGACGACCGCGTACTACACAGTCTTTCTTCTCGGCGAGTTTTTGCGCCACCGGGCGAGCGCGGCTCTTGACGGCATCCGCGGGATCTCCGTGATCGATTTCCCGAAGCTCGGTCTGATTGTGACCTTTGTTTCGGCGCTGTCAATCCTCATGCGCTACTTCGACATGGTCGCGATCCCGTGGCTTGAACATAGTGCAGACGTCCGCCGCACGCCCTTCGTCGTGCTCCTCGCCGCCCTGCTGCTCTACGTCGTTGCGCAGCGGATCCGATCACGCGAGGTGGAGCATCGCCTCAGCGCCATCGTGGAGGCAGCCGTCGAGCTCCCCCGCGAGACTGGCCCCGCTCTCGCCGCAGCGCTCTGCTCCCGCGCACGCGAGATCGTCGAGGCAGCGCGGGTGGAGGTGCGCGACACGCCCCCAGCACGCCAGGAGATCGGTGCGAGAGTGCAGCTCACACCCGAATCAGAGCAGTTTCTCGTTGCGACGCACAAAGTCGGCGGATCCTCGTTCTCCCGTGAGGACGAGCGCGCGCTCGCCACGCTCGCGCACGTCGCGAGTGAGGCGTTTCGGATTCAGTGCGAGGTTGTGGCCCTGGAGCGCCGCGCGAACACCGATCCGCTGACCGGCCTCCCCAACTACGGCGCATTCCAGAGCGCCCTCGTCACCGCAAATGAGCATCGCCCGTATCACGAGGGTATTGCCCTGCTCTTTCTTGACCTCGACAATTTCAAGAAGCTCAATGACAACTACGGACATCGTGCGGGCGACGAGTTGCTGCGGGTCATCGCAGAGCGGCTCCAGCGCGCATCGGGCGGCGGCGACTTCGTGTCGCGTGTCGGCGGTGACGAGTTTGTCGTGATCCTCACCGGTCTCGTCTCGCTCGAGCAGGCGCGCGAATCTGCCGATCGCATTCTCGAATCGGTGAGCAGCCGGCTCACCCTTGAGGGACACGATATGCGGCCGGTGGTCAGCGCTGGGCTCGCATTCTCCCACCACCGCGAGATTGACGCACAGACCCTCGTCGAAGACGCCGATCAAACGATGCTGAAGGCAAAGCGATCGCGACACCAGAACGGCTCTGCTGGCGCGAGTTCGGTGAGTGTTTCCTCCCACCGCTCGACTCGCACGAACGACATCGTCGCGCGCGCAATCAGCGACGACCGATTGGTGCTCGCGTTCCAACCGATCGTGAGCCTCGACGAGGGCAAGATCTGGGCATTCGAAGCACTCATCCGCTATGTCGATCCTGAGCTCGGCCCTATCTCGCCGCCGTCGCTCGTTGCGCGCGCCAAGAGCCTCGGGCTCATGAACGACCTCACCAGGCAGGTCATCCGGAAAGCACTCGCCGCTGCCGTCGAATTCCACCGGATCGAGCCTTCGATCACTCGCATGACCGTCAACTTGGAACTCGGGCAGATTAGCGACTACGAGCTCGGTCCGTTTATTCGCGAGGCCGCCCGGGCGCATCCGGAGCTTTCACTCTGCATCGAACTCAACGAGCGTTCACTCCGCTTTGTCACCGACGAACTGCGGCGTGACGCCGAGTCGCTGCAAAAGGCAGGGGTGCTCATCGCTCTCGATGACTACGGCTCGGACGACTCTTCTGTTGGCGCGCTGGTGCGGTTCCCGATGGACATCCTGAAGGTCGATAAGAGTCTCATCAACGACCTGGACGACGTGCGTCAGCGCGAGGTGATCCGTTCGCTGCAAGGTTTCGGAAACAACTTGAACTACACGGTGGTGGTTGAGGGAATCGAGACCCCAGAAACCGCGGCCGTACTCAGTGAACTCGGCGTCCGGAGCGCGCAGGGCTACTACTTTGGACGCCCAATCGGGTTCGGCCCCACGGTCGAACGCCTCCGTCGCACCGGCGCGCGCGCGACACTCGACTAGGCCCGCTCGGCGCTGCGCGCCAGGCGCCTAGGAGTCTTGCGGCGTAACGTCAATTCCGCCGACCAAGCGGGAGGTTGCCTCGTCAGCGACGAACTCGGGATCTGGTTCGATAAACGCATCGACCACGCCCATGAACGAGAGCGAAGCCACGGACCACTCCTCCGTGGCTTCAGCGCCACGATTCAGTATGGGAAGGTCGAAGCGCGCCTCGACGAGCGCTGGCACCGTGGCGCGCACGATTCCGAGCCCCTCAATGACCGATGCTGCAGCCACGACGAATGGCTGATAATCGTTGTGAAACACCGGCTTCAGCCGATAGCCGACCGTGGGGAGCACGTTGCGATAGAAGCTCTCCATGGTTTCGACAAACGAGACTTCGCTGGCGCGCAGCGCGTCAAGCACCCGCTCTCGAGCCTCGCCCTCTGGCCATGACATGATCGTGGTCGAAAGCGCAGCGTAGGTGCGCCACTTGCTTGACGCGGTGACCACGTCGAAGTTGTACTCGGCCGCCGTGCGGATGATGTCGATCAGCACACTGCGGCGCCCCTCGGGCGAGCGCAGGTCGTCCACTCGCATCCCGAGATACTGCCAGGTTGTCAGGAGAGTTTGCGTGTCGGCCCGATCGATCTGGGCCTGATTCGCGAGCTCGCAAAACAGATCTGCAAGGAATGCCTCTGGCGAGTCCCACACCTGAGCAAATTGCTTTGTCGTGACTCCGGCTTCGCGGGAGAGCTGTTCAACGAGCTCGGTGTTGATTCCCAACGAGAGGCCAACAGCTTCCACATACTGGGTGCCACGCAGCAGCACGCGCGTGCGTACTTCACCGGACTCCGGCTGACCCAGCTGGCCACTCACGCGATCCCACAAATCTCCCGGCACGGCTCCCCCTTATCGCGACAGCGTAATTAGCCCATCCTACCAACGTGGGGTTGGGCTCCCGCAGGACTTTTCTGAACCAAACCGCACGAACTCTTCGCTTCGCGCGACCCGCCCCACAAACTTCCACGGTGCGGTGGTCGGCCATACTAGGGCAGAATAGTTCCTTGCACGAATCTAACTGCCGAAACTCAGTGTGGATTTCGATAACTTAAGTAGCAATCTGGCGTTGTGCAGTATCAGGAGGACCCCCACGTTGTCCCATATCGACCGCACCGTGTCGAATCACGATGTGATTCCAGCAATACACTCAGAGCTCTTCTCCGAACACCCCACGGCGAGGTTGGCCTCTGGGCTGCTCGCCGTAAACGGAGTCGCCGTCCCGGGCCTCGAGGCCGAATACGCCGCCCACTTTGAACTGCGCAAGAAGGTCTACGTTGACCAGACCGGCCAGCTGGACGCGAGCGAGCTGCACGACGACGGCACCGACCGCGATGCAGATGACGCACGCTCAGCCACCTTCGCCGTGTTCGAAAACCACGCATCCGGAGTTCGCGTGCTCGGAGTCGCTCGGCTCATCGTGCGCGGCGACCATGACCCGCTCCCCGTCGAAGAGTTTTGCCCTGATTCTTTCGCCCCGGGGGAACTGACCCCTCGCAGCGTGGAGGTCTCACGCGTGATTGCTCGCCACGAAACCGCGCTCGTGCAGGACGTGGTGCAGTGGCACCTCTTCACGCTGATGCTGGCATATATCGCAAATCACGAGCTCGAGCGCACCTTCGCCATTATCGAGCCGTGGTTCGAGCGCCACTTAAAGAGCATCATCGCAATCGAGCGCATCGGAGCACCTCGGTACGTCGAGCACTACCTCGACTACAACTTGCCGATCGAAATTGACATCCCAGCGTCTGCTGCTCTGGCGAACACCCACAATGACGGTTTCATCGACCGGTATCGTGCGGCGGAGCC